>CAXYDR010000003.1:10000-1777500 GCA_964276095.1 uncultured Flavobacteriaceae bacterium | reverse complement strand
CAGCTTCCATGGCTTGACGGGCGGTGTGTACAAGGCCCGGGAACGTATTCACCGGATCATGGCTGATATCCGATTACTAGCGATTCCAGCTTCACGGAGTCGAGTTGCAGACTCCGATCCGAACTGAGATAGGTTTTAAAGATTCGCATCCCCTCGCGGGGTAGCTGCCCTCTGTACCTACCATTGTAGCACGTGTGTAGCCCAGGACGTAAGGGCCGTGATGATTTGACGTCATCCCCACCTTCCTCACAGTTTGCACTGGCAGTCTTGTTAGAGTTCCCGACATGACTCGCTGGCAACTAACAACAGGGGTTGCGCTCGTTATAGGACTTAACCTGACACCTCACGGCACGAGCTGACGACAACCATGCAGCACCTTGTAAATAGTCCGAAGAAAAGAATATCTCTACTCTATGCAATCTACATTTAAGCCCTGGTAAGGTTCCTCGCGTATCATCGAATTAAACCACATGCTCCACCGCTTGTGCGGGCCCCCGTCAATTCCTTTGAGTTTCATTCTTGCGAACGTACTCCCCAGGTGGGATACTTATCACTTTCGCTTAGCCACTCAACCTTGCGGTCGAACAGCTAGTATCCATCGTTTACGGCGTGGACTACCAGGGTATCTAATCCTGTTCGCTCCCCACGCTTTCGTCCATCAGCGTCAGTATATTGTTAGTGATCTGCCTTCGCAATCGGTATTCCATGTAATCTCTAAGCATTTCACCGCTACACTACATATTCTAACCACTTCACAATAACTCAAGACTAACAGTTTCAAAGGCAGTTCCACAGTTGAGCTGCGGGATTTCACCTCTGACTTATTAGTCCGCCTACGGACCCTTTAAACCCAATGATTCCGGATAACGCTTGCACCCTCCGTATTACCGCGGCTGCTGGCACGGAGTTAGCCGGTGCTTATTCATACAGTACCGTCAAGCTGCTACACGTAGCAGTGTTTCTTCCTGTATAAAAGAAGTTTACAACCCATAGGGCAGTCATCCTTCACGCGGCATGGCTGGATCAGAGTTGCCTCCATTGTCCAATATTCCTCACTGCTGCCTCCCGTAGGAGTCTGGTCCGTGTCTCAGTACCAGTGTGGGGGATCCCCCTCTCAGGGCCCCTACCTATCGTTGCCATGGTAAGCCGTTACCCTACCATCTAGCTAATAGGACGCATAGTCATCTTACACCGTAACCTTTAATCATTAAATGATGCCATTCAATGATACCATGAGGTATTAATCTTCGTTTCCAAAGGCTATCCCTCAGTGTAAGGTAGATTCTATACGCGTTACGCACCCGTGCGCCGGTCGTCATCTGTGCAAGCACAATGTTACCCCTCGACTTGCATGTGTTAAGCCTGCCGCTAGCGTTCATCCTGAGCCAGGATCAAACTCTTCATCGTTAAATTTTAAATATTATTCTAAATCTAACAACAATCGAAATTAATTAACTCAAAATGGTTTACTTTAATTATTATTGTATTATTTTCATAATACGCGCTGTCAATCAATATTTCAATGAACGAAATCTCATTAAGAGATCTTGTAAATGATAACCTAAATTATCGTTTGTTGAGCTGTTAGATTTGAACTAACTTACTTTCCTATAACTCTATTCTCTTTAAGAACTTCCCTAGCTTTTCAACTCTCGTTGTTTCGTTAAGCGGATGCAAACTTACAACTTTTTTTGTTTCTCACAATGTTTTTTAAATCTTTTTTTAAAGTTTTTTAACTCTTAAAAATCAAACTCAAATTACATTTTTTAAAGAACTTTTTGCCGCTTCGAATTCGTTAAAAACTCATCCGTTTTGCAGGTGCAAATATACCACCTTTCTTATCTAATAACCTAACTTTTTATGAAGGTTTTTTGAAGTGTTTTGCTAGCGACTGGAAACGTGAAGGTTGAAGAATTTTTATTTTATCAAAACAACAACTCTAGACGAACAACTTCTTTTTACCGATTAAATACACTCTTTGTGTTTTGATTCTTATAATCAACCTAACCCTTATGCAAAGAGCCCAAATAATTTATAAGACTACTGAGACATCACTAATAAGGTAGTATTTGAACCATGGAAATTACTTAATTCCACTACATTCCATTTGCAAAGAAACATCACCACAAAGAAAGCGACGCTATTAAAACCACACAAACCCTGTACAAAAAAAAACTTTGTAACACAATTAAGCTTCTGAAAAAATAAATTGACTCTCTATACCTCTGTTACGTTTACAATGATTTTCGCTTCCACAAACCACCTTGTTCGGCATAACTTCACTTGTAACGATAGAAAACACTACAAGAAGAAATCCCAAACTAAACCAAAACGCACCGTGAAATCCTTATAAGGATAATTTGGCGCACTATAAAAGTCATTACCTGTCCACGCTGAATTAAAATGCTCTGCTTTTAAATATACACGTGCATTCCTAATTTTAGCATTCACAAAAAAGTCTAACCGAGGATATGCACCATATTCTTTATCAGTCTGTACATAGAATTCTGACAGCAAAGGATCATAGGCATTCATTTTATATTCTGAAAAATAACTCCCTATTACACCTATTTGAATAAACAGGTTCTTTTCAAACCAACTATCCGTATAATACAAGGAACTTCTTAGAATTAAATCAGGAACATTTAACACATCATCTGCCTGAGTAACCTTTTGATATTGCACATTATTATCAAGAGCAAGTTTTCGAAACTTGAATTCTTTATTTGCAGATAATTTCAGATACTTTATATCCTTATTATATTGGAATGGTTTTACGCTGTTGGTTACATCGTCTATTCCGAAATAAGTGTGATTATTAATTGTAGTATATGACGCATTTAACAATCCATATTTTTTTGCATCTACTTCAAATGCTAGCACATTAGATTTAATAGTTTCAAAATTGGAATTCGACCAATTATAATTTTTATAATCACTTTGATACAATCTGTAATTAAAATCTGGCAAGACTTCTTTCAACAGTACTTTTCCTCTTATATCAATTGATGGTAATAACGAATATTCTATACTTGAATTAAAAACACTTCCTTTATCATCTTCTGAAAGGTTGGATGTAAAACTAGATTTTAGTTTCAGTTTTCCAAAATCATTCTTGTAATTAAAACCATAAGAAGTAAAACTTCCTTTTAACCTATTAGGAATGTTTTCTGAAGCAAAAAACACTAAACTATTATAACCGTAATTATAGTCAGTATACCCTCCATGAAGAGCAATACTCCCTATTTTATCTTTTTGAAATGCAACATACCCTTGGTTATAAAATTTCTCCAGCCTAACTTCATCATGTATAACCGATCCAAATGCATCACCAAAGAAAGTGTTTTCGGCAGCTTGATTGAATTGATATTTTTTATCTTCTAAATTAGAAATATGCCCAACACTTAATCTATAATTACTTGTAGAGTCTTGTTGTTTGAATATGTTATAATAATGATTTATATAAAACCTTTTGGCTGACAACTTATTATCTGCATCTTCAAAATTCACTTCAAAACGAGACCTATCTTTAAACTCTTCATTTTTATTTTCAAACTCAGTTACTAATGTATCTACAATTCCACCGTTTTCCTCGTTTTCGATTGATTGCATAGCAATATGTGCTTTCGCAAAATATCGTTTGTTTTTAGTATTGTAATTTATTGACGACCTAAACTTCCCTCCATTAGTTCTTATATGTCGGTATTTCCCCAAAGAACGCAATCCTTTGTAAGCAATTGAAATATTAAACTGAGGTGTGGTATTCACTGTAAAAAAACCATCTGCCAATTGTCCTTGTTCCATTGTAGTTTTAAAAAACAGTTCTGTTAGTGGTGTAGCAACATGATAATAATTAATATCTTCAACCTCGGCATAGTCAATATGTTTTGCACGAGCTCCAAATCTAGAAAATGAAGTTTCATTATCAGAAAAATCATATCCCAATTGATTAAAGACCTGTCCTGTATTTGAAAAAGGCAATAACTCAAAATAATCTTTTCTTAGGTAATTATATTTATACTCCTTTTTAATACTTAAGGTAGTATCAATATAAGTGGTGTCGTTCTCTATAGAAATAAATTTATAATCTGATGCTTTTGTATCTACCTTAATTCCTTTCGTTACCTTATTCGAAGAATTAGTACTTCTATCCAAACCAGTATCTGAACCAATACTTTTATCTTGCTTCAACGACTTAAGCTGCCTTTTTTGTGCAGTAACAGTAAACACACATAAAAACAATATTATAAATACACTTAGTACTTGCTTCATTCTATATTTGAAATTCAATTTATCCCAACATTGGGTTAATTTACCTAGGTTATCACTAACAAAAACACTCTGGTTAATCTACAACTCAAATACTTCTATTCGACTTATTAACTTATGCAAATGTAATAGAAATAAAAAAAACTACATTATAATTACACTTAAAGTGATGTTAATCCTCGTAGCTACTTTAATTCCTTGAGATTTTATTTCAAAAAGCTTATTTTCGCAACTATGCTTTTACCTTATTTTCAAAACAAACATATAGAGTGCGGAACAGATGAAGCTGGACGTGGCTGCTTAGCTGGGCCAGTAACTGCTGCTGCAGTAATATTACCTCCGAAATTCAAGAACAACATTTTAAATGACTCAAAAAAATTGAGTGTGAAAAAACGTGAGTTATTAAGACCGATTATTGAGCTTAAAGCTATTACTTTTGGGTTTTGTCACGTATTTGAAGATGAAATTGATGAAATAAATATTCTAAACGCATCTATTACCGCCATGCAACGCTCCATAACACAATTAACTCCTCAACCTGAGTTTATTATTGTTGACGGAAATAAATTTAAGCCATATAATAAAATCCCGCACGAAACCATCATAAAGGGAGACGGGAAGTATTTAAGTATTGCCGCAGCTTCTGTTATAGCAAAAACATACAGAGATGAATATATGGCAAAAATTCATGAAGAGTTTCCTATGTACAACTGGATACAAAACAAAGGATACCCCACCAAAGAACACAGAGCAGCTATTAGAAAATATGGCGCAACTAAATACCACAGAAAAACTTTCAGGCTTTTACCTGAGTAATTAGCTTTAAACATTTAGCCTTATTCGATTCTGAATGCAAAAAACGGTTTCTTTTTGATACTTTTGCTACTGGTTTTACACACATCTATTAAATTTTAGTTTTATGAAACAATTACACCTTTTATTCATCATATTTTTCTGTTTATTATCGTGTGATAAAAAAGAAACTAGAACAAACACTTTAACTGATTACATTCCTAATAACCCTTCTGTAGTTATTAGCGCACCTAGTATTCAAAAACTACAAAGTGAATTAAAGGAGAACTCATTTATTAAGTCATTTGACGCAACCAAAACATATCAGAATTTAAAAAAAGATTTTAGCTTTTGTGACTATATTAAATCTGATAATTCAATTTTAATAAGTTATGCAACAGTAGGTAAATCACTTGAATATTTATTTACCATAAAAGCTAAAAATATAGAAAACAAAATTGAGACTAACGCAGCTAAAAAAAGTTATAATTCCATTACTTACCAAGAGCTAAAAAACCAAAAAGCCTACACTTTGATACTTGATAGTACACTGGTAATTAGCTCGTCAGAAATTCTTATAGAAAATTTAATCAGAAATAACACTGATAATATCAGATACAGCAACAGTAGTTTTTTAAAACTTCACGGAACAAGTGATCATGATAAAGTATCAGCTTACTTAAACAACGAGAAAAAACCTGCTTTTTTTAATAGTGTTTTTCCTACACAGTTTTTAGGAAACACCGATTGGACTTCAGTAGAACTAAATAATAACAACGGACTATCTATTAACGGAATCACCACCAATACGAAAATTGCTCATAGTTTTGCTAAAAAATTACTACAATCAAAAACAGAAGAAAGCAACATTAGCGAAATTATCCCTTTAAACTTTTCAAGTTTTACAACATACACGTTTGAAGAATTAAAAAACTTTAACTCACAGTTTGAAAACTTTAATGAATTAATTGACAATTGTACTGAAACTACTAGCTTCAAAGAAGGAAAGAATTCATTGTGTGCTTTCAAACTTTTAAATAATTCTGTTTCTGAAAATCTTACAGAATTGAACACTTATAGGAATACATCTATATACAAAAACACTTATTATAAAATACCTACCATCATTTCCAATACACAACCTGAATACGCTTGTTATTTAGGAGACTTCTTAATCTTATCAAACAACATAGAGAGTCTTCAAAACTGTATTTCTCATTATCAGAATAAAACGACATTAAAGAATCAAAACTTTTATACAGAAAACATCAATTCATTACTTGGAGAGGCACACATTACTAATAGCACAAAAATTAGTGTATTAAAAAACACGTTAGCTACTGTATTAGATGACTCTAGTATCCAAAAAGTTCAGCTTACTGAGTTTCCTATTTTAATGAATCAAATAACTTTTGAGGATAATTATATTCAATTTAATTCAGTTATTAAAAAAGTAAGTAAGCAAAAAACCAAAGCCTCTATATCTCAGGTTGCAAGTATTAATCTTCCTGCAAACATCACTTCTACCTTACAATGGGTAACCAACCACAAAACAAAAGAAAAAGAATTAGTCGTTCAAGATCAAAACAATGTTTTATATCTTATTTCAAATAAAGGAAAAATTATATGGAATAAACAATTAGACAGTAAAGTTCAAGGAGAAATAATTCAAGTAGACTTATTTAAAAACAGAAAACTTCAATTAGCTTTCACTACCAATAATGAGTTTTTAGTTTTGGACAGAAATGGTAAAATTGTTGATCAGTTTCACAAAAAATTCTCAGAAGGCAATGTGTTACCTCTTTCGATTTTTGACTATGACAACAATAGGAATTACAGATTTGTAATTAGTCATGGTAACCAAGTAGCGATGTATGACAATAAATTTAAAGCTATAAAAGGGTTCAAGTTTACAAAAACAAAGAGCAATTTATTACACTCACCTAAACACATCAGAATTGGAACTAAAGACTACATTATCATCCCTGAAACTAATGGGAAACTACATGTTTTAGACAGACAAGGAAAATCTCGCACCAAAATAAAAACACAATTTTCTTTTGATACTAGTGAGTTTTCAAACTATAAAAACGATTTAGTTTTTAAAGATAGTAAAAACACAGTGAACAGTGTTAGCATTTCATCTGGGAAAACATCAAAGTTAGACCTCTTACAAGGAAACGATACTAATAGCGTTAATTACAGGAGTAATTCTAAAGTAAAATTAGAAGATAATATTCTTACCATAAATGATAAAACTGTAGAACTAGATTTTGGGAATTATAGTGCTCCAGAGATTTTTTACAACGGAAAGAAATGCTTTATCAATATTACAGATTTAGACAGCCAGAAGGTTTACATCTATAACCATAGCGCGCAATTATTAGATCAATTTCCAGTGTATGGACAATCCAAAATTGTATTGACAAACATGGATAAAGATTCTAGATTAGAATTTGCAGTTAAAGGTGAATCAAACTCAGTATTGATTTATAAAATGTATTAATAGGTTAGCTCTGCCTCAAAGAGAGCACTAAAATGATTCAGTATTTTCAATTTAACTTCTTCTACTGGAGTTTCTTTTCCTAACTCAGCATGCATTGATGTTACCGCTTTTCCTCTTATACCGCAAGGAATGATATTGTCAAAATAACCTAAGTCAGCATTTACATTTAAAGCAAACCCATGCATGGTTACCCAACGAGAGGCACGTACTCCCATAGCACAAATTTTCCTAGCAAAAGGAGTTCCTACTCCTAACCAAACACCAGTTTCCCCATCGCTACGTCCGGATTCTAATCCGTACTCAGCAAGCGTCAATATAATTGCTTCTTCTAATAGTCGAAGATACTTATGAATATCCGTAAAGAAATTTTCTAAATCTAAAATAGGGTATCCTACTATTTGTCCTGGGCCGTGATACGTGATATCACCACCTCTATTAATTTTATAAAAAGTAGCTCCTTTAGCGGCTAACTGCTCTTCGTTTAACAACAAATGATCAAAGCTTCCACTTTTTCCTAATGTATATACATGCGGATGCTCTACAAATAAAAAATGATTTTCTGTTTCAAGATTAGCCGCCTCTCTTCTATTCTTAATTTTAGTATCGACAATACCTTTGAAAATGCTTTCTTGAAATTCCCAAGATTCCTTATAGTCTTTAGTCCCTAAGTCTTGAACTTGAACCTTCTTATTTATTATTTGATTATCCATAAAAGAGTGTTGTCCTTTAAAATTCAAAGGTACTATTTTAATACTGCAGTTAACTTTGCAATTATATCTATATTATGTCGGATTTTAGCAAACAAGACAAATAGTATTACAAATGCAATTAAAAACCCAAAAATGAGTCCGTTACTACTTTTTTTAGCAACCTTCTTACTTGCTTTCAAATAAGACTTTGACGCTTTTCCTATCCACTTACCAACCAAACCAAACATAGGTACAAATATCAATATGGTAACAGCCATTCCTATTAGAACTGAAGCATATGTTGAGTCCTTATAATACGAATTAATTAACTTTACTACATACTCGTTTATCAATGAAGCAGTAAGTACAGATATTATAATAGCAGCGTATTTTGTAGACTTAGTTAAACTCATGTAATTAAATTTTGAATCTACAAAATTAATAAATTTCGTTTTTAAATCTAGATAAGTTCTTCAGAATTAAGCCTCTTATATAAGAAATTATTTATTTGGGTTATTTAAAATTACTAGAGCTGCGATAACCCCAGGAACCCAGGCGAAACAGGTTAATATAAAAACGATTATTATTGAACCACAGCCTTTATCTAGCACTGCTAATGGCGGAAATAAAATTGAAAGAATTACTCTCCAGACACTCATACGATTTGATTTATTTTAATTGATGTACTCTATATGTATTGCTATTACTGACTTTGTTACACATTTCTTTTCTTTTACAATAAGAAATACTACTTTAGCTCAAAATAAAAACTAACATAATTTATTAAAATGGAAAATTTAGATAACAGAGAAATGCCAAAAAACAATATGGCATTAGCAATAACTAGTACTGTTCTTGGAATGTGTTCATCATACTGTATTGGTTTTATACTTGGTATCGTTGCAATTGTAATGTCATCTCAGGTAAAGAAGAAATTTGAAGACGGTGATTTCGAAGGAGCTGAAAAATCAGCAAAAAACGCAAAAACTCTTGCCTATATTTCATTAGCATTATTTGTTGCTAGTATCATATTCATGGCTTTTAATTGGGACAACATGATGGAACAATTCAACTTAGCAATGGAGCAATATAAAGCTACTCAAGAGTAATAGTTTTAAAAACTTTTCATAGAAGCTGATTTTTTTCTTAAAAATCAGCTTCTATTTTTATATGAAAAAAGTCGTATCCATATTAGCTATCATAACCTTTTTTGGAGTTATTAGATATTTTTATTTAAACAACCCTTCAAAAAACGAGACTCCTTTTGCTATTTGCATGACGAAACGAATTGCAAATATCGATTGTCCCGGATGTGGCGGTCAACGCGCATTTCATCAATTACTAAATGGTAATTTTATTGAAGCTGGAAAACTGAATATCTTTATTTATTTCTTCGTTCCATTACTAGTCTACATATTTTTTAGCTTTGCTTTAAAACCATTCAATATCATTTTTCCTGACATTGATATTTCAACTAAAAACCTTGGATTTATTTTACTCTTTTTCGTAGCATTTACCATCGTTAGAAACTTACCTTTTTAATCCAAAAGGATAATAATTTTTCCACTACACTAAACCAGTATACTGTTATATTAAATCAGTATTATCTATTACTCAATAATCATTTTTATTGCTTTTTGTGATATTTCTACTTTTAAGCACTTTTTCGGCCAAGAAACACTAAGGCTCAACAGATTTTTATGTAATTTTGCAGCTTATTTTATTTAAAACAAGTACAAATGCAATTATCAGAACAAGAAATTGTAAGACGTGAAAAGCTTACGAAGTTACGAGAATTGGGTATCAACCCTTATCCAGCAAACCTTTATCCTGTAGACAACAGTTCTAAACAGATTAAAGAAAACTTTGCTGAAGATAAACAGGTGGTAATTGCAGGAAGATTAATGTCACGTAGAATTCAAGGAAAAGCTTCTTTTGCTGAATTACAAGATAGTGAAGGAAGAATACAAGTGTATTTTAACCGTGATGAAATTTGTACCGATGAAGACAAAACTTTATATAATGAAGTCTACAAGAAATTATTAGACATCGGAGATTTTATTGGTATTGAAGGAACATTATTCACTACACAAGTAGGAGAAAAAACAGTTTTAGTAAATAATTTTACTTTATTAAGTAAATCTTTAAAGCCGTTACCGTTACCAAAAACAGATAAAGACGGAAAAACTTTTGATGAGTTTAACGATCCTGAAATGCGTTATCGCCAACGTTACGCTGATTTAGTAGTTAATCCTCATGTAAAAGAAGTATTCGTAAAAAGAAACAAGTTGTTTACAGCAATGCGTAACTTTTTTAACGAATCAGGATACATGGAAGTTGAAACACCAATTTTGCAACCTATTCCTGGTGGAGCTGCTGCAAGACCGTTTATAACACATCACAACTCATTGGATATGCCTTTATATATGCGTATTGCAAATGAATTGTATTTAAAAAGATTGATTGTTGGTGGTTTTGATGGAGTATATGAGTTTTCTAAAAACTTCCGTAATGAAGGAATGGACAGAACTCACAATCCTGAATTTACTGCAATGGAAATTTATGTAGCTTACAAAGACTACAACTGGATGATGGACTTTACTGAAAAGTTATTAGAACATTGTGCAATTGCAGTAAACGGAAGCTCAAAGGCGACTTTTAACGGACAAGAGATTGACTTTAAAGCACCATACAAGCGTATTACCATGGCAGATTCTATTAAAGAATTTACTGGTTATGATATTTACGGAAAATCAGAAGAAGAATTAAGAGCTGCCGCAAAAGGGATGGGTATTGCTGTTGATGAAACTATGGGGAAAGGGAAATTAATTGATGAAATGTTTGGTGAAAAATGTGAAGGAAACTACATACAACCAACATTCATTACCGACTATCCAAAAGAAATGAGTCCGCTATGTAAAGAACATAGAGACAACCCAGAATTAACAGAACGTTTTGAATTAATGGTTTGTGGTAAAGAAATAGCTAATGCTTATTCTGAACTAAATGACCCAATAGATCAACGCGAGCGTTTTGAAGCACAATTAAAATTGGCTGAAAAAGGTGATGATGAAGCTACTGAGTTTATTGATCATGACTTTTTACGTGCTTTAGAGTACGGTATGCCTCCAACATCTGGATTAGGAATTGGAATGGACAGATTGATCATGTTTTTAACAGACAACCCTTCAATACAAGAGGTACTATTCTTTCCACAAATGAAACTTGAGAAGAAAGCTACATCTGTTGATTTAAACGAAGATGAAAAGTTTGTATTAAACTTATTACAGAAAGCTGAAAAGATTGATTTAAACGATTTAAAATCACAATCCGGACTAAGTAACAAGAAATGGGATAAATCTATTAAAGGATTAACCAAAAACAACTTGGCTAAAGTAAATAAAACGGAAGCTGGATTATTTGTAGAAGTGGTATAGCAACCTCACTTCTAAAAATAAAGACAATAATATTTCTAAAAGGAACTACACTATGTAGTTCCTTTTTTTATATAATATATTCTAAAAAATTAAACCTTTTAAATATTTACTAGTCATAGAAGCAAATAATTTAAACTAAATAAGATGAAAAAATTAATTGTATTAGCCGCCTTAGTAATTAGCTCAGTAACCTTTGGACAAGAAGAACATAGAAAAAAAAGAAGTCATCAAAAAAAAGGGAAGATGGAAATGATGAAAGACTTATCACCAGAGCAAATGGCCACCATAAGGACTAAAAAAATGACTTTAGCACTAGATCTTACAAAAACTCAACAGAATAAAATGCATGCTTTACACTTAGAAAATGCAAAAGCAAGAAAAGATCAAATGAAAAAGAGAGAGCAACATAAAGATACTGAAAGACCAAAGTTGTCATCTGAAGAGAAATATCAAAAAATGAATTCCGTTTTAGATAAAAAAATCGAAATGAAAAGCAAGGTTAAATCTATACTAACTGAAGAACAATTTCAAAAATGGGAACGCTCACAAAAACAATCTATAAACAAAAAGAAAAAACAACACATGAGAAAATAGTGCGTTTCTTAATGTGATTTCTTATTTGGAGTATCATGTTTTTAACAATATTTTAATTACTTTAGGGGCTTAAATTATTAATCCTTAAATAAATTAAAATATTATTATGAAAAAAATCATCGCAGTTATTGCTTTTTTTGCAATCACATTATTAGGTACTGACGCAACTTTTGCACAAGAAGCAAACTCAAATAACTTAAGCGTTAACGCGAAATCTTTTGCAAGCGAATTGTCAAAAACACTTGATTTAGACGGAACACAACAACGTGTTATTTATAATGCACACATGTTAAGAAACCGTAAAATAAATGCTTTACCTACTGCCACTACTGATTACAAGGCAATGGAAAAAGGAGGGGAAACTTCTCCAAAAGCTACTGAATATATCTTAGATTTTAATTCAAAATTAAAATCTGTTTTATCAGAAAAGCAATTTTCTAAATATCAAAATGCTAAAAAATAAGCTTATTTAGTTGAGTAATTTTACAAAAAAACCGATTGAATTATCAATCGGTTTTTTTTATGCAATAATTTTATTTCTTTTACAATACTGCTTCACATGCAGCAATAGTCTTATCTAAATCCTCATAACTAAGCGCATCACACAAAAACCATGTTTCATATGCACTAGGTGCCAAATACACACCTTTTGACAACATACCATGGAAGAATTTTTTAAACTGAGGATTATCTCCTGCTCCTGCGGAAGCAAAATCAGTAACCTCGCTTGCAGTAAAATGAAGTGAAATCATAGATCCAACTTGATTTATCTGATAAGCAATACCTTTTTTATCCAAAACAGACTTAATTCCTTTATGTAAATAATCTGTTTTGTCTTTTAAGCGGCTATATATTTCTGAATCATTATTTAATTGCTGTAACATAGCTAAACCGGCTGCCATTGCTAATGGATTACCAGACAATGTTCCTGCTTGATAAACTGGACCTAATGGCGCCAAATGATTCATAATTTCGTTTCTTGAAGCAAAAGCTCCAACCGGAAGCCCTCCTCCTATTACTTTACCAAAACAAACAATATCTGCTCTTACATTAAATAATTCTTGCGCTCCACCTTTTGCTAAACGGAACCCCGTCATTACTTCATCAAAAACTAAAAGAATATTATGTTCATCACACAAAACTCTTAATTGCTCTAAAAAACCAGCCTTAGGAGGTATACACCCCATATTCCCAGCTACTGGCTCAATAATAATACATGCTATTTCACCTTGGTTTGCAGCAACTACTTCTTTTACATTTTCAATATCATTATAAGTAGCTAATAAAGTATCTTTTGCTGTCCCTTCAGTTACCCCAGGGCTATTTGGCGAACCAAAAGTAACAGCTCCACTCCCTGCTTGTATTAAAAACGAATCAGAATGACCGTGATAACATCCCGAGAATTTAATTATTTTTTCTTTTCCAGTAAATCCTCTAGCCAAACGAACAGCACTCATACAAGCTTCCGTTCCTGAATTTACAAATCGGATTTTATCTACATTTGGAACCATTGAAACGGCTAGTTTTGCAATTTCTGTTTCTATTTCCGTTGGCGTACCAAAAGAGGTTCCTAATTTAGTTTTCTCAATAATTGCATCAACAACTTTTTTGTTAGCATGCCCTAAAATCATTGGACCCCATGAATTGATATAATCAATTAATTTGTTTCCATCTTCATCATATAAATAAGCTCCTTCAGCTTTTTTTATAAAAATAGGATCTCCTCCAACTGATTTAAATGCTCTTACTGGAGAGTTTACTCCACCAGGTATATACTGTGTCGCTTCATGAAATAAAGCACTACTTCTTTTATAAACACTCATTTACTTAATTATTAATTGTTGTCCGATATTCAATGCTGAATTAGTCAAACTATTTAAATTCATTAAATCTGAAATTGACAAATCAAACTTTTTAGCTACTGAATATAAGGTGTCTCCTTTTTGTATTGTATATTTATTTGGCGTAGTTGCAACAGTAGAATTCACACTACTCTCAACTTGATCATAATCGCTTAGATTATAACGCTCAATTAAACTTATTAATTTTGATGGATATTTAGGATCTGTAGCATAACCTGCCTTACGCAATCCTTTCGCCCAACCTTTGTAATCTTTTTTATTCAATTGAAACAACGATGCATAACGTCCTCTTGAAGTCAAAAAACTAGAATGATCCTTAAATGATTCTGATGGATGACTGTATTTTCTAAAACACTCGCCTTTTTTATCATCATCATGATACACTTTTTCTCCAGTCCAATTATGACATTTAATTCCGAAATGATTATTTGCACGTCTAGTTAAATCGCCATTTCCAGCGCCAGATTCCAAAATACCTTGTGCTAAGGTTATACTTGCTGGAATACCTGATTTTTGCATTTCATACTGAGCTATAGCTTTGTATTTATGTACGTAGATAGCGACCTTATCGGTTGTATTAATTTTTGTTTCGTTAACCTTAGGAATAATTATTGCCGTAGAATTATTTGTTTCTTTAGTATTTGGATTAGCTACAGGATCTGTAGTTTTAACAACACCTTCGTTATATTTCTTGTTAGCTTCCTTAGAGGTAATTACTCTACTTGAACCACAACTCACAATTAGCATTGCACCAATTAAAACTAATATTTTATTCATCTTTATAGCTTCATTTAACTGTTAATTAATGGCATTCCTTTTTTTTGCAATAACCTATTCATTCCTTCAATCGCTTGAAGTCCTCCAGTATGAATGGCTAAAATACTAGTATTTTTTGAAAAGTATCCTTTTTTCATCAAATCATAAATTCCATACATCATTTTACCATTATATATAGGATCTAATTGTACACCAGTTTCAGATTTAAAATCATTTATAAAACTGACCAATTCATTTGAAATTTTAGCATAACCTCCAAAATGATAGTCGGTTTGGATTTCCCAATTATTTTTAGTCACCAATGCAGCAACATCATCTTTTAAAAAATCTCCTTTCAATGCTGAAAAGCCAATTACTTTCTGATTCTGAGTACTCGAATTTATTAAACCCGCTATAGTCCCGCCAGTTCCTACTGCACAACATACGTAATCAAACCCCTTATCTTCAATAGTTAATATTTCTTCACAACCTTTTATAGCTAAATCATTTGTCCCACCTTCTGGCAACAAATAAAAATCTCCGAACTCATCCTTCAATTCAATCAAAAAATCTGGAGACATTTTATTTCTATATTTTTCTCTGGAAACAAAATGAAATTGCATTCCGTTTTGTTTTGCTCGTTTTAAAGTTGGATTTTCTTCTATTTTATCAATTAATTCCTCGCCTCTTACTACACCAATAACATCTATACCATAATCCTTTTTAATAAATGAAGCTGCTAAAATATGATTTGAATATGCTCCTCCAAAAGTTACAATTTGAGTATATCCTTCGGCTATAGCTTTAGCTACATTATATTTTAACTTCCTTAATTTATTTCCTGAAATACCATCTCCATGTAAATCTTCACGTTTTACCGTTAGACGAATGGCATCATTAAACCCTTTAAATGTATTTAGTTTAATGTTTTCGTTTAAAACATCCGAATTTCTTATCATTTTAACGAATAGTTTGATTTTTCTTTATTTTATTGGGTAACTCTTTGATAATTAAATATTAACTTAGAGTTATAATTAGTCAGAATGTTTAACCCTAAAAAACATTATCATGAGCAAAATTACACAAACTTTACAAAGAAATTACCTAATTCATTTATTTTTTATTTTATTACCTACTATTACTATAGGGCAAGTTGGAATAGGTACAACTACACCAAAAGTTACCCTAGAAATTACAGGAGATGGAACCAATGACGGTTTATTACTACCAAGAGTAAATTCACTTACCGCACTTGGCGCTGCACAAAACAGTGCATTAGTATACCTTACCACTACTGTAGGTACAGACACTCCTGGATTTTACTACTGGGATAACGCCACTACAACATGGATCCCTTTATTAAGCAAACATAAAGGTTGGACTACAGAAGGAAATATAGGAACAAATTCTGCCACTCATTTTCTAGGAACAACAGATAACCAAGCAATGACTTTTAGAACAAACGATACTGAACGCTTTAGAATTGCTGACGGAAATCAAGTATTTGCTTTATCAAACGGGACCGCAAGTAAACCTTTTTACTCTTGGGAAAGTGATGATAATACTGGGATGTACAAAACAGGAAATGACCAACTTTCATTTTCTGCTGGTGGACTTGAATTCATGAGATTACGAGAAGCAGGAGCCGATCAGTTAGTTATAAACGAAGGAAGTAATGACATTAACTTTAGAGTGGAATCAAACAATAACCAAGACATGTTATTTGTAGATGCTGGAGCGGACGCAGTTACAATAGGATACACAGGAGCAACAACTGAACAATTTGGTTCAATCAATTTTAGTGGTGGCGTAGATGCAATTGTTGGAATGAACAATGACAATGTTGCCAATGCAGTATGGGCAGTAAACACTCATGCCAACGGTACAGGAGTGATTGGATCGTCAGATGGATTAAGTATATATGATCCAAACGGATCAGGAATTTCAGGTTCAGGAATGAATTTAGGGGTTTTTGGATACGCAGGTGATGGATTTACATTAGGTAATATGGCTGGTAGGTTTACACTAGACAGAGATGTTAACCCCGCTACACTTAATGATATTTCAAAAGCTAACTTAGCATGTTATACCAGTACAAATTATGGTGGCAACGCATATTACGGAGGTTATTTTGAAGGAAATAATTCTTGGGCTTATGTTGGTTTAAACTATGGAGGTACCTATTATAAAATTGCTGGAAATGGAAGTGTTTCTTCTATGATTAAAGATGATGACAACAAAGAGCGCATTATTTATTGCCCAGAATCACCAGAAATCACGTTACAGGATTCAGGAAGTGCAAAATTAGTAAATGGTCAAGCAAGAATTGTAATTGACCCTGTAATTGCAAAAAACATTACTGTAAACAAAAAGCATCCTTTAAAAGTATTTGTACAATTAGAAGGCGACTGTAATGGGGTATATATAACTGCAAAATCTAATAAAGGGTTCACTGTTAAGGAATTACAAAAAGGAAACTCTAATACAAATTTTTCTTGGTTCCTAATTGCCAACAGAGCTGATGAATATGATAATAACGGAAAAAGAGCTTCGAAAAATAGTGATGTTAGACTGCCATTTGGACCAGGAAAGCAAGGAAATAAAAAGGCAATAAGTAAAGACTCAAGACAAGTAGCTATGAGATAACTTCTAGACAAATAAATCAAGTTAAAAACACAAAAAGGTGTGCCATGAATTGACACACCTTTTGTGTGTATAAAACAGCTCTATATCCATTACCCAATAATATTTTAATTATTAAGAAACTTGAACCAATAACAAGTTGTTCAACATACTACAAAACATGTATTATGTTTATTTACTATTCTTGAAAAACTACAAGTGTTTTTTATTGATTCATTATAAAAAAGTTTATTGGCATTTTAACACGTTAAAACAAACGTTACCCAAAAAAAAATGCTTTATAACGAGAATATCTCCGTTATATCGAAAATAAAGAGTAAAATCATCAGTAATAGACATAAATAACTACATTTAATCCAATGTTTTACCCAAAAAACACTTAATTATGACTAAAGAAACACTCTTCAAAACACTAATAACTACTACATTTTTATTAAGTAGTTTACCTATATTTTCACAAGTAGGAATTGGTACCACAACACCTGATACTGACGCAGCATTAGAAATTAACAGTGCTACTAGCGGAGTTTTACTCCCTAGAGTACTTTTAACAGATACAACTAGCCCGCTTCCTTTGAGTGCTGATGTGGCTGGTATGATTGTATACAATACAGCCACGGTTTCAGACGTTACTCCTGGTTTTTACTATAATGATGGAGCAGTTTGGATACGTTTAGGCGCTGGCGGAGCACCAAGTAACGATTGGGCATTACTAGGAAATGCAGGAACAAACCCAGCTACCCACTTTATCGGAACTAGCGACTCTCAAGATCTCGTTTTTTCAAGAAATTCAAATCCTAAGGTTCGATTGCTAAATAACTTTACTGGTTTTACAGATGAAATTCAAATACGAGATGGTTCACCAGACGGTGGTAACAATCTAGTAAGTATTGATGATGATAATGGTAATGATGATGGTAGAATTAGAATATACCGAAACAACCAAGCACAACATATCATTGACGGTCAAGGACCAACTATTTTCAATGAAAGAAGTATAAATGTTGATTTTAGAATCGAGTCCAACACAGCAACTGATGGTTTCTTTTTAGAAGGATCAAACGGACAAGTAACCATTGGAAACTATGGTGCTGGCGCAATTACTGCTGGTGCAGCAACACAAATGTTAGCAGTTGATGTAAATGGAAACATTATTGAAGAACCTCTTCCTGCTGGAGGAAGTATCGATTGGACTGTATTAGGAAATGCAGGTCTTGATGGAGGGGACACAACAACGAATGGTGTTAACTTTATAGGAACAACTGATAATGAAAATTTAGAATTCAGAACAAACAACATTCAAAGAGGACGTTTTAGTTCACTAGGAGAGTTTTTTGTAGGAACATTAAACACCGTAATTCCTGGAGATTTAATGAATGCAGTAAGTAATGCTACATTTGATTGGGCAGTAAATGGATACTCAGCTAATGATGGTAGTGGTACTTATGGTCAAATTAGTTCAGGAGCTACTATTTATGCAGGAGTTCAAGGAGAATACGAAGGAAGCAACTCTCAAGGACCTGGAGTTAGAGGACTTACCAACACCACCGGTACTGGTACTGATTTCACAAATGATACATCTTCAGGAGTGCATGGACAGTTAGGAAATGCCAATTCATACTCTTTTGGGGTTAAAGGAGACACAGGAACGAATTTAAGCAGAAGAACAGGAGGTGTGATTGGAACTGATTTTTTTGGAACTGGAGCATTAGGTTACTATGCTAATAATGGAAGTAGCTATTCTGTTTATGGTTTTGGAACTGGATACCAAACAGGTGGAGCAGGTGGTAGATTAGCCTCAAATTCTAACATAAACACACACATCGGATTAGGTATGAATGGTGGAGTTATGGGAGGATGGATAAAAGGACAGGTTTATGGAGCCATGTTTTCTGGTGAAAGATTTGGTACATACACACATGGAAAAAGTATCACTAACGACAGCTATGTAGTTGTTGATAAAAACTCTAATGGAACGAAAACAGCTACTTACGCAAGCACTTCCATGAGTATCGATGTACAAACAAGAGGTGTAGGATCACTAAACAACGGAACTTCACACATTATATTTGATAAAAAATTCGCGCAACTCGTAGACTCTGATAAACCAATTATTATAACAGTTACTCCAATAGGAGAAAACAACGGTGTACATTTAGTAAGTGTAAACAAAAATGGTTTCATTATAAAAGAGAACTTAAATGGAAACGCTAGTGTAAAATTTAATTGGGTAGCAATTGCTGAAAAAACAAATAAAACAGAAGGTGTTTCAAGAGAACTATTAACTGCCAATTTTGATAATAACACACAACAATTAATGCATGACGACACTCTAGATGGAGGAAAAGCGATGTGGCTTGAAAATGGCAATATACATTTTGGAAGTAAGGCACCAGTAAGTCCCGTTAAGATAGAAAATAGAAAAAAAATGAAAATTACTCTTAGACCAAAAGAGGTTAAATAGTTTTCTTATTATATCCTATGATAATTAAAAAACGCCTTAATAGGCGTTTTTTTTGTTGAGTAACAAAAATCAAAAATAGCTCAAGGACACCCCTCTCAAGTTTTCTATTGAAAACAACTAAGCCTCCCTAATAAAATAAACCTCCCCTGATTACTCAATCATGTATTATCTCCATTTACTATTCCTGCTAAAAACAAAATTCATTAAAACCTTTAAAAATCAGCTGATTATCATCATTTTTTTGGGTAACATCAACGTTACCCAAAAAAAAACGTAGTTCATCCGTAATAATTGCGCTATATCGAAAATAAGTGGAATTTACATGAGGAATAACCAATAAATTGTATTTTTCGAAATATATTTACCCACATATCTATCAAGTTAATGATAGATTAATAATTTTTACCCATGAACAAAGCTACCCAAAAGACCTTTATACAGAAGGCATCTCTTTTTATTTTTTTACTAATTTTTAACTTCGGTTTTAGCCAAACTACAGATATTATTACAACCACAGGAGCAGGTACTTTTACAGTCCCTTGCGATGTTACTTCAATAGTAGTAGAAGCTTGGGGTTCTGGTGGAGCTGGTGGAGGAACATCAGCAAATGGTGGTCAAGACGGTGGTGGTGCTGGTGCTGGAGGTACTTATGTATCGTCAACTCTTACAGTTACTCCAGGTCAAATAATTAATTATAATGTTGGGGCTCTGACAACTGGAGTTCGTGGTGATGGAGTCACAGGAGAAGCATCATGGTTTAATACTACCGCTATTTTGTATGCACAAGGTGGTGCTGGAGGAGATCAGCCAAATGGAGGAACTGCCAACGGAGGAACTGGATCAACAGCTCTTAGTATAGGAGACACCTTAATTGCCGGAACAAATGGAGCAAATGGTAATGCTGGAACAAGTGGTGCTGGTGGAAACGGTGGTAATGGTGGTGGTGCTGGTGGAAACGCCCTAACCACTGAAGCTAATGGAAACGACGGAACTGCCCCTGGTGGTGGTGGTGGTGGTGCATATGTACCAGACAACACTAATCATAGAGGAGGCCACGGAGGTCAGGGTGAATTACAAATAACTTACACAACAGCTTGTATTACTTATTGTACACCTGTTCCAACTAGTGTAGATGGTACAGGTATAACTAATGTTACTTTTAGTACTGTAAACAACACAACTGGAGCCGAGGCTGGAAATTATGGGGACTACTCTGCTATGATAGGATCTGGAACGCAAGGAACTACCTTAAATGTTGATATAACATTTTCTGCAGGACCAACATATGACACAACTATATGGGTAGATTGGGGTGACGATGGAACTTTTGATGTAGCTGATGTTGTATATACTGGAGTTTCATTGGCTATTAACCCAACTACATTAAATACATCTTTTTTAATTCCAATTGGAGCTACACCTGGAAATCATAGAATGAGAATTGGAGGAACAGATTTTGGCCCTTTGACTGACCCTTGTTATACAGGAACATGGGCAAGTTTTGAAGATTACACTTTAAACGTAATTTCAACTGGGCCATGTAGTACACCTACAGCACAAGCAACGACTTTAAATTTAGTTCCTACTGATGTTACAATTGGAGGAACATTTGCTGCGGCAACACCTGCACCAGACAATTATTTAGTAGTAATGAATACTACAGGAACAACTCCTTCACCAGTAGACACAACAACATACTCTATAGGAGGGACTGTAGGAGCTGGAAATACTGTTATAGATATTGACGGAGACACTACTTTTAACGCAACAGGACTAACTCCTAGCACGACATATTACTTCTTTATATTTTCTTATAACAACTCATGTACAGGTGGTCCTTTATATTATAATACTGCTCCTTTAACAGGAAACACAACAACTTTAGCTGCATCATACTGTAACCCTAACCCATCAAGTGTTGATGGAACTGGAATAACTAATGTGACTTTTAGTACCGTGAATAATACAACAGGTGCAGAAGCTGGAAATTATGGTGATTATTCCGCTATGATTGGAGCTGCAGTACAGGGAACAACTTTAAATGTGGATATAACTTATGAAACAGGATTCACTTATGACACTACTATATGGGTAGATTGGAATGACGATGGAACTTTTGATGTAGCTGATGTTGTATATACTGGAGCTTCATTAGTTACTAACCCAACTACATTAAATACATCTTTTGTAATTCCAATTGGAGCTACACCTGGAAATCATAAAATGAGAATTGGTGGAATGGATTTTGGTCCTATGACAGACCCTTGCTATACAGGTACATTTGCTTGCTTTGAAGATTACACTTTAAATGTTATTGCAACTGGACCATGTAGTACACCTACAGCACAAGCAAGTGGATTAATCCTTTCTCCAAGTGGAACAACAATAAACGGAACATATACAGCTGCTGCACCAGCTCCGGATAGCTATTTGGTTGTAGCAAACACTACTGGTGTTACTCCAACTCCCGTAGATGGAACAACTTATACAATTGGTGGCACTTTAGGAATTGGAGATATCATTATAGATATAGATGCAAATACTTCATTCTCTGCCTCTCCTCTTACAGCAAGTACAACATATTACTTTTTTGTATTTTCTTATAACGGACTGTGTTCAGGAGGACCATTATACTACAACACATCTCCTTTAACAGGAAATGCTACTACAGGAGCTGTTTCGTATTGTATTCCTTCTACTACAAGTACTGCAACAACTAGATATATTGATGATGTAGAATTTATTGGAACCTTAAATGACGTATCTAACTTTGGTACTAATTACACTGCTGGAGGATACAATGACTATAGTGGTTTAGCTAATTCATCTCAACAACAAGGTGAAGGAATGAATATTTATGTAGCAGGAGGATCTAGAGGACGAATTAAAGCTTGGATAGACTGGAATCAAGATGGTACCTTTGACAATACTACAGAAGTAGTTTATGATTCAGGAGGTATTGCTACTACATCTACTACTTTCGGATACACCATACCATTAGCGCAAGCTATAGGAACATATACTTTAAGAATTAGAATGTATAATAGTTATGACGGTGTTGGAACAGAGGGTTACAATAATATAGATTTTGACGCTTGTGAAACATTTGATACCGCAGGAGCTTACACTGAATATGGTGAAGCTGAGGATTATACTTTTGATGTTGTAGGAAGATGTGACGCTCAAATAACAAGTATTACTAACGGGGAAGCTTGTGGGGTTTTAGAAACAGTAGATTTAAATGTTACTGGGGCTGGAAACGTAACTTCTTTTAACTGGTACACCAATGAAACTGGAGGAGCTCCTCTAGCAAATACAGCTACAGGATTGTGGACAACACCTGCAATTGCAACTACAACAGTATTCTGGGTTGCTGCTGATAACGGAACTTGCGAGGCTTATGAAAGAGAACGTATTATTGCGTTCCTAAACGCACCCGCAACCTTAACTTTTACTCCTTCTACCCCATTAATTTGTGGAGAAAACAATCCGCCAATTCAAATATCTGCTGCTTCAACAACGCAAATTGGATATTTAATTGATGAAGATTTTGAAACAGGTCTAGGTACTTTTACAGAAAATAATATTACATCAAATGGAGCTGGACCAGATGCTATATCAACTTGGCAACCAAGAACAAGTGTTTTTGTACCCTCTGAAAACGTATGGTTCCCTGCAATTTCATCAGGATTTGGGAGTAATAATTTTGTAATGAGTAATGCTGATAGTGGTACAATTGGTACAGAAAATGAATTAATTTCTGCTGTTATTGATGCAAGTACCTATATCAACTTAACACTGGAGTTAGACATGTATTTTTCTCGTTATAACTTAACAGTACCTGAAAATGTAAGTATAGAAGTTTCAACTGATGGTGGAGCTACATGGCCAAATGTAATTTCTAACATCACCAATGATGTTGGTTATGGTTCGAATTTTGATTTCTTAAGCTATGACCTTTCAGCTTTTGCAGGACAAGCTAACTTAAGAATACGTATTTATTATTTCTCTGACTGGGGTGATGGTGTTGCAGTAGATAATATACAATTATATGGTAACAATACAATTAACCCATTAGCTACTTGGACACAACCTCCAGGAGTGCAGATTTTTGAAGATGCTGCAGGATTAATACCTTATACTGGTGATTCAAGAAATATAATTTATGTAGTACCTAGTCCTGTTGAATTACAAACATCAAGTACATGGTCATTCTCTGCTTCAGTAACTTTAGCTAACGGATGTACAGCTGGTGGATCTGTTTCATTACAAAACAGAACAAAGTACTTTATGGGAGCAACAAACGATTGGAACGACCCAACAAACTGGTCACCAGCAGGAGTACCTACTTCAGCGAATTGTGTAATCATACCTAATACTTATAGCGCTAATATTGCTAGTGGTATTGATGGTGATGCTTATAACTTGAATGTTCAAAATGGAGGGACCTTAGATGTTCAACCTACTGGAACAGTAACTGTGCAAAACTTTGTAGATGTTGATGCTACTGGAGCTTTTACTATTGAAAGTACTGGAAGTTTAATTCAAGTTCAGGATCAACTTCATGCTGACTATGTTGCCAATACTGGTGATATTGATATGAAACGTATTGCTAACATTAGAAGATTAGATTATGTGTTCTGGGCTTCTCCTGTAGCTAACTTCCCTGTTACTTCTATTTCACCAGGAACCAATACAGGTGTTATATGGGAATGGAATCCAACTGTAGTTGGAAACGGAGCAGGGAACTTTGGAATCTGGCAAAACACAACTGCGAATATGATTGACGGTAAAGGATATATTGTTAGAGGGCCAGATGCCTTTACAACAGCTTATCAAAACTATACCGCTACTTTTAATGGTGTCCCTAACAACGGAACAGTAAATCGTACTATTACAAGAGGTACATGGATTGGTGGTGCTTATACAGGACCTACCTCTCTTGATCCAAATAATAATTCTGATAATTTAAACTTAATAGGAAACCCATTCCCTTCTGCTATTGATGCACAGGCTTTTATGACTGCTAATACAACAATAGAAGGAGCTGTACATATCTGGACACATGGTACTGCTCCAAGTACTGCTATTCCTGATCCTTTTTACGCTGATTATGGTCAAAATTATACAATTAATGACTATATCACTTACAATTCAACAGGAACCTCTACAGGTGCTGGGGTATTTAGTGGTAACATAGGAGCTGGACAAGGATTTTTCGTTACAATGGAAGATACAGGCTTAACTTCTGAAACAGTAACTTTTAATAACACAATGCGTAGCAACACATATGGAAATGCTGATTTTTACAAAACTGCAAACCCTAATGATGCAACTGTAACTAATAGTAATGAAAAACATAGAATTTGGATAGACCTTACTGCTTCAAATAATCAAAACAACAGAATACTTGTAGGTTATGTAACTGGTGCTACGGAAGGAAAAGACAGGTTATTTGATGCAACAAACATCAACAAATCTAACTTTAGCCTATATTCTAAAATAGATGACTATAAATTATTAATCCAAGGTAGACCAGTACCATTTGTAGAGACTGACAAAGTAAATTTAGACGCTGTGTTACCAAATGATGGAGAATATACTTTTGCTATAAATAGTGTTGATGGTTTATTTGAAGATGAAAATCAAGGTATTTATATAGAAGACCTTGAATTGGAAATCATTCACAATTTAAGAACTAGTCCATATGTTTTCAGCGGAGTAAGTGGATTACAAGAAGGGCGTTTTATTTTACGTTACACAGATGAAAACAAACAATTAGGTATTGAAGAAGTAATTACTAATAATGAACTTTCTATATTTACAGCTAACAATCAAGTAACTGCTGTTTCAAATACCAGTAACATCAAAAGTTTTACTATGCACGATGTTAACGGACGTTTATTAGTAAACAACAGAAACTTAAATGTTACTGAATATAGTATTAACACAAACAACTATAGTACTGGAACATATTTAGTAACTATTGAATTAAATGACGGAAGATCGTTAACTAAAAAAGTTGTGTTCTAAATAATTTATTAGAAAAACAATCTAGATTAAAAAGAGCGGCTATCCTGTATAAGATAGCCGCTCTTTTAGCTAGAAAAGTATTATTTTAAAACTATCAAACACAAAGAAATAATACTAAAAGCGATCTCTGACTCCCCCTATAAACAACCTAAAAACCAGACAAAATAGCTTTACATAATCAAAAATTGATCTAAAACACACTTCATCTGTCTTTTAGCACACTTCATCGAAAATATATTATTGCCCTACCTAACATATGGGATATTTTTTATATTCGCTTGATTTTTAGAATCAGGCACCCGAATATTAACAATATAATTACCCGAAAAAAATTATGAAAACTGCCCCCCAACAGTTTCTAAAATTGCTATGTGCAATTTTTTTAATTACCCCACTATTTTCAACTGCACAAGTTGGAATTGGAACAACAAGCCCAAATGCTGATGCAGAACTAGACATCACAAGTACAACAAGAGGTTTATTACTCCCAAGAGTTGCATTAACAAACACAACTAGTCCTGCTCCATTAAGTACTGATGTAGCTGGAATGACCGTTTATAATACTGCTACAACTGGCGATGTTACACCAGGATTTTATTATAACGATGGTACCCTGTGGGTACGTTTAGGAGCTGCTGCTAGTGCAGATTGGTCACTAACTGGAAATACAGGAACAACAGTAGGAACTAACTTTATAGGAACAACTGACAATGTTGCTTTTGCAGTAAAAACAAATAACAATGAACGTATAAGAGTTGCAAGTAATGGTAAGGTTGGTATTGCAGAAAACAATCCAACAGATGCTACTTTAGAAGTTGGTGGAAATCTAATAATTGGAAACACTTTTACTGGAGGTACAGCCGTAGCTCAAACTGGAGGTGCTACAATTGAAGGAAGAACAATTATAGGTGAAGATGACTTCTTTTACGGAATAGACAAATTAGTAGTTTATGGTAATACAAACTGGAATGCAACAGGAGCTACAACTTCAGACAATGGAAATGGTTTAAATTATGCAGTAAACGCATATACATTTGATGGTGTCGCTATTTATGGAGAAGACAATGATGGTGGAATTGGTGTATCAGCTAATGTTGAAGGACTTACAACAAACAGAGCAACTGGTGTAAGTGGTTATGATACAACTGGTACAGGTTATGGAGTTATAGGTATTGGACAAGATTCAGGAGCTACAACAGGATACATTGGAGTACAAGGTCTAGAAAGCACTACCACTGGATTTGCATTATTAGCATCTGGAGATATAGGATATACTGCTGGTTTTGTAAATCTATCTGACAGAAGATTAAAGAAAAACATTAAACCTATAGAAGGTGCACTTGATATTTTAGCCCAAATAAAACCAAAACACTATGATATGAAATGGAAAAAATACAAAGGTGTTGGTTTAGCAAGAACTCCTCAAATGGGTTTTATTGCTCAAGAACTAGAACAAGTATTACCACATTTAGTATCTGACAAAAACATACCCTTAAACGATAATATTTATTCTAAAAAACAATTAAAAGAAAACCCTGAATTGGCTAAAAAACAAGGCGGTGATTTAGATGTTAAAATGGTTAATTACGTTCAAATGATTCCATTACTTACACAAGCAATTAAAGAGCAACAGATAATTATAAAAAGCTTAAAAACTAGAATTGAAAAATTAGAGAAATAAAAACTTACATATTATATACCTAAAAAACGCCCACTTAGGGCGTTTTTTTTTGTCTTGTAAAAAATTATCCAAATTAATCTTATTGGATAGTTAAAAAACAACCAACCACAAATGTACTTCATCTGCTTAATTTGTATTTCACAGATATAAATACTAACTTACAGTATCGCTTCAAAAAAACTCCCTCCAACAAACTTATACGCAAAATAGTAACTTAAAACAAAAAGTGATATGTATAAGCTTATTTTAAAAACCTTGATTGTTGGTGCTACCATTATTTTTATTTCACAGAAAAGTCAAGCACAAGTAGGGATTGGTACTACAAATCCAAACTCGAGTGCTTCATTGGATATTCAATCAACAACAACTGGAATTTTAATCCCCAGGATGACAATCGTTGAACGAAATCTAATCACAGTTGATGCTACTAGGAACGGGCTTTTAATCTATCAAACAGATAGTACACCAGGGTTTTATTACTATGATGGGGCTGCTTGGGTTCCTTTTGGCAGTGGAGATAATGACTGGACAATAAACGGAAATGACATCTATAATGCTAACATTGATAACGTAGGTGTAGGAACACCTACGCCTGTACATAAATTTACTGTAAAAGATGATGCTGCAAATGCCGGAGTTATGTCTGTTGATAATGAAAACTCTGCAGGTTTTGCGGGAATCTATTTTTCAGAAGGCCCTTTTGACGGAACAAACTATCGTGGACATATTGGCCATGTAAATTCTACTTCAGGATTTGCTCTCCCAGGTACTTTTCAAGTTGCTGCTGGAGACAGAGATTTAGTTTTTGGTGCTACAGACGGGAGTAATGCTTTTGATGAACGTATCCGAATCAAAAAAACCGGAGAAGTAAGAATTGGGCCAACCGCTACAACACCTACACATAGGTTGCATGTACATAATGAAACAACTGATGATGTACTTAGACTACAGGGTCCAGATGCCATAGGAGCTGGAGCTCGCTTAAATTTTGGAGATGGAGATTTTGTATACCTAGATGAAGATGTTGATGATCATTTAATTATTGAAGCTTCAGGTGGTGTTCAAGTGACAGCTGATTTGGATGTAACAGGAGCACTTTCAAAAGCGTCAGGAACATTCAAAATTGATCATCCTTTAGACCCTGCAAACAAATACTTATACCATAGCTTTGTTGAAAGCCCAGATATGATGAATATCTATAATGGAAATATTACAACAAACTCAAATAGTATTGCAATTGTAAAAATGCCCAAATACTTTAAAGCTTTAAATAAAGAGTTTAGGTATCAATTAACTGTTATAGGTTCATTTGCTCAAGCAATAATTTCAAAAGAATTGAATAATAACACTTTTGAAATAAAAACAAATAGCCCTAATATAAAAGTGAGCTGGATGGTTACGGGTGTTCGTAAAGATGTATGGGCCAATAAAAACAGAGTTATTCCTGAAGTCAAAAAAACATGGGAAAAAGGACACTATATCCACCCTAAATTACATGGTGCTTCAGAAAGTAAAAACATTACTAAAGCAAAACGCCCTACAACAAGGAAATAATAATACTATTTAATATATCTTAAAAACGCCCATATAGGGCGTTTTTGAATATACATTAAATTAGGTTGGTTGTTGTAAGCCTCTTGTTCAAAAGAAATGTTTTTATAAGCTATACTCCAATTTTTGCACACCAACAGTCTAATAAAGAATTCTATTACATACCATATATAAAAGAACAAAACTAGTAACTCTTTTTGTTGAATTATGTGAATTCGTTCATGATTCAATAACACTTCATTTTGTTTTTGTTGCTCATATTTCAAGAAAACAAATGGATATAAAGTAATTCCATCATATCCTTTAGGAACAAAATATTTACTAACTAAAATCATATACAAATAGGAACAATAATCAAACCAAAAATGCTGTATATTTGTGATATCATGATTAAAAAGAGAATCCCATTAGAAGAAGGAGATTATTATTTAACTCCTGAAGGCTACAAATGCTTCACAGAACAGTACCATTTAAAGAGAGGCTATTGCTGTGAAAGTGGATGTAGGCACTGTCCATATGGGTTTGATAAAAAAACAAACACTACAAAAGAAAAGAAGTAATGGATATTCAACTGTTAAAATACAAGATTGCTATTTATAGCAAGTATCACAGGGTTGATATCCGTTATCCATAGTTTTTATTCTGGCGTGTCTTTTTATTACTAAAAAGTTGCGCTATCCAAACTCGCTATTTCTATTATTAAATGCTTCTACAAGCCAATAATAACAATAGAAATGGGCTCCAACAGTTGCTTAATCACAAACGCAACACACTAATAACAATTCAACATTATAACATGGAAACTATAACAGTATTAAGCTTTAAGCAACATATCAAACAAGGTATTCCTAACGAATTACCTCCTGTAAAAGAGTACGAAACAACTATTAACCATGCACCAAAACGTAAAGATATCCTTTCTGATGAAGAGAAAAAGCTAGCTTTACAAAATGCGTTACGTTATTTTAAACCTGAACAACACGAAATATTAGCAAAAGAATTCTTAGCTGAATTAAATGATTATGGGCGTATTTACATGTACCGTTTTCGTCCAGATTACGAAATGAAAGCCAGACCAATTAAGGAATACCCTGGTAAATGTAAACAAGCGAAGGCTATCATGTTAATGATTCAAAATAACCTGGATTATGCTGTGGCACAACACCCACATGAATTAATTACATATGGTGGTAACGGAGCAGTGTTTTCTAACTGGGCTCAGTATTTATTAACTATGAAATACTTATCAGAAATGACTGATAAGCAAACATTAGTAATGTATTCTGGTCACCCAATGGGTTTATTTCCATCTCATAAAGATGCACCAAGAGTTGTGGTTACTAATGGTATGATGATTCCTAATTATTCTCAACCAGATGATTTGGAGAAATTTAATGCTTTAGGAGTTTCACAATATGGACAAATGACTGCAGGAAGTTACATGTATATAGGCCCGCAAGGTATAGTGCATGGTACAACAATTACAGTTTTAAACGGATTTAGAAAAATAGGAAAAGAACCAAAAGGTAATCTGTTTGTTACTTCAGGTTTAGGAGGTATGTCTGGAGCGCAGCCAAAAGCAGGGAATATTGCTGGTTGTATTACTGTTTGTGCCGAAGTAAACCCAAAAATTACTCAAGTACGATTAGATCAAGGTTGGATAGATGAAAAAATAACTGATTTAAATGAGTTAGTCACTCGTGTTAAACAGGCAAAATCCAATAAAGAAACAGTCTCTATTGCTTATTTAGGTAACATTGTGGACGTTTGGGAAAAGTTTGACAAAGAAGAAGTACATATCGATTTAGGGTCTGACCAAACTTCTTTACACAACCCATGGGCTGGAGGATACTACCCAGTAGACATCTCTTTTGAAGATGCTAATGATATGATGGCAAACGAACCTGATCTATTTAAAGAAAAAGTTCAAGAAACTTTATGTCGTCATGCAAAAGCAATTAATAAACATACTGCAAAAGGAACTTATTTTTTCGATTACGGAAACGCTTTTTTACTAGAAGCTTCTCGTGCAGGTGCTGATGTAATGTCTGACAATCCAACAATAGGAAGAGAATTCAAATACCCAAGTTATGTACAAGACATTATGGGACCAATGTGTTTCGATTATGGATTCGGACCATTTAGATGGGTTTGTGCTTCTGGGAAGCCAGAAGATTTAGCAAAAACTGATGAAATTGCTTGTAAAGTTTTAGAGAAATTAAAGAAAGAATCTCCTGCTGAAATCCAACAACAAATGACGGATAACATTCAGTGGATAAAAGGGGCTCAAGAAAACAAATTAGTAGTGGGTTCACAAGCACGTATTTTATATGCAGATGCTGAAGGACGAATGAAAATTGCTAAGGCATTTAATAAAGCTATTAAAAAAGGGAAAATAGGAACTGTTGTTTTAGGAAGAGATCATCATGATGTTTCCGGAACAGACTCTCCATATAGAGAAACATCAAACATTTATGACGGCTCACGTTTTACTGCTGATATGGCTATACACAATGTAATTGGAGATAGTTTTAGAGGTGCTACTTGGGTCTCAATCCACAATGGTGGTGGTGTTGGCTGGGGAGAAGTAATCAACGGAGGTTTCGGTATGGTTCTTGATGGTAGTAAAGATGCAGGGAGACGTTTAGAATCGATGCTCTTTTGGGATGTAAATAACGGAATTGCTCGTAGAAATTGGGCAAGAAATGAAGGTGCTATTTTTGCTATTGAAAGAGCTATGAAATCAGAACCTAAATTAAAAGTTACTGTTCCAAATTTAGTTGACGACAAACTACTTACTAATTTATAACCAGCGTTCTATTTATAAATAAACTTAAACAGAAGCGCATAAAACAATTATTATGAAAGTATTCAAACTACTTACTATTACAATTGCTATAATTCTAACATCATGTGCTTCTGTTAGAGTAACCACTGATTATGATACACAAGCTCCATTTAATAGCTACAAGACTTTTGCTTTCTACAAACCAGGTATTGATAAAGTAGAAATTTCTGATTTAGATAAAAAGAGAATTCTTAGAGCAATTGAAAAAGAAATGCTAGCTAAAGGGTTCACAAAATCTGAATCACCCGATTTACTGATTAACATCAATACAAAAACTGAAAAGAATGTAAATGTGTATAATGCAGGTATTGGGTATGGATGGGGACCATGGTATGGTGGTTATAACCGTCAAGTTTCAAGTTCTACAAACGGTGTTTTGTATATTGATTTAATCAACTCAAAAGACAAACAGTTAGTTTGGCAAGGTAGAGGATCAGGTTATTTAACTCACAGTGTTGAAAAGAAGGATGAAAGAACTCAAGAATTTGTAACTCAAATTTTAGCGAAATATCCTCCAGGAGCAGACAAAAAATAAAAGAGCATATCTCATTAATTAAGAAATCCAAAACAATAAATTGTTTTGGCTTTCTTAATTTTTATAGTTTTTGATCCGCTCATTATATTCATAAAACCGCTCGTCATATTTTCTACTTTAGAACTGTAGTGTTCCTATATATTTGATACTATAATCAAAAAACAAACAGTCATGAAGAAAAAAATTATTTATGTAGGGTTAGCAGTTGTGACTTTTATTTTATTAGACACTTTAATATTTGATAATATTTTTGGTAAGAATGCTAATACCAACAATATAGCAGAATTACTATCTGAAGAGCTTCACTGTAAAGACATTAACACTATGAGTGCAAATGGGTTTTTAATATCTAAAGGTATATATGGTGATTCCCATTTTGTAACCATTCAGGAAAGTGATTTAACAAATATTACTAAAAAAGAAGCAACAAAAATCCAGGAAGTGTTTAAGCAAAATCTAGAAAATTTCAAAGAAGCAAATTATATCGAGTTGACCTTTAATGATGTCAAAACAAGAAATAATACAATTGTTTTTAAAAAAGGAGTGATTACAACACCATAAATTAATAGCTATCCAACACAAAGTCCACATGAAAAATTCAATCAAATTAATTATCGGAGTCATTATTGGTGTTTTAATATATTACCTATTAAATTCAATCTCAATTATTATAGTCAGCATCATATTATATGGTCTTATTGAAGGTGTTTATAAAGACAATTATAAGTCAAATAATATTTAAAAAAAACATCTTTAAATCATTAATCAAAAACTTACAGCTATGATAACAATTGTTTTAAAATTTATGAGCATACTAATTGAGTTCATCATTCAGATATTCATATAATATAGTTGACTATATCATTTTAATTATTAAAAAGTAGCACTATATTAACTGCTCAAGAAGCTAGTATAAATACCAACATTACCCTATGAAGTTAACTACTAACAAATACTATATTATATTTAGTTTTATTTGCTGGATTTTACTATTCTTTTTTACACTTACAACACTAAAAATTCACAGAATATTTGGTAGTGAAGAGCTTGTTATTTCAAAAATAAAATATGCCTTGGCCGAGGGTTTAGCATGCGGTATTCTTGCTTTTATTTTATCCTTTATAACGGCTTATTTTATTGACCATTATTTAGATTTTAAAAAAATAAAACGAGTAGACATCCTAAAACTAATCACAGTGTTTGTAAGCGTTCAAGTAGTTTACTCATTACTTATTTGGCCAATTTTAATTTACTTAGATAGCTACCTTGGCAACAATGCTTTTAGAGAAACGAATATCTCTTTACTCTATATTAAGCTCTATAATATTCCTTTTTTTGCTACACTTTTTTTTATTTGGCTATTTGTTTATATAACAATAAACATTTACCATCAATTAAAAAATGTTCAACTAAAACAGATATTTTTGGAAAATAATTTGAAAGAATCTGAGCTGAATACATTAAAAGGTCAGATTAATCCTCATTTTATGTTTAACAGCTTGAATAACATAAGAGGGCTTATATTGGAAGACACCTCCAAATCAAGGGAAATGATTACTCGTTTAGCTGAAATGTTACGCTATTCACTAACCAAAAACAACGTTAATGCAATCACTTTAGAAAATGAGATAGAAATGGTTGACAATTATATTGCTATTTCCAAAATACAACTGGAAGAGCGCTTACAATTTGATAAAAAAATATCATTAATAACCTCAGAAGTCCTAATACCTCCAATGATTATACAAATGCTAATAGAAAATGCCGTAAAACATGGTATTACTAATATCAAAAATGGAGGAGTTATTTCATTAAACATCAAAAAAAAAACTAGCAACCTGCATATTGAAGTTATTAATCCAGGTAAGCTAAATAACAATACTAATTCTACTCAATTAGGAGTTAAAAATATAAAAGAACGTTTATCTTTATTATATAAAGGAAACGCAAGCTTTGATTTAGAAGAAAGAAATAATCAGGTTATTGCCACTATAAAAATACCTTTATCATGAATATCAATGCTGTTATAGTAGAAGATTCTCGTTTAGCAAGAAATGAACTGAAAGAGTTAATTAAAGAATTCCCTAATATTAACATCTTAGGAGAGGCTGAAAATGTAGATGAAGGCGTGGTTTTAATTAAAGAAACTAAACCTGACTTACTGTTTTTAGATATTAACATGCCTGAGAAAGATGGCTTTCAGTTGTTAGAAGAATTGGACGAATCTCCTATGGTTATTTTCACCACTGCCTTTGATGAATATGCTATAAAATCTTTTGAATACAATGCGTTAGATTATCTAATGAAGCCTATTAATTCAAAGCGATTTGAATCAGCTATTGACAAAATCACTAAACGACTAAGTGATCGTAAAATATCTGAATCTCCTATAGAAAAACTGAATGAGAATAGTCAGATTTTCATTAAAGATGGAGAGCAATGTTGGTTGGTGAAAATTGAAAATATCACCTTATTTGAAATCGTCGGAAATTATACTCGGGTCTATTTCGACAACAACAAACCTCTACTCTACAAATCGTTAAACCAAGTAGAAGAAAAACTACCTAATAACAATTATTTTAGAGCTAACAGACAGCAAATTATTAATACAAATCATATAAAAAATGTTATTCCATGGTTTAGTGGAAAACTTAAATTAGAAATGATAAATGGTGTGGATGTAGAGGTGTCTAGAAGACAAAGCCAAAGTTTTAAAGAACGTCTGAGTTTATAAAAATATATTTAAAATTAATTCAGCTTATATTTATGTAACATATATCACTTAGTTTCTTCAAAGTCTTACGTATTTTTGAAGTATGAAAAACATACTTTATCTATCATTCATTTTACTCTTCTTTTCTTGTAGTCAAAAACAAAAAACAAGCCTACAAAAAGATTATATTACTACTAAAGTAGCTCTCGGAGAAAAGTTGTTTTTTGACCCAATCCTTTCCCTAGACAATTCTATTTCGTGTGCAGATTGCCATCAACCAAAATTTGCTTTTGCCGACAATAAATCATTTTCTATAGGAGTTAATGATAGTTTAGGAAATCGAAACACTCCTTCGGTTATGAATATGGCTAGTCGTTCATTTTTCTTTCATGATGGTAGAGCAGCTTCTTTAGAAGAGCAAGCAAGTATGCCTATAGAAAATCCAGTAGAAATGAATTTGCCGTTTACGGAAGCCGTAAAAAGAGTACAGATTAACAAAGCATATTTTAACTTATTCAAAAAAATATACCACACCGAACCTAATAAAGATAATATTACCAATGCCTTAGCAGAATTTCAGCGAAGTTTAGAGAGCGATGGTAGCGCACCACACGATCTTTGGATGAGTGATGTAGATACCCTTGCCATGAGTCCTTCACAGCAAAGAGGGAGAAACCTCTTTTTATCTGATGAATTTAAATGTTTCGATTGTCATTTTGGTCCTGATTTTACTGGCGATGAATTTAGAAACATTGGTTTGTACGATGGTATTACCTTAAAAGATATGGGTAGGTATGACATTACTAAAGACTCTAGTGATATTGGTAAATTTAAAGTTCCTGGTTTAAGGAACGTAGCTCTTACTGCTCCATATATGCATGATGGGAAATTTAATACTCTTGAAGAAGTAATTGATTTTTACAGCAACCCTTATGATTTTGTAAAAAAACCAGTAAATATAGACAGCTTAATGGTAAAACCTTTAAATCTCTCAGGTCAACAAAAAGAAGACTTGGTAAACTTTCTACACTCCCTTACAGATAAAAATATTCCGTATCAGGATAAAAAGAGTTGAAGCTTATTCCAGTATTTATCTCACAGGATAACAATTAACAAAATATATCTAATTAACATTCTTAATTATCTTAAATTGAAATTTCAAGAAGACAAATACAGGGTTTCATGAAATGTTTGATTTTTTAAATATTTATAGACTGTTTTTTTATTGTATTTTCACACAAATAAGTGATTCTGAATTAGTTTCAGGACATTAAACTTTAATACGTATTATGAGAAAATTATTTTTTACCTTAATATTAATCGCTCCACTTGTAGTTTTTAGTCAAAAAATTAAAATCAAAAAGGAGGTGATTTCTTTTGACGGTAATGAAATCGCTAAAGTAAACACCAAAATCAGAAATAATTACAAATTTTCTACCTTATCTGGAGAGAAAGCTTTTGATGTTGTTTTTCACGGATTAGATGCTAATGCAATTGATGGATTTCAGTGGTTAGAATTAATATCTGCAGATGGGAAGAAAACTGAAATACCCTATGAAGTAGTCACTACTTCTTTTAGCGTTACCAAACTTATTATTAGGTTACTAAAAGACAAATACGAATTGTTCGATAATAGCAGTTTAAAAATGGGCAAAGTAGCTGAGTTTTTTGCTGAAAATCGTGAAAACTTGAGCGATAAATATATGAAGGCTGTGGTTACTGCCAATGCAGATACTGAAGAGAGAAAAGCAAAAGTAGGCCGTTACAATCCGTTTGTAAAAGATGATGGATTAGTAGTTTTTGGAGGCTCACAAGGAACCAAAATTGTTGGTAGGGCACATTACAATAATAACAGTTATAGTATTACCGATTTAGATCGTATTACTGTAGCTACAGCTAAAGGATGTACTACTTGTACCAAAGTCAATGCTAATACGTATACTAACGAAGATTTTGAATTTGATTATGGATCTAGAACTATGATGACAGGTAGGTTCTCTAGACAATTTGCACAATTATTTGTAGAAGAACTTATAGGACGAGGATACCATTTTGGACATGAAGCAAAAACATATAATAAAAAATTACATAGTGCAAAAGTAGCAGTAGCTAAAGAAAGTAGTATTAACTTATATGGAGTTCCAGGGAGTATTACTGATAAAGATGGAAAAACATACAGCGGTACGGTCTATGCTATTTTTGAAAAGTTAGAATTAAATCCTGCTCAACAAGAAAGTAATTTGTATGATATGAACCATATAGACAAATACGGGAAATTTGTAAGTGTAAAATATCTAAACGACAAAGGCAGACCTCGCTTTAAAAAGTTTACCGCAAGAAGCAAAGCTACATTTTGCGCAACTGATGAAGGAGAAGAAAAATGTTTTTATAGTATGAAAACTAAAGGAAACGCATTAAAGAAAATATCCAATGCTACTAACTTAGGTTTTGACAACTCTTATTTCTATAAGGCAATACATAAAGCAGGAGAAAACATGGTTCTATCTAAACCTGGAGAAGATAATTTATATATACTTAAATTTTCCGATAAAGAAATTGGCTTCATGATAGACACTAGAAAAAATGATAGAATTTCTGACGCTTTATCAAAATTCATTTCTAATTGTAAAAGCTTATCAGCTGATATAAAAAATAAGGAGTTTGACTTAAGTAATCCAGAAAACCTAAAACAAATAGTAGATGAGTATAACTTGTGCAAATAACACAATTCTTTAATCATTAAGCCAACGGATTCTTTGGAATAACTTTCATAAAACAGCAAAGGCTACTCAAACCGAGTAGCCTTTATTAATTCTAATAATCTAATATTCTTAATACGCTAACAACTCCTCAATCTTCACTTTAACCTTTTCAGTAGAAGGAATCATAGTTTCTTCTAGCACCGAGTTTAACGGTATAGCTGGCATATTCTCACTACCAATAGTCATAACTGGCGCATCTAAATATTTAAAACATTTCTCTTGCACCAATCCACTTAAGGCTCTTCCAAAAGAATTATTAGTTGGTTCTTCTGTTACAATTAAACATTTTTTTGTCTTTTTAACAGACGCCAAAATAGCTTCTTCATCTAACGGATATAAGGTACGTAAATCGATTATTTCAACATTTTCTTTTAAGTCTTTAGTTGCATTTAACGCCCAATGCACTCCCATTCCGTAAGTGACTACAGTCATGGTTTCTTCTTCATCCTGTTTCCAGATTTCTTGTATTGTATTCGCTTTTCCTAAAGGTAAAATATAATCTTCAGCTGGCTCAATAGTTCTTGCTGCATCAGTTCCTTTTACTTTTGACCAATACAATCCTTTGTGTTCCAAGAACACTACCGGATTCGGATCATGATAAGCTGCTTTTAGCATTCCTTTTAAATCGGCTCCATTACTTGGATACGCAATTTTAATTCCTCTAATATTAGTTAAAATAGATTCTATAGAAGATGAATGATACGGACCTCCACTACCATACGCACCAATAGGAATACGTAAAATCATAGATATTGGCCATTTACCATTTGATAAATAACAACTTCTACTTACCTCAGTAAATAATTGGTTGATACCTGGGAAAATATAATCGGCAAATTGAACCTCAACAATTGGTTTTAATCCTGCTGCCGACATCCCTACAGTAGAACCAACAATAAATGCTTCTTGAATTGGAGTATTGAATACACGTTCATCTCCAAATTTTTGAGCTAACGTAGCCGCTTCTCTAAACACACCTCCTAGTCTACCTCCTACATCTTGACCGTATAGTAAACATTCTTTATGCTCGCGCATTATTTCTTCAACTGCAAACAAAGCACAATCAACCATTACAACCTCTTCTTTGTCAGCAGGGGCTCTCACTCCTGTTTCTTCAGTAATAGGTGTTGGTGCAAAATCATGCGTAAATAAATCTGCTGGTGAAGGATCTTCAGCTTTTAAAGCCCTCTCAAAATCAGACTTTACCTTAGCTATTACATCTGCTTCAATTGCATCTACTTCTTCTTGAGTAAATCCTGCTTCTAATAATTGTTTTTGTAATACTGGATATGGATCACGAGAACGAGCTTCTTCTAAATCATCACGGTACCATTCCATTCGTACACCAGAAGTATGGTGATTTAATAACGGAACTTTTGCATGTAACAATACTGGTCTACGTTCTTCTCTTATTATTTTTAGCGCTTTTTCTACTGCCTCATAAGATTCTGTAAAATTAGCACCATCAATTGTCATGGCTTCTAAACCGTTGAATCCTCTTGCATATTCAAAAGCATCTTGCGCTCTTGTTTCTTCTGCATTAGCTGAAATATCCCAGCCATTATCTTGTACTAAATACAAAATAGGCAATTGCTTTAAAGCTGCCATTTGGAACGCTTCAGATATTTCTCCTTCGGTTACAGATGCATCTCCTAAACTACATACCGCTACTGGTTTGTCTGCAAGTGATTTGTCGTCTATATCAATATTTTCTTTATACCAAAATCCCATTGCAACTCCTGTTGCAGGAATAGCTTGCATACCTGTTGCAGAAGACTGATGTGGTATTTTTGGTTTATCAACATCGTTTAAACTTGGATGACAATAATAGGTTCTTCCTCCTGAAAACGGATCGTCTTTTTTAGCTAATAACTGCAACATTAAATCATATGGTTGCATTCCAAAAGCCAACAACATAGCATCATCTCTATAGTATGGAAAAGCATAATCTTGAGGTAATAATTGCATTCCTAAAGCTGTTTGAATAGCTTCATGACCTCTTGATGTTGCATGCACATACTTAGACACTAACTTAAAGTTGTCCTCGTACAAAGTCGCCATTGCTTTTGCTGTACATAAGTTAGCGAACCCTTTTTGTAATGTTTCCTTTGCTAGTTGCTTTTGATTCATTATTTCTTTCGTTTCCATGGTATTATTTTTTTACTTCCTCTCCCTAGGGAGAGGATTGAGGTGAGGGTATTTTATTCCCCTCATCCTAACTTTTTATCTTGTGAGATTTCTCCTATCGTCGAAATGACAAATAACCTCTTCAATCAATAATCGAAATTCTACAATAATTAATCTTATTTTACTTCTATATTATATTTTCTTAATAACCCAAGTACTTCGGGCATTGAGAACTTTGCTTTTTTTATTTTATTTATCTCAGGATCTATAACATAATTATAAGAAGTCCTAAAATCTGATTTCTCTAACATTGTTCTTTCAAAAATTGCAGCTTTAAAATCACAATTATCAAAAAATGAACTAGTAAATTCTGCTTCTGTAAAATCTACTTGATGTAGCATACAGGTATTGAATTTGGTTCCTTTAGCTTTTACTTGATAGAAAGATGCTATACTTAAATTACATTCATTGAATGATACTGAAAATAAGAAATCACTACAATGATTAAACTGTAACCCTAATAGTTTACAATTTGAAAAATTAACATCATTTAAAACGGTGTGTCTTAAATTGACATTACTCAAATCGCAATCTTGAAACTCACATTCTGTAAAGTTTACATTAGACAAATCCGAATCTAAAAAAACACAATTTACAAACCTACAATTATCATATTCTCCCTTAGCTAAGGCTACTTGAGAATAGTTTTGTTTTTCGAAATTTGTATTTTCTATATAGTTACTCATTTATTATCTTTTATAAGATTTCTCCTATCGCCGAAATGACATTTCATTGAAGATTTAGCTTATTAAAACCCTCCTTTTTAAATCTCTCTCTGAAAATCAAATTGTTCTAAATAATCACCTACTTTACGTAAGAATGACCCTCCTAAATATCCATCTACAGCTCTATGATCAAAAGACAATGACAAATACATCATGCTTCTAATAGCAAGTTCATCTCCTTTATCTGTAGTAATAACCTCACCACGTTTTTTAATAATTCCAATCGCTAAAATGGCAATTTCTGGTTGGTTAATTATTGGTGTTCCCATTAAACTTCCAAAAGTTCCTACATTGGAAATAGTGAATGTACTCCCTTGAATTTCTTGTGGTTTCAAACAATTGTTTCTTGAACTGTTTGCTAAATGATTTACATCTTTAGCAATAGCCAATAAATCTTTTGAATCGGCATTTTTAACAACAGGTACAATTAAGTTCCCACTAGGTAAAGCCGTAGCCATACCTACATTTATATCTTTATACTGAATAATTTTATTTCCATCAATAGAAGCATTAATTCCTGGGAATTCTTCTATTGATTTTGCAACTGCCTCAACAAAAATTGGTGTGAACGTTAAACGTTCATTGTACTTTTCTTGAAACTTGATTTTGTTTTCATTTCTCCAATTTACTAAATTCGTAACATCAACTTCAATATATGCAGTTACGTGAGGTGATGTATGCTTAGAGTACACCATATGATCAGCAATCATCTTACGCATTCTATCCATTTCAATCACTGTATCATGTCCCTCTACAAACTTAATTGGAGGAGCATTATAAGTTGATTTCGGAGCTTGTGTAACTGGTGCTTGCGGACGACTAGGTAAAGCATATTTTCTATTACTAACGTAATTCATCACATCACTCTTGCGAATGCGTCCTTCTGTACCAGTACCAACAATACTCTGCACTTCTTCTATGGTTAGCCCTTCCTTCTGAGCAATACTCACTACCAAGGGCGATAAAAACGCATCTGAGTCAGGAGAATTTTTTAATTGAAACTTATTTGTTTCTGATTTTTTACCAGATGTGCTTGGTTTTGACGAAGAAGTTTCAGCTCCCTTATTTGATGTTCCTTCTGCTATATTAACACTTCCATCGGCTTCAATAATAGCCATTACAGTCCCAACAGCAACAACATCATTAGCTTGAAACAAAATTTCTTTTATAACTCCAGTACAAGGTGACGGTACTTCAGAATCTACCTTGTCTGTAGCAACCTCTAAAATTGTTTCATCAGCATCAATAGTATCTCCTACTTGAAACAACCAATTAATAATAGTTGCTTCAGAAATACTCTCTCCCATTTTGGGCATTTTCAATTCAATTGTAGCCATTTGTATAGTTAATTATAAAAGAATAAAGATACAAACAATCAATGAAATCAATTTATAAAATCTACACACAGAATTCATAATAGAATTTTATTCTACAATTAATCCAATTAAAGTAGTATTATTCTTTATTTTTGCCTTTTAAGCTTGGATACCAAAAAAACAACTATTATGAAATTAGACCAGATCGATCATAAAATTTTAAAACTACTACAAGAGGATTCAAATCGTACGGTTAAAAGTATTGCTGAAAGTTTAGGCTTATCTACCACTCCTATTTTTGAGCGTATCAAAAAGTTAGAAAAAGAAAATTATATTGATAAATACGTAGCAGTATTGAATCAAAATAAAATAGGACTGAAACAGATTGTTTTTATTGGTATTACGCTTCAAGGACATACCAGAAGTTACTTAGAAAAATTTGTGAAAGAGATTAACAGTTTCCCTGAAGTAATTGAATGTCATCGTGTAAGTGGAAATTTTGATTACTTACTTAAATTAGTAGTAGAAGATATTGAAGCCTATGAAAAATTCATCATTACCAAATTAACTTTACTTCCTTATTTAGGAAGTGTACAAAGTCTTATTACGCTTTCCACGAGTAAACAAACCAATCAATTGGATTTATCTCACTTGTTAGATTCATAATTGCTTTGTCATTTCGACAAAGCGAAGAATAAGCGTCGAGAAATATCAGAATCCAAGTTGAGATTCCTCGCATCCAATCGGAATGACATCTCTTTAATTAAAATCTAACTTATTTCAATTTATTCAGTATCATTCTAGCTCTTGCTTTATAAGCTGCACTTTCTGAAGTATAATTCTGTTCAATCACCAACTTAAGTTCTGGGTGTACCCAATCAACATCTTTCCCTAATTGAAACAAACTAGTCATAGAATAAGCCCTTGGGGCTACTTTTATTGTATCATCTATTAGCCATTGAAACCCTAATTCAACCATTTTTTCCCTGATTAAAGGCGTCATCATTTGTTGCACTATTATATTAGGTTGTTTAGAGTAATAATTCAATGCGAAATTTTCTATTATTTTTGCTATAGGACGAATAGCTGAATCATTGGTTAAATGAGTAGCTCCTGATAAAACACTTATCATAAACGGGCAAAGTATTTCTATATGTTGCCTATTTAAAAATTCCAGCCACCAACAATATTTATAATGATTTTTATCGGTACTAAAAGCCTTCTCTATTAACTCTGGTAGAGTTTCAATATGATTAATTACCAAAGTCACAGCTTTAGCACGTGAAGCCATACTGTGATTCACTTTTTCTATATCAATATCTAACTCTTGTAAAGTCATTATCTATGTTGTTCTAACCAATAACATTGTTCCTTTATATCTTCAAACTCAAAAAGAAATTCACCCGTAATTTTAAAACCTACTTTTTGCAACACATTTACAGAACCTTTATTTGGAACATCTGCTGCTGCGTAAAAACTTTTGATTTTCATTTCATTAAATGCATAATCTACCCAAGCTTGAGCTGCTTCGGTTGCATACCCTTTACCCCAAAACTTTGGCATGAAACGATAGCCTAATTCATATACATTATAAACCTCATTCATTTGCTCAGCTTCTGTAATGTATTTTATTCCAGACCAGCCCATAAACTCGTTTGTTTCTTTATGGATCACTGCCCATCTTGCGGTTCCTCTTTCTTTATATTGTTGTTGAAGAAATTCAATAGCTTTTACAGCTTGGTCTTTTTTTGTAATAGGCTTATTACCCAAATACTTATGCACTTCAGGATTGGAATCTAACTCAAACATTCCTTCTACATCCGTAGTAAGTACTTCTCTTAAAATAAGGCGTTCGGTTTCTATTGGTTGGTTGGGCATCATTTCTTCAAAAATTCATTTAAAGTTTTATAAAAATCTTCTTGAGTAGGTCTGTCTTTTGGGATTTCTCTTAAAGGCTCTACCTCTTTCATGGTTTCATGACAATCAGCAGGTAATGTTTGATACAATTGAGTTCCTTTGGTTTTCCATCCTATCATTTCTTCAGAAACCTCTTTTATTGCTTTCGCTGGATTACCAACTATTAATTGACGCTTTTCAAATACAGCGTTTGCCTTTACAAAAGCCATTGCGCCAACGATACATTCATCACCAATAACCGCATCATCCATAATAACAGAGTTCATCCCTATCATACAATTTCTCCCCAAATTTGCGCCATGGATAATAGCTCCATGACCAATATGAGCAGACTCCTTTAGCGCAATCGATTTCCCTGGAAACATGTGTACGGTGCAATTTTCTTGTACATTTACTCCATCTTCTAAAATAATCTCTCCCCAATCTCCACGAATAGCAGCTCCAGGCCCTATGTAACAGTTCTTACCAATAATAACGTTTCCTATAACAGCTGCTAAAGGATGTACAAAACTAGTTTCATGAACTACAGGAACGAATCCTTTAAATGAATATATCATATGAATGTTGAATATAGAACAAAAAACACCGAATGATGAAATGGAAACACTTCATTATTCGGTGTTTAATATTCCTTATTTTTACTTAAATCTCTTAAGAGTCTCTTTTGTGAAATCAGACAATACTAATCTACCCGAAATAATTGCTCTTTCCGCTAATAAAGTATCCCAGTGTTCTGTTCCTGCCCACATGATCTTTTTCATTTCCATCATTGCTTCTGGATTATAAGTACATAAGTTTTCAGCAAATGCTTTTACTGCTTCATCTAATTCTTCTGTAGACTCATACACTTGCGTATACAAACCTTTAGCTTGTGCCCACTCAGCTGAATAAAATGTATTTGCATCAATAGCAATTTGTGACATTCCTGTTAAACCTAATTTACGTTCTACTGCTGGTCCAACAACAAATGGCCCGATACCAATGTTTAATTCGCTTAATTTAATAGAAGCAAATTTAGAAGCCATACAATAATCAGTAGCAGAAGCAATTCCTACTCCTCCTCCTACGGTTTTCCCTTGTACACGTCCGATAATAAACTTTGGACATTTACGCATTGCGTTAATTACATTAGCAAACCCCGAAAAGAACACTTTTCCTGTTTCTGCATCGTTAATTGTCATTAATTCTTTAAAACTAGCTCCTGCACAGAAAGTACGTGCTCCTCCACTTTTTAATACAACTACTTTTATAGCATCATTGGTTCCTGCTGCAGTAATTGCATCAGCTAACTGCGCTAAAATATCTCCTGGTAATGAATTATGTGCTGGATGGAAAAACTCAATTGTTCCTACTCCATTTTCTATGCTTTGTTTTACGTATGGTGCTGTCATTGCTTTTAATATGTCAATCCGCACTTGTTGCGGATTCGGTTGCTATTTATTTCTAATTATATTTAGAAAGATCCTATTTATCACTTAAATCCAACCACTCTGGATTTTGTTCTGTGATAATATTAACCTTCCATTCTCTTTTCCATTTCTTTATAGTCTTTTCTCTTTTGATAGCTATTCTCACATCGGAATGCTCTTCAAAGTAGACTAACTTTTTAATATTATAACGACCAACATGAGTTCCATGTGTACTTTCCTTATGTTCTGATATTCTCCTTTCAATATTATTCGTTATTCCAACATAAAAAATATGATTCCTTTCATGTGTTAGAATGTATGTATAATACTTCTTAGGCATCTAAATAATATTAGAAATCATTGAAAGCGTTCGCGCAATAAATGCGCGATGACTTTCATTATAATATTTCATTTTTAAAGCAAACCAAATTGTTCAAAATGATGGTTAAAATGCTTCGTATGTGTTAAGTTCCATTCAAATTTATTCAACATTCCAAAAACAGCATTTTTCGTTACTGTATCTGGGTTTTCTTTGAAGTACAATTCAAAAGTTTCATATGCTTCCATCAATTTCACTTTTGCTTCTGCTAAGTTTTGATATTGCATTTCTGCTAATCTATCTTGTAACACAACAGGTGCTTTATAATTTTTAGGCATTGCAATATGTGTATATAAAGACTCATGTACTTGCTCTAAAATTTTCTCTGGTGTTTCAATTTCAAAATCCTGAACTTCTCCAGACGCAACTCTTAATGAATATTCTAAATGTTCTACCATTTCCTGAGCACTCATAGTTCCCCATTCTGGTTTAGCATCTTCTGATAACTTATTCAAGTAACCTGAAATAGTCTTTTTATTAATATCTAAGAATGGGCTTTTCTTTTGAACCATCGTTAAAATAGTCGCTACTGCAACTAATTCATCATCTTGATCAAAAACCTCAACAAACCATTTTACAATTCCACTAGGTAATTCTGTTCCTCTAGAATCACGATCAACACATTCTTTACATGTCAAACGCACATAAATAGTATCGTTATGATAAATAGGACGTAAGAATCTACATTCTTCTAAACCATAATTTGCTGCTACAGGTCCTTTATTAGGATATACAAATAATCCAGCTGCTGCTGCAATTATGAAATATCCATGCGCTGTACGTTTTTCAAAAATACTTCCTTCTAAAGAAGTGATATCTGTATGGGCATAAAAATGATCCCAAGTTAAATTTCCGAAGTTGATTATATCAGTATCTGTAACAGTACGGTTATGTGTTTTTAACGACATCCCTGGTTTGATATCTTCCCAATGATAAGCAAACGGATGCTTGTCCGTTTCTTTATAATCTGCATTAGGTTGATAAATCCCTGTAACTTCTGTTAAAGTTGTTGGAGTTCCTTGAATAGCACAACGTTGCATGTAATGTTTTACACCACGCATTCCACCCATTTCTTCACCTCCTCCAGCTCTACCTGGACCACCGTGAGTCAACTGTGGTAATGGAGAACCATGACCTGTACTTACTTTTGCATTTTCTCTGTTTCCAACTAAAATACGACCGTGATGTGAAGCAGCTTCAACGATATAATCACTAGCAATTTTATCATCATACGTAAATATAGAAGACACTAACGACCCTTTACCCATTTGAGCTAAAGTAATTGCTTCATCTAAATCTTTATAAGGCATTATTGTACTGACAGGTCCAAATGCTTCTAATTCATGAACCGCAGTATTTGTAAACGGATTGTCTTCGCGCATTAAAATAGGCTTCATAAAAGCTCCTTTTTCAGCATCAGCTCCAACAACATCTACTGTATCCAAATCACCATATACTATCTGTGCAGTTTTTGATAATTTAGCTACCTGATCTTTAACACTCTGTACTTGTGCTTTACTTACTAGCGCTCCCATACGAACCTCTTTTAATCGAGGATCACCAATAGTTACTTTATCCAATTGCTTTCCTAAAGCTATTTGAACATCTTCTACTAAATTTTCTGGAACCATAATACGACGAATAGCAGTACATTTCTGTCCTGTTTTTACCGTCATTTCTTTACGAACTTCCTTTACGAATAAATCAAATTCAGGAGTTCCAGGAACAGCATCTTTACCAAGAATAGAGCAATTTAAAGAATCTGCTTCCATAGTAAACGGAACCGCTTCTTGCAATAATCTTGGATGTGCTTTTAAAATACGTCCAGTATGTGCAGAACCTGTAAAGGTTACTACATCTTGAGAGTCTACAGTATCTAAAATATTTTTAGTCATACCACTCAATAACTGTAAAGCTCCTTCTGGTAAAATACCTGAATCTACAATCACTCTAACTACTGCTTCAGTTAAATAAGCTGTTTGTGGTGCAGGCAATACTACTGCTGGCATACCTGCCATCCAGTTTACTGCACATTTTTCTAACATTCCCCAAATAGGAAAGTTAAAAGCATTAATATGAACAGCAACTCCTTTTTTAGGCACTAAAATATGATGCGCCATAAAACGACCTCCTTTAGATAAATCTATCGGATCTCCTTCTACATGAAAAGGCTTGTTAGGGAATAATTTACGTAACGATGCATTGGCAAATAAATTACCAAAACCACCTTCTATATCTATCCAGCTATCAACTTTAGTTGCTCCAGATCTGTAACTTAATTCGTAGAATTCTCTTTTCCTTTTTGTAAGGTACAATGCCAAAGTCTTAAGCATGTTCCCACGCTCTTGAAAAGTCATTTTACGTAATTTCTCTCCTCCTTTAGTTCTTCCGTATTGTAATACATTAGGAATATCTAATCCTGCAGTAGTTGAGAAGCCAATAATTTCTCCGGTTACGGAATCAAACATTGGAGTTCCATCACCTTCTCCTGCAACCCAGTGACCGTTTATGTAGTTTTCTAATTTATTCATTTTTAATATCTAATGATGAATACCGAATCATAAACATTGTAGCAGAAAATGCTTCGATATTTAGGATACAGTATTCGTTATTTTTTATATTCTTCTATTTGTTTAGCAAAACCTACTTCGTCTTTAAAGGCGATTAAATTTCCATTTGGATCCTTAAATTTTGCAATAGTTCCCCATGAATGTTCTTGGTAATTCACAGCAACTCCTTTTGCTTTTAGTTGATCTGAAAATTCTTCTACATTAGCGACATTCATTCGCAAACAACTAAAATTTTCAGGCATTCCTAAATCACTCTCTAAAAATTCATTTCTATCTTCTCGTTCTACCATTAGGTAGGTTCCGAAAAAGTCAAAACAAGTTAGCTCTTCATTTTTAAATAGAATATCTAAGTTCATTATATCTTTATAAAACAAAACGCATTCGTCATATTTTACAACATATAATATCAAACCTGTTCTTTCTATTTTCATATTTAAAGAGATTCTACAAATTTACATTTTCAATAATAGCAGCATATCCTTGACCAACACCGATACACATAGTAATTAAAGCATATCGTTTATTAGTTTCCTGCAATTCTAAAGCTGCCGAATATGCAATTCTTGCACCAGTTACTCCTAATGGATGACCAATTGCAATTGCTCCTCCGTTTGGATTGATGCGTGCATCATCATCAGCTAATCCCCATTCACGGATACAAGCTAAACTCTGTGCTGCAAATGCTTCATTTAATTCAATTACATCCATATCAGCCATCGTTAATCCAGCTTTTGCTAATGCTTTATTTGAAGCATTAACAGGACCAATCCCCATGATTCTTGGCTCAACACCAACAACTGCAGAACTTACTATTCTTGCCATTGGTTTTAACCCGTATTTCTTAACCGCAGCTTCAGAAGCAATAATAGTAGCAGCTGCACCATCATTTAATCCAGATGCATTACCAGCGGTTACACTTCCACCTTCTTTTTTGAAAGCTCCACGTAATTTTGCTAATATTGCAAGAGTAGTTGTTGGTTTTATAAACTCATCATTTGCAAAAATGATAGGATCTTTTTTACGTTGTGGAATCTCTACATTTACTATTTCTTTTGCTAAACGTCCTGATTCTTGAGCTTTAGTAGCTTTCATCTGACTTCTATATGCAAAAGCATCTTGATCTTCTCTTGATATATTATATTTTTCTACTAAATTTTCAGCGGTAACTCCCATTCCGTCTGTTCCGTACATTTTGTGCATCTTAGGATTCACAAAACGCCATCCGAAAGTAGTATCGTACATTTTAGAATCACCTCCAAATCCACTTGATGGTTTAGATATAGCGAAGGGTCCACGTGTCATATGCTCTACACCACCTGCAATAAACACATCCCCATCTCCTGCTTTAATTGCTCTATTAGCATGTATAATTGCAGACAATCCTGAACTACACAATCTGTTAACTGTTTCACCAGGAACGGTATGAGGCAAGCCTGCTAATAAAGATGACATACGGGCTACATTACGATTATCTTCTCCTGCTTGATTAGCACATCCCATAATAACATCTTCATAAGCGTCTTTAGGTATGTTCGGATTACGTTCCGCAACAGCTTTAATTACTAATGCTCCTAAATCATCTGTTCTAACAGGTGATAATGTTCCTTTATATTTTCCTATTGGAGTACGAACTCCATCAATGATATATGCTTCTTTCATGTTATTCCCAATCTTTATTTGTTCGATAAACAGTTCCTTTAAACAAGGCCACTATTGTATCGTCTCTTTTTATTTCTATTTTATAAAATCCAAATCTATTTTTCAATGATTCTTCCTTTGCTATTGCTACAATCTTATCACCTTCTTTTAAAGTTTCCGTATGATTAATTGAAGTATCTATAGATACCGATTGTCTTCCATGCGTATTCGCTGCAAATGCTAATGCACTATCTGCTATGGAATACGTAATACCTCCATGAGCGATACCAAACCCATTTAGCATTTCTTTACGAATGGTCATTGATAACTGACAAGTACCTTCAGCTATATGATCAATCTCAATTCCTAACCATTTAGAAAAAGGGTCGTTATCATACATTTTATGGACAATCTCTTTTGGTGTCATTTTAAAAGAATGTTTTTCCTTCTCTATTCATTTTACGTAATAACGGAGAACATCTGTAACGATCTTCATGATACTCGTTATACATAGCATCTAGTTTGTCTACACACCAAGCAATTCCTTTCTCATCTGCCCAAGCCAATAATCCTTTAGGGTAATTTACTCCTTTAGTCATAGCGTTGTCAATATCAGTTGCAGACGCTACATTTAAAAACAAAGCGTCAGCTGCTTCATTAATTAGCATCATTAACACTCTATCAAAAATTGTTTGTGCAATTACTTTATCTTCTGTTGGTGAAGGCTTTACAGCTCCTTCAGAATAATCGTAATATCCTCTTCCTGATTTTCTTCCTAAATATCCTGCTTCAGAAAAACGTTTTTGAGTAAAAGCTGGCTTGTATCTAGGGTCAAAGTAAAATGCTGTAAAAACAGTTTCAGTAACTGTATAGTTTACATCATTCCCTATGAAATCCATTAATTCAAATGGCCCCATTCTAAATCCACCTAAGCTTTTTAAAGCCCAGTCAATAGTTACAAAATCTGCTATTCCTTCTTCGTAAATACGTAATGCTTCTCCATAAAAAGGTCTCGCTACACGATTCACAATAAATCCAGGAGTGTCTTTAGCAACCGCTACAACTTTTTTCCAATCAGATATTGTCTTAGTAGCTTTGTCTAATACTTCCTGTGAAGTTTGAATTGCAGGAATTACCTCAACCAACTTCATCAAAGGAGCTGGATTAAAGAAATGAATTCCTACACAACGCTCTGGTTTTTGTAAAGACGCTGCAATTGATGCAATTGACAAAGAAGAAGTATTAGAAGCTATAATACAATCATCAGCAACATATGTTTCCAATTCTGAAAACACCTTTTGTTTAATCCCTAAATTCTCAACTATAGCTTCAATAGTTAAGTTTGAATCTCCTAGATCTTTTAGAGTATTTACATAAGAAATGTTCCTTTGAATTCTTGCCTTTTCAGTCTCATCAATTCTTCCTTTAACAACTAATCTTGCTAATACTTTTTCTAAACTAGCCTTACTTTTATCTAAAGCTTCCTGTTTAGTATCATATATTTTCACAGCACACCCTGAAGTTGCCGCTACTTGTGCGATACCACTTCCCATGGTACCAGAACCTATAATTCCTATTTTCATATTTATTGCCCACGAAAGTGGGTAACTTTTAAATTGAACTTATTATTATTTACACTTCGACAAGCTCAGTGTGACAACTAAATTAGAATATTACTTACCTATAAAATTAGGTTTCCTTTTTTCCATAAAGGCATTTACCCCTTCTGAATAGTCTTCTGTTTGAGCTGCTTCGATTTGGTATTTAGACTCTAAAGCTAATTGCTCTTGTAAATTATTTACTAAAGATTCGTTCAATACTCTTTTTGTTAATCCCAACCCTTTAGTTGGCATTTTAGCCATTTTAACGGCTAACTTATTTACCTCTTCTTCAAAATTTTCTACTGAGAAATATTTATATATCATCCCAATACGTTCAGCTTCTATAGCATCTACCTTATCACCAGTCATCATTAAAGCTGTTGCTTTTTGAAGACCAATTAAACGTGGTAAAAAAAAAGTTCCTGCACTATCAGGTATCAAACCTATTTTACTAAATGCCTGAATAAAACTAGCTTTTTCATTTGCTACAACAATATCACAAGCTAATGCAATATTAGCTCCTGCGCCTGCTGCAACACCATTAACAGCACCAATTACTGGTTTTTCAATAGCTCTAATTCGTTCGATAATTGGATTATAGTGTTCTTCTAAAATAGCTTTAAATCCAGGATTCAATTCTGGAGTAGTCACTTCTTTTAAATCCTGACCTGCACAAAATGCTTTTCCCTTTCCAGTTAAAACAATTGCTCTAACCTCATCGTTCTTTTCGCAGTCATCTAATTTTCCTTGAAGATTCAATGCCATCTCTCTATTGAAACTATTGAATACATCAGGGCGATTAAGCGTAAGATACGCAACGTTATTTTCTATTTTTAAAGTTATTGAACTCATATCTTTATATAAACACCAATTCCCGCTTATAGCGGGAATGATTTAATTATTTTAAACATTTAAAGTAGTCAAAAGGCTCTAAACAATCTTCACATTGAAAGAACGCTTTACATGCCGTGGAGCCAAACTGACTGACCATCTTAGTATTTGTGGAGCCACATTGTGGGCAGCCAACTAATTTTTTACTTCCTAATAAAACATCTTTATCAGCTTCTGCATCTAAAGGTGGAGCTATACCATAATCAAGTAATGCTTTTCTTCCTTTCGCAGTAATCCAATCGGTAGTCCAAGCTGGAGATAATACTAATTTAACAGTAGCATCATATCCATTCTCTTTCAGTATCTTTTTTATATCATCTCCAATTACATCCATTGCTGGACATCCTGAATAAGTAGGTGTAATAACAACCTGAACAACACCATTAATTAATTGTGCAGATCGTACAACTCCCATTTCCAAAATAGACAATACAGGGATTTCTGGGTCAGAAACCTGAGCTAAAATCGGATGTAATTCTTTATCTATTTGAGGAACCATTATTTATTCTATTCTATTATTACCACTCCATACCTGGGTAAGTTCGTTGCATATATTGCATATCGGATAACATAAACCCTAAATGTTCAGTGTGCACACCTTCTTTACCTCCTTTTTGAAACCATTTTGATTCAGGAATTGCAATAGTTGCTATTTCTAAAACTGAATTAACTTTAGCATAATATGCCTTTTTTAAAGCAGTTACATCTACTCCAACTCCAGCAGTTACCATAGCTTTATCAGCATCAGTTTGATGAAATAATTCATCTGTATAGGTCCACAAATTATTTATTGCTTCTTGAATTTTCTGGTTACTTACTTCTGTACCATCACCTAAACGTTTTATCCAATCAGAAGAAAAACGTTCATGATAACTCACTTCTTTAATTGATTTCTTAGCTATTGCCACAAGAGTTTCATCTGTACTATTTTGTAATTCTTGTAAAAACAACAAATGATACACATCAAACAAAAACTGACGAACAATTGTATAAGCAAAGTCTGTATTTGGTTGTTCTACCAACAATACATTTTTATACTCACGCTCTCTACGTAAAAAAGCAATATCATCTTCTGTTTTTCCTTCCCCAGCAATTTCTGCTGCATACTGGAAATAACTACGAACTTGTCCGAATAAATCTAAAGAAACATTTGTACAAGCAATATCCGTTTCTAAACTAGGACCATGACCACACAACTCACCTATTCTTTGTCCAAGAATTAATGAATTATCAGCTACACCTAGTATGTAATTATATAAGTTTTCGTTTTTCATCTTTAATGCCCACGAAAGTGGGGATCTTTAAATTAGTTTCCCGTTTACACAGGAATTGTAATTTTAGTTACACTAAAATTACATGTGTTTTAATTCATCTGGCAATTTATAAAACGTAGGGTGCCTGTAAACCTTATCTTGTGCTGGCTCGAATAACTCACCATTGTTTTCTGGATTAGTAGCAGTAATATCTTTTGATTCTACTACCCAAATACTAACACCTTCTAATCTACGTGTATAGACATCTCTTGCGTTTTCTAAAGCCATTTCGGCATCAGATGCATGAAGACTTCCACAATGTTTGTGTTCTAATCCGTTTTTACTTCTTATAAATACTTCCCAAAGAGGCCAATTATTTTTCATCGATATTCTTTTTGAATCTCTTAAAGAGAATTATACTGCTTTTTTAATTTCTTTTTTTGCTGCAAATGCCATTGCTCCATCACGAACCCAAGTTCCTTCTTCCCAAGCATTTACTCTTGCACTTAATCTTTCTTTATTACAAGGACCGTGACCTTTAACTACTTGCCAAAACTCGTCCCAATCAATTGCACCAAAATCATAGCTTTGACGTTCTTCATTCCATTTTAAATCTGGATCTGGGATAGTCAATCCTAACACCTCAGCTTGAGGAACAGTTTGATCTATAAACTGCTGACGTAATTCATCATTAGTTTTACGTTTTAATTTCCAACGTAAAGATTGAGCTGTATGTACCGATTCTGCATCAGTAGGACCTAACATCATTAATGATGGCCACCACCATCTATTCAATGCATCTTGAGCCATTTCTTTTTGCTCTTCGCTTCCATTCACTAATTTCAGCATGATTTCAAACCCTTGACGCTGGTGAAAACTTTCCTCTTTACATACACGAACCATTGCTCTTGCGTATGGCCCATAAGAAGTATTCATCAATGGAATTTGATTGATAATTGCTGCTCCATCAACTAACCATCCAACAGCACCCATATCTGCCCAAGTTACAGTTGGGTAATTAAAAATACTTGAGTATTTCGCTTTCCCTGTATGTAATTGTTCATATAATTCATCACGAGAAATCCCTAAAGTTTCACAAGCACTGTATAAATACAATCCGTGACCAGCTTCATCTTGAATTTTAGCCAACAAAGCAACTTTTCTTCTTAATGATGGCGCTCTGGTAATCCAATTTCCTTCAGGTAACATCCCTACAATTTCAGAATGTGCATGTTGAGAAATTTGACGAATTTGAGTTTTTCTATATTTCTCAGGCATCCAATCTTTCGGCTCTATACGAACGTCATCAGTGATTTTTTGCTCAAACGCAATTTCATGTTTTTTAATTTCTTCTTCACTCATATCAATATGAATTTAGAATAACGAGTAACTAATACTGAATTAAGAAGATTCACTTCGGTATTCATTATTTGAAATTCGGTATTCATTATTTTATCTACGCATCAAAATCTACCACTACTTTATCAGTAGTTGGAACTGCTTGACAAGTTAGTACATAACCCGCTTCCACCTCATCTGGTTCTAATCCGTAATTTAATTTCATTTCTACTTTACCTTCAATCACTTTTGCTCTACAGGTACAACATACTCCTCCTTTACAAGCAAAAGGTAAATCAGCGTCATTCGCTAAAGCTGCATCAAGAATATTATCGTGATCAGCAACATCCATTTCAAAATGAAATTCTTTATCTCCATCAATAATGGTGATTTCAGTATGTTCTGCCTGATGTTCTAATACTTCAGCAATATGTTTTTTATCTTCCTCAGTATTACCTGCGTTAAATAATTCAAAGTGTACTTTTTCTTTTGATAAACCTGCTGCAACTAATTCATCTCTAATTAAGAAAATCATTTCCTCAGGACCACACAAAAAGCATTCATCAACAGATGGTATATCAATCACTTTACTTGTTAATTCTTGAAGTTTTTCAGAAGTAAATCTTCCTTTTAATAAAGGAATCCCTCTGTTCTCTTTTGTTAAAAAGTAGAAAACCTCAAACCTGTTTAAGAACGTATTCTTAAGACCTTCTATTTCATCCTTAAAGATAATACTTTTCACTTTGCTATTCAAATAGAACAACTGAACAGTTGCTTCTGGCTCAAGAGACAAATGCGTTTTTATAATAGATAGAATTGGTGTGATACCACTACCAGCAGCAAAAACAATATAATGTTTTGGTTTAGTAACATCTACCTCTACAAAAAACTTTCCATCAGGAGCCGTTACTTCTAACACATCTCCCGCTTTTAGTTCGTCATTTGCATAAGTTGAAAAAACTCCTCCCTTTATTTTTTTAATAGCTACTTGCCATTTATTTTCTATCGGACTAGAACACAATGAATATGAACGACGAATATCTTCACCATTAATATCTTTTTTAATATTTAAATGCTGTCCTTGTTTATATTGAAACTCTTCATGTAACGATTCAGGTACTTCAAACGTAACTGCAACCGTATCTTTAGTTTCTTTATGTATATCTTTTACTACTAATTTTTGAAAATCAGCCATATGCTTTTTGTAATTTTCTCAAAACTAACAATTGTTAGTTAGTTTTGCAAGTTTATGAATGTGTTTTTAGTTTACGGATTAGCGCCAAAATATTATACTATTACTCCTTCGAGTAATACCTTACTTAAATCAGCATCTAAATCCTTAAGATTTACATCATCTTTTTTTGGAATCCATAGGTATAGTGATCGTAAAGTTGATAACATTGAAAACAACAATACTTCAGGATTAACTTCTGAGATTTCATTCTTATCAATTCCATTAACAATTATCTTCCTAAAACTATCTTCGTAACCATCTCTCAATTCAAAATAATAATCTAACTTTTCCTCTAAATGCATCCAATTAGCATTTAAAGATGCCATTCCATTAGGGTGGCTTGATGTAATTTGAATATGTAATGCTATTATTTCTTGTAATTTTTCTAATGTTGTTTTTTCAGAAGCCACAATAGCATCCATACCAGAAGTAAACTGCTCGGCTAAAGACAATATAATTTCAGAAAGAATTTCCTGTTTTGACTTAATGTGATTGTACAAACTAGCGGCTTTCATCCCCATAACAGCAGCAATATCACGCATAGTAACAGCGCTGTAGCCCTTTTCTTTGAAAAGAATTTCAGACTTATTTATAATCTCTTGTTTTCTTATGGAGGTTTTCATTAAGGCTAATTAACGTTAGTTAGATGCTAATATATAGAATTCCATTTAATTGATAAAATAATAGTCATTCTTGATATTCTGAGCTTGATAATAATTCATAGCTTTGTTTAAAATATTTAATCAAAGAAGAATGGATGCCAAGATTCAAACAAACCCGTTAATAGACAGGTTACCACCGCATTTAAAACAATTTATCAAACCGCAAGATTACACTGATTATTCTCCTATAAATCAGGCAGTGTGGCGTTTTGTAATGCGTAAAAACGTTTCATATCTTAGTAAAGTAGCTCATGATTCTTATACCAAAGGACTAGAAATGACTGGGATAGATATTGAAAATATCCCAAGCATGTATGGAATGAATCGTATTTTGAAAGAAATTGGTTGGGCCGCAGTAGCTGTAGATGGATTTATTCCTCCGAATGCTTTTATGGAATTTCAAGCCTATAAAGTTTTAGTTATTGCATCAGACATTCGTCAGTTAGATAATATTGAATACACCCCAGCTCCAGATATTATTCATGAAGCTGCAGGTCATGCCCCTATAATTGCTAATCCAGATTACGCTGAATACTTAAGACGTTTTGGAGAAATTGGAGCTAAAGCAATTTTATCATCACATGATAATGACATGTATGAAGCGGTAAGGAATTTATCTATTTTAAAAGAAGCAGCCAGTTCTTCTATTAAAGAAATAAACGCTGCTGAAAATTTGGTTAATGAATTACAAAACAAAAAAGTTCCATTATCAGAAATGGCTCAAATACGAAACCTACATTGGTGGACTGTTGAATATGGAATGATTGGCACAGTTGAAGATCCTAAAATATACGGAGCTGGATTACTATCTTCCATAGGAGAAAGTGAATGGTGTATGACTGATGATGTAAGAAAACTACCCTATAATGTTAAAGTTGCTACACAGGAATTTGACATTACAAAACCTCAACCTCAACTATATGTTACTCCTGATTTTGCGTATTTAATGGAAGTATTAGAAGAATATGCGGGAACCATGGCCTTAAGAAAAGGTGGATGGAGAGGATTACAAAAATTAGTTGATTCTAAAAAAATAGGAACAATTGAATTAAATACTGGCTTAGAAATTTCAGGAGTTTTTACTGAAATTATTAAAGATGAGGACAATAATGTTGTATTCTTTAAAACTGAAGGACCAACTGCATTAGCAAATAGAGAACAAGAATTAATAGGACACGGAACGGAAGCACACATACATGGGTTTAGCTCACCGATAGGAAGATTAAAAGGAATTAACCTTGCTATTGAAGACATGGGTCCTCGTGACTTACAAGCCTATAACTTTTATGACGGAAAACGAATTTCATTTGAATATGAAAGCGGTATTATCGTTGAAGGATTAAATGTTACAGGAATTAGAAATATTCACGGAAAACTGATTTTGATTCAATTTGAAGATTGTACGGTGACTTATAAAGACCAGATACTTTTCAAACCCGAATACGGAACCTTTGATTTAGCAGTAGGTTCATCAATTGTATCTGCTTATGCAGGAAGTGCCGATTTTAGATCGTTTGATAATCTATATCATGTTTCAGACACAAAAACCGTTAAAGTGAGTAAAAATACTCAAACTATTGCTTTAGAAAACTTATATAAAGAAGTAAGAGAAATGAGAGATCATAATTCTTATTCAGAAGAAAAAGGGAAGTATATTTTTGATTCAATCACAACTAACTATAATTCTGATTGGTTATTAACTTTAGAGTTATATGAATTATCTGTCAATCACAAAACAACAGCATTTAAAACCGTTCTATTTGACAGATTAGAATTGATTAAAAATGAGCGGTCAGAAATCGCACATTTGATTGATGGAGGATTAAAACTATTGAAATAATTGGTTCTACTATATTCTTCTGTTGTCATTTCACCTTTGGGAGAAATAGTATCCTGAATATCACTCTTTGAAGACTTATTCTGGCGTGTTACTCATACTTACTTACACATATGAGATTTCTCATCTGGTCGAAATGACAGCATAAAAAAATGCCCAAGCTGATTATCTTGGGCATTTTTATATTCATTAAAACCACTAGTTTTATAGTTTTCTAAGCAATTTTAGAGCTTTTTCGTACCAATCTGCATCTTTTGGTATTTCATTTAAAATAGCTTTACATTTAGCATATTCCTTTTGTTTTAACTTACTTAATGCCAAGTACCATGTAGCACTATACTTATATGCTGAATTTTGATTAGAAATACCTAACAATATTTTATCAGCTGCTGTAAATTTATTAATCTCAATTAAGGAAATAGCTTTGTATAATTTAACCTCAACCATATTAGGATTAGTAATTAAAATTTCGCTAAACAATTGCTCTGCTTGTTCATAGTTATTAGTATTAAAAGCCTGTTCTGCATTTAAATATAACTGATTTTGATTTCCTCTTTCTGTTAAGCTTAAAGCTTCATGTACTGCGAAATCAGAATATACTGGGTTTCCTCCAAAGTTATTAAACATTGTTATTCCAAGAAATAAAACAACACTAGCCGCAGCAGCATATTGCCATGGTTTAAATTTAATCACTCTTGTTTTCTTTTTATTAGTAAAGTAGCCTTCGGAAATTTCATTTATATTCTCCCTAAGTGCTTCAGTAGCTTTCTCGGTAGTAAACTTATGTTCTAAAAAACCATATAACTCTTTATAGTTATTAAAGGCTACTGATAATTCATGTTCCTTATTTAACCTATTTTCAAAAGATAAGCGTTCTTCCTCAGAAAGCTCTTCCGATAAATATGCTTCAAAAAATGTAAACTCTTCTTCTTTCATCATGCTAATTTTTGATCTTTTTAAAAGCTGGTGACCCTTGCACCAGTTTTGTCAATTTTCCAATACACAACGACTTCTTCTTTCGAACATAAGCATAAGAAACGCCTAATTTATCAGCGACTTCTTGTAAGGATTTTATCGTAAAAGAGGCTTTTAACAGCTCCTTACACGCATTTCCTAATTTCTGAAACATCTCATCAAATAATTGCTGCTTCTCATCAAACTCTATAGTTTCAAAAGCTAATAATGAAGCGTCGTCATTTATAGATAAAATTTCTTCATTAATTGTTACCTCTTTTTTAGAAGTTTTTTTTAAAACATTAAACCACATTCGCTTACATAGCAAAAAAAAGTAAGCATCGAAAGGACATGTAAGTTTAAAGTTATTTTTTTGAGCTTGATTATAAATAACTATTAACACTTCCTGAATAATGTCATTTGCATCATTTTCGTTTCCACTGTTTCTACTTATATAGTGAACAACTTTTGGTGCAAACTTTTCGTATATCTCTTTTATAATAATAGAATCGTTTTTTAACAAGCCCACAATATATAATTGATCACGATGTGTTTTATTATCATTCATCAAACTACCTTTTTATTCAACGAATTTAGTAAAACTTATGAGAATGAATTATACACCACTCAAAATATAGCACTTAATTAATATGTTAATTTCAATAAAAATATTTAAAAACACAATTTCAAAAAATATTTTAAATAAAAAAATATTTTAAATAAACCTAACAATAACAATAGATTCAAGACTTTTTTACTATATAAAAACAAGGCTAAAACACATTTTATCAAAACAAAGGGGGTAACAAAATCACTACTTACTGTATCTAAAGATGTATTAAACAATAAAAACACGAATCATGAAAAAATCAAATTTATTTTTAAGCACCTTATTAGCATCTTCTATGCTTTTTACAAGTTGTAAAGATGATGACAACATTACCCCAATTATTATAGATCAAGTACCAACTGAACAAGACTTTAGTGATTTAAGAACTGTTGCCTTAAACAACAATTCTCAACAGTTTCAATTTAATGCAGAAGATGGTATGGGAATATTTACTTCAAGTAATGGAGTAACAATTAAGGTAGACGGAAGCTGTCTTACACTTAATAATATTGCTATCACGGGGCAAGTAGATGTTTCCTATGTAGAATTATTCGGTAAAGGAAACATGCTAACAACTAACAAGCCAACAATGGGAGTTTTACCAAATGGTGATAAAGCATTATTAATTTCTGGAGGTGAATTCTACCTTAATGCAACTCAAAATGGAGAACAATTAGATTTAGGCTGCCCTTATCAATTAGAAATCCCAACAAATTTAACTGGTGGTGATGACTATGACATGGTATTATGGGATGTAATTACCGATGCTAATGGTGATATTGCTTGGGAACAAGATAACGACCCAGCAACAGGTGGTGGAAACGACGAATTATTTTTAGACGGTCAATTGGGCGGAATTTACTATACATTTTTAGGAGACTTTGGTTGGACAAATGTTGATAAATTTTATAATGACCCTAGACCAAAAACAACTATTCTGGTAGATGTTCCTGACAACTACGACAATGAAAACAGTGCTGTATATATTTCGTTTGACGGTGAAGATAATGCTTTGGCTCATTTAGATACTTATGATGCTGTTACAGGATTATTTTCAGAGCACTACGGACAAATTCCAATCGGTTTAGAATGTCATTTGATTTTTGTAACTGAAGAAGGTGGTAATTGGAGATACTCAATTCAGGAAGTTACTATTGTAGCTGATGAAACCATTATGTTTACAATGGGAGGAACAAGTATTGCAACAGAAGCACAATTAGTTCAACTTATTAATGATTTGCCATAATTATTAATGTTTTTTAAAAAAAAAAGCTATGGTTCAACAACCATAGCTTTTTTGTATATTGAGTTCTAACACTAACCTTTAACTCTTGAAAATGAGAAAAAAAATATTCTTTTCAATCATTTTTATATTTTCCATATATAGTCAAGCACAACAACAAAAAGCTTATGACTCCCTTAGAAGATACGCTACTGTGAAGAACAATACTAATGGAAATGTCGTTTCTTATACACCAGAAACACCTCCATTAAATCAAATTGCAGGTGCACCAAAAACATATTACTCTTATTTCTGGGAATTTGGAGATGGGAATTACAGTACTCTTAAGGAACCTAAACATACCTATAAAAAATCAGGCACATATAACACATTATTATGGGCTACTAACAATTATGACACTGGAAAGCCACCAGGAACTAGGCCTAAAAAGATTGTAATTAGTACCATTACGAATGACTATGAAGATCTTGCAGTAATGAATACTGATTTTTCTCTTAAACGAAATAGAGAGCCAATGGCAAATGAGGACATGGTCATGATTGTTAGTTATAAAAACAATCTTGATTATATTTCATCAGGTAAAATTCATCTCTTTTATAATGAAAAGAAGTTTAATGTAGATAATTTTGAAATAAACGACATCAGAACGTATCATGGGGAACAACCTTATGAAAATAACAACATAAGCTATAGCACTACACGTAATGATGATACTACTCTTTTAGCATCAACCACAACTGACCTCACTGAATATACTCCTGAAATACAAGATTCGGTTAAGTTCAATTTACCACTTACACTTGAAGAGGCCAAACAGCTTTACAAGAGCTCAAACACTATAAGTTTTAATAACCTGACACCAGGAGAAGAAAGGAATATATTTCTTACTATGAAAACACCTCCAGAAATGATAAAAGACACGAGCGCTATTATTTCTGTTCGTGGTATTTATGTTCCCGATAACAACTATGGTAATCATACTGTAAAAGATATGGAAATGGAAGTAGTTACTTCTCATGACCCAAACAAAATGTCCTCTAACGGAACATTTATGAGTTACAGACTCGTTCGTTTTAAACGTTTGAAATATAAAATAAAGTTCCAAAATAATGGAGAAGGTCCCGCAAGAACTATTCGTTTGGAAACAGACATTCCTGAAATGTTTGACAAAGCAACTTTAAAGATTGAAGACATGTACCCAAAGTGCCCTATATGTCCCGATGAAGAAGTACGGTATAGTTGCTTAGATACCACATTTACTAAAGAACAAGCCATATTTACTTTTAAAAATATTTACCTCCCAGGTAGCGAACAAAAAAATGTTGAGGAAGTAGATTCTACAAAAGGGTTTGTAAAATATAGCATCCAATTTACAAAGGACTTTCATAAAAAAAAGACTAAAAGTAAAACTGCTATTATATTTGATAAAAATGAACCTATAATAACTAATTATGCTACCACTCGTTTTTCTCCTGGTATTTCTGTAGGAATTAAAACCGGTTATAATTATTACCCAAAATTAACTGACTCAAAAAGTTATTTTGTTGGCGCAATAGTATCGCCATACAAATCATATCGTTGGTATTGGCAAGCAGAACTTGTGAATGCAATTGACTCCTATAGCACTTCAAGCTTTCTTGAGCGGGAGGAAATAAACCAAACCATTCAAAAAATTTCCTCTACCACCGAATTTAAAAACATCAATTGGGAAATTCCAATATTAATTAAATACAATATTAATAATTATATTGGCTTAGGAGCCGGAGTTCAAGCAAATTTCAATCTTAGTGAACAAAGCAACACCAATACCACTATTAATACTTATGAATTTGGAGCCAGTGACATGTTAATTGACTCAGAATCTATCAACCAAGAAAACACAAAATCGTTTGTTAATTTAAAAACAGGTGTATTATTAGATCTTACTGCTGGATTTGCAAGAATTGGTCCAAGTATAGGTGCACGTTATGTACTAAACTTTGAAGATGAATTTAATTACTGGCAATTGTATGCACGATTTAAGTTTTAACACCACCAATGAAGCTAATACTAGGTTATGTCCGTTATAAACGGAAAATCAATTAAATTGAACTCATTATAAATGAAAAAAAACAGCTTTATCATACTACTCATTTTCTGTTGCCAATTTCTTTTTGCGCAAAATTCAGCTGATAATATATATGATGCTTTAGATAACTTTATTGCTGCTCCATCAAAACTTAGTATCAATAAACTCTCAGAAAAAGCAATTATTTTTGAACAATCAATAACTAACAAAGATGAACGTTTAGCTTTAGTAATATTACAATCAAATTTAGGGTATTATTATCATCAATTTGGTGAATTACAAAAAAGCACCTCAGCATATGAAACTGGATTCAAACTATTTCAAGAAAACCAATTTTTAGAATATGATATTGTCGCAAATTGTTTAATTCCATTAGGTAATTTATACACAAAACAAGGAAGTTTTTTAAATGCCGAAAACACTATTAAACAATACATTTCTATTGCCAACAATAAACACAATAACAACCAGAAAGTCGCTGGAATAATTAATCTTTCCGTTGTTTACAACACTATCGGAAACTATAAAACAGCCTTTACTATTTTAACAGAAACGTTAAAAAAAAACAAATTAGCTATTGAGCATAAACTAAAGCTACAGAACAACCTTGCCAATAATTTAATTGCATTACATGAATTTCATAAAGCTAATTCTATATTAAAACAAAATTTACTTCTTAAAGGAAATCATTCTCATTTCACTACTTATAAAAGCCTGTCTTTTATTGCTCTGCAACAAAATAACTTTAAGGAAGCAGTGAAATATCTTGAACTAGCTAAAAAAGAATTAATTAAACATCAAAACTATTCCGCAAGAGATATAGGAAAACTGTATACGGAAGAGGCGCAACTATACCTACAATCAGACAATATTGATAAAGCACAAGAAAGTCTTGAAAAAGCATTGAAAGTATTAGTTCCTACTATTAAGAAAAACACCATCCCGAACAAGACTCAACTATATGGTGAAAACACTTTCATTACACTTTTTGATTTATATGCATTAATTTGCCCCAGTGTTAATGAAGCCTTAGAATACTACAACTTAAGTTTTTACGTAAGTAGTTTACTAAACAAGAACATTGTTGCTCAAGAAACAAAAATAATTCATCAAGCTGAGAACAAAAACAGAACAAAAAAATGTATTGATTTACTTTATAATGCTTACGAAAAAGAATCGAATATAACATATCTAGAACGCGCTTTTAGTTATGCCGAAAAGAGTAAATCAAGTGTGCTACAAGAAGCTGTTGAAAAGAAATCACTTCTTGAACAATTCCCTGATGACGAAATACTTTTAAAGGAACAAAAACTATTACAACAACAAGAGCTTGTTACCAATAACCTTATTAGAGCACAGTTAAAAGAAATCCATCAGTCATACATAAATGAAATTAGCTTTACTTTAAATGATATCAGTATCCAACTTAGAACCCTTAACAAGATCATCTCCAAAAAATATCCCACTAAAGAAAAGCAGGTTTCTCTTGCCTCCCTACAAGAAAAATTAGGTAAGGACAAGGCAGCTTTAGTATCCTATTTTTATGACAACAAACAGCTTTATCAGTTCATTATTGAAACAACTGATATCACACTCAATAAAATTGAATACACGAAAGAGTTACAGAAAAAAACCACTGATTTCATCCATTTATTTGATAATGCTGACAACATAAATAGCAACATTAAAGCATATACTTCATCAGCTTTTGACGTTTACGAATTACTACAATTATCTGCTATACAGATGTACAAAAATGTAGTCATCATTCCTGATGGATTATTAAGCTACCTCCCCTTTGGCGCATTACTTACCCATGAAACGTCGGATACTCAATTCAATACTATGCCATTTGTTATTAAAAAACAATGTTTAACATATAACCCCAATACTAGCTTTTACCTTAACTCGAAAGATGAAATACCTAACAAAAAAAATGTTTTAGGGCTTTTCCCTGTATTCGAAAAAAGTAATCAAGAACTTACCTACTCAATTGACGAAGCGAATAGTATTAAAAATAAAATGAACACTAAGTTGTTCATGAATGAGAAAGCCACAAAAGAAAATTTTATTAAAAACGTAACTAATTACAATACAATTCACATCTCTACTCATGCGCAAGCTGGTAATTTTGTTACCCCTTCTCATATTCAATTTTATGATGACATGCTTTTTTTACAAGAAATATATGCGCTACATACTTCAGCACAACTGGTAATATTAAGTGCTTGTGAATCTGGAATTGGAAAGCTACAAAAAGGAGAAGGAGCTATGAGTTTAGCTAGAGGTTTTCAATATGCAGGTGCTGATGCAGTACTGTTTTCGTTATGGAAAATAAATGACAAAAGCACCTCCCAAATTATGGACTATTTCTATAAAAGCTATAGTAAAAACTCCTCAGCATTTATATCAAACAATCAGTCTAAATTAGATTATTTGAATAACAAAAATATAAGCAATGCTAAAAAGTCACCTTACTACTGGAATACGTTTGTGTATTATGGCGCTATACAAAAATCAGATATATCTAACTCTCCTTTAATACTATACAGTATCATTGGCATATTTACAGGTATTTTAATAATGATTCTATATCGTTATAAGGCAGGATGAAAATAATTCGGATAAAAACTTACCAATACTCAAAACTTCATAAAAGGAAAGTCTGCTAATAATCTTTCTTTTTTGCTTTCCAATTGTTTTATAAATTGTTGGTGTTGTTCTGAAGTAGGGTTAAATGGTCTATGCGTTAATCCACTCAGTATCACAGCTACTTTTTTCATTGTATCATTCACAGAGTTATTAAACCAAACCTCTTTAAATTTCTCCCAGATATAATCAATAGCCGTTTGATTAGGATGAACCATATCAGTAGTATAAAAACGATAATCACGTAAATCATCCATCATTATCTCATACGAAGGAAAATAACACACACCGTGTGTTTTTAGTATTTGATGAATTGCACTTAGCAAGTGTGCTTTACTTTGCTGATTTTCTACAAAACCATCTTTAATATGACGTACTGGAGAAACCGTGTAAATTAGTTGAATTGATGGATTTACCTTTTTCACCAACTGCTCAATATTTTGTAAACAATCGGTAATTTCCTGTACTGATAAAATCTTTTTATTAAACTCTTTTTGTGGAATTTTATGACAATTAGCCACTACTTTATTCGTATCAATATGCTCATAAACCCAAGCCGTACCTAAAGTAATAATTAGATGTGTAGATTCCGTAATTTGTTGATACGTAGCTTTGAGAGTCTTATTCAAATTACTCAACAATACTTCCTTGTTTGAGTTACTCAAAATAGAATGAGCATCAAAACAATGATATTGCTCATTCTGAAAAACCAAGTCTTCTTCTGAATAAAGATTTTGGTTTACAACACGTTCAAAAAATGTCTCTATTGCTTTTGGATGAAATAAAATTCCAAAAGGGTTTATTGTGTTCTGAAACTTATAATACTCAAACTTACTACCTATATTCTCCGAAAAACAAGAACCTAATAGCATTACCTTAGCATGGTAATCTATTAAATTATCCTTTTGTTTCTTTAACGGTATTTGAGTTCTAAATTCCATTTATAAAAAAGAATCCCGCTAAATAGCGGGATTAATTATTAGTTTAAATATGTTTTTACAGCATCTAGTGCAGCGTCTAACCCTGCTGGGTTTTTACCTCCTGCAGTAGCAAAGAAAGGTTGCCCTCCTCCACCTCCTTGGATGTGTTTTCCTAATTCACGAACAATAGTTCCGGCATGTAAATCTTTACTTGCTACCAAGTCTTTAGATATATAACAGGTTAGTGTTGCTTTTCCGTCATTTTCAGCTCCAAAGAACAAAAATAAATTATCTAATTCACCACCTAATTCATGCGCTAAATCTTTTATTCCTTTAGGATCTAAATCTACTTTCTTAGCTAAGAAATTCACTCCGTTTAGTTCGGTAATTTCATTTTTTAAATCACCTTTTAAACTTCCTGCTTTTTCTTTTAATAATTGTTCTAACTGTTTCTTTAAAGTTGCGTTTTCATCTTGTAAAGCTGTAATTGCTTTAACAGGATTTTTGGCGTTCTTTAATGTTAGTTTTACAGCGTCAAATTCTTTTTCAACAACTTCAAAGTAATTACCTACAGCTTTGTTTGTAATTGCTTCTATACGTCTGATTCCTGCAGCAACTGCTCCTTCTGATTTTATTTTGAAGTGCCAAATATCACTTGTTTGAGCAACATGTGTTCCTCCACATAATTCTATTGACTGACCAAAGCGAATTGCTCTAACACTATCTCCATATTTTTCTCCAAACAATGCCATTGCTCCTTCATCAATAGCTTGTTGCATTGGTATATTTCGTTTTTCATCTAATGCAAGATTCTCACGAATACGCGCATTAACAAAATCTTCAATTTCCTGTAATTGATCTGCATCCACTTTAGAGAAATGAGAGAAATCAAAACGTAAATGTTTCGGGCTTACTAAAGATCCTTTTTGCTCTACATGTGTTCCTAAAACCGCACGTAATGCTTGATGTAATAAATGTGTTGCAGTATGATTACTTGCTGACAAAGCTCTCGCTTCTTTATCTACTACTGCCTTAAACCTATCATTTACATTTTCAGGTAAATTCTTAGTATAATGAATAATTAAGTTATTCTCTTTTTTAGTATTTAGCACGTAAATTACATCACCATTTGGAGTTTCAATATATCCAACATCTCCTACTTGCCCACCTCCTTCTGGATAAAAAGGGGTCATATTAAATACTAGTTGATATTGCTCACCATCTTTCTTAGTGGTTACTTTTCTATAACGTGTTAATTTTACATCAACTTCTAACGTATCAAATCCTACAAACTCTTCTTCTTCATCATCAATAAGAATTTGCCAATCGTCTGTTTCAATAGCAGTTGCTTCACGCCCTCTATTTTGTTGCTCTTTTAAAGCAACTTTATACTCTTCTTCTTTATATGTAAAGCCTTTTTCTGAAAGAATTAATGCCGTTAAATCTTCTGGAAAACCATAAGTATCTTTTAATTCAAACACCTTTTTTCCAGAAACCACCTTTCCTTTTGTATTTTCTACAATCGTATCTAAAAGCAATAACCCTTGGTCTAATGTTTTCAAGAAAGAATGCTCTTCTTCTTTAATTACATTATGAGCTAATAATTCTTGTGCTTTTATCTCAGGGAAAGCATCTCCCATTTGAGCACTTAAAGTTTCTACTAACTTATAAATAAATGGTTCTTTCTGATTTAAGAAGGTAAATCCGTAACGAATAGCTCTTCTTAATATTCTTCTAATTACATAACCTGCACCAGTGTTACTTGGTAATTGTCCATCTGCAATTGAAAATGCAACAGCACGAACATGATCTGCAATAACACGAATTGCTATATCTGACTCTTCGCCAGAAACAGTAGCATCTTCATATTTTACTCCAGTAATTGTTTCAATTTCTCTAATTAATGGTGTAAAAACATCAGTGTCATAATTAGACTTTACATCTTGCAATGCCATACACAAACGCTCAAACCCCATACCAGTATCTATATGAGTAGCTGGTAGGTTTTCTAAAGAACCATCTGCTTTACGGTTGTATTGCATGAATACCAAGTTCCATACCTCAACTACATGAGGATGATCTAGATTTACTAATGATGCTCCTGAAACTTTTGCTTTCTCTTCTGCAGAACGAATATCAATATGAATTTCAGAACAAGGTCCACATGGCCCTTGAGCTCCCATTTCCCAAAAATTATCCTTTTTATTCCCTAATAAAATTCTGTCTTCTGCTATATATTGCTTCCAAATATCATACGCTTCCGTATCTTTTCCTAAGCCTTCTTTTTCGTCACCTTCAAAAATAGTAACATATAAAATGTCTTTATCTAATTTATATACTTCAGTCAGTAATTCCCAGGCCCAAGCAATTGCTTCTTTTTTAAAGTAATCACCAAAACTCCAGTTTCCTAACATTTCAAACATGGTGTGATGGTACGTATCTTTTCCTACTTCTTCTAAGTCATTATGTTTCCCTGAAACACGTAAACATTTTTGAGAATCCGAAACCCTAGCGTTTACAACTTTCTTTTGTCCTAAAAAGAATTCTTTAAAAGGAACCATTCCAGCATTTGTAAACATTAAAGTTGGATCATTCTTTAACACCATTGGTGCAGAAGGAACTATTTTATGTTGTTTCGATTCAAAAAAATCTAAAAACTTTGAGCGTATTTCTTGAGATTTCATAGTAAGCTTAACTTATTAAAGTTCTATCTAACAAAAACAATTTTTATATTTGTATATCGTTAGTATTCTAAACGCACAAAAATAGTACATTTATACTTATGGCTAAAGTAAAATATTATTATGATTCAGAAACACTTGCATATCGAAAAGTAGAGCGCAAAAAAGGACGTACAATTACCTATTCTTTTTTGTTTCTTTCCGCTGCTGCTTTGTTTGGTTTTTTTACTTACGTTCTAGCGGCAAACTATATTGATTCTCCAAAAGAAAAAGCGCTCACAAGAGAAAACGAAAACTTAAAACTGAATTATAATTACTTAAACGAAAGAGTTAATCTAGCTGAACAAGTAATGCAAAACATTGCTGATAGAGATGAAAATATTTATCGCGTTCACTTTGAGGCCAATCCGGTTTCTGAAGCACAACGTAAAGCTGGTTTTGGTGGTATAAACAGATACAAGAATTTAGAAGGCTCTGAAAATTCTGAATTAATTATTGCTTCTACTAAAAAAATAGACAGGCTTACCAAAGAAATAGAAGTACAATCAAGATCATTAGACGAAATAGAAACTTTAGCTAAAGAAAAAATAAAATTACTTGAAGCTATTCCTGCTATACAACCAGTACAAAATAAAGACTTAAAAAGAGTTGCTTCTGGATACGGTATGCGTATGCACCCAATACACAAACGAAGAAAAATGCATCATGGGATGGATTTTACTGCAAAAACCGGTACCCCAATTTATGCAACTGGAGATGGAAAAGTTATAAAAGCATCTAGAGCCTCAGGTTTTGGAAAAGTAGTATATATTGATCATGGTTTTGGATATGTAACTAAATATGGTCACATGAGTAAATTCAATACTAAAAAAGGGAGAAAAGTTAAGCGTGGTGATATTATTGGATATGTTGGAAATACAGGATTATCCTCTGGTCCTCACTTACATTATGAAGTACATAAAAATGATGTGGCTATTAACCCTGTTAACTTTTATCATGGTGATTTAACACCTGAAGAGTACGAAATAATGCTTGAAAAAGCTTCACAAGAAAACCAATCACTTGACTAATGTATATTGAACTTCCAGAAAAAAGATATTATAAGATAGGTGAGGTTGCCAAGGCATTTAACGTAAACACATCTCTAATCCGATTTTGGGAGAAAGAATTTGAAGTACTTAAGCCTAAAAAAAACGCTAAAGGTGATCGTAAATTCACACCAGAAGATATTAAAAACCTGCAATTAATTTACTATTTAGTTAAAGACAAAGGCTTTACTTTAGAAGGAGCTAAAACTCATTTAAAAGAAGAAAAGAAAAAGACCCTTCAAAATTTCGAGATTATTAGTAAATTAGAGCATATCAAAAATGAACTATTAAAGTTCAAAGAACAACTAGACTAACCAATTATTATTAAAATGAAGAAATTCTTACCATTACTAATTTTTGCTGTATTTGCATTATTTAGCTACTTCTCAATTACCAGTTTTTACAATAAAGCAATTGGATTTGAAGAAACTATTGGTGAACAATGGGCCAACGTAGAAAGTGCTTACCAACGTAGAGCTGATTTAATTCCTAACCTAATGAAAGTTGCGGAACGTTATGCAGAGCATGAGCAAGAAACGTTTGTAAAAGTTATTGAGGCACGATCAAAAGCTACTAGTATACAAATTGACCCTAGCAATATTACTCCTCAACAATTAGAACAATTCCAACAAGCACAAAGCGGATTAACTTCCGCACTGTCAAGGCTACTAGCTGTATTTGAGCGTTATCCTGAATTAAAGGCTAACGAGAATTATAAGGAATTAATGAATGAATTAGAACGTACTGAAAACAGAATCAATGTAGAACGTAATCGTTTTAATGAAGAAGTAACTCCATACAACAATCACATCAGACAGTTCCCAGGAAACATTCTAGCCGGAGTATTTGATTTCGATAAAAAAGAACGTTTTCAATCTGAGAAAGGTTCAGAAAAAGCACCAGACATTAATGACTTTATAAAAGAATAATGTCTGCAGTAGAAAATTTCCTAACTAAAGAAGAGGAGCAAGAAATTATACTAGCTATTCAAGAAGCAGAAAGGTTAACATCTGGCGAAATACGTGTTCACTTAGAGCCTAGTATTAATAAAGATGTTCATGAACGTGCTTTAGAAGTATTTCATATGCTTGAAATGGGTAAAACAAGCCTTCATAATGGTGTTTTGTTTTATATCGCAGTAGAAACTAAAGCCTTTGTTATATACGGCGATAAAGGCATCAATAAACTAGTTTCTGATCAATTTTGGGAAAGCACTAAAGAAATTGTTATCATTCACTTTAAAAAAGGCAACTTCAAAACAGGACTTATAAAAGGAATTCTGGAAATCGGAATGCAACTGAAACAACATTTCCCTTCTTCTATAAACGACAATAATGAATTATCTGACGAAATTTCTAAAGGATGATGCTAAAACAAAACTCGTTTTTTCGAAACGCAATATTACTCTTTATTGTTTTATTTAACGCTCAACTTGGCTTTGCTCAATTTGATATTCCAGAAAAACCTAGTCTAGAAACCAGTGTTTATGATTATGCTGGTATTTTAAGCAAAGGACAAGCTTCGTATTTAGAGCAGAAACTAAATAAATACGCTGACACTACATCTACACAAATAGTAATAGCTACAGTCAAAACTTTAAATGGAGATGACATTTCATTAACCGCTACAAATTGGGGTGAAAAATGGGGTGTTGGACAAAAAAAAGAGGACAATGGGATATTCATATTAGTAGCATCCGAAGATAGAAAAATAGACATTAGCACTGGATATGGTATTGAATATCGACTAACAGATTTAATGGCTGAACGTATATTAAACAGAATAATACTACCTGAGTTTAAACAAGGTGATTATTTTTCAGGATTAGACAAAGGTACCGATGCGATGATTTCTGCATTAAAAGGCGAATTCAAAGCCCCACAAATACAAAAAAAGAAAGATGGTTTTCCAGCTGGGATAACCCTTTTATTAGGCACAATGTTTTTCGTTTTTATTCTTTCGTTAATCGCAAGAGGAAGAAAAGATGACGATGATGACTATAAAGGAGGTAAACGCTCTAAAGGGCTTTCTCCTTTTGAAACTATAATCCTTTCAAGCGGAGGACGATCTTATGGTGGCAGCACAGGAAGTTTTGGTGGAGGTGGTTATTCTGGTTCTGGCGGTGGATTTTCCGGCGGAGGTGGTTTCTCAGGAGGATTTGGCGGAGGAAGCTTTGGTGGCGGTGGTGCTAGCGGAGGCTGGTAGTAACATTAGATTCATAAAAAAACTCCTTTAGTAAATTACTAAAGGAGTTTTTTTATGAGTATTAAGTAGGCTTAAGAATTTTGCTTCTTTTTACCACCTATTTTATTTACTTTATACGTAAAACTTAACATGAAATATCGTTTCAATACTAAGCTCTCTGTATCTGAAATATAATCTTGATATGCAGATCTTCTTACACTTGTATTCTGATTTAATAAATCAAATACTTTTAATTTTAGTATCCCTTTATCCTTCATCATTTTCATTCCTAAACTTGCATTCCACATATAAGTTGTTTTACTAAAACCTGGAGCGACGTTAGGGTTATGATTCATTGTAAAATCATTTTCAAACTCAATCTTTTTTGGCCAAAAAGTTTCTAAATTAACTCCTAGAGTAGAATTTGAATAATTAGTTTCCTGCCCTAAATCAATTGAATACTTCGAGTTATTGTAATTATAGTTATAACGAGGTGACACTTCAATTAAGTCGTTGTAATTATACGTAAAAGAAACATTTGGACTAAATGACGTGCTTTTTGTTGTCATTTCTAATTCATTAGAGAAGCTTTTATTTCCATTAGCACTAATGTCCATCCCTAAATCGTACGAAAAATTGTGTTTGTCTAACTTATATTTTTTATTATACCCACCACTTAAATATGTCCAATAGGTACCATTAACATTTTCATAAGTAGTGATTCGTTTATATGTTACAGGATCCGTTAATGTTTTCGAAATCGCAGCGTTTTCGGTAAATGAAGTTGTAGCATATACATTATACCCGCTTTTCGTTTTCATATTAAAGTTTCTATGACTGAAAGACAACCTTGTAACATTTGATGCTTTTAAATTTGGGTTTCCAACTATAGTATTTAGCGGATTAGAGTTATCGGATATAGGTTGCAGTTGACTAATTTGAGGAGTTTCTGCTCTATTAGAAATACTCGCCCAAATAGATTTTCCTTGGCCCATTTGCTTCCATAAATTAACTCTAAAATTTAAACTATTAAATTTATTTGATATTAGCCTATTCGCTAATTCATCTTCATTTTTTAAGGTTGTAAAATTATATCCTAAATTTAAGCGAATATTTAATTTATCCTTCTTATATTTTATTCCTGCAGAAGGAGCTAATATAGTTGTGTTCGTTTTAATTTTATTTGTTAAATCAGAATTTGCGTTACTATACTCTTGTGTGAAGTTATCAAAATCAAGTGTATTTCTATTTAAATCAGAATTATTTATATCCGAGCGTAATCCTAAGTTATAAAACCAATTTCCTTTTAATACTCTTGTGTAATGTAATCCTGCATTTAAGAAATTTCCTTTTTGTTCTTGGATTTTTAATTGATCTACACTTTCATCTACTAGCGCAATATCTGTATAATTAACAGATGATTTAAAAATATCGTCAGAGGTGTTATTATTGAATCCAGAGTTTAACCATAATCTAACACTTTCACCTGGAACCTTAAACTTTCTTGAAATACTGGCATTTAAGTTCGCGTTATAGTTATCAAATTTTGAAATGGTATTTGTTGAAGAATTACTAATTAACCCATCAATTAAATTACTTCTGTCACTTGTATTGTTACTAAATAAATCTCCTTTACTTTTTGCAAAACTTGGCTTTATAGAAATTCTTGTTAATGTATCAGGCTTAATTTCAAATTCTAAATTAAAATTATGTCCAGTGGCTGATCTATCAGAATTGGAACCAGAAACAGTTGTATAAGAGCTATTATCTGGTAAAAATGTTTCAACTCTTGAGTTTGCACCAGTTTCAGTATCGCTTTGATTAAATATATAATCAGTTCCTAAATCGGTTTTTTTATTCCATTCATTAGCGTAATGAATTCCGGCAGAAGACGTTTGTGTAATTCCATCTGAAGAATTATTGAATAACGGATTTGACTGTTGCCAAATTCCATTTACTTTTGTCCAATTATTTTGTCCACCTCCAATATCTTTTACCTCATCACTATTAAACCCAGAAGTATTTACATTATTTGAACCTCCAAGTATACTCAAACGCTCTTCATTATTAAAATAGTTTAAAATCCCGCTTACAGAATATCTATCGTCTGTTCCGTATCCGGCAGTAGCTCTACCAAAAAGCCCCTTGTTTTTATCCTCTTTAATGGTAATGTTTATAGTTTTATTCTCTTTATCACCTTCTTCACCTGTGAAAGCTTCGTCTTTCGTTTTGGTGTCAACAACTTGAATTTTGTCAATAATTTCTTTAGGTAAGTTTTTAGTAGCTATTGTTAAATCACTTCCAAAAAACTCTTTTCCGTTTACCAAAATTTTATTTACAGGCTTTCCGTTTACTTTTATATTTCCATTTTTATCTACTACTACACCAGGCAGTTTCTTCAATAGTGTTTCGACATTTGCATCAGCTCCAGTTTTAAATGATGCTGCATTAAATTGTAAGGTATCTTTTTTAATTGTTATTGGCGCTCTTTCAGCAACCACAACAACTTCTCCTAATACTTGAGAATTTTCCTCTAATATTAATTCTCCCAAACTTTTAATTTTTTCCGAAAGGGTAATTTCTTTTTTCAATGGCAACATTCCTGTGTAGGATACAAAAAGGTGTGCTTTTTCTGCTCTTGTATTTCCTGAAAGATTAAACTCTCCTTTTGCATCAGAAATAGTATACGTAATCATTGTAGAATCCTTAATAGACTCTAAATACACTGTTGCTGATTCAATTAAATTGTTGTCTTTGTCTTTTAGTGTTCCGGTAATTTCAAAATTTTGAGAAAACGAAAAAAATGTATTCAATAGAATACATAGGAAAAGTAGGTTTTTCATTATGTAAGTAGGTTAGTTAGTTTTACTGAACGCGAAACTAGATTTAAATATTGTGTTCAACTGTTAAAATACATGCTTTAATAAAACTTTAACACAAATAAAAAGCTCCTTCAGAAATAATCTGAAGGAGCTTTTTATTACAATACATTATTATTATTTCTTTCTGAAATAGATTTTTATGGGTACACCCGAAAAATCATAATGTTCACGTAGCTTGTTTTCTAAGAAACGTTTATATCCATCTCTAACATATTGAGGCAGGTTACAGAAAAACACAAACTGAGGTGTTTTTGTTGGCAACTGCATACAATACTTAATTTTCACGTGTTTTCCTTTATATGCTGGAGGTGATGTACGCTCAATTATTGGCAACATCGTTTCGTTAAACTTACTTGTTGCTATTTTTTTACTTCTATTCGTAAATACTTCTACAGCTGTTTCAATAGCTTTATAAATACGTTGCTTCGTTAATGTTGACATAAAAATAATTGGCACATCAGTAAAAGGAGCTATTTGCTCTTTAATATGTGTTTCATAAGCTTTAGTAGTTTTATAATCCTTTTCTACTAAATCCCACTTATTTACTAATATTACAACACCTTTACTATTTTTAACTCCTAGCCAAAAAATGTTTTGTACTTGAGAATCAAAGTCTCTAGTAGCATCAATTACTACTAAACATACATCACAAAATTCAATAGCACGTACCGAACGCATTACAGAATAAAATTCTAAATTTTCTTTAACTTTTGCTTTCCTACGGATTCCTGCAGTATCAATTAAGTTAAATTCAAATCCAAAACGGTTGTATCTTGTATCTATTGAATCACGAGTTGTACCTGGAATATCAGTAACGATATATCTATCTTCTCCAATTAATGCATTTATAAAAGAAGACTTTCCTGCGTTTGGACGTCCAACAACAGCAAAACGAGGTAAATCAGATTCTTCTTCTTCATCTATTTCTGGTAATACCTTTACTAATGCATCAAGTAACTCACCTGTTCCACTACCACTAATACTTGCTAAAGGATAAAACTCTCCTAAACCTAAACCGTAAAATTCAGCAGCATCGTTTAATCTATTTGCAGCATCAACTTTATTTACTGCTAACAATACAGGTTTATTAACCCTACGCAATAAATTAGCAACTTCTTCATCCATTCCAGTGATACCAGACTCAACATCTACCATAAAAATTATAGCATCTGCTTCATCAATAGCCAACTCAACTTGCTTGTCAATTTCAGCTTCAAAAACATCATCACTTCCTACTACATATCCACCTGTATCAATTACAGAGAACTCTTTTCCATTCCAGTCAGACTTACCGTAATGACGATCACGAGTAACACCACTTACTGAATCAATAATGGCTTCTCTTTTCTGAATCAAACGGTTAAACAATGTCGATTTTCCAACATTTGGTCTTCCAACTATAGCTACTATATTACCCATACTATTATTAATGTTTACAAAACATATTGCAAATCAATATGAATCCTTGTAAATAATTTTTTGCAAAAGTACTGAATATCCCTGAGCATTTTGACCTTTAAAACATTTATAAATTATATGTAAGTTTAAATTTTGTATATTAACCACTAATTTTTCAAGAAATGCCCTTAGCTAATCAAGAACTTAACGAAACAATTCTAAGACCAAGGTTCTCATTTGAGATCGATCAGGCTAATGAAAATGCGCTTTCTTCATTTGAAGACTCCAAAAAAAGTCAATCAAAATTTATAGTAAGCAGAACAGGAAATCATGTTTTTATTAGAGTTCCAAAAGCGCGTCAACAAATTACATCACCTCAACTGCATCTTGAAATCATCCCTATAGACGAACATAAAAGTACCGTTAAAGGCTTATTTGGTCCAAGCCCAACAATATGGACACTATTTATGTTTTTACATTTTATTATAGCTGTTTTAGGCTTAGCAATTTGTGTATGGATGTATACTAAATGGAGTTTAGGAAGACCTTTTGATTTGCAAATAATAGCTATCGTTATTTTATTCTTTATCTGGCTAACATTATATTTTATAGGCCAATCCAATAAGAAAAAGAGTATTCCTGAAATGCTAGAACAACATCATTTTATGAGAGACGTTTTAAGAACTCATAAATAGTCATTATTGTTTTTCAACTTCTTTTAAGTCACAATATGTTTCTCCTATGCTCTATCCTGATTAAAAAACAAGGAGAGCTTTTTGTACAATTTTGGGTGTTTTCGCTTTAATAATTTTGGGCGCTCAAAAAAGTATTCACTAGCAACTGCAAAAAATTCAATTTTGGAAGTTGCTCCGTATGGATTGATATCAGATTTTCCATCATCAATATGTTCAATTTTTTTATGAATCAAATCAAACCAAGGTAAAGTATATGGTTTGTCAATAATACTTAGTGGTAATCCATCTACATCACCATCGGTCATATCAATTAAATGAACAAACTCATGAATTGCTGTATTATTTTTATCCGATTTATTTTCAAAACCAAGACGCAATGCTTTTTGAGAAAGCACCATTTTATTCTTTAATCTTCCTCCGCCAACAATTCCTAAAATATTTCTGTTGTTTCGCCAACCTACATATTCAAGCTTTGAGTTAAACGCATCAGGGAATATATACACTTCTTTAAGGTTTATGTATGTCCAGTTAGGGAAACCAAATACAGGAATAATTGCGCTTGAACCAATTAATAGCTCATCAACATCAGTAACAATACATGAAACTGCTTTTATTTTTATGCTACTTAAAAACAATGCTACCGCTTTGGAAAAACGAAGCTTTTCTTCAATACTTAATTTAGTATAGTATAGCACATTTGTTTCAAGAAGTTCTTTTTGAGTTTCCGTTAAATCAGAATTAAACACCACAGTATTCTTAAAAAACCAAGTATAACATTTGTACATCAAATACCCAACTACAATAATCCCCAATAGGTACAACATAATTCCTTGTATATATAGTTCTAATATCATTTAAAGAAACAACAACTTTATTGAAATAAAAGTTTTTTGAAAAAAAATGAATTTAAAAGTAGGGTATTTGTATTTCATCTTGTTTTTAATACATATCAACGATAATAACACCCCTTAACTAAAAATCAAATTATGAAAAAAGTAATCTTAACACTAGCAATCGGAGTAGTATTAGCGTCATGTTCTAGCGGATGGAGTTGTAAAAAACGCTACTGTGACGTACAGAAAAAAGAAATGTTCAAGAAAAACACATTAGCAGCCAAAGAAACAATTGCTGTAGCCAAACCATAATCCCTTAATTGGTAATCTGTGAAACCCAAAAATTCACAGGTATTTAAAAAGCCCACTATTAAATTAGTGGGCTTTTTTTTTATTTATTATTGTAACCAAACCTTCTCAACTGTTTTGAGTCCGAACGCCAGTTTTTATTTACTTTAACATAAAGCTCTAGATGAACTTGCTTACCGAAAAACTTTTCTAAGTCTTTTCTGGATTCTACACCAACACGTTTTAAAGCACTTCCTTTATGACCAATGATGATTCCTTTTTGAGAATCGCGCTCTACCATAATAATAGATCGCATTCTGATAATTTCCTCATCTTCAAAAAATTCTTCCGTTTCTACTTCAACAGAATAAGGGATTTCTTTTTTATAATGCATTAATATTTTTTCACGAATACATTCATTTACAAAAAATCGTTCTGGCTTATCTGTTAATTGATCTTTAGGATAATATGCAGGAGATACAGGTAATAATTCTACTATTCTTTCAAATACTTCAGGAACATTAAAATTCTCTAAAGCTGATATTGGATACAATTCCGCAGTAGGAACTTTAGCAGCCCAGTATTGTACTTGTTCCTCTAAAACCTCTTGATTAGAAGTGTCAATTTTATTTAATAATAATAAAACTGGAATTTTTGAATTAGATATTTTTTTAAAAAAGTCTTCATCTTTCAATGCTCTTTCTCCAATTTCAACCATATAAATTAATACATCGGCATCTTCAAAAGCTGACTTTACAAAACCCATCATAGACTCTTGTAACTCGTAAGCGGGTTTGATAATTCCTGGTGTATCAGAAAGTACTACTTGGAAATCATCACCATTTACTATACCTAAAATACGATGACGTGTAGTTTGTGCCTTTGATGTTATTATTGATAATTTTTCACCAATAAATGCATTCATCAAGGTAGATTTTCCAACATTAGGATTACCTATAATATTTACAAAACCTGCTTTATGCTCCATATATTCAAAAATATTTAAGGCAAAGATACCACAAACCTTTTTAAGGCATTATGGCAATTTCCCTATTCAATAACCTGAGTTATTGTTATTAGTTATATAAAATCCTTTAAAAGATCCTTAAGTACTCTACAATCGTTTGCTTTATCACGAACTAATCTGTCATTTTCATCACACTCAAATAATGCATAATTAACATCAATCAATTGTATTTCTTTTTTCTCAAGAGCGGTTTTCTTACGTTGATCGTAAAACTTTCTTTGAGCTTCTCTATCGGTAGTTTCTTCAGTCTCTTTTTTCTCAAAAAACTCAATTACTAACTTTAAATCTTCGTAATACGCATCTAACGGAAGTTTCGTTCTGGTTTTACCTTTTTTGTGTAACCTACCAACCAAGGTATCAAACGTATGTTTTCTTGACGCTTTTTGCTTTAGTAACTCATCACATAAGTCTACCAAATAAAACTCATCACTACTTTCAGCATTTAAGACTCCCTTTTCTTTTTTGGTAAGCGGACTTATTACTTCGGTAGGTGTATATTCCTTCCCTTCTCTAACTAAATACCAATACACATTTTCCGATCTTCGTTCGGCATGTACTAAAGGCATTTTTTGTAATGCTTCTTCCTTATCTAATTTTCTAAAAACTTTTCGGATAGGTAAACCTTTCTTTTCATCCTTATTAAATATCCCTGCTTTAATTAACTCAGGCATAATATTTTTTGCAGGAATCCAATCTACAGTAGTATTCTCTTCAAAATATTGAGCTATCACCTCATTAATTTTTACAATATTTTCATCATTCATAACCCTAAAGTTTTAGTAATAGATATAAAAAACCCTTTCATTTCTGAAAGGGTTACTCATTAATTAACTCAATCGTTTATAGGGTGCAAATATATCCAAGATATTTTACATACCGTTGATTTATACAATTATAATTTAAGTGTTATGGTGCTTGGAAAACTTAGTTGACTTTATTTAAAGTTCTAAGCTTTGGATTAAGTATCAAAATCCGTATTAATTATAACTATTGCTAACAGTAATTTTTACATTATACTGAATATTAACACGATGATTAAAATTGGGACAGCAAATACCAAAATTGGCAATAATATATTTAAAATAGATTTTCCAATTGAAAATTTTTGAACCTCTGAAATTGCTGTTACACAAAAGATAATTGTCCATATACCAAGAACAAACTCTAAAAACAATGAACCATAAACAAAAATATTTGATATTAAACCAGCACTTGAAATATCACCATCTGCTTTAAACATTTCAATTCCATAAACTCCAATTTGAGGAATTAGAAATATCAAGGCAATTATAGCTGGTGTTAGCGCATAAGCAAGCATTCTCAATATAGAAGAAGTGTCTCCTTTACCTTTTAACCATTTCCCAGTCCAACTTAATAGAGCTGCATAAATGTAATATGAAATCCAACCCAAAAGACCTCCAAGAACTATACAGACACCTAATATCACCAATAATGATGTTCTGTCTCCCATGTCTTTCAAAGATGCTCTGTCAAATGCTTTAGAGATTCCTGCAAAAAACAATAGAATATTTACATACTTATCATACTTGTTATCATTGATGAACTTAAATACCATTCTTGGAGATGTCCATATTTTTGTAAAAACTTCTTTATCTGTTAGATTTATAGTTTTTACCTCGGGAGTAGATTCAATATTCATATATTTATTCTATTACTGTTAGCGTCTCGGCTATGGTTTGTACGCGAATAAAAGTAACTGAACTTTCGATTAAACACTTAGCTAAAACTTTTTATTTTGTTTTATCTTTTTCATTTTAAAGCCAAATCAAAAAGATTTGGCGGTCTAACTAAATAAGCAAAAACCTTTCGAAAAACCTATAATATCTATGTTTTACACACGTTGTTGGTAATAGTTTTTATTCCGACAGAACGTTATCGTTATTCTAAAAATTTATTATATGTCTTTGTGTAACACTCTTTTATTATACCATCAATTTCTTCTTCAGAAATCGTAAGATCATTTTTATTTTCCAATAACCAATTTTTGTACCATTTCGATGAGTAATTTAATGAATCAATGACAGCCATACCTTCAAGAGGCGTTCCTTTATATTCACTATTACTAAAATCATCAACTACAATTTTTGTCATTCCATCTATAATCCCTGTTTTCAATTCATTAATATCCATATTATTCTGCAAGTAGTTGGAATTAATCTGCTGATAATAAATTGCAGATTAAAAACATAATTTATTAAACTTAAATTGTTTCTTCAAGAATTCTGTTAAACAAAGAAATAACTTCATATTCCGATAAAAGTTCTAATTCAACATTAACATCATTATGCCAGTGATTGAATAAGATTATTGAAGCAAATCTAATTTTTGTTTTTTTCGCAAAGCTCAACGATAAATTACTTAGAACAAAAGAATTAAAATCTCCAACATTTGGAACAAAACCTTTTGTTGCGCTTTGATGTAATAAGTTAATCGAGTGTTTTGATTTTTGAATTGTTTCTATAGTTTTAGTTGCGCTTTTCGTACCATATTCACTTATGTAAGAAGAAGTGTAGCTGCTTAAAAGGTTTTTGTAATCTTGATAGTTGTTTGTCATTTTTTATGCGTAGTTTTTTTCAATTATTGCCAACGTAAATTTTTATATTTTGTTTTTTATCCGAAAACCTTTTCCCATATATTTTTCTTTTTTTTATCTTTTGTTCTCTCAATAGCTATTCTTGTCACTTCTTTAACTCTATCTCCAATTTCCGCCATCCATTCATCATACCCTTCAAAATCGTGAACATTTTCTTCTCTATATTGTGATATTTCTACTAACTCACTTTCTAATAAGCGAAGTTGTTCTTGAAGGTTTCTTTGTGTATATTCCTTGAAATATTTAATTTGATTATAATCTTTTTGTTCAATCAATTCGTCAAGAATATCATTAGTATACCTATTCCAATCTAGTAAGTAATCGTGCTTAATTAAAACATAACTAGCATAGGCTATACATAACCTTTTAAAATTTGGCTTTTCAATATGTGTTAAAACAAAATTAGAGTTTGAAGAAACTTTAAATTTTTCAAAATATTCTTTTTCAGCTATTTCATATGATTTAAAAGATGAAATATTAGAAGTCTTATTTTCATCAACCTCTATTATAAAAAAGGGGTTTTTATTTGGACTTATATCTAACCAATCTTTTCTAATTTTAACGTGGTTTGTAATAAATACCTCATTTAACTTATTATGAACATTGTACTTATCATCAATTTTTATTACTTCTTTTTGTTCAGATAAAGTCAACAAGTCACTATTTGATAAAAGAAAATGAAATTTTTGAAAATCTGGATGCTCTTGCCCTTCTTTTATTTTAAGATTATATACTATATCAATTATTTCAACCATTGAAGCCCATTTATGACTTTTAACAGTTCTTATTTGAATTTCAATTGTTTTATGCTTGTTAATTGGGCTTTCAATGTATATATGATAACCTCTATATCCATCATCTTTATTTATTGAAAGATAATCGTTGAAACCTGTTACATTAAAATTAAGCTTTAAATTACTTATGACTTTTTTAAGTGAATCTTCACTATAGAGCAGTATTCTACACCCAGCAATATCCCCCATATTCCCTAAGGACATAGTTGGCTGCCTTTTAATTTTAGAAAGTATGGATTCAATACGTTTTATTCTAAAGGAAGTTATACTATCTTTTCTTGCATTTTTTGCTATATCAGAGATGTTTTCGAAAACTGCTGATATATCATCTTTAAAAGAAGTTCTATAGTCTTGTAGTTTTTCAAGTAATTCTAAAGAAGGTTTTTCTTCCTCTCTTATTTTACTCCGTAGTTCTTTCCCTAATTTATTTACTTGTGATTTTGTCATTTCTTTTAATAATAGGGTAACTAGCAAACGTAATCGTCTTTATTTCTGTAATCCGTCACTGATTTTATTCTCGCGTAAAGCTAACACCCTATTTACAAACAGAAGTAAGGGTTTATATTGAAATGTTCCATATAAATCCTTACTCAGTTTATTTGGTTTCTTCCTAGTTTTACCCATACTAAAAACACAAGTTGTAGTGTGTGACTATTTAATTATTACTAGTGATACTGAGCATATCAATAAAATAACCCAAGTGTTGGAAGAGTACCCTGCGCTACAATTTATTGGCGCATCATCAAACCAGGAAGTAGTTATGAATACCATATTGAAAGAAAAACCCAAACTGGTGTTTTTAGATCTTGATGCATTCCCTAGTAACCCCTATAATTTTGTAAATGAGCTTAGTCAGTTTATGACAGCTACACCAGAGTTTATTGCAATTTCCGCAACAAAAGACAGTGCTTATGATGCAATGAAACTAAAGTGCATAGATTATTTATTAACCCCTTTATCTGAGCTAGACATCAGAAAATCTATCCTTACGTTTTTAAACAAACACAGTGTTAAAAAAAAAAGCACACTTTGTATAAAGTCCTATAAAGACTACCAATACATTGAAACTAAAGATGTTTTATTTCTACTAGCAGATAATAACACTACGGAATTTCATTTAAAAGACGGAAAGGTTATCAATGCCTACAAAACACTTAAGTTTTTTGAACAGAAACTCCCAAAAAACTTCCTCCGCATACACAAAAGCTATGTTGTAAATACCAATTATGTAAGTCGTATTAACTACGGAAAGCATGTTTGTACTATTAAAAGTAGTGTTTTGCACACGATACCTTTTACAAAAACATACATCACCAATGTAGCTTTAATTAAAAATTCCTTGTCGCTAACTCTAGTGGCGTAATTGCATAATCCTCTCAAATTTACTTGTTTCACTAACAGATATAGGTCATTCACTATACGCTTTGTTTTTCAGATACTTAGCACTCAGTTACCCTTTATTTTCGCAGTGTAAGAAGCTTCTTCATATGTGTTTAAAGATTCAAAAATGATCTCTTGAAATCTTCATCACACCCTTAAAGCCAAATAATTGGCTTAGGAAACTATTTATCAATTTTTTAAAAATAGCTTATGAAGAATGTACGAATCCTATTCGCACTACTATTGTGTACCTCATTGTTTTACTCCTGTACCGCAGATGATATAACGGAAGACACTTCCACAACTGTACAACAACTAGAAAGTATGACTGCTCGTGACGGAGATACCACCTTGGCAGACACCGGAGATGATGAAACTGATGACGATGATGATACCCCAGATTAAATAATATAAGCCTTGAAGTGATTTTCAAGGCTTTTTTTTTAGCTTTGGCTATTAAAACTATTCCATTTGAAGGCTACCTTAATTAACTATATAAAATTCCTTTTTTTTATCACTGTAGTAAGTGCTTGTGTAAATTGTACTTCTGAAGGACATGTTAAAAATAATAACAACACTAGTGTAAATGATAGCATTTTAGTTTGGATAAAGAACTCAAAAAACAAAGCTGTTTCTGATAGCACAAGAAATGAAAACCTTGTAAAAGCTTATCAGTTAAATAAGTTTACAAAAAGCGATTCTCTTAAAAATAGGGTTCTCTTAAGAGTATCTTCTCAGGCTTATAAATTGGAAGACTCCATTTTATTTAAGCAAGCAATTGAAGAATCCCACAAACTCTCCTTAAAACTAAAAGACACGTTTAGTTTAGCACAACATCACTGGCACAAAGGCTTATATTTCTCGAATAAAGAGTCCTTAGATTCTACATTTCACCATTACTTTAAAGCATTTAAGCACTACGAATCAATTAATGAAAAGATTTACGCAGGAAGAATGCTATATAGTATGTCCAAAGCCCAAAAAAACATTGGAGATTATACAGGTAGTGAAATTTCAAGCTTTCAAGCAATTAGCAGGTTCGATAAAAACAAACATCAATTGTACTTGTACAGATGCTATAATGTTTTAGGTGTGGTTTATCAAAATCTTGGTGAGTTTAAAAAAGCACAAGATCACTATGAAATTGCATTAAATTATTTACAAGAAGTAAAAAATAAAGGGACCCGTATAGAAGCGACTTTAAACAATATTGGCCTAATGTATAATCGTCAAGGGAAATATAATGACGCCATTGAATCTTTTAAAAAAGCTTTAAAAAATAATACGCTCAAAAAAAAAGACATTAGTTTCTATGCAAAACTTATAGACAACTTAGCCTACAGTAGACTTTTAAATGATGACACCTTAAATGTTAAGCAAGATTTTCTTAAAGCTTTAGAAATTAGAGACAGCGCTGATTTCACTTCTGGAATTGTAATAAGCAAACTACATTTATCCGAATATGCTCTCGTTAAAAAAGATACAATTAAAGCGATTGAGTATGTTAAAGAATCATTAGACTTAGCTAAGAGCGTAAATAATAATCGTGATTATTTAGTTGCCTTAAAACTACTTTCTGAAATAGATTCAAAAAATGCAAAAAAGCATTTAGTAAATTATATTTCCTTGAATGATAGCTTACAAGTTAAGGAAAGGAAGTTAAGGAATAAGTTTACCCGAATTCGTTACCAAACAGACGAACACATTAAACTAGCGGATGAAGAAAATTCAGAGAAAATTATGGTTGTTGCTATTAGCACTACAATAATCATTATACTATTACTACTTTACTATGTACGCTATCAACGCGGTAAAAACAGAGAACTTGTACTAGAAGGTGAACAACAACGTGCTAATGAAAACATCTATAGTCTTTTATTACAACAACAAGCTAAACTTGAAGAAGGAAGGCTGAATGAACGCCACAGAATATCACAAGAATTACATGATGGGTTGTTGGGTAAAATATTTGCCACTAGAATGCGATTCGATTTTTTGGATATAGAAGGAGATACTGTAGTAAAAGACAAGTATCAATTATACATAAGTGAGTTGCAGGAAATTGAAAAAGAAATGCGCGTGATTTCTCATGAGCTTAAAAATGAATTACTAAGCAGTAAAGCCGATTACACACAAATAATACAGCACCTTATTAGCGAGCAGAGTATTATTGCTGATTTTAAATATGTTTTTGAAGTTGAAGATACTGTACACTGGAGTCTGATTAGCGATGCGATAAAAATAAATTGTTATAGAGTTATTCAAGAGGCGATACTAAACATTGCTAAACATGCTCAAGCTACTCAGGTTAGTTTTAATTTTACTTTTAAAGACGGTAATTTAGTTTTAACTATTCAAGATAATGGTGTCGGTTTTGATTCCTCAAAAAATAATAAAGGAATTGGTTTACAAAATATCACTGCAAGAATTAAGAAATTAAAAGGTACTTTTGCCATCACTTCTAGTTTGGGGCAAGGAGCACTTCTTACCATTGGTATTCCTGTAGCCGAACTAAAAACTGATGTAAATACAATTAGCAAATAACCCTTATTATGCAAAAACATACTGTTTTAATTATTGATGATCACCCATTAATCGCGGAGGTGTATGAAAATGCATTAATGAATCTTGCTACTGAAAACAGTCTTTACGAGTTTGAAATTACTACCGTAAATAATTGTGATGAGGCAATTGAATTTATTAGAGCTGCAACTGCTATTGATTTGGTATTTTTGGATATTAATTTACCGAAATCAAGCGATGAGCAATTTACATCTGGTGAAGATTTAGGAGTTGAAATACGAAAGGTATTAGCACAGACAAAAATTATTGTTTCTACTACTTATAATGATAATTACAGAATTCATAACATCCTTAAAAGCATTGATCCTGATGGTTTTTTAATAAAAAACGATATTAATAGAAAGGGACTGATTACTGCAATAGAAGCTGTACTCGAAGGAACTCCTTCTTTTAGTAAAACTGTTTTAAATATTTTAAGAACTCATATAAATCATGACTTTTTTGTTGACAAAATTGATAGAGATATTCTTTATGAATTGTCCGTAGGAACAAAAATGATTGACCTACCAACTGCAATTCCTTTATCAAAAGGAGGAATAGAAAGCAGAAAACGAAAGCTCAAGGAAAATTTTAGTATTGAAAATGGAAGCGATAAGTTACTAGTAAAGCTAGCAAAAGAAAAAGGGTTTATATAGTACTCCATAACAATCCAGTTTCTAGCAATCAGAAATAAAAAAAGCATCATCTAAATAGATGATGCTTTTTGCTTAGTAGCGGGAACTGGACTCGAACCAGTGACCTTCGGGTTATGAGCCCGACGAGCTACCTACTGCTCTATCCCGCGCTGTGGGTGCAAATATACAACTGTTTTAAACCTATACAAGTCTTTTATATAATATTATGTAAAATTTATTATTCTAAGAAAAATGAGAATAATACATACAAAAAAACCTCTTGATTTCTCAAGAGGTTTTACCTAGTAGCGGGAACTGGACTCGAACCAGTGACCTTCGGGTTATGAGCTCTAAGTTTAGAGTTTTTTAAACCATTTTACTGGGCTCAAAGGTTGCTATTTATTTAAATCGTATGCAAAAACGTATGCAGTATTAGTTTTCTAATTTCAATGCAATTTATAAAATTAAATTGATTGTTTGAAAAACAAATTAGAAATTATCTCCAAAAATTTATTGTAGAGGGTAAATCACATTCTTATACTTATCATAACTATGTTAGCTAATCAAAAACTTATGAGCTCTCCATATATTCCTGCCAATCAATAATTAAGTATTTCTTTTTAGTTGATTCATTAATTGATAAAAAACCGTATTCATAACAAAACAAATACACATCGTTCTTACTATTTTTCCAATAATTAGTAAAATAATTAGGATCAAAACCCTTATCTATTAGTTCCGATTTTAAAAGTGTAGTTTTTCCCGATTTATGAAAATGTTGTAAAACACTTCTATTCCTTTTTAATTGCTCATCAATTACATGAAATCGTGTACGGCTTTTAGCTTTATTTTTTAAGTAATGAAATGAAGTTTTGCAATAAGCCGAACAAAATAATTTATCTATCCTTCCTTTTACTTTTTTATTACAAGATAAACACAATCGATCCATAGTCGTATAATTATTATTAAACGTATTACTTTACGTATAAATATACGTATAATATTAATTATACTTTTTCATTTACTTATATTAACACTAATTATGAAGCAATTAGAATTACATATTAGTTTAAGACACCTATTAATTGATCAAACAAAGATGATTGGATTGGTATTCCCTCCAAATAAGCTGCTTCAAAAACTTATGAAAACTTTACCTTCAATTAAATGGAGCAAAGAACATAATATGGTTTATATCATAAATAATCAAGAAAATTTAACCCAGATATTTGACACGTTTAGAGGTATAGCTTGGGTGGACACAAGGTTGTTTTTCACAGACAAACCTCAAAAGGGAAATCAAGAATTAAATATTGATTATTATAGAAATAGGAAATTAGATGAAAATTATAGAGCGTGCCCAGAATCCTATTTATTAAAGTTAGAACTTAAACGATATGCTTACAACACAGCCAAAACATATATTTCATTATTCGAGAAATTCATTAATAGGTTTTATAATATTCCACTAAATGAATTGACAGAAAATGAAATAAGGCAGTATTTAAAGGAGCTTAACGATCAAAATAAATCAAACTCTTATATACATCAGGCAGTAAATAGTATTAAGTTTTACTTTGAAATTGTATTAGGAATGCCTAATCGATTTTACGAAATAGAACGCCCAAGACCACAAAGTAGACTGCCAAAAGTATTAAGTGTAGAAGAAATTACTGTTTTAATTAATAGTACAAATAATATTAAACACAAATGTATTGTCTCACTCCTCTACTCTGCAGGTTTACGCCGGTCGGAATTATTAAACTTAAAACTGACTGATATAGATTCTGATAGAATGTTGATACACGTAATAAATGCGAAAGGGAACAAAGATAGATACACCATTTTATCTGAAACCACACTAACAGATTTAAGAGTTTATTTTAAGGAATGGAAACCTAAAACATATTTATTTGAAGGACCTATAGGGCATCAATATTCGCCAAGTAGTGTTTTGAAAATTGTAAATAGAGCAGGAGAAAAAGCAAATATAAAAAAGAGAGTAACTCCGCACATGTTACGACATAGTTTTGCTACACACTTATTAGAAAACAACACTGACTTAAGGTATATACAATCTTTACTTGGGCATAGCAGCAGTACAACCACAGAAATATACACCCAAGTTGCTACTAAGTATTTGCAAATCGTAAAAAGTCCACTAGATTTGATACCTTAGCGATATAATAGATATAAACGTAATTACGTTTATATAATTGTTGGCATTAATTAAAAAATGAAAATGAGAAGAATAATTACAATTACTTTTTTATTAATAACAGTGACTTGTTTTAGTCAAAAACTGAAAAAGAAAAAGGAAAATAAAGGAAGTGGAAAAGCTACATATTATGTACTTAAATCAGATCAATCTGTTAAACACGGAGAATATAAAATAAAAGCATATTCAGGAAGTGCAATATTATTAAGTGGAACATATTCTTACGGAGAAAAAGCAGGAAAATGGACTGAAAGATATTACAGAAAAGGAAGAGAATTAAAAAGTGTTGGCGAATACAAAAACAATCTTAAAGTAGGAAAATGGAGTTTTTATAATCCAAAAGGAGAATTAGTTCAAGAATATAATTTCGATACAAATGAACTTGTTAAATCAACGGAATGTGGTGAAAAAAAAGACTATGAGGTTTATATAAATGAAAAAGTAGTAAAATCAATTCTTGAATGTCCACCTTCATACATTGGAGGAAAAGAAGCTCTGACTTATGAATTATATAAAAAAATATCTCGCTCTTTTGACTTTGAAACAAACTCTGTAGGAAGAACTAAAATTGATATAGATAATACAGTCTCTTTTTTTATAGATGAGAAAGGAGATATAGATAATATTGAGTTTGTAAAAGAAGTTGAAATAAAGAAGTTAAAAGAATTTATTGAAAAACAAATTTTGGAAAGAAAAGGAAAATGGTTAGCTGGAAGTTTGAATGGATTAAAAGTCAAATCCAAAATTGAAATAAAAATTAGAATTAAGTTAATGTTTTAAGAAAACTAATGCCAACACCGTGTATAATTAATTGCTTGGTTTTAGCCAATTTACGAAAGTCCTCGCAGACTTTCTATCTGTGTTTTATTTACTAACTTTAGTGCTTAAAACACGCAACTAATCATACACAACAACGTTGGCACCAATTTGACAAAACTCACCTGAATATTAACTTCAACAATGAATAGAGATTTAAATCGAGTAGTATTTTATTCAAAAAGAGACTTATCAAGCGACAGAAATTTGCAAAACGCTGAAGCAATAATTGAAAATTTTAGTTCTTCAAAAATTTATGAAATAAATGATATTTTAGAATTATATCAAATAAAGCTTTATTTCGATAATGACCTTCATCGTCCTTCTTGGAGCAAAGAAATCAAAGAAAATTATATTAAAATTGTTGACACTTTTTGGGATAAAATAACTTCGTTTTTTATAGCAATTAGCGACGAAAATATTGTGACTTATTATGACACAATTGATTACCAATATTATGATTCCTTCTGGACTTTGATAAGCAATCTAAACATTTATAAAAAGATTTCACAAAACAACCTAAAAGAAATAACAAGCAATAATAGATTTCACATTAGGCAGTTATTAAAACAAAGAAATTTAGTAAATCATTTTTCAAATATCATTAAGACTTATATTATGGACTCAACTGAGTCCGCAGAATTATTACTTTCCCAATTCGAAGAAGACCACGTTTTATCAGATAAACCAAAATTATTTTTCCCAAGTTCATTAAAAGATTCTGACAAGGAAACTATGATTTTGAAATATCTAGATTCACCTGACGCAAATTTGAATTATGTTAAGCTTGTCATTAACTCAAGGACTTTAAAACTATCGGATAAAACAAAACTAAAGGCAAAAAGGTTAGAGAAAAAACAGAATGATGAATTTTTTGACAAAGGTTCAGGCACTACAAATAGATTTCAAGTTGCTCTTTCAAAAGACCAAAGCGAACCTTATAAACTAGAAAATAAAAATGGACAATTCACACACATCTACTCGGAACAGTGGCTAAATGCAACTAAATCTAACGAATACATTTTTAGAAATTTTTCCTTTCTCTTTAAGTACATTAATTCGCAAGGTTGTATTGAGTTAGTAAGTAAAACTCACGAAATTGATTCATTTGAACGAACCTTTATGCGTTCCAAAAACGAATACCTAATTAGTTTTAAGTTTCACGGTAAAAGTTTGCTATCTCATATACAAATAGCATTATATCTTCATTACTTAAAGGAAAATCAAATTAGTTTAGAAAATGTTTTGTCACATCAAGTAAATGAGGTTATAAATGAGAAGTTTGACATAAAGGGTTTAACAATTTCATTTGCATCACAGAACTCATCATCTTTAGAAAAAATAAGGTTTATTGCACCAGAATTAGAGTTTTTAATCAAGCAATACAAATGTTACGTAGAAGAAGGTTTTATCGATTTTGATTTGATTAAAATCAGTTCCTCTCAATTGCATTTAAGCAAAGTAAAGAGTAAGCTTCAGAAGAAATATATTTATGGACAAGGAGACGAATTTTTAAGATTAAAATATTATTTCTTTTCTGGTAACTCGATGCTTTATTACATCGAACCTTTTAAAGAAAAATATCGTACATTCTATCAACTTCTGACAAGTGAAAATATTGGTTATGAAGACTTTCAAGATTACCAAAAAGGAGATATAGATTACTTAATATCAAACGATTATTTATTTAAAGACCAAGAAGGTTTTTTGAGGATTAAAAATCAAGAATTGGTATTCATTCTAGGAAAGTTACATTACGAAGATGTTATAAATTTTTGGCATTATTCCCCGGAAGTAAGAGATGAAATGCTGAATATGGAAAAAAAGGGAATGGTAAAATTTGACAATACATTGTTTACCATTGAGGAGAGAAAATATTTGAATTATTATCTCAATAAAAAAGAATTTTCTAACAGTTTAGATTTGCGGAATAAGTATTTACATGGAACAAACACTAGTTCAGAAGACGAACAAAACAATGATTATTTAAGGTTGTTAAAGCTGATAATTTTGGTTATTTACAAAATAAAAGATGATTTAACTCTATATGAAACGGAACAAAAAACTGGTGCCAACAACGTGTATAATTAATTGCTTTGGCAAGTGCTTATTTGGAAAATTCCTTCGGAATTTTCTCGGGTTCGTTTTTGTTTACTAAATTAGTTGCTGTAACACGCAACTAACCATACACAAACACGTTGCACACAATATCCAATCAACCGCAATCAGGACATATATACTCTGTGGAATTGACCATTTAAGAAACATTCTGCAACAAAAGTTTTCAGGAAATTCAGAAAGAACTTACCGCAAGAGTATAAAATTTTGACAACCACTTTTGCCCTAACTCAAAATTTTATACATTTACTACAATTTGAATTGTATTGAACATTTTAAAATTACCGATTTAAGAAAAATTCACGTTAAATAAAATCGTTTCAAAATCACATTAAACTATTTTTTTTTTGTGACTGTAAAAAACCAATAGACTCAAAAGAGCAACACTTACTAAAGTTGCAAGAATTGTTCCCAAATCTAAACCACCTTCGGTGGCTTTTTTTGTGAGTAAATCGCCAAAGGTTGCACCAAATGGACGCGTAAATATAAACGCGATCCAAAACAAAATGATATGGTTTATTTTTGTTACGTAATGCAAAAGAACAACTATTACAATAACACCAGCAGTTACCATCGCACCTTGCAAATAGCTCAATCCTACATTATCGCTTAAAAAGTCACCAAAAGCTGTACCTAAACTATTTGAAAAGAGAATTGCAATCCAATAAAAAAGTTCTACTTTTTTATTAAAAATGGGATAAACTTCAATTTCACCAATAGTTCTGTGCCAAATCCAAAGTGTATTCAACAACAAAGTTATCAGAATCAAAGAACCTGCGAGATACCCTAAATGTAGTGTTCTGTCCATAAAGTCGGATATTTCTGTGCCAACTGTTGTAGTGCCAACAATGACTAACCAAAATAAAACAGGAATGTATTTTTTTGCTATTAATTGTACAACTAACACCAAAATAAAAAACACACCAGTTATACCAAGTCCAACAGCATAACCTAATTTAAGTGTGTGAGCCAACAAATCACCCAAAGTTTCACCTAAAGTTGTAGCGATTATCTTCATTATCCAAAATAGAAAAGTAATTTTTGCTACTTTGTTTAAATTTTCAGAATTAACAAGTGTTTTTTTCATTCTATTATCTATTTGATTCGTCTAACATTTTTCTCTTTTTCATCATTTTTAAAATCAAATAAATGATACTTGAAATAATTGCACCATAAAACCAAAAACCCGTTTCGAATAGGAAAGGTTCTTTTTCAACAAAATCGCCTATCAACTCAAAAATCCAAAAAAGTAAAAAAACTGCACAAAGTCCATTTTTCTCTTTTTTAAGCACCTTTTTAATACTAAAAAGATAATCTGCTTTTTTATAATTTTTAAATGACGGAATAAATGCAGGAACGTTTTCTGCCCAATCTAAATAAGTTTGTCCAAATTTTTCTCTCAAGAAATTTTCTTCTGCATACATTATTCGCTCATAATAAAATGCGTAGAAAAATACAAATGCAATGGAAAACCAAGCATTTTCAGTAAGCATTGCGACACCAAGCCACATAAAAAAATTTCCGAGATACAATGGATGACGAACAATTGAATAAATACCCGTAGTGTTCAATTCTTCTGCAACTTGTCCAACTTTTGTATTTCTTCCCGAAGTATTTTTTGGTGTATAACCAACGGTAATAACTCTAATTGAAAGACCGAGTAAACTCACAGCGAGACAGATAAATTCAAAATTTTCAGAAAACCATGTTTCAGGTGTTTCTATTTCATAGTATTCAGTATGTATATAAACTGATAAACCAATCACTAAAATAATTAAGGGTAGATAACTTCTGTTTTTGAACAGATAATCGCCTTGTACTTTCAATTCTTCTTGTAATGCCATTTTGATAAACTTTTTAATTGTTCATCAAATAACGCAAGTATTTTAATGGAAATTGAAACAGATAGGTGCAGAACAATTTGCACGTACAAATTGGTGCTTTTAAGAAAGGGTTTTCTTAAATTCAGTAGGTGTTAAACCCTTGAATTTCTTGAAAATAACATTAAAAGAGGACTTTGAATTAAAACCAACATCTGTAGCAATGCCCAAAAGTGTAAAATGGTCATTCTGGTCGTTTTTCAGCCTAATTATAAATTCCTCAACTCTATATTGATTTATAAAATCTTGAAAACTTGTGTCCATATGTTCATTTAAAACTTCAGAAATGTATTGTCGTGGAATGTTGAGTTTTTCCGAAACATTGTGAATGGATAATTTTCCGTTAAGATATAATTTGTCTTTTTCCATTGAACTGATTAAATCGGTTTTGTATTTAGCAATCAGTTTCGGATTAAGATTTGAATTTTTGTATTTACTGATTTCTGTTTTTGGTAAAATATCTTTGCTTTTGCTCAATAATTTAAAGGCAATAAAATAAAACAGAAATGCAACGACCAATAAAAGATAAGTGTTGAAATTTTTATCATTTAACAATGGCAATTCTTTATATCCTAATGTGTTAAAAATATCCTTGATAGAAGAAAGAGCAAACAAAATAACAATTGGAATAGTAAAATAAATAATCCAATGTTTCTTTTTTGTTGCTATAATTGATTTTATAATTAAAGACAAATAAACCACGAAAGCCAATTCCGAAAGAATCTCAAAGATTTCGACAAGCAAATTCTCTTCGATCATTTTTATTTCAATTCCTTCAATAATAAAATAGATAATATTAGGAATGAAGAAAAGGTAATCGAATTTATCGAATTTTTCTTTTCCATTTTTATAATATCTAAAAAACAGAAAAAGGAACGTTACAAAAAGTGAACTATCAAAAAGAAACCAATCTGCATCTTGAATGAAAATATTGTTTTCGTCGTCACCTGTGATATAAAGTAAAACGGAAAATAAACTGCCGAATAACAACCAAAATGTAGTCTTCTTGTAGTCTTTGCGATTGACGAACAAAACGGAAAGGACAAAAAGTCCTTGGATTAAAGCGATTATCTGGAGTGTTTTAAGCATTCATATAATTTAACATTTGGCAAGGTAAAGAAATTTGTGACTTCGATTGCCATTCCATACACTTTTACGCCACCTACATAAGCCAACGTAAAAAAGAGTATTCCATTACATTAAAAAGAAATATTTTGCAAGAAAATTTTTGAGAAACTTTAGTACTTTTAAAGAATATTTTGGAAATCGGATTTTAAAGTTCGAGCTGAAACAAAAGTTAATTTTAAAATGAAAATTTTAGGCTAAACGAAAAGTGCGAACGGAAAATACTGTGTACAACAACGTGTATCATTAATTGCTAGGTTCTCGCCTACTTGGAAAATTCCTTCGGAATTTTCTCTGGTTCGTTTTTGTTGACTAAATTGGTTACCTAAACACGCAACTAATCATACACGAACACGTTACAAGCAATTTCACCAAACCAATGAACAGAATTCTAATATTAATACTTTTTGCTTCCCAAATTGCTTTCGGACAATCAAAAATTCAACACGAACCTGAACGACTTTTCAATAAACTTGATTTAGGAAAATCGACCGCTGAATTTATAAAAGAACATAAAATTGAAAAAATCACATTTTTAAGGGATACCTTACTTTCTTCATCAATCGAATTTGACCAAAATGGAAATTCAGTATGTGAAATCGGAATGGAAAACAATGCTGTTAGAAAAACATTGCGAAAATTTGATAATCAAAATCGTGAGATTGAGACAAAGCATTTTAATTCAGATGATTCATTCAGATATGGATATTATTATAAATTCGAGGATGGATTTAGAGTTATGTATAAACTAAAAGATAGTTTACTTTTTAGAAAATCAGGAATTATTAAACCCGAAAATATCAGAATTTACTCTGAATACGATGAAGACGGAAATCTAATTCTAAAAAATATTTATACGCACGACAATGATATGAAATACCTTCTCGAAACAAGGTTTCAAAACAATCGATTGTACGTTCAATATCGTTATGAATATTTTGATAATAAAAAGTATGTTACAAAAATTCAATATGATCGTAACGGAACAAAAGTCAGCGAGAAAAGACATTTAGACGTGCAAGAATACCCTACTCAAAACAAACTGAATCATTATCGCGAAGAAAATGAAAGTGTTTTTAGAGTTGACAGTTTTGACAAAAATGAGAATTTAATTAAAATGGAATTATTTGACAATGACAACAAATTGTATCGACTTGAAATTAATAATTATAATTCGAAAGGACAGTTAACAAAAGTTATTAAAGAAAATTTAAAAAGAGACTTGAAAACTGAATATAGATACTTTTACAATAAACAAAAGCTAATAGAAACAATCGAAAAAGAAACTAACGGAAACAAAGAAATATTTAGTTACGAATACAAAACGTTATAAAAAACTGCTTGTAACAACGTGTATAATTCATTGCTAGTTATAGCCTACTTACGAAAGTCCTCGCGGACTTTCTATTCGTGATTTATTTGCTAACTTTAATGCTTAAAACACACAACGAAATCATACACAAACACGTTAGGCAACATATGAAAAAAAGCATTCTTATATTTTTAATTTTTGGATTTTTAACAATGTCTTGTCAAGGACAAACTGAAAGAATGGAAGCCAAAATAATGGCTTGTATTTATGAAAATTATGAAGACCAAGGAACAGAATTTAAAAAAGCACTTTCTGACTTTGAGCAACTATTGATTTCTGAAAAAATCCTGAAAGACGGAACTGGGATAAGTTACATAGCTATTTATGAAAAAATTGCATTAGAAAACGCATTTAATTACAATCCGTCTAAGTCCTTTATAGATCAAATCAATAATATTAGAGTTCCAAAAAACTCATCTTTGAATAAATGTCAATCTAAATTAATAAAAAATGATAAAATTGAATTCACAAAAGGAACCGAATTAAAAATTGTTTTAGACTCTATAATGAACTCTAAAAATCTATCACCATCGAAAGTTGCAAATGGAATTTTATCTGTCCTGGACGAAAGTGATTTTGACTTAGATTATTACAAAATGAGTATGTTTCTCATGTTCGACACTATGAATTACACAAATGACGATGGTATAACTCGAAAATTACCTGAGTTCAAAGAAGAAGGTGAAATTGAAAATGATTTGAGTAAAGCAATAAGTATTTATATTGACGGAAAAAACCAAATTTTTGTAAATAATAAAAAAGTCAATATTGAAGCACTTAAAGTTCAAATTCGAGAATATGAAATAACTAATAAATCCGAATCAATAATTTCTTTAAAAACAGAACGAGAGACTATGTACAAAACCTACGTTGATGTACAAAATGTAATCAATGAGGAAATTCGATTATTAAGACAACAACTTGCTCAAGAAAAATATTCTACTGAATTAGACAAACTCACTAAAGAACAGCTATTTGAAATTAAGCATGTTTATCCACAGAAATTGGTGGAATAAAAAACGTTGCCTAACAACATATAAAATGCATGCTTTAGTTTGGTATAAATTTCCGAAGTAAGCGTATCTTTACTTGTGGATTCCCTGCCGGGAATCCTGTCGGTCGACTAAAGTCGCACGACACTTTATATAAACGTTGTAAAACATAAGAAAAAAAATAAATATTGAGTTGTATTTTAATAATTGAAGGTTCAGAATTTGATGTAAGTGGTTTTTTAAAGGAAACTGAATTAGAACCATACGAAAAACATATAAAAGGAGAAAAACGACCTTTTAAAAAATTGAATAAACCACCAATATACGATACTAGTGGATGTAGATTTGATTTAAGTAAAGCCGATTTTAATGAGTTCAAAAATCAAAGAAAAGATGTTGTCAGATTTTTAAATCAGAACTTTGAAAAATTAAAAAAACTTGAAAAGTACGGACTTAATAAAAATGAAATTCCTGTTATCGGATTTGCTATTGAGAATCAAATGGCTAATTTCTGGTGTCAAACGGAATCTTTTGAACCTGAATTATTAAAACTGGCGGGTAATTTGAATATCGGAATCGAAATAAGTCTATATCATCCAGCAACTGATGAAAATGTGACTGATTAAAAAACGTTTTACAACAACACCTATAAATAATACTGGGCTCGGGCTGTAATTTCACAGGTTTGTGTATATTTACTTGGTCGCCAAAACTTTTAATATTTGAGTTTTAAAACGACAAAAATTAAAACAAATTTAAAGGCTTTGTCTTGTGCCGACACGAAAATCCGTGGATTTTCTGCCACGTACTATTCATAGCTAAACGTTAGCAAACATTATAAAGTATGCACCTAAAAACTTTTCCATCAATTTTTATTTTACTTTTTTTATCCACTTCTAACCTAGTTGTTTCTCAAACAATAGATCCTGTTGCTGTTGAAAAACTTAAAAAAACAATTGATGAATATATAAAAGAGAGAGAAAACAAAGTTTATGAGTTAATAGACAAACCAATACCTGAGTTTAACTTAACACTCTTAGAGGGAGGAAATATAACATCTGAATCATTAAAAGGAAAACCTACATTAATTTATTTTTGGATTACCCATTGTCCTAATTGCGTGATAGACACACCAATTCTAAACAAAATAAAAACCGAATTTGGAAAACAAGTTAACTTTATTTCAATTACGTTGCAAGACAAAATGAAAGTCAATCGGTACTTGTCGAAGCATGATTTTGATTTTACTCATGTAATTGGCGCGAGAAATTATAATGACAAAACTGGATTAGATCTTTATCCACAAGTTTGGATTTTAGACAAAAACTTGATGGTAAAAAGTATAGTAAAAACTGTTACAGCCAACGTAGAGTTTAAATCGAATATTGTAAATACATTAATGGAATTAAAAAACGTTCGCTAACAAAACCTATAAATAATACGGGTTTTAGTATGTAATCCGAGAAGTAATTTTATATTTACTTAGTCGCCAAATCTTTTAATTTGGCTTTTTTAAAACGACAAAACTAAAATCAAAACAAAAAGCTTATGGCTTGAGTCGACACGAAAATCCGCGGATTTTCTGCCCCGTAAAATTCATAGCTAAACGTTAGCAAACATTAAAAAATAAAATTATAAATGGCAATCAAATCTTTTTTACTTATCTTTTTTAATCTATTACTTTTAAACTTATATAGTCAAGAAAATAAATTCATTATTAATAATTGTCAAAAAATAGACATTGATCAGTTTATTAAATTAAAAAAAGCAAATAGCAAACTTAAAACCATTTCTGTTTTTGAAAACGGGAAAGTTATTACTAAAAAAGACAAAGACTCTATTGCGAATGATCCAAAAAAAAGAAAATACACACAGATTTTCTATAGAGATACCATAAAGAATAAAGTTTTCATAGTGAAGAAGGAACTAACTGAAAAGGAAATTCAAGAAAGAAAAAAAGCTTCCAAAACAAAACTAAATGAAGATAAATCATTACGTAAAGAATTAAATGGCAGCATCCTTAAAGAATTAAACTTTGAAGATATAAATGGCAAGAAGCACAATTTAAATAGTTTAAAAGGCAAAGTAGTTGTACTGAATTTTTGGTTTATTCAATGTAAACCATGTGTAGCAGAGTTCCCCGAATTGAATGATTTAAAAAAGAAATTTAAATCTAAACCTGTAGAATTTTTTGCTATATCTTGGAACGATAGAAAGTCTTTGGATCAATTTTTTGAGACCCATAAACTTGATTTTACTGTAATTCCTAACGGGAGAGATCTAAATGAGAAATTTAAAATCCCATATTTCCCATTTCACATTATAATAGATCAAAACGGAAAAACAGAATACATAAAAAACTTCAAAAAAATGAGTAGCAAAATAAATAAATTATTATAATCAAAAAACGTTTGCTAACAAAACCTATAAATAATACGGGTTTTGGTGTGTAAAATCGGTAGTTTGGGTATATTTACATTCAACGCCAAACCTTTCAATTTGGCATTTATAAAAACAACAAACTAAAAACAAAACCGAGAAGCTTATGGCTCGTGACGACACGAAAATCCGCGGATTTTCTGCCCCGTACTATTCATAGCTAAACGTTAGGCACAATTCAAACATGAAGTATTCTCTCTTTACTATTTTTCTGTTAATTACAATTGGATGCTCAGTGTCTAAAAGCGATTTGATTACTCAAAAAATAGTATTTAAAAAGGAATATATTGGAAATAAAGCCATTTACCATATTGACATTCCAAAATTTGACAATATAGAATCTGAAACCATACTCATTACGGGCGGACATGGACATGGTTTTCAGATCATTTATTCAGACTCATCGGCTATCTACTATTCTAACGACAAGTATACTACGACTCCAAATTATGTAAATTACAAGACAATTAATTGGGATACACACAGAATGACAAACCAGCCTAACGACACAATTATTGGAGGAACTCTTCCCAGTGGGCTTAGTTGGAAAGAAATTAAAAAAGGGCATGAATTTATTGGTTACACAAATGTATCAAAGTCAAAAAAATCTAGTTTCGAAAAATCAATATTGTCATTTAAAAAATAAAAACTGTGCCTAACAACACCTATAAATAATACGGATTTCGGTGTGTGAAACCTAAAGTTTGGGTATATTTACAATCAACGCCAAATCTTTTAATTTGGCTTTTTAAAACGACAAAATTAAAATCAAAACAAAAAGCTCATGGCTTGTGCCGACACGAAAATCCGCGGATTTTCTGCACCGCACTATTCATAGCTAAACGTTATGCACAAGCTCAAAAAATGAGGAGTAAAAGAGAGAAATATAAATCTTGGATAATTTTCGGAAGCGGTTTTTTGACATTGCTTTTGATGAGTTTATTCCCTGTGGACGGCGGAGGTGTATCCTTAATTTTTGTTTTAAGTATTCCTATTCTAATTGCACTTTCAATAATTCTGGCTTTAATTTATAAATGGAAATCAAAAAAATTGAAATTAAGATGGAAAAGAAATGTCTTGTTCGCATCTTCTACTCTACTTGTAGTATTTCTAACGTTTTACTTTTTCCCTTGCTCAGAATCCGACTCACCATGTCCTTGCGAAATAGTTGCTGAATCAGTAAAAGTTGCAAATAACTTTGAAGACATAACTTATAATGATTTGTTTCTTAAAAAAGAGAAAAGCAACTATCCTTTAATAATTGCTGCTCAAAAGAAATTTAAAAGTCAAATTCCTAACGATATATATTACATTTCATATTTCCCTTCAGAAACATACTTAGCCGAAAAAGAATATGCGATTTACAATTCAAATGGATTATTAAAATCCAACAATAGTAATTTGTCAATCCAGCCAATTAAAAATAAGTTGATTCAATACACTGAAATATTTAAAGGAGATACTATTTCATTCAAAGGGACAACCGAAGGTTTTGTGAAAATGGAAAACGAATTTCAGAATTATAATGATAATGGATATGGTTATATAGATTGGAATAAAAGTTTCCCAAAACATGAGTTGTCAATCCGAAAAGAAGTTAAAAAAGACATAACTGAAAATTATTATTTTTATAAGCTATATTACTGGTTGTTATAAAAACCAGTGCATAACAAAACCTATAAATAATACGGGTTTTGGCATGTAAAATCTAAAGTTTGGGTATATTTACAATCAACGCCAAACCTTTCAATTTGGTGTTTAATAAAATAACAAACTAAAAACAAAACCGAGAAGCTTATGGCTCGTGTCGATACGAAAATCCGCGGATTTTCTGCCCCGTAAAATTCATAGCTAAACGTTAGCAAACATTCAGAAATAAATCAAATGAAGATACTGTCAATAATTCTAATATCTCTAGTTTCCATTACTAGTTATTCTCAAAAAAAGCCTATTAAATACTATGATGAAAAAGGTAGTGAAATAACTCTTGAGTCTTTTATAAAAAAGAATGATTACATAAAAAATTTAGCCATATATTTTGAAAATGATTCGATTCAATATGGCCATTTGTTTAAAAGAATGAATTTTGGGAAATTAAAAAATAAAGAACTTAATTATCTCAAAGATTACCTTAATGAATTAAGCAAATCTAAAATTGATTCAACAGAAAGTATTGTAATTAATTATATAACTTCTATTCCAAAAAGAGCAAAAGACAACCCCAGGTTAAGATCAACTTGGAATCTCTTGGATAGAGACTATTTAAAAAACCTTCATAAGATTTCGAATATTAAACATTTTTGGGTTCACTCACCAAATGTTTTAAATCTAAAATACTTTCATAGCAATAAATTAAACTGGTTAAATGATAAGGAACAAATTCTAAAGAAAAGGTTCTTTCCTAATGAAGTATATGGCCATACACTAATAATTAAACCTAACGGTCTTTATGTATCGTATATAGGTGAACATGGTAAAACTAAAATTTGGAAGTTAGCCAAAGAATACTTAAAGTAAAACGTTTGCTAACAACACCTATAAATAATACGGGTTTTGGTGTGTAATTCGGGACGTAAATGTATATTTACATTATCGCCAAATCTTTTAATTTGGCCTTTATAAAACAACAAACTAAAAACAAAATCGAAAAGCTATTGGCTTGTGTCGATACGAAAATCCGTGGATTTTCTGCCCCGTAAAATTCATAGCTAAACGTTACCCACAATGATGAAAATCTGTCTAATATTACTCCTTAGTATCGGAACAATATATTCCCAAGAAATCAACTCAGATTTAATTGTAGGAACATGGAGACTTTACCAAAAATGTGATTTAAGAAGTCTAGCAGAAAAAAATAAAATTGTAGAAATACCATGGTGTCCTATTGAGACCGAAAACGGAACGAATTATCCTGACAGAACTTTTAAAGAAGACGGAACATACTCTGACTACTATTCTGTAGACAACATAGAATATGGCAAGTGGGAAATCAAAAAGAAATCTATTATTCTTACTCAAAAAATACCTGATAAAAAAGTTGAGTCAAAAACTAAATTTATTGATAAACTTCTAAGTAGCGGTATCATAACAAGAGGTAAAGATGGGTTTTATTATCAAAAAACCAGCGTTTTATTGATAAAGACAATTTCGGAAAACAGGGTTGAATTTGGAAATGATGACGTTTATTCCATATACGACCGAGTAAAAAAAGTGGGTAACAAAACCTATAAATAATACGGGTTTCTGTGTATAATCCCAAGCGTAAGTGTATCTTTACTTTTTCGCCAAACCTTTCAATTTGGCATTTATTAAACAACAAACTAAAAACAAAACCGAGAAGCTTATGGCTCGTGACGATACGAAAATCCGCGGATTTTCTGCCCCGTAAAATTCATAGCTAAACGTTAGGGTTTATTAAAACTCAATGTTTTGAAAAAAAACAAAATATTTGGGTAACGAAAACCATTTTTAAGGAACTATATAATTGAAGAATTAACTTTAAAAACAAAACGTTTAAATGAAAAACAAATTTAAAAACTACCTCAAACTAGGAATCCTGTTCTTTGGGATGTCTATCGCAATTACAAGCTGTCAGAAGGATGACTTTGAAGAGAAAGAAATTCAGGAATTAGTCGTCCAAGAAAATAGCCCTAACGCTTTCTATAATAGAGGAGCTAATGTTTCAAGAAGCACTCTTTCTTTTTTGAAGAAAAAAACAAATAATACTTTAAAAGTTTCTTTTGGAGAAGATAAAGTATTACTTTCTAAAGGAGGTGATTTAAATAGAGAAACTACTTTAGGGACTATTGAAACTGATACAGAAGTCGTAGTTATCAATGAAACTAATATTAAACACACTTTTAATGTTCAAACTTTAAATCAAGATCCAAATAGCGTTACAAATATAATTGTAGTAGAAACTGGTACAGAAACATTTGAATATTTTTTAAAATATATTTTTACAGATGGGATTGTTGTTGATCCTGTTTTAAATGCAATAGATTTCTCTCAATTTAACGGGGTAATTGAAACTTATGATGCAAGTGGTTCTTTAACTGGAGCTTTAACAGTCAACAATGGTAGTGTTGTTTCTCAAGAAGGACAAGTAAACCCATGTCCTGTAGACGAAGATGAAGAAGACTCCTCTGATTCATCTTCGCCTACAGATGGCACAAGTGGTAGTGGGTCAACCAGTGGCATAAGTACGGGTTCTGATGGTACTACTACAATTGACACTACAGGAGGTGGCGGAGGATGGTTTGCTGATGCTGAAGGAGGATGTGGCTTAAGTTGGGAATATGGAGAATGTGGGTGTCCAACAGGTCCAAATGATGGGCATGGTCTAACTGGTAATTCATGTTGTAACGGAAGTCCATTAGTTATTAAGGACTGTAATGGAAATGTGATAGGAACAAGTAAATATGCAAGTTCAACTTCAAAAGAAGAAGTGATTGATCCTTGTGCCGGAACAGTAGGAGTAATACTTGATTTATGCACATCAAATTCAGCTATAGAGATCCTTACTAGTGTTTTATCTTTAAGTACCAATCAAGCTGACTGTTTAGGAGGTAATAGTAATTGTAATAAAACAAAGGAATTGGATCAATATATGATAGATAACCCTTCAGAAATAGAATTTGGACAACTAGCTGCTGATGCAATCTGCGCTGAATTTGAAGTTGATTATGATAAGAAAATTATTTATGAGATAACTGACCCATGTCAACTTAAAATAATCAAAGAAGCTTTTAATAATACTTCAGCTTTAACTCAAACAGTTAAAAATGTTTTTACTGGGGTTAATACAAATTACTCTTATAAAATAAAAGATACAATTATCCCTAATAATCAATATGGTGGAACTAGAGCTGCAGCAACTGATGCATTACCAACTTGTGCAACTGGTAATTGTACATTTACTACACAATTAAACACTTGGGTACTTTCTGGAGGAGACCCAGATAGACCGTTATGGAATGGAGCTACTGATTTATCCATTGCTAAAACAGTGATTCATGAAAGTTTGCATGCATTATTAAGTCACCTATTAGATGTCGGTGCTATTACTACAACTGACCCTGATCCAGATTTAGCCAAATTAGCAGAAGCTTATGCACATCATCAAGCAATTAATAACAATTCTTCAGGGATACCACTTGCTCAATTACAACATGAGTACATGGTTTCTTTAGTTAATGAAGTTGCTACGGCATTACAACAAGTTGGTCAAAATTTAGGGTATATTAATAATTTTGACTATTATAGAAAACTAGCCTGGTCAGGTTCTTTAGAGCATGCAAATGCTTTTCCTGTTGAATTTACCCCTGTGGATGAAGAAGAGGCAAAAGCAATAGGAAAAGCTGAATTGTATAATAAATTAATACCGTATAGTGGTGTGGATGCATTTGGTAACGCAATAGGGTTGTCTGCATTACCAAAAGGAGAACCTGCAAATAGTTCTAATTCTAATTGTAATTAATCATGAATATTAAAAGTCAATTTACTTTATTAATAGCTATATTTAGTTTCAGTTTTTCTATTGCTCAAAATAATAAAATTCAAGAAAAACTATATAGTGATATCATAACTATTTCTAAAGATGTGTTTACGATGATACATAATTTAGAGCATTATAAAAAGCGTAATGGTGTTTATGTTGGAATAGGAGAAAACTATTATGTTTATGACTTTATTTTAGATGAAGTAACAAAGCAAAACAAAAAATTGTTAGAAAATGAGTTTAAAGATAATGGTGATTTATATCACACATTATTTAATAAAAAGGAATTAGCATATTATAAAAAACAAACCTTCAAGGGTGAGTTTAAATTCAATAAATGTGATATAGAAACTGATAGTATTTTTGTTTTTAATAAAAATAGAGACCACCACCAATATATAGGTAATAGACTGAGGATCATTGACTCAAATAATGCAGAAGGGATAACTGTTCCTATTTTTACCAAGAATAATAAATATGCTATTTTACATATCAGTAACGCTGGAGGAGGAGGCTTCTCGGTGTATGAAAATAAAAATGGTAATTGGGAAAATATTAAAGGTTTTAAATATTTACTCTATTAATTCATTCTAAAGAGCAAAAAAGAGAGTCAGCAATGGCTGTCTTTTCTTGTTTATGAAATATTAACTTAATAATGTGAATTAAAAACAAACCATAACAACACCTATAAATAATACGGGTTTGTTGTGTAAATTCGTAAGCTTGTGTATATTTACATTTATCGCCAAACCTTTCAATTTGGCATTTATAAAACAACAAACTAAAAACAAAACCGAGAAGCTTATGGCTCGTGTCGACACGAAAATCCGCGGATTTTCTGCACCGTACTATTCATAGCTAAACGTTGTAGCCAATATAAAATTTTCATATTGGATAAAATCTTTTAATTTATTTGAAAAATAGCATCATTCATTATTATTACCATATATATTTAAATGAATTCTTTACCCCCTCTATCTACATTTTACTTTTCAAAGCCAATAAAACACACTCAATTTAAATTGAAAATAAATTATTTATATACTAAATCTCCTGTTTCAATATCATAATAAGGTAACCTCCCATAGACATCTTTACTAATATTGCGAACTGGAAAATAACGTCCTTTCAGTATAGATTTCAATTCTGCAATATCCTTCTTTGTTGCTGGTTTATTTTCTTGTGAAGTGAATAAGGATTTTGCAATTTCAAAAACTGCTGTTCCTGCAGCAGCGTTACCTACACCGACTAAAGATAATTTTTCTTTATTATCTTGTTCCTGAATCTTAGACAGTGTATTTTTATCTTCTTGAACTGGTTTAACAGAAACTATTTTTTTTGCTTTTTCATCTCTCCAATGAAGAGATCGACAAGAGTTACAACAAAACTTCTGCACCATCCTTCTTTTAGGTGTATACTCGGTTCTGCAATACAAACATTTTTGCTTTTTTCTCATAATTAAGCGTAAATAAACGTTCGTTAACGTTTAATTTTTAAATATTCTAATATTATTTAATTTTAAATATTGATCCTAGCATGACCTTTTTAGCCTCCTCTTCTGTAATCAACACCTTCTTTTTTTTCTTTATATTAGACTGTTTTGGTTTTAAAGGAGAATAAGTCAAAGGTGGTAGTGCATTTAATTTTTGCTCATTAATTTCGGCTAAGAGAGGTACTTCATCCTTATGAAATCGTTTGGAAATATCCGGTAAATAATCATTTATTAATTGATTTACATTAAATCTATCAAAGGGCATTTGATCTTTATTTGGGTAAAAATGCTTTACCATTTCTTCAAAATGTTTTTTGTAGTTCGTAAATTGAATCATAAACAAGCCACTTATGTTATTATCCACCTGTTCTATTTGCTCTACATTTTTGTACAACCAATCTGTTAAAAAAAATAAGCAAGAAGATTGTTCGAAGTATTTTTCTAATATATAATTAAACTCATAACTCTCAGAATTAGCTCTTTTTTCTAATAATAGAAATACATTGCTTTCTAAATCGCTCCACTTTGAAATAACCTTAATATTATGTTTTTTTTCATAAACATAAGGCCCAATACTAACATCAAAAAGTATTGATTTATTGACAAGATCATATTCCCTTAAAAATTCCAATTCTTTTTTTATTTCAGCAGGTAATTCAATTTTAGGTATAAAAAACACAAACTCATTCCATAATTTGGGAAGTAAAGCCTTGTAAAACTGCTGTAAATTTGTCTTAACCATCTGTTCTTTTTAGCATTTCTGAATAATCTGTTGGTAATTCCGCATCAATATCTCTTAGATATTTTTCCAATGCTTTCATTGAGGAATGTCCGGTTATTAACATTAATTTACTTTTGGCTTCAAATGGTGAAGATTCCTTAACCATTGCTCTATATAGTTTTGTAATGTAAGTGTGTCTAAAACTATATAAACCATAATCGGCGCCTAAATTAAAATGGTCTTTAACTACCCTTTTAAATCGTTTACTAAAATAGTCTCTTCTGTTATTGACCAAGGCGTCCCATTCACCTCCTATTTGATTAGGTGTAAACAACACAGTTTCTTTTGAGAAGCTTGATAAATCAGGCAAGTCAATATATAAGAGATTAGGGATTATTTTAGTCTTTAAAGGACTATTCTTAGCTTTGAACTGAATGGTCTTATCAATCAAGTTTATATCACCTACTTTTAACCTACACACTTCTATAGGGCGCAAAAAATTATAAGATATAAACTTTATATACAATAACAGTATTGGGTCCTTCTCTTCGAGGTAAGAAAATATTTCTTCTTGTGTTTCTTGAGTGTATGTTTTATTTCGCTCAGGTATAGATTTTAAAACAGGAATCTTCTTTACAAAATTTTGTTCAATGATATCATTATCCTCTAAAACCTGTAGTATACTACTTAAATCCGTACGATAATTATTACGATTGCGCGCACTTGTCTTCTCTAAAATACTATTTAAATAAAATGAAATAATTCTTTTATTTAAAAGGTCAATAGTTGTTATACTTGGTTCATTTTCATTTAACCATTTAATGAAGTTATCAATCCTATTTTTGTACGATCTTATTGTAGTATCACTCAGAAGCTTCTCTTTTAACTTTAATCCGAAACTTAAAGCTTCTTTCAAAGGCATTTTACCCTCTTCAGTGTTTTTAACCACTTTTTCTAGTAGTGGTTCTATTTTTTTTTGATTAGAAGAATTTTTTCCTAATTGTAGTTGACGATGTAAATCGGTATTATCCTCATAAGGATTGTATCCCTGCTGTAAAAGTTTAAGCAATACTTTTCTATACACTAAAAGAACCTCCATACGTTCTTCTTTAGTCTTGTAGTCATTTGCTATACCATAAAATGGGGTAATTCGCTTTAATTTACTTGTATTAGGATCTCTAAATGAGAAATAGACATACCAACGCTTTAGTAAATCACCTTTTGCAGAATAAATTTTGGGAGTAGAGAAATTTTTCTTCACAGTTAAATCGTATGCACTTTCGTATGCATTATCGTATGCAAAGTTAAGTATCTGTTTAATATTTTTCATAAAAAAAACGGTTTAGCGAAAACTAAACCGTTGTTTTTAAAGTATTTAAACCTAGTAGCGGGAACTGGACTCGAACCAGTGACCTTCGGGTTATGAGCCCGACGAGCTACCTACTGCTCTATCCCGCGCTGTGACTGCAAATATACAACTGTTTTCTTCAATAACAAGTGATTTATCAAAATAAAAATCGTAAATTGTACATTTGCTTAATTTTTAGACCATTAAGAGATCAAATCTATTTCTTCTTGAACTAACTCCCATTCCTCCATTAGTTGTTCAAGCGTGTTTTTCTTTCCTTGGTAGTCATCAAAGAAGTTCGATTTCGCTACAGTTGCTTCATAGTTAATTTCTAAATCCACATCAATAACTTTAATTTCCCTTTCTAGCTTATTAATATTAGCCTCCACTTTACTTAGTTTGTTTTGTAAAGCTTTTATTTTTTTCTGCTCTTCGTAAGATTGTTTTTTATCTTCCTTTGGAGCTTCTTTTTTAATTACATCTCTTTTTTCAACTTCACGTAAATTTTCAACTTTACGTTCTTCCAAATAATAATCAATATCACCTAAATACTCACGTATTACATGATCTTTAAATTCATAAACAGTACTTGTAAGTCCTTGAAGAAAATCTCTATCGTGAGAAACCAATATTAGTGTTCCTTCAAATTTTTGCAATGCTTCTTTTAAAACATTCTTTGATTTGATGTCTAAGTGATTGGTAGGCTCATCCATAATAAGCACATTCAATGGCTGCAATAACATTTTTGCTAAAGCCAATCGGTTACGCTCACCACCGGATAATACTTTTACCTTTTTCTCAACCTCTTCTCCCCTGAATAAAAATGACCCAAGAATATCTCTTACTTTACTTCTTGTTTTTTCATTAGCGGCATCAATCATAGTATCTTCAACAGTTTTATTACCGTCTAAATACTCTGCTTGATTTTGGGCAAAATACCCTATCTGTACATTATGACCAATTTTTAAATCTCCTTTAAAAGAAATTTCATTAACCATCATTTTAGCTAAAGTAGATTTCCCTTGTCCGTTTTGTCCAACAAAAGCAATCTTACTTCCTCTTTCTATCAATAAATCAATATTGCTTAGCACCAATTTATCACCATAACTTTTCGAAAGATTAGTAGCTTCAACTACTATTTTCCCAGGCACTATAGATACCGGAAATTTCAAAGTCATTACTCCATTATCTTCTTCATCGACCTCAATACGATCAATTTTATCAATCTTTTTCATAAGAGATTGAGCCATCGTTGCTTTACTAGCCTTCGCTTTAAACTTTTCTATTAGCTTTTCTGTTTGCTCAATTTGCTTTTGCTGGTTTTTCTGAGCAGCTGCTTGTTGATCTCTAATTTCTTTTCTTAAAACAAGGTATTCAGAGTATGGTTTATTATAATCGTAAATTCTACCTAATGAAATTTCAATAGTTCTGTTAGTAACATTATCCAAAAACATTTTATCATGCGATACAATTACAACTGCACCTGGATAGTTTTTTAAGAACGATTCCAACCAAATAATAGACTCAATATCTAAGTGATTGGTAGGCTCATCCAACAATAAGATATCATTTTTCTGTAATAACAACTTTGCTAGTTCAATTCGCATACGCCAACCTCCTGAGAAAGTCTCTGTAAGCTTATCGAAATCTTCTCTATTAAAACCTAAACCAATTAAGATTCGTTCTGTTTCTCCTTGATAATTATAACCCCCATGAATTTCATACTGATGTTGCAACTCTGTTACATCCTCAATAATTTTTGAATATTCATCGCTTTCATAATCAGTCCTAGTAGTTAACTCCTCATTTAACTCTGCCATCTCAAACTCCAACTTCTTTATAGTTGCAAAAGCTTGATATGACTCCTCTAAAACACTTCTACCAGGTATAAAATCAATATCCTGACGTAAAAAACCAATTTCAACCTCTTTTGCAAGTGCAATTTGACCGCTGTCATACTCTTGATCGCCAGATATAATCTTTAGCATTGTAGATTTACCTGCACCATTTTTACCAATTAAACCAGTTCGGTCTCCAGCTCCTAATCTGAAAGTAATTTCTTTGAATAAATCTTCCCCTTGGAAAGAAACTGTTAAATTATGTATGTTAAGCATTTGATATAAATTAAATAAGCGCTAGTAACAAATGTTATTCAATGTTAAGACAATAAACACTAAATTTGTACTAATTATGAATTTGCAAAAGTACACAAAATAAATGCTTAAAGAGGGTTACAAATTATATAGTATATTATTAGGTAAATGTCCTAGATGTCATCAGGAAAGCATGTATGAAGTTAAAAATCCATACAAGCTAAAAACTACACTTAAGTTAAATGAAAATTGTAGCTCGTGTAATTTGCACTACCACCTTGAGCCTTCTTTTTTTACAGGATCAATGTATGTAAGTTACCCCATTGGTATTGCTTTTACAGTACCTCCTTTTATCCTTAGTCATGTAATTTGTAAAGCAACTTTACTAACTACATTTTTAACCATAACAGGTACATTAATACTTAGTTTACCAATAATAGCTCGATTATCTAGAAATATTTGGATTAATTTTTTTGTAAATTATGATAAGGACGCTGTAGAAAAACACAAGAATACTTTATCCTAATATTCTCCTCGTTGAGAAGAAATTTATTAGAAGACTACTTGTTATACTCTGAAGAGAATCGTGTAATATCGATTTCACTATCTAAATCAGTGTTGTTTTCAATATAATCAAACAATTCATGGCTAACCATTGGCGCTACCATGACACCACGTGTTCCTAAACCATTAAGCACATACATATTTTCATGTTCAGGATGTCGACCAACCAAAGGTCTCCTATCCTTAACTGTAGGACGAATTCCTGCTAATTGATCTATTATTTGATAATCACAATTTAATAACGTATCAAGTTTAGTGACCAACTCTAACTTTGCTTCCTCAGTTGCCTCCCATGATTTATCAGTCCAATGATATGTTGCACCTACTAAATAACAATCAGCATCTTCTAAAGGTATCAAGAACACTCCTGATTTAACAATAGAATCCAACTTGAGCTGTTCTGCCTTTATAATTAATACTTCACCTTTTGTACCGTTTAAAGGTAAATAATCAAAGTAAGGATTTGACTTCATTCCATATCCTTCGCAAAAAACAATCTTTTTAGCTTTTAGCCCTTTATAAGAAATACAATCATCTAATATTGATAAAGCATCAAAGTCAAAAGGTACATTCTGATAACTATCATTCTTTAATAATTCAGACTTATAAGCATTCAATAATTTAGCTACTTGAATTCTACCTGCTTTTTCAACTACACCAAAATCATTATCTGCAAGAATAGACTCGTTAGTATTCTTTTTAAAGTCAATAGAAAGGAAAGGTGCTAAGTTTGGTTTATCAGAAGCAATAAGCCAATTATTTTGTTCCTCAATAGCATTAAAAACTCGTAATACAGGGAAAGGATTATTTACCTGAGTATTTAACCGATGTTCAATTTTTTGGTAAAACGGAATGGCATATTCTAATTGAGAAACTGCATTCCATGGCGATGTAAAGCGTTTTAATATTACAGGATTATACATACCTCCTGCAACAATAGAAGACGATTTTTCTTCTTCCGAAATCACAACAAACGAATTCTTGTTTTCCCTTAATTGTTCAGAAAAAGATAAACCAGCTAAACCAAAACCTACTACTATATAATCTAACATCATAATTAAATGTATTGTAGCACAAAAATAAATATAAAAAGAATATCAGCCTAACTTTGACCGTAATGAGACTTCATTATAAGAAACATATATCCATATAAAAAAAGCTCCTGCAATGCAGGAGCTTTTTTTATATTATAATAAATTGGAGAAATTTATTAATATTGCCATTGATCTAACTCAAAGTCTCTAATTTTTGTTCTAATTCTATCTGATTCTAATAATTGCATTAATGCATTATTAGGAATGTATTCGTCTATTTTCCTATCCTCATAAACATTTTCTTCTTTATACATATTTGCGTTAAATCGTCTTGAGTTTAACATATGATCAAAAGAAATTGGCATAGCCGTGTTCTTGTTATTAAAACACATTGCCTCGTTTAAAATATCACGAGTATCAGGGAAAAATACCCAGAAAGGTTCAATTAAATCTGGTTCGTCAGAATCAAGGAAAAACACATCTGGTACAACTGGACACAAAGCTATAAGTCTGTATTTCAACTCACCTTGACGTTTGTCAAAATACCACAATCCTTTTGTACGGTACTCCTTAACGTCATATGCTTTTATTTCAGTAGTATCAATATACTCAGGAGAAATAGGTTCTCCAGCATTATATTGTTCGTACCCTAAATCCAACGTATCAATTTTAATTAATCCTTCTTGAACTTGATCAAAAGTTTGCTTACCTGTAAAATATGAATCCGTATATAAGTTTTCTATTTTACCATTTATAATGTTTTTTAACAAAACATCATACAAACTTCTTCTCTCCTTACCAATATTCATAGTATCAACAGGATAGTATAAAGGAAAATTAATTCTTTCATCAAGAACAATTTTTTCCCACACCATTTTAGACCAAAGCACATCTTTATCATCGATAAATCCATACTCTAATGGCTTTGCATTATCGTACTCTTTTTGAGCTTCAGTTTTAACACCTATCTCTTCAGGAGTAGTCGCATTTAAAAGGTTGTATTGCGCAAAAACTCCTTGAGTTAATGTAACCAATGTAATCGTTAATAAAAAATTTCTCCAATTCATCTTTTCAATTTTTGTTTTTATTACAACTCTGGTGTAATTCATTCAAAACAGTTTAGGATAACCAAACTGTTTTGAATGTGAAGTATTATTTCTAATTATACTGCTTAGTTAGAAAGCTCAATAATAACAGGAGAAGCATCTTTCAACTTAATAGGACTTCCTACTACAGAAGCTTTTAATCCGAAAATTGATACTTGATCACCACGTTTAGCTCTAGCTAAAGCACTTTTTGCTCTATCATTTAATTTACGTCCATTAACAGTAATAGTTGGCTGTCCAGGAACCTTAAATCTAAAAGAGTTAACTTTTAATTTTAAGTCGAATACGAAATCTTCTAATACAGCTGAAATAGTAGCACTCTTCATTGCATTTTTAGATTTCTTAATAGAACCAAAAGCTCCACTTACTGCAGCTGCAGGACGAGGAATATCTTTAATTCTAAATTTCTTTTTATCAGAAACTTTAGATCCATCAGGTAAAGTACCAGACACATTAATAGTAACCTCTCTACCTTTAGTAGGAGTCATCATGTAACCTTTTCCAGATTTTCTTAATCCAGATGCAGCAGCACTAACTTTATTGTCAGAAATACCTGCAAATGAAATTGTCATTGGGTTAGGAATACCACGATAAACAACGTTCATCTTATCTGCAGAAATAGTTGCAGAGTTAGGTTTAGGTACTACAGCATAAGAACTTTCGATAGCTACTTCAACAGGTTTTCCGTTTTCTAAGAAAATGAATTTACCTTTTAAGTCTCTTTCTCCAACTGCTCCAGCAGGGAAGTCTAAAACAACTCCACCATCCTTAAAGTTTTTCTTATCTACTTCAGTTCCGTTTAATGACACTGAATTAGGTTTAGTTGAATCATCAACACGTCCTAAAACAATTCTACCTTTAAAGTTTTCTCCAGAAAAGAAAGCTGTTTTTTCAGGTATTACAATTGCACGGTAGTTACTGAAAGATAAAGCCTCTTCTTGCTTACCAGATAATAATCTAGATAACACCTCAGATTCTAATGACTTTACATCAGATTGCATAGAAGAAACTTTTGCTAAAGAAGCAATAGAAGGGAAACCTTTAAAGTTATAGTCTAACCATGTCTTTTTAGCACCATCTTTAGCTTTAATAGCCTCAGTATTAAACTTAGCGTTTAAAACTCCTTTAAGAGCATCGTTTCCATCTCCTAACAAATTTGTCATGTCGTTTCTATACTTATCAAAAGCAGCAACAACACCTTCACCTGTTTTAGTCATGTTATCTCCTTTGAACCATTTTTCATCAACATGATCACCTTTATCCATTGATTCATAAGGTAAAATACCGTCAACCTTATCCTCAACATATGGAGACTCGATTAAAGTTTTAACACCATCTAAAAATGTATAAAATTCTTTAGATGTTTTAGATATATTTTTAGCCTTTGAATTGACCACACTATATTGTTGTGGCTCATCCTTTGCCTTTTGAGCAATTTTGCTTAAAAAATCTTTATTTTTACTTGCTGAAGTAACATTGTTTTCAACAAATTTGTCATTCATGATACCAAATGCTGTCAATACTTCTTTTGACATATTCAGTGCTAACATTGCAATTAACACTAAGTACATTAGGTTAATCATCTTCTGCCTTGGGGACAATTTTCCACTCGCCATATTCTAATTAGTTTTTAAATTAATAAATTAATGATTTAGTTTAAAAAACTAATTATTTGTTTGTCATAGCAGATAACATTCCACCATATACTCCGTTTAAAGAAGATAAGTTAGAAGTTAACGATTCCATTTGAGATTTTAATCCTTCAGCGTTATCAGCAGCCATTTTATTAGCTTCAGCTTGACGTGCAGCAGATTCCATTTGAACTTTGTAAAGAGAGTTTAAAGACTCCATTTGCCCAGCTGCTAATGACATTTGCTCTGAATATTTTTTAGTTGCTGACATAGAGTCAATAGCTGGTTGAATATTTTCAGCTGCACCTTTAAAGTTTTGTATTGAAGAACTTAAAGAAGTCATTAAGTTAGCATCTAACTTAGCGTCTTTTAGCATATCATCTAATTTTTGAGATAACATTCCTTGAGCATCACCTTTTACTTCTTTAGATTTTTTACCTCCCATTGTTGCTCCTCCAGATAATTCTGGGTAAACTAATGACCAGTCTAAATCATCACCTAATGGTTCGAATGCTGATAATGCGAAAATAATTGCTTCAGCTCCTAATCCGACAATAAGCATTAAACTTGCTCCAGGCCAGTGCATTAATTTGAATAGTGCTCCTAAAATTACAACTGCAGCTCCTAGTCCGTAAGCCATTGCCATAAATCTTTTGTATCCTTTTGATTGTGCCATAATAAATAGTTTTTAGTTTAAGTTAAGTTATTATAAATTTGTTGGTAGTATTCTTAGTTTAAATTATCGTGCAGTATTTTTTGAAGGTGTAGTGTCTGTACCCATATAATCTTGTACAGTTCTAAACCCAACATAACTACGAGCTGAATCAGCATATTCATAATCACGTGAACTTACTTGTAAAAAGAAAGCTACATCCTTCCAAGAACCTCCACGAATTACTTTACGCATGTTGTTCTTATCATTTACACTTGGGTTCATTGTTGACATATATTCATAAGCATTAGCTTCATAAGAAGACGCTGTCCACTCAGAAACATTTCCAGCCATATTGTATAAATTATAGTCATTTGGTTGGTAAGCGTCTGCTTCTACAGTATACAATGCTTGATCAGCTGCATAATCACCTCTTAAAGGTTTAAAGTTAGCCAAGAAACAACCTCTATCATTTTTAGCATACGGCCCACCCCAAGGGTAAGTACCACCATGCAAACCTCCACGAGCAGCATATTCCCACTCAGCTTCAGAAGGCAATCTAAATCCATTTACATGAGACTGTCCTTTTTTGATTGTTGCATTTTTATTTAATGTTCTCCAGTCACAAAAAGCTTTCGCTTGTCCCCAAGAAATACCTACTACTGGATACATACCATAAGCATCATGCCAGAAATAATCATTATGCATTGGCTCATTATAAGAGTAAGCAAAATCTCTAATCCAAGCTGTAGTATCAGGATAAACTTCTACAGTATCAGTCTTGATAAAATCTCTTCTTCTTTTCCCTTTATTAGATGCTTTTGCAGCTTCTTCAATATCTAACCACTTGTATCTGTAAACAAACTTTTTCACATCCCAAGGACGGTTTCCGTTGAACGCTTCATCAATTGGCAAATACATTGTATCCATTACTTCAGAATAATACTCATCTGGATATTCAGCAGTATCTAATTTTAAATCAACATCGTGATTTAATTTTCTACCCTCATAACCATCCATCATACTGTAATAGTTATCAAGCATATACTTATCCCAAACAGTCATATCAGTAGTATCCGCGTCCTTAAAAGCGTAATCACCAATTCCTCCGTCTTTACTTTTCTTTCCTGTATCAGCATCCATTCCCGTTTCACCAAGTTCATCAGCTAAAATCGCTAACCTTGTTCTTACGATAGAATCTCTTACCCAAAACACAAATTGTCTATATTCATTATTTGTGATTTCAGTTTCATCCATATAAAAAGAACGTACTGTTACCGTTTTTGCTGGAGCATCTTGTACTGCAGGTCTATCCTCATCAGATTTACCCATTGTAAAAGAACCACCAGGAACTAAACTCATTCCGTAAGGTTTTTCTGGGTGCCATTTCTTTCCGCTTGTTCCCACAAGTTCTCCTGAATCCTTGCTACCACAACTAGTAATTAGGGTAACAATCATGGCTAATAGCATAAACTTCTTCATAGAATCGCTGTCTTATATTAATATCTTATTATTTTCAAAGGCGTAAACATATCTATATATTTTCAAAAAAACAACTTTTAGTTGAAAAAATATTTACCTAAGTCAGAAAAAAAAACGTGTATTTTAACTTACTAAAACGACTTATTGTCGATGATAAGCTGAAAACACGCTATATTAAATTCTTCCTAAATGCCTTGTATATCCTCTTAGGTATTTGTTGGTCACAAGCTATCAAATAATCTTCTTGTGTGCAAGATAATAACGAATGTTTTTTCGTTTTATTGCAATTTATATCGTTATCTGGCAATTTTACCCACCATCTTTTACTAACTAAACTCTCATAAAACACCAAGTCGTAATCTTGAGATGGCACGATATACTTCTTATAACCAGATTCTGAATTTAATGAAGGCTCAACTATCCTACAATGCACCCCTTCAACAAAATACCAGATCATTTGAGCAGAAAGCATCACTCCTGATGCTGATAACTTATTATTTAATTCAAATAAACCGAAACTAGAAACCGTACTACTCACTCCCGAATAACGAGCAATTGCACAAGACTCTTTTCCATTAAATCCATTTGGAGATCTATACCCCGAATCCTTTGCTATTTCAGAAGCTTGTATTGACGTAATATCAAAACTAACTATATCAGCATCTCTAGTAATTGGCTCAACCAAACCTAAATCATTGGTTACTTCCCCAAGCCTATAAGTTTCAAAATAAAGTTTTTCTAATAAATCTATCTCCTCTTGTGAATTATAATAAGTCTGAAAGCCAATATTTGAGAAATTAATCAAATTATTTGGCTCTTCTACAACCACACTATTCATGTAATTATTATTCTTTATACCTTCCGAAGGATCTTTTAAATCGAATTTAGCATCAACACACACTAAACTCACCATCTGATCTAAATCATCGTAAGCGCGATACATTGCATAAGTTAGATCATGAGAACCTCCTAACACAATAGGAATAGCACCAAGTTTCACAACTGCCGCCACAACTTTTTTTAAAGCAAAATATGTATCCGAAACCGTTTCACCTGGATGAATATCCCCGATATCAATAACCGAAGCTTTCCAATTACCCGGAAACAACTCGCAAAACGCCTTTCTTGTTTCATTAAAAGACAATTTCTCTCCTAAGTAATTAATATCGTTTCTATTCTCCAAAACCCCAACAAGTACCAAAGCACCTTTTTTAATTTCAGGAAAATCACCACCCTCTTTATAGAATGAAATTGAATTCCCTAAGGATTGCTTGTCTTGCAATTTCGCATGAGCTATTACACTATCTGCAACTGGAGTTAAAAAATCTAACATCATTTATTTAACTAGTTTTTTTCTTGGTTGTCTTTTTAGCCGCTGTTTTTTTCTTTGCTGCAGGTTTCTTTTTAGCTGCTGCCTTTTTCTTCTTCTTAGGCTTTTTAGCCTCTATCATATCCTGCGCCTCTTCTAAAGTAATCTTAGAAACATCCACTGTTTTAGCCAACTCAACCTTAATCTTTCCTTGGATAACATTAAAACGTCCCCAACGTGCTTTTTCTATTCTAATTCCTTCTTCTTCCCAATTAACAAGTAACTTATCAATCTCTTTCTGCTTCTTTATTTCAATTAACTCTTCTAAATCAGCTGTTGATAAATTATCGTAGTCGTATTTTTTATTTACGTTGATGAAAATTCCATTCCATTTAATAAACGGCCCAAAACGACCAACACCTTTAGTAATTTCAAAACCTTCGTAATGATGAATTGGCGCATCTGCTATTTTCTTCTCTTCAATCAATACTACTGCTCGATCAAAATCAACGTCCATAGCATTTTCTCCTTTTTCAAGAGAGACATATTTTTCACCAAATTTAATATACGGTCCAAAACGCCCGTTACTCACTATTACTTCTTCTCCATCATAATCACCTAAGTTTTTAGGTAACTTGAATAAATCCATTGCTTCTTCAAAAGTAATAGATCCTAAACTTTGACTTTCAGTTAAACTTGCAAACAATGGTTTTTCCTCATCTTCAACAACTCCAACCTGTACCATCGCACCGAAACGTCCTAAACGAACACTTACACGACGACCAGACTCAGGATGAACTCCTAAAATACGCTCACCATTTCCACGCTCTGCGTTTTCCTGAACATCTAATACTTGCGGATGAAACTCTTGATAAAAGTCTTTCATCATCACTTTCCAGTCTTTATCACCAGAAGCAATTAAATCAAACATTTCTTCTACATTAGCTGTAAAACTATATTCTAAAATACTTTCAAAATTAGTTACCAAAAAGTCGTTTACAATAATTCCAACATCAGTAGGAATTAACTTTCCTTTATCCGAACCAACTTTTTCTGTTAAAATTGTATCCTTTAAATTATCATTTTCTAAAAGTAATTGACAGTAATTACGTTCAATCCCTTCTATCTGACCTTTTTCAACGTAATTCCTATTTTGAATAGTTGAAATTGTCGGTGCATAAGTAGACGGACGACCAATACCCAATTCTTCTAACCTCTTTACCAAAGAAGCTTCCGTAAAACGATATGGAGGTCTTGTGAAACGTTCCGTTGCAGTAATGTAATGATTCGAAACAGCATCATTAACCTGCATTGCAGGCAACATTCCATCTTCCTCTTCTTCTTCGTTGTCATTCCCTTCCAGGTACACTTTCAAGAAACCTTCAAATTTAACTACCTGTCCACTTGCTGTAAATTGTTGCTTATGTGTTGAAGCTTCAATTTTTACATTTGTATTTTCCAATTGCGCATCACTCATTTGCGATGCCAACGTACGTTTCCATATTAATTCATACAAACGGGATTGATCTCTTTCCAAGTCAACCGTATGTACATCCATATTTGTAGGCCTAATTGCCTCATGCGCCTCTTGAGCCCCTTTGCTTTTATTCGCAAAGCTTCTTGTTTTCGCGTACTCCTTACCGTAGTAGTTTTCTATCTCTGCTTTAGCTGCTTCTAACGCCTCTCCAGAAAGACTAACACTATCAGTCCTCATATATGTAATTAGCCCTTGCTCATACAAACGCTGAGCAACTTGCATTGTTTTACTTACCGAGAAATATAATTTACGTGATGCTTCTTGCTGAATTGTAGAAGTAGTAAATGGTGCTGCTGGGGATTTTTTAGCTGGTTTTTTTGTTAAATCAGCTACACTAAAATCAGCTCCTTTATTTTTTTCTAAAAACGCTTGCGCTTCTGCTTTTGTTGAAAAATCTTTTGACACCTTCGCTTTGAACTTCTTCCCAGCTTCAGTACTAAACTCCGCAACAACTTTATAAGATGCTTTTGTATTGAATTCCTCAATACTCCTTTCCTTCTCTACAATTAATCGAACAGATACTGACTGTACTCTACCTGCCGACAATCCTCTTTTTACTTTTCTCCATAATACTGGAGACAACTCATAACCTACTAGCCTATCCAAAACTCTACGAGCTTGTTGTGCATTTACTAAGTTATAATCTATTTCTCTTGGGTTTTCAATCGCAGTGGTTACTGCTTTTTTAGTAATAGAGTTAAAAACAATACGTTTTGTTTTGTCTTTATCTAATTCTAATGTTTCTGATAAATGCCATGCAATTGCCTCTCCTTCGCGATCCTCATCCGAAGCTAGCCAAACCATTTCTGCTTTTTTAGCTAAAGACTTTAGTTTTTTAACTACCGCTTTTTTATCATCTGAAACAATGTACTTAGGGTCAAAATCTCCTTCTACATCTACTCCTAATTCTTTGGAAGGCAAATCTGCTATGTGACCATAACTCGACTCTACTTTAAAATCCTTTCCTAAAAATTTTTCAATCGTTTTCGCCTTTGCAGGTGACTCAACTATAACTAAATTCTTTGCCATTTATTCCCCTTTTAGATTTTGCAAAAGTATATCAAAAAAAACTATTCTTAAAAAAAATCTGCTTTTAACCACAAAACACCGATTAAAAGCAGACTTTAATTTTACTATTTAAAGAAGATTACATCTCCGTTATTTTCTCAAAACCATCAGTATTATCCGAATCATCCCCAAAACCAACAGTATCTTTATATACAAAATATGTTGGTAAGTAAACAAATGACATTGTTACAAATATACCAACACCACATAATATTAAACCAACCAATTCTGCCAATATTCCAGACACTATTAATAAACCAATAGTAATTAACCACTTTTTAGTTCCTAATTTAAAACTTGCCTTCAATAAATCCGAATTAGATATTTCTGGGTTAAAAGAAAAAACAGGTATTAACAACGTAAGCGGAACCATTACATAAAACAACGGCAAGTAACAAGCTAACATAGCTACTATTGATATTACAAAACCTATAACTGTTAATAATAAGGCTTTTACGAAAAATTCAGACTTAAAAAACATCCCAAAAGAAACACTTGAAGCCGGCTCACCTAAATCTATTTGCTTAATAATTCTATAAAAAGCCATATTTAACAACATTGAAAAAATAGAAGCAATGAATATTACTGGAAACAATACTATATAAAAGATTATTATACCTTTAAAATCTGGGTCACCGCTTTCAAGACTTTGAAAAGCAGACGGATCAATAATCCCCGTTAAAAACATTGGAACAAACACCAAAGCCATAACACCCAACACCAAACCAATAGACAATAACATATGCACCAACCCTTGTTTCCAAGTTTTTTTAAACAACTCTATCGATTTACTAAAAATATCCCCAAAATCAATACTTTTATTTTCATTAATTTTTTGTTCTAATTCCGTAAAGTTCATTTTTTTTGTTTTTTTGTTAGTTTGAGCAAATATAGACAAATAATCTCTGCCACTTTGTCAGATGAGTATTTTAGCATTATCTTTGCTATAAATCCAAGAGAAACATACTAGATGGAGAAGATTATAGACGAAAGCAAACAAGGAGAACAATTAGCTACTATTAATAAGAAAGGGAATTCACGCAAGCTTTTTATTGAAAGTTACGGTTGTCAAATGAATTTTGCTGATAGCGAAGTAGTAGCCTCTATTTTAGCTCAAGATGGATTTAACACCACTAACAAATTAGAAGAAGCGGATCTTGTTTTAGTAAACACTTGTTCTATACGTGATAAAGCAGAACAAACTGTTCGTAAACGTTTACAAAAATATAATGCTGTAAAAAGAGATATCAACCCAAATATGAAAGTTGGTGTTTTAGGCTGTATGGCTGAACGTTTAAAAGAAAAATTCTTAGAAGAAGAAAAAATAGTTGATCTTGTTGTAGGACCTGATGCTTATAAAGATTTACCAAATCTTATTGCTGACGTTGAAGACGGAAGAAGCGCAGTGAATGTATTGCTTTCAAAAGAAGAAACCTATGCCGATATTTCACCAGTAAGACTACAAAGTAATGGTGTAACTGCTTTTGTTTCTATCACTCGAGGTTGCGATAACATGTGTACCTTCTGTGTTGTCCCTTTTACTAGAGGACGAGAACGAAGCAGAGACACACAATCTATTTTAAGTGAGATAACAGATTTAGTTTCTAAAGGATATAAAGAAGTTACATTATTAGGACAAAACGTAGATAGTTACTTATGGTATGGTGGTGGACTTAAAAAAGATTTTAAGAACGCAACCGAAATGCAAAAAGCTACATCTGTAGATTTTGCAAAATTATTAGATATGGTTGCACTAGCAAACCCAAAACTACGTATTCGTTTTTCAACTTCTAATCCACAAGACATGAGTTTAGAAGTGATTCATACCATGGCTAAACACAAAAATATTTGCAAGCATTTACACTTACCCGTACAAAGTGGAAGTAACCGAATTTTAAAAGAAATGAACCGTCAGCATACTCGTGAAGAGTACATGGAGCTTACGGATACTATTTATAAAATCATTCCTGAAATAGCACTGTCTCAGGATATGATTATTGGTTTCCCAACAGAAACAGAAGAAGATCATCAAGATACTCTTGACTTAATTAATCATGTAAAATACGATTATGGATTTATGTTTTCATACTCTGAACGACCAGGAACGTTAGCTGGACGAAAACTTGATGATGACGTGCCATTTGATACAAAAAAGCGCCGTCTGCAAGAAGTTATTGATGTGCAGCGTGAAGTCGGTCACGAGCAACTAAAAAAACACTTAGGTAGAACTGAAGAAGTATTGATTGAAAAAAGTTCTAAAAAATCGGATAAACATTGGGCGGGTAGAAACACCCAAAGTAACATGGTTATTTTTCCTAAAGAACATTATAAAATTGGTGATTTTGTAAACGTAAAAATAAACGATTGTACTACAGCTACTTTTTTAGGGGAAGCAGTAGATTATTCAGTTAATAACTAACGAAGTTATTCCCTTGAGAAAAGGGAATCTTTGAACAAAACAATTAAAGTAACTTTAAATAGTTTTCCGCTTTCACGGAAACAACACAAATGTCGATGGAATCAATTCAAGCAACAAAACAACGTTTCGGAATTATCGGAAACGACCAAAAACTAAACAGAGCACTCGAAAAAGCAATTCGCGTTGCTCCTACAGATATTTCTGTTTTAGTTACCGGGGAAAGTGGTGTTGGTAAAGAAAGTATTCCGAAAATCATACATTCCTTATCTCACCGAAAACACGGAAAATACATTGCTGTAAACTGTGGTGCTATACCAGAAGGAACAATTGACAGTGAATTATTTGGTCATGAAAAAGGAGCCTTTACAGGCGCTACTCAAGCCAGAAGCGGTTATTTTGAAGTCGCTGATGGAGGAACTATTTTTTTAGATGAAGTTGGTGAGTTACCATTAACTACTCAAGTACGCTTATTACGTGTGTTAGAGAATGGTGAATTTATAAAAGTAGGATCAAGCAAAACACAGAAAACTAATGTACGTATTGTGGCCGCAACCAATGTAAATATGTTTGACGCCATTAAAGAAGGTAAATTTCGTGAAGACCTATATTATAGGTTAAGTACTATCGATATTAACCTTCCACCTTTACGAGAGAGAAAAGAAGATATTCATATTCTTTTCAGAAAATTTGCTTCTGATTTTGCACTGAAGTACAAAATGCCAACTATTAAACTAGACGATCAAGCCGTTCAGTTGCTTATAAAATACTCTTGGAACGGAAATATTCGTCAGTTAAGAAATATCGCAGAGCAAGTTTCTGTTTTGGAACGTGACAGAAACATCAATGCTATCACTTTAAAAGGTTACTTACCTTCAATGGGAAGTAATTTACCTTCTGTTATTAACAAGAATAAATCGGAAAGTGATTTTAGCAACGAACGTGAAATATTATACAAAGTTTTATTCGATATGAAAGCGGATTTAAACGATGTTAAAAAACTGACTATGGAATTGATGCGTAACGGAAATACGCAAAAGGTTCAGCAAGAAAACGAAGAGTTGATTCAGAAAATATATAAACCAGAAGAAGAAACCGTACTACCTGATCCACAAGATAAACCAGTTGAAGTATTACAAATATCTCAAGAAGCAACACCCTCTGCATATTCTGAACCTGAAGCTTTCGAATACATTGAAGATATTACTGAGGAAGAAACACTTTCTATTCATGAAAAAGAATTAGAACTGATTAAAAAATCTTTAGAACGTAATAAAGGGAAACGGAAATTAGCCGCGAAAGAATTAGGTATTTCTGAACGTACTTTATATCGTAAAATCAAACAATTTGACCTTTAACAAATTATTCTGTCTCACATTCTATTAAAATCTGTACTTTTAAGCCCATGAAAAAAATCATACTATTATCTATTATCACCTTTATTATCCAAGGTTGTGGTATTTATTCCTTTACAGGAGGAGATACTGGCGATGCGAAATCATTTCAAGTAAACTTTTTTCAAAATAACGCACCAATTGTTGAACCTGGAATAGACCGAAATTTTAGATTGGCTTTGCAAGATTTAATTCAAAATCAGACCAACCTAGAACTTACTAATACTAACGGTGATTTGATATACGAAGGGGAAATTACTAATTACGCTATTGCTCCAATGTCTGCTACAGCAGATCAAACAGCTGCGCAAAATAGACTAACAGTTACGATAAACGTTCGCTTTACAAACAAGCTAAAAGAAGATGATGATTTTGAAAAAAGCTTTTCTTTTTACTATGATTATTCTGCTACACAGCAACTAACTGGCGCAAGCCTAGACACTGCAATGGAGGATATTTACGAGCGAATCACTCAAGATATCTTTAATGCTTCATTAGCAAAGTGGTAACGTATACCAAAAACATCACAAAATGAATGATATTAACAATCATTTTAAAACATATTTGTTACGATGAATAACATTGAATTTTCTAACATATTAAAGCAACCACAAGGAATCAACCAGCAACAAACCATGGGTATAAAAGGGGTATTAAATGACTTTCCTTATTTCCAATCTGCTCGTGCTTTATATTTAAAAGGTTTAAAAAATGAAGGAAGCTACAGTTATAATTTCGAGTTAAAACAAACCGCCGCTTATACTGCTGACAGAAGTGTTTTATTTGACTATATAACTTCAGATTCATTCAATCAGAATATTATTTCTAAAGTACAGCAGAAGCTACAAGAACAAGTAAATGATATTGAGGTTATAGCTGCAGAAGAAATCTCTATTTTTGATTCAGAAACAAGTTCTTATGACGAAAAAGTATTAAACCCTGATTTATTTGAGGAAAAAACAGCAGAAAATACAACTGATATAGCTGAAGATAATTTAGCAATAGGTACCCCTTTAGAGTTCAGTGTTAATGAAACACATTCGTTTCAAGAATGGCTAAAACTTTCTGCAATACCAACAATTGAACGCACTGAAATCAAGAGAGAAGAAAAACCTAAAACCCTTAGTAATGTTGATCTTATAGACAAGTTTATCACTTCAAAACCCAAGATAGCACCCGTTAAGAAAACGGTGTCTCTAAAGAACTTAGCACAAGAGAATAGTTTTAATTCTAATGAGTTAATGACAGAAACTTTGGCCAAGGTTTATTTAGAACAAAAAAATTATAAAAAAGCAATTCAAGCTTATCGCATTTTAAGTTTGAAATATCCAGAAAAAAATAGTTTCTTTGCAGTCCGAATATCTGAATTAGAAAAAATACAAATAAATAATACAAAATAAATAATACCATTATGTTTAATATCTTTTTAGTACTTATAATGATCGTTGCCTTTTTACTAATTGTAGTAATCATGGTTCAAAACCCTAAAGGAGGTGGATTAGGTTCATCATTTGGAGGAGAAACACAACAAATTGGTGGTGTTCAAAAGACTACTGATTTCTTAGATAAAAGTACTTGGTGGTTAGGAATATTAATGGTTGTATTAATATTATTATCTAACGTAACTATCTTTGGTAACCAAGGAGCTAATTCAAAAGCTTTAGATGGTGCTAATGATCAACAAATTGAAGCTCCTGTTTCTACTACAGAAGATGCACCAGCATCTACTGTTCCAGCAACAGAGAAAAAAGAAGCAGAGTAATCTTTTTCAAATAATAAAATTAAAATGCCAACCTAAACAGTTGGCATTTTTTGGTTTAAAAAAACTCAATTCAATTTTTGGGTGAAAAAATGTCAGTATAGCCGAAATGGTATAATTTCTGACTACTACTTATCAACTTAATAAATTAAATAAAATTCATATATAATGAGCTTAAACATTACACCATTAGCAGACAGAGTTCTTGTAGAACCAGCTGCTGCTGAAACAACTACCGCTTCAGGACTAATTATTCCTGACACTGCTAAAGAAAAACCTCAAAAAGGAACTGTAGTAGCAGTTGGTAATGGAAAAAAAGACGAACCATTAACTGTAAAGGTTGGTGATACTGTATTATATGGAAAATATGGTGGAACTGAATTAAAGTTAGAAGGAACTGATTATTTAATGATGCGTGAAAGCGACATTTTAGCAATTATTTAAAAAAGACATTATCATGGCAAAAAATATAAAATTTGACATCGAAGCACGTGACGGATTAAAACGTGGTGTAGATGCATTAGCAAACGCAGTAAAAGTAACTTTAGGACCTAAAGGTCGTAACGTGATTATTTCAAAATCTTTTGGAGGACCTACTGTAACTAAAGATGGTGTTTCTGTTGCTAAAGAAATCGATTTAGAAGACCCGTTAGAAGACATGGGGGCTCAAATGGTTAAAGAGGTTGCCTCTAAAACTAATGACCTTGCTGGTGACGGTACAACTACCGCTACAGTTTTAGCACAAGCTATCGTAAAAGAAGGTTTAAAGAATGTTGCTGCCGGAGCAAATCCAATGGATTTAAAAAGAGGTATCGATAAAGCTGTTGTAGCAATTGTTACTGAATTAGGTAAGCAAGCTAAAGAAGTTGGTTCTGATTCTGAAAAAATAAAACAAGTAGCTTCAATTTCTGCTAATAATGACGATGTAATTGGTGATTTAATCGCTACTGCTTTCGGAAAAGTTGGTAAAGAAGGTGTAATTACTGTTGAAGAAGCTAAAGGAACTGATACTTATGTTGATGTTGTTGAAGGTATGCAATTTGACAGAGGATTCCTTTCTCCGTATTTTGTTACTGATGCTGACAAAATGATTGCTACATTAGAAAATCCTTATGTATTATTATTCGATAAGAAAATTTCTAACTTACAAGAAATACTTCCAATATTAGAACCAGTTTCTCAATCAGGAAGACCATTATTGATTATTGCTGAAGATGTTGATGGACAAGCATTAGCTACTTTAGTTGTAAATAAATTAAGAGGTGGATTAAAAATTGCTGCTGTAAAAGCTCCTGGTTTTGGAGACAGAAGAAAAGCAATGTTAGAAGACATCGCTATTTTAACTAACGGTACTGTAATTTCTGAAGAAAGAGGATTCTCTTTAGAAAATGCTGATTTATCAATGTTAGGATCTGCTGAAACTATTACAATTGATAAGGATAACACTACAATTGTAAATGGTGCTGGTGATGAAGGAAACATTAAAGTAAGAGTTAGTCAGATTAAATCACAAATTGAAACATCTACTTCTGACTATGACAAAGAAAAATTGCAAGAACGTTTAGCTAAATTAGCTGGTGGTGTTGCTGTTTTATATGTTGGTGCTGCTTCTGAAGTAGAAATGAAAGAAAAGAAAGACAGAGTTGATGATGCTTTAAACGCTACACGTGCTGCAGTTGAAGAAGGAATTATTGCTGGTGGTGGTGTTGCATTAGTTCGTGCTAAAAAAGTACTTGTTGATGTGAAATCTGAAAATGCTGATGAAGAAACTGGAATCAATATTATTGCTCGTGCAATTGAATCTCCTTTACGTACCATTGCTGAAAATGCTGGTAAAGAAGGATCTGTAATTTGTGCTAAAGTAATTGAAGGTAAAAAAGACTTTGGTTACAACGCAAAAACAGACGAATATGTTGATATGCTTAAAGCAGGTATTATTGATCCTAAAAAAGTAACTAGAGTAGCCTTAGAAAATGCTGCTTCGGTATCAGGAATGATTTTAACTACTGAATGTGCATTAATAGACATTAAGGAAGACGCTCCTGCAATGCCTCCTATGGGTGGCGGAATGCCAGGAATGATGTAATCGAAAACACGATATACACATAAAATTACTTAAAAGCCATCAAAATTAATTTTGATGGCTTTTTTAACTGCCTTTTAAAACCTGAAATTTTAGATTTCAGGTTTTTTTTATGCAAAAAACCAAATACCATCTTCATAAAACAAAAATTCATCACTAACAAAAACACAACAAACTCAACCCCTAATTAACAATATCGCAACCTAGTATATTTATTCGTGTTAAATTATTAAAAATAATGGGTAACATTTAGCAAAAAACAGGAACTATAGTATAACAAACCAAAACTAAATAATGATGAAAAAAATTGTACTATTATTATGCTTATTGACCGTAGGCACATTTTTTGCACAAGAACGTAATTGTTCTTCAATGGAAAGTTTAGAATACAGAATGCAAAAAGATCCTGAGTTAAAACAACGGATGCAAGACATTGAAACACTCACTCAACAACGTGTTCAACAATATCAAACAAATAGAGTTGATGGTGAGATTATTACAATCCCTGTAGTAGTACATGTTTTATACAAAACCTCAGCAGAAAACATAAGTACTGCACAAATTCAATCACAAATAGATGTCATGAACGAGGACTTTAGGCGCACCAATAGTGATGCTAACAACACTTGGTCACAAGCAGCCGATACTCAAATAGAATTTTGCTTAACGACAATTGCCCCAAATGGAAGCGCAACAACTGGTATTACCCGAAAATCTACAACAAAAACATCATGGGGAACTAATGATGCTATGAAAAAATCATCACAAGGTGGTGTAGATCCTTGGGACACTTCAAAATACCTAAATATCTGGGTATGTAATATTGGTGGTGGTATTTTAGGATACGCTCAATTCCCTGGTGGAAGTGCTTCAACAGATGGTGTTGTTAACAGTCCACAATATTTTGGAAGAACTGGTACTGCAACCGCTCCTTTTAATTTAGGAAGAACAGCAACTCACGAAGTAGGGCATTTCTTAAACTTACGTCACATATGGGGTGATGGTGGATGTGGTGTAGATGATTTTGTATCTGACACTCCTGAATCTGACGCTTCTAACGGTGGTTGTGCTACAAACCATTCATCTTGTGGAACTTTAGACATGGTTCAAAATTACATGGATTATTCTGATGATTCTTGTATGAACTTATTTACTCAAGGACAGAAAAGTAGAATGCGCTCAGTTTTAGACGCAGGTGGAAGTAGAAGAAGCTTAGCTTTATCTGATAAATGTGGATCAGTAGTAGTTACTCCAACTTGTACAGACGGAATTCAAAATGGAGACGAAACTGGAGTTGATTGTGGTGGTTCTTCTTGTTCTCCTTGTCAAACTGCTTGTACAGACAATGAAGTTACTATTAGCATTACATTTGACAACTATCCAGAAGAGACTTCTTGGACTTTAGTTAATGACAGCGGAGCTTCTATTGCTTCTGGAACATATTCAAAATCAAATGCAGACGGATCTACAGTATCAGAAACTTTATGTTTACCAGATGACTGTTATACATTTACAATAAATGATGTTTATGGTGACGGAATGTGTTGTTCATATGGAAACGGATCTTACTCAATTACTGGTCCTGATGGAAGTATTAAATCAGGTGGTAGTTTTGGAGCTTCTGAAGCAACTAACTTTTGCTTCTCAAACACTCCAACTCCTACTTGTACTGACGGAATTCAAAATGGTGATGAAACTGGTGTAGATTGCGGAGGTTCTTCTTGCTCTCCTTGTCAAGTTACTTGTATTGATACTACTTTGAGTATTAAATTTGATAATTACCCTGAAGAAACAAGCTGGAATATTAAAGATAATTCAGGTGCTATAGTTGCTTCTGGAGGAACTTATGGAAGTCAAGCTGATGGAAGTACATTAACAATTAACAATTGCCTTCCTGCAGGATGTTATACTTTAGAATTTAAAGATGCGTATGGAGATGGTATGTGTTGTAGTTATGGTAATGGTAACTATACTCTAACAAATACTTCAACTGGTGCTACATTAGCTTCTGGAGCTTCGTATACTTCAATAGATACAAATAGTTTCTGTGTTGCAAATACAAGAACTGATTCTATTAGAGAAATTAAAACACTTAATACAGAGCTAAGTTTATCAATATTCCCTAATCCAGTTACTGGAAATGAATTAAACGTGATTACTGGTAATGATGAAAAATCATCTTACAGAATAGTAAACACTTTAGGACAGGTATTAATGAATGGTGAGTTGAACGACATAAAATCAACAATAAACGTAAGCAGATTAAATAGCGGAGTTTATTTTATTGTAGTGAAAAACAGCACTAGCAATAACACAAAACAATTTATTAAAAAATAAACTAATAAATTTTTAATCAAAAATCCCTAGAGAATATATTCTCTAGGGATTTTTATTTTTACTTAAAAAAAGATGGATTGAGCCCTACTTCTTCGAAGCACAACTTGTCTTTACAGCTCCTTTTGAAGCACAACAAGATTTCTTTTCTTCCTTTTTATCTTTACAACAAGGTTTTGTACAATTCTTTTCACTAGAGCTATCTACTCCAAAAGTTCTCTCATACTTACAACATCCATGTAACCCATTATAAGCTTCATCAGTAGCTTGAACACCTTCAGTATCGTGACCAATAGCCGCCATGTTATTTTGAATAGTTAACACATCTGTTTTATGCTCATTAATAACCAAACTCAAACTTTTAGTTTCGGTACTCCATTCAGCAGATTTTACTCCTTTAGTTTTAAAAGCAGCCTTTTCAATACGTGCTTTACACATGTCGCATATTCCACTAACTTGTATAGCAACTTTTTTACTTTTTGATTTTTCTTGTGCGTTTATTGTCACCATTGCAAACAATAATACTAATGTCAATATTTTTTTCATCGTACTAATTTTTATAATTTATTATTATTTAATTTTAAATCGTAATCCAGCATATGCCGTTGCTCCTTGAATAGGACCATGTATTATTGTACTATCAAAATATGCTCCAAAAGGATCATTTGAAGCTAAAATTGGATTATCTTGTTTATATCCTAGCACATTTTCTCCTCCAACATATATTTCAAACTGTTTCGTAAACACTTTAGTTACTTGTAAATTCAACCTACTATATGGATTAGCATATGCGCCTAACTGATATTGTTCAGGATTAGCACTTGTACTTGGCAAGCGTTGTTTCCCTATCCAATTCCATGTTGCATCAAACTTCCAACGAGAACCTTTTTCGTTTAAATAATGTGTTTGATAAGATACATTTGCCAATACTCTGTTTTTAGCTAACAATGGTTTTGATAATCTGTTAGACTGATAATCGGTAACAACATTATAGTATTTATAAGATAAGCGTAAATCAAGATGCTTAGCTAAAGTATAATTAAAGTCAGTTTGAATACTATGTGCAACAGATTGCCCATTTAAATTATAAAAAGACACCTCATATGGACTACTATCAACATCAACTACTACTTGATTTTTAAAATTTGTAGCATAATAATCAATTGACCAATCAGCTTTTTTCTTAAACAACTTAAATTTCTGTAAAAAGCTAACTCCGTAATTCCAGGCTTCCTCAGGGTCAAGTCCGTAAGCACCTTTACCAGAATTTATCACATTAAAAGTTCTTGATGAAGCAAAGTAATGCTGATTCTCTGCAAAAACACTTGCACTACGCCTCCCTTTCCCAACTGATCCTCTAAGAACAGAATTTTCCCATGGATTATAACGTATATGTAATCGTGGTGTTACAAACTCACCTATTACATTATGGGTATCTGCACGAACTCCAGCTACAACACTTAAGTTATCCCCATTATCATAAGTATATTCAAAAAAAGCACCCAAAGAATTTTCTTTTCTATTAATATCAGAATTCAATACATACTCTTCATATTGATCATAAGTAAAACTCAATCCTGTCTTAAACTTATTTTGAGTATTACTCAAAATTGAATTATATATAAAGTTTGAATATAGACTCTGATGATTGATATCATATCTTCTTAATCCAAAATATGCATTTTGATCATGATTACTATAAGACGTTTGAAATCCAAAACTTTTGTATTTCTGTTCTTTAAATACAAAACCTGTTTTGTTACTTACATCTATACGTTTTGTATTAATTTCACTTCCCCAAGAATTTGTAGTTAACTTATCTGTTTCAGGATCGAAGTCAATTTCACCAGCTTGCTTATTGTCTTTCATATACCTGAAATCGAAAAAACTTACCCAACCTGATTCACTATCTGTATACTGCCAACGATTCATCAAATTTATTTGATTTGTTAATGGGGCATCCATAAAGTTATCATTATTCTTGTCTCTCTTCCAACTACGATTATTAACATGGATATACATTCCTGTACTCCATTTATCGCTTAGTTTCTGATTGAAATGGGTATTCAACTCTAACCTACCATCAATAGAGGCATAAGTATTTATAAAAAAAGGATCATCACTGAAAGGCTTTTTAAGTTCCGTGTTTATTTGTCCGGCAATACTTTCAAAACCATTTACCACAGAACCAGAACCTTTAGTTATTTGGATGCTTTCCAACCAGGTTCCTGGTGTAAATGTTAACCCATAAGCCTGTGATGCTCCTCTAACACTAGGGATGTTTTCTTGTGTAATTAAAATATACGGATTTGTTAACCCTAACATTTTAATTTGCTTAGTTCCAGTTACAGCATCAGAAAAATTTACATCTATGGCAGCATTAGTTTCAAAACTTTCTGATAAATTACAGCAAGCTGCTTTTAGTAATTCTTTTGAGTTTAGTGTAACAATATTACGATTATCTAAAAGTGAAACCTGAGTTGCACTACGTTCGGCATTAACAACAACAGTTTCTAAATCACTACTAGGTAATAACTTTACAACAATAGACTTAGGCTCACTTACGGTTATTATTTTTTGCTGATATCCAACATAACTAATAACTAAGAGTTTATTTTCTTTAGAAAAAGGAATTGAAAACTCTCCTTTCTCATTGGTCATAACTCCTATTGTAGTGCCTGACCAATATATATTGGCACCAAGAATGGACTCTTGTTTACCATTAATTTCTTCTATTACGCTTCCAGAAACTTCACTTTGTGAAAAGTTTAGCAGCGGCAATAAAAAAAGTAGTATTACTATTTTTTTCATGAATATACATTTTACTAATCATCCTGATTAGCATTACTAATAGCCCACACTTGAGCTCTACTTAATCTTTTATAAGTAACTGATTTTTGTTATTAAAAAAGTTCAGTTAGAAATAGTATTAAGCGTAATATATGTATGTTCCGTAAAGTTTATAGAGTGGTGGCGCATTACTTTGAAATGTATAATTAGGTAATGCTACCTTGTTTTGAAATCTTGTGTTTTCATAAAAGTAGAAAACAGTATTTGGAAAAACTGCTATAAATTGCTTTTCAATAGCTGCATCATTAAACAATGAATCTTCGTTTACTTGAGATAAATCAACAACAGTATCATTACAACAGTCTGGTATGGTGGTAGCTTTTTTTACACAACAAGAGTCTTGAGATATTTGCATCTCACACACTACTTCTGAAGAAATAGCAGACACACCCGCCAACGAACCTCCGCAAAAATGTACAGTCAAGGTTAGTCCAACACATATTATTAAATAATAACATGTAAAAATGATCGCTATGTTCTTTTTAAATCTCACGCTGCAAAAGTACTTCTTTTTATTTTGAAATAATTATCGACTTCTTAAAACAACTGCATTACTTAAACCAACTAGAATACTCTACATAGTTCTCAGCAATTCTATCTATTTCTCCTGAACTCAACTCCTTAGATATATCTTTTACTTTTTTAGCCGGAATTCCTGCATATATACTTCCTGATTCGATTACTGTGTTTTGAGTAACTACAGCTCCAGCAGCAACAATTGAATTCGAATGAACTACGCAATTATCCATCACAATACTTCCCATACCTATAAGTACATTATCATGTATTGTACAACCATGTACAATGGCATTATGCCCAACAGATACATTATTACCCATAATGGTTGGATATTTTTTATAAGTACAATGAATTACGGCACCATCTTGAATATTTACCTTATTACCCAATTTAATGTAATTCACATCTCCTCGTAATACAGCATTAAACCATATACTACATTGCTCCCCCATTATTACATCACCAACAATAGTTGCGTTTTCAGCAATAAAACAATCCTCTGGTATTTGTGGTGACTTGCCCCTAACTTCTTTTATAATCATCATTAACTATTTAAAAATGAAAAATGCTCGTTAAAAACGAGCATTTTTATAATATAATTATATCTTAATATTAGTTTATACCAGGACAGTTACAATCGTATTTTTCTGGTTTACAAGCTAAGTTTATTCCTAAAGTAATTTGGTGAAAACCACCATCAACTAATTTTATTTGACCAGTTTGGTGTGAGTAAGTATACCCAAACATATATTGGTTATAATTCACACCAATAAAAGGAGTAATGTATTGTAATTTTTGTCCTTCACCAGAACCTGTAGCTGTTGCATATTCAGCTCCATCTAAACTTCTTCTGTATGATAACCCTCCCCATACTTTACCGAAGTCCATTTTTTTGTAGGTCTTTACATTTATATCAAACTGAGTTTCCTTAGTTTGAGATATATGTTGAAATAACATAGAAGGTTCAACAGACCAATCACTGTTTATACTTGAAAAAACGTATCCCATAGAAATCAAGAAACGTTGTAAGTTAGCACTTTCTTGTACCGTGTATAATTTTCTTCCAGTACCCATTAAATTTTTAATAGTTAAATGTGCATAGAAATCCAATAAGTGATAAGACACTCCAAAATCAACATTATAATACGTACTTGATATTTTATCATTCGAATTAGCCGCTGGATCAAAATCTCCAGAACCGTTATTACCACCATTCCACTCTAAATCCCATTCAGACTGATTTAAGCTACTTTGTATCAAACCTACACTTAATCCGAAAGAAACTTGATTTAAATCAATTGTATTTCTTCCTAACATGATATGGTGTGCATATGTTAGATACGCTCCAGTTTGTGAATGATAACCGTTTTTATCGTTAAAAAGAATAATACCCCCTGCTGAAGGCGCATTTTCATCAAACCTCGTATTAAAACTCGCTGTCATTAATGCTGGTGCATCTTCCTGACCAAACCATTGCTGACGACCAGTTAGCCTAACTTTTGAACAGTTAGAAGCTCCAGCCATTGATGGGTGAATTAAATATAAGTTATCCGTTAAATAATCAGAATATGTTGGCAAACCTTCTTGAGCATTAGCTCCTAGGAAAGCAAACATTGCTATGATAATGTAAATCTTTTTATTCATATTTTAATTTCGTTGATATCTATGCTATTGGTAAGGCACAGATAGTTGCTAAAATTCAGGTAAAATTGATAATTTTCAAATATAAAAAAAAATCAAGGAGTATACGTATAAAAACATTTATTTATATTAAAACCCTACTATTAGTTAGAATTAAATTCTTCTCAAGACAAAGAAATTCAGTACTTTTGCAGAAAATATTACTCCCATGGAAGCACATAATATTACTATATCTCATACATCATCACCTAACATTGTTAAATTTGAATCTAATCAGTTTCTTACTGAGCATCAAAACTTTGAGTTCAACAATATTGATGAAGCAAACAATTCACAACTTGCTAGAGAGTTATTTTATTTACCATTTGTTAAGAAAATTTACATTTCAGGAAACTTTATTGCTATAGAAAAATTCAATATTGTTGAATGGAAAGAAATAGAAGCTGATGTAGCTGAGCAAATTCAAGATTTCTTAAATTCTGGTAAAAAAGCAGTTGATAATGATGTTGCTACAAAAAAAGTAGCAGTTACAGTATATGCTGAGAGCACTCCTAATCCTAGTGCAATGAAGTTTGTTGCCAACAAAAAATTAGTAGATACTATTTTTGAGTTTAAAAACATTGACGACGCAAAAATTTCTCCTTTAGCTACTGAGTTATTTCATTTTCCATTCGTAAAGGAAGTTTTTATTGATGAAAATTATGTTTCAATAAATAAATATGATTTAGCTGAATGGACAGATATCGCTAATGAGTTAAGAGAAGTAATCAGAAATTTCATTGCAGATGGAAACATGATTGTTGACACTACAGTTGAAAAACCTAAAAAGGAAGTTGCTCCAGAAATTAATTTAAATATTGACGAGTTAGACGATGTTTCAGCAGAAATTGTTAATGTTTTAAACGAGTACATTAAGCCTGCTGTAGCAAGTGATGGTGGAAACATCATGTTTCAATCATACAATGAAACTACTCAAGAAGTAAGCGTAATTTTACAAGGAGCTTGTAGCGGTTGCCCATCATCAACTATGACTTTAAAAAGTGGTATTGAAGCTACTTTAAAAGAAATGATTCCTGGAAAAATAAGCTCTGTTATTGCCTTAAACGGATAAACCTATAATAGATAAAACATTTAAAAGCACTCATAACCAAAAGTAATGAGTGCTTTTTTATGCCTTGAAATCGCTAACTTTGGGATATGAGATATCTAACCACTTCCTTTCTATTCATTTTATTATTCAGCTGCAAAGGGCAAAATAATGATTCAATACCAGAAAAGCATCAGTTTACAAATGAACTAAGCAAAGAATCTAGCCCATATTTATTACAACACGCTCATAACCCCGTTAATTGGAAACCGTGGAATAGCAATACACTATCCGAAGCAAAAACAACCAACAAACTTATTATTATCAGTATCGGATATTCTGCTTGCCATTGGTGTCATGTTATGGAAGAAGAAAGTTTTGAAAACTCAAAAGTTGCCAAAGTAATGAATGAAAATTTCATTAATATCAAGGTTGATAGAGAAGAACGTCCTGATGTAGACCAGGTTTACATGAGCGCTATACAACTACTAACCGGCAGTGGTGGTTGGCCATTAAATGTGATTGCACTACCAGATGGACGACCAGTTTGGGGTGGCACTTATTTTAGTAAAAACCAATGGATTGATGCCTTAACGCAATTGCAAAAACAATTTGAAGCTGACCCAGGAAAATTTAAAACTTACGCTGATAATTTAGAACAAGGAATTATTTCTTCAGAGTTAATTGCAGTAAATCAGGATAAGACTGAGTTTAAAACCGATTACGTTTCTACAATTGTAAATCATTGGAAAAAATCATTCGATCATAAATATGGCGCTACTAAAAGAGCTCCCAAATTTATGCTTCCAAACAACTATTCTTTTTTATTAAAATATGCACATTTACAAAATGATACAGAACTACTAAACTATGTAAACACTACACTCACTAAAATGGCGTATGGTGGTGTTTTTGACCATGTGGACGGGGGATTTTCAAGATATTCAACTGACATAAGATGGCATATCCCTCATTTTGAAAAAATGCTTTATGATAACGGACAACTTGTGAGCCTATATTCAGAAGCATACAAACTCACAAAAAATGAATTGTACAAATCAACTATCGAAAAAACACTTCAATTTGTTGAACAAGAATTATATCATAAAGCCGGTTATTTTTACTCTTCTTTAGACGCAGATAGCTACAATAACCTAGGCAAGAAAGAGGAAGGCGCTTATTATGTATGGACCAAAGACGAGTTAAAAGAGCTCTTAAAAAATGACTATAAACTTTTTGCTGATTATTACAATGTTAATGAATATGGCTATTGGGAAAAAGGACATTATGTATTAACCAGAAAAGACAGCGATAAAAAGATTTCGGAGAAATTCAAAATTACAACAGCAACACTACAAACCACACTTAATAAATGTATTATAACATTACAAAAAGCAAGAGCAGAAAAAACAAAGCCAGCTTTAGATGACAAAACACTTACCTCATGGAATGCATTAATGGCAACAGGATACCTTGATGCTTATGAAGCATTAGGGAACAACAAACATTTAACTATAGCTATAAAAAACGCAAACTTTATAACTCATAATTTATATAAAAAAGATGGTGGCTTATATCATAATTTCAAGAATGGGAAAAGTACGATTAATGGTTATTTAGAAGATTACGCCACTACTATTCAATTATTTATAAAATTGTACGAGAACACCTTAGATCCTCAATGGCTAATACAAGCAAATGAGTTAGCTAACTATTGCTTTACTCATTTTTACAATCCTGAAAATAATTTATTTTACTTTACCTCAGATGAAGACCCTAAATTAGTTGTTAGAAATACTGAGTTTCAAGATAATGTTATTCCCGCTAGTAACTCAATTATGGCGAAGAATCTATTTTATTTAGGAATTCACTTCAACAACAAACAATTTACTGAGACTTCTAAAAAAATGCTTCATAATATTACCCCCCAAATAAACAATTACGGGTCAGGTTTTTCTAATTGGCTAGACTTATATCTTATGAGTTCTGAGAAATTTAAAGAAATAGTAATTGTTGGTGATACTGCCTTATCAAAAGTAAAACAGTTTAAAAAGTATTATTTACCAAACACACTATACTCAGGAAGTGTTTTATCGACTAAAAGCAACAGTTTAACGACAAGTCTTGTGCTTCTAAAAGATAAATATATTCCTAAAAAAACATACATTTACATTTGCGAAAATTCTGCCTGTCTTCTACCTACAGAAAACATAAATCAGGCACTAACCTTAATTAAAGAATAATATGAAAACAACTGAATTAGAAAACACACAAAATGAAGCTAATATCTGGATTGAAAAGGGTATTAACTTTGCAAGTGAGTTTGGACCAAAAATAATTGGGGCTCTATTAATATGGATTATCGGATCATGGGTAATTAAAAAAGTATTAAAACAAACCAATAAATTAATGGATAAAAAAGGCTATGACAAAAGCCTACAAAAATTCTTAATGAATTTATTGAGTTGGACTTTTAAAATAGTTCTAATCATTACCATTTTGGGAGTCTTAGGAATTGAAACTACTTCTTTTGCAGCTATTTTAGCTTCAGCTGGTTTAGCAATTGGATTAGCGCTACAAGGCTCTTTAGCTAACTTTGCTGGAGGTGTTTTAATTATGATTTTTAAACCCTTTAAAATTGGTGATTTAATTGAAGCCCAAGGGGAATTAGGTGTTGTAAAAGAAATAGAAATATTTACAACTAAAATAAATAGCCCAGAAAATAAAGAAATCATTATTCCAAATGGAACATTATCTAACGGTAATATCACAAACTATTCTACCGAAGGTCTGTTACGAGTAAATTTAACCATTGGTATTGGTTATGATGAAGATATTAAAACGGCAAAAGCTGTTTTATTAAAAGTTTTGACTGACAATCCACAAGTATTAAACGATCCAGCTCCAACTGTAAACGTATCGGAATTAGCTGATAGTTCTGTTAACTTCGCAGTTAGACCATGGGCTACTACTGCTGATTACTGGGATGTATACTTTGGAACTTTAGAGAACTGTAAAATAGCACTTGATAAAGCAGGAATTGAAATCCCTTACCCACACTCAGTGGAGATACACAAGAATGCTTAAATTTTCTTTTTTGCTGGAGTAACCAAAAAATCTTTTAAATAATAAGGTTCAAAATAAGCGACATCTTCGATGTCGTTTTTTTTGTACTTAGCATAGGCTAAACTACTAATTTCTTTAGCAGACGGAAGACTATCAATAAATGTTGCATTTTCATGCTGAATAACTTCTTGCGTTTTTTCAGTTTTATTCCCCACAAAAACAATCTTCCCTTGTTCTAAAAACACAGCAAAAGATTCATTGTCTAATATCTGTGCTTCAATTGCCCTTACCTCATTAAAATTAGCATCAAATACTTTTGTATACGCTTCCATTCTTCTTGCGTCTATCATCGGAACAATAAAACCTTCATCCGTGTTTACTTGATGTGCTAAAACTTCTAGTGTCTCAATAGCTATTAACGGAATATCTAAAGAAAAGCACAAGCCTTTTGCAGTTGACACACCTATACGTAAACCGGTATAAGAACCTGGACCTTTACTTACAGCTATCGCATCTATACTCGAGTACTCTAACTTATTTTCAGCTAAAATTTCTTTGATAAAGACATGTAAGTTCTCGGCATGTGAATATCCGTCACTAACCTCTTTCAATGCAATAGTTTCTCCATTTTTAGAGATTGCTACTGAGCAGTTAGTTGTTGATGTTTCTATTTGTAAGATGTAAGCCACAGTTAATTATTTTTTAGCAAAAGTCGGAAATTGAGTTCAATTAGACCAATTTTATTCTCTAAAACAAAACCGCCTTAATTCTTTTTAAAGAATTAAGGCGGTTTTGTTTATTGTAAATTTTAAAAAGCTATTATAGTAATGATTTTCCTGCATAGAAATCTAATACCTTAGACTTGAACACAAAATTGTATTTCGCATTAATCAGTGCAGATTGTGCGTTTACAAACCTACTTCTAACTTGTTCAAATTCAAAAGAAGTCATTACTCCTAAATCATATCTGTCTTTAGCATTTTTAAAAGCTTCTTCCTGAGCTGCTACTGATAATTGAGCTGCTTCAAATTGTTTTAACGTAGCTTTAGCATCTGCATAAGCATTTTCTATCTTAACTCTTAAATCTTGCTTTGCTTGAATTAGTCTAGTATTACTTTTTTCTACATTAATTTTAGCTCTATTAACTCTTGCTTTTGATTGATTTCTGTTAAAAATAGGGATACTTAAATTTAAGCTAACATTATATCCTAAATTATTATCTAATTGATCTCCAAATCCATTTGGAATAACCGTAACTACATCATCAGCTGGATCAAAAGGATCATTAATATCTTCTAATACAATATCGTCTTTCTTCCCTTGTCTATGCTGATACGAAGTACCTGCACTTGCGCTTGCGCTCAATGTTGGCATATATGCACCTTTAGCTAATGCCACACTATACTCTGCATCATCAATACTTAATTGAGCACTTTTAATTTCCGGTCTGTTTTCAGATGCTGTATTGAAAATATCTTCCGTATTATTATAGAACAATGCAACAGAAGTAATATCTATATCAATATCCTGAATATTAAACCCTACATGAGAAATTTGCAACAACTGCGCTAAGCTTAACAAGGCAAGGTCTATACTATTCTCAGCATTTACATAACTTTGTTGATCTGTTGCTAATTGTGCTTTTACTTCAGATAAATCAGCAACAGCTCTAACTCCCGCATCAACTAATTTTTGAATTTGGGTTAGCTGCTGTTCAGTTACCTTAATTTTATCATCAGCAATTCTCAAGGATTCTTTGTTGAATAAGACGTTTAAATAACTGTTAACAGCATTTAAAGAAATATTATCCTTTAAAATAGATAATTGTAATTTACTGGACTCTAAACCTAATTCTGATTGTTTATACGTGTTTGTATTTTGAAAACCATTAAAAATAGTAACACCAGTATTAACTCCAAAACTATTCCCTCTACTATCACTTGCTATACGTCCTCCATTGTTATCTATAAAAGATCCAAAATTAAAACTTTGAGATGCGGAAGCATTTACTCCTGGTAAAAAATTTCCTTTAGCAGTTCTTATATTTTCTACGGCTAAATCAGTATCTAATTCTGATTGTTTAACAGAAATATTATTTTCCAAAGCATAATTAACACATTCTTCTAAAGTCCATTTCTTTTCTTGAGCAAAAGACAAAATTGAGAATGCAAAAGCTAAAGTAAATATGATTTTTTTCATTTGTCTTTTTTCTAAATTATTAGTCTTCATCTTCTTCCTCATCATTATTATCTTTTGAAGCTTTGTTCCAAACCTTAATTTTATCCTCGTCTTTTAAACCTTCTAAAATCTCAACATTAATCCCATCAGATATTCCTAACTTCACATCAACCTTTTTAAATTTCTGGTCTCCAGTTTCAACTTCAACAAATGGTTTTTCGGTAATTCTGTTAAATTGCAATAAAGATTCTTTTATAGAAAAAACTGAATCTTTCTTCTCTAATTCAATCTCTGCATTTGCACTATAACCAGCTCTTACATAAGTATCCTTATCAATAGTTACATCTGCTTTAATAGTAAACTGAACCGCTCCAGACTCTTCCTTTCCTTTAGGTGCTACAAAAGTCAATTTTGCTGGAAAATCTTTTTCCTCAATTGCCCCTAACTTGATAATTATTTCTCTTCCTTCTTTTAATTTCCCTACTTCTGCTTCATCTACTTTTCCTTCAAATATCATTTTACTCATATCCGCAATAGTAGCAATGGTAGTTCCCGCATTAAAAGTATTACTTTCAATTACCTGATTTCCTTCTCTAACTGGTATTTCCAATATAGTTCCAGAAATTTGAGCTATAATATCCGTATTTGCAGCTGAACCTGAACCAGCAGCTGAACCTTTTTTGATGATTTGAAAATCAGTCTGACTTTGATTTAAATTTTGTCTAGATTGATTATATGCCAATTCACTATTCTCGAAATCCTGCTTAGAAATAACACCTTTTTCAAATAATGCTTTGTTTCGATCGTACAATGTTTTAGAATTATCGAAAGATAATTTAGCCGAACGAACTCTGCTTTGAGAGCTTGCTAAATTTTGTGCATTTGGCACTACTCTAATACGAGCAATCAAATCTCCTTTTGTAACAATATCTCCTTCTTCAACTAATATCTCTGATACGATACCCGAAATTTGAGGTTTCAATTCTACTTCTTCTTCAGGGTTTACCTTACCTGTTGCTACTGTTTTAGTAACAATACTAGCTTTAAATGGTGATTGAGTTTTGTACTCTACTGCAGTTTTTGAATTTTTATCTGCAAAAAAACTCATAACCATTACTAATAAAGCAATTCCTATGACTACGAATATTATTTTAAGTGTTTTATTCATTTTGTTTGATTTACTAATTCTTATTTTAATTGATTGTTTTTATATCTGTTTTTTTTATTCTTCTCTTAATGCATCAATAGGCTTTACACTAGTTGCTTTATGTGCTGGAATCATCCCTATTAAAGTTCCAAACACTATCAATATCGCTAAAGCCAGCCAGACTATTGGGATAGACACTGAAGCATTAACCAGCTTTGCATCTTCTCCTCTTCCAAACGCAAAATCCATAGCCATTAATATTAATCCACCAGAAATAATTCCTGCTAATCCGGCTACTAATGTTAACAACACAGCCTCTAAAACTATTTGTCTTTTTATTTCAAAAGGAGTTGCTCCTAATGCGCGTCTAATTCCAATTTCTTTGGTACGCTCTTTAACTGTTATTAACAAGATATTACCGATTGCAAAAACCCCGGCAATCAAGGTTGCTATTCCAACAAACCATGTTAAAAACTGCATACCTGTCAAGAAACCTGTAGCTTTTTTAAATTCTTTTCCTAAGTTAAAACTACCAAAAGCACGTTTGTCTTCGGGATGCACTTTATTTAAATTCTTTAAGATAAGCTTTGCATCCAATTCTATTTGTTTAATGTCATATTCTGGCTTTCCTGTAACCATCATCCAACCAATTTCTTCACCCATATTATAGATTTGTTGAAACGTTGTAAATGGAATATGAATATCGGTTGAAGGTCCGCCCATACTGCTAGCTTTATATATACCTCCAACTTTGAAATTGATGCTATTTATTTGAATATATTGTCCAATTGCATCTTCATCTTTTTTAAATAATTGTTTATAAATGTCCTCAGAAATAAACGCCATCTTTTTACGTTCATCAATATCTTTTTGATTGATAAACCTACCATGAATCAACTTCTTCTTTTGAACTTTATCTAACAAAGGATAATCTCCTGCTATACCATAATTTCCTGATTGAAAACCACGAATTACTCTACCATTAGTTTGGTTTCTCGGAACCACAAATTCAATACCTTCTACTTCAGATTGAACTATTTTAGCATCATTTAATGTTAACCTAACCTGCTTCCCTTCTTGAAATCCTTTAAAAGGTTTATTGGTATACTGCCCCCAGATAAACACTGAGTTAGTAGCAAAATCACCAAACATTCTATTGAATTTATTTTCCATTCCTCTAGCCGAACCTAACAACCAAATTAGCAGTAAAATTCCCCACCAAACTCCAATCATAGTAACTATGGTACGGAATTTGTTTTTACGTAAACTATCGTATATCTCTTGCCAAGTATCGCGTTCTATTAAAAATCGTATCATACTATTCGTCTCTTAATGCTATAATTGGTTTTATTTTTGAAGCTCTTTTAGCTGGTACATACCCTGCAATTGCACCCGCAACAATCAATACGATAGTTGCACTAACAATTAAAGAAGTACTTACACTTGGGTCTTTTATAAAATAGCCTTCCAAACCATCTCCTATTAACTCAAGAGTACCCATTCCTACGACAAGTCCTAAATACCCTGCAAAGGCAGTTACCACAACCGACTCATACATGATTAAACGAACAATCGATTTTGGTGTGGCTCCTAATGCTTTTCGTATACCTAATTCCTTAGTACGTTCTTTAACTACGAAAATCATAATATTAGCTATTCCAACTATTCCTGCTATTAATGTTCCCATTCCTATTACCAGAATCAAGATTCCTAAAACAGTTGTCATTTGATTTACTTCATTTGACCTACTTGCTATATCAAACAAACGTATAGCACGTTGGTCATCGGGAGCAACATTAAACCTCTTTTTTAATTTCTCTTCTAGAGTTGCACTAAATGCAATTGCCTCCTCAGGTTTCATTTCCGGATTATGAGTCAAGTTAATCTGACTCACATGGTCGGTATTCCCATAAACTTGCTGAGCTGTAGAAACAGGTAAATAAATAATTCGCTCTTCATTATCTCCTCCATCATCTTTATATACTCCAATAACTTTATAAGAAATTCCGCCTAAATTAATATACTTCCCTAAAGCGGTAGTTTTCGTAAACAAATCCTCATCAACCAACCTACCAATTACGGCTACTTTAGTTCTTTCCTGAATATCTTTTGTAGAAATATACCTTCCTTCATACACCAATGTTTTCTCTAAGTATTGATGATCAGGATGTACTGCTCTTACATCATATACGTTTTTTTCATTTTTATATGAGGCTGGTAAATTCTTATAAATTCTTGAAGTAATGTATTGTACCTTATCTCCAAAACCTTCTTTTAAATACGTGTAATCCTCATTTTTAAACTGAATGTCTCGTCCAGATTTAAAACCTTTATAGGGTTGTGTTGTACGACCTGATCTTATAAAAATTGAGTTTTGAGCATCATCTTTAAATAAATCGTTAAACGTATTTTCTAGCCCATTAGCTATCCCAAATAACAAGGTAAATAATAGAATTGCAAAAGAAACCGTAAACCCCGAAAGTAAACTACGAAGTTTATTTTTACTCATGCTCTGAAATATTTCTCGCCAAAGTCCTATATCAAACATATTGCGAAGCTCTAACTTGTTCTACGTAACTGTCTTCCATAATAACACCATCTTTTAAACGTACAATACGCTTACACATGTTTGCTATATCTTCCTCATGAGTAACTATTAAAATAGTTTTTCCTTCATCATTCAGTTCTTGAATGAAATCCATGATTTCATAAGATGTTTTTGTATCTAATGCTCCTGTAGGCTCATCTGCTAACAATAACTTTGGCTGAGCTGCTAATGCTCTTGCAATAGCCACACGTTGTTTTTGTCCACCAGATAATTCATTAGGTAAATGCTTAGCCCAATCAGTCAAACCAACTTTCCCTAAATGAAACATTGCTTTTTCATAACGTTCCTTTCTGTTTACTCCTTGATAGTACAACGGCAAAGAAACATTCTCCACAGCATTTTTGTAATTGATTAAGTTAAAGGATTGAAAAATAAACCCTAAAAATTTATTACGATATACTGCTGCTTTTTTTTCATTTAAGTTTTTAATAGGAACATTATCTAGAATATAATCTCCTTCATCTGCTTCATCAAGCATACCGATTATATTTAACAAAGTAGATTTTCCAGACCCAGAAGAACCCATAATAGCAACCAACTCTCCTTCTTTTACAGAAAGGTCAATTCCTTTTAATACATGTAAAGAATCTTTACCAATAGGGTAAGATTTGTGTAATTTTTTGATTTCTAACATTTGATTGATGTGTTAGTTAGTTTAACAAAAGAAATCACTTTTGTTATTGATTCTATTATAAGACTATCTTGTTGATGATTTGTTACAGTTGAAATGTGAAAAAGATGTTAAAATTTTTGACCACCCAGAACAAAAAAGCGACAAGAATTACAATTGTAATTCTTGTCGCCCCGAAACATATATTTCTAAGCTAAGTTAATTCAGGTTATTAATTTCTCTTAATTCTGATACTTTTTCATCAATTAAGACTACATATGCTCTTAAATAATTAGGATTGTTTTCTACGTTTAAGTCCAAAAACCAATATCTGTGTTGGATACCATCTTGGTACTCTAAATAAATACCTCCCCAATCTCCAGCGTCTGGAGTACCGTAAGTTATTAATTTAGAATCTAATAACTCTAATGGAAAGTTAGGCAATATATCATCTGTTTTAATTCTATCAGACCCTTTAAAACTAACAAAATCACCTAGATAAAAAGTACCAGATCCCGGATAGTTATCTTCCGTATCCTCTAACAACGTAGTGTCTATTAATTTAAATATATCAACACAGGCGCTACCTAAACACTTTCCATAATATCTTCCAAAAGTTATCGTTGGTCCTTTGTTAGCAGCTTTATTTACTACCACTTCAATATTTGAATCGGGGCTTTCAATAAACAAATTCTCTTCATTATCACATGAATTAAAAATCAATACAATAAATACTGATGATAAAAATAGTTTGAGATTTTTCATAACATATAGATTTACGGGTTAAATATCGAAATATCACATACTATAAAATTAAAAAAATTACATATCATCAAACATATAGCCGTGTGATTGCAATTTTGGGGAGAGTGTACAAGTTACGAAATAAACTCGTAATAACCTGTTTTTTAGATACTTATGATTTTGTCGAAGAATAAAATAGATGCTTACAAAAAATATAAATTACTTCTTCTTCTTATTAAAACTCCGATATATAAAGAAACCAACAACAGCTATCAAAACATAAGGTACTGCCATTAGGTACACAATACCATCATTAACACTTTCTGCTAATGAGTTATCATCCATGCTCTCTAATTGAGCCCTACACATTGCACACTGAGCATTTGCAAAAAAAGAGGAGATGAGAAGTGAAAATGAAAGAAGTTTTTTCATAATATAATTATATATAATAAGGGGATATCATAAAATAAACAACTACACCAGTAATTGCAACATACAACCAAAGTGGAAATGTGATTTTTGCGATTTTCTTATGCTTATCAAAACGTTTCGCTAAAGCTTTTACATAGGTAATTAATACTAATGGTATTACTGCAACCGATAATACAATATGTGTTATAAGGATAAAATAATATATATATTTAACAACTCCTTCGCCTCCAAAAGTAGTTGACTCAGAAGTCATATGGTATGCGATATATAATAACAAGAAACAAACTGACAAAGCAATCGCCAACTTCATTAAGCGCTCGTGAGCAACTCTATTTCCCTTTTTAATCATTAGTACCGCAGCAACTAACACTATTGCCGTAAATCCATTTATTGTAGCATAAATAGGCGGCAAAAAAGTTAAAGGTTCAACATCAAATCCCAAACGTTTTAAGTTTACACCAAATAAGGCGGCTACGGCTAAAGGAATTACTATTGATAATACCCATATCCATTTATTGTATTTAGTCTCTAAATTTGTCTCTGGTGATTTCATTATACTTTACTCTTTAAGTAATTTTAAAATATCTTGTTTCAGCTCAGTTAATTGATGGTATGACGTATCAATTACTTCTCCTAACTCATCTTTACTGGTTTCAGTGATTCCTCTATAACATAAAATAGGATTACCAAACTCGTCTTTTCTTGAGCGAATAAAACCATTTTTATCAACCAATGCAAACATACCAGAATGTTCAAACCCTCCTGGCGCTTTATCTTCCATAGCCGCGTACAAGTTAAACCCTTTGTTAGCCAGCTTCATAATATCATCATGATTACCAGTAAGCATTTGCCAGTTTTTAGATTTAATACCATGGGTATTTATATACTTTTTTAACACTGTTGGTGTATCATGTACAGGGTTAATTGTAAAAGAAGCAATTGCAAAATCGTCTAAATCACCAAAAGCTTCTTCAATTTGCAACATACTTTCTGTCATGATAGGGCAGATCGTTGGACAAGTAGTAAAAAAGAATTCTACCACATATACTTTATCCTTAAAGAAAGAACTCCCTACATCAATACTATCTTGGTTTTTAAAGTTAAATTCAGGAACCTTAGAGAACTTTACTAATCCAGATTCAGTATCAGTAGATTCAACTCCTTTTTTAACTTTGTTCAACCTATTCGCATCTGTAATATTATCGTTAGATATGCGATCAATAATTTTTGGAATAGCAAAAATTCCAAAAACTAAAATAATAAACGTTATTCCTATGTATGATTTATTTCCCTTCATCTTTTTGATTGATTTTTAAAAATGAATCTCTTCTATTTATTTTATAATTACTCTTTAATGCTGCATTATACTCAAACAACAATACAGTAACATCATTATCCATTTTTTTATGTAAGATTGAAACAGCTGTTGCATCATATCCGTTATATAACTTCAATTCTTTATCATCTGCACAACGTAAACTTTGCTCTTTATCAACTATAAAAACATAATCAGTTCCTAAATTTTCATCTAATTGATTTGAAAGATTTAAAGAACTATACACCTCTTTAATTGCTTTTGGAGTACCAAAAGCAAACTGCCATTTATTAATTTCTGCATAACGAGAAAGCTCAACAATAATATCTTCTACTTGTTGTTCTGCACCAACTGGAAGTAACATTAGCATTTGAAAATCTTTATCAGAACTATGAATTCCTTTGTAGATTTCTTCGTGTAAATTATATACATTAATTTTTCTATCAGTTAAATCAGATCCTAAAAAACCTAAAACCGTTAACTTATCTTTTAATTGAACTTGTTCTCCTTTAAGGTTCTTAAATTCAGAAACCTCTTTTACATTTTTAGAAACAATTGGTAAAGCAGAAAAATTATAAACCCCTGTTGCAAAGAAAAGGTAGATAATAATTGGGCAAACAAACAAAAGCCCCAGGATGATATTTTTTTTATTCAAAACAAGTCTTTTACCCACAAGTGGAATTAATTATAAAAAAAATTATAACATAAAATGCTATTGAGTTACTCAAATCACAGATTTAAACAATAATATTTTAAAGTACAAAAATAAAAAAGACGGTTAAAATAACCGTCTTTTTTATTTATAAATATGTATTCATCTACTAAAAATCTCTAGTGACAAATGATGATGTCATGATTTCATAAATATAACCACCTTCTATTAAAATAATAAAAGAAAGATATAGTATTAAAAATACTCCTGTCCAAACAACTGCACGTCTGAACCATTTAGCTTCCCCATCCATGTGCATAAATGCCCATGTAATATAGTACGCTTTGTATACTGTTAAGATAATGAAAATCCAGTTTAAAATTTTCATTCCTACTATTCTGTTCTGAACTAATAACTCAGGCTTGATAAGCCCTAAAACAACTTCAAAAATTGTTACTGCAGATAATAACCAAAATACCATCCATATTTTACTGATGTTATTTTTTGGTTTTAATAGTCCGAAAAAGAAAGGTTGTACTTCTTGTGCCATTGCTATGCTTTTAAATCGTTATCTATATTTATTGATATATGTTATTTCAACTAAAACTACTAGTGAATTAAACTAAGTAGAAGAACGTAAATACGAATACCCATACTAAATCTACAAAATGCCAGTATAAACCAACTTTTTCTACCATTTCATATTGTCCTCTTCTCTCATAAGTCCCTAACACAACATTAATAAAAATGATAATATTCAATAAAATACCAGTAAGTACGTGGAAACCGTGAAAACCTGTAATAAAGAAAAAGAAATCAGCGAATAATGGGTGACCATATTCATTCTCCTTTAAGTTAGCTCCTTCAACAGAACGAACACCTCTTTTTAATGCTTCAATAGATTCTACTCTACTTAAAACTGTTTTCTCTCCTTCTTCAGTTAATTGTTGCGTTCTAACTCTTAAGTTAGGGTTAGCAGCAAATGAACTAACAACGTCTTTCATAGCATAAGGAGGTAATGATTCCCCAGTAACATGCCATAAACCTTTACTTCCTCCATGCTGAACTCTATCAGTAGCAGAAGCCACCACAAAAGTATTCATAGGAACTCTATGTCCATCAGCATCGGTAAACTGTAATAAATTTCCTGAATTTGTTGTAACTGCTCCGTATCCACCAGCTATGAAGTTTTTCCACTCCCATGCTTGAGATCCAACGAATATTACACCACCAATAATTGTTAAGAACATGTAAGTAACTACTTTGTTCTTTTTCATATGATGACCTGCGTCAACTGCTAATACCATTGTTACAGAAGAAGCAATTAATATAAATGTCATTAATGCAACATATAACATTGGTGCATCTACCCCATGTAAAAATGGAAAGTGATTAAACACTTCATCGGCAATTGGCCATTCTTCTATGAATTTAAATCTAGAAAATCCGTAAGCAACAATGAAACCAGAGAATGTTAAGGCATCTGATAATATGAAAAACCACATCATCATTTTACCATAACTAATCCCGAAAGGTTTTCCAAAACCTTTACTTGTATCATGTCCAGAATTTACAGCTGCTGTAGCTCCCATACTATTTATTGAATTATTGAATTATAAAATTTTCTTAAAAAAAACAAAAATAACTATTTTTCTTATCTAACGAAATAGAAAAACAAAAACAAATACACCCAAAGAAAATCTAAAAAGTGCCAAAACATCACACCAAGCTCTAATCCAAGTGTTTGTCCGTTATTGTAACGTTGTTTATAATGGTTATAAACTACAACTAAAAGAACAATAAAGCCCGAAAACAGATGTGCCATATGCAATGAGACCAATATATAAATAAATGAAATTACAACATTACTTGTTGGCCCTGTAAAATTATACCCGAACTCATTAGTCATATATGAAAACCCTTGTAATTGAAAAACTACAAATGCAGTACCTAAAATCATTGTTCCCAACAGCAACAACATTCCTTGCTTATTATCTCCTTTTTGGATAGCTTTCTTTGCAAAGTGAATCGTTATACTACTTATAACAATCGCAATTGTACTCCACAATAACATTGGAGGCAAATCAAAATCCTTCAACCAATCTGGCCTTGAACTACTTACTACATAAGCACTAGTTAATCCTGCAAAAGTCATAGTCATGCTTATCATTGCAAACCACAACATTGTTTTTTTTGCTCTTCCGATTTTCTCTTTTTCGGTTCCCTGTGTTAAATCCATCTATTTATTGTAAAAATTTATCAATTATGTATACTATTTGTAATAGTGTGATATATGAAACACTTGCTAACATTAATTGTCTTGCGGTTTTGGCATCCATGCGTTTGAATAACAATATTGCGTAATACAACATTCCTAATCCTAGCACGAATACAACTACCGCTGCTACAATTGATAATTTTAAATCACCTGTAAAACCAAATACTGGAATTATTGAAGCTAAAATTGTCCAAATTGTGTACATGATTATTTGCACGGCTGTGTTTTTATCTTTCTTACCTGTAGGCAACATAAAGAATCCGGCTTTTTCATAGTCATCATATAAAAACCACCCAATAGCCCAGAAATGAGGGAATTGCCATAAAAACTGCATTAAAAACAAGGTTCCAGGCTCTATACCAAACTCATTAGTAGCTGCTACCCAACCTAACATAAATGGAATTGCTCCAGGGAAAGCTCCTACAAAAACCGCTAGAGGCGTTTTTGTTTTCATTGGCGTATACAAGCTCACATACATAAATATGGAAATTGCACCAAACATTGCCGACTTGGGGTTAATTAAATACAATACCACCAAACCAGTTATGGTCAATACTGTTGCTATAACAAAAGCTGCTTTTACTGAAATTGTTCCTGAAGGAATAGGTCTGTTTTTAGTCCTATCCATTAATTTATCTAAATCCCTTTCTATTATTTGATTGTATGCATTAGAAGCACCAACCATACAATACCCACCTACAGCGAGCATTGCCAATACCACAAAATCTACTTCTCTACCTACAGCTATTAAATATCCTGCAATTGAAGAAAAAACCACACTAATCGCTAAGCGATGTTTTGTAATGGCTTTAAAATCTTGAAACAGATTTGATTCCGTACTGATTTGTGTAGTGCTCAAGGTAATATATACTTAAAAATTGACTGCAAAATTACAGCTTTTTATCGAATTTAGGCAACTGTCTATTTATAACTTTCCAAAACTGCTTGCATTAACAAATCAAGCTACTGGAGAAAAAAAATTTTATTAACTAAAATTGGATTAATAGTCAGAATAATTATTAAATAAATCTGTTCTAAACCCAAGATTTAACCAAGTAGTATTCTTCTCATAAGATGCCGGAGCATTAGCTGGAGAAAAACTACGTTGTGTTACATTTATAAATGCCTTTAAATTAGTTGACGGATTTACCAAATACCCTGCCTGCAAATCAGCTATAAACACATTAGCCTTATCTCCTTGCAAAATTTCAATACCATTATCAGAAGGACGTAAATCATTATTTAAATAAATATCGCCACCATAACTTACTCCATCCCCTTTATCCAATCCACGTTGACCATAGATTAATTTCGCCATACCATACCAACGTTTGTAATTGTAATGACCTATCCCGATTACTTCTCTAAAGTTTGCTCCCCACAAATGTGCCATTGATTGATTGTTATGTCCGTAATTCAACAACAACTCATCATGTGAATAAGTATATGGACGCACTTGATTATATTCTATTTGAAGCATTAAATTTTTCACCTTAAATGCGTTATAGTACTTTGCTCCAACTTGATATCCTAATTTGTTTTTCCAACTGTTTTCACCTCCAAATATATCTTTAGAAGAAAACTCATCAATAATTAATTGTCCGTAAACATTAACTTTATTTGACACTTTATACTTTCCACTCAAACCTATCAATGCGTTACCCGCTCTTGACCCCGATGAAAACTCTATTGCTCTATAAAAGATAATTGGATTCAAATAATTAACATCGAAACCTCTATTGTTATTGTTTGTCCATAAAACAGACTCAAAAAGCCCTATATTTAATTTTTTGGTAACATTCAAACTTAAAAAATGTGTGGCCATATACTTACTTCCGTAAGCTCCGTCAACAGTAGCTTTAGGACGCACATCCTTTAACCACATCCAAGTATTTGTATATTTTATTTTCCAAAAAGAAGTATTCAATTTCAAAAAAGGATGTGGACTAGCCGCATCACTTACTAGTAAAGATCGATATCCATCACCTATAAAATTCTTCCCATGACCAAATTGAGCAGTAAACATCTTACTTGCTCGATAAGAAATATATCCTTCTGCAATTGGATAATCGTATGCATCATCTCCATGAATTTTAGCAATACCTCTTCCAGGAACGATGGCAGGATTTCCCCCATCAGGCTTTATACTTTCAGCATATGTATTTACATAATCTGCAAAACGACCTTGGCTTTCAAAAATACTAGTCGAAAAACTTAGTTTTTCACCTAATCCACCTTGAATGTTTATAGCACGCGTATTATTATATGTATAAGACAACTCACTTTGTACATCCTTACCTAATTGCAAATCAACCACTACATCGGCAGTAAACCAATAATCTTTTCCTTCAAAGGCAACTAAGTGTTCATTCCAAAACTTTTTACCCAACCATGTTTTTTTATCCTTTTGTAATAACGAGACACTTGCTTCAAGATCGTAATATTTAGAGACATCCGAATAACTGTATGGCTTTACAGCTGTATGGGAATTTGCTCCTACTATATTGACGTTATAATCAAACTTTGCATAGTTCTGATGTGTAAACGGTATATTTAATCCGCTTTTATATTTTTTTGCATTACCACCCCCCAAATTCACAATACTATCATACTCCATAGCAGCTGCTTCTAACTTATTTTTTGGTTCTTTAGCGTTTTCTGTATCAGCCTTGGGTTTAACCCATTCTAATGAAGGCACCAACACTTGCATTGCATATTGCGTGTATACCGATTTTCCATCAAAAGTTGCTGCAATAATCACCGGGAATTCACCAAACACCTTTTCAACCTCTTCTTTTAACTCAGCATATGCAGCATTAGCAAAAATAACCTTAAACCTACCTTCTTTTGTAACCTCAAATAAGATATCCATTCTTCCTTCATAATTGTCTTTTTCAATTATTTCTGGCATTTTAAATGATGCAGAAAACCTTTCTTGTACATTCTCTTTAAAACATTCTGGCAATTCAGAAATTTCTGTCATTTCGCAGGCAGGAAAAACCGGATACTTTTCATAATTATTTATCGTTTGTGAATACGAGAAAATTCCAATGAATATGAATATAATAAAAGATGTAAATTTCATGTGTCTTATTTGATTGAGCGAAAATACAACAAATACTTTTATGTGCTTCTAGTGCATAAAAAATCATATTTATAAAACAGGGCTTCATCTATTTTAACCCTTTTATACACACATCTATTAAGCTATTTATCTACTTTAAATATTACCGGTAATGCATAAGTAACACTTACCTTTTTAAAACCTTGTTGAGCAGGTTTCATTTTAGGCAATGAATTCACCGCTTTAATCACTTCTTTTTTTAATTCAGGATGTGGCGCTCTCGCCTTTATATTTACTACATCACCAAAAGTATTTATAACAAATGTTACCATTATTTTATGTTTTCCAGTAAGACCATACTCAATTGCTAGCTCATTATTAAAATTTCGAAGAATATGATTTGATAAATTTTTCTGAAAACACTCAAATTTTTTTTCCTTATCTATTACTGACTCACAGCCTGGAAAAACGGGCAATTCACTAACTAAAGAAATAGGAATTGGATCTACATCTTCTTCTATACCCACAACAGATACATCGGCAATACGAGGTGCTCTTTTAACTATTACTGACGAATCATAAATTACTGTAGGTAGCACGTCTTCATCATCTTCAACCACTTTAATAGTAGTTAATTCCTGTATATGAATTCTATTAACTTCCTCTAAAGGCAACTCAAGGATTTTTTTTTCTAAAACAAAATCAGGAGGGACAATGTTTTCATCAGAAGAAACATCAATGATAGGTTTATCAATAACAATTATTTTTGTTTCAAATTTCATCTGAAATAAAACAAACACAATAACCAGTATAGTTACCAATCCTATTATAAAATAAAGTCCGTTATTTTTTGGCACATTTGACAAGCGCTTCTTCTCACTTAACGAAAGCTTTATTTTTTTTATTTGCGGTTTCATAACCGAACGTTTTAATCTAAAATCATTGACAACTATTTTTTATTGAGCTGTATAGACTTCTTTTTTAATATAAATGTTTAATCTATTATAAAAAGCACAATAAGTGTACCAAAATAACAAACGCAACAAACTGAATAACAGTAATGTTTACGGCGCATAGACACAAAATCGCATAATAACCTAGACCCGTTAAATCACAAAAAAAATCCTGCTTATAAAACAGGACTTTAATATCGTTTAAAACATTTTCTTTTTGAAGGCACAACACACAACCTTAATCTACTTTAAAAAGTACAGGTAAAGCATAAGTTACATTTACTTTTTTATACCCTTGTTTAGCTGGCTTCATTTTCGGCAAAGACCTTACAGCTTTTATTGCTTCTTTTTGCAATTCCGGATGCGGCGCTCTTGCTTTAATATCTACTATATCACCTTCGTGATTAATTGTAAATAATATCGTTATTTTTTGAATTCCAGAAAGCCCATTTTCTGCAGCAATATCACTATTAAATTTTCTTTTAATATGTTTCGCTATTTTTTGCTGAAAACATTCGAACTTTCTTTCTTTATTAGAAAACTTATCACAGCCAGGATATTCGGGATAATCACTTACTAGAGAAACAGGAACTGTATCTATAACTGGAGGAAGATCATCTACTTGTATATCTCCTATATCTGGGGCTTTATCCACAACCACAGGGGGTGTTTTAATCACATTGTCCAAAACTGGCTCATCATTATCAACTACCTTAGGGTTTTCAAAAGATTCCGGTTTTGTAACAGCAGCTGGTTTTTCAATCTCCTTAGGCATGTTTTCCTCAATAATATAATCCCTAGGCATTGTACTTAATTCAATAGCATCATCAATAACTGGAGAGTTAAATACTATTTCCTTTTTATCAAATCTTAATTGAAATACCCCAAATACAATAAACAATGCAGCAATTAGTCCAACTTGAAAATAGAGTCCATTGTTTTTTCGTAAATTTGCTTGATGCTTCTTTTCTCTTAAAGAGAGTGCTACTTCTTTAGTAGCTTCTTGTTTTTTTAGAATGTTTAAATTCATAATTATATGGTTTTAGTTAAAAGAATCATTACAGTTTTTCCTTTACTTAAATAGCGCCAACTTTTATGTTAAGAAAAACTTAATGTTAAGAATTCTAAACACAAGAAGTGTACCAAAAAAAAATCCCGAGCATTGCTCGGGATTTTTAACTATATAATTATATAATTATATACTAATTAATCTTCTACTGCGAAAATTATTGGTAAGGAATATGGTACTGTTACACTTTTTCCTCTCTGTCTTCCTGGTTTCATTTTAGGAAGACTTTTAATAATTCTTTCCGCTTCATTTTTTAATGCTGGATGCGGTGCTCTTGCACGAACCCCAACAATATTACCTGTTTTATCAATTTTAAAAGCAACTAATATTTTTTGACGTCCCGTTAAACCTAAATCTGAAGCTAATTCTGTATTGAATTTTTTACTCACATATTTAGATATCTTTTGAGACATACAGTCTCTACGGTCTTTATTATTTTTTTTCTTTTCACAACCTGGAAAAACAGGAACATTTTCAATAATTGAAAAAGGAACCTCTACATCTTCTTCTACTTCCTCAACTTCCACTTCCTCTATCTCAACAATTTCTTCTGCATCATCAGTTTCAGTAGATTCTATTACAGTTTCCTCAATCTCTTCCTCATCTTCAACTATCTCAATTACTTCTGGAGCAGCTGGTGGTGGCGGTGGCGGTGGTGGTGTTTGTAATATCTCTGTTAACGGAATTTCTTCTTCGTCTAAATCACCCATATCAAGTGAAGCTATATCGAAATCAATTTTATCGTATGTCTTATGGTTTAATGCTAAAAAGGTAATTAACATTACTGCAGCAATACCAACAGCGTAATAAAACGAGCTGTTTTTTTTGATATCTGCTTTAGGATTTTTCTTTAATTCCATTATTCTTTATATTTAATAGGTGCTAAAATAACCAAATATTAGTGAAATATGCAACTATTTAACTGATTTTAACTCCTTATATTTTTTAATTTGATATAATAAAAATACTGCCATTAGTATACCTAAACTATTTGCCAATACATCATTTACATCACCTGAACGCACTTTTGTAAATAATTGCTGAATAACCTCAATGCTTACTCCTACAAAAAAAGCCAGCAATGAAGCTTTTAGTACACCTTTGAAAATTGGTTTTTTTAATACAGTACCAGAAAAGTACCCAAACCAAACTATTGTGAAAATAAAATAGATTCCGAAGTGCACCAACTTATCCAGATTACTGATAGTAATTTTAACTGGACTTTGAACCTTTACTAAACTAATAACGCACACAAATACTGTGTACGTTATTGCTATTAAAAATAATTTTTGCTTACTAAGCACCAATTAATTCTTTATATGCTGCTACAGTTAACAATTCTTCCAACTGAGAAACATCACTAACTTTTACTTTAACCATCCAACCGTCTCCATAAGGATCAGTATTTACTTTTTCTGGCTCATCTTCTAACGACTCGTTAAACTCAATAATTTCACCAGCAACTGGTAAAAATAAATCAGACACAGTTTTAACTGCTTCTACGGTTCCGAAAACCTCTTCTTTATCTAACGTTTCATCTAAAGTATCAACTTCAACATAAACAATATCCCCTAATTCCTTTTGGGCAAAATCTGTAATACCAATTGTTACGACATCACCTTCAACCTTTACCCATTCGTGGTCACTTGTATATTTTAATTCTTCTGGAAAATTCATTGTATTGCTGTTTAATAGTTTTTAATTCTTGACAAAAATAATTTATACTTCTGACTATTCAAACTTAATGCTAATTTTTTCTGATTAATTGATAATTAATTACCAAAATTATACCTCAAAGTAAAACCACCTCTCATTGTTGTTTGAGGAAATGATGTTGATATTTCTGATTCTGAAAACGTATAGTCTAGATAAAATAGTGTCGTAAAGTTTTTAGTTAAAGCATAATCAGCCTTAAAAGTACCACTCCACAGTTTCTGTCCAGCAGTAATTTGATTGTTTTCAATATCAAGATAACGAACAATAGTTTTATTGTTTCTTAAAGACAAGTCTGCTTTTAAGTTTAAGTCACCAGACAAAGTTTGTTTCTTCCCTAATAACTTGGTTTTAAATTTTAAATCTTTAATCCTATACCCTAAACCAAGTACATATTCATTTCCTTTAATTTCTGTCAATAATCCATTATCAAAACTTAATGACAATGCTCTATCTTTTCTCATCTCCAAACCGATTTTTACAGAATTTTTCATTTCCATTTCAATTTTGAAAAGCGGACTGAATTGCTCTGTTAAATTCACATTAGATAAAATCGTTTCACTTTTAAAGTTTCCAGCTTGATCAATATTATCTCCTGGGTTTGCCTGCAACTCTAGGTTTGTTCTAAACTGATTTACTGTATATCCTGATTTATATCCGTGAGCCAATGAAAAACGTTTAAAGTTTTCCTTAAACCACTTTGTATCCATTAAGCCAGTATACTTCATCGACCAGTTAGGCAAAGGAACATTTTTGAATATTCCTGTTTTCTCTTTACTTACATCTTTACCAGAATAAGCTGCTAAAAATGATGGCAATAATACTTTCTGACTCGTTTTACCAAACCCCTTTGGATACCCCTCAATATCTAAATTAGATGGATTACTTACATCAATCCCTGCTTGCTGTGCTAAACGAAAAGCAATATCCTTTCTATTAGATTTGAATGTTTCAAAGACCTCAGAACCAGTTTCATCACTTTTTGTGAATGCTGTTTTAATTAAAATTGTAGAGATATTGAAATTCCCAAATGTATTTGGTGTCAAAGCTTGATAACTCCCATTTAGACCATTTACATCCGCTCCATTAATTTGGTAGTTTTCCGTGTAATTATGCTGATAAGTTCTATTAGCTGTTAGATCAATCTTTAACTTCTTAATTGGCTCTATATTTGCGGTGATATTTAACTGCTTATTTTTTGAACTTGTATACTGTTCATTAAAACTCGGATACAACGTTAACCAACCTTTCTTAGCAGCTTCATGACGCAAAGCATCAGACTGACTACCAAAAGTATAACCTAAAGATGGTTTTAATGTACCGAAAAAACCAACATCATTAGTATACCCTGGTATATAACTCCCACTGTTTTCAGTGTACTTTACTTGAATTTTTTTAACAGAAGTTACAACGCCGACTCCAAAATTAAATAATTTATTAGACAGACTTGCTTTAGGTTTTGTTTTGCTTTTTGTTCTTATTTCACCTAATTGCTCTGTTAACGTTTTTATTTTTTTATCAACTCTTAATTGCTTACTCTCTGACAAGGAATCTTTACTCTTAAAACGATCTAGTTTTTTAGTTTTTCTATCCTTTTTAGGTTTTAATTGTCTTGCATATGTTTTCTTGAAGTTTTTCTTTTCTAAACCAACATACTTATAAAACCTATTCATATCCATAGAAGTATTTAAGTCATGAGTTTGTGCATTTTGCACAGAGTTACCTAAATTAAAAGTTCTTCCAGTATCCACTCCAAACTCATCTTGTTCAGCGACAGCAGTTAATCCATCTGACCCTTTTTGCCATTGGAAATCCCCTGTATATGAATAATTAGACTTTAAAAAACTAAACATTGGCAATTTATTCAATGGCAATTCATAATTCAACTGAAATTGCTGTGAATGCCTATTTGGATCCCCTGTTTCGAAAAAACCATCCCAAACGGAGTTTTCTTCATCAATTAATCCTGACTTAGTAATGTAGTTTTTAACTATGTTATTTCTAGTTGCAGAAAAATTAAATTGCAACTTCTTTGTTAGATTATGGCTAATATTATATTGCCAATCAAACATATAATTACGCTTATACAAATCAGGTAACGGTATCCCAGCTACATTGTTTACATCTCTAAAACGCTGTTTATTGTACTGTCTTGAAAAGTTCGAATTAAAAGAAATATTAGAAGGTAAAAAATTAAAATTAACGTCTTTTAATATCTTATAATATTTACTTCTATTTGTGAACTTCATTTTCTTTAACGGCTCAATAGTTTTTTCTGGAAAACCATAACCATAAGTTAAACCTGTTCTTACATTTTGCTCTAAGTAATTTTGCACTTCAAAATCACGATGATTTACTTGATTATAAGAATAAGAAGCTGTGAAGTTTTCAACATCATATACTCTTGGTTTTGCTTCTCCGGTACGTTCTTTTCTTACTCCAATAAAGTTAATGCTTTTTCTTTTTGTAAAATCCTCAGCTCTTTCCTTATAGAATTCCTCATTTTCTGGATCTTTATCTATAATTGTTTGCAACTCTAAATCTTGATATAACGGATCGTATTTAGGCGTAATAATTTCCTCTCCAACTCCATAATTGAACGGGATTTTTATTCCCCATTTTTTCGGTAATAATTGCCCAATGTTTAAATTAGTTACAACATCATACAGTTTTACATCATCTCTACTTCTTTCGTTTGGACCTTGCTCTAAAGAACCAAAACCAACTGTACTCCTTTTACCCGAGGCAGAAACAGTTGCAAAATCAGCAATATTGGCATCAGCACTTAATAAAGCAGCCCAACCTCCTTTATTATCCATATCAGACAAACGCAATTCATTAAACCATACTTCTCCAGAAACAGGTGTATTATTATTACTTCTAACCCCTAACATTAGGTTACGTATATTTCCTAAACTAGGATTTCCTTTTATCGCAACTCTATACCTAATATCAGAAGCTATAATAGTTGTTGGTATATCATTACCATCCAAAGTTACTGGTAGTAATTCACCCGAGTCCCTATGTAAATCGAAATACCTAACACCTGTATCAATACCTGAAGTATTAATACCTGAGGCTTTTATACTCTTTAAAATCTCTAATTGTAAATCGATTTCATTACTCTCTTTCCAAACCTCTGTAGCAGAAATACTAGGTAATGATGGTGTTAATGGAACTTCAATTTGATAGTAATTATTCGTTAAATCATTACCCATTCTTAAAAAACCTGCTAACTCCCTATCGCCAAGAGCTGGAGCATTTTCAATACTTTCAGCATGTATAAACATTCGCATTTTTTTAAACTGCAACATGTCAATATTAAGATTTTTATAAACTGCTCTTGCATCTTTTTCTTCTAAATTCTTTACACGAAGTGATAGTGATTGTTCATTTTGACGCAATACTGTATTATTACTATACAATTCTTCCAATTCAATACCTGGAGGAACTATATAACCAGGGTTTTCTTGAGTATTGACAGCCCCTACTTCAAAATCAGTAGCATCGGTTGAGTTATCAGTTTGCGAATCTAACGACTGCGTATAAGTTCTCCAATCTCCCCTAACCAGTTCTAAAGCTCCAAAACGAAGTACTACATTTTCAGAAAACTCACTTAAAAACATACGCATAAAACGCACAGACCTAAAATCACTAATTCCATTTACTGACTGAGCATGAGTTCCTCTTAGAGGCACTCTAAACTGAATCCATCTACCACTTTTTGTTGTACCGTTTGGCATTAGTCTTTGAAACGGTTTTATGTCTCTAACAAAATTTGAATTTAAATCCATTGCAGGCGTAATATCTAATTCATATTGATAGTAACTATCAATCGTATTCATAGTATTATCCCTATTTAAATCCTCTACATCCGGTAAAGTTGTAGACCCTCTATTCGTATCAGTAACACTTACTGGAGAATTCCCTTGTGTTCCATTGTAATTGTAATATCGTTCCAATACCGAACCTGGCGTATTTAAATAATACACATAATTATCTCCAGCTGGATCAGTCAATGATGGATTGGCTGTATAAATTCCTGCTTCTTTAATATCATTTAACCCATCTAAACCAACATCTTGATTTGTTCTCCCTACACCCTCTGAATCAAATGCGTAAATTAATGCCTGATTAGTAGGAACATTCCCCCAAGGAGTACTATTTACATTTGTAGGCAATTCATTACCATCCTCTGGTAATCCGTTTTCATACAACTTACGTCCATCTCTTAATACATCTTCAGAGATACTCCCTAAGTTTATGGTTAGTTTCCCACCTGTTGATGAAGAGACATTAATACCATCAAGATATGGATCCTGAACCCAAAACTCCATATATTCCACATTGGATTGTTCAAAATCAGTTGTAGTCAATTGACGTGTAATTCCTGCCCAGTTATTAGACGGCGTTGTTTCAAACGAAGTTTGTACCGCAGGATCATAATTATTATATGGCCCTCTTTGATCTGGGTAATACGCTAAATCTAATGTTTGCAATACAGTAGTTTGTCCTTGTGCTATATCCTGATCATTTACTTCATCAATAAATATTCGTCTTGTTTCTAATGTTGAAATATCATCATCAGAAACCCCAGAAGGCTTATTATTACTATAAAAAATCGGGTCGATTCCATACCATGATAATTTTGCTCGCCTGAACCCTTGTGCAATATCGTTATTTGGTATAGGATCACTCAATAAGTTACTAGAACCTTTACTCCTAGGAATACTTGCTAATTTCCATGATAATGGAGATTTCACATCAATTGCAGATTGAGCTCCTTCAAAATCATCTACATAAGTAGTTGCTTCCCCATTTTGTTTTGTTTGTTTTGGCGAACCTGGCAATAAGTATGCAAACTCACCACGAACAGAAACATTTGAAGGCACATCGGTATCAATGTTTGGTAACTTATTAGCCAAACGAGTTAAAAACGGCACTTCAGTAGAATAATTACCATTAAAACCAATAATCGTATTGTTTATTGGCTCATAACCTAAATTAGCTTTTTGAGTTAACGGCTTCTCTTTTAAATTTAAAAAAGTTCCTCCAATTTGAAAATTATCATTGAATTTATGCTCTACATTTATTCCTGCAAATCGTTTTGATTGCTGCCCAAATGCTGCATTATTCTCTACAGAAATATCAATTGGCGTTCCTGATGCTTTTAAAGCTTCATCGTGAATCTGCACTCTACCTAGTTGATAGTCAACCGTATAATCAACACCTTCAATTAATTGCCTACCACCTGCAGTAACCGTAACAGATCCTCTTGGCACATTAAAAGCTCCTATAGATATTCCACCACCTCCTGTAGATTTATAACGTCCTTTTAACTGAAACTTATTTTTTGCTGCATCTTCTGCTGCAACCGTTTTTGTAGAAGCATATAAGTTTTTATATACATACTTTGTCTGGTTATCATTCCAGTTCGCTAGTTCTGAATCAGTAAGATCTATTCCATCATCATACTCTTCAGGTCCTACACCTGGAGTTAAATCTAACTTATCAAATAAGTATTCCCCAAATGGCTCAACTTTGGTAAAAAACACACTTCCATTTTCTGTATTTACAGTTATTCCTGGGTAAAAATCAAAAAAACCATCTCCACCTTGTTGCGGATCGTTGTTGGTATTTAATTTATCTAAGTCAAAGACTTGTAGTAATGTTGTTTGTTCTACATCTGATGGCAACGGAGTTCCAGGCACTTCAGATATAAAATTTACTGGAGATGGATCCGTATATAATATATCTAATTTAAATGACTCTTGACTTAACTGATACGCACCAAGAGCATAAACATTTTTCATCATCAAATCCCATACAGGTTCAGCAACAGTAGTTAAATTACTTTTAAGCATTTTTAACACTAAATTATTATTTGTAACCGCACCTGTTCCACTATCAACTGTTGTAGCATCTACCCCATCTGTTGCAAATTCCCCTACTTGATATACCTGTCCTCCGACAGTAAATTGATAAGCTACTGCTAATACTTCATCATTGGTTAATCTTTGATTTAAAGAAAGGTACCCAAGTTGAGCATTATAATTGTATTCTGAATTTTCAGTTAACTTTCTGGCATTCTCTAATTTTGAATAATCAGTTCCTTCACTTGCAATTGTTGACAATGCACCAAAACCTTGCTGAACCGTAGCTATATCCCTAATTTGATCAGTTAAAATGGACCCCGAACCTATCGTTTCAGGATTTAATCCGTTATTACTGTTATCTGGATATGCATTTGGACCTGCAGAAACAGAAACGGCAGGCTCACCTAAATTAGTTGACTCTCCTAAATCCTGTAAAGCAACAATGTTTCTAACGTTATTAACTGTATTGTTTCTGTTAGTTACCCAAACTTCTAAACGAGTAATTTGAATATTTGAATTTATAAAAGGATAATTTTCTAAGGTTTTATCATAATTATTCCTAAAATATTGTGACAAGAAAAAGTGCCTACTCTCATCATAATCTAAAGCAAATAAATTAAAATCTTCCAAAGTACCACCACCTTCAGCAGTAACGCTTTGACGTTGTGATTTCTGCTCTGAATACACAGCAGTAACGGTCGTTTTTCCAAATTGTAATTCTGTTTTTACACCAAATAAACTTTGGGCACCAGTAATTAAAGTACTATTCAAAGGCATACTAACATTACCCACTTCAATTTTTCTAATGATATCATCTTCGGTAGGCGTAAACTCTAATTTTATTTGATTTTGAAAATCAAATACTGATTCAGTGTCATAATTTGCAGTAATCTGCAATCGTTTACCGACTTTCCCTAGCAGACTCAAGCTAATTTGTTGGTCAAAATCAAATGTAAAACTTGATTTATTTTCTGGTGACAATACTGGATTATCTTGCTTTGAATGCAAAAAACCAATATCCATTGATACATATCCCTGTGGAATAACTTCAATAGTATTTCCTCCAAAAACTGATTCAAAAAAACCAGAATTTATGTAAAACTCTGGTAAAAGGTTTTTTCGAGCCTCTTCCGAACCTTCTTTTTTTCCTTCAAGTGCATCAAGTTTCGATTTGTAATACCCTTGCATATACTCTTGTAACACCAACTTTTCATATTCTTTTGGAGTGAGAATAACGGGGTAATTAATATTAAAATCACCAATAGATTCTGTATAAATATATCTATCAGTAAATGGATCGTAAGTGTATTTAGATGTAATACTAGTAGGATTAGGGACATTTAAATGCCCTAAATTATATCCTGTTTGTGGTTGTATAATTGAATCATTTGCTACTGGATCCTGAGCAAATACAATTGCAGAAACCAAAACTAAAACCCCAAAAATTCGTTGTGCTAAAATGCTCATTATTTTTCTTACTTAACTCATTTTACAAACTCTTCAATGCTAACTTAATGATTGTTTCAACCGTTGCATCAGGAGTTGTGCTTATTATTTTATTACAAACTTTTTCAGCTTGCTTCCTTGCGTATCCTAAAACCTCTAAAGCAGATAACGCTTCTTCTTTGTTAGTATTGTTTAAAGCATCAGAAACTTCGTCCATTCCAAACACTTTTAACACTTTTTCTTTTAAATCTAATATTACTCGTTGTGCAGTTTTAGCTCCAATACCTTTTATAGATTGTATTGTAGCCACGTCAGCAACCGCAATTGCCTGCTGTATTTGTTTAGGAGAAAGTGATGATAACATTACTCTTGCCGTATTAGTCCCTATACCAGAAACTGATATTAACAACCTGAATAATTCACGTTCTGCTTTTTCAATAAAACCGTATAACGTATGTGAATCTTCCTTTACTTGAAGATGGGTGTATATTTTTAAAAAATCACTCGCTGGTAACAATGAAAAAGTGTGCATAGAAATATTTATTTCATAACACACACCATTACAGTCAACAACAACATTAGTAGGGTTTTTCTCTATTAATTTCCCCTGAATTTGTGTTATCATTTTTTAAAATTGAATTAAGTTCAAAAATACACTTTTTTTAGCAACATTTGTAAATGCTTTTATTTACCCATTTTCCATACCTTCTTTCTGTTGTGCATCTACTACCGCAACAGCTGCCATATTAACCATTTCCTCAACTTTTGCTCCTAATTGAATTACGTGAACAGCTTTATTCATCCCCATTAAAATCGGCCCAATAGATTCTGCCTTATTCAATTCTTTTAACATTTTATAAGAAATGTTTGCAGCATCTAAATTCGGAAAAACTAATGTGTTTACTTTTTTACCAGCCAGTTTAGAAAACGGGAAGTTTTCACTTAACATCTCAGAATTTAATGCAAAATCCATTTGTAATTCACCATCAACAACTAAATCCGGATAGTATTTATGTAAATACGAAACTGCTTGAGAAACTTTTTCTGACGATTCATGATTTGACGAACCAAAATTAGAATAGGACATCATGGCCATAATTGGCTCCATACCAAACAATTTAACCGTCCTTGAAGTCATTTTTGCAATTACCGCTAATTCTCTTGCTGTTGGGTTTATATTTATTGAGGTGTCCGATAGAAACATCGGCCCTCTTTCTGTCATCATTAAGTTCGTTGCCGCTACTCTTGATACACCTTTCGCCATACCTATAAGCTCCAACATTGGTTTTAAAACTGTTGGGTAACTTCTAGAATATCCAGTGATCAAAGCATCAGCATCTCCTTCATTTACCATCATTGCAGCAAAATAGTTACGTTCGCGCATCCATTTTTTAGCCTCTAAAAGCGTTTTACCTTTTCTTCTTGATTTTTCCCAATATTTTTTTGCGTAACGCTCTCTTCGTTCTTCTTCTTCATCTATTTTCGGGTCGATAATCATCACTTCTTCATCAAAACCAATTTCTGCTTTTAATTCTAAAATAATCTCTCTGTTACCTAATAAAATTGGAGTACCTATTCCTTCTTCAAATACAATTTGAGCAGCCTTCAACACATCTAAATGATCAGCCTCAGCAAATATAATTCTTTTGGGATCTGACTTAGCTCTTCTATGAATCAACCTAACCAACTTATTATCAGAACCTAAACGCTGCATTAATTCTTCTTCATACTTAACCCAATCCTCAATAGGATTTGTAGCTACACCAGATTCCATTGCTGCTTTAGCAATCGCTGGAGGTATTTCAGATATTAACCTTGGATCAAATGGCTTAGGAATAATATATTCCTTTCCAAAAATTAATTTTGTTTCACCATAAGCAATATTTACTTGCTCTGGCACAGGAGTTTTTGCTAGTTTAGCTATTGCATGAACAGCTGCTAACTTCATTTCCTCATTAATTTTCGTAGCTCGAACATCTAACGCTCCACGAAATATAAATGGAAAACCTAATACATTGTTTACTTGATTAGGATGATCTGACCTTCCAGTTGCCATAATGATATCATCACGTGTATCAATTGCTACATTGTATGCTATTTCTGGTGTTGGATTTGCCATTGCAAAAACAATAGGGTCGTTAGCCATCGCTAACAACATATCTGGTGTTAATATATTTCCAACAGACAAACCTAAAAATACATCAGCTTTTTTCATCGCATCACCAAGAGTCGTCCCTGCTTTTCCTGATGTAAATTTTAATTGTAAATCGAATAAATCTGTCCTTCCTTTATGCAAAACACCTTCAATATCAAACATCGTAATGTTTTCATATTTAGCACCTAAACGCACATATAAGTTTGCACAAGATATTGCTGCCGAACCTGCACCTGATATAACTATTTTAACTTTGGATATTTCTTTTCCTGCAATTTCTAAAGCATTTAACAGCGCTGCTGAAGAAATAATTGCCGTACCGTGTTGGTCATCATGCATTACCGGGATATCCAACTCCTCTATTAATCTTCTTTCTATTTCAAAAGCTTCTGGAGCTGCTATATCTTCAAGATTTATCCCTCCAAATGTTGGCGCAATATTCTTAACTGTTTCCACAAAAGCATCAATGTCTTTAGTATCAACTTCAATATCGAATACATCAATGTCGGCGAAAATTTTAAACAATAATCCTTTTCCTTCCATTACAGGTTTTGAGGCTAAAGGACCAATATCCCCTAAACCTAAAACAGCTGTTCCGTTTGAAATTACTGCAACAAGATTCCCTTTTGCAGTATATCGATATGCGTCTTCTGGATTTTTTTCAATTTCTAAACAAGGCTCTGCAACACCTGGTGAATAGGCCAATGCCAAATCACGCTGAGTAGCGTATTTTTTTGTTGGTACTACTTTTATTTTTCCGGGTACAGGTTTCGCATGATAAATTAATGCTTCATGCCTCATTCTTTTTTTACTCATAACTCAATATTAGTATAATTATACAAAGTTATACCTATGTTTCAATTATGAAAGTTTTACCTAATTTATTTTTTAAGAAAAGAAATATTACGTTGTAATCCAGCAAATTTTGTTCTTTTTACTGCTGACTTTTGAAACACTCTACCAAACACATCTTCGGTAATTTCTTCCCAGTCATTTTTTGTCAGATTTAGTAATTCAGATTTAGGAGAAAACAATGGCTCATTGTGTGGTTTTGAAAAACGATTCCATGGGCAAACATCTTGACAAATATCACATCCGAACATCCAATCGTCAAATTGACCTTTAAATTCATTCGGGATGTTTTCTTTTAACTCAATTGTAAAATAAGAAATACATTTACTACCATCAACTGTGTTATTAGGAAGAATAGCTTTGGTTGGACAAGCATCTATGCACTTGGTACAAGTTCCGCAATGATCAGTCATTGGAGTATCATATTCCAAGTCCAAATCAATAACTAATTCCGATAAAAAGAAAAATGACCCCTGTTGTTTTTGAAGTACTAAAGAATGTTTCCCTCCCCATCCTAGTCCGGATTTTTTTGCCCAAGCACGCTCCATCACTGGAGCCGAATCTACAAAAGCACGACCATGAACATCACCAATATTCTCTTGAATAAAAACCGACAACTCTTTTAGCTTCCCTTTAATTACATGATGATAATCTTGCCCATAAGCATATTTAGCAATCTTGTATGAGTGATCTCGCTGTAATTGTTGCGGATAATAATTATAACTTAACGATATAACCGACTTCGCATCATCAACTAACAAACGAGGATCTAAACGTTTATCAAAATGATTCTCCATATATTTCATTTCTCCATGAAAATCATTTTTTAACCAATCCTCTAATTTTGGCGCTTCGTCTTCTAGAAATTCAGCCTTAGAAATACCACAAGATAAAAAACCGAGGCGTGTTGCTTCAACTTTTATCAAATGTGTATACTTTTCTTTTAGATTCATATTTCGAGTTCAAAAACAATAAAACTTACAGCACTAATTTATTAATCAATAGTTGCTTCATAACTAATCATCATTTATTAATCATTGTTATATATTATAACTTCTTAAAACTAATAGTTGCCAATTTAGGCTTCAATGTTATTAAGGGATTAATTTCTATTTCACTCACTGGTTCTAGTTCGTAATCCTTAACCACTTCAGCTAGAGTTAGAATCATTTCATACATCGCAAAATTATTTCCTATACACATTCTTGGCCCTGCCCCAAACGGAAAATAACTAGCTGAATATTTTTTTTTGTTGTCCAATTGAAAACGATCTGGGTCAAATTTTTCTGGATTACTCCAATAATCTTGATGCCTATGCATTTCGTAATAAGACAATAACACCTGTGTGTTTTTCGGGATTTTCACTCCATTGCACTCATCATCTTCTAAACTCAAACGATCTGAAAAATAGGCTGGCGGGTACATACGTAACGTTTCTTCAATGCATTGTTTGGTATATGGCAGATTTTGAATACTATTTAAAATATCATTTACATCAAACAAGCTTATCTCATCACGTATTTTTTTTTGAATAGCTTTGTCTTGAGCTACTAATTGCAAAGAAAAGGTTAAGGCATTAGAAGTAGTTTCATGTCCTGCTACAAACAAAATAAGGATCTCATCTATTAATTGCTCATTAGTCATTGAAGAGCCATCTTCATATCGTGAATCTAACAACATCTGGAGTAAATCATCTGGAGCAGAATTGCTATCTTTTCTCTCTTGAATAATTTCTAATAAAATTACCCTGGCTTCTTTACTTAATTGTTTCGCTCTTTGTAAACTACCATTTAGTTTAAACCACCATTTCTTAAATGGTTGCCTCAATTCCTTAATCAACATTTCCTGAATTCCTTCTGTTATTTCTTGGAGTCTATGAATCTTATTTCCTTTATCAGTATAGCTGAATAATGATTTGGCAACTACATTAAAAGCTAAATCGTTCATAATGGGAAAAACATCAATTGTTTCATTTCCTGAAATTTCCTGAAGCTGCAATTTAATTTCCGAAAACATGATTCCCATCAAGCTTTCTAATTTTTTTTTATGAAAAGCTGGTTGAATCAATCTCCTTTGCTGTAACCAATAATGACCATTGGCGGTTAGCAGACCATTACCTATGTATTTGGCCAGATAATGTGTTTGCAATTCTGACTTGATGTAGTTTTTATGATTCTTCTGTAATATGTGTTTCGCTATAATAGGATCTCGGGAAAAAATAATAGGATTTCCTTTTCCTAAACTAATAGAAAAACTATCACCGTATTTAGTAAAATTCTTATTATGAAAAGGCAGTGGGTTTTTTAAAATACTTGCTGTATTCAGTAATACCTTTATGAAAGATATTTTATGTAATCTACTATCAATCATTTTTCTTAAATTATAAATTTTAACACAATTGTCATCTCTACATCAAAAGAGATTACACATTAAACCCTACTCTGATTAGATTTCTCCTGCCCACGAAATGATTTATAATTCATTCCAAATTATTCTAAAACAAGCCACCTTGAACACTTCCCTTTATCCTTCCTAAATGTTTATAGGCAAGTTCAGTCACTTCTCTTCCTCTAGGTGTACGAATCAGAAACCCTTGTTGAATTAAAAAAGGCTCATATACTTCCTCTATTGTTTCTCCATTTTCCGAAACTGCTGTTGCTAAGGTGGTAATTCCTACCGGACCACCTTTAAACTTATCAATAAGTGTTGTTAAAATTTTATTATCCATTTCATCCAACCCATGCGCATCTACATTTAAAGCTTTTAATGCGTAACGAGCTATTTCCATATCAATAGTTCCATTCCCTTTTATTTGAGCAAAATCACGAACTCTACGCAATAAAGAGTTAGCAATACGAGGTGTCCCTCTACTTCTACCAGCAATTTCTATTGCTGATTCAATATCAATAGGGACATTTAAAATATGTGCACTACGTTCAACTATTGTAGACAGTAATTCAGTTTTATAATATTGTAAACGAGATTGAATCCCAAAACGTGCACGCATAGGAGCTGTAAGCAACCCTGAACGAGTTGTCGCACCTATTAATGTAAAGGGATTAAGATTTATTTGTACTGTTCTAGCGTTTGGCCCAGACTCAATCATGATATCGATTTTATAGTCTTCCATTGCAGAGTACAAATATTCCTCCACAATTGGGCTTAATCGATGAATTTCATCAATAAACAACACATCACGATCTTCCAAGTTAGTCAATAAACCAGCTAAATCTCCTGGTTTATCCAACACTGGCCCTGATGTAACTTTTATACCAACACCTAATTCATTGGCTAAAATGTGCGCCAAAGTTGTTTTACCTAAACCTGGAGGCCCATGAAACAAGGTATGGTCTAATGCTTCGTCACGTAAATTAGCAGCTTGAACGAAAATTTTCAAATTGTCTAATACTTGATCTTGCCCTGCAAAATCATCAAAAGATAAAGGCCTAAGTGCTCTATCCGCATCTAATTCTGCTGGATTATAATTTTCGTTACTTGGGTCTAAGTTTTCGTTCATAGTATTCAAGCAGCCAATGACTGGTTAATTATTGTGTAGATTGTAAAAATAACAAAAATCTACTTGATGTATGTTGCTACGTTAATTAAAAATATTACTGGAAAGAATATAATCTTGAACTAAGTAATTGTAAAAACAAGAAAGACCAATTAAACTAATATTCAGCTCATTACAATTAAACATAATTAGTATCACTTTAGATTTCACAACAAAATTAGACCGCTTAACACCTGAAAAACTACTTTTAAAAGATGATTTGTGCATTTTAGCGATATTTTAAATTATGTAGTTATCAATAAAAACTACAAAAAAATACAAATAATTAAAAGCATCCACTTAACACACCTAATAATTAACAATATACAAATGTTAATTTAAGCAATATCACAAAACCGACAAAATACACTCCAACCTATTGGTTTGTAGAGCGATAGAACCTACATTTGTACCGTCCGAAACAAATAGGGCATTTGGGGAATATTAATTATATCAAAAAAACTGATCATGAATATCAAAAGTGTAATTTTAACTGGAGTTTTATTTTTATTAATGGGTAATGTATTTGCAACTGACAAAAACATTGATAAAAAAAATATAGACAAAAAAGCATGCAAATATGTTCAAGAACGTATTTCAATCATTGAAGAATTTCACAATCTTGAAGAAGGATATAGTTTAGAATTAACTTCAGCTAGTAATTTTCTAGGACAGATTTCAAACATAAAATCTAAATCAGGATATAGCCATGAAACTATTGGAAAAACTGAAATTAACGATTTAACTACTTGGAAAAACTGGTTTAATGAAAACAAACATTTATTACACTGGGATAGCGAATCAAAATCAGTTATCGTAAGATTATAGATATATCACACAATATTTAAAAAAAGGCCTCACTTTGTGAGGCCTTTTTTTGTACATACTCTTTTAATAAACAAGTTTTAATATTTATATCTTCTTGAACTTATAATAAACCCCGAAGTTATACGATGCTTTTTTTGCTTCCAAATGAGCTGAAAAAGCACCACCAAAAGCAGCTGTTAATCCAAATTCATCATATATTTCTATTATCAATTTCATGCCATAACCTTTATATTCACTATTATTTAAATTTATAGATGTTTCTAAACTTTGTCTAGACTCAACTAAACATCCATCTTCAAAAGAATCAACTATATCTACAAAAGCGATTACCCATAAATGATCAAAGAACTTCCTTCCTCCTTCTGCATAAAGCTTTACTCCGTTACTATAATTATTAGTTCTTAATAACAGACCAACACTTCCTTGTAAAAACCAATTCTCATTTCCTTTACCGATAGATATTGAAGGATTAAATACCAATGAATTTATACCTGATCTTAATCCTGTGTTATTATCATATGAAGAAGTAGGAAATCCTATTTGTACTTGAGTAGTTAAGTTAACTTTTTTTCGCAGCAACAAATACCTTACACCAAAATCAACATTACCTAAAGCAACTAAACTTCCTTCATTTATTATTGGTAAGGAACCATATTCTAACACTACCTCACCTGTTTTTAACGCCTTAATAGGTATTGCCCCCACTATTGTTAATTTATTTGTTAATCCGTACTCACCGTACAGCTGTATTGTTCTGTCACTAATAACTCTACTTGTAAAAAGGCTATTTCCACGCTTATTGAATACACTATTGTAATTAGATATGTTATTAAAAGATAATTGAGTGTATGCTTCTCCTTTAAGTTTTACCCAAGCACTTTGAGCATAACTCATGGTAGTAAGCATCAATAGACAACCAAAAAATAATAATCTACCCATTTTGAAAGACATTAGTTGCCTAGTTTGTCGATAAAGAAATTATAAGCTTTCAAATAAGGAATCTCATATAAATAAACTTTTATAAAAACATATAATAGAAACAGTGATAAGATAGTTTACTCAACTATACAAAATGAGTAGTTAAATGATGAACAAAAAAAATCCCTTTCTAAAATTAGAAAAGGATTTTATATATTATGAGATTAATGCTTTCGCAATAATTCTAGTGATGTAATTCTTCTTCACCTGGTTTCATTGGAACATTTTGCGGAACAAAATCTTCATCATGACCTGGCTTACTGTAGTCATATGACCAACGGTGTACTTCAGGGATATCTCCTGGCCAGTTACCATGGATATGTTCTACTGGTGTAGTCCATTCAAGTGTATTAGATCTCCAAGGATTTTGGATAGCTTTTTCTCCATTAAAAATACTATTAAAGAAGTTATATAAGAATATAAACTGTCCTAATCCTGTAATCAATGCAAAAACGGTAATGATAACATTAATATCAGTTAAATCATCAAATATTGGGAAACTTGTGTTGTTATAATAACGACGTGGTAAACCAGCTAATCCTGTAAAGTGCATTGGGTAAAATACTCCATAAGCACCAACTGCTGTTATCCAGAAGTGTAAGTAACCTAATTTTTTACTCATCATTCTACCAAACATTTTAGGGAACCAGTGGTATACACCAGCTAAGAATCCATAAACTGCTGTTACACCCATTACCAAGTGGAAATGCGCTACAACGAACATAGTATCATGAACATTAATATCTAAAGTACTATCTCCTAAAATGATTCCAGTTAAACCTCCAGAAACGAAAGTAGAAACTAAACCGATAGAGAATAACATTGCAGGGTTAAACTGCAAGTTACCTTTCCATAAAGTAGTGATATAGTTAAATGCTTTTACCGCTGATGGTATTGCAATTAATAAGGTAGTAAATGTAAATACTGATCCTAAGAATGGATTCATACCAGAGATAAACATATGGTGACCCCATACGATACATGATAAGAATGCAATTGCTAAGATAGATGCAATCATCGCTCTATAACCAAAAATTGGTTTACGAGAGTTAGTTGCAATAACTTCAGAAGTAATTCCTAATGCTGGTAATAATACGATGTATACCTCAGGGTGACCTAAGAACCAGAATAAGTGCTCAAACAATACCGGAGATCCTCCTTGGTAATGTAATACCTCACCATTAATAAATATATCAGATAAGTAGAATGAAGTTCCAAAACTTCTATCCATTATTAATAATAATGCTGCAGAGAATAATACCGGAAACGATACAACTCCAATAATTGCTGTTACAAAAAACGTCCAGATTGTTAATGGCAAACGCGTCATTGACATACCTTTTGTACGTAAGTTGATTACGGTTACAATGTAGTTTAATGATCCTAATAAAGAGGAAGCAATAAAGATAGCCATTGAAACTAACCATAATGTCATACCCATTCCTGATCCAGGAATAGCTTGTGGTAATACAGATAATGGAGGATAAATTGTCCAACCTGCTGATGCTGGTCCAGCTTCAACAAATAAAGATATTACCATGATGATACTTGATAAAAAGAACAACCAGTAAGATACCATGTTTAAGAATCCTGATGCCATATCTCTTGCACCAATCTGTAAAGGAATTAACAAGTTACTAAATGTACCACTCAGACCTGCTGTAAGTACAAAGAATACCATAATGGTACCGTGAATAGTTACTAATGCTAAATAAGCATCGGCATCTAAAACCCCACCTGGAGCCATTTTGCTACCTAAAAGGATTTCCATTATTTTAAATGGCTCTTCCGGCCAAGCTAATTGTAATCTGAAAAGCATTGACATTGCAATACCAATAATACCCATGATTATACCGGTAATCAAGTATTGCTTCGAGATCATTTTATGATCAATACTAAATATGTATTTAGTAATGAATGTCTCTTTGTGGTGTCCGTGATCGTCTTGTGACATAACTTTATATATGGTTATATAGTTTTGTTAATCTATTAATTAGTTTCCTGCTACAGTAATAATATCCTTAGCTTTTTGCTGAGTTTTCATCCAAGCAGCATAATCTTCTGGAGTATCAATTACTATTTTCATTTGCATGTTGTAGTGAGATTTTCCACAAATTTTATTACATAATAACAAGTAATCAAATATGTAATCTTCTTCATCTAAATCTTCTCCTGCTTTTCTACGTTCTGCTCTTAAAGCATTTATCTTAGTAATTTTAGCGACTATTTTTTCATCCTTACGCATATCAACAGTAGTTACTGTAGGTATGAATGAAAATTCAGTTACCATACCAGGAACACAGTTCATTTGAGCTCTAAAGTGAGGCATATAAGCAGAGTGTAACACATCTTGAGAACGAATCTTGAAATGGACACGTTTACCTACTGGTAAGTGTAATTCTTTAGTAATTACATCATCAGCATAATTCTTATCTGAAGTATCTAATCCTAATGTATTTACTGCATCATAGTCAATTAAACGAACGTTAGCATCTCCTAAAGTGTTATCTCCTCCTGCATAACGTGCAGTCCAGTTAAACTGTTGTGCGTATAATTCAACTACTATTGGATCTTCTTCTCCTTCAAAGTCATAAGACATGATGTCATTCCAACTGAATAATCCGAATAAGATTAATCCTGTTAAAACAATTACTGGTATGATTGTCCATACCATCTCTAACTTCATGTTATCAGAATAATACAATGCTTTATTACCTGCTTTACCTTGATATTTAAAGGCGAAAAAGTGTAATAAAAACTGTACTAAAAAGAATACAGGAAATATGATTGCCCATGAAACGTTCATTAACAAGTCATAATTAGGACCGTGAGCCGAAGCTGGAGTTCCTAACAATACTTCACTCCATGCATAAAAACCGTAAAATGTAAATACGAATAGAAATATCAGGTACATTAACATTAAACCACCTTGGGTTTTGTTATCACCATCATTAGCTACATCGGTATCTGCCTTTGAAGCTTTATAAATCTTTACAACTTTACCTAATTGCCATAATGAAATTGCAATTAAAAGCGCTACTACTATGTATAAAAAAACTGTCATTACTTTTAATATCTAGTATTTATTAATTTTAATAATGAAAATGCTCACTCTCGTGAATAAACGGATTACGTTTTGGCACTAAAGGCGCTTTCGTTAATGCTGTAAATACAACATAAATAAATAACCCTAAGAAGAATAATACTGAAGAAACTTCAGGTAATCCTATTGACCATTGTGTACCAACTGTTGCTGGCATAACCATTACATATATATCTGTATAATGACCTAATAAAATCACTATACCTGCAATAACTACGAACCAGTTTACACGTTTGAAATCACTATTCATCAATACTAATATTGGGAATAAGAAATTCATAACTACCATACCAAAGAAAGGTAAGTTATAGTCTTGTATACGTGTTACGAAATATGTTACCTCTTCAGGGATATCTGCATACCAGATTAACATGAATTGAGAGAACCATAAGTATGTCCAGAAAATACTGATACCAAACATAAACTTCGCTAAATCATGAATATGACTGTTGTTTACTTTTGGCAAGTAATCCTTTTCACCAGATTTCAAGAATATAGTTATTAATGCAATTACAGTAATACCACTCACAAACATACTTGCAAATACGTACCATCCAAATAATGTACTGTACCAGTGTGGGTCAAATGACATAATCCAATCCCATGACATGATTGATTCTGAGTACAAAAACACAACTAAGAAACCTGCTGATAGCATAAAGTTCTTTTTGAAGTATTTATTATCAGAAGCAGTATCTTGAGCTCTTGACCATTTTTTAGATATAATTTGGTAAGCAGTCCACAATCCAGCAAAAATAAATGCTCTAACCATAAACCAACCACCGTTTAACCAACCTTTCTTATTGTCGATTAATTTATCGTAATCAACACTTGTAGGATCTAAATCAGCATGCATCCAAGCAAATAAATGATTTCCATGACCTACAGTTGATATACCTAAGATGATTAACATAATTACTAAACCAACTGGTAAGTAAGATGTTATTGCTTCCATTACTCTAAATAACAATGGAGACCATCCTGCTTGTGCTGCTCTGTTTACTGCGTAGAAAGCTAAAGTTCCTAATGCAATCATCATAAAGAAGAAACAAGCTACATATAATGCAGACCAAGGTTTGTTTTGTAATTGAACTAACACATGTTCCAAATGTTTTGTGTGTTCATCATCATGTGCATCTGCAGCATGTGCTGTTTTATCACCTTGAGATTCTTGATGATGTGCTTCTTCACTGTGTGACTGACCATGATCATCTTCACCATGAGCTTCAACAGCCACGTGTGTAGTAGCTTCAGCATCATGACCACCACCGTGACCATCTTGATGAGCTAAAATCTGCTCTACATCTTCCACCGTTGAGGGTGCCGACATAAAACCTGCTATAATACCAACAGCTCCAACTACCATAAATCCGATAGCCCACAGCTTTAATTTTTTAGAAAAATCGTACATATCTATATCTTAATCTAATTTATTATTTGGTTAAATCTGCCTTAAGCTTACTCACGTACATAACAACTTGCCAACGTTCGTGCTCTTTTAACTGACCTGCATGAGATCCCATAGAGTTCAATCCATAATAGATTGTATGGTAAATATTACCCTCAGTAATATCTCTATCTGCATAATTAGGAACTCCTAGAAACTTCTCTCTTTTTACAAGATTTCCATCTCCTTTTCCTTTACTACCGTGACAAACTGCACAATAAATATCATACAATTCTTTACCTGTTGCTAAATTAGCTTCAGTATTTTTTAATGGACTTACTAAACTGTCTTTAGCAAATGCTCTTCCTTCAATAGTGTTAGCTATTTCATAAGGCATCCATCCTCTTTTAACTGTTCCTTCAACTGGCAATTGTGCTGCAACTCCGTCATTAAACGCAGATGACTCACTATATGTTTCATATCCTACAGATTGATACATATTTGGAAAGAATTGATAGTTTGGTGCTGAAGTTTCATGACAAGACACCATTGCTAAAATTCCTACGACTGCTATTGCTTTAACTAAAATCTTCATCATAATTAGTGCTTTTCAGTTACGTTAATTTCTACCGCACCAGTTTCTTTTAACAAAGTCTGTAATGCTTCTACATCATCTCCTGCAGGGATTTCCATTAAGAAATGATCATCTGTTGTTCTTACATCAGGGTTTTCAGCTTGCTTAAATGGCCATAACCTACTTCTCATATAAAAAGTAATTACCATTAAATGGGCTGCAAAAAACACCGTTAATTCAAACATAATCGGCACGAATGCTGGCATGTTTTGAATATAAGTAAAACTTGGCTTTCCACCAATATCTTGAGGCCAGTCCTGAATCATAATAAAATTCATCATGACTGTTGCAACAACTAAACCAACTATACCATACATGAAAGCAGTAATTGCTAAACGTGTAGGAGCTAATCCCATTGCTTTGTCTAATCCGTGTACTGGAAAAGGTGTAAAAACCTCTTCAATATGATAATGTGCATCTTTTACTGTTTTAACAGCATCTAATAACACATCGTCGTCAGTATAAAACGCGTGAACTACTTTATGATTACTCATGACTTTCGCTAGTTTTTTTGTATTTATCTCCTGATGATTTCAAAATAGACTTGATCTCTGCCTGTGCAATTACAGGGAATGTTCTTGCATATAATAAGAACAATACAAAGAAGAAACCTATAGTACCTATAAATATACCAATATCAACAAATGTTGGTGAGAACATTGTCCATGATGATGGTAAGTAATCTCTGTGTAAAGAAGTAACAATAATTACAAAACGCTCAAACCACATTCCAATGTTTACTACAATAGATATGATGAAAGAGAATATGATACTTCTACGTAATTTCTTAATCCACATAAACTGAGGTGAGAACACGTTACATGTCATCATTGACCAGTATGCCCAAGCATAAGGACCAGTTGCTCTGTTTAAGAATGCATATTGTTCGTATTCAACTCCTGAATACCAAGCCATGAATAACTCTGTTATATATGCCACACCAACGATAGAACCAGTAATCATAATTACTAAGTTCATTAATTCGATATGTTGCATTGTAATATAGTCTTCGAAGTTACATACTTTTCTCATTATGATTAACAAGGTGTTTACCATTGCGAATCCTGAGAATACTGCCCCTGCAACGAAGTACGGAGGGAATATTGTTGTATGCCATCCTGGGATGATTGATGTTGCGAAATCAAAAGATACAATTGTATGTACAGAAAGTACTAATGGAGTAGCTAAACCTGCTAATACCAAAGATACTTCTTCAAAACGTTGCCAATCTTTTGCTCTACCAGACCAACCGAAACTTACTAAAGAGTAAATTTTCTTTTGGAAAGGCTTTACTGCTCTATCACGTAACATTGCAAAATCAGGTAATAAACCAGTCCACCAGAAAACTAATGATACCGATAGGTACGTTGATATTGCGAATACATCCCATAATAAAGGAGAGTTAAAGTTTACCCATAATGAACCGAATTGGTTTGGAATAGGTAATACCCAGTATCCTAACCATGGACGACCCATGTGAATTAACGGGAACAATCCTGCTTGTACAACGGCAAAAATTGTCATTGCTTCTGCAGAACGGTTAATACCCATACGCCATTTCTGACGGAATAATAATAGTACCGCCGAAATAAGTGTTCCTGCGTGACCAATACCAACCCACCAAACGAAGTTAGTAATATCCCAAGACCAACCTACAGTCTTGTTTAATCCCCAGGTACCAATACCTGTAGAAATTGTGTAAATAATACATCCTACTCCCCAAAGGAAAGCTGCTAATGAAATAGAAAAGACAATCCACCAATGTTTGTTAGCACGACCTTCAACAGGTCTAGCAACATCTACTGATACATCGTGATACGATTTATTACCAGTAACTAAAGGTGTTCTTATCGGTGCTTCGTAATGAGACCCCATAACTTATACTTATTATTACTTATTAATTCTTTTACTTATGCTTCGTTTGAGTTTCTCACTTTAGTTTGATACACAACATTTGGCTCTGTACCAATGTGCTCTAATAAGTGATATGCTCTATTGTCATTCTTCATTTTGAAAACTTCACTATCGTGATCGTTAACATCTCCGAATTTCATTGCTCCTGTTTCACATGCGTTAGAACAAGCTGTTTGGAATTCACCATCCTTAATTGCTCTACCTTCACGTTTAGCGTCTAGAATAGTTTTCTGTGTCATTTGAATACACATAGAACATTTTTCCATAACTCCTCTTGAACGAACAACTACATCAGGATTCAATACCATTTTTCCTAAGTCATCATTCATGTTGAAATCAAACTCATCATTATCATTGTACAAGAACCAGTTGAAACGACGTACTTTATAAGCACAGTTGTTAGCACAATAACGAGTTCCTACACAACGGTTATAAGCCATTTGATTCTGACCTTGACGACCGTGAGAAGTTGCTGCTACTGGACAAACTGTTTCACATGATGCGTGATTACAATGTTGACACATTACAGGTTGGAAAACCACTTGTGGATTTGCCGCTGGGTTTTCTAATTCTGCAAATTCAGATAAAGAACTTCCTAATCCAGCAATGTTATCTTTTTTCTCAACATCACCAATAAATGAATCTTGAGAAGAATAATATCTATCAATACGCAACCAGTGCATATCTCTTGATCTACGCACTTCTGATTTACCAACTACAGGAACATTGTTCTCTGCATGACAAGCAACTACACATGCACCACATCCGGTACAAGAATTCAAGTCGATTGATAAGTTAAAGTGATGACCAACAGTACGATCAAACGCCGTCCATAAATCTGCATCCGGAGAGTCAGCAGGGATCATTACGTGATCTTTTGACACCATTGGTTTAGGATTCCAAACCTTAGCATCTTTTGTATTAAACACTTCTAAAGTAGTATCTTTTACGATATCTCCTCTACCCATTAAAGTATTATGTAATTGAAGACAAGCGAATTCGTGAATCCCTTCTGTAACTTCAATTTGTATATCTTGATTTGTATTAGCATTAGCATATAATTTGTATGCACTAACACCTGTTTGCATTTCAGTTTTTAAACCAGCTTTTCTACCGTAACCAAATGCCATACCAACAGAACCAACAGCTTGACCTGGTTGAATCATAACCGGTACTTTAAGCGTAACTCCGTTAACAGTAACGTTAGCGTATGTTCCGTTTAACCCACCATTTGCATCGTGACGAGCTTCAGTAAAGAAAGTAGATTGCGCTAAGCTTAACCCTAAACGATCAGCATCAACTTGTGACATTGTTAAGTAGTTATCCCAAGTAGCTCTAGTTAACGGATCTGGAAATTCTTGCAACCAAGGGTTGTTTGCCATTTGTCCGTCACCCATACCTGTTTTAGGATACAATGTTAACTCCATTCCTTTTGCAGTAGCTTTTGCTAATTTAGCAACAGCAGCAGCAACACTAACTTCATCAGCAGCAACAGCATCACCTTCTTGAGCATCTACAGCTACAACAGGCGTAACTAATATCCCATCATGTAAAGCTTTATTCCAAGAAGAACCTCCTAAGAATCCTGTAGACCAAGTTGACTTAATGTATGTATAATATGAATCACTACTTCCCATCCATTTCAATAATGAATCTTGGAACGAACGTGTATCAAATAATGGTTTAATTGTTGGTTGAATTAAACTGTAGTGTCCTTTTTTGAACTCAACATCTCCCCAAGACTCTAAATAATGAGGGGCAGCACCTAAATACTTTACATATGCAGAAGTTTCATCTTCTCTTTCTGTAAATGATACTGTTAATTCAATCTTTTTTAATGCTTCACCAAATGCTTCACCATTTGCTAAAGTATATACTGGATTTACTCCAGACATGATTACCGCACCAACTTTACCTGATTTTACATCAGCTACTAATCGATTCATTGCAGCATCACTTCCTTGTCTTAATTTTACAGGAGTAGCAGTATTAAATGCCTTACTAGCCAATGCTTCGTTTATTGCTAAACAAACAGCTTGAGCTCCTTTATCTTGTATACCTGTTAAAACAACAGCTCTACTTCCTGCTTTCTTTAATTCAGCAGCTATCTTTTTAACAGCAGCTTCAACAGATTTAGGTAATTTCCCTCCAACAGAACTTCCAGTTACATAACCGTAAAGTTTTGCAATAGCAACTTTTTGTTCAGATGGTGTTAATGGCACACGTAAATCAGCATTAGCTCCAGACAAACTCATGTTTGACTCAAACTGCACGTGACGCGACATTTTACCATTTTCAGGCACTCTACCTTTAGCATAAGCACCTTCATAGCCTCCACCTTGCCAGTCTCCTAAGAAATCAGCACCAACAGAAACAATTAAATCAGCATCTTCTAAATCATAGTTAGCTAAACCTCTTTCTCCATACTTTTCTTGAAAAGCATCCAAAGCAGCAGATTCAGAAATAGCATCATATACTACATGACGAACATTACTGTATTTTGCTTTAAATTCAGAAATCAATCTTGTTGTAGAAGGACTTGCAAAAGTTTGCGTTAACAACACAACTTCTTTCCCTGAAGTATTAAGCTCAGCTAATTTACCTGTAACAGCCTTGTCAAAATCAGACCAATACGCAAATTCATTATTTGCAACTGGTTGCTTTAACCTCATATTATCATATAATGACAATACAGAAGCTTGTATACGAGCAGTAGTACCTCCATTAGAACTAGCCAATTTATTTGGCTCGATTTTAATAGGACGACCTTCTCTAGTCTTCACTAACACACTAGCAAAATCAAAACCGTTAGCTATTGTTGTTGCATAATAATCTGCAACACCAGGGCGAACTTGTTCTGGTTGAACCACATATGGTATTGATTTAATCACTGGACCCTCACAAGCAGCTAAAGACGCAGCAGCAGTACTGAATCCAACATACTTAAGAAAGTCACGACGAGTAGTTGATGAATCTTCAAGAGTTTCTTTGTCTCCTAAAAAATCTCCAACTGGTATCTCTTCAACAAATTCACTTTGTTGTAGCGTCTCAACAATTGAGTTAGTATCTAACTCCTCAACACTTTTCCAGTATTTTTTGTTTGATGCCATATTATTAATTGATATTAACTTCTTTTATTATTAATAGTGACATTTTCCACATTCCAATCCACCCATTTGAGCGACAGTAAGTTGGTCAACACCATATTTTTTCTTTAACTCTGCGTGAATCTTCGTGTAATACTCATTACCTTCAGTTTTCACATTTGTATCACGATGACAATTAATACACCATCCCATTGTTAATGGAGAATGTTGTTCTAAAATTTCCATCTCTTCAACAGGACCATGACATTTCTGACAAGCCAAGCCACCTACAACAACGTGCTGTGAATGATTAAAATAAGCGAAATCAGGCAAGTTATGAACCCTAACCCATTTCACTGGCTCTGGAGTTCCTGTATAAGCTTGATCACCTTCATTCCAACCAGTTGCTTTATACAACTTCTGGATTTGCTCATCATAAAATTCTTTTGAATGATCAGCATCTGCAGTAGACTCAGCTACTTCACCTATATTCTTATGACAGTTCATACACACATTTAAAGCAGGAATACCAGAAGTTTTACTCACCCTAGCATTTGAGTGACAATACTTACAGTCGATTCCATTATCTCCAGCATGAATTCTATGAGAGAAATGTATTGGTTGAACTGGCTTATACCCCTGATCAACTCCTACTTGCATAAAGAACCCAAATAAATGATATCCTGCAAATAACATAAATGCAATCACAGAAACCAATACTAAAAATTGATTCCTTACAAAACGCTTCCAAATAGAATCTGTTTGCTTAACATCAACACCACCTTGCTTAGCAAGAGTATTTAATGTTTTAGTCACCATAATCAACATAGCGGCCAACACCACTAACACTAAAGCCAGTAATCCTAACACGATATCCGTGCTAACACCATCATTAGCCGAATTCCCACCAACTGGAGCAACAGCAACTTTTGGCTCAGGCTTAGGCGCTGAAGTATATGCTAAAATATTATCGATATCCGCATCAGAAAACTGAGGGAATGCCGTCATTGGAGTTTTGTTATACTTTTCAAAAACCTCTACTGCGTATGAGTCTCCAGCCTTGATCATTTTTGAACTGTTACGAATCCAGCTAGCTAACCAGTCTTTCTCTAAACGCTCGGCAACCCCTCTTAAAGCGGGGCCAGTCATATCTTTATCAAGCTTATGACATGCAGCACAATTTGAATTAAACAACGATTTACCCGCAGCCACATCGCCTTGAGCAAAAATAGAAGTAGAAAATGCTAGCATAACTGCTAAGCAAAAACCTAGAACTTTAGAAGTTGAATTACGGTGTTTCACCTGTTTCATCTGTAATGTATCTATAATTTATTAGTATTCCCTGAAAAACAACTCAGGACTTTTTCTCTTTTGGTACGATTTTTTCAAGTATAGCTACAAAAGTGTCTATATTTAAAAAAATTGTTCCGACAAAAATACTATTTCAGATTGATATTTTTAAGTGTTATAGAAATGTTAATCCTAATTTATAGATATTCTAAATAAGATTAATCGCAGAGTAAAAACTAGCAGAAAATGTACTTTTGCACAAAGACAATTCATTATGAGCAGCTTATCTTACATTAAAATAATTACAATCATCTTTTTCGCCTTCTTTTTCTCATTAAAAAGTAGTGCGCAAGAGGGAACCGTAAGTATTGAACAAGACGAAAAAATTGAGCGCTTACTCAAGGAACGTAAACGTTTACTGAAAAATGGCGAGCTAAAAACCCACTACTCTATTCAGGTGGTTTCCGGAAGGGAATTAATTGCCGCTAGAAAGACCCTAAAGGATTGTAAAAGCAAATTTTTAGATTTCAAATCTGACGTAGTTTATGAGACTCCTAATTATAAAGTATGGGTTGGAGAATTTAGAAACAAACTTGACGCAGACAGAGCATTAGCAATAATTAGCGAAGAATATGCAGGAGCATTTGTCATCAAACCCAAGAATAAGAAAAAGTAGTTAACATACCTTATAAAAAAAGCTTCAAACTGAATAATAATTTCAGTTTGAAGCTTTTTTTATTTAAAATAGTCATATAAACTATCTTCTTCTCTTCTTATTATATTTCTTTTTATCTTTTGACCTCCCTTTAGAACCAGCTTTGTTTTCTCCCTCTTTAGGCATCACACTAACAAACCCTTTCTTTTTACCAGAATTTGAATCCCCTTTCTTGAAAGAATCTTTTTTAAGCTCATCCTCCTTAGGAAGCAAACGTTCAATCAAATCTAAACGACCAACTTTCTTCAATGAATTACGAATCCATTTTTGATTCTCTGGCTTGTACCAAAAGAAAAAACGATGTTGATTTTCTCGCTCTTCTTTTGTTTTAGGAGTCTTCATTTTCTTAAGCGTATACGGATGGTATCCACTGTAATAAATTACCGTTGCAACCGTCATTGGTGTCGGGGTAAACCCTTGCACTTGCTCCAACTTGAACCCCATATCCTTAGTTTCCGCAGCTAAGTTAGCCATATCCTCCAACTCACTCGCTGGGTGACTTGATATAAAGTATGGTATTAATTGTAAGTTTAATTTCTTTTTGATATTTATTTTATCGAACAACTTTTTAAACTGATGAAAGTTTGAAAATGATGGCTTACGCATCAACTTCAATACAGGGTCAGAAGTATGCTCAGGCGCTACTTTTAATCGCCCGGAAACGTGCTTTGTTAACACTTCTTCAGTGTACTCCTCTAACTCTTTTGGGTCTGCATTTTTATTAAATTCAGGCACCAACATATCATAACGAATCCCACTCCCTATAAAAGATTTCTTTACTTTCGGATGTTTATCTACTGATTGATAAATATCCGTTAATGGTTTATGTGAAGTGTCTAAATTACTACAAATAACAGGATTAATACATGATGGCGCAACGCATTTATCACAAATAGATTGCACTTTACCTTTCATTTTGTACATGTTCGCAGATGGCCCACCAATATCAGAAAAGTATCCTTTGAAATCGTCCATATTAGCAACAGTATCTACCTCTTTCATGATAGACTCTTTACTTCTACTAGCAATGAACTTTCCTTGATGCGCAGAAATAGTACAGAAACTACACCCTCCAAAACACCCTCTATGAATATTTATAGAAAATTTTATCATCTCGAAAGCTGAAATCGGCCCTCTTTTATCATACTTTGGATGCGGCAAACGTGTATAAGGCAAATCGAAAGAACTATCAATTTCTTTCTCAGTCATAGTAGGATATGGTGGATTTATTACCAATCTATTTTTCCCAACCTCTTGGACAATTCTATTCCCGTATGTTTTATTGGACTCTTGCTCAATAACTTTAAAGTTTGAAGCAAATATTTTTTTATCAGACAAACACACTTCATGAGAAGCTATTGTAACTGCATTCCAATTCTTGTTTTTCTGTAATTCTTCTGATTTATCTTGTAAATAAGCAGTTTGCTTAATCGTTTTTAAAGAGGAAAAAGGAACTCCTTTTTTCAACAACCCAATAATGTCTCTCAACGGTTGCTCACCCATTCCATATACCAACAAATCAGCATTTGAAGTAGTTAAAATATCCGGAGATAATTTATCACTCCAGTAATCATAATGGGTAACTCGACGCAATGAAGCTTCTATTCCCCCAATAACAACAGGCACATCTGGGAATTTCTCCTTTAGTATTCTAGAATATACAGAAGTTGCATAATCAGGACGCAAACCTTTGTCACCATTTGGCGTGTATGCATCTTTATCACGTTGTTTCTTGCTAGCTGTATAATTACTTACCATAGAATCCATGGTACCTGATGTAACCGCAAAAAATAAATTTGGTTTTCCTAGTTTGGTAAAATCCTGCAAATTATCCGTCACAGAAGGCTGTGGCACAATTGCAATACGCAAACCACAGTCTTCAATAATCCTACCAATTACAGCAGGACCAAAAGAAGGATGATCTACATAAGCATCTCCACTAAATAATATTACATCCAGTTCTTCCCAACCACGGATCTTAACTTCCTTGTTAGTTGTTGGTAACCAGTCTGATAGCCTTAGTTCATTCGTCATTTTGCAAAAGTAGACTATTTATACGACATATAAATTTTAAATTTCACTTGTAAGAGTTACATTTACTATTCGTCTACTACCTAACCAATACATATTTACATGTCAAAAACATATTACGATCCAGCGGATTTAAGAAAATTTGGAAAAATATCAGAATGGAATGAAGAGCTAGGAAGTAAGTTTTTTGAGTACTATGGAAAGGTGTTTGAAGAAGGTGCTTTAACTGCACGTGAAAAATCATTAATCGCCTTAGCCGTTGCTCATACTGAACAATGCCCCTACTGTATTGATGCGTATACCAAAGATGGTTTACAACGCGGTATCACTAAAGAAGAAATGATGGAAGCACTACATGTTGGAGCAGCTATTAAAAGTGGTGCAACTTTAGTACATGGTGTTCAAATGATGAATAAAGTGAATAAACTAGAAATGTAAGCTGTAAGTTTCATTTAGAATAAAAGATTATAATAAATATATGTCAACAAAATCCCTTCATAAAAGAGAAAGCGACTTAGCAAATTCAAATAGGCAATTGGAATTATTATCTAATGGGATTTTTGCTAATGGCGAATTACCAACTTTTAAAGAAAAAATAGCAGAAACCAACCAGTTTCCACTCACACCTAATAAGTTAGAAATTCTACAAATTAACTTGGGATACATGTGTAACCAAGTATGTGAACATTGTCACGTAGATGCCGGCCCTGATCGTAAAGAAATCATGACTCGTGAAACCATGATGCAATGTTTGGAGGTGATTAAAAAAACAGAAGCTCACACTTTAGACTTAACTGGTGGAGCGCCTGAAATGAATCCGGAATTCAGATGGTTTGTCGAAGAAGCTTCTAAAGCTGGGATTAAAGATTTCATTGTTCGTTCTAACTTAACAATTATTAGAGCGAATAAAAAATACTATGATTTACCCGAATTCTTTAAAAAGCACAATGTACATGTTGTTTCTTCTATGCCACATTGGACAAGAGGAAAAACAGATAAACAACGTGGAGACGGAGTTTTTGATAAATCTATAAAAGCTTTACAAGAATTAAACGCTGTTGGTTACGGAATGCCTAATAGTGAATTACGTTTAGATTTGGTATACAACCCGTCAGGTGCATTTTTACCTGGTGATCAAATGGCTATGGAAAGAGATTTCAAAAAAGCTTTAAAAGAAGACTTTGATATTCAATTTCACAACTTATTTGCTATCACTAACCTACCAATAAGTCGTTTTTTAGACTACTTAATTGCTTCTGATAATTATGAAGATTACATGTATTCTCTAGTAGAAGCATACAATCCAGCCGCAGTATCAAGTGTTATGTGTACAAATACTATTTCCATAAGTTGGGATGGATGGTTATACGATTGTGATTTTAACCAAATGTTAGAATTAAAAGTAGCTAGTAAAGTAAAGCATATTAGTGATTACAATGAAGAATTACTACAAGACAGAAAAATAATCATTTCTCAACATTGTTACGGATGCACTGCTGGTGCAGGAAGTAGTTGTCAAGGAACTGTAGCATAATCAAACTACCACAAACATCAAATACTTAATTTACATATCCTTATTTTTTAGCACTATTTGCATAGGGCAAGAATCATCTTTTGATAAAATGGTTGATAATACTTTGCAAAAAACTGTCCCGTTTATTAGTTCAACTGATCTAAAAAATAATTATAATAAATATATTATTCTTGACTCAAGAGAATTGAATGAATTCAAGGTAAGTCATCTTGAAAATTCAATTTGGGTAGGTTATGATGATTTTGATATTCATAATACAATTAAGAAAATAAAATCTAATAAACCGATTGTAGTATATTGTTCTATTGGGTATCGAAGCGAAAAAATTGGAGAAAAATTATTGGAAAAAGGACATCTAGTTTACAATTTGTACGGTGGTATTTTTGATTGGAAAAATAATGACTACACTATAATAAACTCCGAATCAGAAGCTACCGAAAAAGTCCATTGTTATAATAAGGAATGGAGTAAATGGCTAGAGAATGGAGTGAAAATTTACGCGACGAAATAATTAAAGAGTAGATAATAGTAGTATCCTATAAAGAAATGCATTGTCATTTCGATGGAGGAACGACTGAGAAATCGCATGTTATTCTCAGGATGAAATTTCTCTTATCGTCGAAATGACAACAAAAAAACAAACAATATTCGTGATAAAAACTAAGAACTTAATACTAATATTTACACGTAATCCAGAATTAGGAAAATGTAAAACTCGTTTAGCAAAAACAGTTGGCGATGAAAATGCATTGACCATATATAAAATGTTATTGCAACACACTGCCAATGTTGTTGAACAGTTAGCTTGTGACAAAGCAGTTTACTATTCTGTAAAAGTTCGAAATAATGATTTATGGGATAACACCATTTATCAAAAACACCAACAACATGGAGTTGACTTAGGTTACAGAATGCAAAACGCATTCAATGATAGTTTTAAGGCTGGGTATGAAAAGGTGTTAATTGTAGGAAGTGATTTATACGATTTAAAACCTCAGCATATTCAAGACGCTTTTGATAAACTAGATTCTCATGATGTAACTATAGGTCCGGCAGAAGATGGTGGCTATTATTTATTAGGGATGAAAACCTTACTTCCCAATATTTTTGAAAATAAAAATTGGGGAACCGAAACTGTAAGAAAAGACACTTTAAAAGATTTAAACACTAAAAAAATTGCGCTTCTAGAACCATTAAACGACATAGATGTTTTTGACGATGTAAAAGATTATGATATCTTTAAACCATATTTAAATAATTAAACAAAATCACTCAATTTCGAGAGTAATTAATATGAAAAAACAACACTTACAAGAAACCATCTCCTACTTAAAATCTAAAGGAATTAACAATCCAGAAATAGGAATAGTTCTTGGTACCGGCTTAGGACGTATAGTTGATGAAATACAAATTGAGCAAGAAATCGCTTATACTGATATCCCTCATTTCCCTAAAGCAACCGTAGAGTTTCATTCAGGAAAACTAATTTATGGAACCTTAGAAGGAAAGAAAGTAATTGTTATGGCTGGTCGCTTCCATTTATATGAAGGTTACAACCTATGGGAAGTTACTTATGGAATTCGCACTATGCATGGTTTAGGAATTCAAAAATTATTAGTTTCAAATGCCGCAGGAGCCATCAACCTAAAGTACAAAAAAGGGGATATGATGTTACTTGATGATCATATCAATCTACAAGGAAGTTCGCCACTTGCATTTGCTAACGTGGGTGAATTCGGGACTCAATTTACAGACATGCTTGCCCCCTATTCTAAAAAAATAAACAGCCAACTGAAAGCTATAGCTAAAGTGAACGACATAACCTTACACGAAGGTGTTTACGCAAGTGTTGTTGGACCACAATTAGAAACTAGAGCTGAATATAGAATGTTAGGACTTTTAGGAGCTGATGTTGTTGGAATGAGTACTGTACCTGAAATTATTGTTGCCAATCATTTAAATATTGAAACTGCTGCAGTTTCAGTATTAACAGATGAATGTGACCCTAACAATTTGCAACCTGTAAATATTGAAGAAATTATTGCTATAGCTGGAGAAGCTGAGCCAAAAATGATTACACTATTTAAAGAATTGATAAAAAGTCTCTAAGAGACATTTAACTATAAAAAATATGAGTTATTTAGATGCTACACATGATGTATATAAGGAAGCTGCATTAACACCAGATGTTGGTTTATGTTGTACTACAAATCCTATTTGGGAACTACCTGGTCTTAAAATACCTAAAATCATGCAAGAGATGAATTATGGATGTGGATCTACAGTTCATGCACGTGATTTATCTAATAATCCAAAAATGTTATATGTTGGTGTTGGAGGGGGAATGGAATTATTACAATTCTCTTATTTCAATCGTCAAAAAGGTGGTGTTATTGGTGTAGATGTTGTTGACGAAATGCTTGAAGCTTCTCGTAAGAACTTTAAAATTGCTGAAGAACAAAACGATTGGTTTAAAAGTGAATATGTAGACCTTGTAAAAGGAGATGCTCTAAACCTAAATGTAGCCGATAACTCAATAGATGTTGCTGCTCAAAACTGTTTATTTAATATTTTTAAAGCAGAAGATTTAAAGAAAGCTATCGAGGAAATGTATCGTGTATTAAAACCACACGGTAAATTAGTAATGAGTGACCCAACGTGTGAGCAACCAATGAATGACACTTTACGTAATGATGATCGTTTACGCGCATTATGTTTAAGTGGTAGTTTACCAATTGCTGAATACGTAAAAGCTTTAACTGATGCTGGTTTCGGAACTATTGAAATTAGAGCTCGTAAGCCTTACCGTATTTTAGATCCAAAGAACTACCCTACTGATGAATTGATATATATTGAATCAATAGAAGTTGCCGCAATTAAAGACCCAATGCCTGCTGATGGACCATGTATCTTTACTGGTAAAGCTGCAATATATTACGGTGATGAAGATTATTTTGATGACAAACAGGGACACATCTTGTTAAAAAATCAACCATTAGCAATTTGTGATAAAACTACTGCTGCCTTAAAAGCTTTAAACAGAGATGATATTTACTTTTCAGAATCTACTTTCCATTATGATGGAGGAGGATGTTGTTAATCCCTAAATACAATAATACTAAAAGCCTTTCTTCTATAAAAGAAAGGCTTTTTTATTTACATCATTTTGTAATTCAATTTACTTAAGTGCGACTATAAATTCTAGAATAACTAAAAGATTTTCTTAAATTCATAATATATTATTTAATTAACTATGATATACATACTTCTGTTTCTGACCGCATGTTTCTTAGCATATAGTAATGGTGCGAACGATAATTTTAAAGGAGTTGCTACTCTATTTGGTAGCGGAACAACCAATTACAGAAAAGCAATTGGATGGGCAACAATTACTACGGCACTGGGATCTATTTCTGCTATATTTTTAGCAGAAGAATTAGTAAAAAACTTTTCTGGGAAAGGCTTAGTCCCAAATGAACTACTACTTCTACCTTCATTTGCAATTGCAATTGCACTAGGAGCAGCAATAACTGTTTTTACTGCTACAAAAATAGGAATGCCTATATCAACAACTCATAGTTTAGTCGGCGCCTTATTTGGAAGTGGAGTAATGGCTGTTGGAAGTGCTTTTAATTTTGAAAAACTAGGAAATGCCTTTTTAGTTCCATTAATTGTTAGTCCGCTAATGGCAGCAATTGGGAGTTATATTTTATACTTGATTTTCAGGTATTTTAGAGCACTTTTTAAAATCAATAAACAATCTGAAATCGCTGTTTACTCTAACCCTGAGATTTCAAGAATGCAAATGAACGCGTCAGTTATATTAGATAGTAACTCCCAAGCTTATAAGAATACTACCATAGAAGTTTATAGCGGAAAACTCTTAGGCTTTTCTGCTCAAAAAACATTAGATATCCTTCATTATATCAGTTCAGGAATTGTATCATTTGCAAGAGGTTTAAATGACACTCCAAAAATTGTTGGACTATTATTAATCATCAATTCCTTAGATATTAAATGGAGTATGTTAGCCATTGCAATTACAATGGCTATTGGGGGATTATTAAACGCAAAAAAGGTAGGGATGACGATGAGTACTAAAATAACACCAATGAATCCTGGGCAAGGTTTTACCGCTAATTTAGTTACAGGATTACTAGTTACAACAGCAAGTATTCATGGTTTACCAGTATCAACTACTCATGTTTCAATTGGATCAATTTTTGGTATAGGAACAGTAACCAAAAAAGCTGACTATAAAATGATAGGGAAAATTGTACTATCGTGGGCACTTACATTACCTATCGCTGCATTAATTAGTGCCTTAGTTTATTTTTTACTATCACAATTTGTTTAAATTTATAATATGAAATTACATTATAAAACGATATTAATATTCACTACACTACTGCTTCTAATTTCATGTAGTAGTACTAAGAAAATAATTTCTGAAAAACCTGACCAAAAAGAAGTTGTGCAAATAACTCCGGATACAATTCCAGAACCAACTAAAACTCCCATTATTACAACTGAAGACACCAAAGAAACACAATCAATAGAAAACATTGAATTCTTTAACCATACTATATTCAACAATTTATTAGAAGAAAACATTTCAGAAAAAGGAGAAACAAACTATAAAGGTTTCATAAAAAACAAAACAATTTTCAAGTCTTATTTAGTAGCGTTATCAGAAAATATGCCAACTGAAAAATGGACAAAAGAAGATAAGCTGGCTTATTGGATGAATACTTACAATGCTTTTACTATTAAACTGATTATTGATAATTACCCTACTAAAAGCATCAAAGACATCAAAAACGCATGGGATAGTCGGTTTTTCAAATTAGGAAGTAAGTGGTATAATTTAAGTGATATTGAACACAAAATACTTCGTAAAATGAATGAACCTAGAATTCATTTTGGAATCAACTGTGCTTCATTTTCTTGTCCGCCGTTATTGAACCGAGCGTTTACAGCAAATAATGTGCTTAACGAATTAGATTTTCTAGCACATCAATTTATAAATGATAAAAGCAGGAATACCATTTCAGAAAATTCCATTCAATTATCCAAAATATTTCAGTGGTACGCAAAAGATTTTAAAACAGAAGGCTCGCTAATTGATTACCTCAATAAATATGCTGATATTACCATTGAAAATAATGCAAAGAAATCCTTTAGAAAATACGATTGGAATTTGAATGAAACCCATAATGGGCATTAGAGATTTATTTTACAAACTGAATTTTGTGTTTCACATATTATGAATCAAACAATTTCTATTATAATTCCTACCTTAAATGAAGCAGTAAACATAAAACGTTTATTACTTCATCTATTACATAGTAGCTCTACAAATAATATTTCAGAAATTATTGTGGTCGATTGTGGTAGTGATGATGATACTCAAAATATTATTACTGATTTCATTAAAACAAACACGCAAGTTCAATTATTCACTTCCGAACGTGGTAGAGCCAAACAAATGAATCAAGGCGCTAGAAATACTAATGGAGACATACTTTATTTTCTACATGCCGATTCCTTCCCTCCTGTAAACTTCGATCAACTTATTATAGATGAAGTAGAAAATGGAAATTTAGCAGGTTGTTTTAAAATGAAATTTGATTGCAACCATTGGTGGCTGAAATTAGCAGGATGGCTAACCCAGTTCAAATGGCGTGCTTGTAGAGGAGGCGATCAAAGTCAGTTTATAACAAAAGGACTCTTTAATGAATTAGGTTGTTTTAACGAACAGTTTACGGTGTATGAAGACAATGATTTGATAAATAAATTATATGCTCGAAAACAATTTGTGGTCATTCCAGAATGGATAACAACCTCAGCAAGACGTTATGAAACTAATGGAGTTTGGAAACTGCAATACCATTTCTGGACTATCTATGTGAAAAAATGGTTTGGCGCCTCAGCTGATGATTTATATGCCTATTACCTGAAGCATATAAAAGACTAATCAATTATAAACTAGGCTTAGTATTGAAATAAAATCGAATACTTTTCCATAATAAATATACACTTGTAATAGTTATAATTATCGCCCACATCCAATACGTTCCGAATGTATTATGTGCTATAGCTTGAGTATCTGAAATTTGAACAGCTCCGTTTCTTTCAAACTGTTTCGTGAATAAATAATCTAGTTGAACATAAGTACTTAATACCGATTGCACTCCTAAAAACAAAATGGTAATTACTTCCAATTTTCTGCTTTTAAATAGTGTAATTCCTATTAATAAAACCGTGTAACCACTCATTACTGCAATTCCCCAAAAGGATCTGACCCATAATATTAAAGATACCATTATCAAAGCAATCAATAGCCTAAGCATAACCATGGAGCTTTTGTGGTATTTAGCTGAAGCTATTAAAAAAACTCCAGTTATAACAGGCCCAAATAATCCACCTGCAGCAGTACAAGCTTTAGCAAGACCAATGGGTAGATAAGTACTTCCAATATCAGAATATGCTACACCTCCACCATTTTCATAAATTTCCAGATACTCAAAAGTTCCTCCTACCAACAAAGCAGTTAGTCCATGCCCCATTTCATGAAACCATGTCCCTAATAAAACAAATGGATATTGTACCCAACCTAAGTATGGAAGTTGCCATATTGCAATCACAACAATTGCGATAATGATAATAGTATAATCGAATGACTTTTTGATATAGACCTTTTTAGTTATACCAATTAGTGTGTGCTTCTGTTGGTTTGTTACAACAAAAATGGGTAGTATTCTTATTATTCATCTTTATTAACTCTAGCGTAAAATATTCTAATGGTTTCTTCTGCTGGTTTATTTTGAGGTGTAAATCTTGGGTTATCAACTCCACCTACATTTTCATGATCAATAAACCATTTCCATACGAAACCTCCCGCAAACCATTCTTCATACCACAACTCTTCAAAAAGTGCTTGTGTAGTATTCACTTGCCCATCAAGGTTTACTGAAGTTTTATTATGATCAATTTCCCATGGTTTAGCTGCAGCATAATCAACACTCCTATATCCAAATTCAGTAAAAAGTATTTTCTTTTGCAAAGAATCGGAATGTTTCTTCATTGCTGATTTATGCTTTTGCCACTTTTCTTTTAAAACAGAAATCTTTGGAGTTTTAGCTTCTGAGAGTGGAAAATACCCATCAATCCCAACATAATCTAATTCATCCCAAAAAGTTGTTTTCGGGTATTCATCCCAATTAGCTGCATACGTTAGTTTTCCTTTATAAATAGTTTTTACTTTTTGTATTAAGCCTTTCCAATACTCGGGACGTTGTTTTACAAACAAACCCAACTCTGTTCCTATACAATAGATAGCTACATTATTTTCATGAGCCACTTTTGCATAAGTTAGTATAAAGTCTGTATAGGTTTTTTCTAAAGTTAACCAATCAGCTTCATTTGCCATGGAAATTTTTCCTGTAAACTCCCCTTTCATTACCCAAATTTGTGGTTTGAGCATTGTTTTAATATTACTTTTATGTAACTCACTAATATACTGTGCAACACCATCAATTCGTTCACCAAACCATTGTCGATCACTATTAAATCCTATTGTAGGTGATTGCAAATTTTTAGAGAAACCGAAAGGCATTACTGCTGCATAATTCGCATTTAAATTAACTACTGGAATAGTGTGTTTACTATCTACTTTTTTTCCAGATGCGACAAAAGACACTCCATTAATTTTTGATTCAGTTTGACCTTTACATGACAATTGAATCACTATCAACAAAAAAGATAAAAGGAGAATATATTTATTCATATTATGTGGTATATCCCTCTAAAATACAACCTTAATTAGTGAATTATAATCTGTTTAACATTTTTTTTATCATCTAATCCTATCTCTAAGAAATAAACACCTGTTGGATATCTTGATAAATCAAGAGTATTATTCGCTTTAAATCCGACTTTACTAAAAACGACTATTCCAGCTGTATTTACCATTTTAAGATTGAATTCTCTATCCTCACTTCCCGAAATTGTTATATTATTTCTTGAAGGAATTGGATAAACAACAAGATTACTTAACACTTGTTCTGCGACACTCAAAACACTACACCCAGAACCTTGTACTGAAGATAAAGCTACATTACCCCAAGGTAAATTTGCTTGAGTACATTGAATTAATATATTATCATAATCATCTAACGCTACACTAGCAGGTACAATAAAACGATTGTAACCCGTAATAGGATCGTTTATATCAGTTCCACCATTATCATCTTGTAGCTGTTGAGTACTTATTTTCACATCCGTTGCTAAATTTAAAACTCCGGTTTCAGATAAAAATACTTCTAACTGTAATCCTTGAATTGTTGTAAAGTTATTATCAAAAATAACATGTTTAGTTCCATCTGTTAAAAACTCTATCTTTGCTGAACCACTTATAGGATACGTTCCAGGATCATTAGCAACAAAAACACCTTCTCGCTCACAATGATTAATAACAGTTGTAGCTCCCAAAGCAACATTCCCCCATAATACATTAGCTTGAGTACATTGAATAACTATGTTGTTATAATCAGTAATACTTACCCCATTAGGAATGTCAAAAATCTTAAACCCTGTTATAGGATCATTCATATCAGTACCTCCATTATCATCTTGTAATTGTTGAGTACTTATTTTAATATTAGTTCCTGTAGTAATGTTAGGGCTTGTAGATAAAAACACCTCAAGTTTCAATCCTTGAATTGTTGTAAAGTCATCTTTAAATATCACGCGTTTAGTCCCGTTACTTAAAAATTGAATTGCAGCTGTTCCACTTACTGGATAAAGCCCTGAATTATTAGCTATAAACACTCCTTCCCTTTGTTGTTGAGCTGACAAAACCCCAAATAACATTAAAAATATAAAAGTAATTTTCCTCATAATATGCTAAAATTGATTGTATAATCACAAAATTACCTTCTGTATTTCTCATAATATGTTAGCTAGCTAACACTAACTTATTTACAATTATTCTAAATTATCTATGCTGTTGCTTTCTTTTTAAGTTCTTATCTTTAATCTCGACTCAACCAACATCAATTTATTTTCTATGGAAGAACATATCGTAATAATTGGAAACGGAATATCAGGAATCACCTGTGCACGTCACATTAGAAAGAACAGTAATAAGCGAATTACTGTTATCTCTGGTGAAACTGATCACTTTTTCTCACGTACAGCTTTAATGTATGTCTACATGGGTCACATGAAATTTAAACATACACAACCCTATGAAAAATGGTTTTGGGAGAAGAATAGAATTGATTTAGTTCGCAAATATATTTCTTCTATAAACACTGGAGCAAACGAAGTAGTTTTTGAAGACGGTAATGTTTTAGCATATGACAAACTAGTTATAGCAACTGGGTCAAAACCTAATAAGTTTGGTTGGCCTGGGCAGGACTTAAATGGTGTTACAGGAATGTATCACAAGCAAGATTTAGAAAAAATTGAGCAATATGCTCCAGACAATAAAACATGTAAACGTGCTGTAATTGTTGGCGGAGGATTAATTGGTATTGAATTAGCAGAAATGTTACATAGTAGAAACATTCCCACAACATTTTTAGTCCGTGAAAATAGTTTTTGGGATTCTGTATTACCAAAAGGAGAATCAGCAATGATTAATCGAGAAATAACAGATAATCATATTGATTTGCGTTTAGGGGTAAACCTAAAAGAAATAAAATCAGATGAAAATGGCAATGCTAAATCTGTAGTAATAGCTGAGACTGGAGAAGAAATTGAATGTAATTTAGTTGGATTAACAGCTGGAGTATCTCCTAATATTAATTTTATAAAAGATTCCGGAATAGAAACAGGAAGAGGTGTTAAAGTAAATAGATACTTAGAAACCAATATACCTAACATTTATGCAATTGGTGATTGTGCTGAACAGCTTGAAGCCATCGATCAACGTCGACCAATTGAAGCAGTTTGGTATACTGGAAGGATGATGGGAGAAACATTAGCGCAAACCATTTGTGGGAATCGGGTTATGTATAAACCAGGACATTGGTTTAACTCTGCTAAATTTTTCGATATTGAATACCAAACTTATGGTTGGGTTTGGGCACAACCAAAAGAGAATGAAGCTAGTTTTTATTGGGAACATTCAGATGGCAAAAAATGTATTCATATAAATTACGACAAAAACACCCATGAATTCCTTGGAATTAACAATTTTGGAATCCGAATGCGTCATGAGTTTTTTGACAAAATACTTAATAACAAACAATCTGTAGAATATGTTTTAGAACATTTAGCCGATGCAAATTTTGACCCTGAATTCTATAAACTTTATGAAAAAGAGATTGTCGAAAAATTCAATATAGAAAATAATACAAACATTCAATTAAAAAAGAAAAGCTGGAAACGTATTTTCTCTAAAGCATAATATAGACATGAAAAACATTCAAAATACAGGACTCGGTTTATTCTTAATTGGATTATTACTTTTTATTTCTCTTATCTTTTTAGGGAAATATGAGGTAACACCAGTAATTTTCGAGCAATTAATAAAAGATAAAGGCATAAAAAGTGAGCTTTTTATTAATGACATGAAAGCAAATGTAGTTGGAAAAGAATTCAATAATCCGTTTAGCTTTTCTTCTGAAATTAGAAATGCGCTAACTAATGCAAATACTACTCACATTAAAAACAAAGAGTATGGAAAAAAAATATGGAGTAAACCTCATGTATTAGCATATGATATAGCTAAAAAATCAGGAACTGGACTTATTAAAGAAAATAAAGGAATGTTTTGGTGGCTTACTTTTGGTTTGGCAATTTTTGGATCATTATTATATATCATTCCTAATGTAATTACTCTCGGACCGAAAGGGATAAAAAACAACGGTGTATTTTTAAACGCAGCAACTAACCGAGGTTGGATTGGCTGGTTTGTATTTATCTTTTTAGTCAGTTTTTATTTGCTGCTCTATTTTGCTCCAGATTATATTGTAAACTGGACCTATATAGTAGATCCAATAAGTGAAGCGTTAAGTGGAAATCCTGCAGGACAATGGTTTCTGTATGGTTTTTTATACTGTGTTGTTATGGTTGTTATGGCTGTTAGAATGTATATAAAATACCGTCATAATAAATATCAAATATTACGTACTACATCCGTATTATTCTTTCAAATAGTATTTGCTTTTTTGATACCAGAAATAATGGTACGTTTTCAAATGCCTTGGTATGATTTTAAAAACGCATTCCCACTTGACTATGATTTCTTCTTTAAATGGAATATAAAGGAACTTACAAATAGCGGAGGAATCGGATTATTTATTTTAGTTTGGGGAATAGTACTTACACTAGTAATTGTTCCTTTAATGGTGTACTTCTTTGGAAAAAGATGGTATTGTTCTTGGGTTTGTGGTTGTGGTGGTTTAGCAGAAACATTAGGTGATCCTTACCGCCAATTATCAGACAAATCAGTGAAAGCATGGAAGTTTGAACGTTGGATTGTTCATAGCGTTTTGGTATTTGCTATAGTAATGACAGGAATAACATTGTATACATTCTTCACGAATACGGGAAGTGTTTTAGGAATTAAAACAAGTACAATTCAAAATATATATGGGCTTTTAATCGGTTCAATATTTGCAGGAGTTATCGGAACAGGATTCTACCCTATTTTTGGAAATCGTGTTTGGTGTAGATTTGGATGCCCACTAGCAGCTTATTTGGGAATTGTACAGCGTTTTAAATCTCGTTTTAGAATTACAACTAACGGAGGACAATGCATATCATGCGGAAATTGTTCTACCTATTGCGAGCAAGGAATTGATGTTAGAGCATATGCACAAAAAGGAGAAAATATTGTTCGTGCAAGTTGCGTTGGTTGTGGAATATGTGCTGCAGTTTGTCCGCGTGGAGTATTAAAATTAGAAAACGGCCCGGAAGAAGGAAGAATTAACCCTACAGATATTTTGTTAGGTAATGATGTAGATTTAATATCTTTATTAAATAAATAAACCATTAATTATGTATAAAATAATTATCCCTTTACTAATAATTACAATTGGTTTTTCTTCGTGCAGACCGAGTTATATGCGCTGCCCTAAAAACAAAAGATGTGTTGCTATTCCTGCAACAAATAATGAATCGTTGTGTTTAGCGGAAGTAAATATTTCTGAAAAGGAATTGACTACACATCAATTATAGTATTTTTGTTAAAATTTTAAGTTGAATAAATGTCAATAATTAAGGTAATCATTCCTGCTTATAACGAAGAAGAGTCTATTGCAAATGTAATTACTGAAATCCCTTCAGTAGTTTCTGAAGTAATAGTTGTTAATAATAACTCTACCGATAATACTGTTTCCGTAGCTGAAAAAGCTGGAGCAACAGTATTATCTGAAACTCAAAAAGGATATGGTTATGCTTGTTTAAAAGGAATGGAACACATTGCTTCTCAAAATGAGAAACCAGACATTGTAGTATTTTTAGACGGTGATTATAGTGACTATCCAGAAGAACTAACTAAAATTATCGCTCCAATACTTACTAATAATATCGATTTAGTAATTGGTGCTCGTGCACCAGAATTACGTGAAAAAGATTCCGTTACACCACAACAAATCTTTGGTAATTGGCTAGCTTGTTCATTAATGAAACTATTTTTTAAAGCTAAATTTACTGACCTCGGTCCTTTTAGAGCTATTAAATATGATAAGCTAATAGCATTGAACATGACCGATAAAACCTATGGGTGGACTGTGGAAATGCAACTAAAAGCACTAAAACAGCAGTTTTCATATATCGAAGTTCCAGTCCGTTATAAAAAAAGAATTGGGGTGTCAAAGGTGTCAGGTACAATAAAAGGTTCTATATTTGCTGGCGTTAAAATTTTAACTTGGATATTTAAATACAGCCTCAAATAACAGTGGATAAAGCAATATTATACGGTTCATATTTCATTATGGCGATATACTCAGTATCGTTAGTAATCATTTTATTTTACGCATTAGCGCAACTAAACTTGCTTGTCAATTATTTGAAAGCACAGAAGAATAAAAAACACGGACCTCAATTCGACTTAAATAATCCGGACGAAATCCCTTACATAACTATACAACTACCTTTATACAATGAAATGTATGTGGTAGAGCGATTATTAAATAATATTGCCGAAATAGAATACCCAAGAGAGAAATTAGAAATACAGGTTTTAGATGATTCTACTGATGAATCTGTTATTGCGAATGCAGAACAGATTGAAGCATTACAAAAAACTGGTTTAGATATTGTTCATATTAGAAGAGAAAATAGAGAAGGTTTTAAAGCTGGAGCCTTAAAAGAAGGACTTAAAATTGCAAAGGGAGAATTCATTGCAATATTTGATTCTGATTTCTTACCACAAAAAAATTGGTTAAAATTAACTGTCCCTCATTTTAAAGATGAAAAAATTGGTGTTGTTCAAACACGTTGGGGACATATTAATAGAGATTATTCTCTTTTAACAAAAATCCAAGCATTTGCACTTGACGCTCATTTTACTTTAGAACAAGTTGGACGTAATAGCAAAGGTCATTTCATCAACTTTAATGGTACTGCTGGTTTATGGCGTAAAGAATGTATTTACGATGCTGGAAACTGGGAAGGTGACACCTTAACTGAAGATTTAGATTTAAGTTATAGAGCACAATTAAAAAACTGGACGTTTAAATATTTAGTAGATGTTGAAACTCCTGCTGAATTACCTGTTGTTATTAGTGCTGCTCGTTCACAACAATTTCGCTGGAATAAAGGTGGAGCAGAAAACTTTCAGAAAATGTTTAAACGAGTTGTAAAGTCTAAAGAACTTTCGTTTAAAACTAAGTTTCACGGAGTAATGCATTTATTAAACAGTACTATGTTTTTAAATGTATTTGTTGTTGCTGTATTAAGTATACCGATGTTGTATATTAAAAACTACTACGGTCATTTCAGATCTTACTTTATAGTAATGAGTTTCTTCGTTATGAGTACCTTAATATTCTTTGTGTGTTACTGGTTTATGTACAGAAACCTTAACGGAAAAGGATTCAAAAATTTCTTTAACTATATCGGTCATTTTTTCTCCTTTTTCTCTATTGCTATGGGATTCTCATTACATAACTCATTAGCCGTTTTAGAAGGTCACAGAGGAAAGAAAAGTGAATTTGTACGTACACCAAAATTCAACATTAGCACTTTAAAAGATTCTTGGAAAGACAATAAGTATTTGAGTAAAAACATCTCTAAGAATACTATTATTGAAGGTATCTTGCTTTTGTATTTCATATTTGGTTTAGCAAGTTCATACTTAGTTACCATATTTGTTGGCGCTAAAGAAGTTGATTTTGGACTGGTGCCTTTTCACTTAATGTTAGTTGCTGGATTTGGGTTTGTATTTTTTAAATCTATTTCGTCTAAAGCTTAACTTTTAAACTTCCTCTTTTTAAATATTCTTCTTTAGAATTATTTACCTAATTTTAGGTTAGTTATTTCTTAGCGTATCGACTATTCAATAACTTTACTTAAAATCATTAAAAATGAAGTTCGCAAAACAATTTCTTCTATTAGTAGCACTCGCTTTTATATCGTGTACAAACGCTCAAGATAAAGACGTAAAAATAGAAACACACCAACTTACTGAGCAAATTTATATGTTAACCGGTCAAGGTGGTAATATTGGACTTTTTATTGGGGAAGATGGCGTTTTTATGATTGATGATCAATTTGCTCCTTTAACACCCAAAATATTAGCTGCAATAAAAACTATTACTGACAAGCCCATATCTTATTTAATCAACACCCATTGGCATGGTGATCATACTGGCGGCAATGAGAATATAAAGAAAACTGGAGCTACTATTATCGCTCATGAAAATGTTAGAAAACGCATGAGTACCGACAATACGGTTCTTGGCAAAAAGAAACTAGCCTCACCAAAAGAAGCACTACCAGACATTACTTTTACTAACGATATGATGTTTCACATTAATAATGATGATGTGTTAGTTTCGCATGTTCATAATGCACATACGGACGGAGATTCCTTTGTTTACTTCTCAAAAAACAACGTTATTCACATGGGAGACACATACTTTCAAGGAAAGTTCCCTTTTATTGATTTGGATTCTGGCGGAAGTATTAACGGATATATTGACGCTGTAAACAAAGTTTTAATGATTGCGAATGATACTACTAAAATAATCCCAGGACACAGGAATATTTCTAACAAAGCTGAATTAACAGTTTTTAAAAATATGTTAGTTAGTGTTAGAAGGGTAGTACAATCAGAAATAAATAAAGGTAAAACACTTGAAGAAGTCACTAATAATACTGAACTTACTAAAGAGTTTAATAGCGAATATGGAGGTTGGTTTATTACCGATGATGTATTTAGAGCAACAGTTTACAGAAGCTTAAATGCCAAATAACTCCTTTTTAAAAACAAACACAACTGCTTTTATAGCCATAATAGTTTCTTGTTTTGGGTACTATTATTTTGGCTATAAATTAATACGAGGTGATTTCAATACATTATTGATTAGTTACACTGGTTTATTCTTATTATTCCTTTACCTACATAAAAAGGAATTGAATTGGAAAAACCTTGTTGTTATCACTATATTATTTAGAATCGTTTTTTTATTTGCTATACCCAATTTATCACAAGATTTCTATCGTTTTATTTGGGACGGACGAATGTTATTAAACGGATTTAACCCATATCTATACCTGCCTGAAATATATCAAACGCCAAACTATATCATCCCAAATCAAGCAACAGAATTAGTTGCAGGAATGGGAGAGTTAAACGCAAGCCATTATAGTAATTATCCGCCTTTAAATCAATTATGTTTTGCGATTGCTGCTTTATTTGCTAATAAAAGCATCCTAGGAAGTATTATAGTAATGAGGGTGCTAATTATACTCGCTGACATTGGTGTGCTTTATTTTGGATCAAAGCTCTTAAAAGCACTGCATTTAAACCCAAAAGCGATATTTTTATATCTACTAAACCCTTTAATCATTATTGAATTAACCGGAAACCTACATTTTGAAGGAATCATGATATTCTTTTTAATTTGGAGCTTGTATTTATTACAAGTCAAGAAATGGAAATTAGCAGCTATACCCTTAGCTGGGTCAATTGTATTAAAACTATTACCTTTATTATTCTTACCATTGTATTTTAAACAAATCAAGTTCAAAAAATTGTTTGTTTTTTATGCGATTGTCGGAGCTATAATTGTGTTATTATTCGCTCCATTTCTCTCGGAGAATCTATTAGCTAATTATTCAAAAACTATTGGATTATGGTTTGGTCAGTTTGAGTTTAATGGAAGTATTCATAACCTTATTAAACATATCGGCTTACAGTTTAACCAATATTATATTGTTAAAACACTAGGGAGAATCACTCCTGTTATAGTAGTCACGTGTGTTGGCATTCTTGCTTTTATTCAACGAAAGGAAAACTTCATTTCATTAATTACAACAATGCTTTTTGGCTTGAGTATTTATTTATTCACCGCAAGTACAGTTCATCCATGGTATGTAGCAATGTTATTAATTTTATCCATATTTACAACATATCGTTTCCCATTAATATGGAGTTTTACTATCATATTAAGTTATTCGTTTTATAAAAACGAAGCATTCATAAACAATTATTGGTTGATTTTTATTGAGTATATATTTGTATTTGTATTTATGGCTTGGGAAATTTTAAATCGAAAAAAAAGTAAACCTAACTATGTTTAAAAGAGTAAAACAACTTTTCATATTACTTATCACACTATATACAATAGCGATGGGTTTTTTCTATTTCAATCAAGAGAAATTCTTTTTTAATCCAAAAAAACTTGCTAGTAGTTACCAATATAAATTCGATTCTAAATTTGAGGAAATTAATATTTCTGTTGACAACAAAAACACTTTAAATACATTGTTATTTAAAAGTGAAAATTCAAAAGGAGTTATTTTATACTTACACGGAAATGCAGGAGCATTACATGACTGGGGATTGAGAGCAAATTTATATACCGATAATAATTATGATATTTTATTTGTAGATTATAGAGGTTTCGGGAAAAATAAAAACGAAATTAAAAACGAAAAAATGCTGCATAGTGACATGCAACAAGTATATAATTTATTAAAAACAAAATATAAGGAAAGCAATATCACTGTTCTAGGGTTTTCAATTGGCTCGGGATTAGCAGCAAAACTAGCAGCGGAAAACAATCCTAAATTACTGATACTTGAAGCTCCTTATTATTCATTTACTTCTTTAGTTAGGAAGGTAGCTCCGCTTGTCCCTCCTTTTTTAATTAGTTATAAGATACCTACACATCAGTTCATTCAACAAGTAAAATGCCCAATTATAATTTTTCACGGAAGGAATGATCAACTGATAACACCTGAGGGGAATTCTAATAAATTAAAACAGCTTGTCCCTAATAATGTTGATTTATATTTAATAGACAATTGTAATCATAATGGAATCTATAGAAGTGAACACTATCGTCAAAAATTACCTGATATTTTAAACCAATTTAATTAACTTTATTTTCTTCTACAATATTGTTAAGCTCTATAGATAATTTCTTGCTCCCTGCACTATTCAGGTGATCTGCATCACGGAAATCTAATTCGGTAAAACTCTTGTCAGCCAAAAAATTAAAATAGCTACTGTTCGGATACTTTTGCACCAACCTATTTATTTCTCCCAATGTTATTTTTAACTGTCCTGAATCTATGTTTTCAACATACGTTTTAAATGCTGGGCTAGTTAGTAATATTACCTCTACCTCCATTTCTCTAGCTGTTTTAAGAATTAAATCAAGCATAGCAACATTCTCTTCAAAATCAATACTCGTGGTATATGTATGACGCAATGATGATGCTTTACCTGTCTCTTCTAAATTAAACTGAGGAACTTCTAAATGTCCGTATCCTAGTTTTGAACACGTAATGCTTTCTTGCGTTTTTAAATAATGAGTTTTTATTCTCTTTATGTTTTTTTTCAATCCAATTGATAAAATCTCTGCTTTATCTGATATTCTATTTGAGTTATTTATATGATAGTAAATATCATAATTTTTCCCTCTCCAAAACTCAATTCCTGTTGATAGTTTATAGTAAAAAGTAAAATAATCTATAGGTAAAACAATCCTTTTTAGCTTGGTAAGATCTTCTTTATATTTATACAGAATTTTATAATCTAAATCTATGCTTTGAGAAATATGACTTGCATTAAAAGTATTGCTTTTGAAATATTCTGGATTTATCCCGTAATAACTATGTGAGCTTCCTAAAATTAAGGTTTCAATATTTTTAGCATTTTCATCCAGATAGCTCTTTTTATAAGAGTAATCATTGGGTATATATCTAATTAATATTTCTAACACCAAAAATGCGAACACAACAGGTAATAAAAAAACACTAATTTTTAAGTTAAATTTTTTCATTCCTAAAATTGAAAATAAATAAACTGTTGTTCCTTCCCTGCAAACCAAAATATAGCTACTATCAATGCATAATAAAATACTAGTCTAAATGGTCGTTTCCATTTCATACCTATGTTTTCTATTGCATATTGCGACTCTCTACCTATCCATTCTATTATTATAAACACCAATATCAATAATAAAGTATTCCCAGTTCTAACCTCCATTTTAGTAAACAGTGATAATGAGAATATCTCTGACAAATAACTTAACGCATGAGAAACATTTTCTGCTCTAAAAAACACCCAAGCAATTACACTTAAAACAAATGTTAGTGACATATTAAGGAATTCTTTTATTGTTGGCAGGTAACTTCCCTGAGCAACTACCCCTATATTCTGTCTGTTTTTATTGGATAACAATAATGGTAAAAAATAAACTGCATTTAAAGCCCCCCAAATTATAAATGTCCAATTTGCTCCGTGCCAAAACCCACTAACAATAAAAATAATAAAGGTGTTTCTTATTTTCATCGAAGTACCACCTCTACTCCCTCCTAATGGGATATATAAGTAGTCTCTAAACCAGGTAGATAATGATATATGCCAACGTCTCCAAAACTCTGCAATATCTCTTGAAAAATAAGGGAACGCAAAATTCTGTTGTAAATTAAACCCAAATAATCTTGACGTACCTATAGCAATGTCAGAATACCCTGAGAAATCACCATAAATTTGAAAAGTAAAAAATAACGCACCTAAAAACAATGTACTCCCTGAGTAATCATCTGAATTATTAAAAATAATATTAGCATACTCAGCACAATTATCAGCTATGACTACTTTCTTAAAAAGCCCCCATAATATCTGACGAAGTCCATTTACTGCGTTATTATAATCAAATTTTCTTTTTTTATAAAACTGAGGCAATAAATTAGATGCACGTTCAATAGGACCAGCTACTAATTGCGGGAAAAAACTAACAAAAGCAGCGAATGCTATAAAATCATTTGTTGGCTTTAGTGTTTTACGATACACATCAATTGTATAGCTTAAAGTTTGAAATGTATAGAAACTAATTCCTACTGGCAAAATAACTTGTAAAGAACTAACTTCTAATTTACTTCCAAAAAGAGAAAAAGCACTTATAAAATTATCTAAAAAGAAGTTGTAATATTTAAAAAAACCTAAGAACCCTAAATTTATAAGAATACTAGTCCATAAAAGGGCTTTTCTTTTTCCAGCATGAGATGTTTTGGATAAATATACCCCAACAGTATAATCTATTATTGTACTAAAAAGTATTAACGACAAAAATCTCCAATCCCACCAGCCGTAAAATAAGTAACTTGCTGCGACGATTAGTAAGTTTTGAAATTTTAAATTGAAATTTTTTAAGAGCCAATATAAAGCAAAAACTATCGGCAGAAATATTGCAAAATCAATAGAATTAAATAACATTGTTGTTTTTGTTTTATATGAGTTTATAATCCTACTAGGTTATCCAAAAATACTTTTGTAGGTTTTTTCTAAAATAAAAAACGAAATTAATGGTTTTTATTAAGAATAGTTATCTCGTAATTAATAATTTTATTCCCACATAAAAAAAGTCCTTTCAAAATTAATTAAAAAGGACTTTCATATTTTTATAAATTAGAAAACTACTACTTAAAATGCTTTAAGTTAATTAGTTCTTGTTCTGTTAAATGTTTCCAATGTCCTCTTGGGATATCCTTTTTAGTTAAGTCACCAATCATAACACAATCAACTTTAATCAAATCGTATCCAAGGTGTTCAAAAATATTTCTTAACACTCCATTTCCAGTATTTAAAATAGAAATCCCTAATTCGTTTTTAGGTGAATTGGTAATATAAGTTGCTTCAACAACAGTTACTTTTTTACCTTCAATAAGAACACCTTCTTGAATCTTTTTAAGATCTTCTTGTTTTAAGTTTTTATCCAATTCTACATGAAATAAACGCTTAACTCCAGTTTTAGAACCCGTAAATTTCTTAACCATGTCATCATCATTGGTAAAAAACAATAATCCAGTAGAGTTTCTTCCTAACCTTCCTACAGGCTTAATTCTTGAGCTGGTAGCATTTGAAACTAAATCCATAACAGTTCTACCTTTACTTTCACTTGTAGTAGTGGCAAAACCCTTAGGCTTGTTTAAAAGCACATACGCCATAGGCTCAGGGCTAACTCTACTTCCGTCATAACGAACATCATCATCCCTCTTTACTTTGTACCCCATTTCTGAAACTACTTTTCCATTAACAGTAACACTACCAATAGAAATATACATGTCTGCTTCACGACGAGAACATATACCAGAATTTGCAATATATTTATTTAAACGAATTTCATCAGATGCCGCTTTTTTTACAGGAGCCGCTTTATCCGTAGTTTTCTTTACGGAAGTTTTTGACTTCGACGCTCTTGATTTTGGGGCATTCGCTTTTTTATAAGAATCGTTTGTATGCTTCTTTCTATCAGTGTTCTTTCTTTCGCTTGACATGTCTACTAAATTTTGCGCAAAGGTATTGCTATTTATTTTATAATTATGCGTGTTTTATCGTCTAATTAACCTAAACATGAAGACATTATATTGGTTTTTAGCACTAATTATTCTTTTTAATGCTAAATGTAGCACACACATAGTATTAGTTTATCTACGTTAGAGACACTTAAATATTCTTATACTCAATAGCTAATTTCATTTATCTAGTAGTTTTCCTAAATTAAAAAAAAGTCGCCAATACTTGCAATTTGTTCAATATTAATTCAGGCTTAATTAAAACGATACTAAAAGCTCCTACAACAATAACAAACTTAAGTACGTTGTGTAATAATAAATAATGTGCCTTTTTGTTGGCCAACCATAACTTTACAGCATAAAATAAAATAACTATTGCAGTGAAATAAAAGTAATAATTCATTTTACCAATTTCGAAATAGTTTGCTAATACTACAGATGTAATCAATGTTAATACAATTAATCCTGTAAGGATTAACTTCGTAATTTTAATGCCATAAGCAACTGGTATAGTTTTATAGTTCAGCGTTAAATCGCCTTTAATGTTTTCCAAATCTTTAGTGATTTCACGCATCGATATAATTAATGCTAAAAACAACCCGTGAAAGAAAATTACCGTATCGAAATTTCTATAGTATACAAATACAATAAAGAATGGAGCTATCGCTAAAGTTGAGGCTATTAAATTTCCTATAAAAGGGTATTTCTTCAGCTTATGAGAATAGAACCAAATCATAAAAATATAGGACGAAAAAAACAATACTGCCTTAAACGACACATAACTCGCCAAAATCACTGTAAGAAAATTAAGCACAAAGTACCCAGATAACTTTGTGTTTTGACTCACCAACTTATCTAACATAGATTTCTTTGGCCTATTAATTAAATCTTTTTCTGAATCGTAAAAATTATTGATAATGTACCCTGCAGCAATAACTAATGATGTTGCAAAAACTAAAGTGAATAACTTAGGATCAAACAATACTTCTTTTAATGAAGTGTCTTTTGCCAATATGTAAATTGAAGATAGGTATTGTGCTAATACAATAATTAAAATATTGTATCCTCTAACTACCGAAAATAAACTGAATAGTTTTTTTAAAATCAGCTTGTATTTTCTTGAAAACATAGATTAGAAACTAGAGTGCTCTTTTAAATTATTTAAAGCCTAATGGCTAGACTTCTCAATACAATTTTCTTTGTTTTTCTTCGAAAATCACTCGAAGTGACAATTTACTCTAAAAGTTATAAACTACTTCTAGCTTATAATCTTTCAATACTTTTTGAGCCTTATCATAATCTTCAGTAAACCCAAGAATATAACCTCCACCACCTGAACCACATAATTTTAAATAGTAGTCATTCGTTTCAATTCCTTGTTTCCAAAGTTTGTGAAATTGTTCTGGAATCATTGGTTTAAAGTTATTTAACACAACTTTAGACAATTGCTTTACATTTCCGAATAATGAACTGATATTACCTTTCAAAAAGTCATCAACACAAGCATCGGTATGTTTGGTAAACTGTGTTTTTAACATAGTTCTAAACCCTTCCTGCTTCATGTTTTCCATGAAAATATTAACCATTGGTGCAGTTTCGCCAACAATACCAGAATCTAATAAAAAAACAGCTCCTTTACCAGTAGTTTGTTGAGATGGTAAACCCGTAGGTTCAATATTATCTTTAGAATTAATTAAAATAGGCAGACTTAAATAACTGTTTAGCGGATCTAAACCCGAACTTTTACCATGAAAAAACGATTCCATTTGAGCAAAAACTTCTTTTAATTGAAGCAATTTTTCTCTGGTTAAATTTTCTAAAACCGTTATTTTATTCTGTGCATATTTATCATAAATAGAAGCTACTAATGCTCCTGAACTCCCCACTCCATATCCTTGAGGAATAGAAGAATCAAAATACATTCCATTAGCCAAATCTTGTTGTAAACCATCAATATCAAATTGAGCTAAACTATGTTTCGTTTCTTGTAATTGCTCTAAATGATTAGCTAATGCTTTTAAGTTTTTATTAGAAGAGATAGCTTCTTCAGAAGAAGTATCATCCATCTTTAATGCTCCATTGTAAAAATTATATGGAATAGATAATCCTTTAGAATCTTTAATGATTCCGTATTCACCAAATAATAATATTTTCGAGTAAAAAAGTGGTCCCTTCATCATAGTCTTCAGTTTACAATTGGAGTTTTCTGTTCTAGTGTTAATTCTCAATTAAATTAGCGCCCAAACCGATACTATCACAAATATAGTGACCATTTTGGCAATAGCCAACTAATTGACTGTTAATGAAATCTAAAACTTGTTCCTTTTCATTTTCCGGATATAGTAAGTGTACATTAGCTCCAGCATCTAATGTAAAGCATAAATGCAAGCCAGACGCTTGTCTAAACGCCCAAATTTTATTTATAATTTCCAGTGTATTTGGCTTCATCAATATGAAATAAGGCAAACTAGTCATCATCATTGCATGCAACGTTAATGCCTCACTTTCTACTATTTCAATGAATGATTTTAAATCTCCCGATTTAAATATTGTTATTAACTTCGATAAATTATCATGCGCTTGTTGAAATCGATTTTCTGCATACGGATGATTGTGCATTAAATCATGACCAACTGTACTAGATACTTGCTTTTCTCCTTTATCAACTAATAAAATAGTGTCCTGATAGTTTTTAAAGTTGTCGTGTACTTCAAACGGATACTTGGCCCCAAACAAATCTGAAGTCCCAGGAATTTCTTTGTGAGTTCCCCAGCAAACCAAATCGCCTTCTAAACTTCTGCAAGCACTCCCCGACCCTAATCTTGCCAAAAAAGATGCTTTTTTAGTGAAATCAGCATCTGATAAACTAGGATTTAATTCTTTTTCAATAGACATTATACATAATGCCATAGCACTCATTCCTGATGCTGACGATGCAATACCAGAACTATGCGGGAAAGTATTTGAAGTCTCTATTTTAAATTCATAATCTTTTATAAATGGAACATATTGCTCTATTCTTTTAAAGAATGTATCTATTTTAGGTTTAAAATCGTCTTGCTTATTTCCTTCCAAATAAACTTCAAACTGATATTCATCAGAAGAGACAATACGTTTCTTATATGATAATGTTGTAATTGTTTTACAATTACTCAATGTAAAACTCACAGAAGGATTAGCAGGGATTTGATTCTCCTTTTTTCCCCAATATTTAACTAGAGCAATGTTACTTGGTGATTCCCAAGTTACAGTTCCATTATCTATAGTAATTTCTGATGTTGTATGTATAAATGCTTGATCTTGCATTGTGTGATTTTATTTTTAACAAATATAGTTTTTCTAAATAAAAAAAGCCTGCTGTTTTTTTGTTAACAGATATCGATTTCTCTACAAGAACAACTTAATGAGATTTCTTCTATGATGGAAATGACAAAAACTATTCTTCGCTAATTGCCTTAGCTACTAAATATCCTCCAGTCCATGCATTTTGAAAGTTAAACCCTCCTGTTATTGCATCAATATTTAATACTTCTCCAGCGAAAAATAAATTCTTATGAACTCTACTTTCAAAGCGCTTGAAGTTAATCTCCTTTAAATCAATTCCTCCAGCAGTTACAAATTCTTCCTTAAAAGTACTTTTCCCATCTACTTTAAAAACCGCATTAGTTAATTGATTCGCTAAATTATCCAATTGAACTTTTGTTATTTCTGCCCAACGAGTTGTATCTGATATTTGAGATGCTTCTATTAATTTTCTCCACAAACGTTTAGGCACTTCAAACTGATTGTATTTCCCTACTAAATTTTTAGCCATCTCTTGCTTTAACTCTTTTAATCGATTCAAACAATCATTAGTTGCTAGGCCAATAAAATTAACCGAAATATCAAACTTGTAATTCTTATCTGCTAAAGTTCTGGCTCCCCAGGCTGATAATTTTAAAATAGACGGCGCACTTAATCCCCAATGAGTAATTAATAACGGACCAGTACTTTCAAGATTTGTATCCAGCACTTTCACTTCTACATCTTGTGCTACTACTCCTGGGATATCAGTTAATCGATCATCTTTTATATTAAATGTGAATAAAGATGGAACTGGATTGATAATATTATGTCCTTTCGATTTTATCAACTTCCATAATTTAGGCGAACTTCCCGCGGCTATTACTAGTGAAGTTGTTGTAAACTTCTCTGATTTAGTTGACACAACCCATTGATCATTCTCTTTTTCAAAATCAACTAGCGCCTGATTAGTCAGCACATCAATATTGTATTTTTTAATTTCTGCTTGAAAGCAATCTATAATAGTTTGAGAAGAATCTGTAATAGGAAACACACGCCCATCTTCTTCTATTTTTAATTCAATACCACGTTGATCAAACCATTCAAAAGTATCACCGCAACAAAACTGGTGAAACGGACCTAATAATTCTTTTTCTCCTCTTGGATAATACTGAGTAAGTTCCTTAGGGTCAAAACAAGCATGAGTAACATTACATCGTCCTCCTCCAGAAACTTTCACTTTCTGCAATACATCCTTTCCTCTTTCAAGTATACCTACTTTTAAATCGGAACGTTGTTGTGCTACATTAATAGCAGTAAAAAAACCAGCGGCTCCTCCACCTACTATTATAACGTCATATTTGTTTTGCATGGCTATATCTTTTAAAGTGATATTGTTCCTATATATTTAGCAAACATAAAAAAAGCCTTCAAGAAAACTTGAAGGCTTTTGATATAAATTAGTTCTGATTAGTTAAAATCCATTTTTGTACAAGTTTCAGCATAAACATGTACTAACACAGCTTTAACTGCTTCATCAGAAGATTTTGCATTTCCAATTTTTCTAGCTCCATCTAATACATCACCGTTTTCAGCCCATGTATATGTAACATCATTTCCTTTAATGATACGTTTACCATCTCTAGTACTAACTCTGAATGATTGGTATTCTCTATCATACTCAACTCCAGCAGGGTAATATGTTTCTGCATTAAACATTGTAGATCCTTTAGCATATAAATAACATACACAACTACCAATATCACTTCCTTCAGAAACTCTTACTGTATTGTTATGAATAATTTTCCACTCACCTCTAACTAAAGAAGCAACAATATTCATTAAAATAGTTCCTTTTTCAGCAACTTTTCCATCAATTTTTGATTCAAAATTTACTAATGCAGATACTGTTCCTGCTCTCTCTTTTTGAGATTCATGAACTATTTCTCCAATAGTCATATGGAAGTTATAGTTTTTGTTTTTAACATTTTCTGCTAACTGCTCAGAAAATTGTTCAAAACCAATTGTACTTCTTTTTACTATACCAGAAAGTCCAACATAAGCAACGTTATTTTTATATCTATCATCAAATAATGATAATACATTGTTTACTTGTTTTGTTTCACAAAGTTCATTTGAATTTGCGATATATGATTTCAGTAATTTCGTTACTGGTTTTTCTTGTGAGAATCCTGTAAGGAATGACAACATTGCTACTGCCATCATTAATTTTAAAGTTGTAAGTTTTTTCATGTGTATAATATTTAAAAAATGGATTTCTATATAATGTCCGCTAATATATAAAAAAGATAGTTATATGAACAATAGTGTGCGAACAATTACCTTAAGACAAGTACTATGCCAAAAAGAAAGCCTTATAACTAAAAGAGTTTTACTACTTCGTTTAGCTTCAAAACAGCAACTAACTACTTCACGTTTGTAAGCGTATAATAATAGTTACCACATTTTATCTATAAAAGAATTGTCTATTTATGGATTACTTACTAGTTAGCACCCAAAGTTCAACTTCTTCAGAAGAACGCCAATGTTGATCACGATTGGTTTTTTTAGACGATAATTTCACTTTCTTTTTAAAACAGTTTTCTAATTGAAATCCTCGCCCTTCTGATAATTCCTTTTCTATTGGATGATCCTCTGTTGCGTTTGTTATTTGCGCTAGATTAGAAAATAAAAGCACCACCTTTCCATCTGGTAAAAGACGTTTTTTTGCTTCTTCAAAAAAGTCTGGGAATAATGTTTCATTATAATATATAGCCTCGTCAATACTATCTAAACTATGCGCTTTAGGCAACCATGGTGGATTAAAGACAATTAGTTCTGTCTGTTTATCAAACTTCCCAAAAAGGTTACCATGATCCAACTCTATCTTTCTAGACAGTTTGGTATCTCCCATAAATTCAGTTAATCCAACTACAGCATTAGGATTAGTATCTGTTCCAAAAACTTTCTGAAAACCGTGTTGTACCATTTGTAACGACAATACACCACTACCAAAACCAACATCAATTGCCGATTTCTTAGATCCCTCATAGCGCTTTAGCCATTGGTCAAAAAGTATTAAATGATCAAAACGTGTTGGAAAATATACCCCATAAAAAGGTTTCATTTTATTACGTAATACAGGTATATTTACGCCATTCTCATACCATTGCCAAGCACTATTTAATCCTTGTACTTGAGGAAAAGACAACATAAAATCACTTTCTTCTGGGTACAGTTTTTCTAACCAACCAATAGATGGTGATTTTCTCACCTTTAGTTTATGATTTGTAATTTCTACTATAATAAGATTAGACAGTTTGTGATATTCCTCTCGGTAGGCACGTTGCTCCTTAAAAGTTTTATTAGCCATCTTTCTTTTAAGACGGTCCTTAATACCATTAAGCAATAGCAATCCGTTACTATACAACTCCGTAATTAGCACCTGTTTACCATATTCCAATGCTTTAACAGCTTTCTTAATATCTGTAGTACCATCAAATACTTCTAATTGGTTCCCTAGAATTACAGGCTCAGGTTTATTAACATTTATATCTGAAGTCATAGTTTAATATACTTTTACGCAAAAGTAAGGTATTGCGTCCACTGGTTGTTAGTATTTATGTAATTAATAGGTATGTATTTTTATTTTATAAAGAAAATCTTGTTCACTGTTTTGAAGTAGCAACACGTATGCACGAAAAACTTATCTTTTGAATACCATAATAGTTGTATTGTAATAATCTTAATAGAAAAAACATAGCTTTATTATATATTTACAACTAAGCAAATAACATTTATGTTGCATTAGCACAACATACTCAATTATTGCCAAACATTAAGAACACTATGATAAAATTCAGACCTCTTAATAATTTATCAGTTCATTTGGATCATCTTATTAAATCTAGATTATGGATCAAGGTGATTATTGGGCTCATTTTAGGGGCAGGAGTGGGAATTCTACTTAATCCGTCTACTGGGTTAATTTCAGAGAACATTAGTTTGCGACTAGCTGATTGGCTTGACCTCCCAGGTCAAATATTTATGAGATTAGTTCAAATGATCATGATCCCATTGATATTTACATCAATCATTACAGGAATTGTGAGTAACACATCGGAGAACCTTAAAACCTTTGGTCTTCGGCTATTGCTTTATTTCGTTTTTACAACAGCCGTTGCTATCATGATAGGTTTGTTTGTAACACTTATTTTAAAACCTGGTCAATATATTTTTGCGCTTGGTGGATTTCCAAATAGTGGTGAAAGCAAAATAGCACCTACTGAACAAACTAACCTTATTGAGAACATTCCAAATGCTATATCAAACCTTATCCCCAATAATCCATTGGAGTCAATCTTAACGGGAGAAATGTTGGGCGTTGTAATTTTTACAATCATAATTGGTGTAGCAATTACCCAACTCAATGAAGGAACAGCAAGACCTATTATTCGTTTTTCAGAAGCCATTCAGAAAATTTGCATGATTGTAGTATCATGGGCTATGATGTTGGTGCCCTATGCAGTCTTTGGTTTAATAGCGGCTTTGTTATCCCGAACAGGTATTGAAATATTCCTAGGCTTGGGTTACTATATGATGGTAGTAATACTGGGGCTAACCATATTAATGACATTCTATTTAATACTTGTATTAGTAGTCACCAAAAAAAATCCTTTTAAATTCTTACGAGCAATCAGAGAACCACAACTATTGGCGTTTTCTACCGCTAGTTCTGCAGCTGTTATGCCACTATCCATGAAAACAGCAGATGAAAAATTAGGGATATCTTCAAATATAAGCGATTTTGTTATCCCGATTGGAGCCACAATTAATATGGACGGAACAGCATTATTTCAATGTGTGACTACTTTATTTATGGCACAAGCTTATGGAATTGAATTATCCGTAATGAACCTATTATTAATCACCTTCACAGTTGTGGCTGCTTCCATAGGAACACCCGCTATTCCTGGAGGTGGGGTTATTATTCTTGCATCGGTATTACAAAGCGCAGGAATTCCAATTGATGGCCTTATCGTTATTATTGGTATAGACCGTATATTAGGAATGTTTAGAACCTCGGTTAATATTACTGGAGACCTTACTGCTTGCTTAATATTTAATAAGTTTTATGGAGCTAAATTGAATAACAAAACACCTATAAACAATACGAATTTTGGCAAGCAACCCTAAGCTTTGTGATATTTAATCTTTCGCCAAATATTTTAATTTGGATTTTTAAAACGACAAACACTCTGTCTTGTGTCTACACGAAAATTAGCAAATTTTCTTCCCCACACTATTCATAGCGAAACATTGCACTTCCTGAATGAAACTAGACCTATCACAAGTTGATTTTATTGAAACGCGAAATAGTAATTTAATTCTTGACTTATTTAAAACATACTGACTAAATGATTACTAAGAAGCACAAAAAAAAACCTTCAACTTATTGACTAGCAACTTGTTAAAGGTTTTTAAAAGTACTCGAGGTGGGAATCGAACCCACACGACCGAAGTCACTGGATTTTGAATCCAGCGCGTCTACCAATTCCGCCACTCGAGCATTAATTTGCAGACTGCAAAAATATAAAAATAATTAATCCCACACTATTTAATTTATAAAAGTTATTAATAAAAAATTCTCTAAATTTTATAGCTTTATGTTTAGCTATAAATTCATATTTTTGCACCACAACAACTCAACTAAATAAAACACAATGTCTGAATCAACATTAGAACCAAAAATATTTGCTTGTTCACAAAGTAAAGATCTTGCTGAAAGAATAGCGGAATCATTCGGAACAAAGTTAGGAAACGTCATCAGATCAACATATAGTGATGGTGAATTTCAACCTTCTTTTGAAGAATCAGTAAGAGGAAGAAGAGTATTCTTAATAGGATCTACTCACCCATCTTCTGACAATCTAATGGAATTGTTAATGATGCTTGATGCGGCCAAAAGAGCTTCTGCAAGACATATTACTGCCGTTTTACCTTATTATGGTTGGGCAAGACAAGATCGTAAAGACAAACCAAGAGTTCCTATTACTGCGAAATTAGTAGCAAGTTTACTTGAAACTGCTGGAGCTACTCGTATTATAACAATGGATTTACATGCTGATCAAATTCAAGCATTTTTTGAAAAACCAGTAGATCACTTATTTGCTTCTACTATCTTTTTACCACATGTAAAAGCATTAAAACTTAACAACTTAACTATTGCTTCACCTGATATGGGTGGATCAAAACGTGCTTACGCCTATGCAAAAGCATTGGAGAGTAATGTTGTTATTTGCTATAAACAACGAGAAAAAGCCAATGTTATTTCACACATGGAATTGATTGGTGATGTAAAAGGACAGAATGTAATTTTGGTAGATGATATGGTAGATACTGCCGGAACATTAACTAAAGCTGCGGATATGATGATAGAAAGAGGTGCTATTAGTGTTAGAGCAATTTGTACTCATGCTATTTTATCTGGTAATGCATTTGAACGTATTGAAAATTCTAAATTAGAAGAATTAATCGTTACAGATTCTATTCCACATGAACGCAAAAGCGATAAAATTAAAGTAGTCAGTTCTGCAAAATTATTCGCTGATGTTATGAAAAGTGTACATCAAAATAAATCAATTAGTGAAAAATTTATAATGTAAGCACTATTGAGTAACAATTTACTATTCAAGTATTTTGCTATAGATAATAATTAACTTACATTTGCCGTCCCTTAAATCGAGGGATATTAATAATCATTTAAATATACAAAATGAAATCAATTACAATCAACGGATCACAAAGAGAAAGCGTAGGTAAAGTTTCTACTAAAGCCTTACGTAATGCTGGAATGGTACCTTGCGTAGTATACGGAGGAGACAAAGCAGTGCATTTCTCAGCAGCAGAATTAGCATTCTCAAAATTAGTTTACACTCCTAACGCGCACACAGTTGTGATTGCTTTAGATAACGGAACTAGCATCAACGCAATTTTACAAGACATCCAATTTCACCCAGTATCTGACAAAATCTTACACATAGATTTTTACCAGTTATTTGATGATAAAGATGTTACTATGAACATTCCTGTAAACATTATTGGAAGTGCTCCTGGTGTTATGGCAGGTGGTGTTTTAAGCCGTAACCAACGTAAATTAAGAATCAAAGCTTTACCAGCTAACTTACCTGATTTTATTGAAGCTGATGTATCTGCATTAAATATTGGAGATAAATTAACTATTTCTAACTTTGCTAACGACAAATATTCTTTCATACAAGGAGAAAATACTGTTGTTGCTCAAGTAAGAGTATCTAGAGCTGCAATGAAAGCTGCTCAAGACGAAGCTAAAGCAGAAGCAAATTCTGATGCACCAGCTGAAGCTGTTGCTGAATAATTTACAGCTTATAATATTTTTTATAAAAAAGCATTCAACATTTGTTGAATGCTTTTTTATTTTTACACAAATTAAAATAGATAGCATGTTTCAATGGTTAATTAATATATTTAAACAAAAAGAAACACTTTTATTAGACGAAACAGATACTATGAAAAAATTCTTGATTGTTGGCTTAGGGAATATTGGGAGTGAGTATGAAAATACACGCCACAATATTGGTTTTAAAGTATTAGACCATCTTGCAAAAGAAGAAGGCCTTACTTTTGAAACACAAAAATTAGGAGCAATAACAACTTATAAGCTTAAAGGCAGAAGTTTTTTACTATTAAAGCCCTCTACTTACATGAATTTAAGTGGTAAAGCAATTAAATATTGGCTAACCAAAGAAAATATCCCTTTAGACAACTTATTAGTTATCACTGATGACCTAAACCTTCCTTTCGGAGCATTACGCATTAAGTTAAAAGGAAGTGACGGTGGACACAACGGATTAAAAGATACACAGCTACAATTACAAACCACTAAGTACAACAGATTCCGATTCGGAATTAGTGATGAGTTTAGCAAAGGTAGACAGGTAGATTATGTTTTAGGAAACTGGACTACTGAAGAGAACGATAAGCTTACTGAACGACTTGACAAATCAATTGAAATTATAAAATCATTTGGTCTGAGCGGGATGAATAATACCATGAATAGCTTTAACGGAAAGTAAGTATAATCATTAATAATTTTTTATCTTTATCACTCATTTTATTAGCACCAACAAGTACACTAGAATTCTAACATGAAAACATTTCATTCAATTGAATCTTTTACCTCAAAAACCCCAACCGTTTTAACTATTGGAACTTTTGATGGCATACATATTGGACATAAAAAAATTTTAGAAAGAGTTATAAATACTGCAAAAACTCAGGGCTTAGAATCATTAGTATTGACCTTTTTTCCACACCCTAGAATGGTTTTACAAAAAGATGCTGATATCAAGTTAATTCACACAATTGATGAACGTGCTAATATTTTAGCTGGTTTAGGTCTAAAAAACCTGATTATACAACCCTTTTCAAAAGAATTTTCTCGTCTTTCTGCTACCGAATTTGTTCGTGATATTCTTGTGAATAAACTAAACGTAAAACATATTATTGTAGGGTACGATCATAGGTTTGGACGCAACAGAACAGCAGATATTAATAGTTTAAGAGAGTTTGGAGAAATTTACGATTTTACTGTGGAAGAAATTTCTGCTCAAGACATAGACGCTGTTTCAGTTAGTTCTACAAAAATCAGGATAGCTTTAATTAATGGTAATTTACAAACAGCAAACTCCTATTTAGGTGCTGAATTTCAACTAAAAGGAACTGTTGCTAAAGGAAAAGGAATAGGGAAAACAATAAATTTCCCCACAGCTAATATCTCCATTTCGGAAGACTATAAAATGATTCCTAAAAACGGGGTTTATATAGCTAAAGCAGAAATAGAAAACATCTCCTATACCGGAATGATGAATATAGGAAACAACCCGACGGTTAATGGTAAAACACGAAGTATTGAAATTCATCTATTCAACTTCAATGAGGATATTTATCACAAAGAAATTACTGTATCTATTCAAAAAAGAATTAGAGATGAACAGAAATTTGAATCCGTTGAAGCCTTAAAATCTCAATTAAACAAAGACAAAGAAGAAGCATTAACTTATTTCGAAACTAATGAATAAATTTTTATTCAAGCAAATAGACAACTCTTCATTAATCGTTTTTCGAATCATATTCGGACTCTTAATTTTTTTGGAATCCGTAGGAGCAATCTTTACAGGCTGGATAAAAAGAACACTTATTGACCCTGAATTCACTTTCACTGTAATTGGTTTTGAATGGCTGCAACCTTTACCCGGAAATGGCATGTACTTCTACTACCTAACTATGGGAATGTTCGGTTTTTTTGTAATGATTGGTTACAAATATCGATGGAGCATGATATCATTCACCATCCTCTGGACAGCAACATATTTAATGCAAAAAGCGTCCTATAACAATCATTATTATTTATTGATTTTGATTTCTTCATTTATGTGCCTTGTTCCTGCAAACAAGTACTTATCGGTTGACGCAAAACAAAACCCAGAAATCACTTCTTACAAAATGCCCAACTGGTCTAAATGGGTTTTCATAGCACAAATGGCAATTGTATACACGTATGGAGCCATTGCTAAACTATATCCTGATTGGTTAAACACGTCAGTGATAAAACAATTAATGACAACAAAAGAACATTATTACATTGTAGGTGATGTATTACAACAAACATGGGTTCATTACATTTTAGCATACGGAGGAATTGCTTTTGATGGCTTAATTATTCCATTATTATTATTTAAACCAACACGAAAAATCGCTTTTATATGCGCTATATTTTTCCACTTATTTAACGCTATCGTATTTCAAGTAGGTATATTTCCTTTTCTATCACTAGCTTTTTGTCTGTTCTTTTTTGAAGCAAAAACAATACATAACCTATTTTTAAAGCACAAACCGTTTTATAATGAGGAAGAAATTAATACTTCAAAATACGCTCCAGTATTAAAACCCGTATTATTTTTTTATTTTTTTATACAAATTGCACTACCAATTCGCCATTGGTTTATTCCAGGTGACGTATTACGAACTGAGGAAGGCCACCGCTTAAGCTGGCGCATGATGTTACGTACAAAATCTGGAAGAATCAATTACAAAGTTATTGATAAAGCAACCGGTAAAGCTACTTTCGTGCCTCACCACAATTTAGTTAGCCAAAAACAAAGTAGACTTTTAGCTACCAAGCCAGATGTTATTTGGCAATTTACTCAGTACTTAAAAGCGAAATACAAGGCCGAGGGGAAGTCTGTTGAAATTTATGCTATCAATAGTAAGATTAGCGTAAATGGTAGAAAATACACTCCGTTTATTGACCCAGAAGTAGACTTGACTACAATTGAATGGAACACCTTCACTCATAGTGACTGGATCTTAAATGAAAACCCTGAGCTAAAAACACTTTCCACTAAAAGAATCCCCATGAGAACCAACTAACAAGAAAGACAACTTAACGCTTTTAATCTCTTAGCTAATTTTTATAAATTTAAACTATCTATTGTTGCGCGTTACACAATTGAATAAACAACCTTTTTTCAATAGGCAATTAAGAAAACATAGTGCTTTAATACACTTTAGACTTGAAATAAGAGCAGAATTAACCAAGGAATTAGTAGGTAAATATTAAAACTCAGTTAAAACCATTAACTAAAAATATTGATATTCAAATACAAATATTTGAAACTAATAATGCAGCTAATTAATCTAAAAAAGAAACTAGTTGAGAGCATACAATAGTCGTCATTAAGTTGGCTACCTTTTTTTACAATTGATTTTCGAACGGTAAAAGAAAATATTTTGCACACTATAAAAAAGATTAATTAAATGTTTTTTATTTTTCGTAACTTTAGATTAATCAATAACAGTACTGATTAACAATTTTAGAAACCATTATTTGTCATTTGGTTAACTACTAAATCAAAAAATATAATTATGAGAAATTTTATAATCATATTCTTACTACTAACTACTTACGTTTCAAATTCACAAATTAAAGTAATAGAAAAATCCATAACAGAAATTTCAACACTAAAGACATTTGACTTGCTAATGGAATCCTTAAACAAGGATATAGTTAATGATTTTTACTTTGTGACATATAGAAACTCTACAAGCTTAACTGACGTCAAAGAGAGCAAGTTAAATACTTTTAAAATAGGATCAATAGACGAAGTAAAAGAACTAAGAGGAATAATGTTAGATGTGTTGGAAAACAAAAAAGACAATGTAACTATTAATATTGGCTCTAATCGCTTAAACTTAAAAAGAAACGATAATGGTCTCTTTACGTTTATTAGTTATGGCGATGGCAGAAAAGGACATATGAACAACCTTTCAATATCTGATATTAAAAAATTGTTTCCAATAGATAAGCTTAAATAAACATTAAAGAAAAAAGTAAAATACAGTCATTTGTATGACTACCTTTTTTATGTAATTGTTTTTCGAACGATAAAGAATACTAACAAGAAAGTTATTACCTCACTTACAAAAAAAAACGCTTTAAATACCATCAACAGCAGCTTCACTTATAAAATATTAAGTCAACACTTTAATGAATATATAAAAGACAATATCTACTAAGTATTTTATTATCTTGGTCATATAAAAAATAAAAACACTTTTATGTTTATTTACTTATTGGCTAAAAAAATATAAAAGTAACCGCTGAACAAAATGAGCGCATAGCAAAAATGATATTCACTTCTATTTATCCTCTCTACATAAAATAGAGAAGATTTTACGTGAAGAAAAAAACAAAAACTGATGCTGACAATGGATTTAAAAAACGAGCACAAGAACGAGTCGACTGATAAACGTAAGCAATCAGATGAACTTTCGGATGCAGAGTTCAAACCAAAGACGAATGAAGAGCTAAATGAAGAAAAACCCGCTAGACGAAACAGGAAACAAGCTACTGAAGAACAACTAAACAACCCATTACACGGAGTCAAATTGGCTCAGATTTTAGAACGTTTGGTAGACAGATATGGTTGGGAGTATTTAGCAGATCGTGTCAATATTCGTTGTTTCATCCATAACCCTACAATGAAATCAAGCCTAGGGTTTTTAAGAAAAACGCAATGGGCTCGCGAACATGTTGAGGACGTCTATATGGATATGCTGGAAGAAGAGGAATAAATCCAATTCAATAGTTAAAAAAAGCAGCTGCCAACAACACCTATAAACTATACATTATTTAGTCATTAGACAGGAGATTTTCATGTATTTAAATAGTCGCCAAATCTTTTAATTTGGCTTTTTTAAAACGACAAATTAAAAACAAAATCTAAAAGCTTATGACTTGTGCCGATACGAAAATCCGAAGATTTTCTGCCCCGTAAAATTCATAGCTAAACGTTAGACTATAAGAAACTAGGTAAATAAAATTGAGAAGATTAAGTGTTGACTAAAAAATATAGCCCTCTAATCAAAAGACTAGAGGACTATTAAGTTATCCCACAAGGATAGTTTTATGAAGACCTCATTTAGCATAAAATAACCTCTAAGTACTTGTTATTACTGAGTCATAGCAAGGGATTCAATTTTACGAACACCTCAAAATACTTTGGTATATCCCAAAGAATAGCGTACATTTCATACGTAAATTCATACGTAACTAAATTATGCCTACATTTAAAGACCCCAAATATCATTTCATTTTAAGTAATACCAATCAGGATGGAAAACGTCTAATCCTAATAAATTTCGCTTATGGTTATTATGAGTTTGTAGGAGACAAAAAAAAATACAAAGTATTAAAAGCGTCAACAAAAAAATCGATAGCTCCTGAGTATTGGGATAGCACAAAACATAATCAAAAAGCTAACAGGAAATATGTAAATAAATTTGGTGTAAGCCTTAACAATGCAATATATAAAATTGGCGAGGAACTAACAACCGAGCTAATCAACTTCAGGACGCTAAACAAAAAGAATCCAACACCACAAGAGCTAAAATCAATTTGGATTGGCGATAGTGGTTACATAAAGGAAAATACATCAGTATTAACCTACCTAACTAAGTATATTGATTTTCGATGCTCTTTGGATTCTAGCTCTGAATTATTTTTAAGTACGCGATTAAAACAACAATATGAGGATTTGGTAAAATCGTTAACTGAGTTTGAGGAACAAAGAAAAGTAACTCTATATTTTGAAACAATGACAAGCGATGATTACTGGGACTTTTTCAGGGTAATTAATGAAATCAAAAAAACTAACACAGGTTTACCATACAAGGTTAATAATATATCTCGAATATGTAAGAATCTAAGAACTATTTTAAATTCTGCGTTCTTAGAAGATATAAAAATAGGGTTTAAATTTAAAGCCAGAGGTATGAAGATTCAGGAGGTAGATTCAGCTATACAATGTTATCTAACTAAAGAACATCTGACATTAATTTATAATACTAAACCATTAACCAAACAAGAGATAGTGGCGCGTAATTATATCTTACTCTCAAGCACAACAGGTCTGAGGCTTGAAGACACTACCAAATTACACCAAATAGAAGCTAGAGTATTTAAACACAATAAGATTGAATTTTTTGGTTTTGACACACCAATTCGTAAAACGAAAATCAAAAATCTTATATTCCCAATATTAAAACCTGCTCGTGAAATTATAATTGAGAATGACGGTTGTTTCCCTAAATTCCCAAGTTTTCAACATATACGGAAAAACATTAAAGCATTTTTAAAACGGTTAAAAATTAATGACACAACAAAGGTAACGCATCGTTATTATCTACATGAGGACGTTATCGAGGACAAACCATTACATGAGGTATATACACCGCACGACTGCAAAGACACCTTTGTAACAAACCTTAACCAATTAGAATTACCCGAAGATTTTGTAGCTCTGTTTGCACACCCAAAAAAAACAAAATCAAAATCACAAACAGGGCAATACGATAGTTCAACATTGAGGGAAAATGCTATTCGTTTAATTGATAAATTAAAAGGTAAGGACTCTGATATTTTTACAATATAAGTGGATTCAGGTATCTGCATTTTACAAGCTTACACAAAAAGTTCTATCCAATAAAATAACCTAATTCAAAAACCACAAATTAAAAAACCCCACTTTTCCATGGTGGGGCTTGCAACTAAATAAATAAAATAAAGGATTATTTAATTTGATAATATCTTTTTTGGCTATAACTACCATCTATATACACGATTAAAAATGTGTTATCGATTACCGAATAAAATAAGCTTGTACCATCATCCAAACTAAATGTAGTGCTATCTATAACGGTGCAAGTTGATTCGTAAATCGTATAAGGGATTAACTCAACGGCTGTATATTTCAATCCTGTAGGTGATAGCTGAGTAAATGTAATAACCTCATTAGCTCGATACTCTGCATGGTAATCAAATGTAGCATCTAACACCCCATTATTGAAGCTTTCAAACTTAAACGGTTCCCATGTATTAGCTACTAATATATTTGACGACGCAACAATTAACTTGTCATCATTTGAACAACTAAATAAAATCAATATTATAATACTCACTATTAAGGTTCTCATAATTCAGTTTTTTTATTAGTCTCTGATTCTATAGTAGTGAATTTCGTCATTGCTATACTTAACCTTAAACGTATCAGCATTTCCATCGTAAACGAAAAATCCTGGTGATGACGTTTGTGTGTAATCCATCATATGAGTTTCAGTAATTACATTAGGATAACTAGATGAAAACCCACCAGCGATTGGATTACCTTCCGAATATTGACTTAACCTATATCTTGGCTGAGGTGAAGTATCCTCTATCTTCATTTCTGTCCTGAAGTCAGAACTTACTGGTGTTATAGCTCCAGTTGGTGTATATTCTTTCTGATACTTAACCCAGTACTCAGCGTCAATTAACTTATCAATAATTACACTAGTTGGTTCATAGTAATCGTAGAAGTACCCTTCCATGCCCATGATTACATCATAAAATCTAACTCTAATATTACCACCACCTATAGTTTCTACTGTTGGTGGGTCTATACTTGTTATATCTCCATCATATTGAGAATAGTTAGGTAAATCAATTGAAGTACTAGTAATGTTAATTGGTGTTGGTGGAATACCAGTATACGTACCATTCATGGTGTATATATTAACATCCCAAGACCATTGACTGAAGTACCCGAAACTAAGTATTTGGTTTGTGTCGGGTGATAGTGTTATTGCGTCACCACCTTCAGTTTCTCTTATAGTTAGTCTCCATGGTTCACTAGATAAGTCATCTATATTTATAACACCTACACTCGTCGTTGTTGACGGGTCAATCGGTGCTACTGTTGAATCATCAGTTGAACATGATATTAAAGAGAATACTGTCACTAAAATTAAGAATAGTTTTTTCATATATATATATAAGTTTAAATTATTAAAGAGTCAAAGATAAAGTTTTCTCATAATTATCAACTATATGCGTCGCTTATTTGCGTCTATTATTAGCAATAGCATAGAATTGTAACGGCCATCCTGATTCAGTAACTTCGCTTAATGGATATTGAGAAATTTAAAAAAGCTATGGGTGTACTGCTTAAAGAAGAAAGGATTAAGCAGGATATTAAGGTTCACATTTTAGCAGTAAAAGTTGAAATAACACCTTCAGCTTTACATCGCATAGAAAGTGGTCAAGTGCTTACCAGTACCCTTACTACCCTCAGATTGTGTCGCCAATTAAATATCCCGATATCTCGTATTGACAGCCTATTGGATTAAATCTCACAACCTCAACATTTCCCGATAGCGATACGGGGGTTTTTAAATTTATTAGACTTGTTCTATATAGTATCAAAAAAAAGTGCTACCAGTTTTACACCAATAACACCTTTTTATTTAAGAACTTCTAAGCTCTTGTAATTACGCTACCAACGAACCTAAGAAGTCGTATGCATCATCTAATTCTACTTGACGTAACCCAAGATATACCGTAGTTACCTGTACGCTTCTGTGATTGAACAAATAACTCAATTTAATCAAAGCATGTTCAGTCTGCCCCTGGCCGTCATAGTAAGCTCTACCAAAAGACTTACGAAGGCTGTGGCTACTAATATTATTCTTTTTTGATAATGTTTTAAATGCACCCTTTAGTAATCTGTTAATCTGTTGACGGCTGAAGATTGTATTTTTACGAGATATAAAAATATGACCAGTCTTACCTGCTCCGTATGTATCTACAATCGCTCTAACCGTCGAATTCACTTTAAAGTTTCTTTTCTTACCTGTTTTTGTTTCTTTGACAATTACATTATCCTCTCGCAGTTGTTCCCATGTCAATTTTAATGTATCACCAATTCGCAGACCTGTGTTAATTGATAATAATATATAAAACCCTAAAACATGTTTTTTTTCATCTTTTAATAAATTCTTACCAACATTTGTTGCTTTAAGAAAATCGATATAATCTGATGTTGTATTTTCCATTTGTGGTTTTTTTAGGGTTAATAATTTCGTTAAACAAATATAAGAGTTTCAATGTTCACTTACAAGTATATTTAACACTAAGTGAACATTGTTTTTGAAAATGAATTGCTAAAAACATCTAATATATTGATAATCAATTAGTTAACTGTTTTTTCAATGTTCACTTATGTTATTTTGGAACATTCAGATTCTAACCCTAAAAACTAAGGGTAAATTGTTGCTATAATATTTGGTGTGTGGATTTAATCAAAAAAAAAGTAACTCTTCCGAATCACCTTTTCATTGTCTGTTTTTTATTTCTTAAGAAATACTATAAAATAGCTGTGGAATTTTCTAGCATGTTGTTGCGTTTTGATTTTCCCTGATATCATTCTCATCTTAGCTAACAATACGAATTTATCCTTAACATAATAGCCAATAGATTCCGATTCATTTATTATATAATTTGATGAGAAATATTGTTTTCCTGAATTAACAGAATCCTGACACTTAAAGATTAATACACCTTTAGGCTTCAAAACCCTATGAAATTCTTTTAATGAATTACTATAAAAACCCCATAATGACTTTGGTGATTTGAATGAGGAAAATCGTTTATGGATTAGGTTGGAATTATCATTATCCTTTTTATTTTTTGATGGACTACTCATTAAAAATGGAGGGTCAAACATGACACAATCCACACTCTCAGCTTCCAAATGCTCTGACAAATCCTGACAATCTGCTTCAATAACTCCATCTGCTTGCGGTCGGATATCAAATTTATGAACTGGTGGTGTAATACCACTTTTTTCATAAAACTTACCAGTGGAATAACATACGTCAACATCAATTGTTCCTGAAGGAACATGGAGTTTTAGTATATCTTTTATCATTTGATGTTGGTCGTAACCTATTGTTGAGATAACACGCTTATTCCTGTAGTTATGACGATTACTTTTGTTCGAGCAGGGTTTACAGTTTTTTCTGTAATAGTTCCCATTTTTAGAAAAACTACTTTGTGGCTTTGGTATGTTACATTTGGTGCAGGTTATATTCATATTTTCTTATAATTGGTTTGAAATTACAGCGCTATTTTTCAAACCAAAAATACGGATTATGGTGTTTGATTATAATTATTTTCACAAAAAGTGAATCGATTTGAAAACATGTTAAGCCTTATCACCCAATTACTCCAGTTATCGAGGATTTGAACCTAACAGTTTGTACACCTATCATCCCACTGATTTTTTTAACAGGATAATAAACATTAGCTATAGTACCATATAGAGCAATAAAAATACGGTACTATCTGTCTTTTATCAACTTTTTAAATCTGTTGAGTTCTTCTGTTAACTGGTCACGATTAAAGGTCTTAGCGTTCATCTTTGCAGGTTCTACGCTTGCTTTTGACATACTGTATGGATTGTTAAGGCGATTTACATTTCTTTTCTGCAATCCTGCTGAATTAGATTGTGAACTATTTAGTGTACCACTTGGGTGGCTTGTGGCTCGACGGATTTTGTTAGAGGTCTTTTCTTTCATATCCTTAGAGCTAACCACATTACGCGAAAAGTCCATAAGCTTGCCGTACATCTTCAGTTTGAGATTGTTCTCACTATCATTTTTATAATGTTGTTTAAACCAACTAACAAGCTTCTGTAATTGATTTAGTGATATTTCTTCAGTCGAGTAGATGACTGCTACCTGTGTAAAATTGGTAGGTCTAATTTCCAATCTTTTGTATTTATCAATCTGTTTCTTCAAATCCTGTAGTACATTCTTGGGTACTGGTATAATATCTTTGTCCATTGTAATTGTTGTTTACTATAAATATCATTTGCTCATAGTAGAATCACTTTTACATTTTGCTAAAAATTCCAAAAAATAATATTTTGATATAGGGTAATCAGTCAATCGACTTTGCAAAAACCACAAAAAAATTATAGAAAAATTTTGAGCAATTTCAGTATTTTGTAAGTGATTTTTATTTTTAGGTAAAACGGTTTTCAAAATCGATGCCCGCGCATTTCCCTTTAGGTCTCTGTCATGAAGCCTTTGGCTTCATTCCTGTATAAGTTTAGAAATTTACCGAAGCATATAGGGGGTGATTTTTTAAGTACTTTTATTTTTCTATATAGTGGAGTGCCTTTTTCTGTGTGTAAAGCGGTGCTACTTATACCAAAAAGAAAAGCCCCAACCTTTTAAAGTCGGAGCTCTTCAGCGAATGATTAGATTCGATTGCTACGGTTTTGTTTTTTGATAAAAAGCGTTGTCGTTATATTACAGTTATAGCAACCGTCTCTAGTCTAAGATATTGTTTATAAAACAACTATATTGTTCCTATGGGTTTTTAACCAAAATATATGCTTGCGTCTATGACTATGATTATATCTGTTTAGTGTTTCCTTTATGGTTTGTGTTGCATCTTCTTTCTTTTCATCTGAGAAAATAGGGTTATTCTCTACCCTCAAGGAGTCTATAATTTTAATTAAATCGTCAGCGACATGATTACCTATTTTAAGTCGGTCACGCTCTACATTGTCACTAACGTTTTGTAGATAGTCAACCACTTTAGAAAAGGAATTAACCTGTTCAAAATCTTCAGGTGTATTATATTTCATGATGTTATTCACTTCATTTATATTAGTATCTAATGATTCACGTATTAATTCGCCTGCTTGATTAAATCTTATGTTTCGCATAGTAATTTTCTTTTAATTATAAATAGTCTTGATGTACACCAAACGACCATTTTTGTTATCCCATTTTTAAAGCTGTTGTTATTTATTCACTGAATTAAAAGCTTTGATTACTCGTATAATCATCTCTGACATAGAAATATCATTAGCTACACAGTACTGCTTAAAATCACGCTTAAACTCTAGTGACACACGTATATTTAAACGAGTTTCTTTTTTTGTTTCTATTTCCATAATGTTTTTATAATAAATATGTCGGGATAACAAAAAATCTTTATATACAACGCTGAAACAAGTACGAATTATCGTGTGTAATCATAAAGGGGCGGTCAAAATACTTCAGAAATAAATGCTTGTTGTAACACCTTGTATTGTTTAGCTCGCTTTCAAATCTCCCGTTTTGATATATGGTATATTTGATGCAAATATCATTAGTATATACCCTAATTGGATTCATTATTTCGACTACTTCAGGACCAGGAGCTGAGTTAAAATAATAGCTTAATATCTTCTTTGTTTCTTCAGGAGTAACACCGTACATGCTTACAATACTGGTTGTGACTGCTGAGATATAACAGTTAAATGTTTTACCAGTATAATCGTATAAAGATGATACGTACCTCATTATTCCATTAACAGCTGTTTGATTAATTATTGTTTTCATGTTCTGTTAAATGTTGTTTTAGTATTGTATATAATTTTATTGTTTCTTTCTCCATGAAGGAGGATGGTCTTTGATTTGAATTGTACGACGTTTGTCGTAATATAAATGAAGCATCTGCATATTCATTCTCTAGGAATTTCTTATATAAAGTTGGTTGTACTTCTTCCAATATCGCTACATAATTACTGAAGTGCTTTTTTAGTTCTTCTGCGTTATCAACCAAATCTTTCCGTTGTTCATGCAGGATTTTAAAGAACATTATTTTAACTAATAAGGTTTTTATTGGTGTTGATAATTTGGTTAGTAATACGTGAGCTATTACACCCATCATTAGATATTTTGTAATTATCATTGGTATTACTTCAGATTGTTTTGATGGCTTCCAATTATATACGTTTGTTATTATTGTATCGATTGAATCAGTTTGTTTTAATTTGAATTTCATAGTGTTGATTTGTTTTAATTTGGCGGTCTTCATGCTCCATGAAATGGAGCGAATGAAGATCAAACCCCTGTGGGGTTTGACCAATATATTATGCTGTTGTTTTAAATAAATGTGCATTAGCTATCGTTATAATATTTGGTAATGCCTTAGCCTGTTTATTCTTTTTAATTCTCTCCGCTCTATCCAGTTTTTTATAATCAACAAAACCTAAATACCTTATTTCATTATATATAGTCTTCATCATTTCACCGTTACCAATATGTTTAAATTCTTTACTATAACGAGCCTGTGAGCAGTCGAAATCTTCCCATTGTATTTTGATACCGTCATACTGAGTTGCAAGCTCTAAGTCCTTGTGTTTGAATATCCAATCAACTGGACTAAATGCGTACCCATCGTGCACCCTCCATCCTCTAATATTATTAAAATAGCTCTTAGTTAAATTGTCGATTACTACAAGCTCAATTCCTGTCATGGCGACAAACATTAACCCCTGATTTTTTTTTATTATCTTCATTAGTATGTTAATCATATTTTGAGCTATTCCGCTTTCTTTTAATACTTTTCGGTGCTTGCGTTCCTTCTCTTTACAATTCAAATACCCATCGTTCAAACATCGATTGAAGTCAATTTTAATAACTTTTCTTTCAGGATTTTCACCCTGAGATTCTAGTACTTTTATTCTATTATCATATACATTATATCCTTTCGATTTTAAGAACATCAGGTATACAAATTGACCATTGGCAGCTACAATATCATACATAGGATATCTTACTGGTAATGATTCGCGTAATACTTTTGCAATTCCTGTGAATGGTGAATAGCAACGTGTGGGAGTTTTAGATATGTTACCACATAATCCATCAGTTCCACCATACAGATTAGCATGTTTTAAATTCCTTAATAAGCTCATTCGGTCGATGTATTTTATGACTTCCGTTATTGGCTTTTTGTCAGGTTTTTTACAGTTCTCATGATTCGTTAGCTTCTTATAATTAGCGTTTATTTTTTCTTCATCTTTAGAGGTCATAATGAATCCATTGTTTGTTATTGAATTACTAATTGACCTGATTATATTATCCTTACGCTTTATAGTTTCATCACTGAGATAATTTTCAGGTGTTGATAAAATTTCTTTTAGCGTTGCTTTACGCACAAAATCTTCAGGTAGGAATGATGGTATATTAGTTTTTTCGCTCTGTCTGTCTTTTGATAAATTCATATACTTGTTTATATCTCTATCAAACTGAATCATTACAAACAAATGAATCATTCTACATGTTTGGTAATTGTCATCTGCTCTGTTTATATTTCCTTTATTATCATGCTCGCATATATTAGAATATAATGGTTGGTGTAACATTGGTACTACATGGTTTTCATGTATTGACATTGGTCTTTGTTTTATCATTCTGCCTTTATCATTAGCCATGATAAAATTTAGAATGTTCTTCCTGATATTAGTTAATGACATTTTTCGTATTTGGAAAACGTTTCTAACAAACTGGTATTTTACAAACATCTGAGCCATTATAAAAATCTCTAAGGTTGTTAGTGATACCTCATAAGGGTCAAGCATACTATTTGTGAATGTGTCTATACCTGTGAAGATTTGAGCTTGTGAAAGTTTAGTAACGTTCATTACTCGTTGGACTGTTGATATAGATTCATTACCTATAATTTCATCATAAAGATTTGGGTATAGTTCTGATTCAATACCGTATTCCAGTAATCCATCTGCTAAGCGTTCCAAATCATTCAGCATGTACACGTCATTATTATTTGTTAAGGTGTCATCAAGTAAATCCTGCTCTTTAGTTTCTTTTTTTCCTCTCTCAAAATTGGCTATAGCATTTGCATTTCGCATGTTGAGTTCTTTTGTGTCAAAGATGTTCCCGTACCTTTTACGATGCTTTGGGTTCGCTGATATGCTTATCACTAAACAGTCAATTAAAGTTGCTCTACAACGTCCTATACCCTGCCTAATATCTCTATAATTAAATGTTGTATGTTCTTCTCTTAAATCAGATACAATGGCTATAGCACAATTATTATGATAATCCCACCCTGCCAAATATCTACTTGAACAAACTACAAATTCAAATCCGTTTAGTTCCATTACTGTAATCGGGTCGCCGTTTATCTCGTAGGTCTTTAGCTCCTGTGATAATTTACTCCCGACTAGGATTTTTGCTCCATAGTTTAAATGTAACTGACGTATTAATCGTTTGTTGTTGGTGAATATTATCTTTGGGATTCCTGTTAAGGCTTTTGATTGTATAAATGGTATCAACTGATATAACTTATCAGCTAGTTTTACTTTAGGAACTGGCAGGATTTGAGGTGAGAACATTGTTAAATTGTTTATCGCTTCGGTTCTTACTGGACGAGGTAAGTCTAGCAGGTCAGCGTGTGGTGTAGCTGTCGAATAAATCAAATGCCCTGTACCTTCTCCATTAGCCCAATCTTTATAATATATATGTCGCATTGCTTTGACCTTTGGTCTATAGCCAATTTTAGAATACGTATGTGATTCATCAACAAACAAATCAAATGATGTTAGCGTTTTATATACTGCGTTGTAATCTTCATCGTCTGAGAATTTAAGCGCATATAGTTTCTCTACTGTCATTATTATATTGATTCCATCATTTTTAGATATGACTTTGTTTTTCATGTCCTTGACGAATTCAGAAAGTGATTTTTGACATGTTCCACCTAAATAATATCTTTCGGTTGAGGTAAACTTATGAGGTAGTCCATCATGTCCCACACCTGCTAATTCAAATGCTTCTTTTGATTCAACAATCGAGGCTCCTGTTACAACTGCTATTGTATTTCTTCGTCTGTTTAGAGCGCACGTAGTCATACCACCCTGCGTGGCTAACTTAACGTAATATATTATTGATGGATTAGATGGTAGGTTATTCTCAAACTCTTCTAGTGTGATGTACCTACCTTGTAGTGTCGTGATTTTATCACGGTATTGGGTAAAAAATGCCATTTACTTAATGGTGTTTTTTAACTATATTAAAACATATTTATAATTAGAAAGTTTATTTGCTTTTCTGATATATTTTATGTATTATAATAGTATAGCAACAATGTAAATCTTGGTGGATAAAACATTGGTTTATTTGGGCATGGTGTCCCTATTAAGAATTTGAAGGTTTGGTTTTTACCATACCTTTTTTCTTTGGTCGCTTTTAGTCTATCTAAGCGACTTGTATTTCATCTATAGTTATTCTATCGCAAACCTTTATTAAGTCTTTTAATATAGCCTTTGTGTAAGTTCTTCGCTTGCATGTTGCCAACCTTATACCTGCTTCTTCAGTTGTTGGCTTTAGCTCGTCGATTTCGTTTAAGACTTTGGGTTTTATTAGTCTTATGATGTCTTCATCAGTTTGTGGTTTGTGTTCCCTTATTAGCGAATTCAGAACCCATACAAATATTCTATATTTCTGGTATTCGGAATTTCCTGTTGGTAGTTTTAATTGAATCATATCTTTAATTTGTTAATCTTCCATAGTTTTTAGTATGGCTTGAAATAATAGTACACTATAAATATTAATAAATCAAGTGCTTTGCACCGCGTGATGGTGTTTATTTTCAATTAAATAATCTAATCACCTATAAGCAAGGGATTTGCGTTGTGAAAATAATTTAAAAATAATTTTAGATGGGTATTTCCTGTTAATATTATACCATTATTTAGAGGGGTGAAATGAGGGAGAAATCTCACTCTTTTCACCCCCATTTTTGAGCTTTTTTTGGGCTTTTAGAAACACTTTACCCCAGTATTTATAAAGTCTTCCGTTGATTGGACGTGTTTTTTCGTGTTTCCCTTTATAATAACAAGAAAAAAAAAACAGGCAATCTGTTTAATAAAAAAAAAGAAGAATTTGAACTATAACCTACCATTTACTGGGGATTTTCAACTCAATTATACATGAGTAATAGCATCAATGGTTATGTCATTAAGAAATTTCTAATTTTTTATACATGAATTTAATTGTCCCGATATCTGTAATTGATTCTTTATCTTCTTTCCAATCAGAATTAATCATTGAAATATTTTTTTCTCTTTTAAAATTAATTAGAACTTCATCTGTTACGAGAATAGACTCTTGAATATTTAATTCATGCTTCAATAACCTTTTAGCAATAATTAAATCTTTACCTGATAATGAGCAATAGTCCTCTAACATTTCATAATTTAAATCACCAAAATGTACAACAAATTTTAATTTTAAACCATGCAGTTTTTCACATGAACCACACCCGCAATTTTCTGAATTAAATGTTTTTAGTTTATCATGAAATTTCTGAAACATTATCTCACACTGATTAATAATTTGCTCAACAGTTTTTTTATAATCATAGCTATAAAATAAAACTGTATTTCCTCCAATTTCTGAAACTTTTAGGTTTAGAATGTTATTGTCTAAAATTGATTCTAATAAAGAGCCAATAGCAATTTGACTATGTTTAAAATTAGAATTACTCATATACTCAGTAAAACCAATAATATCTGGAATTATGATTAATGTTGAGTTAATTATAGGTTTATTGTTAGGTGTTGTTCGTTGCATTTGATGGTTTATTTAACTTGCACAACAGCTTAATTTAGAAACATCCTTCCCAAAGGTAATTGCAGCTAATTTTATACCTTCACCTAAAGTTAAATAAGGATAAAAACTTTCTGCTAAATCTTTTATTGTAATGTCAAATTTAATAGCCATACTTAATTGTTGAATAAGCTCACCACCTTCTGGAGCAACTACTCTTGCACCTATTAACTTATCGGTTTCTTTATTACGAATTAACTTGATAAACCCCCTAGTATCTTGTGCCGCTAATGCTCTTGGAATATGTGTTAAGTCTAATTTTGATACTTCAAAAGGAATACCCGCTTTTTCCGCTTCCAATTCATCCATACCTGCACCTGCAATTTGAGGGTCAGTAAATACTACCCATGGTAATGATGCGTAATCTACACTTTTCTTTGATAATGAAAATGCATTGTTTACTGCTGTATTACCTTCGGTTGCTGCTGTATACACAAATGGTGGTGTATTTGTCACATCACCTGCTGCATAGATATTAGAAACATTAGTTTCCATTTTTTCATTAACTATAGTATTACCTCTTTCTGTTAAATTAATATCTATATTTTCAAGACCTAATTTAGAAGTGTTTGGGTTTGTTCCAGTAGCTACAACAATATGTCCCTTTTCAATTATCTGGGTTTTAGAACCATCAGGACAGTTACAATGTATAATAGTACTATTACCTTCTTTTTCAATTTTAAAGGCTCTGAAATTCGGTAAAATCTCAATACCTTCACTCTTCATTTGAGCTACTAATACATCTGTAACATCGCTAGTTTGGCTACGTAATGGTCTATCCGTAAATTCTATAATGCGTACTTTTACACCTAATCTACTATAGGCTTGTGCAATTTCTAATCCAATATAACCTGCACCCATAATAGTAAGGCTTTCTGGTTTTTCTTCTAAATCAAATAACGACACATTAGTTAAGTAACCCACCTCATTTAAACCTTCAATATTTGGAATATTAGTGGTAGCTCCTGTTGCAATTACAATATTAGTTGCTGTATATGATTCTTTTCCATTAACAACAATCGTGTTATTATCTTCAAATTCTGCCCATCCTTTTAGCATTGTTAGGTTTTCAAAATCACTTACAACATCTAAATATTTTTGTTGCTGTAAGGCAGAAACCAATGCTTTCTTGTCTTTGATAATTTGTTTAAAATCAATATCTACTCCTTTAGGTTTTATGCCATCAAAATTTGAATGTGTAGCGTGATATGCTGTTTCTGCGGCTCTAATTAAATTTTTAGAAGGTACACAACCCACATTAACACAAGTACCACCAAAATCTAATCCACCATTTACCATTAGGGTGGTAAGTCCTAATCCCTCTGCTTTTATTGCAGCAGAAAATGCAGCAGAACCACCACCTATAACAATTAAATCATAATTATACTTTCCTTTATTATTTGATTCTGTAGTTACCGTTGTGTCAGAAGCACAACAATCTTCCTTTTCAACACCATTGATAACAGAATAATTACCAACGTTATTTACTACATTGACCAATTCTTCTTTATCCATTTTGTTGGTGTCTATAATAAACTCACCTTTCCCTGTTTCATGATTTACAGAACTACTTAAAATGCCTTTGGTTTTTTTAAGGTCTTTTTCAATATGTAAAGAACAGCTACTGCAAGTCATCCCATTTATTTCCAACGAAATAGTTTCTGTATTTTGAGATACCTCATTCTTTTTTCTAAATATATTTTTCATTTTTTTCTTACTTTAAACTATTTGTGAAGAACAAAACTGTGTTTCCTGATTTCTTCATATAATAGGTCCTCACTTCCTGGTTTATAACCTAATTGGCTGTAAAGTATTTTATTATTTTTGACTATATAATTTGTTGGCAATATGGTAATACCCATAGCTCTTTTTAAATCACCGTTTGTATCAAGTAATATTTCGAAATCCCACCCTTTACCATGAACAAGTGATTTTACTTTGCTTACATTTCTCGCGTCATCTACTGAAACAGCATATAATTTAATGTTTGTATTTTCTTGCCATTCTTGGTAAACATCACTAATCGCGTCTAGTTCTTCTAAACATGGTAAACAACAACTAGCCCAAACAATAATTACTTTTGGCTGCTCATTTTTGGCTAAATCAGTGGTTCTAATACTTTTACCATTTAAGGTTTTTAATGTAACGTCTCCAATAGTGGTTTGACTAAAACAAAATTGACATGCCAAAATAAACGTCAAAGAAAATGTTGTTTTTAAGCAGTAATTCCATCTATACATGATTAAGTTTCATATTAATGATTAAGGACTTTATACCCTGTAGAGTTAATTGCCTCTTTAATCTTTTCAATGCTTGTTTTAGTGTTATCAAATTCCACCTTAGTACTTGCTTTTTCAGAAGAAGCTTCAACACTTACAATACCTTCTAATTTATTAACTGCATGTGTAATGTGTTGTTCACAAGATGCACAAGTCATTCCTTTCACTTCAAAGTTTACAGTCTGAATATCTGATTTACTTACAACAACCACTTCTTTCTTGTTATCTGGATAAAAGATGGAAGAATAATAAGGAAAAGCAATTGATATAGCTGCGAATAATGTAATACTTATTAAAAATCCTTTGCTTTGAAACCATTTAGGTTTTTCATCTATATCACAACCACAGTCATCTGCTTTTTTAGGTTTTAAGTAATTATACCAAGCATAACCAATAGCTAATACAGCTAAGCCAATTAAATATGGTCTAAAAGGTTCCATCCATGACAAGGATGATGCACTACCTCCAACACCTGCAATTAGAGCTATTACTGGTGGGATACAACAAGATGATGCTGCAATTGCAGCAAACAAACCTGCAAATGCCGCGTTTTTTGATGTTTTTTCTGTTTCCATAATATAAAAATTTATGCTGTTTTTCTTACCTTTTTTATTGTCTTAAAAATATTATTCAAAATACCTGTCTCATCCTCATTCAATGAGTAGTACAATGTTTGTCCTTCACGTCTTGCAGTAATTATTCCTGCATCCTTAATTTTACGTATGTGTTGCGAAATTGCTGGAACACTCATCCCAAGAATATCAGCTATGTCGCAAGGGCACAATTCACTTTCCATATTTAATAGAAACAAAATCTTCAAGCGTACTTCATTACTTGCTATGGATAACAATTTTGATGTACTCTGAAAACTACCTTCCATTTTAGTGATTGTTTCCACACAGTTTTGTAACTGTTTATGATTGGCTTCAACTCGTGTACAGGATACTTCTAATTTCATTTTGTTTTTGCTTTATATCTACAAAGGTATTACTAATTACGTATTTAAGCAAATACTTAAATATAAATATTTTTTTAGACATAGATTTCAAAAATATTTAGTAGTTGCTTCGTTTTTTAGCTAGTTGTCTTGTTAAACCCACAATTAAATAGCTTGATAACAATCCCAACGATTATTAAATTTTTGATTCATATTGATTAAGTTGTTTTTGATATTGAGGATTGTTACTTTGGTTTACTGGTGTTACTGTAAACACCTCAATAGTATGAGCTATTGATAGTGGTGGTATCAGGTTTGGTAATTCCTGACCACTAACAGATAGAACCAGTCCCACACTAGCTAACAATATTTTTATCAATTGATTAGTTTTCATTAGCTTTTTCAAATTTAATTGATTCCTATTGAAGTTCACCCAAACGGTAAGCGCTCACTTATAATTCCTGACTGTGTTTAAAAATTTGGTGTTTTCTCTTGTCGAATTATAGCAATCGCTATGTTATATTTTTATTTATTAAATCTACTCGTATAGTCTTGTTTATGTTTGAGCAAAAAAAGTAGCGAATCTATTTAGTTATTATCAATATCACCTCAAATTAGATAACACACTCCTGTATAACATGTCAGGTTACTATATTAGTAAGTAAAATATATTTCTTATATCGAAATTTTTTCTTTATACTTGTTTATACTGGTTAACGCTAAAGTGTAGGAATGGTCTTATATAGCATTATCGGGTGAGGTTATGAATAAACAATGTAACAGGTGTTGCATTACCTTATAGCCAAGAAATAAAAAATCCATTGGGTAATACATAATTGAAGATGGACGAGATTCTTAATTCAAGACAAGTTATGAAGCATTTAGGGATTTGTGAAAATACTTTGCTTCGCATGGAACGTGACGGTGAAATTAAAATCGATTTTCGGATTAGTAACCGTAAAAGATATTTCAAAAAAAATATTTTTGAGTCACTAAACAAATTAGAAAACTAACAACAGGAGCGTAAGAGCTCCTTTTTTAGTACTAATGTTTCATACGTAAATTCATACGTCGGGCAATAAAAAACCCTGTAAATCAACGATTTACAGGGTTTTAAAAACAATATAGTTATCCCACAAGGATCACACTTAAACATTCATCTTTTTTAAACCACATTAACTTACTATATTTGAGATAGATAATAGTAATTTGGGACTTCTAACATCTAATTTAATTCAGTTAAACATCAATTAATCCCCCTATCCAACCCCCTATTTAATAAACTTTAAATAAGGGCAGTGCATTTTTAAATGAGTATAAACTAAAATAAGTTAAATATGGAACTAACTTTTACATTAAGAAAAGACAAAATAGATAAAAAAGGATTTGTTCCTGTTAGACTATTGATTACTGTAAATGGTGAACGTATAAGAAAAGTTATAAAAGGTGTAAAAGTCAAACCTAAAGATTGGAAAAGAGAACGAATAAAATCAAATTTAAAAAACGAACCTTACAATTACCATATAGAGCATAACAAAACTTTAGAAGATCTAAAAAATAAAATCACCTCTATTTTTAGATATATAAGACTAAATAATATTAGTCCTACTAGAGATATAATACTAGATAAATTGGACGACAATAATTTTGGGGAACACAAACTTTCTATAAGTTTTTTCGATGCTTTTGATGAATATATTGACTCTAGCAAAAGTATTAGAGTCAACGGAACAATTAGACGTTACAAAACAAATAAAAATTTCTTTCAAGAATTTGAAAAATCTTCTAACTATAAGATAAGGTTTGATACGATTAATTTAGCCTTCTATCAAAAAATAACAGATTATGCTTTTGATGAAAGAAAAATTTTAAATAATTATTATGGAAAAATCATTGATGGACTCAAATCTTTTATGAGGTGGAGTTATGAAAGAAATTATCATGAAAATACTGAGTTCAATAAATTTAAATCCATAAAAAATCGTATTGAAGTAATATACCTAACTCTTGAAGAACTAATGCTTCTTTACAGATACGTATTTACTTCAAAAAAACTAGAACAAGTTAAAGACTTATATTGCTTTGGGTGTTTTACTGGCTTACGTTTCAGTGATATTAAACAGTTGAAAAATGCCAACATTTATATCGATGAAATTCGTTTTAATATCCATAAAACTAAAACCATAGATCATATTGTCCCTTTAAATCAATATGCCAAAGAAATCCTAAACAAATACAAGAATACCATCTATGAGCCATTGCCCAAAATTTCTAACCAAAAACTTAATGAATATATTAAAGATGCATGTAAAATAGCTGGTATAAATCAACTCACAAATATCACAAGGTACTCAGGACAAAGAAGAATAGATAAAATAATCCCTAAATACGAATTAATAACTAGTCATACCGCAAAAAAAACATTTGTAACGAATAGCTTAATATTAGGCATGAAAGAATCTGTAATACAACAAATTACTGGGAATTTAGATCCGAAAACATTTCAGACATATGTAAACATTGCTAATTCCTTTAAAAAGACAGAAATGAATAACACTTGGAATAACCTATAAATTACTATGTATATTGATCATCTCTCTAAAATATTAGATATTAAAAGAATTGAAGCTTATTCTGACTTTCAATCTGAACAAAATTCATTTTATGAAAATATATTTTACGAAAAAAATAACCTCTTTAAAAAAAAAATAACTCGACTTGATATAGAATCAAAAAACATGAATCCAATTGATAGGTTATTTTTTTTAATTAGGAATATTAAATCCATTGAGATTGAAAAAAGAAAAATAAACAACCCTATTGAACGAATACTTTTTAGAAATGAAATAGAATCACATTACTATCAATTATTATCAAAAGAAAGCTATAATTTGAGGGTTATTTATAGAGTTTCTAATATAAATACTATTTATTATCATAATTCTCCTATGCTTCTAAATGACCCCCTCTTTTTATCTGTATCATTGTTCATATTATGTATTGACGAATGGGTTGAATTATTTAAAAGAGATATTACTCACACATATATAAAAGGGACCGATGCGAGGAGTATTTCTGAGATGATTCATTATTGTTTAAACGATGGCTTAACTAGAAGTAACTCAAGTTATTTTACAAATTTCTTTGAACTAAGAAGCTCTGTGACAAAAGAAGAAGCTATTAATCGTTCATTTGGACATAGCTCAATACATCAATATATAAATGATCATGACTTCACTATTACTACATTAAAAGATAGTTTAAATCATTCTGATGAATTACCTAAAATAACAATAAACAATACCTTCAGTCACTCAGAAATATTAAAATTATTTAATGTTTTTTCAGATGAATACTCCGAAGGCATTAATGATATTGCTGAAACTTTTTTGCTAAAATTCACTATTTATAACGATGCATTCACTTCGAATTATGACATAAAAAACACTTATGCAAAAGAAAAAAAGTATCCAACAATAGATAGTTCGATTTTAGCTGATTTTATCAGTTTTATTAAATTCCTACATGAAGAAAAAATATTCACCTCTAAAGTTAGCGCTAGAAAAATTGCTATCATAATAAAAGAATTGGGATATAAAGGACATAAAATTGACTCTATTAGAAAAAACATTTATAATAAAGCCAATCTCTCTTCTAATATAAAGTATGATTTTAAAAAAATAATAAACCAACGTAAGAATAAAAAATTCCATTATACACCCTAAAAGAACAATAATTATCTTACCCAATCAAGTTGGCATTATATAACGTAACTTACTTTCATATAGTTTAGCATTGAATCTATTAAATTCAATTAAACTATGTCAAACGTATATATCCTTACTCAAAAACAACTCGATAAAACAATTGAGCGAATTGTTGATCGATTAAAAAAAAGCGATTTAATTCATCGAGACCTTGACTCTAAACAAGATGACCGATTAACACAAAGAGAAGCCTCTGATCTACTTGGAATATCCGTTCAATGTTTAATTCAATGGAAAAAGAAAAAACTTGTTCCCTTTTATCAAATAGGAAGGTCCATTTTTTACTCCAAAAAAGAATTACTCGATATCGCAAGAAAAAATCCAGCCTTAGTTAAATCTAGCAGAAAATAAGTTTATTATGGAAAATAACTTAAAACTATATCAAGTTAAAGATAATGCTAGAGAAACGATTTATGATAAAATTATTAAATACATAAATTCTAAATACTCAATACAGTATAATGAAATTTCACACATTGTAGAAATTAAAATAATAAATTCTAAAAAATGGCATGAATTAAACCTTAATTCACTTCTTATCGAGTTGGCTCAATCTGATATAGAGACGACAATGAATAAACTAGAAATTTTGATTAAATCGGAATTGATTTCTAAGCACAACCCTATAAAAACATACTTTAAATCGTTAAAAAAATGGGACGGAGAAGATCATATTTCAAAATTAGCTTCTTATGTTCCCACTTATGAAGATGACAATTTTCAGTATCATTTAAAAAAATGGTTAGTAAGAACTATCAAAGGCTCTTTAGAACCGAACTATTTCAATAAACAATGTTTAATTATAGCGCATAAAGGACAAAGTTCTGGTAAGTCAACATGGTGTCGCTTTTTATGCCCTCCAGAACTTTCAGATTACCTAGCTGAAGATATATCAAATGATAAAGATGCAAGAATACAACTTTGCAAAAACTTTATAATTAACCTAGATGAGTTAGCTAGTTTAGTTAAAAAAGAAATAAATGCTTTAAAAGCATATTTCTCTAAAACATTTATAAATGAACGATTGCCTTATGATAGAAAAAATACTGTTTTACCAAGAATATGTTCCTTTATAGGATCAACAAATATGACAACATTCTTGACTGACGAAACTGGATCCGTAAGGTGGCTTTGTTTTGAATTAAAAGATAAAATAAACTTTGCTTATAGTAAAGAAGTAAACATAAACGATGTGTGGTCACAAGCTTATCATCTAGCGTACCATAGCCCAAATTTTAACCCAGAACTTTCACTTCAAGATATTAATGAAAATGAAGAACGAAATAAAAAATATACAAGACTAACTGCTGAGCAAGAATTGATTTCAAAATATTACATAAAATCAAATGATAAAGGAGATTTTGTAACTGCTGGGGATGTAATGGTAACCTTAAGTCCTTTAAACCTAAAACTTAACCTGATCAATATTGGAAGAGCATTTAGCGGTTTTAAATTTAAGCGTGTTAAAAACTCAAAAAGGCAGGTTTATGGCTACCTAGCAAAACCTAATGACCAACTTAAACCTAAAGCATCAAAATGAAAGAATAAAGAAACCTTTACCTATATTACCTATTTTTCAATAACTCCCATAAACTTATAGTGTTTCCTTTAGGTAACTTGTAAAACTTACAACCTATCTTAATACTACCTTACCTACCTTCTTTGTAAGATAGGTAATTAAGGAACAAGTCATTACCCCATCTCATTTGGCTGTGTTAATAAAGCTTTGGTAAGTAGGTAAGTGATATATAAACAATAACTATTTTACTTAATAAAGATGAACTGTAATAAAGCAAAAAAAACATCTCTACTCTCTTACTTAAAAAAACTTGGTAATAATCCTCAAAAAATTAATAATCTTGAAGCTTGGTTTTTATCTCCTTTTAGAGAAGAGAAAACCCCCTCTTTTAAAATTAACCTCCGTAAAAACATATGGTATGATTTCGGAGAAGGACTTGGCGGCACCATTATTGACCTTATAATGAAGCTCAATAAATGCTCAGTTTCTGAGGCGCTAAAAGCTTTAGATGATGATATTTCTTTTTCTTTTCACCAGCAGCCAGTTATTGTAGAAAAAACCGAACTTAAAATTAGGGCTATAAAACAAATACAACATCCAGCTTTACTCAAATATTTAAAAGTTCGCAAAATTTCATCCGTAATAGCTAAGCAATATTGTAAACAAGTTGAGTATACTTTTAACGGTAAATTTTATTTTTCCATAGGACTTAAAAATAACTCTGGTGGCTATGAATTAAGAAATAAGTTCTTTAAAAATTCATCCTCACCAAAAGACATTACACACATAAAAAACAACAAAAATAAATTGATAATTATTGAAGGTATGTTTGATTTTTTATCTCTATTAACTATTTACCCAAACCAACTTCTTGAGTCAGATATGATTATTTTGAATTCAATTTCTTTTATAGAAAAAGCGAAAAAAATAATAGCCGAGTATGATAAAATAGAATTGTATTTGGACAATGATAATTCAGGAAAAAAAGCAACAAATATTTTAAGAGATTTTAATGCTAATTGCATTGACAAATCTAGTTTACGCTCAAGTCATAATGATCTAAATGAATGGTTAATAGCAAATTACTAGTATAGAGTTTGAGTAAGCATTTCAAGTTGTGTCCTTGTCTGGACAAACCTTGCTTTTTCTCCCAATGGTCGCAAAAGATGAACAAAAGAAATAAAACACAGAAAATTGAATTTAGATGCACTTTGTTTGAGAAAAAACTACTCAAAACTAAGGCAAAGAAAGCAGGCTTGTCACTAAGTGAATTTTGCAGAAGATCTGCTTTAGACGTTAAAATAATTGAACGCTTATCTGAAGAACAAATTTCATTTTACAAAACACTTATTACCTACCATAATAATTTCAAAAGCATTTCTAATTTGTTTAAGAAAAGAGACCTGAATTTCTCTAAAGAAGTTAAAGAACTGGCCAATGAAATTAGAACTCATTTAAAAGATTTTAAAAAATGATAGGTAAAGGAAAAAGTATATCACACACCAAAGCTTCTTTAATGTATGGGATGAATCAAGAGAAGGATACTGAAGTTATATTTAAGCAAAATTTAATGGGTGATTCAGCTTCTGAATTAACTCAAGAATTTAAGTTAATTCAGTCTGAAAATCATAACTGTAATAAAAACACTTTAAGCTTTGTCCTTAGCCCTACAATTGAAGATGGTCAGAAATTAAATAGTAATCACTTGAATCAAATCACAAATGAGTTTATGAAAAACATGAATCTTGGAAATCGGCAAGCAATAGCCTTTGTTCATAACGACAAAGATCATAAACACATTCATCTATACGTAAATAGAATAAATTTTAATGGTAATGCATATAACGACAGTTTTATTGGTAAAAAAACTCACAAAGCAGCTGAGAAAGTTGCTAAAAAATTCAATTTAAAAACAGTAAAGCAAGTTCAACAAGAAAAATTAAATGAGTTAAAAGTAATTAGAAAGAAAGTTTATGATAAGCACTTAAGTTCTATAAATGACACAAAATGTAGGAATTTAAACGACTACATCAATATTATGAAGTCTAATGATATTACTGTATTACCAGTCATAAATAAGAAGCAAGAACTACAAGGCTTTAGATTTGAATATAAAAGCATTGATCTAAAAGGGAGTGATGTAAACAGATCTATGTCTTGCAAAGATTTAATATTTAATGTGTATAAAAACAAAGCGGCTAGTTTGGCAAAAGAAAAACTCCCAACAATAAATATTAATCAGGATAATGTATTAATAAAACCTAGTGTCATTCAAGGGTTAACAAAACTCCTGGCCAAAAAACTAAAAACACAACTACTTAATAAAGAACTATAAAATGTCAAAAATAGAAGAAATATCAGAGTTGTTAATTGAAGAATTAAGTGAGTTTGATTCTAATATCAAAAAACTAAAAAGCATATCAGACGATATTACACAAAAGGAACTTAAGCTAAATACTGATGAGTTTGATTCTAAAATGAATGAATTATTAATTAAACAAAAAAACTTATTCGATAGTCATAACAATAAAATATTCAGCTTTAGTAGAAAAATAGAAAATTCAAAAACCTACCCAAATTGGATGTTGGGGTTATTGTTAACGTTTTTAATTTTAATCTTTTCGTTCATAGGGTATTCTTTTTATAGAATTAATAAAATACCAGACTTAGAAACTACAGCTTATAATGACGGAATTGCACGAGGAAGAAAAGAGGCTATGAATCATTTTGGTGATTTTTTCGAAAAGCATAAGCAATCAAAAAGGAGTTATAATAAATGGATGAAAAGTGAAACCAAAGACAAATAAATTATGCCTAAAATAATATTAATTACACATCAGAAGGGTGGTGTAGGAAAAAGCACCTTGACTTTTAATTTAGCACAAAATATCTGTCAGAATGCTAAAGTTGCTATTATAGATATAGATGCTCAAGGGAGTATTTCTCAATTAAAAGGAATGAATCATGATTTTGACATTATTAATATTGTCAAAAACTTAGAAGAAATATCTAGTTTAGAATATGACTTTGTTCTTATAGACACTCCTCCCTACTTATCTGATCTATTACCCAACTTAATACAGATGGCTGATTTAATTTTAATCCCCACAAAAGCCGGTGTTTTAGATTTACTGGCAATTGGGAATACTATAGATTTAATAAAAACACAAAGGAAAGAAAAGGATACCTTAATCATTTTTAATATGATAAAACCAAATACAACCCTTACACTAGATATATTAATTGGCGTTGAAGAGTATGCTATTTCGGTAGCTAAGACCCATATTAGTGATTTAGTAGCGTTCACAAGGTCTATTTTATTAAAAGGTGTATCAAATAATGCTAAAGCTCAAAAGCAACTAGATAATTTAACCAAAGGGGTGTTAACAAAGCTTATATAAAGCTACAATTATATAATTCTATAAAAATATAATTCTATAATTATGGAAAAATCAGATTTCAGAGATCTTATTAAGGAAGCAAAAAAAGCTCCTATAAAACCTATTACTCAGAAAGTAACCCCTATTAAAGAAAAAGCAGTAAATGAAGTTCAATTCTCTTTTTATATAGATAAAGAGCTTCTAAAAAAAATTAAATTTAAAGCCCTTGAAGATGGAGTAAGCATTAAGTCGATTATAAATACAAGTATAAAACACTATATTAAACATTAAATAACATACTCTTTATCATTATTCTCTAAAGAAAATCGCCAAGTTTCAATAAAGACCAAGAATAATAGCAAGCTTTAATAATTTTAGATTTTAGGCTTTGTAATATTCTATTAATGATTACAAAGAGATCTAAAACTATAATTAATGAAAAACTTCAAGTTCATATTAGAAGTAGATTCTAACACCAACGAACAACACTTATCTATTATTAATGATTACTGGAAAATTGATAATAATAAATTCATAAATCTACCAAGCTCTATCGAAGCTAAATATAATATTAGCCGACCAGACTTATTAAACATCATTCAGAAAAACAGCACCTTAAAGCTGCTTGTAAACTGTAGTGTATGTGATGAAATAATTAACGATTCAGCCAGTAGTCAAACTGATTACAAAAATAAGCTACGCAAATTTCCTACTTTAAAGTGTAACCGCTGTCTGGAGAAAGAAAAAGACAGAATTACTGAATTACAAAAAAAGGAAGAAAGTTATATAAAAGATAAAATGCTAGAAGCTATAGTTGAAGAAAGCTGGACTTTATTGAATAACCTAGAACTTAATATTTTAAAAGGAATGCTCTCTTTTCAAGACTTTAAAGCTTTTACCAAATCTGAACATCCAAAATATGAGAAGAAGTTCTTTTGGAGAACTATCTTCCGCTTAGATAGTTTGTTTTTAATTCATTTAATCAAAAATAGTAACAATTCAATTACTGACTATAAATTTTTACCAAACCTTAAAGAGTCAGTAGATTTATTAAAATTGAAACCCCATAAAAGACTTGCAAATCAACCATTAGATAAGCTAAGCTTTAGGCTTGCAAAAAACAGAACACTTAATGAATATGATGAAACTATATATTCAGGAATTATCACTTTTAAGCAAGAGATAACAATAACCCCAAACACCAAATATTCATATGGTGTTTGGGAAAAAGAAAATGGTGATATGCATATTAGCATTATCTCTTTAGATGAGCTAAAAAACACCCCTAAACAAAGTAGGATAGAATGTGAACCTGTTCATATTCAAGAAGTAATAAAAGAATATTTTAGGGCAATTAAAACAACGGAAAACTAGTTTTCTTAGTATTACAATTAGTCGTCCACCCGCTATTAGTTTTCTTAAAAGCTTTTTTACGATTTAAAACTCTACCTCTAGAAGACAGTACTTTTGCTACCTCTGTATAATTTATTGGTGCAAAAGAGAGTTTTACATTGGCTAAGTTAGCAGAAGGAATTTCATGTATTTCTAACACTTCATTTAATTCGTATTCATAAAGCTTAACTTTTATTGTTGATCTTCTAATCAAAGAAAGTATACTATTCTTGTTTTTAGCCAAAGTAATTTCTTTAAGTTTTTCTGTTGGAGTTATAAGGTACTTAGTTCCTCTTGTGTTTTCCGACTTCTTTTCTATAGAAACATATCCAGCATCTTTTAGTTTATGATATTTTTCAAGTTTTAGTGGACTATTTTTAGAGTTTTTGTACAGCGTAATAGTTCCTACTGTAATTGTAGTATCTTTTGTTACTGGATTATCTTCTAAACAATTCTCTACAAGAGATTCAATTTTGTTTTCAGTAAGGTTATCAGAACAAGAGAATAAGGTAATAACTAGGAACAGTAAAATTATGTTTTTCATTTTAGTTTTGTTTCGCAAACCCAAGCGAAGTATTGACGATTTATAGTATAAAAAAAGGCGTGGGTTTCAAACCTTGCTCAAAAGAGGTATCGCCAAACACCCAGACCAAACAAGTACGCCCGCGCCCAAAGTGGACGAGAGCATTAAACTTGATGTTTCGGTCTTAAAAATTGGCGATTTTCTTTTGAAACAACAGCTAACGCTATCTTCTAATATTTTACTCCGTAAACTTAAGTATAATTAAATAAAAACTCTTTAGTAACACATTAATTCTTTTGCTTTTTAGACAGTTTTAAATATCTCTTGCTTAAAAAATTTCTTATTAGATTATAATAAAATAGTGGCGATTTTTTTTATTTCAAAATTAGAAATATTTCATAGGAAAGTGTTTAATACACCTACCATCCTATAAAATAGCCTTTTAAAATAAAAAAAGTAGAACAATTAAGCCCTACTTATTGATTAACTATTATGTTTTATTTAGAATACAATAACAGTTTTAAAACTAAAGACTCCCTATATTTCAAGGAAATCTATATAGTTTAATTGGGGTCAAAGATTAAAAGTAATTCTTTGGGTTAAAAAAGCTATCAATTACCCCAGAAACAAATATATAAGCGAAATAGAACAAAAAATTTAGTGTATGTTATTAGATATACAAAAATCGATACCGTGCATAATAATTCCGTTGAAATACAAAAAACAAATAACCTTTCCCTCACCAACAAGACATTTATACATTACCATATTGAATTAACAACTATTAAACAACACTTATCAATATACTTTTTCACTTCTAGTTGTTTCTGTTCTTATTTAAAGTAAGAAAAATCTTTGTGTTTGAAAAAATTGACGCTTTACCGACAATTCAACACCTTTCACCGTATATAGGTATTTACGATACTCACCAAATAGGGTGATATATATTATTGAAGCGTACTTTTGCTTTCAATTAACATTTGTTAAAAATCACCCTATGAAGAAAATTACTCAATTTTTAATAGTTTTAACGATACTGGTTTCTGTCAGTTCATATGGACAGTTAAGTGATAAGCATTATTTACCACCTTTAAAACAAGTGTCAAATAATAATGCAATTAGAGAACAGGCAGTTTATCTATCTGCACCTCTATCTGAGGGTACATTTAATGTAAATGTATTTAGAGGTACGAATACGGGTACACCAGATTTAGTTATAACAGGACTATCTCACGGTACACCATATACTTTAGATAGTGCTACAGCTGGTTTTGCACTAACAGATGGTGACAATAATATTACCCTCGTTAATAATTCAAATACGGGTACTGTATTAACAAATTCAGGATTACGTTTTGAATCAGTTGGAGGTGAGAAATTTTATGTAAACTATAGAGGCCGATCAAATTCTCAAGCAGGTTCTTTAACATCTAAAGGTGTGGCGGCAGCCGGTCGTGATTTTAGATGGGGTGGGATAGCAAATCATGCTGATAATGAAAACCTAACAACAAGTTTGGGGATTATGGCAATTGATCCAGGTGTAACTACAATTCAAGTATTTGGATACAATCAAGATTGTATATTTAGGGAGCCTACAGGAATTCCAGCAAGCTCACCAGATGCTTTAACGATTCAGTTAAGTCAATATGAAACTTATGTTATTGAAGCGCCTAAAAACTCTACTGGAACAACTCAGATTCCAGCGAACATAGATGGGTGGTTAGGAGCCAGTATTACTTCAGATAACAGAATCGTTATTAGTAATGGTGGTTTGAATACTGGGGTTCAAACTGGTCAGCAAGCTAGAGATACAGGTATAGATCAGTCAGTGCCAACAACAGCACTAGGTAGAGAGTATGTATTTGTAAGAGGGGCTGGAGCCGCAAATAATCGCACAGAATTTGCAATTATAGTAGGAACTCAAAATGGAACAGAAGTCTTTGCTGGAGGTGTTAGCCAAGGTATTATAAATAATGGAGATTATATGGAAGTAGCACAGTGGTCATCTAATGTCCCAGGTGCTAATATGTTTATTGAAACAAGTAAAGAAGCGTACGCATTTCAATGTTTATCGGGACAAAGTCCTACAAGAACATTAGGAATGAATTTTATAGCACCTGTGAATTGCTTATTACCAAGTATTTTGGATGAGGTCTCAGAGATAGATCAAATTGCGGGTACAGCATCTAATATTTCAGCCTTAACAATAATAGCAGCACCTATATCAACAGTTACAATTACGGATGGTACAGGAGCTATTACAACTCCAACTGCTGTGCCAGTTAGTGGCACAACAGATTGGGTAACATATTATGTAGATGGTTTAGTAGGGGAAGTAGATGTTAGTTCTACAGGACCTATTGCAGTAGGAACTTTTATGGGTTTAGGTAATAATGCAGGTTTAGCAGGGTATTTTTCAGGATTTGATACAATTCCAGTAGTAGATTTAGATGTAGCTGGAGGAGGATGCTTCCCAGGAACAACCTTGTCAGAAATAACAGGAGGTTTTGATGCGTATCAATGGTATATAGATGGTAGTCCAATTGTAGGAGCAACAATGAATACATATGTGCCTTCAGTAATTGGGAATTATTATGTAGAAGTTACAAAAGGAACGTGTACATATACATCTGCAGTTTTAACAGTATTTTACTGTAATCCAGAAATAAAAGTAACAAAAACTGATAATGAGGTTGCCATAGCGCCAGTTTTAGAAGGTGATAACGTAACATTTACGATAACAATTGAAAGCTTAGGGATTAATCCAGTTACAAACTTAGTAGTAAATGATGCGCTTCCAAGTGGTTTAACATTGGTTAGTGCAACACCAAGTTATGGTACATGGACAGATCCAAATTGGACTATTGGCACTATGAATGCAGGTGAAGTACATACGTTAACTGTTGTGGCTCAAGCTACAATTGGTACAGAAGGAACAACTGTTACCAATGTAGTTTCGCATACACAAGATCAAACAGATACAAATTTAGAAACAGATGATCTTACCGAGGATGTTACGATATCTGATGGAGAGATTTCAATCACTAAAGCAGATGCTTTAGTTGATGGAGGCAATGGAGTTCAAGCAGGAGATACTATTGATTATACTTTTGTAATAACTAATGGAGGTGTTTTAGATTTAAATACGATTACACTCACAGATCCTTTATTGCCTGGTTCACCAATATTAATAACAGGTGCAACTGGTGATAATGATGGGGATGACATTTTAGATGTAGGAGAAGTATGGACATATACAGCAACATATACAATTACTCAAGATGATATTGATATAGGTAATGTTACAAATTCAGCAGCAATATCTGGAACTCAATCTAACGGTACTATTCAAACTGATGATTCTGACGATCCAGATGACACAACTAATGTTGATGATAATGCAGATGGAGAGCCAGATGATGACACAATAACTAACTTACCAGAAGAACCAGGTATTAATTTGTTAAAAACAAGTGCAATTAATGATGGAGGAGATGGTATAGCTAATGCAGGAGATACTATAACATATACATTTACTGTAACTAATACAGGAAATATAAGTTTAACAACGGTAGTAGTAAATGATCCATTATTGGGTGGTGTAGTAACTGGTCCTGCCAGTGGCGATACCGATACGGATAGTGAATTAGATGTAACAGAGACTTGGGTTTATACAGGGACATATACTATTTTACAAACGGATTTAGATGCTGGTAGTGTAACTAATGATGCTGTTGTAACAGCTGATAGCACGCTAGGAACTGGGGTGACAGATAACTCAGATGATCCTAATGATGCTACCGATGTAGATGATAATGCAGATGGAGATCCTGATGATGATACTGTTACAATGTTGACTCCTAACCCAAGTATGGAAGCAGTTAAAACTGCTGCTGTAGGAGGAACAAATGTTGGTGATACAATTACATATACAATCACAGTAGAAAACACAGGAAATGTTACTTTAAACAATGTAGCAATAGTAGATACATTAACAGATGCTAATGGTGGAGCTTTAACCTTAACTACTGGACCTACTTACACGAGTGGTTCGCTAGGAAGTTTAGAAGGAACTTTATTAGTAGGTGAAACTGCTACATATACAGCAACATTCGTATTAACTCAAGCAGCAATAGATGCTGGTGGAGTAAGCAACAGTGTAGTAGCTAGTGGTGATGATCCAAACGGAACTGGTGTAAATGACACAAGTGATGATAATGATGATACCGATGGAAATACTACTGATGATACTACTGATGTAACTATTACAGCTAACCCAAGTATGGAAGCAGTTAAAACTGCTGCTGTAGGAGGAACAAATGTTGGTGATACAATTACATATACAATCACAGTAGAAAACACAGGAAATGTTACTTTAAACAATGTAGCAATAGTAGATACATTAACAGATGCTAATGGTGGAGCTTTAACTTTAACTACAGGACCTACTTACACAAGTGGTTCGCTAGGAAGTTTAGAAGGAACTTTATTAGTAGGTGAAACTGCTACATATACAGCAACATTCGTATTAACTCAAGCAGCAATAGATGCTGGTGGAGTAAGCAACAGTGTAGTAGCTAGTGGTGATGATCCAAACGGAACTGGTGTAAATGACACAAGTGATGATAATGATGATACCGATGGAAATACTACTGATGATACTACTGATGTAACTATTACAGCTAACCCAAGTATGGAAGCAGTTAAAACTGCTGCTGTAGGAGGAACAAATGTTGGTGATACAATTACATATACAATCACAGTAGAAAACACAGGAAATGTTACTTTAAACAATGTAGCAATAGTAGATACATTAACAGATGCTAATGGTGGAGCTTTAACCTTAACTACTGGACCTACTTACACGAGTGGTTCGCTAGGAAGTTTAGAAGGAACTTTATTAGTAGGTGAAACTGCTACATATACAGCAACATTCGTATTAACTCAAGCAGCAATAGATGCTGGTGGAGTAAGCAACAGTGTAGTAGCTAGTGGTGATGATCCAAACGGAACTGGTGTAAATGACACAAGTGATGATAATGATGATACCGATGGAAATACTACTGATGATACTACTGATGTAACTATTACAGCTAACCCAAGTATGGAAGCAGTTAAAACTGCTGCTGTAGGAGGAACAAATGTTGGTGATACAATTACATATACAATCACAGTAGAAAACACAGGAAATGTTACTTTAAACAATGTAGCAATAGTAGATACATTAACAGATGCTAATGGTGGAGCTTTAACCTTAACTACTGGACCTACTTACACAAGTGGTTCGCTAGGAAGTTTAGAAGGAACTTTATTAGTAGGTGAAACTGCTACATATACAGCAACATTCGTATTAACTCAAGCAGCAATAGATGCTGGTGGAGTAAGCAACAGTGTAGTAGCTAGTGGTGATGATCCAAACGGAACTGGTGTAAATGACACAAGTGATGATAATGATGATACCGATGGAAATACTACTGATGATACTACTGATGTAACTATTACAGCTAACCCAAGTATGGAAGCAGTTAAAACTGCTGCTGTAGGAGGAACAAATGTTGGTGATACAATTACATATACAATCACAGTAGAAAACACAGGAAATGTTACTTTAAACAATGTAGCAATAGTAGATACATTAACAGATGCTAATGGTGGAGCTTTAACCTTAACTACTGGACCTACTTACACGAGTGGTTCGCTAGGAAGTTTAGAAGGAACTTTATTAGTAGGTGAAACTGCTACATATACAGCAACATTCGTATTAACTCAAGCAGCAATAGATGCTGGTGGAGTAAGCAACAGTGTAGTAGCTAGTGGTGATGATCCAAACGGAACTGGTGTAAATGACACAAGTGATGATAATGATGATACCGATGGAAATACTACTGATGATACTACTGATGTAACTATTACAGCTAACCCAAGTATGGAAGCAGTTAAAACTGCTGCTGTAGGAGGAACAAATGTTGGTGATACAATTACATATACAATCACAGTAGAAAACACAGGAAATGTTACTTTAAACAATGTAGCAATAGTAGATACATTAACAGATGCTAATGGTGGAGCTTTAACCTTAACTACTGGACCTACTTACACAAGTGGTTCGCTAGGAAGTTTAGAAGGAACTTTATTAGTAGGTGAAACTGCTACATATACAGCAACATTCGTATTAACTCAAGCAGCAATAGATGCTGGTGGAGTAAGCAACAGTGTAGTAGCTAGTGGTGATGATCCAAACGGAACTGGTGTAAATGACACAAGTGATGATAATGATGATACCGATGGAAATACTACTGATGATACTACTGATGTAACTATTACAGCTAACCCAAGTATGGAAGCAGTTAAAACTGCTGCTGTAGGAGGAACAAATGTTGGTGATACAATTACATATACAATCACAGTAGAAAACACAGGAAATGTTACTTTAAACAATGTAGCAATAGTAGATACATTAACAGATGCTAATGGTGGAGCTTTAACCTTAACTACTGGACCTACTTACACGAGTGGTTCGCTAGGAAGTTTAGAAGGAACTTTATTAGTAGGTGAAACTGCTACATATACAGCAACATTCGTATTAACTCAAGCAGCAATAGATGCTGGTGGAGTAAGCAACAGTGTAGTAGCTAGTGGTGATGATCCAAACGGAACTGGTGTAAATGACACAAGTGATGATAATGATGATACCGATGGAAATACTACTGATGATACTACTGATGTAACTATTACAGCTAACCCAGGAGTAAATTTATTAAAAACCAGCTCTTTAGATTTAGGAACAGACGGGATTTTAAATGTTGGCGATGTAATTACATACACATTTATATTAGAGAATACAGGTAATGTTAGTATTAGCAATGTAGTTGTTAACGATCCTTTATTAGGAGGTGTTATTGCTGGTCCTGTAACTGGTGATGATGATTCAGATAATGAATTAGATTCAGTAGAAACATGGACATATACATCGACTTATTCAGTTACTCAAACAGATATAGATAATGGAGAAGTAGTTAATTCAGCTACTATAGATGGAAATATACCAGGAGGTGGTACAGTTTCAGATAATTCGGATGATCCAAATAATACTACTGATGTAGATGACAATGGAGACGGTAATCCAGATGATGATACAGTAACAACTCTACCTGCTACACCGAGTATTTCTTTAACTAAAGAAGTGTTGCCAGCAGTTGATGGTAATTATGATACGGTAGGAGAAGTTATAGTTTATGAATTAATTGTAACAAATACAGGTAATGTTACTTTAACAAATGTTGTGATAACAGATGCTAATGCTGATGTAGGTTCTATTTCCCCATCAAATATTGCAACTTTAGCGCCAGGTGCTTCGGTAACAATTGCTGCAGAGCATACAATTACTCAAGCAGACTTAGATTTAGGAAGTGTAACCAATGTGGCAACAGCTATAGGAAATACTCCTGATGGTTCTCAAGTTTCAGATGAATCAGATGATCCTACAAATTCTGCGGATGTAGATAACAATGGCGATGGTGAACCAGATGATCCAACGGTAATCGGTATTCCTCAAGAATTTAGTATTGATATTACTAAAGTAGCTTTACCAGCAACAGATGGTAATTATGATGCTATAGGAGAAGTTATAACTTATGAAATTATAGTAACCAATACAAGTACAGTAACTTTAACAAATGTTGTGATAACAGATGCAAATGCTGATGTAGGTTCTATTTTGCCATCAAATATTGCAACTTTGGCTCCAGGAGAATCAGTAACAGTTACTGCAGAGCATACAATTACTCAGGCAGACATAATAGCAGGAGAGGTTATTAATGTTGCAGTTGTTGAAGGAACCATTCCTGGAGGAACAGTTGTGGCAGATGAATCAGATGACCCTACAAACTCTGCGGATGTAGATAACAATGGAGACGGTAATCCAGATGACCCAACAATTACTGAGTTAGCATCTTGTGAAGTAGAGGTGTTTAATTTAATGACTCCAAATGGTGATGGAGATAATGATTATTTACAAATTCCAAGTTTAGCTTGTCACCCAGATAACGAAGTTCAGATATATAATCGTTGGGGAGTATTAGTATATGAAACTCGTTTTTACGATACCGTAGGAAATGTATTTAGGGGTATTTCTGAGGGAAGAGTAACGGTTCAAAAGAGTGAAGAATTGCCAGTTGGGACCTACTATTATATCATAAAGTACACCGATAGTAGAACTGAAAAAGGAAATAGTAAATCAGGATATTTATACATAAACAGATAAAATTAACAAAGGCTTAGGAGTATAACATCTCCTAAGCTTAATTAAAAAAGATTTAAAAAGATGAAAAGAATATTTTTAATAGTCATGTTAGTGTTTGTCTCGTTTAGTGTAGAGGCACAACAAGACGCACAATACACACAGTACATGTATAATACTGTTGGGATAAATCCAGCATATGCAGGAAGTAGAGGTGCTTTAAGTGTATTAGGTTTACATAGAGCACAATGGGTAGGTTTAGAAGGAGCACCTAGAACTCAAACATTATCTGTTCATACTCCTATAGAAAATAGTAGAGTAGGTTTAGGATTATCTTTTGTAAATGATGAATTAGGGCCAGTAAAGGAGCAATATATTAACATAGATGTTTCTTACACGATACCAGTATCAGAAAAGGCAAAGCTATCTTTTGGAGCAAAGTTGGTAGGTCATTTTCATGATGTTGATTTAGTTAATGGGACTACTGGTTTAACCCAAGATCAATTGCAATTAAATGTAAATGAATTCAACCCTAATTTTGGAGCAGGTATATATTATCATACAGAAAAGTTTTATGCAGGTTTATCAGTTCCCAACTTTTTAACTACAGAGCATATAGATGGAGTATCAATTTCAAAAGCTAAAGAACGAATGAATTTCTATGGAATTCTAGGTAAAGTATTTGAAGTAAGCGATAATGTAGATTTAAAACCATCTGGATTAGTGAAGTATGTTGAGGGTGCCCCTTTACAAGTAGATTTATCATTAAACGCGTTAATTTATGATAAATTTACTTTAGGTGCTGCTTATAGATGGAGTGCTGCCATGAGTGGAATGGTAGGTTTTCAAATTTCTCAACAACTTATGATTGGTTATGCTTATGACTGGGATACTACTGGTTTAGGTCAGTTTAATTCTGGTTCTCACGAGATATTTATACGCTTCGAATTGTTTAACCACAGAGATGATTTAATCTCACCAAGATTTTTTTAAAAACCGATATTAATATGAAAAATATAATAACAAGTATACTAGTATTGGTAGCAATCTTTTCTTACAGTCAGGGTCGTTACGAAGTAGAACTAGCAAGTTTTAATTCTGAAGTATCTGATTTTGGTCCATCATATATAAAGGATGGATTAATATTTGCCTCAGAGAGAGATTCTTTAACACTAACAAATAGGAGACATAGAATTAATGGAAAGTTACGTCCGTTTTTACAATTGTTTTCAGTTAAAGAGGGAGATTCATCAGTAGATAGATTAAGAACTATCATAAATAAGAAATATCATGAATCTACGGTAGCAATAACAAAGGATGGTAATACCATGTATTTTACAAGAAATAACTCTAATCTATCTGGAAGTTTAAGATTTAATAAAAATAGAGTGGCACTACTAAAGTTATTTGTATCTAAGAAAAATAATGATGGTGAGTGGGGAGAAGCCGTTCCGGTACGCTTTAATAATGATGAATATTCGGTAGCTCATCCGGCATTATCTCCAGATGAAAAATGGCTATATTTTGCATCAGACATGCCTGGCACCATAGGTAATTCAGATATTTATAAAGTTTCAATAAGTGAAAATGGTGAGTTAGGAGTGCCAGAAAATTTAGGAGAAAAAATAAATACAATAAGTAGTGATACATTCCCTTTTATATCAAGTACTGGAGACATCTATTTCGCATCTAATAGAGAAGGCGGTTATGGAGGGCTTGATTTGTATATAGCTCACCAAGAAGTTAATTTTAACACAGTTGATAACTTAGGAGAAAGTTTGAATAGTATTAGTGATGATTTTGCACTGATATTCAATGATAATCTACGTACAGGATATTTTTCTTCTAACCGTGAAGGAGGTATGGGAGATGATGATATCTATTCTTTTACAGAAAAAGAACCATTTGTTATGATATGTAATAGCGTTATTAGCGGTGTAGTAACCGACGATAAAACAGGAGAGATATTAGCTAATGTTCTCCTTAAATTTAAAAATAGTAACAATGAAGAGTTTAGCATTGAGTCTAATGAAAAGGGTGAGTATAAATTAGAACTTAACTGTACAACAGCTTATAGTATCACTGCTAAAAAAATTGATTATGAAGAGAAGAATGAGTCAATTACTACTCTTCAAAACGATAATATTGAAAAGAATATTTCTTTGAAATATAATGATGAGCCTCCATATGAAATAGGTACTGACTTAGCTTATAAATTAGATTTAATACCTATTAATTTTGATTCTAATAAATGGAATATTAGACCAGATGCAGCAGTAAAATTAGATAGAGTTGTTAAGTATATGCAACAATTTCCAACATCAAAAATTGCAATTAATTCACATACAGATGCTAGAGGAAGTGATAGTTATAATTTAAAATTATCAGATAGAAGAGCTTCTTCTACACTTAATTATATAGCTAAACAAGGTAATATTAATAAAGATAGGATTACAGCTAAAGGCTTTGGAGAAAAACAATTGATTAATAAAAAGTGTAGCAACGGGAATCCTTGTACAGATGAGGAACATCTTATAAATCGCAGATCAGAGTTTATTGTAATTAGTAAATAAAAAGTTATGTGTAAATTAGTAACCGTTGTCCACCAGAATAAATCATTATTGGAAAATAAAGTCATAAAAATGCTATCACTGAGACAAGCAAATAAAAATGACAAAGTAGCCATTGTAAATTATGGTGAAGGATCTATAGAAATGAAACTTGATAAATATGATATTATTGATTATCAAGGAAAAATTAAAAACTTAAAAAAATTAAACTATAATTCTGTTTTTGCTCATTTACCAATATCTAATATCGCAATGTTTATTGAGTTGATAAACATATCAGATTTAATAGTATTAACTTCTCAAAATATAGTAATGAGCTTAAATGATTTTAGCGATATTAATTTTAAAAACGAATCTGTTCTAGAAAAAACTACTGTAATTTTTCAACAGTAATAATTGTATACACTATGATTTTTATAGTATTAGGAATTCTATTATTCATTTATATAATTACACGATTACTAACAAGATGGAAAAAGAAACAGATAAAAAGATATTATGGAATAAATAAAAAAAGTTAACCCCCTATTCCACCCCCTTAAAAATAACAAAACCCTCTAATTCAAAACATTAGAGGGTTTCTTTGTTATCCCACAAGGATTCGAACCTTGACTGACAGTACCAAAAACTGAAGTGCTACCATTACACCATGGGACAATGCGTGATTGCGGGTGCAAATTTACAAGAAATAATGGTTCATACAAATATTTTTAAGCAAAAAATCACATTTAATTTTAATTTTTCTGTAAACCTCTATTACAAAGTTACATACAATCTTATTATTTGGCAATTCTTTAAGATATTTTAAGGGATATTTTTTAGTACTTTAGCCACTTTCAAAACAGAAAACACATGTCAGTAAAAGACTTTTTTAAATGGAATAAAATATTAGGTTGGGCAGCATTCACCATTGCTTTAATAACCTATGGTTTATGCGTGGAACCTACCGCTAGTTTCTGGGATGCTGGAGAATACATTTCTACCTCAGCTAACCTTGCCGTTGGTCATCCACCAGGTGCACCTTTATTTCAAATGTTAGGAGCATTTTTTGCCATGTTTGCTTTCGGTGACACAAGTAATATTGCCGTAATGGTAAACATGCTTTCTGTAGTTTCTAGTGCTTTTGCTATTTTGTTTATGTTTTGGACCATTAGCATGATTTCTCGCAAGCTAGTAGTTAAGGACATTAAAGAAATTAGCAAAAACAAAGCCATAGCAGTTTTAGGAAGCGCTTTAGTAGGCTCATTAGCCTTCGCTTTTACTGATACCTTTTGGTTTAATGCCGTTGAAACAGAAGTATACGCAATGGCAACTTTTATTATGTCATTATTATTCTGGCTTGGTTTAAAATGGGAAGAGGACATGCACAAACCAAGAGGAAACAAATGGTTAGTTGTAATTGCTTTTGTTATCGGACTATCTTTTGGAGTTCACTTTATGGGATTATTGACTATCCCTGCTATCGGTTTAATCTACTTCTTCAAGAACTATGAAAAAGTAACCGTTAAAAATTTCATCATAGCAAACATAGCTACTATAGCTGTTTTATTATTTATTTTCAAATTGTTACTTCCAAACGCTTTATCTTTTTTCGGATGGATGGAAGTCTCATTAGTTAACGGACTAGGAATGCCTTTCCACTCTGGATCTATAATAGCATTCTTATTAATTATAGCAGCGTTTTATTACGCTTTAACTTTCACCCGCAAAAACGGCTTTGTAAATGCAAATACACTTACATTATGCATCTTATTTATATTTATTGGTTTTTCTTCATGGACAATGCTACCAATTCGTGCCAACGCAGGAACTACTATAAACGAGAATAACCCTGGGAATGCACGTGAATTATTAGCTTACTACAGTTTGGAACAATACGGACATAATCCATTTTTATACGGACCTCAGTTTACAGATCAATATGCTGGAGTGAATGAAAATGACCCATACAAAGACGACAAGCCTAAATACGAGCAAGACAAAAAATTAGGGAAGTATGTTATTGTAAATAATTATGTAAATGCCTCGTTTAATCCAAGTCCTGACCATTTATCTGTTTTTCCAAGGATGTGGAGTTCTGAACATGCGGAACGATATTTAGGTTTCATGAATATTGAATTGACTATAAAATCAGAATTTTTTGGTAAAAAAGAATTGCGCCAAATAGTAGCCGAATTTAATAACGATGTAAAACTAGGAGTCATAGACACCGAAGATCAATTAGCATTTATTAAAAAATTCGGAGAATATACCGATGTTAAAAAGCCGTCACTAATTGAGAATTTCAAATTTATGTTCCAATATCAATTGGGAGACATGTATGCAAGATATTTCCTTTGGAATTTTGTTGGTAGACAAGATGATATTCAATGGAAAATGAGCAATAATGGGAATTGGATTAGCGGAATCAACTTTATTGATTCAATCTTACTAGGAACTTCTCAAGACAACTTACCAAAAGACATTGCAGAAAACAAAGGGCGTAACACTTACTTTTTCTTACCATTTATATTAGGAATCATCGGATTGTTATTTGTAATGAAAAAAGACTTAAAACTCTTCTGGGTATTACTAGTTTTCTTCTTATTTACAGGTTTAGCAATTCAAGTGTACACTAATGTACGTCCCTTTGAACCAAGAGAACGAGATTATTCAGTCGTAGGATCTTTCTATGTATTCGCCATTTGGATTGGAATTGGAGTATTGAGTTTATACGAAGGATTAAAGAAATACATCACACCTAAAATTTCCGCTCCATTAGTAACAGTAGTTTGCCTTTTAGCTGTTCCTTTATTGTTAGCAAACCAAAACTGGGATGATCATGATCGTTCAGGAAAATATACCGCACAATCTATGGCAAAAGCTTACTTAGATTCGTGTCAAGAAAACGCCATATTATTTACTATTGGTGATAATGACACTTTTGCTTTATGGTATTTACAAGAAATTGAAGGACACCGTAGAGATGTAAGAGTTATTAATACAAGTTTATTGGCTACCGATTGGTATATCGATCAAATGAAAAAGAAAGCCTACGAAAGCGATCCTATTCCATCTCAATTAACGCACAAACAATATCGCTGGGGAACTAGAGATGCTACAATATTTCAAGAGCGCACAAAAGATACCATCACGATTAAACGACTAATGGACTTCATTTCCTTGGACAAAGAAGAAGTTATGGTAGAAATGCAAAGTGGTCAGAAATACCATACCTACCCAACAAAGAATATTCGCGTTCCTGTTGATAAAGAAGCTGTGTTGAAAAACAAAATTGTTTCTGATAAAAATGCTGGTGAAATAGTTTCTGATATGTACTTACGTATCAAAAATGACCAACTATCTAAAAACCGTTTGTTAATGCTCGATATTTTAGCAAATAACGATTGGAAACGACCTATTTATTTCTCTGGAGGAAGTAATGATCCTGCAGAATTTATTTGGCTGAAAGATTATTTACAGTATGATGGAATTGTATACAAATTAGTACCAATCCACTCACCTATTGATAAAGATAATCCGTTTGACATGGGATTCATTGATACGGACTCTGCTTATAAAAAAATAATGGCTTGGGACTGGGGTAATTCTGGTAGCGACGATATTTACCATGATGTAGAAACAAGAACTAATGCTTTTAGCTATAGAGCAAGTATTGCACGTGTATCTGAAAAATTAATTGACGAGAAGAAATTTGACAAAGCGGAAGATTTAATGGATCTAGCAATGGAAAAAATGCCTGTCAATAAATTTAAACTCTATACACTTGTAGAACCTTTCGTAGATGGATTTTATAGAATAAACAAACCAGAAAAAGCTCGTAAAGTTTTTAATGACTTAGGGTTCATGTATAAAGACCATATAAACTATTACAAAACATTATCACTCGAAGAACAATTGCTAATTCCTGATGATATTCTTACTGATTTAGAACGTTATAAAACCATAATAATTACTGGTATTGAAAATAAAGATATTAGTATTATAAAGGAAGAAATTCCATACTACTTAGATGCTATTAAACCGTTTAAACCTTTAATGCACCAAGTGAATTATGGATTAAGCTTAGACAGGCTAATTGGAGGTTTATACAAAGCTGGATTAAATAAAGAAGCAAGAGCTTTATATTTATTAGAAGTCGAAAAAGTACAGCGTAATTTAGACTCTGCTAGCAAACTAAGTGAAGAGCAAATGTATGGCTATGCTGAGCAGATTTTAATGGACATCACTGACTATAAAAAGTTATTGCGCATAGTACACAAAAACGACGACAGTATCTTTTTTAATAAAGAAAAAGAAACATTTGACAAGAGTTTAGATAAACTTGAAACTTTCTTTATGCCAGAAGAAGATGATCAGGATTCAATTAAACTTCCTTCGCCTCCTAAATCTGGATTATAAACACCCTCTTATTTAATAAAAAACCTAATTATACATGTGTATATAATTAGGTTTTTTTTATCGCTTTATTGTACCTTTATCAAGATGCTATACTTTGTAAAAACACCTTATTTTATTAAAAGAATATTCCCGAATCTAACTTGGGATATAGCTACTAATAAAAAGGTGATTTATTTAACTTTTGATGACGGTCCAACATCAGAAATTACTCCTTGGGTACTGTCTGAATTAAAAAAGTATAACGCAAAGGCAACTTTTTTTTGTATCGGAAAAAATATAATAGCTCACCCTGAAATTTTTAAGGATATTATAAAAAATGGAAATTCCATAGGAAACCATACTCATAATCATTTAAATGGGTGGGAAAAATTATCTAAAACATATCTTGAAAACATTAATAAAGCGCAGCAAATAATTGACCTTGAAATCGGAAATAAAACCCCAAAAACAATAAATCTTTTTCGCCCACCGTATGGTAAAATTAAAAACGGCGCTGCTAACTATCTTTTAAAAAAAGGATATAAAATTATTATGTGGAATGTGTTGAGTGGTGATTTTGATCAGTCAATCACAAAGGAAAAGTGTTTAAAAAATGTGATTCATAACACTTCAGAAGGAAGTATTGTTGTTTTTCACGATAGCATAAAAGCTTCAGAAAAGTTGAAATTTGTTTTACCTAAAGTATTAGAACACTTTAATAAAAAAGGGTATAGTTTTGAAGTGATTCAATAAATGCTAAACGTACTCCTGAATCAACCCGATTAAAGTATCCGCATCTTGCTCACCAGATTGACGCCATTTCATTTCTCCGCCTTTATAAATCATAAGAGTTGGCAAACCTTTAACTCGTAAAGCTTCGGCTAACTGAGTATTTTTATCTACATCAATCTTAATTATTTTTGCTTTATCCCCCAATGCTGCGGCAACATTTCGCATTATCGGATGCATTGCCACGGAATGTTCATTCCACTCTGTGTAAAAATCTAATAAAACTGGAACCGAGACATCAATTAATTCGCCAAATTTAGACATAATACCTATTTTAATTTTTTAAGTAATAACTTAAAAATATTCCTAACTATTACAAAGTTAATCTTTTTAAACTATTAAGCTGTAGCTGTACTCTTTTTAAGCTTTATAACGGTTATTTCTGGCCATATCCCTACTCTACCAGCAAAACCATGAAAACCAAAACCTCTATTTACATTTACGTAACGTCCAAATTCCTCATACAATCCTGCCCATTGCTTGTATATAAAACTAGATGGGCTCCATTTTATAAACCCTGGTATTTCAATTCCCATTTGCAAACCGTGTGTATGTCCACTAAGTGTTAACTGATAATTAAAGTCGTTCTCTTTTACTTGATGTTCCCAATGTGAAGGATCATGACTCATTAGCACTTTGAAATCCTTCTGATCAACTAAAGCAGATGCTTTCTCTAAATCACCAGCTTGTTTCCATCCTTTTCCCCAGTTTTCAACTCCAACTAATGCTAGTTTTTGATTGTCCTTCTCAATAAATCGAGATTCGTTTAACAATAATTCAAACCCTATTTTTGAATGAACATCTTTAACAGCTTCAAAATTAGCCTTTTTATCAGCTTTCGTTTTCCACTCAGCATAATCACCGTAATCATGATTTCCTAAAATAGAATACTGACCAAAAGGTGCTTTTAATTTCGAGAAGATATCAATGAAATCATCCATTTCTTCTGCTTTATTATTTACAATATCACCTGTAAATAATAATAAATCCGATTCTTGCTCAGCTACTAAATCAACAGCATATTGCACTTTTGATTTATCAGTGAAACTCCCTGAATGAATGTCTGAAATTTGGGTAATTGTAAACCCATCAAAAGCTTCTGGTAAATCATCAAAAGCTAATTCGTATTTCAATACTTTAAAATTGTATTTTCCTTTGGTTACACCGTATAAAAAAGAAGCAAACGGAATTGCAGCAATTCCTAAGGCTATTTTGGCTATAAATTTTCGTCTTCCAGGAATAGATTTTATGTCTGAATTACTGATCATTCTAGTTCCTTTAACAAAAACTCTATATACATCCTCACCAAACATACTAATCAACAAAACTACTTTTGGCAACAAAAACATTAACAGTAAAGAGAATGCGTATTGAAATCCTTTTGTCTGCCCATTTGCTTTTGAATAGGTTAAAAACACTATTAAAAAAGGGACATATACTAATACAGACACTACAATCCATATCCAACGATACAACCTGTCTTTTGTAAGTACTTTTAATGCTTGAAAAGCATAAACTTCTACAAACAAAAACACTATTGTCATTATTAATAATGCAACATAAAACCTAGACATACTTTCTGAATTTTACCAAAGATACTAAATTGACTTCCGCATGTATTTTAATTCCATAAAAATTAACAATTAAATACTCAATTCATTTTTATATTTTTACCTTTCAAAATTCAATTTTCAATTATGTCAGCAGAGAAAAGAGTATTTTTATTGGATGCATTTGCATTGATATTTCGTGGTTATTACGCCCTTATAAAAAATCCAAGAATCACATCAAAAGGAATGGATGTTTCTGCGGTAATGGGGTTTACCAATTCGCTATTTGAAATATTACGCAAGGACAAACCAGAATACTTAGCTGTTTGTTTTGACAAAAAAGGAAGTAAACTAAGAACTGATATGTTTCCTGAATACAAAGGGAATAGACAAGAAACTCCTGAAGCTATAAAAATTGCTGTACCTATCATACAAGAAATATTAAAAGCAATGAATATTCCAATTATTGAAGTTGCTGGATTTGAAGCAGATGATTTAATAGGAACGCTCGCAAAACAAGCTGAAAAAGAAGGTTTTAAAACTTATATGGTTACTCCTGATAAGGATTTTGCACAATTGGTATCTGAGAATATTTTTATGTACCGTCCTGCTAGAATGGGGAACGGAATTGAAATTTGGGGAATCCCTGAAGTTCAAGCTCGTTTTGAAGTAGAACGTCCTGAACAAGTTATTGACTATTTAGGAATGATGGGGGATGCTGTAGATAATATTCCTGGACTACCTGGAGTTGGAGACAAAACTGCTAAGAAATTCCTAAAACAGTATGGCTCAATGGAAAATCTGTTAGCCAACACTGCTGACTTGAAGGGGAAAATGAAAGAGAAAATTGAGGCTAATGCAGAATTAGGTGTTTTATCAAAAAAACTGGCTACCATAATACTCGATTGTCCTGTAGATTTTAATGCTGAAGAATTTTATGTGTCCAAACCAAATACAGAGGATGTTACCACGCTGTTTCAAGAATTAGAGTTTAGACGTTTACAAACAACCTTTGAAAAAATTTATGGTTTAACTGCAGCTTCTTCTGAAAAAACGAGTGCTGAAAAATCTTCTTCAACAAAAAAAGAAGCTAATACTCCAAGTGATTCACAATTCTCCCTTTTTGGAGGAAACATCTCTTCTGATGAAAACAACACGGTAATTTCCGGGTATAAAACTGCAGAAAACACTGCGCATGTATATCAGTTTATTGATACTGATTTTGCTAGAAAATTATTTTTACAACAACTAATGAAGCAAACTTCTGTTTGTTTTGATACAGAAACAACTAGTTTAAATACTTTTGAAGCTGAATTAGTTGGAATATCATTTTCATGGGAAGCGCACAAAGGGTATTATATTCCGTTTCCTGAGAATCAAGAAGAAGCGAAAGTTTTAATTGAGGAATTAAGACCTTTCTTTGAAGCAGAACATATTGAAAAAATTGCGCATAATATTAAATATGACGCCAAAGTATTACACAAATACAACATTACTGTAAAAGGTAAATTGTTTGATACAATGTTGGCACATTATCTTATAAATCCGGATATGCGTCATAACATGGATGTCCTTTCGGAAACTTACCTCAACTATCAACCTATTACTATTGAAAGTTTAATTGGTAAAAAAGGGAAGAATCAAAAGTCATTCAGAACTGTTGCTTTAAAGGATCAAACAGAATATGGCGTTGAAGATGCTGATGTAACTTTTCAGTTAAAACAAATCTTTGAAGAAAAATTGACCGAAACAGGTACCAAAAAGCTATTTGATGAAATTGAAATGCCATTAGTACCAGTTCTTACTGCAATGGAATTAGAAGGTATTAATTTGGATGCAACCTTCTTAGGTAGTTTATCTGATGATTTATCAAAAGACATCAAAGAATTAGAAACAGCTATCTATAAAACTGCTGATAAAGAATTTAATCTGGCATCCCCTAAACAGCTAGGGATTGTATTGTTTGAAGATTTGAAATTGGTTGACAAACCAAAGAAGACTAAAACTGGGCAATATTCAACCTCAGAAGATGTATTGAGTAAATTAGACGAACATCAAATTATTCAAGACATTTTAGTTTGGAGAAGTTTAATAAAACTTCAAAACACTTATGTTGACGCACTTCCTTTACAAGTAAACGCAACAACAAATAGAATTCATACTGACTACCACCAAGCAGTTGCTGCTACTGGAAGATTGAGTTCTAATAATCCTAATTTACAAAACATTCCTATCCGTACAGAACGTGGTAGACAAGTACGTAAAGCTTTTGTACCAAGAGATGAGAACCATATTCTTGTTGCTGCGGATTATTCGCAAATAGAATTACGAATTATAGCTGCTTTAAGCGAGGATGAAAATATGATTGAATCTTTTGTTAACGGAGATGATATCCACGCTGCAACAGCTGCAAAAGTATTTAATGTGCCTTTAGACGAAGTTACTCGTGAACAACGAAGCAACGCAAAGGCTGTTAACTTCGGAATTATTTATGGGCAAGGTGCTTTTACTTTAGCACAACAACAAAAAATATCACGTAAAGAAGCAAAAGAGTTAATAGATAACTATTATAAATCATATCCAAAATTAAAAGCATATATGGCGAATCAAGTAGATTTAGCTAGAGATAATGGGTATGTAGAAACAATTTCGCAACGACGCAGGTATTTAAAAAACATCAACTCGCAAAACGGAATTGTTCGCGCTGCCGACGAGCGAAATGCTGTTAATGCTCCAATACAAGGAAGCGCCGCTGATATTATTAAAATAGCAATGATTAATATTCATGCCATTTTAAATAAAGAAAATTACCAATCTAAAATGTTACTTCAAGTACATGATGAATTGGTTTTTGATGTTATTAAAAACGAAGAAGATAAGCTAATAAACATGGTGAAGTCTGAAATGGAAAATGCATTTAAAATGTTAGTTCCATTAGATGTTGAAGTTGGAAAAGGAGCAAATTGGCTTCAAGCTCACTAACCCAAAAGCTAGCCTGATAAAAAAATCTTGACTAATTCATACTATAGATATCCTTATAAACACTTTTGAAATATATTACGTATGTTCTATTTCTTCAAAAGTGATCTTATAAGCGGTCCCTTGATGTTCTAACAATTCTAAAGTACCGTTTAATTGTTTTACAAATATTGACACCAATCTAGTACCTATCCCTTTAGATTCACCATTATTAACATACCCAGATCCGTTATCTGTAATTTGGATTTCATGTTTTTTATCATGTAACTTCTTCATTGCAATGCTGATTTTCCCCTGCCTAGTTTCATTAAACGCATGTTTTAATGAATTAGTAATTACTTCATTAATAATCAACCCGAGTGGAGTTAACGTTTGCATTCCAAGGTCGATATTTTCTATGTCAATTTCTAAATCTATTTCTTTATCAACCGCATAACTATTAATTAAATTTTCTGTTAAGTATTTAAAATGTTCATGAGCGTTTACCAGTTCTAAATCATATTCTTGTAACAGATTTTCATGTAACAACGCCATTGAAAATATTCTCTTTTGAGTATTTTTAAACATGTCAACTACCTCTTCATCTTTCACCTTAGACGCTTGTAACCTTAGCAAACTAATAACCACTTGTAAGTTGTTTTTAATTCTATGATGTATCTCCTTTATAATTAATTGCTTTTCTTCATTCTTTATTTTAAGCTCTTTGTTTACTTCCCTTAATGCTTTATCGTTTGTATTTACCAACTTACTATAATAGAAAACTACTAAGAAAATCATAAAAACTACAACTAATATTAATGCAGTTCCTGTATAAAAAATCAATGTTTCATTCAGTTTATAAATAGCTTCGTGATCTTTAAATAAAAAGATGTTTAGTAAATAAAATAAAACTATACTTGAGAAGAAAAACGAACTTTCCCATATTTTCCACTTAGGGTTTAATAAAAAAACAGATGGCAATATGAATATAAAAAAAATGAAATTACATTCAGATCCAAGATAATACGTTCCAAGGTATGCGTGTAATACTACCTCAAAACAGGTTATAAAAAAAATAAGTTTCACACTAACTTCTTTCTTAATTAAACACAGCATTGTGGCAAAAAAAATAGAAGAAAACACATTGTAAACAGCCATTTCTTTTATACTGACAATCAAAAAAAAGAAAATCAAAAAAACGTGAATTATAAAACCTAGTTTTCCAATCGTATAAATTGTAAACTTAAATCTGCGACTCCATTTATATCCTGTATATAATTTCATTTTATTATTTACATAAATATACTTATTATTTTTTACTTCTCTTTTATAACTATTTTTTGAGTTTAGTTTCTGTTTTCAATGACATTAACTTACCTGAAATCCTAGTGCTTCTATCATCAATCTATATCTTATACTTCCTTTTTTTACCTGTTAATATGATCCATATTAGTTCCTGTCAAAACATCAATAAATACATACTAAAAAGAAATTGTAATAATTGGACTTATAATAACAATAGTGTTTATCAGTCTAATTTCGGGGCTCCAATTGCACTTCAAACAGGAGGGAGAAATTAAAGTTTCTTTACCATTTAATAGCTAACTTTAAACATTGTGTTTTTTATTTTTCTATTTCATGGTCTACTTTAAACTTTAACTCGTAAAACGCCCCTTCCTTATCTAATAATTCAATTGTTCCATTTAGTTGTCTGGAGAATATATTAATAAGTTTTATTCCCAAGCCACTACTTTCGCCTATAGGGTGGTATCCAATTCCATCATCACCAATAATCATTTTAAAATCTTCTTCATTATTTTTTGTCAACTCTAATGAAACATTACCCGTTTGTTTATTAGTGAAAGCATGTTTTAATGAATTGGTTATAATTTCATTAACTATTAAACTTAAAGGCAATAATGTTTTAATACTAAATTCTTCATCAAGGATATTGAGTTCAATATTTATCTCTTTCCCTAAACCATAACTATCAATGATATCAGAAATTAATCCTGACAAATGCTTTTTTACATTAATTAATTTCATGTTTTCGGTACTATACATGTTTTCATGTAGCTTAGCCATAGACAGCACTCTGCGTTGTGTGTTTTTAAACATATCTATCACTCTACTATCCTTTACTTCTTTTGATTGAAGCCTTAACAAACTATTTACTACCTGTAAATTATTTTTAACCCTGTGATGAATTTCTTTCATCATCACTTGTTTTTCTTCATTTTGCTTCCTTAACAAGTTTGAAACAAGTTTGTTCTTATCTAAAACTCTTTTAGTAAACAAAGCAATAAAAGAAATAAGTAATATCCCGAATATTGCAATACATAAAAAAAATCTGTTATTTCTAAGCGTAAGCTTTTGTAAATCATTTTTAGTTGACAACAATTCTATTTCTTTCTGTTTTTGTTCAAGATCAAAAGTTGCTTGCTTAATAATTATTGATTCTTCAATTTTACCATTCTGAATACTATCTCTTAGCCTAGTATAAGATTGTTCCATATTAAAAGCTTCTATCCAGTTTTTTTCACCTTGATATGCATCCCGCAATAATTTAGTTGCTTTAACCTGACTTTCTAAGGAATTTTCTTTTTTTGCTATTCCTAAAGCTTCTTTCCCAACTTTTTTGGCTTGAACAAAGTCTTGTTTTTTTATATAAACGTTCCCCAAATAAATCAATGAAACAGCAACCCCTTTGTAATCATTATGTTGCTTTTCTATCAATAAACTCTTATTAAAATACTCTACTGCTTTGTTGTATTTTTCTTTTCTGAAATATACCTCACCAAATAAATTATATGTAATTCCAATCCCATAGGATTCCTTTGATAACTCACGCACTTTCAAACTTCTATTAAGAAAAACCAAGGCTGAATCTAACTCCTTTCTATCTGAAAATATCTGCCCTAAATTTGTTAGAGCCATTGCAACACAGCGGTAATTATCATATTTATCACATAAACGTAAGGACTTGTTGTAGAAATACTCTGCCTTTTTATAGTTTCTTATATCGTGATATAATGAACCTAAATTATTATAGGCTTCCGGCAGCAAAATACTATCCTTTATTTGTTCTTGTATTTTAATGCATTCATGATAATAGTTCAATGCCTCAACATAATTTCCTGCTTCATGAGTTATAATTGCTTTGTTATTGATTGTAGCTGCCAAATAACTAAATAGCAATCTATTTTCATTAGTTATATTATTAACGTGTAGTTTAACTCCTGACAGTTTTCTAGTTAGATATTGGTTCATCCAACTATTATAGCTTGTCCAAACTTTTTCGTCCCAAGAAGACTCAATTATATCGTTTATGTATTTTAATCTTAGTGAATCTTGGTTTGTTTTATGATATTTAGTCAAAGCAGAACTGATGACTTCCTTATCGTCTTTAGATAATTTATTCAACTCTAAACTATCAACTAAATAGTACTCTTTATCTGCATATGTTTGTCCGTTTATTTGGGTTACGAACAAGAATATTACACTAAAAAGTAAGCGTTTAAAAAAACCACATATACAGCTATCTACTTTCATTTTGAGTTGTTTTTTTGAAAAATAATTTTATAAGCTGTACCTGATTGATTAAGTAAGGTAATAGAACCATTTAACTGTTTTATAAAAACCCCAATTAATTTAGTACCTAAACCAGATGGTTTTGCCTTGGAATCAAAACCAACTCCATCATCCCCAATTAACATTTCAAAAGTCTGGTTGTCAAGTTGTTTAATTTGAACCGTTATTAACCCTTTATTTTTATTTACAAATGCGTATTTTAATGAATTAGTAATCAACTCGTTTACAATCAATCCTAGAGGGGTTAATGTTTCCATTCCAAAATCTATTTTATTGATTTTAACATCTAAATTAATTACTTTCTCTACAGCATAACTTTTTACTAGGCCACTTATTAAGCTTTTGAAATGTTCCTGTACGTTAATTCCCTCAAGATCGTCATCTTGTAATAAATTTTCATGCAGTAAGGCCATAGATAGTATTCTCTTTTGAGTTTCTTTAAACATATCTACCACTTTTTCATCTTGAATTTTTGACGATTGCAAGCGTAACAAACTAATTACAACTTGTAAATTATTTTTTATCCTATGATGAATTTCTTTAATAACAGCCTTCTTTTCGTTATTTTGTTTTTTGAAATACTCATTTTTTTCTTTTAGTCTTACTTGTTTTAATTTAGACTTTAAAATTAAAAACATTACACATATTAATAGAAGTCCACATAAGGTGTAGAACCACCAAGTTTTCCAATAAGGAGGTGTAATTTCAATTTTTAATGAAGTGATATTTTCGTTCCAATAACCATCATGACTAGCTCCTTTAACTTTAAAAGAATACTTTCCTGGGGGGAGCTTTGAATAGGTAACACTCGTGTTATTATCTATCATCACCCATGTATTATCATAATTTTCGAGTTTAATTTTGTATTTGTTTCTTGACGAATTACTATAATCTAATGAAGAAAACTCAAATTTAATTGGATTCTGATCGTGATTTAAAACAATTTTGTTTAATCCGTTTTCTGTTCCTTTGCCATCCACAATAACACTTGTAATTACTACATTTGGGATTGTAGGGTTTTTAGAAATAGTAGATGGATAAAAAGAATTTATACCACTAGGCCCTCCGAAAAATAGCTCCCCATCGTCTGCTTTAAAATATGCCCCAGAATTGAACTCATTACTCTGTAGCCCTTCATCGGCTGTGTAGTTTTCAAACTGCTTAGTTTTTGGATTTAATTTACTTATCCCCATGTTTGTACTCATCCATAAATTTTCATCTTCATCTGGAAGTACTGAATAAACATAATCATTAGCTAACCCATCTTTAACATCATAATTTTCTATTGCATACCCATCTTTGAAGTTTAAATTATCTTCATTTGGTATAATATGCGTTAATCCTCCTCCCCATTTTCCACACCATATACTTCCATCCTTAGCACTATAAATAGCCCAAACTCCTTTATAATCATTGTCGGAATTTGTATCTATAAAGTAACTTTTTTCTTCTTCTGGAATGAAAACATTTATTCCGCTAAGGGTTCCAACCCATATTCTATTTTTTTCATCCCTATGAATTGCATGAGTCCAATTATTATGCTCATACTCTTTTTGGTTAAGAGATAAAGTATATATTTTATACTCTTTTGAAGATATATTATATTTAACTATCCCTTTATTAGTCCCTATCCAAATAGTACCATGCTCTCCCCTACATATATTACTAGGAAAAGTATTAGCTGGGAAAGGCATTTTTGTAAAGAACTGATTTTTCTTATTGAATTTAAATAAACCGTCCCGTTTACTTATAAGTAAATGATCATCATCATACTCTATCATTGAGGTTATAGAATATTTATTTATTCCTGAGTTCTTATCTGTATTATTAGGAATATGTAAATACTCTAATTTATTTGTTTTTTCAGACCATACTAACTTATTAAGCCCATATGATGTACCTAGCCATACTTGCTTGTCTTGATCTTTAAGAATACTCCAAACTTGGTTTTGCCTACTACTTTCTGGTTTATCTTGATTTGCTCTATGAACATTAAACTTTAACAAAAACAAATCATGTTTATATACTCCGTTTGAAGAAGTTAACCACAATACTCCTGATTGGTCAATGAATTGAGCATTCATATTGTAGTTGTGTTTTAGCTGAGGGTTATTAGTAATGATATCAACATTTTCCAGAGTATCACTTCCATTAGGCAAGTAATATAATCCATTTATATACCCTACAAATAAGTTATTATTTTGATCAATAGTTATACTACTAATCATGTCAAAATAAGTATCATCTTTTTTAAATGGATTATGAATTTTTTGAAAAGTATATTCTTTTATATTTAATTTATTATTGTCATTCAGTTTACATAGTCCTCCTCTAGTAGCAATCCAAATACTTCCATTTTTGTCTTCCTTAACATCCTTTATCCAATTATGATTTATTGTGGTAACATCTTCTGATTTATGTGTATAGTTATTTATATCTTTAATTTCATTATCTCTTCCCAATGAAATTAAAAACAACCCATTAGTTGATGTCCCGACCCATAATCGATTTTTTGAATCTTTAAAAAGGGTGTTTACCCTGCTTTCGTCTAGTTTATTTTTTAATATATGATTAGACCAATCCTTGTTCTTTTTTTTGGTTTTACGATTGAATACAAACAATCCTTTTTGACTACCAACCCACAAACGGTTATTATTGTCTTCAAGGAAGTCCGTAGCATAAAAATCTGCTCCCCTTGAAATCAGAGTACTATCTATAGTGAAGTTTTCAAAATGTTCAGTTGTTTTATTAAATTTACTAAATCCTTTATTTGTTGCTATCCATAAAGCATGCATTTTATCTTCATAAATACTTACAACATGATTTCCTTTAAGACTACTTGTTTCTTTGTTAAATATCTTAAACCTATAGCCATCATATCTACTTAAACCATCGCCTGTTCCAACCCATATATAACCTGTATTATCTTGCATTAAAGAATATACTTGATTTCTCGGCAATCCAGACTCAGTAGTTAAATGCTCAAACCGCAATGTGTTGGATTGACAATAACTGTTTTGACCACAAATAATAAGTAGAAAAACACAAACTATATAAAAGTAATTTCTCACCATCTTTACAAGATATCAATTTTTTCAAAAACTAACTTATAAAAGGTCCCCGATTGATTTAGCTTTATCATAGTCCCATTTAATTGTTTCGTGAATATTTGTATTAATTTTGTTCCTAGTCCCTCATTTTGCTTTTCAGGAACATACCCTTTACCATCGTCACCAATTATTAGCTCATGTAATTTAGCATTAAGCTGTATTAGGTGAACGGTTATACCTCCTTTATCCCTGCCCTTAAATGCATATTTTAAAGAGTTCGTAATCATTTCATTAATAATTAATCCTAGAGGAATTAACGTTCTCATTCCAATATCAACCTCATCAATAGCAATATCTAATTTAATATTTTTACCAATTGCATAGCTTTTTATAAGATCGTTAATTAACAATGTTAAGTGTTCCTTTACATCAACATGTTGAAGATCTTTTGAATTATACATTTTTTCATGGAGTAAGGACATAGACAGTACTCTATTTTGGGCATCTTTAAACATGTAGATTATGTTTTTATCCTCTATTTCCCGCAATTGAAATTTCAATAAACTATTAACCATTTGTAAGTTATTCTTAACTCTGTGATGAACCTCCTTGAGTAATGCTATTTTTTCTTCATTCTGTTTTTTGAAGAGCTTATTTTTTGTTTTCAATTTTACTTGATTTAGCCTCACTTTAAAAGCCCCATAAATTAAAGCTATCAAAGAAATTCCACATAAAAAAACAAACCAGGTTTTTTTCCAAAAAGGGAGGGGTATGTAAATAGGAATAGTTGCGCCTATGTCATTCCAAACCCCATCATTATTAGTTCCTTTTGCATGAAAAACATAATTACCTGCTTTAAGATTAGTATAACTTGTGAAGCGTCTTACGCCGGAGTAAATCCAATCGGAATCAAATCCTTCAAGTTTAAAAGCATATTGATTTTGATCTGATGAATTATAATCTAATGAAGCAAACTCAAAAGAAATATAATTATCATCATGAGTAAGTTTTACTTCTTTATTTTTAGACAACACCTCTTGATAATTCACTTCCTCACCATATATTTTAAAGGAGGTAATTACGATAGGAGGTATTTGTTTATTGATTTTTATTTGAGATGGAAAAAAACTATTTAAACCTGCTACACCTCCAAAAAACAGTTCTCCACTATTGCTTTTAAAATAGGAGTTAGTGTTAAACTCATTGCTTTGCAGCCCATCTTCTACAGTAAAGTTTTTAAATAGAATATTGCTAGTATCAAATTTTGAGATTCCTTTATTAGTACTTAACCATAAATTATGATTATCATCTTCCAATATTCCATAAATAACATTATTAGGCAAGCCCTCATTCTCAGTAAAAGATATAAATTTTTCACTTTTAGTATTAAATTTATTTATACCACCTCCATCCGTACCAATCCAAAACACACCATTTGAATCTTCATAAATAGATTTGATTGCGTTATTACTTATACTATATGGATTTTCTGAATTATATAAATAGGTTTTAAAATTGCTCTTTATTTTATTATACTTTATAAGACCTTTACCATTAGTCCCTACCCAAATCGCACCTTTACTATCAATATAAACTACCGTTACATAGCCGTTTAACAAAATCCCTCGAGCTGAAGCATCTCGAAATACTTCAGTATATTTCTGTGTTGTTTTGTTAAACTGGTAAAATCCTGATTGAGCACCTAACCATAAATTCCCTTCTTTATCATCTTGTATTGAGAAAACATGAGTAACATCTACTTCCGAAGAATATACCGATGTAAATATTTCAGTTTTTTTATTGAATTTATATAAACCTCCACCTTCTGACCCAATCCATAAAACATTACTATTTTCATTATCCTTAAGTATAGAATAAGTAGAACCTACATGAATGTTTTCATTACCTACGAAATGTTTTATTTTATTAGTTTTTCTATTAAGCTTGTTCAAGCCTCCATATCCTCCAACCCATAAAACTCCATCTTGATCTTCATAAATTCCTCTTATACTATTGTTATTAATACTATTTGGATTATTTACTTCTCTTTTATAAACCTTAAATTTATTTTTATTTAATACTAATTTATTTAAGCCCGTACCAAAAGTACCAATCCACAATAAATTACTTTTATCAATATAAATAGTCCAAATGGTATTGTAACTTAATGTCCCAGGGTTATCAGGATCGTTAGTATAACTTATAAACTCGTTTGTGTTTTTGTCAAATTTTTTAATTCCATTTCCCCAAGTTGAAAACCAAAGATTGCCATTTTCATCTTCCGCTATACCTGTAATAAACTCTAAGTCTTGCTGAAATTTTTTCGTGAGAGTACTTTTCTGATGCTGAATAAGTATGTCATTTTCATAATCATACTTACTCAAACCACCACCATAACTACCTATCCATAAATCGCCAGAACGATCTTTAAATATCGTATGTGCATCTTTGTTGTTTGATGTACTAGAGCTATTATCATTCAATTTATACTCAATAACTTCATTGGTTATTTTTGCTATTTTATATAAGCCTCTATTTGTCCCTATCCATATATTTGCATTTTTATCTTCATTGATTGCAAGAACTTCAGTGTTTTTTAATTGATAATAAATAGTATTAACGTCTTTGATAATGCCAGATTGAATGTTCATTGTATTTAACCCACCTCTTACGGTTCCAATCCATAATAATCCGTTTGAATCTATAAATAAAGAATAAATGAAATCATTAGTAACATTATTTGCACCTACATTACTTGCGTTATAATGAGTGAATTTTTCAGTTTTCTTATTAAATTTATTTAATCCTCCTCCGTTAGTACCAATCCAAATATGTCCATCTTTATCCTCTACTAATGATGTTATATCATTATTTGACAATGAATTATTGTTATTCAAATCATTTTTATAAATAGTAAATTTATAGCCATCATATTTATTCAATCCATCTTGAGTTCCAAACCACATATACCCTTCAGAATCTTGTAAAATAGCCCGAACTGTGCTTTGAGAAAGACCTTCATTAATTGATATTTGAGAAAAATCAGTACTGTTTTGGGAAAATAAAACACAAGGGAATAGGAGTATCAATACTGATGCTAAAATCAAAAATTTGATTTTATATTTTTGCTTCAATCTCATTTACTTTTACAGTAATTAGCAATTAATATATTATCCTATTTACTCCTTATCAATTTTTTTAAGTATTATTCTATAAACAGTACCCGGTTGGTCTAGTCTTTCCATAGAACCCCCTAGTTGTTTAACAAATATTTTAATCAATTTTGAACCTAAACTAGGCGGAGTTACAGTTTCTGAAAGACCAACTCCATCATCACCGATAATCATTTCGTAATACTTATTTTCTAGATGTTTTATATGTACAAATAGTTTTCCTTCATTACGATTTACGAATGCATATTTCAATGAGTTTGTTACAAACTCATTGATCATTAACCCTAAAGGGGTTAGGGTACTTATACCCATTTCCACCTCTTGTACAGTTACATCTAGTTTAATGATTTTATTTAACGAATAATTTTTTATAAGCCCCTCTATTAGTGATTTAAAGTGGTCATGAATATCGACATATAATAAATCATCAGAACCATACATTTTTTCATGAAGTTTTGCCATAGAAAGTACCCTGTGTCTTGATTCACTAAACTTTTCTACAACTTCATCATCATCAAACTCATTAGCTTGAAGCCTTAACAGACTATTTACTACCTGTAAATTATTTTTTACACGATGGTGTATTTCTTGGAGCATTGTTTTTTTTGCTTCATTTTGCCTACTTATCTCTTTTTTTTGCCTTTCTAACAACTTATTTATGTATTGTTTTTTTTTGTAACCTCTAAATGAAACTAAAGCTGTAGCTAAAGCCAAAAAAAACGCAATAGAAATTAATATCATTGAGTTTTTATTTTTTGCAAGTTTTAACTTCTGTATCACATTTTTAGCAGATAATAACTCAATTTCTTTTTCTTTCTTTTCTAAATCGTATTTTGATTGTTGTTGAATGAGGCTTTTTTCAATTTCATTATTCTGTATACTATCTCTCATTTTAACATACACTTCTTGCATTTCAAAAGCTCTTTTCCAATTATCATTCTTTTCATAAATTGATGACAACACTAATGAGGTTTGCATAATTCTTTCGGGATCTCCATATTTTAATGCTTCTTCCATAGCTTTCTCCGCTGTAGTCCTTGCTAGATCTATATTGCCTTGTTCAAAGTAAACACTAGCAATATCAGTTAACACAGAAATAACCCCAGCTTGATATCCATATTCTTCTATTGCTTTTAAACTTCCCTGTAAATATCTTAGCCCTTCCGTTAAATCACCATTATTCTTATAAACCCTACCTATTTGACTTAAAGAATTAGCTATACCTATAGTACTTTTCAATTCTTTGTTTATTGCTAAACTTTTTTTATGAAATTCTAAAGCCTTAGTATTATTCAATTGTTTACTATATGAAACACCTAAATTATTATAAATTGTTACCAAAGATTTTTTTAGGTTAAGTTTTTCAGCAATCACTAGCGCTTTATTATTAAACTCTAAATTCTTTAAGGAATTACCCTGAGTATGATATATACTAGCAATGTTTATGTATGATTCTGAGATCCCAATAGTGTCGTTTATTTTTTCCCTTATCATTAGACTTTTATAAAAAAAATCTAATGATAGTGTTAAGTGTCCCTTAGAAGAATTAACAACACCTAAATTATTTATTGCATTGGAGTAATGCTTTAGCAATACTTTTTCCTTTTCATTTAAGTTTTTAAAACTTCCTTTTAAAAGGACTCTATTTAATTTTTCTTTTGTGAAATTATAAATCCATTGATTGTATTTTGGCCATAAATTATCATCCCATGAATTTTCTACAATAATATTGATAGCATCTAATTTTTGGATATCTGATGCAGCTTTATGATAAATTATTAGTGAAGAGTCTAATATTTTTTTCTCGCTATCAATTAAAGCATCATATTCTAAGCTATCAATTAAGTAGTGTTTTTTATCCGCATAGTTTTGTGCTTGTGACGAGAAACATAACACAAGGAAACATAAAAAAAAGAAAGTGCTTTTAGCTTTAAACAACATAATAAAGCAATTTTGAGTAAACTTAAAGATACAGTTTTTAAACCAATAACCCTAATAATCAATACATTGCAATTAACACATGACTTGGTAATTAATAGGCATTAAAAGTTATCGATACTGTCGTTCCATTATTAGTGTTGTTATAAGTAACACCTAAATATTGTTCTGAAAATAATAACGTATTAGGCTAAAATTAAATCAACAGTTTAATTTATTTATACTTTAAACAAATCAGAAGCTATTCCATCACACAAAAACTTTCCTTTTTCTGTGGTGAATAAATTAACAACCTGCCTCCCTGTAAGCTTATTTGTTTCACTAAGAATCATTAATAATCCTTGGTCAATAAATTTTTGTCCTTCCTTTTTTATATGAGAAACATATACTTCTCCAAAATCGTTTCTAACCTTTTCTAAAGACACGCCATAAATTGTACGTAACCCCGTCATAACATATTCATTATACCGATCATCTACAGAAAGAACCTCTCGTTCAATTGGTAATTTATTTTCCTGGATAGCACTTATATATTTTGTGTTGTTAGCTATATTCCAACTACGTTCATTACCATTAAAAGAATGTGCTGAAGGACCAACTCCCAAATAGGTTTTCCCTTTCCAATAAGATGTATTATGTTTTGAGAAGTAGTTGGGTTTTCCAAAATTAGAGAGTTCATAATGTACAAAGTCATTTTTCTCTAATGTGTTTACTAAAATTTTAAAATGCTCATGGGCAACTGCGTCTTTTGGAGCATCAATTTTACCTTTAGCAATAAAACTTGCTAGTGCCGTTTTTGGTTCAACTGTTAGCGCATAACTTGAAATATGATTTATTCCAAACGAGAGCGCTTTTTCAATATTAGCAGTCCATTTTTCATTACTCATATTTGGGACCCCATAAATTAAATCAATAGTTATGTTATCAAAGAATTGAGTAGCTACAGATAAGCAATTTTCGGCTTCTTTTGCATTGTGAGCACGATTCATCATTACTAAATCATCTTCGAAAAATGACTGAATCCCTATGCTTAATCTATTAATTCCAATTGCTTTATATTGTTCAAAAATAGTTTCTGGCGTATCACCATCAAGCATTAATGATGCTAAATCATCTGGGTTTGCTTCTAAAGTAACTTCAGGACTCCCTATTACTTCATACTGCTTATAAATAGTTTTAATTAAAAACTCCAACTCATCTACCGATAGTAAACTTGGTGTTCCTCCACCGAAATAGATAGTTTCTATAGGTTCACTTATTTCATCTTTACGTAATGCTAATTCTAAAGCAATAGCTTGTATTAATTCATCCTTTTTCTTTAATGATGTAGAAAAATGAAAATCGCAATAATGACATGCTTGTTTGCAAAAAGGGATGTGAAGATAAATTCCGCTCATTTTTAGTATTCAGTTTACAGTAACAGTAGGCAGTTTATAATTTTGCCTAAATAACTTTAGTTTTTACAAAATTGATGTTCTCGATGCAAGCATACGAGTTATAAGTTTAACAATATTATTTTAGCCCGTGGTATTCTGATAACTATCGGGCGGAAAATTAAACCCACTGGTGGGTTAATTTTTTGGAAATTTCAATTTCTTCGCATTTGCTATATGTAGAAAATGATTTTCGCTATGCCATGCATAAATACATAGGTTTTCCTTTAACGAAATTACTTCATTCCCATCCGGATGAACAAAAGTCTTCGTGAATTCTTCTGTTGTTAAACTATTTAATAAAAACACCCATCGTTTGTGTATGGATTGTAATAACTGAATACTTTCAGCCACATCATACAATAACGTATCAGGTAATTCGGCCCATGCAGTTTCATCATAAGGTCTTATAATTGGATTTTCCTCTGTTAACGCCAATTTAAATCTGATAAAACTATTCATATGGCTATCAATACAGTGATTTAATACTTGTTTGATATTCCAACCTCCAGGACGATAATGATAACTTGATAATTCTTCATCCGTTAAATCTTTTATTTCAGATTTTACACGCTCAGGAAATTCAGTTATAGTTGCTATATACTCCTTAATTTTAGCTTCAGAAATTTCAGCTGGGATAGTTAATTTTCCTGCTGGGTATTTTAACGATTCAATATTTTGCATAACTATAATTACCTAATATAAATTTAGAAGAATTTATTTCTTAATTCTGTTTGAATTCTGACTTACAAAACTTTCCCAACTACCGTAATTTTTTGTTCCTATAGTTTTACCTGAGTTAAAATGATGGCAAACCGCAGCTGCCAAACCATCGGTAGCATCTAAATTTTTAGGCAAGGTCTTTAAATTCAATAAACTTTTAAGCATTGCTGCTACTTGCTCTTTACTAGCATTTCCACTACCTGTAATTGCCATTTTTATTTTTTTAGGAGCATATTCCGCAACTGGGATTTGTCGTGATAATCCCGCTGCCATAGCTACTCCTTGAGCTCTTCCTAACTTTAGCATAGATTGCACGTTTACTCCGAAAAATGGTGCTTCCAATGCCATTTCATCTGGATGATAAGTGTCAATCAACTCCATTGTACGTTCAAAAATGAGTTTAAGTTTGGTATATGGGTCTTTATATTTCTGTAGTAAGAGTTCGTTCATTTGAAGAAACTCCATCTTTTTATCTACAACTTTAATAAGCCCAAAACCCATTATTGTAGTACCTGGATCAACTCCTAATATAATTTTTTCTTTAGCCAATATTTTAGTTTAAGCATTTATACTTTTAAAAAAGCGAATCCCTCTAGTGGGTTACATTTCTGGCTCATCACAAAAATAACAATCCGAATTAATCGAAATACTTACTCCAAAAGTTAAGTTAGCCATTGATGAATTAATATTATCGGCTAAAACAGATCCTTCATAATTTATTTTTTGCCCCATATGAAACATATTTGAAGCATCTACAAATATTGATACTCTATCAGTAACACCATAATGAACGGCAACACCAGCCATTACATTAAAATTACTGCTCTTATTGTTTATATATGGTTCACTTAATGGTTTTATGAATGACATTCCTGGTCCTGCATGTAAAAACACACCTATACGTTCCGGTAAACGCATTTGTAAATCGTATAAATGATCCCAAACATTATAATATGCTTGTAAATTTACTCTTGTATAATTGGCTTTGAATTCCGGAGAATCTCCTCCTTCTCCATAACGATTAAACCCTAAGTCTAATTTTGCTCCTAATTTCTTTTTAAACATATAACGAAGTCCCGCATCTACCGTTAATCCGTTAATAGGTTTTGCTTCATAAGTGGCTCCGAAATCATCCGAAGGCTTATTAAAACCCACTCCTAAATCGATAGTTATAGTTTGTGCTGTTATTAAATTTGAAACTAACACAAAGAAAAATACAATACTAAATCTGTTCATCTGTTTAAATTTTATAATTTGCGGACTGATTATTACAAACTTACTAAAAACTAATGACCAAGCACAATAGTATGCCTACTTTACGTATTCGCTTAAAGCAAATTGCTTTTATGGTGATAAAGTTAGCTATCGTTTTTGGTGCTGGTTTTTTTATTTATGAAAAGCTAATACATAATGATACTTTAGATTTTGATTATTTCCTGCAACTACTGCACGAAAACAAGCTTATAACATCATCCAATATTATTATTCTTATTGGGTTTAGCTTGCTTAATTGGAGTTTAGAAAGCTTGAAATGGAAAACTCTTGTAAGTGAAATCAAAGTAATTTCATTTACCGAAGCCATCAAACAATCACTGAGTTCATTAACGACATCAATCATTACTCCCAATAGAATTGGGGAATACGGCGCTAAAGCCATATACTATCCAAAAATATCTAGAAAAAAAATTCTTGGATTAAACTTAGTAGGAAACTTAGCGCAACTAGGGGCAACCACTATTTTTGGCGTTATAGGTTTACTGTATATTATAAACACATATAACGTACCTGTTTTTTATTATAAAACTATCCGATTTGTTGTTTTAGGAATTGTTGTTCTCTTTTTATTTTTTACCTATTCCTCTCGAAAAAAACACACTATAAAAGGATATTCTTTTTCAAAATTGAGTAGATTTTTTAAAACTTTAAGTAGAAAAACCTTAGTCATTACAAGTTCTTTATCTATTTTAAAATATGCTGTTTTTGCCCATCAATTTTATTTTTTAATTTGGCTATTTAGTATTGATGTTTCATATATTGAAGCAATGGCTTTTATTACCAGCATGTATTTACTTGCTTCTATTATACCAACAATTTTCATTCTTGATGTAGTTGTTAAAGGAAGTATTGCTGTTTGGTTATTTAGTTTTGTAGGTGCTAATGAATTTATTGTATTAGCAATAACAACCTTAATGTGGCTATTTAATTTTGCTTTTCCTGCTACAATTGGAAGTTATTTTGTTTTAAATTTTAAATTTAACCAAGAATAGTATGCTATTCACTTTTTACATATTTGGTCTATTAATTTGTTTGTATGTTATACTTATTTTACTATTCGTTATTGGTTTTGATAAGTTAAATACTAGTACTAAAAATTATGAGGATACTACTCAATTTTCAGTGATTATTCCTTTTAGAAATGAGGCCGAAAATCTACCGAGTTTATTAAATTCTATTAAAGAAATTGAATACCATCAATCACTATTTGAAATTATTTTAGTTGATGATGAATCAAGTGATAATTCTATAGAAATTATCACTCAATTTTTTATTAACAACCCAGAAATTGACATAAAAATAATTAAAAATTTAAGGGACTCAAACTCTCCAAAAAAAGACGCAATTAGTACTGCAATTTCAATTACAAAGTACAATTGGATTATTGCTACTGATGCTGATTGTATACTTCCTAAAACTTGGCTCTCAAGTTTTAACACTTCTATTTGTGAGAATAATCCAAATATGATAGTAGCGCCCGTAAGTTTTAAAAGCAATAGTTCGTTTCTACACCAATTTCAACTTATCGACTTTTTGAGTATGCAAGGAGCTACTATTGGTGGTTTTGGAATCAAAAAACCTTTTATGGCTAACGGTGCTAATTTGGCATATAAAAAAGAGTTGTTCTTAAAATTAAACGGATTTAAAGACAATGATTTTATTGCAAGTGGTGACGATGTTTTTTTATTAGAAAACTTTGTGGCGTATAATAGATCCAAAGTAATATTCTTAAAAAACATTGAGGCATTAGTAACAACTTATCCAACTAAAAATTGGAATGAATTAATTCAACAACGCAAACGATGGGCTGCAAAAGCTACCCACTTTAAAAGTAACTTTGCTAAGAGTATCGGAGCATTAGTTTTCTTTGCTAATTGTGTGATTGGGCTATCGATAATCATAGGCTTATACCAACCCATATTCTTAACACTATTGCTTCCAAAATTTCTGATTGACACTGTACTTATTTTTAAGACTGCTGGTTTATATCAGAATAAAATCAACTTTTTATCTTTCCTAAAAACATTACTTTTTTATCCTTTCTTTACAGTTTATATTGCAATAACTAGTTTATCAAGTCCGTTTGTATGGAAAGACAGGCATTTTAATAAATAAGCTATCTTTTCAATTCAAATTAACTTATTTTTGCTTTCTATTTTAAGTTTATGGATTGGATTTATATTCTCGATATTATAGGAACATTGGTATTTGCTATTAGTGGAGTCCTTACTGCAATTGACAGTGATTTTGATGTTGTTGGCGCAAGTATAATTGGTATGGTAACTGCAATAGGTGGTGGTGCTTTAAGGGATATGCTTATTGGACAAACTCCTGTAGGTTGGATGACCGATCTTAATTATTTATGGACAATTATTGCTGCGTTATTGCTTTCATATTTATTTAAAAAACGAATTTCAAAACTCCGAAGAAGCATGTTCTTTTTTGATACAATTGGAATTGGTTTATTTACTATTTTAGGGTTACAGAAAACACTATCTGTAGGTTTAGAAATTCCAATAGCTTTACTTATGGGTATTGTTTCAGCGGTATTTGGAGGAATTATCCGTGATGTATTAACTAATAAAGTCCCTTTAATATTTCGAAAAGAAATTTATGCCTCAGCATGTTTAGCAGGAGGGCTAGTTTTTTTAGGCTTGGAACATATTTCAGGAAACCACACAATTAATACGTTAATTTCTATGCTAACGGTTGTTGTTATAAGATACTTGTCTGTCCGTAATAATTGGTCATTGAAATTACCTGCTCGTCAATAAGCTGCTATTTGCGAGCTAAAATCAGTTTATTACATTTTTATTTTTTATTTTTATCAAAATTCCTCAAATGGAGGTTTAACTACAATATTATTACCATGAATAAAATAATTATAACATTAGTTTTCACATTATTAAGCATCACTTGTTTTGCTCAAATGACACATACCATTGATGGGAAATCATATGAATTAACAGAAGAAATTACTGGTAAAGCTTCTTTGTATTACGTAATATCAGAAGGAGAATATCTCTATTTTATTAAAAAAGATGATTCTCTTACAGAATTAACTAATACAAAGGATGAAAGCGGAAAATATCAAGGTGAATACAAAGAAATTTTAAGCATTCTTACTGCTGATGCCGGAATGGACATTTCTAAAGTAAACCTTACTCTTGGTAGCTTAAGAACTTACATTGACAACTATAACAAGGCTTCTGATATAGATTACAGATTACAGGCTGAAAGACCAGAAACTAAATCTAGATTAGGTGTATTTGGTGGAGTATCCAACAATCCGTTTGTCAGAAATCCTAACAATACAATTGTTCCTATATTTGGAGCGGAAGCTGAAGTATATGATGCTAAACGTTCTAGACATTCATTAGGAGTTTTATTTAAGCAAAGTTTGAAGGCAGACGACTTTAAATATTCGTCTAGTCAATTCGGATTCTTTTATAGATTCAGAGTAATCAACAAAGAATCGTTTTCTATTTACCCACAAGCAACATTTGCAACCTATACTTTTTCAAAATCAGAAACTACTACTACAGTAGGAACTACAACTACTGTTACTAAAAATTCAGGATCAGCTTTAGATGCTCCTATTATTTTAGGTTTAGGGGCTGATATTAAATTAGGAAATGGATATATTACCTTATCTGCAAATGAATTAATTGCTTTAATAAATTTTGATAATCAAGGAAATACACCATTAGATTTACGTTTAGGATACAAGTTTAACTTGTAATTAAATGTTTTTAAATCATAAAACATCAAACCCTGCTTTCAGTCCGTTTTTTTGGGATAAAAAAGCAAGTTCAACAAATAAAATGACGGTTTCAGGAATTTTTCTGAAATCGTTTTTTTGTATCAGTATATTAACAATCGTAGTTGCTTTTGTTTGGCATTGGCACTATGAAGGAAATTCTATTAAATGGTTTGCATCAGGCGGGATGTTAGCAGCTATAGTAATTAGTATTGTGATTTCTGTAAGACATCATTGGGCCTCATTTTTAGTGCCTTTGTACGCTTTAGCAAAAGGAGTGTTTTTAGGAGCTTTTAGCATCCAAGTACATCAACAATACCCAAACTATCCATTTCAAGCAGTAGGAGTAACGATTATCACGTTTTTAGTGATGATTATCTTATATAAAACAAAACTAATTATACTTACCAAACAATTAAAGAGTACCATCATTATAGCTTCTACAACTATATTTACAGTATACATAGTCACGTGGATTCTTAGTTTCTTTGGAGTTAATGTTAGTTTTATCTGGGGCGACAATTGGTTTGCACTCGCTTTTAATGTATTCGCAGCTTTAACTGCAGCATTTTCGTTACTAATAGATATCGATTTTATCGACCGTAAAAGAAACAAAGCACCTAAGAGTAGTGAATGGTTAGCTACTTGGGGATTATTAGTAACCTTAATTTGGCTTTATATTGAAGTATTACGTTTAATGAGGCGATTGGCAATTCGAAACAGTTATTAGCGGCATTAATGATTCTAGCATTTAAAGTAAAGTTTTTGAAATGTAACAGAAGAATCTCTTGTATCTAGAAATACTTTTTTTGATATAATTTTCATTCCGTTACTCTATAAAAGCCACTAAAAATTACGTTTTTAACTCCTATAAAGATTAATTATCTGCAACCTTTGCAACAACCCGTATTGGAATAATAAAGTGCGTTTTTACAGGGATTAATTCTCCTGATTGTATTTTCTTTAAAGCTGGTTTTACTTCTGGTAATTCATCAATACTTTGCTGTATTATTTGTTCTATCTGAGGAATATTTTCTTTTAAAACAGCATCAATTTCAAACGATTTAATAGTCACTTTTCCTGTGTCAGAAACTTCAATAGCTACTTGAAAAGTACTGTCTAACTCTTCTTCTAAAACTAATTTATTTTCGAATAATGAAGTGCCAATATAAGTACTTAGAGAAGTTATGAAGCATTTTTTTTCAGCTGATAAATTTTGATCTAGTTGCTCACAGTCTTTAAAAATAGGGAACTTGTCTATTGTAGAAGTATCTAACGAATCTAAGTGTTTTTGAATACGCTCATCTGTAGCATGAATTTTTTTACTCTCAAAATAATTACAAGAGCAAAATAATAAAATACACATTATAGCAACAGCTTTCTTCAAATCAATGTTTTAGACTGGAAAAATACGAAAATAACAACACAATAAGTCAATCTGAATATAGAATAGCATCTATATCATTTAAAGTTTTTTAAAAATTTATAAATTTTATTCCAATCATTGGTTTCTAATGCAATATGACTATCTAGATCTTTTCTCTTGACGGTAATTTCATTAGTCCCTAAGTGCGTTTTATCATTGATGAAAATTCCTTTACCTCCAAAGTTTTTCGCTAATTCCATATCTGTTAATCGATCGCCTATCATAAACGAGTTTTCCAAATCATAATTACCAGAAAAATAAGAAGTCAGCAACCCAGTGTTTGGCTTACGGGTTTGAGCATTATCCTTTGGGAAAGTTTTATCTATATAGATTGCTTTAAATACTACTCCTTCGTTTTTAAAGGTATCCACTACAAAGTTTTGTACTGGCCAAAAGGTATCTTCTGGAAAATAAGAAGTTCCTAATCCATCCTGATTGGTAATCATAACCAATTCGTAATTTAACTTTTTAGCTATTTTATGTAGAGAAACAATTGATTTTGGATAAAAAACTAACTTTTCAAAAGAATCTATTTTTTCATCGGTAGTTTCCTTGATGATTGTTCCGTCTCTATCAATAAATAATACTTTTTGTTTCATGAGTTGTATTTTATGAAACATTAAAGATACTTATTTTGAAGTATCTTTTTTGACTTGATTCGTATTTCCTTCTAAATGTATTAATTCTTTAAAATGACTTATTCTTGCCGCTACAACTTCATCATTTCTCTTATTTTTATCTTCGAAGTACAATTTATACTCTTGGTACAATTTTAATTTACTATCATTATCTTTATAATAATTATCAGCACAAATTGCTTGTTCGAATTTAGCTTTGTAGTTATAACTATTCTCCTTGAAAGCTTTCTGAAATAGTTGCATTGCCTTAGCATATTGCTTTTGTTCTTTATGTAATAAACCTATATTATATAATTCAGCATCTACTTTTACACCATTGAACACCAAAGCTTGTAATAAATGACGACGTGATTTTACATAAGACTCTATACCCATATACGCCAACCCAATTTGTGTATGATAGTCGCCATTAGTACTCTCTTGTTCAATTGCTTTCTTATAAAATTCAATTGCATTATCATATTTCAATAGCATATGATTTGACAATCCTAAACGATACAAAACAAATTTATTTTCCGAATCAGCTTCATATAACTTAGTAAAATAAATAATTGCCTTTTTATACTGTTGCTGCTTAAAACAAGCTTGTGCTTTATAGTTTATTAAAACTTCGTCTTCTGGGTAGTTTTGTAATCCTATTGCGTTATATTTTTCAAAAGAAATCCAACTTCTTTTTTTCAGATAATACTTACATAATTGTTTTATTCCCTTTAAATGGAAGCGGTCTATAACAACAACTTTTTTAAAGGATTTTATATAATTAACATCCTTTGCTTGCAACTGCACTAATCCTAATTGATAGTGAAAATTTGGGTTTTGATTGTCAGCTTTAATCAGATTCTTAAAACAACTAAATGCTTTTTCTGAAGCCTTAATTTTATAATATAATTTTCCTAATTCATATTTCGAAATTAACTGTGTACTGTCTTTTTCTACAATAATTTCATAATATGAAATTGCTTTTCTGTAAGCTCCCAATCCAACATAAGCTTGCGCAATTTTAGTTTGAGAATAGGTGTTTTTATCAGCAACTTTTTCATAAAACGAAATAGCTTTACTATAGCTTCCTAACTGAAATAAACTATCGGCAACTGCTAAAGCCGAAGTTTGAGCTTCGGCTTTAATTGATAGTATACTTATCAGTAATAAAAATATTTTCTTCATTTAGTTTACTTGAATTATGATTGGTAATGAATAAGGAACAGTGACTATTCTTCCTTCATACATTCCTGGTTTCATTTTTGGTAAAAGATTTAAGACACGTTCTGTTTCAGTTACTAGGTTAGGGTGTGGTGCACGCACTTTAATATCAGTAATCATTCCATCTTTATTAATTTTAAACATGGTGCTGATACGTTGTCTGCCAGATAAATTATTGTTTTTAGCAATATTAGTGTCAAAATGTTCATTTACATGTTTAGCAATACTCATGCTTAAACATTTTTTTAACTCCTCTAATGTTGCGTTTTCATCACAACCTGGATAAATTGGTGATTGATCTATAACAGTAAACGGAACTTCTGTGTGTCCTGAATAATCTTTATCTAATTCCTGACTTTCTATACTTGAAACTGTTTTCTTATATTTTTCTTCATTTGGTAAAATATAATTCAACTCTTTAAGTCTATTTGCCACTTCAGACTCTGACAATGACATTAACATAACCCATCGTTTACTATTCTCCTCATAGGTTGCTGCATCTATTTCATCTAAAAGTTTTTCTAAAGAAATATAACTTAATTGAAAGTGTAATAAATCTTTGTTTTTATATATTACCTTTTTATAGTCTTCTGTAGTTACATTCTCTAATTGGTTATAAAACAAAGTTGTGTACTTTTTAAAATCTGTTTGTTCTATTTTGGTAGCATGAGTGTTTTTGTATTGCTTTAAATCACTTAAAATTGTATTAAATTCTTCTTTAGTGATATCTTTATTAACAGGTGTTTTATTAATAATTGTAATGACATCTTCTAACACAGTAGTCTCTGAACTTACTGCTACTTCAGTTCCATTATCTACCTCTAAAGCATCAGAGCAGGACACATATACCAACATTGATACTACAATTGGGATAATTGTGATGTACTTTACTAGTTTTGTTTTGTTTGATTTTTCTTTTGTTAACATAATGATTCGTTTTTTGATTAATGATGATGAATAAAATTGATTGACTAGTGAAAACTGCGCGATGTTAAACGTCTTTGCTAATAAGTTTTCATAATAGTTTTTCTGTTGTTTTGAAGCACTTTTATCGGCGATGAACTCGTGTACTTCAGTAATTCTTTTTTGATAAATATATACTAATGGGTTAAACCAGAATACAATTCGTAAGAGTTCAAACCATAATAAATCTATTGTATGTTTTTCTTCTACATGAACTTTCTCATGTTTTAAAATGCTTTCTTTCTGAGTGTTTTCTATTTTATCTCCTAAAAATATACTCTTCAAAAATGAAAATGCATCTTCTGAATTTTTAAGAGTTGTGATTGAATATCCACTTTTTTGAACAGAATTATTCGATTGTTTGTATCTCCAAATTTTATATAGCTTTAAAAATAATACACAACCAAACACTAGTGTTCCTACATACCAAATCCAAACCACTGAGAACGTTATAGAATTTGTATGTACTGCGACAACATCTAGGTTCTCCAAAATAGTTGAGGAAGCTACTTTTTCTTCTCCTAAAATTACTGCTGGTAAATTCACAAAAAATTCACTCGGAATTACTTTTGAAAATGATTTTAATTTAATGAAAGGCAACAATATTGAAGCTATAGAAGTGATTAACAAATAACCTCTGTTCCAATTGAAAAAAGTTTCTTTACGGAATAGAATTTCATAAGCCACTAAAAAGCATAACTGAAAAACTATTATTTGCAATACGATTGTTTCCATGATCTTATTTTTTAGAATTCAACTCTTTTAATATTGCTTCCAAATCACTTACAGATATATCATTATTCTTTGTAAAATAAGAAACCATACTTTTAAATGAGCCTTGAAAATAACCTTCAACTAATTTTTGAGCCGATTGCTTGCTATAGTTTTCTTTCGCAACTAAGGGGAAGTAGATATATCCTTTTCCTTTTTGCTTATGATTAACAAACTCCTTCGTTTCTAATATTCTTATAATTGTAGAAACCGTGTTATATGCTGGTTTAGGCTCAGGAAATAACGCAATAATCTCTTTTACAGAAGCCTCATTTAAACTCCATAAATGTTGCATTACTTCTTCTTCTGCTCTAGTTAATTGCTTCATAGTTTTCCCACGTTGGTGGATATCTTTTAATTAATATATTTTCCCCTCATCCTAGCCTTCTCCCTTCGGAGAAGGAACTCTTTTTTTCTTTAAACTAATAACTTAGTTAAACAAATGTAACTAAAAATGTAGTTTAAACTAATCTTTTAGTTACAAAATTGTAACAAAATGCAAAAAAGGTCGTCTTATAATCAAACAAAAAAATGGATATCGTATTACTAATAATAGGTTTTATATTAATTATTGGCGGGATAATTGGTAGTTTCATTCCGATACTTCCAGGACCTATTACCAGTTGGTTTGGTTTGCTATTTTTATATTTAACCGATGCTGTACCGATGAGTTATACCGTATTAGGAATTACTTTAGTTATTGCATTAACCATATTTATACTTGATTATTTTATTCCGGCAATGGGCGCTAAACGCTTTGGAGGTTCTAGATATGGAGTTGTAGGAACTACTGTAGGATTATTAATTGGTATTTTCTTTTTCCCTCCCTTTGGTATTATTATAGGTCCTTTTCTTGGTGCTTTAGCTGGAGAATTAATAAACGGAACAAAATCTAATTTAGCCGTAAAAGCTGCTTTCGGATCTTTATTAGGCTTACTAACATCAGCATTTATAAAATTTGTGGTAGCTTCTTGTTTTGCCGTATTGTTTGTCTGGAAGTTTATTCAGTATGCTAGTGGAATATTTTAGCCATTCACTTTCATCTTGTTTATAATAGATTTCTTAAAGTCTAATTTTAAAATCAAACCTCTTAAAAATATCCAAACAACAAAAGCCAACCAAATTCCATAAAGCATCAAATCGAAATAATTAGCAATTAACAACACTGGTATAAACCCAAAGAAAGTTGTTAATAATAATAAGTTTCTGAGTGTTTTCATTTTACCCATTCCTTTGTACATCCCATCATAAATAAAGGCAATTGCACATAAAGGTTGCATTGCTATAGCTATCCAAAATGTATTGTAAAATTGTTCCCGTACCAATTCATTATTAGAGTATAATCTTCCAATTGGATAATAAAAAGCTCCTAAAACAATGAGTAATAAAAGTCCGACGACTAATCCGTATTTAGTTAATTTCTTTCTTAATACAATTAAATTTTCTACATCATTAGCTCCGTAAAGTTTTCCTGAAATCATATTTCCAGCACTTGCATATCCATCTATTACAAAAGCACAAATAAACCAAATATTAACTGCTATTGTATATGCATTTATATAAACTACACCATAACTAGCTGCAAAATAACTGGATAAATTTAAAGCAATATTTAATGCCAATGTCCTTACAAAAAGATTGATAATCATTACCATTAAATTCTTAACTTCTTTATTAAAAGGAAGGCTAAATTTTATATGTACTGATGTTTTTTTAACAAGATAATAAAAAGCCAATAGCAACATTATTCCTTGAGAAATCACACTCGCATAAGCCGCTCCTTTTAACCCTAATGCGGGGATATATCCTTCAATACCAAATACCAAAACAACATCTAAACATAAATTGAACACCAATCCTGTTAATGCGATCAGCATTGGATAGTAAGAATTTTGCAAACCTCTAAAAGTTCCCATTATAGCAAAAGTAATTAGTATCATAGGGAACCCAATTGCTCTAATTTGATAATAGTCTTCGCAATAATCTAGCACCAATCCTTTGGCATTATATAAACTAAATATTTCTCTTGCGAATGGAAAAGTAACCCCCAGAATAAAGATACTAATCCCTATGATTATTAATATCGCTTGAATAGGTAAGTTTTTAACTTCTTCGAATTTCCCAGCACCTAAATACTGCGATACAATAGCAGATATAGCACTTCTACTTTGCCCTAACATCCATATTAAAGCGTTCAGAAAAACAGAGACTAAACCAACTGCAGCGGCTGCTTCAGCACTATGATTTGGTAAATTACCTATAATAGCTAAATCGGTAGCTGAAATAATTGGCTCAGCAATTCCGGCAATTAATGCTGGGATGGCTAATTTATTGATGCTTTTAAAACTTAAATCTACTTTCAATTAAATAATATAATGATATGCCTTAACTGAAACAGATTAGACATGAATTAAAAAATGCTTTTAGCTTGAAGATAACAAATTCATTGGTCGGTTAAAATACTAGTTCATAACAATGAAAAGGATGCTCACTTTGTTTTGGAAAATAAACATCTCCTAATTTTTGATAACCTCTTTTCTGATAAAAAATATTATTCCTTTTATTCACACTAAGCGTATCTAAACGTACAGAAGCAAAATTGTTTTCTTGGGCATGATTTTCTGCAAAGTCCATTAGTACTTGAGCCAATCCTTTCCCTTGAGAGTCAGGATGAACTGCCAAACGATGAATATATATATTTTTAGCATTTGGAATTAACCATTCAATTACTTTGTATTCATCATCCATTATTTCAGAAATAACTACAGATCCAATAATACTATCCTCCTCTTTTAATACCCAAAGCTGCCCTAACTCAATATCTTTTTCAAAAGCTTCATATGATGGATAGTTTTCATTCCATTGATAAATACCGTTTGCTATCATTGCTTGAGCACAAGCTTTTGTAACCGTGAGCAATTCTGGAATATCTTCCTTTACTGGTTTTGTAATTCTCATTACTTACTAAAATTTATAAATTCATTTACCGCAAGTTCTAAATCACTAGGAAGTGAATCACTTTCCCATGGATGACTTCCTCCAAAAACATGATTTGCATCTTCAATAGGAAATAACACACTGTTTTTATTCCAACTGTGTATTGCTTCAGCTTCTTGAAATGTTACGGTTTCATCAGTAGTTCCGTGAATAATCAAATGCGGAATCGTTATCTTTTTAGCCGCTGTAGCTATTGTTAATCGTTCTTCATTTTCCATGAAATTATCATAAAACTGAATAAAATGAGGCATTTGTTGTTTTGTTCGAGCATTCTCAATATAAGCAACTCCTTCTTTTCTCCAATATGCTAACTCATTTCCTGTAGGAAATCTCGACTTATAATCTGACGCTCCGGCCAATGTAATTACTTTAGTCACGCGGTTATCTTCAGATGCTTTAATTGTTACAATTCCACCACCTCGAGAATGACCTACAAGAATTACCTCTTGTAAATTAAGCTCTGATGAATACTTATTTTCAGGGCTTGTAATCCACGAAATAACAGCATCAAGGTCATTAAGTTCTTTTATAAAGTTATTCTCTCCAAAAGCATTTAAATCAGGAAAATCGATTGGTTGCTCCATAGTCCCTCCATTATGGGAGAAGTTAAACTTTAAACAAAAAATATCTTCTTTTGCAATATGTGAAGCCATCACATTCCAACATCCCCAATCCTTAAATCCTTTGTAGCCATGACAAAATATTATTATGGGTTTTTGCTTTCCATTTTTATTAAATGAAACATCTAACAATATTGGTTTTTTATTTTCGCTTTGAAGAATACTTGTTTCCTTAATCATGCTAAACTTCTTTTTCTGTAAATGGAATATTTGTATTACATATCTCAAGAATCAGATGATTTAATTCATTAAGATAGTCATCAAAGGTTTCTTGAGTAATAATTGAGTCTTTTGTAGCTCCTTTACCAGATTTGTCTTTTTTAGAAAACTTCAAAAATCCAGCGCTCAAATTTTTAAACGATATAATTCCAGCCTCAATTGGTTTCGAAAATTTCTTTTCAGACTGAATCATATACGCATACATTAATATCTGAAATGGTTTACTGAATTTAGTATAGTCCGTAGTAATATCTTCCCAATCAACTATTTCAACTTTTCCTTGATCAACTTTTCCAGTTTTATAATCTATTATTCTAATAGTTCCATCAACCTCATCAATTCTATCAACCTTTCCAGCAATATGTATTGGAAAGTCTAACCCTGGAACTTTAATTTCTGTGCGTAAATCAGACTCAATATGACGGATAATAACTTCCTTGCTTTCGGCTATTAGTTTTAATTCTTGCTTTAAGAAATTAGCAACATAACGTTTCGCAATATTATAAATAATGAGGTTTTTCCCTTTGGTAATATCCCCTTTTTTAAATTCTAATTGAAACTGCTTACTCACTTCTGTATCAATATTTTGTTGCATAAGTAGTATAGCTTCTTTTGTAAGAATTTGGTTTTCTAAAGGCTTGTAAAAATTCTCTAACGTATTATGTACGATAGTACCTAAAGTATTTGCAGCTACAGTTTCTTCCACCTCATCCTCTTCATAAATTCGCAATACTTTTTGCTGATAAAAATCTATTGGGTTTCTCACATATTGCGTTAATGCAGAAGGAGAAAATCCTTTAGCCGCAATTTCTTTTAACCGATCAAGAACCTTTTCATCCTTCTGTATAACTTGCAATTCATTAGTTGCAGAAGGTATTTTAGGCGAACTTGTATAATGATTTACTGTATGATTTTCAGAAACCAAAGATTCTAATTGAAGTAAAAAACGACTCCTTTCACCTGCATTCATCCCATCAGGTTCAGTATTGTAAATTAAACTGATATTTTCTGCTCGCTGTATTAATCGAAAAAAGTGATATGCATATACTGCATCCTTTTCATAATAAGTTGGCAGTTTGAATGCTATTTTTAAATCGAATGGAATGAATGAGTTATGACTTTTACCAGAAGGCAAAATTCCTTCATTCACAGAAGTCAAAATTACTCGCTTAAAATCCAACACACGAGATTCTAACATTCCCATTATTTGCAAACCTTGTACTGGTTCTCCTTTAAAATCTAAAGTATCCGTACTTAAAACTTCTTTATAGATTTGATAAAACTCTTCAATACTTTTAATCGATTTGTACTTTTCTTGAAGTACACTCAATACATTAAACACTTCGTTAAAACGATATAAGTACTCTAAATCTAATTGGTTTGTTTCTGGATCAGCTACCTGTTGCTTTAACTCTAAAATGACTGCTTTAAAAACAACAATACAATCAACAGTGGTTTTTTTACTAAGAGATAATATTTGTTTTAAAAAGAGGTTATCTGGCAATACATCAAGTATTTCTTTTTTAGTAATACTAATAATGTTGTGATGTTGAATATGAGCAATTAACTTATCTACATCTTCTGAATCGAGTAATAGTCTGGTATAATTATTATTTAAAAACGTAAGTAGTTTTTTAAAATAAAACCGATCACCTGATTGTTTATAGTACAACTGAAAAATACTATCAAAAAACGAAACTAATGGAACGTCTTTTAACGACATTCCCATTGTTATATTAATATCAGTTACATTTTTAGGCAAAGAGTTTAATAAGGGCAACAACAGACTTTCATCACCTAAAACAACGGCAGTTTCCTTTAACTCTGAAGTTGATAATTTACTTAACAACTCCCCAACTTTCTTTACTTGACCAATATTCTTTGGTAGCGCAATAACATCAATATTTTTCTTTGAAGAAAACTCATCGGATACAATTGAAAAATTAGTGCTATTATAATAGTCCCACTCTTTATTATACTTCCTTAAAAAGTGACTAACGCTATTTGTGTTTGAATTAAAAAATAATTTATCTGTATCAAAAAGTACTGTTGCCTTACCTTGCTTAAGTAACTCCTGAAATATCGTTTCCTCTGAAGCATTTAAGGCATTAAATCCTAAGAAGTAATGGTGAGCTTGATTGTTTTGTATATAGTGTTCTATATGTTCAGAAGCTTCTCTATAAACTAAACCTTGATAACCTACTCCATTTTGTAATAACTCCGATTGTAGCTTATCATAATAAACATAAGAATTCTTCCAAAAATCTAAATAGTTTTTAATAAGTGTTGTTGGTTCCTCACTTGGCGACCAGTTTTCAATTTGTTTGATGTTAGAAAGGTTTGAAAAAAATTGCTTTGCATCAATACCATATCTATCAATCTCATTAAAATCATGTAAGAGTATTTGTCCCCATTTAGAAAACGACTCAAAGGACTCTTTTTGTGCATTTGGGATAATTGAGATATATACATTATAAAATGTAAAAAGAGTTTCTAAATTACTACTTGTAGTTACCCCCGAAACATCTTCTATAAACTCTTCTATACTTATTATTTTAGGAAGGAAAAAAGTAGCTTGGTAGTAGTTTGACAATTCCTTTTTAAGAAATACTCCTGCTCTTTTACTTGGTAATACAAAAACAGATTTGCTTATTGTACTACTATCTGTTCCTATTTTTTCTAAACACTTGGCAATAAAACTTTGCATGTAATGATCAATTATTTTAAGTAAACACAAGGTATTGATTTTATTCTATTATTTACAGAAGGACATAAGCTATTGGTTATAATTTCACGTTTGGGCATAAAAAAAGCGCCTCGATAACGAGGCGCTTTTAAAATATATTTAGAATTAAATTATTTTGCTAATTTAACTTCTACTCTTCTGTTGTTTTTTCTACCAGCTCTTGTTCTGTTAGAATCAATTGGAGTTGCTTCACCAAATCCAGTTGCAGTTAATCTGTCAGTAGCAATTCCGTTAGAAACGAACCAGTCTCTTACAGCGTTTACTCTACTTTCAGATAATTTTTGATTGTTCTTTGCAGAACCAGCACTATCAGTATGACCACCTAAGTCAAACTTAGCAGTTGGGTATTCTTTAAAGATAGCGTTCATTGCAGTTAAAGCAGAAAAAGCTTGTTCTTTGAAAGATGCTTTACCAGAATCAAATAAGATTGTTTTAGCATAAGCATTTAACTTAGCTACTACTTCAGTTGAAGCTTCAGGACAACCGTTGTTAGCTACAGTACCTGCAACATCAACACATTGATCATCTTTATCTAATACTGAATCACCATCAGTATCAGGCCAAGGACATCCGTTGTTAGCAGCTGGACCAGCTACTTGAGGACAACCATCTTTTGCATCAGCAAGACCATCAGCATCAGCATCAGGACAACCGTTTAATTCTTTTAAACCTACTACATCAACACATTCGTCTTGAGGATCAGCAACACCGTCACCGTCAGTATCAGCACATCCGTTGAATTCTAAAGTTCCAGGAACTTCAGGACAAGCATCTTTAGCATCTTCGATTCCATCAGCATCAGTATCAGGACATCCGTTAAATTCTTCTAATCCAAAAACATCTGGACAAGCGTCATCTTTATCATATATTCCATCACCGTCAATATCAGAACCTCCGAAAGCGAAAGTTAAACCTAAAGTGTTTTGGAAGTAGTTTGCATTTTCTAACTCTTCAGCAAAGTTATTTTTGTATGCAGACTGTACTTTAATAGCCATGTTTTCATTTAACCAGAAGTTAACTCCTAAACCTCCACCAGCTACTAAACCAGAATCGTCTAAAGAGTTACCAAAATCTATCCAGTTGTAACCAGCATTAGCTCTTACATAAGGATCTAACCAGCTCATACCATCCCATAAAGTATTTAAGTGATAGTTAACACCTAAATCAACTCCGAAATAATCTCCATCGATATCATCTGGGTTAATTAATGTTAAAACATCATCTTCTTCAACACTATGGTTTCCATACTGAGATAATTTACTAAATGTTCCTGTAAGATCTAAACTTACACCACTTCCCATATATCTTGCAGCAGTTAACTGAGATACAGCTGGTACGTAATTCCACTGGTCTTTTACATTAAAAAACTCTGAGAAAATTGCTGTTTCTTGACCTGCGTTACCAACTTGACCATCATTTCCTGCAGCTAAAAAATTTACTGCATTAGCTCCTACAGTAACAGCCCATGGATTGTCTTCAGTTTGTGCATTAGCGCTAAACCCTAATACTAAGGCGCATGCTACTAATAATTTGCTAAATTGTTTCATATTAATAAAATTTAATTTTAAGTGTTAATCAAAGCAAATGTAGTATCTAAAAAGTTATTAACAAAAATTTAAGTAATTATTTTTCCCTTTTTAGTTAACAACACATTAATAAATAACATTTTTAAATAACATTTAACTCTTTAGCAACCTTTGTAAATGCAGCTATTGCCTTATCTAAATGTTCTTTTTCATGCGCAGCAGACAACTGCACACGAATCCTTGCCTTATCCTTTGGTACTACTGGGTAAAAGAATCCTATTACATAAATACCTTCTTCTAATAGCATATCCGCCATAGTTTGAGATAACTTCGCGTCATATAACATTACTGGTACAATAGCAGAATCTCCATCAACTATATCTAATCCAGCTGCTTTCATTCCTTTTTTAAAGTAATTTGTATTCCACTCTAATTTATCTCTTAAAGTAGTATCCGTATCTAACATTTCAAACACTTTTATTGAAGCTCCTACAATTGCAGGTGCTAAAGAATTTGAAAACAAGTATGGCCGAGAACGCTGACGTAATATCTCTATAATTTCTTTTTTACCAGTTGTATATCCACCCATTGCTCCACCTAAAGCTTTACCAAGGGTACCTGTTATAATATCAATTCTATCCAAAACACCTTTAGCCTCAAGTGTCCCACGACCAGTTTCACCAATAAATCCTGCTGAATGGCATTCGTCAATCATTACCATAGCGTCGTATTTATCTGCTAAATCACATATTTTATCTAAAGGTGCAACAATACCATCCATTGAGAAAACACCATCAGTAACTATAATTTTAAATCGAGCTCCTTTTTCATTTGCTGCAATCAACTGAGTTTCTAAGTCAGCCATGTCACTGTTTTGGTAACGGTATCTTGCTGCTTTACACAAACGAACACCATCTATAATAGATGCATGATTTAATGAATCAGATATAATTGCATCTTCTTTTCCTAATAATGGCTCAAAAACACCTCCGTTAGCATCAAAAGCTGCTGCATATAATATAGTATCTTCTGTTCCGTAGAAGTCAGCTACTTTTTGTTCTAATGTTTTATGAATATCTTGAGTACCACAAATAAAACGTACAGACGACATTCCAAAACCATGAGTATCCATAGCGTCTTTTGCTGCTTGGATAACTTCAGGATGTGATGACAACCCTAAATAATTGTTTGCACAAAAATTTATTACTTCTTGGCCTGTAGATATTTTAATTACAGCGTCTTGAGGAGAAGTTATGATACGTTCTCTTTTATATAATCCGTTATCTTTTATCTCTTGAATTTCTTGCGCTAAATGCTCTTTAATTTTTCCGTACATGTACTAATATTATTTATGTTGTTTTATACTGACAAATGTAATTATTTTACAAATATCAACTAACTTCTCTAATTTTTATTTTATCATCTAAATAGACTAATAATTTCTTATCAACTTCATAGTTCATTTCTTCTAACAAGGATGCATACTCTTTTACTTGCTCTTCGTGTTTTAAATCAAATGACCCCGTTTTATAATCAATCACCGTTGCCATATTTCCTTTAAAAACAATTCTATCCGGAACACGTTTATATCCTTCTTTAGTTAAAATTTCTCTTTCATTAAAAACCTCTAAATCATCTTCAAAATAAATTGCTACTTCTGAGTCCGCTATTAAATTCACAACTATTGGCTTTAATAGTTTTTCTTGACCTGTAGTTATTGTTCCATTTAAAACCATCCCTTGAAATACGTTATCAACATCAGTTTTATATGCTATTTTTGATAATATTAAATGTATTAAATTTCCCTTTTCAATTGCATCTCCCTGTTCTGAATTCCATAAAAACCCTGCTTTTGTAAGTATTGCTAAATTATGGTCTAGCCTTGATGAAGAAGTGAACAACAATTCCTTCTCTTCTTTTATTATTGTTTTAGAAGATAATTTTAACAATTCCCCAAATTCATAGTCGTCAGTTTCTTCTTGCCACTTCCCTATTTGTTTCAAAAATCCTATAAAGAATCCTGAGAATAAACTTTCATTCTCTTCTCCTGTTTTTTTATTGACAGCTTTTTTAGAAATTACGTATAATTGCTCTTTTGGTCTTGTCAAAGCAACATATAATAGATTTATATTATCTAGCTCTAATTGCGCTCTTCTTTCGCTCCATAAACGCTCTCCAATTTCACCATAGCTTTCAATTTCTTTATTGAAATGTAAATAAGCTTCTGAAAAGCCATTATATTCTTCCTCGTTAATAGGAAACCATGTTTTTGAATCTTGCTCCCTATAGATATCTAACTCTGCAAACGGGAAAATAATTATAGGAAACTCTAAGCCTTTTGATTTATGAATAGTCATTAAAGTAATTGCATCAGCTCCTTCTGGCGCAACAATACTTAGTTTATCTTTTTTCAGTTCCCAATATTCTAAAAAACCTTGAATACCAGTTTGCTTCTTTTGACTAAAGGACAATACTTCGTCTAAGAAATATTGTAGGTAAGCATCAGAGCTATCTACTAAATAAAAAGCACGTATTATTTGTTCAACTAACTCGTAAAAAGGCAATGTTTGAAACGTTTCATAATCAAATTGTATTTGATGAGAAATAGCCAATTCTTTAAATAATTCTTGAGAAGATAGTTGTAATAAGCCTAAATAAAACTCATGTTCACTACTTTCAACTTCTAGTTTTGTATATAAATAATTTAAAAACTCCATTTTAGAGTTCTTGTTTTCTGGATGTAATAAATAAGTTAGGAAAGAAACAATAAAACGAACCTCTTTGGATTTATTTACTAGTAATGTTTCAGAAGAAATAATAGAAATCCCTTTTTCGACTAAAAAATCAGCAATTGCAATTCCATCTTTCTTTTTTCTTGTAACTATACATATATCGGCCTTCACAAAACCTTGAGCTAAAACACTTTCTATCGTCTCCAAAACTTTTTCTTGATACAAAATAGCAGCTTCTTCTTCTAAAACATTTTCTACAAAAGATACTTTTACGAAACCTCCTTTTTTAGCGTTCTGTTTTTGATTGTTTCCTATTTTATATAACTCTTGATGTGTTTCGCTCTGAAATTTATGAGATAAAAAACTAAAGAAATCATTATTAAAATCAACCACTTCACTATAACTCCTATAGTTAGTGTCCAAGTTTTCTATGTTTTTTCCAATATAAAATGGGTTTTCCTCCTCGTATAAATCTATAAACTGCTCTGGTTTACCACCTCTCCAACGGTAAATAGCCTGTTTAGCATCACCAACAATCAGTAATGAATGTTGTTCATTAGGCTTAGGCTCAGTTACCAATGCATTTTCAGTTAGCGGAATTAAGTTCTGCCACTGCATTTCGGATGTATCTTGAAACTCATCAATAAAATAATTTTGATACCGCTCCCCAATACGTTCGTATATAAAAGGAGCTGGTTGTCCTTTAATTTCGTTTGAAATTAACTGATTAAACTCCGAAATCAATAATATATTTTGTTCTTCCTTAATGCTTTGTAATTCTTTATTTACAACATTAAGTACTGATAAAGGCACAATACTTTTTTGGAAGTTTCTCAAAAATGAAATCTCACTAAATAACTCTTTTGTTTTTTCAAAATCAGATGCTATGCGTGATTGCATTTCATCAATTGAATCGGCTACTGCTCCAGAAACTCTTTTTGGATATAACGTATCTCCATTTATTAATTTAGTCTGCCAAACAAATCCGTATTTAACAGTGAAATTCTCCTTTGCTAGTTTTGAGAAATAGCCAAATACTGATTTCAGGTCACTTTCAGTAATCCCTTTAGCTTCAAAATCATTTAAAACAGCTTTCGAAACACTTATTATTTCACTTTTAGCTAACTTTAATTTCTCTTCAAGAATTACTTTTAATTTATCAAAATCTTCTAACGATTTATCTTTTAACTTTGAAACATGCTCTACTTCATTCTCGTTCAACAACAACCTTGAAACCCTATATAAATCTAAAGCAATATCCCAACTTTTATCATCGTCAGCTTTATGTAATGCAAAATCTATTAATAGTTTTGTCAGCTTCTTGTCTTCACCTACCTTCACTAATACATTTGCAATAGCTTCCTGCAAAACATCCTCGGTATCTAATGCCACTTCAAAGTTTTGAGGCAGTTTTAAATCATGAGCAAATGTTCTGATAATTCTATGTGTGAATGTGTCAATGGTTACAATGTCAAAAGCAGCATAGTTATTCAAAATAGCATCTTGAATTCTTATCGCTTTTTTATGCAATTGCATTGTGTCCAAATTCAGCTCGCTTGCTATAACTTCAAACATTTGATGTTGATCCTTTAAATTTTCAGGAACAACTATTAATAATATTTCTGGATCTGCAAATGCTTTAAGATTTTCAAGGATACGACCTTTCATTTCAGCCACCGCCTTATTGGTAAAGGTAACCGCTAAAATGTTTTTATACTTACTAATAGTATTCGATGAAAATAGTGTTTTTAAATACTCCTTAACTAAAGTGAATGTTTTCCCTGAGCCCGCAGAAGCATTATAAACCGTAAAAGAATTTGTATCCATTAGAATGACATTTTAAGCATCACAATATACAAACTAAATAGTACTATAAGGATTAATTATTTCAATTGATATCATCTTGTTATTAGTTTTTGTAAATTTGAATAGAAATTATAAAAACTAATAATCTAAAAAAATATATTATGGCTTTTGAACTACCAAAATTAGGATACGCATACGATGCATTAGAACCAAATATTGATGCAAGAACAATGGAAATTCACCATTCAAAGCACCATAACGGATATACCTCAAAATTAAACGCAGCAGTTGAAGGAACTGATTTAGAAGGAAAACCTATCGAAGATATTCTTGCTAATTTAGATATGAGTAACGGTGCTGTTCGTAACAATGGAGGTGGATTTTATAACCACTCTTTATTCTGGACAGTAATGAACCCTGAAGGAAAAGGATATTTATCTGGAGATTTAAAAGATGCTATTATTGCTGAATTTGGATCAGTAGATGCTTTTAAAGATGCTTTTTCTAAAGCTGCAGCAACTCAATTTGGATCTGGATGGGCATGGTTATGTGTGCATGAAGGAGGAAAAATTAGCGTTTGTTCAACACCAAACCAAGACAATCCATTAATGCCAGGTGTTAATTGTGGAGGAACTCCAATTTTAGGATTAGATGTTTGGGAACACGCATACTACTTAAACTACCAAAATAGACGTCCAGATTATATTAATGCATTCTTTAATGTTATTAACTGGAATGAAGTTGAAAGACGTTACGCAGAAAGTAAATAAGCTTTACTAAAACTTATATCACAGAAAAGGGATGCAATTAATTGCATCCCTTTTTGCTGAACTTATTCCAAATAAAAAAGACAAGAATTAACTTGCCTTTTTTGCCCCAAATCTACCATGAACTTAACCTACTTATGTTATGGTAGTACTAATATATAACCAAATATCAACGCATCATAATAATCAAGTCAAACTACCATTATACTTGTTAAAGTGTAAAATAATGGCTTAAACACTGGTGATTTGTTGCGAAACACATTAAACACAAAATTTCGAGTTGTCTTTAACTTAAATTTATTGCAATAAAAAAGACAAGAATTAACTTGCCTTTTTTGCCCCAAATCTACCATGAACTTAACCTACTTATGTTATGGTGACACTAATATATAACCAAATATCAACACATCATAATAATCAAGTCAAACTACCATTATACTTGTTAAAGTGTAAAATAATGACTTAAATACTGATGATTTGTGGCGAAACACATTAAATATAAAATCTCGAGTTGTCTTTAACTTAAATTTATTGCAATAAAAAAGACAAGAATTAACTTGCCTTTTTTGCCCCAAATCTACCATGAACTTAACCTACTTATGTTATGGTGACACTAATATATAACCTTTTGTTTAGATATTGGAATATTTTAGCTGAACTACGATTATACTTGTTAAACTGTCTGATTACAGCTTTTTAGTATGCTCTTTCCTTGTTTCCTTCAAAGAAGTTAATAAAAGCTCTGTTCACTACTCTATGTCCTCCAGGAGTAGGATAATCTCCTGTGAAGTACCAATCTCCTAAATTCTTTGGACAAGCTTTATGTAAATTTTCAACTGATTGATAAATAATATCAACTTCAGCATTTAATCCCTCAGAGCTTAGCAATTCTGCTATTTTCTTTGAAATCTCTTCATTAGTATATAGTGCGTATAAATCTTTTACAAAATTCTGAACTTCAGTATCAGGCAATCCTACTTGAGCAATACACTTTTCGTAAGTTTCCTTAATTAAGTGATACTTGTTATCATCTTTCAATAATCCTAGCATTGCTCTAAAAGCAATTAAACCTTCTAAGTTAGCCATATCAATTCCGTAACAATCTGGATAACGGATTTGCGGAGCAGAAGAAACAACAACTATTTTTTTAGGATTCAAACGATCCATCATAGTTAAAATACTCTTTTGCAAAGTTGTACCACGAACAATAGAATCATCTATGATTACTAAATTATCGGTAGGTCTAACTGAACCATATGTAATATCGTATATATGAGCTACTAAATCATCCCTACTATCATCATCCGTAATAAAAGTTCTTAGCTTAGCATCTTTAATCGCAATCTTTTCAGTTCGCAATCTTTTTGCAATAATTTCTTTTATTTTTTCTGGTGTTTGATTTTCTTTTTGAAGTAGTAATTCCTCTTTCTGCTTATTTAAAAACAATTCTCCTTCTTTAACCATTCCGTAATAAGAAACCTCTGCTGTATTTGGAATAAAAGAAAATACTGAATTTTCAATATCATCACCAATCGATTTCATGATCTGAGGAAACAATAACCTTCCTAATTTCTTACGTTCAGTATAAATTTCTTGATCACTACCACGAGAGAAATAGATACGTTCAAATGAACAAGCTTTTTTCTCTAAAGGCTCTAATATTTGTTGAATTTTAGTTTCACCATTTTTCTTAACTATAATTGCTTTTCCAGGATCAAGCTCAACTACATCTTCAAAAGCAACATTAAACACTGTTTGAATCACAGGACGTTCAGATGCAACAACAACAATTTCATCATTTTCATAAAAGTATGCTGGACGTATTCCTGCTGGATCTCTCAACACAAATGCATCACCGTGACCTAACATTCCTGCCATAGCATAACCACCGTCCCATTTCTTAGCCGATTTTCTTAAAATCTTAGCGATATTTAAACGATCAGCTATTACAGAAGATGCGTCTACTTTAGATATGCCTTCATTTTTTGCATTCTTATACAACTTCTCAACTTGCTTGTCTAAAAAGTGTCCAATTTTCTCCATTACAGTAACGGTATCTGCTTCTGCTTTTGGATGTTGACCAATATCTACCAAATCTTGAAATAACTGACTAACATTAGTCATGTTAAAATTCCCTGCAAGAAGTAAGTTTCTGTGCATCCAACTGTTTTGCCTTAAAAAAGGATGAACACTTTCTACACTATTTACACCAAAAGTACCATAACGAACATGTCCTAAAAGCACTTCACCGATGTAAGGAACTTCTTCTTTTAACCTTTTAACATCATTATTTAATGATGGATCAGCTTTTAATGCTGAATTAATTCTGTCATTAATTTGAGCAAAAACATCTTGGATAGGCAATTGTTTATTAGAACGCACACGACTAATATAGCGTTGTCCTGGTTCCATATCCAACTTAATACTTGCAAAACCAGCACCATCTTGACCACGGTTATGCTGTTTTTCCATCATTAAGTACATTTTATTTACACCATAAAATGCTGTACCGTATTTTTCTTTGTAATACTCTAATGGTTTTTTTAACCTTATTAAGGCAATACCACATTCGTGTTTTAAAGCGTCGCTCATTGTTGTTGTGTTGTTGTACTTGCGTACGGTTGTTGTGTTGTTAAATCAAAAACGCGCTGAAATTCAGCGCGTTTTTATATTATAATTCTATCTCGAATTGTGTCAGTTCTTTAAATTGCTTTAAACGACTGGACACTTCATCTTTCGATAAGGTTTCCATTCGTTCTGTCCCAAACTTTTCTACACAGAAAGAAGCTAAATTAGACCCATGAATAATTGCTTTCTTCATGTTTTCAAATGAAACATTTCCTGTACTTGTAATGTGTCCTGAGAAACCTCCTGCAAAAGTATCTCCTGCTCCAGTTGGATCAAAAACCTCTTCTAATGGTAATGCTGGCGCAAAAAAGGCATCATTTTCATGAAACAATAAAGCTCCGTGCTCTCCTTTTTTAATCACTACATATTTAGGTCCCATAGCTGCAATTACTCTTGCTGCTTTTACTAAAGAATACTCTCCAGATAACTGACGTGCTTCCTCATCATTAATTGTAATTACATCTACTTTAGCAATTACTTGTTTTAATTCTGCTAATGCACAATCCATCCAAAAATTCATAGTATCTAAAACTACTAATTTTGGCTTTTTTGTCATTTGATTAATAACTCCTAATTGTACTAAAGGATGTAAATTCCCCAACATTACAACATCCGCATTTTTATATGCTTCTGGAACTACTGGATTGAAATTTTCTAAAACATTCAACTGAGTGTCAAGTGTATCACGAGAATTCATGTCATTATGATATTTCCCTGACCAGAAAAATGTTTTTCCACCTTTAACAGTTTCTAAACCTGATAAATCGATGTTCTTAGCAGAAAGCATATCTAAATATTCCTGTGGAAAGTCATCTCCAATAACAGAAATAATTGCACTATCTACATTATCAAAATTAGAAGCTGATAGCCCTATATAAGTAGCTGCACCACCTAAAATTTTATCTGTTTTTCCGAAAGGTGTTTCAATTGCATCAAAAGCAACCGTACCCACAATTAAAAGTTTGTTCATTTAAGTAAATTTCTGCAAAATTACGGAAATTTATTTTCTATAACACAATACTATAAAATGAAAAGTAGTTAACCACTATAAATTAGTTGTCTAATTGCTCTTTTAGCAGCTTAAATGTATTGAACGGAGCGTTTACTAACATAGCATTTACTATAAACGCTGGTAAGGAACCTCCAGGATCACCATACATTTGCTGAGTTACTTTCACCCCTAATTTTGTTTTTTCTAACAACCAAAACCCAGAGAAATTAACTACTCTAATTACCCCTTTTTTTTCTGCAAGTTTTTTAGAAGATGATTTAATACTTATTTTAGTTAACGTATTACTTACTACATCTAACTTTAATTCAGAAATATGCTCTCTATTTTTAGCTGGCCAAGGCAAGTCATTGTACATATAAACAAGATATTCATTATCAGATTTTTTTTCCAACAAGCTACTTTTGGTTGTCTTGTAATTCCAATCTTTTAAATGCTCGCCATCAATAATTTTATTTACTAATGATTGCAGTGAAGTTTTTATTAATGTAGTAGCCTTATATTCCTTTATAGAGGAAACGCTCACTTTTCTTGTATACACCTGAATTCCTGACGCGTCCTTCTCTAATTCCCAAACAGATTGCGAGTAACTAGAAAGAACACAGCTAAATAAAAGCAATAAAGAACAAAGTTTTTTCATTTTAAAATAAAGTTTAATACTTCAAATTACCGAGAAAAGAAATCTAAAGCAATTTTTGATTATCGTTTTTCACATATTCAGTATCAATAAGCAGTCCGCTTTTTTTGGAAGATTCTACAGCTAAAAAATCACACCTATCATTTTGCTTATGATTATTATGCCCTTTAATCCATTGAAAACTTACATTTTGTTTTCTATAAATTTTCAAAAAACGCTTCCATAAATCTGGATTCTTTTTGCCTTTATACCCTTTTTTCTCCCATCCAAAAACCCACTTCTTATCCACTGAATCTACAACATACTTAGAATCAGTAAATACTTTAGCGCTAGTGTTTTCATTTTTTAGCTGCTCCAGCGCTACAATTACTGCTAGCAACTCCATTCTATTATTAGTTGTTTTCACATATCCTTGAGAAAACTCCTTAACATATGGCTTACCCACCCATTGCATTACTATGCCATATCCTCCAGGACCAGGGTTCCCTCGAGAAGAACCATCTGTATATATATGTACTTGAACAGACATTAATTTAATAGTTGTTCGATTATTAAAGGGAAATGCTTTTGTTCTAAAAGATGAATTTTTGCCGCTACATCTTCAAAAGTATCAATATTTTCTATTTTAGTATTTGCTTGAAAAATAATATTCCCTTCGTCATAATGTTCGTTCACATAATGAATCGTTATACCCGATTCTGCTTCGTTATTAGCAACTACAGCTTTATGGACATTAGCCCCATACATTCCCTTACCTCCATACTTAGGCAATAATGCTGGATGCACATTTATAATTTTATTAGGATATGCAGAAATCAAATCTTCAGGAAACTTTAATAAAAACCCAGCCAAAACAATTAAATCAGGTTTCAAATCAAGCATTAAATTATAAATAGCTTTAGTTTCATGTAAATCACTCTTACTAAAGCTACTACTGGCAACACCTAATTTTTCAGCCTTTTCCAAAACTTTGGCATCCTTCTTGTTACTCAGGACTTGAATAACCTTGGCTAAACCATTACCTTGGAAGTGTTTAATAATATTTTCTGCATTCGTTCCGGAACCAGATGCGAAGATTACAATACGTTTCATATCTTTGAGCTACATGTGTTATTCAAGACAAAAAAAAGAATAAATATTCACAATTGGAAGCTAAAAACCAGTAACTTCACAAAAATTATAAAAAAATAAGTTACATTTTTCGTGTAAAGCGTGGTTTTAAAGTAAAGTTTTTTACTTTTGCCTCCAAACAAATTTAAAAATTAAAGATTATGTCAGACATTGCATCAAAAGTAAAAGCGATTATAGTAGACAAATTAGGTGTTGATGAAAACGAAGTTGTTATAGAAGCAAGTTTCACAAACGACTTAGGAGCAGATTCATTAGATACTGTTGAATTAATTATGGAATTCGAAAAAGAATTCGATATTCAAATTCCAGATGATCAAGCAGAAAACATTGCAACTGTAGGTCAAGCTATTACTTACATAGAAGGAGCAAAATAAAAAAGTATTAAATATGGAATTAAAGCGAGTTGTAGTTACAGGCCTTGGAGCACTTACTCCAATAGGGAACAATATTCAAGAGTATTGGGATGCATTGGTGAGTGGTAAAAGTGGCGCTGGCCCTATTACTCGCTTTGATGCTTCTAATTTCAAAACAAAATTTGCTTGTGAACTTAAAAATTTTGAGATCACAGACTTTATGAATCGTAAAGAAGCAAGGAAATTAGACCTTTACGCACAATACGCTATGGTTGCTACTGATGAAGCAATTATAGATTCTGGGCTTGATCTAGAAAAAATAAACAAAAATAGAGTTGGTGTAATTTGGGGTGCCGGAATTGGTGGAATTGATACTTTTCAAACAGAAGTAACTAATTTTGCTACTGGAAACGGAACACCTCGTTTCAATCCTTTTTTCATTCCCAAAATGATTGCAGATATTGCTCCAGGGCACATCTCAATTAAATACGGATTTAGAGGACCAAACTTTACAACAGTATCTGCCTGTGCATCTTCAGCCAATGCGATGATAGACGCCATGAATTATATTAGGCTTGGAAAAGCTGATATTATAGTTTCTGGAGGTTCTGAAGCCGCTGCTACTGAAGCTGGTATAGGAGGATTTAATGCAATGCATGCTTTATCTACAAGAAACGACGACCCTCAATCTGCATCAAGACCATTTGACGCAAATAGAGACGGTTTTGTTTTAGGTGAAGGAGCAGGAACATTAATCCTAGAAGAATACGAACATGCAATTGCAAGAGGCGCAAAAATTTACGCTGAACTTGCTGGAGGTGGTTTATCTGCCGATGCACACCATATGACTGCACCACATCCGGAAGGACTAGGAGCGAAACTTGTTATGACAAACTGCATTGAAGATGCAGGACTATCTATAACAGATGTTGACGCCATCAATATGCATGGTACTTCAACACCATTAGGTGATATTGCAGAATCAAAAGCAATTATAAGTGTTTTTGGAGATCATGCTTACAACCTAAATATCAATTCAACAAAATCTATGACAGGTCATCTATTAGGTGCTGCTGGAGCTATTGAAGCTATTGCCTCAATATTAGCCATGAAGCACGGAATAGTACCTCCAACTATCAATCATGAAACTTTTGATGAAAACATAGACAACAAATTGAACTTAACACTCAATAAAGCTCAAAAAAGAGAACTTAACGTAGTGATGAGTAATACATTTGGATTCGGTGGACATAATGCATGTGTACTGTTTAAAAAATTAGACTAAAACACTGAATGAAACGTATCATTCGTAAAATATTTAATTCCCGAACTTCTAATGAAGACGGGAATTTTTTTGTTAAAGTCAGCAAAATAATTGGCTATAGACCAATACATATCTCTCATTTTGAAGAGGCTTTCACACATCGTTCTTCTAACAAAAAAGATAGCAAAGGAAATACTGTTAGCTATGAAAGACTAGAGTTTTTAGGCGATGCAATGTTAAGTTCTATTATAGCAGAATATTTATTTAATAAAGTCCCTCATGGAAATGAAGGCTACCTTACCAAAATGCGCTCGAAAATTGTAAGTAGAGAGCACTTAAATGAATTAGGAAAAGATTTAGGCTTACTTGAACTAGTAAATAGTAAAATGAGTAAAGTTAATTTTGGCGATAATATTCATGGTAATGTTTTCGAAGCCTTAGTTGGAGCAATTTTTTTAGACAAAGGATACAAAGGAACAGAGAAGTTTATTTACGACAATGTTATTGGACCTTACGTAGACATTGAAAGACTTGAAGGAAAGGTTATTAGTTATAAAAGCTTACTTATTGAATGGTGCCAGAAAGAAAAAAAGGTGTTCAAATACCTAGTTTATGATGACACTGGAAATGACAACATAAAGCACTTTGCAGTTAAATTACGTATTGACGACAAAGTAATTGCAAAAGGAAGAGCCACCTCTAAAAAGAAAGCAGAAGAAAAAGCATCTAAGCGTGCCTTCTTTGCTTTACAAGACAAAATAGAAAGAGAGTAACCTTTATTAAAGTCACTCTCCTTAAAATAATACTATAAAATATTCCTGTAATTTTTTACAACTACAAGAATCCTAATTTCCCTCTTACTCGCTTCAATACCTCACTAGCTGTACTTGAAGCTTTATTAGCACCAATTGATAATGCTTTATCAATTTCTGGAAGGTTCTCCATATAATAATTATAAGATGCTCTTTCTTTAGAATATTTTTCAATCAATACTTCAAAAAACGCTTGCTTTGCATGTCCATATCCATATCCTCCATTTTCATAATTTGCTCGCATTTCAATAATTTGAGCATCACTAGCAACTAACCTATACAAAGCAAACAAATTACACGTATCTGGGTTTTTAGGCTCTTCCAACGGAGTACTATCCGTTGCAATTTTCATAACTTGTTTACGCAATTGTTTATCAGGAAGAAATAAATTAATAATATTCCCTTTACTCTTACTCATCTTTACTCCATCTGTTCCTGGAACATACATAGTCTCTTCTTGCACCTTAGCTTGAGGCAACACAAATGTTTCTCCTAACTGTGCGTGAAAACGAGAAGCTACATCTCTAGTCATTTCTATATGTTGCATTTGATCTTTTCCAACTGGAACAACTTCTGCATCATACAACAAAATATCTGCAGCCATCAACATCGGATACGTAAACAAACCACCATTTACATCATCAAGTCTATCTGCCTTGTCCTTAAACGAATGTGCCAATTCTAATCTTTTAAAAGGAAAGAAGCAATTTAAATACCAAGAAAGCTCAGTTACCTGAGGGACATCACTCTGTCTATAAAACACTGTTTCATTTACGTCTAACCCAAAAGCAAGCCATACCGCAGCAGTAGAATATGTATTTTCTCTTAACACTTTAGCATCTTTAATTTGTGTTAAAGAATGCATATCTGCTATAAATAAATACGCTTCATTAGCTGGGTCATTCGCCATTTCTATTGCTGGGATAATCGCCCCTAATAAATTCCCTAAATGTGGTGTTCCTGTACTTTGTACTCCTGTCAATACTCTTGCCATAATTCGCTTTCAAAAAATTTAGGTAAATTTATTGAAAGCATCAGTCATAAAAAAGTTATTTTTGAAACTTAAGCTTTTTTATTTTGAAACTACTCACTTATATCGGACGAACAGCATACAGAATATGGTTTTACTTGCTCATAGCACTACCAATACTAATTCTATTTCCTTTTCTTCTAATCACTTCAGCAAGTGATAAATTATACCCGTATTTCTTTAAACTTGCTCGAGTTTGGGCTAAAATAATTTTGTTCGGAATGGGATTCAGAGTAAAATTAAAGAAAGAAAGCGAAATAGTATTTGGAAAAAGTTACATGTTTGTAGCCAACCACACCTCTATGACTGACATTATGTTGATGTTAGCAATAGAAAAAAATCCGTTTGTGTTTGTTGGTAAAAAAGAGTTGGCTAAAATTCCATTGTTCGGTTTTTTCTACAAACGTACATGTATATTAGTTGACAGAAATTGCTCCAAAAGTAAAAAAGAAGTCTTCAACAGAGCACAGCAAAGATTAAACTCCGGATTAAGTATTTGCATATTCCCTGAAGGAGGTGTATATGAAGAATGTGATTTGGTTTGTGAATTTAAAGCTGGAGCTTTCCGACTTGCACTAGAACACCAAATACCAATAATACCTATGACTTTCGCCGACAATTTAAAGCGACTCCCTTATGATTTTTTAGCAGGAGGATCTCCTGGAAAAATGCGTGTAACTATCCACAAACCTATACCTACTGAAGGCCTGGATATTACTTTAAGAAATAAACTGAAAGATCAAACCAGAACATTAATATATGACGAGTTAAAAAAATATAAAAACCAATAGTTTAAAACTAAAAAAAACCTGGAAATACCAGGTTTTTTTTAATTTAAAGAAGTGTGAATCCTATTTATTTTTCTGCAATAGCAGTAACTATTTTTTCTTCCAGCTCCTCCATTAATTCAGGATTATCTTTAAGTAAATTCTTTACCGCATCTCTACCTTGACCAAGTTTAGTATCACCATAACTAAACCATGACCCACTTTTCTTAACGATGTTAAACTCAACTCCTAAGTCGACAATTTCACCAACTTTAGAAATCCCTTCTCCATACATAATATCAAATTCTGCCATTTGAAAAGGCGGAGCAACTTTGTTTTTCACAACTTTAACTCTTGTCTTATTTCCAATAACAGCACTATCGCTATTTTTTATTTGAGTAGATCTTCTAATATCTAATCTAACAGAAGCATAAAATTTTAATGCATTACCACCTGTAGTAGTTTCAGGATTACCAAACATTACCCCAATTTTTTCTCTTAACTGGTTAATGAATATTACAGTACAATTAGTTTTATTAATTGCCCCTGTTAACTTTCTCAATGCCTGAGACATTAAACGCGCATGTAATCCCATTTTAGAATCACCCATTTCACCTTCAATTTCACTTTTTGGTGTCAATGCAGCTACAGAATCAATTACAATAATATCAATTGCTCCAGAGCGAATTAAATTTTCTGTAATTTCTAATCCTTGTTCTCCATAATCAGGTTGTGAGATAATTAAATTATCTACGTCTATCCCCAATTTTTCCGCATAAAAACGATCAAAAGCATGTTCAGCATCAATAAAAGCTGCAATACCACCTTTTTTTTGAGCTTCAGCAATAGCATGTAAAGTTAATGTTGTTTTACCAGAAGATTCAGGACCATAAATTTCAATTACTCTTCCTCTTGGCAAACCACCAACTCCTAAAGCTAAATCCAAACCTAAGGAACCTGTAGAAATAGAATCAATATCTTCAACAGGCCTATCCCCCAACTTCATTACTGTTCCTTTACCGTATGCCTTGTCTAATTTATCTAAAGTAAGCTTTAATGCCTTTAATTTTGCTTCTTTTTCTGAACTCATAAATCGCGTTTTATATTAACTTTTTGCTAAAGTACAGTTTCTTTTTAGAGCATACAATCATAAGTTTTTCAATTTATCAACATGCTGTTTTTTTAAGAAAATATTTTTTTGACGCAACCTTTTTCAAAACTCACCATCTATTAATAAAGCGAAATACGCATTAGTAAGATTAAATGAGATTTTTAAACATACATATCAATACAAACATCCAAGGTTTTACGGGTGCAACCTTAATAGTTTGTAGTTATAAACTAAACGGCGGTTAATATTCATTACTTTTTATTAAAATTATTTTCGAGAAAACACTTCGAAAAGTTATCATTAGATTAGAAATTTAGTAACGAATTAGCCCACTAAAAGCTTCTGTTTATAACAGGAGGTTTTTGTATTTTAACGCTATAGCCATAAGCCTTCAGAATAAAAAATGTATATTTACCGTTACTATTTTTTTTAACGAATTTACGCCTCTAGAGGCTCTATATATATTATGGCTTGTAATAATTGTGGTACCGGAACTGACGGAAAACCAAAGGGTTGCAAAAGCAACGGAACATGCGCTTCTGATAGCTGCAACAAACTTACAGTTTTTGATTGGTTGTCAAACATGACTTTACCTAACGGACAAGATCCCTTTAACTGCGTCGAAGTACGTTTTAAAAACGGACGAAAACTTTACTTTAAAAATACAGAAAATTTAACTTTGTCTATTGGAGATGTTGTTGCTACGGAAGCTTCCCCAGGACACGATATTGGAATGGTTACTTTAACAGGAGAATTGGTTAAAGTACAAATGAAAAAGAAGAAGGTAAAAATTGATAGTGAAGATGTAAAAAAAATATATCGTAAAGCTTCACAAAAAGATATTGACATTTGGACTAAATCTAGAGAAAGAGAAGAACCAATGAAGGTTCGTGCTAGACAATTAGCTATTGCATTGAAATTAAAAATGAAAATCTCTGATATTGAATTTCAAGGAGATGCTTCAAAAGCTACATTTTATTACACTGCTGAAGAGCGCGTAGATTTCAGGCAACTAATTAAAGAATTCGCTAAAGAATTTAGTATTCGAATAGAAATGCGTCAAATAGGTTTCCGTCAGGAAGCTGCTAGACTTGGAGGTATTGGTTCATGCGGAAGAGAATTATGCTGCTCTACATGGTTAACTGATTTCAGATCAGTAAGCACTTCTGCTGCACGTTACCAACAGCTATCATTAAATCCGCAAAAATTGGCAGGTCAATGTGGTAAATTAAAGTGTTGTTTGAACTATGAATTAGATTCATACTTAGATGCCTTAAAGCATTTTCCAGATAAAAATGTAAAATTAAGAACTAAAAAAGGAAATGCAGTTTCTCAAAAAACTGATATTTTCAAAGGAATGGTTTGGTATGCATACGAAGGAGAATGGATGAATTGGTTTATGATTACTACCAAGGATGCTAATGAAATCATCGCTGAAAACAAAAAAGGAAATCTTGTTCCTAACTTAGAAGATTATGCTTCTGTATTAGTGGAAGAAGTAGCTGTAGAATTTGAAAATGTTGTTGGACAAGACAGTTTAACTCGTTTTGACAAACCAAAACAGAATAAAGGTCATAAGCCGCAACAAAAGAGAAAACCTCAAAATTCAGCAAGCACAAAAGATACTCCAAATAATAAAAGAGAAAACCCTAACAGACCACCAAACAAACGTCGCCCACAAAAAAGAACTGACGAAAAAGCTACAGCTAATAAACCTGCTGGTCAACAAAACAAGGATAAAAAACCAGTACACAAACCAAAGGCTCAAAGTGGAGATGCTCCAAAAAAGCCACAACATAAACCGAGACCAAAACCTCGAAAAAGAGACACAAATAATCCTAAAAAAGACAATCCACCTAAAAAAGATGCGTAATTATCTAGTTATTTTAATTGCTGTTATTACTCTTGTAGCCTGTGACTCAAAACATGTACTTGACGAATACAAGACAATTCCTAATACTTGGAAGAGAGACGCTATAATTGACTTTAACTTCAGGGCTCCAGACACCATTGCTACCTACAATTTATTTGTAAACGTACGTAATAACAACGCCTATGAATTTAGTAATTTGTTTTTAATTATTGACTTAACTTCTCCAAGTAATAACAAAACCATCGACACCTTAGAGTATGAAATGACTACTCCTAGAGGAGAATGGTTAGGTACTGGTTTTTCTGAAATAAAAGAAAACAAGTTATGGTATAAAGAACGTTTTCATTTCAACGAAGAAGGTGAATACAAAGTTAACATAACACACGCTATTAGAAAAAACGGTGATGCAAATGGGGTTACTGAGTTAAAAGGAATAACTGACGTAGGATTTAGAATAGAGAAAAACATAAACGAGAAAAAAGCATTATAATATGGCTAAAAAAGTGCAAAAGAAAGCAGTGAAGAAAACTACTAGTTTTGGAAAATTTATCAAATGGTTTTGGCTATTATTTTTCTTAGGAATTATCTGTATTGCACTTCCTTTTGTATTAGCTTCAATTGGAGCATTAGGGGAAATGCCTGATCATACCATTTTAGAGAACCCAAAAACAGATTTAGCCTCAGAAATCATCAGTAACGATAATAAAACTCTTGGTAAATTTTATTTTGATGATAATAGAACCCCTGTAACCTATGCCGATTTATCAAATCATTTAGTTGATAATCTTGTTGCTACGGAAGATGAGCGTTTTTATGAGCATTCTGGAATTGATTTTAGAAGAACTTTTACTGCTATAGCCCAAATGGGTAGCAAAGGTGGTGGAAGTACAATTACCCAACAGTTAGCGAAGCTATTATTTCATCAAAAAGAAGGAAGAGGTAGTTTAGTAAATAGAATGTCTCAAAAATTTAAAGAATACGTAATTGCTACTCGTTTGGAACGTCAATATACCAAACAAGAAATTATAGCTATGTATTATAATATTTATGATTTTGGTAATAACGGTGATGGTATTCGTTCGGCTACCAGAATTTATTTCGGAAAAGAACCTAAAGACATCAATCAAGAAGAAGCGGCCGTATTAGTTGGTATGTTTAAAAATTCTTCTCTGTATAACCCAATATCAAACCCTGTTGGAGTTAGGAATCGTAGAAACGTTGTCTACAAGCAAATGAATAGAAATGAACTAATTACTGAACAACAAAAAGATTCACTTCAGAAACTACCTTTAAAACTAAATTTCACTCCTGAGCACCATAATGCAGGGTTAGCAACTTATTTTAGAGAGCATCTTAAAAAAGAGATGAAAAAATGGATTAAAGACAATCCTAAAAACAAGGAAGGAGACAAATACAGCCTTTATAATGATGGTTTAAAAATATATGTAACTATTGATTCTCGTATGCAAGCATTTGCTGAAGACGCAATGAAAAAGCATATGAAAAACCTGCAAGCAGAGCTTGATAAACAAAACAAGAAAAACAAAACTGCTCCTTTTAGAGATCTAGACAAAAAAGAGATTGAGAAATTGCTTAAAACCGCAATGAGACGATCGGAGCGCTATAGAGTGTATACAAAAGAATTAGGGAAAACTAAAGCTGAAGCGTATGCTTCATTTGATGTAAAAAAGAAAATGAAAGTCTTCTCTTGGAATGGTGATATTGACACTATTATGACCCCTAGAGATTCCATGTTGTATTACAAGAAATTTTTAAGAACAGGTTTACTTTCTATCGAACCTCAAACAGGGAATGTTAAAGCATGGGTTGGCGGAATCAACCACAAGTACTTTAAATATGATCATGCAAAACAAGGTAAGCGTCAGGTAGGTTCAACCTTCAAACCATTTGTATACGCTACTGCAATTGATCAATTAAAATATTCTCCATGTGACTCTTTAATAGATGCATACACATGTATTCCTGAAGGAATGCATGGGAATTTAGAAGATTGGTGTCCTAAAAACTCTAACGGAAAATACAAAGGGAAAATGACTTTAAAATCTGCCTTAGCTAATTCCGTAAACACCATTTCTGTTCAATTAATAAGAGATGTTGGCCCTAAAAATGTAATCCAAATGGCTCATAATTTAGGGGTAAAAAGTGAAATTCCTGAATTCCCATCTATTTGTTTAGGAACTCCTGAATTAAGCTTGTTTGAAATGGTTAACTCATATAGCACCTTAGCAAACATGGGGCAATACATAAAACCAACTATAATTTCTAGAATTGAAGACAAAAACGGAGCTGTATTATATCAAAATGTTCCTGAAACCAAGGATGTATTAAGTGAAGAATCTGCATATGTTACTGTAAAAGTAATGGAAGGAGTAACCAAATTTGGTTCAGGGGCACGATTAAGAACAAAAAAAGGCTGGGGTGCAGAATATACAAAAGGAGTTGTTACCGGACACCCTTATGAATTCACAAATGACATTGCAGGAAAAACAGGAACTACTCAAAATAATTCTGACGGTTGGTTTATGGGAATGGTGCCTAATTTAGTAACCGGAGTTTGGGTTGGTGCTGAAGATAGAGCAGTGCATTTTAGATCTATAAGATACGGACAAGGAGCAACCATGGCCTTGCCTATTTGGGGGCAATATATGAAAAGTTGCTACTCCAATGAAGATTTAAACATTTCTCAAGAACCTTTTAAAGAACCTGAGAATTTAAGTATAGAAGTAGATTGCAAAAAAAGGGCTCAAGAAAATGAAGACAATTCAAATGAGAACCCAGATTTTTAACAAAAGACAATAGTTTTAACTCATACCTTGTATAGAGGTAATAGATTACAAAAACAAAATGATTAAGAAAACTGTACAAAACGTAGAAGAAGCCCTTACCGGAGTAAAAGATGGTATGACATTAATGTTAGGTGGTTTCGGACTTTGTGGAATACCTGAAAATAGTATTTCAGAATTGGTTAAAAAGAATGTAAAGGGAATCACTTGTATTTCTAACAACGCTGGAGTTGATGACTTCGGGTTAGGATTATTACTACAAGGGAAACAGATAAAGAAAATGATTTCTTCTTATGTAGGTGAAAACGATGAGTTTGAACGTCAAATGCTTTCAGGAGAATTAGATGTTGAACTAACACCACAAGGAACCTTAGCTGAAAAGTGTAGAGCAGCTCAAGCTGGATTCCCAGCGTTTTTTACCCCTGCTGGCTATGGTACTGAAGTTGCTGAAGGAAAAGAAACTAGAGAATTCAACGGGAAAATGTATGTTTTAGAAGAAGCCTTTAAAGCTGATTTTGCTATCGTAAAAGCTTGGAAAGGTGATACTGCTGGAAATTTAATTTTCAAAGGAACAGCACGTAATTTTAACCCATGTATGTGTGGAGCAGCTAAAATAACAATAGCTGAAGTTGAAGAATTGGTTCCTGCTGGTGAATTAGATCCTAATCAAGTTCATGTACCAGGAATATTCGTACAACGAATTTTTCAAGGAACTGACTATGAGAAAAGAATTGAGCAACGAACAGTAAGACAAAGAAACTAATCATGTTAGATAAAACTGGAATAGCAAAACGTATTGCTAAAGAATTAAAAGACGGATATTTTGTAAATCTTGGTATTGGTATACCAACATTGGTCGCAAACTATATACCAACAGGTATTGAAGTAGAGTTTCAAAGTGAAAATGGTGTTTTAGGAATGGGTCCTTTCCCTTTTGAAGGTGATGAAGATGCTGATATCATAAATGCAGGAAAACAAACGATAACTACATTAAAAGGAGCGAGTTTTTTTGACTCTGCTATGAGTTTTGCTATGATACGCGGGCAACATGTAGACCTTACTATTTTAGGAGCTATGGAAGTTTCTGAAAATGGAGATATTGCCAACTGGAAAATACCCGGAAAAATGGTAAAAGGTATGGGAGGAGCAATGGACTTAGTTGCTTCTGCAGAAAACATTATTGTCGCAATGATGCATACCAACAAACGTGGCGAATCTAAATTACTAAAAAACTGTTCTCTTCCATTAACTGGAGTAGGATGCGTAAAGAAAATAGTAACTAACCTTGCTGTTTTAGAAGTAACTGACAAAGGTTTTAAACTACTAGAAAGAGCTCCTGGTATATCTGTAGAAGATATTCAAAAAGCTACTGAAGGAACTTTAATTATTGAAGGTGATATTCCAGAAATGATTTTAGATTAACTTTCTTAAAAAATATTATAAACCGAAGTGCTAATTAGTTAGTTACTTCGGTTTTTTTGCTTAAATACCTTTTGGAATAGCATTAATTAATGATTGTGTGTATTCAGTTTTTGGGTTTGCATATATACTATCTGCCTCACCAATCTCTTCTATTTTACCTTTATTCATTACTACTAATTGATCACTCATATATTTCACAACCGCTAAATCGTGAGAAATAAAAATGTAACTGAAGCCAAATTTCTCTTTCAATTCATTTAACAAATTCAACACCTGTGCTTGAACAGAAATATCCAATGCGGATACAGATTCGTCACATATAATTAATTTAGGGCTCACAGCAATTGTACGTGCAATTCCTATACGCTGGCGTTGCCCTCCAGAAAATTCATGTGGATAACGATAAAAGTGCTCTTCTAATAACCCTACACGTTCTAATAATTCTATAGTTTTCTCTTTTCGTTCTTTATCATTTTTATACAATTTATGAACCTTCATTGGTTCCATAATTGCTTTTCCAACAGGAACTCTTGGGTTTAAAGACGAATACGGATCTTGAAAAATTAGTTGAATCTCTTTTCTGAGCAATCGCAATTCAGATTTTGGTATTTTTGTAATATCTGCTCCTTTATAGAATATCTCACCCGAGGTAGCTTTGTCTAATTGTAAAATAGCATTTCCTAATGTAGACTTACCGCAACCTGATTCGCCTACCAAACCTAAGGTTTCTCCTTCGTACAAATTAAAGCTGATATTATTTACGGCTTTAAAGTTAGTATCCTTAGCAAACAAAAAACCTTTTGTTACATATTCCTTATCAACATTAACCACTCTTAACAAGGGTTCTGAATCATACATTTTATGGTGTACTTCACCTCTTTTTATTGATGAAACTACTGTATTAGAAATTGTATCATTCAAATAATCCTGAATTGTAGGCAAAACCTTTAAGCGCTCACTAACTGAAGGTCTGGAATTAATCAGAGCTTTAGTATATTCATTTTTAGGGTTCTTAAAAACTTCATGAACACTGCCTTTTTCAACAATTTTTCCCTTATACATTACTACTATTTTATCGCTGATTTCTGAAACCAATGCTAAATCATGTGAAATAAAAATGATACTCATTTTAGTTTCTTCTTGAATAGACTTTAATAATGCTATAATTTCTTTTTGAACAGTTACATCAAGAGCTGTAGTTGGCTCATCTGCAATTAACACATCTGGTTTACACGCAATAGCCATAGCTATCATGACGCGTTGTTTCTGACCCCCAGAAATTTGATGTGGATACTTATTATAAATTTCTTCTGGATTTGGAAGTTTTACTTTTTCAAATAATGTTAATACTTCTTGTTTGGCTTCTTTTACTGAAAGTTTTAAATGACGTTCAAGAACCTCAATAACTTGTTTTCCACAAGTAAGCGAAGGATTTAAAGACGTCATTGGCTCTTGAAAAATCATCGCAATTTTATTACCGCGAAGCTTTTGTAAATCAGTATTAGAATATTCTAATAAATCATCTCCTAAATACTTGATTTCACCAGAATTAAACTTCGTTTGTTTTTTGGGGAGTAATCCTAAAATAGCCAGTGATGAAACTGATTTCCCTGAACCAGATTCGCCTACAATTCCTAGTATTTCATTTTTTTTCAACTCATAGGAAATATCAAATAACACTTGATTAACACCATGATGGCTTTCAAAAGAAATAGATAAATTATTAACCTCTAAAATATTTTTCATTAACAGATTATTTTTATTTGTAGGTTTTTATCTAAACTTCCGACTATAGAACACTGATAACAATGTGATTGTATCAAAGTTTAATATTAATTTTTTTTTTACTAAATTAGCAAAAAACCCAATTAATGAAAAATTATTACATCCTAAAAAAACTACTCCTACTTAGTTTACTTATTCTTTCTGCAGTAAGTTATTCACAAACTGAAGAACAAAAAAAACAAATCATAAAAAATTATGATCTTGTCAAACTTCAGGAACTACATGATGAATTTAGTGTAAAAAATAAGGAAGAAAAAGAAAAAGCTATAAAAGTTGCAAAAACAAACGGTTGGCCAGTAATAAAACATCATGAAGATGGAACTTTTTCGGAGTTACAACGTTTAAGGATTGATGGTACACCAGTATATTATACAACTTACAATACTGCTGCTGCTAAATCTACTAGAGCAGACTATATGCATGCTGGAGGAGGACTAGGATTAAATGTTGAAGGACAAGGCATGACTGCTTATGTATGGGATGGTGGACCCACTAGAATTAGTCATAGTGACTACACTGGAAGAGTAAGTATCGGAGACGGTAATACTGCTGTGGTAGTTAATGCAAACGGCGACCATGCACAACATGTTACAGGTACTATTATTGGTTTTGGTAATGGTAATGATGGTAATGGAAGAAATTCAAAAGGAATGGCTCCACAAGCAAACGCAATAACACATGAATGGAATAACGATTATACTGAAGCTACAGCTGCTGCTGCTAATGGAATGCTCGTATCAAATCATTCATATGGATCACTAATATCAAACGTACCTGATTGGGCTTTTGGCGCATACACTACACAATCAGAAGCTTGGGATAATCTAATGTTTAATGCGCCATATTACCTAATGGTTGCAGCTGCAGGGAATGATGGTAATCAAGATGCTGAAAATGGAGTCCCGCTTGGAGGCAACCCACTATATGACAAATTAAGTGGTAATAAAACTGCTAAAAACAACATGGTTGTAGCTAATGGTCAAGATGCAAATATTGCTGCAGATGGGTCTTTATTAGGAGTTACCCGAAACTCTAGTAGTACAGAAGGACCTACTGATGATCTCCGTATTAAACCAGATATCATGGGTAATGGAACTTCATTATATTCTGCTGGAATCACAAATGATTTTTCTTATGGACTAAAAACGGGAACATCAATGGCATCTCCTAATATTTGTGGTTCATTATTATTACTACAACAACATTATAGTAACATAAATGGTAATTTCATGAGGGCTGCTACCCTAAAAGGATTAGCGCTTCATACTGCTGATGACACTGAAATTAATGGCCCTGATGCAAATACTGGCTGGGGATTAATGAATACAAAAGTAGCAGCAGAAACAATTACAGGAAATGGATTAAACACATGGATATCTGAAGAAACTTTGTCGCAAGGACAAACTTTTACTTTTACTGTAGAATCTAACGGAACTAGTCCGTTATTAGCTTCAATTTCTTGGACAGATCCTGTAACTGGTGGATACACAAACTCAACAGGAACATCTAATGAAGCAACAGCTGCTTTAGTAAATGATTTAGATATTAGAGTTACAAAAGGAGGTGCTACTAGTCATCCATGGAAACTTACAGGAGTAAATGCAAATACTAATGCTATAGGAACTGACAACACAGTTGATCCATATGAAAGAGTAGATGTTTCTGGGGCATCTGGTACTTATACAATTACAGTAACTCATAAAGGCACACTTGTAAATTCTAAACAAAAATTCTCTTTAGTTGTAACTGGATTAACTTCAGATACTGCACTTATTAAAAAAACGGATGATTTAGTACTGTGTTCTAATAACGATGCAGTTATCAATTTTGACTATAAAGGATCTTTATTTTCTGGAACTTCAGTTATCTCAAGTAATAATGTGCCAGCAGGTGTTACAGTAAACTTTTCTCAAAACAACTTAACCGCTAGTACGAATTTTGATGTAACTTTAAGTAACTTAAGTGTTGCGCCAGCTGGAGATCATATTATTGAAATTATTGCAAATAATGGTTCTGAAACAGAAGTTAGAAATGTTTATTTAACTATTTATCACAATACATTTACAAGCAATATAACTCAAGTAAATCCAAGTAATGGTAGTATTGGACTAGGTATCTCAAATGTTTTAACATGGTCACCAGATGCAAATGCAGAAGAATATATTATAGAAGTAGCTACTGACGCTAATTTTAATACAATTGTAAATACCACTACACTTACTACAAATGAATATACCATAAACGGACTTACCGAAGGAGAGGTATATTATTGGAGAGTTTTTGGAAAGAATCGTTGTGTTACAGCTAACGAATCAAACCCATTTAACTTTCAGGTTGGTGCTTTAAATTGTAACACTGATATTCAAACAACTGACCAAGCTATTAATGATCAAACCACAGAAACTTCAACATTAAACATTGCAAGTTCTGTTACTATTGGAGACATTAATGTACGAGTTGCATATAATCACACATGGATTGGCGATACAGGATTGACACTAATTTCACCTATTGGAACAAGAGTTGATTTAATAAATGTAAACTCATGCTCTACTCAAACTAATTTTAATATTAGTTTTGATGACGATGCAGCTAGTGCTATAAATTGTGCAACAGCAAACGGAGGTGGACTAACCACTTACAAACCTGTAGGTTTATTATTGGACTATAATGGTGAATCTTCAAATGGTGTTTGGACATTAGAAATTACTGATGGAGGAACTGGAGATGTAGGTACTGTTACTGAATGGGCTATAGAAATTTGTGAAGCAAGCACATTTGCTAGTGCTCCTAACTTTGTAAACAATGGTTTAAATCCTAATGTAAATTCTACTTATACTACAGTTAGTGGTGATATTGAAGCTACAACAGTTTCAGAAAACGCTGCTCAACAAACCTATACTTTAATTGAATTACCTACAAAAGGTACTTTACTTAAGAATGCTATTGCTTTAACAATTGGCGACACATTTACACAAGACGATGTAAACACTTCGAAAGTCACCTATACAAACACCGAGGTTGTTGTCTTTGCGGATCAATTTAAAGTAGATATTAGCAATTCTGTTAACGGATGGCTACCTAACCAGATAGTACCAATTAATGGAACACTAGGTATCGTAGAATTTGATTTGAACGATTTAATGATATCACCTAATCCGTCACAAGGAATTATCAACATCAAAATTCAATCAGCAACTAATACTGAAGTGAAAATAAACCTATTTGATATTCAAGGACGTAAAGTATACAATACTTCTAAAAAATCTAATTCAGGGTTATTCAACACAACATTAGATTTTGGAAAACTTGCTAACGGGATATATTTAATAGATATTCAGCAAGGAAATAGAAAAACTACGAAACGAATTATTATCAACAATTAAAATCTAGTTTTTAAAATTAAATAAAAAAACCGAAGCTAAAAGCTTCGGTTTTTTTTATACATATATAATTTCTTTATCTATCAAGAGCGCTTCTCTCTTAAACTTTAAAAATACTTGAGCAACGGCAATGGTATCCTTTTCACAATAATCAACAATCCGATCTAAATTTTTCTCTTTATAATATACTTCAGCTACCTGACTTCCGTCGATATCATCCTTAGGTGAAGGAACACCTAAAATATTTGTTAATAATTTCAAAGATGTATAATGTTTATAATCTCCAAATTTCCATAGCTCCAAGGTATCTAAATGCGGAATTTCCCAAGGTTTTTTTCCAAATAAATTCAATACTTTTGGCAACTCAATTTGATGTATAACCATTCTTCTTGCTATAAATGGAAAGTCAAATTCCTTACCATTATGGGCACACAACAAATGATAAGGCTTGAAAAAATGATTATCTAATAATGCTTTAAAATCTAATAAAACTCGTTTCTCTTCTCCAGAAAAAGAGGTGATTCTAAAGTTTCTTCCCGAATCATTCGCTACAAAATAACCTACAGAAATACAGATTATTTTACCGAACTCGGCCCAAATACCAGCACGATTATAAAATTCTTCTGGAGTAAATTCTTCCTTACGTTTGTACCTTGTTTTTTGCTCCCAAAGTTCTTTTACATACTCATCTACTTTATCGTAATTAGCGTGTTCCGGAACAGTCTCGATATCTAAAAACAAGATGTTTTCTGATTTAATATTTTCAAGCATTATGAATTCGATTTTCTTGATTTAATCTTCTGTTTATAATAGCTTTTTTGGGAGATATAAATAATTTTAGTTACTTCTGCGAAAACAATACCTGATTCGCTAACTATATTAACTTGTTTTTTAATATCAATTTCTTTTTGAACTAAAATGTTATTTTTAATTTGGATAATTTCATCATTTGAGAATTTAAAATTTGCAAAAGCATCTTCTCTTGCTGGTCTTTTATATTTAATTTCAGCAGCTTTATCCCAAACAACATAGTCATCTCCTAATATATTCATTAGTTGAATCATATAAATTGGGTCAGTAGCTGAAAACATACTGCCTCCGAAAATAGCACCTACATAATTTTTATTCTTGTAGTTTAATGGGATTTTGATAGCTACTTCATGTAAATCTTTTGAAACTGATGTAATTTTCCCCACAGATCTTCTGTACATAGGAGATAGGTTAAAACCATGTTTATACAACGTTGATTCAGGAAAAAATTGTTTTAAAAACTCAAATGCAATTTTATACATAAACTTAAAGGTACATATATTTTATTAAAATAACGACTGTTGCTCACACCCTTGTTCATGCTCTAACAACCATTGTTTACGCCATATTCCACCAGCATAACCTGTAAGAGAACCATCAGAACCTACCACTCTATGACAAGGTAGCACAATCCAAAACGGATAACTCCCTATATAGATATTTCAACACCTATTTTATTTCAAAAGAACGTAATGTAAATAAACAAAAAAAGCAGAGATTATACAATCTCCGCTTAACTTATCATTCTTAAACCATAATTCGGTTACTCGCCAAATACGCGCCAATAATTACCGATACGCGCCAATAGTTGATATAGTTGCATATAATTAGTTATAATTGGTATCATTACCGAGATACGAGCCAAATTAAAATAATTCATATTTAGTTCCTTTACCCTCTCCAACTTTTCTAAGCACTTTAAATTCAACTAACACCCCTAAATCCCTCGACGCAGTACGATTAGAAGCCATCGTTATTTCTTGAAAAATACTATTTGTAATATGACCGTTTTCTTTAACGTAATCTACTGCTAAAACTTGTCGTTTATTTAGACCTAAAGAAAGAAGATACTCTGGCGTAGTTCTATTTTTATATAACGTTACTAACACACCACCACCATCTTCTATTATTTCTGGCTCTGGCAAACCGTGTTTCTCACACTCTTCCAATACCTTAATTGTTCCTCTACCCCATGATTCAATCAAGCCTCCTTTATAAAACACTTGCGCTAAAAGAGCATTTCTAGGATAGGAATTGTGCATTTTCTTTAAATCATCTGGTGATAATTGTTGAGGAAGCTCACCTATATTCCAAATCTCTAATCTATCCTTAAAAATACGAATCGTTATTACTGGTGTTTCATTATAAACTCGATGAACGATTGCGTTTAATAAAACTTCTCTAATAGCTAAATAAGGGTACTCAGTAGTTTCAATCCTATTATTCCCATCATAAGATATAGATTTCTTAAAGTATTTTTTATCTAAGATTTCCATGACACTATCAGCTTGCTCGAATATATTTCCTTCAACTACATCTTGGCTTAACAATTCTGAACCAGAATCTCCAAACTTCCCTATTTTTATGTAAGCAGACGTAAAGAACTTCAATGGGTCTTTACCAAAAAGCAGTAAAGCAGCTCTTTTTACACCATTATTATCATCTACAAGCCTAAGATTTTTTAGTATATTAAGATAATCCGAGTCCTTATCTGTTAATTTTAATCTGCCACCAAAATTTGCACTAATCTTAAAATATTCTATTGCGCTTCCATCTATATCATTAAATGATGCGCTAGGCTCTATAACTTCATCCCAGTTTTGACCTACCTTTTTTAATAAAAACTCACTTAATGCTGCCCCGTTTAATGTTTGGGTTGTACTTCCGCTTCTTGTATAGTATTTCCCTTTGTATGAAATCGGAACTGAATACCGACTTATAACAATCTCAATATAATGCAAACCATTTTCTTCAAGATGGTTTACTTCGCAAATGACACCTAATAAATCACGTATCTGATTTGGTAACTTTACAAGTAAATCCTCATAATCATCTATACCTACAACTTCACCCTTATCATTAATTCCAATAAAGAGCTTACCTCCATCAGTATTAGCAAATGCAGATATCCATTGAAAATATTCAGTTCTCCAAGATTCTTTCCACTCTATATTTTGTTTTTCAATCATTCCTTACAGTATAGCAATTGTATAACTCTTCGTCAAAGATAACATTATTTATCAAGCCATTTTCTCCATCGGATGGTGAAATTCCAGTAACTTTTGCAACTTATCCAAATTTTTAAAATCATATCGTTGAACACTGGTAACATATCGATAACCTCCTAAATATTGAGCCTCACGTAATCCATATTCTTTGACCCATATAACCATTCTGGATTGTTTAAGTTGTTTGAAATCCCTAACATAATGAGATTCTAATTTGATACGTTTTAACATCCTACTTAGCCCACCATTTAGGTTATTACCATCACCAGAACTAAAAAACAATTGATTGGTTTCTTTCTTGAAATACTGTAACAACTTAGGACGTAAATCATAAATGTATTGTGATAGGTGCATCATCTGTTTTGGATGCAATGGAATATATCGTTCATTAGTTGACGGTGATTCTGGCACATATAACCTTGCATTTTCTAAATCCAAATGTTCCAACTGTAACGAAGCTAGTTCTGTACGTTGCAACCCCATAAATAACATCATTCCTAATATACATCTATCACGTTTTTGTACTAATGTATTAGCTGAAGTATCACGATAAACTGAATCCATAAATTCCGCATCGATTATATTAGTTGGTGTTTTTCGCTCACATTTCGCTAAGTGTATTAGTAACGCTGGATTATCCTTCATACCAATAGCTTGATTGAAATGTTTTAATGCTGTTCTATAACCAGCAACCGTACGTTCAGCATCTCCTTTTTGTCTACGGTACGCAATGAAATCATATAACTGGTCTAGCGTTACTTTTTTAGGCTTTATTCCGTTATCTGATAGCCATTCTAAGTAGATTATAACGCTGTTTCTATATGAGGTGAACGTCTTATATAAATAACCTAATTCGGTTAAGATATACATCTCAAATTTGTTTAATAGTTTGTTATTTTCCATAATATTGGTGTTTTAAATGTGTATAAATCATCGTGCTGTCTAAACATTTATGACCTAAAAAGGTTGCTATATCTTCTAATTTCATAAAAATATGTAAGTGGGTCGCCACGGAGTGTCTGAGGACATGGCACGTCACTTTTTTATTGATGCTTAATCGGTTATTTAATCTGGTCATTACCGTAGCCATTGTTGCGTTTTTCATTGCTGTACCTTTTATAGTTATCAGAAAACTATCCAAACTACTATTAGAATCTAGCATCATATTTCTAACATTAAATAAGTAATCTTCAATGTTTTTCTGTACTGCTGGGGTCATTGGTATATCCCTACCGTTTTTAGTTTTCGATTTATCGATGTGGATTCTACCCTTATTCAAATCGATATCTTGGATGGTTAGATTTAATAATTCCCCTTTTCTGAGTCCGCACCCATACAACAAACTGAATATTGCTTTATCTCGAATTCCAACCGAAGAATAATCACACGTATCAAACATTGCCTTCACTTCATTTTCTAATAGTATTACTTTTGGAATATTAGTATTTTTATAATGTTTTATCCTAATACCACTCTGACCGTGTTCAATACCATTAGCAAACTCAATAAATCGCAACATTACTTCACGATGCTTATTCAAATACCCCTTAGACATACAACCATCTTTTGTTTCTAGCGGTCTAGTCTTCAGGTATTCAAAATACTTGTTTACTAATTTCTGATTGATATGTTTCAGCTTCGTTTTTCCGTTCTGTTCCATATAATAAAGGAACTCTTTTACCATATTTGGCTTAATGTATTGTTGGTCTTTTGAAGCTCCTTGAGTTAGTAATCTTACTTTAAATTGCTCCAATGCCTTTGTAAATTTTATGTTTATTAATTCTAGTTTTTTCATGTTTATATATATTGTTTCAGTTTCTCATTTTCAGCTCTGAGAGCTTATATACCCTCAATTTATTCAATGAGAAACTGATGAGTTTATAATGAGTTAATCGCTTTTGTTAATCCTGAAAATCGCTGTGCTGAGCTATCGGAATCATTCCAACTGACTACCTTATAAGTAAACCCAGTATTTTTAGTCCCACCAGTACGCTCTAATTTATTGTAATCGTATAGCGTATTGATATGCTTGGCAAATGTTGATGGTACTGCTCTGAGCTTTTTTCGCATATCCTTGACATTAAACTCGTAGCCTTTATTTCCATTTGGGAATGCTTTATTGATAACATCCTTAATACTCATAAGCGTTCCAACGACCTTAAAGCTCAATTCTTTTTCAGTCTTAAACCATACATCTTGAAATAATTCCAATGCAATTTGCATGTGTTTTGGCTTAACTTCTACAACAGTATGGTTACCTTCTTTTTCCATCCCAAGTTGTTTTTGGTGTAGTAGTGTTACCATATTAGTTATGCGTAAAAATTGCGTTATCAACTTATAATCCGCATCAAAAAGTGTTTTGACATCTAGTATATCCAAATATGGGTTAATCACCTTCACTGCTTTTAATTCTCTGAAAAGAAACTGTAACAATCGCTTTGCATTTTCGCTCTTGATTTCATTAATCATTCCAGCATGTTTCATTATTTCAATAGCCAGTAATTCACTTTTTATTGCATCGGTATCTTGTAGTGGTAATCCAATCACACTATCCAAATCCAATAGTTCGTGATTCGTTTTTACCGTTGAGCTAATAAAACTTAGCTTACCGTTTACACTCTTGTTACTGGCTTTGTAATTACCGTGTTCAGTATTCTCAGTTACCATTCTATTTACACGCCCCTGGGAAATCAATTCCATTAATGCGGTATTCTTTTTCCCTAATTTATCCACGGTTGGAAGTTGTAACACTTTATTATTCCAATGATTTATATTAGGTGTATAGTACAATACACTATCGCTCATTGAGGTTTTATATCTATTTACTTCGTCAGGTAATACTTTTGAAAAACGCTGGATTACCTCACTTGTAAATTCAGGTGCCCCTTGAAGTAATGCATGAATAGGTTTATCTTGCTTACTACTTAACGCTATTAGTAATAGTTGCATACTGATTTTAGGGCATAATACTCCAGCATCAACCATTAACTGTTGCACCTTTTCAACTACATCATCACTCCTAAGAATCCCTTTTATACTTTTAGATTCCTTGGGTTGAGGTGCGTCAATGATGATTTTCTCCTCCTGATACGTATTCCTATCTTTTCGATACCGCTCCAAACGCTCGATTAAGTCATATATAAAATCTGCTACTTTGGTTGAATCTACTTTCAACTTTATAGATGTTTGCTTCACGAAATAATCCAAGTTGTTTTCGCTATATAGGTCAACATTGTTACGATATACCTCAGTTGCACTAAGGCTTGGTCTTCTGGATATTTTCAGCATTACATTGAATTTATTCAGTACTAGGGTATTTACACCTCCTATTACTTCGGCTTCCAATCCTTCTCGTTGGAATAGGATATGGTCTGGATTCGTTAGGTCAAAACCGTATTTATTCAACTTCGGCTCCTCTACTTGTGGTATTGTATCTGGGTTGAATATTATTCTTGGGAAATCTTTTACTTCGGCTGTTCCCTTGCCGTTTAAACTTTTTTCGTTAGTTTTGTTTTTCATAATTGAATGAATTTTTACACATTTTTATTTAGTTATTACAATATTTAAGCTCTGACTCCAATCGGAGCTTTTTTATTTTTATACGTTTTCTACTTTGCTTTTTGTTTACTTCGTCAACTCATATTTTATATTTTTAAACTGATTACTTAATTGTAACCAGCGGTTTACACTAATTTTATTCAGGAAAAACTAGGCATAGCAATTCCCATATTGATTTCGAAATGCTGAAATCAAAACATTGTTAAACGCCCATATATAGTATGAGTGTTTTATCTTATAAAAAAGTTTTTGGTTTGACGACCTACTCGGATGAGTAATACAGTTTATGGAAAACTGTTTATTTATATTCTATAACGCAACGATACCCAATATTTAACCAAGTTGCCACTTTTGAGGTGTTTATTTTCGAAAAAAGGGTGAAAAAGAAGCAAAAATCAGCAATTTTACACACTTAAGTACAAATTACTGATTTCTTCATCACGAATTCCTAAATAGATTCTCGTAGTTTTAATACTAGAATGATTGAATAGTTGTGATAATAATATTAATGCTTGTTCACTATAATTATTTTTACTCCAAACTTGGCGACCTAATGATTTTCTCATAAAATGGGAAGAGTATTGTCCATTAATATTATAATGATTGAATATATCTTTTAATTTAGAATTTACGTGTTGTACACTAATTGGTTTTTTACCAAATCTATTTACAAATATGTATTGTTCTTCAATAGCATCAACTTCAGAATAAATTCGATTAATGATTTCTTTTAATTCTGGGTTGATTGTAATCTTCCTATGCTTCTTAGTTTTCTTTTCAATTACTTGGCAAAATTCATTGTTCAATAAATCTGACCATTTTAATTGAAGTAAATCAGAAATACGTAATCCTAAATAACATCCGCAAGATATTAATAATGAAAACTTGATATCACCATCACGCTCGAGCATTAAGGTTAACTTTTTCATTTTATCCCATTCTAAAAAATCTGATTTTGTTTTTTGTCCTCTTAAACTCATAATTTCTGTTTTATCTTTCACTTTTGATGATTTTTACACCTAGTGAAAGGTTAATGTTCTTCTTATTTGTTAAAACCTCTCAAACACCTTGCTATTGCTGTCTTTCTTGTTTTTTCCTTCACTTATTACTAAAAGTGAAGGTTATTCAACAAGGATATAAGGAAAATAGTTCCCATACCAGTGTTTTTTAATATTCCCGATGAACTACGGATAATTATTTTAAACAGTTAATCCCCGTCATCACTGGGTAGTTGTTTTTTATTGATTGATAATCTGACGGAACTGATTTTCGAAACTATTTATTGTTAAACGCAATAATGAGCAATCTAAAAATTAATGTGATAAATTTATTCAATGGAATTTCTACTGGATATTTATCACTTCAACAATTAAACATCCCAGTGAACAAGTACTTCAGTTCTGAGGTGGCTAAAAACCCAATAGCAGTTAGTAAATATCATTTTCCTGATATTATTGAATTAGATGATATTAGAAATATTGATGCTAACGAACTTCCAAAAATGGATTTACTTATGTGTGGTAGTAGCTGTCAAGACCTTTCAATCCTTAATAAGGTAAGAGCAGGTTTAGAGGGTAATAAATCATCGTTGTTTTTTGATGCGGTTAGAATTCTAAATGTATTGAAAAACAAAAACCCAAATCTTTTATTTCTTTTTGAGAATGTGCAAATGCCAAAAAAGGATGAACATATAATTTCAAAGTTACTTGGAGTTCAACCAATCAAAATAAATTCAAATTTAGTTTCGGGTGCAAATCGCTCAAGGTTATACTGGACCAATATTCCAAATGTAGAATTACCGACTGACAGAAAAATAACACTTCAGAGCATTATTGAAAATGGTTACGTTGATAGGAAAAAGGCAAATGCAGTACTAACCAAGAATATACCATATACTAAAAATGGATTGGTGAGGTATTTAACCAAAAGTCTAGGACAAGTAGTGTTTTACGATAAGGACTTTGCTTATACTTCCAAGGATGAAAAGTTAGAAATAATTGAAAATATGAACGATGAGGAGGTTAGGAAACTATTCAGATTGTTTACGGTAACAGAACTGGAACGTCTTCAAACGCTTCCAGATGGATTCGTTGGCAATATTCTCAAGGTTACCCCTAGTGCAAAGGCAATCGGGAACGGATATACTAATGAGGTTATCAAGCACATTCTAAGTTTTGCAGATTTCAATTAACGGATTATGGGTATAGAAGATATAAATGACAAAATTAAAATTCAACAGTTGAAATTAAATCAAACTGATGATTCAGATTTACGAAATCAGATTATGACAAAATTGAGGATATTACAACTTCAGAAAAATTTAGAGAGCATCAAGTCTCAGATAGAACAGTTGAGAAATAGATATTGAAAAAATTCTCAAAAAAAATTTTGAAGAGCAATCCGATTGATGATAATTAATACTTTTTTATAATTAATATTAAGAGAGGTCACAACTTTTAAACATTAGAATATTGTCCCAGGGAGGGGTGTTAAACGGGGGTACCCGTACTAATAACAATTTGATTGACCGTCAGAATGAAACAGCTTAAAAGGCTATATATACAACGATTGAAAGCTACTATACCACTCACAAAACGTGCTAATGAAGATTAATAAGGAACGGACCTTTTCTAGGTCTTATTTATAGATGCTAATTCTTAATTAATGATTAATTTAAGAGAAACAGTATAAAAATCCTTGACTTTGTAAAAAATGATGAGTATACTTAAGATAATTAAAATACTTCTGACATAATAATTGAAATATTACTTTAATATATAGCCTAACGGCATAAAGGAGTTTGTTTTGAAGCACTTGTCAGAAGGTGTGGATAAGCAGACTCTTTTTATTTGTTTGGTATCTGTGAACATTGATAAGCTAGTTGTTTATTAATGAATTTAAATAACATAAAATTAAAGTAATATGACAAAATGTTTTCAATACAACAGTTTAAGAATTGTAAAACCCCTAATGTTTCAAATAACTATGAGTTAAAAGAAATACTTAACACAATAAAATATGGTAATGACAAGTTACCATTAATTCAATCTGCTAGAACTTATGGTAAATCTAGCATTGATTATAATAAGATAAAAACAGAATTACTTCCCACCTTCAGGTTTAATTTCAATTTTAAAGGTTCAGCTTCTAATAATAATATTACTTCATCTAATGGTTTAATTTATATTGATGTTGATGATATTTCTGATATTCCAAATAATCAAATTATATATGCTAAGTGGAAATCATTATCTACCACTGGTTATGGTTTACTTGTTAAAACTCAGAATTTAACTTTTGATAATTTTAATGACACATACAAAGCTATTGGTAAAAGTTTAGGGGTTAATATTGATAAAAATGCTGCTAAAGCAACACAACAAACAGTTTTAAGTTACGACCCAGATTTATACTTCAATCCTAATTCTACTACTTATACAGCTTCAACTACATTTGATTCTCATGAAGTTAAAAAGGTGCCATCCGCCCACATACTTAAAAAAGAGAGAAGAGGTATGGTGGGGAATGGCACCTTTTCTGAATATAACAATACACCCCTAAGGTTTAATAATATAGCTGATTACTTTATTAATAATAATGGTAACTATATAGTGTTTGAGAATAAGATAAATATATGTGAGCCATATCTACCACTATTAATACAAGAAGGTAAGAGGAATGGAACTATGTTTTATCATTTAACTCAACATAAGATGTTAAATCCACATATTGATTATAAAACACTCAATAGTTTATCTGAGAGTATTAATAAAAGAATGGTACCACGATTACCAAATAATGAAGTGAATACTATAATTAAAAATGTCTTAAAAGGATATGAAAACGATTCATTGAAACTTATTCTGAATAAGGAACGTAAGTTCTTGTTCAATCCTATATCTAAATTATCATTCAATGAAAAAATGAGTATTGTAAATAAGGAAAATGGACGTTTGAGAGTTGATAATACTAAACAACGTATTTATGACGCCATTGAAGATTGGGACTATAAAGTTTATAAGAAGATAACGCAAAGCAAGGTTACTGATGTATCTGGAATCCCAACACGTACCGTAAAACGTTATTGGAGTGATTTCAAAGAGTATGTTACTGAACTTAATACGGCTTACAAGTCTGGAAATTGAATATTGTTTACTATTTTTAGTACTGACTTTTAACCTTTGACCAATTGGTCAAACCTTAATTTAGATATTATATGAGTAGTATAGAATGGACACAAGAAACATGGAATCCAACAACTGGTTGTACTAAAGTTTCAAAAGAATGTGATAACTGTTATGCTGAAAAAGAAACTAAACGACTTCAACACAATCCTAACTTCTCTAAATATAAAGCGGGGTTTGATGTAGTTGTAGAGCACCCAGATACACTTTCAGAGCCACTAGGATGGACTGGGAATAGGATAGTATTTGTCAATTCAATGTCAGATTTATTTCATAAAGATATTTCACTAGATTTTATAAAGAGTGTATTTAAGGTTATGAATGATACTCCACAACATACTTATCAAATTCTAACGAAGAGAGAAAACGACCTTCTTAAATATTCAAAAGAATTAAACTGGACTGATAATATTTGGATGGGAGTCTCGGTAGGTAGTCAAGTTTCTGTAAGAAAAATAGAACGCTTAGCTAATTGTGACGCAAAACATAAGTTTCTATCTGTTGAACCTCTAATTGGTGAGATAAAAGATTATAGTTTAAAAGGTATTGATTGGGTTATTGTAGGTGGCGAGAGTGGTCATAAAGCTCGACCAATTGAAACAGAATGGATAAAATCTATCAGACAAAAATGCATAGCTGAGGATGTACTATTTTTCTTCAAACAATGGGGACATCCAAGAAATAACCCAAATCCAGATGACCCAACCATACATCAATTGCATAGATACCATTCTAAGGGTGGCAGTCAGTTAAATGGTGTAACATACTGGGCTAATCCTTCAGTTAAAGGCTCAGAAACAATACCTACTATAAATTTATTTGAGAAAGAACATCTAGTAATGGATGAATTTGATGATATGTTTACTATATGGGAGCTAAAAAGCTTTTTACCTTTTGCTAATAAAGATGCCTTTGACAACCTAAAAAAGGACATAAAGAAAAATGGAATAAATGACCCCGTATTATATTGGGAAACTGAGCAAGGTGATAAATTAGTCATAGAAGGTCACACAAGAATAAGAGCATCCCTTGAATTAAGAAAAAAAGAAATACCTAGTAAAAGAATTACTGAAAACTTCAAGAATTTAGACGAAATAAAACTTTGGATGGTTAAACATCAATTAAGCAGAAGAAATTTATCTGTGATAGAAAAGGTAATGCTAGCATATAATTCTAAGGATACAATTGAGAAAATAGCCAAAAGGAATTTATCCGTTGCTGGGAGATTTAAACAAGTAGACCAATCTGTTGATACCTATGCTGAAATAGCAAAGATAGCTGGCGTAGGTAGAGGAACTATTTCTAGGTATATGAAAGTTGTCAATAGTGACAATAAAAGCGTAATTGATAGATTACATAAGGGAAATATTTCGATAGGTTCTGCAAGTAATTTGGTGAAGGAACCTAAAGCGGATGTTCCTAAAAAAGCACCTATTGATAAAGTAACAGTTATCCCGTTTAAGAACAAAGAAGAAGCTATGCTCTCACTTCTTGCAGACGAAATAGACGTTATAATGTTTAGTAAAATAAAAGATTCAAAAATACATCTTAATCACTCTCATAAAATTTCAATAGGAGTAGTTAATGTTAATATATTTTAAATATTAAAGGTGATGGGGTTTAATGGCTTGAAAACTATAAATGGTAATACATACCCAATGACACAAAACAATAAGTCTAAAGGGTCATAAGTGCCTTTAAATAGTCCTAGATATTGTAGCATTTCAACACCAATACTTAATAGAAATGGAAGTGCTAACCAATATCTGTTTCTATCACCAAATAACAGAAATGCTGAGGTGAATGCATACGTCCATAAGCCATCAGCAAGTGAGAAATAAATCCAATTAGCCATATATGGTTTAATTGGATTTATTATTTCTCTAAGCTCTTTTATTGGTTCTAATAATCCTAATTTATCAAACCAATCGAACATAATTAATGATTCGTTTCTAAATAATATATATATAAACCCGCCAACAAATAATGGAAGTGCTATATTGATTATAAAATTTAGATAAAGTTTTTTCATTAAATTATTTCCAACCTTTAACAGCTACATTAGCTACTTCATGACCGTTCCTTAGAAATAGTATTCCTCTTGTATTAACTTTCATACTAAGTATGTTATCCATGTCTGTATCCCAGCATTCATCATTTACGTCAAGTTTCCAAACATTTACATCAACATATCTATTTTCACTATAACTCATTTTTGTCATAGTACTCTCTTTTAATGTAAATGTACAAGTAGCTTTGGGTTTATTTGTCCATCCATCACCTAGATTATCCCAATACTTAATCGTATTTCCATTAAGACTAAACTTACATTGACCGTATGGTAGTTCAATATGATATTTACCTACTTCATTTAAGTATTCTTGAGCTTCATCAATATTAGTAAGGTTTACATCCTCACTTTCATCACTACCGAAAGCTAAAAAGATAAAGAATGCCCCAATTAATGATTTTAAAATGAATGTTGTTTTCATATTTCTTTTTTTTTATGAGTTATAGTTGATTAATATTTTAATTACAGAAACCAGAATTGATAATAATTGGTTTTCTACTGTTTTGATTTACGAATAGTTCCATATCTGAATCGCCATCGAAATTGTCTGCCGAAAAACTAATAACTCTATCTAAATTATCGGCATCGCCTAAAAACTTATATTCATGTGTCCAATCATTTCCATTATTAGAATTATATGATACTGACATACCACCAAATCCCCCCATTACTAAGTCTAAATCTGAATCATTATCAATATCGAAAGCCTTAATGTCAGTTATAGCCATATAGAATGCATAATCTGAGTAATTTTCCAGAATAATATCCGTTATTTGGTAATTACCATTGGTGATAAAATCATTATTACTTAAAAATATCTTAAATGCTGGTTTGTATTCATAAGGTGGTGAATCAAATGTTTGTTGCTTCCTAAATCCACTTATTAAATCTAAGTAACCATCATTGTTCAAATCGGCTAATTCACCAACACTTCCATTGTTTGGAAATGTATTTATCGTAAATGAATTTCCGCCATTATTAATAAAAATGGCACTACCTCCAGTATCTGACCAATTGGGTGCTGTATTTGACGAATAATCATGTGTAAGAATGTCCATATCTCCATCACTATCGAAGTCATACAATTCCATTTGCTTAACAAAATTGGAATAAACACTTTGAAGTGTGAAGTTCTGGCTACCATCATTAATGAACATATCCATATTACTATTCAGAATATCTATATCACCATCACTATCGAAGTCAGCTAAAACTAAATTGGTAGCTAATCCATAATTTGGTAAGGTTGAATAACCAGAATAAAATTTAAGGCTATGCTGAGTAAATACTCCACTTATATTTTCAAACCAACCAAAATCACAACCATCATGTATGCGAGTAGCTCCGTTTGTCGTTTCTTTTACTGCTGTATAAAGGATATCCATATCGCCATCATCATCTAAGTCCTTCAACTCAATATCTGCCATTACAACTGCGCTCAATGTCATATTAAAGCTCGTTAATAAGCTTTCTACATAACCAGAATTGCTATTGTTTTCATACAGTATAATTCCTAATGTTCCAGAGTTACCTTGCCCTAATATAATAATGTCAGTGTCACCATCATTATCAAAATCAGCATAATTTGAAGCTATAGACCATTGACCAAGCTCACAAGAACTCCAACTAAAATCGGAAGTGGTATTACTATCTGAGTTTGTATCACCACCATTCGTACTATCTGTGTTTGCTACTACATTATTGATTGGGTCATCAGTTGAACAAGATGTAAATAATGTCATCGTGAGAAGTAATAAGAATACTTTTTTCATTGGTATATAGTTTTAGTTTCTTCAAATATATTAAAAATAACACAAATATGTGTTTATTTTATTCTTAATGAATGCTGATTTTAGACTTGTGAAGTTTAAAGACCATAAATATTTAGATAAGTTTGGTAAGCATCTAAGAATACTTAGAAAAAATAAGGATTTATCTCAAGAAGATTTAGCCAATGATGCTGATATACCTATCAATCAAATTGGTAGAATCGAAAGGGCTGAAATAAGTACTTCTTTATCCACAATGAGAGCTATTTCAAAGGCTTTAGATATTCATATTACTGAATTATTTACTTTTGATAAAAAGGAAAAATGACAGTAATAAACTTAATCGAGCAACAAGTTAAAGATTATATTGAATCTAAACGCCCACCAATTGAAGTCCGAAAGCAGTTAGATATTGGTTATTCATATTCAGATAACGTAGTAGAGATATACGAAATACGTCCACAATGGAATGATAATACAATAATCCATAACTATTCAAAAGCTAAGGCTAAATACGTTAAATCAAAGAATGAGTGGAATATATACTGGTTTAGAGAAACTGGTAAATGGTCGGCTTACAAACCCGTTCCAGTAGTAGATAGTATCAACGATTTTCTAGCAATTGTAGAAAAAGATAGTCATGGTTGCTTTTGGGGCTAATAAATATTACAATTAATCTCAGAGCCTTTCTCAATATTGCTTTATGTTCAGTTTAAATGCAAGACAGCCTATCAAAAACTGCCTTAAAAGCACTCAAACTAAATGTAATTGTAAATCATAAAATATTAATTGGGAAAATATTCCGTACCCTTACTAAACCATCGCCTAGTATCTCCATCCGAAGTTATTAAAGCTGGTAAGCAATTATCTCGATGCATTTGACCATCTTTACACCAATGTTTCGTACCGTCAGAAAATACAGTTGCTGGTAGGTCGTTTTCACGATGTCTTAATCCGTTTGAATAAAATTCATACTCACCGAAGTCATAAATTATACAGTAATCTATATTATTACATATATCCATAAAAGCTAAGGATACTAACTCTGGGGATTCGTCTCCAAAGTTAATTCCGAAATATTCCAAAAGGATATGAATATCGGGGAAATCTGTTTTGTATTCTTTTCGAATTAAGAATACATTGTCTTCATTAACAGTAATTTCGTTAATTTTTTCTTTAATCTTTTTTAATAATTTTTCGTCATTCATAATTATAACAATTTAATATTTAAACGCTTTTCATTTTCCCATATACAACATAGGAACATTATGTAAGTAGCGTAATTAACTTACATAAATATTTTAATAAAATTGTTTTAATATATGAGGGTGAACTACCCCCACTTGTTTGACGAAATATAAATATACGAAAAATTAATGTATTATGCAAGTTTTACTGACACTAATAGAGTTATAACACACCACCCACACCCATTATAAGCCCTTTTAACACACGTTTATACCTACGAGTAGGATAATGATGCTAAAAGCAAAAAAGATGTACCATATAGCACACCTTTTTTGAATTCTTTCATTTATTTTTTAGTTGATGGATTTAAATACCAACTATTAGTTCTTAATTTGGAAGAAAGATTATTAATTAAAATTCTAGCAAAATAATGGGGATAATATGGGTCAAATTCTAAACATAATTCATTTCCATTATTATCACTAATTATAAGTAATCTCGAAGGTGGAATATTTTCTAAATCACTTACTACCTTTACTCGTTTAGGTAATTTAACCCTAAATATATTTTCTATTTCTATTTCTAATTTTTTATTATCTCTATCAGAGATTACTCTTTTAGTCGTAATTAATGAATAAGAATCTAATGAAGCATATTCAAAAAGAGGTTCTTCATCAGTTTGTAATCGGATATTTTTTCTAAGAACACTTTCTTTGTTCAATAACCGAGATAAAACTCCCTTACTCTGGTCTAACCATATTATTGGTGAGTCTTGTATGGATTTCAAGGTTACTTTAATTACCTCTTCTGCTAAGTTCATCATTAATCATCTATTTTTTTTGTCCATGAAACATTTCCTACTCCAGAATCAGAAGGTATAAATTTATAATCATAACCTAATTTATTAGCTAAATCTGGTCTTGTTCGTAAAGCGTCATTAATAACATTACTAAAAAATATACTTACTTCTTTAGAGCCATTAGCTTTTGCGGTTGCCTCAAATACTTCAGTCGTATTTTTAAGTGCGGTTCCTTTAATATTAGATATATTTTCAATATCTAATATATGAAAATTAGCAACATCATCAAGTAGTTCAAAACTACCATCCAAAGATACTCCTTCAACAATAGTATCATCAAGAATCCCTTTTTGTTTATTAAGCATATCAGTAGCTGAATTAATAACGGCTTTTAGAGAAGCTCCTTTTTTACTTGCCTTTGCTGCTAAAACTATAGCTTTACCAGCCTTAACAAGAGGCTTACCAAAAGGAACAGTATTAGCTACGTTTTCAATGGCATCATTAACACCTTCCTGAGGGTCAGCTCCGTTTACACTAGTAGCTTTAATTTCATAACCATATACACTTACATTAATACCTGTCTCTAAATCTAGACCATCTTGAACCTTAATTACTGTTCTATTCCATGTATCGTCTCCAAAAAATTTAGCCTTAGCTTTTTTAACAGCATTTGTTAATGATGCCAACCCAGACATAAAAGCTAAATCTGGTTGCAGAGATTCTACTATTGTAGGGTCTCTCGTTTCATCACTAAGAGGTAAAAACTCTAATCCTTCAAGTTCAGTACCATGAATAACCTTATTTTCACTAAATGCATAAGGGCTATTCCAAGGATAATTATAACTCAGAGGGTCACGCGCAAAAAACCTACCCACTCTCGGGTCATGCATTCTAAACTTAAAGTTCATCGAGTTCCCTTCTCCCTTTAATTCATCATCTTTTTCTTGTCCTTGGAAGCCATAACGGTAGGCTGCGCTTGATGCGTGCCTATTAGGTAGTAGCATACCGAATGGGTTCTTTCCATTAGCTGTAGCAACTGCTCTAATTGCTTTTTCATCTCCTAACAAACGAGCTTGTTTTAAATAGTTTGTTGTTTTACCATAAGGAATAGAATTAAGTGATTCCCAAACAGTTTTCTGGAAATCTGTTCCATTATAATCCAACTGTAATTCAAATACTTTTCTTTCTCCTTTAAAATATTCTTCTAATTGTACAACACAAATTTGTAATTCTTGGGGAATAGTAGCCGTAATTGGCACATCATTATCTAAAATGGAAATTTGAGAAACTCCTAGTTCACTTCCTTTAATTTCACACATTCCAATTGGAGTTTTGACATAGGCAATTACAACGTTTTTAATCATCTTCAATAATCCCTAGTCGTTTAGCGCGTTCTTTCCAGTTTTCCCTTGCTAATTGTTGCATATCAGAATCTGTATCGCTTTCATCCATTATTTCTAATCCTAGCAGGGTTTCTATAACATCTTCCATTGTTACGGCACCACTCACAGATCCGTACTGATCTACAACTAAAGCTATATGTTCTTTTTCGGCAATAAACTTTTCAAATAAATCAGGAATAGGAATTGCTCTATTAACTACTAGAATTTTACGTTGTAATTCACTTAACAACATTTTATCTTGATCCTCTGCTAACTGTTTATAAATGTCATCTTTGAGTACATAACCTATGATATTATCAGGTTTTTCCTGATAAATTGGAATTCTTGAAAAGCGTAAATTCTTATTCGATTCATAAAAATCTTTAACACTAACTTGTTCGTCAGCAATTTTCATTACCGTTCTTGGAGTCATTACATCTTTAGCTAAAATAGATTTAAAGTTCAATAAATTTTTAATCACTTTAGATTCAGATTCTTCAAAAACACCTTCTTCTTTAGCAATATCAGCCATTGCAGAAAAATCTTCTCTACTCAATACGCTTTCCCCATGAGCTCCTTTTCCGAATAATTTTGTAAATAATTGCAATAACCAAATAATCCCTGTCCATTTAAAAAACAGGATCATTCCTCTTAGAATCATCACAGATACTGGTGCTAATTTTTTCCAATAGGTTGCTCCAATAGTTTTAGGAATAATTTCTGAAGCAACTAAAATTAATATCGTCATTACCGCAGAAACTACAAATACCCCATTACCTTCATCATTGAACACAGATTTTGCTTCTGTACCCACCATGATTGCTCCAACAGTATGAGCAACGGTATTTAAAGTAAGAATCGCAATTAAAGGCTTATCTACATCCTTTTTCATTTCTTCTAATTGACTCGCGAAACTTTTCCCTTCTTTCTTATTTACACTAATAAAGGTTGGCGTTACACTTAACAATACCGCTTCCAGTATAGAACATACAAAAGAAAAAAATATCGATAGAACTGCATATGTAATTAGTAATGTCATGATTAAAACTACTAAGTGTCAAACATTTTTAAAACAACAAATACTTTAAATTTATTTTCTACGAACTTATCTTTTCAATGAAAAATGCGAATTAAACTCCCTTGTATTATTGTTTAAATCTTTAAACACAACTTTAAACCAATAATCAGAAGAAGGTAATACATTACCATTACATTCACCATTCCAACCAATTTCTGATGAGTTTAATGTTGTAAGCAATTTCCCATATCTATCAAAAATAAATATTTTAGGATCTTTTAATTTATCCACTCCTATTATTTGCCAATAATCATTTACACCATCTCCATTTGGAGTAAAAAACTTTGGATAATCAATTACAAAAACTTCTTTAAACACTACACCACAACCATTTATATCGTTAATATAAAACACATGGTATCCTGAGGTTAAATTCGAAAAAATTGGTGAGGATTGAAAATCTCCATTATCCATCTTATATTCATAATCCCCATAACCTGTTGCAATTATTTCAACTGTATCAGTATCCGAAAACGTTGATGAAATAATATTTACTTCAAAATTATTTGGAACTCCTGACGGATGAATAGTTGTGGTTTTTGTAATATGGCAACCGGAACTATTTTGTGTCACTTTTACTGAGTACTCTCCAAAGTCATCACCAACTATACTACTTGAGGTTTCAGAAGGTAAGGCAATTCCATTATGAAACCACTCAAAACTATGTATCGACGGAGACAAGAAAGTGTCTATTATAGGTGGGGCATAGTTGCTATCTAATGTGTCATCACTATTTAAACAAATGAAATCATCATTCAATTCAAAGTCAACAGGCGTTCCTATTATGGCATTAAATAATGTATATGCATAACAGCCCGTTTCAATACTCTTTATTCTACAATATAGGACAAAGGTTGGCACACCAGGAGTTTCAAAAGTATAAGGAACAGCTACATTATTAATAACATCATCTTCTGTAAAATGGTATGATATTTCAAAATCATTTGGGTCTTGAGTACCTAACACAACATCATTTAATTCTAATAGATTAATTGTTGTTATATAGTCATAATCCTCATCACAATAAAATTGATTACTTATTCCGTTTGCGGTGGGTTTTGCTGGCTCAATTAAATTAATAACATCACTAAGAGATACATAACAATTATATATTTCTGCTGTAAAATCACTATAAACACCAACACCTAAATCCGAAATTGTAACAACTCCACTACTATTACTTACATAAGTTTCTTCTACTAAATTTCCATTCAACTCATATGAAACTTCGTATTCAGCATCTGAAAGTAAATTAGAAAGTATAATTGTTCCGTCATTAACAAAACATTTAGTTATATCTGTATTTGTTAAAGAAAACTCTGGAACATTAGGGTCGGTTAATTCGTATATTGTTGCTAAACTTGTAGAACAAGAGCCCCATTCTATATTAACATTTGTGTAAATACCTGAATTTAAATTTCCAATTTCTATAATACCATCAGAATTAGCAATATAATTTTCCTCTGGGATGATCACTCCGTCATCTTGATAAGTAATCAAATAATTTTCATTTGGAATTACACCTGAAATCACAATAGCTCCATTAGTTCCATTACAAGTTGATGGGTTTCTGGGAGTTATGTTTACTATAATCGGAATAAAATCTTCATCAATTTCTTCTAATATATAGTAGTACACAAAACTCATTTCTTGGCCTCCAGATAAGTCACCAAGTTTAAAAGCTATTGAAATAGCTTTATCTATATCATCTGAAGTACTCCCTTCGTCACCTGCAAAACCAGCGCCATTCCAAACATTACTAGCATTTCTATTTGAAAAACCACCATATGTAACTCTTGCTAAAGGACTCTTACTAAAAAAGCTAACATCAGACCCAGTAGGATCGACTGAACTTCCTGTAACTCCATTCTGAGAAGCAGTTACTAAACATACATCGTCTTCAATTGAACTTGCTTGAGAAATCAAGTTCATATCAGTTTCATGATTTCCGTTTAATGATTCATTATTATCTGGATCAACATTATGCATAAAATATACATCCTTTTTTGTTTCGGAAGTAGTGTTTTTAATAGTCGTAATCATTTGTATAAACAATCCTTCTTCAGTAACACTATAATATCTTTTTATAGACAAACCATCTACATTTCCTTCCCAAACAACTTGAGCAACATCATCAAAACAATCCGATGTAAGTATTGATGCACCTGTTACTGCACCAGAAACTCCGAACAAATCGTCTACGTTATTATTATTATAATTAGTCCCATTAATTTCAACAGAAAAACCTTCTTCTGGATCTCCAGGGGTAAAATAATCTCCATCATAATCTACCCATCCATCAGCAGCTGGGTTTGCTATAAATCCAAATAATCCTGGGACTCTATTTGTATGAAATGTAGCAGGAATATTATCGGTAGAGGCTCCATAGACTCCTCTTTCATTAATTCCAAATTCAATATAATTTCCTTTTGCCCATCCCTCACCATCAATTAAATAGGAGTCCAATTGGGCTTTACATGTTAAACAATAAATTAATAGAATAGATAATACTATTGTTTTTTTAATAGTGTAATTCAATTTGTAAAGTAGTTAGTTTATTAATAATAATTTTAAATATATTCCCCTTGCGTACTTCTACGCAAATATATTTTTGCTCTTAATACTACAGTAGTTTTACTATATCTTTAGCAAAATAACTTGCAATGATATCTGCTCCTGCACGTTTAAAAGCCATAGTGCTTTCCATCATGGTTTCATCATGATTTAACCAACCTTTTTCTGCAGCAGCTTTAATCATAGAGTACTCCCCACTAACTTGATAAACAGCTACAGGTACATCATATTCATTTTTTACTTCGCGCACAATATCTAAGTATGGCATTCCTGGTTTTACCATTACAATATCGGCTCCTTCATCTATATCCATTTCTGTCTCACGAAGTGCTTCAAAACGATTAGCATAATCCATCTGATACGTTTTTTTATCACCGAATCCTGGTGCTGAATCTAAAGCATCTCTAAATGGTCCATAAAAAGCTGAGGCATATTTAGCTGAATAACTCATTATTCCAACATCAATCATTCCTTCATCTTCTAAAGCTTCACGGATTACTCCTATACGTCCATCCATCATATCACTTGGCGCAACAAAGTCAGCTCCAGCTTCTGCATGAGAAACAGCAATTTCAGCTAGTAATTCCGAAGTTTCATCATTTAAAATAATTCCTCCCTCAACAATACCATCATGTCCAAAAGAAGAATAAGGATCTAAAGCTACATCAGTCATAACCAGCATGTCTGGACAGGCATCCTTTACAGTTTGAATTGCACGTTGCATTAAACCATTTTCATTTAAAGCCTCTGTACCTGCATTGTCTTTTAATTTATCAGGGACCTTCACAAATATCAACACCGACTTTAATCCCATTGACCATAGTGCTTTTACCTCCATGTACAATAGATCTAAACTAAAACGATAATAGTTAGGCATTGAGGCTATTTCCTCCTTTACTCCCATTCCTTCGACCACAAAAAGCGGCACTAAAAAATCATTTGGAGTAATATTATTTTCACGTACTAATGACCTGATTGCGTCGTTAGTTCTTAAGCGTCTGTTTCTTCTAAGTGGATACATATTTTTATTTTAAACTGGCTATAAATTTTTCAACATTAAATTCTACATCATCTTCCCCAACTTGATCAAACGGGTTTTCCAAATGCATTTGAATATTATCTAAACTCACCAAAATTACACTGAATAATATTGGCATTGCATAAATTAAATAAGCGGAATATGATTCTGCTGCTACTGCAAAATACGGTCCGTAAATAATTGGCAAAATTATAATAAATATTTGACTATACGTACGTAATGTACGTGGTGTTCTGTATTGATAAATATGTTTTATTTTTTCAAATGAAACCATCATTTTACTTAAAAATGAATTCGCTCTTGAAGCTTCTCCTGAAGGCAAGCCTAAACTTCTTAGTTTTTTTACAAACATTGATAATTCATCAAAACTCTCATAAATACCTACTTCGTTTTCTTGTAAGTTATCCAGTGGCTCAGTAAACGATGTTCTGCAAGAGCTTAGTAAATGAGCTAGATGTTTTTTTACCTCTTCTTGAGTTTCAATTGAAGTTTCTGGCAACCAATGTTTCACCGCAAAAAATAAAGCTCTACCATGTGCCTTAATATTTCCGTACTGATCTAAAGCTGACTCTCTTCGTTTATAAGCCCCTCCAATTGAAAAAGCTATTGGAAAAACAATTGCAGTAGCTATTAGTGTTAATGGGATATTAGCTTTTATATGGTAATAATTACAAAAATATGTTGATAATACAGAAAGCAACAACAAAACAAATGTTTTATAGTTTATGATGAGTCCTATCCGTTTTATTGTTTTTAACATGTACGCTTATTTTTTATGTATCTTATCAAATAACCGTTCTAACATTTTAGGCGCTCCAAAACGATATCCAAAGTATAACTGAAAATAGGTGTTAGAATCTTCTACTTTGGTTTCTTGATTTTTATTATAAGTAACCCCATTTACATTAAACTGCATTCCTGTAAATATTTTATCCGAATTATATCCTAAGTTTAATCGCCCTTCAAAAACAAAATTAGTATAAGTTTCTTTATTTTGTTTTTGAATTCCAAACTCATCTTCTTGAATATTCTTAGCGAATTTCAGCCCAAAACCAGGAGATAATCCCAATGAAGCAAAGAAGTTTTTAGATGTTCCAAATACAAAATTATGGATATAACCTCCAGCTATATTCAAATCAAAATTAGTTTCATCTAAAGAAATGAATTCATTATTTGGATTATTTAATTCTGAATAGAAATAAGATATACTTGGCACAAAACTCCCTGTGCTTTTTATTTGCTTTTGGTTTTGCATCAATAAGGCCTTGAATGAAAAATTCTTATTCCAAACAAAAGAAGTTTTCCCTCCAAAACGTTTAACATTTAGACTTTTTAGCTGTATAAACGGATCGGTGTTTTTTATCCAATTAGCATCAAAATCTGCAGTGTTTTCTACATAAAACCCTTCAATTTTGCTATACTCAAATTCTTGTATAAAGCGCTTGATAAATAAGCGTAGCTGAATTGAATTGATATCCGATTCCCCTTTTAGCTTTTCATCTTCATTATTATTTAAAAAATTTGGAGAAAATCCAATAGTAACACCAATAAATCTGTAATGTACTGAGGCTGCTAACCGAACTGATTCGTTTGGTTTTAAATCGTATTTTTCATTGATTGAACTATTGTTTACTTTATAAGAGAAAGTTTTAGTATCAATACCGAGTTTTGCATTAATTTTATGTGAGAAATCTTCTACATACTCACTTTCCTGAGCATTACAAAATGCCACAAAAAACAAGGTAAATATTATTAAAATAACTCTTTTCATAGTACAATTTATTTAAGCCATTCTTTAGGACTCTGCAATACTTTTACTAATCGTTCTTCTTCACTTCCTTCAACAGGAACATGGTTATAATGCCATTGCACTTTCGGGGGCAAACTCATTAAGATACTTTCTATTCGTCCATTTGTTTTTAATCCGAATAAAGTTCCTTTATCATGTACTAAATTAAACTCTACATAACGCCCTCTACGTACTTCTTGCCAATTCTTATTCTCTTCTGTATACTCTATGTTTTTTCTACGCTCAATAACCGGCACATAACTATCTAGAAAGCTATTTCCTATTTCGGTTACAAAATCAAATCGATCTTGCATTGTAAGGGTTTCTGTTTCTTTTAAATAATCAAAAAACAATCCTCCAATTCCTCTCCCTTCGTTTCTATGTGCATTATAAAAATATTCGTCACATCTCTTTTTATACATCGGGTAGAACGAATTATCATGCTTATCACAAGCATCTTTACATACTTGGTGAAAATGAATTGCATCTTCATCAAATAAATAATAAGGTGTTAAATCTTGTCCGCCACCAAACCACTGTGTAACAATATTTCCATTACCATCATACATTTCAAAATAACGCCAATTGGCATGAACGGTTGGTGCAAATGGGTTTTTAGGGTGTAGTACTAAACTTAAACCACAGGCAAAAAAGTCACCTTCTTCAACCTTAAATTGCTTTCTCAACACTTCTGGTAATACTCCATGAACAGCAGAAATATTTACTCCTCCTTTTTCAAAAACATTTCCATTTTCTATTACACGAGTTCTTCCACCACCACCTTCTGGCCTATCCCATAAGTCTTCTTGAAAAGTAGCTTTACCATCTACTTCTTCTAATTTCTTACAAATTGTATCTTGTAACTGATGTATGTATGCTTGAAATTTTTCTTTCATAGAATGAATTATTTTTCTTGATGAACTCTTTTTACAGTTTCTTTTGTTGCTGATACAACAGACAATGGCAACACTAACAAAATTCCTATTACAGGAATCATTAGTATTAACATAAACACTATTCCGTTTCCAATTGCAATTCCTTTATGTTGTTTCACAAAAGTAATACTGTCTTTATAATTATAGTGGCGTTCTAGGGTATAATCCATATTTCCAAAACCTGCATAATAGGCTTGTATAAGGAATATTAATCCTGTAAAAACGAAACCTATAACTGGTATTAAACTTAAAAAAAATAATGGAATAATGAATAGTATCTCTTTAACTAGATTTCTAACATTAATTTTTATAGCTCTAGCAAGAGTAATCGAAAATTTAGCATCTGTATGTACATCACCTAAATAATACTTTTCTATTTCTTCCGAAACAGGACTCATAAATGGCGCCGAAAAAGCCATAACCACATGTCGGTAAATAACTAATCCAAAAACAACAATTAATGCTCCTCCAATAAAATTACTTATTGTTGAAACAACTTCTTTCCCCCAACCAAAAGGCCACAAACTTGTAATATGATTACCAATAGTATCTGATAAAAAGTAAGCTAACACAAATACTAGAACAGCAGTAGCTACACTAATTAAAATAGGAACAACAAAGTATTTCCAAAGCTTGAGTTTATTGAGCAACTCAAACGCCGAAAAATAGGCTTTAATTCCATCTATTATGTTAGTTGCTATTTTCAATCCACATAGACTATAATAGATTCAAATGATCAATTTCTAATAAGTTTTGCGCTGAATCATTTATAGAAGTGATACAAAAACGCAAAGGACTAGTGATTATGTTTTTTACATCAAACACAATACTGTCCTCTACTATAGTTCTTTTAAAATCCGCATTAAATCCGTAGTATTTATTTTTTGGAACATTAACACTGTTACAAACAATAAAAAATACAACAATACCTAAACCGTATTTTAATAATTTATTTATGATGCTTCGTACTCTTTTACTGCATCAATAAATGCCTTTGCATTATCTAAAGGTACATTTGGTAAAATACCATGTCCAAGATTTACAATATATTTATCCTTCCCAAAATCATTAATCATTTGAGTAACCATTTTTTTAATTACAGCTGGTGGTGAAAATAAACGCGTAGGATCAAAATTCCCTTGTAAAGTCATATTCCCTCCTGTTAAGTAACGAGCGTTTTGAGGAGTGATTGTCCAATCTACCCCTAAAGCAGATGCATTAGATTTTGACATTTCATCTAAAGCGAACCAACATCCTTTTCCGAATGCAATCACTGGAGCATCATCTTTTAATGCTTCAATAATTTGGTTGATATATTGCCAAGAAAACTCTTGATAATCTACTGGAGATAACATTCCTCCCCAAGAGTCAAATATTTGTACTGCATTTACTCCTGCAGCAACTTTCGCTTTTAAATAAGCAATTGTAGTATCAGTAATTTTCTGTAATAAAGTATGAGCAGCAACTGGGTTTGTAAAACAAAACTCCTTTGCTTTATCGAAATTTTTACTTCCTTGCCCTTGTACACAGTAACATAAAATTGTCCAAGGTGAACCAGCGAATCCAATTAACGGTACTTCATTATTTAATTTCTCTTTAGTAGCTTTAATTCCTTCCATAACGTATCCTAACGCGTCATTCACATCTGGAACGATTACATTATTTACATCATTTAAATTACGAATAGGATTTGGTAAATATGGTCCAAAATCTGGTTTCATCTCTACCTCAATATTCATTGCCTGAGGAATAACTAATATGTCCGAAAACAATATAGCAGCATCCATCCCGTATCTACGAATTGGTTGCACTGTTATTTCTGAAGCTAGTTCTGGTATTTGACAACGGGTGAAAAAATCGTATTTTTTCTTCAACTCCATAAATTCTGGCAAATATCTACCTGCTTGACGCATCATCCAAACTGGTGGTCTATCTACTGTTTCTCCTTTTAAAGCTCTTAAAAATAAATCGTTTTTTATCATCGTATATCGTTGCTAATTATCAAGAAATTTTGAAGAAACAAAGATACCGTAATTGCGCTTTTAAACCATGCTTTTCTCTTTGAAATTTTATTGAAACACTCCAAGTATTGAACCCTTTAAAAATGTATATTTGTTAATTCGGTGTGCGTTTAAGGAAATTCGTTGACACCAGTAACAAAACCCACTCATGGGTTAAAACAAGATTTACATTTTATGAGCACAATAGATATAGTTATAGGAGCATTACTGGTTTTTGGCTTGGTACGCGGTTTTATGAAAGGATTATTTGTAGAAGTCGCTTCTATTATTGCATTAATTGCCGGTGTTTATGGTGCAATACATTTTTCACATTATGTAGCCACTAAATTGGATGAAAGCGTTGATTGGGACCAAAACTACATTAATGTGGTTGCATTTGCTGCTACTTTTTTCGTGATAATAGTAATAGTTTCATTAGCAGGAAAAGCATTTACCAGACTAGCCGACTTTGCCTCATTAGGAATATTAAACAAACTACTAGGTGGTGTTTTTGGAGCGTTGAAATTTGGACTAATTGCTAGTGTAGTACTTATCGTTTTTTCTCACGCCAACAGTACTATTGAATTTATACAACCTGAAAAGCTAGAAAACTCTGTTTTATACAAACCTGTAAAAGGATTGGCTACCATGATTTTTCCTGACATTATCAAACAAGAAGAGGAATTACGAGAAGAATTGATGGGGAATTAAGGTTATAAATTTGTTGATAATAATTGAAAATTAATCATGAAAAAAACACCCTTCCTAATATTATTCTTATTAATTCTAAGCTGCTCAAAAAGCGATGAAAACACTTTTGATCTCGCTAAAGAAAGTTCAATTTGCTTAGAAAAAAACTTTATGGAATCTTTTGACATTGAGCCTAACGACTGCTTCGTTTTCAGTGAAAACACCGACATGACTTTTACCTTTCTTGGATTTGAGGCTTACACCAAATATGGAGTAAACAATATCCCTCACGCAAAAATAAGCGCAAGACTAGCCGAGGAAAACTTTGTTTTTGAATTCTATACAGGTATGATTTATGAAGACAATGAATTAGAAGGGACTTCGTTTTCCGGAAAAATAAACACTGGAATCAATAACGTTGAATATACCATTTTCTTTGATAATATTAAATTCACAGAAACGGAAACACAATTCATATTTCATAAAGCAACAATAAGGTTTGGATATTCTGATTAATAACTTGACAAAACTATTACTAACAATACCTCTAAACAATATGAGTTCTGTGTTTAATCCATATAGTAAGTATCTATTTACATAGTCACATATCTTTCAATTTGGCTTTTTTAAAATAAGACACATTTACCAATAATGATGATTTTAAACCATCAGTCCACCACAGTAATGCTTCCCCCTAATACTTTCTTAGTATCAGCTAATTTTGGATGTCCATAAATTTTAATTACTCCACCTGCTTTCACCTTCGCTTTAGCAATTTCAGTTGCATATATTTTAGCAGAACCTCCAGCACTTACTGAAACCTTTGTTTGTTCTGTTATACATTCTTGAGCTTTATAAATCCCCCCAGAATTCACAATTACATCTTGGTTATTAGCTTTTCCTGAAAGTGTAATAATACTACCTGAAACCACTCTTGAATTGATTCTCTTAGCATCTACTTCCAACCTAATGATCGCTCCTTCCTGAGCTTTTATTTCTAAATCAAGTTCTTTAATAATTTCATCAGAAAAAATAAATGAACCTTCATTAGCATCTATTAAATTCAACTCTTTGTAAAACAACACTATTTTAGTTTCATACAAAGTAGATGCCTTGGGTATGTTAAATCTGATTTTCAACAACCCTTTTTTATTTATTACTTCAACATCATCTTTATGTACACCAGAAATAACCACTTTGTTATTATCCGATTTCACTAACTCTACAGACAAACCATCAAATGTTTTTAACTGACTGAATTCCCCTAATTTTTTTTCTACATTTTGAGAAAAACTTACTAATGAAAATGCTACTACTAATGAAAATATGAACTGCTTCATGACTTATCTTTTTATTTAAACGAATACGCTTCTTGTTTTATTACAAATAGTATGCCTTTATTACAATACTTTAAAAAACAAAAAACCAACAACAAATACGCTATTGGTTTTTAACTATTTACAATTTAATATTATTTTATAATCTCTTAATCTCTTTTGAAATAATCCATCCAACAGAACCGTTGGTTAACTTAATTTTTGTCCACCCATCAAAATCTTCGAACACGCTTACTTTTGTTCCTTCGTGTAATTGAAACGCTTCATCACTATTGAATTTAGGCTCAGACTTTACCTGAGATTCTTTTGCAAAAACAATAGCATATTTTTCATTAATAGATGTAGTTTCTTGCTGGTAAGCAAAAGCAACTGAAAGTATAGCGAAGAACAATCCTAACAATGATATTATAAAGAAAGATCGCTTTCTATTAGTAAATTTTGACTGACTATACCCGATAAACATTACTACAAAAAACATCATAAATACTATTGCTAAAACTGCCCAAGTATCAAATGACAACATGTTTATTATAGATGTAAATATTTTTGAAAAACCTGTAGTTGGTATTACGTCAATTTTATCAATTCGCATATTATTTGCAAAAGCTAAATTGGTAAGTACATCCTCATTTTCAGGTTCCAATTGCAACGCTTTTTCATAATAATAAACACTCTCCGCTATCTGATTTAACTTATAATGTGAATTGGCTAGATTAAAATAAAGAGATACTGAATGATTTTTCGTACTCAATATTTGCTGATATACTTGAATAGCATCGCTGTATTTTTCGCTATTATATAAGCCATTTGCTTTCTCAAAAAGTTGTTCGTTTTGAGCAAAGCCAAAACTTGTGATTAATAGTAGTATGTATATTATGTTTTTCATTTCTAATTTTATAAAATCCCCATATCCAAGCACACAAGGTATAAATTAATAATACTGTTCTCCAATCGGGACAACCTTCAATTAATTAAACCCACTGGTGGGCTAAACTGTTTTATCAATTTCTGAAATTACACGTACTGCTTTATCATAATCTTGCTGCATCGCATCACTACTTATTGGAGTAAAACGTGCTAAATCACAAGCTTCAATTAAGCTTACAAAATTTTCAGTTATATCAGCATGAATATTATTTTTCTCAAATACAGTTGCTATTTTTTCTTTACTGAATTCAGTAGTTTCTATTTGTAACTTGGCCTTTAAATAATTGTGTAATGATTTATGTAACGATTCATAAAAAGCATCTTTATTATTTAAATTCTTCTTCGCTTCTGACAAGAATTTCTTTGCCAGTTTATCAGCTTTTCTAATTTTATTTCCTCTAACGTCATTTGCAATTAACGCTTTCTTCTTTTGAAATAACAACACACCAGGAATTACCAATAATGGCAATAATAGTAAACACCAAAATAATGTAGACTTGAAAAATTGTGTAGTACGAGTTGAAACTAAATTTGCACTTGTGCGAAATGACCTGAATTGATTGTTATTACCAACAACATTCTGATTTGCGACAACCTTATTATTTGATTGATTTACAGCATCAGTATTTGTCGGACCTGTTAACACCTCAACAATATGCTCTAGTGAACTTAAAGTATGATAACTGGCTGTTTTAGGATTAAAATAGCTAAACTCTAATTTTGACACTGGGTAATTACCTTTATATTGTGGCACAATTGTATACGTATCGCTAATAGTACCACCCATTCCTGCTAAATTGGTACGGACGTTTTCTTTATGCTCAGGTTCATATACTTCTAACGAACTTGGCACTACCAATTTTGGAAGTTCAAATAACTTTAAATTTCCTCGTCCGCTTACCTTTACTGTTGCTTGTAATGATTCTCCTGATTTCAGGGCTGTTTTATTAGCTGTTACATCAAATTCAAATTCTCCAACTGCACCAGTAAAACTTGCAGGTTTTCCCGCTTCAGGAAGTGACTTTACATTTATTGTTCTATTACCTGCTGCAACTTTCTGATGTACTGACTGGTATTGTCTACCTCCAAAGAAATCCCTTCTGTTAGTAGGCACATTTACAACCACATCCAATACTAGCGGCTCTATTACTAATTTACCTGTTTTCTGAGGCAATAATACCGATTTACGTAATACTACAAACTTATAATCTTGCCCTTTATACGTTCCTTGTTCAATTTTAAACTGTTTGATATCTATATTCTGACTCCAAAAATCTGCGAACTTCGGATTATCAATAGGATTAAAATTACTTACGTTTACTGAAGGTCCAACATATAATTTATACTTTATCGTAATAGCTTCATTTAAGTAAGGAGATGTATTTGATATTTCCGCTACTAAATGAATATTCTCTTGAGCCACATAATCAGGGTCATTCGGATCTTTTGGTTTTGCAATCGCTGCTACAACCTCAACTGCTACGGGAATAGTTTTATATGTTTCATCCTCAATAACAATCTTTGCCTGCTTAATAGTAAACTTTCCTCTTTTTGTAGGAGATAAGATATAGGTATATGTTTTTGAAAAAGAACGCTTACCATTAATCCATGAATGACTCACCGATTGACTCGGACCACCAACGACAGTAAAACCCGTAAAGGCAGGTGGAGAAAAATTATCCCCTTCACTATTCATCACAAAATCTACCCGAAGTCGTTCATTAATTCCTAACTTTTTTTTACTCACTTTTGCAGTAAACTCTACTTGAGCTGAAAGCAATTGAGTAACCAAAAGCAATAAAAAGAATATGTGTGTTTTTAATTTCATATTGTAATCATTATCTGTTGCGAAAATGAGGATTTATTTTCTTCTTCTACCAATCTTTTTCATTTTTTACAGGAACACCTTTTTGCTTCTTGGCATTCATTTTTTCCTGTAATTTCTTTTCTTGGTTATTCATTGCCTCTAACAAACTCTGTACTTGTTGAGGAGATAATTGACCTTTTTTAGGTTTAGGTTTTTCTTCTTTTTTATTATCAGACTGATCTTGTTTCTTATCCTTATTCTCATCTTCCTTACCCTTATCGTCTTCTTTTTTATCCTTCTTATCCTTATCGCCTTTGTCGTCCTTATCTTTCTTCTCGTCCTCTTTTCCTTTATCGTCTTTCTTATCCGAGTCCTTATCGTTTTTGCTTTTATCGTCCTTCTTATCTTTATTATCCTTTTTGTCTTTGTTATCTTTATTCTTGTCTTTATTTTTCTCGTCTTCCTTATCTTTTTCTTCTTTCTTTTTTTTAGCAAAAGCTAAGTTATAACGAGACTCATCATCATTGGGATTGTTGCGTAATGCATTTTTATACGCTTCAATAGCATTATCGTATTTTTTCTGCTGCATAAAACTATTTCCCATATTATGAAATGCTTTATGTTTGCCTAATTTTGTTTCTGCTACTTTTTGAGCTTGTTGATAACGAGCTAACGCTTCGTTAGTTTTCTTATTCTTAAAGTATGCATTTCCTAAATTATATTTAGAAACTGAATTTGTTGGGTTTTCAGAAATAGCATTACGGTACTCCGCTTCAGCATTTACAAAGTTATTTTCTTGCAACTCCTGATTTCCTTGATAAATATATTTTTCATCTTGAGGCTTCAATTTCTCTTGAGAAAAAACTGAGCAACCAATCAATGCGAATATGTATAGTAAATTTTTCATCCTCTATTTTTCATTAAATAGATTCAATTTCTTGATCCATTTTGTTTTCTTTTCCGACACCAATACATCTATAAACAAGAAGAATAATCCGAAACCTAAAAACCATTGAAATTGATGATCAAAATCAGTGTATTGTTTTGTTTCAAACTCTTTTTTATCCATAGCCAACAATCTCTTCTTAACTTCATCAACTACTTGTTGCGTGTTAGAACCGTTTAAATAAAATCCGTTTGTAGCTGTAGCTATTTCTCTTAAAACAGTTTCATTTAATTTGGTGATTACTGTTTCTCCTTGCTGGTCTTTCTTGTAACTCTCAATTATTCCGTTACGCTTAATTGGTATTGGACCACCCTCCGGTTTCCCTACACCAATTGTGAAAATTTTTATTCCTTTTTCAGTTGCCATACTTGCTGCAGAAACAGCATTATCACTATGGTCTTCTCCATCAGATATGATAACTAATATCCTATTTGTCTGCTCTTCATCATTAAAATAAGTAGTTGCCATTTCAATAGCATCAGATATTGCAGTCCCTTGAGAGGACAACATATCCGTATTCATGTTTTGTAAAAACATTTTAGCAGAAGCATAATCTGTAGTTATTGGTAATTGCGGATATGCTTGTCCTGCATAGGCAATAATCCCTATCCTATCACTTGCTAAATTATTGATGATCTGTGTTACCAATTGTTTTGATTTCTCAATCCTATTTGGGGCAATATCTTCAGCCAACATACTTTTAGAAACATCTACTGCAAATACAATATCAACCCCTTCACGCTTTACCGTTTCCAGCTTCGTTCCGAATTTAGGATTTACCAATCCTATTGCAAAACACGCAATTGCCAAAGACCATAATATTACTTTAAAAACTAGTTTAAATACTGATTTTTCAGGCGTTAAACGTTGTAACAGCTTATGATCAGCAAATTGCTTTTGCTTATTTTTTTTCCAAATAGAAAGCATCAGAAATGCAATTACCAATACTGGTATCGCAATTAATACATAGAAATATATTTTCTCTTCTAATTCAAACATTTTTAATGCCCGTGCAGACGGGTACTTTTTATTATTTTTATTTATTTTCTCCTTTGTCTATCGACTTACAACTAGATAAAACTTCTAAATACTGTGAATCGCAACAATAACTCAAACAAAAATATCACTAATCCGAACAATGCGAAAAAGCGAAATTTTTCATCATAATTATAAAACTTAAATTCTTCTACTTCTGTTTTCTCTAGCTTATTGATTTCAGCATAAATCTCTTGAAGCTTTTTATTATTCGTAGCTCTAAAATATTTACCACTTGTTGCCTTAGCAATCTCTTTCAATAACTTTTCATCAATTTCCACTTTCACCCTGTCAAACACAAAGCTTCCGTTAGGTCTTAATGCTACGGGTGATAATGCAGTACCGTTAGTACCTAAACCAATTGTATACACTTTAATACCAAAATTTAGTGCTAGCTCACTTGCTATTTTAGGATCGATTGTACCAGAATTATTTACACCATCCGTTAATAAGATAATTACTTTACTTTTTGCTTTACTATCTTTCAACCTATTTACAGCAGTAGCTAACCCCATACCAATAGCGGTACCTCCAGACACTCTACTATCATATCTTACTTCACTTAAAGATCCTAATACAATACTTTTATCACTGGTAATTGGAGTTTTGGTATAACTCTCTCCAGCATACAACACTAAACCTATTCTGTCACTCGGACGTCCTTTGATAAACTTCGCAGCTACATCTTTTAAGGCATCTAATCTATTTGGCTTTAAATCTTTCGCCAACATACTTGCAGAAATATCAATTGCCATAACAATATCAATCCCCTTATTCGTTTTTGTTCTAGACGATATATCAACCGTCCTAGGTCTTGCTAAAGCTACAATAATAGCCGCCATTGCTAATAATCTTAACATTAACAATAATGGTTTTAGCTTAGGTAGTAATGATTTGTCTTGAAAACCTTTCAAACTACTCATTTGCAAAGTTGCCACTTGCTTTTTTCGCTTAAAAGCATACCACACTATTGCTAATGGCAAAAGTATTAACAACCAAAAGTATTCCGGATTTACATATTCATAGTTCCAAAACATTATTCTTCAGTTTTTTTAAGTTCAGCAGAATCCATCACTTTCTTCACAATTTTTTCAGCGTACTTATCGCCTTCTTGATAAAACACTATTATTTGCTGTAATGCACTTCCTTGCTGGAAAGTTATAACCTCATAGTTGGTAGATTCTATTCTACTAGTAACTGGGTTCTTTATATTTAATGACCCAAAAGCCTTCATTCCACTTAATCCGTTTCCTGAATACTCCTCTTGCTTCACTATTAAATCGGTTGCTCCTTGTTGAGTTAATCTCTGCAAGGTCATTTCATTTACTTGCTCTAAGTCTATTTTTGGCTCTTCTGCTTCTTCATCATCTTCTGAATCACTATTCATTTGACCTAAAGCAGCTTGAGCCGTTTCTGGAATTTGCGTAGTATTTAATACCAAAGCAAAATTACCCGTCATGCTTCCGTAAGCAAAACTCTGCGTATTCATTGCTTCTAATTGTTCATTAGAAACACGTTTCAATACTTTTGGAGTAGTTACTACTATTGCTGGATCACCATAAGCACTACGAATCCATTTCCCTTCTAATAACTCTTTAGTTGGATGACCAAAAACTTCATCTTTCAATTCGGAGAACCCGTATTTAACTCCTAAACCAACAATTGTAAGTACAATTAATGCGACACCTGTAATAGAAGCATAAATAATCTTTTTACGTTTCTTTTTACGCTCTTGCGCTATTCTATATTGCTCATTTAACAACAACTCTTCCTCTGTTGGTTCTGGAATTGCTTGCTTTGTTTCATGAAGCATTTTTTCAATCGTATTTCTATCTACTCTTGCAGTTCCTTCATCTGGTTGAGACTTTGCAAACTTTACCAAATCGGATGTTTTTAACACACTACTTAATTCTGCTATTGCTTCTTTAGATATTGGCAACTTTCCAGAATCTCTCAATAACTCTAATTGTTCTATTAACTCATCTGATGTACTTTCTAACGCATTGTCATACACCTTTTCATCAAGATATTTTTTCAATACATCTGTCAATTCAGAATAGTATTTTTTGTATTCATTAGCTGCTAACAAACCTTCAGTATCTAATTGTGCTAAATGTTGTATTGCTTCTTCAAAAGGTGCTAATTTATTTTCAGCCGCTCTTTCTGCTTTAGTTTTTCTAAAGAATAAAAAGTATAACAAAACTCCTAATAACAACAATCCTAATACAACATAGACAATCCACATTGGAAACCCTTCAGATGGTTTTTCAACTTCAATGACAGGTTTAATATCAAACAATTTTTGCTTCGTAGTATCTACCGCAACATCTCTTACCTCTACCAATAAAGAGTCTGTAATAAACGGCTTACTGTTTATGATGATTTTTTGCTGTGGAATGGTGTAATGACCAGAATCAAATTGCGTTAATCCATATTCTTTATTCAGAATATATTTCTTCTTGTTTTTAAGTGTATCTATCTTGTAAGACTCAATAATTTCCATTAAACCAAGTGACTTCGCTTCGGGAAAAACCACTAAATCGATAGTATCAACTTCAACTGATAACGTCAACTTTAATTCTTCACCAATTTGAATTGAAGTCGTATCTATTACCGCGGTTACTTGTTGTGCAAAAGAAACATTTGCTAAAAGAATGAAAAACAAAAAGCTAAGAAAAAAGAATCCTTTTCTTTTCTTGCTCTTCATTCCCTTAACTTCTTTTGTTATAATATAATTATCCATTAATCGTAATTATTTTTTATCCTCTATTTTTAAAATAGCCCAGTAATTTTTTTGCATAATCCTCATCCACACGAGTACACAAAGCTCCCGAACCACTTTTTCTGAATGATTCTTCAAAATAAGCAGCTTTCTCTTTATAAAATTTAGCGTAGTTGGTTCTTACTTTTCTAGAAGCAGTATTGATTACTTGTACCTGACCGGTTTCTTCATCTTTCATCTGAACCAATCCTAGATTAGGAATTGTTTCTTCTTGCTGATCATAAATTCTAATTCCAGTGATATCATGTTTTCTTCCAACTATTTTTAGTGTTTGATCATAATCATCCGCAACAAAATCAGACAACACAAATGTGATGGCTTTCTTTTTCATTACACTTGACAAAAACTTAAAAGCAGCTCCTATGTCTGTCTTTTTACTTTTCGGCTTAAACTCAATCAACTCTCTAATGATACGCAGTACATGTGAACGCCCTTTTTTGGGTGGAATAAATAATTCTATTTCATCAGAAAATAATATCAGTCCAATTTTATCATTATTCTGCATTGCTGAAAAGGCCAATGTTGCAGATATTTCTGTAGCCATTTCATCCTTAAACTGATTTTGTGTTCCAAAAAATTTAGATCCAGAAACATCAACCATTAACATCATGGTTAACTCGCGTTCTTCCTCAAAAACCTTAATATGGGGTTCATTACAACGCGCAGTTACATTCCAATCAATTGCACGAACATCATCGCCATATTGATATTGACGCACCTCAGAGAAAGTCATACCACGCCCTTTAAAGGTGGAGTGATATTCTCCTCCAAAAACATGATCGCTTAATCGTCGAGTTTTTATCTCGATTTTACGAACTTTTTTAAGTAACTCTTTTGTATCCATTTGAATTATTGATTAATTGATTAATTGTAACAGTATTTTGAAAACCGTTATTCTTAAAACATTAATCCTTATGGTACTTCTATATGATTTACAATTTTAGTAATGATTTGTTCTGAAGTAATATTTTCAGCTTCAGCTTCATAGGTAATTCCTATTCTATGACGTAGTACATCTGTAACAACAGCACGAACATCTTCAGGTATTACATAACCTCTTCTTTTAATAAAAGCATAACATTTTGCCGCCATTGCTAAATTGATACTTCCACGAGGTGATGCACCAAAATTCATTAAAGGCTTTAATTCTGCTAAACCATATTTTTCAGGATAACGAGTTGCAAAAATGATGTCCAAGATATACTTCTCTATCTTTTCATCCATGTACACTTCACGAACTGCTACTTGTGCTTTTTTAATTTGATCAACAGATACAACTTCATTTACTTCTGCATAACTCCCCCTAAGGTTATCACGCATAATTTGTTGCTCATCTTCCAATTTAGGATAATCAATTACCACTTTAAGCATGAATCTATCCATTTGCGCTTCTGGCAAAGGATATGTTCCTTCTTGTTCAACTGGATTTTGCGTTGCCATTACTAAAAATGGTTTATCTAACGTAAATGTAGTATCACCAATAGTAACTTGTTTTTCTTGCATTGCTTCCAATAAAGCAGATTGTACTTTTGCTGGCGCACGATTAATCTCATCTGCCAACACAAAGTTTGCAAAAACAGGCCCTTTCTTTATCGTAAATTCGTTTTCTTTAATATTATATATCATTGTTCCAACAACATCTGCTGGCAACAAATCTGGCGTAAACTGAATTCTACTAAAACTTCCTTTTACCGCTTTTGACAATGTATTAATGGCTAGTGTTTTTGCTAAACCAGGAACTCCTTCTAATAAAATGTGTCCTTGACCTAAAAGACCAATTAACAATCGCTCAATCATGTACTTTTGCCCAACGATAACTTTACCCATTTCCATAACAAGTAAATCTACAAATGCACTCTCTTTTTCTATTTTTTCATTAATCGATTTGATATCGATAGTCGCAGTTTGTCCTTCCATTTATTTAAAAATTTAATCCTGTGAAATTACTATTCGTAATTGAATAGTGCAAATTGAATATTTTACTTCAATAACCTTGTTAAAAATTGGTTAAAAATGAATAACTTTAAGAAAAATTAGCACTTTAACCACCATAAAGCTCATTAGTTGACACTAAAACTGAATGATTAATAAACGACTCCTCATAAAACGATTGCTTACTTACAATGATGAGAATAGTTTTTATGACAAAAAACGTCAGTTAAACCTACATTCAAAAGAAGGAAAAGGAAAGTTTTTAAAACATATTTGTGCTTTAACAAACGCAAATCCAAGCAACAATTCTTATATTGTTGTTGGTGTTGAAGATGAAAGCAATGCACTAACTGGTGTTGATTTTTTTGACGATAGCAAGATTCAGAATTTAATAAACGCTTATTTACACAATCCTCCCTCAATTTTATACGAGAACATTCCTTTTCCAAGACTTCCTAAAAACAAAGTTATAGGACTAGTAACCATCAAACATAAAGAAAGCCAAAGTATATCATCCTTTAAAAAAACTATTTATAAGTATTACAAGAGCTTCACTTATAAAAGAATTGGAAGTAATTCCACCTTAATGATCAATGATTTTGAATTAAAAGACAACAATTCACCAATTGTTGCTGCTATTGAAAAAAGCGCTAAAAACAACATTAAACACACTTTAGATGCTGTTGCTGACTTTATGAAAAGGCACGAAAATAGAACATCGGAATATATTGTTTTCAAAGAACAGTTTGTACTCTGTTGGTCTGGAATCAAAAAAGAGGTTGAAAACTCAACTTATTATTCAAGAGTTTCTATAGAAATGGTAACTGAACAGGTTAAATTATTTTACTCTGATTTAGATGAGGTAAATATCCACTACAATGAAAATTCATTCATCATTACAGAATACATCACACTAGGAATTCATGATGATTTAAAACGCTACCCACTTGAAAAAAGGGTTATACATTTTTCCAACAATGGTATCTATAAAATAGCTTCTGAACTTATTTTTAGTCCTCCATTATACGACAAGAAAACACTATTTCACATCTATAATTCTAATACCGCTTTATTAGAAAAAATCAATAAAGACAGAACTTTAAATAAGCAAGAAAAAATCGATTTTCTAAACCTACCTGCATCCTATTTGATATTAAAACTGAATGGATTTGAAGACGCAAAGCAGAAACTAAATAGTATTAAGTGGCATTTCAAAAAGCATTCGGAAGAATTGTATCAAGAATACAAAGAAGTACTCCGTGTTCTACGAAAAATAAAATACCAGTAACAAAACAAAAAAGGCTCGATATAACATCGAACCTTTTGTAATATCTATTATAGTTTAATCTACTAATCTAAGTAATATACATACCCGAAGTTAAACCAAACATTCCAGTCGTTAAACTTGTCAGATGGTGCATTATGATCTAAACCATCAGCAAAATCAGTAAAATAATATTGCCATCTTAAATCTATCATTAAATCTGACAATGGAGTCAATTTATAACGTGTTCCAATACTCCATACCAAAGACCATGAAGAAAACCCTTCATTGGTTGCTGATTCATCTAAAAAGATAGCATTATTAGCAAACCCTGGCACACCAGCCACCTCTACATTAGGGTCTGTATTTGAGGTTTGATCAGCTTCTAAAAAAGTTATTTCACTATTATCCTGAGCAGCTTTTGGAGACATACTATTATAGTGAGCTCCTAAACTTATGAACGGAGCAAAAGTATATCCTCCTGCTGCAAAATCTCTAATACTATATGGGAAAAACTCTAATTGGTTTCCTAAATCAAATACATTCGCTTCTCCTGACATCCCTCTCAACCTTCTAGCTGTTGGAGAGTTTTTACTAGGATCTACCCATTCTCCAAAATGCTCTAGAGCTGTTTTGTTATATGAAATTTCACTTCTTAACTTAAAGTGATCATTAAAGAACGAATCCTTTGTGTAACAATTACAATCTGCTCTATATGCGAAATTAATATAATGAACTATTCCTACACCAAATCCAGTATTCCCTGCATTTGTTTCAAAATCAGATCTAACTCCATAATCAGATTGAAAAGCTACAGGACCCGTAATAGCCCCTATTTCGTGTGAAAATCCTAATTGAGCCATCAGTGTTTGAACTGAAAAACCAATCAACATTAACAATAAAAGATTCTTTTTAACCATGTTAGCTATCTTATTACTTTAAAAAACAAATATATAAAAACTGCATTAACAAAAAAATTAAATGCCACTATGTTTAAAAAAAGCGCTAAATATTCATTAATTATATTTATAATATTCCGAATATCTGTATATTTGCGAGACTTTTAAATCTTTTTACATTAAGAATTAATCATACCATAATGAAAGATAGTATTAAAAACTTTATCAACGTTGTTGAAAAGAGAAACCCCAACGAACCAGAATTCTTACAAGCTGTAACGGAAGTTGCAGAAACTGTAATTCCTTTTATTGAGAAAAACCCTCAATACGATCAAGGAAAATTACTAGAAAGAATGACAGAACCTGAAAGAGTACTGTTATTCCGTGTACCATGGGTAGACGATAGTGGAGAAGTACAAATAAATAAAGGATATAGAATTGAAATGAACTCAGCAATTGGACCTTACAAAGGAGGATTGCGTTTTCACCCATCAGTAAACTTAAGTATTTTAAAATTCTTAGCTTTTGAACAAGTTTTCAAAAACAGTTTAACTACATTACCTATGGGTGGTGGAAAAGGTGGATCTGATTTCAATCCTAAAGGAAAAACTGATGCTGAAGTAATGCGTTTTTGCCAAAGCTTCATGACTGAGCTATCTAGACATATTGGACCTAATACTGATGTTCCTGCTGGAGATATTGGTGTTGGTGGTAGAGAAATCGGATACATGTTTGGTCAATACAAAAGACTACGTAACGAATTTACTGGAGTATTAACTGGAAAAGGAATGTCTTTCGGAGGTTCATTAATACGTCCAGAAGCTACAGGATACGGTGATGTTTATTTTGCACAAAGTATGTTAGCTACAAGAGGTGATTCTTTCAAAGGAAAAACTGTAGCTGTTTCAGGTGCTGGAAATGTTGCTCAATATGCAACTGAAAAAGTTACTGAATTAGGAGGTAAAGTTGTTACTTTATCTGATTCTTCAGGATATATCTATGATGCTGACGGAATTGATGCTGACAAATTAGCTTTTGTTATGGAATTGAAAAACGTAAAACGTGGAAGAATTAGCGAATACGTTGAAAAATATCCTACTGCACAGTTCTTCAAAGGAGAACGTCCTTGGTCAGTAAAATGTGATGTTGCATTACCATGTGCTACACAAAACGAATTAAACGAAGCTGAAGCTAAAACTTTAGTTGCTAACGGATGTATTTGTGTTGCCGAAGGAGCTAACATGCCTACAACACCAGAAGCGATAGAAGTATTACAAAAAGCTAAAATTTTATTCGCGCCAGGTAAAGCGAGTAATGCTGGAGGTGTTGCTACTTCTGGTTTAGAAATGTCACAAAATTCTTTACGTTTTAACTGGACTAGAGAAGAAGTTGATGCTAAATTAAAAACTATAATGAAAGATATTCATGAATCTTGTGTTACTTACGGTACTCAAGAAGACGGGTATATCGATTATGTAAAAGGAGCTAACGTAGCTGGTTTTGTTAAAGTTGCTGATGCAATGATGGCACAAGGTATTGTTTAAAAACTTCCTTAAATATTTTAAAAAAGCCTTCTTTATGAAGGCTTTTTTTATGAACATATGTAAGATTTCAATTTACTTCGCGTTAAAATGAATATATTTGAACTATTGTTTTTATAAAATCTATCTGATGAATTTTAAGCTTCTATATCTATCTCTTTTTTTTAGCACTCTAATTTTTGCGCAAGATTACTCTGGGCAATGGGAAGGACATTATTCGTATTTGAATATTACGGGTATCGCTCACGCTCAGGATAACATATTAGCTTCTGCAGAAAACGCAATTTTTAAATACAACACAACTACTCAAGAAAGCAGCAACACTTCAACTATACATGGGCTAACTGGTGAAAAAATATCTTACTACTACTATAGTGATATTTATGCAACTTCAGTAATTGGATATGAAAATGGGTTAGTTGAAATTGTTACACCAGAAAAGGTAATCACTGTCGTAGATATTTTAAATAAGCCAAGTATTCCACCAAATATTAAAAAAATAAATCATATTTATGAATTTAATGGTTTAGTATACTTATCCTGTGACTTTGGGATTAGCACATATAGCTTGGATAATTTAGAGTTTGAAGATAGTTATTTCATAGGGATAACTGGTGGACAAATATCTGTAAAACAAACAACCGTAAAAGACGAATACATCTATGCTGCAACTACTGAAGGTATAAAAAGAGCACAACATGCAGATTCAAACATTATTGACTTTTCCCTATGGGAGACGCTAACTACACCTTCTACTAATTGGAAAAGCATTACCACTTTCAACGACAGAATTTATGCAATTGACAGTGCTAATTCATTATATTATAATTATAACGGAACCTCATTCGACAATCAATCTAATTTAACCACTTCTGTTTTAGATCATAGAGTTGCTAATGGAAAAATGTTAATTACAAGTGAAACTGTCACTAATGTATACGATGCGCCACTAACTAATATCCTAACTATAAATAATCAACCAGAATACGGATCAAACTTTACCGTTTCTACTTTAACAAACAATAAAGTTTACATAGGAACTGAAAGCGATGGAATATTAAGCTTTAATTTGTCTGACGGTACGTTAAATCAACAAATTAAACCTAATGGCCCAACCGAGAATAACGTATTTACTATTACTGCTACAAATAAAGAAGTATGGGTTGTTTATGGTAAATACTCTGTTTCTGGAGGACCAAGTCCGATAACTAAAAAAGGATTTAGTCATTTAAAAAATAACATTTGGTCAAATACTCCATATAGCAGTGTTTTAGATGCCGCCAACTTGATAAGTGTTTCTGTAAACCCTTTTAATCCAAATCAAGTATTTATAACATCATTTTGGGACGGATTTATAGAAGTTAATAATGAAATTCCGACAGTACTTTACAATGAAACAAACACTGATTTAGAACTCTGGAATGGATGGATCTTATCTGGAAAATCAATTTTTGATGTTAATGGACTACTATGGTTTACGACAGTCAGAGTTGATGATGCACTAAAAGTATACGACCCCCAAAACAACACCTTAAATAGCTTTAGTCTGAGTAGTGTTATTGCTAACCCAGCTAGTGACGAAAACAGTTTTGGTGATATAGAAATTGACCAAAACAACACTAAATGGATTGCTACTCGTAGAAATGGTGTCATTGGCCTTTCAGAAAATAATGGCGTTCCAATTGTTAAGAAAATAACCGATCAAAATGGAAATTTACCTGTAGAAATTGTTAAAGCTTTGGCGATTGACAATGATAATAATCTTTGGATAGGAACTCGTGATGGATTACGGGTTTTATATAATACAGCGGGGTTTTTTACAACTGCTAATCCTCAAGCAGAATCTATCATTATTTTAGAAGAAGGTATTCCTAAAGAATTAATGTTCGGACAAACAATCACAGATATAAAAGTAGATGGCGCAAACAACAAGTGGATTTCAACACTTGATGCTGGTGTATTTCTTTTTTCATCTGACGGTCAAAATACCATCCATCATTTTACAAAAGACAATTCTCCTCTACCCTCAAATGGAATTACCGATATGTCTATTGACCACACTACTGGTGAAATTTATTTCGCTACAGAAAAAGGAATGGTAGCTTTTAATGCCAATGCAACAACTAGTGCTGCAAATCTTGAAAACGTGGTCATCCAACCAAATCCAGTTAGACCAAACTATAATGGTAATATTATAATTAAAGGTTTGATTGATGGTGCAAACATCAAAATCACTGATATATCGGGTAACTTAGTTGATGAAAACACCGTTAAAGGAGGAACTTACGAATGGAACCAAACTGCTTTTGGCAAACACAAAGTAGCTTCTGGAGTTTATATTGTAATGGTTACGACAAAAGAAGGAGACGAGACTACAGTTGAAAAAGTCATGATAGTTAGGTAATGTTACTTACTACAAACGCAATTGTATTATCAGCTTTAAAGTACAAAGATAGCTCTTTGATCGTTTCATGTTACACCAAAGAATTAGGAGTACAATCCTATATTTTACATCATATTTTTAAAGCTAAGAAAGGAAAGTTAAACCCCGCTTATTTTCAATTATTAACTCAGTTAGAAATTCAAACTAATTACAAACCCAATCAATCATTACACAAAATAACTGAGGTAAGACTCCATCATTCGTACACCAGTATACACACGAATATATACAAAAGCACAGTGTCAATGTTTATTGCTGAAGTACTGCAAGGCATATTGAAAGAAGAAGAAAAAAACATTGAGTTATATCATTTCCTAGAAGCCTCTTTACTTTGGTATGATTTACACGAGTTTAACGCCAACTTCCATTTAACATTTCTATTAAAATTATCACAATATTTAGGTGTCTATCCTGACATTCAAACCCTACACCTAAATTTCTTTAGTTATGAGAAGGACAATCAAAAAATTGATGTTTTAAAAAAACTATTAGGCATACATTTTGATGACTTAAATACTATCAAAATAAATGCTCAAATGCGACAAGATATTTTAAACGAAATCTTACACTATTTTAGTGTACATTTGGGCGATTTTAAAAAACCGAAATCTTTAAAAATCCTACACGATATTTTCAACTAAAATGAAAAACATATTTTTTATCATATCCTTTTTTCTATTCATAAAAGTAAGCTATGCGCAAGAAATATTTTTTAAAGATATTACTACTGATGAACCTATTATAAATGTAGCTATTTACAATAGTGATAAATCAAAAAGTACTGTTTCTGATATCTACGGAAAAGCTACTATAAAGATTTTTGATTCTAACGAAATCATTTATTTCTCCCACCTTAGCTATAGAGATTTTTCAGTTTTAAAATCTAACATTAAATCAATTATATATCTTGAAAACGAATCTGATGAACTATCAGAAGTTACTTTATCTATATCAAAATCTAAAGTAAAAAAATCACGTGTTGCTGAAAAAATAGAAATTTTAACTCGAAGGAAAATTCAACAATTAGCACCACAAACAACAGCCGATTTACTCGCTGCAACTCCAGGGTTACGTGTACAAAAATCACAAGGAGGCGGTGGAAGCCCTGTTATTAGAGGTTTTGAAGCAAATAGAGTGTTGTTAGTAATGGATAACGTTAGAATGAACAATGCCATTTATCGTTCTGGACATTTGCAAAGCGCTATTACTGTTGATCCGAGTTCATTAGAAAGAACCGAGGTTATTTTTGGTCCATCATCTGTTATTTATGGTAGTGATGCGCTAGGTGGTATCGTTCATTTTTACACCCGAACACCTAAAATAGATTATAACAAAACTTTTACAGGAAATTCCAGCACTCGTTTTTCATCTGCTAATAATGAATTTACACAAAGTTTTGGAGGAGAGTTTAGTTTTAAAAAATGGGCATCATACACTTCATTTTCTGTTGCAAGTTTTGGAGATCTTAGAATGGGGAAAAACAGAACTCATGGTCATGACCAATGGGGATTAGTTCCTTTTTATTCTGACAATAATAATCAACTATTTAACGATACTCCAGTATCAAATACTAAACCACACATACAGAAAAACACAGGTTACAATCAGTATGACGTTTTACAGAAATTCAATATTCAGACAACAGATACGAGCAATTTAATTCTGAACTTTCAATTATCAGAATCTACTAACATTCCTCGTTTTGATAAACTTACTGAATTAAAAGGTGGTTCCTTAAAATTTTCTGAATGGTATTATGGCCCTCAAAAGAGATTTTTCTTTTCACCACAATATCAATTCAACCCTGATTACAAATGGTTAAATTCAGGAACTATTACAGCTGCTTACCAAAACGTAAAAGAATCTCGTATTAAAAGAAAGTACGGAAGTTTAGAGCGTACTCATCAAGAAGAAGAGGTTGATGTTTTTAGCATAAATACCGATTTTAAAGTCTCGTTATCAAAAAACAGGGACTTATCCTATGGTTTAGAATTTACTCATAATGATGTAAATTCAAATGCATTTGGAGAATTACTACAGGTAAATAACAACCTAATTACTGGAGTTAGCAACAACACTGTAGTACAATCAAGATATCCTGATGGGGGAAGTACTTACTCAACAGCTGCCGCTTATGTAAATTACAGACAAGACATTAATAAAAAAATGACTTTAAATACCGGAGGAAGGTATACGTACACAAAACTAAAAGCAGATTTCATTGATCAAACTTATGTTGTTTTACCAGAAACAAAATTAACCTTGGACAATTCTTCGTTTACAGCAAATATCGGATTAACATATAGACCAAGTGATTTAACCCGTTTGAACGCGGTTGTCTCTTCAGGGTTTAGATCGCCAAATATTGATGATGTTGGTAAAATTCGTGAAAAAAGCGGGTTACTTACTGTTCCTAACATAAACTTAAAACCAGAATACGCTTATAATGGTGAACTAGGGGTCACCAAATTCTTTAAAAATAAGCGCAATCAAATTGCTATTAACGGGTTCTACACCTTACTTAACGATTACATTTCAAGAGCAAATTTCGTTGTTGAAAACGACAATTCCACTACCGATGAAAGTACGGTAATGTACGATGGTGATGAAGTTAGTACTATCGCAAATGTAAATGGAGATACTGCTTATATTTTTGGAGGAACTTTAGACGCTAGTTTTGTACCCGTAAACAACTTTACCATAAAAGGGAACATTACTTATACCAAAGGGAAAACAAACGATACTGACAGCTATTTACCATCTATATCGCCATTGTTTAGCAGCATTGGTATTATATATCATAAAAACAAAATTGATGGTAGATTGAATTGGAGGTATTCCGCTAAGAAAAACGCCGACGAATATAGCCCAGGAGGTGAAGATAATTTAAGTCAGAGTGCGCTTATAAATCCTAACCCAACAACTGATGATGATGAATACTATATTGGAACTCCATCATGGAATATTCTTAATGCCTCATTTGGATATCAAGCAACCAAAGCCCTAAAATTACAATTAGGCTTGGATAATATTTTCGATATTCACTACAAAGAATTTGCGTCAGGAATTAGTGCTTCAGGAAGAAATTTAAAAGCTAGCATGCATTTGAATTTTTAAGAAACTACGTTTCCACTAAACCTACGCTCCAATTTAAATTGAATAATCCGTACCTTTAAACATGTTTGCACTTGTAGATTGTAATAACTTTTATGCTTCCTGCGAACGTGTTTTTCAACCACAATTCAGGAACACTCCTATTGCCATTTTATCCAATAATGATGGCTGTGTTATTGCGCGTAGTGATGAAGCTAAAAATTTAGGACTACCAATGGGAGCTCCTGCATTTAAATACAAACAGTTTTTTAAAGAACATAATATTGAAGTCTTTTCTTCTAATTATCCCCTTTATGGAGATATGAGTAGTAGAGTAATGAGTATTTTAAGGCAATTTTCTCCTGATGTTGAAGTCTACAGTATTGACGAAGCTTTTTTAGCTTTAAACACTATTGAAAATGAGAGTTTGAATAAACTCGGACATGAAATGCGTAATCGTATTTTACAATGGACCGGACTACCAACTTGCGTAGGAATAGCTCCTACTAAAGCACTCACAAAAATTGCTAATAAAATTGCCCGAAAGTTCCCAAAAGAAACCGGAGGAACCTTTGTAATTGATAGCGACGAGAAAAGAATAAAAGCACTTAAATGGACTAAAATAAAAGATGTTTGGGGAATTGGTAGCCAGTTACAAAAACGACTAGCTCAACAAAATATTAAAACGGCTTATGATTTTACACAACTTTCTGATACCTGGGTAAAAAACAAATTTTCAATCACAGAACTCAATTTAAAAAAGGACTTAGAAGGAATAACAACCCTTACTTTAGAAGATGATCATCCTGTAAAAAAATCCATTGCCACCACACGTAGTTTTGAAAACACGTATACAGATATTAATGACATTAAAGAGCGTGTTGCTACATTTGCCAATAGCTGTGCTGAAAAATTACGAAAACAAAATTCTAACTGTAATATACTTCTCGTTTTATTACAAGGGAGTAGATTTGAAGAAACATCACAGCCTTACAAAAACAGCGTCACAGTTGTTTTACCTCACTCAACAAACTCTACCCTTACAATAGTAAAACATGCAACTAAAGCTATTGATGCATTGTATAAAAAAGGAATTAAATACAAACGCGCTGGTGTAATTGTAACAGGTTTGGTGCCTACTGATAATCATCAATTGGACATGTTTGCTCGAGAAAACCCAAAGCACCAACCGCTAATGAAAGTTATTGATAACCTCAACAATAAGTATGGTGATCAAAAATTAAAACTTGCGAATCAAGACCTAGGAAAGACTTGGAAAATGCGTCAGGATCATTTATCAAAACAATATACTACTCAGTTTAATGAAATTCTTATTATAAAATAAAGACTTCCTCTCCTTAGGGAGAGGACTGAGGTGAGGGGGTTTTTTACTCACTATTATATATTCATGTCTCATTTAATTTAAAAAGAAGTACCTTTAGCCTATGATAACTGAAGCACTTACATTTTTCACCCCTGATACTCAAAAGAGTGAAGGAGCCATTTTTTTCGATACAGGAATATCATGTGGTTTCCCCTCACCTGCTGATGATTTTAAACAGGATCGTATTTCTTTAGATAGAGAATTGATTAAAAACAAAGAAGCTACTTTTTTTGCTAGAGTAAGCGGACAATCAATGATTGGTGCGGGTTTAGATGATAATGATTTATTAGTTATTGACAGAAGTATTGCTCCAACACATAATAAAATAGCTGTCTGTTTTTTAGATGGTGAATTTACAGTAAAACGTTTACGTGTAGAGAGTGATGGTGTTTGGTTACAACCTGAAAATCCAGACTACCAACCTATACAAGTAACTTCAGAAAATAATTTTGTTATTTGGGGTATTGTAACTAACGTAGTTAAAAAACTATAAATATTACCACTCACAAAAAGGTGTTGTGCTCAATTGTGAATTGTAATATTTTACTTCTCCTGTAACTTCAATTCCTAACCAATTTGGTTTTTCAAAAGCTTCTTCTTCTGAATTCAGTTCAATTTCTGCTACAACTAATCCGTTGTTATCTCCGAAAAATTCATCTATTTCATAAATATGAGTATTGCTTTTTACCTCATACCTAATTTTATCAATAATTCCTTTTTTACACAATTTCAATAAAGCCTCAGCTTCTTGTAAATCAATTTCTTTTTCCCATTCAAAACGAGATGTTCCGCTGGTATTCGATTTCCCTTTAATAGTTAAAAAACCTTGATTTCCTTTTACACGTACACGAACTGTTCGTTTAGGGTCAGTACTCAAAAAACCTTGTGTTATGCGAGTGCTTTTAAAAGCTACTGCTTTATACTCCTCTGAAACTACTAAAAACTTACGTTCTATTTCAATCATATTCATCTTCTGTAAATTGAAAATCTATTTATTAATCAATTGTTTGTCATGGATTTTACTCAACACCACTAATGCAATAATAGCACCAAAAGTAGCATAAAACATATCCGATTGCGTATCCCAAACATAACCTTGAGTTCCTAAAAAAGAATCTCCTCCATCACCAGTACCCAATGAAACTCCCCATTCAATAAACTCATAAGTAACACTAATTGCCATAGCAATACAAACCACAATAAAGTTTAACCATGCTTTCCCATTAATAATATTTTTACGAATTAATAGTTCCCTAGTAATCATTGCCGGAACAAATCCTTGTGCAAAATGCCCTACTTTATCATAATTATTTCTTGATTGATGAAACGCTTCCTGAATCCAATCAAACAAAGGAACCTCAGCATAGGTATAATGTCCTCCAATAATCAAGATTATACAATGGATAAATATCAAAACGTAAACTAATTTTGTAAACTGGAAATTCTTATATGTAAATAACAATACCAAAATACCGATAACAGCTGGTAACACTTCCAAAAACCAAGTGAAATATTCAAAAGGTTTTATTGCCGACCATACAAACAAAGCCAACAACAATAAAAGTAATGTCTTTAAAAAGTTCATTTAAATTATAGTATTAAAATCTGTAAAACGATAAAGATATTATAAATTTGAACATGCCTTTAAATTTCCCTCTTAGAAAAATTATTCATGTTGATATGGATGCATTTTATGCTTCTGTAGAGCAATTGGATAATCCTGAGTTAAGAGGAAAACCCGTAGCCGTTGGTGGTGGTGGAAAAAGAGGCGTAGTTAGTGCTGCGAGCTATGAAGCAAGAGTATTTGGCGTACGAAGTGCAATTAGTGGTACGGTAGCAAGAAAACGCTGTCCGGAGCTTATTTTTGTAAAACCTCGTTTTGATCGGTATAAAGAAATCTCTAAACAAATCCGGAAAATATTTCATGAGTATACGGATAAGGTTGAACCGCTTTCGCTAGATGAAGCTTATTTAGATGTTACTGAAAACAAAAAAGGAGTATTAAGCGCTTCTATACTTGCTGAAGAAATTAGAGAACGTATTTTTCAGAAAACCGGCTTAACGGCATCTGCAGGAATATCCATTAATAAGTTTATTGCCAAAGTTGCGAGTGATTACAACAAGCCAAACGGACAAAAAACGGTAGACCCTGAAGAAGTAATTCCTTTTTTAGAAGCCTTAGATATTCGTAAATTCTATGGTGTAGGAAAAGTTACTGCGGAAAAAATGTACCAACTAGGTATTTTTGAAGGCAAAGATTTAAAACTAAAAACGGTTGAATATTTAACTACCCATTTTGGAAAATCGGGAGCTTATTATTACAACGTAGTTAGGGGAGTTCATTTAAGTGAGGTAAAACCAAATAGAATTCAAAAATCAGTAGCGGCAGAACGCACTTTTTTTGACAATATTACCTCCGAGATATACATGCTCGAAAAACTAGAACATATTGCTGAGGAATTAGAGAAGCGATTAAAAAAGAGTAAGGTTTCAGGAAAAACAATCACTTTAAAAATAAAATATAGTGATTTTACACAACAGACAAGAAGTAAAACTATAACATATTTTATTTCAGACAAACACTTGATTTTAGAAACTGCAAAAGAATTATTGTTTCAAGAAAAACCCAAAAACTCTGTTCGTTTATTGGGCATATCTCTTGGAAGCTTAAATAATACGGATCAGAAAAAAACCACGGAAATCCAAAAAAGTGTTTCTGTTCAATTAAAATTCGGTTTCTAAATCACAAGTGACATCTCCCTATCGTTGAAGCAAAAAACAGCTTTAATACCTCAACTTTTAAATACTTATTTTTTTTATTACTCGTTATTCTGTATTTTAGAGAGAATTAAATACTTATTGATTATGAAATTAAAGCACACAACTCTAATTGTACTAATTACCATTTTAAGCATTCATCTGAAAGGATATTCACAAGAAGAAACCATAGCAACTACTGAACAAACAGAAGTTGTAGAAAACCACTCACTCTATAATACTGACTGGAAACTTGTAAAAATGGAGCCTGAATTTTCTGACAAAATTGATTTGGTTTTAAGTTTTGATAAAACAACAGAACAACTAAAAGTAATAAAGCAAATAACCTCTGCTCCTGTTTTAAGAGGAACCGATTTAATCACCAGTAAAAATAAATCGATAAATTTTCATCATTGGAAATACATCATTAAAAGCGCCGAATACGAAGGAGACAATATAAAAAGTGTCACTTATGACTATACAGTTTTTGAATTAAAAACTGAAGGGTATATTTTTAAAATTGATAATATAAACGAAACTACCTTGGTGCTAGAAGTAATTAAAGCTCCTATTGCAGTGTTCGGAAACTCTATTTTTAATGTGAAGAAAATATATTTTACAAAGTAATAGTGTAGCTTTCTTGTCTTTTAAACAAATACAAGAAAGCTACACATTAAAAATGTTATTCTATTACAGAAACTCTTAACGTATTTACCATTCCTTTTTTAACAATTGGCATTGCCGCTAAATTGATTAAGTAATCTCCTTTTTCAACAAAACCGTATTCGTGAGCAATTTTATTTACATCTTCAACGGTATCATCTGTACTCACAAATTTATCGTAGTAAATACCTTTCACTCCCCAAAGTAAACTCAAACGACATAGGATATTTTTATTAGATGTAAACGCTAAAATATGTGCATTTGGTCTCCAAGCAGAAATTTGAAAAGCAGTATATCCTGAGTTAGTCAAAGTACAAATTGCTCTTGCATCTATTTCATCCGCCATATGCGCTGCATGATAACAAATAGACTTTGTAATATAACGTTCCGTTTTTACATGTGGAGGTCGTTCTGGAACTATAATTAACGGTGAGTTTTCAACGCTATTAATAATCTTAGTCATTGTTTCTATGACTTCCACTGGATATTTACCAATAGAAGTTTCTCCTGATAACATTACGGCATCTGCTCCATCCATTACTGAATTAGCAACATCGTTTACTTCCGCTCTAGTTGGCGTTAAACTAGTAATCATAGTTTCCATCATCTGAGTAGCTATAATTACTGGTATTCTTGCTTCTTTAGCTCGAAGAACTAATTGCTTTTGAATTAAAGGCACTTCTTCTGCAGGTACTTCAACTCCTAAATCACCTCTTGCAACCATTATTCCGTCACAAAAAGCGATAATTCGATCTATATTTTTTACAGCTTCTGGTTTTTCAATTTTTGCAATGATCGGAATTTTATATGCTGAATGCTTACTGATTAAGTCCTGTAACAATTCTAAGTCATTAGCATCTCTTACAAATGAAAGTGCTATCCAATCTACTTTTTGTTCTACAGCAAAAATAGCATCTTTAATATCCTTTTCTGTTAATGCAGGTAGTGATATTGCTGTATTTGGCAAATTCACTCCTTTTTTAGATTTTAAAGGACCTCCTTGAAGTACGATAGCCTCTACTTCATCTTTACCATTAGAGCTTTTAACTTCAAAAATTAGTTTTCCATCATCTAATAAAATACGTTCTCCAGCTTTTACATCTCTCGGAAACTTTTCGTAATTCATAAAAACTCTATTCCCATCGCCATTAAAAGGTTCTCCAGTACAGAATTTTATAACATCTCCGTCATTTACAACCACATCCTGTTTCATTACACCTACTCGTAATTTTGGGCCTTGTAAATCTCCTAATATTGCTGTATTATATTTATGTGTTTTGCTTAGTTCTCTAATAATTTCAATTCGCTCTTTTACATTGTCGTAATCAGCATGAGAAAAGTTTATTCTAAAAACATTCACTCCTGCTTTAATCATTTTGTGAATCGTTTCTTTATCAGAACTTGCAGGACCTAAGGTTGCTACTATTTTTGTTTTCTTCATCTGTACTATTAATAAAAAATTAAATTATTTTTCGATTTCAAGGTTGGGATATCTATTGCAAATGTTGTAATAATTTGCGGAATAGCATTCATTTTTGAAATCAAATTTTGAGTATTATGCGTGTTGTGTTCAATCTTAACAAGGTAATCTACTTTCTTGTATTCTGGCAATAAGTATATCCTGTTACTTTTTTCTTCAAAAAATAAGGCGCTTTGTTCTTCATAGGTTTCTGTTATTTCTTGCGCACCTTTATTGGCAACTAAATTCCATAAAGATTGATTTTTCTCATCATTAAATTCGTAAAAATCAAAATCTGGAATACCTTCAGCTTTCTTAAGCAAAACATCGAAGGCAAGATTCATAAAATAAGCCAAATGATACGACTCTAAGGTGGTATGAATCGCTAACAGCTCAAAATCATCATCTAAAAAATCATCAAAATCTAGTTTAAAAGTCTTCATAATCAATTTATGCAATTCACTTATAATTGTTAAAGATAAAATATGATTATTAATCTATTGTTATATCTCTGTTAATTCTTTCTTTTTATTGATAAACATTAGGATACCAAGCATTTTTTAAAAGATTTTATTATCTTGTAGACAATCAATTTAAATTTTAAGAAATGGGTATTTTTGACGAAATAAAAAAGAAATTAAGCCATGAATTTATTGACATCATTGAATGGCTTGATAGTTCTAATGACACCATAGTTCATAGGTTTGAACGTTACCAAAATGAAATTAAAAACGAAGCTCAGTTAATAGTTCGTGAAGGACAATTAGCTGTATTCATCAACGAAGGACAGTTAGCTGATGTTTTTAAACCAGGAACATACACTTTAAACACTCAAAATTTACCTATACTTGCCACTTTAAAAGGATGGAAATACGGATTTAATAGTCCGTTTAAAGCGGAGGTATACTTTGTAAGCTCTCGTTTATTTACCGATGAAAAATGGGGTACTAAGAACCCAGTTACTTTAAACGACGATCGTTTTGGATTTGTTGAGGTAAGAGCATTTGGAACTTACGCATTCAAAATTAATGATGCTGGTAAATTTATTACAGACATTGTTGGTACTGACAATCATTTTACAAATTTTGAGATTAATGAACACTTAAAAAGTTTAATCTCTACCCGTTTTACTGATACTATTGGAGAAGCCAATCTACCAATAGAACTATATGCAGCTAATACTAATGAATTATCAGAGACTTGCTTAGAAGTAATGAGTCCTGAATTTAATTCTGTAGGAATCTCTTTAGAAAAATTCTTTATCGAAAATGTATCGATACCAGAAGAATTGAAAAAAGAAATTTTTGAATACAGCAGACTTAACAAATTAGATTTAGACAAGCTTACAAAATTCAAAGCTGCAAAAGCATTGGAAATTGCTGCAGGCAATGAATCTGGGGCTGCAGGAGCAGGTATAGGAATGGGAATGGGATTTGCAATGGCGCAACAAATGGGTGGTATGTTGAACCCTCAAAGTCAAACTACAACATCTGCACCAATACAAAATACTAGTGCAACACCTCCTCCTTTACCACAACAAACACAATATTTTTATGCGGTAAACGGACAGCAATCTGGACCAGTAACTTTTGAAGGGTTAAGTAATTTGTTTACATCAAAATCAGTTGATGCTAATACACTTGTTTGGAAACAAGGAATGGCAAACTGGAGCGCTTTAAATACTGTTACTGAATTACAAACATTGTTAGGCTCAGTACCTCCACCATTGCCAAACAATTAGAATGCAACATTCATAAAATAATCTTACCTATGTTTCCTCTCTCTGAGAGAGGGATCAAGGTGAGGCTGATATTTTCAAGTTATAAATGAATCAAGAAACTCCTAAGCGTTCAGAAAATAAAAAATCATGTGCTAATTGTGGTGCTGAACTAAAATACAAACCTGGTTCTTCAGTTATAAAATGTGGTTATTGTAATCATGAAGAAACAATTGTTGCTTCTGAAACTGCATTTGAAGAATTAGAATTACAGCCCTATTTGGAAAAAATGGGAGCACAGTCGCATACCGAAAAAATAAGTATGCTGCATTGTAAAACTTGCGGTGCTAATCAGCATGTAGAAGAAAACTACAAGTCCTTACATTGCGTTTATTGTAGTCAACCATTAATTGTGGAAGACGCCTATAATGAAGATTGGATTTTACCTGGAGCAGTACTTCCTTTTCAATTAGATCACAAACAATCACACACTATTTTAAAAAAATGGGTAAACAGTTTATGGTTTGCGCCAAACAAACTTAAACGTGCGGCATTAGACCCGGAAAAAACAAAAGGATTGTATGTGCCGTATTGGACTTTTGATGCTGAATTATATGGAGAGTATGAAGGACAGCGCGGAGATTATTATTATGTAACGGAAAGTTATAATACCACAGTTAACGGAAAAAACGTTACGCGTACACGTCAAGTTCAGAAAACACGATGGACTTATGCTTCAGGAACCATAAAAGGGTTTGTTGACGACACTTTAATTAGTGCGTCAGAGAAAAAAAGAAACACTATTCCTAAGAAAATAACCAATTGGAATTTAGAACAACTCGAATCTTTTAGCTCAAGTTATTTAGCAGGTTTTATAACTGAAAAGTACACTTTATCATTAGAAAATGGTCATTTAAAATCTGCTAAAAAAGCCAAGAAAATTGCTAATGGATGGGCGTGTCAAGACATTGGTGGCGACACACAACGTGTTTCACAATTGAACATGAAATTAAGTGACGAAACTTTTAAACACATCCTATTACCTGTTTACATTTCCTCCTACATATTTAATAGTAAAAAATATCATTTTTATGTAAACGGACAGAGTGGTATTATTGAAGGAAATAGGCCTTACTCTTTCTGGAAAATATTCTTTTTAGTACTGTTTGTTATTACAATTATTGGAACTATAATTGTTTTTGGAGAACAAACGCAATAAGGTCATTGCATAAATAAAAGTATATTATATTTGCCTCAGAATATATCACATGAGCTTTACATTACTTTCTTCTCCTTTACAAGGTTTTACCGATTTTCGATTTCGAAATGCTTTTAATGAGTATTTCGGAGGAATAGACACCTTCTATTCTCCGTACATTCGTTTGAATGGAAAGTTGAAAATAAAAGGTTCTTATGAACGTGATTTACTTATTGAAAATAATACAGTGCCAGAGGTTATTCCGCAAATAATGACTAATGATGCGGATGAGTTTTTGTTTGTAACCAAATATGTTCAGGGATTAGGGTACAAGGAATTGAATTGGAATTTAGGTTGTCCGTATCCAATGGTTACAAAACGAGGAATGGGATCAGGTTTGATTTGTGATCCTGGAAAAATAGATCAAATTTTAGATCGTGTTCATTCAGAAACAGAAATTACTGTTTCCATGAAAATGCGAATGGGTTATGAAAATCCAGAAGAAATTTTAGATGTATTTCCAATATTAGAAAAATACCCAATAAAAAATATTGCTATTCACGCACGAATTGGAAAACAACTCTACAAAGGTGGTGTAGATTTAGATTCATTTCAGCGTTGTTTAGAGGTTTCTAAGCAAAAACTATATTACAATGGAGATATTACATCTGTAACTAAGTTTAAAGAGTTACAAGAACGTTTTCCATCAATAGATCATTGGATGATAGGTAGAGGGTTAATTGCTGATCCGTTTTTACCTAGTATGATTAAAAATGATACCACCGAATATCCTAAAAACAGATGGGATATTTTTAATGAATTTCATGATAGAGTTTATAAAGAATATGATGCTGCACTTTCAGGACCAACCCCTATTAAAATGAAAATGTTAGGTTTCTGGGAATTCTTTTCACAGTCATTTGACAATCCTCAAAAAACATACAAAAAAATTAAAAAAGCGGGGAACCCAAAAAATTACCAACTGGCGGTTAGTGAAATTTTAAAAAAAGAAAGGAATCTTTAAAAGATTCCTTTCTGAGTTTCTTGTGAGATTTCTCCTAGCGTCAAAATGACAAGGGTTTATAATTAGATAATTCATTTTGAGTAAACTGTCATTTCGAAACGTAGTGGAGTGAGAAATCACACTAGTTTTAAAATCACCTCATCCTAACCTTCTCCTCAAGGAGAAGGAACTCATTACTTTTATCTTGCTTTAAGCCTTAAGGTCTATTTCTTTTAAATTTTCTATTCTATTTCTAACCAAGAAGGCATCGATAGTTTCAAAGTGTTCTATAACACGCTGATCTTTAAATTCAAATACTTTTTGTGATAAGCCTTGTAAGAAATCACGATCGTGAGATACTAGTATTAATGTTCCATCAAAAGCTTGTAAAGCTTCTTTTAAAACATCTTTTGATTTTAAATCTAAGTGATTGGTAGGCTCATCGAGTATTAGTACATTCACTGGTTCTAACAACAACTTCACCATTGCCAAACGTGTTTTTTCTCCACCTGAAAGATTCGCTACTTTTTTGTCAATATCTTCCCCACCAAACATAAAACGTCCTAAAATATTTTTAATATTGGTACGTATATCTCCTTCAGCAACATCATCTACAGTTTGGAATACCGTTAAATCCTCATCTAATAGAGCAGCTTGATTTTGCGCGAAATATCCAACTTTAGCATTATGCCCTAAATCGCATTTTCCTTCATAATCAATCTGACCCATTATCGCTTTAATCATTGTCGATTTTCCTTCTCCATTTCTACCTACAAAAGAGACTTTCTCACCTCTTTGAATGGTCATGTTTGCATCAGAGAATACTACATGTTCCCCATATGATTTTGATAAACCTTCTGCTATTACCGGATAATCTCCCGAACGAATTGCTGCTGGAAAACGCAACTGTAAAGCAGATTTATCTACTTCATCAACTTCAATAATTTCCAATTTTTCTAGCATTCTCTCACGAGAAGTCACCTGATTTGTCTTAGAGAAGGTACCTTTAAAACGGTCAATAAATGCTTGGTTATCCGCAATAAACCTTTGCTGTTCTTGGCGCGCTTTTATTTGGTGTGATAAACGCTCAATTCTCAACTGTAAATAATGCGAATAATTGGTCTTGTAATCATATATTTTCCCCATTGTTACTTCAATGGTTCTATTGGTAATATTATCAATAAAAGCCTTGTCATGAGAAATTACCACAACCGCTTTCGCTTTATTTAACAAGAAATCTTCTAACCAAATAACCGACTCTATATCAACGTGATTGGTAGGTTCATCTAATAAAATTAAATCGGGCTTTTGTAATAATATTTTAACTAGCTCAATACGCATACGCCAACCTCCACTAAATTCACTAGTAGCTCGGGTAAAATCAGCTTGTTTAAAACCAAGTCCTTTTAATGCTTTTTCAACTTCTGCTTCATAATTTACTTCTTCTAAGGCATAAAAAACTTCTCCGAGCTCTGATACTTTTTCGATGATTTTCATGTACTCGTCAGAATCGTAATCTGTACGCGTTTCTAATTGTTTGTTTAGCGCTTCCATTTCATCACGCATATCAAAAACATGCTTAAACGCTTTTGAAGCTTCTTCAACAACGGTACAATTATCATCTGTCAATAGATGTTGTGGTAAATAAGCAATAACTGCATCTTTAGGATGACGAACATGACCACGAGTTCCCTGTTGAACCCCAGCAATGATTTTCATCATAGTAGATTTTCCTGCCCCATTTTTACCCATTAAGGCAATTTTATCATTCTCATTTATCACAAAAGACACATCGCTAAACAAAGTATGTCCGCTAAATTCTACTGCTAAATTATCTACTGAAATCATATCATTTATTTTAAAGTAACAAAACTAAAGAATTGCTAGGCATCGACAAAAAGGAATCGAGTAACATTCGGTTAAAAATTGTATTTTTGCCTTCATCTATTAAAATTCCAACGAAATGAGTGTCATAGAAAAGAAATTACATACGCGTAGTAACTCAACTTGTGAGTTATGTACGTCTGAAGAAAGTTTAAAAGTATACAATATTCCTCCTGTTTCTGAAAAAGGAGAAGAGTTAGAGAAAAGTATTTTAGTTTGTAATACATGTCACTCACAAATTGAAGATCCAGAAACAATGGATTCTAACCATTGGCGTTGTTTAAACGATAGTATGTGGAGCGAAGTTCCAGCTGTACAAGTAATGGCTTGGAGATTATTACACAGAGCTAAGAAATTTGGATGGAGTCAGGATTTATTAGACATGATGTATTTAGATGAAGAAATGACAACATGGGCCAATAAATTGGGTGATGGTGACGAAGAAGATGAAAATAAAATTATACATAAGGACGCTAACGGAAATGTTCTAAGTAACGGTGATTCTGTTGTTTTAATTAAAGATTTAGTAGTTAAAGGAGCTAACTTCACCGCTAAACGTGGTGCACCTGTACATCGTATTTCTTTAGTCTGGGATAATGCTGAACAAATTGAAGGTAGAGTTGACGGAATACACATTGTTATCTTGACTGCGTACGTTAAAAAAACAAAAGAAGGAGGACAATAAACCCTTTTCACCAAACATACCAAACCACTCAGAAGAGTGGTTTTTTTTAGAAAAAAAATCTTAACCTAACCCTTATTATATTTCAAAAAATGAAAAAACAATTATTATTTTTATTTATCTCGATTATTGCTTTAAATTGTTATGCACAAGTAACTTTCGAAGAAGGATATTTCATTGACAATACAGGGGAGGAGACTAAGTGTTTGATTAAAAATTTTGATTGGAAAAACACTCCAACTAAATTTCAATATAAACTATCAGAAAACACAGTTATAAAAACAAAAACTATTAAAACTGTTAAAGAGTTTGGGCTATTAAATAATCTAAAATACAATCGATTCACAATCAATATCGATAGATCAGAATCAGATATCAATAAAATGAGTTCTGTAAAAAAAGCAACTTTTAAAGAAGAACAAATTTATTTAAAAGTTTTAGTAGAAGGTTTAGCTAATTTATATGTATATGAAGATGGAAGCCTAAGGAGGTATTTTTACAGAACTGAACACTCAATTACTGAGCAATTAATTCATAAGAATTATATTACAACTGATAATAAAATAGGAGAAAACAACGGTTATAAACAACAATTGTGGAATAGTTTGAAATGTGATAACATCACAATCAAAAATATTGAAAACATTAATTATCATAAAAATGATTTAGTGAAAATTTTTGTGAAATATAATGAATGTAGTAATTCAAAATTCATCAATTTCGAAAGAAATGAAAAAAAGGGAATCTTCCATTTAACTATCAGGCCAGGTTTAAAAAACTCTTCTTTATCAGTAACTAATAGTGGTGTCAAAACTTCTTCTTTGAGAAATTTGGAATTCGAAAGTGAAACTGGATTTAGATTAGGTATTGAAGCAGAATATGTATTACCTATTTATAAATATAAACTTGCTTTTTTTGTTGAACCAACCTATCAAAATTATAAATCTGACGTAGAAGCAATATATTATGGAGTAGCAACCCCTCGAAAAACAATTATTAATGCAGACTACAAGTCAATAGAAATTCCTTTTGGAGTACGATATTACTCCTTTCTTAGCAAGAGTTCAAAACTGTTTCTTAATGCTGCACTTGTAATTGATATTCCCCTCTCAAGCTCATTCTATGACGATAGTAAAGAAACTGCTTTAATGGATTTGGATATAAAATCCGGTAGTAGTATAGACATCGGTTTTGGCTATAAATATCAAAACAAGTATAGTTTAGAATTGAAATATGGACTTAAAAGAGATCTTATAATCCAGTCAGCATTTCAAGCAAGCAGCTATACAGGATTGTCATTAATCTTTGGTTACACTATACTGTAACCATTTACTGATAAGTACTACATAAAATAGTCAGCTCCTACAATTTTTAATGAAAAAACAGGTATAAAGAGTAACATGAAATATTTCTTACACATAGGCTATAACGGAGGTAACTACCATGGATGGCAAAGTCAACCAAATGCAGTTACTGTACAAGGAACTATTGAAGAAAAATTAAAATGTATTTTTAAAGTAGATATTACTGTTTTTGGGTGTGGACGTACAGATGCTGGGGTGCATGCGAGTCAATATTTTTTGAATATTACCATAAAAGAACCTTTTAGTTTTGACTTAAAATTTCGACTAAATAAACATTTGCCTAATGATATTGTAGTCTATGATATTATTGAGGTAGGGGAGCGTCAACATGCCCGATATGACGCTACTTCGCGTACATATGATTATTTTATTCATTTGTACAAAGATCCTGTTTTAGGTAAGTATAGTTCTTATTATGAGCTTGAAAACTTGGATTTTGATGCTATGAAAAAAGCCGCTGATCTAATTCCATTATATGATAATTTTGAAGCTGTGTGTAAACAACCGCATTTACATAACCATACTATCTGTTATGTAACTCATGCCAAACTATTTGTTGATTCAGCTGAGCAACGTATTCGATTTACTATTACTGCTAATAGATTTTTAAGAGGCATGATACGTTTACTAGTTCATTTTATATTACGGGTTGGAACAGGAAAAATGACTTTAGAAACCTTTGAAAAAGTACTTGCTGAGCAATTAAGCATCGAAGATAAAAAACCTGCTTTTGCTAATGGGTTATATTTATCTGGAGTTACGTATCCGTATATAAATGTAAATGTGCCTACAGATATTTCTGCCTTACTAAAGAATGGTTTGGAATAATGTTTCTATTTTTTTCTTAGCGTAAACGTATTTAAATAATAAAAGCCACTTATGTAAGTGGCTTTTTTATTTCTAGTTAGTTCAACTTCATCCTTTTGGGGCAAAAAAGGTGTCTATACTATATAGTTCCTAAAAAAGTGTTTTTGTTACCCAATAAAAGAATAAAAAAAGGCTTCAACATATGTTGAAGCCTTTTTAGTATAATTAAATATTATTTATTGACTTACAAGTCAAACTTGATTCCTTGCGCTAATGGCAATTCATCAGAATAGTTAACTGTGTTTGTTTGACGTCTCATGTATACTTTCCAAGCATCAGATCCAGACTCACGTCCACCACCTGTTTCTTTTTCACCACCAAAAGCACCACCAATTTCAGCACCAGAAGTTCCGATGTTTACGTTAGCTATACCACAGTCAGAACCAGCGAATGATAAGAACTTTTCAGCTTCTTTCAATTCGTTTGTCATAATTGCAGAAGATAACCCTTGAGCAACTCCGTTTTGAACATCAATAGCGTTTTCAACACCACCTGAATATTTCATTAAATATAAAATTGGCGCGAAAGTTTCATGCTGTACAATTTCGAAATGGTTTTCAGCTTCAATAATAGCTGGCTTCACATAGCATCCGCTTTCGTAACCTTCTCCTTCTAAAACTCCACCTTCAACTAGTACATTTCCACCTTCAGCTTTTGCTTTTTCAATAGCAGCTAAATATGTATTAACCGAATCATGGTCAATTAATGGTCCAATGTGATTTTTCTCGTCTAAAGGATTACCAATAGTTAATTGCCCGTAAGCACCAACAATAGCATCTTTTACTTTATTGTAAACTGATTCGTGTATAATTAATCTACGTGTAGAAGTACAACGTTGACCTGCAGTTCCTACAGCACCAAATACAGCACCAGGAACAACAACTTTTAAATCAGCAGTTGGTGTAATGATAATTGCATTGTTTCCTCCTAATTCTAATAAAGACTTTCCGAAACGTTGAGCAACAGTAGCACCAACAATTCTTCCCATACGAGTAGAACCTGTAGCAGATACTAAAGGAATACGAGTATCATTAGTCATGTATTCACCAACTTTATAATCACCATTAATGATACAAGAAATACCTTCTGGTAAATTATTTTCTTTTAAGATATCAGCAATAATGTTTTGACATGCTACTGAACATAATGGAGCTTTTTCAGAACCTTTCCATACACATACATCACCACAAATCCATGCTAAAGCAGTATTCCATGCCCAAACAGCTACTGGAAAGTTAAATGCAGAGATAATTCCAACTACACCAATTGGGTGCCATTGCTCTCTCATTACGTGCTCAGGACGCTCAGAAGGAATTGTTTGTCCGTTTAACTGACGTGATAAACCAACTGCGAAATCACAGATATCGATCATTTCTTGAACCTCACCGTAACCTTCTTGTAAAGATTTACCCATTTCATAAGAAACTAATTTCCCTAATGGTTCTTTTAAATCTCTTAATTTATTACCAAACTGACGTACAATTTCCCCTCTTTGTGGAGCAGGCATTGTTCTGAAAGTTTTAAAAGCTGCAGTAGCAGATTCCATTACTTTTTCATAATCTTCTTTGGTAGTTGTTTTTACTTTACCAATTAATTTTCCATCAACTGGTGAGTAAGATTCTATTACATCTCCACTAGAAAAATTATTAGAACCTGTTGAAGTTCCGTCGTTTATAGCACTTAACCCTAACTGAGCCAATGCTTTATCCATTCCATAATCTGTTGCTACTACTGACATATATATAACTTTATTGAAGTTTTTTGTTAAAAAATTATATGCAAAATTACGGTTTTTTATTGAGAGTTTAATCTTCTGCTTTTTATAATAAAAAAACCAATGAAATTTACTATTTTTAATTGTCTCTTGAAAAGCAATTTTTTTAGACTTAAACAACTAACCAATACTTCTTAAGTTTCATGAAATTCAACAAAGTATTCTCTATTTTTATAGTTACGGCAATCTTGTTTTCTTGTAAAAAACAAGACAATAAAAGCCTCCCTCTCGCAAGTGTTGAAAACAAAATACAAGTAAATGAATTTGCTATTGTCATACATGGAGGAGCTGGATACCAGACAAGAGAAAGTATTTCTTCAGAATTAGACTCATTAGTTAGAACCAAATTAACTGAAGCTATAACAGTAGGACATCGTATTTTAAAAAATGGAGGTACTAGTCTTGATGCAGTAGAGAAAACGATACATGTATTGGAAAACTCTCCATTGTTTAACGCAGGAAAAGGGGCTGTATACACAAATCAAGAAACTAATGAAATGGATGCTTCTATCATGAATGGAGCAAACCTAAATGCAGGAGCTGTTGCGGGTATAGCAACTGCAAAAAACCCTATTTCTGCTGCAAGAAAAGTAATGGAAAACTCTCCTCATGTATTATTATCTGGTAAAGGGGCTGATCAATTTGCAAAAGAGCAAGGATTAGAAATCGTTAACCCTTCCTATTTTGCTACAGAGAAAAATTTAATATATCTAAGAAAAATAAAAGCTCAAGCGAATAAAAAAATAGCCGCTCTTTTGGCTAAAAAATATCCTGATTATAAATTCGGAACAGTAGGATGTGTAGCTTTAGATAAAAACGGAAATATTACTGCCGGAACCTCAACTGGAGGGATGACCAATAAAAAATGGAACCGAATAGGTGATTCCCCTATTATTGGTGCAGGAACCTATGCCAACAACAAAACTTGTGGCGTATCTTCTACTGGTCATGGCGAATATTTTATTCGTGCAGCAGTCGCACACGATATTTCTGCTCAAATTGAATATAAAAAAGTATCCTTAAAAGAAGCTACTGAAAATGTAGTGCAACAAAAACTGGTCGCTTTAAAAGGTGATGGAGGAATCATTGCAATTGACAAATACGGGAATATTCAAATGGAATTTAATACCCCAGGAATGTACCGAGCATCAATAGATCAAAATGGTGAAATCTATACCGGAATATATAAAGATGAATAAGCCTTCCATAACTTTAAACTAACAAATGAAACTGTTTTAACCAATATGAAATTCACCAAATTACTAATCGTTATTTTAACGATAATAGCCTTTTCTTCTTGTAAAAAAGACGCCTCAGAAACAAAAACTTCAAACAAAAGTGATTTCAAAGATTATATCGCAAATGTATCATCTGGAATTATTTCTAAAAAAAGTGAGGTCAGGATTGTTTTAGTGAAACCTATAGCAGAATGGTCAAACAACTTAGAATTGGATGAAAAATATTTTTCTATTTCCCCGAAAGCAGAAGGAAAGTGGATTGCACTTAACAATCGTACTATTTCATTTCAACCACAAACTTCCTTAAAGCAAGACACTGAGTATGTGTTCAAGGTTCATTTAAATGAATTTCAAAAAACAGAAAATGGTTTAACTGATTTCAGTTTTAAAGTAAAAACCATCAAACAAGATTTTATTGTTACCACCAACAGTATGCAATCCTATAATAGAGATTGGCAATATTTAGTTGGAAATATAAAAACTAGTGATGTATTGCTGCTAGAAGATGCTAAAAAATTAGTTTCTGCTACACAAGATGGATCACCATTAACTATAAAATTTGACAGCGTTATAGATGACGCTAAGTTTTTTACTTTCACTATTGATAGTATTCAACGAAAAGCTGATGATACAGAAATTCAAATTTCATACAACGGGAGCACTATAGGTGTTGATCAAAAAAACAACTTTCCGTACTCAGTTATAGGAAAAAACAATTTCCAAGTAATAGACTTAACTGTTAGTAACGATGACAAACAGTATTTAGAAATAAACTTTTCTGATCCGCTACAAAAAAACCAAAATTTTAATGGTCTTGTAGACATTAAAGGAGCTAAAAAATTACAATATGTTGTAAATGGTAATGTCTTAAAAATATTTACTAATACCATTTTAAAAGGAACCATTCCTGTTGAAATATTTCAAGGTATAGAAAGTACTGATGGTTATAAACTTAAAAATCCTTATAAGCAGAACATTGCTTTTGAGCAGCAAAAACCTGAATTAAAATTGTTACAAAACGGTACCATTTTACCAACTTCAGATAATTTAAAATTCAATTTTGAAAGTATAAATTTAAAAGCTGTAGATGTTACTGTTTTCAAAATTTATCAAGATAATATCTTACAATTTCTACAAAACAACGATTTAAAAGGAAACAATAACTTAAAACAAGTAGCACGTCCAATTGCAAAAAGAACAATCAATCTAGAAAAAAAATCGGTAACTAGCTTAAGTAAATGGAATTCCTTTTCTATCGATTTAAAACAGATTATCGCTTCTGATCCAGGCGCAATTTATAGAGTGCAATTATCATTTCTTAAAAAATACTCCTTATACAAATGTGAAGGAGAATCCGTTACTACTGAAGATATTGAAATAATTGACTTTGATGATGAAGAAATTGAAGATAGTAATTGGGATTATGGAGGATATTATTATGGTGATAATTACGATTATGACTATAGCTGGAGAGAACGTGATAACCCATGCGATCATTCCTATTATAGAAATAAAAAAATAAGCGCTAACGTACTTGCTTCTAATTTGGGAGTAACCGTAAAAAAAGGGACTAATAAATCTTATTTTGTAGCAGTTAGTGATATCCTAACTACTGAACCTGTTCCAAATGCAACCGTTAAATTTTACAATTACCAACAACAAGAAATTAGTTCAAAAACTACAGACGAAAACGGACAAGCATATTATGATGCAGAAAAATCAGCGTTTTTTGCCTTAGTGAGTAAAAACAAACAAACTACTTATGTAAAATTAAATGATGGTAATGCATTATCCATGAGTAAGTATGATGTTTCTGGAGTACGTTTAAAGAAAGGTCTAAAAGGGTTTATCTATGGAGAACGTGGAGTTTGGAGACCTGGAGATACTTTGTTTTTATCATTTATGCTTAATGATAAAGCTAATAAATTACCTATTGGACATCCTGTAAAATTTGAATTATCAGACCCTAAAGGAACTATTACGCATAGAGAAGTTAGTACTAAAGGGCTAAATAATTTTTACCGTTTTACCATTCCTACCGATGCTAGTGCAACTACAGGAAACTGGACTGCTAAAATAAATGTTGGAGGAGCACAGTTTAGTAAGCGTATTAAAATAGAAACTATTAAGCCAAATAGATTAAAAATAAAAGCAGGTTTTGACGCAGATATAATTACCTCAACAAACCCTATTAAAGGAACAATTGAAGCATTATGGTTACATGGTGCTATTGCCAAAAATTTAAAGGCCGATGTGAATGTAAAGTTCCATCAACAGTTAACAAAATTCAAGAACTTTTCAGATTATGTTTTTGATGATCCTGCAAGACGTTTTAACTCAGAAGAACAAACTGTCTTTGAAGGAAGAGTAGATGAGCAAGGAAAAACATCCTTCAATTTTAAACCTGAATTAAAAAGTAAATCACCAGGGATGTTAAAAGCTTCTTTCATTACAAAAGTATATGAAAATGGTGGTGACTTTAGTACTGATGTATTTAGTAAAACCTATTCGCCATACACTTCTTATGTTGGTATTAGTACTCCAAAAGGAGATCGTGCAAGAAACATGCTACTAACCGATACACAACATCGATTTGATGTAGCAACAGTAGACGAAAACGGAAAACCTATTGCTGTAAGTGACTTAGAAGTTAAAATCTATAAAGTAAATAATAGTTGGTGGTGGAATTCCTCTAACAATAATTTATCTCAATATGACGGTAACACTTACCGAGAAACAGTTTTCGTTAAAACAATCACTACAAAATCTAACGGAAAAGCATCTTTTAATTTTGAGTTGAAATATCCTGACTGGGGACGTTTCTTAGTACGTGTTGTAAATAAAAAAAGTGGGCATGCTACCGGGAAAATGATTTTTGTTGATTGGCCAGGATGGGCTGGAAAAGCAAGAAAAGGAAATCCTAGTGAAGCTACAATGCTTGTTTTTAAAGCTGATAAAAACACCTATAATGTAGGCGAAACTGCAAACGTAACTTTTCCATCTGGAGGTGATGGAACTGCATTAGTTACCATTGAAAACGGTACTGAAGTATTAGAATCACGTTGGGTTAAAACCACAAAAGGAGATACTAAATTTAGTTTTGATATTACTCCTGAAATGGCACCAAATGTATATATTAATATTGCTTCTATTCAGAAACATGCCAATACTGCCAATGATTTACCCATACGTACTTATGGTGTTACAGGTATTACTGTAGAAAACCCTACTACTCGTTTATACCCTGAAATATCAATGCCAAATGTATTGCAACCTGAACAAAAATTTACAGTAAAAGTAAACGAGAGAAACGGTAAACCTATGACCTACTCTATTGCTATTGTAGATGAAGGCTTATTGGATTTAACGCGATTTAAAACTCCAAATCCTTGGAATACTTTTTATGCAAAGCAAGCATTAGGTGTAAAAACGTGGGATATTTATGATGATGTATTAGGCGCTTATGGTGGTCGTATCAATCAAGTGTTTAGTATTGGAGGTGATGGAATGGCTGCGGGAAGTAAAAACAAAAAAGCAAACCGATTTAAACCAGTTGTGGTATACTTAGGGCCTTTTGAAATTGGCAAAAATGAATCAAAAACGCATCAAATAAAAATTCCAAAATATATTGGATCAGTACGTACTATGGTTGTTGCTCATAATCCCGAAGCTGAAGCCTATGGGAATACTGAAAAAACAACTCCTGTACGCAAGCCATTAATGGTATTAGCATCACTGCCTAGGAAAGTAACTCCAGGAGAGAAGGTTCGTTTACCTATTACTGTTTTTGCAATGGAAAAGAAGGTTAAAAATGTTAGTGTAAAATTAAAGCAAAACGATACTTTTAAAGTAATTGGAAGTAGTACCCAAAATATTTCATTTAGTCAACCAGATGAGAAAATGGTATATTTTGACATTGAAGTACTTAAAAACGGGCTGGGAACTTTAGAAATCATAGCTTCCGGAAATGGAGAGAAAGCATCTTATGAAATTGAAGTAGATGCTGTAAATCCTAATCCAGAAACTACCGAAACTGTTGATATTATTCTAGAGCCTAATAGTACCAAAATAATTAATTTTGAAACTTTTGGAGTAACAGGAACAAATGGTGCTGCGATAGAACTATCTTCTTTACCATCAATGGATTTTAATTCTAGACTACAATATTTAATTCAATATCCACATGGATGTGTTGAACAAACAACCTCTAGTGTTTTCCCTCAATTATATTTAAATGATATTTTTGATTTAAGCACAAAAAAGAAGCAACAAATTCAAAGGAACATTCAACGTGGGATTGATCGATTAGCACATTTTCAAACTACAAGTGGTGGTTTTTCATACTGGCAAGGAGGCCATAATGTAAACGACTGGAGCACAAGTTATGCTGGACATTTTTTACTGGAAGCTGAGAAAAAAGGATTTGTCCTTCCAATTTCGTTCAAAGCAAAATGGTTGAGTTATCAAAAACAAGTTGCTAAAAGCTGGCGATATAGTGAAACATATCGCAGAAATGGGCTAGCTCAAGCTTATAGATTATACACCTTAGCATTAGCGAATAATGCTGATTTATCTTCTATGAACCGTTTACGAGAAACAAGAAATATTACCAATGAAGCTAAATATCGTCTGGCAGCAGCCTATGCTTTAATAGGTCAAAAAGATGCCGCAAATGAATTAGTGAATAATACCCCATTAGAATTTAATACTCAAAAATATAATTACTATACCTACGGTTCTGCAGATAGAAATAAAGCAATGGCGCTGGAAACTTATGTGTTGTTAAAAGATCATCTTAAAGCAAAGGATCTTGGTAAACATATTGCTCAAGCATTATCAAATAAAAAATATATGAGCACGCAAACTACTGCATACAGTTTACTAGCAATGGCTAAATACGCAGCTTTTATAGGTGGAAAAGGAATTGCAGTAAATTATACTACTAACGGTAAAAATAACACTACAGTTAACACTTCTAAAACCTTATCAAGTAGAACAATTATAGTTTCTGAAGGGGCAAATAGTCTTGAACTTAAAAACAATAAAAACAATACTATTTACGCTAGACTATTAAATAAAGGAATACTACCTGTTGGTCAGGAAAAAACAGCACAGCGTAATTTAACTGCAACAGTAGCTTACAAAACTAAAAATGGTAAATTATTAGATGTTTCTAAAGTAAGTCAGGGAACCGATTTTATAGCTGAAGTTACCATTTCTAATCATAAAAACGAGCTCATAAAAGATGTAGCACTTTCAGTAATTTTCCCTTCTGGTTGGGAAATTGTAAATACCCGTTTTACAGATTTTGGGGCATTTGACAACAATACCGTCGACCATGAAGATATTAGAGATGATCGTTCTAATTTTTATTTCGATTTAAAATCTCGTGAAACGAAAACAGTTCGCGTACTATTAAACGCATCTTATTTAGGTAGCTATTACTTATCAGGAGTACAATGTGAAGCCATGTATGATGATGATTATTTTGTACGCACAAAAGGCCAATGGGTTGAGGTAGTTAAATAATAGAATAATTTATATCCGAAAAATTTAGAAATTCACCTTTTCAGAAAAGTAATTATCTTTAATATGAATAATACAGAATCTTACTACGCAGTCATATTCACTTCCAAACAAAAAGAAGATGATAGTGGTTATCAAAAAATGGCGGAACAAATGGAAACTCTAGCCAAAAAACAACCTGGATATATAGGCATTGAATCTGCTAAAGAAACTATTGGAATAACTGTTTCCTATTGGGAAAGTTTAGACGCTATAAAAAACTGGAAAGAAAACTCAGCGCATTTGTTTGCTCAAGAAAAAGGAAAATCAGACTGGTACTCTTGGTATAAAGTTAGAATTTGCAAAGTAGAACGTGAATATGAATTTAATAATAGTATTTAGTAACTGATTACTCTCCTTGGGGAGAGGATTAAGGTGAGGGGTCAATTAAACTGCCACCTCATCCTACCCTTCTCCTCAAGGAGAAGGAACTCAAAAAAACAAAATATAATGATTTTTAAAACCGAAAGATTAACTGTAAGTAAAGTTAACTTAAAGGATACTGAAGCCTTTTTTGATATGATGGGAAATCCTAATGTGATGAACCCGATCCCTAGACCAGTAATGACACGAACTGAAAGTGATGCTTTTTTATTTAAATTAATTTCAGCTACACCTGACAGTTCATACAAAGAAGTATGGGCTATTATAGAGGAAAAAAGCAATCAATTTATTGGCTTATGTGCATACTTGAAGAATGATGAAAATGACGATGAAATTGGTTATCGTTTACGAGAACAATTCTGGGGTATTGGTTATGGTACAGAAATTACTAAAGGATTACTCAATTTTGGTTTTACAGAAAAAGGGTGTATTAAAGTAACTGCTGATGTATCTATTGAAAATATTGGATCTACTAAAATCTTAGATAAGTTCATGAATCCAGTACGCGAATTTTATAATGAAGATGATCAATGTATCGATAGACGTTACGAGTTGTATAAAGAAGATTGGTTGGATTAATGCACACAATAATTAGATTCCTTAAAAAACACACATTAAAAACAATACTGCTATTAATAGCGTTGCTATTTTATGCCTTCTGTTTACCGGAACAGTTATTCAATAAACCTACAGCTACAGTAATAGAAAGCAGTGAAGGAGAATTATTAGGAGCACAAATTGCAAGTGATGGACAATGGCGATTTCCAAAATGTGATTCCGTACCTGAGAAATTTAAACATTGTATCATACAATTCGAAGATGCTCATTTTTACCAACATCCAGGTTTTAATCCAGTATCCATTTTTAAAGCATTAAAATCAAATATTTCTAAAGGGAATGTTGTTCGAGGTGGAAGTACTATTACCCAACAAGTTATTCGATTGTCGAGAGATGGAAAATCTAGAACCTATTTCGAAAAGTTAAAAGAACTCATACTTGCTACACGATTAGAAATAAGCTATTCAAAAGACGATATCTTAAACTACTATGCTTCCAATGCACCATTTGGAGGAAATGTAGTTGGAATTGATGTTGCTTCTTGGCGTTATTTTGGTATTCAAGCACAACAATTGTCATGGGCAGAGAGCGCAACTTTAGCTGTACTACCAAATGCTCCTAGTTTAATATACCCAGGGAAAAACCAACTAAAACTAGTTAAAAAAAGAAACCGATTATTGTATAAATTATGTAAACAAAAAATAATAGATACCCTTACCTATCAATTAGCTATTCAAGAAACGTTACCAAAAAAACCGTTTCCACTACCACAAATAGCGCCTCATTTATTGCAAAAAATAGGAAAATCTAATAAAGGAAAACGTATAAAAACAGCTGTTGAATATAATATTCAAGAACGTGTAAATACTATTGTAAAACAACATCACGCCATCCTAAAACAAAACGAAGTACATAATATGGCTGTATTAGTATTAGATGTAAATACTAAAAAAGTATTGGGTTATGTTGGCAACACTCCAACAACTAAAGAAAACCAAAAAGATGTAAATATTATTGATGCGCCAAGAAGTACTGGAAGTGTTTTAAAACCATTATTATATATGGCAATGCTTGACAAAGGAGAACTATTACCGAATACTTTAGTGGCAGATATACCAACTACTATAGCTAATTATACTCCTCAAAACTTCAACTTACAGTATTCTGGAGCAGTATCTGCTAAAGAAGCATTAGCGAAATCTTTAAATATTCCTGCCGTTAGAATGTTACATCAATATGGCTTAGCGCGATTTTATGAAGAGCTAGGAAAGTTTAAGCAAAAACACATCAATAAAGGGCCAAATCACTATGGTTTATCGTTAATTCTTGGTGGTGCAGAAAGTAATCTATGGGATTTATGCAATACTTACGCTTCATTAGCAGGAACTGTAAATCATTATACAGAAAATTCAAGTGAATATTATACTAATGAATATGATAAGGCTTCGTTTACAAAAAGTGAAACTACAGATTTTGGGAAACTAACTAATGATAAACCTATTTTTGACGCAGGGAGTATTTATTTAGCTTTTGAAGCTATGAAAGAAGTGAACCGTCCTGATGGTGATGAAGCTTGGAAATTTTATGATTCGTCAAAAGAAATAGCTTGGAAAACAGGTACAAGTTTCGGGAATCGAGATGCTTGGGCAATTGGTGTTACTAAGGATATTGTTGTTGGTGTTTGGGTAGGAAATGCTGATGGTGAAGGACGCCCAAATTTAACGGGAATTAACAGTGCTGCTCCGGTATTGTTTGATGTATTTAATTTATTTCCAAAATCAACATGGTTTGCAAAACCTTTTGATGAATTAACTGAAGTGAATACTTGTGCTCAAAGTGGATATCTGGCTACGGAACTCTGTGAAATTACTAAAACCTGGATTCCTACACTAGGAAATCGTTTTAAAGCATGTCCGTTTCATCATTTAATTCACCTAGATAAAAACAGCAACAACAGAGTGAATACATCTTGTGAAACCCTTGATAATATTAAAAATACTTCTTGGTTTACATTACCTCCTTTACAAGAATGGTATTACAAAAAACACCATGCAAATTATAAATCACTACCTGAGTTACGTTCCGATTGTAAACAGGAAACAGGAAAAACAATGGATTTTATTTCTCCTAAAAATAACAGCACTATTGTTTTGGTTAAAAATGAACATGAAATAACGAATCCGTTAATACTAAAAATCGCGCATATTAATCCTGAAACTAAAGTTTTTTGGTATATCGATAGTGAGTTTATTAAAACCACAGAAACTTTTCATGAAATTGGAGTATTGCCAAATGCAGGTAAACATATTGTAACAGTAGTTGATGAATTAGGAAACGAAATAAATCAAACCATTTTTATTGAGCAATAGACTCTAAAAAAGAACCCCATAAAATCTCTTTTATGGGGTTTTATGATTAATGTATAACCTGTTTTATAACTTTCTTCTGTTGTCGTCTGATTTTGTGTCGATTAATTTATTGTATGGATCAACACCAACTTCAGTAGGTTTTTTATCTACTATAATAGAAATTTTATTATTGATTTCAGTAATCTTATGCTTCCTTAAGTATAACTCTACTTCTTTCTTTTTCCCATCATTTTCATCTTCAGCAAAAATCCCGATATCAATATAATCTGCTAATGGAACAGATACAATTGGTTTCCTCATTTTTTCTGTTTTATAAGTAATTGAATCACCACCTTTTTCAGCATAAAAACGTTTTCCTTTTTCGTCATTTCTATACTTACTTACATTAAATTCAATATCTACTTTATGTTTCCCATTCTCTAATTCTGTAGATTTTACTTCAACAATTCTGTTTCTGTATAACGTAATTGTTTCAAACATATCCTTGATTACATATTGTAAACTATCAGGAGTTACTTCTCTAATATGGTTTACCATATCGATAGACGTAGTATACGGACTATCTTGAAACTTTACTTTTTCAACATATTTCTTTAAAGCATTATTCAGTGTTTTCTCCCCTAAATAATCACTTAACGCATAAAATATCATCGATCCTTTTTGATAACGGATATACCCTTGACCATCATTATACATTAATGCTTTTTCACGTTTACGCTCAAAAGTTCGTTGTGTTAAATACTTATCCAAGGCGTCTTTCAAGAAAGTACGCATTTTCGCTTTTCCGTATTTATCTTCTAATACTTTTAGCGACACATATTCCGATAAACTTTCTGATAGCATCGTTGCTCCTAAAACATCCGCTCCAATTACCTGATGTGCCCACCATTGGTGTGCAACCTCATGTGCAGTAACTGCAAATGGATAATCTACTCCACCTTCTTCAGAATCGTCTACATCAGCAATAAAACCAATCGCTTCAGAAAATGGAATTGTATTTGGAAATGACTGCGCAAATCCACCACCAGTTCTTGGAAATTCTATAATACGAGCTTGTTTGTGTTGGTATGGACTAAAATTTTCAGAATTATAAGCCAATGATGCTTTCATTCCTTCCATCATTCTCTCTAAATTATACTCATGTCCTTTGTGATAATAAATCTCTAATTTCACATCATTCCAAGTATCTCTTTTCACTTCATACTTACCAGAATTGAATGCATAGAAGTTCAAAATTTTACTATCCATTTTATAGTGAAAATACTTACGACCATCCTTTACCCATTCCTTTTGTAAATATCCTGGAGCAATAGCTATTTGGTCTTCTGAAGTACTTACAGTAGCCTCAAAATCTATCCAATCAGCATCTTTTGCGATATAAGTATTTCCTAATGCTGTAGAATCAGACGGATGTGGACGCAACTTGTTTTTAGGCAAACCATATTTCTCTCTTACCTTATCATCTTGTAATTCTCCACCACTATATCCTAACGATGGAAACAACTCCATATTATTCATAAATGTTCCGTTATTTCTAACTGGTGAATGTTTACGTAATAGTGTATTTTCTTTGTTCTTAACCGTAAAGTGTAATTGAATACTATCTCCTGGTTGCAAAGGTTGTTTCAGCGTATAAATATCGAAATTGTACAGCGTATCTTCTGATACCAATTTCGTTTCTCTATTGAACTTAAATGTACTTGGAAACCTATTATGATTTAATAAAAGACTATCAATTACTTGATTGGTTTTATTAACCATAACATAATCTCCTGAAGCTGTAAAATTCAACTTTTTAGGGAAAATGTTTACATTCACATTTACTGCTACAATTCTTGGTTGAGCAGCATTTTCATACTTTTTATACTTCTTTTCCCAAGTTACTTGTTGCTTTTCACTTTCTTTAGAAGATGTATATTTATTTTCCACATTATTTTCGTGATAAATAATAGATCCTAAGCCTATAAAACTGATCAACAATACTACAAATCCAATTAAAGAAGCTCCTTTAAATCTAGACTTAGCTATTTGTAAACGTTCTTTAAATGAATGTGGTAAACCTCTTACCCAGAACAATCCAGCTAATATTAAAGCAATCAATCCACCCATTAACCAATATACTTTATAAATTAAGTATTTATCTACGGACAAACCATATTCATTCATATCAGAATATGAAAAACTTGGTCCTTGATTATACTTAAAAATTGATTGTTCAATACCTGCAAATCTTAAAAATGGCATCCCAATAGAAATCAATAACATTATAAACAATCCTAAATATGGGTTTCCTATTAATGTTTGTATAAACAACGCTAATAAAGCCCAGATTATAAAGTGAATGAAATTCAATACATATAAGTCATATATATAATGACCTATTTCAAAATTATAATACCCATTATACATTTGGAAGATAATCCCAGAAGCCATAATTACAGCTAATAATACCATTTGCATTTTCAATAACGCAAGTAATTTTGAACTTAACAATACCCAGTTTGGTATTGGAGTAACATCTATCAAATGATTTGCTTTTGCAATTTTTGCTCTATGCACCAACATTCCAGCATATAAAAACGTAATGATATTTATTGCTAATGAAAATGAATTGCTTGCGCCTCTAATTGTTTTCCAAGTTACAGGAAGTGTTTGAGTCCCAAATAAGTTTCCTAAGTTAGATAAGCTTATTAAAGCAATGATTAGTCCTACTAATACAATACTTATAAATGGCCAGCTCTTTACAATGTATTTAAAATCTATATTAGAGAATTTCCAAGTCGCCTTTAAGTTCTGTATGAATGAGAAATCATATGTTACTTTTGGTAAGTTAATTCGTGTTACTCCACCAAAATTTGATTTAGTTGCTCTCTCTGATTTTACCTTTTTAAAGCTAAATGTAAGCGCATTTTGACTGAATGAAAAATATTTAAAAACTAAGCCAAAAACTACACTCGCAACCGTCATCCATAATAATCGGTTATAAATAACCATTTCTTTTATTGGCAATGACAATTCGTTCTGTTCTGCAACTGTCCAGTATCTGGTATAAAAACTAGTTGCTGCCTCTCCAAAAGGATCAACTAAAGCAGCTATAAAACGATGCTCTTCTTCTGATAATAAACCAGCTGTTAAACCTTGAATAAACATCAATACTACCACAGTAATAAAACCTGCTGAAATGTTTCTTGTAAAGGTTACAACAGCAAATACAATTGCTCCAAACAGAAAAACATTCGGTATTATAAATACAACATATGCATTTAAATAAGACATTATATGAAACGCTCCAACAATTTCTTGATTCGTTCCAGGCAATCTAAAACCTATAGCCATTCCCACTCCTATTGATAAAACTATTAAAGTTACAATCGTTAGAGAACTTAAAAACTTAGCAAATAAATAATTAAGCTTCGTGAATGGATAAGAATATAGAATGGTATGCATTTCACTTTTGTAATCCCTGTATATAGAAGCTCCTATAATAGATGGAAACAAAAAGAAAACCAGTACTGTTAGTCCAGAAAACAACCCATTAATACCTAAAGGAGAGTTTACAATTTTTGATGAGCCTGCAGAAACAGTTAAAAAATCAAATATACCTGCAGTACTCGCAGACATAAATACAGCTAATACGAAGAAAATTGCTGCGTAAATATATGTGACTGGTTTCTTTAACCAGTATTTTAATTCGTGTAAAAATATTGTAGAAAACATAAGTGTTTTTTATAGATTAAAAATTACTTTAAAATTGAATTATGCCATTACTGGCTCATCTTGTTTTAAAGCTATAAAATACACATCGTCTAATTGTGCTGCGGTTTGTACAAAACCATCTGCTGGTTTTTCTGTAGCATGTACACGTACATTCAATGTATTATCTTGATTGTAGTTTGATGATAATACGTTATATGTTTTTTCAATTCCTTCTAAATCATCACGTTCAATGATTTTAGTCCAAATTTGACCTTCTATTTCCTTTGTTGCTTCTAAAGGAGTGGTATGTTTTAGTATTCTACCACCATTTAAAATAGCCATTTCATTACAAAGCTCTTTTACATCTTCAACAATGTGTGTTGAAAATATAACTGTACTATTAGTACCTACTTCACGTAATACATTTAAAAAACGATGACGTTCAGCCGGATCTAATCCTGCTGTTGGTTCATCAACAATAATTAATTTCGGGTTGTTTAATAACAATTGAGCAATTCCAAAACGTTGCTTCATTCCTCCTGAATATCCAGCTACATTTTTTTTACGAACCTCATATAGGTTAGTAATTTCTAATACCTCCTTTACAATCTGTTGTCTTTCTGTTTTTGAGCTAATTCCTTTTAAAGTAGCAAAGTAATCTAATAAATCTTCCGCTGACATTTTTGGATATACACCAAACGACTGTGGTAAGTACCCTAACACTTTACGCAGGCTCATATTATCCTCAAGCACATTTATATCACCAAAAGTAATTGTTCCACTATCCGGGCTTTGTAATGTAGCAATAGTTCGCATTAAAGAAGATTTACCAGCTCCGTTGGGACCTAACAACCCGAACATTCCTGTTCCTATTTCTATGCTTAAATTATCTGTTGCTTTTACCCCGTTTTTATAGGTCTTAGTTAAATTACTGATGATTAGTTTCATTGCTCTATTATTTTAATATCGTTTCAAAGGTTAGTGTGTTATTATTCCTATTTGTTACAAAAACCAAAAAAGAAAAGCCAAGGAATATATTCCTTGGCTTTTCTTTTGAGTAAAAAATGTTTATTTCTTAATTAGTATAAATTCACTTCGTCTGTTTAAATCGTGCTCTGCTTCCGTGCATTTAACACCGTCTGAACATCGATTAGCTAATTCTCTTTCTCCATAACCCTTACCAGTTAATCTACTACGGTCAATACCTCCTATATTAACAATATAATCTATCGTGGCTTTATTTCTTCTTGCAGATAATTCATCATTATAAGCATCTGTTGCTCTAGAATCGGTATGTGATTTTACATCAATATGTACAGAAGGGTAATATTTCATTAAGGCAATTACCTTATGTAAATCTGCTGTAGCATCTGGACTACGAATAAAGTCTTTATCAAAATCGAAATAAATAATCTCTATTCCTAATATAAAACGAACGTCATCACCGATAGCTACATTTGAAATTGATGGCATCGGATCAAGAGTTCTTGAGGGTTCTAAACTTAAATCAAGTCCTAAATCCAACCCTAGATCTAAATTTAATTTCAGATCTGTTTTTGGTGTTACAAAAACTTTAGAATCTGAAGAATAATCAATTTTCTCTGCTATCACTTTATATTCACTATCACAATCTATAGAAAACTTAAAAGCAGCATCATTTCCTACTAATACTCGTTCGATAACTTTACTTGATACATCTACTAAGGTAACAGTAGCTTGAGGTATTAATTCTCCAGTTTTTTTGTTTTTAACAACTCCTGCAACTTCTTGCATACAATCCTCTTCTGTTTCTATCCTAACAAATGAATATATGTCGTCATCACCTTTACCAGTAGTCCTATTAGAACATACAAATCCTTTTTGATTATCCTTTGAAATAATAAAACCAAAATCGTCTAGTTTACTATTTAAAGGTGCTCCTAAATTTTTAACCTCTTGAAAAACACTGTCTTTTATTTTACTTTGAAAAACATCTAACCCACCAATCCCTAAGTGACCGTCTGATGCTAAATAAAGTGTGTTATCTGTAATAAATGGAAACATTTCTCTTCCTGAAGTATTAATATTATTACCCAAGTTTCTTGGTTCAGAATACTCATCATTTTCCTTAACATCAACTACAAAAATATCAGTAGCTCCAATTGAACCAGGCATGTCAGAAACGAAATACAATAATTTTCCATCAGTACTTACTGTTGGGTGACCAACTGAATAATCTTCACTATTAAAAGGTAATTCTTTTATATTTGACCAATTTGAGATACTATCTTTCTCTTTTACTATTTCTGCGCTATATAGTTTTAAATGGTTAGTTCCTTCGCCATCTCTTTCTAATTTCCCTTGATAATTATTTCTCGTAAAATATACTTTTTTTTCATCTGGAGAAAAAGCTAGTGTTGCTTCGTGATACCTTGTATTTAATTCTTTTGAAAACTCTTTTAGATGAGTAACATCGGACTCTAATTCATTCATCTCTCCAATAAACATATCTAAATAAGGTTGATCATTCCACTTATAAACTCTTGTATGAAAAGTTGTAGAATCAGCAGAAGAGTAGACTAATTGATTATTATAATACATAGGCCCAAAATCAGAGTTTTTTGTATTAATCGATAAATTTTTCAAAAGATATCCTGCTGGTATACTTAAAACATCATCTACTGTTTGGTCTTTCTGATTAAAGTTTGGTGATCTATCATCTTTACTTTTTGTTCGTTTAGAAAACTCTTTCATCCATCGTTTGGCTTCTAAATATTTCCCAGTTCCTTCTAAGGCGATAGAGTATCGTAATATATACTCCGGATTAACTTCCGAATAATAATTAGAAACTAATTTATCATACCATTTACAAGCACCTGCCATGTTGGTATTAAAATAATTAGCATCGCCAGCTTTTTCTAAAAGTTCTTTAGATAAATCTCCTTTATCTAAAGCAGCTTCATATAAACCTGCAGCTTCTTTATACCAAAGCTTGTCAAAGTATTTATCTGCTTTTTTATATGATGATTGTCCGTAACTTGCTGTCATTATTAAAATGACAATTGTTGTTATTATTTTTTTCATATTTGTCATTATTAAAAGAATCTAGGTGATTTTAATTTCTTTTTAGCTGATTTCAACTCAAAACGCAACATTAATTCATGTGTTCCTGAATTATATTTTTGTAATGCTGTAGTTGTAAAATCATATGAATATCCGAATAAGATTTTTGGTGTTACCTGAAATCCAATTAATCCACTCACAGAATCATCCCATCTATAAGCTACTCCTAATCGTAAATTTTCATAAAGCATGAAATTTGCCGATAAATCAAATATTAAAGGTGCTCCAACTACATGTTTTACTAAAACTGCTGGCTTAAATTTAGTGCGTTCACCTAAATCGAATATCAATCCTCCTATTAAGAAAAAATGTAATCGTTCCGCAGCAACTGATTCTTTTACATCATCATAATGTTTATCGGTAAAGAAATTGGGTACTGATAACCCAATATAACTTTTATCACTATGCAAATAAATACCTGCACCAACACTTGGTAAAAATTGATTTTTTATATTTTTTTGAAATGTAGCGTCTTGATTTTGTGTTATTCCTCTTGACCAATCTAAACTCAGTGTTCTACCACCTCCTTTAACTCCAAATGATAATCTTCTATTTTCATTTAAATCAATTGTATAAGAAAAGTTGATGTCAGCATAAAATTCATCGGCAGGACCAATTCTATCGTTTACAACGGATAATCCTAATCCAACTTTTTTTCCTACAGGAGAATCTATACTAAATGTTTGTGTTCTTGGCGCACCATCAATCCCTACCCATTGCTCTCTTAAAAGCCCTGTAAAAGTTAAATGTCCTCTAGAACCTGCATATGCAGAATTTACACTCATGGTGTTAAACATGTAATTTGTAAACTGTGGATCCTGTTGCCCAAAACTTATATAAGTAGTTAAAACTATAAGTATCCCCGTTATTACTTTAATTTTTAAATTCATTTTTAATTGATTTAATTTAGAGGCAAGCATATTAAAACCTGCCTCAATAAATACTTATGTTTTGTTTATCTATTAATGTATAACCAACCTGTTTTATTCTTAGATCCATCACCTAAGTCTAATACATAAAAGTATGTTCCTACTGGCAACTTCTCTTCTTTATAAAGCACAGCTCTACCGTTTGATAATCCTTTGAAAGTATTATCATATCCTTTTTTGCTATACACAATATTACCCCATCTGTTATAAACCTCTAACTTGTTATTAGGGAAGTTAGCTAAACAATCAATATAGAATACATCATTTACGCCATCATCATTTGGAGAGAACTCATTATAGATAGTTAAACAAATTGGATCAATACTAGCCTCATCTGAATCATTGCTGCCATCTGAATCAATCTGATCTAATGACATTAAAGAAGCTGTATTAACATAATCATCAACATCTAATACTTCAACAATTATACTTAGTGTTTCAGTAGTACTTGTTGTTACTGTTGGCACTTCCCATATTCCAGTTATTACATCATAAACACCGCTTGTAGCTGTATAAGAGACAAACTCATATCCTGAAGGTAATACTTCATCAATTTCAACTGTAGTAGCATCTAAACTACCAATATTTGAAGCTGAAATGGTAAATGTAATTTCATCACCAATTGCTGGATTTGAGGCATTAACTGATTTTGTTACTTCAACATCTGTTGTAGGTGTATTCAATTCAGCATTTGCTTCATCGTCTTCACTTTGATCTCCATCATCATTATCAGCTGTACTATTTGGATCAAACTGATCAACGGCCATTATTTGAGCAATATTCAAATATTCATCTACTGCTAAAGTTGGTATATTAACCGTTGCTTCATAAGTTATAGTTAATCCAGTTAATGGAACTATTAAGTTAGTCCAATCAATTGTATTTCCAGTTAATATTCCTCCATCACTAATATTTGCAATTGTACTATATCCTATTGGTAAGATATCTTGTAATGCTACTCCTGTTGCTGCATCTGGCCCTAAGTTATCAATTTGTAATGTGAAAATAACTACATCCCCAACATTGGCATCAATATTACTTAATGATTTCGTTAAGCTTAAATCTGCTATTTCAACAATGATTTGAACATTATCTTCATCATCTTCACTTTGGTCTCCATCATCATTATTCGGTGTACTATTAGGATCAATTACATCACTTGCTGTAATTTCTGAAACATTTAAGTACTCATCTAAAGCTCCAGTTGGTGCATTTATAATTACATCAATAAACAATGTTTGTGTTTCTCCACTTTGAATAGTACCAACATCCCATAAACCTGTTACGTCATCATACAATCCTGAAGTAGAACTATACAATACAAAGTCGAATCCTACAGGTAATAAATCAATTACTTCAACATTTGTAGCTGCATCTGGTCCAGCATTACTCACTGTTATTTGGAAAGTAATTTCATCACCTACACTTGGCGAAATGTCATTATCTACTACTGTTTTTACTAATGATAAATCTGCCATTGCTGGTACAGGAGCTATAATGATTCCATCTTCATCATCTTCACTCTGATCGCCATCATCATTATTTGGTGTAGAATCTACATCTAACACATCTGAAGCGGTAACTTCAGCAATGTTATGATAGTCTCCTGCTCCGTTAACCAGTACATCTATTAATAATGTTTCAGTTGCTCCGTTAGCAATATTACCTACAGTCCAAATTCCAGTAACTTCATCATAAGTTCCTGTTGTTGAACTAAACAATACAAAATCAAATCCTGTTGGTAATAAATCAGTCACATCAACTCCTGTTGCATCTTGTGGTCCATCATTAGTTACAGTTATAATAAATGTAATTTCTGAACCTACTAGTGGAATAGTATCTCCATCAACAACACCTTTAGTTAATGATAAATCTGCTATTGGTGCTACTGGTGTAACGATGGCATCATCCATGTCATCTTCTGTGATAATACCATTTCCGTGAACAGAATCTGCATCGTATTGATCTGCGAACATTACTTCTGCAATGTTATGGTAATCTCCTGTTGGGAGAACCGTTACTGTAACTGTTAATGTTTGCGAAGTACCATTTGGCATATCATCTAAACCATCCCATACTCCGGTTACTGGTGAATAGAACCCTGAAGATACAGTATGACTTACATAAATATATCCTGTAGGCAATAAGTCTAATACATCTACTCCAGTTGCAGTACTTAATCCATCATTTGTAACTACAATATCAAATGTTATATCATTCCCTACTATAGGTGAATAATTCCCGTCTGTTACTACTTTTGTTAATGATAGATCTCCAGTTGCAGGAACTATAGTTAACGTATCCTCATCATCATCATCTCCGTTTCCATCACCATCTTCATCAACTGTATTATCTGTCGTAACATCACTATCTGGATCATATTGATCTGATGCAGTAATCTGTGCACTATTTGTATATTCTCCTGCTGCTCCTGTTGGCACTAACACTAACGCATCATAAGTAACTGTTACTGTTCCACTATTTGCAGCTACAGTTAATCCAGTCCATGTGGCTGTGTTTAATAACCCTGTTCCTCCATTGTTTACTGTTCCTAAAGTATAACCGATTGGTAAAATATCTTCTATAGATACATTCGTCGCTACATCAGGTCCCTCATTGGTGACTACTAAAGTAAACGTTACAGTATCGCCAACATTTGGACTCATATTACTAATACTCTTAGCAATACTTAAATCTGATTCTTGAATTACTACTCCTACAGTTGCTTCATCATCATCCGATATTCCATCGCCTAAATCATCTACTGTTGCATCTGATGTTGGATCACTATCAATATCATATTGATCAGCTGCTGTAATTTCTACGCCATTTAAATATTCATTAACTACTCCCGTTGGTGCATTTACTGTAGCATCAAAGGTTAATGTTAAAGTATCTACTCCTAATGGTACCGCTAATCCTGTCCAGTCAATAGTAGAACCTGTTAAGATTCCTGCTGGGGTAATTGTTGCTCCGATTGTTGTATATCCTAATGGTACTACATCTTGAACTGAAACTCCGGTTGCAGCTACATTTCCAGCGTTACTAACATTAATAGTAAACGTTACAACATCTCCAACATTTGGTGTTCCATTGCTTACTAACTTTGCAATACTTAAATCTGAGGTCTGAGGTACTACTGTGAATAAATCTTCATCATCTTCACTCTGATCACCATCATCATTATTTGGTGTACTATCTACATCAAATTGATCGGCTCCTGTTATCTCTGTTGTATTTGTGTATTCGCCTGCTACTCCTGTTGGTGCTAAAACAACTACATCATAACTTACTGTTAAACTTCCTCCGTTGACAACCGCTAATCCTGACCAGTCTATCTGGTTTCCGGTAGCAATTCCTCCGTTATTAATCGTTCCGATTGTATAGCCTACCGGTACCATATCTGCTACTGATATTCCCGTAGCATCATCTGATCCATTGTTAGCTATTGTCAACTCAAAAGTAATGATATCTCCTACATTTGGTGTCGCACTTGACGCTACACTAATTCCTTTGGTTAACTCTAAATCTATTTGTGTTGGTACTACAATCTCATCATCTTCATCATCTTCACTCTGATCACCATCATCATTGTCTGGCGTACTATCAGAATCATATTGATCACTTCCAGTAATTTCAGCAATGTTTCTATATTCATCTAATGCTCCAGTTGGCGCATTAACTGTTACTTGGTACGTTACATTCATTCCTGCTAAAGGAACACTTGCTAAATCCCACGTAATTGTTGTATTTCCTGCATTATAAACTCCACCGTTACTAATACTTCCGCCTACTAATGTATAACCTGCTGGTAATACATCATCTAAACTTACATTAGTAGCAACATCGGCTCCTGCATTTGAAATCGCTACTGTAAAAGTTAATGTATCTCCTACATTTAAAGACCCTCCATTATCATCTACTACTGTCTTATCAATTGATAAATCTGATGATGTTGGTACGACTACAAAACTAGTTTCATCATCATCTGCTATAGTATCTCCTAAATCATCTACCATTTCATCTGTAGTTGGATCACTATCAATATCAAATTGATCACTTGCTGTGATTTGTGCTAAGTTTAAGTATTCATTTGCTGCTCCAGTTGGCGCATTTACTACTGCTTCATACGTCACAGTTATACTTCCTCCTGTTGGAATAAATAGCGTTGACCATGTTGCTGTATTTCCTGCTCCAGTTCCTCCATCATTTACTGTTCCTAAAGTATAACCTACTGGTAATACATCTTCTACCGCTACTCCACTTGCGTCACTTGGTCCTGCATTGGCGATTGTTAACTCAAAAGTTAACGTATCTCCTACATTTGGTGTTGCACTTCCTGATAATAATGCTTTAGCAATACTTAAATCGGCTTGTGCTGGTGCAATAGTTAACGTATCCTCATCATCATCATCGCCATTTCCATCACCGTCTTCATCTACTGTATTATCTGTCGTAACATCACTATCTGGATCATATTGATCGGCTCCAGTAATCTGTGTACTGTTCGTATATTCTCCTGCTGCTCCTGTTGGAGCTAACACTAACGCATCATAAGTAACTGTTACTGTTCCACTATTTGCAGCTACAGTTAATCCAGTCCATGTGGCTGTGTTTAATAATCCTGTTCCTCCATCATTTACTGTTCCTAAAGTATAACCGATTGGTAAAATATCTTCTATAGATACATTCGTCGCTACATCAGGTCCCTCATTGGTGACTACTAAAGTAAACGTTACAGTATCGCCAACATTTGGACTCATATTACTAATACTCTTAGCAATACTTAAATCTGATTCTTGAATTACTACTCCTACAGTTGCTTCATCATCATCCGATATTCCATCGCCTAAATCATCTACTGTTGCATCTGATGTTGGATCACTATCAATATCATATTGATCAGCTGCTGTAATTTCTACGCCATTTAAATATTCATTAACTACTCCCGTTGGTGCATTTACTGTAGCATCAAAGGTTAATGTTAAAGTATCTACTCCTAATGGTACCGCTAATCCTGTCCAGTCAATAGTAGAACCTGTTAAGATTCCTGCTGGGGTAATTGTTGCTCCGATTGTTGTATATCCTAATGGTACTACATCTTGAACTGAAACTCCGGTTGCAGCTACATTTCCAGCGTTACTAACATTAATAGTAAACGTTACAACATCTCCAACATTTGGTGTTCCATTGCTTACTAACTTTGCAATACTTAAATCTGAGGTCTGAGGTACTACTGTGAATAAATCTTCATCATCTTCACTCTGATCACCATCATCATTATTTGGTGTACTATCTACATCAAATTGATCGGCTCCTGTTATCTCTGTTGTATTTGTGTATTCACCTGCTACTCCTGTTGGTGCTAAAACAACTACATCATAACTTACAGTTAAACTTCCTCCGTTGACAACTGCTAATCCTGACCAGTCTATCTGGTTTCCAGTAGCAACTCCTCCGTTATTAATCGTTCCGATTGTATAGCCTACCGGTACCATATCTGCTACAGATATTCCCGTAGCATCATCTGATCCATTGTTAGCTATTGTCAACTCAAAAGTAATGGTATCTCCTACATTTGGTGTCGCACTTGACGCTACACTAATTCCTTTGGTTAACTCTAAATCTATTTGTGTTGGTACTACAATCTCATCATCTTCATCATCTTCACTCTGATCACCATCATCATTGTCTGGCGTACTATCAGAATCATATTGATCACTTCCAGTAATTTCAGCAATGTTTCTATATTCATCTAATGCTCCAGTTGGCGCATTAACTGTTACTTGGTACGTTACATTCATTCCTGCTAAAGGAACACTTGCTAAATCCCACGTAATTGTTGTATTTCCTGCATTATAAACTCCACCGTTACTAATACTTCCGCCTACTAATGTATAACCTGCTGGTAATACATCATCTAAACTTACATTAGTAGCAACATCGGCTCCTGCATTTGAAATCGCTACTGTAAAAGTTAATGTATCTCCTACATTTAAAGACCCTCCATTATCATCTACTACTGTCTTATCAATTGATAAATCTGATGATGTTGGTACGACTACAAAACTAGTTTCATCATCATCTGCTATAGTATCTCCTAAATCATCTACCATTTCATCTGTAGTTGGATCACTATCAATATCAAATTGATCACTTGCTGTGATTTGTGCTAAGTTTAAGTATTCATTTGCTGCTCCAGTTGGCGCATTTACTACTGCTTCATACGTCACAGTTATACTTCCTCCTGTTGGAATAAATAGCGTTGACCATGTTGCTGTATTTCCTGCTCCAGTTCCTCCATCATTTACTGTTCCTAAAGTATAACCTACTGGTAATACATCTTCTACCGCTACTCCACTTGCGTCACTTGGTCCTGCATTGGCGATTGTTAACTCAAAAGTTAACGTATCTCCTACATTTGGTGTTGCACTTCCTGATAATAATGCTTTAGCAATACTTAAATCGGCTTGTGCTGGTGCAATAGTTAACGTATCCTCATCATCATCATCGCCATTTCCATCACCGTCTTCATCTACTGTATTATCTGTCGTAACATCACTATCTGGATCATATTGATCGGCTCCAGTAATCTGTGTACTGTTCGTATATTCTCCTGCTGCTCCTGTTGGAGCTAACACTAACGCATCATAAGTAACTGTTACTGTTCCACTATTTGCAGCTACAGTTAATCCAGTCCATGTGGCTGTGTTTAATAATCCTGTTCCTCCATCATTTACTGTTCCTAAAGTATAACCGATTGGTAAAATATCTTCTATAGATACATTCGTCGCTACATCAGGTCCCTCATTGGTGACTACTAAAGTAAACGTTACAGTATCGCCAACATTTGGACTCATATTACTAATACTCTTAGCAATACTTAAATCTGATTCTTGAATTACTACTCCTACAGTTGCTTCATCATCATCCGATATTCCATCGCCTAAATCATCTACTGTTGCATCTGATGTTGGATCACTATCAATATCATATTGATCAGCTGCTGTAATTTCTACGCCATTTAAATATTCATTAACTACTCCCGTTGGTGCATTTACTGTAGCATCAAAGGTTAATGTTAAAGTATCTACTCCTAATGGTACCGCTAATCCTGTCCAGTCAATAGTAGAACCTGTTAAGATTCCTGCTGGGGTAATTGTTGCTCCGATTGTTGTATATCCTAATGGTACTACATCTTGAACTGAAACTCCGGTTGCAGCTACATTTCCAGCGTTACTAACATTAATAGTAAACGTTACAACATCTCCAACATTTGGTGTTCCATTGCTTACTAACTTTGCAATACTTAAATCTGAGGTCTGAGGTACTACTGTGAATAAATCTTCATCATCTTCACTCTGATCACCATCATCATTATTTGGTGTACTATCTACATCAAATTGATCGGCTCCTGTTATCTCTGTTGTATTTGTGTATTCGCCTGCTACTCCTGTTGGTGCTAAAACAACTACATCATAACTTACTGTTAAACTTCCTCCGTTGACAACCGCTAATCCTGACCAGTCTATCTGGTTTCCGGTAGCAATTCCTCCGTTATTAATCGTTCCGATTGTATAGCCTACCGGTACCATATCTGCTACTGATATTCCCGTAGCATCATCTGATCCATTGTTAGCTATTGTCAACTCAAAAGTAATGATATCTCCTACATTTGGTGTCGCACTTGACGCTACACTAATTCCTTTGGTTAACTCTAAATCTATTTGTGTTGGTACTACAATCTCATCATCTTCATCATCTTCACTCTGATCACCATCATCATTGTCTGGCGTACTATCAGAATCATATTGATCACTTCCAGTAATTTCAGCAATGTTTCTATATTCATCTAATGCTCCAGTTGGCGCATTAACTGTTACTTGGTACGTTACATTCATTCCTGCTAAAGGAACACTTGCTAAATCCCACGTAATTGTTGTATTTCCTGCATTATAAACTCCACCGTTACTAATACTTCCGCCTACTAATGTATAACCTGCTGGTAATACATCATCTAAACTTACATTAGTAGCAACATCGGCTCCTGCATTTGAAATCGCTACTGTAAAAGTTAATGTATCTCCTACATTTAAAGACCCTCCATTATCATCTACTACTGTCTTATCAATTGATAAATCTGATGATGTTGGTACGACTACAAAACTAGTTTCATCATCATCTGCTATAGTATCTCCTAAATCATCTACCATTTCATCTGTAGTTGGATCACTATCAATATCAAATTGATCACTTGCTGTGATTTGTGCTAAGTTTAAGTATTCATTTGCTGCTCCAGTTGGCGCATTTACTACTGCTTCATACGTCACAGTTATACTTCCTCCTGTTGGAATAAATAGCGTTGACCATGTTGCTGTATTTCCTGCTCCAGTTCCTCCATCATTTACTGTTCCTAAAGTATAACCTACTGGTAATACATCTTCTACCGCTACTCCACTTGCGTCACTTGGTCCTGCATTGGCGATTGTTAACTCAAAAGTTAACGTATCTCCTACATTTGGTGTTGCACTTCCTGATAATAATGCTTTAGCAATACTTAAATCGGCTTGTGCTGGTGCAATAGTTAACGTATCCTCATCATCATCATCGCCATTTCCATCACCGTCTTCATCTACTGTATTATCTGTCGTAACATCACTATCTGGATCATATTGATCGGCTCCAGTAATCTGTGTACTGTTCGTATATTCTCCTGCTGCTCCTGTTGGAGCTAACACTAACGCATCATAAGTAACTGTTACTGTTCCACTATTTGCAGCTACAGTTAATCCAGTCCATGTGGCTGTGTTTAATAATCCTGTTCCTCCATCATTTACTGTTCCTAAAGTATAACCGATTGGTAAAATATCTTCTATAGATACATTCGTCGCTACATCAGGTCCCTCATTGGTGACTACTAAAGTAAACGTTACAGTATCGCCAACATTTGGACTCATATTACTAATACTCTTAGCAATACTTAAATCTGATTCTTGAATTACTACTCCTACAGTTGCTTCATCATCATCCGATATTCCATCGCCTAAATCATCTACTGTTGCATCTGATGTTGGATCACTATCAATATCATATTGATCAGCTGCTGTAATTTCTACGCCATTTAAATATTCATTAACTACTCCCGTTGGTGCATTTACTGTAGCATCAAAGGTTAATGTTAAAGTATCTACTCCTAATGGTACCGCTAATCCTGTCCAGTCAATAGTAGAACCTGTTAAGATTCCTGCTGGGGTAATTGTTGCTCCGATTGTTGTATATCCTAATGGTACTACATCTTGAACTGAAACTCCGGTTGCAGCTACATTTCCAGCGTTACTAACATTAATAGTAAACGTTACAACATCTCCAACATTTGGTGTTCCATTGCTTACTAACTTTGCAATACTTAAATCTGAGGTCTGAGGTACTACTGTGAATAAATCTTCATCATCTTCACTCTGATCACCATCATCATTATTTGGTGTACTATCTACATCAAATTGATCGGCTCCTGTTATCTCTGTTGTATTTGTGTATTCACCTGCTACTCCTGTTGGTGCTAAAACAACTACATCATAACTTACAGTTAAACTTCCTCCGTTGACAACTGCTAATCCTGACCAGTCTATCTGGTTTCCAGTAGCAACTCCTCCGTTATTAATCGTTCCGATTGTATAGCCTACCGGTACCATATCTGCTACAGATATTCCCGTAGCATCATCTGATCCATTGTTAGCTATTGTCAACTCAAAAGTAATGGTATCTCCTACATTTGGTGTCGCACTTGACGCTACACTAATTCCTTTGGTTAACTCTAAATCTATTTGTTGTATTGTAAAAATCGCATTGTCTTCATCATCCTCACTTTGATCACCATCATCATTGTCTGGCGTACTATCAGGATCTGGGAGGTCAGAAGCAGTTATTTCAGCTATATTGGTATAATTTCCCAATCCATTAACCGTAGCATCGTAAGTTACTGTAAGTGTTCCTGAGTTTGCAACCGTTAGGTTTGACCAAGTAATTGAATTTGCTCCTAAATTGTACACTCCGCCATTAGAAACCGTACCTGCAACCAAATCATAACCTGAAGGTAATAAATCTAAAACCTCAATTCCAGTTCCATTTCCAGGACCATTATTATCTATAACCACACTAAAAGTAACTGTATCTCCTACAGAACCCGAAGTAGGTAATATTGTTTTTGTTAATTCTAAATCTGCATCTTGTAACGTTATTACAGCATTATCTTCATCATCTTCACTCTGATCACCATCATCATTTTTAGGTGTACTATCTGGATCATTCTGATCTGAAGCAATAATTTCTGTAATATTTAAATATTCTCCAGCAACACCCGTTGATGCGTTTACTGTTGTAGTAATATTAATTACTGCTGGTGTAACAGTATCTACTGTTCCTATATTCCACAACCCAGCTGCATAATTACCACCGGCATCATCACTTACATAAGTATAACCTACTGGTAACTGATCAGTCAAACTTACATTAGTTGCATCATCAGTACCTGCATTGGTTACAGTAATAGTAAATATTACCGTATCTCCAACACTTACATTTGTTGGTACAACTACTTTTGCTACAGATAAATCCGAAGATTGAATTGTAATTGCAGCAGTATCCTCATCATCATCTAGCAAACCATCAGTTAAATCATCTACTGTACTATCTGAAGCTGGATCACTATCGATATCAATACTATTACTTGCTGTAATTTGTGCTGAATTAATATAAGACCCAGTAGCATTGACAATAACATCAAAAGTTAAATTGATTGTTGCTCCATTGGTTATAGATAATCCTGACCAAGTTATAGTTTGTGACCCTGCATTATATGCTCCTGATGGAGATATTGTTCCAGGAACCAAAGAATATCCTAGAGGGATTACATCTTCTACAGAAACTCCTGTAGCATCTGTATTCGTTGGAAGTAAATTGTTGTTAAAAACTGAAACTGTAAAAGTAACTGTATCTCCAATATTAGCAGAAGTTGGTAAAACTGTTTTCGTTAATTCTAAATCAGAAATTGATTTTATTTGAACTGTTACTGTATCTATTGCTGTTCCGCAAGCTCCATTATCTACTGACCATTGAAAAACATAAGTTCCTACGGTAGTTCCTGTGATGTTTGTTAAAGGGTCATTTATATTAATAAATGCAGCTGCTGATGGGCCTGAAACTTGCGACCATGTTCCAACATTAGGAGCAGATGGTGTAGCTCCCATAGTTACTGTAGTAAAGGCTGCTATGCATTGATCAGGTCCAGCTAATGCTGCCGCTGAAGGAGGCAGTACTATAATTTCCATTGTATCTTGAAACTCACAACCATTCATAGCAATAGTGGTTGTTGTCCAAGTAAATTCATATGTACCAGTAGTTAATCCAAAAATCAATGAATTAGGACTATTAGCTGCGGCAATACTTGCTCCTACAGGTCCTGCAGTTTGCGTCCATGTACCAATTCCTGAAGTTACAGGAACCGCGGCCATGTTTGTATCTGTAGCTGCGCATAACATTTGATCTATTCCTGCATCTGCAACGGTTGGCACCACATCATTGAAAATTACAGTAACTGCATCAATAGATGGTTCACATAATGATGGGTTAATATATGCTCCATTATCAATAGTCCATGTTAATACATAAGTCCCTACAACTATATTTGATAAAGTTGTTTGTGGATTATTAGGACTATCGATTATTGTAGTTCCACCTGAAGGATCATCTGCCGGTATAGCAAAAGACCATGTTCCTAACCCAGAAATTGGTGTATTTGCATTTGTTTCATAAGTTAACTGACAAGCATTTAAATCATCTACCCCTGCATTGGATGGAGTAGGTCCGATACTCACTTGAATTCTCATTACATCTTTTATTGGTGCACAACCAGTAGTTGAAAACTGCCATTCTAAAACATATAAACCTCCAACTGATAAACCTGTAATAGTCGTAAGTGGGTTAGTGTCTGTTGTAATTACCGCTACACTTCCTCCTGGTTCGCTTGCAAAAACCCATTGCCCTGTTGCTAAAGCAGGTACTGCATTTCCAGCCATTATTGCAATTGATGCTACATCAGGACTACACATGGTAATATCCGGACCTGCATCTGGATCTGAGGCTGGTCTTGGATTTATAGTTATATCAACTGTAGTAATTCCTTTTGGACATGTACCTGTTGATACAAATGTATAATCATCTTGATCATATTGAAATGTATAAGTTCCGCCTAGTGTTAAACCTGTAGCGTTAGCTTGATAACTATTATTTGTTGGTGCATTTGCATACGAAATAGTAGCCGCTATAGGTCCAGCTGTTTGTGTCCAAGTACCTGTTGTATTTTCTGTTCCGCTTAAAGCTACATTTGAATCACCACAAATTGATTGATTATTTCCTGCGCTTATTGGAGCAGAAACTTCAATAGTTACTGTATCCGTTGATGACATACAAATTGACCCTATTGTTCCTGAAATCTCCCATTGAAATACATATACACCAGTAACCATACCTGTTACAGTTGCTCCTGGGTCTGAACTACTTGAAAAAGCAGGAGTATTTGGCCCTGAAATAACTGACCATGCCCCTATTTCTGTATTCACATTAAAAGCATTTCCTACTAAAATAGCTGATGTTGCATCACATCTATCTTGATCTGGTCCTGCAGTTGCAATAATAGCAGGTATCTCTACCGTAATAACTACCTGATCCGTGGCAGAAGGGCAAGTTCCAGCTGCTACAACCCAATCAAAAGTATATACACCACTGTTAGTGAATGTAACCATACTTAGTGGGTCATTTATAGTTGTAAAACTAAACCCTCCAGGTCCTGAAACGTAGTTCCAAGTTCCAGTAGCACCTGCTGAAACAGTAGCTGTCATCAAAGTATTAGCAGCACATATTGACTGATCACCACCTGCAGTTGCAACTACAGGTGGTGCTATTAACACTTCAACATCATCAAATGTATCGGCACAAGCACCTCCATTAGTAATTGTCCATGTAAACACATAGTTTCCATCTGCAGGAACTGTAGCTATTGTAATAGGTGTAATTGCATCTGGAGCAAAAGTAACTCCTGCTGCCGGAACAACTGTCCAAGTTCCTGTTTCTCCAACAGCTAGTGCATTTCCAGTTAAATTTACATTTGTAGTTCCTGCAGTTAAACATATGTTTGATCCTGCACTAGCTAAAGTAGGACTAGGAATTGCACCTGTATTTACAAATACATTATCTGAAGAAGGTAGTGCACAAAAATTGGTCCCTGCGTTTGTATAATCAATAGTCCATTGCAATTCATAAGCTGAACTCAACGAAATAAATCCTGAAGCTATCGCTTGAGGATCATTTATATCTGAAAAAGTAATTGGATCTGGTCCTGAAACTTGAGTCCAAGTACCAATTTCTCCAACTCCTGGAGTATTTGCATTTAAATAAGCTACTGCTCCAGAGCATATATTTTGATCAATACCAGCAACTGGAATTGCATGCGTACTTGCTGAAACGTACACGGTTACTTGAGATGGTAAAGTAACACAAACATCGCCACCATTTACTAAATGTTCAAGTTGAAACACATAGGTTCCTGGTATCAAAACAGAAACAGTTGGATTTGTTATGTATACATCATCAAAAACCGCAGTGTTTGGCCCACTAATTTGGGTCCATAAAGTTGTTCCTGTAACAATAATAGCAGGAGAACCGGATAGTTGCGTAGAAGTATCTATACAATCCAATTTTGAATCAGTTCCTGCATTTACCGCAATCGGACTAGATGATACTACTACATTAATACTATCAAAACCATCTTGACAATTGGTTTGCAACTGTCCACCTACACTGTTAGAAAAGTTAATTACATATGTACCTGGATCGGTTAATGTTTCATTAACATTGGTTCCACCAGCTGTTTGAATTGGCTGAGGGTATGGTCCTGCTGAAACTGGACCTGAAACTATTTGATAGCTGCGAGACCCTCCTCCACTATGCGTAAAAGGAATGTCAAACATTGTTTGCCCACATGCACCAATAATATCATTTCCACCGTTTGCAGAAATAGTTTGAGGCGCAACATAGAACCTTACATTATAATTTCTTGTTGTAGTACACAAGGTTATTGTGTTTAAAAGAGTATAGCTAAACGTATACGTTCCTGTTGCTGTTAAACCTGTAACTAAGGTTGTTGGAGTATTTGCACTTACTACAACTGGAACTGCTGGTCCGGAAACAAATGCCCAGGTTACTGTTTCGTTGGCAAATTCTGGTAACGCTCCATTTAAAACTACTTCTTGTACACTTGCATCACATATTGCTAAATTAACATCTCCTCCACTAACATCAGTAACATCTTGTGTTGCTGGCGGAACGGTTATTGTAACCTGACTGCTTCCTGAAGCACACGGCCCAACAACAGTCCAAGTTAACACATAAGTTCCTTCAATTAATCCAGTAACAGCTGTATTTGCTAATGTATTGTCAGCAAAGGTTGGAATATTTGGTCCGCTTGAAAATGACCAAGAACCAGACTGTCCACCTAAAGCACATCCTCCAAAAGAACCAGCTAATGTTGTATTTTGAGTTACACTATAGCAATTATCTAAAGGTTGTGGTGCACCAGCAAACACTGGACTAACACCACCATAATTAGTGATTTCAATAGTGTCTATCGATTGGCAAAAAAGTCCCGGAGAATAATCTAGCCCTTGAATAATGTATTCTAAAGTGGTTGTCCCGCAAGAACTAGGATTTAGAGTTAAAGTTGTAATTGATGAACTTGGATTGTTTATAGTCACCCCAGCTCCATCTGCTCCAGATATTTGCCAAGTAACAAACTCTCCTGGGTTTACTGCAACACTACCTGTAAGTATTACTCCTCCAGGTGGACTCGGACACGTTGCTATGTCAGCACCTGCATCTGCTATTGTTATAGGTTCAACCACAACTGTTTTGTCTTGAAAAGCTGTTAATCCATCACCGCATAATTCTGAGAAACGAAATACATATGTATTGTCTCCGGACAAACCAGTAACTGTAGAATTAAAAGCGTTTGGTGTATCAATAATTACTGATGGTCCAGAAATTTGAGACCATAACTGATTACCTGTTGTCGTACCGGATGTAGTCCCTATTAAATTCAAGGTATTATTCTCACAAATTGTTTCATTCAAAATTCCCGCATTAACGGTGCAATTTTGAGCTGAAGCTAAAGAAAAGCTAATTAAAACAATAAGAAAACACGCTTGAATTTTAAGTGACTTACAGAATTGTAGCCCCTTTTCTTGAGTTAGTTTATTTTTCATTTAATGTAAATTAGTTAGTAACACAATACTGATAATTATAACCTCATTATTAATGTTGTGACCTTTTAAAGTTAGACATTGATATTTATAAAACATTATCTTGTGTTAAATTTTAGTCAAACTGAATGTTTTTATCGATTAACCGAAATAAAAACTTTTGCCTATAAACCTAACAAACTATAGTGCTTAACACCAACCTATTATATATTCACTTTTTCACCAAAATGTTACCCATTTATTTTAATTAAATAACATTCAAACATTAATTAACTTTGTAAACATATCCAATACTTAAATTAGTAAATATGTTTTTTACGGAAAGTAAAATTATCATCGTCTAAAAGCTCTATTTTATCGATTACGCGTATTTTTTAACAAAAACACATTTGATAACTAAATTCTTTTTAGCTTTGTATTAAACAAACCAATCCATTATGTCAAAAAAAAACGAGCAAGAAGTTGTAGTAGAAACTACAAATAGCTCCAAGATTGAAGCAATAAAAAATTTAATCTTTGGTGAAAACATTGCTGAATATAATGACGAATTTGAGGCAATAAAAAAAGACCTTGAAAATAAAAAAGCAGCACTTAAAGATCTTATAAATTCTACAAGCATTGAATTGAATAAAGCTATTGATAATTTAAGTACAGACCTAAATATTAGGATTACTGAATTAGAAGATACACTTGAAGCTAAAGCTGAAGAGTTAGATGAACAAAAGGTTGACAGAAAATTATTGGGTGATTTATTGGTGAAACTTGGAAATAAAATAAGTGAATAATTGATTAAGTTAGCTTTTATCACTAAATTTAAAAAACATTCTTTTCCAAGAAATACATTAAATTAAGATGTCTGAAACCCATAAACTCCGACAGTTAAAAGAACTCCTTTTACATGAGGACAGGGATGAGATTGCTTTATTACAAGCAAAAATCACAGAGCTTGAAAGTATTATTGAAAAACAAGAACAATTAGCTACTAGGGTTAACCCTATAATTGACAAAAAATTAGAAAAATATACTGCAGATATACCTGATAAATTAGGGCCTACAATAACTGAGTCATTAAAAAACGAGATTGCCAATTCAAAAGACGCTGTTGTAGACGCTTTATTCCCTATTATTGGGAAAATGATAAAAAAATATATTCAGCAAGAATTTAAACTTTTATCAGATAAAATAAACGCACAATTACAAGAGAGTTTTTCATTTAAAGGCTGGAGGCGAAAAATAAAGTCGAAAGTATCTGGAATTGATGAAGAAAGCTTATTAATTAACGATTTAGGAACTACTGAAATTCAAGAAATATTTATAATAGAAAAAAACTCTGGTATTTTAAAAGGAAATTTTTCTAAAACAAATACAATAGACAAAGAAGTACTATCAGCAATGCTTACAGCTATAAAGAGTTTTGTAGAGGATGCTTTTAAAACAGGGAATGATTCCTTAGAGTCAATTGAATACGGGTTATACAACATCCATATTCAAAACTTCAACTCTTATTATATTGCTGTAGTAGTACATGGTGTTTTTGATAGCGCATACGAAGCTAAATTAGAGCAAGAATTACTAAGCTTTGCTGAAAAATTTCTCAGCAAAGAATCTGATGAAAATATATCAATTAAATTAACTGAATTTTTTGACAATGACGAGCTCTAAAAAAATTGTTTTACTAGGACATTTCGGTGTAGGGAAAACATCTATCATTCGAAAATTTGTAACGAATGAATTTTCATCGGATTACAAAGTCACAATTGGCGTTCACATCCTAAAAAAAGAGGTTTCTGTCATAGGTAACGAAAAGGTATCTCTACTAATTTGGGACTTAGAGGGGACGGACAATATTGATTTAATAAATAAGGCGTATTTACTTGGAACTCATGCATTTATTTATGTATACGATATCACTAGACCGGTTACGTTTAATACTTTAACTGAAAATGTTGCTAAATTAAAACAGCTATACCCTACAACTATAACTAAAGTAGTTGGAAATAAAATTGATTTACTAGAAGAGGAGTTAGACCCTAAAGATCATGCGGATTTAATCGCTACTACTTCTATTTTTAGTAGTGCGAAAACTGGAGAAAATATTGAGGGATTATTTGAAGAACTTACAAAAAATTTAGTATGTTAGAAACTATCAAAAAAAAACACCAAAATTCAAATACTCAGTTCTTAATTTTCAATCAAAATGGTGTGATTGTTGAAAGTGACAACACATTGTTAGAGGCAAAAAAAGGGGAGAATATTTCTGAATTACATCCGTTTTTTGAAAACATAATTTCAACTATTGATTCTGAAGAGTTAAATTTTTCTTGCGTCCATTTAAGTAGTCATAAAAGGGACCTTACATGTGACATCAGCATTTCTAAACTAGAGAAAAATACTTATTTAATTACTCTAACCGATTTCTCTAAACACTATGAATCTTTTCAAAGCTTGGCACAATCAAGAAATGAAACCGCTATAGCTTCAGAAATTTTAGTCATTAAAAATAAAGTCCTTAAAGAAAAAGAAGCCTTTAAAGATAAATTTATAAATAATTTTAGTCATGAAATTATTAGTCCGATAACAAGTATTATTGCTTTTGCTAATTTGATGAAAAATTCAAATTTAAATAATGAACAAAAAGAGTATCTTGAGGTAATGACATCTTCAAGTCATCATTTAAAATCAATGATAAATGATGTTTTAGATATTTCGAAACTAGGAATAGGTAAACTTGAAGTAAATGAGGAGCAGTTTAATTTAAGTAAATTATTAAGTCAAATAGAGTCAGAATACCATCATAAATGTGCTCAGAAACAGCTTGATTTTAAGCTAGCTGTAGATGAAAAAGTTCCTACATATATTGAAAGTGATAAAACTAAAATCAGACAACTCATAAAAAACCTCCTAGATAACGCAATAAAATTTACTAAAACAGGAACTATATCTTTAAGTATAAAAACAGTTTTTACTAGAGCACAAAGGATAACATTAGCTATTATTGTTGAAGACACTGGCGTTGGAATAAAAAAAGAAGATCAGGAAAAAATATTTATACGCTTCAATAGATTAGAAAACGCAAAAGACATTGAAGGTGTTGGTTTAGGCTTAAGCATTGTTAAAGAAATTACTGAGTTATTAGGCGGTACAATCAATTTAAAAAGTGATTATAAAAAAGGAAGTTGTATTACAGTAAATATCAAAGCAAAATACCCTGTTACACAAGAGCTTGAAAGTTATAAAAATTCAAAAAAGCTTTTTCAAAAAAACAAACAAAAACACCAATTACTGATAGTTGAAGATAATGAACTACATCAATTAACTATTTTTAAGATACTAGCAAAGACAAACAATTATTTCCTTGACATAGTTAGTAATGGCTCAGAAGCATTAGAGGCATTAAATAAGACTTCTTATGACTTAATATTAATGGATTACAAAATGCCTTTACTTAATGGCTTAGAAGCAGCAAAAGTAATTAGGAACTTGTCCGACAAACGACGTAATAGCATTCCTATAATTATTGCTACTGGTGCTCATGTAGACGCTGAACTAATAAGCCAGCGAGGAAAAGATATAAACGATATAATTACTAAACCATTTGATGAAGAACTATTTATTGAGGCAATTGAAAACTGCTTGCTAAATAACTAAAAATATTCTTTTATTATTTAAAGTATCAATGTCTCGGTGCAGAAGGATATGCCAGTGATTCCTTTTTAGAAATATTTGTTAACTTTAAATACTTTATTTTTTTGTTTTCAAGGTAACTTACTACAGCTTCATTAGGCTTTAGATTAAAAGGGAAGTCTGTTTTTTCTGCCAGTACTTTATTACCATATTCATTTACTGCATCTGCATTCATTTCTATATCAAAAATTTTATTAGCCTCTCCTTTAAAACGAGCTATAAACATTTTTGATCCTTTAGTTAAGGTGTCAAACGCAACTATTTTTTTCATAAAATAAGCAGTAATTAATTCTTTATTTCCTACTGATGATTTACTGATGTATAAATCCGTTCCTGATCCTCCTCCTCTAACACCAGCTACCCAGCTTTGATAATACACTTCGGAACTTGATTTTTTAGATAACTCAATCGTTTTAGTTATTTCCATAGTCTTTTTAGCACTTGCACATTGCGAGAAACTAAATGTGAGTGCAGATAATGATAATAAAACTCCTAGCTTTTGAAAAAAATTCATTATTCTTTATTTTGGTTACTTAAAGATACAACTTCAAAAGCTGTACCAAAATATTGAATATAAAAAAACCCCACTTAAAAAAGTGAGGTTTTAAATATTATGAAAAACTGAATAATTCAGTATGCTCAATTTTAGTTATTCAATGCTTCTGCACCACCAACAATCTCAAGGATTTCGTTAGTAATAGCAGCTTGACGTGCTTTGTTATATGTTAACTTCAATGCATCTCTTAATTCAGTTGCATTATCCGTTGCTTTATGCATTGCTGTCATACGTGCTCCATGCTCTGCAGCGAAAGAATCACGAATTGCTTTGTACAATTGTGTTTTTAATGACTTAGGAATTAATGCTTCTACAATTTCTTCTTTAGAAGGTTCAAAAACATAATCTAAGTTAACATCAGCATCAGCATCTTGAGAAACAATCGGTAAAAACTGCTCCGTCATGATAATTTGAGTAGCAGCATTTTTAAACTTGTTGTATACTAGCTCAATTTTATCGTAAGATCCGTCAACAAATTTTTCCATTAACATTTCTGCAATTTCTGCAACATTGTCAAAAGTTAAATCGTCATAAACCTCACTTTTATTAGCGATGATTGTACTCCCTTTCTCTAAAATATCATTTGCTTTTTTTCCAATACACACAAAATCAACTTGTTTACCTGCGTAAACATTGTCTAATAAGTGATTAGATTGCTTAATGATATTAGAATTGAATCCACCACAAAGTCCTCTGTTCGAATTAATTGCTACTAATAGCACTTTATTCACTTCTTTTTCAGTTGCATAAACGCTTCCGCCGTCAGCATCCAAAGTAGCACTTAAACTTTGTAATAATTCTGTTAATTTGTCTGCGTATGGACGCATAGCTGTAATAGCATCTTGTGCCTTCTTTAACTTTGCAGCAGATACCATTTTCATAGCACTAGTAATCTGCATCGTTGAAGATATCGACGATATTCTATTACGTATTTCTTTTAAGTTTGCCATCTTTATTTAGTATTGAGTAATTAGTAAATAATAGTTAGACTATATGTACTAACACTTTACTTTAATAATAAACTTGAAAACACATTCTATCAAGAAGTTATTTCTTGATAGAATGTACTTAAATATTAATATTTAGCTGATAAATCTTTTGCTACTGAACTTAACGTATCAATAACTTCATCAGTTAATTTACCTTTCTTTAATAAATCTAAAGTAGGTCTGTGTTTTGCGTTTAAGAATTCGATATAGTCTCTTTCAAATTCTTTTACTTTATTAACAGGAACGTCTTTTAATAAATCTTTAGAACCAGCATAGATAATTGCTACTTGGTCTTCAACTGTAAAAGGATCGTTTTGAGCTTGCTTTAAGATCTCAACGTTACGTTTACCTTTATTAATTACGTTTAAAGTTGCTGCATCTAAATCAGAACCAAACTTAGCAAATGCTTCCAATTCACGGAATTGTGCTTGATCTAATTTTAAAGTACCAGATACTTTTTTCATAGCCTTAATCTGTGCGTTTCCACCAACACGAGATACAGAAATACCTACGTTAATTGCCGGACGAACACCAGAGTTAAATAAATCTCCATCTAAGAAAATTTGACCATCTGTAATTGAAATTACGTTAGTTGGGATATATGCAGATACATCACCAGCTTGTGTTTCAATAATTGGTAAAGCTGTTAATGAACCACCACCTTTTACTTTATCTTTTAAAGAAGCAGGTAAATCATTCATAGTTGCTGCAATAGTATCATCGTTGATAACTTTTGCTGCACGCTCTAATAATCTTGAGTGTAAGAAAAATACATCTCCAGGATAAGCCTCACGTCCCGGTGGTCTTCTTAATAATAAAGAAACCTCACGGTAGGCAACTGCTTGCTTAGATAAATCATCATAAATGATTAATGCTGGTCTACCAGTATCTCTGAAGTATTCTCCAATAGATGCTCCTGTAAATGGTGCATATACTTGCATTGCTGCAGGATCAGATGCGTTAGCTGCTACAATAGTAGTATAAGCTAAAGCTCCTTTTTCTTCTAATGTCTTTACAATTAATGCTACTGTAGAAGCTTTTTGACCTATGGCAACATAGATACAATAAACTGGCTCTCCAGCGTCATAAAATTCTTTTTGGTTGATGATAGTATCAATACAAACAGCTGTTTTACCAGTTTGTCTGTCACCAATTACTAACTCACGTTGTCCTCTACCTACAGGGATCATAGCATCAATTGCTTTGATTCCAGTTTGCATTGGCTCAGTTACAGGCTCTCTAAAAATAACTCCAGGTGCTTTACGCTCTAAAGGCATTTCGAAAGTTTCACCTTGTATTGGTCCTTTACCATCAATTGGCTGACCTAAAGTGTTAACTACACGTCCAACAACTCCTTCTCCTACATTAACAGAAGCGATACGTTGTGTTCTTTTTACAACTGTACCTTCAACAATACCAGTTGCAGCACCTAAAAGTACTACCCCTACATTGTCCTCTTCCAAGTTCAATACAATTCCTTCTAATCCACCATCGAATTCTACTAATTCACCATATTGTACATTAGATAATCCAAATACACGTGCAATACCATCTCCAACTTGTAGAACTGATCCTACTTCGTCTAATGAAGCAGATGCTTCAAATCCTGATAATTGCTTTTTGATAATTGCCGATACTTCAGCAGGTTTAACTTCAGCCATTTTTATTGATAATTAAAGTAATTCGTAATTAATTTTGAGAAAATGCTCTCTTTAAATTGTTTAAATTGTTCGCAATACTTGCGTTATATTGTAAATCTCCAACACGTAAGATAAATCCTCCTAAGATAGATTCGTCAACAGTGTTTTCAATTAATGCTTCTTTTCCTGTTAGTTCTTTAACTTTTGCTAACACTTTCGCGTTCATTTCATCAGTTAAAGGTACTGCAGTAGTAACACGTGCTTTTTGGAATCCTTGTGATGCATCAAAAAGTGATGTGAATTCAGTTGCAACAGCTCCTAAAAGTGGTATTCTTTTATTCACAGCTAATACATCAACTAAATTAGTAGTGATTGTATTGGTATTTACAAAAACTTCTTTTAAAACAGCTGTTTTTTGAGCTACTTTAACTACAGGACTATTCAACAAAGATTTTAATTCCTCATTGTCTGCAATAGCATTAGTAATTAACTTCATATCATCATTAACTGCTGATGCAGAATTTTGATCTGTAGCTAATTCTAAAATCGCTTTTGCGTAACGGATTGCTGCTCTAGTTCCTTTCATCTTAACTTTATATTAGTTTAAAGTAACTTCAGCTAATGACTTCTCTACTAATTCCAATTGCTTGTCCTTATTAGAAAGTTCTTGTCTCACTACTTTTTCAGCAATTTCCAATGCTAAACCAGAAACTGTATTCTTCAATTCTGACATTGCAGCTTGCTTCTCACTAGTAATAGTTGCTTTAGCTTGAACGATCATATCATCAGCGATAGTTTGTGCTTCTTGCTTTGCAGTAGCAACAATTTGATCTTTCATTTCACGAGCTTCTTTAAGCATCACTTCACGTTCTACTCTAGCTTGTTTTAATAACTTTTCGTTATCAGCATTCAAGTTTTGCATTTCTTTCTTTGCATCTTCTGCTGCATCTAACGCATTTTGAATACCTTCTTCTCTACTCTGTAAAGAGTCTAAAATTGGTTTCCAAGCAAATTTACGCATTATTAATATTAATATTAATAAGATGATTGCTTGCATGAAAAACAATCCTGGTGAAAAATCATTTAATAACTGATCCATTTGATATCTTTTTAAATCTTGACACTAATTCTTTGTTCTTGTTTAATCTAAAACATATCCTGTAACCAACCGTTACAGGATATTGTTTTCTTTTTTCCTCTGGACTATCTTCCTAAGATCAAAGCACCGAAAGCTAATCCTTCCAATAATGCTCCAATAATAATCATCGCAGTTTGAATTTTATTAGCCGCTTCAGGTTGACGAGCAATACCTTCCATTGCTTTTCCACCTATTTGACCAAGTCCGATTCCACCACCGATTACGATTAATCCAGCTCCAATTAAATTGTACATAACTAATTGATTTTTATATATTAAACAAAATTATACTTATTCAGATCTCTTTTTCAAGGAGATACCTCTTTCAAGGATTTGATTCTTCTTTCGAAGAGATTCCTTTTCTCAAAGGAGATTCCCATATTCATGAGAATTAAAAATGTTGATTTTAGTGAGCGTCATGCTCTTCAACAGCCATCCCTATAAATAACGAAGCTAACATCGTGAAAATAAACGCTTGTAAAAACGCTACTAATATTTCAATTACCATGATAAATAATGTCAACACAACTGACATTCCTGTTGCTCCTACAGTACCAAAAGCTTCTTTCATTGTAATCATCAATGCAATTAAACTCATTACAACAAAGTGACCTGCTGTAATATTTGCAAATAAACGTACTAATAATGAGAAAGGCTTAATTACCACAAAACCAACTAATTCTATCACTGCTAATACAGGACGTAATATTACTGGAACTCCTGGCATCCATAAGGTGTGTGCCCAAAAATCTTTAGTACCACTACACATATAAATCACTACTGTAAAAATAGCTAAACAAGCTGTTACTGCAATATTACCTGTAACATTAAACCCTAATGGTGTTAATCCTAATAAATTTAGTATCCAGATAAAGAAAAACACGGTCAATAAGAATCCCATGAATTTTCTGTATTTCTTCTCTCCAATGTTTGGACGAGCAATATCGTCTCTTACATAAATAACTAATGGCTCTAAAACTCTTGCAAAACCTGTAGGAATCGCTCCTTTTTTATATCCTCGTGCTAAAGAAGAAAAACCTAATATCATTAACAATCCAGCTAATAACATTCCTACAACACTTTTAGTAATAGAAAAATCTAATACTTTAGTAGCGTTAGTTGCATGGTGTGCCTTGTCAAACGCTACAGCAGTTGCCCCAGCATTTAATTCGTATATTTTACTATGTATCTTAGTTAAGTTTACACCGTCTTTCTCAACGATAGTATGTCCAGCATCATCATGATGAAATGCAGAAGACATAAAAGTTCTTAATCCTTTACTTGTCCAAACTATTACTGGCAATGAAAAACCGTAATGTGTCCCTGATTTATTATCAGTGTAGAAATGAAAATCGTGAGAATCTTGCAAGTGATGCTTGATATACTCAGTAATTTCATCTGGTGTATCTACTTGGTTCCCACTAGTAGCATGAGTACCTTCTTTTGCGTCATGACTTTCCTCATGTTGTGCAAATGTTACTACTGAAAACAACGCTATAGTTAGCGTTAATAAAAACTTAATAGACTTTTGTGCCATCATCATACCTTATATACTATATAAAATTTATGCTCTCTAAATTTCGGTGCAAAGGTACACAATAAATCAAAACTACAAACGGTTTTTTAATTTTGTTTGTTCTCACTAGTAGGTTTGACGTTTATAGACTTCTATTGTATTAAATAAATAAAAAATCAACCCACGGATAAAACACTTATTTACTGAATATAACAATTCAATTTTACATAGTGACTTTAACTATAAACTAAAACGTTTTAGAGTTTAATAATTTAGCAACACCAACTGCTTCAATGATAATAAACAAGAAGAAAGGAGTCATTAAAGATAGACGCTGGAACATTTCTAATTTCACTTCAGAAAAAATTGTTGCTTGAAACAGGACTACAAAAAATCCTATTTTTAAAAATATACAAGCTAAAAAAGCATAGCCAGCTTGACTAGGCAATTTTTCTGCAACTAATTCTATACACCCATAAATGACAATTGAAGCTATTGCATTAAATAGGTACACATTTAATAAGGAATATGACAAAACCAGTTCTTTACTATCTAATATAAATTGATGCGTAAAAAACACTGCAATAAAAACAAGTGTAATTATTGATAAATAGGTAACAATTCTTTTAATCATCTTGATTGGTGATTTTTATTACTTGACTAATTACTGCATACATGGCTACAAAAACCGCAAACAACGTAACTATTTTTGTATACAGCTCATGCTCGTTTGGGAATTTACCATCTAACCATTCTCCTAATAGGCTTCCTAAATAAATAGTTCCTCCCATTTGAAATCCCATTCCGGTAAACCGAACGTATTTGTTAAGCGGTTTTTTCTTCAACTGAATTTGTGTTTAAAGTCTTTACTCCAGAACCCATTGTACAAGTAGCATTAAAAGTTGCTCCTGGCTCTACAGCTAATTTACTAATAAACACTTCTCCTTCAATTGTTGCTGTACTTCTTAACGAAAGTGTCTCTTTTACAACCAACTTGCCGTCAAACGCACCTTCAATATCAGCGTTCTCGCAAGACAGGGTTCCTTTTATTTTACCAGTAGCGCCAATAACTACTTTTCCTTGGGTTTTCACATCACCTTCAATTTCTCCGTCTATCCTAAAGCCTCCATCTGAAACTACAGTTCCTGTAATTTTAGTTCCTTGAACTATTCTATTTTGTTGTGTAGTTGATGAAGTGGTCGATTTTGCTTTTTTCTTATTTTCTGAAAACATAATTACTTTGTTGGTTTGGGATTCTGAAATTCAGCTAGTTTTTTATGTATTTGTATTATTCTATAATTATCTGAGGATGGTATCACAAATACTTTTCCTGGTTTGTACTTCTTTTTGTTTTCATCTAAAAAGTTATGAAAACCTGAAGCAACCTCAGCAGTAATAAAACCATGAACAACTACGAAAGCTTGTTCTCGGTTATAAAAATCTTCAGACACTTTTAAATAATCTCTATAAGTGTCTTTTAACGCTTTTTCTATATTCTCTTTAGTCGTTTTTATTCCCGAATCATTTTTATCAAATATATAAACTAACTTAAAACTGGTTCCTTTAGTATTGTCTGTCAATTTAGAATTACTCATTCCAGCAATTGATTTTTGCAACAATACTTGTGCAGATTTCCCTTCCTCAGTGTTAGGGTAATTTAACGCCACATAATTAATTCCTCTCTTATATGAATCAAACCCCTCAATTTTACCATTTACAACTGCTTTTAACAACTCGTACTTAGGTAACATTTCATCGCCATCAAACTGAATGATGTATTTATCCAATTGCTCTGCTACCAATTCAAACTCTTGGTTTTCAAATTGCTTATACAATTTTTCGTAGACTACTTTCGGACTTCCTTCAGAAAACGTTAATGACGCATCTGGATTACGTAATATTTCCGCATAACGAGAATCTGGATAATTAGCCATAATATCCTGCTTCACATTTTCTTTCTTATTACTCTTTAGCTCCGTATAAATTTTATATAACTGGTATTTTGCTGGAAGCGCCAAACGTTCATTAGGATTAAACGTTATTAATTTTTCCAAACGCTTACCTGCTAATGAATACTCTTTAAACTTCTGCTTATATATTAATCCTAACTGGTAATACGCGAAGTTTCTTTTAGTAACTACACTATCTTTTTGTTTTTCCGTTGCAGGCAATTGAGCTATATAGTATTCTGGAGTATAAACATCTTTAACCTCTTCTTTCACAACTACAACATCCTCCAATTCATCTTTATCATCAGTAGGAATGATAATGTTTTTATTTTTTATTCTCCAATTATCTTCTAATGTACGATTTCCCCAAAGTTTTCTGAACTCTTCTTTTCCATATGCAACAGTAGTTGCATTATAAAAATAAAACGTTGACCCTGAACTTTGTTTACCTCCAGCACCTGGTAAGAAATTATTCGTATTTGCTACAACTAAAGCTTCCTCCTTAGCAGCTTTTTCGGCAGCTTCTTTTTCTTTTAACTCGGTAATGTGCTTTTCGAAATAAGTGATTCTTTCATCATCAGAATAATTTAGTACTTTTAATATACTATCGTTACGCTTTGCCATATCCTCATAAGCAATAACATCTTCCAAATTATCTTTCTTCTTTTTAAAGAAACGGTACTCCTTACTATTCAACTTCAACTTGGTCATTGTACTGTCATAGTACGCACCTGCCGATTTATAATCCGTAGCATCAAATTTATATTCTGCTAAAGCTCTATAATTTAATGATTGTAAATAAGTATCCGAAGTTCCTTTTCTAATAGACTTGTTATGATATACTGTTGCCAAAGAATCAGACGTTGTGTTTTTATGATATACAGCCATTAGATTGTAAATTTTATCTAAATACGGTCTGTACTCTCTGTCCTCTGAAAGTTTGGTTAAATATTCAGAATACTCCTGCTTATTTCCTTTTTCAAAATCGAAACTTCTTGCTTTCGCTACTTGTGCATTTACATAGTAAACCCAAAGTGTTTTTCTTTTCAATTTAATAATTTCATCAAAGGCAATATTTGCACTGTCCTTATATCCTAATTTGTTATAAATCTGACCTTTTATATAACCAAGTCTTCCTCTGATTTCTTTATTCTTGGTATTCTCAACAGCTAATTTAATTGGAGCAATAGCACTATCTAAATGTTTATTATTTAAATAAGCCTGTGCTAACATTGCATTTGCATCTGAAACATCTTGCTTACTTAACTCTTCTAACTTTATAAGACGCTTTAAGTTTTTGATCGCTAAGTCCGTATTTTCTAATCGGATATTCACTTTTTCACGCCAAATTCTCGCATGATTTATTTTATCACTTGTAGGGTGTTTGAATAAAATATAGTTGAATGCTTCCAAAGAGGGCACAAAACGTTGATCGAAATAACGTGCTTTTCCTAATAATAAATACGCTTCATCAGTCTGTTGATTTTTCTCTCTACCACTGATATTCATTCCGTGTTTTTGAATAGCTTTTACTGCTTTTTCTTCAGCACGCTCGAAATCAGGGTTTTTAGATTTTCCTGGAAGAAACAAATCCTCCTTAACTTCCATACGTTCAACAGGAAGGACTTCCCAATAATTATCGTTAAACGATTCTATTAGCGCATTTTTACCAGACTCGTATGCTAAATTACCATTATACAACACATTGTATTTGGTTGTTAACGAATGAAACCCTCTGTTTAATGCTTTATCTTTTTTACGAGAACAACCTACAAGAATAAAAACTGTAAGTAGTACCGAAAATATATGAATTGTTTTTTTACCCAAAATCTATATAAGTTTAATCCCACCAACGGGCTTAATTTATCGAGAGTTGTCTCGACTGAAAATATTACTATCAATTTACCCTTTAAGTAATAACCAAAAGAAACTGACTCTTCTAGATAACTAAAATATGTTCCTTTTAGTATCTATAAGAATGTAAAAATACGTTTTTGTTTGAAAAAGCAATAATGTTCCTTATAAAAAGATACCCACTTAGTTAGAGAAATACATTTCAAGATCGGCTAAGGTTGCTGCATTCGTTTCTAAATCCTTTACAATTCTTCCTTTTTCCAAAACTACTATCCTATCCGAAACATCTGTTACGTGAGATAAATCATGACTTGAAACCAATACTGTTACCGCATTATTTTGAGTAAGCTCTTTAATAATTTCTTTTAGTCTTATTTGCGTTGTAGGATCTAAATTAGCAAAAGGCTCATCTAAAATTACAACTTCCGGATTACCGATAAGCGCAGCTACAATCCCTACTTTTTTCTGATTTCCTTTACTTAAATCGCGTAAGTACTTTTTCTTTCCAAGAATTTCATCATGAAAGAAATCTGAAAATTGCGATATCAATGCATCTACATCAGCTTTATTCTGACTTCGTAATTCACCAATGAAATAAAAATACTCTTCCGCAGTTAAATACCCAATTAAAAAACTTTCGTCAATAAATGAACTCGTAAAGTTTTTCCATGAATCAGACTCACTTACTACAATTCCGTTATTTTTAATTGTACCAGTTGTTGGCTGGATAAGATCTAATAACAAACTAAAAAAAGTTGTTTTTCCAGCTCCATTATTACCTACAAGCCCTATACTTTGTCCTTTTTTTATTTCAAAATTTTCAATTTCAAGTACTGTATTGTTGTTATATATTTTTGAAATATTCTCTGATACTATCATAACTTTTTACTTTTATTTTTGTTGAAAACCAATCACCATTGCATACTTGCGTTTTTTAAACACATTTACCAATTTTGAAAATATATAATTCTGAAATACAAGTCCTAAAACACCTAAAACAAACAACACTCCTACCGCAACATTAAAAGACACTAAAAAACTTATCAAACTAAATATACCCATTGGAACTAATACCATTGGAATTATCATTAACCATTGCGCCATACCCATTCCTTCATAGTTCATTATTGCACTTTTAGCCAAATCTACTCGCTTTTTATTAAATGTACATAAGTACAATAACGCAGGAACATTAACCCCAGCATTGTATATACCTCCTATTAAAAGTAATACTCCGACTTTCCACCCGAAATAAAAATATGGTAATGATAAAAGCGTTAGTACACCTATACTTAAAAGCAACAGCATACGCTTAGAATTTAAATATTGTTTCATTGAAATATTCTGCGACATTAGTAAATTAAAATACGCACTATCCCATGAAGGTATAAATTGTCCGAAATTCATTAAAAACATTCCGGTAATAAAAATTGAAGCAAATACATGCATAATAGCACCTCCTTCACCATAAGCAGGATTAGTAAAGAATATCAACCCATAAAACAACATCAATAAGGATATTACAACCGTCATTCTAGGGCGTTTGTTTCTCCAAATTAATTTGATGTCATTCTTTAAAAATGGTGCCACATCTCCAAATCTATTCAACCATGAAAATTCTGAGCTTGAAATAGCTTTTTCTTTTTTTGCAAGAACACCATCGTCTAAATAAAAATGCTGTAGAAAATGTTTAAAATTTATAACATAAAACAACACTAGTAACCCTAAAGGTATTAGCGTAAAAAATGGTTGCTTATACAAACTGAAATACAAGTTCCCGACCGGAGTAATAACATCATAAAAATTGAAATACTCTACAGACACTCCAACAGCTAACAAACTAGCAATTACATAAAAATATTGATTGCTTTTATTAATTATAAAATTGATGAAATTGTTTACTTGAATTAATATTACCATGCTTAACAGCCAAAATAGCACATTAGTTATTGCATATCCTTTTATAAGTAAAACAATACTAAAAGGCAGAAAGAAAAATAATGGGATTATATTAAACGCTGACACATTTGATTTCAATAACAAGTAATGTACTATTGTTTTCTTTTTAATCGGAATTACCATTAGCGCCTTACTATTAAGTACAGGTAATTTTTGAGCAAAAAAGCGAAGTAATAAATCGGCTAAAAACCAAATAACAATATACCTAGACACAGTTAACAAAGGGTCAACATTAGGCACAGCTTTAGCTGCAAAAAAATATGAACCAGATCCTAGAACTGCAAAGCAAACCATTAAATATAACGCAAAAAAAGCTAAGAATATTTTAATTGCAATACCTTTTGTGAAATTAGCTGATCTGAAAAATGATTTCCATTCCAACTTTAAAATACGTGTAAACATTATATTATAAGTTAGTTTAATATACTTTGTTAGTAACTAGATAAGGGGATTTGTTACAGTGTTACACCAAATTATATTCAGGATGTGCTTTTGAAATATGTTCTTTGGCTTTTGAAGGAATTACATACAACATAACATACATCATTAACAAATACACGACTAGTACCACAGACACAGCTATACTACCCATAAAAGAATTTAAGAAATTATTAAGCACCCCTGGCTTAGTGAATAATTGTAAAAGCTGTACTATTAAATGAAATACTAAGAACGTTAGACCATATGAAGAAATTATCTCTTCGAACATCCACAATTTACCTCCATTTTTCTTACACTTTTTTTGCTCGATTTTATATTTTATTGTTTTAAAGAATAAGACACAAAGCGGTAACACAAACAAACCTATGACTACACTCGATTTGTAAGGAATATATTGCACAATCAATATCGTGACTAAAAACAATAGCGTCGTTAATAACACTCTTGGTAGCGTGAAATATGTTTTAAAAATTGATAAAAACAACTTATTGTAACGTTTACTCAATTTCGCTTTTCTTTGCGAAACTAAGTCAGTAAAGCCGAATATCCCAAATTTTTTGAATTCTAACTGTAAAGCTTCCTCAAACGATAGGTTGTTGTTTTGATGCCATTGCGCTTCTATTCCATTGGATAAATGATCTACTAACTCTGTTTGTAAATCATAATAATCAACATAATGTTTTTGAGTAAACGTGTAGAGTTTATCTACTTGGGTATTGGTAAGTTTCATTTATTGAATACTGAATTTATAATAGCTGTTTTGCTCTCTAATAATATTCCTAAACACAAAGTAAAAAGAAATCATTAATGTCAATAAGATAAAGAATGAACTTAAACATATTTGTTTACCATAAGCTGTATAAAACTCATCGAATATATTTAATACTTGAAGCAAATTAACAATACCTACAGCCATAGCGAAATAAAATGCGAATGCTGTGTTTATCGCTAACGATTTTTTTACTTGTTTTTTTAACACCTTAGGAAATATCATAAGAAAAGACACCAATAACAATAGTAAATTACACAACTGCAATTGCTTACTATTCAAATCCGTATAAAACAATTTCGCTAAAATCATCAACACCACAATCAATACAATAAACCTAGGGTTTATAAACAACTTTTTAATTTCTTCCCAAAACAAGCGGCTGTATTTTTTTTTGAGTGTAATTGTTTTTTCTTGAATCAATTTTTGAAAACCTTCATTACTTTGGTATATCGATTTTGTAGTTATCCAAGCTGTATTGCTCTTATTTAGCCTTGGCTTATTTACATTGTTCCCAAACCCCTCATGAACAGTAAACATTGCATCTTCAAAAGAGAATCCTTCAGCAAATTTTTGTTCGACTAAACTAGCAATATGATCAGTAAGTTCTACACGAACATCCCAATACTTTACTTTATTTTTAAGTAAATAGGTGTCGATAAATCGTAATTGTGAATCGGTAAGTTTTTGCATTATACTATTTGTCAGACAATAATTTAATTAGTTTGTTTTTTCTGGTGTTGCATTTACTGTTCCTACATGTTTTTGAGCTATCCCTTGTAACTCCATACCCCACGTTTGACCAAACACCATACTTTGCTGCATTAAAGAGTTTTGTTTAGAAGCCATTTTTATTCCTAAGGGGCTTTTATAAAAAGCTACTAATTCTTTAATTTCAGCAGCTGTAAATTCTTTCATATACAACTCTGCCATTTTACCATATAATCCAGGTAATGTCGCACTAGCTTCTTTTTTATACGTCGCTTTATTCGCATCAGGAACCATCATTCCTATCTGATCTATTGCGGACTCTAAACTTGCGGTAGCTCCTGTTAATTTTATAAACTCAATAGTTTCGCTCTTAAAAACTGTATCATCCTGTGCTTGTCCTGCGAAGGCGATTAAAAACGCCCCTAATAAAATAATTTTTTTCATCTGTTTTTTATTTAATATTGTTATTTACTTATTGTCTGACCAATAGCATTTACTCATCTATATTCGTAACCGAAAAGCTACCTGCTCTATTACTAACTAAAGATTCCTTTGTATTTTACATCTAATTCTTTTTTATAGACTAGCAATGTTTTAAATAATACATACCACATAACTAACTGGAAAAAGAAATACCCTTCCAATATATTATCTGTAACAAATTGCTCGGACCATTTAGTAAACAAAATAAAAAATGGGGCACAAATCATAGTAAATAACACCATAAATATAATTGACCACTCTTTACTAATTCTTTTTTCTATTTTTTTATACAATAATGTAGCAAGTATTATCACTGCTGCTATAAGGAATAATCCAAATGGATTATTAATATAAATAGATATATATATCGGTATCACCATAATACTCATTAATGACGCACCAATACTTGTTTTTTTTGTTTTATGGAACTTTAAAAAATAATACAAAGTTGCTATTATACTTATACACAAATTAGCACCAACAAGTCTATCTTTTGAAAAACTCAAGTCTATAAAACTAGGAGTTAACACCGCTAATACAATCAGAAAAATCACCTCTTTAGCTAAAAATCCTTTTCCAAAGCGTATGATAATTTTATCACGCAACTTAGCTTTCTGTTCTTCATGGTTTTTCAACAAGCTCTTTTTATTAAACACCATGTACCTTTTAAACACCTCGTAAAAAGTTTCGTTAGGATTTTCTTCTAACTCTTCTTCAATAGCAGAAGCTATATGATCGGTCAATTCCAAACGGACATCCGTATAAACAACATCTGAATTTTTTAAATACGTATCTATAAACTGTAATTCTTCCTTTGATAAATTCATGTTACTCATAAATTAAAAAATATTGTTCTTTTAACTTTTTCATTTCTTTAATAATCAAACTATTCCAAACTAACGCCACAGGAATTAAAGAGAGTGTAATAACCAATATAACCATGCTAAATTTATTAATAATATTATCTCCTCCAATATAAATAGGCAGCATTAACGCACTTGGCAAACTAAATACTTGAACCGAAATATTACTCATCAACAACGATTTTCCATACAATTGATAATTTTCAATCATCCTTCTTACCTGAACAAACGTAGGACTGTATAACAATATCATAAGTAAACCTGCCATACTATTAACAGAAACGAATTTATAAAACACTACAACTATTAAGGAACAAAACAACACTTTAAGTAAAAATTCCGGAGCTACAATGCTCTCTTTGAGCTCCGCAACAAAACTCTTTCTTAATCTTCTAGTTAATGCTTTATGTTTTTCAAATTGCATTTTTCGCAAGTACCTGAACGTAAATGTTTTCCTTACTTCTATAATAGCACCATCAAAATTCACTCCTCCTTCCATAAGGTCTTCAGTTAAACATGCAATATGATCTACAATTTCATAACGTACATCCCAACTCTCAATTTTCCTGTCTTTTAAATGTTCATCTATGAACTGTAATTGTTCTTTTGATAGTTTCATATTATTCCAAACCGAATTTAGGATTAAATAATACTTGCATGTTTTTAATATATCCTTCTAATTCAGCCAATTTACTCACGGTTTCTTTCTCTCCTTTTTCAGTAAGCTTATAGTATTTACGTAATCGGTTATCAACACGCACTACTTCTACCTCTAAAACACCTTCTGCCTCTAGCTTATGTAACGCAGGATATAACGCTCCTTCCGTAATATTCAACTCACCTTTAGTCAATCCTTTTACCTTTTGAGTTATCTCGTAACCATACATTTTATCTTGCTGTGATAACAGTTTTAAAATGATGGTTGCTAAGCTTCCTTTGTACAATTTTGAATTACTCATAGTTTCAAATTCTGCTACAAACATACATAAATTATTTATGTATGTAATTTTCTTAGGTATCATTTTATGTGAAATATCATATTATATCCCAAAGAGATTATTTATTTTTGACAAAATTTTGTTTACAACTCATGGGAAGATTTCATTCACTTCGTATAAATAACATCCGAAAAGAAACAGCTGACACGGTATCTATTAGTTTAGATATCCCTGCAGATTTAAAAGAAGATTACGCTTTTATTCCTGGTCAGTATGTAACATTCCGAACCAATATCTTTAAAGAAGAAGTTCGTAGATCATACTCTATATGCTCAGCTCCAGATTCTGGTGAATTACGAGTTGCCATCAAACAAATAAAAGATGGTATCTTTTCCACCTATGCAAACACTCGATTAAAAGAAGGAGAGCATTTAGATGTAGGTATACCAGAAGGAAAGTTCACCTTACAGACTAACATTGATAACAGAAAAAACTACGGAGCTTTTGTTGCTGGTAGTGGTATTACTCCAGTATTATCAATGATTAAAGATGTTCTGAAACATGAACCTAAAAGTTCATTTGTATTAGTATACGGAAACAAAACTCCTGAAAACACTATTTTTCATGAGCAATTACATCAATTAGAAAAAGAATATTTCGGTCGCTTATTTGTATATTACACTTATACTCAAGCCAATGAAAGTAACGCTTTGTTTGGAAGAATAGATACTGAAAAAGTAAATTACATTCTTAAAAACAAACATAAGAACACCACTTTTGATAGCTTTTATTTGTGCGGACCTGAAACCATGATTAATCTTGTTTCTGAAAATTTACAAGAAAATAGGATTTCAAAAAATCAGATTCATTACGAACTTTTTACTGCATCTGTAAAAGAAGTAGCTCCAGTTTCTGCTTCAGAAGATTTTAATGGTTCTGCTCAAGTAACTATTTTAGTAGATGATGAAGAAAACACTATTACAGTAGAAGAAAACGAAACATTATTAGATGCCGCATTAAAAGGAGGGATAGACGCACCGTATTCATGTCAAGGTGGAGTTTGTAGCTCATGCATGTGTATGGTTACCGAAGGTGAAGTACAATTACTTAAAAACTCCATTCTTACGGATGCTGAAATTGAAGAAGGATTAACTTTGGCCTGTCAAGCAGTCCCAAAAAGCTCAAAAATTAGTATCGATTTTGACAATGTGTAAGTTAGTCAAAACATCATAATTCGTAAAAGCGCCTTAATTAATTTTAAGGCGTTTTTTGTTTGCTATACATAACACATAATAAAATTTACAGTTAAAAATTCTATCCTAATTCAGTCGGTAAAATTAACAAATCTTCGAAAACGAAGCAATATTTCAACTATTCAAACCTAGCGTTACCCAAATAATCATGTTTTATGTCGAGTATTTCGTCCTTTAAACGAATATAAAACAGTTTATCGACTAAAAAAGTCTTTCGGCTGATTCACAGTAAGTTGAGCAATTTATTATTAGTATTTTTGCCGCATATTTTAACATATGTTAAACCGAATTAACAAAATTACCCATGATTAAAAAAGCAATATTACTCGTTGCTATGCTATCACTTTCGCATAGTTATTCACAAGTAGGAATAGGCACAACAACACCCGATGCCAGTTCAATGTTAGAAATTCAATCTACAACAAGTGGATTATTAATCCCAAGAATGACCGAAGCGCAAAGACTTGCTATTGGAACCCCAGCCACAGGATTACTTGTTTATGAAACAGATACAACCCCTGGATTTTGGTATTACGATGGAGGAAGTTGGGCTACTTTTGGAGCAGATGTAGACTGGACTGTTTCAGGAACTGATATGTATAACGCAAACACTGGAAATGTAGGTATAGGTAACACAGCGCCTTCATCTTTATTACACCTTACCGGAACAACTGTTCCCTCATCTGGAGGAACTAGTACTTTATATACAAATGACTTTTCTTCTGGAGGAATTACTAATATACTTAACGGAGGTAATGGATGTACTGTAAGTCCAAACATTTGGCATATATCAACAACTAGTTCTAATGCATCTTGTACTACCTGTACAGGAAATAGAGTGTATATAAATTATAGTAGTTCATGTGTTCAAGATCAAACATTTGTAGAAGGTAATTTTACTCCTACAACCACATCTGTTGATATTTCTTTTAATTATGGATATGATGATTATTCAGGAGCTACAGATAATTTTGTTGCCACACTATACAACGAAACTACTGCTTCTGTTACTGCTACATTATTGAACCTTACAACGGATGCCTTAAACAGCACTTACTCAAGCACTCAAGCTGTAACAATAGGAGATAATTACTCAATAAGATTTCAATATGTAGGTGATAATGATTGGGGAGCAGCAGTAGATGACATATTGGTTACTGAAGCGACGGCGCCTACAGCTGGTACTTTTATGTTCAGACTAGAAGACGGGCAAGAACAAGCCGGTTATGTATTAACTTCTGACGCTAACGGTAACGCTACTTGGCAAGTTGCTGGTGCTGGTGGAACTGATGATCAAACCATATCTCTTGCAGGAACAACTTTATCTATAGAAAGCGGAAATTCTGTAGATTTATCTAGTATCGGATCTGGTGATGATGATTGGAGATTTCAATCTGGTTCAACAGAATCTGATGATATTTATAGAACTGGTAATGTTACAATTGGATCTACTTGGACAACTACTCATGAATTAGATGTAGATAATGGTAGTACTGATGGTACGGAAATAGGATTAGGTTCTATAGAGTTTATTCGTGATGGTGTTGTTGAAACTTACTTTGACCAACCATTATTACCTTTATCTGATGCAGTATATGATTTAGGAACAGCTAGTTTTAGATGGAATGAAATATTTGCTTCAAATGGTGTTATTAATACCTCTGATGCTAGATTAAAAAAAGATATTAAACCATTAAACTATGGTTTAAATGAAATCATGCTTCTTAAACCTGTTAGCTATAAGTGGAAAAATGAGCAACACGGAAAAACAATAGTTCCTGATAACGAAAAGGAAGTTAAAATAGGATTCTTAGCTCAAGATTTACAGCAAGTAATAGGCGAAGTTGTTACCTCTCATAGTTGGAAACCAATTAGCGAGGAGCAGAAAGATGTTTATGTTAAAAAAGAGAATGAGCGTTTAGGTGTAAATTACTCTGAAATTATCCCTGTAGCTGTAAAAGCAATTCAAGAGCAACAAGAACAAATTGAAGCACTTAAAACTTCTGTAGAAGAATTAAAAAAGCAAAACGAATTGTTGATGAAACTTTTATCAAAAAAATAAAATTCGAATACTTTAATTTATATAAAACGTCTTAATTAATTTTAAGGCGTTTTTTTTATTTCAGCTATTATTTTGCTTGGTGAAATAGTATCAAAACATCCTAAGTAACCTTCAGGGTATTTATTACCGTAAATGGAAGTTGGTAATAATGGAAATTTTCCCAAATCAGGTACTATCTGATTTTCTTCTGGTTGATTAAAAGGTACAAATCCAGCATACGGATGTGTCACTCCCCAAATAGTAATTACTGGAATTCCATACATAGCTGCTAAATGACCATTCCCAGAATCCATTGAAAGCATGATATTTAAATTAGAGATCAGTGCTAATTCTTCTTCAAATGAAAACCTCCCTGTTATATTAAGCACATTACTATACTGCTCCGAAATCTCATCTAACTGTACCTTTTCTTCCTTACCTCCACCAAATAACAAAATGGTAGTATTAGTATCTTTAGATAGCTCTGAAATCACTTCCTTCATTTTAACTAAAGGATACATTTTACCTTTATGAGCTGCAAAAGGGGCTATACCAATTATTTTTTTTTCAGTATCACCAATATAATCTAAAATTAAACTAGAAATGGGCTTCTTTAGTAATGCTTGCCCATCTTCCAAAATCAAATCACAACCAAGACTTCTAAACACATCCGCATAACGCTCATGACTAGTCTTTAACTGTTTTAAAATTTTATTTTCTGGACTTATTAAAGCCTTCTTATCTGCCCTACCTTTATCAATTTGCTTGAATGGAATCCCCTTTAAACGTAGTAATTGTATTAACACATTAGAGCGCAATACATTATGCAAATCGGCTACTGCATCAATATTTAATTTCAGTAACTCTTTTGACAATTTCCAGATACCAAAAAAACCTTTATGCTTCTTATTTAAGTCTGGGACAAAAACTGTGACATTGGGGATATCTGAAAAAAAAGGCGCAAAAAATGCTCGAGTAAGAATGGTGATTTTAACTTCAGGATATTCTGTTACAAAAGTATTTATAACAGGTACAGACATAGCAACGTCTCCCATTGCTGAGAGACGTATCACTAATATATGTTTTGGTAATTTAGACATTCCGAGAAAGGTACTAAAAAACGCTTCGATATGCTCGGTATGACTCTATTATGGAGTTTTACCAGGCCAACAAAAGCATTAATAATGCTATTTTTGAGAACGCAATACTGGGTTTAACTCGTCGTCATTATACATTTTCATTTGCTTATACACTTTCATGTATTTATCTCCACTTTTAATATCGTTTAATAACGTATCAATAGCTGTAGATAAATCTACACGTTGTTCAAGTAATATGTCCAATTTAACCTGACAAGAAGCTCTATGATCTGCAGAAGCTTCTGTACGAGTAGCTTCCTCATTCATATGATATACTTTCAATGCTAAAATTGACAATCTATCAACTCCCCAAGCTGGACTTTCTGTATTTATAGTAGCATCGCTTTTAGCTGAAGCTGATTTATATTGCTCTAAAAAGTAACTATCAATATATTCAACCATATCAGTTCTGTCCTGATTAGAAGCATCTATTTTACGCTTTAAAACTAAAGCTTCTACTGGATCAATATTAGGATCACGAATAATATCTTCATAATGCCATTGTACAGTATCAATCCAACATTTCCTATATAACAAATGACCTAACAAGTCGTTTTCTTTGTTATATATATTTTCAAAAGATTGATATGGATCATCAACTATATGATATGTTGCTATAACTTCTTGAAAAATTTTATTCGCTTTTTCTGTAAACATAATTTGCATTTTATGAGGTCAAATATACAACTTTATTCGACGTAAGAAACACAAAACAGCACTCTCATTAAGCAGTACAAAAGAATTACTATACAGAGATAAAACAAAGTATTACTGAAACTACAAACATACTATACAACAATACCGATTGTAGTATTGGTTTAGTTATCTTCTCGAAAAAACTAGTAAACAGAATAGCCAGAGGGAAGTATATAAAAATAAGCATTGCACTACTTTTATTTTGAGAAATTAAAAACAAAACTATCCCTATAATTAAAGCAACAATTAAAATTAAATATGAAAGTTTATTTTTTTGCAACTTCAACCGTATTCTCGAAGGAAGAAATATTAATGAAACTATTAATATAGTGGCAAAGAAAATACCTGTCATCCAATTGAAAGATGAATTTAGCGAAGTGTAATCTGTAGATATTAATGTATTTGAAAAATTAAAAAATCGATTATTAACAATTAATTCATACCCGCTAACGATCATAAAAACCACAAAAGCACCTACTAAGGGAACTAACCAATTTTTATAATAATTTGACACATATAGCATAATCCCTAAATACAATACTAACATGAATAAAATTGACCAAAAATGAAACAGCGATGCTACACATATCCATAGCGCAGCATCAAATATTTTTTTGGTTGTAGCTATTTGCGACTTTAAACTTATTATTTTTCGAAGCGCTAGCAGAATAAAAAGATTAGCAAGAATTAATCTAAAATCGTTATTTGAGCCCCAGAAGTAAAAGAAAAACATCGCAAAGAAAAAAATAACAAAGCTATTCTGACCTGAAAGCGCATTTTTTTTAACGATAAAATCTACAACTAATGCACTTAATATTACCAAAAGTATTAGTCCAAATTTATAGATAAAAGCACTCACACTTAATATTTCAATAGTTTGAAATTGCACCATCAAAAATCCAAAAAATAACATTAAGGATGCGAGTACAAGGTTAATTGGTTTAGATTTATTAAAAATTGCTGTAATCATACTGGTTTATTCTTTTTTCAGGAAAAAAATACTGTATATTTGTTGGCATAAAAATAAATTAAAAATCGTTACAATGAGAGATTTAGTATACGCAATACAAGATTTTTTTATGGCTCTTTTAGCTCCAATGATTGATTTAGCCGAATTAGAGCTAACAAATTGGTGGTCTGCAAATACCTTGAACTGGGTTTTTATGGTTATTGGTTTTGTGGCTATGTTATACTGGCTATGGCAATTAAAAATATTTAATGACGAAGGAACAGAAAAAAGAGATGTAGTTTCTCACTCATTTTTTGAATAAGTTTCTTTCTACTATACAACATTAAAAAAGCCCTTTGATTTTCATCAAAGGGCTTTTTTGTACTCCTTATTTAAGGTTTATAAATCAAACCCTAAATCTTTTCTATAATACATTTTATCAAAATTAAACTTTTCTACGTTTTTATAAGATGTAGCTAAAGCTGCTCTAAAGTCAGGCCCGTATGATGTTATTGCTAAAACCCTACCTCCATTAGTTACTACTTTACCATTTTTGGTTGTTGTTCCAGCATGAAAAACAATAGAATCCTCTATAGTATCTAAACCAGTGATTTCTTTTCCTTTCTCATATGCTTCAGGATATCCTCCAGAAACAGTCATGACAGTTGTTGCCGCTCTATCATCTAATTCAATAGATACTTGATCCAATGTTTGAGAACCAACGGCTTTAAACAATTCAACTAAATCAGACTTTACTCTTGGTATAACAACTTCCGTTTCCGGATCACCCATACGTACATTGTACTCAATTACAAAAGGCTCATTGTTTACACGTATTAAGCCGATAAATACAAATCCTTTGTAAGGTATATTATCTTTTTGAAGTCCGTTAATAGTTGGTTTAACAACACGTTCTTCAATTTTTTGCATCAGGACATCATCTAAGAAAGGAACTGGTGAAATCGCTCCCATTCCTCCTGTATTTAATCCTGTATCTCCTTCTCCAATTCTTTTGTAATCTTTGGCAGTTGGCAAAATTTTATAATTTTTACCATCAGTAAGTACAAAACAACTTAATTCCAGACCGTCTAAAAATTCTTCAATAACTACTTTTGAACTTGCATCACCAAACTTAGCGTCAACCAACATCTCTCTTAAAGATGCTTTTGCTTCTTCTAAATCAGCAATAATCAGCACTCCTTTACCAGCTGCTAGCCCATCTGCTTTTAACACATATGGTGCTTTTAATGTTTCCAAAAAAGCACACCCTTTTTCAACTGTTTCAGCAGTAAAACTTTCATAAGCTGCAGTTGGAATATTGTGACGGAACATGAATTCTTTAGAAAACTCTTTACTTCCTTCTAAGGTAGCTCCCAATTTTTCTGGTCCAATTACAATTACATCTTTCAAAAAGAAATCTTTTAAAAAGAAATCGTGAATTCCATTTACCAATGGATCTTCAGGACCTACAACTACCATTTCAATATCTTCTTCTAAAACAAATTCCTTAATTTTAGCAAAATCATTTACACCAATAGCTACATTTGTTGCTATTTTAGTTGTCCCTGCATTTCCTGGAGCGACAAATAAATTGCCACATTGCTTACTTTGACTAAGTTTCCAAGCAAATGCATGCTCTCTTCCTCCCGAACCTAATATTAAAATATTCATTGTGTATTGTTTAGTTATGTTGTTGTAAAATTTTAATTTAGCAAAGCTAATATTTATTACATGAACATCACGAATTTTTCATTAAAACTAAACGGTTTTCCTATTAAGGAAACTCAAAACAAGTTGCATGAAATCCAGAATATTAGCGAACAGAACTATAAGACATACATCAACAAGGCTAAAGAGGATATTGTGTCGTTTCATCTGAAAAACAATCCTTTTTACAAATCGGTGTGTAAAAAAGGGTTTACAACATGGAATGAATTACCCATCTTAACCAAATCAGACCTACAAGCTCCTTTAAAAGAACGCTTAAGTAATGGCTATACTTTAAAAAACGTTTATGTAAATAAAACCTCCGGATCAACGGGGAACCCATTTTATTTTGCGAAAGATAAATTTACCCACGCACTAACTTGGTCTATCATACAAAACAGGTTTAACTGGCATGGTTTATACGGGGAAAAGCAAGCACGTTTTTATGGTGTTCCGAGTGAAACCATCCCTAAGGTAAAAGAACGCACAAAAGATTATTTTACAAATAGATATCGGTTTAATGTTTTTGACTTATCTGATAATGCTTTTGAAAAATGGATTGAAAAATTTAAAAACACGAAATTCGTTTACCTCAACGGATATACTACCGTAATTGTAGCTTTTGCAAATTATTTAAATTCTAAAAATATTGTTTTAAAAGATGTTTGCCCAAGTTTAAAAGCTTGTGTGGTGACTTCTGAAATGTGTTTTGAAGATGATAAAGTTGCAATGAATACTGCATTTGGAATCCCTGTAGTTAATGAATACGGTGCATCTGAATTAGATTTAATTGCTTTTCAAAATACCAAAAATCAATGGATTATTAATACGGAATCCTTATTTATTGAAATAGTTGACGACAATAACAAACCACTACCTTATGGAGAGTTAGGGCGAATTATTGTAACTTCTTTATACAACAAGGCACATCCGTTTATTAGATATGAATTAGGTGATCTGGGTATTTTAAAAAAGATCGATTCCAAAACTATCCTTTTAGAAAAACTTGAAGGACGTAGGGAAGATATTGTCCATTTACCCAGTGGAAAAAAAGCACCAGGTCTTAGTTTTTACTATGTTACTAAATCTGTAATGAAGGATACTGGCGCTATTAAAGAAGTTAAGGTAATACAAACTACCTTAAGCGCTTTTGAAATTCATTACGCATCAAATAATGAGTTAAGTAAAAAGCAAATGAGCGATATTAAAAATGCATTATACGAATATCTTGAACTAAATCTTGAGGTAACATTTCATAAGTTTGATCAGTTAAATCGTTCAAAAAGCGGAAAATTAAAACAATTCACCTCACTAATTAAACAATAACAATATCCTAATGAGTACAGCAAGTAATTCCGAAAAGGACATTCTTATTATCAGTAATTACTTTCCTCCTGAAAGTGGCGCTGCTCCTAATAGAATTTATACTCTTGCTACCTCATTAAATAAAAATAATTATAACGTTACTGTTGTTTGCCCTTTACCTAACTATCCTTTTGGAAAAATATTTGATGCTCATAAAGGCAAACGATTGAGTAAAACTATCGAAAACAACTTAACCGTCTATAGGTTATGGCTATTTGCTAGTAACTCAAAAAATAAGTTTGTTCGCTTATTTTCTATGCTTTCTTTTGCTATTCATTTATTCTTTTTTCTATTATTTAAGAAAACTCCTGAAAAAGTAATTATTCAGTGCTCTCCTTTATTTGTAGGGTTTTTCGGAGTGCTAATCAGTAAACTAAAACGAAAGAAAATCATTTTAAATGTGTCTGATTTATGGCCCTTAGCAGGTTTAGAAATGGGACTTTTAAACAAGGGGTTTTATTATTCAATTCTAGAAAAAATAGAATTATTTAATTACAGGAATTCTGATTTATTACTAGGTCAATCTCAAGAAATCCTAAATCATTTCAAGAAAAATGCTCCAAATAAAGAGTCTTTTCTATATAGGAATTATCCAAATTTTGACATAAAATCAATTGAAGAGAACACAAATAAAGAAGAACTAAAAATTGTATATGCGGGTTTACTTGGTATCGCACAAGGAGTGCTAAATATTTGTAAAGAGCTGAAGCTACCCGATAATGTAACGTTTCATATTTACGGTAATGGTCCTGAAGCAAATCAAATAATAGAATACATTAAAGATAAAAGAAACATCATATACCATGGCTCTGTGGATCGTACGGTATTACACAAAAAGCTTAACACATATGATTTAACTCTAATTCCGTTAATTAATCGAATCTATGGTTCTGTTCCTTCTAAAATTTTCGAATATGCTCGACTTGGACTTCCTATATTATATTTTTCTGACGGAGAAGGGAATGAATTAGTTAAAAGGCATCAGCTAGGGCTTACCATCAACTCGTTAGATTACAATGCTTTAAATAATACTATAATTGACTTAAGTGATAATAAAATAACACTTCCGAAAAAGAAGACTATTCTTAAAACTGCAGAAATTGAATTTAATTTGGAAAAGCAATTTGAGCGCTTTATCACAGAAATTGAAAGGTACTAACTAATATGCTTTTTCATCTCCGACAACTAGTTTTATAAGGGTCATGAAAATGATTTTCATATCCAGTAATACAGACCAGTTTTTTATATAAAACAAATCTAACTTCACCCTACCAATAATATCAGAATCTTTTTCAATTGCTCCTCTAAATCCTCGCACTTGTGCTAAGCCAGTTATACCTGGTACAATACGATGTCTTGCCATTAATTGCACATTATCTACTTGACTTGCATATGCTTTATTATATGCTAACATGTGTGGTCGAGGACCTACAACAGACATGTCTCCCTTTAACACATTAATAAACTGAGGAAGTTCGTCTATACTTGTTTTTCGTAAAAATTTACCTAACCTAGTAACACGACTATCATCTACACTTACATGATTGTCATCCAACTTACCAAATTTAAGCGTCCTAAATTTATAGCATTTAAATTTTTTATAGTCTAATCCATTTCGCTCTTGTATATAAAACAACGATCCTTTTGACTCTAATTTAGTTAGTATATACAATAATGGAACCAACCAAGATAACAACCCTATGATTACCAATACAGAAAACACAATATCAAAAGCTCTTTTTATAAATCGATAAGAACCTTTATTTAGCGCCAATTCACTCATTGTAAGTACTGGAAAATAGTCGTAATAATCTACTTCAAATCCAGATGATAAAATTTGATTAGAATCTGGAATAAATTTTAGCGTTTTGAAATGAGTATTAGAATATCTAATTAATTTTTCAATCTCCACTTCAGTAAATTCACTTATTGAGCAATAGATATCGTCAATATCTCTTTCTTTTATATAAGTAAAGAAATCTTCGAAACCGCCAAGTTTCTCATCACTTTTTGTGTTAGTGAAATACCCCAAATAATTATACCCGAAAATTGGTTTCTTAAGAAAGAATGTTTCTAACGCTTTAGTAGCTTGATTATTACCTAAAATTATTGTTTTACGTCCGTTCCCCCCTTTTAATCGGTACTTTTTTAGTGCCCAATACATTAAAAATTTAACCAATAACAAACTCCAAAATAATACCGTTAAGAATCCTATTACTTTTGGAACTTCTAATATTGTTTGACTAAAACCAAAGTATGAGACATAAATAAGAGAATATAACGCGTATTGCCTTAAAGCAATATGCATTATTTTTATAGGTGAGGTAAACCGGTATATATTATAATATCCAGTAAAAAAAGATGTCATTACCCAACCTATAATTAAAAAAGGTCCAAAGTAAATAGAATCATATCTACCAGGATGTAATAGCACAACAAATAGCGCCAATATTATTATATCTGCTATATATAATATTGGCCGTATTAATCCTGAATATCTCCCCCGTTTAAATATCATCAGTATAATAAATTACCTAATTATCATGAAAACAATTAATTGTTTTCATGCATTAGTCAGCAGTAAAACGACTAATTTCTTATTTTAGTATGTGTTTTTTAAAATCCTTATGATCCTTTTGGTGTAATTCGTCCTCAGTTAAACTTTTAAAGTAATCTAAGGTCAATTTCATACCTTCTGAACGATTAACTTTTGGCTCCCATCCTAATAACTCTTTTGCTAAAGAAATGTCTGGTTGTCTTTGTAGCGGATCATTTTGCGGCAAGTCTCTATAAGTCACTTTTTGCTCTGTACCCGTCAAACGAATTATTTCATCTGCAAAGTCTTTAATTGTAATTTCGTTAGGATTACCAATATTAACTGGCAAGCTATAATCGCTTAATAACAACTTATAAATACCCTCTACTTGATCGGACACATAACAGAATGATCTTGTTTGCATTCCGTCACCAAAAATAGTTAAGTCTTCACCACGTAATGCTTGACCTATGAACGCAGGAATAACCCTACCATCATTTAGACGCATTCTTGGGCCATATGTATTGAATATTCTTACAATTCTAGTTTCTAGTCCATGAAATCTATGATATGCCATAGTAATTGACTCTTGAAACCTTTTTGCTTCATCATAAACACCTCTAGGGCCAATAGTGTTCACATTCCCAAAATAATCTTCTGTTTGAGGGTGAACTAATGGATCTCCATATATTTCAGATGTAGATGCTATTAACATCCTAGCATTTTTCTCCTTTGCTAATCCTAATAAATTATGAGTCCCTAGCGAACCTACTTTTAAGGTTTGAATTGGTATTTTCAAATAATCAATAGGGCTTGCAGGTGATGCAAAATGTAAGATATAATCTAACTCCCCAGGAACATGAATAAACTTAGTAATATCATGATGACAGAATTCAAAGTTTTCCAACTTGAACAAATGCTCAATATTTTTTAAATCCCCCGTAATTAGGTTATCCATTGCAATTACATGATATCCTTCTTTTATAAATTTATCACATAAATGAGACCCTAAAAATCCTGCTGCTCCTGTAATTAAAATTCTTTTCTGCATTAGTTTACTTCTTTTCTTCCAATTGATACATATCTAATCCCTTCCTTTTCCATATCATTTACATCATATAGATTTCTTCCATCAAAAATCACAGGGTTATTCAATAACTCCTTTACTTTATTAAAATCAGGTGTTCTGAAAATACTCCATTCTGTACTTATTATTAATGCATCAGCACTATCTAGTGTATCGTACATGGTTTCAGAAAAGGCTATTTTATCACCGTACTTACGTTTTACATTCGGCATCGCTTCTGGGTCAAAAGCAACAATATTTGCTCCTTTACTTAGTAACTCATCAATAATATACAAAGCTGGTGCTTCACGTATATCATCTGTTTCTGGCTTAAATGCCAACCCCCATATTGCAATAGTTTTACCATCTAAATTATCATTAAAATAAGAAGATACTTTAGGCAGTAAAATTGTTTTTTGAATATTATTTACTTCAATAACTGAATCTAATATTTCAAACTCATATCCGTTATCTCTTCCAGATTTCTGTAGGGCTTTTACATCTTTAGGGAAACAAGAACCACCATAACCAATTCCCGGAAACAAGAAACGCTTTCCTATTCTTGAATCTGTTCCCATGCCAATCCTTACCTTATCAACATCAGCTCCAACTTTTTCGCAAAAGTTAGCAATTTCATTCATAAACGTAATTTTTGTCGCTAAAAATGAGTTTGCTGCATATTTAGTAAGTTCAGCAGATTTTTCATCCATTATAATAATAGGGTTTCCTGATCTTACAAATGGTTTGTATAACTTATTCATTAAGTCAATCGCTCGTTGTGAGCTAGCTCCAACTACTATACGTTCTGGTTTTAAAAAATCATCTACAGCAAACCCCTCTCTTAAAAACTCCGGGTTTGATACTACATCAAATTCTACTTTAGCATTTTTTGCAATTGCAGCTGTAACTTTGTCAGCTGTTCCTACAGGAACCGTACTCTTATCTACAATAACTTTATAGTCTGTAATTAAATGCCCTATCTGATCAGCGACTCCTAGTATATATGATAAATCTGCAGATCCATCTTCATCCTCTGGTGTTGGTAATGCTAAAAACACAATGTCTCCAAAAGATAAACCTTCTTCTAGTGAAGTTGTAAACCTTAACCTATTTGCCTTAATATTACGTTGAAACAACACATCTAAATGCGGCTCGTATATAGGAACATTTCCTTCCTGCATCATTGCGACCTTTTGAGCATCAATATCCACACAAACAACTTCATTTCCTGTTTCTGCTAAACAAGTTCCTGTTACTAAGCCAACGTATCCTGTTCCTACAACTGTTATTTTCATACTTAATCCTCTTAAATTTAAGGATTTCAAATATAAGATTTTCTATTGAGGTACTGTCTTTTTAGACTTGATTATTCTTGTCAAGTGACTCAAATATTGAATTCATACTCTTAAATTCTGGTACAATTTTTTTCATTTGCCCCACTAATTTATCATTGTCAAACTCTCTGGCAAAATCAATTAGTGTTGCTAATTCGGAATTCAATTCTTTATGATTAGCTATTGCGACTTTTGCTATCATTATTTTCTCATGATAGGTAGGCAAAGAAGTTGATGCGTCACTTAGTAGCTCCTCATAAAGTTTTTCACCTGGACGTAACCCAACCGTTTTTATATCTATGTCTTTATAGGGTTCAAAGCCAGCAAGTTTTATTATTTTTTTTGCTAAATCTATTATTTTCACAGCCTTACCCATATCGAAGATGAAGATTTCTCCTCCGTTCCCCATTGCTCCAGCCTCCAGAACTAACTGACAAGCTTCAGGTATCGTCATAAAATACCTAATAATATCTGGATGGGTAATTGTTAACGGGCCTCCTTCTTGAATTTGTTTTTTAAACAATGGGACTACAGAGCCATTAGACCCCAATACATTTCCAAATCTTGTAGTTATAAAGTTCGTTGATTTAACATTCTCTTTTTTATGTTTAAAGAATAGCGATTGTACATACATTTCAGCTATCCTTTTTGAAGCCCCCATTACATTACTTGGGTTTACAGCTTTATCCGTAGAAACCATTACAAATTTTTCGATTTTGTATTTAATTGATAAATCTGCTAAATTTTTACTCCCTAAAACATTGGTAAATATCGCTTCTGAAGGATTGTTTTCCATCAATGGTACATGTTTATATGCAGCAGCATGATATATCACTTCGGGCTTATACTTATTAAATAAATGGTCAAGATTTTTATATTCAGAAACATCAGCAATTACACAATCAAAATCCTTTTCCGGAAACTTTGAGCTTAATTCCGACTCTATTTGATAAAGCGGTGTTTCTGCTTGATCTAAAATTATTATTTTTTTAGTTTGATAATTTGCAATTTGCCTTATTATTTCACTACCGATTGACCCAGCCCCACCTGTTACTAAAACAGTTTTATTAAACAATTCTTTTGCTATTAACTTATTGTCTAAAACGATTGGACTTCTCTCTAATAAATCTTCAATTTGAATATTCTGAATTTGATTGGTTAGCTGTTTATCATCTGCTAGATCTGAAACTAAAGGCGCTCTAAATACTTTATAATTATGATCTAAACAATCGTCTACTAAAACTATTCGTTCTTCTTGTGATAAATTCTTATCTGCTAGTATTAATGCATCTGCCTTATACGCTCTTATTAATACTGATATGTTTTTACGCAAATAATAAATTGGCAAACCTAATATCTGCTTACTTTCATCTTTTTTAGGACTAACAAACCCTACTATTTTAAACCGTGAGGGTATTTCAGATTTTAAAGCATTCGCAACTGCAATGGCATTTGTGTTTGATCCATATATTAATGCTTTGGTAACACCTGTAGTGCTGGTATATTGAAAATACGATTCAAAAATTTGTTTTACTAAAACCCTAAATAGAAATAAAAAGGAAAAAGAAATACTAAAATAAATGACTAATTTTGAGGTTGGCAATAATCTTTCTCCTTCAATAAGTATAGAAACATAATTTAAAATCAGTAATGAGAAAAAAGTCCCAGCTGAGGCAAGGAAAAATTTAATTGCATCTATAAAAGATGAATGCCTAATTAACCCTGCATAGGTTCTGAAAAACAAAAAGAAAATTGTGTTCACTCCTATAATTAGGAGTTCTATTTTCCCAAATTTAAGATAGTAATCTGGTTTATCTAATACATTGGTAATTATATATGATGTAATTAATAATGCAATTACACACAATGAAATATCAAACAAGATAATTAACCACCTAGGTAAATATCCAATATTCTCAAAATCAAATGTTTTCTTACTAGATTCAAGCACTTGATTTACAGCTGATTGTGTTGTTTTAAAAAAACTCATACTATCTTATTCATTGATTTTCGGGTCAACACTTCAAAAATAGCGAATAAAACTATACAATATTGTTCAAAACTCTTTTTATTCTTTCTTTATCCTCATTAGACAAGTTAGATCCTGAAGGCAAGCACAGACCTGTATTGAATAATTCTTCGGAAAATTCATTTCCAAAAAATTTACTATTACTATAAATAGGCTGTAAGTGCATTGGTTTCCATAATGGCCTTGACTCTATATCAGCATTTGATAAATCTAGTCTTAATTTTTCTCGGGAAAAACCAGCAATTTTTTCATCTATTAAAACACAACTCAACCAATGATTAGATACATATGAATCACTTTGCTCGGTAAAAACAGTTACTCCCGCTATACCTTTGAATATTTTTTTATAAAAACGATTTGTTTCTTGGCGTAAAGAAATATACTTATCCAACACCTCCATCTGCCCTCTACCAATACCCGCAGCAATATTACTCATCCTGTAATTATAACCAATATTGGAATGTTCATAATGAATTGCTTTATCTCTAGCTTGAGTTGCTAGAAAAACTGCTTTACTCTTGTCTTCTTGGTTTTTACATATTAAAGCTCCTCCACCGAATGTCGTAATAATTTTATTACTATTAAATGATAGTATTCCAAAATCACCAATAGTACCACATTTATCCCCTTTAAAAGTAGAACCTAAGGCTTCTGCTGCATCTTCAATTAAGCAAATACCATATTTACTAGCAATAATTTGTATTTCATCTATTTTTGCTGGCATACCATATAAATGCACAACAATAATTGCTTTAGGTTTTTTATTAACAGCAATTAAATTTACAATTGCAATTTCTAGCTGCATGGGGCACATGTTCCACGTACCTATTTCACTACCTATAAAAACTGGAGTTGCTTTTTGATAAACTATTGGATTAGATGATGCACAAAATGTAAAACTTTGACAAAGAACTATATCATCCTGTTTTACTTCTGAAAGTACCAATGCTAAATGAATTGCTGCCGTACCTGAAGATAAAACAACTGCTTTAGAGCCCTCTCCTAAATAATTTTCTAAATCATCCTCGAAATCTAAAATATTTGAACTAAATGAGCTCACGGAATTTACATCAAAAACCGTTTCTAAATATTTTTTTTCATGACCACTAATATGGGGAGATGAGAGATGTATTTTATCTTTCTTCAATTTTTAAAAAATGATTAACCATTATTTCAAACAAGTTAATTATTTATAATAACTATCACAATCAAAGCTCATAAAATTTTGTAATTAGAATAAAAAAACAACCAATAACAATAAAACTATTGAAAATCTAAATTAAAATACGTTTACGTATTATTAAAATCAATAAGACCTCATTGTTATTTATAATTTTTATGCCTTATAAAAACACAAAAATATAGCAATAGCATAGATATAATAACTGCAAAAAACACTCCCCACTGCTGAGTATAACTGTTCTTATAAAAAAAATAAACAAGTAGATTAATAAATAATTGAATAAGGGCATATATACTTGATATTGTCATATGGGATAACTTAAACTTATCTGTTAATTTTTGGTAAATATGATGTCTATGTGCTTCCATAATATTTTCCTTTAATACTATTTTCCTATAAACCATTGTAACTAGAGAGTCAACTCCATATACTGCAAATAGTAATAATACTAGAGGAGAATTCAACTTTAAAAAGAACATTAATCCTATAAAAAAAAAAGTTGTAGCTATTGAAATACTACCGATGTCTCCAGCAAAAAACCTAGCTTTTTTTCGAAAATTATAATACCCAAAAATTACTATAGAAATAAATAGATAAAACAGTAAGCTGTTTTCTATAATTTTTTCATTATAATTAATCAAATAAATTCCTATCAAGTATGAAATGGAATACAATCCTGTAATTCCATTTATTCCATCCATGAAATTATAAATATTCATAAATGCAATTCCCATAAGTATAACTGGCAATGCAACCAACCAACCATATGAAGAAAAAACACTCAATTGAATACAAATAAAAACAACTGCAATTAGCTGGAAAATCAACCTTAGTTTAGAGGATAAAGATACTAAATCATCTACAAAACTAATTATCGCAATTAATGATAACCCAATAAAAAAATAGGGGAAATTAAAATCGCTTTTTATAAAAAATAATAATACCGCTAAATAAAACAAAACCCCACCTCCTCTAATAGTTGGTTTTGTATGAGAGCTTCTGTGGTTTGGTTTATCTAAAATATTAAATTTTACGGCAATTTTCATATAAACAAAAGCAGAAAACACAAAGGCTAGTGTTATTATAATATACTCCATAGGTTATGTCTTTTGATTTAAAGCTGTGTTATTAAATTTAACCCTTTGCTTATCAAAAAACCACCCCCACTTATTGAAAAAAGAGATCATGGACAAGACAAAAGATTTAAGAGTACTCCATTTAAAAACAGATTTTCTAACATGATCATGTACCACTGTTATTTCTGGATAAAATATATTTTTATAACCAATTTCTAGTACTTGTCTACACAAATCATTGTCTTCACAATACATAAAGTATCTTTCATCAAAACCATTTATGCTGTTGAATATATCCATATTTAACAACATATAACAGCCTGACAAACATGGTGACTCTAAGATTGATTCTCTACTAAACTTCTGCATTTCATATCTAAAATTAATTTTCTTTTTAAGAACAGAAATAGGAATTAATCTTCTTACTATAAAATCAATTGGCCTTGGCAATAATTTAGTCAACTTTTGTTCTTCTCCGTTTGGGAAAATTATTTTTGGCATAACAATACCAACCTGTTTATTTGATTTTAAATATGATATTAATTTTTCATTTACTCCACTATCAAAATATATATCAGGATTTAATATTAAGTGAAATTGTGTTTTACCTTTAATTTTATCCAAAGCAATATTATGAGCTGCTCCAAATCCAGGATTAGATGGATTATGGATATACTCAATTTTAGACAAATCAATATCTTGTAGCGTTTTCAATTTACTTGAAGGCGAATTATCTACTATGATTAATTTCACATTTAATTCAGTATCTAAAAAACTATTAACTGCCTTTTCAAGCATACCATAATCATTATTGTAAGTTACCAAACTGCAGGTTAATTGATACTTCATTTTTAAAATATACATTTAAGATGTTAAGAAAAAGACAAGCACCCCTTTCTACTTCCTTTAATTCAGGGCAAAGTTAATTAAAACCATGTCAATTCAAACGAATATTACATTAAATCTAAAAACACTAATTCAACATAAAACTATACAGATCAGCATCATGCGTTTTTAAAAAAGAAATAATAAAAACTAACACTAAAGAAAGACTCAACAAATTAATCTTAGGAATCCATAATTTTATTTTAGGATTTACAACTGGTATATTACAATATACAATTAGCAAATAAAGTGACACTCTAAATGACGGAACAACATTTATAAACAATACCAATAAATATAAAAATACAAGAACAAGTATATTTGATTTAAAAGCTATCTGTTTATTTTCAAAAAAAGAAAAAATTATAGTTCCAATTATGAAAACAAACCAAATTTTATGGTACCAATTAACCTCCTTTTGTATACTAGAATATGTATTTATTTTCTTAGTGAATAAAGAAATATCTATAATTTCAAAATTAATCAATACCAACAAACTAACTAATACAATAAATGCATATAATATAAATTCTCTATTGAACTTTAATTTCACATACATAATGAACGAAAATACTCCTGAAAAATGAAATAAAGTTGCTATAATAGAGGTAAGATAATATCGCTTTTGTTCTCTTAATAAATAATATGTTCCAACAAAAACCAATAAATAACAAGGACCATTTCTTAAAAGAACTGATGAGCAAAGAAAGTAAGTAATGCTAAAAAAAAGAATTTTCTTATAAGCTTCAATTTTACTAAAAACCAACCAAATTGTAAACAACAAATAATATGATTTCAATAAAAAATACATTATTCTAATGACCTCTAATTTAGTCTCTACAAATAAACTTATTAAAGCATATTGTAAAGAAACTAAAACGTCCTTAAAAAGGAACGAATTTGAGAATTCATAATTATAACTTTGAGCATAATATTTATAGTCTGAGGTTGTTATTGGTGGATAGTATAAACTTAATGTTATTGCAAAAACAAGGAAAAGAAGCAATGCAAATATTAATGAATTTGTATGCTTCTTTTCTTGAAAAAATACAGCTAAATAAAAGCTAAGGAATAATGCTAATAAAAGAGTTAATAACATATGTACTGCAACATATTATAATAATTATTTGTTAATAGCAAAAGCTGCTGAAATGTTTATAACCATTTCATCTTTAATGACTTTATCTTTCAAGTCATCAAAAAAAGTAACTGAGTTGTAAGTAATCCCCCAATCTGTCCTATCAATTTTAAAGTTTGCCGCTTTTAACAGTAATTTCCCATCTGTTTCCTCTATAACTATCGGAAAACCTTCTACAATACTTTCTACGCCTTTTATTGTTAAATTCCCTTCAAGGTAATTAATACTTTCTTCTTTATAATTATCCGTTACTACAAACTTTGCTATTGGGTACTTTGTTACATTAAAAAAATGATCTTCCTTATCTGGATCTGTTCCTTTTAAATGATTTTCTAAAGTTATTTTTTCTTCTCCTTTTAAATCAACAACACTAATAGAATTCATGTTTATAAAAAATTCTCCAGCCTTAATTTCTTTTAAACTGTTCAATGCAATGTAACCCGAATCGATCTTTACAATACCAGTGTGAGATTTATTTAATGCGAAACCTCTCCATGCTAGTTTTGATCTCCAAGCAACTAATTTCAAAGTATCTAAACTTTCAGCAACTGCAATTTCCTTTATAGCTTCATTAGACTCTTTTTTATCATCAGGGTTTTTTTCTTTTTTACAAGAAATTAACAATACTGCTAGAGTTAAAATTGATATATATACTATTTTTTTCATAATTTCTTAGTTTATTGATTTAATAAATATTTAAATATTTTATTTTGATTAGTTTTTAAACAGATTTTTTCTCTCAAATCTAAATTTTTATAAGGTTTTAATTTATTTAGATTTTCAGCAGTAAAGTTAAGTTTTTCTCCATACTTATAAAGTAAAGCGCTATTATTAATGAAATAGTGGTCATCAAAGTCTCCAATACCATCATTTAATATTATATGTTTATTTTGAAGTATATAATCCGAAACTTTGATAGGTGATGCGATAATTGTTGAAACAGCAGGCTTTACAACAGATATACAAATATGCATTTTTGATAATGCTGTTTCTAATTCATTATAAGGTATGAAATCTATAATCAAACTATCTTTTGGTATAGAAGATAATTTATTTTGTATTTCATGCTTGTTTTTAACATTCGTAAAAAAGTAAATTTTAGCCTTGGTTGGATATAAATCATATACATGCTTCATTACCCTTGCTATCTCATCCAAATTATGCCAATGATTTACACTACCACAATAACAGACATTTACAACGCTTAAACTATCTAATTCAATTTCATTATTTAAAGGTTTAAAAGAAGAGCTGTTGTAACACACTAAATAATTATTAGGGTAACCATAGTTACTTATAAATAATTCTTTAAATTTTTCTGTTGTTACAATAGTTTTTATACTGTTAGCTATTAGTTTTTTTTCAATTGTAATCAATACCTTGAGCAATGGGTTATTACCTAATTCCATACGTTCGGCTAAAAACGCCCCTCTTGGATCATAAATATATTTAATCGATTTAAATAAAATTTTAGGTACAAAATAAAATAATACTCCGCTTACAAAACCTCTAACATGTATACTTAACTCATTTTTTCTATTAACATACAGAAGTCTTAATAAATTATAATAATAGATTAAGTAACGTACAGATGATTTTTTAGTTGCTGCATTTGAAATTACTGTTGCTTTATAAAGCTCAAGCTTTGATGTTCCATCACAGAACACATATTCTTTATCAAAGTAGTCAAGATCCTTATATATATCAAGTAATTGAGAATACAGAAAAGGATCTTTCTCAACATTATTACTTAATAAAACATTTACTTTTTTCATTATAAAAATTACCAGTTTACTATTGTGTGTTTTACAAAAACATAAATCAGTTTTGAAAACATTAAAAAATTTAAAGAGATACTTATAAAAATGATTGTCCTAGTTCTTAATTTAATTTTCTTAAGAACTAATTCATTTATTAAATACATTAAATAAAAGATCACAGGAAAAAAATACCTTCCTTGATCTAGTGTTGGGACTAGTATGATGAGATATACCCAAAAAACAAAATATATTAATAAGACAGAACTAAAAGAAACAATTTCATTATATTTTGGATTTGTGTTTTTTAGGAAAAACTTTCTGTACACAATAAAAAATAGTATACAAAATATTGCAAAATATTCAAAAACAGTTGCTCTGATTGACATATTTCCCAATAAACCATAAAATGACACTACTGCAGTAAACACCGATTTTACTGGTTCATACTCAAAATTATAATAAATAATATTTTTTGATAAGTCATGCATTACTGCCAACAAACCAATGAATAATATCCAAAATATTATTCGATAATATTTCCCAACAGGAATTTTTTCATAAAAAAACGAAGTGATTAAAGCTAGTAATAATAAAATTATTGATCTATCCAATAAGGTAAAAGCAGCTGCTAGTAGTATAAGAATAAAAAAATTAGACTTATGCCTTAAGTTAAATATGATAATACTAAAAACTATATTAAAAATATCTGGATTAAAGCATGTTAAAAACCAGACAAAACCTGGAAAACAAAGCGCTATTGCAAATAATCTTCTATTATTTTGTTTGTGTAAGAACCAATAAAATAATGGCACTAATACCAGTATATTTACAAACCTATACATGAAAATATCTATCCTAGGGTATATAGCACTATGATAATATCTGTATTCATTTTTAAAATAACCGAAATCGGTATTTAAATTTTTAATTACATGTTTATACCCATATTCTTCTTTATATGTAAAGCCAAATAAATCAGCAAAAAACCTCTGATAACTATTATATAGTTTTCCATTCCCTTTTATATCAAAAATAGGTGTGTCTTGAAAAATAGACCACAGGTGTCTAGACTCATCTGGATTTTCATAAGTTGGCACCAATAAAATATAGAGTATATAGTATACTACAAACAATGCTATTAAATAAAAAGAATGTTTATTTATTTTCAATTTACCTCTTGTTTTCTAATTAATCTAGCTGGGTTACCAGCTATAATACAATTGCCAGGAAATGATTTTGTTACTATCGACCCGGCTGCAATAACACAATTATCCCCTATAGTAATACCTGGTAAAATTACTGCATTTGTTCCTACCCAAACATCATCTCCAATAGTAACTGGTGGTATCTTGATATGGCCACCAGATTCCATGTCATGATTAGCACTTATTATTTTAACACCAGGTGCAAATAAAAAATTTTTTCCTAAAACAACTCCATTTATACCTTGAATATAGACACCTCCACTTACTGCAAAACTTAATAAGGTTGTTTTATCTTTATGTAGAGTTATGTTTTTAAATGCTGTAACTCTTGAGGTATAATTTACCTGAATTTTTGTTAGGGAATTTATAAAAAATATTCGCTGTACAATAAAATTTAAGATTGTTATCCCAGGTGGGCACCTTAAAATGACACTATTATTATAGAATTTTTCAATTACCTTAGAGTTATTTGATAATTTTATAAAAATTGATTTTAGAAACGACCTCATATTAAATCCTATATTTTTTTAAACAACAAATATCCTAAAAAAAGAAAACAACTAGTCCCATTAAATGTAATAATACTTATTACTGTAATCCAATTAAATTGAAAAAACCAACCAAGAAATATTGGCAAAAGTAAGGATATAGCATAAACGATATTAAAGCTTAAGTCTAAAGACAACTTATTTCTAGCTATAATTAAAGTACTCATACTAGAAAACATAAGTCTAACTAAGAAAAAAACCACCATTATTCTCGCTATTTTAGCGCTAACTATATAGTCTTCGCCAAATACAAATACATATAAAAAATCAGAAAACAACATTATTGTTACTAGTATTGCAATTGATATAAAACTTAAATACCTTAAAGATAATAACATAAATCTTTTTAAAGCTTCGCCTGAAATATCTTTAGTAATTTTTTTATAGAATACTTGAGAAAACGCAGTTCCTATCAAACTTGCAGGCGCATTTAAAGTCTTTTGAACAACACTATAAAACCCAGAAATAGCACTTCCAAAAACTATTTCTAAAAAAATAACTGGCCCTTGATTAGCTAAAATATTAAATAATGAACTTACGTTATTTATTGTTGGAAATTTTTGATAGGTCTTAAAAGTTAATTTCAAATCATCTTTTGTACAATTAAATTGTTTTAAATGACTATATAATATAGCATAATAATACAGCGTACTCACCAAGAAGCCAGACATATAGCTAAAAGCCAACATTTTTACGGACTTATAAAAATAAACACTTAATACTTGTAAGATAGCAATTATTATGGCAGTAATTATTTTCCCATTACTTACGGATTTAAATTTCTCTAGTCTATTTAAATACTGTGCTTGTAATAAATTAAAAGCGGAAAATATTAATCCAAAAAAAAGTAAGGGAATGAATGATATTTTTACTTCAGTAAAATAAATACTAAATTTATAAAGCACATAACTTACTAATAAAAAAATTATAGATACAGATAAAATAAACAAAGAAGATAGCCTGTATATTAAGTATGCTATTTTATCTTTTTTAGGTAGCATAATTGCCATCTCAAACCTTCCTGGTGCAATAGTACTGATAATAGATATAATACTTACAAAGACTGCATACTCTCCAATTTCAGAAGGAGAATAATGTTTAGCCAAAAAAATTAAGGTTAAAATAATTGTTATTTGAAAAACCACATTTCCTTTAAATAAAGCAATCACATTTTTTAAAAAAGTTGATTTTATTACTAACATGTTTTAATATTTTTTATATTTCTTAACAAAAAAAGCGCATTAAAAAAAGCATAAAAAATAGACCCATACACTCTATTTAATATATTTTCTGTTAAACAACAAATTAAAATCAATACAATAAAACCGATATACAGCATGTCATTTTGATTAAGAGCTAACTTTATATTAAACACTATCATTACAATAAAACTAAGTAAAGCCATCACCCCTCCTGAAAGTAATAGATTAAAATAAAAATTATGTGTGTCAAACTTTTTCTTTTTATAAAAACTTGATCTATACGAATTTTTATAACACTTATTTAACTCTTCTTGTACATCCCCTACACCATATCCAAATATTGGAGATTCGTTTATAAGGCCCAATCCACATTTATAAATACCGTACCTAATACTTAATGAAGATGGTTTTCTACCTTTCGGTTCTTTTATCTTTTTTACAAAAAGCTCTTCATAATATCTTTTCTTAAATAATTTCACATTACTCAAACCATAACTGACGAAACACAAAACCAATACCAATGCCCCAATAATTGATAGTTTTCGTGTTAATGTTGCCTTATACTCATATAGTAATAACATTAACAATACTATAGTTAAACTTACTAATACCATCCTAGCGGCTATAAGAAAAATGAAAAAGTAAAAGCATGATGCTAATAACACTATGCTGATTTTATTAATTCGTTTAGTTTGTTCTTTTAATTTATTTAACAAACACAATACCGAAAAAGAAAACCACAAACCTAAATAAGTCGGCGTAATTTTTATATGAGATTTACCCTCAATTATACTTCTATAAGGGTAGTCAAACATCGATCTTAGGTGACTATTCTCAATACCATAATTTATTATAATTATTATATATAATAGTAATAACAATGTTGTTGCTACTATATATGAGTTGATAATTTTCTTAAATTGATCAAGCTTTAGTTGGGGAAAAAACAACAGTATTATTACTGGGAATATTAAAAGGTTTAAATCTCTTTTTATATCATGTATTGCAACTTTACTATCAACTGAATATAGAATGGAAGCAGTTATTATCAAAAAAAAAACAATATTAATCAAAAGTAATTTCTTTCGTATTTTAAAATTATTTTTTAAGTTTTTTCTGAAAATTATAGCCGACGAAATTGATAAAACAATAGTACACGAAGACATTATACCGAACGGCATTAATGGAAAAAAAGCCATTAGAGCCAATAAGTAATACGGAATAATATCCTTAGTAAATTGTTTGCCCAAAATAATTATCTTTTAAAAGGGTGTTTTGTAAGTTCTTTTTTAGCAAAAGGGTGATAGTCTCCTTTTAGCCCAATCACTTCAGCGTGGCGTATATCGTGTACAATCTCAACAGCTTGTCTTGCGTCTTCTAAACCATATCCTTTGCCTGCTATAATATCTTCATACACTCTAGTATGTAAATCTGTAAATCCTCCACTGAACTCCAACTCCTCACCTTCTATAGTTATTGATCGATATGTACGTTGTCCTTTAGCTTTTATATCTTCTGGCAACATATCTTCATTAATAGACAAAAACCACCTTACCCTTGCTCTATCAAACTCTAAATAACCAGCGGCTCTATCATGAGTATGTACATGAACAACATTTTGTTTAACACCTCCAAAAATCCAAGATAACATATCATAAAAATGTACTCCAATATTAGTTGCGATACCACCCGATTTAGATTTATCTCCCTTCCATGAAGTATAATACCAATTCCCTCTAGATGTCAAATATGTTAGATCAACATCAAATATTTTATCCTTTGGAGCTGCAGCTACTTTTGCTTTTAAATCAATAATACTTTGATGCAAACGTAATTGCAAAATATTCCAAACTCGTTGCCCTGATTCTTTTTCTATGTTTTGTAATGCATCAATATTCCATGGGTTTAACACTAACGGTTTTTCACAAATAGCATCAGCTCCTCTTCTTAAAGCCATACGTATATGAGAATCGTGCAGATAATTAGGCGTACATATACTTACATAGTCTAAGTTTATACCTTTATCGTATTTTAATTTTTCTAAATGCCTATCAAAACGTTCAGGTTCAATAAAAAAATCAGCATGAGGGAAATAACTATCCATAATACCAACACTATCGAATTTATCTAATGCAGCTACTAAATTATTGTTCGTGTCTTTTATAGCCTTTAAGTGTCTTGGGGCAATATATCCTGATGCACCTATAAGAGCGAAATTTTTCATATTTAAGAGATTCTTTTTATGTAATTACCTTCTAATTTATATTCTTGTTTACTTTCAGGGCAAATAGCTATATGGTTTTCATTAAAACTTAATTTATGGCCATACTCACCTACCCAGCCTATTTGCTTTGCAGGATTCCCTACTACTAAAGCAAATGGTTTTATTGTTTTTGTTACAACTGCTCCTGCTCCAATAAATGCATATTCTCCTATATCATTTCCGCAAACAATAGTAGCGTTTGCTCCAATAGAAGCACCTTTTTTAACAACAGTTTTTGCATACTGTCCTCTTCTAATTATTGCACTTCTTGGGTTTATTACATTTGTAAAAACCATTGATGGACCTAAAAAAACATCATCTTCACAAATAACTCCTGTATAAATAGATACGTTATTTTGCACTTTAACATTGTTACCTAATACAACTTCTGGAGAAATTACTACGTTCTGACCAATATTACATTTTTTTCCGATTATACAATTTGGCATTATATGTGAAAAATGCCAAATTTTTGTTCCCTCTGCAATTGAACTACCTTCATCTATTACAGCAGTTTCATGTTGAAAAATTGTATTCATATTTTATTTTTTACAGTACCAATCTACCGTTATTTGAATTCCTTTAGAAAATGAATACTCAGGTCTATAATCTATCAATTTTGCTGCTTTGGAAATATCAGCTAATGAATGCCTTACATCTCCTTTTCTATCAGGACCATGATTAACTTTAGATTTTGAAGCATCAATACCTAAGTTTTTCATTCCATTTTTTATGACTTCAACAAGCTCTAACAAATTTGTATTTTCACCAAAAGCAACATTAAACACCTGATTTATTGAATTTTTATTGTTAGATAATATAGCTTTTATATTAGCCTGTACAACATTTTCAATAAATGTAAAATCCCTAGAATGCTTCCCATCTCCGTTAATGATCAAATCTTTCTCATTTAAAAATTGACCTATGAATTTTGGTATTACAGCTGCATAAGCTCCGCCTGGATCTTGTTTAGGCCCAAAAACATTAAAATAACGTAATCCGATAGTTTCTAGACCATATGTTTTGTAAAAGACATCAGCATATAACTCATTAACATATTTTGTTACTGAGTAAGGAGATAGAAGATTACCTACTTTATCCTCTACCTTAGGTAAGTCTGGATGATCACCATAAGTTGACGAACTAGCTGCATAAACCATTCTCTTCACTGTTATAGATTCTTTAGCAGCTACCAGCATATTTAAAAACCCAGAAACATTCACTTCATTAGAAGTGATTGGGTCATTAATTGACCTTGGAACCGATCCTAGAGCAGCTTGGTGCAATACATAATCTACACCAATCATTGCTTTTTTACACGTGTCTAAGTCTCTAATATCTCCTTCTATTAGCTCACAATTATCATTTTTAATAAAATCTTCTATATTCTTTCTATGACCTGTTGCAAAGTTATCTAATATAACAACTTTTTTCACGTTATATTTTAACAGATATTCTACTAGATTAGATCCAATAAAACCAGCTCCACCTGTTACTAAAAAAGTAAACTTGGATAATGACGTTTTGTGATATTTTTGTTCAAACATCATTACAATCGTTTGTCTGAGATTTCAGCGCTTAAATTACCTTTAACATCATAGATTATTGACTTATTTTTTCTAAGTTTTATGAAATCTAATTTTGTAAATTCAGTATGCGCAACGGTATGAACAATTGCATCATATTTTTCGTTTATTGATTGAATTGTGTCTACTCCATACTCATTCTTTACTTCGCTTGAAGAAGCCCATGGGTCATATACATCAACATCCATATGAAAAGATTCTAAATTACGGTATACATCTATAGCTTTCGTATTTCTAATATCTGGACAGTTTTCTTTAAATGTAATACCAAGCATTAACACTTTTGCTCCTTTAACCGGTATTTCACTTTGTACCATTAGTTTTAACACCTCTGTAGCCACATATTCCCCCATACTATCATTTAACCTTCTTCCGGCTAAAATAATTTCAGGATGATAACCTACTTCTTGTGCCTTTTGAGCTAAATAATAAGGATCAACACCTATACAGTGCCCTCCTACTAAACCAGGCTTAAATGGTAAAAAATTCCATTTAGTAGCCGCTGCTTCTAAAACTGCATGCGTATCAATGTCCAACTTATTGAAAATCTTAGCTAGTTCGTTAACAAAAGCTATATTAATATCACGTTGTGCATTTTCAATAACTTTAGCTGCTTCAGCTACTTTAATAGTAGGTGCTAAGTGTGTTCCTGCCGTTATAATAGACCCATATAAATTATTTACGATATTTCCAATTTCTGGAGTTGACCCAGAAGTCACTTTCTTAATTTTAGTTACAGTATGTGTTTTATCTCCTGGATTGATACGTTCTGGAGAGTATCCCGCATAAAAATCTACATTAAATCTTAAGCCGCTAACACGCTCTAAAACTGGCACACATTCATCCTCAGTTACCCCAGGGTATACGGTAGATTCATAAATAACAATGTCATCCTTTTTAAGGTATTTACCTATTGTTTCAGATGCTTTTATTAAAGGAGTAAGGATTGGTCTATTATTTTTATCAACTGGTGTTGGAACTGTAACTATAAAAACTGTACAATTACTTAAATCTTCAATATTACAACTCAGCTTTAAACCTTTGTCAGTATTAACCACAGATTGAAGGTTAGCATCACTAACTTCTAAAGTACTATCATGACCTGAATTTAATTCATCCACCCTACTTTGGTTAATATCAAAACCTAAAACATCATATTTTTTTGCAAACTCAACAGCTAAAGGTAATCCCACATAACCTAAGCCTATAATAGCTATTTTTTTATCTTGTAATTTCATTATGTTTTTTCTAATATCAATATAAAAATATCCTTATATTATTTTATAATTAATCGTTCATCTTTAGACACTTATTCCGCAAAAATCAAGAATAACTTTACTTTTATCAACTTCAATTTTTCTAAATTCTTTATGTGCAACCAAATATACTATTATATCAGATTTATTAACTGCTTCAATGTAATTAGTTAATTTAAAAATATTATGAGACTTTATATTTGGCTCTACAATATAATATTCTTCATTATTTGCATTTTGCAATACTCTTTGAACAATATATTTTGCTGGAGACTCTCTTAAGTCATCTATATTTGGTTTAAATGCCAATCCCATTAATGCTACCTTAGGTTTTCTGCCGTTTTTAAGTTCGAATTCTAATTTAGCTGTTTGTACTTTTTCTGCACACCAAAAAGATTTGTAATTATTAATTTCTCTTGCTTTACCAATTATTTGAGATTCCAATGGATAATCAGCCACAATAAAGTATGGATCAACAGCTATACAATGTCCTCCAACACCACATCCTGGCTGTAGAATATTTACTCTTGGATGCTTATTTGCTAATTCAATTAATTCCCAAACATTTATATTGGCCTTATCACATATTAATGATAATTCATTAGCAAAAGCAATTTGAACGTCTCTTGATGAGTTTTCAACCAACTTACACATTTCAGCTGTTCGTGCATTTGTTTTATGCAAATTTCCTTTAACAAATTTCTCATAAAACGCTGCGGCTTTTTCTGTTGATTTTTCATCTACACCACCTATGACTCTATCGTTATTCACCAATTCATACATAACATTACCTGGTAATACACGCTCTGGACAATAAGCTATAAATAACTCACCTTTTAAGTCTGATCTTTCATTATAAATCAACTCCATCATTTTCTCGGTAGTACCGATTGGAGATGTTGACTCTATAATATATAAATCTCCTTTTTTTAATAAAGGTAAAATAGCTTTGGTTGCAGCTTCTACATATGAAGTATCTGGCTCATTATTTCCTTTAAAAGGAGTGGGTACAACTACTATATATGTATTTGCTTTTACGGGCGAGATACTTGCTTTAAGAAAACCTTTTTTAACAGCTTGGGCCACAGCAACATCTAATTCAGGTTCTACAATATGAATTTTCCCTTCATTTATAGTTGCAACTATTTCGGAGTTAATATCAACACCATGAACATACACCTCATTGTTAGCTATTAGTGCAGCAGTTGGCAAACCAATATACCCTAATCCCAACATCACAACACTTGGTTTCTTTTCCATACACTATAATTTTGAAATGAATTGAACAATTTTTTCACAAGCAGTTCCATCACCATATGGGTTATGCAATTTACTCATGTTATTATATAGTATTTTATTATTTAATAAATTTTCAGCTTCGTCAACAATTTTTCGTGTATCTGTTCCCACCAATAAAACTGTTCCAGCTTCAACAGCTTCTGGACGCTCAGTGGTTTCTCTCATTACCAAAACTGGCTTTCCTAAGCTAGGTGCTTCTTCTTGTACACCGCCACTATCGGTTATAATTAAATATGACTTACTCATTAACCAAATAAAAGCTGGATATGATAATGGATCAATTAATGAAATATTATTTATCCCATCTAGCAAATCATATACTGGTTTTTGAACATTTGGATTTAAATGTACCGGGTAAACAATTTGAACATCTTTATTTTTATTAGCTATTTCTTTTAAGGCTTCACAAATATTTATAAAACCCTGGCCATGATTTTCTCTTCTATGTCCAGTAACTAATATTAATTTTTTATCTGTGTTTAACAAATTCTTTAACCTGTCAATTTCAGTGTCGTTGAAACTATCTGATAACACTTTTTGCTCACTAAATTTTAATGCATCGATAACAGTATTTCCAGTAATTAAAATACTTTTCGAATTTATATTTTCGTTTAATAAATTTTCTTGAGAAGTTTTTGTTGGGGTGAAATGAAAATCAGAAATACAGCCCGCAATACTTCTGTTTATTTCTTCTGGAAAAGGTGATCTTTTATCAAATGTTCTTAACCCAGCTTCTATATGGCATACTTTTGCTCCCGAATAAAACGCTGCAATACTTGCCGACATAGTTGTAGTAGTATCACCATGAACATATACATAGTCTGGTTTAAAATCTTCCAGTATAGGTTTTAAGTTCGTAATAATATCCGCCGTTAAAGAATATAAATTCTGATTTGGCTTCATTAAATCTAAGTCGTAATCTGGTGTGATTTCAAAAAACTCTAATACCTGATCTAACATTTCTCTATGCTGAGCTGTAATACAAACCTTAGTTTCAAAAGTCGTGTTACTTTGAAATGCTTTTACCAAAGGAGCCATTTTGATAGCTTCTGGTCTTGTACCAAATATTAATAAATTCTTTTTCATATCTATTTATCGCTACTCGACCTCAAACTGAGTATAACTAGTTATCTCTATTACTCTAAAAAAGAAATTGCTTCTTTTAAACTATCTCTCCAATACGGAATTTCTATACCAAAATTCTTTTTTAATTTTGATTTATCCAAAACGCTATAATGGGGCCTTTTGGCAGGTGTTGGATAAGATGATGTTGGAATTGCATTAACAATAATTTCAACTTTACTTAAATCAAAAATTGATTGTGCAAAATCATACCAACTAGCAACTCCCTCATTACTATAATGATATATTCCATATGAGTTACTGTCAGACTCAATGATATTTATTATTGCCCTTGCTAAATCCTTTGCATAAGTAGGACTTCCTATTTGATCTGAAATAACACCTAATTCACTACGTTCACTACCCAAACGAAGCATTGTTTTCATAAAATTATTAGCATATTCAGAATATAGCCAAGATGTTCTTAATATAAAAAACTCCTTTAAAACATTTTGAACTGCAGTTTCCCCATCCAATTTAGTTTTCCCATAAACTGACAAAGGATTTGTTTCATCATTTTCGGAATACGGAATACTAGATGTTCCATCAAAGACAAAATCTGTAGACACATGTATTAGCTTCGTATTAGTATTATTACAAGCTTCTGCTAAATTTTCAACCCCTAATTCATTTACTTTCTTAGCTTTATCACAATCAGACTCTGCTAAATCAACTGCAGTATATGCAGCACAGTTTATACAGAAATCAAAATTCGTTGTTTCGAATATTCTCTTTACAGATTCTTTTTGTGTCACATCTAGTTCCTTTGAACTAGAAAACACAAATTGAATTGTAGAATGTAATTTAGAAAGTTCTTGTAAGCATAATCCTAATTGACCATTTGCTCCTGTAACTAAAACCTTTTTCATCTTAAAACAACTCTTTTACTGTTGGTAACACAAAATCTTTTTCTGAAACTAAAAATTCAATTGGATCTAATACCCAATTAATGTTTAATGAGTCATCATTATAAATTATACCTCCTTCAGATGCTTTATTATAAAAGTTATCACATTTATAATTAAATACGACAGTATCACTCAATACTATAAAGCCATGAGCAAATCCTCTTGGAACAAATAATTGTTTTTTATTTTCTGCTGACAAGCGTTCAGTTACAACCTGTAAAAAAGTTTCTGAATCTGGTCTAATGTCAACTGCAACATCTAATACCTCACCATGAGTAACTCTTACTAATTTCGCTTGTGCGTGTTCTCCTTTTTGAAAATGCAACCCTCTCAAAACTCCTTTTGTTGAAAAAGACTCATTGTCTTGTACAAAATCAACTTTAGAACCTGTTAATGTTTCAAATTTTTCTTTGTTATAACTCTCAAAAAAATAGCCTCTATCGTCATTAAACAATCTTGGTTCAATAACAAAACATCCTTTTAATTTCGTTTCAGTAGCTTTCATTAATCCTCAATAATACTGATTAAGTGTTTACCGTAACCACTTTTTAATAATGGGGTGGCTAAAACTCTTAACTCCTCTTTTGTAATAAAACCTTGTCTGTATGCAGCTTCTTCTATTGCACCAATTTTCAACCCTTGTCGTTCTTCAATTACTTGAACAAATTGAGATGCTTGCATTAAAGATGTAAATGTTCCTGTATCTAACCAAGCAGTACCTTTATCAAGTATACTAACTTGTAGTTTCCCTCTATTTAAATACTCTTTATTTACATCAGTAATTTCTAATTCACCACGATGACTAGGCTTGATGTTTTTAGCTATTTCAACTACATCATTATCATAAAAATAGATTCCAGGAACCGCAAAATTAGATTTTGGCTTTTCTGGCTTTTCTTCTATAGATATTACTTTTCCGTTGTCATCAAAATCAACTACTCCATAACGTTCAGGATCATGTACATGATATGCGTATACGATTCCTCCATCAGGATTATTATTCTGTCTTAACAAATCTCCCAATCCTGTACCATAAAAAATATTATCTCCTAATACAAGTGCAACTTTTTCTTTTCCGATAAAGTCAGCTCCTATAATAAATGCTTCTGCTAAACCATTTGGATTTTCTTGTACAGCATATTCAAATTGACAACCTAATTTTTTACCATCACCTAATAATTTTTCAAACAGAGGTAAATCTTGTGGTGTAGAAATAATTAGAATTTCTCTAATACCCGAATTTATCAATGTTGACAGTGGGTAATAAATCATCGGTTTGTCAAAAATCGGCATTAATTGTTTACTTACCGAAAGGGTAAGTGGGTGCAAACGTGTTCCTGAACCTCCAGCTAAAATAATCCCTTTCATATTACTGTTTTTTATATTTATTAATATACCAAGTAATGGTTTTTAAGATACCTGATTCAAAATTTTCATCGGCTTTCCAAGCTAATTCATTTTCAATTTTAGTAGCATCAATTGCATATCTAAAATCATGACCTGCTCTATCTTCAACAAAACTTTTTAGTTCTTTATATGAATTACCATTTGTTCTAGGTGATTTCTCATCTAATATTGAACAAATTGTATCTACTATATACATATTGGTTCTCTCATTTCTTCCACCAATATTATAAGTTTCTCCTGAAATACCTGTATTAAATGCTATTTCAATCCCTTTACAATGATCTAAAACATATAACCAATCACGGATATTTAAACCATCTCCATAAATAGGAATGTTTTCTTCAGATAAACATTTTCTAATAATAGTTGGTATCAGCTTTTCATCGTGTTGATTAGGACCATAATTATTAGAACAGTTTGTAGTAACTACATTCATTCCATAAGTATGAAAATAACTTCTCACAATAAAATCTGAAGATGCTTTTGAGGCACTGTACGGGCTATTAGGCGCATACGATGTTGTTTCTGTAAATAAACCTTCTTTTCCTAGCGTACCATATACCTCATCTGTAGAAACATGTAAAAACCTTGAGTTCTTATATCCATCTTTCACTTTATTAGGCGCATCCATCCATGATTTATAAGCAACATCTAATAAGTTAAAACTCCCTACGATATTAGTTTCTATAAATGCCCCTGGGTTTTTAATAGAATTGTCAACGTGAGACTCTGCTGCAAAATGAATTACATCAGTTATTTGGTATTTCTTAAATAACTCTTCTATCAAATTTCTATCACAAATATCACCTTGAATAAAATTATACCTTTCATGATTAGCTACTGATTTTAGATTATCCAAATCCCCAGCATAAGTAAGTTTATCTAAATTATAAACGACAATATTTTCCTCATTTAATATATGCTCAACAAAATTTGAACCTATAAAACCTGCACCTCCTGTAATTAATACTCTTTTCATTTTCTAGATTCTATTATAATTTATTTACAATTTTTTTGACTTTCTGTTAATTTAAAACTAGTACGCTCCAATTATTAATATTCTTCAACAAATTTATAAGCTCTTATAAGCAACAAACTTAAAGTAAATAATATAAACGCTATTATTGGTAAAACAATCACTTTCATTTTATAAAAAGGGACTACTTCTAACTTACCAATTTCAGGAAAACTAGAAATTACATCAAAAAAAGTATCATCTACCACTTTACTTTCTTGCAACCTCCCTAACTCTTCATAAAGTTTAGTTTTCTTTTCTAATAACTCATATTCTTTTGTTTCAACTTTACTGTCAGCCAATGCAAACCCCTCATTACCAACCTTAATCTGAGATGAAGTTGCTTTTATATTTTCTTTAAAAGCAGCTACATAAATTACTTGTAGTTTTTCTATCTCCTTAATAGACTCTTCAATTGTTTGTTTCCTTATAGTAATAATTGAATCCCTCTTCTTCATATTCTTAGTAGAATATTCATTATTAAAGGAATTGTTTAATCCATTTTCTAAATATTTAAAGACATCTTTTTTACTAGAAACGGCCTTAATCATATATTTGTCACTAGAATAAATACTTCTTCCCTTTACAAAATCTTCAAAAGAAACTTCAATAATAGGCCTACTTGTTTCTCCTTCCTCATTTTCTTCCCCAGAACTTACTTGATTTGAAGTGATACTTTTTATAAACTTATAATACTCTCTTCTTAATTGATTTTCTGTTTCAGGTCCAGGATACATTTCAAAACCTATTATTTTTTGGACTTGATCCAAATCAATCTCAAATATTTCTTTAAGAGTTTCAAAATCTTGCTCTGCTAACAATGAATTATAATATTTTATATTAGCATTTAATTGATATTTTGCCTCAAAATAGGGTTGCACTAACATTTCTGAAGAATATTCTGGCGCTTTTCTTTTATCTAAGACCACACCTAATAACACTGCTACTATTAGTAAAAGCCCTAATGTTTTAATTTTTTTTTGAAATACTTTTAGACCAAATATAAGTATTGAAAAAAACCAATTAAATATTGAAAATATCCTCTTGAAAAATCCTTTTATCTTCTGCTCAAAAAAACCAAATAGCTGTATTAAGTCTATCTCTTCAGAACCTTTATTTAAATCATTCCCCATTTATCTAATTAATTTAATATTTGTTTTAATATATTTTGTGTAATAATATACGTTGGCTTTACACCTGTTGTACCTAAACCGCCTGAAGCTAATGTACTTCCTGTTTCTAACGGATTATCTGATGCGTAATATGCATACCTCACTTTTACATCTTTAGCGATACTTCCTCTTACTTTAGATGCCGATTGTATTGCCTTTTGATAATGAGCTCCTTCCATTTCTAACCCAATTACATTCCAGGTTGATTCATAAAAGAACTTCAATATGTCTTTGTTCTGTAATGATGTACCTAAAACAGTAATCATTGCTCCTTCAACAACTTTAATGTCATCGTCAACAAAATCTTTTGCTGTTAACTCATTTTCAAAAGGATAATTATCTGCCGTTCCTTCAAATATATGAGCTGATGGTATCATAATATCTCCTTTTCCACCTTCTAAAATACCCGCCTTACCCATAATCGATAACGACTTAATATCTAAATGCATTAATTTATCATCATGTTGATATGGTCTTAACAATTCATCAATTGTTTCGTATGCCTGCTCACCAAAAGCATAATCCATAACAATAATAACTTCATCTTTTGATTTATCAATTTTTGAAAGATCAAAAATTTGTACGTTAATATTGGTACCTGAATCATCTTTTAAATAAATCATCCCGTTACCCAACGCTTCTTTTGAAACTTTATTGCGCAAGGCATTGTTTTTATCATCGCTTAATGCTTCATAAATTTCAAAGTTCGACTTGTTTTTCAACTCTGACTTTAGCGCAATTGGAACAAATAATGTATTCATTACACTATGCATATTTGCACTGATAACATGAATTGGCCTACCTAACAAACCTTCTTTTACTAAGGTGTTTTTTATATCATTTGCCCATATTTCTCCATGAATATGATGTCCTAAACGCTCTCTTAAAACTGGACTAAAAGTCACTACTCGTTTCTTTTCACCGATTTCTTCTTCAATAGCCAACTTCCCTAACCAATAAATAATGCTCAAAAAGCGATCAGGATTTTTTTCATCAGCATAGTCATCATAAACATTAGACACTTCCGCAAACGTTCTTCCTAATATATTTGCAGTATGTGTAAGTGCTATTTCTTTTTCTTTAACTGTTAGCTTTTTTGTTGCACTAACTGCTTTCTCTAACTTCAGCCAATCTCTTTTTAACTCTCCATCATCACCAATAACTACTCTTTTCATTATTTTGTGTGATTCCAAAAATAGAAATGTAAGATGGGTAAGAATGTCATATATTTCCGACCTTCCTCTAGTAATTTCTATATTCATTTGCTCAGCATCTATTCTGTAGCAATTTCTTCTTCTTTTTGAAGGAATAATTACTTCAAAATGCGACTTTGAATACCCTTCATCCGAAGTTAAGTTTATGTATTTGCACTCTTCTATTCCTATTGGAAGTCTATCGATAACATACTTAAGTCCATTAAGCTCAACTTTTTCCTCTGCTATAGAACCATAAATTTCTGGGCGTAAAAGCAATAATGCCTCTCTTAACGTTTCTCCAGAGATCCCCATAGGCTTATAAAACCCTCTATTAAACAAATGACGCATTGTTACGTATAAACGCTCAATGGCACTTGAACTCTCTTGTGCTCTTGTTCTTACTATTTCTTGTTTATTATTACTCATATTAGATAATTGTAAGCAAATATAGGTTTTCCGCCGCTAAATGTAGGATTTAGACAATTTATCTGCTATTTCTCTATTGTCTGAAAGCCTTGGAAGCTTATTCTGCCCTCCTAGTTTCCCTATTGATTTCATGTAATTTTGAAATCCGTTTTTGGTTATTTTTGTGACTTCTAATTGGCGCAATACCTTTCCATCAATTAAATCGAAATAATATGCATTTTGCCTCTGTAATGATTGGTCAATTTTCTTTGAAAAACCTTCCATATCTTCAGGTTCATTTTCAAACTCAATAAACCACTCGTGGTATGGCAACCCACTTTCTGGGGTTATTTGCGGAGCTACAGTGAATTCATTTACACGAATATCTGTGCCTAAAACCGCTTCTTGTAACGCTTGTTCCACTTCTTTTCCTATTACATGTTCTCCGAATGCAGATATAAAATGCTTTATCCTGCCAGAAACAATAACTCTAAATGGTTTTGTTGATGTAAACTGAACTGTATCCCCAATATTATAAGCCCACAAACCAGCCGTAGTAGAAATTATCATTACATAATTAACCCCAAGCTCAACATCTTTTAAAGTGATTCTTTTTGCATTATCACTAGAAAAATCACTAGCTTTTACAAACTCATAAAAAATCCCAGAATCCAACTGCAATAACATCCCTTTTTCTTTTTGAGAATCTTGAAATGCAAAAAAACCTTCAGAGGCAGGGTATAGCTCTATACTATCAATTTTTCTACCTATTAAATTTTCAAATTTATTTCGATAAGGCTCATAATTAACCCCTCCATAAATGAATAGATTAAAGTTTTTAAAAAGCTCTCCTACAGGCTTATTTGTTTTCTCAACTAGTTTTTCAAAATACATTTGTACCCATGAAGGTATCCCTGAAATAATTGACATATCCTGAGTAACTGTTTCTTCAACTATAGCATTTACCTTAGTTTCCCAATCGTCAATACAATTTGTTTCCCAACTCGGTAATCTGTTTTTCAATAAGTATTTAGGCACATAATGAGCTACTATACCTGACAATCTACCTAATTTCACTCCGTTTTGTTCAGATAAAACCGGACTACCTTGCAAGAATATCATTTTTCCATTTACAAAACGAGTACTCTTCGTTTCAGCTATATAACACATAATTGCATTTCGTGCATTAGTAGTATGTGTTGGCATAGATTCTTTCGTAATAGGAATGTATTTTGCACCAGAAGTAGTTCCTGATGTTTTCGCAAAATATAAGGGTTTGTTTGGCCATAGAATATTCTCTTCTCCAGCTACAACCTTATCTACATAAAAACGCAACCCTTCATAATCACGAATAGGAACTTGCTTTACAAAATCATTATATGAATTAATACTTATGAAATTATGGTCTTTTCCGAATTCTGTTGATGTAGCAACACTTATCAATTCTTGAAAAACTCGCTCTTGTGTGACTAACGGATTATTAATCCATTTATCCATTCTTTTTCTTACCTTTAAAGCAAAAGGCAATGCTAATATTGATTTTAATGACATGTTAAAAGGCGATAAAGTTAGTAGGATCTAAGGCATGACCATCACTCCAAAGTTCAAAATGTAAATGCGGACCTGTAGTTAACTCACCTGTAGCTCCTGAGAAAGAAATAACCTCCCCTGTTTCTACATAATCTCCTTGAGACTTATTAATTGAGGAGTTATGCTTATATACCGATAATAATTTATTGGGATGTTCAATTATAATTACATACCCTGTATCTGCAGTCCATTCTGCAAAAATAACTCTTCCGTCTGCAACAGATTTCACAGCAGTTCCAACAGCAACAACTACGTCTACAGCAAAGTGTTTATCTTCTGGCTTAAATCCTTCAGAAATACTCCCTTTTACTGGAGGAAACAATACAAAATTCACTTTTTGCTGCTCTCCATCTAATAAATTATACTTGTCCTCTCTTGCTACTTTTTCCCGCAACAATGAATCTTCAACTGAAGTTGGAATAGAAATAAAAGCAGCATCATTAGTTATATTTTCTTTTGTTTTATTCACACTATCTAAAGGAAACACATTGCCTGTAAGCACCTTACGGATACTATTTAATTGCTTTTTATTTATTTGCAAGGCAATCTGAAGTGAATCAGCTTTATTAGTAAGCTGGTAGGCTTTGTTTCTTAATTTTGTTGAGGAATACCCTGGAATATACTCTCGTAAAGGTGTAAACGCAATTAAAACTGTCGTTAGTGCAATTAATGCTATAATAGAAAAACCAGAGATTACAAAAACATTTAAACGAGTAAGATTAAAGGATATTTTTTCCTCAAAAGTATTGTCGTTTAAAATCACCAAACGGTATTTACTTAGTAATTTTTGCTTTAATTTTTGCTTTTTACTCGTCATAATAGTACAAATATAATCCTTGCAGCACTAAAATTAACTTTTAAACACTTGTTTTCAACTTTTCTTAGTAAATTTGTTATTCAAAACTTATATAAATTATGATCTCTACAATAATCTCTTTAGTAATAGGTGCACCACAAATAATTATAATAGCGGTGGTTATATTACTACTATTCGGTGGAAAGAAAATTCCTGAGTTAATGAAAGGCTTAGGTGGCGGAATTAAAGAATTTAAAAAAGCAACCAAAGAAGAAGAGGAAGAAGAAACTAAAAAAGTAAACGATTCTAAAGACTAATTTTACTCTTTAGAACTTCTAAATATTATAAAACCTTCTCGTAAAACAGAAGGTTTTATTGTTTATCACTCTATCTAAATACTAATTATCAATGCTAAAAACGGACCTTAGGAAATTATACAAATCCAAACGCAACGAATTATCTCTATCAGAAATTGATGAGTTGAGTTTACAAATAGCTAATCAGCTATTAAAAGTTTCTGTTTGGAATAAAACATATTATCATTTGTTTTTGAGTATTGAGGAACAAAAGGAGATTCAAACAGAATATATTTTACACATTCTACATGCTAAAGACAAAGAAGTAGTAGTGCCTAAAAGCAATTTTAAAACCTTAGAATTGATTAACTACTTATTGACTGATAATACTAGAATAAAGAAAAATGAATACAACATACCTGAACCAATAGACGGTATTGAAGTACCCAATAATAAACTAGATGTTGTGTTTATTCCTTTATTAGCTTTTGATGAAAAAGGAAATAGAGTTGGCTATGGAAAAGGGTTTTATGACAATATGTTAAACAAATGCACATCTGATTGTATTAAAATTGGAGTCTCTTTTTTTGAAGCTACTGAGGATTTAATAACTGATGCATTTGAAGGTGATATTCCGCTAGACTACTGTGTTACGCCAAATAAAACATACAACTTTAATATCTAGTTGTTTTTTACAACATTTAGGCTCAAACAAAAAAAGGAAACTACATTTGCAGGCTCCCTTTTTCGTGTTATTTAATTTATAATTTTATTCTCCTAAAAACAAAGCTTTTAATTCCAAGGCATCCGTAGGTTTCATCCTACCACCTAAAATTAAACTCAATTGTTTACGGCGTAACGCTCCTTCAAAACGTTCTTTTTCTAAATCGGTTTGAGGATCAATTGCTGGGACTTTAATCGGTGTTCCTGTTTCATCTACTGCAACAAAAGTATAAATACCTTCATTTGCTTTAGTACGCAATCCAGATTCTCTATCTTCAATCCAAACATCAATATACACTTCCATTGAACTAGAAAATGCTCTTGATACTTTTGCTTCAATAGTTACTACACTTCCTGTTGGAACCGCTTTATTAAAAGCAACATGATTTACTGACGCAGTTACAACAATACGCCTGCAATGTCTCCTAGCTGCAATACTTGCTGCACGGTCCATACGAGCTAGTAACTCACCTCCAAATAAATTATTTAACGGATTTGTTTCTCCTGGTAATACTAAATCAGTAACAGTAGTTAGTGAATCTATAGGATGCTTTGCCTTCATATTGCAATTTTTCAGCAAAGGTAAAAGGAAATACTATTCTAAAGGTTTTTTTTCAATAAAATAACTAATGTTTCTTAATCAAAATTTTCTATTAGCCATTATTCAAAAGTAAATTTATAAACAGTCCCACTGGTGGGTTAGTTCATTTTTTTTACTAATAACCAAGCACTAGAATTGTGTGACTTCTTAATAGATCTTAAAGTACTTAAGGCTTCTGTTTTATCAACAATACTTGCATAAACAACTTGATGTAAGCCATATTTATTTTGACCTATTTTCCTAGCAGAAAATCCAGCTTCTTGTAATTGTTCTATCTTCTTATCAGCATTTTCCTCAAAACGGAAAGCGCCAGCAATAATATGATAACTTCCTATTTGATTTTTTTCTACAGCAACATTAAACGTTACTTCAGGAACCTCAATTGGACTCACATCAAAAAAAGAAGCTCTTTGGTAAGCTGTTTTTTCAATTTCTAAAGTTTTTAAATCATTGTGAGAAACTACTTCCTCCATTTGATTAGTATACACTTGGTTTCCTAAAACTCCAGACAACCCTAAGGCTACTACAGCAATTGCGGCATATTTTAAGTAAGATCTTTTAGCCTTTACTCTAGTTTCTGGTATAAATGCAATTGGTGCTTTTTCTTCTAAAACAGCAACTACCTCTTTATAAACTTCACGTAATACTGGTGTTTTATGTGTTGACTGTAAACCAAAGGCGGTAGTTAAATAATTAACTTCTTCTAATGGGGAGAACTGTAATTTCCCTTCTTTATTTAATGAAAAATCTCCGGTTTTCGAAAACAACACTGTTTCTCCAGTTACCAATTTTCCTTTTATTGCAGTAACATACTCTGTGATTTTTTCAACAGCTTCTGCATATGAACATTGATCAGCTCCTACAATATGATTTGCTAATAAACCATCGTTTTGTTTTAACTGTTCGTTAAATGAAATCACTTTTCTTGGCGGCAAAAATACATTTGTAGTTGTATCTATTACGGCATTATGTTTCTGTGTTAAAAACGCTCCAAATTCTGGAACAATAACACATTCATATCTGTATAATAAATCGCTAATGTAATTTGTTAATGCCATTGAAAAATATTGATTGGTTGTAGAACAAATTTACGTTTTTTTAAAAAAGAAGCAATTCGGTTATACAATAGTTATTAACAATCAGATATTTTCGGTAACTTTAAACTGATAACCAATCTATTAAATGAACCAACAACAACTACTATATACACTTGCTTTACAAAAGGCTTCAAAAATTGGTGATATTACCGCTAAAAAACTCCTGCAACATTGTGGATCACCAGAAGAAATATTTAAAGAAAAGTCAACTATACTACAATCCATAAACGGGATCGGAGGCTTCATCACAAAATCACTTCAAGATTCTTCACTATTAATTAATGCAGAAAAAGAACTGAATTACATAGAAAAAAACAATATTGGACACTGGTATTTTCAAGAAGAAGAATATCCAAACCGATTAAAAAACTGTGTTGACGGACCAATACTTTTATTTCACAGTGGCAATATTAATTTAAAACAGCAGAAAACAATTAGCATTGTAGGTACTCGAAATATTACTAATTACGGAAAAATATTATGCGAACAAATAATAGAGGAATTGAGTGTATTAAATCCGGTAATAATTTCTGGATTTGCATACGGAACTGATATTACCGCACATAAATCTGCTATAAAAAACAATTTACAAACTATAGGATGCTTAGCTCACGGATTGAATCAAATTTATCCTAAAGTTCATAAAAAACACATACATGAAGTTGAAAATAATGGTGGCTTTGTTACTGAGTTTTGGAGCTCTTCTAATCCAGACAGGGAAAATTTTATAAAAAGAAACCGAGTTATCGCAGGTTTATCTGAAGCGACCTTAGTTATTGAAAGCGCCGAAAAAGGCGGTAGTTTAATTACTGCAGATATTGCTAATTCCTATAACAGAGAAGTTTTTGCTACGCCAGGTAGACCTGAAGATAAATTAAGCATAGGCACCAATAATCTAATTAAGCTACAAAGAGCACAGTTAGTGACATCTGCTGCAGATATTATATACATGCTTAATTGGGACACAGAAAACAGCGCAATTAAGACTATACAACCGCAACTTTTTATTGAGTTAAATGAAACTGAAGAAAAAATTGTCAACTACCTAAAAGGAAAAGATAAAATAGATTTAGATACAATTGCTATTTCCTGTCAACTACCTATCTATTCTATTTCTTCTACATTATTGAGTTTAGAATTAAAAGGAGTTATCCGTCCTCATCCTGGAAAACAATTTGAATATATTGGTTGAGTTTAATACATAAAAAAAGCTCCTTCAAATTGAAGGAGCTTTTTTTATGTATTAAATTGAAAGTCTAAAACTCTTCAACTACTACATTATCAATTTCTATAGTACCTGCATTTGAAGTATCAGATGTATATTTAAACGCTACATACAAATTCCCTCCTGCGGCTGCTGAAACATCAATATCACCAGAATTAGTCCATGAAGACCAACTTCCTGTATTTGTATCTAAAATAGCAGATAATGGAGACCATGTAACACCTGCTGCATAAGGATCACCAGAACCAGAATAATCAGTTGACATAAATACTTCTATATCATTCCCATCAAATCTTTTTAAATTATCAAAAGAGAAGTTAGCATTTGTTACTGATGTAAAATCAATTGCTGGTGAAATTAACCAATCTTCATTAGCCTGAGCTCCACTTGCAAATCCAGACATTTTAGCAACTGAACCTGAAAAAGTATCTATTGACCAAGTTTGAGCACCTAAAACATCATAAACTGTCCAAGCAGATAAACTGTTAAATCCATCACTAAATAAAGGATCACATCTATTTCCTGTGAAATCTAAATCAGTAGTATCTCTAATGTATAATTGCTTATCAGAGTTATATTGACTCAATACAGCAGTTAATAATCCTTTACCTGAAGGCATTGGAACTGTTCTAAAATCAGCAAACCCACTATTTCTAATTATAACAGTACCATCATCATCACAACTCTTTAAGGTTCTGTTTTCTGAAAATGTATTGTTTAAATTTGCATAAGAAAGTCCTAAGTCAGAAATAGGAACTTGCATATTTGGTATTTGTACTAATATTCCATCTGGTACACTACCTGCATTAATTGCTGTAGTTGTCGTTTGAGTTGGAACAATAGCACTTACTTGTGTTGAACGTAATACATGGTTAGGTACATCTAATTCAGGAATTCTAACTAAAGATGTTCCGTCTAAAGCTCCTATAGAATATACTTCATTAACTTTATCAAACCCTAAACCATTTAACTTAACATATACCTTTCTACCTACTTCGTAATTAATGTAAGTATCATACATATCAACATCAATTTTAAACCCGATAGTTGGATTTTCTATTGCATCTTGAATATAAATTGATTTATAGAAGTTTCCTGTTCTATCATTAGAAATTACATATCCTACTAAATAACTGTATTGTGCTGGTGCAGTAGGGTTACTTGTATCAATTGGAGCAGGAACTTGTAAATCCAAATCAACCAAGTTATTGAAGTTCCCAGAATGCATTGCTATTAATGTAGCGAATGTATATTCATGACCGTTTACCCCAATTGTTGGTTCTGTTTCAATTACTACAGGAACTGAGTAATCATCATCTTGAACACATGCAGTAAATACACCTACAAAAAGGAATACTGCTACTATTTTAACTATATTAATTATTTTCATTGTAATTGTTTTTATATTTTATAATAAGACGAAACAAAAGCTTCATCATTTCTTTTAACTTATTCTTTTTTAGAATCTTAAATACATATTCATGTAATAAGTAGTCCCTCTACCAAACCAATATTTTGGCCCGAATAATCTTTTCGGTCTAGAATTGTCTTCTAACAGGTTAGTGTAATTAGCACTTCTAGATTGCTCGTATCCACCAGTTTTATAAGTTTCGTTAAATACATTATTAATAGAAGCAAAAAACCCAATGTATTTTTTACCAAACTTAAATGATTTCCCACCTACAAGATTAACTAACATGTAGTCATCAAATTTTTCTTGCTTTAACAACTCTCTTGCAACAGCTGGATCGTAATTAGGTAGTTGAATACCATCATCACTTAAAGCAAAACGAGGTGTTCTTGTTATTGCAGAAACGTCTAAATACGCATTAGAAAAGAAATTTGCAGTTGCTCCAACCCACCAGTATTTAGGGTCACGATATTCAAACCCAATACTTGCAGCGCGTTGTGGACCTCCCGCAACTTTATAGTCTTTTAAACTAGCTTGACCATAAGCTTCATTGAAGGCTTCATTAAAACCTAATGCATTCGTACCTATAAAAGATAAGTTTACGTTAGGATTACTTGTATATACTGCTTCACCTAAAGCTAATGCTCCTTTTAACTTAATGGTAGGAGTTACCTGAGCTTCAGCACCAAATTCAATACCAATATTACGTTTATCGATCCCATCTAATGATTCTTGAAGAAATGTTTGTGATTCAGTTAACCCTGCTAATCCATCAGTATAGAAAAAAGATACTTCAGTAGCGTCTTCTATTTGAGAATAATACCCTGTTAAACGTGTTTTTAAAATTGACGAACGGAAAATATAACTTGCATCAAAAGATGTAGTTTTTACTTCTGTTAAATTATTTACCACATTATGATTCTCTCTTGAATTAGAATAACTGTTTCTTAATGTTGGTGCATCTTGTAAGTACGCTCCATTTACATCAATTAAATGTTTTCCAGAAATTTTATACGTAAATCCTGCTTTCCCTCCTAGTTTAGTAAAATCTAATTCTACTCCTTTTCCTAATGAGTTGTCTTCAAAATTTCCATTTTGATATAACCCTTCTCTTTGATGAGTAGTTTTACCATATTGACCTCCTACATAAAAATCAATTTTACTGTATTTGAACTGCGCTTGAGCAAATCCATCATAAGTAGTTGATAAGAAGTTGTAATTGTATTTAAATGTATCACCTTCATAAACCAACCTGTTAGGAGTTGATATATTACTATCTGTAAATAGAAATTTATCACCATCCAAATATCCTGTACCTCCTAATAAATCTAATACTTTAGCGTAATTATGAGATTTTAATGTTGAATAATTAACAGCTGCATCCAAATTTATGTTCTCAGCTAACTCTGTATTCAATATAGAGTTGAATGACCATTGTTTATCGTCATTCCTGTCTTCATACAAAATAAATGCGTCTGTAAACCCTTGATTAGTTGAGCTTTGATTTCCTAAATATAAAGCTCCCCAGTCTATTTGACCATCATTTGAAAACTTTTGAAGTCTGTCATAAGCCTCTGATTCATTATTATACTGTGGGTCATTACTTAAGTAATAACTTGGTAGTTTTTTATAATAAGTTGGATCAGGGTTAGCTCCGTTATAGTCAATACGACTATTCCCTATATGCCCAAATTGATGTGAAACATTAGTATTCAAGGTTGTTTTATCAGAAATTGTCCAATAATGATTTAACATTAAAATTGGTTCTTCAATTTCTTTAATACGAGAGTTTCTTTTTTCTCCATCTTGGTATCCCCAATATGAATTATATTTTTTACCCTTTAAGTCAAACACTTCTTGTGTCATCCCAGCAGATTTACCTCTTCTGTTTGGTGTATAAATAGAAGTAAAATTAATACTATGCTTGTCATTAATTTTCTTTTCAACAGAAGCTGCAACTGAATTTGCATCATATACTGTACCATCAGCATATCCTTCTTCAGCCCATCTTCTTCCTGCAGTAAATGCTAACGACCATCCGTTTTCCATTAAACCAGTAGCATGGGTTGCCATTACTCTATTGGTATAACTTCTATTAGATGATGCATAAGAAATACGAGAACCTTTTCTATATTGAGAAGCTCTCATACTAATGTTAGTCGTTCCACCAACACCTCCAAAGGTATACTCATTAGCTTTAGAACCATCAACATAATTTTGGTTACGCATTACATCATTAATACCACCCCAATCACTCCATTGTGGACGACCATTAAAGACTTTGTTCATTTTTACACCATTAATTAACATGGTACCATTTTCAGAGTCTAAACCTCTAATTCTAAAGAATGTTCCACTAAAATCAAAAGCTGCAGCTCTTGCGAAAGCATCTTTTGAAGATTGTAAAAGTCCTGATGTGTTAGAAGAAACACTTTCGTCTTCATCTAATTCATCTTCAGATAAAGAAATAGTAAAATCATCTGATTCACCAAAATCTTGGTTTAAAATAATTGTAGAAAGATCAACTACTTTACCTTCTTCAATAATAATTGTAAAAGTTTTAGTAAAATAACCTTCTTTTCCTACAACCAAAGATTGTTCCCCTAAAGGTAAGTTGCTAGTAAAGTTAAATTTCCCTTCTGCGTCTGTTGTTTGAGAAAGTTTTTCGCCTTTAATACTTACAGATACTTCCGTGACGGGATCTGTAGAATCGGCATCGATTACTTGACCTTTAACTGTTGTTTGCTGTGCGTGCATAAATAACACGGTCACCAAACTTAACAATAGTGTCAAAATTGTTTTTTTCATAAGTAATTTACTGATTAATAAATTGTTTAAAACCACCTGAGATTTTTTTCTCAGACTGCAAATGTACACTTTTTTGAATAAAAATAAATTTCAAACCTTGTTTTGACAACAATTTTACAATAACTTAATACACATCAAGCTAAATAATTAAATAATTGACTACTTTTGGCCTGTAATTTGAAGTGGACTTTACAATAACTTACTATGCCTTAGGTTAATACAAATTAATTAAAGGGCGCAAAAAACTTTTATCGAATGAATACAAAGAACTTATTACTACTATTTTTAGTAGTTAGCATGGGTATTAATGTGAATGCTCAAAACAAAAAAAGGTATAAGATTAATACCGTTGCGTTTTACAATCTTGAAAACCTTTTTGACACCATAAACGACCCTACTAAGTGGGATGAGAGAAGTCCGCTTATGGAAATGAGCGAAAAAGAACGTGGCTTGGTGTATCCTAAAAAAATAAAGAATATGGCCCGTGTCATTTCTGAATTAGGGGTAGATCCAAAATACTCTAAAAACACTCCGGCTGTATTGGGTGTTTGTGAAGTAGAAAACAAAGATGTTTTGCATGACTTAATAAACGATCCGCAATTAAGAGATAAGGATTATGACATTATTCATTTTGATTCTCCAGATGAAAGAAGTATTGATGTAGCCTTATTATATCAAAAAAAATTATTCAAGCCTACTAATTATAGTAGCCATGAGTTAGTTCTTTATGATCCAAATACTGAAAACAGAAACTATACAAGAGACCAATTATTGGTTAGTGGATTATTAGAAGGTGAAAAAATGCACTTTATTGTTAATCACTGGCCTTCGAGAAGTGGTGGTGAAGCACGAAGTAGACCAGGGCGTATATCTGCAGCACAGTTAACTAAAAAACTAGTGGATTCGTTACAGACAATTGATCCCTATGCTAAAATAATTATTATGGGAGATTTAAATGACGACCCATTTAATGTAAGTGTTAAAAAAGTATTGAACGCTAAAGCTGAAAAAGAAGACGTTGAGTTAAAAGGTATTTATAACCCAATGATGAAAATGACTAAAAAAGGAATGGGAACTCTAGCTTATAGAGATGCTTTAAATATTTTTGATCAAATTATGTTTACAAAACCATTTTTAGATAAAGATTTTTCATCATTTAAAATATATAAAACTGGTATTTACAACCCTGCATATATGACAAACAAAAAAGGGCGTTATAAAGGATACCCATTCAGAAGTTTTGTTGGAGCAACTTGGACTGGTGGTTATAGTGATCACTTTCCCGTATACACATACTTAATTAAAGAAGTACAGTAACAGTTAGTGCTCATAAAAAAAGCGTGATAGAAATTCAGTTTCTATCACGCTTTTTTATTTACCTTATTTTTATATTACCCTAACCAAGCCTTCCAAGGTATCATTGCCAACATTGCAACTAATGCTAATGCATAAGGAATAGCTAAAGTTTTGAACTTAGCTGAAGATGTCCTTTTGTTTTTATGTTTAGAATACCCAATAGTTAATAACGTTATTGCAACTACCATTAATAAAGGATGTTCTATATTTTTTAATCGTAATGTAGCATTTTTCATTATTTCTCCTACCTCTACATCACCAAAGTTATTTGCAAATACATACAATACGATCCCTATCAGCAATTGAATATGAGTAACTATCAATGCAAACAATGCTATTCTAAAATCCTTGGCTCCAAACTCTTTTTTAGTTAGCATCCCGATAATTGAGTTGATTGTAGCTAATACTACTACTAACAATACCAAATATGCCCAGTACGAATGTAAAAATTTAATTGTTCCCATAGTTTTCTTTTAGTTTATCTAATTAATTATTTTCTTTATAAAACTGCATTAAAGCTGAATCTTGATTTGACTCGCTGCCTAATGAATTAATATACTCTCTTGAAAGTTCCTTCCCTAATTCTACACCAAACTGATCAAAACTATTGATATTTAACAATATTCCTTGAACAAAAATTTTATGCTCATATATTGCAATTAGAGACCCTAATGTTTCAGGAGTTAATTTTTTGATTAAAAAAGTAGTCGATGGAGAATTCCCTTTAAATACTTTATAAGGGTTTTCAACTTCCTTTCCTCTAGTTCCGAAAGCTAAAGCATTTGCCTGCGCGAACATATTAGAAATTAACACATCTTGATGTGCTGAATTACCATGTAATGAATTACAAAAACCTATAAAATCTGTTGGAATTAAATTCGTTCCTTGATGAAATAACTGCATGAATGCATGTTGCGCATTTGAACCCACTCCTCCAAAAACAACACTTCCAGTTTTATAGTCAACTTCTTTTCCGTTTCTATCAATTGATTTCCCGTTACTTTCCATAAAACCTTGCTCTAAATACGGAACAAAATCTTCTAAATAATACGAGTATGGTATAACCGCTTCATTAGTTGTGTTGAAAAAATTACTATACCAAACACTTAAAAACGCCATTAACACAGGAATATTTTCTTTTAAATCATTATTTTTAAATGATTCATCTGCTTTTTGAGCTCCAAGTAATAATTTATTATAATTATCATAACCTAAACCTAATGCAACTGACACACCAACAGCACTCCATAAAGAAAAACGACCTCCTACCCAGTCCCACATTGGAAATACAGCCTCATTCGATATTCCAAAATCAACTGCTTTTTTAGGCTTAGCCGAAACAGCAATAAAATGTTGATTTATAGCTTGCTTAGATAATCTACTTACAAACCAATCTTTAATCGTATTTGCATTTTGTAATGTCTCTGACGTTGTAAACGACTTTGATACAATAACAAACAATGTAGTTTCTGGATTTAATAATTGAAGTGTTTCCTGTAACTCATCACCATCAATATTAGAAATGTAATGGGTATTTAAATGATTTTTATAATATTTTAAAGCATTACAAACTAATTTTGGTCCTAAATCAGAACCACCAATTCCAATATTAACAATATCTGTAAAAGTCTTTCCTGTGTAACCAGTTTTTGTCCCTCCAATTACAGCTTCAGTAAATAGTTTTATTTTATGCTTAACAGCATCTATATCATCTATTATGTTTTTATTATCTAAAATAACTGCTTTTTCACCACTACGTAATGCTGTATGTAAAACGGCTCTGTCCTCTGTGAAATTTAATTTATTTTCTTTAAAATATAAAGAAATACTCTCTTTTAAATTTAATTCTGAAGCAAGTTCTTTGAATAATTGAATTGTTTCTGAAGTCCACCTATTTTTCGAAAAGTCGACAAAGAAGTCCTCCCAGGAAACACTCATTTGTGATTCTCTTCCTGGGTCTTGAGCGAACATTTCTTGTAAATGAACTGTCTTTAACTGTTCAAAATGCGCTGAAATTTTTGCCCAAGAATTAGTGTTTGTAGGTTTTTTTCTAGAAAAACTCATTAATTATTACTTTTATTAATTTCTATTGTCTCGAATTCAATAGCATCTAACTGCTCTTTTAAAGGTTGAATATACATCAAATAATCGGCTTTTAATTCTTCTTTTATTGGTTTTGCTGACGGTAGTTTTTCTCTTAAAGGGTCTACTTGTCTACCGTTTTTCCAAAAACGATAACAAACATGTGGTCCACCTGAATTTCCGGTCATACCAACCCACCCAATAACATCTCCTTGTTTAACTGTTTGTCCTTTCTTTACGTTCTGTTTACGCATGTGTAAATATTGAGTACTATAAGTACTATTATGCCTTATTTTTACATATTTACCGTTTCCTCCACGTCTTGTAGATTCTAGAATCGTACCACTTGCTGTAGCTAATATTGGGGTCCCAATTGGAGCTGCAAAGTCAGTTCCCAAATGGGGTCTTTTTTTATAGCCATAATACTTAATTCTTCTGTTTGGATTATAACGGGAAGAAATTCTACTGAACTTTACTGGCGCTTTTAAAAACTGACTACGTAATGTTTTTCCAGTTTCATCATAATAATCCATAATTCCCTCTACCACGTCTGACTTGTAATCAAATGCATAAAAAGGCGTTTTATTATGAGTAAAAACTGCCGACTTTATTTTATCTACTCCAACATAAATAGAGTCTTCAATATATAACTCTGTAAATGCTAATTTATAACTATCCCCTTTTTGTAGCCTGAAAAAATCTATAGACCATGCATAGATGTCTGCCATCTCATGCGCAATGTAAATACTCAAACCAGCATCATCAATAGACTCAGATAAACTACTAGTAATTATACCAGATGCGGTTCTCTCAACTCTTTTAACTTGCTTTTTTGCTTTATACGCTTTTGACAACGAGTCATTAGAAAAATCAAAAACAACATAATCAATTTTACCTGGTTGATAAATAAAGTATTTAGCTTTCTGAATTGTATCTTTTGTTCTTAATATCGTATAACGTTTCCCTATATTTAGTCTTTTGACATCAAACGTATCTTTTGTAGCTTGAACAATTTCTTCTATTTTACCGTAATCAATATGATTTTCAAATAATAGTTTTCCGAAACTATCTCCCGACCTTATAGTGTCAACCAATACATCAAACTCGTCTAAATTGAATCCAAATTCATATTTAGGTACAATCTTTATTTCGTGTTTAATTACTGTTGGTGTTTTGGGTTCTTCTTCTTTTTTACAAGAATATAATCCTATAAAAAGAATTGCTAACCATGCTATTTTTTGAAACTTTATGAACATATTTATTTGCCAGTAGGTTTGTTTATAGAGTATTTCCTTAATAAATTAAGAAGTCATTTCTATTAAACACCAAATATCACAAAAAAAAATGTGTGAACGTAGTGTTCACACATTTTTTTACATCAGTAAGTACGTTAAATTCACTATAACTAATTTACTACAATTTTAAATGAATGTTTTAAACCTTTATACGCTTCTAAATCAGCTTTTATAGACCCGACTGCTAAATCAGCTTGCAAGCGTACAGGAACTTTATTTTTGTCATCGGAAACCCAAACCGTTAGACTTTCTTTTTCTTTAAAAACCCTACCTGATTGTACATACGGACGAAACTTTAAACTTGCTACTTTACCGAATTTTGTTTCTATTAACTCCCTTCCTAAAAACTTCAATTTAAAATCGAAATTTTCTTTATCAAAAAACAAGTTGATTTGTATCTCCTGACCAATTATTAGATTTTTAGTGTCCACATTGTTTCTTAAATAATAAAATGCAGACATCATATCTTGCGTTCCATTATTTATTTTATGAGACGTTGTTACATTATGCTTTTTATCATTTACTAATGCCGTTTTTTTATCATGATCAAAGTCAATTTGAATATCTTTAGTATGTCCACCTTCATCTATCCTTCTAATAAACTTAGATGGTGCTCCAGTTTTCTTGTTAAAAAAGGTTTGATAATCATCATCTACTTTAAAAAACAAGCTTAATAAACCTGTAGACTTACCTCTCCCTTTGATATGATACATTTCCTTACCATTAACCACACCATCCTGAACCTGCATTGTTGCATAACTTGCGGTGAACATTCCGTAATGAATCCTGAATTTAAACCATTCTCCTGAATCAAAAGCTGATTCTTGAGCTTTCGTTTGAAAACTTAGTAGTGTTATAAATATAAATAGTAATAACTTTTTCATGGGTATAAGTATTGATTCCTAACAGTTGGTTTGCAATTACTATTCCAAAAGTAATCAATTACCTTAATGAAAGTATACAAGTCATCAATAATACCATTTAATTATCTCGCCTTTAGTTTTTTAATTGCTATAAAACTGCTGTATTTTTATTTGGAAGAAATTTGTGAGATAGTCCTAAAAAGATAAAGCGTCATCAGCTAACTGATAACGCTTTATTCTATTAACCAACCAAAACTATAAATTATGAAATTTAAAGTCTCAAAATGGGAACCACCCCATTTGAGCGCGCAAAAGTACTCTCTTTTTACGATTACACCAATACAAACTTAAATATTTAACATAATTTTATCAATTTATCGGTCATTATGTGTTTTTACAGAAAATAACTCAATAATTTAGTAACTACACTATCGTTTTACATCCTTCTAAATTTGTTACTCCCCAATTATCTAACTCATCTTTACTCCATAATTCAGGAAAAAAGATTCTTCTTTGATATCTAGGATGCATATATTTCTGCCAATCACTACCACCAGTTGCCGCAGCATCTCCTAAATACTTCTTTGCTGCATTCAAATGATTAATTACCCAACTAACATTTATAGTGTGATCATAATGCCTCATTGCATTAATTAAACTTTTGTCTTCTTGATATTCACTTGGCAAGGTTTTAAATTTAGTCCAAAGATTTACTAAATTATATTCCTTCATGAATTCAATTAATTCTACTTTATACTTATCTTCAAAATTACTTAGCAGCTTACTTTTTTCACCTGTTTCATAATTCTTTCCAGCTACCTGCCAATACATATGCTCAAAAGCATGTTCGTAAGGTGTGTTTCTATCAATAGTTTTTCTGAATCTATAATCAATCAAATTTATCAACTCTGTAGAAGCAATTTCAATTTTTCTGTATTGTGCAGACTGAAAACCACTTGCTGGAGTTAAGGTATCCCTAAACTTCATATATTGGTCATACTCCATTCCATCGCCCATTACAGTAAATGAACTTGATAGCATGTCAAAATACCTGCTGATACGTGATAAATGCATTACAAATTTCTCTGGTTTAATATCTTCTGCATCTGAAACTTGTTGCATTTCCCAAAGAATCATTTTAAACAACAATTCATTTATTTGATGGTACATTAAAAACACCATCTCATCTGGCAAATTTGTTCTTTGTGTTTGTAGCCCTAACAATGCATCTACTTGAATGAAATCCCAATACTTCATTGGTTCAGCATGCAATAATCCTGACAAATGCGTATCCGCATCTTGTCCCATTGCTGCATATTTTTCATCTATAGCTTTTAATAATTCTTCTCTTCTTGTTGACATTGTCTTAATTTTTTCTCGTTTAGTGATCACTTGTTTTCTAATATTAATACATGCGATTAAGAGAAAGGTGATTTCACATTCAGAAAATTAGATTTTGTATTTAAAAATAAATTCATTTTCAATGCAAAAAATTATGCTTTAGCTTCAACTCCAAAAATAGAATGAATCAACTCATCTACTTTATTTTGCTCAAATAAACTTTCTACATCATGCTTACCCATGATTCCATCGATAAATTTTTTCTGTTCCATTCCTTTTTCCCATGCTTCTGCATATGGAATTGATGAAAATGAAACCATTGAATATAGCGCTACATACTTACTTGGGTACAGCTCTTGAATTCTTCTTTCAAATTTCTTTTTTAACAAAAATTCAGGATCTGCAACGTAATCACGCATTACCAAATAATTATACTTTGATAATTCTTGAATTGCATCCCCATTTGGTTTTCTTTGTTTTTGGTATTCTTCAAAAACAATAGGCCAATCATGATTATGCTTTTCCATTAGTTTTCCCATTTCATGACAATCCTCTAAACTAGCATTCATCCCTTGTCCGAAAAAAGGAACCGTTGCATGTGCAGCATCTCCCATTAAAGCAACCTTACCTGAAGTCCATGGATAGCAACGCATAATTGCTAAACTTGATAATGGGTGTGTTCCCCATTGATTAGAAACATCAGGGCACATTTCGTAAAAATCAGGGAATGTTTTTTTGAAAAACGCGTCTATTTCATCTTTCGAATTGATTTTATCAAATGCATTTTCATCTCCTGTAAAAGGCATGAATAATGTACATGTAAACGACCCATCTTCATTGGCTAAGGCAATCAACATAAACCTTCCTCTTGGCCAAATATGTAATGAATTTTTATCTATTTTATAGGACCCATCAGGATTTGGAGGAATGAACAACTCTCGATATCCATCATCAATAAAATCTTGACTATAATCAAAACGATCCAACTTTTGCATTGCTTTGTATCGAATTGCTGAGTAAGCACCGTCACAACCAAATACAATATCTGATTTATGTTCTAATTTTTCACCTGTAACTTTATTGGTTAAGTAAACTACTCCATTTTCTAAATCAGCACCAGTACATTGGTGATCATACAAAATGGTAGCTCCATATTCTTTTTCAGCAATATCCATCATTTTGGCGTTTAAACCGCCTCTAGAAACTGAAAAAATAGCCTGCCCTTCCTGACCGTATGGTTGGTAAGTTAATTCTCCTTCTTCGCTATGCATGGTTCTACCATACATTGGAATTGCTAATTCATTTACACTCTCTTCTAAACCAACAGCTCTTAAAGCCTCCCAACCTCTGTGAGACAGGGCTAAGTTGATTGATTTTCCTGCAGTTATTTCAGCCAAACGAATGTCTGAGCGTCTTTCAAAAATAGTAACTTTATATCCAGCTTTTGCTAGGTAAACAGCCCAAAGGGACCCTGCTAATCCAGCGCCTACTATAGTAGCTTCTTTCATTTCTTATTTTTTTAATTCTGGCTCTTTCATTACTGTACCACATTTATCACAAGTCACAAACTCAGGAGTATCATAGTACTCACTTAATATTTTAGGCAGTTGTGTAACAATATCTCCTAAATGAAAAGGCATTTTATGTAACTCATTATTACAATTTTCACAATACCACGAGCAGTAATCTAACTCTTCAGGTGTACGCATACGTTCAATAACTAAACCTACTGTATTTGCTGGTCGTTGTGGTGAATGTGGTACACGTGCTGGCAATAAAAATATTTCACCCTCCTTAATATCATAAGTAATTACTTTACCATCTTGAATGGTTGGTAATTGAATATCTCCTTCTACTTGATAGAAAAATTCCTCTCCTTCATTATAATGAAAATCTTTACGAGCATTAGGACCTCCAACAACCATAATGATAAATTCAGTGTCTTTATATACTATCTGATTTCCAACCGGAGGCTTTAGCTTATCACGATTTTCGTCAATCCATTTTTGAAAATTAATTGGTGGTATGATCATGGTTTTATTATTTAATAAGGGAGAGCTTCCTCTCCCTTATATCTTTAATTAATAATTTATAATGTCCCTCTATTTTCTTGTTCTCTCTCAATAGATTCGAATAATGCCTTAAAGTTTCCTGCTCCAAATCCACGGGCACCCATTCTTTGAATTATCTCAAAGAATAATGTTGGTCTATCTTCTAAAGGCTTTGTAAATATTTGTAATAAATACCCTTCTTCATCAGCATCTATCATAATAGCTAATTTTTGAAGCTCATTTATATCTTCCTTCATCATATCTCTATGTTCACCCAATCTATTAGGGATATCATCATAATATGCTTGTGGTGGTGGTGGTAAAAACTCTATTCCTCTTGCTTTTAACTGACTAACTGTTTCAATAATATCATCCGTTGCAACAGCGATATGTTGTACTCCTGAACCTTCATAAAAATCTAAATATTCTTCAATCTGAGAACGTTTAGCTGCTTTAGCTGGCTCGTTTATTGGAAACTTAATTCGTCCATTTCCGTTAGACATTACCTTACTCATTAAAGCCGAATACTCAGTATGGATTTGTTTGTCGTCAAAAGATAAAAAGTTTTCAAACCCCATTACCTCTTCATACCATTTTACCCATACGTCCATTTGTCCCCAACCAACATTTCCTACCATATGATCTATAAATTTTAAACCAATTGAAGTTGGGTTATAGTCTGATTTCCATTCTCGAAAACCTGGTAAAAATGCTCCGTTGTAGTTTTTACGTTCCACAAACATATGAACTGTTTCTCCATACGTGTAAATTCCTGCTTTTACTACTTCACCATGTTCATCTTTTTCAACTGTTGGCTCCATGTAAACCTTAGCGCCACGTTTAGTTGTTTCTTCAAAAGCACTTCGTGCATCATCAACCCACAAAGCAATTACTTTTACACCATCACCATGCTTTACAATATGGTCATTTATTGGTGACTTACTGTTTAACGGTGTTGTTAATACTAGACGAATTTTGTCTTGAACTAAAACATAACTTACAGAATCTCTTGATCCTGTTTCTAATCCTTTATACGCTAATGATTGGAAACCAAATGCTGTTTTATAAAAATGTGCTGCTTGTTTTGCATTACCCACATAAAACTCTACATAATCCGTACCTAAAAGTGGCAAGAAATCTTGTGCTCCTGCAAATATTTTTTCTAAACCGTAGTTTACTGATTTTACTTCTTTTTTACTCATAATAATATTTTTTAAAGCACTCATCTTTGAAAATAGTGATTCATAAGATTTGATAGCTTTTATTTTGTAAAGTTTTTATTTTAAAATCCAAGATTTATGATAGTCATCAACTTGTAATTTTAAGGCATCTTCAGTGATAGACATTGGCCTAAACGGATCAATCATTACTGCTAATTCACCTGTTTCTTTTTTACCTACACTTCGCTCAATCGCTCCTGGGTGTGGACCGTGAGGAACACCTCCTGGGTGTAGGGTAATCTGACCTTTCTCAATATCATTTCTACTCATAAAATCACCATCTACATAATACAATAATTCTTCAGAATCTATATTACTATGGTGGTATGGTGCAGGTATTGATTCCGGATGATAATCGTACATTCTTGGCACGAAACTACAAACTACAAAACCAACAGATTCCCATGTTTGATGTATTGGAGGTGGCATATGAATACGACCAGTAATCGGTTCAAAATCATGTATAGAAAATGCATATGGATAATGAAACCCATCCCAACCAACAACGTCAAAAGGGTGGTTACCATATACGTATTCCCACATGTTTCCTTGTTTTTTAATCTTTACAAGAAATTCACCTTTTTCATCATGTGTCTCCAAATTTTCTGGTAAACGCATATCTCGTTCACAAAAAGGAGAATGTTCTAATAATTGCCCAAAATTATTACGATATCTTTTAGGAGTAAAAATTGGTTCAAAAGACTCTACATATAAAATACGATTGTCTTCTGTGTCAAAATCCATTTGATAAATAACACCTTTAGGGATTATCAAATAATCTCCATATTTAAATGGGATATTACCATAATTGGTTCTTAAAGTCCCTGAACCAACATGAATAAATAGCATTTCATCGGCATCTCCATTTTTATAGAAGTAATCTTTAGAGAATGATTTTGGCGCTGCTAAACCTATATGTAAATCGTTATTTACAAATAGTGTTTTTCTGCTCTCTAAGAAGTCTGCTTCTGGTTTTAATGAAAACCCTTTAAAACTTATGGCTTTCATGTTTTTTTCAACAGCTATTTTTGGAGCTACAGATCCTAAATCTTTAATTTCTGTAACTACTGTTGGTGGGTGAATATGATATAGTAATGAGGACATTCCTGCAAAACCTGCAGTTCCGAATAATTCTTCTTGGTATAAACTTCCATCTTCTTTTTTGAAAGTTGTATGTCTCTTTGATGGGATTTTTCCCAATTTATGATATCTAGGCATTATTTTTATTTTAAAAATTAAACTTTTAAATACTTAAAATAATGCGCAGCTATTCAGGACTCCTCTTTATAAGGTAATGTAGGTGAATTAATATATTTGGCCAAAAAGGTTTCATGTTGTTACAAATATCGGAATTTTTTTTAATGATTAATCTACCTATATGAGTTAAACATTAGAAATATCACAAATTAGTTGTTAATTTCTAAAAAATTAAAACCAAAAACCAACACTTACAAACCACTGTACTCGCTTAAACTCTGGGGACCATGAAGATTTTACTTGCATTGGACCTAATATTGTTTGTGCACCATAACCTAAAGCGTAACCGGTATAATCAGGGAATGACAACCAGTCAGCATCTTTAAATAATCCATCATCGATATTAGAAAAATTACCACTTAGTGTAAAAAAATGCTTTTTATAAAATTGATAATGTAAATCAATTGTACCTTTTACATAACCATCACCTGCAACGCTTAAAAAATTATATCCATAAAAAGGAGTATAATTATTAATTAAATTATTACCATAACCTCCAATTACAAAATCAAATGAAGAATTTGTATTGTTACCAATTCTAAAACCTCCTTCGGTAAAAGCATTCAAATATAAGTTTTTAAATAACTTCGTAGCTCCTCCAATTTTGGCTTTAGCAACCGAAAATTGCTCAAAGTCTACTGATTTCTTTCCTGTAAAAAAATATTGATGATAATCACCTGAAAAATAAAACCCTTTAGTTGGGTAATAGATATCATCTAAGGTATCATAGTTCAATTGCCCGTATGCACTAAAAAAGTTATCGTTTTCGATTTTATCTCCTAAATTTTCTGCTGTTATTTTCAGCATTTTATGCTCAACACCTAATGCTAAGGCTAAATTTTTCCGAAAAGGAGTTTCAACATAAAACTGATTGGTCAAATCAAGCACATCAATATCATCCTCAACATCCATTGAAGGTGGAGTTGTATTATCAAAAATACTTAGATTCGTTTTTTTCTCAAATGAATTTAAACGAGATTTTAAACCAATACTCCAATAAAACCCTTTATCAATATAATACTCAAAATCATACCTTATGTTTTCGCCTAAAACAACATCCAAACTAACAATATCATTGTTTGTGAGTAATTGTTTGTGAGTAATGTTTACTAAAGCTGCACCTTTATATAAGTCATCATAATGCAAACTTAGCTTCAAAGATGTTTTATTTTTACTTTCCTGAACATTTAACTCAAGTATACTATCGTTCTTAATTTTATACTTAACCACATTAAAGTTACTTGTAGCCGCTAAACCAATTATCCCTTTTTCAATTTTTTCACGAGACACTAATGAAGGTGTTTTTATTTTTAGTTTTCCTAAAATATAAGATCTGGTATAGTTTTCGATTCCTTGAATATTAATGTTTTTTAAATGGTATTCCTCTACAATATTCTTCTCAACTTTAACAGCCTCTCTGGATTTTTGCTGTTTTGCTATCTCTACCAACGTTGCCATTGAAGATTTTGCTGCTGTATAACCTGCGGTATATATCTCTTGACTTTGATCAAAAGAAACTATATTATAATCATTTATATCTGGTTTTATATATACCGCTGTTTTTTTTATTTTATCTTCCATCTGACTTTGTGTAGTAAAGTTAGATAGTTGAAGCATAATATCGGAAGCTGAAGTTAATTTTTCCTTTTTCTTTAAACTATCCTGTACATCAATACCAATAACAATGTCAACATTTTTACTCAATAATTCATCAATAGGGTAGTTATTTGATATACCTCCATCTATCAATAATTTACCATTTAAATTAACAGGCTCAAATAAAGTTGGAATAGCACCACTTGCAGAAATTGCATCAGGTAAATATCCTTTATTCAATAAAACCTGTTTCCCAGTTTCTACATCGGTTGCAATACATAAAAAAGGAATAGGTAATTTACTAAAATCATTCACTTCTTTTACGTGATCTAATAATTTTACATAAAAATTATAGGTGTTTTGTCCTTTAGAAATTGCAGATGGAAACGATAATTTGAATTTATTAAACGGTAAAACAATCGCGTGTTTGTCTGTATCCTTTCTTTCAAAAAAAGATTTGTTTTTACGTTGAAAATCGTCTGTGATTAATTCTTCAAAATTTGCTTCTTTGAACAATAATGCTAGTTCATCTGCAGAATACCCTGAGGCATACAATGCTCCAACAATTGCTCCCATACTAGTTCCAGCAATATAATCTATTTTTACTCCTGAATCTTCAATTACTTTTAAAGCACCAATATGCGCTAATCCTTTTGCGCCTCCACCGCTTAATACTAGTCCCACTTTTAAATCTTTATGCTCATTTTTCTGCTGAGATAAAGAGAAAAAAGGCGCTAAAAATAGTGCTATATAAATAATTGACTTCCCCACACTGGAAAGTTACTAAAAGCTAATGAAACTCTTGATATATTTTTTGAGCTTTCGATAAACCGACTACTTTTTGTAATTCCTCCTTTGAAGCAAGCTTAATTCGTTTTACCGACTTAAATGCTTTCATCAATTCTACAATGGTTTTTTCACCAACACCATTAATAGTTTCTAATTCTGTTTGTAGTGCGGTTTTACTACGTCTGTTTCGGTGATGTTCAATACCAAAACGATGTGCTTCATTACGTAAATACTGAATCACTTTTAATGTTTCTGATTTTTTATCTAAATACAACGGATACTTATCCTCTGGGTAAAACAATTCTTCCAAACGTTTCGCAATACCAATGATGGCTATTTTCCCTCTCAAACCCAAAGCATCTAGGCTCTTTAAAGACGACGATAATTGCCCTTTTCCTCCATCAATAATAATTAATTGAGGTAATGGCTGTTCTTCATCAAGTAATCGTTTGTATCTTCTATAAACTACTTCTTCCATAGAAGCAAAATCATCCGGTCCTTCTACCGTTTTTATATTAAAATGTCGATAATCTTTTTTACTTGGTTTCCCGTTTTTAAACACTACACAAGCCGCTACAGGGTGTGTTCCTTGAATATTAGAGTTATCAAAACATTCAATATGCCTCGGCTCTTCATGCAACCTTAAATCTTTTTTCATTTGCTGCATCATTCGGTTTGAATGACGCTCAGGATCCATAATTTTCTCTTGTTTAAAACGCTCCATCCTATAGTATTTTGCATTTCGAATAGATAAATCCAGTATATGTTTTTTATCACCTAGTTTCGGGATAGTTAACTTTAATCCTTCTCCTAAATCAACTTCAAATGGAACATATAATTCCTTTGACTCTGAATGAAATCGAGTTCTAATTTCTGTGATTCCTAATTCTAATAATTCTTTGTCGGTTTCTTCTAGTTTTTTCTTTAATTCTAAAGTGTGTGACCTGATTATTGAACCATAGGAAATTTGCAAGAAATTTATATAGCCATAACTTTCATCGCTCACAATTGAAAACACATCTACATTTGATATTTTCGGATTTACAATCGTTGACTTAGATTGATAATTTTCCAATACCTCAACCTTTTCTTTAATGCGTTGTGCATCTTCAAACTGCAAGTTTTCAGCGTATGAATTCATTAACTTTTTAAAATTACCCAATGAATCTTTGAAATTTCCTTTTAATATTTCTCTAATAGCAACAATTTGCTTGTCGTATACTTCTTCTGTTTGTAACCCCTCACAAGCACCTTTACAATTTTTTAAATGATACTCTAAGCAGACTTTAAATTTCCCTGCGTTAATATTTTCTCTGCTTAATTGGTAATTACAAGTACGTAGAGGATACAATCCTTTTATCAAATCTAATAAAGTTCTTACAGTTTTAGTACTGGTATAAGGACCAAAATATTCTGACCCATCTTTGATGACTCTTCTGGTTGAAAAAACTCTAGGAAACGATTCTTTTTTGATACAAATCCAGGGATAAGTTTTGCCGTCTTTTAGTAAAACATTGTAACGTGGCTGGTATTTTTTAATTAAGTTGTTTTCTAGTAATAAGGCATCAGTTTCTGTAGCAACAACAATGTGTTTGATACTTACTATTTTCTTGACTAATACACCTGTTTTTGCGTTATCATGATTTTTGGTGAAGTATGACGAAACTCTTTTTTTTAAGTTCTTTGCCTTACCTACATATAGTATTTTATCTTCTTTATCATAATACTGATACACCCCAGGTTCCTGAGGTAATAATTGCAATTGTAGTTTTAGGGCTTCTGTCATCAATACAAAAATAAGGAAATACATCCGTAAAGTTAAGTTAGTTGACATTCTTAAATAAATCAACTAACTTAGCTTTACAACTTAAATCATAAAAAATGAATTCAACTCTTCAAAATGTTTTAGCAGTAATAGCTGGTATAATTATAGGTATGATTGTAAATATGGGTATAATTATGATTAGCGGAAGTATTATACCCGTTCCTGAAGGTGTTGACAATACAACAACTGAAGGATTAAAAGCAGGTATGCACTTATTAGAAGCTAAACATTACATTATGCCATTTTTAGCGCATGCATTAGGAACTTTTGCTGGAGCCTTTACTGCTGCAAAATTAGCTGCCAACAATAAAATGAAGTTTGCGATTGCAATTGCGTTCTTTTTCTTGTTAGGTGGAATTGCTAGTGTTTTGATGCTACCCTCTCCCGTTTGGTTTAATGTTACTGATTTATGTTTAGCATACATTCCTATGGGATTATTAGCTGGCAAATTGGCACAGAAATAATTAAAGTGATTTATTGAAATATGAAATCAAATAAAAAACCTACATATCAGGAATTAGCTAATCTCCTTAGTGAATTACAATCAGCTAAAAAACTAAAACAAAATGAAGGTAAACACTTAATAATAAAAGAGGACTATAGGAAACTATTTGATAATGCTACAATTTCTATTTGGAATGAAGATTTTACTTTGGTATTTGAACAAATAGATGATCTTAGAAAACTTGATATACCTAATATTAAAATATATTTAGAACAGAACCCTGAAGTATTATTTTCATTACTTTCAAAATTGAAAGTAAACAGTGTAAATAAAGCTACTTTAACATTATTTAAGGCGGACAGTAATCAAGAATTTTTAAATAATATACATTGCACATTTGGTGAAGGAGCCAACAAAGTTTTTGTAAACCTTATAGAGTCAATATGGAATAATAAGAAATCGTTTACATCAGAAGTAAATTATAAAACACTTAAAGGGGATGGATTTCCAGCATTATTTTCAGTTCATATTCCTCAAACAGAGTTAGAACAAAAAACAGTTCCAGTTAGCATCCAAAGTATTCAAGAATTAAGAGATGCTGAATCAGCAAAAAGAGAATCCTTAATAAAATTAGAACAAGCTCAAAAATTAGGTCGTATAGGTAGTTGGGAGTGGAATCCGGAAACTGATACAGCAATATGGTCTGATGAAATGTATCGAATTTATGGTGTTGAAAAAGATGTGTTTGAACCTACTAGTGAAAATGTAAGTAAAACAATTTTAGAGAAGGACAAACATAAAATGGAGAATGCTATTGGCCAATTATTAAAAGGTGAATTAGTAGATTCATTTGAATTCAAAATTATTAGACCAAACAATGAACTCCGAGATTTAAATATAATAGCCTTACAAATAAGCAAAGGGATAATATTTGGTGTAACTCAAGATATAACCGATAGAAAAAAAATAGAGAATAAATTAAATGAAGCACAGAAATTAGCGAAAATTGGAAGCTGGTTATTTAATCCTTCAACTCAAAAGATAGAATGGTCGGATGAAACGTTTCACCTCTGGGGCTTCGATTCAAAGGAAAGTGCTCCTGAATATGATGCCCTAGTTAATCGAATTCATATCGATGATCAAGAATTATTTAATAGTGCTGTTGACAAAGCCATTAGGTTAGGAACACCATACGATATTGAACATAGAATTTGCCTTCCCAATGGGGAGCAAAAATTTGTAAGAGCCATTTGCCAACCTGTATTGGGGATTAATGGTGAAGTGGTAGAATTGGCAGGTACTAGTCAAGACATTACCTCACAAAAGCTATTTGAAGAGGCACAAGTCAAGCATCAAAGACTTAAGGCAATAGGAGAAATGTCTTCATCTGTCGCCCATGACTTTAATAATTCATTACAAGAAATGATGGGGAATTTAGAAATCGTCAAACTTCAAAGCGATTTCTCAGATAGCACCCTTGATCGTTTAAATAACATTGGAGCCATTATAGGTGATGTTGCTGACAGAGTTAGTGCATTGCAAAAATTTGGCGACACAGAACATAATGATAAGAATGCCAAACCTCTCGATTTTAATACATCGATTGAAGAAGTCTTGAATCAGTCACGCCCCCTTTGGAAAGATGCCATGGAAAGAGAAGGGGTGAAAATAACCGTTTTAACCGACTTTGAAGAGGTTCCAAAAATTAGTTGTAATAGCGGAGAATTAAAATCAGCTATTTATAACTTAGTTAAGAATAGTATTGAAGCAATGCCCAAAGGTGGTGATCTTATTATTAAAACAGGTGTAAAAACCGAGGGTGTATACGTAACTTTTACTGACACAGGTATAGGTATGGACGAAGAGACCAAATTAAAAGTATTTGAGCCGTTCTACTCAACAAAAGGTTTTGAATTAGGGAGAGGTTTAGGAATGAGTGGAGTTTATAGTATTGTAAAAAAATACAATGGGGATATAGTTGTTAAAAACTCTGAATTAAACAAAGGGACTACCATTGAAATTGTTTTTCCAATAAGTAAGCAAGATGAGATCGAAGTCATAAATAAAAATGAACAGAAAGACAAAGAGTTATTTAATGTTTTGTGGGTAGATGATGATTTCTTAATAGCAGAGGACGCCAGTATGATGGTAGAATCGATTGGTCACAAATGTAACGTTGTAAATAGTGGAAAGGATGCCTTAAAACATCTTAATAACAACACCTGTGATATTATATTTACAGATATTGGTATGCCTGTAATGAATGGGAAGGATTTAGCGAAGGCTATTAGGAATAAGTATGGAAACAAAATAAAAATTGTAGCTGTAACTGGATGGGATATTGATGCGAAAGTTAAAGAGAAATACGGTATTGATTTTGTTATGCAAAAACCTTTTACACTGGAAGAGCTTAAAAAAACATTTCTGGTCGTATAATTTCACTATAGAACATAGCAATGGTCTTGAAACATTCATTAATCACTATAAAAACAATGGCATTCATCTCAATAAATTAATTGTAGGGTTACCTCATTACGGCGCCGAATGGTATACTAAAAAACCTGAAAAAGATTCAATTGTGACAAGGTTTAAATCTCATCCACCGTATAAATCAATAAGAGAATTTTATATTGACTCTTTAAATACTCCGATACAATTTGATTTAAAAAGTGCCCCAAGTTATATTGTTATTAAAGACAGCGTTAACAGCTATCTCCAACTGTTTTTGAAGATGTAAAATCATTATCAATTAAATATGATTGGATAAAGAAAAACAAAATTGGAGGCGTTGGAATATGGGCTCTAGGATATGATAATGGTTATCCAGAGTTATGGAACCTATTAACTGAAAAAAATTTAGAAGAGCAAAATATAACTCTGTATAACAATAAATAAATCCCGCTAAAAAAGCGTATATTCAAACTATTAAAAATTAAAGTGATTTATGAATTTAAATTTAGCAGTACTAATAGATGGAGATAATATACCTTCTGCTCATGTAAAAGAGATGATGGAAGAAATTGCAAAATATGGAAACCCAACCATTAAAAGGATTTATGGTGATTGGACAAACCCTCATTTGTCGAAGTGGAAAAACCTACTCCTTCAAAATGCAATTACTCCAATTCAACAGTATGCGTATACAACAGGGAAAAACGCCACTGATTCAGCCATGATTATTGATGCTATGGATATTCTATATTCTGAAAAAGTAAATGGTTTTTGTTTGGTTTCAAGCGATAGTGATTTCACAAAACTAGCTACTAGATTAAGGGAAGCTGGAATGCAAGTTATTGGAATAGGTGAAAAAAAGACACCCACACCCTTTGTCGTAGCTTGTGATAGGTTCATATACATAGAAATTCTTAGAGGTCAAACCAATAAGAAGGAAGACGTTAATAAGAAAAACAAAACAGAAGAGAGTATTGATAAAATTACTCCAAAAGTTATTAAGTTATTATCTACTACTATTACTGATTCATCAGATGAAGATGGCTGGGCATTCCTTGGTGATGTAGGAAGTTTACTTCAAAAAAAACAGACTAATTTTGATTCTAGAAATTATGGTTTTGAAAAATTAACTCCGTTAATTAAATCTATTGGAAGTTTCGAAATTGAACAACGTGAAAACCCAAAAAGCAGGAATAAATTGATTTTCGTTAAGAATAAAGAAAAAAGGACAACTAGAACTAAAAAAAACTAATCCACCATACTCAACTGAATTCTTCCGCGTTGTATATCAACCTCAACAACTTTTACACTTACATGTTGGTTTAATTTCACTACTTCATTTGGGTCAGAAATAAATTTAGTTGCTAGCTTAGAAATATGTACTAATCCACTTTGCTTGATACCAATATCAACAAAGCATCCAAAATTGGTAATATTATTCACAATCCCTGGTACGTGCATACCTACTTTTACATCTTCTATTTTCTTTAAATCAGCTGCAAACTCAAATACTTTAGCTTTTTTTCTTGGATCAACCCCTGGTTTTTCTAACTCTTCAATGATATCCTTTAACGTAGGCAATCCAATTTCTTCAGTACAATATTTATCCAATGGTATTTTTAAAATCGCCTGTTTATCGCCTATCAAATCGGAAAGTTTTACTTTTAAATCTTTCGCCATTTGTTCCACCAACTTATATCGTTCCGGATGAACTGCTGAATTATCTAAGGGATGTTTTCCGTCAATAATACGCATAAAACCTGCAGATTGCTCAAAAGCTTTAGCTCCTAAACGAGGTACTTTTTTTAATTCTACACGTGACTGAATACTTCCATTCTCTGTTCGGTATTTTACAATATTTTCTGCAATTGTAGTTCCAATACCTGATACATAACTTAACAACGGAGCACTCGCTGTATTTACATTTACTCCAATAGTATTTACACAACTCATTACAACCGTATCCAATTCCTTCTTTAATTTCAACTGGTCAACATCATGTTGGTATTGTCCTACACCAATAGATTTCGGATCAATTTTAACCAACTCTGCCAAAGGATCAGCTAATCGCCTACCAATAGATACCGCTCCTCTTACAGTTACATCATAATCTGGAAATTCATCACGTGCTATTTTTGAGGCAGAATATACTGACGCTCCAGCTTCATTAACAACAAACACTTGCACTTCTTTATCTAAACATAGCTTTTTTACAAAGGCTTCTGTTTCTCTTGAAGCTGTACCGTTTCCAATAGCTATTGCTTCAATTTTATAAGTACTTACTAATGATTTTATCTTTTTTAAAGCTTCAGTTTCTTTGTTTTGTGGCGGATGTGGATAAATAACTTCATCATGTTTTAAATCGCCATTTTCATCCAAACACACAACTTTACAACCACTTCTAAATCCCGGATCTAAAGCTAAAATTCGTTTTTCTCCTAATGGAGAACCTAGCAATAATTGTCGCAAGTTATTTGAAAATACCTGAATAGCTTTTTCATCTGCTTTTTCCTTTGCAGCCTTTAACACCTCATTACTTATAGCTGGTTGTAATAATCGTTTATAAGAGTCCTCTATTGCAATAAAAATCTGATCGGCACATGACTGACTTCCTGTTTTAATTACCGTCTTATCAATACTATCCAAAGCATCTTCTTTATCAACAGCTACCTTTATACGAACAAACCCTTCGTTTTGCGCACGTAATAATGCCAATAATCTATGTGATGGTGCTTTATGCAAAGGCTCGTCCCAATCGAAATATTGTTGGTATTTCTGAGCTTTTTCATCAGTTGCTTTCGCTTTAATAATTTTAGAAGATACTAATGATTTTCGCTGATACATACGTCTGATTTTCTGACGCACAAATTCATTTTCGTTTACCCATTCTGCAATAATATCACGAGCTCCTTGTAAAGCTTCGTCCTTATCAGCCACAACTCCTTTAGTATATCGAGAAGCGGTAGTTTCAATATTTAAATCTTGCTGCTTCATGATAATTTTTGCCAATGGCTCTAATCCATTATCACGAGCTTCCGTTGCTTTTGTTTTTCGTTTTTTCTTATAAGGAAGATATATGTCTTCTAACTGAGTTAAATCAATAACTTTATCAATTTTATGCTTCAATTCTGAAGTTAATCCACCTTGCTCTTCTATTGCTTTTAGGATGGTGTTTTTTCGTTTTTCTAAATCCTCAAATAAGCCTTTATATTTTACTATATCTCCAATAGCAACCTCATCAAAGTTCCCTGTCATTTCTTTACGATACCTAGAAATAAAAGGTATTGTAGCATCTTCGTCTAACAATTTCAAGGTGTTAACAATTCCTTTTTCTGCTAACTGAGTCGCTTTTATGATGTATTGAAGTTTGTTCATTTTTTAACAATAAAGATTATTTGAAAAGCTGATTTTCAAATGATTTACAAAATTCTATAATTTGATTTATTTCCCCTCTACAATTACTACAATTTCCCCTTTTGGAGGTTTGTTTTCGTAATGCGTAAGTACTTCTCTTGCGGTACCACGAACAGTTTCTTCGTATAGTTTGGTCAACTCCCTAGAAACAGAAACTTGCCTATCTTCTCCGAAGTATTCACAAAAATGACCTAAGGTTTTTACTAATTTATGTGGAGATTCATAAAAAATGATGGTACGTGTTTCTTCAGCTAAGAGCTTAAAACGTGTTTGCCTTCCTTTTTTAACAGGTAAAAATCCTTCAAATACAAATTTATCATTTGGGAGTCCAGAGTTCACTAAAGCAGGGACAAACGCTGTAGCTCCAGGTAAACAGTCTACTTCAATACCTTCATTCACACAAGCTCTCGTTAATAAAAAACCTGGGTCTGATATAGCTGGTGTACCTGCATCAGAAATTAATGCTATTACTTGTCCAGACTTTATCTTCTGAATAACATTTGCTACTGTTCTATGCTCATTATGCATGTGATGACTTTGCATTTGAGTACCTATTTCAAAATGTTTTAATAACTTCCCTGAAGTTCTAGTGTCTTCTGCAAGAATTAAGTCTGCTTCTTTTAGCACTCTTATTCCTCTAATAGTCATGTCTTCTAGGTTACCAATAGGAGTTGGTACGATATATAATTTACTCATGCTGTAATTGAAAAAATTAATAATGCAAGATTAACAATCCTTATACAATATCACACACTTTACAATAATGTTTTTAAGGTTTAGCTAATAAAATATTATGATGAAAATAAACATCCCTAATTACTTAAGAGAACTTACCTTCTAGAAAAGATAGTAAACGTTGTTCATATGCTTCTTTTCCAGTCCAGTTATTATATTCTGGCTTCACCATATTGTTTAAAAACTCAAGAGCTTCTAATTCACTTGAAGAAGTGTTTAACTGAGATATCACGCGGTTAAAATCCTCTGTACTTCCGTTAAATAAATGTTTTACAAAAGCAATACGATCATTAAGTCCTATGGTAATCCCTTTTTTTAATCGATCATTTAATGATCCCGATTTAGATGAAGAAACCTCAATATCACGCTGAGTTGGAGTAACCGTTTCCATACCATCTTTACCAACAGATGGTTGTGCCATAACTGCCTCAAACATATCATCAATTTGTTGCGTTTCTGGTTCCATTTGCGCAACAATATCAATCATTTTTTCGGTTGCTGACTCTATAAAGTGCTCTTCCATCCCTTCATCAGAAACAAACAAGTCTTCATCTAGTGTAGATAACATTCCTGAGTCACCAAAATCATCTTCTATAATTATCTCTTCTTCTTTTTCTTCAACAATTATTTCAGAAATAGGTTCTGCTACTTTTCGAACATCAAGATTCTCCTCAACAAATTTTAAAACTGTTAATTTTTCATACAATTCTTTTGCTAAATTTTGCATCTCTGAAACCGAAGTGTTTTCTGATGAATTTTGAATTTTTTCGGCAAGTGCTTGTAAATCTGATTTAAGTAATGCTTTCATACCTTCACTAAACATTTTATATTCTTGTAAATTTCTTGAAATATACTAAAATAAACGCTAAAATAGGCATTGATATTGTCTTAGATTTTTTAGGAGTCAATACATTAAAATTATGTAGTTTTGTTAAACACATCATTACACCTATACCTAAATTATTATGTTTCTAGAAAATACCGTAAATCATGAAGAAAAATTTGGCTGGATTGAAGTCGTATGCGGATCTATGTTTTCTGGTAAAACAGAAGAATTAATTAGAAGATTAAGACGTGCTCAGTTTGCAAAACAACGCGTTGAAATATTTAAACCCTCTATTGATACTAGATATGATGATGAGATGGTTGTATCGCATGATTCCAATGAAATTAGATCAACTCCAGTTCCTGCAGCAGTAAATATTCCAATTTTAGCTGATGGTTGTGATGTAGTTGGTATTGATGAAGCACAATTTTTTGATGAAGGAATTGTAAAAGTTTGTAATGATTTAGCTAACAAAGGAGTTCGTGTAATTGTAGCTGGATTAGATATGGACTTTAAAGGAAATCCGTTTGGCCCTATGCCTGCATTAATGGCAACTGCCGAATATGTAACTAAGGTTCATGCCGTATGTACACATACCGGAAACTTAGCGCAATACAGTTATCGTAAAGCTTCAAGTGATGATATTGTTTTACTTGGTGAAACTGAAGAATACGAGCCTTTAAGTAGAGCTGCGTATTATAAAGCAATGCTAAAGGAAAGTATAAAAGACCTTGATGTAGATTCTGATGAGGTTATTGTTTAAAACAGCTTATTAATGGCAAAAACTCAAGAAACAGTTTTAGAAATAGATTTAAATAAACTCAAGCATAATTTTGAGTTTATTAAGAGTAAACTACAACCACAAACTAAAGTTTTAGCCGTTGTAAAAGCATTTGCTTATGGTAGTGATGCTGAAACTATAGCTAACTATTTACAACTTTTAGATGTTGATTATTTGGCTGTTGCTTATGTAAGTGAAGGAATTCAATTACGTAAAGCTGGTATCCACAAACCCATTTTAGTATTACATCCGCAATCAGTAAATTTCAAACTTTTAATTGAACATTGTTTAGAGCCTAACTTATATAATTTTAGAGTCTTAAAGGAATTTGTTACTCTAGCGACGGAGCTTAAACAAAATAACTACCCTATTCATATTAAATTTAACACAGGTTTAAATAGGTTAGGTTTTGAAGCTAACACAATTGAACAAATTACTGATATTACTAACGCAACTAATGTTATAAAAGTAACTTCTATTTTTTCTCATTTAGCAGCTAGTGAAGATTTAAACGAACAAGAATTTACACAACAACAAATTCAACTTTTTAAAACTATAAAAACTGATTTTGAAAATTTGTCAAATGAAAAGCCATTTGCTCATTTAACCAATACATCTGGAATCTTAAATTATCCTGAAGCTCATTTTAATATGGTGCGTACTGGGATAGGATTATATGGATTTGGAAATTCTGAAATTCATAATAAAAACTTAAAGCCAATAGCAGCTTTGAAATCTATCATTTCTCAAATTCACACTATTCAAAAAGGGGAAAGTTTAGGATATAATAGAGGTTATATTGCAAATAAAACTACTAAAACTGCAACAATACCCATTGGTCATGCTGATGGAATTTCTCGACAATATGGAAATGGTAAAGGCTTCGTATATATAAACAATCAAAAAGCACCTATTATTGGTAATGTTTGTATGGATATGATTATGGTTGATGTAACTACAATTAAATGCAAAGAAACTGATGAAGTTATTATTTATGATGGATCACATTCAGCTTCAAGTTTAGCTCAATCCGTCAATACAATTTCTTACGAGGTCATAACAGCCACCTCTCGTCGGATAAAACGCGTAATTCAACGATAAAATCATCTAATTTTAACATAATATTTTACATTAAAAAAAATACTGTACATTCGTATTTAGTCTAACTAATTTTAAAAAAAACAGATAATTATGAGCATGATGAAAGAATTTAAAGATTTCGCAATGAAAGGAAATCTTATTGACATTGCTGTAGGTTTTGTTATGGGAGCTGCTTTTAAAGAAGTAGTTACTGCATTTACAGGAGGAATCGTTTCTCCTTTAATCGGTTTAATTTTCAATTCAGATTTAAAAGATTTAAAATACGTGATAAAAGAAGGTGTTGCAAATGCTGAAGGTGTCGTAGAAGGTGCTGTTTCTGTTTTATGGGGAGCATTTTTAACCAACGTTATCGACTTTATTATTGTAGCATTTGTAATGTTCTTACTTGTAAAAGGAGTTAACGCAACAAAGAAAAAAGAAGAGGAAGCTGCACCAGCACCCGCAGGTCCTTCTCAAGAAGATTTATTAGGAGAAATCAGAGATTTATTGAAGAAGTAAATTTCAATTACATATTTCTTAAAGCCGCTCTTCGAAGCGGCTTTTTTATATTTCATTATTTTTCATAACATTTTGTGATATTACTTTTATATGAGAAAATAATTGAATATCACATTGGATAAATACTTATTTTTGTAGCATATAATTTATAAAAGAACACCCAAAATGAGAGTAGCAGTAGTTGGCGTAACAGGAATGGTAGGAAACATTATGTTAGAAGTTTTAGACGAACGTAATTTTCCAATTACAGAATTAATTCCAGTTGCCTCAAAAAGATCCGTAGGTAAAGAGATTAATTATCAAGGTAAAAACTACAAGGTTGTTGATTTAGAAACAGCTGTAGCAGCAAAACCAGACATCGCTTTATTTTCAGCAGGAGGAAGTACCTCTGAGGAATGGGCTCCAAAATTTGCAGCAGTAGGAACAACAGTAATTGACAATTCTTCAGCTTGGAGAATGGATTTAACCAAAAAATTAGTAGTGCCAGAAATAAACGCACATCTACTTACTAAAGAAGATAAAATTATTGCTAATCCAAACTGTTCTACAATTCAAATGGTTTTGGCATTGGCACCATTACATAAAAAGTATCAAATTAAAAGGGTTGTAGTTTCTACCTATCAATCTATTTCTGGTACTGGGGTAAAAGCAATCAAACAACTTGAAAATGAACTTGCAGGTATTGAGGGGGAGATGGCTTATCCACACCCTATTCACCAAAATGCACTACCTCATTGTGATGTATTTGAAGAAAACGGGTACACTAAGGAAGAGATGAAATTAGTGCGTGAAACGCAAAAAATACTAGGTGATAAAAGTATTGCAGTTACAGCTACTGCTGTAAGGATACCAACTTCTGGAGGACATAGTGAGGCTGTGAATGTACAGTTTGAAAATGATTTTGAACTAACTGAGGTGCGTAACTTATTAGAAAACACACCAGGAATAACTTTACAGGACAATCCAGAAACAAATACTTACCCAATGCCTATTTACGCAAAAGGGAAGGATGATGTTTTTGTAGGTAGAATTCGCCGTGATGGTTCACAAGCAAATACACTAAACCTATGGATAGTTAGTGATAACCTTCGTAAAGGAGCCGCCACCAACACTATCCAAATAGCAGAGCACCTAATTAACAGTAAATTAGTTTAATTACTGTTAATCGAATAAATAAATCAATTAATCGGATAATGTTTTTTATTCGATTAATTAATTCTAACTTGTAGTTAACTTAAACTCTGTAATTCAATTAATTAACTATTTATTATTGTTTTATTATGGGGTCAAATTATACACTAATTATTCGGTTTTTATTAGGGGCAATTCTAGTAATTTTAGGTGCAAATCAATTTGTACATTTTTCTAATCTTTTTTATTTTTCTAGTGAATTATTCGGCTTAAATTCGATTGATTTATTTTACGGTAGTTTGTTCCTTGTTTCGGGGACAGCAATACTATTTAATAAAGCTATGCCTTTAGCCTTAATCATCTTAGCCTTTTTTGCCATCCAGGTTTTTTCCTACCTCCTAAAAAACAACCCAAATGATATTTTAAGTCCAATTGGTTTAGTTGGATTGTTAACACTCCTAAACTTGATAGAAAACAAAAATAAGTTCAGAAACTTATTTAGATAAGTAATTTCTACTGGTAAAAAAATACTCTTATTAAATTAATAAGAGTATTTTTTTTATGCTTAGATTTGGTAGCCTATCATATAAAATAATAATCATGACTAGAAAAATAGTTCTCTCTCTTTTTACTATTGCACTAATAACTGCTTGTAAAACAGATACAAAAAACGACACTGAAACAATGAAAATAACATATCCAGAAACTTCTAAAGGTGAAGTTGTAGATACGTATTTCGATACTAAAGTAAATGATCCTTACCGATGGCTAGAAGACGATAGGAGCCCTGAAACAGAGGATTGGGTTTCAGAACAAAACAAAGTTACTTATGCACATTTAGATGAAATCCCATATCGTAAAACACTAAATGACAGACTATCTAATTTATGGAACTACGAAAAAATTGGTGCTCCATTTAAAAAAGGAGAACATGAATATTACTATAAAAATGATGGACTTCAAAATCAATATGTAATCTATCGAAAAAAATCTGATGGTACTGATGAGCTATTCTTAGACCCGAATACTTTTTCTGAAGGAGGAACTACTTCATTAGGAAATGTAAGCTTTTCTAAAGACGGAAAAACTGTTGCCTATTCTATTTCTGAAGGAGGAAGTGATTGGCGAAAAGTAATCGTTATGGATGCTGAAACCAAAGAAATTAAAGAGGATACCTTAATTGATGTGAAATTTTCAGGATTATCTTGGAAAGGGAATGAAGGATTCTACTATTCTAGTTACGACAAACCTAAAGGAAGTGAATTGTCTGCAAAAACGGATCAACACAAATTATATTATCATAAACTAGGAACAAAACAACCAGAAGATCAATTAATTTTTGGAGGAACAGATGATCAAAAAAGGCGCTATGTAGGCGGTACTGTTACAGAAGATAATAAATACTTATTAATCTCTGGAGCTGTTTCTACTTCTGGAAACGATTTATTTATTCAAGACTTAATGATTCCTAACGCTCCATTAATACAAATGGTAAAAGGTTTTGAATCTGATGCATATGTAATAGAAAATGAAGGAGATAAATTATTCATTGTCACTAATTTAAATGCGCCAAATCAAAAAATTGTAATTACTGATGCAAAAAAACCAACAGTAGAAAATTGGGTAGATTTTATTCCAGAAACAGAAAACGTACTATCACCAAGTACTGGTGCGGGTTATTTCTTTGCTGAATACATGAAAGATGCTGTTTCTCAAATTAAACAATATGATTATAACGGAAAGTTAGTTAGAGAAGTCGATTTACCAGGTATTGGTAGTGTTGGAGGTTTTGGAGGAAAAAAAGAAGCTACTGATTTATACTTCTCATTTACCAATTATACTAACCCAAGTACTATTTATAAATTTAACCCAAAAGAAGGAACTTCAGAAATATACAGCAAACCAGAAATCGATTTCAACTCTGATGATTATGTTTCTAAACAAATATTCTATACTTCTAAGGATGGTACAAAAGTACCAATGATTATTACGCATAAAAAAGGAATTGAATTGAATGGTAAAAATCCAACCATCCTTTATGGATACGGAGGGTTTAATATTAGCTTAACACCAAGTTTTAGAATTGCTAATACTATCTGGCTAGAACAAGGAGGTATTTATGCTGTCCCTAATCTTAGAGGTGGTGGAGAATATGGTAAAAAATGGCATGATGCTGGTACACAAATGAAAAAGCAAAATGTATTTGATGATTTTATAGCTGCTGCTGAATACTTACAAAAAGAAAAATATACTTCTCCAGATTACATGGCTATTTTGGGTAGATCAAACGGTGGTTTATTAGTTGGTGCAACTATGACACAACGTCCAGATTTAATGAAAGTAGCGTTACCAGGAGTTGGTGTTTTAGACATGTTGCGTTACCATACGTTTACTGCTGGAGCAGGATGGGCATATGATTATGGTACTTCAGAGCAATCTAAAGAAATGTTCGATTATTTAAAAGGATACTCTCCTGTGCATACTGTTAAAGCAGGAACTAAGTATCCTGCAACAATGGTACATACTGCAGATCATGATGATCGTGTAGTTCCTGCACATTCATTTAAATTTATTGCTGAATTACAAGATAAACAAGCAGGTGATTTACCTGTTTTAATAAGAATTGAAACAAATGCAGGTCATGGTGCTGGTAAACCAGTTGCTATGCAAATTTCTGAGTATGTAGATTTATTTGCTTTTACTCTATATAACATGGGATTTGATAAATTACCAAACGAAAAATAACAGACATAGTCTGGTTGATTATAACCCGCCATTTCGAGTGAATTTTTTGGAGTGTAGTTTTCTATCGAGTACTGTTTATATCACTTATTTTTTATACCTAAAACACAATAAATATTATGAATAGGTTTTATTTTCTTTTAATTATTATCGTATTAGGCTCTTGTAATAAACCTCAAGAAACACAATTTGATTGGCTAGTCGGGAACTGGGAACGTACCAATGAAAGTGAAGGAAATAAAACCTATGAATATTGGACTAAAAAATCCAGCACAGAATATATCGGTTTAGGGTGCACTCTTAAAAACAAAGACACGATTTTTAAAGAAAGTATACGTCTTATAAAAGAAAAAGAACAATGGGTATTTAAAGTGATTGGAGTTAATGAAACTCCAACACTTTTCCCAATTTCTTCTTTAACAGGAAAAAGCTTTACTTGTGAAAATCCCGAGAATGAATTCCCAAAACGGATTATCTATTCTATTGAAGACGGAAATTTAAAAGCTGTTATTTCAGCAAACAAGACACATATCCCTTTTCTCTTTAAGAAAAAATAGCCCATAAAGGATTTTAAACAAACTTTTATACACTTAATAATTTTTATATCTTAGCCAGATGACTCATTTTGGTACTATACTTACTGGTATTGCATTCTCCCCTAACTTAAAAGCTAATGTTTTTGAAACTTTGCGTTTGGGAAGTATGTTAAATGCAAAAGTTATTTTAGTACACGTAGGTGAAAAAAATGATGAAAAAGAAAAACAAATTTCTGAATATTGTAATGTATTTCCTGAATTTAAAGAGAACGTTACTGTTATTTGGAAAAGTGGTAATCCCGTAGATGTAATAATAAATGCTTGTATAGATTATAAATCCGACTTATTAATTTTAGGAGCTGCTAAGCGCAAGAAATCAAAGAGATACTATTTAGGAACTGTTGCTAAAAAAATAGCTAAAAAAGCACCTTGCTCCCTACTCTTATTTATTAAACCTTCTATTGAACGAGTAGCATGTAGACATATTGTTGTAAATGGTTTAAAACACCCAAAAACAAACAACACCATACAAGCTTCATTTGAATTCGCAAATGCTATAGGAACTAATAAAATAACTATTGTAGAAGAAATCGCGCAAAGTGAAGTAACTATAAAGGTAGATGATGATAAGTCTTTAGAAAAATCAACCTTATTACAAGAACAAATTATAGAACGAGAAACTTCAAGAGTTTCAACTATTTTAAATGAAATAGACGATTTATTAAAAGAAAATATCACCATTAAGTCACAAGGAATTTTCGGAACTCGAGGATATTCTATTGGTCATTATGCTAAAATTCAACGCGCTGATTTATTAGTGATGAATAAACCAGAAAAGTCAACTTTTTGGGATAAGATATTTCCTCAAGATATTGATTATATATTATCTGAATTACCAACCGACGTATTAATTATTCATTGACAAACTCAAGAAACATAAAGTCCTTTTTTACGGCATTACCTAAAAATATTTTTGCTGGTTTTGTAGTATCTCTTATTGCACTACCCTTAGGTATTGGTTTAGCTTTAGCCTCAGAAGTCCCCCCAATAGCAGGAATTGTAACTGCAGTAGTTGGTGGTGTATTAGTAGCTGTATTAGGTGGTAGTAATGTAACTATAACAGGTCCTGGGAATGGATTAGTTGGAGTCGTTGCTGGCGCAGTATTATTATATGCTGACCAAAGTGGATTAACTGGTAACGAAGGATTATACGAAGGTTATTTAATTGTTTTAGCAGCTGTAATATGCTCAGGGTTATTAATGCTTATTCTTGGTTTTTTACGTTTAGGAAAACTATCCAATTACTTCCCTTCATCAGCTATTCAAGGAATGTTGGCCGCAATTGGATTAATTATTTTAGGGAAACAATTTCACATCATGATGGGGAATAGAATATCTAAAAATGGAAGTTTAGAATATCTAACAGAAATCCCCCAAACCATTATAAAATCATTTTCTTATAGTGATACGAGCCTGACGTTTGCTATGCTCTCTGGGGTAATTAGTTTAATTATTATGGTTTTTTATGCCAAAATAAGAAACAAATATTTACAATTAATTCCAGCCCCAATGTGGATTGTTTTATTGGCAATCGGATTTAGTTATTATTATGAATTGGTATTACAACTACCCAACCCTATTCACCCTGATTACATGATTTCAGGAATCCCTAAAGCCCATGAAATTATTGCAAATATACCTACGCCTAATTTTAATAAAATAGGTACAGTTAGTTTTTGGTCAGTAGTATTAAGTTTAACCTTAATCGCTAGTATTGAGTCTCTTTTGAGCATCAAAGCGGTTGATAAATTAGACTCTGAAAAAAGACGTTCCAATGTAAATAGAGATATTAAAGCAATTGGTTTTGCTAATATTATTGCAGGTTTTTTAGGAGGATTAAATGTTGTGACAGTTATTGCCCGAAGTTCTGTAAACGTTAATAATGGTGCAAGTAATAGGTCTTCAAATTTTTTCCACGCATCATTTTTAGTTGTATTTATTGTATTATTTAGCACAGAACTTACCCGTATTCCTTTACCTGCACTAATGGCTATTTTAGTTTTTACAGGTTGGAAACTAGCACACCCATCAAAAATAATAGATACATTTAAAATTGGTAAAGAGCAAGGGGTTATTTTCTTAACAACATTAATAGTAACAATTAGTATTGGTTTGATAGAAGGAATTTTGTCTGGGATTCTTGCAACAGGATTAATTCACTTAATCATTAATAAAAGTTTAGTACATTTTATCAGGAACATTCTTAAACCGAATGTGTTAATGTTTAAAGAAAGGGATACAAACAACTACTATGTAAGTGTAAAAAACTTTTGTACATTTTTAAACTTCGCAAAGTTAAAACGAAAACTAGATACTATTCCGGAAACTGAAGAAGCTATTATTGATTTTTCATTATGTGATTTCGTCGATCATACCGTAATGGAAAGTATGGCCGATTATAAAGAAATCTTTAGAAAAAAAGGGGGTAGCTTAGAGATTATTGGTTTAGATCTTTTAGACGCAGGTTCAAAGCATCCTTTCGGACTAAGAAAAATGCTTCCTGTAAAGAAAGTCTTAGAGTCTACTGGTGTACTTACTAATCGTCAAGAATTGATAAAAAAAATCGCTAAGGAATTAGATTATAGTTATACCGTAAGGAAGAAAATCGAAACAGAATATTTAGAAAACTTCATCTATTTTAAAACTAAAACCATCAATCATACCTATAATGAAATTGGTAAAAAAGACGCTGTTTTTAAAGTATTTGATGTAGAATTTTATGAAGGAGAATTTATTGCAAAAGAAGTAGTTAGAGCAACAATGTTCTATACCGAACTGGATCATATTTTACCTGTTTTTTCTATCCATAGAGAAGGGTTGTTGGAACTTATCTATCATTATGCAGGATTTACAGATATTAAAATTGAAAAGGAACCTGAGTTCTCTAAAAAATTCTACATAAAAGGGGAAGATAATTTAGCTATACAGCAATTAATCACGCCTGAATTAGCTCAATTGTTTCTTCAAAACCCAACTTTTCATGTTGAGTCTAATGGTTATGCTTTATTGATATTCACAAAAGAACGTTTGGCAGGTACAAATGAGATCAAAAAGATGAAAATCTTTGCCAATGAATTAAAAAAATTAATATAAACCATTGAATAATTTCCTGAAAAAAATTCATTTCTTGTATTAATTTCAATAATTTTACGAAATCAAAATACTATTCCATGAATTTATACCCAATAGAAGCAGGTAATTTTAAATTAGATGGTGGTGCCATGTTTGGTGTAGTACCTAAAACTATTTGGCAAAAAACCAATCCCGCAGACAACAACAACCTTATAGATATTGCAGCGCGTTGCTTATTAATTGAAAACGGAAATCGTTTGACGTTGATTGATACTGGAATGGGCGACAAACAATCGGATAAATTTTTTGGCTATTATCATCAATGGGGTGATTTATCTATTGACAAATCATTAGCAAAACACGGGTTTCACCGTGATGATATTACTGATATATTCATGACACATTTACATTTTGATCATTGCGGAGGAAGTATTGAGAGAAATAAAAATAAAACTGGTTATCAGCCTGCATTTAAAAACGCAAAATTCTGGACTAACGAGAATCATTGGCAATGGGCTATTAAACCTAACAATAGAGAAAAAGCCTCTTTTTTAAAAGAGAACCTATTACCAATGCAAGAATCTGGTCAACTTAACTTTATGGATACACCTACTTCAGGTGACTTTGTAGCTCAATCAGAATTAGACTTTGGCGTTCTGTTTATTGACGGACATACAGAAAAGCAAATGATTCCGCATATAAATCACAACGGGAAAACTATTTGTTTTATGGCTGATTTAATGCCTACACTTGGACATCTAAAAATTCCGTATATAACAGGGTACGACACCAGACCATTATTAAGTTTAGACGAAAAATCTAAATTCTTAAACAAGGCTGCTACTGAAAATTTTTACTTATTTTTGGAACATGATGCGCATAACGAGATTGTTACTGTACAACATTCTGAAAAAGGAATTGTATTAAAGGAACGATTTACATGTAACGAAATATTCTCATAACAGTAATTACAGATAGTAACTTTTGAGAATATATATTGTAACAAATAACATAAAACAACGACGAATACGATTAATAATCAAATAGACTACTTATAAATAAAATTAATAAAAAAAGGATTTATGAAATTGATTAAACCATTATTATTATCTGCTACAACCGCTTTTATATTAGCAAGTTGTGGTTCAACAAGTGTTATTTCTACACCAATAACAAATATTGATAGCACACCTTTAAAAGTGTCAAAATTAACTGACGCTGAATTAAACAGTTGGAGTCATTTAGATTTAGTTAAGGATACTATCCCTGGAATGAGTGTTGATAAAGCATATGAATTCTTAAAAGGAAAGAAAGGTAAAACTGTTGTTGTTGGAGTTATTGATTCTGGTGTTGATATTGAGCACGAAGATTTAAAAAACGTTTTGTGGACTAACAAAAAGGAAATTGCCAATAACGGAAAAGATGATGATAAAAACGGATTCATTGATGATGTTCATGGATGGAATTTCTTAGGAGATATCGCTGATGAAAACTTAGAATTTGTACGTATTTTAAGAGACAAATCTTTAGCAGATGCTTCAACTATTGCAAGCGCTCAAAAAGAATACGACGCACAATACCAACAAGCAGTTGGAAGTAAAACTCAATACGAAGGAATGCTTCAAAAAATCACTTCTGCTGATGAAGCTCTAGCAAAACACTTTGGTAAAAAAGATTATACTAAAGAAGATGTAAAAGCTATTAAAACTGAAGACGAAGCATTACTACAAAATGTACAAATTGCTGGAATGGCTTACGGAAATGGTTTTGATTCATTATCAGTTTTCGCTGAAAGAATTAAAGGTGCTGTAGATCATTTTACAGATAGTTTAAATAGTCACTTAAGTATGACTAATGACTTTAGAGGAGTTGTAAAAGATAATCCTAATGACCTTACTGACGCTAACTATGGTAACAACATAATGTGGGGACCTGATAAAGATGAAGCTTTACACGGTACCCACGTAGCAGGAATTATTGCTGCTGAACGTAATAACGGAAAAGGAATGAATGGTATTGCACATAATGTTGAAATTATGACTGTAAGAGCTGTTCCAAATGGTGATGAGTACGATAAAGATATCGCTTTAGCATTTCGTTATGCAGTAGATAATGGTGCAAAAGTAATCAATACCAGTTTTGGTAAATCATACTCTACTCATTCTAAATGGGTTTATGATGCAATTAAATACGCAGCAGATAATGATGTGTTAATTGTAAATGCAGCTGGTAATGACGGTACTGATTTAGATACTAAAAACATTTATCCAAATGACCAAGTAGATAATGGAGTTGAAATTTCTAATAATTTCTTAACTGTTGGAGCATTAAACTTCAAATACGGTTCTGAATTAGTAGCAAACTTTTCAAACTACGGTAAAGTTAATGTTGATGTATTTGCTCCTGGAGTTAAAATATACGCTACAGTACCACATAACAAATACAAACACTTACAAGGTACTTCAATGGCTTCTCCTAATGTAGCTGGAGTTGCTGCTTTAATACGTTCTTACTATCCTAAATTAAAAGCTGCTCAAGTAAAGCAAATTTTAATGACTTCTGGTTTACCAATTAAATCTGTAGTAATTATGGGTGGAAAAACTGAGAATAAGAAAACTTTAGGTGAAGTTTCAACAAGTGGTAAAATTGTAAATGCATACAATGCATTAATAATGGCAGAAATGATGTCTAAATAAGACTTCAACCTTAATAATATATTAAACCTCAGCATTAATTGCTGAGGTTTTTTTATTTTAGACGCTCAAATATATGTACACATGAAAAAATCATTAATTCTTGGTCTAACGGCTATTTCATTGTTTTCTTGTAAAACTTCAGAAAACATTATACAGCCTAGTATCCAAACAGTTTCTAACTCAACTTCAATTACATCAAAAAACACTTATTGGCAACAACATGTGGATTACAAGATGGATATTGATATGAATGTTGAAAACTATCAGTATCAAGGAAAGCAAGAATTAGTATACACTAATAATTCTCCCGATGAATTAACTAAAGTGTATTATCATTTATACTTTAACGCATTTCAACCAGGAAGTGAAATGGATGCACGTTTACAAAGTGTACCAGACCCTGATGGAAGAATGACTACTAATTTAGGAACAAAAGAAAATCCGAATATTGTTAGTAGAATAAAAACACTTAAACCTAATGAAATTGGGTTTATCAAAGTAAATTCTTTAACTCAAAATGGAATTACTTTAGCTCATAAAACTGTAGGAACTGTATTAGAGGTTACCTTAAATAAGCCAATAAAATCTGGTGAAAAAGTAACTTTCAACATGGATTTCTTAGGACAAGTTCCTTTACAAATTCGTAGATCAGGTAGGAATAATAAGGAAGGTGTTGCTTTATCTATGACACAATGGTTTCCTAAAATGGCCGAATATGATTTTGAAGGATGGCATGCAGATGCATACATTGCTAGAGAATTTCATGGTGTTTGGGGAAATTTTGATATAAAACTATCAATTGATAAAAACTATACAGTGGGTGGTTCTGGATATTTACAAAACCCAAATCAGATTGGTCACGGGTACCAAGATGCTGGTGTAACAGTTCCAAAAGCAAAAGGAGACAAGTTAACTTGGCATTTTGTAGCACCTAATGTACATGATTTTACATGGGCTGCAGATCCTAACTATATACATGACAAAATTAAAGGAGAAAACGGTGTAGACTTACATTTTTTATATAAGAATGACGATAAAATTAAAGAAAACTGGAAGAAATTACAACCGCGTACCGCTGAATTATTAGCGTTTTACAACAAAAATATTGGCCCATATCCTTGGAAACAATATTCGGTTATTCAAGGTGGTGATGGAGGTATGGAGTATGCTATGTGTACTTTAATTACTGGACAACGAAAACTAGGTAGTTTAATTGGGGTAACAGCTCATGAAATGGCTCATGCTTGGTTTCAACACTTATTAGCTACTAACGAAACAAAACATGAATGGATGGATGAAGGAATGACTTCATATATTTCTGATTTAGCTGAAGCAGATGGAAAAGCAAACCCTTTTTCTGGGGCGTATCGTGGATATAATTACTTAGTTAGTTCTGGGAAAGAAGAACCACAAGCTACATATGGTGATCGTTTTCATTCTAATATGGCATACGGAATTGCTGCTTATAACAAAGGAGAAGTATTTTTAGCTCAGTTAGGGTATATTATTGGTAAAGATAAATTAGCAGAAACTATTACTGAATATTACAACCAATGGAAATTTAAGCATCCTACTCCAAATGATTTTAAAAGAGTAGCGGAAAAAGTTTCTGGATTTGAATTGGATTGGTACTTAACCGGATGGACTAAAACTACTAAAACAGTTGATTATTCAATTAAATCTGTTGAAGGAAATACTGTTGTTTTGGAACGTAAAGGACGTTTAGCAATGCCTATTGATTTGGTAGTTGAATATACTGATGGAACAAAAGAGTATGTATACATCCCATTACAAATGGCTAGGGCTGAAAAAGAAAATGCATATCCTAACTTAAAAAGAATCATTAAAACGGATTGGGCTTGGGCACATCCAACGTATACTTTTGAAGCATCTAAAACAATAAAAAACATGACCATTGACCCTTCTGGATTAATGGCAGATGTAGATAGAACTAATAATAGTTACAAGAATTAAGCGCTACATTGTTATTTGTCCCAAAAACAAATGATTACGTCCCTTAATTACTAACACTTCTATATAAGGGTTGTTTTTTTGCAAAAAAATAACCCTTATATTATGAAAATAAAATTACTATTTATTGCCTTATTAGGTACCGCTTTTTTACAAGCACAAACTGCCATTTTTAATCCAACAATGATAGTTTCTCCTTTCAATACTGTAAACTCTCCCGGATCAGAAGGAGTCGATAAAATTATTGATGGTAATGTAAATACAAAATTATTAGATTTTGATGAAAATGACGGAACAGGTTTTACTGTAGATTTAGGTGGAGCAAGTAAAGTTGCTACTTCTATAGAAATAACAACTGCTAATGATGCAGAAGGAAGAGACCCACAAGACTTTGAAGTTTTAGGTTCTAATGACGGAGTTGTTTTTACTAGTATTGCAACAGACGTAATTCCTTGTATTTCAACTCGTTTTTTTACTAGAACATTTAGCTTTACAAACAGTACTTTTTATTCTTACTATAGAGTAAACTTCACAGATAATGAATGTAATTCAGGTGAGGGAATTATTCAGGTAGCAGAAGTACAGTTATTCGAACCTGTTTTAGGGACTAATGATAATCTTTTAATAAAAAATGAATTCTCAATTTTCCCTAATTCAAATAACGGAGTTTTTACACTTAAATATACCGGAAAAGAAAAATTAACAGCTGCAAAAATAATTAGCTTAACGGGTAAAGTTATTCAAGTTATAGATTTAAAAAACTTTAAAAACCAGTTAGAAGTTAATTTGAAAAATACTGATTCAGGGATTTATTTTATGCAAATAACAGCAAGTAATTCTGTTATTGTTAAAAAAATAATCGTGAATTAATCAATTACTAATATTCTTCTTAAAAAAACACTAAGGTAATTCCTTGGTGTTTTTTTTGCCATAAATTTATGTTATTTTAGCAGTCACTAGGGTTAAATTCAATTATCACTCTTTTTTATAAAAAAATAAGTTGTAAAAAAACCTGCTATATATGAATCATACCCTTCCTACAATAGAAAAATTAAAAAGTAAAAAACTCTTAGATGAGCTTTTTACTTCTGGAAAAAAAATAAACGAATATCCTATAAAATTAGTCTACAAGCAACTTAATTTTGAAGATGAAGTTTTAATGAAAACTGGAGTTTCTGTACCTAAGCGAAATTTTAAAAGAGCTGTTGACAGAAATAGAATAAAACGCCTACTACGAGAAGGCTACAGATTGAACAAACACATCATAGATGGCGAATTAAAGGAAAAGTATGTCTGTATGTTTTTGTATCTTGGTAAAGAAATGCCAACTTTTGAAGTACTAAACAACAAGATAATTAAGCTTTTAGATAAGTTGGTTGAAAAAGAAAACTCGTAATAAAGTTTCCTCTTCTTAAGGTGAACATTTTTCAATTTAAAATAATATCACATAAAACATCTACATTATGAAAACACTATTTAAAAAACGAGTAATCATACCAGTTGTAGCTGTGCTATTATTAGTTACTACCTCAGCATTTAAAAACGATTTCTTCGAAATAGCTAAACAAATAGAAATATTTACCACTTTGTTTAAAGAACTCAACATGAATTATGTTGATGAAACAAATCCAGGTGAGTTGATGGATACTGCTATAAAAAGCATGTTAAAGGATTTAGATCCCTACACTCAATTTCATAATGAACAAGATGTAGAATCATATAAAATAAATAACTCTGGTGAATATACTGGAATTGGTGCTTCTATAAACCGAAAAGATGGTCACTTGTTTATTCTAGAACCTTTTAAAAACTATCCTGCTGATAAAGCGGGTTTAAAAGCTGGTGATGAAATTATACAAATTGGAGATATCAAAGTTATCGACTCTAAAGATGATACTGCTACACTTTTAAAAGGTGCTGCAAATTCAAAAATAACTATACATTATATCCGTCAAGGAAAGAAAGAACAAACGGTTTTAACTAGAGCTGCTATTGATGTGGATGCTGTTCCGTTTTACAAACTAATAGACAATACTACTGGTTATGTAATATTGAGTAAGTTTAACAGTAAAGCATATGCGCAAACCAAAGCTGCAATTGTTAAATTAAAAGCTGAAGGAGCTACACAACTGATTTTAGATTTAAGGGGAAACCCGGGTGGCTTATTAAGAGAATCTATCCGAATAGTAAATTTATTTGTTCCTAAAGGAGAAGTGATTGTTACCACCAAATCAAAAGTAAAAAAATACAATAAAGTATATAAAACCAAGGAGCAACCTTTAGATATTGAAATTCCATTAGTGGTACTTGTTAACGGAAGAAGTGCTTCTGCAAGTGAAATCGTTTCTGGTGCTTTACAGGATTTAGACAGAGCAGTAATTGTAGGTTCACGAAGTTTTGGAAAAGGATTAGTTCAGCGTCCTAAAAAATTAACCTACGGTACTCAGTTGAAAGTAACTATTTCGCGTTACTATACTCCTTCTGGTAGATGCATTCAAGCACTTAATTATAGAGACAGAGATAAAAAAGGAAATGCTGTTCGTACAGATGAAAAAAACTATACCGCTTTTAAAACTAAAAAAGGGAGAACAGTATATGATGGTGGTGGAGTTGATCCGGATGTAAAAATTGAAAAGAGTAAACTCAGTAATATTTCAAAAGCATTAATTAGAGAACAAGTAATTTTTAATTTCTGTACCGATTATTATTACAAGAATCCACTTACTTCAATCGTTGATTTCTCTTTTTCTAGTACTGACTATGAAAACTTCAAAAAGTATGTTGCAACAAGTGATTTTAAGTACCAAACAAATACAGAAAAAGTACTAAGCACTTTGGAGAAACAAGCTATTAAAGATGATATCTCTTTAGATACTGAAATTGTACAATTAAAAAATAGTATCTCTATTGCTAAAACTGCTGCTTTAACTAAGAATCAAGAAGAATTAACTAAGCTAATTACCGATAAATTAGTAACGCGATATTTTTATAAAGAAGGTTTATATAATTACCAACTTTCACATCATGAGGATATTAAAACCGGAATTGAAATACTAAGTTCAGAGCGGTATAAAACCATTTTAAAATAATTTGGCATCTGTTTTGATTACTATTTATTAGATTTGTGACTAAACCCCCAATGACTATGAAAATAATTTACGTATTCCTTATATCTTTTTTCTTCTCACTCACCCTACAAGCCCAAAAGCAACATAGGGATGTAAATGTATATTTTGATACTGCTATTTATAAATTAAATGATGCAGAAAAATCAAAGGTTGAAGGCTTTATAAATAAACTTGGGAGAGAAAAAATTGTAGAAATAATCATGTACGGTTATACGGACGATAGAGGTTCTGATAAATACAACATGAACTTATCTATTAAAAGAGCTAAGAATGTAAAAAATCATTTAATCAATTTGGGGATTGATAAGGCACTTTTTAAGATTGTAAAAGGAAAAGGCGAGGTAATTATCAGAAAGTTTGACCAAGTAGAAACTGACATTGTTAGAGGATTAAACAGAAAGGTTACCATTGATATAAAAACTATTATTCCAAAGCCTAGAGTTAACGAAACACTTATTGAGCATAAAATTGTTGAGCCACTAAATATTGGTGATCGTTTTGTATTAGAAAACATTCATTTTCAAGAAGGATATGCTTGGATTACTGAAAAATCATTTCCTCATTTACGTAAATTAGCAAAGGTTTTAACTGATCGTCCTGATTTATATATTGAAATTCAAGGACATGTATGTTGCACACGTTATAGTAGAGATGCTATTGATAGAAAAACTAAAAAGCAAAATTTATCACAAACTAGAGCAAAAGCAGTTTATAGTTATTTGAGACGTAAAGGAATTGCTAAAGAACGTATGCGTTACAAAGGAATGCGTAGAACAGTTCCGTTAGGAAAAGGTGCTGAATATGATAGACGTGTAGAAATCATCATCAAAAACATTGTTAAGAAAAGAAGGTATCACGCAAACTAAACCACTAGTGGTATTTAACTATTAAAACAAAAGCGATTACTTTAAAAAGTAATCGCTTTTGTTTTAATGAATTATTCTAATATAATTAATAGTGTTTTACGCTAGTTAATTATCATTTTAATATGAGGAATACCATCTTCTAAATATCCTTCTCCGCTTTTTACAAAACCATGAGTATTATAAAATTTTTCTAAATAAGTTTGAGCAGAAATATGAATGGTAGTTGTATTAAATTCTTTCTGAATCGCAGCAATACTCTCCTTCATTAAATCATGTCCATAACCGTATTTTCGTTCATTTTCTTGAACAACAACCCTACCAATACTAGCTTCTTTAAAATAATCTCCAGGTTTGAAAATACGTGTATAAGCTACTAATTTATCATTTTTATACCCTAAAACATGTAATGCCTTTTGGTCTTTAAAATCAACATCTTGGTAAACACAGTCTTGTTCAACTACAAATACTTCGCTTCGTAACTGAAGTGTTTCATATAATTCTTTTACAGAAAATTCTGAAAAAGTAATCGTTTTAAAAGTTACCATACTAGCAAGAAATTTTATCAACTCTATTTTGATGTCTCCCACCTTCAAAAGCAGTATCTAAAAAAGTTTCAACCATTCCTAATGCTTGTTGAACCGAAGTATAACGAGCTGGAATACTTAATACATTTGCATCGTTATGCAAACGTGTTAATTCAGTAATTTCTTTTGTCCAACATAAACCTGCACGAACATTAGGGTACTTATTTGCCGTCATAGACACTCCGTTTCCACTACCACATACCAAAATTCCAAAATCAACATTCTTCTCATTAACATCCTTAGCTACTGGATGTACAAAATCAGGATAATCAACACTTGAACTTTCGTCAGTTCCATAATTAGTCACCGTAATTCCTCTTGATTCAAGCAATTTAATAATTTCAAACTTATATTCTGTTCCTGCGTGATCGTTACCTATAGCTATTTTCATCTGATATATTGTTTTCCACAAGTGTGGCTAATTTCTAAAAGACAAAAGTACAGTATTTTAATGAAGTTTTTTGAGTAAATTATTTCCTTATAATTTGCATTAATTTTTATATTTTCGCTTTAGATAAACCATAATTAATTCAATTGAAATGAAAAAAGTAATCGTAATAGTTTTAGCATCTGTAGCCTTATTCTCTTGTCAACAAGAAAAAACTGCTTTTGTAAACAATGAAAAGTTAATTGAAGAGTACCAAGAGCGTAAAGATATTGAAGATAAATACAAGGTTAAGGTTGAGGCTTTAACAAAGAAAAAAGATAGTATAGGGAAATCTTTACAAACTGAGGGTATTGCTTTACAAGCTAAAGGAGCTAATCTAAGTAAAGAAAAACAACAAGAACTATACGGGCCTTACATGCAAAAAAGTCAGCTTTTACAGCAGCAAATGCAACAAGAAGAGCAAATGATGGCACAACAAAGCCAAACAGAAATTGATGGTTTATTAAAAAAGATTGATGAAGCTATTACTACTTACGGTTCAACTAAAGGTTACACATACATTTTTGGGAAAAATAAAGTAGGAAGTGTTTTATACGGTTCAGAAAAGAATGATATCACAAAAATTATTCTTGATGAATTAAACAAAACTTACGCTACTGCTGAGTAATTTTTTCAATTCATACCAATAAAAAAATCCGCTAATAGCGGATTTTTTTATTGTCTTTTTGATGATAAAACATAAATTCATTTATTAATTGAATCTTTTTTTGTTACTAATCGTTAACTTTAAAAGAAGATATATTTATTTTTTCATTTGCAGCTTCCCCACTAATAGTTACTTTTTTAATTGCTTTACAAAATCCATCATCGGCATGCGCGTCACCATGATCGTCAATTGCAGTTCCTTCAACATAATAATGTGCATCTCCGATTTTAACTGCTAAATCACAACCACTACCTTCCATACCAAACATACATTGTCCACAGCTTGCTTCTGCCTGAACATTATGATAAGTTGTATAGTTTTTCTTACAAGCAATGGTTAAAAACAATAAGCTAAATACTAATAGTGATTTTTTCATTTTTATCTTTATTTAAGGAATTCTATCATATAATCCTTCAACAAAATTATGAAAATCTATGAAAACTGACGTATTAAATTCATGCCTAGTTATTAAAGTATTGTATTTTATTGAAATTGTAGAAACATCATTGCCTTTTATATATGAGTCCTTTTTAGGTAGTTCTTTAAATAATTGCTTAATTTTCAACAACTCTTTTTTGGACAATTTCCCTTCATGGATACCTTTTATAGCCGATTTTTCCTCTCCTATATACACAAATGTCCCATCGGAATAAATGTGTAAATCATATATTTCACAATACTTTATACATGGGTTTTTGGAAACACTCCCTAAAAAATCTCTTTCCTGATATTTACTCAAGCTACAAGAAAATAACAATAAAATTGTTATACAAATTAAAAAACACTTCATGCTTAAAACTTTAAAGAGATGCTATTTATAGAACAACATCTCTTTATACACTTAAATTACTTTTTAACAAGTTCCCATATCTCGGTAAGCTCATCTACTTCATTTTGGCTTTTACAATTAACTAACTTCGTCTCGTTAATTTGCTTAACTTCTTCTACAGCTATAAATAAAAGTATTGCATTTTTTTTAATCCTATCAAGATTCTTCATCATAGATTATTTTAATATCCTTATACCTATGAAACATACTCATACCTAAAAACCCTAATTAAAATTTTAAAATTATTCTAAAATATAAAAACTAAGGTTTGGGGACTTGACCTTAATTATAAAATTATTAGCTTTAACAAAAATTATATTTAATGCCTGATCATACAAAGTCAGTTTGTGAACAACGTGTTTTTGAGGAAGTATTTAATACCCACTCAAAAACAATTAGAAACTTCATTTATTACAAATGTGGGGATTCCGCACAGGCAGAAGATTTAACTCAAGATGCTTTTGTTAAACTTTGGAATAACTGCGCAAAAGTCCCCTTTGAAAAAGCAAAATCATATTTATATACTTTAGCTAACAATGCTTTTTTAAACGAAGTTGCTCATAAAAAAGTAATTTTAAAACACCAGAAATCTGTTATTTCTATAGTATCACACGAAAATCCTGAATTTATTTATAGAGAAAAAGAATTCAAAGGAGAGTTGGATAGAGCAATTGCAAATTTAACTGAGAAACAACGTGAAGTATTTTTATTGAATAGGATTGAAAGTAAAAAATATAGGGAAATTGCAGAAATGCTGAATATTTCAGTAAAAGCTGTTGAAAAAAGAATGCACGGAGCATTAGTAAGTTTACGATCAGAAATTGAACATTTTAAAAAATAAAAAGTAGGGTTTTTAATTTGTGCACTGTTTTAAGTACAAGGAAGCTCTTGAAGTATAATAATGGAACATCAAAACGACGATACATATTTAGCAAAGTGGTTAGCAGGCGAAATGTCTGAAAATGAGCTGCAAATTTTTAAAAAATCTAGCACTTATGCAGACTATAAATTTCTTATTGATGTAGTAGATAAATTAGAAACTCCTGATTATAACCAACAAAAAAACTATACTGCTACATTAAATAAAATTGCTAAACAACAAGAAAAACCTGTAGTAAAAGTAAGAACTCTTATTCCTAATTGGGCGTATGCAGTAGCGGCTTCTGTAGTGCTTTTTTTAGGGTACTCATTCTTTTTTCAGGAAACTACTTACAATGCAGAGTTAGCTGAACAAACCAAATTTGAATTGCCTGACGGGTCTGAAGTATTATTAAATGCTGGATCTGAAATTGCTTTTAACACCTTTAACTGGAAAAATAATCGGAACTTAAATTTAACCGGAGAGGCTTATTTTAAGGTTAAAAAAGGCTCGGAATTTACTGTAGTAACAAAGGAAGGTTCAGTTGCGGTATTAGGAACCCAGTTTACTGTAAATTCAAGGAACGATTTTTATAATGTTTCCTGTTTTGAAGGAAAAGTTAAAGTTACTTCAGGTAAGCTAAACCATATTTTAACCCAAGGTAAAGCCATTAGTATTCAAAATAAAATTGCGACACCTTATACCGTTATTGAAACAATACCAAGCTGGACAGCACAAGAAAGCTCATTTAATAATGTAGCAATCTCTCAAGTTGTAACTGAATTAGAAAGACAGTATAACATTACTATTTCAGGTAAAGAAAATTTACAAATAGCTTATTTTTCTGGAAGGTTTTCACACACTAATCTTCAACAGGCTTTAATAACTATTTTTGATACTATGGAAATTCCATATACCTTTGATGCAAACAGTAATGTTCGTATTCAAAAGTATTAATGAAGCAAATAGTATTTTTAATAATCTTATTTTTAACGGTTCATTTAAGTGCTCAAGAACAAAAACTAGAGTATTTAAATGAGCCATTATCAATTATAATACCTGATTTAGAATCTAAATTTCCTGTCCGATTTGCTTTTAACAACGACTTATTAACTAATAAAACTTTTACTTTTTCGGGAGTCATTACTTTAGAAGAAATTTTAGAGGAAATAAAAAAGCAAGCAATCCTTGAGTTTCATTTTTTAGATGCCAAAAACATCATCATAAAAAGAGCTGCATTTGACCCAAGTATAACTATTACTAATTTAGATGAGGTTTTAATTTCAAATGAATATCTGACCACTGGTTTTGATAAAATTGAAAGCGACGGTTCAATAAAGGTAAACCCTGATGATTTAGGTATACTTCCAGGGTTAACAGAACCCGATGTTTTACAAAGTTTACAATTACTTCCGGGAATTTCAAGCCCTACAGAATCAGCTTCTGACTTACATATTAGAGGTGGTACTCCTGATCAAAATTTAGTGCTTTGGGATGGAATTAAAATGTATCATCAAGGGCATTTTTTCGGGCTTATATCTGCATTTAACCCCTATATTACAGAAACTATTAATGTTTCTAGAAGTGGTACAAGTGCTAAGTATGGCGATCGTATTTCTGGAGTTATAGATATTCGATCATCGGACAAGGTTCACGATAGTTTAACTGCTGGGATAGGGTTTAATTTAATTAAAGCAGATGCTTTTATAAAAGCACCAATAGTTAAAGATAAATTAAGCTTAACAGCTTCTGTTCGTCGTTCCTATTCCGATGTTTTAAGTACTATTACTTTTAAAAAAATGAGTAATAAAGTATTTCAAAATACTAAAGTAGAAGGTGTTAGTAATCAATTAGAGAATAGTGATTTTGAAGAGCTTCACAATAAATTTTATTTTACGGATTATAACTTCAAAACCGTATGGAAACCGTTTACTAAACACACCATAACTTTTAGCAGTTTATTTGTAGTAAACAAGCTTGATTATACTGCAAAAATTAATTACCCGGATATAGATATTGAATTAACCGCTAATGATTATCTAGATTTAACTAATAGGGGTTTTAATATTAAATGGGATGTAAATATCTCTGATAAAGTAGATTTAAAAACTAGCACTTATAGCTCTGATTATAAATCAGAATATGGGTATTCTGATACTCTTGGCCCTGAAGATGTATATACATCAAATACGATTAATGATATTAAGGATTTAGGAGGGAATACAGCTCTTCATTTTTTCCCTAATAACAAGAATTCCTTTAAAATCGGATATGATATTGTTTCAAATACTATTGATTATAATATTACTTCTGATTATAATAATGACCCTGAGAGTCACTTTGAAGAAAAAGACAACGACAAACTAAACATTCACTCATTGTTTTACGAGCATATTTTTCAAAATAAAAAATGGATGCTACAAACAGGTATTCGCGCTAGTAAAGTTACAACAGTAAATAAAGAATTTTTAGAACCTCGCTTATTTTTAAACTATAAATTAAATAAGTTTTGGAGTATAAAAACATCCCTGGAAATAAAAAACCAATCTATTAGTAAAGTATTATCCGAAACTCAAAATGATTTAGGTTTAGGTAATAGCCTTTGGATATTAGCAGATAATGATCGACCCGTTTTAAATAACCGACAGTTTTCTATTGGGACTTTATATGAGCATCAAGGATGGAAAATAGATATAGATGGGTATTTTAAAAAGATTAAAGGACTAACAGTTTTAAAAGATTTTTTTACTATTAATGAAGGTGAACCAACTTTTTCAACCGGTAAAAGCGAAACTATTGGTGTTGATATTTTAATAAAAAAAAGAATTAGAAACTTTAGAACTTGGTTAGGCTACACCGTAAGTAAAACTAATTATTTTTTCAACAATATTAATAACAGTAAGGGGTTTTTAGGAAATTTTGATCAAACTCATGTAATTTCACTATCAAACACCTATACACACAAAAATTTTCAGTTTTCACTAGGTTGGAATGCTGCTACAGGAAAACCTTTCACTAAAGCAATTGGTGTTGATCAAGACTTTTTTGAGATTGTTTATGAAAAGAAACATGCCTCAAGGTTAAAGACATATCATAAATTAGATGCTAGTGTGATGTATGACTTTTATCTAACCAATTCAAAAACTACTAAAGCAAGAATTGGAGTTTCTTTGATTAATATATATGATCATAAAAACGAATTAGAAAAAACATACAGGTTGGACACTCAATATGATGAAGCTACCGATACTTATACTGATAATATTATTGAGCAAACAAATTATGGTTTACGTTTTACACCTAATTTAGTTTTTCGTGTTAATTTTTAAACCTTCTGGTGTAACAATCGTGTTAATTTAATAGAAAGATCCGTTAATATAATTTTAGCGTTTCCATTACGCTCTATGTGATAAATAGCGTCGTTTAATTCTTCATTAATAGCTAAAATATTATTTCCATGTACAAAAGGTGCAAATTTATCTAAAGAGAAGCCTTTTGTTTGAGTTTCTAAAAACACTAAATCTGTAGCAGTATAGTTTTGTAATAAAGCTTGACGGAAAAAATTCAAACAATAATTTAAAAATTGCTTTTGAGTTTCTCTACCTGTTTTAGCAATCGTTTCACTCCAATTAATTAAATCGTTAATTGCAGTTTTGTTTCCTTTTGCTCTAAATGCAGCACGAACCCAAGTAATAAACCATTCTTCAAATTGTAAATCTTCTGAATCGTTATTTAAAATATCAACCGCTTTATTGTAATTACCATCTGCTTGATGTGCCACTTTTGTTGCTTCTGCAGATGTTATTTCAAAATTAGTCATCAATTCATTAACTATTGACTCTTCTGATAATGCAGGAAAATGCAATACTTGACAACGCGATTTTATGGTATTAATTATCTGATCTTCATTTTCGGTAACTAAAAGGAAAACAGTTTTATTTGGCGGTTCTTCTATCAGTTTCAATAATTTGTTAGCAGCAGCATTATTCATTTTCTCTGCCATCCAAATAATCATGATTTTATAACCACCTTCATAGGATTTTAGCGCCAATTTTTTCACTACTTCCAAGGCTTCATCAACCCCTATTTGTCCTTGTTTATTTTCAACACCAAGGAGTTTGTACCAGTCAAATAAGTTCCCATAAGGTTGTTCCTTTACAAAGGTTCGCCAATCTTCTAAAAACAAATTACTTACTGCGTGACGTTTTACTTTATCATTAGTTGCCACTGGAAAAGCAAAATGCAAATCAGGATGTGATAATTTATCAATCTTTAAATTACATGCATTATTATCAGCTCCACAAAGGATATGGCGTGCATAAGCAACTGCGGTTGCTAATGTACCACAACCCTCAGGCCCTACAAATAGTTGTGCATGCGGAATTCGTCCGTTATCAGCACTTGTTTTAAGGTGACTAATTAAATGTTGTTGTCCTATGATTTTTGAGAAATCCATCACACAAATATAATGGAATAATAATCGGTGTCAAGAATTATCTAAACTTAAAAAGTAGTTTCAATCATTCACATAAAAAACTATCTTTGCAAAACGCTATTCTCGATACAATTTTCATTTGAAAATCACTCGAATTGACGTAGTTTAAATTGTAAAATAATTATTCAAGTATCTATATATACTGATTTAAATAATAAAAACACACTAATGAAGACGATACACAACTTTGATTTCAACTCAAAAAAAGCATTAATTCGCGTAGATTTTAACGTACCCTTAAATGATGAATTTAAAGTTACTGATGCTACACGTATTGAAGCTGCTAAACCTACAATTATTAAAATTTTAGAAGATGGTGGTAGCTGTGTATTAATGTCACATTTAGGACGTCCAAAAGGAGTTCAAGATGAGTATTCATTAAAACATATTGTTTCAACTATTGAAGATATTATTGGTGTTGAAGTAAATTTTGTAGAAAACTGTGTAGGAGAAGCTGCTGAAGCTGCTGTTGCTAATTTAGAGCAAGGTAAAATTCTATTATTAGAAAATTTACGTTTCCATGACGAAGAGAAAAAAGGAGACAAAGCTTTTGCTGAGCAGTTATCTAAATTAGGTGATATTTATGTAAACGATGCTTTTGGAACTGCTCATAGAGCACATGCTTCTACAAGTGTTGTTGCTTCATTTTTTGGAGAAAACAAGTGTTTCGGAAGCTTATTAGCTAAAGAAATTGAAAGTATTGATAAAGTAATGACTACTGGTGAAAAGCCAATTACTGCTATTTTAGGAGGAGCAAAAGTATCTTCTAAAATAACAATTATCGAAAATATTTTAGATAAAGTTGATCATGTAATTATTGGTGGAGGAATGACTTTTACCTTTATTAAAGCATTGGGTGGTAAAATTGGTAATTCATTAGTGGAAGATGAATATTTGGATCTTGCTAAATCTATTTTAGAAAAAGCGAAAGCAAAAGGAGTTGAAATTCATTTACCGGTAGATGCATTAATTGCTGATAATTTTTCAAATGATGCCCATACACAATTAGTAGATACTTCAAAAATCCCTGACGGTTGGATGGGCTTAGATGTTGGACCAGAAACTAGCGCTAAGTTTGCTGATGTATTAGCAAAATCAAAAACAATACTTTGGAATGGACCATTAGGAGTTTTTGAATTAGAAAACTTTTCAAAAGGAACAATTGCTTTAGGTAATGCTATAGTAGCTGCAACAGAAAATGGAGCTTTTTCATTAGTAGGTGGTGGAGATTCTGTAGCTGCAGCTAAACAATTCGGATTAAGCGACAAAGTAAGTTATGTAAGTACTGGTGGTGGAGCAATGTTAGAAAGCTTAGAAGGAAAAGTATTACCAGGTATTGCTGCTATTTTAAACTAATATCAACTGGATATGGGAATTATAAAAGTAGAAAACATAAAACTATATGCTTTTCACGGCTGTTTAGACGAAGAAGCGCGCATAGGAAGTGAATACAGAGTTGATGTAACTGTTAGTGCTGATTTATCAAAATCGGCGCTTACAGACGATTTAAATGACACGGTTGACTATGTGTTGTTAAATAAAATTGTAGCAGAAGAAATGGCTATTCGTTCAAAATTATTAGAAGAAGTTGGGCAAAGAATTTTAGATAGAATATTTAAAGAGAGTGCTTTAGTAAGCAATGCTGAAGTTGCGGTTTCTAAAATAAATCCGCCAATAGGTGGTAATGTTGAGAAAGTTACTATTCTTTTAAGTAAAGAACGTTGCTAATTAAAAATATCTTATTACATTTGCCTTCACACTAGGGTGTCGTGGCCGAGTGGCTAGGCAGTGGTCTGCAACACCATCTACAGCGGTTCGAATCCGCTCGACACCTCAACAAAAAACCTCGTAACTTAATTGTTTACGGGGTTTTGTTTTTTTTAAGGGAATAAGAAAGGGAATGTACTTTCTTTTTAACACTAAATAATTACTCTCTTTACCAACTTCTCCAGACTTATAGGAATTCTACCAGTAATAATTATGTAAAACATCAGTTAATTTGAATTTTACAGAATTATGATTGTAGGAAAATGTAACCACAATATTTCATTGTGATACTCTTCTGAATTTAATATATAAAATAAAACGAGGATTTGATTAAAAAGTTAACTTTGTTTAAAAACAGATTTGGAGAATTTAGACAAAGATAGCCTTGAGTTTTTAGCTGGTAAATCAGAGACGCTTTTAAAAGCTCAAATTGATTCTTATAGACAAAAACACAATGTATCAGGTACAATGATATCAGTTTTAGCATTATTTATTCCATTTTTTTTTAGTGGTTTAGGCAACGCAAATATATATCTTAAGTTTTTCGCTATAATTCCTATATCACTACTTGTTTTAACTATAACAAACTTCATAAAAATATTAAAAACAAAGAGATTAGATCAAGGTTTTCATCCTAAGAAATTTGATGATTTAGCTCTAGAAAATTATCAAAATGTTTTACTTTATGAAATTGGAGCTAATAGAGATAGTTTTAACAGTAATAAACATATATATGATAATTTAGTTAATGACTACACTAAAGCAATAAAACTAACTTTGGTTTCTGTTTTTGCTTCAGCTTTCTTGTTACTTCTGAATAATTTTATTGAGGTGGAAAAAAAACCTACAGAAATTATTTTAAAAAACACAAAAGAGCTAAATTGTAAAAAACAAATCAATATTGAATCATTAAATTTAAAACTAACTATTATGAGTGAAAAAGATGAAAAACCAGCAGACAAACCAAGTGTCATTCCTACAGTGCCCCCTAGTGATAGAGTTAATTTAAACGAGGACTTTAAAGACCCTAGGACTGTTCTAAAAAACAACAAATAAATTTTAATTTCAGTAAAAAAAGCCAATCGTAATTGATTGGCTTTTTTATTATCTCATTTTTTATCTATCCAACAACCTCGTAATTCAATGTTGTTGGTTGGTCTTGGTTTGGTGTTGGTTCGTTTTCTCTAACTAATGATTTTGTAAAGATGTTGCACTTTAAACTATCCAGGGGTTTATTTTGATAACGGTTTTTATTTGCATAAACAAAACTATCTCTATAATCGGCAGATTTATCCATTTTTTAAATAATATCTCCATCAACCTCTCCATTTTCCGTATATGTTATGTTAAAAAATTACTGATTTATATTACTCAGAAATTTCAATATATCAATAACTAAGAGCTATTCAAAATCTTAAATAGGTAGCTTTTAGCATCAAAAAGTAGTTCTACCCTTTTAAAAATCTAGGTAGATATACGTTTATTCATCTTCTTCTAATACTGGACATTTGTATAGTCACTAAAATATACTATGATTATTAAAACAATTAGCTAGTCTTTATTTTTTTGCAACAAAGGCGGTATCTGAAAAGCCTATTTAAATAGAGTAAGAAGCATTTAAAAAAAAATTAAAATGGCAGAAGCACAAAATTTCTCTATCAGTTTTACAAATTTTACAACTCAAACATTTCCAAAAGCTACTACATCTTTAAGTTGGGGGAAAATAGTTACTAATGATTCCGTTTATTCAAGAAAGAAAAATCAGGTTGCTTTTAAAACTAGTGGGGCAAGTAATGCTTCTGCTGGTACTGAAGGAAGCGCAACTTGGACTAGCGCAGACGGAAAAATGTCCTTTTCAATGTCATGGGATATTCCTTGGGGTGCAGGGTCATCTAGTGGTAAAATTACAAGTCAAGTAGGATGTATAGTTACACCTACCAGCTGGAAAGGTGATGCAATTATTCGCCAAACATTAGCTATTGCTATTAATGAGGAAATGATTTAATATAATTTCTTTAGTAAATAATTTAGTCTGCTCTAATAAAGGAGCGGACTAAATTAATTCATTGTCTGCTTAAATTCGTGGCTACAACATGCTACTCTGCATTAATAAATTGAAAATTTGAAAAAGACCTTTTAAATAATATGAGGCTTTTTATTTTATAAAATCTCGTTTATTTATTGAGCCTATATATAAATAAGCTTAATAGTTTTTTGTCTACTAAATCATCTAATCCTATGTATCTTAGATAGTTCGTAAGTAATTACCCAAAGGATATTCTGTATTTTAAAACTCCTCTAATTTTTAAATTATACTTTTTAAACGGCTAAATAGCTCAAACAAAATCCAACTATTGGCTTTTATTTAACTCGAATGTGATACTTTTATATGCGCAACGCATCATACATAAACGTTGTAGCCAATTAGAAAAATAAAAAGATATTCACTTTGCAAGTAGAAATAAAAAATCCACGAATCAAATGTTACAAATGCATGAGGCCTTCAAGCACATGTATTTGTAAACATATTAATCCTTTCCAGACTAAGACTCGTTTTATTATTCTTATGCACCCGAAGGAGTACAAAAAAGAAAAAAGCGGAACGGGACATATTACTAATCTTCAACTTGAAAATTCAGAAATTATAGTTGGTGTCGATTTTACCAATAATAAGCGTGTAAATGAAATACTGGCTAAAGAAAAAAGTTCTTCTTTCTTACTTTATCCGGGAAAAGATAATTTCAACTTCTCGATAAGAAAAAGTTCAGAAATAAATTCTTTTATGGGTGATAATCCACACATCTTCATTCTCGATGGCACATGGCCCTGCGCCCGTAAAATGCTTAAACTAAGTAAGAACTTGCAAAAACTAAAAAGAGTGAGTTTTGATAATAAAATCAAATCAAAATTTATTATCAAACAGCAGCCAGAATCTCTTTGTCTTAGTACTATTGAATCAGTATATACTGTCTTAAACTTACTTAAGGAAGGTGACTTAGAACAATGCGAAACGAAGAACTTCCTTATTCCTTTTGAAAAAATGATTGAATATCAACTCGAATATGTTCTAAACCCAAATAGTAAAAACTATTGCTCAGCGGCGAACAGAGAGATTATTCCTAAGAACATGTATAAGAAAAATACGGAAAGAAATATTATTTTTGAACAAGAATAGATGTAATTACTGAATCAATAAGGAATATATAAATAATTATAAATTTGAAATCATAAAAACTAGCCACAACAACACCTATAAACTCAACGGGTTTTGGTGTTTGAAATCGAAAGCTTGGGTATATTTACAAATACCGCAAAATCTTTTAATTTACTCACCATTTTTCTATTTAAAATTAAGGTGTTCATGATTTGAAAATTGTTTTTTTTAAAACGACAAAATTAAAAAACACTCTTCCTTGTGGCTACACGAAAATTTTCGGATTTTATGCACCGTACTTATTCATAATTAGCGTTTTGTGCAAAAAATACATTATCTTTGCTTTTTTATAAATAAAATTAATAATTATGAGTAACGGAACAGTAAAATTTTTCAACGACGCAAAAGGATTCGGATTTATTACACCTGAAGATGGTAGTAAAGATGTATTTGTACATATAAGTGGTTTAAATGATGAGATCAGAGAAGGAGACAAAGTATCCTTTGATGTTGAAGAAGGTCAAAAAGGATTAAGTGCAGTTAATGTTGCAGTTGTATAATTATTGACATTTTAACTTATTTGCATTGAAAAAGCATATCATAATTGATATGCTTTTTTTTTGTGCTAAAATTATTTTCTTCCGTTAAAACTCTAATATAGCATTATATTAGGTAGTTTTTCAGACATTGATTATTTGTTGGTAATAGTAAAAATCTATTTTTTAAAACAATCTGGTCAATAGTATCAATAATAAAATCATTTTTTATTTCTTTTTAACGTTTCTAAATTCTGTTTTACCTCTCTGGCTTTTTTTGTTAACACTTCAAATAACTGAACATATTTGAGTAGTTTTTTATTCCTTCTTTTTTAATACAAAACACAAAACTTCCTTTATAAAAAAAAGGCGCTTTTAAAAAAGCGCCTTTTTTACCCAAACTATGTATCACACTATGAAGAATTACTTGTGTGTAACTATTATAATGTTCCGAAAAAGAAGCTTTTGTTACCCATTTTTTTAAATTGTTTTTCTTTAAATATTTAACAATCTTAAAATCAGTTATTTAGGATGTGTTATTTTTTCAATTTTATCTTGAGTTTTCTCTAAATTACTAGGGAATAATCGTTGAATCGTTTATGAAAGCTACATGAAATGTTAGTTTATACTTTCAATTAGGAAAATAAAAAAAGACACTTCTTTCAAAATGCCTTTTACCCAAACTATGTATCACACTATGAAGAATTACTTGTGTGTAACTATTATAATGTTCCGAAAAAGAAGCTTTTGTTACCCATTTTTTTAAATTGTTTTTCTTTAAATGTTTAATAATCTTAAAATCAGTTATTTAGGATGTGTTATTTTTTCAATTTTATCTAATTACTAAAAATTGAGTGTAGAAAATGTAGAATTAATAATAATTCTAAAATTTATTTAACCTCTCTAAAATTTCAGAAAAATTGAGACGAACCTTAACATCAGAAATTATACAATCAGTAATTAATTTTTGCCATTTGAAATGAAGTTCATTGTTAACCTCTTTTTTACTAACAAGACTTAATACATCTTCTAACAAACACCCAAATGCCCTTACTTCAACACGTTCAATATTATAAGCGAGGACTGAATTTACATCATAAAAAGAAGCTGCACCAAAATCACCTAAAAGGCATTCTGCTTTTGTATTCACTAATATATTGTGTGCATAAAGATCACCATGATTAATTCCTTTGCTATGCAACTGACAACAAACTGAGGCGATACTTTTAGCTATTTTCAACAACTGCTCTGCGCTAAAAAAACTTTTCTCATCAAACACATCTCGAGTGCAAGTTTCCATGCTTGGAGGATTACCTAAATTGATGTATTCAGGAGAAATAAGCTCCATGACTAATCCGTATTTATCTTCAGGATGCGCTTTAATTTTTCCTAAAACTTGAATTAAATTTTCATGCTTCCCTGCTGCAATAGATATTGCCATTTCATCTTCTGGTAATCCATCACTAGTTACAGATCCTTTAAAAATCTTAATGGCTACATCTTCTTTTTTAGTTATCCAATGTACTTTGGATATTAATCCGGAAGCTCCTTCACCCAATAATTTATTAATGGTAAAATCTTTCCATTGAAACGATGCTATATCAGTATTTAATTCAATTTGATCAGCAATAGAATTTCCTCCAAATGCCACCCAAGACAAATTAGGCATCTCAAATAACCATTTTGGAATTGACTTTAACTTATTAGCAGAAACCCTCAGGAGCTCTAAATTTACGCAGTTCATCATTTCAACTGGTAATTCTTCAATTAAATTACCTGCTAACATACACTTTTGAAGCAATCGACAATCTCCAATACTTTTTGGTAGTATCTCGATTTTATTATCAGTTAAAATTAACCACTTTAGAAGCGGAGGAAATGCATTTTCAGGCACTGTTTGAATGTGATTGGATTTAAAACCAATCATACTCAAGGCAGTACACTTTATTAGTATTGAAGGAAATACTGTAAAATTATTACGTGCAAAGAAGATGATTTTTAAGTTCTTCAACTGAGATATAGTATCTGGTAATTCAGTCAATTGATTGTCTGACAAATCCAATACTTCTAAAGTTTCTGCAAGAGATAGTATTTCTTCCGGAAACTCCTTTAAACCACAAGCTAATTTTATTTTTTTTGAGCCAATCAGTTTCCCTGATTTTAAATCCTCTAAAGAGTTTTTCATATTTAAAATAATAGCCTACAAATTTACACTATTATTGACTTTGACTATCAATTGTTATCTATAAAAACTGGTTATTCTATACTACTAAAAAAGAAATCCGCGTTGCTAGTAGATAATAAATAGAGCTGATTCAATTAGTTGTTTATGTTTTAGATAAAACTAATAGCTTGTGGCAATAAAAATTCCGTTAATTTTCTGTCCCTACTATTCATAGCGAAACATTAAAACCATATATGGAGTTGACTTTTATTTTCAATTAGGAAAATAAAAAAAGGCACTCCTTTCAAAATGCCTTTTACCCAAACTATGTATCACACTATGAAGAATTACTTGTGTGTAACTATTATAATGTTCCGAAAAAGAAGCTTTTGTTACCCATTTTTTTAAATTGTTTTTCTTTAAATATTTAACAATCTTAAAATCAGTTATTTAGGATGTGTTATTTTTTCAATTTTATCTTGAATTTTTTCTAATTTACTAGGAAATAGTCGTTGAACCATTAATACAATTCCTATTGATAAGATAACTATACTAATTATTTTTTTCATTTTAAAAACTACGCGAGGAGTAAGTTTATGCTTTAATTTTTTTGCTAAAAATATTTTTAACATATCTACTGTAATATAAGACAGTAATACTGTTCCTATAAAAATTGCAACTCCGTTATTTGTGGTAGTAATAGATTTTGCTAAAATAATAGCTGCAATCCATCCTCCAAGTACTCCTATATTGATAAAGTTTAGTAAAAATCCTTTAAAGAATAATTCAAAGTAGTTTTTTTTGATAACTACACTATGATGTTCTCTGAAAATTTGTCGGTATGATTTTGAGGTTTTTATAAAAGAAATTAGTCCGTAAACAAATAATAAAACTCCTCCAAACACTAGTAAGTTAGGATCTCCTTTTACCTTGTCTAATATAGATGATGTACTGTAAAAAGCGATAAGGATAAATATAATATCGGCTACAATTACACCAAAATCAAATACCATTGCACTACGAAATCCTTTAGTAATACTTGTTTCTAATAAAACAAAAAATACTGGACCTATAGTAAGTGCTAAAAGTATCCCAATTGGGATTGCCGATGCGATGTCATTAAACATATATCAAAAGTACAAATTAACCCTGATGTAGGCATTAAAATAGCTGTGGATTTTAAATTGTAAAAGCTATATTATTTAATTACAATTTTCTTAGTTATTGTTTGATTATTTATAGTTGTTAGTTTGACTACATATACGCCTGATGAATAATTTTCGGTTGGTAACGATGTCCCTTTAAATTCATTTATAACTTTTCCGTTAAGATCTATCAATTGTACAGAATTTAATGTGTTTTCGCTTTCTATATGGATATGTGTAGCATCTTGCCAAATAGAAATATTATTTGCCTGTATATTTTCTACTATTGCTAAGGAAAGATCTTTAAAACGTACTAAAAAACGATTGTCAAATACTCCTGTGGAGTTAAAATTAATTGTTGCATCTATGGTTCGTAAATCATATTCTAAACCAGTTTGCGTGTCAATAAGTAATATATCATCCGCTCCTGACATTTGTTCTTCTAATTGTAATTTAAAAGTATAATATCCTGTTTGTCCTATCTTCACTCCTATTTTTACATCTTCTATGAATGTATTTTCAATACTTTGTATTTTATACCTTGAAGTATCGCCTGTTATAAAAGAATAAATCAATGTTGCTCTACTATCGTGATAAAAAGAAGCATCATACCCATAATCTAATCCGTTAGTGGTTGTATTTGTTGCTCCAATTAATAACTGATCCGTTTGTATTAAAGTACCAGAATCCTTCTTTAAACTTACCCAAAACCTGTTTTTAGCACTATTATCTGCTATAACATCAGATTTAATACGCATGCTATTATTAAATTCTATCGTACTTACTATTGGGCTAGTCCAAATTAAAAATGCTTTGCGCGGGATAATATTTTCATTAGGTAATAAACTAACCGTGTTGTACAAAAATTCTGCATTAGGTAATGAAGTCCCTAATAAATTTTGTGTTGCATAGCCACCTACAAAACTAGCCGATGCATGACTATTCCCCTCCCATTGCAACCAATGTTCAATATAGCCTTCGATACTTGATTGATTTTGCTGAATAAACTCTTGTAATGAAATAGAACTCGGAAATGGGTTCCCTATTAAAACATCATCATTAGGAATGTGAGAAAAATCTATCGCAACAGTTCCGCTTTCAGGAACGGTATAAAATGTTTTTAAAGCATTAATAGGAAGTGATCCCAATGCGCCTTTTAATGTAAAACCTAAACCACTATGTACTCCTCTGTTGGTTGGGTTTGAACTCCAAGTATTTGTAAAACCTTCACCATAAGGAATTCCTCCATGCATTGCATAAGTCCATGAAGCACTATGCGTTCCAGTAATACCACCTATTGGGAATAAATCGGCTATTGAAGCTTCAGTTTTTACTGAAGTAACTGTGATTACATTCTGATTTTCATTTACGGTTGGCGTACCATAATCCAATACAATATTTTTATAACCAGCTGACGTCCAATAATCATATCTAAACTCTGAAACTTGAGCTGTAGTTGATGTTGAAATTGGTTGAAAGTTAACTTGGTTATTTTCTTGAATTAATCCTGCGTTTTCATCTATTAATAATTCTCCAAAATAATAGTTCTCTACTGTTAATGTATATGGCGATTTTACAGTTGTTGTAAAGGTATCTTCTGTTACAAAGTTGTTTACATCAAGATTAAAATTTAAATCGTTATTTCCTAAAAACATACAATTCTCAGCTAATGAACTCCCATACCAAGTTCCTCCAGAGTAATTAGAAAAACTTGTAGTGTTTACCAATGTGTTTCCTGTACTATTTACGGTATAATTAGTAGTTAAGTCAGTAGTGTTAACATCAAAATCCAGATAGGTTAATAGATTAGTTTCTGAACCTGATAAATGCTTAAACATATTTTGTTGAATTGTTGCTTCATTCAGTGCTATATTCCAAACACGAAGGTCATCAATTTTACCATTTAAAACCTGTAAATTATCCATAGTAACTAAAGGAATATTTAATGATGTGATCGTTTTTATTCCGTTGATATAAATAGTTAAATCGGTACTTTTTACTATACTAATTCGGTACCATTTGTTTGTAGTAAATATAGGATCGGTTACTATACAATTTAATCCTGAAAATGAGAGTGTAAATCCGCCTGTTGAGTTAATCAAAAAGTTAGGCAATACTTGTGTATTTAGAGCAGTTACATTTACCATGAATTCTAAGGTGAATTCATTTGGATAACTAAAACCTATAACTTCTAAAGGAGTACTTAATTCAATAGCTTTATTGGCTGTTTGGCTAAAAACATTTAAGCACATAAGTATAAAAAAATTAAAAAATATAGTTTTCATTTTTATTATACGATGTTATAGTTCCTTTTTATTATTTAAAACAAAGGTACTATTATAAACTTTAGGGTATAAAAAAACTCGAAACAATTATGTTTCGAGTTCATCTAAATAATAAAAATTAAATCTATTTATTAACTGTTACATCAATAGTAAAACCTACTTTATCAGCAATAAGGAAATCTTTTGGAACTCCTGCTTCACCTTCTGTATGGTAACTTAATCCCCAATCTTGTCTGTTAACTGAAAAATCCTCAGAGCTAATATTAACAGAATTATCAGTAACGTTTATATTAGCATTAAAAGAAATACTTTTTGTTATTTCTAAAATTTTTAAGTTTCCTGTAATTATTGAATTATAGTCTCCTTTGTTTTCTTCAATTTTAGTTATTTGAAATCCAGAAGTTGGGAATTTTTCAATATTGAAAAAATCAGCACTTTTTAAATGTCCTTCTAGTTTTCCTTTTTGCTCAGCATCATCAAAATTTTCTACTGTTAGAGATCCTAAGTCTATAATAAATTTTGCGTTAGTTACTTTATTATTATTTAGTAATACTTTTCCTCTTTGGATTTTAATTTTTCCAAAACGAGCACCTGTTCCTCCTAAATGAGAAGCTCTCCATTTCAAATTACTTCCATCTTTTACAGTAGCATAGGTAACTGTTGCTACTTCCTTTACTATTTCTACTTCTTGAGCTTCTTTAGTTTCTACTTTCTTACCACTATCCTTACAAGCTGTAAATGTTACAGCTAATACAAATAATGAAATGATTACTTTTTTCATCTTATATTGGTTTTAGTTATCTGAATTTTTCTTATTTAATTTAGCTTGTTTCATAGCTTCCCCTATTTCATTACTTGCGGAAAAACTTGCTACCATATCATTTAACATATTAGATCCTGCTTGAGGTGAATTTGGTAATAAAATTAAATTACTATTAGTTTCTGCACCAATAGATTGCAATGTATCATAATGTTGAGTAACAACTATTAAAGCTGATGCTTCTTGTGAGTTAATTCCTACCCTATTTAATACATCTACTGATTCTTCCAAACCACGAGCAATTTCTCTACGCTGATCTGCGATACCTTGACCTTGTAAACGTTTGCTTTCTGCTTCTGCTTTTGCTTTCTCTACAATTAAAATACGTTGTGCATCTCCTTCATATTGTGCGGCAGTTTTTTCTCTATCTGCAGCATTAATACGATTCATTGCCTCTTTTACTTGTGCATCAGGATCAATATCAGTAACTAATGTTTTAATGATATCATATCCGTAATCAAGCATTGCTTCGTTTAATTCGCGCTTTACTGCTATTGCAATATCATCTTTTCTTAAAAATACATCATCTAAAATCATTTTTGGTACTTCGGCACGTACTACATCAAATACATATGAAGTAATTTGATCGTGTGGATAATCTAGTTTATAAAAAGCATCTCCTACCTTCTCTTTTATTACTTTATACTGTACAGATACTTTTAATTTTACAAATACATCATCTTTAGTTTTAGTTTCAATCATTACATCTAATTGTTGAATTTTTAAACTCAACCTACCAGGAATTCTATCTACTAAAGGAATTTTTAATTGTAGTCCAGACTGGCGAATACTTTGAAATTTACCAAAACGCTCTACAATTGCTGCTGTTTGCTGTTTGACAGTAAAAAAAGAAGAAAATAGGATTATAAATCCAAAAAAGGCTATTAAGCCAAAGAAAATTGCCATAATTACATTGTTTTATTAGTTAGTTAAAGTTCTGAATTGTACAAAATAAGTCTACATTTGCCGCTTAAAGTTACAACTTATGAAAAATATTTTTACAACAATTATAGTTTTATTCTTACTTACAAGTAGTTTTAACTTGCATGCACAAGGAAGAGGAGGACAAGGAAAACATAATATGTTTGGTTTAAAATTAGCAGCTACTCAGTTTGATATTCAAACTAGTAATTTTATTACTACTCCCGGAATTGGATTTATTGGTGGATTTGCTACTAGAGGAGACTTCTATAACAACATGGATATTCAGTTTGGTATTAATTTATCTAATAACAATTTAGAAATTCAGGGAACAGAATTAGGTACTACTACTCCTGTTGCTATTGATTATGGATTATTAAACGCTCAAGTGCAGTTATTATTTGGTTATAAAATCATTGGTAATAACAGAAATATGCGATCAAAATTTAAATTAACTGCAGAGTTTGGACCTGTTTTACAAGTGAATAGTAAAATGAAACTTTCTGATAAAGCTCAAGAAGAGTTTATAATTGATAAAACAACTCTGACTGCAAAAGAATTAACTGATATTAATGGTATAAATATAAATGGACTTGCTGGTTTATCAATTGGAGTAGAACGTTTTAGAGTATTTGGTCATTACCAATATGGTTTTAATAATATTCTTAAAAAATTAAATAAAACAGAAGGAAATACTCAAAGTTTTAAAGGACATATTAGTATGTTTCAATTTGGAGTGTTGTTTTATTTTTAATTAATTATATAAAAACTTATAAGCATGAAATTAAAATATTTATTCAATATTGTTTGTCTTTTATTTATCACTTCTAGTTATAGTCAGGATCAATTACATTTAAAAAATGGTAAAGTATTAAATGGTACTGTAAAATCCATACTTAAAGGAAAAGTTACTTTTAAAATTGGGAAAAAAAATAAAAACTATACTAGTAAAGTAGTATCAAAAGTAATTGATAGAGATGAAAATGGTACTATTGAATATACATACCGAAAAATTAAAGGTGTTCCTGAAAATTCATTATCTGGTGAAATTGTTTCAGGAAAAGCATCTTTATATATTACTTATTTTCATGTATATGGTAGTGGGAAAGATGTTCACGGAACTTATCAAACGGGATATGGACAACAAGTATATTATCTTCATATAAAAGGAAAAGAAAAAGCTTTAAAAATATTGCCTGGAAGTTTAGTTACTCCATTTTATAAAAGAGTCTCAAAATATATTTCAGATTGTGATAACCTATCATTAACTGTAAAAAATAAAGAATTACATTATAATGATATGCCTGAAATAACTAAAAAATATAATTCAAGTTGTTCTAATTAAATACCATAAAAAAGCCACTACTAGTAGTGGCTTTTTTATTTAAATATAAATGATACTTTTATTTAAGTATTGCTTTTATCCTATTCATACTTTCTTCCTTACCAAGTAAAGTCATAATATCAAATACATCTGGTCCTTTCATAGCGCCTACTAAACTTAAACGTAGGGGTTGCATCACTTTTCCAAAACCAATTTCTTTAGCTGTTATCCATCCTTTAACTACTGTCTGTGTATTTTCGGTAGAAAAATCTTCAATACCATTTATAACAGTTATTAATTCTTGCATTAAAACAGTTGTGTCTTCTTTTATCGCTTTCTTAAATGCCTTTGCATCATATTCTGTAGGTGCTTCAAAAAAGAAGTTACTTAAATACCATAAATCATTTACAAAAACAGCACGTTCTTTTACTAATGAAACTACTTTAGTAATATATTCATTTGAATAAGATCCAGTTGCTTTACTAGTAACTATACTTTCAAATTGTTCAGCAATAGTAGCATCATTTTGCTTTACAAAATACTGTTGATTAAACCACTTTGCTTTATCAGGATCAAATTTTGCACCAGATTTATTTACTCTTTTTAAATCGAAACTTTCTACTAATTCTTCTAAAGTAAATAACTCTTGTTCAGTACCAGGATTCCATCCTAAAAATGCTAAAAAGTTTACTACAGCTTCTGGTAAATATCCATCTTCTTTAAATCCTCTTGAAATAGAATCTTCAGTTTTATATTCTAACGGAAATACAGGGAAACCTCCTTTATCACCGTCACGTTTACTTAATTTTCCTTTACCTGTTGGTTTTAAAATCAATGGTAAATGGGCAAATTTTGGTGCATCCCAACCATAGGCTTTATATAATAATATGTGCAATGCCATTGATGGTAACCATTCTTCTCCACGTATTACATGGCTAATTTCCATTAAATGATCATCTACTATATTTGCTAAATGATATGTTGGCATTCCATCGCTTTTAAATAGAATTTTATCATCTAATACATTTGTATCTATTTTAATTTCACCACGAATTTCATCTTGTAAAATCAAAATTTCATCTTGTGGGGACTTAAAACGAACTACATATTTATCTCCATTTTTAATACGTTTCTCAACTTCTTCTTTGGAAAGTACTAACGAATTATCTAATTCTAAACGATTATGCCAATTGTAAATAAACGTTTTCTTTTCAGCTTCACAAACAGTTCTTAGTGAATCTAAACTTTCTACAGAATCAAATGCATAATACGCATTTCCACTCGCTATAAGCTTATCACAATAGTCCTTATATATATGTTTACGTTCACTTTGTTTATAGGGTCCGAATTTACCTTCCTTACCTGGTCCTTCTTCATATGGAAATCCACACCATTCCATAGCATCTTTTATATATTGTTCTGCACCAGCAACATACCTATTCTGATCAGTATCCTCTATACGTAACACAAAAGTACCTTTGTGTTTTTTAGCAAATAAATAATTAAATAATGCGGTACGAACACCACCTATATGTAAAGGTCCTGTAGGACTTGGAGCAAAACGTACTCTAACTTCTTGTGACATGTATAACTTATTTTACACTTCCATATAATAAGGAAGTCTATTATTAATTTTAATGCCGCAAAGATAAGTAAGGATTTAAGAAAGACGAATGACCGATGATAATTTTTAATATTATAATTCACTTTATCGCAAATACTGTATCAATTAACGAATATTATATATTAACAAATGTTAATTAACTTATTTTTAGTACCTTAAAGTATTCTTACCCCTACTATTTGCTATAATTAGCTGTGCTTATTCCTCAAAAATGATAAATTGTTAATTACTTTATAAGTCCTTGACTATAAAGACTTCTAATTTCACTACAAATTGTTAATAAGTGTAAGACTAAATTGTGAAAGTAAATTTTGATATTAAATATATTTTCACAATCCGTGACATTAAATTACTACGCACTATTTTTTAACTTTATTTTCATAAAAGTTGCTAACCATAAAATTGAAGTTATTAACAGGTATTTTCAATAATTCAATTAACAATTATATGTGGATTACAGTTATTAACAACATGTTTAATAACTACTAAATTCTATTCTAAATCAGATATTTAACATGTTCATAACCTCAATTTTTTTGTTCATTGTATTTTATAAGACACAAAAACAAGAGATTTTTAATAATTTTATAGCAACTATTAACAGACCATAATAAGTACTATTTCTATTTTAAAAAATATCTAAAAAAAAAAAGTATATATATATATGTTAAAAAGTGTTTAGAACTTTAAGCTTTAAAAAAGGTACTTTTGTATTCTAAATAATTTAGACATTAAAAAATTTATTACTGGTATTTATATTGTAAAAGTATAGTCACGCATTAAAAAAGCAAGCTTAAAATTGATTGTAAAATAAAGTAAGTTATATTTTATAAAAAAACTTATAAGTTGTACTAACAACGCTTTTTTATTTATTAAAAAATAATTGTCGTAAATTTATTCCCACCAGTAGGTTTAAATAAAAAAAGTAAATTTTGAATTCAACACAACAAATAACTAATAAACTAACCCAGTTTATTAAAAAATTCTATATAAATGAATTACTAAAAGGTAGTTTGTTATTTATTACTATTGGGTTATTGTATTTGTTAGTAACTGTATTTATTGAACACTTTTTATGGTTGTCTACTACCTACAGAACTGTTTTATTTTGGATTTTTATAGGGGTAGAATTAACTTTACTATATAAATTTATAGGAATACCACTCTTTCAATTATTTGGGCTTAAAAAAGGTATTACACACGAAAATGCTTCTGAGTTAATAGGAAATCATTTTCCAGAAGTAAATGACAAGCTTACTAATTTATTACAACTTAAAAATAACAGCGAACAGTCTGAGTTATTATTAGCAAGTATCAATCAAAAATCAGCAGAATTATCACCTATTCCTTTTAAAGTTGCTATTAATTTTAAAAGGAATAGTAAATATTTAAAGTATGTTGCTATCCCAGTTCTTATTTTTTTATTAATACAATTTACTGGTAATCAAGTAGATATAAAAAATAGTTACCAACGTGTTGTAAATCATGGTGTTGCTTATATAGCTCCTACTCCATTTCATTTTATAATTAAAAATTCAGATTTAGAAGTAATTGAAAATAAATCATTTGTATTAGAGGTAACTACAAAAGGAAAAGTGATTCCAGAAAATTTAAAAATTAATTTTAATGATGAAAGTTATTATTTAAGCAAAACTGATTTTAATACATTTAGTTATGAGTTTAAACAAATAACTGAACCAATTGAATTTTCATTAGAAGCGAATGATATTGATTCAGAGTTGCATAAAATTTCTGTTATTAAAGTTCCTACAATTTTGAATTTTGAAATGCAGTTAAATTTTCCGAAACATACTGCTAAGAAAAATGAAGTTATTAAAAATACAGGAAATATAACTGTACCAGAAGGAACTAGTATTACTTGGAATTTAAATACAAAAACAACTGATAAAGTAATATTCTCGGTTAAAGATTCTTCTTATAATTTTAATAAAGATTTTACTAATTTTAAATATAAACAAGCTGTTTATAAAACAACAAATTATGAAATATCTACCAGTAATACTGTTGTTAGTAATTATGAAAAATTAGGATATAAAATTCAAGTTGTAAAAGATGAATATCCGGAAATAAATGTACAATCCAAAGCAGATAGTACGAATTCACAAATTGTTTATTTTTTAGGGAAAGTATCAGATGATTACGGTTTATCAAAACTACAACTAGTATATAAAGAAGTTGATTCAGATAAATTAATTAAAGAAAATATTAAAATATCAAAATCAAATTTTGATCAATTTACTTATGTTTTTCCTGGTAATTTAGAACTTAAAAAAGGAATTCCTTACGAGTATTATTTTGAAGTTTTTGACAATGATAGAATTCATAAATATAAAAAATCAAAATCTGAAGTTTATAATTATCAGCAATTAACTAATGATGAATTAGAAAAAAAACAATTAGAAAATCAGAAAAATAACATTGATAATTTAAGCAAATCATTAGATAAGCTTAATCAACAAGAAAAAGAATTACAAGAAATAAACCAGCTTCAGAAAGAAAAAAAGGAGTTGAATTGGAATGATAAAAATAAAATAAAACAATTTTTTAAGCAACAGGAAAAACAAGAAAACCTGATGCAAGAATTTAATAAGGATTTACAGAAAAACTTAGATGAGTTTCAAAAAGAAAATATTGAAGAAGATCCTTTTAAAGAAGAATTAAAAGAACGTTTAGAAGATCAGGAAAAGGAATTAAAACAAAACGAAAAATTATTAGAAGAACTTAAAAAGTTACAAGAAAAATTACAAGACGAAGAGTTACTTGAAAAAATAGAAAAATTATCAAAGGAAACTCAAAGTCAAGAACGCTCTTTAGAACAAATTTTAGAATTAACTAAACGCTATTATATTTCTAAAAAGTTTGAGAAAGTTGCAAAAGAATTAGAAGAACTTGCTAAAAAACAAGATGACTTATCAAAAGAGTCTGATGAAAAAAATACTAAAGAAGCTCAAGATAAATTAAACGAAGAGTTTGAAAAAATACAAGAAGACTTAAAAGAACTAGAAAAAGAAAATAAGGAATTAAACAGCCCTATGAATCTTGATGATAAAAAAGAAGCTCAAGAAGAAATTTCTAAAGAACAAGAAAAAGCATCCGATAAATTAGATAAACAAAAACAGCAAAAAGCAAAAGAAAGTCAGAAAAAAGCTGCAGAAAAAATGAAAGAAATGAGTGCTGCTATGCAACAACAAATGCAGCAATCTTCTGGTGAACAAATGGAAGAAGATGAAAAAATGTTACGTCAGATTTTAGACAACTTAATTACGTATTCATTTGATCAAGAAAGTTTATTAGATGATTTTAAAAAACTTAATAATTCTAATTTTGAGTTTCCAGAAAAATTAAAAAAACAATATATTCTTAAAGATCATTTTAGTCATATTGATGATAGTTTATTTGCATTGTCGTTACGTGTTCCTAAATTATCTGAAATTATTAATAATGAAATTTCCGAAGTTCACTTTAATATGAATAAAGCATTGGAACGTTTTGCTGATCAGAAAATATATTTAGGAGTATCCAATCAACAATATGCACTAACATCCGCAAATAATCTAGCTAATTTATTAAGTGAGATATTAAAAAATATGCAGGATCAATTAAACCAGATGAAGAAACCTGGGAGTGGGTCCTGTAGTAAACCAGGGGGATCTGGTCAGAGCTTTCAATTATCTGATATTATTAAAAAACAAGGCGATTTAATGAAAAAGATGGGTGAAGGTAAGAAACCCGGAGAAGGAAAAAAACCGGGTAAAGAAGGAGAAAGTGGCTCTGAAGGTGAGAATGGAAAAAAAGGTGAAAACGGTAAATTTGGTAAGAATGGAAAAGGCGGAGAAAAAGGATCTGGAGCTGGTAAGGGAAAAGAAGGAGATCCTGATGAAAATAGTTCTGGAGAATTATATGAAATTTATAAGCAACAACAGGATTTAAAAAATCAATTACAAGATTTAATAAACAAATCTGGTATTAAAAAAGATACTAATAATTTAATTAAAAAAATGAATTCTATTGAAGATGGTTTACTTGAAAAAGGATTCCATGAAAGTGTTTTAAAACAAATGAATGAATTAAAACATGATTTATTAAAATTAGATAAAGCTGCTTTTGAACAAGGGGAAGATTCTAAACGAAAATCTGACACTAATACTAAGGAATATATAAATTCACCACAAGGCAAGTTACCTGCTATAGAACAATATTTCAACGAAGTAGAGATATTAAACAGACATGCCTTACCTTTGCAGCCGATTTATAAAAAGAAGGTGCAACAATATTTTAATACTGCAAATGATTAGTTTTAACTACGAGAGTGATTTTATTCTAAAAAATGAAGAAATTTTTTCTAATTGGATACAAGATGTTATTACATCTGAATCTTATGCATTAGGAGAGATTAATTATAATTTCTGCGATGACGAATATTTGCATAAAATAAACCTTGAATATTTAAAACACGATACATTAACTGATATTATCACATTTGATAATACCGTAGGTGAAACTATTTACTCTGATATTTTTATTTCAGTTGAACGAGTTAAGGACAACGCTAAGGATTTCAACGTAACTTTTGAAGAAGAATTGAAACGTGTTATAATTCATGGTGTTTTACATCTTTGTGGTTTTAAAGATAAATCAGAAGATGAAGCTAAATTAATGCGCTCAAAAGAAGATGAAAAGATTGGTATGTTCCACATGGAACATTAATGTATTATCTGATTTTGTTTTAATATAAATTTTTATGTTCCATGTGGAACATAGTTTAAGTATAGTATAAAACGTTCCACATGGAACACTATTTTATAAAAGATGTTTGATAAAGAATATGATGTTATAGTTGTTGGAGCTGGTCACGCTGGTTCTGAAGCTGCTGCTGCTGCTGCAAATAGTGGTTGCTCTACTCTATTGGTAACAATGAGTTTGCAAAATATTGCGCAAATGTCATGTAACCCAGCAATGGGTGGAATTGCAAAAGGACAAATAGTACGTGAAATTGATGCGCTTGGTGGGTATTCTGGAATTGTAACCGATAAGACAGCTATTCAATTTAAAATGTTGAATAAAAGTAAAGGACCTGCAATGTGGAGTCCACGTGCTCAATCGGACAGAATGCGCTTTGCTGAAGAATGGCGTTTGATGATGGAAGCTACTCCTAATCTTGATTTCTATCAAGAAATGGTTAAAGGTTTGGTTGTGAAAAATCATAAAGTTGTTGGTGTTAAAACTTCTCTTGGATTAGAAATAAAAGCTAAAACAGTTATACTTACCAATGGTACTTTTTTAAACGGATTAATACATATTGGAGATAAACAATTTGGTGGTGGTCGTGCAGGTGAATCTGCTTCAACAGGAATTACTGAAGAACTACTTGAATTAGGTTTTGAATCTGGTAGAATGAAAACAGGAACTCCTCCCCGAGTTGATGGAAGAAGTTTAGATTTTTCTAAAATGTTAATTCAGCCTGGAGATGATCATCCAGAAAAGTTTTCTTATTCAGATATTACAAAACCATTGACTGAACAACGACCATGTCATATGTCACACACTAGTGCTTTAGTACATGATTTGTTACGTGAAGGTTTTGATCGTTCTCCTATGTTTAATGGTAGAATTAAAAGTACAGGACCTCGTTATTGCCCTTCAATAGAAGATAAAATTAATAGGTTTGCTGATAAAGATAGTCACCAGTTATTTGTAGAACCTGAGGGTTGGAATACATGTGAATATTATATAAATGGTTTCTCTACTTCGCTACCAGAAGATGTTCAGTTTAAAGCATTACGTTCTGTAGTTGGTTTTGAAAAAGTTAAATTTTTCCGTCCTGGTTATGCTATCGAATATGATTACTTTCAACCAACACAGTTGAAACATACTTTAGAAACAAAGTTAGTTGAAGGATTATACTTTGCGGGACAAATTAATGGAACAACTGGTTATGAAGAAGCAGCTTCTCAAGGAATGATGGCTGGTATAAATGCAGCATTAAAAGTAAAAGAAAAAGAACCTTTTATATTACATAGAGATGAAGCATATATTGGAGTTTTAATTGATGACTTGATTACAAAAGGTACAGAAGAACCATATAGAATGTTTACTTCTCGTGCTGAGTATAGAACTTTATTACGTCAGGATAATGCTGATTTTAGATTAACTCCTAAAGGATATGATTTAGGAATTGCTTCTGAAAAGCGTTTGCGTCGTATGGAAGAAAAGCAGTCGAAGTCTAATAATTTTGTAGACTTCTTTAAAAATACATCTGTTAAACCTGAAGAGATAAATCCTATTTTAGAACTTAAAAATTCTAGTACTGTTAAGCAACAAGATAAAATGTTTAAGTTATTAGCGCGTCCTAATATTACTTTGGAAGATATGAAAGCTGTTGATTCAGTATCTAAATTTATTACTGATAATAATTTAGATAATGAAGAAATAGAACAAACAGAAATTCAAGTAAAGTATGCTGGTTATATTGCTAAAGAAAAATTAAATGCTGATAAATTACACCGATTAGAGCATGTAAAGATTCCTGCTAATTTTGATTATACTCTATTGAAATCTTTATCTACTGAAGCTAAAATGAAATTAACCAAAATACAGCCTGTTAGTATAAGTCAAGCTTCAAGAATATCAGGTGTATCTCCAAGTGATATATCTGTTTTATTAGTATTCTTAGGAAGATAAACTATGCACGATTGGGTTTTAGTAATTAATATTTTACTCATAATGTTTAATAATGATTATATAATATAAAGTAAAAAAATGATAAAGGTTTCACGTGGAACTATGAAATTATATTAAATGGAGAGTTTAAAATTTAAAGAATATAAAAATACAAAAGCTAAATACATAGGTATTGGTTTATTGCTATTTAGTCTTTTTATAATGACTCAAGAATTATCAGGAATTTTATTATTAGTAATTGGATTGTTAATTTTAGGAGTTAATACCGAGATAGAAGTATTTAAAAACTTTGACAATAAATTAAATATTATACTATTTAACACGAAGCTATTTTCTATTAAAAAGAATTTAATTTATCCTGAGTATGTTTCTTTATTTGGACAATCGTTTAGTTCTAATAATGATTTTAGTACAGTTTCAGCTTTAGGTTCTACAGCTGAATTTGATTTTTATGTAATTCGTTTTTTTGGAGAAAGGAATAAAAATGATATTATTTTTAAATCAAAAAATAAAGAAGAAGTATTAAGTAAAGGAAAACAATTAGTAAATTTATTTAATATTGAATTAGTTAATAAATTAGAAGATTAAATTGAAAAATTTAAAAGTTACAGATCATTCCGTTTCAAAAGAAAGTTTTGAATTAGTAAAAGATACTCAATTCGGTTTCTTGGTTACTACTCCCCTACCCGATGTTTCCGATTTAGCGAAGTATTACGAAACAGAAGAATACATTTCTCATACCGATACTAAACGTAATCTATTTGAAAAAGTATATCATTTGGTACGTGAGTATGCTATTAAAAAGAAAGTAACTTTAATTAATAAAGAACAAGCTAAAGGAAGTTTATTGGATATCGGATGTGGTACTGGTGACTTTTTATCAGCTGCTAAAAATAATGGTTGGTCAGTAACAGGAATTGAACCTAATGAAGCTGCAAGGACAAAAGCAAATTCTAAAACAGATAATAAAGTTTTTGACACTTTAAAATTAGAGACCTTACCAGCTGATAGTTTTGATGTGATTACACTTTGGCATGTATTGGAACACTTACCAGACTTAGAATCACATATAGAAGTATTTAAAAAATTATTAAAATCAAATGGTTCTTTAATTATAGCAGTACCAAATCATAAAAGTTTTGACGCTATTCATTATAATGAGTTTTGGGCAGCTTATGATGTACCTAGACATTTATGGCATTTTTCTCAAAGTAGTATTAAAAATCTTTTTGGTAAATTTCAATTTCAATTGAATAAAACCATTCCTATGAAGTTTGATTCGTTTTATGTTTCTCTATTGAGCGAGAAATATAAAACAGGAAAACAAAATATGTTTAAAGCATTTTGGATAGGATTACATTCAAATATGAAAGCTAAACACACATCTGAATACTCTTCCTTAATTTATGTGTTTAAAAACCTTAAAAATTAATTTTAAAACTATGTATTTTTAGTTTTGAGTAAATAATAACCAAGTACCTTCCATAAATTTTAAAACAGCTTAAAACAGCTTATTTAATGTTAATATTAATAAATAAAATCAATAATAATACATAATAACTATAATTAAAATTTATAGTTTGAATAAATCACTATTAAATAACAAATATTTAAACTTCGCTTTAATTGTTTATTGTAGTTTAGTGAATAGTAAAAAAATATAGAATGCCAAGAAAAAATAAAAAATCAAATAATAACATACCCAACCTTTCTGAAAAATTAACAAAGATATTTCAGAAGCAACATAAAAAGAGTTTCGATTACAGACAGCTTTCATCTAAACTAGGAGTTGATGATGCAAATAGTAGAAACCAAATTATTAAAAAATTACGTCAACTTCAGTTAAAAGGGAAGATCGATGAAGTAGAACGAGGAAAATTTATGATTAAGAAAGTAGAAGGAGAAAATGCATATTATACAGGAATAGTTGATATAGCAACACGAGGAAATGGATATGTAGTCTGTGAGGATAGTGAAGGAGATATTTTTGTTCATGCAAAAAACATGAACCAAGCATTACACGGTGATGAAGTTGAAGTTTTAGCATACAGACGTAAAAAAAATAATAAACTTGAAGGTGAAATTACTTATATTTCTAAACGAGCTAAAGCTGAATTTGTAGGTATTTTACGATTACAAAAAGACTTTGGTTTTGTAGAATGTACAAGTTCTAAAATGTACACTGATATTTTTATTCCTCGAGGGATGACTATGGGTGCAAACGATGGAGATAAAGTTGTTGCTGAAATACACGATTGGCCAGAAAAGGCTAAATCTCCTTTTGGAGAAGTTGTACAGATATTAGGAAAACCAGGTGAGCATAACACAGAAATACATTCTATTTTAGCGGAGTACGGATTACCGTATGAATTCCCTAAAAAAGTAGAAGAATATGCTAACAATATCGACCTTGAAATAAAAGAAGATGAGATAGCTAAGCGTAGAGATATGAGGTCCACTCCTACCTTTACTATTGATCCAAAAGATGCTAAAGATTTTGATGATGCATTATCATTTGTTCCATTAGAAAATGGAAATTATGAAGTAGGAATTCATATTGCAGATGTTTCTCATTATTTAAAAGAGGGAACTGTTTTAGATGATGAAGCTTATGAACGTGCAACATCGGTTTACTTAGTAGATCGTGTAGTTCCAATGCTACCTGAAATATTAAGTAACGGAGCTTGTTCATTACGTCCGCATGAAGAGAAATATACTTTTTCTGCTGTTTTTGAAATCAATGATAAAACTGAAGTAGTAAATGAATGGTTTGGGCGAACTGTAACCTATTCTGATCAACGTTTTGCTTATGAAGAAGCACAAGCGATGATTGAATCAGGTGAAAATATAGTTCCTGAAGAAGTATCCATTACCGGTAAGGGCTATAAAGTAGACCAACACATTACTGATGCTATTTTAAAACTAGATGAATTAGCAAAAATCATGCGTAATCAGCGTATGGAAGAAGGTGCTATTTCTTTTGATAAAGTTGAAGTTAAATTCAATTTAGATGAAAATTCAAATCCAACAGGAGTATATTTTAAAACTGCTAAGGATGCGAATAAATTAATTGAAGAATTCATGTTATTAGCCAACCGTAAAGTTGCGGCTTTTATTGGTAATAAAAATAAGACATTTGTATATAGAATACATGATGAACCAGATGAAGAGAAATTAGGTAATTTACAGAATATCATTTCTAAATTTGGATATAAATTAGATTTAAAAACACCTAAAACAACGGCTAATTCTTTAAATAGTTTATTAGAAAGTGTTAAAGGAAAAGGAGAACAAAACCTAGTAGATACACTTGCTATTCGTACGATGAGTAAAGCTGTTTATTCTACAGATAATATAGGTCATTATGGACTTTCTTTTGAACATTATTCACACTTTACCTCACCTATTCGTAGATATCCGGATGTAATGGTACATCGTTTATTACAATTTTATTTAGATGGTGGTAAGAATGCAGATGCTGAAGAATTTGAAGCTAAATGTAAGCATTCTACTAACATGGAAATCCTTTCAACAAAAGCAGAACGTGATTCTATAAAATACATGCAAGTTAAGTTCATGCAAGATCATCAAGATGAAGAATTTGTTGGTGTGATTTCTGGAGTAACTGAATGGGGTATTTATGTAGAAATAGTTTCTAATAAATGCGAAGGAATGGTTCGTATTAGAGAAATAAAAGACGATTATTATTCTTTTGATGAAAAACAATATGCTTTAATTGGTGAAAACACTGATAACATGTACCAATTAGGTGATGAAGTAGTTATCATGGTTAAAGATGCTGATTTAGTAAAACGTCAGTTAGACTTTGTTGTACTTGGAAAAGTAGTGAAGTAATCTATCGTGTCATTTCGATTATAGGAGAAATCACATCATTAAATATAAAACCCGAGTATAATAGCTCGGGTTTTTACGTTTATTAAAATGAGAATTAGAGTATATATTTATATTCTATTTAAAAATCATATACAGGTTCCTCTTCTGTGTTTTCTTTACAGTTAATGATGTCATAAATAAATTCATCTATTTGGGCTTTAGTTACGTTAGGCATACAAATAACATGTGAAACATCACTTTCTGTAGCTAATTGCCATTTTTGTTTAACTTCTAAAGGAGTTTTTGGCAATACTACGGTTATTCCTCCTGGATTAATCCAGGCATTTATACCAACTTCGTTGAGGCGTTTTTTACAATATTCTGCAGTTTCTAAACTATGCAGGTATCGTTTACTCAACCCTTCCACACCTATTTTTTTTAAAGCATACCATAAAAACAATGGACTATGCCCATTTCTAGAGCCTGTAATAGTAGTATCTAATGATCCTATGTATGAAATACCAGTTGCAATACGATCCCTATTAGAACGCTTAGTAATAATAATTCCACAAGGCATAGGTGAACCTATAAACTTATGTCCGCTAATAGAAATACTATCCACTCCATCTTTAAAATCAAATGGAATACGTGGTTCAATAAAAGCAGCATATGATCCTGCTAAAGCTGCATCGCAATGAATATAATGATCTTGTATTGCAAGTTTTTTTAAAATGCCTTTAATTTTTGAAACATCATCCTTAGCTTCTTTCATAGTTGTACCAAATGTTGTTAATACAATGGCAGGTTTATGACGGTTCATTCGTACAGTATTTTCAAAATCTTCATAATCGATTTCACCATTTTCTTGTGATCGAATTACAATACTTGGTATGTTAAGTAAATGAATATTTTTCTTAACACTATAGTGTGTCGATTCAGAATAATATACCATTGCTTTTGGGTACAGTTCTCTTGCTAAATACAAACCGTACAAATTACTTTCAGATCCTCCATTGGTTACATATCCCCAATAATTTTTCGGATCAGCTCTAAATAATTTAGCAAAAAAACCAATTACTTCTCGTTCCATTTCATGTGTTTGTACTTTGTAAGTACAATCTTCAAAAGGATCCCCTAAATTATTAATTGGATATTTTAAGAATGAGTTTAATTCATCATAATCAAAATCTTTAGCAACAGGATATCCAATAAAGGAATTTCTAGCTGCTTCAATGTTTTGTTTCAAGCTGGCTAAACGACTTTTTTCTGTATTAGAAATTACATCCATATCTATTAGTTTATATTTCTGTAAAATTACATATAAAAGGAATATTGATTTGCTGTGTAATATATTTCAGTTAATTTTTCTGTTATAGTAAAATATAAAGTATTTTTATATTGTTTAGAATATTGATTAAATAGACAAACAGAATTATTTTCTACTATGGATGAAATAGATAAAAAAATATTGATGCTTTTACAGCAAAATTCGAAGCAAAATACTAAGGAAATAGCGGATAAAATAGGTTTAACAGTTTCTCCAACTTTTGAGCGTATTAAAAAATTAGAACAGCAAGGGTATATAAAAAACTATGTTGCAATTCTTAATGGAGATAAAATAGAAAAACAACTTCTTGTGTATTGTCAAATATCATTAGCTATACATTCCAAAGAATTGATAGAAAAATTTAAATCACAAATTACAACTTTTCCTGAAGTTATGGCTTGCCTTCACGTATCTGGAAATTACGATTTTTTATTAAAAATTTCGGTTAAAGGTATGGCAGAATATCAAAAACTAGTAGTAGATAAACTAGCTACTATAGAAGGTATATCAAATGTACAAAGTTCATTTGTTATGGAAAGTATCAAAGATGAAACAGCCTATGTATTATAAGAGTTAAATAATTGGAATATGCATATCCACAATACATATCTTTTCTGGGTGTTCATTAAAATTATTATGATAAATTTCAAAGGGTTGTTTATCGGCTTTTGAATATCCATTTTCGTTCATCCACATAAACATACTCGTCCAGGATTTTTCAAACTCTTGCACACCAATTTCAAAACGAGCAACAATACATTTTTGAGGAGCTAGTGTAATTCCTTCTACTTTACCATCATTCAAAATAGCGCTTTTTGTTAATAAACAAACCTTCATACGTACTTTATCAGGATCCGTTACTTTAAAACTATCATAGAAAATAGTTCCCATTTTAAAATCAGATTTAACTAATAAACCTTTTGGTCCAGCCCAATTCATAAGGTTTTCAAAAGCGTTTTGTAAACCTTGTACACCAATTTGGGTAAGTGTTACAAAATGTAATTCAGGAACTTGTTTAATTTCAATAATTGTATTCATATCTCTCCAGTGTAATAATTCGTCTATTTTACGAAGATAGGTTTCTTTAAGATGGTCTAATTGTCCAATCTTGCTATACTTATCAGGGTTCATTTTCCTAAATTCAGTAGGACTTAATTCAAAGTTTTTTTTAAACGATTTTGTAAAAGAGGAAGCACTATTAAAACCGCATTGTAAATAGATTTCAGTAATAGTTAAATCCTTTTTTCTGTATAACAAACCAGCTGCTTTCTCTACTCGTTTTCTATTTATGTAAATACTTAAAGGTTCATTAGTAATAGCTTTAAATACTCTATGAAAATGAAAAGGTGAATAGTGTGCTATTTTAGCAATGTTTTCTAAAGATAAATCCGCATCTAAATTTTCATCTATGTAAGTGAAAACAATATTCATCCTTTGAGTGTAGTTGTTAGAACTCATTGATTATTGTAACTCTTTTACTAAGATTTCTAAAATATCCTTCCTTAAATTTTTATGATCTTTTTCAAGAACAAACACTGCTATTGATGTATTTAATTTAGGGATATATTGTACAGTAGTGGCCCAAAAACCCCCATGACCATAAGCATTTAATCCATTAATGGTTGACTTTGAAAGCCCTAAGTAATAGTTATTTGTTTTACCATCTTTTGTTGTAATTTCTGTAAATATTAAGTCTTTTACAGCTTCTTTTTTTACAATATGATTATTAAAAAAGTGATAAGAAAACAAAGCTAAATCTTTACTAGTACATGCAATTCCACCACCACCATATAAATCGAAAGAAGGGTCAATGTCATAAGAATCCCATTGATATTTACCGCAGTATTGATGCGTTAGTGCTTTTGTGTTTGCAGGGATGTCCTCTAAGGTATACTGCCAAGTGTTTTTAATGCCTAACTCATCATAGTTAAGTAATTCCCTCATAGCGATGTAAAAAGGCTTTTTAGTAACACTTTCAATGATTTCTGTCGCTAACAAGAAATTAGCATCAGCATAATTAAATACCTCGCCTGCTTTTCCTAATGGATTCCCCCACTCTACCGTTATTTTAATTTGCTCATCACGAGTCCATCTATATTTTTTATGAGCAGTGATAAAATCAAAATACCGATCTACATTATTTTTACTTACATAATCTTCAATACCGCTGGTATGAGATAATAAATGTTTGATTTTAATTGTTTTTAGATCATAGCCATCTGATAATAAAAACCTCTTAGATTTTGATGAAATTAAGCCATCAATGGAATCATCTATTGTAATAGAGCCTTCTTCTACCAATCGTAAAATAGCAGCAGCTACATAAGTTTTTATACTGCTTGCAATTAAACCAGGTTGTTCTTTTTGTAAAGGTGTTTTGGTTTTATAATCAGAGTACCCTACAGCTCCACTCCAAGAGATATTTTTATCAGGAGCTTCTATATGAACTAACAATCCTTTTGCATCTGGATTAGTTTTATAAATAGAATCTAAAACATTTTGAAAGGAGATAGAAGTCGTTTTATGTGTTGTTTTTTTAGTTGCACAACCAATGCATACAAATACGGAAAGAAAAAGGAATATTGATTTTTTCATAAGAGTTAGTTTGTTGCTTTTTTTAAACGAATTTTAAAGATAATTCTATTTAATAAAAAAGCCGAAACTAATTAAATTAGTTTCGGCTTTAACTGATATTATATGTTTTAATTAAAGAGCACTTACCTCTTCAATCATCATTTCATGACTATCTTGTTTTGCGCTATCAATAAATGTAATAATAGCTTCATTACGCTCTTGTCCTTTTTGTAATAAGACGCCTAAAGTAATAACTGTAGCAATACGGATACCTACTTTTTTAGCAGGTGTTTCAAACAACGGTTCTAAATCTTCATAAGAAACTTCTTCAGCATACTTTAATATTTTTGCTTTAGCAGCGTCTAATTTTGGTCCAGACAAATTCGCATACTTCTTTCCTAATTTCTTAATTTCACTAATAGGGTTTTTTTGAGCTTGTTGCTGTTGAGGTTTAGCCTCAGTATTTTGTTTTGGTTTATCTGAAACCACTGGCTTTTTCTTTGCCCAAGAATCTTTTAAACCAACAGTTTTATTAAAAACTAAATTACCAGCAGATGAATCAGTATCCACATTAAAATAACCTAAACGTTGAAATTGAAATTCAGTTCCAACAGTTGCAGTGGCTAAAAATGGTTCAACAAAAGCAGTTTTAATTACTTCTAATGATTTTGGGTTAATGTATTGCATGAAATCAGTGTCTTTATGACTATCTGGTGCTTCATCTAAAAACAAACGGTCATAGACTCTTATTTCTGCTTTAACCGCATGTTTGATAGAAACCCAATGTAAAGTTCCTTTAACTCTACGTGTGCTAGCTTCAGAACCACTCCCCGATCTAGAATCTAAATCAGCAGTACAATGTATTTCAGTAATAGTTCCGTTAGCATCTTTAACTACGGATTCCCCTTTAATGATATAAGCATTTTTTAAACGAACTTCTTTCCCTAAAGTCAAACGGAAATATTTATTTCCAGCATCTTCTTTAAAATCTTCACGTTCAATATATAGTTCTTTAGAAAACGGCACTTCATGAGTTCCTGAGTTTTCTTCCTCTGGGTTGTTATCAGCAATTAAAAATTCCTCCTTACCATCTGGATAATTGGTGATAACTAATTTTACGGGATCAATAACACCCATAACTCTTGTAGCCGTTTTGTTTAAATCCTCACGAATACAAAATTCTAATAATGAAACATCAGTTACACTATCACGTTTAGAAATACCGGATACGTCACTAAATTTTCTAATTGCAGCAGCTGTATAACCTCTACGTCGTAAACCAGAAATAGTAGGCATTCTTGGATCATCCCATCCAGTAACAATTTTATCTTCTACTAAACGTAATAATTTACGTTTACTCATGATAGTATAACTCAAATTACGACGTGCAAATTCACGTTGTTTTGGACGAATATTAGCAGAGTCATAAACCTGATCTAAAAACCAATCGTATAATTCACGATGAGGTTTAAATTCAAGAGTACAAAATGAGTGAGAAACCTCTTCTAAGTAATCTGATTCACCATGAGTCCAGTCGTACATTGGGTATATACACCAATCACTACCAGTTCTATGATGATCCTTCTTCAAAATACGATACATGATTGGATCACGCATTAACATATTAGAAGATGTCATGTCTATTTTAGCACGCAATGCATAGGTTCCTTCATCAAATTCGCCATTTTTCATTTGCTCAAATAATGCTAAATTTTCTTCAACAGATTTGTTTCTATATGGACTTTCAACACCAGGTTCTGAATGTGTTCCTTTTTGTTCAGCCATTTCTTCAGCAGATAATCCATCTACATAAGCTGCTCCTTTTTTAATTAGAAGAACTGCCCAATCATGCAATTGTTGAAAATAATCAGAAGAATAACATTCGTTAGTCCATTGAAACCCTAACCAAGCTACATCTTTCTTAATAGCATCAACATATTCTTGCTCTTCTTTTGCTGGATTAGTATCGTCAAAACGAAGATTTACAGGTGCATTATAACGTTTTCCTAAACCAAAATTCAAACAAATTGCAGCGGCATGCCCAATATGTAAGTATCCATTAGGTTCAGGTGGAAAACGAAAATGTAATTTATCGGTAGATAAACCACTTGCTATATCGTCTTCTATAATTTGTTCAATGAAATTTAGTGATTTTGTTTCTTCTGACATGCTTCAAAATTTGAAACACAAAATTACTGAAAATGCTTTAGATACTCACGCTTAGAATTATTAGTTTTTATTCCTATTGGCGAGCTTAATTCTTTTTGTTTTGTTTTGTTTGTGAAATATTACAATTAACAGATGCTTTAGTAACCTATTTTATGTAAAACAGATGTTTTGTATAAACTGTTGATTATTAATTAAATAAAGTGTATTTTAGTAAGCTCCCATTAACTCTTACGTCTAAAATTCTATAAATAAGGTATAGAAAATTCATGATAACAGCTCTCAATCAATAGGAGGATGCTTATTTGTGATTTTATGCTAACATTATTAACATTAAAAAATTTACAGATGAAAAAGAAAATTAGAACAGTTTTTTCCAAATTAAAAAGACCAGGTACTTGGGGAAGAGAAGATTATCAAGGAGAATCTATATTGAGTATTAAAGATCATAGAGTTGATAAGTTTAGGCCAAATGAATTAAAGAAAATGGGTTTTGTACAGCGTATTGCAACCAAATATGTTACTGGGTTTACTAAATCGGATAATAAAAGTAAACTTTGGAGAGAGTTGCCTAATACATAAGCCATTATCGGATATTATAATTAATAAGCCCATAAGTAATTTACTTATGGGCTTATTAATTATAAAGACAAATTGTATATATGTTTCATCAAGTATTTTATATTGAGGACCTGTATTTTGTAACAGAACAATAGTATTACTTGTTCTTATCTGATAAGCTATATGTTCTATCGTTGTACAAATGTGATGCTGAAATAATATGACTTAAGGCATCTTTAGCTAACTCAGGGTCTAGATCAGCTGGAGTCATTTCATCATTTTCATTTACCTTAAATTGAATAGGTTTAGAGTTAGGTTGCAATACAATCATATCATTACCATTTCTAAAAGCATTTGTAGTATGAAATTGCATTATAGATCTTCCGGGAATAGAATCGTTCAATTGAAAAATATTTCTACCTGGCATAGGTGATTGCACATCCATACCAATTAAATCAAGTAACGTAGGAGGGATATCTATCTGACTCATAAGTTTATTATAGCTAACTTTTCCCTCAATATTTGGAGCTATAATTAATGCAGGAACATGGAATTTATTAACAGGAATTAAATCATTACCCCATGTACGGGTGTTATGGTCAGCAATAATGATAAACACAGTGTTTTTATAATAGGCTTCTTTTTTTGCCATTTCAAAGAATTCTCCCAAAGCATAATCGGCGTATTTTATAGCATTATTTACAGTGTTTTTTTGTTTGTCATGTAGTTCAATTCTTCCGTCAGGGAATTCAAAAGGATCGTGATTTGAACTTGAAAACACTAAAGAATAGAATGGTTTTTCTTTATACGAAGAAAATAGATTATTTGCTTTTTTCATAAGAGATTCATCACAGACTCCCCAAGTTCCTTTAAAAGCAATTTCTTCATCGGTAAAATCTTCCTCATCAATTATATTCTCGTAACCATTCCCATTAAAAAAAGAAGCCATATTATCGAAATTTGATGAACCACCATAAACGAAACTTGTAGCATACCCTTCTTGTTTTAGCACATTAGCTAATGTGAAAAAGTTATTCTGAGATTTACCTAGTTTAACAACACTACGTGATGCAGAAGGGAGAAAACCTGTTGTTACAGCCTCAATACCTCTAACACTTCTTGTACCTGTTGCGTATAAATTGGTAAATAACATACCTTCTTTTGCTAAGGCATCAATATTAGGAGTTATAGGTAATCCGCCCAAGCAACCAACATATTCTGCTCCAATACTCTCTTGTAGTAGAACTACTAAGTTATAAGGTTTTTCTCTTTTGTGTGTGCTTTTCTGTAAATGGTGTAAAGGGCCTATTTCATTACCAATAACACCATCAGATGTCATATATTTTTTCACACGATTAAAAGCATCTTCTTTTGGTAATCCTCCATACATTTTTGCCATATCCTCTTCGTTTTTAAGAGAGTATAAAGAAAATCCAACAGTGTAAAATGAATTTAATGCGATACTATTCGTGAGTTGATCTTTTGAAAAAACAGCATTACTTGCATTTATAGGACGAATTGATGTGAGGCTAGAACGTGCTCCCAAGAATAGTAAAAAAAAGACTACTGGAAACGCCATAAGTTTTATCTTTAAAGGAGTTCCTGTTGTATAAGCAAACAACCCTTTCCCTTTTTTAATTACTAAATAAATTAGAAGCCCTAAAATAATAGTTACAAGTAAAATAACCCATCCATAACCTTTAAACAACATTTCTAACACCTCTTTAGGGTACATTAAATATTCAACAAACAATCTGTTTGGACGTGTATCATACTGCTTTATAAAGGTAGGCGTTGCTAACTCTAAAAATAAAAGTATTGTAAGAAATACGATGAAGTACCCGGAAATAATTCTACTTAATTTAGCTACAATTTTATCAGGTAAAACGAGTATTATAAAACTTGGTAGTATAGCCGTATAGCACAATACAATTAAGTCAAATCTAATACCTATTGGAAATAAATAACCATAATTTTCAATTATAGATATTCTATCATTAAAAAGGATGAATAAAAAAAGACGACTTAAGGTGGTAATTAATAGGCCTATAATAAAATAGATAAATATAGGTTTTAAAAACATGAGCTTTTTCATAAGGAAATAAAGTTTTATTGTATGATTACAATTAAGGATTTATTAAAAAGAATATTGTTATTAACGATGTGTATTTCTATCTCATTTACGGAGACTGGATTTACAATAAAATGTACTTTTTCATAAAATATAAACAGCTAATATTAAATATTCCTAATGGAAACCTAAAACCACATTTTATGAAAAATGAAAATTAGCGTACAAAATAAGAAATATAAAGCAAGAAGGGAGTAATTAACTAAATATAAATACAGGTAGTATAAGGGTTTGCTTTATATAGTTAATATTTTCAAGTTAAAAACAAATTTAAATGTGACACGGAATAATTAATTTTTGTTTTTTATCAAGTAAGATTGGTGATATACAGACTAATTTAAGCTACTAAATTAGATGTTAATTTAGGAAAACGAAGTCATAAAGGTTAAAAAGAAACACTATTTTAGCAATAATATCGTTGTAATATCAATATTAGCCAACTATCATGATTTTAAAATATATAAAAATTAGTTTCTTTTTTTTAGTAGCAATAGCTTCAGCTCAAGAAGAAATTATTGAAACAACTTCAATAACAAAGAAAGTAGTTGATAGTGTAAAAACTCAACTAACAGAAGTAGTTAAAGATTCTTTAGTAATAAAAAAAGACACTATTACTTCTGTAGAGAGCCATTCTCTCAAAACTATTGAATCTGATACCATAAAAAAAGATTCTTTACAGTTGGCTTTTTTTAAATTAAAAGAGACAATTAAAGAAAAACCAGATTACGCTTATGCAAGTAAAATTGATAGCTTGTGGTTAAAAGAATTATATAGTAATGATTTATACGATTCTATTCATCATGTTAGAAAAAACATAAAAGCGGATACTATTTATTACCCAGAATTATCTAAAGATACCTTAATAGCTCGTCTAAAACGATTGAATGATAGAACTCCTTTTAATATTGAGTACAACCCTATTCTAGAAAGCGTTATCAAACGTTTTTTAAAGAATCGTCAAAATACATTAGAACGTTTAATGGCATTAAGCACCTATTATTTCCCTCATTTTGAAAAAGAATTGGATGCACATAATATGCCTTTAGAATTAAAGTATTTAGCTATTGTTGAGTCTGCTTTAAAGCCAAGAGCAAAATCACGAGTTGGGGCAACAGGTTTGTGGCAATTTATGTATGCAACAGGTAAAGAGCATGGGTTAAATGTTAATTCATATGTTGATGAACGTAGTGATTTGGATAAATCAACTAAGGCAGCTTGTGAATATTTAACTCGAGTATATAATCGTTTTAATGACTGGGATTTAGCTTTAGCATCTTATAACTCAGGTCCTGGAAATGTATCGAAAGCGATTCGTCGCTCTGGAGGAAATAAAAATTATTGGAATATCCGTTCTTTTTTACCTCGTGAAACCGCTGGATATGTTCCTATATTTCAAGCAACAATGTATGTTTTTGAATTTGCAAAGGAGCATAACTTAAGGCCACAAATTCCAGAGTATCAATATTTTGAAGTGGATACGATTCGTGTTAAGAAGAAACTTGCTTTAAAACATGTTTCTGAATTGCTAGAAATAAAGATGGAGGACCTTCAGTTTATGAATCCGTCGTATAAAATGGATATCATCCCTGTAATAAAAGGAGAAAATTATCTAATACGATTACCAAAAACACATATAGGTAAATTTATAACCCATGAGGAAGCTATTTATGCTTATGCAGACAAGGAGTTTAATAAACGTGAAAAGCCCTTACCAGAATTAGTAAAAACATCAAACAGAATTCGTTATAGAGTACGTTCAGGGGACTTTTTAGGTAAAGTAGCTAAAAGATATGGCGTAAAAGTTAGTTCCATAAAAAGATGGAATGGTTTGCGATCTAATAGTTTAAAGATTGGGCAGCGATTAATTATTTACCCAAGATATCCACAAAAAGTTGTTGCTAAAAAAACGGTAAAAAAATCATCTAAAAAGGCTTCTTCTAAAATGAAAACTGTTGGAAGTTATAAGGTTAAACAAGGAGATACTTTGTATGGTATTGCTAAAAAATACTCAGGAGTATCTGCCGAGAATATAAAAACACACAATAACTTATCCAATTCAGGTTTAAAACCAGGAATGGTTTTAAAAATCCCAAAAGGGTAAATCTCAAATAAATTTCTATTGACAATACTTTAAAAAAATATATTTTGGTATAGAGTTTGAGAGTATAAAAATGAAATCAATACCTTGGGCGCAAGCACATGAGGGATGAATTAATAATAACATTTTCCATTGTAGGTTAGCCTCAGGAAGTTAAACCCATTGGTGGGATTCAATAAAAAAATATGTCATACAAAAACATTCTTATTATATTACTTTCGTTATTTCTTTTTTCTTGTAATGAAGAGTCTAAAAAAGATAAACGCTATTTACCATCATCTGGAGGTACTACAAATATGTTAACTATTGTGTCTGATGATAGTTTATGGAATGGTGAAGTTGGAGACGCTACGAGAACTATTTTTGCAGCACCTGTTTACGGTTTACCTCAAGAGGAACCTATTTTTACCTTAAAACAAATGAAGCCGAAGGCATTTCATGATTTTGTTAAAAAAAGTAGAACGTTTGTAGAGTTAAAAAAAGGCGCTCCTAAAGGAATCAAGTTCATAAAGGACGTATATGCATCACCTCAATTAGGGATTGTAGTTTCTGGAGAAAACAATGAAGAATTAATAAGTGTTTTAAAAGAAAACACCAGATTAATGATTGATAAAGTGAAAGAAACTGAGGTAGCTCATAAAGTTCAAGAAATGGCAAAAAATCAATTAGATATTGAGGAAGTGTCGGATATATTTGGGATAGATTTAACCGTATTATTTAGTTATAGAATAGCGAAGAAAACAGATGACTTTGTATGGTTGCGTAAAGACATTAAAAATGGAGACATGAATTTAATGATTTATGAAATGCCTTACGGAACAATTGAAAAGGATAGTTTGGCAATTAATAATATTGTGAAACTACGTGATTCAATTGGCAAAACTCACATACAAGGACAAACAAAGGGATCATACATGATAACTGAAAAAGCATTTTCTCCATACTTAGGAAAAACAACAATAGACGGTAAGTCTGTATTAGAAACTCGTGGAGTTTGGGATGTGAAAAACGATTATATGGCAGGACCATTTATCAACTATATTATTGATGATAAAAAAAACAACCGCCAGTTGATATTAGAAGGATTTACGTATGCTCCTCAAATTGCTAAAAGAGATTATATGTTTGAGTTAGAATCGATGATTAGATCTATTACAATTAAATAGGTTTAATGCGTTAATTCAGCATTTTTAGAACCTTTTAAAAGATGTGTTAAATTCATCATCATATTTTTTTCTAAAATATCATATTCACCATCACACATAAATAACAATTCAATTTCATAAAGTAATAAGTCTACTTCATTGTTATTGAATTTGTGTTCTTGAGTGTAAGCTAAAATTTTCTGTAAACTCTGGTAGTCATTATCTTTTGACAATTCCTTTAGAATATTTTCGTAAATATTGTTATTAATTTTCGAGAGGATTAAATCTTTTTCTTCATCATCAAAAAAATAATCAGCATGGGCAGAATATAATAAAGTGTATGCTAAAAATTCATCATTTGTCCAATATTGGGTAGGCTGTTCCATAAAAATATAAATTAAGATTGTAAAACTGGAAGCAAATCACAGGGGCGTACAAGTTACTGATTTTTAACATATTAAACAAAAATTAAATAAAAAATCCTCATCAACTGATGAGGATTTTTTGATATATATAATGAGTAATAATTAATTACAGGTGCTTTCCTTTTTCCCAACCGTGTTTTCCTAAGTATTGGTCTCCAGATTCAACAGCTCCTTCTTCAATAGAAGTTCCCATAGAGTCATTCCAACGGTTTAAGTATCCAAATAAAGAAATAACACCTAACATTTCTACTATTTCTCCTTCATCCCAATATTTGTGTAATTCTGCTTGAATATCAGCATTTACAGCATTAGGAACTACAGAGGCAGCTAGTGAAAAATCTAAAGCAGCACGTTCAGCTGCTGAAAAAGCAGGATGCGTTTTATATTCCCAAATATTATCCAATTGTTCTTGTTCTGCACCGTAACGTTCAGCAGCTCTAATAGCGTGTGCTTGACAGTATCTACATCCAGTAGCATTACTAGAAACCCATGCAATCATGCGTTTTAAAGCAGAAGTTACTTTCCCTTCATTTGCCATTACCGCTTTATTTAAGTTGATAAAAGCTTTTGAAATGGCCGGCCTGCGTTGCATTGTTAATACTGAATTAGGACAAAACCCCAATGTTTCATTAAAAAAAGCAGCTAATTCTTGAGTTTCCGAATCGTGATCGGCAGCTAAAGGTGTTACTAAAGGCATAAGTTTTGGTTTTAATCCCCTTAAGGGAGGTTGTAAATTTTTGTTTGTAATTTAGGTTGACTAAAATACATTTTCTGTCTGTATTTTGAATGGCTAAAGAGTCTAAAATTATTTTGAATGCTTACATTTACATATACAGTTTTTAAAAAATAATTTTATGGATAAGAATATAGTAAAAACCTTTTGGAAAGGTGATATGACTTTTGACGCTACTAACCCTGGTGGAAACTTAGTTATGGATGCTGCAAAAGAAATAGGAGGGAATGATGACGGGTTACGTCCTAAAGCAATGATGTTGGCTTCTTTAGCTGGTTGCTCAGGAATTGATATTGCTATGTTGGTTAAGAAAATGAAAGTGGAAATAGATACTTTTGATATTGAAATTGAGGCAGAATTAACTGATGAACACCCAAGGTTTTATCATAAAGTTGATTGTGTTTATAATTTTTATGGATCAGATTTAAACGAAAATAAAATTCAAAAAATAGTAGATTTATCAGTAGATAAGTACTGTGGTGTTATGGAAATGTTTCGTCAGTTTGCTAAAGTTTCTGTGGCTATTAAATATCACAACTCTTAATTCATGTCAGCTGAAAATTATTTAGAACTTAATAAAGAGTCTTGGAATAAAAGAACAGCCTACCATGTAACGTCTGATTTCTACGAAATGGATGCCTTTAAAGCAGGTAAATCATCCTTGATGGATATTGAACTAGGATTACTAGGAGATGTAAAAGGGAAGCGTATTTTACACTTACAGTGTCATTTTGGTCAAGATAGTTTGTCTTTGGCTAGAATGGGAGCAAAAGTTACAGGGATTGATTTGTCTGATAAAGCTATTGCTACTGCAAAGGAGTTAAATACAGAGTTGAACTTAGATGCTGAGTTTATTGTTTCTGATGTATATGATTTACCAAATAATTTACAAGGAGAGTTTGATATTGTATATACTTCCTATGGTACAATTGGTTGGTTACCTGATATGAATAAATGGGGAAGTATAATTTCTCATTTTCTAAAACCAGAAGGGAAATTTGTGTTTGTAGAGTTTCACCCTAATGTTTGGATGTATGATGATGATTTCAAACAAGTGAAATATAACTATTTCAAGGACGACGCTATTGTAGAAGAGGAAGAAGGAACTTATGCTGATAAAGAAGCTGATGTTACCTTTAAATATGTTTGTTGGAATCACGGATTAAGCGAAGTAATGTCTGGATTATTGACAAACGGACTTACAGTAAATAATTTTAAAGAGTATAATTACTCTCCTTACGATTGTTTTGCTCACACCGAAAAAATAGCCGACCGTAAATATCAAATAAAAGCCTTTGGCAATAAAATGCCTTTGTGTTATTCAATTGTTGCTCATAAAAGCAAATAATATATTACTATGCGTTGGACTATAAAACCAAAACCGGATTCTAATAAAATAGCTCATTTACAAGAAGCTTTAGGTGTAAATGAAATTATTGCTACGATTTTGGTGCAACGTGGTATTGAAAATTTTGATCAAGCAAAAACATTTTTCAGACCTTCATTAACTGAGTTACATGATCCATTTCTGATGAAAGATATGGATAAAGCAGTTGCACGAATTGAGCATGCAATTGCTAATAAAGAAAACATTATGGTGTTTGGTGATTATGATGTTGATGGAACTACCGCAGTTTCATTAGTAGCATCATATCTAAAAACCTATTATGACAATGTAGCAACCTATATTCCGGATCGTTATGCGGAAGGATATGGAGTTTCCTATATGGGAATTGATTATGCTGAAGACAATGATATTTCATTAATTATAGCCTTAGATTGTGGTATAAAAGCCATTGACAAAGTTGCTTATGCAAAGGAAAAAGGAATAGACTTTATTATTTGTGATCATCACCGCCCAGGAAAGGAATTACCAAATGCGATAGCTGTATTAGATCCTAAAAGGAGTGATTGTAATTATCCGTATGACGAATTGAGTGGATGCGGAGTTGGATTTAAACTAATTCAAGCTTTAGGAGTTAATAGAAATGAAACTATTGATGATTTTATTCCGTACTTAGATTTAGTTGCTACCAGTATTGCAGCGGATATTGTACCCATCACTGGAGAAAATAGAATTTTAGCACATTACGGGCTTAAAGTTATTAATGAAAGCCCAAGACCAGGAATAAAAGCATTTACTAAAAACGCGAAGAAGAAAGAATTATCTATTACTGATGTAGTTTTTCAAATAGCTCCAAAAATTAATGCAGCAGGACGTATTAAACATGGGAATCATGCAGTGAGTTTATTGTCAGAATTAGACTATACAACCGCAGTGCAATATGCTGCTGAAATTGATACATATAATACTGAACGTAAGGAATTAGATAAACAAATTACTAAAGAAGCCCTTCAGCAAATTAAAGTCAACAAAGAAGAAGAGGGTTTTACCTCTGTAGTATTTGATGAAACTTGGCATAAGGGAGTTATCGGTATTGTTGCTTCTCGGTTGATAGAAGAGTATTACCGCCCAACATTAGTATTTACAAAAAGTGGAGATAAATTAGCAGCATCTGCACGTTCTGTAAAAGGGTTTGATGTATATAATGCCTTAGAGCAATGCTCAGAACATATAGAGCAATTTGGAGGACATATGTATGCTGCTGGATTGACTTTATTACCAGAAAACTATGATAAGTTCAAAGCAAAGTTTGAAGAAGTTGTAGCCACTACAATAGATAAACGCTTATTAACTCCAGAAATCACAGTAGATTTAAAAATTTCACTGCATGATATTGATACTAAATTAATGCGATTGCTAAAACAAATTGGCCCCTTTGGTCCACAAAACATGCACCCAGTTTTTATATCAGAAAACATGCAAGACACTGGATATGGAAAATGTGTAGGAGAAGATGATAAACATTTGCGGTTTACTGCTAAACAGGATAACTCAAATACTATAATAGGAATTGGTTTTGGCTTAGGAGATAAACTGAGTAGTATTACCAATAAAAAACCATTTAATACTGCTTATGTAGTAGATGAAAATGAATGGCAAGGAAACGTTAGCCTGCAATTAATGGTGAAGGATATAAAATAAGTATATCCCAATATTTTTAATCGATTAAACTTATTACTATTCTTATTTAGAATAATTAAAAATAAAGAATATATTTGTACAACTTAAATTGTACAAATGGAAGATATACATAGAATTTACCATAATAATATAGGAATCGCTTTTCAATGGAAAAGAGATATTAAAAAAGGAAATACAGACTGTATTCAAATGGTATTTAGAAATACAGGGTTTTATTTAACCTATTCTGAAATAAAAGAATTTTATAACAAAGTAAAAATAGCCTACAAATTAAATAAGTGTGAAGGCTGTACCCATAAAGAAGAATGCAGTAACTATTTACTTCAAACACCTTCTAAAAAAATAGACTTATCAGTAAATTTGGAGGAGTTAAATTTAATTAGTGACTTGATGAAAGGAACGTTGTTTCAAATTGAATTAGATATGTATTTAAAAGGTGCTGGTTTGAATTAAATAGTTTATAAGTATATCGTTTTATTCTATGTCGTTTCGACGATAGGAGAAATCGCATATGAGTAAGAGAATGTTATTCTCAGGGTGAGGTTTCTCCTATCGTCGAAATGACGTTTTTAATATTCTTTTAATTCTAGTTTGTTTCCATCAAAATCACCATAGGTATAGTAATTAATCCAATCTCCTAGGTTAATATATTGTGAGTTTTTAGCAATGTCTATAGTCATAGGTAAATGACGATGTCCAAACACAAAGTAATCGTAGTGTTTTTGACTTTGTTTCAGTTTACAATATTGTACTAACCATTCATCATCTTCTCCTAAAAAAGTAACGTCTTCATCACCTGAAATCAGTTTGTTTTTAACAGATAAATATTGCGCTAGTTTGACTCCTAAGTCTGGGTGAAGCCATCGGAAAAACCATTTAGAAACAGGATTTGTAAACACTTTTTTCATGCGTTTATACCCTTTGTCTCCAGGTCCTAATCCGTCACCATGACCAATTAGAAATGTTTTATTATTTAGTATAAATTCTTGTGGTTTATGAAAAACAGGAATATTCAGTTCTTTTTCAAAGTAATCATTCATCCATAAGTCATGATTTCCTACAAAAAAGTAAATTGGTATTCCGCTGTCTCTAATCTCTGCAAGTTTCCCTAGAGTACGTACAAACCCTTTTGGAACTACGGTTTTATATTCAAACCAGAAATCAAATAAATCGCCTAAAAGGAAAATTGCTGCCGCGTCTTGCTTAACTTCATCTAACCATGCTACAAACTTTTTTTCACGAGGTTTACTCGCTTCAAAATCTGGCGCACCTAAATGATTGTCTGATGAAAAATAGACTTTCTTTCCGTCTGATATGTTTATGGTAAAATTATGCATTATCACTTGCGTACCACTCTGCAAAAGAGGTTTCTGTTTCTGATAATTTTAAGGAATGTAATTGGATGTTTTCGGGTAATCTATCTTTAATTTTTGCAGCAAAATCAATTACCATGTTTTCACTGGTTGGTTGATAATCTACTAAAATTACACTATGTCCTCTGTCTTGTAATTCCTTTGCCAGTTCTAAGTGAGGCGTATTTTTATTAAAAACTGTAGCGTGATCAAAATCGTCTACAATTTCTTCCTTAACTACTTTTTTTAAATCCCCAAAGTCAATAACCATTCCTAGTTTTACTTCTCCAGCTTTTGTAATTGGAGATCCTATCACAGTTACTGAAAGCTTATAACTATGTCCGTGTACGTTTTTACATTTTCCATCATAACCATAAAGAGCATGACCAGTTTCAAATGTAAATAGTTTGGTGATTCGAATGTTACTCATAAAAGATATTTGTAATACAAAACTACACAATTTTAAATTGCTATTTTATTCACTTGGGGTTAATTTTTGTGGATTTAAAATACTGTTCCTTACTGGGAGTATATTATTAAATAGATTTATAAAGAATGGATAAAACATTAGTGCATAAAAAAGCAGAAACTTTGAGGTTTCTGCTTTTTTAATTTTAGTAAGTTTTTTTGAAGGAATTTAAATTGATTTGGGGTCAATTCCTTTAAGAGTTTTAGAATTACTTTTGGGAAATAATCCTTTTGATCTCTAAAGTAAATATAGCAACTATTTTCGGTTGTTTTACCTGTTTTGTTGTGAAAGCATAGTTTCTTGTTGTGTAATTAAAATAGTGTTTTATAGAGAATATACAGGTATTAATAACTTTAAAAACATTGAATTATCAGTAAGGATCTATTCCTGTTGGTTTTTTGTTAATTTTTACTTGTATCTTTAGTGTTAAGATGTACAGTTATTAATAATGTTTAAACTACTCCTTAATTTATTCTTTCCCAAAGTTTGTGTTGGGTGTAAAAATATGCTGATGCATCAAGAAAAGATTCTTTGTGTAACTTGTTTGCATGATTTACCGTTAACTAATTTACATAGTAATGATTCAAAGGTCATTTCAAATGTTTTTTACGGTACGATTATTCTAGAGCGCGCAACTGCATTGTTTTATTATCCAAAAGAAGGAATTGTAAGACAATTAATACATCAATTAAAATATAAAGGTCAAGAAGAAATCAGTTCTTATTTAGGAGAATGGTTAGGTGTTGAGTTGAATGAAAGCGGTTATTATAAGGACATAGATGTTGTAGTTCCAGTTCCGCTACATAAAAAGCGAATGAGTTCAAGAGGGTATAATCAAGTAGAAGGATTTGGTAAAGAGTTGGCTATAGGTTTAAACGCACAATATAACGACATTACTTTGTTAAGAATTAAAAACACTACAACTCAAACAGTAAAAGATAGATTAACTAGATGGAAAAATGTGGAAACCATTTTTGAAGTATCTGACTTTACAACCCTCGAGGGAAAGCATATTTTATTAGTTGATGATGTAATTACAACAGGAGCTACAATTAAAGCCTGCGTAACGGAATTAAATAAAATCCCAAATGTAAAATTGAGTTTGGCCGTAATGGCGTATACTGACCAATAGGTTTAACAAATTATTAAACGAGATTTCATTAATATGTTGTTAATTTGTGAGACCAATTAAAACTCAAAAAAGGAACAATTTAGTAGTAAGATTTTTGAAATATAATTGGTGTAACTTTTTTATATGTATCTCAAATGAAAAAAATACTTGTTATTATATTGGTTATCTGTATTACCGTTTTAAGTTGTGCAAAAAAAGGAAGGCCTTCAGGGGGACCAAAAGATATTCAACCGCCTGTAATGCTTAAAGCTACACCAGAAAATTATAGCACTAATTTTACAGAGCAAGAAATAAAAATATATTTTGATGAGTATATTAAGTTAAATGATTTAACCAAGCAATTGATCATTTCACCTCCCTTAAATATTCGTCCGTTAATTACACCACAAGGAGGAGCAAGTAAGTATGTGAAAATTAAAATTTACGATACCTTACAACCAAACACAACTTACTCATTTAACTTCGGTAAAAGTATTGTCGATAATAATGAGAGCAATCCATACCCGTATTTTAAATATGTTTTCTCAACAGGTAAAAGTATAGATTCTTTAGGATTAAACGGAAGTATAAGAGATGCTATTGCTAAAACAGCAGATGACTTTGTATCGGTAATGCTTTATGAAATAGACTCTACGTTTACTGATTCGGTAGTGTACAACAAAAAGCCAAGATATATTACCAATACTTTAGATAGTACCACGAACTTTAAATTTGAAAACTTGAAGGCAGGTAAGTATTTACTTACAGCTTTAAAAGAAGAATCGGATAATTATAAATTCAATCAGAAAACAGATAAAATAGCCTTTAAAAAAGACTTCATAACTGTTCCAAGTGAGGATTCTCATGAATTGACGCTGTTTAAAGAAATACAAAATTATAAAGCGCTAAAACCAAAACACGAACGAAAAAACAGAATTAAATTTCGTTATGAAGGAGAGGCAACAGAAGATGTATTAATTAAACTCCTATCTGATAAAAATATTGTTTCTACAATTACTAAAGAAGTTAATAATGATACTTTACAGTATTGGTTTAAACCAAACGTTGATTTAGATTCATTGAATTTTACAATGACTCATAAACAAGAAATAGATTCCTTCACAGTTCGTATGCGAAAGAAAGTAAAATCAGATTCGCTATCATTTAAACCAGTTTCAACCAGTTTAGCATTAGATGGGATCTATAAAATTGTATCTACAATACCCGTAACGACAATTGATGATTCTAAAATTAAAATTTTAGATAAGGATTCGGTATCAGTCCCTTTTATGAGTTCAATAGATAAATTAACGAGTATTATTAATTTAGAATTTAAAAAAGAAGAAAGCCAAAAATATTCCATCAGTATTTTACCAGAAGCATTTACTGATTTCTTTGAAGCAACAAACGATACTTTAAGTTATCGAGCAAGTACGAAAGATTTATCTGCATATGCAACTTTTAAAATCACATTAAATAATGCGCCAAATACCCCTTTGATAGTTCAATTAGTAACAAAAACAGGAGAGGTTAAGTATGAGCAATTTGGAGTAGGAGTTTATGTGTATGATTTTCAAAACGTTACGCCAGCAACCTATAATATACGCGTAATATTTGATGATAATAATAACAAGAAATACGACACAGGTAATTATTTGAAAAAACTACAACCAGAACGTATTGCTTATCATCCAGAAGAACATAAAGTTAAAGCGAATTGGGATGTAGATGAACAGTTTACGTTGAAATAAAATTATCTTATTTCAAATTCATCTTGATCACCTAAAAAGTTAAACCTATTTCTTGAAGCTAATAATTTTTCTTTAGATAGCGTAGTGGTAAGGATAGCTTCTGTATTTTCAGATAAAGGCGTCATTTCACTACCCAATTCATCTAAAACAATAGAGTTTCCGGTGTATTCATGTCCATTTGCATCTGTTCCAATACGGTTTGCACCAATAACATAACTCATGTTTTCAATTGCACGTGCTTTTAGAAGTGTATTCCAAGCTGTTATACGAGGTTTTGGCCAATTGGCTACATATATAAGTATATCGTAATTAGAAGTGTTTCTAGACCATACAGGAAAGCGCAAGTCATAACATACTAGCGGACAAATTTTCCATCCTTTATAATCAATAATAACTTGTTTATTATCCTTCTGATAACGCTCATGCTCGCCAGCTAAGGAAAATAAATGACGTTTGTTGTATTGATGAATTTCACCTGAAGGAGTTATAAATAAAAAGCGATTGTAAAAGTGTTTATTTTCTGTAATGATAATGCTTCCGCATATAGCACTGTTTGTAGTTTTGGCTAGTTGAAGCATCCAATGTATCGTCGTACCATCCATGGTTTCAGCTAAATATTCAGGTTGCATTGCAAAACCAGTAGTGAACATTTCTGGAAGAACAATAATATCTGTTGGTTCTATTATCGCATCAATTTTAGTTTCAAAATTTTTGCGATTTTCAGAAGCGTTCTCCCAAACTAAATCAGATTGTAGTATCGTAATTTTTAACTCATTTTCCATGATATAAATTTAGATAAAATTGTATTATTGTTATTGAATTAACTCATTTTTAAAATGAAAAAGACAAAACTACTCATTTTTGATATTGATGGTACTTTAATAGATAGTGTTTCTGGCTATCATGAAGTAATCATAAATGCAATGACTGATTTAGGAATTAAAGATATTGATACAAACTTTAATATTCTAAAACATCATACGGATAGTTATGCTTTAAAGTATAATTATGAGAATTTCTTTAACAAAGAACTTCCACTAGAATTACTAAATGATTTTGAAAACTCAATAGTTTCCTATTTAAAGCAACAGCCTAAAACTATTGCAATAAAAGGAGTATTAGAGGTACTGAATCAATTAGAAAATAGTGAGTATGCAATAGCGTTTGCAACAGGATCATTACCAAAATCTGCTATTTTAAAAATGAACTCTGCAGGTTTACCAATGGAGTCAGAATTACTATCAACGTCAAAAACTAGTTTTAGTAGGGAAGGTTTTGTAAGCGAGGCTATTGATAAAGCAAAAAGCTATTATAGTGTTACTGAATTTAAGCAAATAATTTCAGTTGGCGACGGAATTTGGGACTTAAAAACAGCGCAGAATTTAAACCTTGAATTCATAGGTATTGGTACTAAAAACAAAGAAGCAATGGAAGCAGATGGAATGCAACATTGGTTTGAAGATTTCACGTTTTTTAAAATCCCACTTTTTAAAAAAATAAGCATTCCTTCTCCCAGTGGAGAAGATTAGAGTTTACACTCAACTTGATTGGGGTTAAATAGCGTTAATTATCTCTGCAGCTTTTTCTAATGTTTCTTCAGTTTTAGCAAAACAAAAACGCAGGACTTTATAATCAGCCTCATTTTCATTAAATACCGACATTGGAACTGATGCTAATTTATGGTCAATAGTCAGTCGTTTAGCAAATTCAACATCGTTTTCTTGAGTGATAACACTAAAATCTAATACCTGGAAATAAGTTCCTTTTGAAGGTGTTATTTTAAATCGAGAATCTTTTATTAAGTTCAAAAAGAAATCTCTTTTTTGCTGATAAAAAGTAGGGAGTTCAGTGTAGTGATGAGGTTCACTAATATAACTCGCAATTGCTTTTTGCATAGGATGATTTACGCAAAATACATTAAACTGATGTATCTTTTGAAATTCCTCCATCAACTCTTTTGGAGCACAACAATAGCCTAATTTCCACCCAGTGTTGTGAAATGTTTTTCCAAAAGAAGCCACAATAAAACTATGTTCCTTTAATGTAGGAAATAAGCAAGCACTTTGATGTTGTTGGTTATCAAAAATAATATGTTCATATACTTCATCACTCAGTACAATGATATTAGTGTTTTTAACCAATTCTTGTAATTGCAGCATATCCTGATTAGAAAATACGGTTCCACTTGGGTTTTGTGGTGTATTAATAATAATCATTTTAGTTTTACCAGTAATTTTAGATTTTACTTCCTCCCAATTTACCCCATAAGTAGGTGCTTCTAATTGTATAGAAACAGTTTTACCTCCATTTAAGGCAATTGTAGGCTCATAACAATCGTATGCAGGTCGAAAGATGATTACTTCATCATCTTGCTTTATAAAGGTAGATATGATGGTATAAATAGCTTGAGTTGCACCTGCAGTTACTGTAATTTCTGATTCTGGATTATATGTAGTATTGTATAGGTGTTTAAATTTAGCAGCTATCGCCTCTCGTAATTCCATAGCGCCAGCCATTGGAGCATATTGATTATATCCAGAGTTCATGGCTTTAGTGACTAACTCTAATAACTTAGGATCACTTTTAAAATTAGGGAACCCTTGTGATAAATTTATAGCATTGTGGGTATTTGCTAAGCTACTCATTACTGAAAATATAGAAGGAGCTACTTTAGGAAGTTTTGATTGAAATTTTAGCATCTTGGTTGTATCTAAATTCTGAAGGTTATAAATATACCTTAATTAGTAGAAATGCTCTGAATAAATAGTAGTTTAGTTTTTTGTATATTTAAGATTCAAATCTTAAACCTACTTACATTATGAGAATTTTAGTATTCAGTCTATTTTTATGCTTTAACTTTTTTACAAGTCACGCTCAGTCAAATTCTAACTCAGTTAATGCTATGCTTTTAGTAAATGGAAAAGAGTGTGATCATTGTACTCTAGAACTTACAAAAGAGCATTTAAAAAAAATAATTCTTTCAACAAATAATGAGAGTGTTAAAATTTTAGAATTCAAATTAAAAACACCAGGATTAGCTACAATACCTGCTAAAGGACATAAACTTAGCCCCAAAATAGCTGCTGCTTTAAGAAAAGTCAATATTGGAAGTAGTATACAATTTTTTGGTATTAAGACAAATAAAGGGCCGCTTAGAAATACCTTGATAGTTAAACTTATAAATTAGAATTTAAAAAGCCCGAACATAATTGTTCGGGCTTTTTAAATATGTTGAATAAATAATCAGTTATTAATTAAAACTTTCCATATTTAATTTGAATATCCCTTCAGTAACATCTATAAAATCAGTATCATCTACTTGGTTATAAATTCTTGCAGAAAACGTACCTTCAATATCTACACATTTCTTAAATCCACATGTTTTTGGAGTTACAGAAGTTATTGTGAAAACTGCATTGCCATCCTGAGTTCCGTAACTATCATAGAATTTGTTTACAAGGTTTCCTTTAGAGTAGTTAATATTTACACCATACGTATTACTGTTTAAAGTATAGTTAAATGACCCTGGAGAAAGTAATGTTTCAAAGTTTGTTAATTCATCGCTACATCCTAGGCCAGCATTACCTAATAAGTTTACAAAATCCACTCCCATACTTGGTAATGATTCATCCCATTGCGGATACAAACTTGGGCCATAATTCATGCTTCCACCACATAAACCAGAATAACTCATTGATGAACCATAAGTAGTTTGTACTCCTGTAATTATCTGTGCAGAAGAAAAAGGTACTCCATCTACTTTTGCGTTTATATAATAAGCAATGTTATTGGCATCCAAATATGGATCAACAATCACAGGTGTGTTTGCATCATCATCAGAGCAAGATAATATCATTAATCCTATTAATCCGAATAGTATTTTTTTCATAATAATTAATTAGTTATTTAAAAGTTAGTTTTAATAGAGTTATTTGTTTTGTTTTCTAATTTTCTCTAAATTAATAGCGTATGCTTGAATTAATTTTGAAAAAGCACTTGACTGAGCAGTTGAGTTATAGGTTTTTTCCTCAACTCTATCATAGATAAAATAATTTGATGTACCAGCAGTCATTGTATTTGATCCTCCACTACTATAAAATGTAGTTTCCGAAAGGCTTCCAGAATTATAATCGATTACGTATCTATATTTATTTTTATCGGAGTATTTTGCTGAATTTAACTTACTTTCTAAAATGAAAACTTTTTTACCATAGTATTCATTTTTGAAATGTTTTCTCATATACTTATCACGGCTTTCCCTACCTTTTAGAACACATATAAGTGTAGCTTTGTCCTTTCCGAAGTTGGAAGGCATAGCATTATTTTCTACAGTTAGGTTTCTAAGAGCAGCCCCTTTAATCATAGCCCCACAAGAGTGCAGCATAATAGAAACTGCAAAAATTGTAATTAATAAAAGTAATTTTTTCATAAAATATTTAGTTGGTTAAAGTTTACAAATTTTAGCTAAAAAAAAGGCTAGTTTTGATTACTCAAAACTAGCCTTTTTTTTGGTTTATGACACTATAGCCGATTAAGAATATAGTGCTATAATATTCTTATCCTTTCAAACTTGCTTTCATAAATTCAGAGTTCATACGAGCGATGTTTTCTAAAGAAATTCCTTTAGGACATTCAATCTCACATGCTCCAGTATTGGTACAGTTACCAAAACCTTCTAAATCCATTTGAGCAACCATGTTTTGTACTCTTTCAGTAGCTTCTACACGTCCTTGTGGTAATAAAGCATATTGACTTACTTTAGCACCTACAAATAACATTGCAGAAGAGTTTTTACATGTAGCAACACAAGCACCACAACCAATACAAGTGGCAGCGTCCATTGCGTCATCTGCATCTTGTTTAGGAATAGGAATAGCATTAGCATCTTGAGTATTTCCAGAAGTGTTTACAGATATAAATCCTCCTGATTGTTGAATACGCTCAAAAGAAGTTCTGTCTACTACTAAATCTTTTATAACTGGGAAAGCAGAAGCTCTAAATGGCTCTATTGTAATAGTATCACCATCGTTGAACATACGCATGTGTAACTGACAAGTAGTTACTCCTCTATCAGGACCATGTGCTTCACCGTTAATATACATTGAACACATACCGCAAATTCCTTCACGACAATCATGATCAAATGCTACAGGTTCTTCACCAGTATTAATCAACTGTTCATTTAAAACATCCATCATTTCTAAAAATGACATATGCTCTGAAATATCGGTAACTTTATAATCGACCATCTGACCTTTGTCATTTGCGTCTTTTTGTCTCCAGATTTTTAGTGTTAAATTCATAATGTCAATTTTATTTGTATGAACGTTGTTTTAATTCAATATCGTTAAATTCTAATTGCTCTTTATGTAAAACCGCATCAGCAGGTTCTCCTTTAAATTCCCAAGCAGCAACATACGCGTAATTTGCATCATCACGTTTTGCTTCTCCTTTTTGTAATCCGTCTAATTCAACAGATTCATCTCTAAAGTGACCTCCACATGATTCGTTTCTGTTTAAAGCATCCTTAGCAAATAATTCTCCTAATTCTAAGAAATCAGCTACTCTTCCAGCTTTTTCTAATTCAGGATTCATTTCAGCAGCAGTACCAGGAACATTTACTTCTTTCCAGAAGTCTTCACGAACAGCTTTAATTTCAGCCATAGCTTCTTTTAAACCTTTTTCGTTACGAGCCATTCCTACTTTTTCCCACATGATTTTCCCTAATTTCTTATGGAAGTAATCAACAGATTTAGATCCTTTGTTGTTTACGAAAAAGTTGATACGTTCTGTAACTTCTTTTTCAGCTTCGTCAAATTCTTTAGAATCAGTTGGTATTTTACCTGTACGAATATCATTAGATAAATAATGACCGATAGTGTACGGTAATACGAAATAACCATCAGCTAAACCTTGCATTAAAGCAGAAGCTCCAAGTCTGTTTGCACCGTGATCAGAGAAGTTAGCTTCACCAATACAATACAATCCGTCAACTGTAGTCATTAAATTATAATCAACCCAAACACCACCCATTGTATAGTGTGTTGCAGGATAAATCATCATTGGAGTTTTGTAAGGATCCTCATCTACAATCTTGTTGTACATTTGGAATAAGTTACCGTATTTTGCTTCAACGATAGCTTGTCCTAACTCATATACTTTATCAGCAGAAGGACTGTTAATTCCTTTTAATTTCGCTTGCTCTTTACCGTAACGGTCAATAGCCGATTTGAAATCTAAGTAAACTGCTTCTCCTGTTTGGTTTACACCGTAACCAGCATCACAACGTTCTTTTGCTGCACGAGAGGCAACATCACGAGGAACTAAGTTACCGAAAGCAGGATATCTTCTTTCTAAGTAATAATCTCTTTCTTCTTCAGATAATTCTGTAGGTTTTTTGCGTCCTTCACGAATGGCCATTACATCGTCCATACTTTTAGGAACCCAAATACGTCCGTCATTACGTAATGATTCTGACATTAACGTTAATTTAGACTGGTAGTCACCTGAACGTGGAATACACGTTGGGTGAATTTGAGTATAACAAGGATTTGCGAAAAACGCTCCTTTTTTATGAATCTTCCATGCTGCAGTAGCATTAGATCCCATTGCATTTGTTGATAAGAAATATACATTACCGTAACCTCCAGTTGCAATAACAACTGCGTGAGCTGAGTGACGTTCGATTTCTCCAGTAATTAAGTTACGTGCAATAATTCCACGCGCTTTACCATCAACCTTTACAACGTCTAACATTTCATGACGATTGAACATTTCAATTTTACCACGAGCAATCTGACGGTTCATTGCAGAATATGCTCCTAATAATAATTGTTGTCCTGTTTGTCCTTTAGCGTAAAAAGTTCTTGAAACTAATACCCCTCCGAATGAACGGTTATCTAACATACCACCATAATCACGTGCAAAAGGAACTCCTTGTGCTACACATTGATCAATAATGTTTGCAGAAACCTCAGCCAAACGGTGTACGTTAGACTCACGAGAACGGTAGTCACCACCTTTTACTGTATCGTAAAATAAACGGTAAGATGAATCTCCGTCTCCTTGGTAATTTTTTGCTGCGTTGATTCCTCCTTGTGCTGCAATTGAATGCGCTCTACGTGGAGAATCTTGGTAAGCAAAAGCTTTTACGTTATATCCTAATTCAGCTAAAGTAGCAGCGGCAGAACCTCCTGCTAAACCTGTTCCAACAACAATAACATCAATGTTACGTTTGTTAGCTGGATTTACTAAATCAATATTATTTTTATAAGAAGTCCATTTATCCTTTAAAGGACCCTTTGGTGTTTTTGAATCTAAAGTAGCCATACTAATTAGGTATTAATGTGAGTGATTGAAATGGTGTACTAATGCAATAATCATAAATCCTACAGGAATTAAGATAGCGTAAAGTTTACCAAAAGTTTTCAATCCTTTAGTATATTTATTGTTTGCTCCCATTGATTGGAAAGCAGAATTGAATCCGTGTAATAAGTGCATTGCTAAGAAAGCAAAAGCACCAACATAAGCACCTACTCTTACAGGGTTATGGAACTTTTCTTGTAACTCATGGAAATATCTTAATTCTCCATTGTGTAAACCTGACCAGTCACCTTGAATAAACTTAGTGTTTATTTCTGGAAACCAAAAGTCAATAAAGTGTAATACTACAAAAGCTAAAATTGCTAAACCAGACCAGATCATGTTTCTACTCATCCAAGTAGAGTTTGCTGCTCCGTTGTTTTGTGCATAGCTTACTTTCTGTGCACTTCTGTTTTTAAGTTCTAATACAAATCCCATTACAAAGTGAAAAACAACACCGAATATTAACACAGGTTGCATAACATACTGTATTAAAGGGTTGGTTCCCATAAAATGAGAAAGGTTGTTAAATGTTGCTCCGTGATCTGGAAAAATTGATGTTATGTTAATTACAAAATGTTGTAATAAGAAAAACATAAGGAAGAATGCAGAGATTGCCATAGCAAACTTTCTTCCAATTGATGATTTTAATAATCCGCTCATTGTATATTTTGAGTTAGTGAAATTCAAGCAAATTTAATTTTAATACCGCGCTAAACAAAAATATCAGGTGTTTTTATCACTTATTTAGAATGTATTTAAAGTAAACTATGATTATATTTAGCCAGTATTTACACTATTCCGAATGAAAATATTCCTTTTATCTGTTAGTGGGAGTTTATACTCTACACAACGTTTATTTAATGAGGCTTCAAAAATGGGGCATTACATTAGAATTATCGATCATACCAAATGTGCTATTTTGTTTGATAAACATCAACCTAAAATACTCTTTAACAATGAGGATATCACCAATTTTTCCGACGCCATAATTCCAAGAATTGGAGCTTCGTTTACAGAACATGGATTGGCAATTGTAAATCAGTTTGAGAAAACGGATAGTTATACTATTGCAAGTTCACAAGGTATTTTACGTTCTCGGAATAAGTTGTTTACTATGCAACACATGGTGAAAAATAATATTCCAATTCCTAAAACATTATACACGAAAGATACGTTGTTGTTAAAAGAACAATTAGACTTATTAGATGGTGAACAATGTATTATTAAGTTTCTAGAGGGTACTCACGGACTAGGAGTGATGTTGGCGGAAAGTAAAAAATCGGCTATTTCTATTATTGAAACTATGCATAGCCTGGACAAGCCAATTTTAATTCAGGAGTTTGTAAAAGAATCTAATGGAGAAGACATTCGTGCCTATGTTGTAGGAGATGAGGTTGTAGCTAGTATGAAACGTAGTAGTAACGGAAAAGATTTTAGAAGTAATGTTCATCGAGGCGGAAGTACTTCGTCAATTGAAATGACTGATGAAGAAAAACAAATAGCTGTTAAAACGGCACAATGTTTAGGTTTGGATGTTGCAGGAATTGATTTGATTCGATCTAAAAACGGACCCTTAGTAATTGAGGCGAATTCAACAGCAGGACTGGAAGGAATTGAAAAAGCTACACGAGTTAATGTAGCTGGAAAAATCATCAAACTAATAGAGAAGAATGTCGGTAAATAGTACGAAACATATTTTTAATACAGATATAAAACCTGGGGAGCATAAAATCATTAAGCTTCCTATTGGGTCATTACCAACAGGAACACCAATTACAATACCAGTGTATGTTTTTAATGGAAAAACAAAAGGACCAACGATATTACTTCAAGGAGGTTTACATGGCGATGAAATTAATGGGGTAGAAACTTGTAAACGAATGTTGGTGAATGAGTATTTTGCTGATATAAAAAAAGGTTGCGTTATTGTAATTCCGCTGCTAAATGTATATGGGTTTATTCATTTTTCAAGGGAATTGCCTGATGGAAAAGATGTAAATAGAAGCTTCCCTGGGTCAAAATCAGGATCTCTAGCAGGAAGAATAGCCTATTTTCATACTCATGAAATTTTACCACATGTTGATTTTGGAATTGATTTTCATACCGGGGGAGCAATGCGTAGTAATTTCCCACAAATTAGATACACGCCAAACTGTTCGGAAAGTAAAAAACTAGCAAAGATTTTTAATGCACCCATTCAGTTTGAATCTAATTTAATAAAGAAATCATTTAGAGCAACCGCTGAAAAGAAACAAACACCAATTTTAATATTTGAAGGAGGAGAAAGCATGCGTTTTGATGAACTTTCAATCAACGAAGGTATACAAGGAGCATTGCGAGTTTTAGTAAAACACGGGGTGATTGACACACATTCATTAGCTACTGAAAACAAAAATAGAACAGTTCATTTAACAGATAGAAAATGGATAAGAGCTCGTAAAGGGGGGGTTTTTACCTCACATATTCACAATGGAGGAGCAATAGAAAAAGATCAAGTATTGGGGTATATTACAGATGCGTACGGAAACAGTAACACTGTAATAAAGGCGCCTTTTGATGGTTATGTTTTTTGCACCAACAATCACCCGTTAGTAAATCAAGGAGATGCGTTGTTTCATATTGGAAAAAAGCAATAAATTTCTTTAGAATAAGAATCAGTTAATATTCAAAATAGACATCTTAAATATTTTACAAAACAAGATATATGACGACACAAGAAGTAGCAAATAGATTAGTTGAATTATGCCGACAAGAAAAACATTCACAAGCACAAGAAGAACTGTATCATAATGATATTGTAAGTATAGAAGATGAAAAAGCAGGTGTTCCAGCTACAAAAGGAATGGATGCAATACGTATAAAAACAGTTGCATGGGATGAGTCAGTAGTTGAGATTCATAACGCATCAGTTTCAGATCCAATAGTTACAGGAAATCATTTTGCAGTAACTATGGAAAATGACATTACTTTTAAGGAGCCAGGGCGTATACAAATTTCAGAAATATGTGTGTACGAAGTACAACAAGGAAAAATTGTTAGGGAGCAGTTTTTTTATAATATGTAATTAACCAAAACCAGAACTATTATGAAACTAAATCCGTATTTAAATTTTGACGGAAATTGCGAAGAAGCTATTAATTTTTATGCCGATGTGTTAGCTGGTGAAATAACGATGTTGATGCGTTTTAATCAAATGCCTCCTGATACTTGTGAAATAGATGAATCTTTAAAAGATAAAATCATGCATGCCACTTTAGAATTTGGAGATGGTAATACGATGTTATTTTCTGATAGTGGAGCAGCAGGTTTTGTAAAAGGGACCAATGCGCACATGAGTATAAATATTCCGGAAGAAGAGGAAGCCGAAAAAGTATATCAGAATTTATTAGAAGGCGGTAAAGAAACGATGCCTTTCGGACCAGTGTTTTGGGGTGGTAAATTTGGAATGTTGACTGATAAGTTTGGTGTGCAATGGATGGTGAGTTCTGCGCATTAGATTAAAATAAAAATGCTCACTTAAAAGTATAAGTGAGCATTTTTATTTTAAAGATATTTATTTATTCAACAATCGGCACCAATCCTCTAAAGCCCATATCTACTACTTGTTCACCAGCATCCGGCTCAAATTTTCCATCAGCAGTTACTTCAGTCCATTCAAAACTATTATTAGTAGTTAATGACATAGTAATCACTATGTTTTCCGTTTCATTTCCCGTAATTGTAAGTCCTCCAGAGAATTCGCCAGTAACTACACATGATCCTGCAGGAACAGGAGAGGTAGCGGATAATGGGTTAGGTACTGTTGTTGCAGGAGCGTTACCCTCACTAGTAGTTCCTAAAGTTTCAAAAGCCCAATATCCTTGTAATTTATTATCATTAACAACAACTGTTTGTGTATTTACTTGATGAGAAGTAATGTAATTATTAAAACCTACAAAGCTTGCTAAAGTTCCAGTATAATCATTTCCTTGATACAAAAAGTCTATATCGTAATTCTGATAGGTTAATGATATTCTTGTCCATTCATAAGATCCGGCTTGAATACTGCTCAATGGAATAGATAAAAACGCTTCATTTTCTGTGACAACTTTTGCAGATTGAAAATCTACCGCAATTGATCCTCCAACAGTAGTTTCATCTCCTTTATAAATAATTTCACCAGCACCTAAAGCTGTAAAAGCGGTGGGAGCAAGTTCTATATAATGAGCACTCATTGTATTAAAATTAGGTGATTGAGCTGCATTCCCAGCAGGAATGGTTTCTGGTTGGCCAAAATTATCTAACCTCACTTGGGTATCATCAAACTTAAATTTTACAATTAATTGTGGCTCTGTTTCTGGTATAACAGTAGTTGAATCATCATCATTACTACATGATAATAATAGCATACCGATTAACGCTAAAAAAATATGTTTTGTTTTCATAATGAGAAAGATACTAAATTATTCTATAACTAAAGAAACGCTACTTTTTGCTAAAGTCGTATTTACTTCTACTAAATATTTCCCTTTAGGTAAATAATACTTCCCATTTTTCTTTTTGGAAATCAATACTAATTCGGAAGAATCTTCTAATATTTCCTTTCCTTTTTCTGAAATAGATAAATCATAATTAATGGTATTAAAACCTTTTTCTAATGCACTAGAAAATTTATATAAGTCATTACCATCCTCAGTTTTAATAGCAAGTGTTGATTTAGTTTTCTTATTAATGTAAACTTGTATTGCAATAGCAGGCTCACTTGCTTCTAACCATTTACTCCACGAACTTCCCCAGCTAGGATTGTATTTTATAGTAGATAAATTATAAACATATAAGGGATCATTTTTATAATTATGATATTCTTCAAAAACACCTACGTTTGTTTTGTATAAGCTACGTCCGTGAGTAGCCACTATTAAATCGTTTGTTTGTGATTGTATTACTAAATCATGAACTGCAACATTTGGTAATCCATTAGAAAAAAGTTTCCAAGAGGTTCCTTTGTTAAATGAAACGAACAACCCATTATCAGTACCTATATACAAGATGTTTTCATCGTTTAAATCTTCTTTAATTACATTTATCGAAGCTTTAGGAAGGTTGTTTGATATTGGCTTCCATGTTTTTCCATAATTTTCAGAAACATAAGCATAGCTTGTAAAATCATCAAATCGATATCCGTTTAAAGTAACATAAACACGCGATTTTAAATGCTGAGATGCAATTACTCTTGAAACCCATAAATTCTTAGGTAAGTCTCCAGTTATATTCGACCATTTTTTGCCACTATTTTTCGTTACATATACTAATCCGTCATCACTTCCTGTATAGATTACCTCTTCTTTTAAAGAAGATTCTGATATAGAAGTGATAGTTCCATAGGCTACATTTCCTTGTTTTCCTCCTTGAGTAAGATCGTTAGAAATTGCTGCCCAGTCATCTCCTTTATTTTCAGATTTCATCAGTTTGTTTCCCCCCAAATACAATACATCTTGATTGTGAGGCGATAATAGAATAGGTGTTTGCCAATTAAAACGATAAGGTTTTTCTCCTAAATTATGTTTTGGTTGGATGTATTTTCTCTTTTCTGTAGCTTTATTAATTCTATAATAATTCCCAAACTGATAGCCAGTATATACAATATTATGGTCGCGACTATCTATTTGCACTTGCATTCCATCACCGCCTAATAAATTTTGATAAGGATATTTTCCTGATTGATGCCAACCTTTATTTTCTTTATGAGTATTAGGTCCAAACCAAACTCCATTATCTTGTAAACCACCATACACATTGTAAGGCTCTGCGTTATCTACATTTACAGTGTAAAACTGACCAACAGCTGGATTGTTACACTTAATCCAACTTTCTCCATCATCATAAGAAATGTTTACACCACCGTCGTTTCCATCTATTAAATGACCACCTAAATTAGGGTTTACCCATAAGGCTTGATGATCCGCATGTACATTTTCTTTACTGATGGATTTAAATGTTTTCCCTCGATTATCGGATTTGATAATTGGGACACCACACAGGTATATTTTGTCTTTGTTTTTAGGGTTTACACGAATTTCTCCAAAGTAATACCCATAAGAGAAAAATAAATCATCTAGATAACCTTCATGTGTTTTAATCCAAGTCTTTCCTGCATCGTCACTTCTGTATACTTCTGCTCCAATTACAGGAGTATCAAATAATTTAGAGTTAGCAGTATCTAAATAGGTAGCAATGTCATTAGGTTTAGCTTCTCCTGAACGTATTAATTGCTTTACATTTTCAGCACGATACTTCTCTTGAAATCCATTTCGTTTTAAAAATCCGTTTAGTTTTTTATCAGTAAGGCTAAGAAAATCTTCAACAGACATTTGTTTAAAGTCTTCTTTAGCTAATCCTTTTTTAATAATAGTACTGTCTTTTTCTCTTCTATTTTGATTGTCTAAAACTGCATAAACCGTGGTTGAATCATATACTGCTAAACCAATTCTACCAATTCCATTTCCTATAGGGAATCCAGAACCTGTATTTATTTTAGACCACGTATTTCCCGCATCAGTACTTTTATATATTCCAGATTCAGCACCGTTTCCTGAAAAGTTCCAAGCTTTACGTTCACGTTCCCAAGCAGCAGCATATTGAATATTGAAATTATCAGGTTGTACTTTTACATCAATTACACCAGTGTTTTCGGAGATAAATAACGACTGTTTCCATGTTTTTCCACTATCAATTGTTTTAAAAACTCCGCGTTGTTTATTTGGAGAATATAAGTGACCAATAACACCTATAACAACCTCATCAGGATTGTTCGGGTTGATTGCGATACTTCCAATATGATGAGAATCTTTTAAGCCAAGGTTAATCCAGGTTTTCCCATGATCAATGCTTTTTAAAATACCAATTCCTGCATAAGAGGAACGTGAAGAATTATTTTCACCAGTACCTACCCAAATAGCTCTTGTTTCCCAATGCACAGCAATAGAACCAATATTTTGAGTATTTGCACTATCTAAAATAGGAGTAAAGGTTGTTCCGTTGTTTTTAGTATGCCATAATCCGCCAGAAGCATAGGCTGCATAAAACTCATTTGGATTATTAGGGTTTACTTCTAAATCTACCACACGACCACTCATAATCGTTGGCCCAATACTGGTAAACGGAATGTTTTTTACAAGAGATGTTTCTTGTGCTATTACAAATGAAGAAAAAACGGATAAGAATAATGCTATAGTGAATTTCATACTAATTGATAAAAATAAATTTTTGGTTAAAAATAGCTATTAATTATCAATCTGAAATTCGATAGGTTTCCTTAAATTTGAAATTCTTATAAAAAACGTACATCATGAAATATGCACCAATTAAAAGCGAGTTATTTATAACTAACCGTAAGAATTTTGTAAAGCAAATGAAACCTAGTAGTTTGGCTATTTTTAATTCGAATGATATTTACCCTGTAAGTGCCGATAGTACATTGCCGTTTGCACAACACAGAGATATTTTTTATTTAAGTGGTGTAGATCAAGAGGAAAGTATTTTAGTATTATTTCCTGATTGTCCTAAACCAGAGCATAGAGAAATTTTGTTCTTAAAAGAAACAAACGAACACATTGCTGTTTGGGAAGGAGAAAAATTGACAAAAGAAAAAGCTTTTGAAACTTCAGGGGTTAAAACGGTATACTGGTTACAAGATTTAGATAAGGTTTTGTTTGAAATTATGACACAGTCTGATACTGTTTATATTAATACAAACGAACATTACCGTGCAAATGTAGAAACTGAAACACGTGAAGCTCGTTTTACAAAATGGTTATTACAAAAGTACCCAGCTCATGCAGTTGCTAAATCTAACCCGATTTTACAACGCTTACGATCTGTAAAGCATCAAGTGGAATTAGATTTAATTCAACAAGCTTGTGATATTACTGAAAAAGGATTTCGTAGAATATTAGATTTCGTTAAGCCAGGAATATTTGAATACAATATTGAGGCAGAATTTATGCATGAATTTTTAAATAACCGTTCTAAAGGTTTTGCATATACACCAATTGTTGCTTCTGGTAATAATGCGAATGTTTTACATTATATAGAAAACAATCAAGAGTGTAAAGCTGGCGATTTAATTTTGTTAGATGTTGGTGCTGAATATGCTAATTTCTCTTCAGATATGAGTAGAACAATTCCTGTTTCAGGACGTTTTACGGATAGACAAAAAGATGTATACAATGCGGTAAATCGTGTTAAAAATGAAGCAACACAATTATTAACTCCCGGAACTATTTGGGCAGACTATCATGTTGAGGTTGGTAAATTAATGACTTCAGAATTGTTAGGATTAAACCTAATAGATAAGGCTGATGTTAAAAATGAAGACCCAAAATGGCCTGCATATAAAAAGTATTTTATGCACGGTACATCTCACCACATGGGATTAGATACTCATGATTATGGTATTTTAACAGAACCAATGCAAGCAAATATGGTATTTACCGTTGAACCTGGAATTTATATTCCGGAAGAAGGGTTTGGTATCCGTTTGGAAGATGATGTAGTGATTCAAGAAAAAGGTGATCCGTTTAACCTAATGCGTAACATTCCTATAGAAGCAGAAGAAATAGAAGACTTAATGAACAAGGCATAGTCTTGATTTGATAGAAACAAAAAGGCGTGCTCATTGAGCACGCCTTTTTTATTTAAGAGAGATTAATTAACTATTCAACAACCAAAGTGTATTGAGGTGTTTTGTTAAAAGGACAAAAATATTTATAAGTTCCTTTTGTAAGTGTTACTTCTTTTGAAGATTCTGTTTTACCATGTTTTACCATTTGAGAAACATATGCGTCGGCAATATGGTTTTTTGCATTTGAACCATCTTTTCCATCATGAATTAACACTAAACCAACTTCAGGAGCTGCATTATTGTTTGTTACATTGAAAACATAAGTACCTTCACTTAAAGTCATTGATTTTTGAGTAAATTCTCCTTTAGTTTGTTCTAAAGAAACTGTTTTTACTGTTGTGTTTTGTGCGTTAACGGTAAAAGCGAATACCATTAAAAATAATCCTGTAATTAAATTTTTCATCTTTATTTATTTTTATCGTTTATATTATTGATTTACTGTAAATTTTCCTGATTCCACTTTAGGGAAGTCAATTTCTGTCTGAGCTATATGATTTACATAATTTGTTAGAGTATTAGAAACTACGTTTAATACAATTTCTAAAATATCACCATCATTATAACCAGCTGCTTTTATGGTATTAATTGCTTCGGTAGATACTTGTCCTCTGTTTTCTGTTACTGCTTGCGCAAATTGTAACCCTGCCTGTGCTTTTGTGTCATCTGCAATTCCCTGTCTGCTTTGTTCGGTCTGCTCTTCAGTTAATCCGTTCATTTTACCGATAGTAGTATGTGCAGATAAACAATAATTACAACTGTTCGATTCTGCAATAGCTAAGGCTAATTGTTCTCTGTATTTATTAGAGAAATTTCCACTTGCAGTTAACTCTCCTAAGCTTAAGTAGGTTTGTAAAGTAGCTGGAGAGCTTCCAAATACTTTTATTAAATTAGGGATAAAACCTAATTTCTTTTTCACAACATCAAATAATTCTTTTGATTTTCCTGTTGTTGTTTCTGGGTTTAATGTTTCTATTCTTGTACTCATATTATAAAATTTTTAAAGATTTTTATTTGTTTGATTCTGTTTTGCACTCACATATTTTTCTTTCAGGAAGTTGCTCATTGTATTCCTGATATCCCCAGCAATTTGGGCATTGTTTTTCAGTTGAATTTTCCATAATTACATGTTTTTTAATTGGTTTAAATGTCCTTTTAACATTCCTTCAGAAATCAATCCGTTATGTCTGTTTATCTCTTTTCCCTTGTGTAGATATACGATTGTTGGAATACTCCTAACTCCAAATTGAGCAGCTAGCTCTCTATTTTTATCTACATTAACTTTTCTAACAGTAACGTCTCCTTCAAATTCGCCTGCTAATTTGTGAACTGTTGGTAAAAGTGTTTGACAAGGACTACACCAATCTGCATAAAAATCGATTGCTACAGCGTTGTTATTTGCTATTGTTTCTTGAAACTCATTTTGATTTAATTGTATGTCCATTTTTCCTTGTTTTATACTCCGTTTAAAGGAGTTGTTTATTGATAGTACAAAGATGCGACAGGAATAGGCTTTAAAAAATGGACAAAAGTTCCTTATTATTGGACAACGAATTTTTTGGAGTAAATAAACTAAGTAGTAAAGTGTTTATTTGTTTGAAAATAAATGTATTAGGTAGTTTTGGGTATGTTTACTTGAAATTAGTATGCGTTAAACTAAAGCTCATTATAAGCTGTTTTAAAATGCAAAGGAGATTTTGTAGTTGATTTTGTAAAGAACCTTGTAAAGTATGCAGGATCGTTATAGCCTAAGTTAAAAGCAATTTGTTTTACAGAATCCGAAGAATAAATTAATTGTCGTTTTGCTTCAAGAATAATTCTGTTTTTAATAAAATCACTTGGTGTATGAGATCCTATTTTTTGAAAATGTTTAGTTAATGACTTTGGAGAAATACCTAAACGATTTGCATACTCAGTTACGGAATGAAGTGTTTTATAGTTTTGTTCAACCAATAAACTGAAATCTTTAAAAAGTTGCGATTCCACATCATCCTTTATTTGATAATGTTCCTTCTTAATACGAACAGCATGAACAATAAATTGTTTTAAATAGGCTTGCAACATATCATATTGTCCAGTTTCTGATTGATTTAATTCATCAACTAAACTAGTTATGATAAACTCTAGTTTTATAGTGTCGTTTTCTGAAGGCTGCAAAAACGGAGTATCATATATATTATTAAAAAGCACACCATTACAAGCTACCTCTTTATCATGTGTTTGTATGCAATAAAAATCTCTTAGGAAAGTTAATTTATACGCCTCTTCAATTGCCTCTGAGTCTACGGAAAATACTTGTCCTGGGGATAAAAAGAAAAGCACATTACCGTCAAACGTGTAGCTTTCAAAATCAATATGATATTCTCCAGACCCTTTTTTAATCCAAAAGATACTGTACGCATCTACTTGTTCAGGGGTATTCATCACACAAGCTTTATCAAACTGAACGACACTTAAGGAAAAAATATTTTTATAGGTGTATTTGGTAATATCTTGTATAGCCACTTTGATCTGTTTTTATGTTTGTCGTAATGAAACCAGATTCATTAATATATATGTGTAGGATTAGTACAATATAATTGATTTTTTATGAACTATAAGTATCTTTGTAGCCTTAAAAGGCAAGTAAATAAGCATGATATTAGATTATAAAGGAACTTCTGTTTTTTATACTGATGAAGGAAGAGGAAATACTATTGTTTTATTACATGGGTTTTTAGAAAATTCTACCATGTGGGAGGCTATTAAGCCAGAACTAATTAAAAGAAACAGAGTTGTTTGTATTGATTTATTAGGGCATGGACAAACGGAATGTTTCGGATATGTACATTCTATGGAATTAATGGCAGATGTAGTTGCTGAGGTATTACATCATTTAAAAATCCGACGCTCTATTTTTGTAGGGCATTCTATGGGAGGATATGTTGCTTTGGCTTTTGCAGAAAAATCTCCAGATAATGTAAAAGGCTTATGTTTACTAAATTCTACAACACGAGCAGATTCTCCTGAGCGTGTTCAATTACGTGGCAGAGCCATAGAAGCAGTTAAAACTAATTATAGTAATTTGGTTCGTATGTCTATCAGTAATTTGTTTAGGCCAAAAAGTTTAACACTATTTAGTGAAGAAATAAAACAAGTTAAAATAGAAGCCTTAAAAACTCCATTGCAAGGATATATTGCTGCTCAAGAAGGAATGAAAATTCGTGAGGACAGAGAAGTGCTGCTTAATTTTTCACCCTATAAAAAAGTGATTATTTACGGTAAAGAGGATCCGATTTTAAATTATGAAGATGTTTTAGATCAAATAAAAGCTACGGAAGTATATAAAGTAGAACTTCCTGATGGTCATATGTCTCACATAGAAAACCAGCAGGAAGTTATAGTTGCTTTACAAGATTTTGTGAAGCAGTGTTAGTCAGGAATAGTAATTTTTAATGCTTGTTTTTTACTACCTCTTCTACCTGTGAATATAATATCTTTACCATTGTTATTTATGATACCTCTACCAACCATAAATGGTACAACAGAGTCTTTATCATCTAATATTTTTTTGTATTGATAATTACCTTCGTTATCTAAAGTAATAGCATAAAGATTAGATCTTTTAGCTTTGGTACCTTTGAATTGTAAACGATTACCTCTAATTCTTCTAATTTTATCTGAACAGTTTATAAAGAAATATACTTTATCATTTTTATAACTTGTTGTAAATGATAAATATGGTGAGTATGTTCTTGCTGCTTGTTTTTTGTTGATATTTCTTGCCCAAAGTAATTTACCATCTGAGTTTAACTTTATACTTATCATATCTCTAAAATGATAAGTATCTCTCCAATATCCACCACCATTTCCAGTACTTACATATTGTGAAGTGATATAAAATTCTTCAGCATTTATAACACATTCATTATTGTCAGAAATATGAATGCTTCTTAAGTCAATGTTTCTAAGTTCTTTATCTTTGTTTTTCCCATATTTATCTTGAATAAACTGATCTGTAAAAGGAGAATACACCGATTTGGTTAAACTCATATTACTTTTATTTATATCAAAATAAACAATGCCTTTGTATCTATAGTCATTTTTATCTGAATAAAATCCTACACAAAAAACCTCTCCTTTGTTAATAACAGTATTTAATGATCCAACATATTTATCCTTAGAATCAAAAACAAGTTTGGTGTTTTGACCGCCATTTATTTTGTATAATTCATACTGGTATTTACCTCCATCTTTTTTCTTTTTCTTTTCTCTTGTAAATGATTTACCTAAAAGGAGTAATGTACCGTCCTCTTCGCTTACATCAACATTTTGTAAATGAAATTTTCTATCCTTCATTTCTCTTTTAAAGACTGTTTCATAAACTTTATTTAAAGAATTGTCAAACACATAAATATTATGCTTTTCAAAACTCTTGTCTTTCATTTCTATTGTAAACGCAATATATTCAGCATTTTTTGATAATGTGAAATTTCCGAAAGTATCCCCATCAGAAGAATAGCTAAAATCAAAATATTTTTTGCTTCCAGCTTTTTTTAAAGGTACTGATAATAGCAATGTTCTTGTAAATGAAAAGTTATCTAACGATGATTTGTTAACGTAATATTCTATTACTTTTTCTTTTTTATTATAAGAATATTCTAAAAGACATAGTTTGCCATCACTTAAGAAAGCTTCATCTATTGTCCCCCTTTTCTTATCAAGTTCAAAATCATAATTTTTTAAGAGCTTTAAATCTTTATTATAGTGTTCAATATAATATCCTTTTTTATAACGGCGACCTAAAATAATCCCTTCACTACCATCTTTGGTAGAGAATGAGAGTCCAGTAAATTTCTTTTTATCTTTATATACTTCTGAGATATTAACTTCCAATGGAATGTCTCCTTCTCCATCTTCAACTTGAGCGTATAAATTACTGGCAAGTAGCATTAATACTAATGCGAAAATTGTTTTTTTCATAATTTTATTATAGCGTAGCTTAATTTTATTTCCCTGGAAAAGCAGCTTTTCTTTTTTCTAAAAAAGCTGTTGTACCTTCTTTAAAATCTTCAGTTCCAAAACAGATTCCGAATTGAGTTATTTCAGTTTCAAAACCATTAGTTCCGTCAGTATAGTTGTCGTTAATTGCTTTTATTGCATGTCCAATTGCTACTGATGAATTACGCATGATTTTACTAGCGATCTTTTGAGCTAAAGGCAATAATTCTTCTTGAGTAGTTACATGATTTACTAAGCCACATGATTTTGCTTCTTCAGCACCAATCATACCAGCAGTCATAACTAATTCCATTGCTTTTCCTTTACCTACCAATTGAGGTAAACGTTGCGTTCCTCCGTAACCAGGAATTACTCCTAAAGATACTTCTGGCAATCCCATTTTTGCATTATCACTAGCAACTCTAAAATGTGCAGCCATAGCCAATTCCAATCCGCCTCCTAAGGCAAAACCGTTTACAGCAGCAATTACTGGAGTACTTAAATTAGCCACAAAATCAAATAAGATATCTTGTCCGTTTTTTGCTAATTCTGCTCCCTGAACAACTGTAAAATCTGCAAACTCAGAAATGTCAGCACCAGCAACAAACGCTTTTTCTCCACTACCGGTAATAATAATTACTTTGGTATTAACGTCCTTGTTTAAAGCGTCAAATGCTTGATGTAATTCAGCGATGGTAGCTTTGTTTAAAGCATTTAATTTTTTAGGGCGGTTGATGGTAATTGTTCCTAATCCGTTTTCTTGCTGCACTAAAATATTCTCGTAGTTCATAGTTGTTTATACTGTTCTGTTAAATTGTAAAATAATTTTATTTATCCCCAACAGGGTTTTTAGGTAAGGTAATTGTAAATACAGTTCCTTTATGTTCTTCAGATGTAAAAGTAATACTTCCGTTATAAGTTTCCACAATGTTTTTTACCATCCCTAAACCAAGCCCCATTCCGCTAGTTTTAGTAGTGAATTTTGGTTCAAATATTTTGGCTTTATTTTCTGGTTTTATACCTATTCCATTATCTGAAACAATAATTTTAACGGAGTTGTCATTGTCATCTACGGTAACCTTTATATTGGGTTTTTCATTTGAAGCGCTTGCTTGAATTGCATTTTTAACTAAGTTAGTAACCACACGTATTAATTGAGTTCTATCAAAATTTGCAATGATTTCTTCTTTTTCAGTAGTAAAATCGATGTACCCTTCATTGAAAATATCTAGCGCTAACCTGATAACTTCAACAATATTTAATATTTCATTTTTCTGAGCAGGCATTTTTGCGAAATTTGAAAATGCTTCTGCAATAGCGCTCATGGTGTCTATTTGTTGAATGAGTGTTTTTGAATACTCATCAATTTTCTGATGGATATCTTCATCTTCAGGATTAAATTTTCGCTGAAAACTTTGAATAGTCAAGCGCATTGGTGTAAGCGGGTTTTTAATTTCGTGAGCAACCTGTTTGGCCATTTCTCTCCATGCTTGTTCACGTTCAATCGTAGCTAATTTAACGGCACTTTCTTGCAGCTCATCAATCATACTGTTGTATGACTTTACCAATGTGCTTATTTCTTGACTAGCGTCTTCAATTTCAATTTTTGTGTTTTGTTTGTCTAGTCTAGTTTGGTATATTTTTTCACTAATATATTTTAACGATTTCGTAATATATTTCGATAAGAAATATGCTAATACAACCGCAATTAATAATACTATTGAATACACAACTGCTAAACGCTTCAAGAATTCTTCTAACTCTCTGGTAATAAATTGATTGTCTTGAATGTATGGTAAGCCTAATATAGCTAAGGGTTTAAACTGATTATCAGTAATGTAACTATAGGAAGATTGAATTATTTTTCCATTTTCCTTAGTTTTAGTGATATGTCTTTTGTCTATTGAACTTTTTAGAGCTTCAAGAATTTCAGCGGGTAGTTTTTCAGGAGCAATATCGGTTTGTTCACCTATAGATGATGCGCTTGACGCTATTAAAAAATCACCTTCAAAATTATATAGTTTTACTTCTAAATTATGTACATCTGCTAGCTCATATATAAAGTTCTGCCACTTAAATATTAAGGGAATGTTTTTGGTGTTAATTGGGTAATTAGTCTTGGTTTTTAACTGATACTCAATCTGATCTTTTACCGTGTTCTCTTTTCTTTGTAATCGATCATTATGATATTCTCCTGCTTCTTCTCGATACTGATAAATAGCCATAGAAGCCATCAATACAGAGGCTAGTATTACTAAAAATATCATGGAAAGGAATATACGAAGTCGTAAAGAGAGGGTTTTAAAATTCATTTTATAAATATAGCAATTATCACACCAATTATTGTTGCGTTCTGTAACGCTTATAAATTTTAACTAAGATCATTAAAATTACCGAAAAGGAGATGATTCCTAATACTCCAAATATCCAATTTAATTGATGACGAACAATAACTAAAAATATTATCGAAAATAGAATTATAGTTGCTCCTTCATTAAACAAGCGCATAAAATTAGAGCTGTATTTTACTTCACCTCTTTGTAATTGTTTGAATATCTGATGGCATTTTAAATGATAAATATATAAGAGTACTACAAAACCTAATTTAACATGCATCCAGGGGAATTGAAGTAAATGTGGACGAAGATAGAGTAATGTTGGAGCTAAAACAAGAGTTAAAATGGCTGATGGCCAAGTGATTATACTCCATAGCCTACTTGCCATTATTTTCAATTGTTCTCCTAGAATTTCTTTGTCTGGAGATGGTTTTTGCGAAGCTTCTATTTGATAAATGAATAGCCGAACGATATAGAATAAACCCGCAAACCATGTGATGACAAAGATGAGGTGTAATGCTTTTATATAATCATAATATTCACTCATAAGTTGTCTTTTATAATAGGTTTTAAATGTAATCTGATTTCTTTGTTCAGGAAAAATCCAGTAATTATTGTTGATAGTAAATCGGCAATTGGAAAAGCCATCCAAACGCCTAACAACCCAAAATAATTAGGTAAAATTATAATTAGTGGAATTAAAAAGAACCCTTGTTTTGTAAGCGTTAATAATAGTGCAGGAATTGATTTTCCAATAGCTTGAAAATACCCTGCGCCAATAATTTGTACTGCAATTAAAGGAGTAACACAAAAAACCCATCGCAATGCATTAGGGGTTTCTTTTAGTAATTGAGCATCATCTGTAAAAACACGTACAATGGCTTCTGGGAAAAGCATAATTCCTATAAAAATTAGTAGTGCAAACCCTGAACCATACGTAATAGATGTATTGATACTTTCTCTTACTCTTATTAATTTATTAGCTCCATAATTGTATCCAGCAATAGGTAAGAATCCTTGTGCAATCCCCAAAACAGGGAACAGTGCAAACATTAACATTCTGCTAATAATTCCATAAGCGGCAATAGATATTTCTCCTCCATATTGAAATAAAATATGATTGAGTACAATTGCTAATACACTAACAGCAGCTTGTCTTGCTAAAGTTACACTTCCAAGAGAAGTAATCTCTTTAATAATAGGCCATTCTAGAACAAAACATTTTAGTTTGATTTTTAACTCGCTATTTTTTGATAGGAAGAAGTATAATATAGTTATAAAACAAGCGATATATGATATAGAAGTTGCCCAGGCTGCACCAGCCATTCCGTAGTCAAATACGTTAATAAACAAGTAGTCTAATATAATGTTTACAATAGCTGGAGCAATTAATGCTGCCATTGCAAACTTTGGTTTTCCTTCTGCTCTTACTACTGGATTACCAGTCATGCATACTGCTAAAAAAGGTGCACCGAACATTACAATAGTATAGTAATTAAGTGCTGGAGGGATAATAGCCCCTTTTGCCCCAAATAAGGTTAAAGCTTCATTTTTAAAAATTAAACCAGCAACTACTAGCACAATAGCTACCGCTAAAGATATTGCTATTTGGTTTCCAAAAACACGTTGTGCTTTATCTTGGTCATTCGCACCTAAAGCCCTTGAAATAATAGAAGCGCCACCAACACCTATAGCCATACCTATAGATGATATTAAATAGACTATTGGCATTACAATAGTAATTGCCGCAATTGCCATTGGTCCAATCCATCTACCTACAAAAATAGTATCTATAATCATATTAAGTGAAAGCACTAATATACCTATAGCAGCAGGTACGGCTTGTGAAACCAATAGTTTTCCTATCGGTTCTGTACCAAGTATGGATGAGCTGTTTGTTGACATTTATTATTTTTCAGCCCATTCATTAACCCAATTTCCAATGGTTCCAGCCCAAGCATCATCGTCATTTAAACAAGCAAGTGTCGTGAATTCTTCACCACCTACTTCTTTAAATAATTCCTTTCCTTCCATTGCAATTTCCTCCAAAGTTTCTAAACAATCAGATACAAAAGCAGGAGTAACTACAGCCATTTTTTTCATACCTTCTAGTCCAAATTTCTCAATAGTTCTATCGGTATATGGTAACAGCCATTGGTCCATTCCTAAACGGGATTGAAAAGAAGTGCTGTAAGTTCCTTCTTCTAAATTTAATTTTTTAGCGACTGATTTAGTAGCTTCAAAACATTGATGACGGTAACAAAATTGGTGCGCTTCAGAAGGAGTGTCGCAACAGCTTCCGTCTATTTTACAATGTGATTTTGTAATATCTTGTTTTCTGATATGACGTTCCGGGATTCCGTGGTATGAAAACAAAAGGTGTTCATAGTCTAAGTCTTTTATTTGTCTCTGTATAGAGTTTGAAAGAACATCTATATACTCTTTTTTGTTATAAAAGGCAGGTACTGAACTCAGTTTTACATCAGGAAAATGTTCCTTTTGTAATTTATCTGCTAAAACGGTTATTGTTTCGGTAGTAGCCATCGCGAATTGCGGATATAACGGTAATAATAATATATCATCAACACCTTTATCAACCAATTCTTGCATCCCTTTTTTGATGCTCATAGCGCCATAACGCATTGCTAAGCCTACAGGTAACTCAGTAGTAGTTTGTACTTTCCCTTGTAAGCGTTCAGATAATACAATTAAAGGAGAACCTTCCTTCCACCATATTTTTGCATATGCTGCAGCTGATTTTTTTGGACGTGTATTTAATACAATACCTCTAACAATAAAAGCACGTAATAAAAACGGAACATCGATTACACGAGGATCCATTAAAAATTCATCTAAATATTTTTTTACATCTTTAGGATCTGTGCTATCTGGTGAGCCCAAGTTTACTAATAAAACTCCTTTCATATTAAGATTCTTGATTTAAGGATTGTATATATTTTTTTGGAGTAGTTCCAAATTTCTTTTTAAAAGCAGCAATGAAATGGCTTGATGTGCTGTATCCAACTTTTAGGCCAACTTCATTTACATTGTATTCATTTGATTCTAAAAGCTTTCTGGCATAATCCATTTTATGACTAAATAGAAAACTGTAAACAGTGTCGCCATAAATTTGTTTAAAACCTTCTTTTAATTTTTTTAAAGATAAATTAATTTCATCTGCTAATTCCTGAAGACTTGGTGGTTCAGCCATTCGCGAAAGAATAATATCCTTGGCTTTTTTAATTTTAACAACATTATCTTCATCAACTAAAAAAGGGCATTGCTCTAGTGAGGGGTCTTCACTTTTATTAAAGTAAAGACTTAATAATTCATAAATTTTCCCTTTAAAATACAATTGCTTCATAGATGAATGTAGGTTGTAATTAAAAAGTTGAGTTAATATAATCGCCATTGATGGTGACGTATTCCTGTCTTTGTAATATTTTTTCCCTTTATTCTCTTCACTCAAAAATGTGATGTAATTAGCGTCTTGGGAAAACAAAGAGTGAAATTTTTTAATAGATATTAAAATAGAAATAACCCAAGTTTTAGGCTCCATATCAATATTTAAAGGCAAGTCACGTTCAGGATTGTATAATAATAAAGAATCATCATCCTTTACCTTTATATTATACCTTCCATTATTAAAAATAAACTTTAAAGAACCCTTTAAACAGAAATGAAATTGAATAAATTCAGAATCGATTTCTTCTACAATCTTCTTGTTTTCATCAGATTCATTTAAAAATTTCAAAACTTGAAAACCATCTCCAATAGAAGTGGTTTCAAACGAACTTTTAGCGATGTTTTTTTGTGTACGATCCAAAATAAATACCGTTTTTGTTTAGAATGGTTCTTAATAAAAAGAACTAAAACAGATTAATAGCATAACAAATTTAGGTTAAATCTATTAAATATGAGAAAAAAAAGTAATAAAGCTCTTAAAGCGACATAAAATGTTCTTTAAGCGTTGTTTTTTGTTAAATGATAATAATACTTTTGTTGAAGTAATATAAATACTATGCATAATAATCCAACAACTAGAGGAAAAAATTTTTACGCAATTGGTCTTAGTTATAAAAAGGCAGATGCCGAAATACGTGGTAAATTTAGTTTAGATGAAGTAGGTAAAAATAATTTACTTAAAGAAGCTAAGGAAGCAGGAATTCATTCTTTGTTAGTTATATCTACTTGTAATAGAACTGAATTGTATGGTTTAGCCGAACATCCTTTTCAATTAATAAAACACTTATGTAATAATACAGAAGGTACAGTTGAAGATTTTCAGAAAGTAGCTTATGTATACAAAAATAACGAAGCCGTTGGACATATGTTTAAGGTGGGGACAGGTTTGGATAGTCAAATTTTAGGTGATTTTGAAATTATTAGTCAAATTAAAAATGGATTTATACTCTCAAAGAAACACTCTTTAATCGATGCTTTTTCAGAAAGATTGATAAATGCAGTTATTCAGGCAAGTAAAAAAATAAAGAACGAAACTGATATTAGCACTGGTGCTACATCTGTGTCATTTGCCTCGGTACAATATATACTTAAGAATGTTGAAAACGTTTCAGATAAAAATATTTTATTGTTTGGAACAGGAAAAATAGGTAGGAACACCTGTGAAAACCTTGTAAAACATATAGATAATAAACATATTACACTTGTTAATAGGACAAAGGATAAGGCAGTAGCTTTAGCAGGTAAATTTAACCTTACTGTAAAAGAATATAAAGACTTACAGGAAGAAGTTGTAAAATCTGATGTGCTTATTGTAGCAACCGGAGCTCAACATCCTACAATTGACAAAAGCCTTTTGTCAACAGAAAAGGAATTACTGATTTTAGACTTGTCTATCCCTAAAAATGTTTCAAGCGACGTTTTAGAGTTGCCAAATGTAAAGTTATTACACTTAGATCATTTATCTAAAATCACTGATGAAACTTTAGAAAGAAGGAAAGAACATATACCTCAAGCTGAAGTTATAATTGATGAAATTAAATCAGAGTTTTTAGCTTGGTTAGAAACACGAAAGTTTGCACCAGCAATAAAAGCATTGAAATCTAAGTTGCAAGAAATAAAGTCTGAAGAAATTGATTATCAGCGTAGAAAAAACAACGATTTCAATGAAGACCAAGCAGAGGTATTGTCAGATAGAATTATTCAAAAAATCACAAAGCATTTTGCAAATCATTTAAAACATGATGAAACGTCCATCGACGATAGTATTGCAGTGATTTCAAAAGTGTTTCAGTTATAATAATTTCCATGAATAAAGTTATAAAAATTGGTACCCGCGATAGTCAATTAGCATTGTGGCAAGCAAAAACTGTACAGCAAAAATTAATCAATTTAGGTTATAAAACGGAATTAGTTCCTGTAAAATCTACAGGAGATATCGTTTTAGATAAGCCTTTATATGAATTAGGAATTACGGGGATATTTACCAAAACATTAGATGTTGCCATGTTGAATGGAACAGTAGATATTGCGGTTCATTCTATGAAAGATGTTCCAACTGCCTTACCTATTGGAATTCGTCAAACAGCAGTTTTAGAACGAGCAGCAACATTAGATATTTTAGTGCATAAAGGATTAGATTTCTTAGATAGTGAAGGGACTATCGCTACAGGTAGTTTACGTCGTAAAGCACAGTGGTTACACAAATATCCAAACCATAAAGTTGTTGATTTACGTGGGAATGTGAATTTGCGATTACAAAAATTAGAAGATAGTAATTGGGGAGGGGCAATTTTTGCAAAGGCAGGATTACAACGTATTGAAGTATTACCAGAAAATTATATCGACTTAAGTTGGATGGTGCCAGCACCTGCTCAAGGGGCAGTTGTTGTTCATACAATGATAGAAGATGTATTTACTACAGAAGCTGTAACTAAATTAAACGATACTACTACAGAAATTTGCACAACTATTGAGCGTGAATTTTTAAGAGAGCTTGAAGGAGGTTGTACAGCACCAATTGGAGCGTTAGCAACTATTAAAAACAACTTAATCTCTTTTGAAGGTGTGTTATTTTCATTAGATGGAGAACAAAAAATTGAAGTAAGTGTTGCTGATATTTCTCTTTCTGAAGCAAATGATTTAGGTAAACGTTGTGCTCAAGAGATTTTATCTACTGGAGGAACAGAATTAATGAAGCAAATAAAAACGGAACTTAAATAATTGAGATGAGGGATATAAAAGTTTTATCTACAAAAAAACTTACTCCATCTCAGCGTGAAATTATATCATATACAAATATTAGTATAGTAGAATACGATGCTATCTCCATAGATAAGTTACCATTTATTAATGAGGTTGTTATAAAGAATGCAATTGTAACAAGTCAGAATTCTGCAAAAGCCCTAATTAAATCAGTAGCACAGCTAAAAAATGTGTTTTGTGTAGGTAAAAAAACTGCTGCGTTACTAATTGAAAATAATTATAATGTTGTTAAAATCGCCAAAAATGCTTCAGAATTAGCTGAATTTATTGTAAAAAAACATAAAAATGACTCTTTTGTGTTTTTCTGCGGAAATAAAAGAAGAGATGAGTTGCCTAGTATTCTGTCAGAAAATAAGGTGAAATTTACAGAGGAAACTCTTTATAAAACAACATTGATTTCGCAGAAATTTGATGAGAAATTTGAAGGGATTCTATTTTTTAGTCCAAGTGGGATAGAGAGTTTTGTTCAGGAAAACTCATTAGAAAACTCGGTTGTTTTTTGCATTGGGAACACCACGGCACATGAAGCCAAAAAACACACTTCAAATATTATTGTTGCATCCCAAGCCACAATTGAATCTATTATAGATGGGCTAATCCGCTATTTCAAAGGCTAAACAACATCTTTTTCCTATAAATTGCTTATTTTCGCGTACTTATAAAACAAAGAACAAAATGAGTACGAAGTTTACAGAATACAAGGGGCTTAACTTGCCAAATGTTGCTGACGAAATATTAAAATTCTGGGAGGAAAATGATATTTTCGATAAAAGTATAACTACTCGTGATGATAACAAACCGTTTGTGTTTTTTGAAGGGCCACCTTCAGCTAACGGAATGCCAGGGATTCATCACGTAATGGGGCGTACCATTAAAGATATTTTTTGCCGTTATAAAACTCAAAAGGGATTTCAAGTAAAACGTAAAGCAGGATGGGATACTCATGGGTTACCTGTTGAACTTGGTGTTGAAAAAGAACTTGGAATTACCAAAGAGGATATCGGTACAAAAATTACTGTTGAAGAATATAATATTGCTTGTAAAAAAGCAGTAATGAAATATACTGATATCTGGAATAGCCTAACTGAAAAGATGGGGTATTGGGTTGATATGGAAGATCCGTATGTTACTTATAAGCCTAAATACATGGAAAGTGTATGGTGGTTGTTAAAGCAAGTCTATGAGAAAGATTTAATTTACAAAGGATATACTATTCAGCCATACTCTCCTAAAGCGGGTACCGGATTAAGTTCGCATGAAATTAATCAGCCAGGAGCATATCAGGATGTTACGGATACTACAATTGTTGCACAATTCAAAGCGATTAAAAATACCTTGCCATCAGCTTTACAAGTAGATGGAGATGTACATTTAATGGCTTGGACAACTACTCCTTGGACTCTACCAAGTAACACGGCATTAACAGTTGGAGCTAAAATAGATTATGCATTGGTGAAAACTTTCAACCAATACACATTTGAAGCTACTAATGTAATATTGGCTAAAAATTTAGTTGGAAAACAATTTGCAGGGAAGAAATTCAATCAAGTTGAAAACGAAGCTGATTTAGCAAACTATGAATCAGGAGCAAAGCAAATTCCATATTTTGTAGTTTCTGAGCATAAAGGATCTGATTTAGTAGGGATCAAGTATGAGCAATTATTGCCATATGCATTACCATATGAAACTCCAGAGGAAGCATTTAGAGTAATTACTGGAGATTTTGTTACCACAGAAGATGGAACAGGAATAGTTCATACAGCACCTACTTTTGGAGCTGATGATGCATTAGTAGCGAAAGAAGCTGGAGTTCCGCCATTGTTGGTAATGGATGCTAATGATAATTTAGTGCCTTTAGTAGATTTACAAGGGAAATTCACCAAAGAAATGGGTGAGTTTGCAGGTATGTATGTGAAAAATGAATACTATGCTGATGGTGAAGCACCAGATAAATCAGTAGATGTTCAAATTGCCATTAAATTAAAAGAAGAAAATAAGGCCTTCAAGGTTGAGAAATATGTCCATAGTTACCCACATTGTTGGAGAACTGATAAGCCAATTTTATATTATCCATTAGATTCTTGGTTTATTAAAGTGACTGAAGTTAAAGATAGAATGCATTCTTTAAACGAAGAGATTAATTGGAAACCTGAAGCTACCGGAACTGGTCGTTTTGGAAACTGGTTGAAAAACGCTAATGACTGGAACTTATCGCGTTCTCGTTTTTGGGGAATTCCATTACCAATTTGGAGATCAGAAGATGGTACGGAAGTTAAAATGATGGGTTCAGTAGCGGAATTAAAAGAAGAAATGAAACTTGCGGTTGATGCTGGAGTAATGGATTCTGATATTTTTGCTGAGTTTGTAGTTGGAGATATGTCTGATGCAAACTATGATAGTATTGATTTACATAAAAATGTAGTTGATAAAATAACGTTGGTTTCTAATTCAGGGCAACCAATGAAGCGTGAAGCTGATTTGATTGACGTTTGGTTTGATTCTGGATCAATGCCTTACGCACAATGGCATTATCCGTTTGAGAATAAGGAATTAGTAGATACTACATGGAAAACAGCTGATTTTATTGCTGAGGGAGTAGATCAAACTCGTGGATGGTTTTATACATTACATGCAATTGCTACTTTAGTATTTGATGACAAAGCATATAAAAATGTTGTTTCGAATGGTTTAGTATTAGATAAAAAAGGACAGAAAATGTCGAAACGTTTAGGAAATGGAGTTGATCCTTTTTCTACATTAGATAAGTATGGTCCAGATGCTACACGTTGGTATATGATTTCTAACGCAAACCCATGGGATAACTTAAAATTTGATTTAGATGGGATAACGGAAGTAAGTAGGAAGTTTTTCGGAACATTGTACAACACCTATTCGTTCTTCAGTTTATATGCGAACTTAGATAATTTCAATTATTCAGAAGATGATATCGCTATCGCAGACAGACCAGAGATTGATCGTTGGGTATTGTCTGAGTTACATAGTTTAATAGAAAAAGTAGATGAGTATTATGGTGGTTATGAACCAACCAAAGCAACTCGAGCTATTTCTGATTTTGTACAAGAGCATTTAAGTAACTGGTTTGTACGTTTAAGTAGAAGAAGATTCTGGAAAGGTGAATATGAGCATGATAAAATATCTGCATATCAAACCTTATACACTTGTTTAGAAACTATTTCTAAACTTGCTGCTCCAGTAGCGCCTTTCTTTATGGATAGGTTGTATAAAGATTTAACTAATACTACAAATAAAAACGCAGAAGAGAGTGTGCATTTAGCAAACTTCCCAGTAGCAGATTTAACTATTATAGATAAATCATTGGAAAGTAAAATGGAGAAAGCACAAACAATATCTTCATTAGTATTATCGTTAAGAGCTAAAGAGAAGATTAATGTTCGTAAGCCATTACAAAGAATAATGATTCCTGTAATGAATGCTCTTGAAAAAGAAGAGATTTTAGCAGTTGCTAATCTGATAAAGTCAGAGGTAAATGTAAAAGAAATCGAAATTTTAGATGACGCTTCAGGGATTTTAGTGAAACAAATAAAACCTAATTTTAAAGCATTAGGACCACGTTTCGGAAAGGATATGAAAGCTGTTGCGGGAGCAATTATGCAGTTTGATCAAGAAAATATTGTGGAAATTGAACAAAATGGTGAGATTTCTCTTGATATTAATGGAAAAAATATTAAATTGAACCTAGAAGATGTGGAAATATCTTCTCAAGACATTGAAGGTTGGTCCGTAGCTAACGCAAACGGGTTAACAGTAGCATTAGATGTTACTATTTCTGAGGAACTACGCAACGAGGGGATTGCTAGAGAATTAGTGAATAGAATTCAGAATTTACGTAAAGATTCTGGGTTTGAGGTAACAGATAAAATTACAGTAGCAATTCAAAAAGATGGAATCTTAGAGAATGCTATCAATGATACACTTGAGAATTATATTAAAGCGGAAACTTTAACCGAGAAAATCGATTTACTAACCACAGTAAATAATGGTATAGATATTGCTTTTGACAATATAGAAACCAAATTATTTATTGAAAAAATTTAAAAAACCATGTCAGACAATATAAAAGTAAGATACTCAGATGATCATTTAGAAGAGTTTAGAGTAATCATAGAGGCAAAAATAGAAAAAGCAAAATCAGACATTGAGTTGTTGAAAAGTGCTTATATGAATGACCATAATAATGGTACAGAAGATACTTCACCTACGTTTAAGGCATTTGATGAAGGATCTCAAACTATGAGTAAAGAACGAAACATGCAATTAGCTATTCGTCAAGAAAAGTTTATTCGTGATTTGAAAAATGCTTTAGCACGTATTGAAAATAAAACATACGGTGTTTGCCGAGTGTTAGGGAAGTTAATTAGTGTGGAACGTTTGAAAATTGTTCCTCATGCTACATTAAGTATTGAGGCTAAGAACTTACAGAAATAATATTCCGTTAAGGGAATAAAAAACGCTCCTTTTAGGAGCGTTTTTTGTTTAGTAATAGTATACATGATAAAATTGAAGTCATTTATTTACATATTTTTAATGATAAGTTTGTTTAGTTTTTCTCAAAAGAAAACTGAACATGTTATTACAATTGACGATACTGTAACTTATTTAACCTTTGATTTAGATAATGTTTTTACCATTAAATTAAGTTCAACGAAATCTAATCAAGTACTAATAAAATCAATGAGTGAAGGGGAATACGCCAATCATTTTGTGATTACTGAGAAAAGAGAAAATCAAACACTACATGTTTCTGGAAATATTGCTTTCACGTTTCCCAATAATCAAGATAAATTAAGCGCCCATAAAGTACATGCAATTGTTGTTGAAATTCTCGTTCCAGAGCATTTGCAAACATTTATTTCAAGTGATATTGGTAATGTTAGTATTATGGGGAAGTATAATTCTTTAGGAACAAATTTACTCTCTGGTGATTGTTATTTGAATAGCGTCACAGGAAAATTTGAAATAAAAACAGTTTCTGGAGATATTAACTTAACTACAAAAAATGGAATAATAAGTACTGAATCTAAATCAGGAACAATTATTCAAGAAAAGATAGCCAAAGGAAAGTCAACTTTTGCACTTAAAACTGCTAAAGGAAACATAAAGATAACTAAAGCAAAATAATAATTTATTACTTTAGCAGTCGTTAAAACCCGCTATGGGAATAATTATGATTGAGTAAGCCTCAATTGAAATAATAACACGAATGAATTTAAAAAAGAGTATTGGGTTAATTGCATTGATATTGATTGTTGATCAGATATCAAAGTTATATATAAAAACAAATTTTGGTTTAGGGGAATACATTAATGTATTTGGTTTTAACTGGTTTGAAATACGTTTTGTAGAAAACCCAGGAATGGCTTGGGGGAGTAAATTAAGCGACTTCTTGCCAATTAGTGAGCCTTTTGCAAAAGTATTTCTGACATCGTTTAGGCTGGTTGCTATTGGATTTATTGCGTATTGGTTGGTGAATTCAATTAAAAAAGAAGCACCTAAATTATTAATAATAGCTATTTCTTTAATTTTTGCTGGTGCTTTTGGAAATAATATTGATTCGTTGTTTTACGGTTTAATATTCGATTCTGGAACAACATTTAATACACAGTATAACGATTGGATTGGGTACACAGGAATATCACAAATGAATGGCTCTGGTTATAGTAATATGATGCAAGGTTGTGTGGTAGATATGTTACGTTTTCCATTTACTTCATGGACATGGCCAGAATGGATTCCTGGTGTAGGAGGGAATCATTTCACTTTTTTCGACCCTGTTTTTAATATTGCTGATATGGCAATTAGTACTGGTGTAGGAATACTATTGGTATTTAATAAACGTGTGTTTCCAGTGACTGAAGAGGAGTAATTTGAAATAGTGCTTATTTCAGAAAACTATCATCCAAAGGAAATATTCAGAAGTAATTAACAATATCCGTCTTAACTTTTGTTAATAAATAATAGCTAGCTTGTTAATATGAGTTAAATTGATTTGTAAATTTGAGTATGGTCAAAATAGAGAGATTAATACTTAGAATATTAGAATCAACATCTATTGATGAAAAAACTAAGTTAGGGAAAGAAGCTGTAGAGTTATTTAAAAATTTCAACTCAGAAAATGACATTCCAATTGCTATTCAACTAAATTTATCATTGCGTTTAAGAGATGCTATCGACAACTTCGTTATTCAAGATAATCTTACATCAAGAGAAACATTGGAAAACTTCTTTTTATCAAATAACCTATACCTACAAGAAGCTAGCTAAAAGGCACATTCTTTATTACTTTTCTAGACTATGTGAAAGTATAGGGTAAAAGAAAAACCTCTATATAAAAAATATTGTTTTATATAGAGGTTAAATATTTATCAAGATAGATACTTACTTATTATTATCTAACACGTAATCCAATACCTTTTGCATCAAGTGTACTCTATCTTTTCCACGTACATTATGTTCGTGCATTGGGTAGGTGAAAAAGTCCAATTGCACTCCTTTTTCTACAGCTTCTTTTAAAATCTCCATACTGTGTTGTGGTACAACTGTAGGATCAACACTACCATGAATTAATAATAGTTTTCCTTCTAAGTTTTCTAAGTATTTTCCAATACGAGAATCAGCATATCCTTCTGGATTTTCTTGCGGAGTATCCATGTAGCGTTCTCCATACATTGCTTCGTAATATTTCCAGTTAGTAACTGGTCCTCCAGCAACTCCGGTTGTAAATACTTTAGGATGACGTAATAACAGAGAGTTTGTCATAAAACCACCATAACTCCAACCATGAACGGCTATTCTATTCCCATCAACATATGGCAATGATTTTAAGTAATCAACCCCAACTAATTGATCTTTCATTCCTTCATCACCAGCAGTACGATGTATCACACTTTCAAAAGCAAAACCTCTGTTTGCTGAGCCTCTGTTGTCCAATGTAAATACAATATAATCTTTTTGAGCGGCAAGCCATTGCATCCATAATCGTGAGCCACCTAACCATGTATTGGTTACTAATTGCGCATGTGTTCCTCCGTATACATAAACTAATACAGGGTATTTTTTTGAAGAATCAAAATTGGCAGGTTTTATAATCCTACTATGTAAATCAAATCCATCTTCTGATTTTAACTTCAATAACTCAGTAGTTCCAAGCTTATATCCTTCTAAAGGATTTTTAGCAGTGTTTAGTACAGTTTCTTTCTTGTTTTTAATATTGACAATACTCATAACACCTGGGGTGTTTAAGCTGCTGTATGAATCAATTAAATAATCACCTTTCAATTGCGTACGATGTGTCCCATTAGCAGGAGTAAGGTTGGTTGCTTTACCTGATTTAAGGTTTACTTTATAAGTATGCATTTCTGTAGGGTTTTCTCCTGTTGCAGAAATGATTACATGTTTTCCTAAAGTGTCAAATCCTAAAATAGATTTTACAATAAATTTAAAATCAGTTAGTTGTTTTATGAATTTCCCCCCAGTAGTATATTGATAGATGTTTTTATAACCATCTTTTTCACTCATCCACAAGAAATTTGTAGTACTGTTTGGAAAGAAAACAGCATCATTTTCAGGTTCTACCCAACGACTATTGCTTTCTGAAAATAATGTATGTACTTTATTTCCGGTAGTTGCATTGTATAAATTATAATCAAAATGATCTTGAGCGCGATTTACTTCAGCTACTAACACATATTTTCCATCAGGAGTCCACGATAAGTTAGTTAGATAATGTTCGTCTGAAGTATCAATATTTAGGTAAGTAGTTTGTTGAGTTGCTAAATTATAAATACCAATTTTTGCCAATTCACTTTTCTGACCAGCCATTGGATACTTGATGTTTTTTAAACTTGCTGGGTTGGTAGTAACATCAACTAAAGGATAATCAGTAACATGAGTTTCATCTTTCTGATAAAACGCCAAGTGAGTTCCTTTTGGAGACCAGAATGTTCCTTTAGAAATACCAAATTCATAACGAGCAATAGCTTGTCCAGAAACAATATTTGAATCAGTAAAAGAAGTAACAGCTGTTCTAGTATTGTCTTGAGTAGCTAGATATAAATTGTTATCAATAGTATACGCAATTGCCTTTGCGGTATTGCTATAATCGTTGTTTTGAGCAGTAGAATCAAAAGCAATTTCGGCTACAATTGTTTTTGAATTGTAATTGAAATTATACTGTGTGTTTTCTTTACGAAATGTAATAGTATTATCGTCGATTAATGAAAAACGAGGAACACGTTTAGTTCCTGGGAAAGTCTTTTCAAAATTTGAAATAGTTATTTTTTCAGTTGTATTTTTTTCAACATCTTTTATAATATACGCATTGGCATCTTTGTAGACATACTTTGTAGCAGATACCCATTGTAATCCTGATAATTGTTTAGGATATAAACCTTTATAGTATCCTAAAACAGCATCGTTTAAGGTTAATTCTTTTTGTTGTGCATATCCTTGAAATAAGAATAAAATACTGAATACTATGATTATTTTTTTCATGTGAGTTTGTATTACATTTTGTAAATCCAATGTGCTGGATTTTGTTTGCTATGATCTTTATATAAGAAGAATCTAAATATAGATTTTCCTTCACTATTTATGGCTACTTTTCCTAGCAGTGAGTTTGTACTTACCTTATCTCCTTTTTTAACATATAAACTTTTTAAGTTTTGATAAACAGTAAGATAATTACCATGATTAATGAATATAGCTTTGTTTCCGCCTTTGATTTTCTGAATTTCAGAAATAGTCCCATTGAATACTGCTTTTATATCACTGTTTTTTGTAGTAATAATTTTTACACCACTTGAATTCCGGGTAATGTTTGGTAGTGTCGGATGTCTAGAAGTACCAAATTTTTCTATTACTCTACCTGTTTTTACTGGCCAAGGTAATTTTCCTTTATTGGCAGCAAAACTATTTCCAAGAGCTTTCGCTTCTGGAGTTAAAGCAAAGCTTTTAGAAGATGATTTTTTTCCTGCTTTTTTATTAGAACGCGCAATTGCGTCTCTAATTAACTTCTCAACTTGTCGGTCAATTTTATCACTTTCTTTTTGCTTTGCAGCAATCTCTTTTCTGTATTTGGATTCGTCTTTTCTAAGCTCGGTAACTAGTTCTTTTTGACTATTCTTTTCCTTCTGAAGCGTTTGTTGTACTTTTTTGTTGTCGTTAATCAGTTTGATTTTATCTTCCTTTTTTAAGAGTAAAGACTCGTTTAGATCAACTAGTTTTTCAGTTTTTGAAACAATTGAATCCGCTTGATTTTTCTGATAGCGTTTGTATTGCTTCATGTAATTATAACGTTTGTACGCCTGCTGAAAATTATCAGAAGACAATAGAAACATTAGTTTACTTTGTGTTGCTTTGTTTTTATAAGATTTTACTACCATAGCAGCATAATCTTTTTTTCTTAGTGCTAAATCAGTTTCTAAAGCTCCAATTTTCTGACTATTATCTTTAATCTCTCTAGTCAATAAATTAGCCTGTTGATTAGTGATTTGAATCAACTTTTTGCGAACAGTAATTTTTAAATTAACATCTTCAATTTTTGTCAACAAAGAAGTTGCCTCTGATTTATTGTCAGAAAGCAATGAATTAATCTCGGTTATTTCTTTTAAAATGTTTTGACGTTTAGTCTCTAACTGACGTTGTTTTTTAGACTGCCCAAACGTAGTTGTTATCATACATAATGATAGCAATACAGTATATAAGAAATGAGGTATATGGTTACTTTTCAAAGCTAATTTCTTTATAGTTAGTAGGGATATTAAACGGGTAACGTAATTCCTGATTCAAAGATATATTTTTGTAAGTAACTTCTACTTGGGTTTCTGAAGTTTTATCTACTAAAGATAAATTGATTAGTAAAGGTAGTAACTGCTGAGAAACGTTTTGGTAGCTATTGTATTCAATATTTAATATTCTAATTAATTTTGGCTGTGCAATTTCTTGCTCTTTAATTTTAAAATCACTTGGATTTATAGTGATGAAATGTTCAGCTAGAGGCTCTTGTTTTTTAGGAATCAATAAATACCCATTATCTAATATTTCTGTGTTGTATTTGCTTGCGTCTAACGGAAACATTGTTTCTCCTAATAAGACAGCTTGTAATTGCTGAAATGATAAATCTGTTCCTAACCAACTACTAATTAATGAAAAGTCTCCATCAAAGTACACTTTGTCTAGTTTGTTATAATATTGAACTGTTTCTGGAGTAATTAAAATTTTAGCACCAGTATATCCTAATTTACGAATGCTAACCCAAATTTTCTGATCTTTTAATAAACGGACATTGGCTACAACGACCTCTTCTTTTTCAGCAGTCTTTAAATTTACTTTTAATGATGCTTTTAGTGTAGTGAACACACTCTTTTTAGCATAGTGACTGCTAATGATTGTTTCCGTATTTAGCTTTACTGATTTACTATTATCTTTAATCCCTTTAGTAGCTTTACAGCTAGCTAAACAAACACAAATAAGTGCAATAACATATCCTTTCTTCATCATAACTACTTGCTTAGTTTTTTAGCTTTTTGCAAATATTTGTCTTGGTTTTTTTTATCCTTTAATATTTCATACCCTTTTGCCATTTCAGTATAAAAATCAGCTTCCATTGTAGGGTTGTCAATTAAATAATCCAGTCCAAACTCCAAACTTTCAATGGCTTCTTTAGCTTGATTACTCCTGTTTTGTGCTTTAGCTTGCTGTAAATAAAATATAGGTTGAGCAGGAAATAAACTAAGTGCTTTCTCACTGTTTTTTAAGGCGTCTTTAATTCTGTTTTCTTGTAAAAACACCGTTCCTAATAATTTTAAATCATCAAAACTTGTGGCATTATTTTTTGTGATACTTGAAATATACTCAGTAGCTTTTTCGTTATTAGTTGTGGTGTATAGTAACGCCATTTTACTCATAACGCTTACGTCAGGGTACAATTCAGTAGCTTTTTCAAGTTGTGGTAAATAGTTAATGTTTTTTCTGGTGAAATTTAAAAAGTCGTTTAATACTCTTGATTTGTCAGAACTATTTAATGAGTTACTTTTTAAAACTGTATTCATGGAAACAATAGCTTCGTCAATAGTATTGTCATTTATATAAAACTTATATAATGATAAATGAGGAATGTCAGATTCTGGGTATGTTTTTGAAAACAATTTAGCCGCACTAAAACTCTTTTGATGATTCTTTAACTTGCTATACGCATAAATCAACTTTACAAAATCGGTTTCTGTAGCAGTTTTAGTACTTATTTTTTGTTCAATGTATTTGGTTTGTTCATTGAATTTTCTTCCGTGTAAATATATCAGATGCCTTAATTGTTCTCTATCTCTGTTTGTTCCTTTTACATCTAATTTATCCAACAATACTAAAGCATCATCGTGTTGTTGATTTTTATAGTAAAACTCAACTAATGTATTGGCGTATTTTGGATGAACTTGATTTAGATTTTCAAGTGTTTCAATTATTTTAGGCGCATTTTTTTGTGAACGATACAAGCGATACAAAGTTTCTAAAATCCATTGATTATTTGGCTTTAAACTATTTGCTTTTTGCAGTGCGTTTTCAGCAAGTTGTAATTTATCTAGTTCGTAATAATTCTTTCCTAATTCAAAATTGACGGCGGCATTGTTTGGTTGTTCAGCATTACACTTTTCTAACAAATCAATTGCTTTGTCGTAATTTTCAATTCCCTTTTGTTTTATGGCTTCAAAAAAAGTAGTTTGAAATTCATCAGAAACATCTCCTAAATCATCTTCACGCACTTCTTGAGCTTGTGTAGTTAACAGGCTTAGAAGTGTTATGAATATGTATATAATTTGTTTCAAATGATTATTTCTTTTTATTAAAACAGTTATTATTGTAATAGTTGACAATGTCTTTAATTCCGTATCGTTTAAAATACTTAGATTTTATTTTTTTATACAAATCAGGACAATCTTTTACAAAACCACATAAAATACCTTGAATAGAACGATTGTAAGTATCACATACTTTTAACGAGCTAATAGCATCATCGTCTTTTTTAGAAAGATAATATACTCTCTTAGCATCAGTAGAAGATAAATCATAATACCCTTGATAAAGAATTATTTTACCGACGATTATTTTTTCTACCAGTTTAAACCACTCTTCATTAAACGTCTTATATTCAAAAACTCTATCGATATCATTTACTTTAATTGTCAAATGCTTTATTTCATTAAAATCATATAAAGTATTTCCTTCTGTTTTATTGTTTTTAAAATACAGAAGGTCATCAACCTCAACTAGAGCAACTTTTCCAAAACCACTTAAACTAGTTCCGTCATTAAGAGTCACACTCATTTTCTTATACGTTTCATTATCCCATTCGGATATATATTCTTGAGCGTGGCTAAAAGTCAAACCACATAGTATTATGAATATGTATAGAATTTGTTTCAATTGTTATTTTCTTTCTTCACCGTATTTATCCATTTTACAATCACAATTAGAGCAGGTGTAACCTCCCCATAATATTTCATTCCAACCTTTAGGTTTTCGTATTTTGGGCTGCTCTGTATTGCATTTAGGACAATAAACAGTTTTTAAGTTAATTCCGAAATCTTTTATTTTAATACTCATTTTTGTTTTAAAATATTAAATACAAGTAGTTTAAAATCAATAACTATTCCACTACGGTATAATCACCAATACTAATTTTTGTAAACTCGCCGTTATATTTAACGTGATTCCCAATCATTGCTTCTTCCAAAGTAGCATTTTTAATAACAGAATTGGTTTGTATTAACGAATCTTTAATAGTTACATTTTCCAAAACTGTATTATTTCCTATAGAAACGTTGGGTCCAACAGTAGAGTTTTTTAACACTACATTTTCACCAATAAAACATGGTTCTATAATTGTTGAGTTGTCATTAGTGTGGTTGTTTGAAACTATTTGTTCTCCATCAGAAGTCAAAAAATTCAACATACGTGTATTAGTATCAATAGCAACTTCTTTGTTTCCGCAATCCATCCATTCATCAACAGTTCCGGTAACAAAAATTTTCCCTTTTGCCATCATTCCTTTAATACCATCGTTAATTTGATATTCTCCTCCGTTGATAATGTTGTTGTCTAAAACATGTTGTAATTCCCCTTTTAAAACAGCTACATCTTTAAAGTAATAAATTCCAATTACCGCTTGGTTAGAAACAAAGGTTTCTGGTTTCTCTACCAATTCTGTAATTTCATTATTAGCATCTAATTTCACAACACCATAAGCTTCTGGTCTTTCTACTTCTTTAGTCCAAATAACCGCATCTGCGTTTTGATCTAAGTTGAAAGAAGCTCTAATTAAAGTGTCAGCATAAGCAATTACAGCTGGTCCAGACAAAGAAGGTTCAGCACACATAATAGCGTGACCGGTTCCTAAAGGTTGGTCCTGACGATAAATAGAAGCTTTCGCTCCTAAACCTTCAGCTAAGGCAGTTAAACTTTGTACTACTTCATCTCCAAAAAATGCTGGATCTCCTAAAATAAATGCAATTTCTTCAATAGGCTCGTCTAAAATCTTAGCAATATCTGCTACCAATCTGTGTACTATTGGCGTACCTGCAATTGGGATTAATGGTTTTGGTACAGTTAAACTATGTGGTCTTAAACGAGAGCCTCTTCCCGCCATTGGTACGATTATTTTCATATATATGCCCGCGCAGGCGGGTATCTATTAATTAAACTTTAATTCTATGTATGCGATACTGAAACAAGTTCAGAACGGCCTTTTTTTATTTTTTATAACTGTTAGATTATGTGATTTCTCCTATCGTCGAAATAACACTAAAATCTGACAACTATATATTTATTTTACTCCAGTACTTCCAAATCCACCTTCACCTCTTACGGTTTCTGATAATTCTTGTACTTGAATCCATTCAGCACGCTCATGTTTTGCAATAATTAATTGCGCTACACGTTCGCCATTTTCAATAGTGAAGTCTTCATTTGATAGGTTCACTAAAATCACTCCAATTTCTCCTCTGTAATCAGCATCTACGGTTCCAGGTGCATTTAATACCGTAACCCCTTTTTTGGCTGCTAGTCCGCTTCTTGGTCTTACTTGTGCTTCGTAACCAATAGGTAATTCTATAAATAAACCAGTTTTTACAATGGTTCTTTCCAATGGTTTAAGGGTAATTGATTCAGTTATATTTGCACGTAAATCCATTCCTGCAGAAGCAATAGTTTCGTAATGAGGTAAGGCATGTGCCGATTTATTAATAATATTTATCGTCATGTTAATTCTTTTTCAATAGTTGTTTGAATTCTTTTTTCTCTAAGTAAAAAATCAGTCCTAAAAATACGACTAAAAATAGTGTTCCTATATAGATATTATTATCAAATTGATAAAAGCTTAAAAATGCTAAAGTTGATGAAATGATTAAGTAGGTAACTATTCGGTTAATATGATAAGGAACAAAATAGTGTTTTCTTCCTAAATAATAAGAAATGAGCATCATACTTCCATATGCTAATAATGTTGCATATGCACAAGCCATATAACCAAGTACAGGAATAAAAAACCAATTAAAACCAATAGTTAAAATTGCGCCTATAATTGAAATGTACATTCCGTATCTTGTTTTGTCTGTTAGTTTATACCAAATGGATAAGTTATGATAAATCCCTAAACATAAATTTGCAAGCAGAACAATTGGTACAATGTCTATTGCAAATAAATAGCTTTCGTTTTTAATTAATAGGTCTTTAATTACATCTAAGTAAACCGTTATTCCTAATAATCCTATACTTCCTACAATGGTAAAGTACTTTAAAATTGTAGCGTAGGTTTGTTTGGCGTTTTCTTTATCCGCATGATTAAAGAAAAATGGCTCAGCTCCCATTCTAAACGCTTGAATAAACAAAGTCATAAAAACAGCTAATTTATAACACGCACTATAAGCACCGTTGATGTTTTTGTTTAATGATCTTGGAATTAACCACTTATCAAAGTTTTCATTAATTACAAAAGCTATTCCTGCAACCATAATTGGCCACCCGTAGATTAGTAATTGCTTAAATATAGCTTTGTCAAAAATCAGTTTCGATTTAAAAAAATAAGGGGAAACAAGTAGTAATACACAAACACTTGCTAGTAGATTAGCAATGAATTGATATTCTACAATTTCTTCTACATTAAAGATATTTTGTACACTTTCTGAACCGTAGTTCTTGTGTAAAAACAAGATGTTAAACGCTACGATAATAAATACGTTTATCAATTTAATAACAGCAAAACGGATCGGTCTTCCAGTAACTCTTAAGTATGCAAATGGAATAATAATCAACGCTTCTATTAAAGTAATACTAACTAATAAATTAAAGCTTCTTATAGGAAGTTGCATCAAGTTAGCAATTTCATGATTGAAGCTAAAAATTAACAACCCAACTGCCAGTGTACTTGAGGTAATAGTAATTAGTGAGGTGGAAAAAACTTTATTGGAATCCTTATGCTTGCTAAAGAATCTAAAAAAAGATGTTTCCATACCGTACGTAAGTAATACGTTAAAGAATGCTGCGTAAACATAGAATGTTGTGCTATCTGAATAGTTTTCATTGGTAAATGCATCCGTATGAATAGTTACCAATAAAAAATTGATAAGCCTTGGCAAAACAATTGCTAAGCCATAAATGATAGTGTCTTTAAAAAAACGTTGTAATACGCTCAAGGTATATGAAATATATTAAGGCTATAAAAATAGCTTTTTGTTAGGGTCTGGCAAAATTCATATTGATTAATACAAAATATTTAAAGTCATGAATGACTAATAGCAAAATAATGGTAGGTTAAACACCTCTTTCACTTTGTAATTGCTCGTATGCGTTTTTTACTTTTTTAAACTTTTCTTCAGCCGCTTTTACATGAGTGTCTCCTAAATGTTGAATTTTATCTGGATGATATTTTTTAGCCATCTTACGGTAGGCTTTTTTTATTTCGTCATTAGTAGCAGATTTCTCAATATCTAAAATCTTATATGCGCTTTCGCTATTGTATCCGTTAAAATTAGCTTTTTGATGACTTGAACGCTGATTGTATCCTGAAAACATTGCTTCTGCAGCATCATAATCGCGTCGACTGATATGTAAATACCCAGCCATTTTTCTGATTTCAGTAATTTCATTAGGGCTAACATATCCATCAGACGCAGCAATACCAAATAAATAATGTAGCAGTTGTAAACGAGAAGGATGATCCATATGTCGTTGAATTTGCATGCAAACTCTTCTGGTAGAAACAGTATCGTTTTTTATAATTTGATTAAAAATTTTGAAGGCATTATTAGCTCGAGATTTTCCAAATAAACTCACGAAATGTGTACGAACATAGTCCAACTCTCGCTGGTCAATTTGATTATCGGCTTTTATTACTAGTGCAGATAAAATCAATAAGCTGATTTCAAAATCACCGGGTTCAGTATTCTTTCGTTTTTGAGCTTTTTCTTTTTCAAACTGCTTTGCATCTGCTTGATGAAAACCGTCTATTAAACTTCCAAAAGCAAAACCCAACATACCGCCAATAGGACCACCAACGGTCCATCCTAATCCAGCGCCAACAAATTTTGCAAATCCCATAGATACTTATGATATGTTCCAAATATACTTGAAATCAAAGGTATTAACGGAGTTATTTAAGATTTATTTAATACTGCATCAATAGTTTTTGCGTATTTTTGCGACTCAATTACTACTAATAATAAAAAGAATATATATTATGTATCCACCAGAATTAGTAAAACCAATGCGTGAAGAGTTATCTTCATTTGGTTTTGAAGAAGCGCATACTGCAGAAGCAGTAACTGCTGTATTAGCAAAAGAAGGAACTACTTTAGTGGTGGTAAATTCTGTTTGTGGTTGTGCTGCAAGAAATGCACGTCCAGGAGCAAAAATGTCATTAGAAAACACAAAAAAGCCAAGTAACTTAGTTACTGTTTTTGCTGGAGTTGATAAAGATGCTGTTAATGAAGCACGTAATCATATGTTACCTTTTCCTCCATCATCACCATGTATGGCGTTGTTTAAGGACGGAGAATTAGTACACATGTTAGAGCGTCATCACATTGAAGGAAGACCAGCTGATATGATTGCTGAAAACCTAAAAGATGCTTATAACGAGTTCTGCTAAGTCGCATAGCGACCTTTGCTGCAAAAGCCACTAATGCATAAATTTTATGCATTAGTGGCTTTTTGTTTTATGTATAAACTCTTCGATTGATAACTTCATAAACTATATTACTATGAACAAACAACAAATAATAGATAACACCATTTCCTTTGTAAAGGAGACTTTAATAAACGCTGAAGGAGGTCACGATTGGTTTCATATCGAGCGTGTTTATAAAAACTCACTTTTGATTGCTAAAAGTGAAGAAGTAGATGAGTTTGTTGTTTTGTTAGGAGCTTTGTTGCACGATATAGCCGATTCTAAGTTTCATAATGGAGATGAAACTGTAGGCCCAAAAGTCGCGACTAAGTTTTTGCAAAGTCAAGAAGTTGATGCTGCTGTTACTGAACATGTGGTTCAAATTATAAATAATATTTCTTTTAAAGGAGGAAAGGAAGCTCGTACATTTTCTTCAAAAGAGTTGGATGTTGTTCAGGACGCGGATAGGTTAGATGCAATTGGGGCAATTGGGATTGCTAGAACATTTAATTATGGAGGTTTTAAAAACAGACCTATTTATAACCCTGATATTGCGCCAGATTTAAATATGACTAAGGAAGAGTATAAAAAATCTACCGCACCAACCATTAATCATTTTTATGAAAAGTTACTATTGTTAAAAGATAAAATGAATACCGAAACAGGAATGAAGTTGGCACAGCAACGCCATGAATATATGGAACTGTTTTTAGAGCAGTTTTATAAAGAATGGAATGGAGAGTGTTGAAAAAGTAAAACCCCACTTTTTGATTAAAGTGGGGTTTATAAACTATTTTTTTAAAATGAGTTACTCTTCGTTCTCTAAAGAATTCCATCCTTGAGCTCTTAAAGCAATTCGTTCATTAGCTCTGGTAATTAAATTCATTCCTTCAGAAGTATCAGTCATGTGACCAATAATTGTAAAGTTCGGGTTTGCTTTTATTTTAGGGAAATCTTCTTGAGAAACCGTAAATAACAATTCATAGTCTTCACCACCGCTTAAAGCAATAGTAGTACTATCCATATTGAATTCTTCACAAGTAGAAATTACTTGCTGATCTAACGGAATTTTATCTTCATATAAATTACATCCAACTCCTGATTGTTTACATAAGTGTATGATTTCTGACGATAATCCATCACTAATATCAATCATAGATGTTGGTTTAACCTCCAATTCTTTTAGTAAACCAGAAACATCTTTCCTTGCTTCAGGTTTTAACTGACGCTCAATTAAATACGAATACATGTCTAAATCTGGTTGATTGTTTGGGTCAGCTTGAAAAACTTGCTTTTCACGTTCCATGACTTGAAACCCTAAGTAGGCAGCTCCAATATCACCAGTAACTACCAATAAATCATTTTCTTTGGCACCATTACGATATACAATATCTTCTTCATTAGCCTGACCAATCGCGGTAACACTAATTAGTAAGCCTTTAGTTGATGAGGTAGTATCCCCTCCAATAACATCAACATTATAATCGCTTGCTGCGGCGTAAATACCTTCATACAATTCTTCAATTGCTTCTAAAGGAAACCTGTTTGATACGGCTATTGATATGGTTACCTGAGTAGCGGTAGCATTCATGGCGTAAATGTCTGATAGATTAACCATTACTGCTTTGTATCCTAAATGTTTTAAGGGCATATAGGACAAATCAAAATGAATTCCTTCAACTAATAAATCGGTTGAAACAATTGCTTTTTTGTCTTTAAAATCCAATACAGCGGCATCATCTCCAATTCCTTTTAAGGTAGATTCTTGCTTGATTTTAAAGTTTTGAGTTAAATGCTCTATTAGTCCAAACTCACCTAGGTCGGCAAGTGAAGTTTTTGATTTGTCTTTATCTTCTATCATACTGCAAAAATAATGTTTTGTGCTAAAAAGTCGGTTGAAAAGTCATTTATATTTAATTTGCTATATTTACGAACCTATAAAAAAATAAAACCCCTTAGTAAAATATGAAAAAGTCTACCCAAATTTTTAAATATCTTTTTTTAATATTAGTTGCTTGTGTTTCAGTAAGTTGTTCAGATGATGAGAATGTTGTGATACAGAATAATGATAGTGATGGAGATACAATATCAAATCAAATCGATAATTGCATAAATGTTTCAAATACGGATCAATTAGATACTGATGGTGATGGAATTGGTGATGCATGTGATACCGATGATGATGGCGATGGAGTTTTAGATGCAGATGATAATTGTCCGTTAATTGCTAATGCCGATCAAGCAGATGCTGATATGGATGGTATAGGAGATGTTTGTGAAGGTCCTCAATTTCCATGTGAAAATGGTTTTGCAGGAATTTATCCATGTGACGGATATGATTTAATGGGGCACATTCCAGCAGTAACTTTAGGAGGCCCTGGAGCTGAAGGAAGTGATTCATGGGGTTGGACTGATCCAACAACAGGAAGAGAATACGCCTTAGTAGCAATGACTACTGGTTCAGCTTTTGTAGATATAACAAACGCATCTAGTCCAAAATTATTAGGAACCTTAGCTTCAGCTGCAGGAACTAGTTTTTGGAGAGATATTAAAGTCTATCAAGACCATGCATTTATTGTTGCAGATAATGCAGGTAATCACGGAATGCAAGTGTTTGATTTAACTCGTTTGCGAAATGTAGCTAATCCACCAGAAGTATTTACAGCAGATGCTCATTATGCTGGTTTTGGAAAAGCTCATAACATTGTAATTAATGAAGCTACAGGTTATGCATATGCTGTTGGAACCAACACGTTTAGTGGTGGACCACACTTTATAAACATACAAAACCCTACTGCTCCAGTTGCCGCTGGAGGATATGCAATGGACTCTTATTCGCACGATGCTCAGGTGGTTACTTATGATGGACCAGATACAGAGTATGTTGGGAAAGAGATTTTAATTGGAAGTAATGCAAATGAAGTGGTAATTGTTGATGTTACCGATAAGGCAAATCCAATAAATATTTCAAGTATTAGTTATAATAATATTGGATACACACATCAAGGATGGTTTACAGAAGATAAGAGGTACTTTGTATTAGGTGATGAAACTGATGAACAAGGTTTTGGAGGAAATACAAGAACTTTAGTTTTTGATTTTTCAGATTTAGATAATCCTATTTATAATTTTGAGCACTTTGGAACTACTACCGCGATAGACCATAATTTATATATAAAAGGCAATTTATGTTATCAATCTAATTACACAGCAGGATTGCAAGTATTAGATGTTTCAGGCTTATCGAGTAATACATTAACTCAAGTTGGGTTCTTCGATAGTTATCCTCCAAATAATAATACTTCTTTTCATGGAGCGTGGAGTGTTTATCCGTTTTTCGCTAGTGGAAATATAATTATTAGTGATATAGAAGGTGGATTATTTATCGTTCGTAAAAGTGCAATTTAATCAAATGAAAAAGTTAATTCAACTCTTCCTATTAAGTATTGTCTTCTTTTCTTGTTCTGATGATGAAACTGTACGGCAAGTACCTGTTGATTCTATTGAATGGGTAAAAACTCTCGGTGGTTCAAAAAACGATCAAGCTAACTCAGTTATAAATACTCAAGATGGCGGTTATGCGATTTTAGGATTTACTCAAAGTAATGATGGAGATATTACCGATAAACCAAACGAAAGTTTTGATTATTGGGTAATGAAATTTAGTTCAAGTGATGAACTGGAGTGGAGTAAAACTTATGGAGGTTCGTTGGATGATAGAGGAAATAAAATTATCCAAACACAAGACGGAGGCTTCATAGTAGTAGGAGAAAGTAAAAGTAATGATCAAGATGCTACTTTAAATGCAGGGGCGCAGGACTTTTGGATAGTAAAGCTAAACAGCTCAGGAACTATTGTGTGGGAAAAATCTCTCGGATATGTAGGTCAGGATAAGGCTAATGCTGTAATTCAGACTTCTGACAATGGATATTTAATTACAGGAGTTTTAGATGTGACAGCATCTGGAGGTGCTGGTAATAGTAAAGCTGTTTTACATGCCGGAGGAGATTACTGGGCAATTAAATTAAGCGAAAACGGAACTACGCAATGGACTAAATATTTTGGTGGCGGATTAAGTGAAATACCATATGATTTGATTGAAACTCAGGATAATGGTTTTTTATTGGTTGGGACCTCAGATAGTACTGATGTTGATATCTCTAATAATGTAGGAGGATACGATTTCTGGATTGTTAAAATTGATGCACTAGGAAGTTTAGTGTGGGAAAAATCTTATGGTGGTTCTGAGATTGATGAGGCATTTAGTATAACAAATACGAATGATGGAAATTATGCAATAGTAGGGAGTACTAGAAGTAGCGATGTTAATATATCCATAAACAATGGCGATGCAGACTTGTGGTTGATAAAAATAACTCCAGATGGAACCTTAATTTGGGAAAAATCAATAGGAGGTCTAAGTTTTGATGTTGGTCGTTCTATTGTAAAAACTCAAGATAACGGTTTCTTAATTGCCGGTAGTTCAAGAAGTGTAAATGGAAGTTTAACAGCTAACAATGGACAAAATGATGCATGGGCAGTTAAAGTAGATGCTAATGGTGGTTTGGAATGGCAAAAAACAATTGGCGGTTCACAAGTTGATTTCGGTTTAGGGGCAATAGAATTAATTGATAAAAAAGTAATACTAGTTGGACATTCAAGTAGTAGTGATTTTGATATATTAGAAAATAAAGGGTTTACAGATTTATTAATAGTGAAAATAAAATGAAAAAATTAATTGCAATAATAACGTTGAGTATAGTGCTGTTTTCATCTTGTGTAGAAGATGAGGTTCCTGGATTACAGAATACAAACGTATCCTTAAACTTCAATCATAATTGGGATGGTACGGCTATTACTAATGCAGACTTTAATACAATTGAATATTTCAATGCTAACAATGATGAACTAAGTATTGAAAAATTACGCTATTTAATATCAAATGTTACTTTTCATAAATCAAATGGGGAAACGATTGTTATTGAGGGTTATAACTTAGTAGATGTAACTAATAACGAAAACCTTTCTTATGTAACTCCAATTCAAATTCCTATAGGTACATACACAAATGTTTCTTTTACGTTTGGTTTTGATAATACGGATAATGTAGATGCTGCGTATACCGATCTAAACTCAGCTTCATGGAATGTACCTATGATGCTAGGTGGTGGATATCATTTTATGCAGTTAGAAGGAAAGTTTATAGATAATACAGCTACAGAAACAGGATATCAATACCATGCTATTAAAGCAGTGGATAATACAGATCCGATGAATTTAGTTTTTCAAGATACTTTTTTTACGGTAAATCTGGGAGAGGTTATTGTACACAATAATTCATCTGTAGATGTAAATATGAATATAGCAGAGTGGTTTAAAACTCCCCATCAATGGGATTTAAATGCATTACACTCAATGTTAATGCCTAATTTTTCTGCTCAAGTTCAAATGTATGATAACGGGCAAGATGCTTTTAGTTTAGGAATTGTAAATTAAGAATGAAGGAAATCTCTTACATATTAGTATTAATATTGTTTTTATCATGTTCTAAAGATGATTCAGGTGATGCCCCGAACACATATGTGCCAACCCCATTAGCGTTGGACGTGCCTCCATTATTTGTTCAAAAAATATTGCCCCCTGCAATTCCATTTGCGAATCCTCAAACGATTCAAGGAGTCGCTTTAGGTAAGAAGTTGTTTTTTGATACTGTTTTATCAGCAGATAATACACAATCGTGTGCTAGTTGTCATGCTCCTGCAAATGCATTTTCGGATGCGTCACAGTTTAGTGATGGTATAGATGGTCTTTTTGGAAATAGAAACTCCATGCCTATATTTAATGCAGCATTTAATTATAACGAAAAATTCTTTTGGGATGGTCGTTCTTTTGGCTTAGAGCAACAAGCTTTAGAGCCTGTAAAGAATCCTATTGAAATGCATAATACTTGGGAACAAGCGGTAACTGATTTGCAAAGTAGTGCTGATTATCCTAATTTGTTTCAATCCGCCTTTGGAACTGCTATTATAACAAAAGAGTTGGTTGTAAAAGCAATAGCTCAGTTTGAAAGGACATTAATTTCTGGGAACTCAAAATTCGATAAATACTTATTAGGAACTGCAACCTTGACTCCTCAAGAGTTAAATGGTTTCAATGTATTTATGGACGAAACAAAAGGAGATTGTTTCCATTGTCATGGAAGTGATAATAATCCGTTATGGACGGATAATATTTTTCATAACAATGGGTTAGATGCTATTTTTGCCGATTTAGGTTTAGGAGAAGTAACAGGAGATCCATCAGATAACGGGAAATTTAAATCACCATCATTAAGGAATCTAGCTTTTACAGCACCTTATATGCATGACGGTAGATTCAATACACTTGATGAGGTTATAAATCATTACAGTGAAGGATTGCAGAATTCTCCAACAATTGATCCATTAATGAAAATGGTAGCACAAGGAGGAATTCAAATTACAACTCAGGAAAAAGCAGATTTAAAAGCTTTTTTATTATCGTTATCAGATTATGAATTCATTAATAATCCTGCTTTTCAGAACTAAAGTATCTTATTATAAAAGTGCTTTTAAATTCATACAGATAATGTCATTGTGAATATTTACTTTTTTGTAAATCTGTGGCAATCTCATCATACCATGATAGAATCAGTAGTGCAATGGACATCTAATTCTAAGCTTAAATTGCCGAAGTCTTCAAAATTAGTATCTTTACTGTAATAAACTTTAGGAGTAGCTAATAAGTTAATATTAGTTTGAGAAACATCCTTTTGCACCTGATTTGGTTAATACCAACGGAGGGAAAAGTTGTTAGTGTGAAAACCCACTTTTATTCCCAGCTCTTTATTGTTTATGAATATGTTTAGGCTAATCATAGCCTATTAAAATAATATGTCAAAAATATAAATTATAGCGAATGAATATTTCAGTAGAATTAACTCTAATGCCTTTACAAAATGATTATAGAGATCATATTGTGAGTTTTATCAAACGCTTGCGTAATTCAAATTTTCATGTAGAAGAAAACTCCTTAAGTACGCAAGTGTATGGGGAATATGATGCAGTAATGCTTTTTTTAAAAGAGGAGTTAAAACAATCTTTTCAGGAAACACAGGCAATAATTGCAAATATGAAAATAGTAAAAACCGATAGAAGTAATTATGAACCAAGTTTTTGAGTTTTTATTTAGCCAATATTCTGGTTATAGTACTTTAAATATAGCCATAGAAGTCATCGCTATAGTGTTCAGTATTTTTTCAGTACTTTATTCTTTAAAGAATAAAGTTTGGGTTTTTCCTACTGGTATAGTAAGCACAATGTTGTTTGTGTATTTGCTATTTAAATGGGGATTATTGGGTGATATGATTGTAAATGTATATTATTTTGTAATGAGTATTTACGGTTGGTATATTTGGACTAAAAAAGTAGATGAAACACACGTAACACCTATTTCATATACTACCAAGAGAGAGCATTTAACAGCGTTTTTTATTTTTATAGGAACACTTTTTTTTATTTATATAATATATAATGCTTTTGATAAATGGAATGATTGGACGGCCTATGTTGATACTTTTACAACAGGAATGTTTTTTGTTGGAATGTGGTTAATGGCAAAACGAAAAATTGAAAACTGGATATACTTACTTATAGGGAATGTAATTTCAATTCCTTTATACTTTTACAAAGGCTATACCTTATCAAGTTTTCTATATATTATATTTACAGTACTTGCCGTATTCGGCTATTTAGAATGGAAGAAAAGCTTAGACAAAGAAAGAGTAATTGCATAAAAGTTGTGTTGTTTGGACCTGAATCAACAGGTAAAACTACACTTGCGAAGCAATTGGCAATACATTATAATTCATTTTGGGTGCCCGAATTTTCACGAGCTTATGCAGAGGAAAAATTAAAGGAAGACATTTTACTTAGTAAGGAAGATGTGTTGCCAATTGCAATAGGGCAAATGGAATTGGAGAATAGTTTTTCTGATAAGGCAAAAGGTATTTTATTTTATGATACCAATTTGTTAGAAACAAAAGTATATTCTGAATTTATATATGATGGATATTGTCCAGATATCTTAAAAAAAAGTGCGACTAATAACCATTACAACTTATATCTTTTAACTGATATTAATATTCCTTGGGAGTATGATTCAGTAAGGAGTTTAGGTAGTGATCGAAAAAAAATGTTTGATCATTTTAAAAATGAGTTAGATGAACATAAGTTACCATATATTATTCTATCTGGAAATAAAGAATCTAGGCTCAACAAAGCAATCCAGCAAATTGATTTACTTCTTAAAAATATAATCGATGTATAAAAAGCAGAGTGTTTTCAAGAAAAAAAAGTGAAGAAAATTAAATTCCTATTAATTTTTGTTCATACATTTGCCCCGTTCTCGAAAAGGGGTGCCGTTAAGGCTGAGATCATACCCAATGAACCTAGAACAGGTAATGCTGTTTAGGGAGGCGATAGTCGCCATTTTGAATTGATGAGTTTTATTTTTATTAAAAAAATAATCAGAGGGTTAACCCTGGTGTTTTTTGATTAGAATATTTCTTTATTAACTAAATTACAAAAAGAATAATCACCTCTTTTTATTCGATTATACTATAATCGTATGAAAAACCTACTTACTTTTTTATGCATTTTTGCACTAGCAACTAGTGTGTTTTCTCAAGAAAAACCTAAAGATTCAACAACAGTTCAGAAACTAGATGAAGTCTTGGTTAACTCTGTAAGAGTTAGTGCTGATGCACCTGTAACTCATTCGAATTTATCAAAAAAAGAACTTGAAAAAAGAAACTTAGGACAAGATATTCCTGTGCTTTTAAATTACTTGCCAAACGTAGTTACAACTACTGATGCTGGAGCAGGTGTTGGATATACTGGAATGAGAGTTAGAGGAACGGATAGCAGAGGGATTAATGTTACTATTAATGGTATTCCGTATAACGATACAGAATCCCAAGGTACGTTTTGGGTTAATATGCCAGATTTTTCATCTTCTGTTGAAAATATCCAGTTACAGAGAGGTGTTGGTACTTCAACTAACGGAGCAGGTGCTTTTGGAGCAAGTTTAAACATTCTTACTGATGTAGTACAAGACAGTGCTTCTGTTGAAATTGCAAATAGTTTTGGTTCTTTTGGAACAAGAAAACATAACGCAAAATTTAGTACTGGAAAATTAAATAATCATTTTGAACTTTCAGGACGTTTATCAAAAATTAAATCTGATGGATATGTTGATAGAGCTTCTTCTGATTTAGATTCTTACTTTTTACAAGGTACTTATGTAGGAGAAAACACCTTAATTAAAGCACTTGCTTTTGGAGGTCATGAAGTTACTTACCAGTCTTGGAATGGTATTGATCGTGATAAACTAGATAACGATAGAACATATAATTCTGCTGGAGAATATACTGATTTAAACGGCTTAACTCAATATTACGACAAAGAAGAAGATAATTACAAGCAGGATCATTACCAATTACATTGGACTCAGAAAATTGGAGAAAACTGGACTACAACGGTAGGTTCTAATTATACTTGGGGAAGAGGATATTATGAACAATATAAAAATAATCAAGACTTTGCGGATTACAACCTTTCGGATGTTGTTATTGGAGGAACAACTGTAAGTACTACTGACTTGGTAAGAAGAAAATGGTTGGATAATGACTATTTTGTTTTAAACGCAAATGCAAATTATAAAAAAAACAAACTTGATATTACTTTTGGTGGATCCGGATCTTATTATGAAGGAGCACATTATACTGAAATTATCTGGGCAAGAAATGCAAGTAATAGTGAATTAAGAGATCGTTATGATGACAATATTTCATACAAAAGCGATGTAAACTTTTTTACAAAAGCAAATATTAAATTGAATAATAAGTTTTTAGTATATGGTGATTTACAAGTAAGAACTATAAACTATAATTCTAGAACATTAAATGTAGACGATTCATTTACATTTTTTAACCCAAAAGTTGGATTAACATACATGATCAACGATCAAAACAATGTGTATGCATCTTTTGCAAGAGCAAATCGTGAGCCAAATAGAGGTGATTATAAAAATGGAAATCCAGAACCAGAACAGTTAAATGATTTTGAATTAGGATGGAGATTTGTAAAAGAAAAAGCTACTATAAATGCGAATTTCTATTACATGGGATATAAGGATCAGCTAGTAAATACTGGTGCTCTTGATTTAGTTGGTACGCCAATTAGAGCTAATAGTGGGAAAAGTTTTAGAGCAGGGATAGAAATAGATGCAAATATTAAGGTTCTAAAAAAGCTTAGTGTATTACCAAATATCTCGGTTAGTGTAAATAAAAACAAAGACTTTATTAACTCAACTTCTGCTGGGTTAGTAAATATAGGAGATACTGATATTTCATACTCACCTACAATTGTAGCGGGTAATGCTATAGTTTTTGAGCCAATTAATAATCTTCAATTATCATTGTTATCTAAATTCGTAGGTGAGCAATACATGAATAATGTTGAAGATGAAGATTCAATTCTTGCCGATTATTTTGTAAATGATTTTAACGTTAGTTATGAATTGAAAACTAAAAAAATATTTAAATCAATTTTGTTTACAGGATTAGTTAATAATATTTTTAATAGAGAGTATGTTTCAAATGGAGCAGATTATGGAGGGGGTTATATTTATTATTACCCACAAGCAACAACTAATTTCTTATTAGGAGCTACATTGAAGTTCTAGTACATTCTTTTTTTTTAAGATTAAAAGCCAAATCATATCTCATATGATTTGGCTTTTTTGTTATTTATACCTGAAGTCAAGCTTAATCCTTTTGTGGATATACTAATAGTAATTTTATTTAGAAAATAAAAGATATAAAGGGCATTCATGAATAGCTAATTTAAAAATTAAACTAGTATATTTACGAAGTAAACTTTAGGGGTGCATTTTAAATAATGCTGAGAAATACCCTTTGAACCTGATGTTGTTAGTACAGCCGTAGGGAAAAGTCGAATTTTTATTGATTCTACTATTTTTAATCCTAATTTGAGGGTTGAAATCTCCCTATTATTTGTTTCTTAAATAAAGCTTTTAGCTAATTTATGGTCTTGTGCCTAAGTTGGTTAGAGAAGTCTTTTTATCAGGTTTTGCATTTAAAGTTTATAGTTATTATAAATAATAAATTGTGAACTATGATATCTGTATATGTAAATAATGTAATTAAAGAAGTCGCTCATCAAACTTCATTAGAATTGCTTTTGCAAATCCTTAATCAAAAAGGAGATGGCATTGCTATAGCTATCAATAATCAAATCATAACTAAACTAGACTGGGGGTCAACACTACTTTTTGAAAATGATAACGTGTTATTAATTCAGGCAACACAGGGAGGTTAAGTCTCTATCACAGTTATTTATAATCCACGAATAAATATTAATTAGTTGAAAAGCACATTGCTCAAAACTAACAACTAATCAACAATGAAAAATAAAGACACAGCACCAAAACAAGATGGGATTACAAGACACCCATTTCCAAATTCGAATAAAATTTATGTGAGCGGAAAAATTCACCCGCAAATTAAAGTTGCGATGCGTGAAATTACGTTAAGCGATACCATTGATTCGATGACGAAGAAGAAAACGCCAAATGAATCTGTAACTGTTTATGATACTTCAGGACCATATACTGACCCTAGTAGAAAAATTGATGTTCACAGTGGTATCGAAAGAATTCGTGAAAACTGGATTATGGATCGTGGTGATGTAGAACAATTAGATTCTTTTACATCGGAGTATTGTAATGAACGTTTAAATGATGCTAGTTTAGATCATATGCGTTTTAAGTTATTGAAAAAACCTTTGCGTGCTAAAAAAGGGCAAAATGTAACTCAGTTACACTACGCTAAAAAAGGAATTATTACACCAGAAATGGAATATATCGCTATTCGTGAAAATCAACGAATAGATGAAATGACTGAAATTAGAAAGCAACACAAAGGTGAACACTTTGGCGCTTCTATCCCAGATAAAATAACCCCAGAGTTTGTGTGTTCAGAAGTTGCAAGGGGTCGTGCAGTAATCCCATCAAACATAAATCACCCAGAAGCTGAACCTATGATTTTAGGTAGGAATTTTTTGGTAAAAATAAATGCTAACATTGGTAACTCAGCTGTAACATCGTCTATTGAAGAGGAGGTGGAAAAAGCAGTTTGGGCTTGCCGTTGGGGAGCAGATAATATCATGGATTTATCTACAGGTGAAAATATTCACGAAACTCGTGAGTGGATTGTACGAAACTCTCCAGTGCCAATAGGTACAGTGCCAATTTATCAAGCTTTAGAAAAGGTAAATGGAGTGGCAGAAGATTTAACATGGGAAATTTTCCGTGATACTTTAATAGAGCAAGCAGAGCAAGGTGTGGATTATTTTACTATTCACGCCGGTGTGTTATTGCGTTATGTGCCAATGACAGCTAAACGTGTTACTGGAATTGTTTCTCGTGGAGGTTCAATTATGGCTAAGTGGTGTTTGGCGCATCACAAAGAAAGTTTCTTATATACGCATTTCGAGGATATCTGTGAGATTTTAAAGTCTTATGATGTTGCTTTCTCGCTAGGAGATGGTTTACGTCCGGGTTCTGTAGCAGATGCGAATGATGAAGCGCAGTTTGCAGAATTAGAAACCCTAGGAGAATTAACTCAAATTGCTCGTAAGCATGAAGTGCAATGTTTTATCGAGGGTCCAGGTCACGTGCCAATGCACATGATTAAAGAGAATATGGAGAAGCAAATAGAAGTTTGTGATGAAGCTCCTTTTTACACACTAGGACCTTTAACAACTGATATAGCTCCAGGTTATGATCATATTACTTCAGGGATTGGAGCTGCGATGATTGGTTGGTACGGTTGCGCGATGTTGTGTTATGTAACGCCAAAAGAGCACTTAGGTTTACCAAATAAAGAAGATGTACGTGTAGGTGTTGTTACGTATAAGTTAGCGGCACATGCGGCTGATTTAGCGAAAGGTCATCCAGGGTCTCAACATAGAGATAATGCTTTAAGTATGGCTCGTTTTGAATTCCGTTGGGAGGATCAGTTTAACTTAGGATTGGATCCAGAACGTGCTCGTGAATATCACGATGAAACCTTGCCAGCAGCTGGAGCTAAAATTGCTCATTTCTGTTCTATGTGTGGACCAAAATTTTGTTCTATGAAAATTTCTCAAGAAGTAAGAGATTTTGCTGCAGAAAATGAAATTATAGATAACGAAGTTATTGCGAAAGGAATGAAAGAGAAATCTAAAGAGTTTAAGGAGAAAGGTTCAGAAGTATATTTATAACAGAACAAATTAGGAAGTTCCCATGCTGAAAAGTATGGGAATATTTTACTCGTAGTTTTGTGAATTAATAATTAATTCTTGAATGTAAATTCTTTTGCATTTAGGGATATATTTGTAAAATAAATAGAAGTAACCTCTAATACAATAAAATGATTGTTTTAATAGCGCCAGAAAATGATGTTTCTAATGAAATTGAAATATTGAATCAATTATTCCAGAAAGGATTACAATATTATCATTTACGCAAACCAAATAAGTCTTACGAAGAACATTGTGAGTATTTAAATCAGATAGATAAGCAGTATCATAACAGAGTTGTGGTTCATTATTTTCATGAATTGATTAATGAGTATGATATAAAAGGAATTCATTTTCAGGAGCAAAAAAGAAGGGATCATATAGATAATCCAGGGCATTATTTTAAAGAATTAAACATGTTTGGGAAAACGATTAGTTCTTCCTTCCATGAGCTTAAGGAATTAGAATGTTGTGAGTTTGAATTTGATTACCATTTATTAAGTCCAGTGTTTTCTTCAATATCTAAACAAGGGTATGAGGGAAGAGGTTTTGATGTAAGTACTATAGATAAATTAATTATCGGTATGGGTGGTATTAATGCAGAAACAATACCCGAAACTTTTAAACTAGGATTTAAAGGAGTTGGAGTTTTAGGAGGAGTGTGGAATACAGAAAACCCTATTGAAAGTTTTGTGGAGTTAATACGAACATGTGATTCAGTAAAAATTTGAGAAAACGACCAAATATATTAACCATAGCAGGTCTCGATCCATCTAATGGAGCTGGATTAACTGCCGATGTCAAAACATTTGAAACTTTAAAATGTTATGGGTTATCAGTTTGTACTGCGAATACTATTCAAGATGATGTAGATTTTAAAACATGTCACTGGATAACTGTTGAGGTGGTTTTATCTCAAATTGAAGTATTGTTTAAACGATTTCAAATTAATTACGTTAAAATTGGGATTGTAGAAAATTGGGAGGTATTGTCTGTCTTAGTAGATAAATTACTTTATCTAAATCCGAAAGTAAAAATTGTGTTAGATCCGGTGTTAACTTCAAGTTCTAATTTTAATTTTCACTCTAATGTCACTTCGAGTGATTCTGATAAAAAGTTGGGTAAAATATTAGAAAAAATCTATTTATTAACTCCTAATTATAATGAAATAGAGCAGTTGTACCCTGAAAAAAACATAGAAGAGACAATTGCTTATATAAGTAGTAAAACAAATTTGTTTTTAAAAGGGGGACATCATCCAGATAAATTAGGGAAAGATGAGCTTTTTACTGTTGAAGGTAAACAGTTTAGTGTAAATCCGAAGTTGAAAAATTGTTCTGAAAAACATGGTAGTGGTTGTGTATTGTCTTCGGCAATTACAAGTTATTTGGCTTTAGACTTTCCATTATTAAAAGCCTGTTATAGAGGGAAAAGATACACAGAGAAATTTTTAAGTTCTAATAAAAGTCTATTGGGCTTTCATTCAAAAAAATAATATGATAAGTAAATTACATTATATATCACAAGGAGAAACTCCAGAAGAACATTTAGAAAATATTCAAAAAGCTTGTGCATCTGGGGTTGAATTGGTGCAGTTGCGTTTAAAAGAATTTGATGATAAAACAGTTTTAGAAACTGCAAAAAAAGCAAAAGAAATTACAGGACGTTTTCAGACACGTTTAATTATTAACGATTATTATAAAGTTGCAGCTGAGCTTAAGGCGGATGGTGTGCATTTAGGAAAATCAGATATTTGCCCAACTATTGCTAGAAAGGAATTAGCTTCTTGGCAAATTATAGGTGGGACAGCCAATACTTTAGAAGATTGTAAAACACTTATTGACAAAAAAGTCGATTATATAGGTTTAGGGCCTTTCCGTTTTACGAAGACAAAAGATGATTTAGGTCCTGTTTTGGGTGAAAAGGGATATTTAACCATACTAAAAGAGTTAAAAACTGATATACCAATCATTGCGATTGGAGGAATAACTCAAAATGATGTACTGGATATTATTATTACAGGTGTTCATGGAATTGCTGTTTCTGAAGAAATTACTCGTGACTTCAATAGTATCTCGAAATTTAAGGAAATTATAAACGGTGGTCCAACACAAGAGCAACGTTGGGAGCCAGGAGAAAATAAAAAATAAGAATGTTACAAATAGCAGATAAAGAGTTTAACTCAAGGTTGTTTACGGGAACAGGAAAGTTTAGTTCGTCTAAATTAATGAAAGAAGCTTTGTTGATTTCAGAAAGTGAGTTAATAACGGTTGCTTTAAAACGTGTAAACATTCAAGATGAACAGGATGATATATTAACTCATTTAAATCACTCTAGAATTAATTTGTTGCCAAATACATCTGGTGTTCGTGATGCAAAAGAAGCAGTTTTTGCAGCGGAATTATCTCGCGAAGCATTAGGAACAAATTGGATTAAACTAGAAATTCATCCAGATCCTAAATATTTATTGCCAGATGCTATAGAAACTCTAAAAGCGGCTGAAGAGCTGGTGAAGTTAGGTTTTGTAGTGATGCCATACATTCATGCTGATCCCGTTTTGTGTAAGCGTCTGGAAGAAGTAGGTGTGCAATGTGTAATGCCTCTTGGAGCACCTATTGGAAGTAATAAAGGCTTGAAAACACAAGATTTTTTAGAAATTATTATAGATCAAAGTAATGTACCTGTTATTGTAGATGCAGGTATTGGAGCGCCTTCTCATGCAGCTTATGCAATGGAATTAGGAGCAGACGCGGTATTGGTAAATACGGCTATTGCTGTTTCGCAAAACCCAGTAGCTATGGCAAAAGCATTTAAGTTGGCAGTTGAAGCAGGACGAATGGCTTATGAAGCGAAGTTGGCTCCAGTAGTCCACAAAAAAGCTGAGGCAAGTAGTCCATTAACTAGTTTTTTGAACTAGATAGCAATGAGCAATTTCAAAGACATATTCGATAATTACAACTGGGACGAAACCTTGCAAAGCATTTTTTCTAAAACAGAAGCAGATGTATTACGTGCATTAGGAAGTTCAAAACGTAATTTAGAAGATTTTAAAGCGTTGATTTCCCCTGCAGGTAAACCTTATCTGGAGCAAATGGCGCAGTTGAGTAGACAGTTAACTAAAAAACGTTTTGGAAATACAATACAAATGTATTCGCCAATGTATTTAAGTAACGAGTGCCAGAATATCTGTACTTATTGCGGATTTAGTATGACTAATAAAATTCCGCGTAGAACCTTAACGGATGCGGAAATTTTAAAAGAGGTAGCATATATTAAGTCAAAAGGATACGATCATATTTTATTAGTAACAGGTGAGGCGAATAAAACAGTAGGTGTTGATTATATTAATAATGCATTGCAATTAATTCGTTCTAAATTTTCTAATATTACTATTGAGGTACAACCTTTAAATCAAAATGAATACGAACAATTAATTGATAGTGGCTTGTATGCGGTTTTAGTCTATCAAGAAACATATCATAGAGAGGAATATAAAAAACACCATCCTAAAGGAAAGAAATCAAATTTTAATTATCGTTTGGATACACCAGATAGATTAGGGAAAGCAGGAATTCATAAAATTGGCTTGGGTGCTTTGTTTGGTTTAGAAGATTGGCGAGCTGATAGTTTTTTTACAGCCTTACATTTGCAGTATTTACAAAAGACCTATTGGAAAACTAAGTACTCTATTTCATTTCCTAGGCTTCGTCCGCATACAGGCGGATTAGATCCTAAAGTAGAAATGACAGATCCGGATTTAGTGCAATTAATTTGTGCTTTTAGACTGTTAGATGAAGATGTAGAATTGTCTATTTCTACTCGTGAAAGTGACGTATTTAGGAATAATGTTGTCAATTTAGGAATCACTTCAATAAGTGCGGAGTCTAAAACAAACCCTGGAGGTTATGCTGTAGCACCAGAATCACTAGAGCAATTTGAAATATCTGATGAGCGTAGTACGGAAGAAATAGCAGTAATGCTAAAAGATCAAGGATTGGAAGTAGTTTGGAAAGATTGGGCTAATAATTGGCAGTAAAACTACAAGTGAATAGCTTTTTTATAAATGATTTTGTTTTAAAAGTGTTATTTGAATAATTCTAGATTATATGTTTAAAGCTTCCGGTTTAACATTAGCCAATTAATATCTTGTAGAGCTAGTTGTAAAGATTCTCTTTTTTTAGAGACAAATTATATAGTGTAATATTGAAATATAGAGCCTGCAGTTATGTATGATATAGATTTTATACTATATTTGCACTCTATTTAGAAATAATCTAATTAAAAATGATAAAAGTCTCAGAATCAGCAAAAAAGAAAGTTATTTCCTTAATGGAAGATGACGGATTTGATGCGACTATTGATTATGTTAGAGTTGGTGTGAAGAGTGGAGGATGTTCAGGGCTTTCATACGATTTAACATTTGATAAAGAGAAATTAGAAAACGATAAGGTTTTTGAAGAAAACGATATTAAAATAATCGTTGATAAGAAAAGCTTTTTATACTTAGTAGGAACTACACTAGAATTTTCAGGTGGTTTGAACGGAAAAGGCTTTGTGTTTAATAATCCTAATGCCAACAGAACTTGTGGGTGTGGAGAAAGTTTTTCACTATAAATTCAAATAAATCGAGAAGATGAGTAAGTATACAGAGGACGATTTAGAAAAGGAGTTACAAGATAAAGAATACGAATACGGATTTTATACTGATATTGAATCAGAAACATTTCCTATTGGTTTAAATGAAGATGTTGTACGAGCAATCTCAAAAAAGAAAGAAGAGCCAGAATGGATGACGGAATGGCGTTTGGAAGCTTTTAGAGTATGGCAAGAAATGGAAGAACCAGATTGGGCAAATGTAAATTATGTGAAGCCAGACTTTCAGGCAATCGCATATTATTCTGCACCAGTAGCTGTTGATCCTAATAAAACATTAGATGATGTTGATCCAGATTTGTTAGCAATGTATAAAAAGCTAGGAATCTCGTTAGATGAGCAGAAAAAAATGAACAATATCGCAATGGATATTGTTGTTGATTCTGTTTCTGTAGCAACTACATTTAAAGATACCTTATCAAAAAAAGGAATTATATTCTGTCCAATATCAGAAGCTATTCAGGAACATCCTGAGTTAGTTCGTAAATATTTAGGAACAATAGTTCCGCAAAAGGATAATTTTTATGCAGCTTTAAATTCAGCGGTATTTAGTGACGGATCATTCTGTTACATACCAAAAGGAGTTCGTTGCCCGATGGAATTATCTACATACTTTAGAATCAACCAAGCAGGAACAGGTCAGTTTGAAAGAACTTTACTGATTGCTGACGAAGGGTCTTATGTAAGTTATTTAGAAGGTTGTACTGCACCAAGTAGAGATGAAAATCAATTACACGCTGCAGTAGTAGAGCTAATTGCTTTAGATGATGCTGAAATAAAATATTCTACAGTGCAAAACTGGTACCCAGGAAATGCAGAAGGATTAGGTGGGGTTTACAATTTTGTAACGAAAAGAGGATTGTGTGAGAAGAACGCAAAAATCTCATGGACGCAAGTTGAAACAGGTAGTGCTGTAACTTGGAAATATCCATCATGTATCTTAAAAGGAAACAACTCAATTGGAGAGTTTTATTCTATTGCTGTAACAAACAATTACCAGCAAGCAGATACAGGAACTAAAATGATTCATTTAGGAAAGAATACCAAGAGTACTATTATCTCTAAAGGTATTTCTGCTGGAAAATCACAAAATTCATATAGAGGATTAGTGCATATGGGCCCAAGAGCTGAAAATGCAAGAAACTTCTCTCAATGTGATTCTCTGTTAATGGGGAATGCTTGTGGAGCACATACTTTCCCATACATTGAAGTGAAAAACAAATCTGCACAAGTAGAGCATGAAGCTACAACAAGTAAAATTGGTGAAGATCAAATTTTCTATTGTAACCAACGTGGTATCGAAACTGAAAAGGCTATTGCATTAATTGTAAATGGTTTTAGTAAAGATGTATTGAATAAACTACCAATGGAATTTGCTGTTGAAGCGCAAAAATTATTAGAAATTAGTTTAGAAGGTTCGGTAGGTTAAAAAAATAAATATGAAAAAGTTAGTTTTAATATTGTGTTTAACTGCGTTTATAGCGTGTAAAACAGATAAAAAGGAAGTTCCTTCTGATATAGTTGAAGAAGTTGTTGCTTATCAAGTATTAAAAGGAAGTTATTTATATTATGCTGATGCAGCAATTTTACAAACACCTACAGAAGTGTATGGTGTGGTATTAGATGGGAATTCTGTTGCCTTAGATAAAAAAGTTAAGCCATATAAAGTATTGGATACGGATATGGTTCCTGTAGAGATAAAAGGAGAAATTATCCCGAAATCTGAAGGAGAAGAAGGTTGGCCATTAAAAGTTAAAATAGTAGAAATACTAAAAGTAACTAAGCCAGCTCCAGAAAAAAATGATGTTATAACACTAGGAAAAGAATAAGATGTTAGAAATTAAAAATTTACACGCTCAAATAGAAGATAAAGCAATTCTTAAAGGAATTAATTTAACTGTCAATGCAGGAGAAATCCATGCGATAATGGGACCAAATGGTGCTGGAAAAAGTACTTTATCAGCTGTTATTGCAGGAAAAGAAGAGTATGAAGTAACCGAAGGGAGTATTTCATTAAGTGGAGAAGATCTTTCAGAGTTAGATCCTGCAGAAAGAGCACATAAAGGAGTGTTTTTATCATTTCAATATCCAGTAGAAATCCCAGGTGTTTCAGTAACAAACTTTATCAAAACTGCAATAAACGAAACTCGTAAAGCAAATGGTAAAGAAGACATGCCTGCAAAGGATATGTTAAAAATGATTCGTGAGAAATCAGAACTATTAGAAATCGATCGTAAATTTTTATCTCGTTCTTTAAACGAAGGGTTTTCTGGAGGAGAGAAGAAGCGTAATGAAATATTTCAAATGGCTATGTTGGAACCAAAACTAGCTATTTTAGATGAAACAGATTCAGGATTAGATATCGATGCTTTACGTATTGTTGCTAATGGAGTTAATAAATTAAAAAGCGATGATAAAGCAGTAGTGATTATTACGCATTATCAACGTTTGTTAGACTATATTAAACCAGATTTTGTACATGTATTATTTGATGGTAAAATAGTAAAATCAGGAGATGCATCTTTAGCTTTAGAACTAGAAGAAAAAGGATACGACTGGATTAAGGAAGAAATTAATGCATAATTAGTAGTGTTTAGGTATTTTTTAAATACTTGAAATAAACTATTAAACATTGAGTAAATGGAGTTAAAAGAAAAATTATTATCATCATATGTTGCTTTTGAGAATGACTTGAATATCAATTCTGATATTCATGAAATTAGAACTCAAGCATTAAAAGATTTTGAAGCTTTAGGATTTCCTACTAAGAAATTAGAAGCATGGAAATACACTTCTTTAAATTCAATATTAAAAGAAGATTACAGTATTTTTCCTAATAAAGAACACGCAATTGAATTTGCTGAGGTAAAAAAATATTTTATCCACGATATAGATTCTTATAAAGTCGTTTTTATCGATGGAAAATACAGTTCATTTTTATCAGATACTACCCATGATGTAATAGATGTTTGTTTATTATCATCAGCATTCACAAAACAGAAGCATAAGGCAGTTATTGAAAACTATTTTAATAAAGTAGCGAAACAAGATAACATGACAGCTTTAAATACTGCTTTTGCTAACGAAGGAGCGTATGTTTATATTCCGAAAAATGTTGAGGTAGATAAACCAATTCAAATTATAAACTTTGCAACTGGTGCTGAATCAGCAACATTATTACAGCCACGTAATTTAATTGTTGTAGGTGAGAATTCTCATGTACAAATTATAGAACGTCATCAGAGTTTATCTGAAAATGCAATATTGACAAATTCTGTTACAGAAATATTTGCGGAAAAAAGTGCAAATGTTGATTATTATAAAATACAGAATGATAAGAATAATGCATCATTGGTTGATAATACATTCGTAGCTCAGGAACGTGATACAATTTGTTCAGTGCATACATTCTCTTTTGGAGGGAAAATAGTTAGAAATAACTTAAACTTCTATCAAAATGGGGAACATGTAGATTCTATCTTGAAAGGGATTACTATTTTAGAAGATAAACAGCATGTTGATCATCATACATTAGTACATCATATTGCACCAAATTGTGAAAGTCATCAAGACTATAAAGGAATTTATAATGATAGATCAACTGGTGTTTTTAATGGTAAAGTAATTGTTGATAAAGAAGCGCAAAAAACAAATGCATACCAACAAAATAATAATGTATTGGTAAGTGATAAAGCTACGGTAAATGCCAAGCCACAATTAGAAATTTTTGCTGACGATGTTAAGTGTTCTCACGGTTGTACAATTGGTCAGTTAGACGATAAAGCGCTGTTCTATATGCAACAACGTGGTATTCCTAAAAAGGAAGCAAAGGCTTTATTAATGTATGCTTTTTCAAACGCTGTATTAGAAAGTGTAAGAATTCCTGAAGTAAAAAACAGAATAAATAAATTAATTGCTCAAAAACTAAATGTTAATTTAGGGTTTGATTTATAGATAATTTTTTTAGAATACTAAAAGGTCTCAATTGTGTAAACGCAATTGAGACCTTTTTTTTTGTTACAAAGACGGTTGTTGTCGATAAATAATATCTTTTAGTCGAAAACTTAACACACAACTTAACTAATGTTAATATAATGGGTAACAAAAGCAACAATAAGGGAACTCTAGAATATAACAAGCAAATTTATATTATATGAAAAAAGTTTTGATTGCAATTTTTGTTGCTACGTTTTTATTCTGGTCTTGTGATACAGATAATTTAGAGAATCAAGTTCCTCAAGAGGAACAGAATGTTGATTTAGGAGTTGATGCTAGTGAATTGGATAGAATAGCAGAAAACACCACAGATAGGCAATGTCATTCAATGAATGTTCTAGCAAGACAATTACAAGAAAATCCAGGAATGCTTCAAAGGATGCAAAATATTGAAACTCATACTAGAAATTTTAAAAAACCCGGTGGTGGAAATGGAAATGGTAACGGCGGTGGCGGAACTGGAGGCGTAACCCCAGTAGATGATAACTTAGGAGTAATTAGTATTCCAGTTTACGTACATGTACTTTACAATGGTTCTCAAGAAAACATAAGTGATTCACAAATTAATTCACAAATGTCAGTTTTGAATAATGATTTTAGAAAAACTAATTCGGATGTTAATCAGGTTCCTTCGGAATTTGCAAGCTTAGTTGCTGATAGTGAAATTGAGTTTACTTTAGCGGGTGTGACAAGAAAGGCAACTACAAATACTTCTTGGGGAACAAATGACTCTATGAAGAGTGCATCAAATGGAGGTGTAAACCCTATTACTCCAGCAACACATTTAAATATTTGGGTGTGTAATATTGGAGGAGGAATATTAGGTTATGCTCAATTCCCAGGAGGAAATGCAAGTACTGATGGTGTAGTAGTGGGACATAGTTATTTTGGTACACAAGGTTATGTGTCAGCTCCTTTTGACAAAGGTCGTACAGCTACTCATGAAGTTGGACATTATTTAAACTTACGTCATATTTGGGGAGATGGAAGATGTAAACAAGACGATTTTGTGTCTGATACGCCTTCTTCAGATGGACCAAATTATGGTTGCCCATCTTATCCAACAGTAAATTGTCGTTCAAATGATATGACAATGAACTATATGGATTATACTGATGATGCATGTATGCATATGTTTTCTGAAGGGCAAAAAACCAGAATGAGAGCACTGTTTGCAACTGGTGGAGCTAGGGATGATATGGCAAATTAATAACAAATAGAAAGTAATAAAAAGCCTTATTAAGATTTAATCTTATTAAGGCTTTTTTGATTTAAATAATCAATAACTTTGTTGCCAGAAATAAGTTATGCCAATCAAATAACTAAATAGGTATTATAAGCAATGGTATTGGAAAAAGATTTGAAAAATGTAAATGAGGATTTCCCAATTCTTAAACAAGAAGTTAACGGAAAACCATTAGTTTATTTAGATAACGGTGCGTCATCACAAAAACCACAAGTGGTTATTGATGCAATAACTAAATATTATACAGAAATAAATGCTAATATTCACCGTGGTGTACATACACTAAGTCAAAAAGCAACGGATGCATATGAAGAAGCTCGTAAGAAGTTACAAGCTCACTTTAATGCTAAGCATGATTTTGAAATTCTATTTACAAAAGGAACTACAGATGGAATTAATCTTGTTGCAAACGGTTTTACATCGTTATTATCAAAAGGCGATGAAATAATCGTTTCTCATTTAGAGCATCATTCTAATATTGTGCCTTGGCAAATGTTATGTGAGCGTACTGGAGCTGTATTAAAAGTGATTCCGATGAATGACAAAGGGGAGTTGCTAATGGACGAGTACGATAACTTACTTTCTGATAAAACGAAACTAGTTGCGGTAAATCATGTTTCAAATGCATTGGGTACTATTAACCCTATAAAATATATTATAGATAAAGCACACGAATACGATGCTGTAGTTTTAATTGATGGAGCGCAAGCAACTCCACATATAAAGCCAGACGTACAAGCTTTAAATTGTGACTTTTATGTGTGTTCAGCTCATAAAATGTGCGGGCCTACTGGAGTAGGAATGTTGTATGGAAAAGAAGAATGGTTAAATATAATGCCTCCATATCAAGGTGGAGGAGAAATGATAAAAGAAGTAACATTTGAGGAAACTATATATGCTTGTTTGCCTCATAAGTTTGAAGCAGGAACGCCTAATATTGCAGGAGGAATTGTTTTTGGGGTTGCTTTAGATTATATGAATAGTATAGGTTTTGATGCTATTCAAAAGCAAGAAGATGATTTGTTAACCTATGCAAATCAGGAGTTAGGGAAAATCGAAGGACTAAAATTTATTGGAACTGCTCAAAATAAAGTTTCAGTAATTTCATTCAATATTGAAGGTTGTCACCCGTATGATATTGGAACTATTGTAGATAAATTAGGAGTGGCGGTTCGAACAGGACATCACTGTACACAACCAATTATGCAGTTTTTTAATATACCTGGTACCATACGTGCATCTTTTATGTTTTACAATACTAAGAATGATGTGGATGTTTTAGTAAGTGCTGTTAAAAAAGCAAAAATGATGTTGTTGTAATAGTTTGGCTTCTTTTTTGTATTATTATAGTATATCAATTAAAACCAATTAGACATGAAATTAATATTAATTATTTTAAGCACATTGACACTTAATTCGTGTGGAGCTACTAAAAAAGCTAGTTCTTCAGAAAATATAATAGAAAAAGAATTGAAAACGGAAGAAACTAAATTAGTAAAAGAGGACGTTCAAACCAATCCTATAGCTATATATGATTCTCATACTAGAGGATATCATTATACATATACTGTATATGAAACATATGCAACTGTAGTTAAAGAATATAAAGGGAAACCTTTAAAGGTAGCTGTAGTTGAAGGTGATATTGCTGATTTAAAAAAAATAATAGCAGAAATTTCAGTGGATAAAATTGGAACTTATGAAGCGCCTACTAAAAAAAGGCATTATGATGGAGCTCCACACACCACTATTTCAATTTTTAAAAAAGGAGAAAAATATAGCTCTCAAACCTTTGATGGAGGATTTCCACCTAAAGCGTTAGAAGTTTTAGTAAACAAAGTTTTATCTTTGTCAGCTGAAAAATAAACCTTTATGACTATAAATGAAATACAAAGTGAACTTGTAGATGAGTTTTCGATGTTTGATGACTGGATGGATCGTTATGAGTATATGATTGAATTAGGGAAATCATTACCTATGATTGATAGTCAATATAAAAAAGAAGAAAATCTTATAAAAGGATGTCAATCAAAAGTTTGGTTACATGCTGAGTTAGAAGACGGAAAAATTATTTATACTGCTGATAGTGATGCGATAATTACTAAAGGGATTGTTTCTATTTTAATACGAACATTTACAAATCAGTCACCAAGTGAAATTTTATCTGCAGATACAAACTTTATAGATGAAATTGGATTGAAAGAACATTTGTCTCCAACACGAGCAAATGGATTAGTGAGTATGATTAAGCAAATAAAATTATATGCTATTGCATTCCAAACAAAAGTAAATTCAAATTAGTTTACTTTTTCCTTTAAGGAAAGGAACTTAATAAAAGAAAAAATGTCAGAAGAAATAGATGTAAATGAGTTAGGAGAGAAAATTGTTAAAGTAATTAAAACAGTTTATGACCCGGAAATACCAGTAGATGTATACGAGCTAGGATTGATATACGATGTTATGGTAAATGAGGAGTATGATGTAAAAGTAATCATGACCTTGACTACACCTAACTGCCCAGTTGCGGAAACACTGCCTAAAGAAGTAGAAGATAAAATTAAATCTTTAAAAGAAGTGAAAGACTGTGAAGTTGAAATTACTTTTGAACCAGCATGGACTAAAGATTTAATGAGTGATGAGGCAAAACTAGAATTAGGGATGCTTTAATAAGTAAAATATAAATATATAATAATTCCTGCTTTTTGCAGGAATTGTTTTTTAAAGGTATTATGTCAGGAGAAATTAAAAATAAAGTTGCTGAAAACACGAATTTAATTACGTTTGATCTTGAGGATTATTATGTAGATGGAAATCGTATTCAGGTAGATATTTCACAATGGTTGGACCAGGGATTTATTTTGCGTGAAAAAGAATTTCGTGCGAATTTGGATAATCACGACTGGGAACAGTATAAAGGTAGCTTTGTAGCTGTTCATTGTAGTACTGATGCAATAGTGCCTGCATGGGCTTTTATGCTCCTTGTCGTTAAAATAAGTCCGTTTGTCGAAAAAATTGTAATTGGTGATTTGGATACATTAAACACGTCACTCTATGAAGAGATATTGTTGACTGTTGATTTATCAATATATCAAGATAAGTTTGTGATTATAAAAGGTTGTTCTAACAAACCAGTGCCACAGGGTGCTTACCTGAATATTACTAATAAGTTAATAGGAGTGGCAAAATCAGTAATGTATGGTGAAGCTTGTTCTTCGGTTCCGTTATATAGAAGAAAATAAACCATAAAACACTGTTTTTTAGATACTTATGTTGTTTTGTAATTAAAAAGACAATGTATATATTTGCCCTTCAAAAATTTTAAACTAACAATTATGAAAAAAATAGTATTTGCATTAGCGCTTGCGTTAACAACAGGAAGCATTTTTGCTCAAGAAGAAGCGGCTAAAGACTCTATCACTGATGGATGGAAAAGAGGAGGTAATTTATTAATGACATTCAACCAATCTGCATTCAATAACGAATGGACTGGTGGTGGAATTGGAAACATTGCAGCTAATATTTTAGTTAATTATGACATGAATCTTACTAAAGGAGATTTAATTTGGGATAACAAATTAATCGCTGATTATGGAGTAAACAAAACTAAAGGGCAAGAAGATTTTACTAAAAACAACGATCGTTTAGAGTTCAACTCTTTAGCAGGTAAGAAAATGAAAGGTCACTGGTACTATTCTGTATATTTCAACATGAAAACACAAATGGACAGAGGTTTTGTGTATGACTCAAATGGAGTTGCATTAGGATCAAATTCTCATTTCTTTTCTCCAGTATATTTTCAAGCAGGTCCTGGATTATTATGGAAAAAATCAGATAACTTAAATGTAAATATTTCTCCAGCAGCAGGTAAATTAATTCTAGTACACAAGGAGTTTGCAGGTGCTTATGGAACTGAAGCAGGAGATACTGAGCGTTTTGAATTAGGTGCAGCAGTAAGAGGGTATTATAAAGTTGATTTAATGAAGAATATTTCAGTTGAAAATATTTTAGCATTATACTCAAACTACTTAGAAGATCCACAGAATGTAGATATTGATTATACTATGAACTTATCTATGAAAGTAAACAAGTATATTTCTGCAAACTTAACTTTCCAAGCACTTTATGATGACAATGTTCAGCGTAATGGGTTTCAAATTAGAGAAACATTTGGTTTAGGATTTAACTATGCATTCTAAGAATAGTTAATAATAATATTAATAAAAAAGGCTCGCTATTTAGCGAGCCTTTTTTATGCAGTAAATTCTAATTAAAGAAATCCTAAGCTAGGTTTTCATCATAATCAGGATATAGAAATTTGTTATATGGAAAACGAGTTATGTGTATACGTCTTACCTCACTATATAGACGTTTTTTAAAGTCTTCAATGTTTTCTTTTTCAGTAGCTGAAATAAATAATGCATTGTCTCCAATATCATTCATCCAAGTTTCTTTCCAGTCCTCTAAAGTATAATGTGCTTTAGTTCGTTCTGTAGCAATATCATCTTCATCAATAGTTTCATGTTCGTAACTATCAATTTTATTGAATACCATGATAATAGGTTTGTCAGAACTTTTTATTTCTCCTAAAATTTTATTTACCGAATCAATTTGATCCTCAAAAGTTGGGTGAGAGATATCAACTACGTGTAATAGTATATCAGCCTCTCTAACTTCATCAAGTGTACTTTTGAACGAATCTACTAACTGTGTAGGTAACTTGCGAATAAACCCTACAGTATCACTTAATAAGAAAGGTAAGTTTTTAATAACTACTTTTCTTACGGTAGTGTCCAATGTTGCAAACAGTTTATCTTCAGCAAAAACTTCAGACTTAGCAACTACGTTCATTAAAGTAGATTTACCAACATTGGTATATCCAACTAAAGCAACACGAATTAATTCACCTCTATTACCTCTTTGAGTAGCCATTTGTTTATCAATAGCGTCCATTTTTTTTCTCAGTAACGAAATTTTATCACGGACAATACGTCTATCTGTTTCGATTTCAGTCTCTCCAGGTCCACGCATACCAATACCACCTTTTTGTTTGTCAAGGTGATTCCATAGTCCAGTAAGCCTTGGTAAGAAATATTGATATTGAGCAAGTTCTACTTGAGTTCTAGCATAAGATGTTTGTGCACGTTGTGCAAAAATATCAAGAATCAATAATGTTCTATCTAGTATTTTACACTCTAAAACTTTTTCTATGTTTTTTTGTTGTGAAGGTGTTAATTCATCATCAAAAATGGCAGTACCAATATTGTTTTGCTGAATGTATACACGAACATCTTCTAGCTTCCCAGAACCAATAAAAGTTTTGGAATTAGGCATGTCCATACGCTGTGTGAATCGTTTTTTAACTTCTCCACCAGCTGTATATGTCAAGAACTCTAATTCATCTAAATACTCCTTAGATTTTTCTTCGTTCTGAATTCTTGTGATAATACCAATTAGCACTACATTTTCATGCTCAATTTGTTTCTTTTCTATCATAATTCAATTTCGATAACGCAAAGCTACGTATAAGATTCTAATTTACTAATTTAGAGCATTCAAATTAATTAAAAGCATACATGAACTCAATATATACAATAGCATTTTATAATCTTGAAAATTTATTCGACACGATAAAAGATCCAAATACTATAGATCGTGATTTTTTACCATGGGGAAAGAAGTTTTGGACAGAAAAAAAATACAAAAAGAAAGTATATAAAATGGGAAAAGCAATATCAAGTATTGCTAAAAATAAAACAGGGAAACCACCTGTATTGGTTGGAATAGCAGAAGTTGAAAACGCAGGAGTAATTCAAGACTTGGTTGAAAGTAAACATTTAAAAGGTGCTAATTACAACTTTGTACATTATGATTCTCCCGATGAACGCGGTATAGATGTAGCTTTATTGATAAATGAAGATTATTTTACTTTGGAGCATTCTGAGTCGATTCCAATATCAATTTATGAAACTAATGGTGTAAAAGATTATACGCGAGATGCCTTATACGTAAAAGGTGTGTTAAATGGTGAGCATGCACATGTGTTTGTTTGTCATTGGCCATCACGTAGAGATGGTGCAGACTTAACAAGTCATAAGCGAGTACAGGCTTCAAAGCAAATAACTAGTTTTATTGAACGACAAGCTGATATTAATGAACTGTCAAAAGTGATTATAATGGGCGATTTTAATGATAACCCCGTTGATGTGAGCGTAAAAGAGTATTTGGTTAGCTCAAATTTATACAATCCATTTGAAAAGTTAATGAACATAACACGTGGTAGTTTAAGTTATTATTCACAATGGCATTTGTTTGATCAAATAATATTTTCTCATAATTTCTTTAAGATGGAGAAGGGAAAGCACAGTTTTAAAGATGCTGATATTTTTGATAAAGATTTCTTGCAGGAATGGGAAGGACGTAAGGAAGGTTTGCCTTTTAGAACATTTAGCGGGAAACGGTATTTAGGTGGTTACAGCGATCATTTTCCAGTATATATTAATTTAAAAAAAGATTAATACTCACCAAAGAAATAATCAAAATTATAGATGAGTAAGCCTTCACAAGTTATCAAACAGTGAAGGCTTTCCCGTTGTGTTTTTTTTTGAAATATAAGGGGTATTATCAGTCCTATTGTTGGTTTGTATTCTTGTCCTCCGAGTATGGTTTTTGAGTTAAATTTTAGGATTCATTTTTTTTAAGATTTATGTGATATTTATTGAATTAAAGCATGTTTTAAAATTAAAATGCTTTTATTTTGTAGCCAGTAATTTACACAACAATGAAAAAACTATATTACTTATCAACTTGTGATACTTGTAAGCGAATTATGTCAGAATGGAATTTACCATCAGATGTAGTTTTGCAAGACATTAAAGTAGACCCAATAACAAGTACGAAATTGGAAGAAATGCACCAGTTATCAGGGAGTTATGAGGCATTATTTAGTAAGCGAGCAAGGTTGTATAAAGAGAAAGATTTAAAAAACGCGAACTTAACTGAAGTGGATTATAAAAAGTATATTTTAGAACATTACACGTTTTTAAAACGACCGGTATTGTTGTATAATGACACAATATTTATTGGAAATTCAAAGAAAACAATTGCTTTAGCAAAAGATTTTATCCATGTTTAGTAATAAGAATTTTGCGTTTATTGCTGCGTTTTTAGTGCAGTTGTTTTACGGAGTTACTTTCACATTTGCAAATGATGTAATAGATGGAGGCTATATAAAGCCTTATGGTTTTATATTATTACGTTTGTTGGGGGCAACAGCTTTGTTTTGGATATTTAGTTTCTTGGCTCCTAAAGAAAAAATATCTGGAAAAGACTTTTTAATTTTCATGGTTGCTGCATTTTTTGGTGTAGCGTTAAATATGTTAACCTTTTTTAAAGGCTTGTCTTATACAACACCTATTCATGCATCGGTAATTATGGTAGTGGTACCGATATTGGTGCTAATTATGTCTGCAGTTATATTAAAAGAAAAAGTTACGTCATTAAAAATAGTTGGAGTTGTTTTAGGGTTGTCCGGAGCACTCGTATTAACATTATACGGTAAATCAGCATTGGCAGGAGATAATATTCTATTTGGTAATTTTTTGGTGTTTATCAATGCAGTATCTTATAGTATATATATTATTATCATAAAACAGTTAACAGATAAATATCATCCGTATACCTTTATCAAATGGTTGTTTTTAATAGGGGTGTTCATGGTGTTACCATTTGGTTTTAATGAGCTAAATTCGGTACAATGGACAACATTTAATCCCTATATTAGTTTCTCAGTTATTTTTATAATTGTGGCCACTACTTTTGGGACTTATTTATTAAATCCAATGGCATTGCGTGTATTGAAGGCATCAACAGTAAGTACGTTTTTGTATTTACAGCCAGTAATTGCAGGGATATTTGCAATTATTATGGGGAGTGATTCTTTGAGTGCTGCAAAGATAATTGCGGCAGTATTAATTTTTATTGGTGTATATTTAGTGAGTAAACCAAATAAATCGATAAAGGCTGTTTAATGAAATATTCTACTAGAATTTTTAACTATATCGATGAAATACCAGACTTAGTTTGGGAAAGCCTATCGGAAGCAAATAATGTATACTTTACCAAACCCTATTTAAAGGCTTTTGAAGTGCATAATGCTCATAGAATACAGTTTTTTTATCTAGTTGTTTACAATGGAAATGAACCGGTTTCTATAGCTACAATTCAAGTGTTAGAATTTGATTTTGTAGCAGCAGATTTTACTTCTAATGCTAATGCATTTATACAAAAAGTTAGTTATTATTTAGGGAATTTAATTAATAGGAACTATGTGAAAATCATGATTTGTGGTAGCGCTTTTTTAAGTGGAGAGCATGGAATTTTCATTAAATCCAATGAAGATAAAAAGCTTGTTTTAGAGCAGTTAATTAAAGGTATTCAGGCAATTATAAACGCCAATAGATACTTGGAAAAATGGGTTGATATTATTTTGCTAAAAGATTTTATAACCAAGTCATTGCCAATAGCCAACAATTTAAAAGCACACAATTATTCTCCGGTTCAAGTAGACCCGAACATGGTTTTAACTTTGAATCCTGAATGGAATGAGTTTGATGATTATTTAAGCTCGTTTAAATCTAAATTCAGAGTTAAAGCCAAGAAAGCATATAAGACAAGTTGTAATTTAGTCGCGAAAGATTTTACTTCTGAAGATGTAAAACACTACAAAAAAGAGCTAACGAAGTTATATTATAATGTAAAGAATAAGTCAAGTTTTAACCCGGAAACATTAAACATTGCTACCTATGTTTCTTTGAAAGAAGCTATTAAAGATGATTTTGTGTTAAGAGGATATTTTTTAGAAGATACCTTGGTAGGATTCATGAGTGGTGTGGTAAGCCAAAACTCATTAGATGCACATTATGTAGGAATTGATTATGACTTAAATAAAAAGCACGCTATCTATTCAAGAATTCTTTATGATTACGTAAAAATTGGGATAGAAAGAAAATTAGGCTACATCAATTTTGGGAGAACAGCTGGGGAAATAAAAAGTACTTTAGGAGCAGTTCCAGAAGAACTAACCTGTTATGTACGTCATAAAAAATCGGTAGCTAATTTTTTGTTCAAACCATTTATAAGAAAAATTAAACCTTCCGTTTTTGAACAACGATTTCCGTTTAAAAAGGAAAAATAGAATAACAAAAAAGGCTTTACACACGTAAAGCCTTTTTTGTTATTAAAGTATTGTATTATGTCCATCCATTAATAATACCACCCATTATTGCGAATGATACCGTCCAGTATCCTGTAACAATCATAATGTATTTAAATGAGCGTTGCTCAAATAATCCGTTAGTAACAATTACAGGTAATATTACAAATAACCCTAGCATTGCACCATGAGCAGCACCGTGTTTAAAGGTCATGAATTCAGCTGAACCATGTGGCATTTCCGGTGGTCCTCCCATAAATACTATTGTCATAAGAAAAAACGAGACTAAAAAAGCAAGTACTACAGATAGACCAAAAGTCAGCGCCATATTACTGTTTTTAGCTTTCTCTTCTGTCATTCCAATTTCTTTCATCCAAATTGTCCCAAATACTTTTGGGTGATACCATACAAAACCAACTACTAATGTTGAAAGTGAGGCTACTATTAATGCAAGCCAGTTAATGTTTTCCATAAAATTATTTTAAAAGATTAGTCTCCCAAAAAGGGGATTAGTTAAAAGATGCTTTTCAAATTAAAAAGCACATTCAATTTTAAAGATAAGTAATTTTTTGTGAACCGATATTCTGCCTTATAATTAGGATAAATAGCTTTGTAAATTTATGTATCTTTGAACAAATTTTTCAGACAACTATGATACAATCCATGACTGGTTATGGGAAAAGCGTACTGCAACTTCCAACCAAAAAAATTACTATTGAATTAAAATCATTGAATAGTAAAAGCCTTGATATGAATGTCAGAATGCCTTCTTATTATAAAGAAAAGGAACTGCCATTAAGGAGATTGGTTGCAAAATCAATTATTAGAGGAAAAGTTGATGTATCGTTATTTGTTGAAGTTACTGGAGAAGAGACTTCAACAAAAATAAATGAAGCTGTTGTAAGAGAGTACATGAAACAGTTACAAGCAATTGCTCCTGATGCTTCAGGTGCAAAATGTTTGGAAATGGCTATGCGTTTACCGGATACTGCAAGAGCTGAACGTGAAGAAATAGATGAAAATGAGTGGAGTACAATTGAAACTCATATTAAAGAAGCGATAGCAAATATTGTTGAATATAGAGAAGATGAAGGAAAGGTTTTGGAAACAGAATTTTTACAGCGTAACGATAATATTAGAGGATTATTGGAAGAAGTTATTGCTGTAGATCCTGAACGTATTGCTGGTGTAAAAGAACGTTTGCAAAAAGGAATTGCTGATTTAAAAGAAAAGGTTGACGAAAACCGTTTTGAACAAGAGTTGGTTTATTATATTGAAAAATACGACATAACTGAAGAGAAAGTGCGATTGAGTAACCATTTAGATTACTTTATTTCATCTATAAATTCAGAAGATTCTAATGGTAAGAAATTAGGATTTATCGCTCAGGAAATGGGAAGAGAAATTAATACTATCGGATCAAAATCTAATTACGCGCCAATGCAAAAATTAGTTGTTCAGATGAAAGATGAGTTAGAAAAAATTAAAGAACAATTGTTAAACGTATTGTAATGATTAAAGGGAAATTAATCGTTTTTTCAGCACCTTCTGGTTCAGGGAAAACAACAATTGTAAAGCATTTATTAGGAATAGAAAAGTTGAATTTAGAATTTTCAATTTCTGCAACTTCAAGAGAAGCTAGAGGTGATGAAGTTGAAGGTAAAGATTATTACTTTTTATCACTGAAAGAATTCAAAAACAAAATAAAATCAGATGAATTCCTGGAATGGGAAGAAGTGTATCGTGATAATTTTTACGGAACACTAAAATCTGAAGTAGAACGTATTTGGGCTCAAGGAAAACATGTTATTTTTGATATTGATGTAGTTGGAGGAATAGATATTAAACGTATTTATCCGGAACGTACGTTGTCTGTATTTGTTAAGCCACCAAGTATTGAAGAGTTGAAAATTCGTTTAAAAAAGCGTTCTACAGAAAGTGATGATAAAATAAACATGCGTGTTGCAAAAGCCTCAATTGAGTTAGCTACAGCACCTCAGTTTGATTTTATTATAGAAAACGACAATTTGGATGTTGCTTTAAAAGAAGCAGAAGAATTAGCGCATAATTTCTTGAAAAAGCGCATATAAGTTTCTGAAGCTAAAAACTAAAGTTGAAGCGTCAGTTCGAGTGAGTTTTTCGATTATAATGAGTAAAATTAGTATCGAGAACTTTGTTGGAAAATTAAATAAATATGAAAGTAGGTTTATATTTTGGAACGTTTAACCCAATTCACGTTGGGCATTTGGCTATTGCAAATCATATGGCTGAAAACTCTGACTTGGATCAGGTTTGGATGGTGGTAACGCCACTAAGTCCGTTTAAAAAGAAAAGTAGTTTGTTGGCTAATCATCATCGGTTAGAGATGGTGTATTTGGCTACTGAAAACTATGATAAAATACAACCTTCCGATATTGAATTTGGTTTGCCAGAACCTAATTATACCGTTTATACTTTAGCACATTTAGAAGATAAATTTCCGCAACATGAATTTTCATTATTGATGGGTGAGGACAATTTAAAAAGCTTTCATAAATGGAAAAACTACGAAGCTATTTTAGCTAACTATGATTTGTATGTGTATCCTAGAATTTCTGAAGGAGCTATAGAGCACCAGTTTAAAAACCACCCACGAATAACTCGAGTTACAGCACCAATTATGGAAATATCTTCTACCATGATTCGTAAAAGTATTGCTGCTCAAAAAAATATTAAACCTTTGTTAGACGCTAAAGTGTGGCAGTTTATTGATGAAATGAATTTTTATAAGTAGTTAACAATACTTTGGTTAACGCATAAGTATTGGTGAGCTTCGTAGCATTTTCTTGTCAAACCAAAATGAAGTTGATATGAGTTTTCCAACAATTACTTATTGCATATTGTTGTGTTCATTTTTTGGATAAAACAGTTAACTTTTATTAGATTTTTTTAGTTTCTTTTCTGCTTTTTTTTCTTTAGGAGTTTTACCAGCTTCTTTTTTAACGTTCTTCTTTGCGTCTTTCCCTTTTCCCATAATATTATCTATTAAATGTTATTAATTTTTCTATTTACCTGCGTGTCCATTTTCTGATGTAAAATTGTTTTTTTTGAAAACCATTATTTAATTAATGCACAACGGTAAGATAGAGTAAGTTTTAATTCTTTTTATCGGTTGTTGTACGAAGTTAGCTGTTTTTTTATAAGAATGTACAATAAACAAAATATAAAAAGAAAGCTACGCACATGGCGGTGCGTAACTATCTTAATAACTCAACTAAAAACTAATCTTTATTTTTTTATAACTCGTTTACTGGATTCCTTATGGAAATCTTTTAAAACAGTTTTTGTTCTCTTCTTATCTGCCATTTTTCCTTCAGCAGTTTTTAAGTACTGTATAAAATGTCTACCTACAAAACGATAAGCAGTTCCTGAAGTAGGGTGGTATAATTCAATTTCTCCATCAGTAATAATACTTAGTTCAAAATACTCGTCTGCAAAGTAGTCGTAATCTAATGTAAGAGCTTTCACATAATTAGTATCTGTGAAATTAGATACATTGTATAAGCCGCTATAATCCCAATATAAGTTACTAATAGGTGTTCCGTTTATATCCTGTGAGCTTCTAAATTCACTGTTATTTCCACCTGCTAAAAACTGAAGAAAGTTTTCTGCATCAAATTCTGTTTCCGATCCTCCGATAGTAGCTACTTTTTCCCAAGATTCATATTCTTGTAAGAAATAATGAATATTGTCATAGAACACTAAGTCATAATCAAAATTGTTTCTACTATGCCCATATAGAAAATACGACGTATTTGTTGGTCTGTGGTACAGTTCAATTTTATTCACGTTAATATGAAATACCTCTAACTCCCAATATCCGTTAATATCATGACTTACTTCTACAATATTATTATAGGTGTTGTAATATCCAACATCAATTCCAAAACCATTTCCTGTATTACCAATTCCTACAAGGTTGTTGTTTGCGTATAAAGTTCCATTTCTAAAAGAAACTGTAAACGCCTTTTGTAAAAAAGGAACTTCTCCATTACCTGTAGTTTCATTAATATCAACATACCATAAATCGTAAGAATCTAATGATTGATGTACGTTTACTGGAGTATAATGATTAGGTTCTTCAATTACATCTATATGACATGAAGTTAATAGTAAGCTGAAAGTAAATATCCCGAAAAGTAGTTTTAAATATTTCATAAGTTTTTATTTTATACTAGAGTAAAATCAACTTTTATGCCAAAACGAAAAATGAGCTAGTAGATATGAATTTAATCATATTTTTAATGCTGAATTTTTTCGTATTTTTGTTGATTATAAGCAATCCAATAAAATAATATGAGTCAGAAAAAATACGCAGTTATCGGTGGAGGAAGTTGGGCAACAGCAATTGTAAAAATGTTGAGTGAAAACTGTTCGGAAATTGGCTGGTACATGCGTAATGAATCTGCTATTGAGCACTTACTTGCGGAACATCATAATCCTAATTATTTAAGTTCTGTTGAGTTTGACATGAGTAAGTTAAAATTAAGCTCTGATATTAATGAGGTTATTGCTCAAGCCGATGTGGTTATTTTTGCAATTCCTTCTGCTTTTTTACATAGCGAATTAAAGCCGTTAACGGTTTCTTTGATAGATAAAATTGTATTTTCTGCAATTAAAGGAATTGTTCCTGAAAGTAGTTTGATAGTTGGGGAGCATTTTCATAAACAATACAATATCCCTTTTGAAAATATTGGGGTAATTACGGGTCCATGTCATGCTGAAGAAGTGGCGTTAGAACGATTATCCTATTTAACTATAGCAAGTGCAAGTGCTGCTCATGCAACCTTGGTTGCAAATGCATTATCTAGCTGGTATATTAAGTGCAAAATATCGGATGATATTATCGGTACTGAATATGCTGCAATGCTGAAGAATATTTATGCTATTGCTGCAGGTATTGCACACGGATTAGGGTATGGAGATAATTTCCAGAGTGTGTTAATGAGTAATGGTATTCGTGAAATGAAACGCTTTATCAAGAAGCGTCATAAAATGAAACGTAATATTAATGATTCTGCTTATTTAGGAGATTTGTTAGTAACAGGATATTCTGTTTTTAGTAGAAACAGAATGTTTGGTAATATGATTGGGAAAGGGTACACAGTAAAATCTGCTCAAATGGAAATGAGTATGGTTGCTGAGGGATATTACGCTACAAAAAGTGCACATGCCTTAAATATTTCAAGCGAAAAAGTTGCTAGAACTCCTATTATTGATGCTATACATGCAATTCTTTACGAAGGTAAAAACCCTAAAAAAATATTTAATAAACTAACGGATAAGTTGGATTAGTTACTGACTAACTCGATATCTCATTACAATTTTATGGCTATCAGTAGTCTTCTTATGATAGTACATGATGTTCTTGTTAGTTGTCAGGGTTGGAGCTTCAATTAAATTAGCAATAGGGGATAAAAACAATACTTTCGGTTCAGAAAAAGCTGAATCAGTGTTTGTTCTAACCGCTACGCATATTTCAAAATTAGTACTTGTAGTAATATTTTCTTTTAAATAGCGGGTATAATATAATTCTAAGTTATCGCTACTAATACAAGGTGCGTAATAAATGTAATTAGAATTATTAATATTTTGTAGAATTGCTGAAGAATTTGGAAGTGTATTAAACGTAGTGTTATTTACTTTTTGAGCAACACCTATTGTTGTTTCGCAAGGTCCTTGACAATTCAGATCGTCAAAACGAGCATTATTGAAATATAAAAACTGTCCGTCCAAGCTTATTCCATGATCCATTACTAGCCATCCTGGGGTATTCATGTTGAAATCACCTTGCACTCTATTAATATTAGTTACGTTGCCGTTGGAAAAATTTCCGTGAAAAAGGTTATTTAATTCGGCAGGATAATCTCTAGTTGAAGTCCAGTAAAAATTACCATTGCTATCCATATCTGCAACAGCATCTAGTTGAGGAGAAGTTAATTGGTTTGCCCCGTTTACCTCGCCAACAAATGTAAAAGTAGTATCGTTTACTTTTGTAGCGTAAAATAGTTTGGTGTTAACACCATCATTTACATTATTAAAGAATAAATAATTTCCATCAGCCGATATAAATGGCTCCATAGCATCAAATGTTAATCCGTTTATAGTTACATCTGTTTCAGGACCAAAAGTTGGGTAAATGGTTTTTGGAATTTGTGTTATTGGGGTTTCATCAGATGAACATGAAACAATCATTAGAAATGTTGCTAAAACTATTAATGTGTGTTTCATATTCTTGTTTTTAATTAAACTTAGGTACGATGTTTTCTTGTTCGAGGTATTTAGGTACTTGTTTATTTAGTGTATCTCCAGAAAGTATTTTTTCATATAACTTTAAATAGGTTTCTGTCATAACCTTAGAGTTGAAATATTTTACAGCATAATCATGACAACGTTTTGGGTTATAATCAAACGTTTTAATTGCTTGGGCTATTTCGTCAGAATTTTCACCAGTGAATCCAACTTCGGGAGTAATCAATTCTGCTAAAGATCCGTTTTTAGTTCCAAAAACAGCGCATCCAGCATACATACTTTCTGTAATTGCAATTCCAAAAGGTTCGTGCCAAACAACTGGGAATACAAGTGCTTTGGAGTTTTGTGCAATTTTCATTTTCACATCATTTTCCACCATTCCATGAAAAGTGATATTAGGGTTCAATAAATACTTTATCCCTCTTTTTATATTTCTAAAAGTCCAACGATCACCACCCATTACATGCAATTTGTTCCCGGATTTTATAGCAATTTTTGCGGTACCAAATAAGTTTTTTATTTTCCAAGATGCTTTGGCAAGGAAATGAAGGTATTCTCTATTTCCTTCTAAATTAGGGTCTGGATAATCATCCCAATCAATACCGTTATATACAAAAGAAGTTGATCCGTATCTTTTAGCATGGTTTTTAGATACAAAAACCATATTGATATCTAAAACTCTGTCAGGTGCAGGATTCCCCTCCATAGTAAACAAGTTTGGTTTCCCAACATCAGCTCCTAAAGAATGGAAAAAGTGTACAACATCTACATCGCTTGGGATATGATCTTTAATGCTTTTGTTTTCATTAAAAGGAATTACGGTTGCAAAATCACTTGTAGATCCTTCTTTTGCTAAAAAGTATACCTTATGCCCTAGTTTAGAAAGCTCTTTACCTAAGCCCCAGATTACGCGTTCAGTTCCACCGTATTTTTTTGCGGGTAATGTAGCGGTCTTATCTTCAATTAATATAATCATTTTCCTAAATTGGTTTCTGTCCTTGTAAATATACTATTCAGATGGTAATATTTTGTTTTTGAATAAAATTATTTCATTAAAACTCCTTTCAATTCCATGTGAGGGATATCTCTTAAAGCTTTTTTATTAATTGTGTTTTTACTGAAGATGTATTTTTTATCATACAATTTAGCTTCCGCAAAGTAACTAACGCTAAATTTATTATTTAATTCAAAAACATCTTCCATCATCAGTTCAACTTTAGCATATGATTTTTTAGGAATAACCGGCATCGCATGACGCATTTTTGAAGTGCGACGTTCCGTGTCATATCCTTCTGTTACAACAAAAACCATTTCTAAATCAGTATCTAAATCATTAATTAGATAGGCGTTCCAATCATCAAACTCAAATTCGGTATTATATTCTAATACAATTGCAATATATACACCTTCTGATTTTGGTATTTCGATGTCTTTTTTCATGTGAAAGTTACAAGTTTTATAAGTGAACAAAATTACATAAAAAAACCGACTGATTTCGTCAGCCGGTTTTAGAATAATTGTTTTTCAGTTGAGTTTATAATCCTGTCCCAAATTTTAAACCTATAAAGTAAGTTCTAGGTGCTCCAGGGCCGTATACATAATTACTATCACGATTTTTCCCTGAGTCAAAATCGGTTTGATATTGATCAAAAATGTTTTTGATACCTCCAAATACTTGAAGCTTTGTGCCTACTTTTTCTAAATTAAAAGTATAGCTTGATTTAAATCCAAGTTCCATAAATGATCTCGAGGTTAAATACTCATCAGTTGTTTGTTCCGGTGCACCAGCTAAATGAGCTAGTTCCATTTTACCTGTATATACCAAGTTTAATGAAGTGTTGAATTTTTTAGTTGGCATATAGCTAAATGTAGCATATCCATAATCATTTGGGGTTCTCAAAAACTCACGCTTTTTTACTTGCCCATCAATATTTTCTACAGCAGTATCAAAAAGACTTGACTGTAAGGTGAACCCAGCTTCTACTTGTATAACTTTATCAAAATTAGCTCTTGCTTCAAGGGTAATTCCTTTCACCGTTGCGCCATCACCATTACGTTTTATAAATGTTTCACCAAAAGTATCTTCGCCATTAGGATCTAAATAGAAAGCGTCGTCTAAATGGGTGTAAAACCCTTCTAAAGTAAAACCAGCAATGAAATGTTCGTTTCCTTTGTCATAGTTAAATGAAGCGGTGTAGGTGTTTGAACGTTCTTTTTTTAAGTCGTCTGCTAATTTAACTCTTGATACTCCACCACCTGCAAAAGCAATGTGTAGGTCTGTGTCAAAAGCTTGAGGCGCTCTAAAACCTGTTCCCCAAGTTGCTCTGAATTGTGCTTTTCCAAAAGGTTTGTATAATAAAGAAACTCTGGGGCTAGCTACATTGCTAGTAACTTTTTTATTGTTCTCAAAATCATTCAGTCTGTGATTATCAAAACGAACACCAGTTAATAAGTTTAATTTTTCGGTAATTTCCCAATCACTTTGTGCAAATACACTAAGGTTTCGGGTTAATTGATCGGTCTTGTAGTTGTAGGCGTCAATTTGATCTAATACTTCATCTTGTACATATTCAGTTCCAAAAGTAAGTACATTATTTCCTTTGATGAATTTTTCTAATTTATGATTCAATTGGATACCGCCTTGCATGGTTAAATTTGCAGATGTTCCATAAGGTGGGTTTTCTAAATGATTCTGATAAGCAGCTGTGTCGGTTAGGTCTGGGACAATTCCTGTGTAATGAATTCTTTCAGTATGTTGTGTTGCAACATATGTGATGAATGAACTTTTATCTTCGTTAAAATTTATTTGATAATCAGCATTACCAATAAATACATCGTGAGTACGCTCTTCGGATTGTTTTGCTAAATGTGCTGCTCCATCAACCAGTTCTCCTCCATATCGGTATTCGTTTAGTTTACTTAAACTAACTTCTAATTTTTGATTATCCGTAGGTAAAAAGAACATGTTGGTACCAAACGATAGGTTTTTTAACTGTGGTAATTCTGAAAAATTATCACCATTTGCATCATATGCACTTCGTTGTCTGTTATTGATGAAAAATGTAGCTCCAGTTTCTTTGCTTTTTGATATAGCAGTAACATTTCCTGCTAAAATGTTTTCTGGTGTTCCTTTGAAATTTTGATGAGTATATCCAATTTCATAATTATTTTTTCTAGGAATTTTAGTGATAACATTTACAGTACCACCTATTGCACTTGAACCATATAATGCAGATCCACCACCACGAACAACCTCTATGCGATCAATCATGTTAGTCGGGATTTGTTCCATACCGTATAAACCAGTTAGTGGACTGAATATCGGGCGGCCATTTATTAGTATTTGTGAATATCCACCTGCTAATCCATTCATACGTAATTGTGTGTAATTGCAAGTCTGACAATCAGTTTCTACTCGTAACCCTGTTTGAAACTTTAACCCTTCTGACAAAGTGCATGCCTGTACGTTTTCTAAAGTTTGACTATTGATAACATTTACAATAACTGCAGAATTCGTCCTTTTTTTGTAGGTTCTAGTACCAGTTACTACTACCTGATTAAGGTTTGAAATGTCTTCTTCCAAATCAAAATTTAAGGTTATATCACTATGCAAATGAATAGTTTTTTTACTAGCTTTAAAACCTACAGCTTGAGCGGTAATAGTGAATTCACCATGATTAGATTTTAAGTTGTATATCCCGTTTTCATCACAAGCAACACCGTTTGAAGTATCTTTTATTGATACAGTAGCAAAGGCAATTGGAGTTCCGTTATTGCTTACTGTTCCTTTAATGATGTAAGTAGCATTATTGTCGTGCTGAGCAAAACTGATAAAGCTTAAAAACATTATGATAAGTATTGAGAGTAATTTTTTCATCTCTTAAATTATTTTTTCAGCAAAGCTAATCTAATTTTTAGACTGACCTAAAAATAATTTGAAATACATCTAAATTTATATTGTATATTTGTCTAAAAAACAACTTAATGCTTTCTAAGTCAGAAGAAAATTATTTAAAGGCAATATTTCATTTAAGCAGGAAAACTGAAAAAGGAATAAGTACCAATGCAATTGCACAACAACTGGATACTAAAGCTTCGTCGGTAACAGACATGGTTAAAAAATTGTCTGATAAAGAATTGGTATTATATGTAAAATATCAGGGAGTTACACTGACTAAAAAAGGCGAGAAAATTGCAGCAAATGTAATTAGAAAGCACCGTTTATGGGAAGTGTTATTGGTGGAGAAATTTAATTTCAATTGGGATGAGGTGCATGAGGTTGCAGAGCAATTGGAGCATATCCATTCTAACAAATTGATAAATGAAATGGACGCTTTTTTAGGATATCCAAAACATGATCCTCATGGTGATCCAATACCAGATGAAGAGGGGAATATTAATTTTTTAGAAAAATCATTACTTTCAACTATTGGAGTTAATATGAAAGCGGTTTGTGTAGGAGTAAAAGATACTTCGTCTGATTTTTTACGCTACCTAGATAAGCAAGGGATTGCTTTAGGAAAAGAGATGACAGTATTGGAAAAAGAGGCGTTTGATAATTCAATGCGAATCAAGATAGCTTCGAATGAATTTACCATATCACAACAAATAGCTAATAATATCTACGTTAAAAATAAAGGATGAAAAAATATATAATTATATTAATTGCGCTAGTAGCGTTTTCTTGTAAAAAAGAAGAGAAAAAAGATAGGACAAACGAAAAATTAAGAGTTGTTACTACAACATCTCAAGTTACTGATTTAGTGAAAGCATTAGCTGGAGATTTAGTTGAGATAGAAGGATTAATGGGGGCAGGAGTTGATCCTCATTTATATAAAGCGAGTGAAGGCGATGTGACCAAATTTTATAATGCAGATGTTATATTTTATAGTGGTTTGCATTTAGAAGGAAAGTTAGAAGATGTATTCGAAAAAATGCGTCATCAAGAAAAAAAGACAATTGCAGTTTCAGACGCGATATCAAAATCAGATTTGATTTCATCAGCAGATTTTGCATCAAGTTATGATCCACATTTTTGGTTTTCTATTCCGAAATGGAAAAAAGCAACGAAATATGTCGCAGAAGAGTTATCAAAATTAGATGCTAGAAACGCAATAAAGTATGCAGCGAATGCTAAGGAGTATATTGAAAAATTAACCGAGTTAGAGGAAAATAATGTAACTCAATTAGAAGTTTTGTCTAAAGAAAAGCGAATTTTAGTAACTGCTCATGATGCCTTTGCGTATTTTGGAAAAGGATATGATTTTCAAGTAGTAAGTTTACAGGGTTTGTCAACAGCAACTGAAGCTGGAGTTCAGGATGTACAGCGTATTTCTGATTTTATTATCAAACATAATGTCAAATCTATTTTCATTGAAAGTTCAGTCCCTGTTCGTACAGTTAAAGCACTACAAGCGGCAGTAAACGCTAAAGATCATCAAGTAGAAATTGGTGGTACATTATATTCAGATGCTTTGGGAGATACAAATACTATTGAGGGGACTTATATAGGAATGTACGAATACAATATGAAAACAATTATTAATGCTTTAAAGTAATGAAAGAGGAAATTGCTGTTGCAATAGACGATTTAACTGTTGCATATAATTACAAGCCAGTACTTTGGGATATTGATTTAACAATACCTAAGGGAGTGTTAATGGCAATTGTTGGTCCTAATGGAGCAGGAAAAAGTACACTTATAAAGGCAATATTAGGAATTATAAAGCCAATTGCAGGGTCGGTGACTATCTTCGGGAAGCCTTATAAGAAACAACGAAAATTAGTTGCTTATGTACCTCAGAAAGGAAGTGTAGATTGGGATTTTCCAACAACAGCACTTGATGTTGTACTAATGGGGACTTACGGTAGTTTGGGTTGGATTAAACGCCCCGGAAAAGCAGAAAAGAAGGCTGCTTTAGAAGCATTGGAAAAGGTTGGGATGTTGCCCTTTAAAAGTAGACAAATAAGTCAGCTTTCAGGAGGACAACAACAACGTATATTTTTAGCTCGAGCATTGGTTCAAAATGCTGAAATTTACTTTATGGATGAGCCTTTTCAAGGAGTAGATGCAACTACAGAAAAGGCAATTATTAATATTTTAAAAATCTTACGTAAAGCTGGTAAAACAGTAATTGTGGTTCATCATGATTTGCAAACCGTTCCTGAGTATTTTGATTGGGTAACTTTCTTGAATGTAAAGAAAATTGCTACTGGTCCAGTAAGTGACATTTTTAATAACGAGAATTTAACAAAGACTTATGGTATTAACTATCAAGTAAGTGTTCAAGAATAATTACTAAAGAATAAACCATCGATTTAACTACTTACATAGAGCAAGTTTTTTCAGATTATACACTGAGAACAATTACTATTGGTACCGCAATACTTGGAGCGGTATGTGGTATGTTGGGGAGTTTTGCAGTATTGCGAAAACAGAGTCTTTTAGGAGATGCTATTTCACATGCGGCTTTACCGGGAATTGCAGTTGCATTTTTAATAACTGGAGCAAAAGAAAGTAATACTTTACTGTTGGGTGCATTAATAAGTGGATTGCTAGGTGCTTTTTGGATTAAATCAATTATTACAAAAACTCATTTAAAATCAGATACAGCTTTAGGATTAATATTGTCATTGTTTTTTGGTGTAGGAATGTTGTTATTAACATTTATTCAAAAGCAACCCAATGCTAATCAAGCGGGATTGGATAAGTATTTGTTTGGACAAGCAGCTACCTTGTTAGAAAAGGATGTTTGGTTTATGGCAATAGTTACGGGAGTGTGTTTAGTTGTATTGTTATTGTTTTGGAAAGAATTTAAGTTGCTATTGTTTGATGCTGATTACACAAAAACTTTAGGGTTTAATATAAAGTTATTAGATGCATTGATTACATCTTTTATAGTTGCTGCAATTATCTTGGGTTTACAAACTGTTGGAGTTGTTTTAATGAGTGCGATGTTATTAGCTCCCGCTGCTGCTGCAAGACAATGGACAAATAGTTTGGCAATAATGGTTGGCTTAGCGGCAACATTTGGTGCTTTTTCAGGAATAATAGGAACAGGAATTAGTGCGAGTTATCCAAATCTATCTACGGGGCCAGTAATTGTGCTGGTAGCCTCGGTGTTTGTTTTAATATCATTTATTTTTTCTCCGGGAAGAGGTTTGTTGTTTAAAGAGATAAGATTTAGAAAAAACAGAAACGATTTAAAATCACATAAAACATTGTCATTTATGTATGATATAGCAAAAAACCATAATGATATTAGTCATCCTCATGCGGTTAAGATTTTAAATAACTTTCAAGGGTATACTAAAAAATCACTTCATAAATTAGAAGAGGAAAATTTAATTATATTAAGTGGTTCAAATTGGTCTTTAACGGAAGAAGGTTTTTTTAAAGCTAAGAACCTATATAATCAACATATAAATACAAATGACTAGTGCTCAAATAGAAATACAACTGATAGCAAGTTTAGTGGCTATCGCTTGTGCAATTCCTGGAGTGTTTTTAGTACTTAGGAAGATGGCTTTAATTAGCGATGCAATAAGTCATGCAATTTTACCAGGAATTGTAGTTGGTTTTTTTATTACACACGATTTGTCATCTCCTTTATTAATAATACTTGCGGCATTTACAGGAATACTAACTGTCCTTTTAGTTGAGCTCATACAGAAAACCGGTTTGGTAAAAGAGGATACTGCCATTGGTTTAATATTCCCTGCACTATTTAGTATTGGAGTAATATTAATAGCTCAAAATGCTAATGATGTGCATTTGGACATTGATGCAGTGTTACTCGGAGAATTAGCCTTCGCACCTTTTGATAGGTTAGAATTGTTTGGTGTCGATGTTGGGCCAAAATCACTTTGGGTAATCGGAACAATTTTAATAATAACATTAAGTCTGTTAATCGCATTTTTTAAAGAGTTAAAGGTGAGTACTTTTGATGTTGGGCTTGCATCTGCATTAGGGTTTTCCCCTGTACTATTGCATTATGGTTTAATGACTGTTGCTTCGGTAACTACAGTTGGTGCTTTTGATGCAGTTGGAGCAATATTGGTTGTTGCGTTAACAATAGCACCTGCAGCTACTGCATATTTGTTGACTAAAGATTTGAAAAAAATGCTTTTTCTTTCAGTAGGGTTTGGGATCTTTTCTGCAATTTCTGGATATTGGTTAGCGCATGGGTTGGATGCTTCAATTGCTGGGTCAATAGCAAGTGTTTTGGGAGTTGTGTTTTTAATAGTATTTTTATTTGCACCTTCAACAGGAATGATTTCAGTTGCTTATAAACAACAACGTCAGAAAATAGAAGTGTTATTACTAACTTTTTTATTGCACTTAAAGAATCATAAAGATGTAAGAGAGCGACATGTAAATCATTTAGGAGAGCATATTAATTGGCAGAAGTCTCAGGCGAAATCGGTGTTGGAATTGGCATTAAAAAACAATATGATTATTATAGAATCTAATATTGTATCACTAACAGAAAAGGGAAATCTCTTCACGGAAAATGCAATTAATTACATTACAGATCATAGTGAAGAGGCGATAGAGGAAATGAAAAAAGAGTTTTTCTTGTTTAGAGGTTAATTCAATGTATTGGGATGATATGCTGATTTGAGACCTAAAGGAAGACTTATTAACAATATATTTTTATAGTGATATTTCTTTTAGAAGTCAAATAAACTAAAATTAGGATTTTTGTTAGTTGATTCATTTTATAAATAACACGCAAACCTATAGCTTTGTTAAATAGTTTGTTAACTCAAAAAAAAACCTTAACATAATTTTAATTGTCACTTTTTTTTCTATATTTGCTCCTTCAGATGCAAGAGATTTATCTCTAAAATTTGTTAATAACTATTATTGATTAGTCTAAAAATATGCGGTTTGTCTCTATTTTATTTGGACAACACATTTTTTTTTATATTTTTACACCCTATGAAGCAAAATAAACAAAAAGCGTTTTTTCTAGTACTAGCATTGTTATTTACAGTGCCTGCATTGTTTGCTATTGAAGCTGGAGATCCGCCACCGCCAACACCACCACCTGGGTTACCAGTAGATGGAGGAGTGTTAGCTTTGTTAGTTGCAGGGTTGTTTTATGGAGTAAAAAAGTCTTTTAAGAAAAAATAGTATTACCTTTTATGTAGTCTAGCTACATATTTTCCTATAACATCAAATTCCAAGTTAATTACACTACCAATTTCAATGTTTTTGAAAATTGTATTCTCATATGTGTAAGGAATGATTGCTACACTAAATTGATCTTCTTTAGAGTTTACAACAGTTAAACTAGTACCGCTTATGGTTATAGAGCCTTTTTCTATAGTAACATTCCCTAAAGAGCTGTCGTATTGAAAAGTAAAAACCCAACTCCCGTTTTCTTCTTTTATAGCAACACATTTTCCAGTCTGATCTACATGTCCTTGAACAATATGGCCATCTAACCTGTCGCCGAGTTTCATTCCGCGTTCTAGATTTACAACATCGTTAACCTTTAATGAGTTTAAGTTGGTTTTTTGAAGTGTTTCATGAATAGCTGTAACGGTATACTCATCTTCATTTAAAGCTATCACGGTTAAACATACTCCGTTGTGAGCTACACTTTGATCTATTTTTAACTCCTTGGTGAAATCGCTTTTTATAGTATAATGAACATTTGTTCCTTCATTTTCTATTGTAATAATTTTTCCTAGAGATTCAATTATGCCTGTAAACATGTTTAATAAAATAATTGGTTACTTTTGTATTTTCAAAATTACAATAAATTTACTTTTTTTAGTCTAAAGTAAAAGTTAAAAGGATTCCTTTTTATAAGATATAAATATTGCCTCATTATATGAACATAGATAAGAAAATAAGTATTGGTATTTCTGTAGGAGATTTAAATGGTATTGGAGCAGAGGTTATTTTAAAAACATTTGCTGATCCAAGAATGTTTGATTTTTGTACGCCGGTTGTTTTTGCATCTCATAAATCAATTCAATATTTAAAGAAACATTTAAATTCAACAACTCAAACACAACGAATAGATAGTCTAGATAAATTAGTTGAGAATAAACTTAACATTATAAATGTTTGGGAGGAGTCGTTTAATTTTGAATTTGGAAAAGAAAGCAAAAAGGCAGGAGAGTTATCAATCCTATCACTTAAAGCAGCAACGGCAGCTCTTAAAGACAAAAAAATAGATGGGCTTTTAACCGCTCCTATTAACAAGGCTAATATTCAATCAGAAGATTTTTCATTCCCAGGACATACGGATTATCTTGCTCAAGAGTTAGAGGGTAATGCATTAATGTTCATGGTTTCTGATGGTTTAAAGATTGGTTTGCTTACAGATCATGTAGCGGTAAAGGATGTGGCTAGCGAAATAACACCTAAGCTTATTAAGGAAAAAATTACAACTGTAAACGAATCATTAAAGAAAGACTTTAGAATTAATAAACCTAGAATTGCAGTATTGGGTATCAACCCTCATTCTGGTGATAATGGTGTTATTGGTAAAGAAGATGACGAGGTGTTAAAACCAACAATTGAATCTCTTTATAATAATAATATCATGGTTTTTGGTCCTTATGCAGCAGATAGCTTTTTTGGGTCTGATAATTATAAGAAATTCGATGCTGTTGTAGCTTCGTATCATGACCAAGGATTAATACCTTTTAAGACATTAACTTTTGGTAACGGGGTAAATTATACTGCAGGGTTATCTGAGGTAAGAACGTCGCCAGATCATGGTACAGCATATGAAATTGCAGGAAAGGGAATTGCAGACGAAAGTTCATTTAAAGAAGCCTTGTTTGAAGCAATTAAAATTGTGAAGAACAGAACAGAATATGCGGAACTCACTAAAGACGTGTTGCGAAAGGGTAAAAAGATATAAACAAAAAAATGTTGATATCTAAGGAGTGGTAAAGTAAAATGTTTTATATTTGCAGACTCAAAATAATTTTTTCAAATAATTGATGTATGAAAGAGTTTACGATCCCATTTGTTGGATTAAAGGAAGGAAAACATAATTTTGAGTTTAGTGTAACTAAAGCGTTCTTTGATTTTTTTGGGTATGATGAATTTAATGATGTAGGAATTACAACATCATTATTGTTAAATAAAACATCAACAATGATGGAGCTTGACTTTAATGCTCAAGGAACCATTAACGTGAATTGTGATTTAACAAACGAACCATTTGATGAAACAATAGAGACTGAATTAAAGTTGATTGTTCGTTTTGGTGAAGAATTTAATAATGAAAACGAAGAAATTTTAATTTTACCTCACGGTGAATATGAAGTTGATGTGAAACAATACATTTATGAAATGATTGTATTAGCAAAACCGTTTAAGTTAAGTCATCCAGGAATTGAAGATGGTACGTTGGATATAGAAATATTATCTAGCATTGAAAAGTATAGTTTAAAAGAGAATACCGAGGAAGAAACAGAAGATGTAGATCCTCGTTGGAATAAATTAAAGAATCTATTAACAGACAAATAATAATAAAATGGCACATCCTAAGAGAAAAATCTCGAGAACAAGAAGAGATAAAAGAAGAACTCATTATAAGGCAACTGTACCTCAAATAGCTACTTGTCCAACAACAGGTGAGGCTCACCTATACCATAGAGCACACTGGTTTGAAGGAAAGTTATATCACAGAGGTCAAGTTTTAATTGACAATTCTGTAGAAGAAGAAGTAGAAGACTAAAGGTATAATCATATATCTATTATTTAGATTAACTCTCACGTAAGTGAGAGTTTTTTTGTTTTATTTCATCAAATGTAGCTTCAAATTAATTAATTGTATTTAAATAGTTCGCTTAAAATTCACGTAAGTGTTTTAAATATTAGCCAACTAAAGAATAAAATTAAATAATAGCATATAAATTTTCATATCTCTTAAAAAGAGGTTATTTTGCACTACTTTTTGAACAAAACGAGGATAAAACGGTGTTTTTTGAGCCTTTTTTAAACAAAAACAACAGAATGAATAAAATAACTGCAGCAATAACAGCAGTCGGAGCATATGTTCCAGACTATGTATTAACCAATGATATATTGGCAACAATGGTTGATACTAATGATGAATGGATTACTTCTCGAACAGGTATTAAGGAAAGAAGAATTCTAAAAAAAGAAGGGGCAGGGACATCTTACCTTGCCATAAAAGCAGCAGAGGATTTAATTACAAAATCAAAATTAGATCCAAAAGAAATTGATCTTGTTATTGTGGCAAGTGTTACGCCAGATATGCCAGTAGCAGCAACAGCAGTTTATGTAGCTTCAGAAATTGGAGCTGTAAATGCTTTTGCCTATGATTTAAATGCAGCTTGTTCTGGTTTTTTATATGGAATGTCTACAGCTTCGGCATTTATAGAATCTGGAAAATATAAAAAAATATTGATTATTGGAGCTGATAAAATGTCTTCAATAATAGATTATACAGATAGAACTACTTCAATTATTTTTGGTGATGGTGCAGGCGCAGTGTTGTTTGAGCCTAATACTGAAGGCTTAGGTTTGGTGGATGAGTACTTAAGAGGTGATGGAGCTGGTAGAGCGGCATTGAATATACCATCTGGAGGATCAATTTTACCTCCTTCTGAGGAAACCGTAAAAAACAACCAACATTTTGTAGTGCAAGATGGGAAGACTGTATTTAAAAATGCAGTAACTAACATGGCGGATGTAAGTGAAATTATAATGAAACGTAATGATTTAAGTCATGACGATGTAGATTGGTTAGTAGCTCATCAGGCAAACAAGCGTATAATTGATGCAACATCTAATAGAATGGGTGTATCTGACGATAAGGTATTGATGAATATTCAGCGATACGGAAATACAACTTCAGCAACATTACCATTATTGTTGAGTGATTTCGAGAGTAAATTAAAAAAAGGAGATAATATTGTTTTTGCTGCTTTTGGTGGAGGGTTCACATGGGGATCTATCTATTTAAAATGGGCATATAACACTGAACATAAAAACTAAATAAACTAAATTTATTATGGATTTAAAAGAAATTCAAAACTTAATAAAGTTCGTAGCAAAATCTGGTGCTAGCGAAGTAAAGCTAGAAATGGAAGATATAAAAATCACCATTAAAACCGGAGGAGAAGAAGGAACAACTATCGTTCAGCAAATGCCAATTGGAACAGCTCCAATGATGCATGCTGCTGCTCCAGTTGCTGCTGCTCCAGTTGCTTTAGACGCTGCTGCTCCTGTAGCTGCTGCATCGGATGATGATTCAAAATACATTACTGTAAAGTCTCCAATTATTGGAACTATGTACAGAAAACCATCTCCAGACAAACCTATGTTTGTTGAAGTAGGTCAAACTATTGCAGAAGGTGATGTATTATGTATCATTGAAGCAATGAAATTATTTAACGAAATTGAATCTGAAGTTTCAGGAACAATAGTTAAAATATTAGTTGATGATTCTTCACCAGTTGAATTTGATCAACCATTGTTTTTAGTAGATCCATCATAATAACTTAAAAGTTCCAATACACGATTAACAAAATCCAATATTTGGAATTTGAAGCTTTGGAATTTGTAATTTTTAAAGATTATGTTTAAAAAAATATTAATCGCCAATAGAGGTGAGATTGCCTTACGTATTATCAGAACATGTAAGGAAATGGGAATCAAAACTGTAGCAGTATATTCTACGGCTGATGCAGAAAGCTTACATGTTAGGTTTGCTGATGAAGCTGTTTGTATAGGTCCTGCTCCAAGTAGTGAGTCTTATTTAAAAATGTCAAACATTATTGCAGCTGCAGAAATTACTAATGCTGATGCAATTCATCCAGGATACGGATTCTTATCTGAAAATGCTAAGTTTTCAAGAATTTGTGAAGAGCATGATATAAAATTTATCGGTGCTTCTGGTGATATGATTGACAGAATGGGAGATAAAGCTAACGCTAAATCTACTATGATAGAAGCTGGAGTACCATGTGTTCCAGGAAGTGAAGGTGTTATTGAAACATTTGAAGACTGTGTAAAAACAGCTGATTTAACTGGATACCCTGTAATGCTAAAAGCTTCTGCTGGAGGTGGAGGTAAAGGTATGCGTGCTGTTTGGAAAGCTGAAGATTTAAGAGATGCATGGGATTCTGCGCGTCAAGAGTCAAAAGCTGCATTTGGTAATGATGATATGTATATGGAAAAGCTTATTGAAGAGCCTAGACATATAGAAATTCAAATTATCGGAGATTCTACAGGAAAAGCATGTCACTTATCTGAAAGAGATTGCTCAGTACAACGTCGTCATCAAAAATTAACGGAAGAAACACCATCTCCGTTTATGACAGATGAATTACGTGAAAAAATGGGAGAAGCTGGTGTTAAAGCTGCAGAATACATTAAGTATGAAGGAGCTGGTACAGTTGAATTTTTAGTTGATAAGCATAGAAATTTCTATTTTATGGAAATGAATACGCGTATCCAAGTAGAGCACCCTATTACGGAAGAAGTTGTTAATTATGACTTAATTCGTGAACAAATTAGAGTAGCTGCTGGAATTCCAATTTCAGGTCAAAACTACTTCCCAAACATGCATTCAATAGAATGTAGAATTAATGCAGAAGATCCGTATCATGGATTCAGACCTTCTCCAGGTAGAATTACAACATTACATGCTCCAGGAGGACACGGTGTTCGTTTGGATACTCATGTGTATGCTGGTTATATGATACCGCCAAACTATGATTCTATGATTGCTAAATTAATTACTACTGCTCAAACAAGAGAAGAAGCAATTAGCAAAATGAAGCGTGCATTGGACGAGTTTGTTATTGAAGGTGTTAAAACAACAATACCTTTCCACAGACAATTAATGGATCACCCAGATTATGTTGCGGGTGATTATACTACCAAGTTTATGGAAGATTTTGTAATGGAAAAGAAAGTAAGTACGATATAAGTACTAAACAATCATAATACATGCAGCCTCTATTTATTTAGGGGCTTTTTTTATGGTGTTACTTTTGCTAGGACAAAAGTCAGGCTATCCGCTGTATCTTTTCTTAAAAGAAGAAAAGGATGTCGCTACTATCCTTAACACAAAATCAGTAATACTAATTGAATTTTAAAAGACACTATTAAATACTTTCTTTTTTAAATTTAATTCATATAATTTGCATTATGAACTTAAGTTATTGGGAAAAATCAGAATGGTTTTCTAACGTCGATTTTACAATCGTTGGAAGTGGAATAGTTGGGTTAAACACAGCAATTACATTGCGAAAAAAATATCCAAACTCAAAAATAGTAATTCTAGAAAGAGGAATGTTGCCTCATGGAGCAAGTACTAAGAATGCTGGCTTTGCTTGTTTTGGAAGTATTTCAGAGATATTGTCGGATCTTAAATCACATTCTGAAGACGAAGTGTTACAACTGGTAGAAAAGCGCTGGAAAGGGCTTGAATTACTTCGTAAGAATTTAGGAGATAAAACAATTGATTTTCAACAACACGGAAGTTTTGAGTTGTTTTCTAACGATAATAATTTATTTAACACTTGTTCTGATCAATTACACCAGGTAAACGAAATGTTGCTACCTATTTTTAAGGATGATGTTTTTAGTGTTTCTGAGAATAAGTTTGATTTTAAAAATGTAAAAAACAACTATGTATTTAATCAGTTTGAAGGACAGATTGATACAGGTAAAATGATGGTTTCCTTATTAAAACTAGCGCAATCAAAAGGAATTAAAATACTGAATAATGTAGCTGTTAAATCATTTAATGAAATTGGTAATCAAGTAGAAGTTGTTCTTGATTCTGATTATTCTTTTAAAACAGGGAAACTATTAATTGCTACGAATGGTTTTGCAAAAGAGCTGTTAAATGAAGAGGTCCAACCCGCACGTGCTCAAGTACTGATTACTAAACCGATTATAGATTTGCATATTAAAGGTACTTTCCACTTTGATGAGGGTTATTATTATTTTAGGAATATAAATAATAGAATTTTGTTTGGTGGGGGTAGAAATTTAGATTTTAAAGGAGAAGAAACCCTTGTAATGGAGATGTCTGAACCCATTCAACAGCAATTAGAAAAGCATTTAAGAAATATAATATTACCAAATACCCCATTTGAAATTGATCATCGTTGGACAGGGATTATGGGTGTTGGGTCTCAGAAGAAAACAATAGTAAAGCAAGTTTCTAATAATGTGTATTGCGGAGTACGTTTAGGAGGTATGGGAGTTGCAATTGGAAGTTTAATAGGTGAGGAATTAGCTAACTTGGTATGATGACAGTAAAAGAACAATTATACGAGGAATGTAAAAAATTTCTATATGGAAGATTATATACGGTAATTGAACGAATTGCTAATATTCAAGAATCCTTACAGTCAGAAACAAAAAGTTCAGCAGGAGACAAGCATGAAACCGGTAGAGCAATGTTGCAATTGGAGCGTGAGAAAGCTGGAAATCAGTTATCGGATATAGAAAAGCAACAAGAGTTATTTTCAAAAGTAACTATTGATACTTCTTCTGAAGTCGCTCGTTTAGGGAGTTTAATTACAACAAATAATGGAGCTTATTTTTTAGCCATTAGTGTAGGAGCTATTATAATTAATACAAATACATATTATGCTATTTCCCCAAGTTCCCCAATTGGTAAGATTTTGTTAGGGAAAAAGGAAAAGGATGTTTTAATTTTTAATAATAAAACTATAATAATTACTGACATAGCCTAGGTTAGTGCGGTGTATGTATTTAAACTTTTAAAATATTTGGGTAACAAAATCTAAATAAAAGGAACATATAAGTATATCATATAACATTCGGGTAAATGTTTTCATGTAAACAATATTGAAATCTAAAATCAATATTAAGATTAAAAGGCGGGTACTACGGGTTTCCTGCCTTTTTTGTGTGATATCTTTAAGTATTTAACAAATATTTTAAAAATTATATTGTTTAATGGGTAACATAATGCTAAAATATGGAACATTATAGTGTAAACCCGAAAATAACAGTGTAATGAAAAGAGTATTATTTATAATTTTTATCGGAATATTAAGTGCAAGTTTAAATGCACAAGTTGGAATAGGAACTACAACACCTGAAGGAGCTTTAGATGTAAGTTCATTGCAAGGCGGTTTCATTCCGCCAAGAGTTGCATTAACATCAACAATTATAGAAGCCCCAGTACTCAATCCTCAAGGAGGAAGTATAGTGGCAGGAACAATTGTATGGAATACAGATACTGCTGGAGTATCTCCAAATAATATTGTACCAGGTCTGCATTATTGGAACGGGACAAGGTGGATTGCATTAGCAGGTTCACCTGGAGGTTTAGATTGGTCTTTGTCAGGAAACAGTGGTACTACAGCAGGAACTAATTTCCTAGGGACTACCGATGTTCAAGATTTAAGAATTCATTCAAACAACCTTGAAAGAATGAGAGTTAGAAGTGACGGGACATTAGGTGTTAACTCATCAGGAACAACATATTCACAACTTACTATTGTAGGAAGTGGTACAAATGATGGTGTGGCTGCTACTGCAGATGACACAGTTGCCAATGGTGTTTGGGCTAGAAATGCAAATGCTGGAGGGACTGCTGTAATAGGTGCAACAAATGGTCTCGGAGGGGTTTACCCTACTGATGGCGCAGGAGTAGCTGGTTCAGGAGTTAACTCTTCTGGAGTTAGTGGTATGACTGGGAATGGTGCGCCAAACAATTCAGCTCACAATGGGAATACTGCTGGGTATTTTTCATTAGATACGGATAATGATCCAGCAACAACTAACACTAGTGCTTTTGCTTTTTTGGCGGGTAAAGACGAACAAACTATTTCAGCTATAGCTGCTCCGTCAAGAAGAATACTATATGGTGGTTATTTCCTTGGAGGTACAGCTGCTGGTGGGCAATCATATAGTTATGTAGGGTTAAAGTATAATCATAATGACGATATTACAGCTACTGGAGGTACGGATTATAAAATTGTTGGAAATGGAACAGTGTCAACATTGATTCCTGATGAGAAAAACAGGCCAAGAGTAATGTTCTGTCCAGAAGCTCCAGAAGTTTTATTTGTAGATTATGGAACAGGAAAATTGATAAATGGAAAAGTACATATTAAAATAGATAAGATATTGGCAAGGTCACTTAAAATAGATAAAGAACATCCGCTAAAAGTATTTATTCAATTAGAAGGAAGTTGTAATGGAGTATATGTGACCAATAAAACAGATAAAGGATTTGATGTTAATGAGTTGATGGATGGGAAAAGTAATGTTGATTTTTCTTGGCATATAGTTGCAAATAGGGCTGATAGAAAAGATTTAGATGGAAATATAAAATCAAGATTTGAAAACCTAAGGCTACCTTTTGGACCTTCACCACTTAAAGATAAAAAAGCAATGAAAAAGCAAGTAAAAAGAGGTGTATAGATAAATTATCCTGCCTTCAATAAAAATCAAAAAATCCTAGTTATTTAACTAGGATTTTTTGATTCCCCCCTTTTTCGATTATCCAAGACTCCTTTAAATTTAAATATACAAAACAAAAAAGACCTTACATTACTGTAAAGTCTTTGTTTGAAGGTGGTCCCACTTGGGCTCGAACCAAGGACCCTCTGATTATGAGTCAGATGCTCTAACCAACTGAGCTATGGGACCGAAATCGTGTGCAAAATTACTACTTATTTACAGATACACCAAATTATTTTATTAGTTATCTTTAATTTCTTGACAAAGTTCTATTAATGTTCCATTGGTAGATTTTGGATGTAAAAAGACAACCAGCTTATTGTCAGCCCCTTTTTTAGGTTTTTCGTTTAAAACAATGAAGCCTTCGGCCTTTAATCTTTTTATCTCAACTTCAATATCTGTAACGTCAAATGCTATGTGATGCACTCCTTCTCCTTTTTTATTAAGGAATTTGGCAATGGGGCTATTTTCATTGGTAGCTTCCAATAGCTCTATTTTATTTTCTCCTACTTTAAAAAACGAAGTATTTACGCCTTCGCTTTCAACCGATTCTGTTTTATAATGTGGTTTCCCAAATAATTTAGCAAATAACGCATTTGATTCTTCTAAATTCTTAACGGCAATACCTATATGTTCAATCTTATTCATCTGTAATTGTTAATTATATGATATAATAGACAGTAAAAATACATTAATATATTATTTTTGCAGCATGGAAAGTAATAGACAAAAGAAAATAGCGGGAGTTTTGCAACTTGATTTAGTAGATGTACTTCAGGGAGCAGCAAGAGAAGGAGGATTAAATGGAGTGCTAATTTCAGTATCTAAGGTAACAGTACCTACTGATTTATCTTTGGCAAAAGTATACTTAAGTATATTTCCAATGGATAAAGCTAAAGAGTTGATGACTGGTATAAAAATTAATAAAGCTGCTATAAAACATGAAATAGCACAACGTACCAAACATCAATTAAGAAGAATGCCAGAATTGTTCTTTTATTTAGATGATTCATTAGATTATATTGATACTATTGAAAAATCTTTAAAAGGAAAAGAAGATCCTATTAAAGACTCAGATTTATTAGAAGATAGAGATATCATATAATTATAATTGAAGTTTTCTCTCTACATAGCAAAAAGATATCTTTTTACTAAAAGCACCAATAATGCTATAAACATTATTTCAAGAATAGCTTCTATGGGGGTTATTTTTGGATCGATGTTGCTATTAGTAGTATTGTCTGGTTTTGCGGGTTTAAAAACATTCACATTATCATATTCAAGTATAGTAGATCCAGATTTTACAATTAGTGCGGCATCAGGTAAAAAAATTGCGATTACCTCTGAGCAGTTATCGAAAATTCAGGATTATACTGATATTATCAGTTTTAGTAAGGTAATTGAAGAGAAGGTTTTTTTAGAGTTTAATGGGAAAACAGAAATTGCTACTATCAAGGGGGTGGATGAACAATATCAACAAACTGTTGCGATTGACTCTACTTTATCATTAGGAAAATGGTTTGAACCAAATACCAAGCAAACAGTAGTTGGTGAAGAGTTGGCTATTAAATTAGGTTTGGGAGTTTTTGACTATTCCAGTAATTTGAAATTGATAGTTCCTAAACCAGGGAAAGGGCAAATAAATGAGAATACATTAAATAAGGTTTTTGCATATAATGTAGGATTGTTTAATGTGAATGATGTCTACAATAAAGAATACTTATTCTCGTCATTAAAAGCTACACAAGAGTTGTTGAGTTATAATGCAAATACAATAACTAAGATAGAGTTAAAAACAATTCCAGAGGTTGATGAAGAGCAACTAAGAGCGGAATTAAAAAATATTTTTGATAACAACATTATCATAAAAAATAAATCTGAGTTAAACGATGCGATTCATAAAATGTTAAACACCGAAAATATTGCGGTATATTTAATATTTACATTGATTTTAATTATCGCGTTATTCAACGTTATTGGTTCAATTATTATGATGATAATTGATAAAAAGAGAGATTTGGTTACGCTATCTAATCTTGGAACTCCAATTAGTGATATCAAACAAATATTCTTTCTTCAGGGAGCTTTATTAACGTTTATAGGAGGGAGTATTGGAGTGATATTAGGGGTGTTATTGGTTGGCTCACAAGTTGTTTTTGAATACATAAAAATTCCAGGTACGGATGTGCCATACCCTGTAGAATTAACACCAATGAATGTGTTGATTGTTTTAGTAACTATCTTTTCACTTGGATTAATGGCGTCTAAAATAGCCTCATATCGTATTAGTAAAAAGATGCTAAACGCTGGTTAGTTTAGGTTTTATAAATTTGTAAATCTACTGAAGTGTTAGTCAAACTGATAATCTTTAAACTTTACTGCAACTTCATCTAACACATCAAAAACACCTGCAGAATCATCAGTAGTTACCATTTTAATACGATAATCTTTAAAATCTCTGATACCTTTAAAATAGTTTGTATAGTGACGTCTGGTTTCAAAAACACCTAATTTTTCACCTTTCCAGTCCAAACTCATTTGTAAATGACGTCTGGCTGCACTTACACGTTGTTCCATAGTAGGCAATTTCATGTGTTCACCAGTATTGAAAAAATGTTTCACTTGGTTAAAGAACCAAGGATTTCCAATAGCAGCTCTACCAATCATACATCCATCTAATCCGTATTCATCACGCATTCGCATAGCGTCTTCAGGGGTAGTAACATCACCGTTTCCGAAAACAGGGATATGCATGCGTTGGTTATTTTTAACTTCTGCAATTGGTGCCCAATTGGCATCCCCTTTATATAATTGAGCTCTGGTACGACCATGAATAGAAATTGCTGCACAACCAACATCTTGTAAACGTTCAGCAACTTCAACAATTTTGATAGAATCTTCATCCCATCCCAATCGCGTTTTAACGGTTATAGGTAAATTGGTATGTTTTACCATGGCTTCAGTTAAAGAAACCATTAAGTCAATGTCTTTTAATATTCCTGCTCCAGCTCCTTTAGAAACAACCTTTTTTACGGGACAACCAAAGTTAATGTCAATAATATCTGGTCCACTTGCTTCTACAATTTCAACAGAGCGTAACATCGATTCTAAAACAGCTCCAAAAATTTGTATTCCAACCGGACGTTCTTTTTCGTAAATATCTAATTTCATGGTGCTTTTTGCCGCATCACGAATTAAACCTTCTGAAGAAATAAATTCAGTGTATACCACGTCTGCGCCTTCTTCCTTGCATAAAGCTCTGAAAGGAGGATCACTTACATCTTCCATTGGTGCAAGTAATAACGGAAAGTCTGGTAATTCTATGTCGCCTATTTTAACCACTAGTTGAAATTTTAGAATGCAAAAATACTATTTAATTCTTTACGATTTATAAATAGAAATAAGTCTCCTCTCCTGAGGGAGAGGATTAAGGTGAGGGGTAGTATTTTATTGTCACACTGAGCCTGTCGATGTGTAATAAATGATCTAGGTCATACTGGTCTTCGATAAGTTCAGACTGACATTATGGGTAGATTTAACTTAGAAACTTATTGCTTCTGCAAAATTCGTATTTCAGTAGCACCTAAACCATATTCTCGGTAATCAGCTTCATAAAATTGAATATTGTCAAAGCGACGTAGCATACTGTATATGTCTGCTTTTAAAACGCCATCACCAACCCCGTGAACCAATACTACTTTAGGAAAACGTTTTTGAATGCTAAACTCTAATTTATGCTTCGCAGTGTCTAACTGTAAAGAAAGAATGTCATAGTTACTCATTCCATGTGTAGATTTTATGAGCTTTTCAATGTGTAAATCTACCACTAATACGAATTCATTGGTATGTGTTTTTCCTTTTACGTGGTTTTTCTTTTTTTCAATTTTTCCAGCTTTAGCATCTGCAATACCTCTAAAAGTAAATGTTTCTGTTCCTGTTTTTACCAATTTAGATTCGTGTAGTTTTAACGGAAATCCATCTTCAGTTTCAATAGTTACTTCTGATGCATTTACAGCAGTTACAACACCATCAATGGCATCATCTAATACAGAAACGGTATCGTTTATTTGAAATTTCATCTTGTAAATAATTCGAATATCAAAAATAAGATATTTATTGCAAAGTAATTGCATTATATTTGCAGATAGTAGCATGAGGGATAGCAACGGCATCCTTTTGTTGTCAGTTCGAGAAGTTTATACTGAGCGTAGTCGAAGTATAGTCGAGAACAGAAACAAAAGATATAGCGAATAGCCCGACCCGATAGGGGCATGCCCAAAAGAAGACGAGGAAATGAAGCACATTAGAAATTTTTGCATTATAGCACATATTGATCACGGTAAAAGTACTTTAGCCGATAGATTATTGGATTTTACTGGAGCAGTAACTGAAAGAGAAAAGCAAAGTCAGTTGTTGGATAGTATGGATTTAGAGCGTGAACGTGGTATAACCATTAAGTCGCACGCCATTCAAATGGAATATACACATGAAGGCCAAGAATATGTGTTGAATTTAATTGATACTCCTGGTCACGTTGATTTTTCTTATGAAGTATCACGATCTATTGCTGCCTGTGAAGGTGCTTTATTGATTGTAGATGCGGCACAAAGTATTCAAGCGCAAACAATTTCTAATTTATATTTAGCATTAGAGAATGACTTAGAAATCATTCCGGTATTGAATAAAGTAGATTTACCAAGTGCAAACCCTGAAGAAGTAACTGATGATATTGTTGACTTATTAGGGTGTGATCCTGAAGAAGTTATTCATGCAAGTGGAAAAACTGGTTTTGGTGTAGGTGATATTCTAGAAGCGGTAATTAATCGTATTCCACCTCCAAAAGGTGATCCAGATGCACCGTTACAAGCACTAATATTTGATTCGGTATATAACTCATTTAGAGGAGTTGAAACTTACTTTAGAGTAATAAACGGTACAATTAAAAAAAGACAAGAAATTAAATTCCTTGCTACAGGTAAAACTTATTTCGCTGATGAAATAGGAACCTTGAAGTTGACGCAGCATCCAAAGCAAGAAGTTAGAGCTGGTGATGTTGGGTACTTAATTACAGGGATTAAAGAAGCAAAAGAGGTAAAAGTAGGGGATACAATCACAGATGCTAAAAATCCAACAACAGAAAGAATTGATGGATTTGAGGATGTAAAACCAATGGTTTTTGCTGGAATCTATCCAGTAGATACTGAAGAGTATGAGGAGTTGCGTAACTCAATGGAGAAGTTACAATTGAATGATGCTTCTCTAGTTTTTCAACCTGAAAGTTCTGCTGCATTAGGCTTTGGTTTCCGTTGTGGATTCCTAGGAATGTTACACATGGAAATTATCCAGGAACGTTTGGAGCGTGAGTTTAACATGACTGTTATTACTACGGTTCCCAATGTATCCTACAATGCATTTACTAGAAAACATGTTGACACTCCAATTATAGTTAATAACCCAACTGATTTACCTGATCCTTCAGGATTGGATAGAGTTGAGGAGCCATATATTAAAGCAACTATTATTACAAAATCTGACTTTGTTGGAAATGTAATGAGTTTGTGTATTGAAAAACGTGGTATTATTACAAATCAAACCTATTTAACTACTGAGCGTGTTGAGTTAACTTTCGATATGCCTTTGGCAGAAATAGTATTTGATTTTTATGACAGATTAAAAACCGTATCTAAAGGATATGCTTCTTTTGACTACACTCCAATTGGAATGCGTGTGTCAAAACTAGTAAGAGTAGATATTTTATTAAATGCTCAGGGAGTTGATGCCTTATCAGCGTTAATACATTTTGATAGTGCGCACAATATCGGAAAGAAAATGTGTGAGAAATTAAAAGAATTAATCCCACGTCAGCAATTTGATATTCCTATTCAAGCTGCTATTGGAGCAAAAATTATTGCAAGGGAAACTGTTAAAGCATTACGTAAGGATGTTACTGCAAAATGTTATGGTGGAGATATTTCACGTAAACGTAAGTTATTAGAAAAGCAGAAAAAAGGTAAAAAGAGAATGCGTCAAGTAGGTAATGTAGAAATTCCTCAAGAAGCATTTATGGCTGTATTGAAATTAAATGATTAAGCCACCAATGGCATTATATATTAAAAAGTCGAAACGTTTGTTTCGGCTTTTTTGTTTTTAAGAGTTATTTGGCATAATTTAAGCAAGTAGTTTATTAAATTTGATACTATGAAGAAAATACTACTTACTGCAATAATCATCTGTTCATCGCTATTTGCAAACGCTCAAAAGCAAGATTCAATACCTGTTACTTCAATTATAAAAATTTATGTTGCGAATATGATTCAGTTAGATGAGAATTTATCAATTGAATTGGTTGAGGTGTTATCAGACTCTCGTTGTCCAAAAAGTGTTCAATGTATACGAGCTGGTGAAGCAATTGTATTGGTGAATATTTATAAAGACGGAAAAGTTGAACGACAAGAAGAGTTAGTTATTTATCCAACCTCAATTTCTGACAGAACATTACAAGTATTATCATCTAAATTAACAAAAACAACTGCGATAAGTTTATTGCCTTACCCAAATGGAATAACAAAAACTAAACTTAGTAATTATTGTTTAGAATTAACAGTGACGCAATAATTACTTGTATTCTTCTTTAAGAATTACGATGTCTTCAAGTAGTCTGTCGATATCTTCATCATCGGTACCATCATACATTCCACGGATGCGTTTCTGCTTGTCTACAAGCACAAAGTTTTCAGTGTGCACTAATCCATAACCATCTTCTTTAGTAGGGTCATATTTAGCTACTAAATAGGATTTTCTAGCTAGATTATATATCTCTTTTTTACTTCCAGTAACTAAGTTCCATTTGTTGTTTAAAACCCCTTTTTCTACAGCGTAACGTTTTAATTGGGCTACAGTATCAATTTCCGGCATTACTGTATGAGAAAGCAGCTTAATATCATTATCAAGCAAAATAGCTTGCTGAACTTTTTTCATGTTACTAGTCATCACCGGACAAATTGTACCGCAAGTAGTAAAGAAAAAATCGGCTACATAAATTTTATTCTCATAGTCGTTTTGGGTGATAGTAACTCCGTTTTGATTAGTTAAAGAGAAATCTGCTATGTAGTGTTTCTTTTTAATGTGTACAATGGTACTGTCTACTAACTCTTGATTTACATTTTTACCTGGAGCGAAAACCGGAAGTCTTTTAACTGGCTTCAAGGCGTAATAAAATAATGTTAATATAATTGCAGATAGAAACAGAAAGAAAATAGCAAACTTTTTATAGACTTTAAAGAACTCAAGCATGATTTTTTATTTGATTGTACAAAGGTAAAAAAGCTTTTGATTGTACTTTCGTTTTTTTGTTAAATATCTCTAGAAGTACTATTGTTACTTTTATAGAGCATAATCTCTTCTTAATAGCCGTTTTAGTTTGGCTTAAAAAGCTTATTTTAGCGCGTAAAATTTAATTATATCACATGACGTTTACTGAAATACTTATCATGGTTTCTCAATTTTTATTGAGTTTATCTCTTTTAATCATATTGCATGAATGGGGACACTATTACCCAGCAAAATTATTTAAAACAAGAGTTGAAAAATTCTATTTATTTTTTGATGCTTGGGGAAAGAAACTGTTAAGTTTCAATTATAAAGGAACTGAATATGGTATTGGTTGGTTGCCTTTAGGCGGATATGTAAAAATATCTGGAATGATTGATGAAAGTATGGATAAAGAGCAAATGAAGGAAGAACCTAAAGAATGGGAATTTCGCTCAAAACCAGCTTGGCAACGTTTGATAATTATGTTAGGTGGTGTTACGGTAAACTTTATACTTGCCTACCTAATATTTGTGGCTGTATCATTTACATGGGGAGATAAATTTTTAGCGAATGACCAAGTAAAAGATGGTATTGTTGTTCCAGAATTTATTGAACAACAAATTGGGTTAAAAAATGGAGATAAAATAATATCGATAGATGGAGAATCTCCGGTTAAGTTTAGTGATGTTCGTTCAAACTTATTATTTGGTAGCGAAATTATTGTTAATAGAAATAATGAAACTAAAACACTTCAAATACCAGAAGACTTTTTGGGTAATTTAGTAGATTCTGATGCTAAGAGCTTGATTGGTATTCCTATGCCAGTTGTTGTAGCTAATATTGATAAGGATTCCCATAATAAAACATCAGGTTTAAAAAAGAACGATATTATTACTGCTATTAATGGCTTAAAAGTTAATACCGCTAATCTTGAGGCAGTATTAAAAAGTAATGCATCTAAAGACATTGAGCTTGCTTTAATGAATAAAAATAAAGAGTATAGATCAATTACAGCATCAGTTAATAAAGATGGGAAATTAGGAATTGTAAGAACAACATTAAATTCGGATGATCTAGATAAATTAGGGTATTATAAGTTATCAATTAAAAACTATTCTTTCGGAGAATCTTTTGCAGCTGGTGGTACTAAGTTTGTAGGGAAGTTTAAAATGATGCTTAAAAACCTAAAAGCAATAGGTAATCCTAAAACAGGAGCTTATAAAGGAGTTGGTAGTTTTGTGTCAATCGCGAAAATATTTCCAACAACATGGGATTGGCATTTCTTTTGGAATATCACTGCATTCTTATCAATTATGTTAGGAGTATTGAACTTATTACCGATTCCTGCCTTAGATGGAGGACATGCAATTTTTGTTTTATACGAAATGATTACAAAAAGAAAACCAGGAGATAAATTTTTAGAATATGCGCAAATGGCTGGTTTTGTGATCATGATGACTCTTTTTGTGTATGCTTTTGGAAATGACATCTACCGACATTTTATAAAGTAGAAAAAAAATATAAATTTGTGTTGCATCAAATAGAAATTAGACATATATTTGCACCCGCTTATAGATAGCAAACACTCCTCTTTAGCTCAGTTGGTTAGAGCATCTGACTGTTAATCAGAGGGTCCAAGGTTCGAGTCCTTGAAGAGGAGCTAATAAGCAAAGGCAACGCAACAGCCGATAATTGTTGTAATTTACATAGTTCTTTATGAACATTCCTCTTTAGCTCAGTTGGTTAGAGCATCTGACTGTTAATCAGAGGGTCCAAGGTTCGAGTCCTTGAAGAGGAGCAAAATTAAGTCTAACAGCAATGTTAGACTTTTTTGTTTTTAAAACTTTCCAATCCCTCATTGAACCTAGTCAGAAGCTCAATAACCTCATTTTGTTTTATGGTTTGACATTCCTTTTTTAGACAACAATATTTTTTCAGGAAAGAAACAAGCATTATTATTTATGGTAAATCTGAAGAGAAAGAACTCTAAGACTAATATAGGTACATTATAACGTATCATATGTAGATGCTTATAGATTTATTTTGATACAATTACATTATGAAATACGAAATTCACTAAGGAAATGTATATATTATACGAGGCAATAAAATAAAATTAAGTAAATGAGTTTTTTGTTATAAAATTCATAAAGCAAATTTTATTAGAATAATTTTCTAATACATTTGGAGAAATAGAAGTTTTCTAAAAAAATTATAAATAATGAAAAAAGCATTTATATTAATATTTTTAATTCAAATTTCAAATTTAGTATTTGGCCAGATTAGAGTAGTTGATAGTATTTCTAATGAAGGCGTCCCATTTGTTAACATCAGATTTGACAAAGATAATGGTGTATATACTGATGATAATGGTGAATTTAATCTGACAGATATAACAAAAAACAATATATTTTTATCCTCAATAGGGTATAAAAATAAAACAGTTGATTTAAAAGTAATTAAGAACAATATAATTTACTTAAGTCCAGATAATTATGAGTTAGATGAGGTGATTATATCCAAGAAAACAAAAAAAGCTAAAACAAAAAAAATAAAACCAATAAAGCATAATGATTTTTTAAAATCACATAGATTAATTGTAGGAGGGGAATTAGCCGTGCTTATACTTAATAACTTTAATTCTAATGACGTTGAATTAAAAAGCTTATTAATACCTGTTATAACAAAAACAATTTCCTTTGATAATAGTATGTCTGGAAAGGTACAACGAGTAAAAAGACTTCCTTTTTCTGCATTATATAAGATTACGTTTTATGAAAATTTTGGAGGAGAACCTGGAAGACAAATCAACTATGAAAACATCACTATTGTTCTTAATGAAAAGTCAACTATTGCAAACCTTAATTTAGAAAAATATAACATTAATTTACCTTCCGAAGGCGTTTTCATAGGTATTCTTAACCTTGGAAAAACAGATAAAAATGGAAAATTAGTTAGCACATCTCCCTTTGAAATAAGAAAAGGTAAAAATGGTATGGTTAAGGTTGTAAAGCCCACAAAACCATACTTTCCTGTTTATTATAAAGAAAATAAAAACAAAACATTTTCAAGGTATACTTTTGAAGAAAATAAAGATTGGAAAATCTTTTATAGGCATGGAAAAGTAAAGAGCGGAGAACATCATTATATTAGTGTAGGTTATGAAGTAAAGATTTATTAAAAGGATGAGTAAAAATAATATTTACGAATTCAAAATATCATATAATAAAGACAACCGTTTAATTTCTTGATTAAAATTGTTCGACTAAATTATATTATGGGAGCAAAATTAAGTCTAACAGCAATGTTAGACTTTTTTGTTTTTATACCTTAAATGAATGCACTGCGTTTATCCTTCATTTCAAAAAAGCATATCGATTTTACAAGGATATACTTCCATTCTCCTTTATAGAGTTCATAATCGCTTTTTAGCTGTTTTCAGCAACTTTTTCTACACGTTCAACTTTATCAAGTTTCGAAAGTGTTAAGCGAACTATACTGTCTTTTAGAGCTGTTAAATCATGAGGAACATCACCTTCTAAAGTAATAATAGCTCCTTTTTTTAATAAATGAACGGTTCCCTGTACTCCAAAATTTATTTCTCCTTCCAAAAGATGAACTATAATTGGAAATGGTGTTTTATGCTCCTTCATAGCCTGCCCAGATTTTAATAGAATTCTAATCTCTTTTGAAAAGGACGATTCCAAAAGAACTTTAGTTACAATTTTATTGTCGTTAAAGTCCAATTTTTCATTTAGGTTTTCAATTTTCATATTATTTTGCTTTTTTTAATAATTTCCATTTATTGATGTCAACTTTTCTATTTTGTAACCCAAAATTGATCTTCCCATTCATCAATAATATTTTTCGAATGTTCTTTTTCTATCATTTTAAGTTCATGTTCAGTAGCAACACTCTCAATTTCTTTAAATAATTCTCTTTCTTCAAATCGTATATGGGAAACAAGTTCTTTTTCAATTGAAGATAAATCCTGTTTAACAGTAGCTGTAGCGGTGAATAATTTTTTTAGCTGTTTATGTTCTTGTAACGCCTGAATTATTAGTTCATTTTCTTTATTCAAAATAGGAAATATATATTTTTCTTCAAATTCGAAATGAGCTTGTAAATGATGTTCCCAAAACCAATCGGTATATCTTTTAATTCTCTCTAATGCTACATTTTGTTTAAATCCTTCCCTTATTTTCCATGACAATAATAGACCACTATGATGTTCACGACTTAAGGGCGTTAGGGCAACAGATCGTTTTATAGGTTTAGGCATAAGGCAATTATTTTTCTAATTAATTTTAGTTTAAGATTCTTTTCAGTTGTGTTGAGCCATTATCTAAGTTTGCTGCTAAGTCAAGTATGGTTGTGTTTTGAAGCATATGCTTTAGATCATTTCTTATTTTGATGAAATCATTATGGATTGGGCATGGAGCATTATCGTCACATTTTGTTAATCCTAATCCACAACCACTGTAAATAAGCTCCCCATCAATAATTTTCACCAATTCCAAAAGAGTCGTTTTTTCTATGTTTTCTTTGGACATTTGATAACCACCTTTTGCTCCCATTATAGAATGTATAATATTGTTTCTTGCTAAAAGCTGTAGTGTTTTCGCTGTAAATGCTTCAGGAGAATCAATTGCACTGGCAATACTACCTAGTCTAACCCGCTTTTTTTGAAGAGATTCTTGAGCTATATAAATAACTGCTTTTATTCCGTATTCGCATGATTTAGAAAACATATACTATATCTTTAGATAATGTAAAGTTATACTATTTCATAAACTCAGACAAATATATCCGAGTTAAAAAATTAAAAACATTTTCAACAGCAATTAATATATTGTATTAATCAAGTGTAGTTTAGAGGAGTCTTAGACTTTTTTGTTTTTATACACCACACCAGCTCCATCGTTGGTAAACAGAGTATTAGTTATCAAGATTTTTCATCTATTGATATGCTAGTATACTTTTAACTGTTTTTTTATTATTTTCACAAAAAACAACGGTATTGTTTTGAGAATACGCAGTTTATCGTTAATTTGTGCACTTCATCCCAATAACTTACGAAATCTCCATTGAAAAAATATAGTGTTTATATAGCGGTAATTGTAATAATAGCTTTTAGTAGTTATATACTAAGTGATGCCTTAGCTTCATTAAATATAGATGAACAACTCAGCACTAAAATATCTGTAAAAGAAGTCAAAAAGGATCAACCCATTTCGATTGAGCGATTTTCTGAGAAGAAAACTAAAAAAGTAAGTCAAAAATTAGACGCGTTATTGAATCGTATTAATAAAAATCATGATTTCCACGGCTCGTTATTAGTAGCGAAAAACGGAAAAATACTATACAGTAATCAGGTTGGATATAAAGATTTTAGAAAGAAAGAATTAATAAACGATAAATCGGTATTTCAATTAGCTTCGGTAAGTAAACAATTCACCGCTGCAGCTATCATGATATTGCATGAAAGGAACCAAATTAAACTTACGGATACCGTAAATACGTATTTCCCTTGTTTTCCTTATGAAGATGTAACTATTAAAAATCTATTAAATCATACTGGAGGCTTACCAAAATATTTTTGGGTAGCTGAACATAAATGGAAACAGAAAAAGGCTCCTACTAATACTGAAATGATGGACTTGTTGGAAAAAAGCAAGGTTCAGAGGTTCTATAAACCAGGACGTAATTTCGATTATTCTAATACGGGATACTTAGTATTGGCTTCTATAGTTGAAAAAGTTTCTGGATTGTCTTTTAGTGCTTTTGTAAAAAAGAACATTTTTGAGCCCTTGGATATGAATGATTCATTTGTATACAGTTTTGAAAAAGACGCTATTAAACCAAATCAATTAGATGGATTTAGGATTTATAGAAAATGGAGACATCTTAAAATTAACAAAACCATAAATGACGCTATTGTAGGTGATAAAAATGTGTATTCTACCACAGAAGATTTATTTAAATGGACGCTTGGTCTAAATAATGAAAAACTGTTTTCTAAAGAATCTTTAGCGCAAATGTATACTAAAGGGGAAACAGTTCATGGTAAAAAAATACCTTACGGATTTGGATTTAGAATTAAGACTGATGAGCAAAACAAAATTTATCATCACGGTAAATGGAATGGCTTTAGAACAGGACTTACGCAATACATAGAGGATGATATGGTGGTTATTGTTTTAGAACACACCAGTTATGAGGGGATAGCGGCTCTAAACAACACGGTTAAGAATATTGTTGTCAAAAATTTCAATATTTAAAAGGTGTTATAATAACAATTCCTAGTAAGTATTCGTAATTAAGTATTGTTGTGCATAGAATATGGAATAAGAATAACTAACTAATCAATATAACTAACCTACCTACTTTATGAACACCAAAGGACTAAAAATTATTTTCGCGAGCCTTATTTTATTTAGCGCAATTATTTCTTGTAAAAAAGAATTAAAACCTAAAGAATTAATTGAAAATGAAGCTACTTCATTTGCTATGAAACCTCCAATTTCAAATGTGCTTATTAAATACAATGAATTTGAAATAAACCCAGCTAAGGATACTATTATTAAACACAAATCTGGTGCTGTAATTGAAATCCCAAAAAACGCGTTTTTAAATGCTAATGGAGATATTATAACAGAAGATGTTAATTTAAAGTTTAGATCCTTCAGTAATCCATTAGAAATATATTTAGCTGGAATACCTATGACTGCCGAAATTAATGGAGAACAAATGGTTTATGAATCTGCCGGAATGTTTGAAATTAAAGCAGATAAAAACGGAGAAAAACTATATGTAAATAAAGAAAGTAAAATAAAAGTTACTCTGGAAAGTTTTGAAAACGATACTAATTTCAATACTTATGATTTAGAAGAAGAAACAGGTGTTTGGATTGAAACCGGAAAAGATGAAATACAAGTTAAATCAAAAGAAGAAGAATTAAGCAAAATTCCAAAACGACCAACTCCTCCCAAAAAAGCAGGAAGATATGCTTTTCAGATAGAAGACATGCTTTATGAAAACTCTGAAATAAGTAAATACGAAAATGTTTGGTTTACTCCTGTTGATGGACAATCCTGTGGTTTTGATAGTAAGGATATCAAGTTAAAAAATTTAAAAAACGGAACTTTTGAAGTAACCTTTATACCATGGGTTAAAGTAGAAGGAATAAAAACAAAATGTATATGTTATTTATCTTTCAAAGATGATAGTGAGTATTCTATTGCGATAAAAGATTATCAAAAAAAATATGCAAAACAGATTGCAAGAGTAGAAGCTGCAAGAGAGGCAATTGAAAAAGAATGGGATGCGTATGATGTTAAATTGCAAGAATATAAAGTGTTTCGAGCTCGTAAAGATATTAAAAACCTAAAAGGAGCTCAAAAAATACTTCGTACTCTACAAGTTAATAATTTTGGTTTTGTGAATTGTGACAGGCCTATTAATATCCCAAAAGGAGGGAAAATATTCGTTACTTATGTTGATGCTAATGGCAAAGAAATTAAGTTAAAAAACGTAGTATTAATTGAAAAAGGTAGGAATGCTTTATTCAGGTATACAAATGAAATAAAATTTAATCCCAATAAGGAAAACTTACTTTGGGGAATAACTAAAAAAGGTAGGCTAGCGTATTTTTCAACTGAAAATTTTCAAAACCTAGAGGCAACTACAGGTAATGTGAAATTACAAATGAATGTACATACAGCAGTATTAAATACTTACGATGAAATAATAAACGTGTTATTTCCGAATAAATAATACTATTCAAAACAAACAGAAAAAGGTCTAACAGTAATGTTGGGCTTTTTTGTTTTCCCTCACATTCCAATAAACTGAATGATTATTGTTAAATTTGAGTAACAAGAGAAATAACAAAATGCCAGTACAAAACATACCAGAGCTATATTTAGAAAAATCAATAGACAACACTGATTTGTTTATCTATGATTTTAAAATGACCGAAGATGTTATTAAAACTAAGGTTAATTTAAATATGCACATGTTCAGTTTTCTTCAAGAAGGGAAAAAAGAGGTCCACTTTTCTGACGTTGCTGTAGCAGTTAATAATGAGCAATCATTATTACTAAAGAAGGGGAACTGTTTATGGACTGAGTTGTTGGATAAGGAGTCAGTTTATTTTTGTAAACTATTATTCTTTTCAGATAAAAGACTTAAAGAGTTTCTTGAAAAACATACTACAGAAGTAAAACCTAATAATGAAGTGCCGTACTTTGCGATACAGAATGACTCATTTATTAGCTCTTATTTAAATTCATTAACAACTATAAGTTCTGCTCCTTCTGTTTTTATGGAAAGTTTGCTTTCGGTTAAATTTGAAGAGTTGTTGTTATATTTAATCAGTAAATATGGAGTTGTTTTTGAATCTTATTTATACTCACTAATTTCTAAAAACACTTCTGAACTTCAAAAAACAATAGAGAAGAATACCTATACGAGTCTTACGCTAGAAGAAATTTCTTTTTTATGTAATATGAGTTTATCTACATTCAAACGTCATTTTATAAATGAGTATAATGTTTCTCCTGGGAAATGGTTGCGTGATAAACGTTTGGTAAAAGCAAAGGAATTATTAGAAGAAGGAACCTTAAAATCGTCTGATATATACTTAGAGTTGGGTTATAATAACCTATCTAATTTCAGTGCCGCTTTTAAGAATAAATTTGGGGTGAGTCCAAAAAGCATATAGATATTATAAGAATGATGTAAAAGACACAATAGATTAGCCAGTACTTATTTCGTAGAAGGCATCTTGATGGCTACCCATGCGGGAATTCCATTTTTTGTCATTTCGACTTTAGGAGAAATCACACAAGAAACTCAACTACACTATTTTTGACAACGAACTATAGCATAATGCGATTTCTAATTCTGCTTCGCTCCGTTTCGAAATGACATTTTTCACAAAAACGATAAGTTTTGGTTCTTCACCAAGATTAGTAATAAATTAAATAGACCTTTTTTCATAAGTAATTGACCTTTTTTAGTAACTTAAAGTAGCTATTCTAGTGGTATCTTTGCAGTGTAAAAACAATAAATTTAAAAGCACATAGATATGAATATTACATTAGCGCAAGCAGAAAAAATGATAGCAGTAGCAAAAGAAAAGTCTACAGCAATCGATACAAAAATGAACATCGCAATTGTTGATGCAGGGGCAAATCTAGTTGCATTTGCACGTATGGATGGTGCATGGTTAGGTTCGTTAGATATTTCAATCAAAAAAGCAAAAACAGCACGTTATTTTGATATGGATACAGGAATCATAGGTTCTTTATCTCAACCAGGTGGACCATTATTTAACATTGAGCATTCTAATAACGGATTAATTACTTTTCCTGGTGGAGTTCCAGTAAAAGATGCTAATGGTAATGTTATTGGTGCTATTGGAGTAAGTGGAAGTTCAGTTGAAAACGATCATACTGTAGCAGAAGCTGGTGCTTTAGCAATCTAAAACATAAATAATATATTAAAAGCGGCTACTTAAATTTAAGTAGCCGCTTTTTTTATGCAAAATTTTAGCGATAATATTTCAAAAAGGTAAAGAAACATCTTCTTTGTCCTGGCTTGTTAGAGAACCTGTTGTAGTAGCATTCATAGTACTTTCGGATATAATTACACAAGCGCTGTTTTTTTCAAGGGTAAATAAAAAATTTCTTTTTAGAAGTAAGTATCACTAATGTTAGGGAGAATGAAATACCAAACATTAGTGATTTCAAGAGAATGTACAAATAAGTAGCTTTGAGGGATTAATAATAAAAACAAAATAACAATCAAAATGAAGGAAAAACACAAGCATGGTTACCAAATAGCATCAAAGGGGAAAAGGTTTTTAGCAGCAATAGTAGATGGAATAATATTATCAATAGGTCTTTATTTAATATTTAGAAGCTCATTTTCTATTTTTTTGGATAGTGATTTTCAGTTGATTGAAGTTGTTTACTATGCAATTTTAGGAATTGTTACAGGGGCAGTATTTTATCCTATTTTTAAAGGTAATTTAGGACATCGTATTTTTAATCTGAAAGTTATTTCTATAGAAACTGGAGAAGATTATTCTAAAGCTGAAAATGGTGCAATCCGCGAATGTATAAAATACGTGTCGTCATATTTATTTATTCCAGTTATTTGGATATTATGGGATAAAAAAAATCAAAATTTATATGATAAGTTTACCAAAACATTAGTAGTTGAAAAAAGCGAAAATGAAAAATAAAAAAGGGCTTTATACATTTATGAAAAAACTCTTTTTATAGGTCATATTTTTTCCTTGTTTAGGAGCTTTATGGATAATAAAATAACTTAACAAAACAATTTAAATAGTTAACTAAAACCTATGTATAAAGATATAAATGAGGAGCTAAAACAATACAAACTCTTCAAAATTAAAGAAACAGAAACTAAGTTGGGTCGCTTTAAAGAAGTATATATAGAAATCAAAGAACATATTGTTATTAAATTCTCTAAAAATGCTACATCAAATATGGTTAGAATTGTATTAGGTACGCTTTCTTTATTGTTTTTTGTTTTAGGTTTATGTTGTTTTTTTCCAAATGAAATAATCGATTCGATTGAGTCTAATAATGTGGTTTTTTCTGAATTAAATAAAAAGGGTATTACTATATTTCTTAGTCTTAGTAAATTTATCCTACTAGGGTTATCGATTTTATTAGCAGTTTTAGGATATTCATTAAGACTTAATAATAGAAAGAGAAATAGTATTTATTCTCTTTCAAAATTACTTGAAGAAGTAATGGGTTATATGGAGGTCTCAGCCAACGATGAAAAAAGGAAATATGAATATTTTATTGACAGTTTAGCAGAAAAGGAAAAAATAGAAAGAGAAAAGGTTTCACAACAACAAGTGTAAACAATGGCTATTGCTCAAGTGTTTTAAAACCGAAACATAAAATATATATTAAAAGCGGCTACTTAAATTTAAGTAGCCGCTTTTTTGTTTTATATAAGCTGAAAAAATAATACTAAATTTGAGTGTTAAACAATTCTAATGAAAATTATAAAAGCTAATATTACTGATGCATATATACTGACAGCACTAACGCTTAGGTCAAAATTATATTGGGGATATTCTGATGATCAAATTGAAGGTTGGAAGGAAGATTTAACTATTAGTTCGGATTATGTTAGCAACAATCAGGTATTTAAATTAGTTGCAGATGATAAGCTAGTGGGCTTTTATGCCTTTCTTCCAGAAACGAATACAAAGGTAGCGTTGAACTTCCTGTTTGTAGCCCCAGAATTTATAGGAAAGGGTTTTGGTAAAATATTGATGAATGATTTTCTAGAACGAATAAAAAAACTGCAATATAAAACGGTAACATTAGTAGCTGATCCAAATGCGGAAGCGTTCTATAAAAGTGCTGGTTTTAATGTAACCGAAAAGCTAGAAAGTTCAATAGAAGGAAGGTTTTTACCAGTAATGGAAAAGGAAATAGTATAAATGAATTAAAAGGAATACTATATATTCAGGCTTAAACGTCAGGCTAAGAAATAATGAGTGGAAAATCGAAATTGCTAATCGAAGATTAAAGCATGCAGATTTGAGAGTGAATGATGCTTTAGCAATTTCCTTTTGTCTGTCTTGATTTTTTTGTTTCGTTTTTTTATCAAGAAAAAAAATAAAAATAAGAAAGTAAATGACATTTTAATCATTGTATTTATAACATAAATAGTTAAAATTAATTAATATAGAAAAACAAAGAAAATAACATGTCAGGAGAAAAAAATATAGCAGTATTAATACAAGGGATGACACCAAAATTAAACTCAGGTGAATATGTGTTTTGTACTGTGACGGATGTAAATAGTATTAACAGATCCGATACTGTTTGCGAATTTAAAGAAGCTGAAGGCGTAACCATAGTACTAGAACGTAATAAGGCAGATGCACTAAAATTAAAGTATGAATATGTATCGTCATGGATTACGCTACAAATACATTCTTCTTTAGAGGCAGTTGGTTTAACAGCTTTATTTTCTAATGAGTTAGCGAAACATGAAATTAGCTGTAATGTAATTGCAGGTTATTATCACGATCATATTTTTGTAGATGTTAAAGATGCCAATAAGGCAATACAGGTATTAGTAAGCTTAGCAGAAAGTTATAAATAAGGTATCTCTTAAGGAATTGTTAATTTTTTTAGCTAAAAATAAATTAGACCTACATTTACTAGATGAAAAACTTACACCGTATACTAATTGTGTTTCTTGTTTTAGGAACAACAAGCACTTTTGCTTTTCAGAAAAAGAAAAGAAAAAACAAAAAAAATAAAACAGAACAAGCAGCTCCTGAAAAAAAGGAAGACAAGAAAAAAACAATAACTGACCTAGTTAAAACAAGTAAAAAGATAGAAGGGTTGTTTACCATTTATCAAGATACTATTAACGGATCAATTCAAATGTTAGTTTCTAAGGATCAGTTAAAAAAAGAATTTATCTACTTTAGTCAAATTGCTGATGGTGTTTCTGATGCTGGCACATTTAGAGGTTCATATAGAGGTTCAAAAGTATTTGAATTAAATAAGTATTTCGATAAAATAGAGTTTGTAGCTAAAAACAATGCTTACTATTTCGATCCTAATAACCCAATTTCGAAATCGGCTAATGCAAATGTTAGTGAAGGAATTATGGCTAGTCTTAAAATTGAAGCGACCGATGAAGAAAAAGGTTTATATTTAATTAAGGCGAATGATTTATTTTTAAAAGAAACGCTGTCTCAAGTAAAGCCACCTAAATTTCCAGGACAATCTCCAACATCATTTACTTTAGGAAGCTTAGATAAGAATAAAACCAAGATAAACGCCATCCGTAATTACCCATTAAATACGGATTTAGCAATTGAGTATGTGTATTCAAAATCATCTGTTTTAAACGGTGGTTCTAATGCTGTAACTGATGGTAGAAACGTTAGTGTAAAAGTATACCACAGTTTAATTGAAATGCCTGACAATAATTTTGAGGCACGAATGGACGATCCTAGAGTTGGTTATTTTGCAACTCAGGTAACGGACATGACTACTTCTAGTCCAACTCCATACCGTGATATGATTCACCGTTGGAATTTAGTAAAGAAAAACCCAGAAGCAGCTGTTTCTGAACCAGTAAATCCTATTGTATGGTGGATTGAAAATACTACACCTATTGCTTTTAGAGAAACAATTACCAATGCAGTTTTAAAATGGAACATTGCTTTTGAAAAAGCAGGATTTAAAAATGCAGTTCAAGTAAAAATTCAACCTGATGATGCTGATTGGGATGCAGGAGATATCAGATATAATGTATTGCGTTGGACATCTTCTCCTAATCCACCTTTTGGAGGATACGGACCATCATTTGTAAATCCAAGAACTGGGGAAATTATGGGAGCTGATATTATGTTGGAATATGTACACCATACCAACAGAGTAAAATTCGATAAGTTATTTGAATTACATAATGTAGATACTGCTGAGTTAGCAGAAGAAACTACAAACGAATCATTAGCATACTGTTCATTAGGGCATTTGGTACATGAAAACGTATTGTTTGGTCAAACAGCTTTAAATACTTTAAACCTTTCTACTGAAGAGATGAAAGGAATGAAAATGGAAGCGATGACGCATTTATTAATGCACGAAGTAGGACATACTTTAGGATTAAACCACAACATGAAATCGAGTCAGTTATATAGTCCTGCACAATTAGCTGATAAGGAATTCATTACAGGGAAATCGTTAACAGGATCAGTAATGGATTATGAAGCAATCAACATTACTAACGACCGTACACAACAAGGACATTATTTTACAACAACTTTAGGGCCGTATGATTTATGGGCAATTGAGTTTGGGTATAAAAATGTAAAGAATAATTCTGATTTAGAAACGATTTTAAAGCGTTCTACGGAACCTGAATTAATTTTTGGTAATGATGCTGATGATATGCGTAGTCCGGGGAAAGCAATTGACCCAAGAGTTATGGTTGGAGATTTATCTAACGATCAAATTACCTATTCAATCAACCGTATTAAATTAGTAAAAGAATTATTGAAAAAATTAAAGCCTCAGTATACAACTGAAGGAAAATCATATCAGGAGTTAGTAATAGCATATGGTATTTTACAAAAGCAAACAGCAACAGCAGCAGGAGTAATTTCAAGATTCATTGGTGGGGTTTATGTGGAGCGTGCAATGCAAGGACAAGCAAATGCAACACAACCATATACTCCGGTAGAATATGCAAAGCAAAAGAAGGCAATGAAAGCTTTAAACGACTATCTTTTTGCACCAAATGCTGATAGTACACCTAAGGAATTATACAATTACTTAGCACGTCAACGTAGAGGGTTTAATTTCTTTTCAGGACCAGAAGATCCTAAATTACACAGAAACGTGTTAAAAAGTCAGCGTAAAGTATTACAGCACTTATTGCATTTCAATACATTACAACGTATAGTAGATTCTGAGTTATACGGAAACAAATATAGTATTGGGGAGTACATGACCGATTTAAACAATGGTATTTTTAAAGCTGATATTTACGGTAATGTAAATACCTTCCGTCAGAACTTACAAGTGGAATATGTAAACATGCTGATTAAAATTCTTACAGGTGGATCAAAAGGACGTTACGGAAACGTATCACGTTCTATGGTGTTGTATAACATCAAGAATGTTAAAAAAATGGCAGCTAATGGTAGTGGAAACATTATTACCAGAGCACACAAATCGCACTTAACAACGTTAATTAATAATGCGTTGGAAGAAGTAAAATAAAGATACTAGTGTTGATATTTTAAAAGAGGCTGTCTGAAAAGATAGCCTCTTTTTTTGCTGTCAGTACTAGTATTCTTCAATGCCAATTTACCTTCTATTATAGTTCAAATAATTTCACTTATAGCGGCTATTTTATTTTCTGTACTTTTTAATAAAAGTAAAAGAATAAAATGTAATTAATTGATAATGAGTTTATTGTGATAATTTTGTATCTTAGTACGGCTTACTACTACCCCGTCACCACTAAATTATTTTATCATGAATTTAAGAATCATTAGAGTAGGTGTATTAGTGCTTTTAAGTGTTGTTATGGGATTATTATCGTGTTCGAATGACGATCGTTTAATTAGTCTCCCTCCACAAGATAACAGTTTAAACCAAGCACAAACCGAAGCCAATGTACAATCTGGAGCTTGGCGGATTTCATTATTTATCGATTCTGGAGTGGATGACACCAAGGATTTTACCGGATACAAATTTATTTTTAAACCTAATAAGGTGTTAGATGCTGATAATATCGTAAATTATTATTTGGGAACTTGGGATATTACGGATAGCAATAGCGCTGGTAATATTCAAAATGATTTAGATTTTAACATTCATTTTAACCTCACCAATAATTTTGAGGATTTAAATAATGATTGGGATTTTATTTCCAATTCTGCTTTAAAAATTGAACTCATTAATGTAAGTGGCGGTAATGGTGGTACAGACTACTTAACATTTGAGAAGGATTAAATACCAAAATTATAGTTATTTATATCATTTGATAGAATTATATTCTTAACATTCCCGTAAACTGTTGATAATAGTAGCATAACTTACACGTAGTTATTCCACTATATATTTGCAGTGTTGTAGTTTATTTGGTTATAGTTTTTACAACATTAGTTTATAGGTTTGGGTTAATAATAAACTAGTCTAGCAGCGTTCTCAGCGCTGCTTTTTTTTATGACTAAAGGGAACATATATTTTTTTAAAAATAACTAAATTAATTGGGTAACATAAGCCATAAAAAAGGAACTATAAGTTGGATACAACTTATAGCGTTTTCAGCGCGTAACTAGTATTGATGAGATGAAAATACCTGATATTAGTCATTTTATTTGGTGTGGTGAATAAGTAGCTTTGATAACCTAAGAATGTAACGAGATATGTTGCTATAATGTGATATATTAGCTTGATACAGTAATAAATTAAACAATAAACTAATAATAAAAATGAGAAAATTAGTACTAGCAGTATTCGTGATATTATTCATGACATCAAATCTTAATGCTCAATCTACTGAACGATTTATTAGAATAATAGGAAACGCTAAAAAAGAATTAAAGGCTAACAAAACAAAAATTTATTTTACCATAAGTGAACTTAAAGAAAGTAAATATCAGAAAACTGGTAATAAGTCTTATGATGATGCTTATTCTGAGTTTGTTTTAAAGCTAACTGAACTTGGTTTTAAAGAAATGGACATTAAAAATTCTATTAAGAAAAGAAAAACTTATAATAAACTTGAATCAAAAAACTTTTTTATAGAATCTGATATTAATTCAAGCGATAAGTTAACCTCGTTAAAATTAGATGGATATAGAGTTTCAGATATAAAGTACGTACTACCTGTAATTGATAAAAATACAGAGTCTGAACTAAGTATTAATGCTATGGAAGATGCTAAACGTAAAGCAAGTGCTATTTGTAATAGTGTGAAAATGAAACTAGGAAAAATATTAAACATAGAGGTTAAGTCAAATGGTTTTGATAAGACAACAACGGAATCTAAAGAAGCTTTATTAATAAAAACATATAAAGTAACTGTCACTTATAAATTAATTGATTAATGAGAGTTATATTTTTGATTCTGCTCTTAAATTTTACACTTGCCTCTGTAAATGCTCAAACTATAAGTTTAAAGGTTCTTGGTAGTGCAAAAAATAACGAATATGCGGAATCTAATGGAGTAATAGTGTCTTTTTTAAGTAATAACCTAGAGGTTAAAAAAAACACACTTTTAGATTCAATTAGAGCAGTAGGGGTCAAAAGTGAGATGATTGTCATAGAAGGCCCTTCTAAATATTCAGCAGGGAAAAAAAGATTTAGGATAGAAGAAAGTAATTTGGAGTTGTTTGATAAATTATTAATAGTATGTAGTAGTCAAGACATTAAAATTGATAAGATATATTATAAAATGCCAGATCATAATTTCGAAAGCCAAGATGCTAACGCAATTATGGCATATAATAATGCTGCATCCCAGGCTAAAATATTATCAAATAGTTTAAATTATAGAATTATTAAAGTTTTAAATATTGATGACGATACAACGGAGTCATCTTATATTTATGATCTTATAGATAAGGACACGGAACATGGTAAATCTTTAATTCGTCTTATGCAACTTCTTGGAGGTGGAAATAATTCGTTTCAAACAGAATCTAGCCTTCCCGTTAAAACAAGTGGATATAATTTGTGGGTTACATTTGAGTTGAAGAAAAATAAATAAATTAACAATAATAATTCATAGCAAGTAATAACTAAACAAAAAGGTTTAACAATAAATATATAGACTGGCTGAACAGTAAAAAACGATCAGATTGGTTAAATCTAATAAGTAAAAAAAGCAGGTAACAACACCTATAAAATAATACGAGGTTAGTGTTTAATCCGAGCTGTAAGTGTATACTTAAATCATCGCCAAACCTTTTAATTTGACTTTTTTAAAACGACAAAATTAAAACAAAATCTAAAAGCTCATGGCTTGTGACGACACGAAAATCCGTGGATTTTCTGCACCGTAAAATTCATAGCTAAACGTTAGTAGTAATTATAAAACGCAATAAAAATTCAACTAAAATCGTATGAACAAGAATATTATTATCACTTTCCTTATTATCTCATTTTCTGTAAATAGTCAGACTAAAAGGGAAAAAAGTTTTGCATTTGAATATCAAAAAATAGCTTATACTCGAGTAGATTATACCCGATATGGACTTGCGGAATCATTTATTACAATGTTTAAGGATGAACCAAAAAATCAGCAAATTGTAAGTAATGCTGTTACTTGTTTAAAACAAGTAAACGGGATTTATCATAGGCTTTATTACTTCATTAAAATCCCTACTGAAATCAAGGATTTTGAAAAACAACAAAAAATATTTACGGCATTTGTAGAGCACATTAGGTCTAAAGAGAAAAAACACAAATCTGATCTTTATTTAAATTTCGATGTTGATTACTCTATGGAGTATCAAATTAAATACAGTGATAAGGAAACGTTAAAAAGAATTTACACAAAAGTTGATGCAGATAACATTTGTAAAGGATTGTCAATCAGAAAAAAATAAAAGCATTTGTATTAATGGAATTAAGACTGAATGGGATTCATAATAGAAAGTCTATATAAATTGCATAAAACAAAAAGGTCTAACATTATTGTTAGGCCTTTTTGTTTTTTCAGTATATAATTAAAATAAATTATCCTCAATACTCAGTGCCAACACCTTTAAAACAGAAGCGCCAAATTCTATGGAACGTTTTCCGTTCCAACCTTCTTGTATGTTGGGGTTGGCATCACTATCTTTAAAAGGCATTTCCAAAGTGTAGGCCATGTTCCCAAAACGTTCTCCAATTTGTTTGGAGCATACTTTTAGGTTTGCTTTTCCAGGTAAACTGTTATCGTATCGGTGTTCGTCTTGAAACTCGTTAGTTACGTTCATCCAATGTTGTTTGAAAGAGTCTTCTTTTGCCATGGTATCCGCTTTCAAATTAGGTATTCCCATTAAGCTGGTAACAAAATTGTAAGGTATCGCTTCATCACCATGTACATCCATTAAAAAATCAACACCAATAGCATCCATTTTTTCTATGCAATAATATACTTCAGGGCTTTGTGCAATACTTGGATTTTCCCATTCCCTATTGTAATTTATTCCTAAACCATTTACACGTAAATTCCCTGCAATACTCCCATCAATATTCATATTAGGGATAATATAAAAACAGTGGTCTTTTAGCAGTTGCTTGCTTTCTTCATTAGTATCGTCTAGCAAGTTTTCTACCAAACCTTGTATAAACCATTCAGCCATCGTTTCACCAGGATGTTGGCGCGCAGTAAACCAAATTGTTTTTTTATTTGCATTAGGCTCCCCAATTACCAATAGTTCTACCGGTTTTCCTTCAGGAGTTTTACATAAAGTTTCTACAGCACATAATTCGTTTTCAGAAGCCTTTGCAACCAACGCCAAATGTTGTTGGTAGGAAAAAGGTTCAAAGTAAGCTACATACAACTCAGGTTGATCCGTAGGGATATCAAAAGCCAATACGCCATCAACATAACTTGTGTCAATACGAAACCAATTTACATTGTCGTAAGACACATTTACACGGTAATTTTCCCAACCATCAGGAAACGCACTCGCACCAGCATTAGTAATGCATACGTTTTGCGTACTATCTAATGTGATGTCAGTCATTTTAAAATAAAACCATTGCAAAAATTCAGAATTAGTATCCTTTCGAATATGTAATTCAACATTTGTTGGTTTTATGGAAACGACTTCAATATTTCCTGCGTCAAAATTACTGTGTATTTGCATGAGATGTTTTTTGTAAAACTAGTTAATTTTATTGGCATAGGAATCGATTGTTAAGGCATATTCGCTATTTTTACTACCCAGTTAGAAAATGTACACAATAAGTGCAAAGTGATGAGTATTAGTTGTTATTTCTAATCTCACACTGAGCTCGTTATATGTGTCTGAATTAAGAAATAATGAACGAAAAAGCGGAAGTGCAAATCGAAGATTTAAGCATGAAGCTTTGAAAGTGAATGGTACGGAGTAATTTCCTAAATTTAAACTTGACTTTTTGGTTCGTTTTGTGTCAAGACAAAATGAATATAGTTTTTATGAAAAACAAAAAATTATAATTTATTGAGTATAATGTTTTGAGGTGATAAGGTCTCTTCAGTCTCAATTTATAAAAATATTAAAGAGAGAAATTCTCTAAACAGAAGAAGCATAGCATATGAGTATTCAAAAAATTTCAGGAAATATAGTAGATGTAGTTACAAAGCGAATTTATAGCGGAACACTACATATCAAAAACGGAAAAATCACAAAAATTGTAGAGGAATCAGTTTCTGAAAACCATTATATTATCCCGGGTTTTGTTGATGCGCATGTACATGTAGAAAGCTCCATGTTAATTCCTTCTGAGTTTGCTCGTTTGGCAGTTTGCCATGGTTCGGTAGCTACAATTTCTGATCCGCATGAAATAGGAAACGTTTTGGGAGTTGATGGAGTAAAATACATGATTGCTAACGGACAAAAAACGCCCTTTAAATTTCATTTTGGAGCACCTTCTTGTGTGCCAGCAACGGTATTTGAAACTGCTGGTGCTGAAATTACTGTGGATGATGTAACCGAATTATTGAGGTTACCAGAAATTCATTACTTAACGGAAATGATGAACTTCCCAGGAGTATTATTTGACGATCCTATTGTGTTGGCAAAAATACAAGCCGCAAAAGATGCTGGAAAACCAATAGACGGACATGCACCCGGATTAATGGGCGCTGAGGTTGAAAAATACATTAACGCAGGAATCACTACCGATCATGAATGTTTTACCAAAGCAGAAGCGTTAGAAAAATTAAAATACGGAATGAAAATTCTGATAAGAGAAGGAAGTGCTGCCAAGAATTTTGATGAACTTATTTCTTTATTAGATGAATATCCTACTAAAATCATGTTCTGTTCCGACGATAAACATCCGAACGATTTGGTAGACGGACATATAAATACACTTGCCAAAAGAGCTGTTGCAAAAGGCTGTGATGTGATGAATGTATTAAGGGCAACTTCTTATAATATTATCAAACACTACAATATGAATGTTGGTTTGTTACAAGAAAATGATCCCGCTGATTTTTGTGTAGTGACTGATTTAACAAACTTCAACGTAACTCAAACCTATATTGATGGTAATTTGGTTGCTGAAAATAATACAACATTAATTCCTTCGGTAGAAGAAGCATTGGTGAATAACTTTAATTGTTCTCCTATTTCTATTGATCAGATAAAAGTTGAAGCTACTACAAAAAACATTAAAGTTATTGAGGTAGAAGATGGGCAACTAGTTACTAAAAAAGGAGCTGCTCAGTTAACTGCTGCAAATGGTTTTTTAGAAAGTGATACTACTCAAGATGTATTAAAAATAGTAGTTGTTAACAGATATTTTAATGCGCCACCAGCTGTTGCTTTTGTAAAGAATTACGGATTGCAACAAGGTGCTTTGGCATCCTGTGTTGCACATGATAGTCATAATATTATTGCGGTAGGAGTTAGTGATATTGATATTGTAAATGCCATAAATTTAGTGGTAAAATACAAAGGAGGTGTTTCCTTAGCAAACGGAACTGAAGAATTGGTGTTGCCATTGCCTGTTGCAGGAATCATGTCAGAAAAAAATGGTTATGAAGTTGCGAAGGCGTATGAAAAACTAGATGCACGTTCCAAAGAACTTGGTGTAAAATTACAAGCACCTTACATGACGATGTCATTCTGTGCTTTATTAGTAATACCAGAACTAAAATTAAGCGACAAAGGATTGTTTGACGGAAACAAATTTGAGTTTACGGAGTTACAGGATTAGTATAATAAGTAGCTTAATATTACAATATGTTTTAAAGAAATCATAATGCTATTCTGTATGGAAACACCCCAACATTATATATTAATGTATTGAAAAACAATTGATTAAAATAAACTTGTTTTGTTTTTTTCTTAAAAAAACGGGTAACATTATGGAAAAAAAGGGAATATAATAATGTAACCCAATGGTGAAACATAAAGTAAATCCACGAGATGGATCCCTAAAAAGAAACATTATTTGGAAGAACATTTATAAATAATAGCGATATCTAATAACGAAATCGGATACAACGCGAAATATTATTTATAGAACAAGAGCGAACACGGACTCTCTTTTTTGCCCCAATATTTTTTTTTGCTACGACCTAATTATTAAATTTTATGCTGTATTAATAAACTTTTGAATACCGTATAATTTAAAAAAACCTTCCTCAATTATAATTAGTTTTAATTGAGGAAGGTTTTTTTTCTCTATGGGAGAAAAATCCAAGCAAAAAAACAGAAATGCTATTTTTCAAGAAGAAATCTTAAACCTCTTTATACCTAAAACAACTGGTAATATGATCGTTTACCATGCCTGTAGCTTGCATGTGTGCGTAAATAACAGTAGAACCTACAAACTTAAACCCACGTTTTTTTAATGCCTTAGAAATGATATCTGATAATTCCGTGGTTGCAGGAACTTCAGCTAAACTTTTAAATGAATTGGTGATTGGCTTTCCGTTGGTAAAACTCCAAATATATTCAGAAAAACTACCGAACTCTTTTTGCATCTCCATAAATAACTGTGCATTGGTAATAGCCGATTTTATTTTTAGTTTGTTTCGAATGATTCCTGCATTTTGCATCAACTCCTCATACTTATCTTCATTGTAAGCAGCTACCTTTTTATAATCGAAAAAATCAAAAGCGAGCCTGAAATTTTCACGTTTTTTTAAAATAGTAATCCAACTCAATCCAGCTTGAAAAGTCTCCAAAATTAAAAATTCAAATAATTGCTGGTCGTCACGTACGGGAACCCCCCACTCTAAATCATGGTACTGTTCGTAAATTTCGTTTCCTTCGCACCAACCACATCTTATTTTTTCCATGCTATTTTATTGAATAAATTTATATTGAGTTAAAGATACAAAAGTAAGGTCTGAATATTTTTTACGTCGAAGAATTAGTTATAAAATTTTAAGCATATGATGACATATCCAAAATACAGAGCATTAGTAGAAACGTTAGTTGAAGAAGGAAAATCAACTGGAGCTACACAGTCGGAAGCATTAACTGAGTATTCATTATTAAATAACAAACGTATGCAACGTTTGGATAAGAAAGGATTTATTAATGACTTGCTTATTGAAAAAGTAAAAGCATACGACAAGCCAGTTGAATGGATTGTACTTACTGAAAGTTGGTGTGGTGATGCTGCTCAAATATTACCATTTGCACATAAAATAGCAAGTTTGAATGATAACATTGATTTGAAAATCGCACTTCGTGATGACAACTTGGAGTTGATGGATCAGCATTTAACTAATGGAGGTAGAGCAATACCAAAATTAATAATGGTTGATAAAGAAACGAAAGAGATACTAAATACTTTTGGCCCAAGACCAAGTGAAGCAACTAAAATGGTTATCGAATATAAAAATACCTATGGTGCGTTAACTCCAGAATTTAAAAAAGACTTGCAGTTGTGGTACACCAAGGATAAAGGACAAAACGCAGTGAATGATTTAATTAGTCTGTTAGCCTAGTAGCTAAAAAATAAAGTTGTCATTTCGACGAAGGAGAAATCACACCAGAGTAGACGTGTTATGTAGATTTATATTTTGTTATTCTCAGGATGTGATTTCTCATTTCGCTTCGTTGCATTTCGAAATGACAGTATGAATTTACTCCGTTACTTCGCCTAAATACAGCTTTTCAAATGCAATAGGACATATAGCATTATCAGTATGAAAATCACCAATTTTGGTACGACGTAATTCTGATAAATGTCCTCCAGATTGTACTGCTTTTCCGAAGTCAAAAGCTAAAGAACGAATATAAGTTCCTTTGCTACAAACGACTCTGAATTCTATCTTAGGTAAATCAATTTTTGTAATTTCAAATTCCGAAATATTTACTTGTCTAGGCGTTATTACTACCTCTTCATTATTTCTTGCATATTCATACAAACGTTTTCCATCTTTCTTTAAAGCAGAAAAAACAGGTGGCATTTGTTGAATATCACCAATGAATTGTTTGGTAGTTTCATGAATCAACTCTTCTGTAATATGATCAGTAGGGAAAGTTTCTGTTACTTCACTCTCTAAGTCGTATGAAGGAGTAGTTCCTCCTAAAGTAATTTCGCCAGTATATTCTTTTATTTGTCCTTGAAACTCACTCAAACGTTTTGTGAATTTACCAGTACAAATAACTAATAAGCCAGTTGCTAACGGATCTAAAGTTCCAGCGTGACCAACTTTTATTTTTTTAATATCAAAGGCTTTTCTAATTACCCAACGTACTTTATTTACCGCTTGAAAAGAACTCCAAGTTAATGGTTTGTCAATCAATAGTATTTGTCCGGATTTAAATTCTTCAGCAGTCATCTTCTTAATTCAATAGTGTATAAATAATAGCAATTGTACCAATAGCAAAACAGTAGTAGGCAAAGTAAGAAAGTTTACTTTTCTTAACCAAGGATATCATCCAAGTACACGCAAATAGTCCTGAAACAAATGCGGCAATAAATCCAGCAGATAAAGGAATAATTTGATGTGATTCAAATGAAATGTCACCCCCTAAAACATCTTTTGCAATTTTCCCGAATATTAATGGCACTACCATTAAAAATGAAAAACGTGCAGCTTTAGTTTTATCTACACCTAATAACACAGAGGTTGATATGGTTGCTCCAGAACGTGAAATCCCAGGTAACATTGCAATTGCTTGAGAAATCCCTATTAATACTGAATTTGGTATGGATACGTTTTTGGTTGTATTCTTAGCTCTATCAGCTAAAAATAATAATGCTCCTGTAATTAACAGCATGAATCCCACAAACATAATACTGCTTCCGAAAAATTGCTCGAGTTCTTCTTCAAAAAACAAACCAATAAATACTGCAGGGATCATTGATAATCCAATTTTAAAGGCAAACTGAGTTTCGGCATTCCATTTAAATTGCAACAATCCTTTTACAAGATCAAAAATGTCTTTTCTGAAAATAACAACCGTACTTAATGCTGTTGCAAAATGTAAGACTACAGTAAATAACAGACTTTCTTCTCCTGCAGAAGTTTCGCCTAAAATTGCTTTTCCAAGTTCTAAATGTCCTGAAGAAGATACTGGTAAAAACTCTGTTAGTCCTTGAACAATACCAAGGATAATCGCTTTGATAATTTCCATTTAATCTTCTTTCTTCTTTTTGTTATTAAAAAGAATTGCATAGACTTGAATTCCAAAACCTATTAACACTAAAGTTGGTGCTAAACGAATACGTTGAAAATTGTAGATGGCCGGATTAAAAACATTCGGATCGTCACTACCACCACCTGACATTAATAAAAAACCAATTGCAATTACTGCTAAGCCAATAAACATAAGCTTGTAATTTCCTTTTTTGAAAATAAAATCTGGTTTGTCGTTTTTACTCATAGTAGAATAGTATGTTTAAATGGCCAATTGTTGGCTAGTATAAATCGTCGGTTTTTAAGTTTAGGAAACGTTGGGTAGCAAAAAAAGTACTAATCCAGGTAATTAGAATTCCTAAAAGCACAATCCCTAAACACAATGATGCAAAAAGAGAAGGTTTTGATAGTAAGTTAAGTTCAGGTAAATTTTTGTCTAAATAATATGCAACTACCACTAATCCTGCAACAGAAAGTAGGGAGCCAATAATTCCTAAACGAATACTTTTCCAAATAAATGGTCTTCTAATAAAGTGTTTTGTAGCGCCAACCATTTGCATGGTTTTTATAATAAATCGTTTAGAATATACGGCAAGTCTAATTGAACTGTTAATTAATAACATAGCTATAAATGCAAAAATCACACTAATGGCGATTAACCAAAAACTTATTCTTTTAACATTTTTGTTCATTAATGAAACTAGGTCAATGTCATATCTAACCTCATCCACGTAACTTTTTTGTAATAAATCAGTTTTAATTTCTTCCAGTTTGTTTAACGTAACAAACTCACTATTTAAATATACATCAATAGAGTTCTGAAAGGGATTGTATCCAATAAAATCCATGAATTTCTCTCCGTTTTCTACTTGAGCAATTTCAGCAGCTTCATCTTTAGATATAAAACGAGTTGATTTAACGTAGTCAGAAAGTTTTAGATTCTTTTGAAGTTGTGCAATTTCAATTTCCTTTACATTTTCTTTTAAATCAATAGATAAAGCTATTTGTTCTTTAAAATGTGTTTCTACTTTACGAGCATTAATAAGTAACATCCCTAATACACCCAATAAAAATAGTACCAAAGTGATACTGATGATTACAGAGAAGTAAGATGATATTAATCGTCTTTTTTGATATTTATCAAAAGAATTGCTCATAAAATAAGTGTAAGTAAAGGGTAAAAATACTAAAAGAATAAAGAACTGATAATTAAATTAACTAAACTTTTGGCTTTCGGAGTTTAAGAGTAATTTTGAGAGGAACTTTTAGATTTAAAAAAAATGAATATTATTGTATTTGGTACAGGTGGTGTTGGAGGATATTTTGGAGCTAAATTACATAAGGCAGGTTTTAATGTGAAGTTTATTGCTAGGGGAAAACAGCTAGAAGCAATTAAAAAGAATGGTCTTCAAATAAAAAGTATTAATGGCGGTTTTATAATCCACCCTGAAGTGACAGATGATGTAAATACATTAGTAAGCCCTGATTTAATTTTACTTGGAGTAAAATCGTGGCAAATCACAGATGTAGCACAAATAATTAAACCTATTGTAGGTAAAAACACGATGGTGTTGCCATTACAAAACGGTGCTGATAATGCAGATAAATTGCGTACGGTTTTAAATTCACAAAATGTACTTGTAGGATTATGCAAAATTGTGAGTAAAGTTGAAGATTATGGAATAATAAATCATTTTGCCTTTGAACCAGAAATTATTTTTGGAGAATATAATAATGAACACACGAAACGAGTTACTCAATTGAAATTGGTTTTTGATAAAGCAAATTTCAAGAATAAACATTCAGAAAACATTCACTTAGATATTTGGAGAAAATTTATGTTTATTACTACTGTAAGTGGTATTGGTGCTTTGACCAGAAGCGTGTTTGGTGAAATGAATCAAAATGAGGTAATCATGGATATGATGTTGAAAACTGCTCAGGAAATCAAGCAAATAGCAAATGTAAAAGGAGTACAGATTTCTGAATCTGATGTGGAACGTACTTTAAAAATGTTTCATCAAATGCCATTTGAAACAACAGCATCCATGCAACGGGATATGATGGGAAAGAAACCAAGTGAGTTAGAAAACTTTAATGGATTTGTTGTAAAACAAGGGATTGAATTAGGAATTGAAACTCCTATAAATTCATTTATTTACAACTGCCTATTGCTCCAAGAAAATAGTGTAAGAGCTGCTTTATAATTAGGCTTGTCTTGTTTCTGGTTTAGAAACGCCAATTGCTTTGAGGTTTATGGAACCTCAAAACTTATGAGGGAAGTATTTTATAAGTCAATATCTTCAAACAATATTTTAAAATTGGTTCCTGATTTATCTAGTAATTCTATAGATCCGTTTAATTGTTTAGTGAAAATATAAATAAGTTTTTTTCCAAGAGAGGTAGATTCCTTCTCCCAAACTTCTTTGGTTATTCCAATTCCATCATCTCCAATTAATAATTGATATTTTAAACCTTCAATATGTATTAATGAAATGTTTATCACCCCATTTTCACTGTTTTTGAAAGCATATTTTAGAGAGTTTGTGATTATTTCATTAATAATTAATCCCAAGGGCACCAATGTCTTTAATCCGAAATGTAGATTTTCAATATTAATATCCAAAGCCACAATTTTTTCGACTTTATAATTTTTTAAAAGATTTTTAACTAATTCTTTAAAATGATTTTCAATATTGATATTTTTTAAATCATCAGTACGGTATAGCGTTTCGTGAAGTAGAGACATTGAAATTACTCTATTTTGAACTTCTTTAAAGATATTCAAGGTTTTTTTATCTTCAATTTTACGTGATTGAAGAGATAGCAGACTGTTTACTATTTGCAAGTTGTTTTTTACCCTGTGATGAATTTCTTTTACCTCACTAATCATGTTTTTTTTCTGTATTTCTATAATACGATGTTGTTCTTTGAGTAGTTCATTTGCATTTTCTAGTTTTCTGGTTCGAAGTGTTACCTTTTTTTCAAGACTACTATTGAGCTTTAATAACTTGTTTTCAATATTTTTAAGTGGAGTTATATCAGTATGAGTACCTATAACTCGGATTAATTCACCTGATTCAGAATGTACACCATACGCTCTAGAGAGAATGTTTAGATAGCTGCCATTTTTGTGTTTTAACCTAAATTCGGATGCATAATTTGTTTCAGGAATGGTTGCATTTAAAAATGTATCTACTTCTTGTAGAGCTTTTTCAGCATCATCAGGATGTATGAGTTCATACCATGAATTAATATCATTTTTAAATTCTGTATCCTCATAACCAAGCATTTGTTTATATCGTGGAGAGTAGTAAATAGTATTATCAACTATATTATAATCCCATAAGCCATCATTAGCTCCTTTCATAGCTAATTTAAACCGTTCTTCACTCTCATTAAGCTTTTGTTCAGTAAGTACTTTGGATGTTATGTCTTGAACCGTACCAAAATAATTGGATGTATTACTAGACGGATCAAAACCAAATTCAACAATATGTTGAACATATTTAATTGAGGAGTCATTAAATAGTAGGCGGTAACTAATGTTAAAAGGTTTTTTAAACTCTATAGCATAGAAATGTATTTCTTGAAACCTGTCTTTATCATCAGGGTGAATATTGTCAGAATAAGTTTCATAAGATTCTTGAATTTCTTTAGGTAACATATTTAAAATTCTAAATAACTCATCCGACCAATAATGCTTTTTATTAATATGGTCGTAGTTCCAGTAGCCAATATGAGCTATTCGCTGTGCTTTTTTTAACCTAAACTCATTTTCTTTGAGTTTTTTTTGAGTTTTTAACTTTTCAGTAACATCCCTGATAAAGGCATGATAATAATATTGACCATGGTTTTCTTGCTTAGAAAAGGAAGATTCTAACCAAACCTTTTCTCCTGCTGATGTAAATCCGATAATCACCATATGACTACCTGTTTTTTCTGTTAGATTTGTTTCAAGATTAAAAGCTTTGATTTGCTCAGTTTGTATTGTTTTTTTTTCTTTAGGTATTAATAAAGTTATAGGTTTACCTATTAAGTCTTCAAATTTGTAACCAAATAATTTACATGCCGCTCTGTTTATATCAATAATATATTGGTTTTCGTCAATAGTAATAATACCATCAAGAGCTGTATCCATCATTTTATCTAGCCGCTCTCTTCGAAAATCTAACTCTTTATTCAGAATATCTTTATCATTTTTTAATTGATACGAATCAATGCCTTTATTTATTGTTGATTTTAAATAATCATAATCATAAGGTTTGTTAAGATAACCCCAGAGTGTATTATTATTAATGGCGTCTTTTAATGGCTCGTAATCTGTATAACCGGTTAAGAGAATGAGACTAATATTTGGATGCTCATTCTTAACTTTTTTCAGAAATTCAATTCCACTCATTTCAGGCATTCTTTGGTCTGAAATAACTGCATGAATTTTATTTTCTTTAAGAATCTTAAACCCTTCTTTTGGAGAAATTGCCTTAAATACATTAAAATCTCTACGGAAGTTAGTTTCGAAAGTCCTTAAATTAATTCCTTCATCATCTACATAAAGGATGTTGTATTTTTCATTTTTAAGATTTTCAACTATTACATTTTTTTCTGCTGGAGTATAATTTTCTGTTTTTACAGATTCGTGTATTAGCTGACGTATATCTTTTTTATTCCAAGGTTTAGAAATAAATTTAAATAAATTATAATTTGTGTAGGCATCTTCGATAGCTTGAGTTTTACTAAAACCAGAAAGCATTAATCTGCTTGGAGGTATAGAAGGAAGTAGTTCTTGTATTTGTTTTAAAAATTCAACACCAGAAGTGTCTGGCATACGCTGATCTGTTATGACAACATCTACTTTTTCAGATTGTAATATCTTTAAACCCTCTGAAGCAGAGCTTGCAGTGTAAATTGTAAACTCCCTCCTAAAACTTGATTTAAAAGCTCGGAGGTTTATATCTTCATCATCAACATATAAAATGATTAACTTTTTATGCTCCATTTTCTTCTTGTTTAAAATTAATAGGTAGGGTTATTATAAATTCTGTTCCTTTTCCAACTTCACTATTTACCTCGATATTACCTTTATGATTATTAATAATACCTTGGCAAATAGATAAACCTAAGCCCGTTCCTTTCCCCACCTCTTTTGTAGTAAAGAAGGGGTCGAATATTTTTGTTAAAATAGTATTTGGGATTCCAACACCAGTATCTTTAATTGAAATTACTATTTGTTTGTTTTTTAATGCAGTAGTAATTGTTATGGTACCTTTATTGTTTATCGCATCTATAGCGTTGTCTATAAAATTAGTAAAAACTTGAATAAGTTGTCCAGGGTAGCATTCTATTTTTTCAATAGTAGAGTCATATTCTTTAACAATCTTAATAGTATATTTAAACTTATCTTTTAAAAGAATTAAAGAGGCATCAATACTTTCATGAATATCGGCCTTTTGAAGTTCACTTTTATCAGATCGAGAATAGAGTAGGAGCCCTTTTATTATTTCTGTTGTTCTATTTACACCTTCTTTAATATCTTCAATTGTTTGAGGGATGTATTGGATGAGTTCATCATAAGCGTATTCCTCTTCTAATTTACGAATTATTTCTGACCTTTCTTTTAAGGATTCCCCATATTGAGGCAATGCTTTAAGGCTATTCAATATATGTAACAAGTCTTTAAAATCTTTATCTAAACTATGAGCACCACTAGAAATAAAATTTATAGGGTTATTAATTTCATGGGCGACACCTGCTGTAAGTATACCTAAAGCTGCCATTTTTTCTGACCGCACTAATTGCTCTTGAGTACTTTTCAGTTTATTAAGTGTCGAAACCACTTTTACAGTTCGCATTTCAACAGTTTGTTCCAGTATTTTTTTATGTTTTATAAGATTCGCTGTTCGGTATCGTATTAAAGCTAAAACAAGTAAAACAGCGGTAATCACATAGAGTAACTTGGCCCACCAGGTTAACCACCATGGGGGAAGTATAATAATATTAAGCGATGCTCCTTCTTCATTCCAGTGACCATCATTATTGGTAGCTTTAACTATAAACACATACTCTCCTGGGTCTAAGTTGGTATAGCTGGCAATTAAATTTTCAGTGGTATATTGCCATTTTTCTTCAAAATTATGTAATTTGTATTTATACTTATTTTTCTTTGGATAAGTATATTCTAGAGCTGTAAACGTTAGAGAAAATATATTATCGTTATGCGTAAGTGTAATTTCTTCTGTATCACTAATATGTTTTTTTAACGGAGAATCTTCGCTAATATTGACGGACTCATTTAGGAGTTTAAAGTCTGTAATTACAACAGGTGGTTTAAACTTATCAGGAACAATGTCTTTAGAAAAAAAAGAATTAAATCCATTTATTCCTCCGAAAAACATTTCACCATCTGTGCTTTTTAAAAACGCACAAGCGTTAAATTCATTACTTTGAATGCCATCAGAAGTATCATAATTTATGAATGTTTTCTTGCTTGGGTTATAGTTGCTTAAACCCTTGTTCGTGCTTAGCCATAAATTATTTCTTTCATCTTCTAGTATGCCATAAACAACGTTATTGGGCAAGCCGTCTTTTTCCTGAAGTATTTCTGTGAAACTCCCAGATTTTTTATCGAATTTTAGCAGCCCTTTTTTAGAACCAATCCAAAATGTGTTTTTATCGGATTTCTTAATGCAAAAAGCAGCATATTTGTCTAGAATTATTTTGCCTTTATAAGAAAAAGGATGTCGTTTAAACGTTCCTTTTTCTCTATTCAATAGATTCAAGCCTCCATAGGTTCCTACCCAAAGTGTTCCATCTTCTTCTTCGTAAAAGGAAAAGATATAATTATCATCCAAACTATTGTTTTCTGAAATATCATTAGAATAATGAATAAATACTGGATGGTTCTCGTCCAAAGTATTAAGGTCAAGTTTATCCAATCCTGCACCAAAAGTTCCAACCCAGAGGACATTTTTTTGGTCAATATAAATTGATCTTAAATAATCGTAACTAAGGCTATTTGGGTCTGCGGGAATATTTTTAAAGTATTTGAATGTATTGTTTTTTCTATTGTACCTAGCTACTCCACTCCCAAAGGTTGCGATCCATAAATTTCCATCTTTGTCTTCATCAAAATAAGTTACAAACCCTTTACCAATACTGTTTTTGTCAGACTCATTATTTTCGAAATGGATAAACTTGCCGTTATCTCTTTGGAACAATTCCATTCCATTAGAGGTGCCCACCCATATTGTTCTGTTTATATCTTCATAAAAAGCATAAACAACATTATCTCTTAAACTATTTGGGTCAGATAGATTTTTGCGAAAGTGCTTGAATTTTTTTTGATTCTTGTTATAAATATCAAACCCACCGTTGTAGTTTCCAAGTAATATCTTACCTGAAACGGTTTCGGCTATGGTCATAATTCTATTCCCTGCTAAACTTAAAGGGTTATTCTCTTCATGTAGGGTACGTAAGAAATTGTTTTTTTTACGATTAAAAGTATTCAACCCTATTTCTGTACCTACCCATAATAAACCAGCTTTATCTTCATAGATTGTATTCACGGAATTGTCACTTAAACTATAAGGATTGTTGGGGGTATTTAAGTAGTGTTTAAATACCTGTTTTTTACTATCATATACATTTAATCCTCCGCCATCTGTTCCTATCCATAACATTCCAGTATAATCTTCAAAAATGGAAGTGACGTGATTGACGCTTATAGAATTTTTGTTTTTTGGGTCATTTTTATAATGAGTAAACACATCGTCCTCTCTGTTGTATTTATTCAGGCCATCTTTTGTGCCAACCCATAGTACTTTGTTTTTGTCTTCATAAATTGAAGAAACATAATTATTCGATAAACTACTGGAATCATTGGGCTGGGACACATATCTAATGAATTCACCATCTTTATTTGAAGCTGTTTTTCCTTTGCTTTCTACTAATCTATTCAGCCCACCTCCATCTGTACCTAACCAGAGTATGCCATAGCTATCTTTGAATATTGTCCTAACAGCATTGTTACTTATGCTGGATGAATCATTAGGCTTGTGTTTAAAAGAAATAAACCTATCAAGTTCGTGATCAAACTTATTCAAGCCACCTCCATTAGTCCCCACCCAAATTACTTGAGAATCATCTTCATATAAAGAATAAATATGGTCGAAGCTTATACTGTAAGGATTTTCAATTTCGTTCTTGTAAATTTTAAAGTTATAACCATCATATTTATTTAAACCATCCTCTGTTCCAATCCATATAAACCCTTGACTATCTTGTATAAGGCAAAGACCAGAGCTTTGAGAGAGCCCATCTTCGATTGTAATATGCTCAAATTTAAGATCTGGCAGTTGAGCAAATAATAGTATAGGTAGTAAACTCAAAAAAACGATGACCCAAAACTTAGCTGGGTTCAAAAGCTTGTATTTAGTCAGCATATCATTTAACATAGTTTAGATGATATTGTTATAGACATATTTCCTTCATTTTTCTTATGTTGTGTTATAATCGTTTCTTTATTGTTTATAACATCTACTTTTTGTTTTTTTAGTGCTTTGCTTTTAGCTAAACCATATTGTAGTTTGGCATTGTAGAAGTTGTTAATAGGTAGAGAATAATGATAGCCTTCCAAAGTATATTTGCATAAATATTTTATTTGGATGATATCAGGCTTGTTTGCTTTGCTCGATACAATCCATAAAAAATCCTTATTAATCTGTGCGATTACAGTTAAATAATTACAAATAAAGATGGTTAATAGTATAATTGTTTTTTTCATTTACCCTAAAGATAATGATATTATAAAGCACGATTTTTTGTTTACTTACTTTTTTTTGGGGAGGGGTAAATTATTAGCTTTTTTTTTGCCGCTAATTAAGGCAGTTTTTTTATATTTTCCTTGTGTTATGAAGTTAAAATGGTACTGATTTACGATGTAATTACGTAATTGTTTTCATTTTTTTTTAAATAATACAAGTTTAAGGTCATTAGTTATTTCACTAAGATACAATTTTTTTATAGTTTATAAAACAGTAGTATAATTAATATTAACCACTAATATTCTCGATTGTTTTTAGAGGGATAAAATTTTAAAACAGTTAATACGAAATAAAAAAAATGGCTTCATTATCATTTAAGTATTTTTCATAAATCTTTTAATTCCGATGAATTTTTCATTGTGCTACATTAACAGTAGATTTGCACTCATAAAATCAACTACTTCGTATTGAAAACGAAGTGTGAATAAGACACAAAAAATGCAATATAATTTCAACGAAATAGAAGCCAAGTGGCAAAAGTATTGGGCAGAAAACCAAACGTTCAAAGCTTCAAATAGTACTGATAAACCAAAGTATTATGTACTAGATATGTTTCCTTACCCTTCGGGAGCAGGCTTACATGTTGGGCATCCGTTAGGATATATTGCAAGTGATATATACGCACGTTACAAACGTCATCAAGGATTTAATGTATTGCATCCGCAAGGATATGATAGTTTTGGTTTACCTGCAGAACAATATGCCATACAAACAGGTCAGCATCCTGCGGTAACGACAGAAACTAATGTTACTCGTTATAGAGAGCAGTTGGATAAAATCGGATTCTCTTTTGATTGGTCACGTGAAGTACGTACTTCAAATGCGGATTATTATAAACATACCCAATGGATTTTCATTCAGTTGTATAATTCATGGTATAATAACGATTCTAAAAAAGCGGAAGATATAGCTACATTAATAGCGCTATTTGAAACTTCAGGTAATGCAACAGTAAATGCTGTTTGTGATGAAGATATACAATCATTTACAGCAGAATCATGGAATGCTTTTTCAGATAAAGAACAACAACAAATATTACTACAATACCGTTTAACATTTTTAGCAGAAACGGAAGTAAACTGGTGTCCTGCTTTAGGAACAGTTTTAGCAAATGACGAAATTGTAAATGGCGTTTCTGAACGTGGAGGACATGAAGTAGTACGTAAGAAAATGACGCAATGGTCCATGCGTATTTCTGCTTATGCTGAACGTCTATTAAACGGAATAGATTACAATCAAGATAGTTTAGACTGGACTGATTCTATAAAAGAAATTCAACGCAATTGGATTGGGAAATCAGTAGGGGCTTCAGTGATATTTAATGTAAATGATCACGATGCTACTATTGAAGTGTTTACTACACGTCCTGATACAATTTTTGGGGTGTCGTTTATGACTTTAGCGCCAGAACATGAGTTGGTGTCACAAATTGTAACGGATGAGCAAAAAGATGCTGTAAATGCATACATAGAATCTACTTCAAAACGTAGTGAGCGTGAACGTATGGCCGATGTTAAAACCATTTCTGGTGTATTTACAGGGACTTATGCAGAACATCCGTTTACTAAAGAACCTATTCCAGTTTGGATTGGTGATTATGTATTGGCAAGTTATGGTACCGGAGCAGTTATGGCGGTTCCTTGTGGTGACCAGCGTGATTATGATTTCGCGAAACATTTTGATATTGCTATTCCTAATATTTTAGAAGGAGTAGATATTTCAGAAGCAGCAAATGCTGATAAATCAGTAAAAATTGCAAATTCTGATTTCTTAAACGGATTGAATGCTAAAAAAGCAGGTAAACTAGCGATATATAAATTAGAAGAATTAGGACAAGGAGTAGGGAAAACACAATACCGTTTGCGTGATGCTGTTTTTTCTCGCCAACGTTATTGGGGAGAACCTTTCCCTGTGTATTATAAAGATGGAATGCCTCAAATGATTGATGCAGCTCATTTACCAATTAAATTACCAGAAGTAGAAAAGTATTTACCAACCGAAACTGGTGAACCACCATTAGGGAATGCAACTGATTGGGCTTGGTGTACTACTTCAAATGAAGTGGTTTCTAATGACAAGATTAATAATGAAACTGTTTTTTCATTAGAATTAAATACAATGCCAGGTTGGGCAGGAAGTTCATGGTATATGTTCCGTTATATGGATTCACAAAATGAAGGTGAATTTGCTAACAAAGAAATGCTTGATTACTGGGGGAATGTAGATTTATACATTGGAGGTTCTGAACATGCTACAGGACACTTATTGTATTCTCGTTTTTGGACAAAATTTTTACACGATAGAGAGTTTTTATCAGTAGATGAGCCTTTCAAAAAAATGATCAACCAAGGAATGATTTTGGGAACGTCAGCATTTGTATATAGGCTTTATACTATCCCTTCTATAGGAAAGAAATCTACAGGGAATTTTGAAGATGCAGCAGTTAGAAGTTTTACTTCTTCGGTTTTAGTAAGTAAAAATATAGCTGAACAAATAGAAAATAAAACAATTTCTCCTGAATCATGGAATGAAATTCGAAAGTCATTACTTGAGCAAATTGAATTAGTAAATAAGAGTTTGCCAGAAGGTGAAACCAAGTATTCAACTCACATCTCTGATTTTACACCATTACCATATCATGTAGATGTTGCTTTAGTAAATGCTTCTAATGAGTTAGATTTAGAGGGATTTAAAAATCATCCTCTAAATCAAGATTTTAAGGACGCTGAATTTATTTTAGAAGAGGGTAAATACATTGTAGGCCGTGAGGTTGAAAAGATGTCGAAGTCTAAATATAACGTAGTAAACCCAGATGAAATCTGTGAGCGTTATGGAGCTGATACCTTACGTTTATACGAAATGTTTTTAGGACCTTTAGAACAAGCAAAACCTTGGAATACTGCTGGTATTACAGGAGTACATAACTTCTTAAAGAAACTATGGAAACTGTATGTAGATGATAACGGGTTAAAAGTTACTGACGCTGCACCAACAAAAGAAAATTTAAAGACATTACATAAAACCATTAAAAAGGTATCTGAGGACATTGAGAATTTCTCTTTTAATACGTCAGTATCTACATTTATGATTTGTGTGAATGAGTTAACTGCTCAAAAATGTAGTGCTAAAGAGATATTAGAACCATTAGCAGTGTTAATGGCTCCTTATGCTCCACATATAGCAGAAGAGTTATGGGCGCAATTAGGAAGTGCTAATTCTGTATCAGAAGCTGCTTTCCCAATATGTGATGAAAAGCATTTGGTAGAGAGTAGTAAAAACTATCCAGTTTCCTTTAACGGTAAAATGCGTTTTATGTTAGAATTACCTTTAGATATGGGTAAAGACGATATTGAAAAAACTGTTATGGCAGATGAACGAACTCAAAAACAATTGGACGGTAGAACACCTAAAAAAGTAATTATAGTTCCTGGGAAGATTATCAACTTAGTTGGGTAAACGATACTTAAGAAAATGACATAAAAAAAGCGGCTAATTAGCCGCTTTTTTTATACAGAAATTGGTTAATGTTTTATCTGAATCATTTAGAAATGATGTAAGTTTTTTTTAAAATTATCATAAACAAAAAGTGCCACGATATACATCGTGGCACTTTTTTATTTATAAATTATTAGTTAATTACTCAATAATCATTCTCTTAGTTACTTTAGCAGATGCTGATTGTATTGTAATAAAATACATTCCTTTTGCTAATGCTGTTAAGTTCATTTCTTGAGTATTATCAAAATTCTCTAATGATATCGTTTGTACTCTTTTTCCTAACATATCCATCACTTGCAATTCTTTTAATTGCTCTTTACCTGAATAGTTTAATGTAAAATTACCTTTATTAGGGTTAGGGTATAAACCTATATTAGCTCCTAGTATGTTTTCATTAATACCTAAAGAAACTGTGATTTCTACTGAAACATTACTTGAATTCGGGCAAGTTCCTGCCGTTGTATAAGTAACTGTATATATTGCAATTGTTGAAGCAGATACATCAATTACTCCTGTTGCAGCATTAATAGATAAACCTGCTGTTGAACTAAATGTTCCACCTGCTAAACCTGTAATTGTTGGAGTTGGATCACTATCGTCAACTGCATATGCAGAAGAAGCATAAGTGAACGAAGCATCATCCAATGCATTCACTGTAACACTTACACCTGAACTATTTGGACAAGAACCTGCAGTTGTATAAGTAACTGTATATATACCTGGAGTACTTGCAGAAACATCAATATTTCCTGTTCCTGCATTGATTGATAATCCTGGTGTACTTGAGAATGTTCCTCCTAATACTCCAGTTATAGTTGCAGCTGGATCAGTATCATCTACACAATATGTTGAAGCTGGATAAGTGAATGAAGCATCATCTAATGCATTCACTGTAACACTAACTCCTGAACTGTTTGGACAAGTTCCAGCCGTAGTATACGTTACTGTATATGTTGAAGGTGTTGATACACTCACATCAATAATTCCTGTTGCAGCATTAATAGATAAACCTGCAGTAGAGCTAAATGTTCCTCCAGCTAGACCTGTAATTGTAGGAGTTGGATCTGTATCGTTTGCACAATATGCAGAAGCTGAATAGTTAAATGAAGCGTTGTCTATTGCGTTTACTGTAACACTAACTCCACTACTATTCGGACAAGTTCCAGCTGTAGTATACGTTACTGTATATGTTGAAGGTGTTGATGCACTCACATCAATAATTCCTGTTGCAGCATTAATAGATAAACCTGCAGTAGAGCTAAATGTACCTCCACCTAATCCAGTGATTGTTGGTGTTGGATCTGTAGCATCTGCACAATATGCAGAAGAAGCATAAGTGAATGAAGCATCATCTAATGCATTCACTGTAACACTTACACCTGAACTATTTGGACAAGAACCTGCAGTTGTATAAGTAACTGTATATATACCTGGAGTACTTGCAGAAACATCAATATTTCCTGTTCCTGCATTGATTGATAATCCTGGTGTACTTGAGAATGTTCCTCCTAATACTCCAGTTATAGTTGCAGCTGGATCAGTATCATCTACACAATATGTTGAAGCTGGATAAGTGAATGAAGCATCATCTAATGCATTCACTGTAACACTAACTCCACTACTATTCGGACAAGTTCCAGCCGTAGTATACGTTACTGTATATGTTGAAGGTGTTGATACACTCACATCAATAATTCCTGTTGCAGCATTAATAGATAAACCTGCAGTAGAGCTAAATGTTCCTCCAGCTAGACCTGTAATTGTAGGAGTTGGATCTGTATCGTTTGCACAATATGCAGAAGCTGAATAGTTAAATGAAGCGTTGTCTATTGCGTTTACTGTAACACTAACTCCACTACTATTCGGACAAGTTCCAGCCGTAGTATACGTTACTGTATATGTTGAAGGTGTTGATGCACTCACATCAATAATTCCTGTTGCAGCATTAATAGATAAACCTGCAGTAGAGCTAAATGTACCTCCACCTAATCCAGTGATTGTTGGTGTTGGATCTGTAGCATCTGCACAATATGCAGAAGAAGCATAAGTGAATGAAGCATCGTCAATTGCGTTAACGTTAACTGTTACCATTCCACAAGAGCCAGTAGACTCATCTACACACCCTGCGCCATCTTCTCCACGAATATAGAATGTTGTGTTTCCTGTTAACACTGCAGTTGTAAAAGAATTGGTAGCTGAAGTACCAACTTGTGTTCCTCCACATGAACCTGTATAAATATGCCATTGTGTAGCGTCATTTAAAGCACCAGACCAAGATAAGTTTGTCGTATTCCCCGTACATATAGATGATGGTGTAGCTGAAATAGCTGACGGTATATCTGGATTAGTACAAGGAGCTCCACATGAAACTCGAAGAGCAGAATTTACATAACATGTAAAATCTGGAAAACCTTGATTTCTACCATCTGCGACACGTAAAATCCAAGTTCCAACAGGGTTTTCACCGTCAAAAGCACTTAATGGATTATGAGGTTTCCAAGTTCCAACTCCAAAAGAAGTTTGATCATCAGCTAATAAAGTAGCATCATCATCATATGTTGCCGTTTGTTGAAATATTGTTGGGAAGCCAGCATCTTGATAGGTAATCTGTGGCGGAGGTGAACCCAATAAAATCCCTGAGAAATCCTGCACTAAGTGTACAACAGTTCCAGATGGAGATTGTAAAGAAACTGCGATATCGTTGTGAACACCAAAAGCTCCAGCATTACAGCTTGATAAATTAGTTAATGTTAAAGTCAAATCTAATTCGACTTCAGTTAAGGAAGTACAACCTGCAAAATCTCCAGCCGTAAAGACTAAATTTCGTGTGGCTATTGATGCGTTCAGCGTTTGGGCTGTAGCATCCGTTTTTGTTATCTGACCAAAGGCCGAGAATAAAGACAAAAACAATACTTTAAAAAGTAATAATTTTTTCATAATTAGTTTTTTGATTTTCAAGTAAAAATTCCTAACTCAAAAGGTTTCAATTACAAATATCGTTATAAAATTAACAAATTTTTAAAAAATTAAAATTATCTCGATATAACACAAAAAAACCAACTCCGATAGAAGTTGGTTTTTGTAACTGATTATAATTAACTTCTCGAAGGAAAAACTCCTTGTAAAGCTATAATAAATTGTACTGAACACCAAGGTTGAACAATGCTAAAAGGAATATTTCCTCCAGTTTCTCCAAGAGAAACAGCTACATTATTACCTGCCATATTAACATTTGTTGCTTGATTAGAATACACGTTAGTTCCAGCAACTCCTGAAAAATTTGAGCCACTTGGACTATTTGTGTTTCCTCCTCCTGCTGGTGGTGTAAAAGCAGCTTTAACTGTTGCCGTTGCTGAATGTGAATGTGCTGGTAAGTTTGTTGTATTCAAATTAACTTGTTCACGACCTCCTCCTGGTCCTTGACGATAACTACTTAAACCTGGTCCGTTACCTGGTCCAACAGGAATTCGCCCTCTTAAATCTGGTAATCCAAAGGTGGTTCTTCCGTCACCTCCGTAAGTAGTTCCTAATAATGAAAATAATGCTGTATTTTGTGATATTGGTAATAGTTGCCCTTCGCAGAATGCCCAACCTCTTGGTGCAAAATTTCCTCCGAACATAACGATTTGTGCTAAAAATGGTTCCATAATTTGTTGTTTTTAAAGTTTAAAATTGATTTGTTATTTGTTTAGTCAAAAGTATTGGGTTCGCTCTTTTTATATGCGAGTATAATACTCAGTATATAAAAACAGGTAGTTACCCCTAGTTTTATTTTATAATGAAGTCTTCTAATGCAATTGGTATCATTGTTCCATTAGCTGTTGTAAGTGTACAAGTACCTAAATTGTCAAAAGTTGCTGTAAGTTCGCCACCTCCTTCATATCTATAATACGCCTCTATAGTGCGGTATCTAGCTAAAACTCCCCATGTTTGTTTTGGTTCAGGGTATCCCGGTAATTTTTTGTTGCCTAAATCAATAAAGTTCATTTCTCCCATACCAGGAACGCTTAAAATTATAGAACCACGATCATTAAACACATGGTTTTTTCCTTTTGATATGGTCACACCATTAGATGTTCCAATATCTTGGCTGTAGTTATTATTTACTGTTAAAGTATACATAGTTTTGAGTATTAATTGAATTTCAAAACTAGTGTACAGCTATTGTTATTTTTAACGTAAAAATTCGCTAAAAATAAACCACGTAGAAATACCTAGTTATTATTGATGATAAATACTCATATTTGCGGGTAACATTTTTAAATAAATGGGTACGATGTAATGTAAGTTACTGACAACTAGCGAACTTATTTTTATAGTTGAAAGGAATTAAATTTTGATGAATTTTCCTTTTTTTTTTAGCGGTTAACATATGTATATTTGAAATAAATTAATGCTAATCAAATTAAAGAAATGTCCCTTTAACTATTTAAGAAAGTAGGTTTGTGAGCATATTAATAGATCATTTAATTAACTAAATATAAAAACCAAAACTATGAGTGAAGTAACAACAAGCAGAAACACAATTACCTTAGAAGATGCTGAAAAATGGACAAAATTATGGCAAGGTGAAAACCCAGACCATTGTAAAGCTTTTTTAATACCAGCATTAGATTTAGCAGAATTACTAAAAGAAATGAAGATACTAGTAAAACACGCAAGTGGAAGTTATATACTAGATGAAACTATGTTGCCAAACGCTGGAGTACGTAGTTATTTAGCTATTGATACTACTAATGGTACAGGGAAAGACAACGGTTACGGAGAAAAACTAGCTATTGTAGGTACTACTTACGATGATAAAACAAAAGTGCATAGTGATATTATTAAAAATGAAAAGAATCCTACTAGTTTAGATTCTGGAATTTATGATGTTACTCATCCATGTCCAAGTGATTGTGACAGTAATAGCCCTTTATATTTTAAATAGTGTATTCTATCAAAGATATATTTGAGTATTCAGGGATTGTAATTCTATTCATTAATTTAATACTTTATTTTAAAAGCCATGGAAGATCTATGGCTTTTAAGTTGTTCAAAACTTATCTATTAATTTCTTTTTTGATTATATTTTATTCTATTTATTTATGGAAAAATAAAATGCCAAATTTATATTTATCTCATGCTTATTTCGGTGTACAGTTTATTTTTTTATCCCTCTTTTATAAAAAAATTTTTATTGAAAAACCTCAAAAAAAATTAGTTGACATTATTTTTATTATTGTAATTAGTATTTTATGCACACAATATATTATAGAGCCCGAAGTGTTTTTTGTTTTTAATGTATTAGAAGTATTTTTATGTTCCATACCATTAGTAATTTACGCAATTATGCATTTGTATAATTCATTGTCTAAAAAAGGAGTGTTTATGTACATAAATACGGGGATACTAATTTATTTAAGTACTAGTAGTTTGATATATATGTTGGGAGACTATTTATCCAATTTTGAAAATCAAATTATAAAGAATATATGGTTTCTAAATAAAGTGTTATTCATCGTTTATCTATTGTTCATTTTTATGGAATGGTATAAAAACATTAGAATAAGCAAGACAGGCATCACAAAAATAAAGCAGCAATGAGAGAAGAATTAATCACAAGCCAAAATCAAATAATTAGTGCGCTAATTTTTGGAGTGATTTTTTTGATACTAGTATCAAGTGGGCTGGTGATTTTTTTCCGTTTTGCACGTAAAAAAATAGTAGAAAAGGAATTGGAAAAAGTGGCTATTAAATTAGATGGCCAAAAAAGAATACTACAGGCTACTATAGAAACTCAGGAGCGAGAACGCAAACGTATTGCACAGGATTTACATGATGCCATTAGTGCTAAACTAAATGTAGTAAGCTTACATATAAACATGTTGTTGGATGGTAGTTTAACAACACATGAACAACAGGATGCTTTAGCGAATGTTTTAGGGGTAACTACTACAGTTTTAGAAAGTTCTAGGAAAATTGCTCATGACTTATTGCCGCCAATTTTAGATAATTTTGGTTTGGTTGAAGCCTTAAAGGAATTGTTAGCAGAGTTTGGAGCTACAAAAAAAGTAGTCACACAACACAATATTAATTATTTAACCAGCTTAACCAAAAACCAAGAATTGCATTTATTCAGGATTGTTCAGGAGTTATTAAATAATTCCATCCGTCATGGAAAAGCAACACTAATGCGTTTAGAATTACATGACGCTGAAGGAGAAATGAAACTAAGGTATAAGGACAACGGAAAAGGTTTTGTAGTGAAACAAGCCTTAAACGAAGGTGGTTTAGGATTAAAAAACATAAAAAGTAGGGTAGCCATTTTAAATGGCGAATTGGATATAAAAAGTAGCTTAAATCAAGGAGCTGCATTTACCATAACCATAAAACACAACAGTTATGAATGATATAGTAAAAATTGCCATTGCCGATGATGAAATATTGTTCAGGCAAGGAATCTCTTTTATATTAAATAAAGAAGTGAATTTTGATATTGTAATGCAAGCTGAAGATGGAGCTGATTTGTTAACTCAATTGCAGGCTAGTGAAAATCTTCCAGAAATTATTTTAATGGATTTGAAGATGCCTAATTTAAACGGGGTAGAAACCACTAAAATAATTAAAAAGGAATATCCTAACATTAAAATTATTGCCATTACCAGTTACTATAGTAAGCCATTTATTAGTAACATGATTACTACAGGAGCCGTAGCGTATTTAGCAAAAAATACTCCACCAAAGGATGTGATAACAACTGTAAATGCAGTTGCCGAAAAAGGTTTTTGTTATAACGATAACGTTATGCAGGTAATACAGGAAAACATGTTAAGCCATGACGCTAAAGTTTCTCGAAGTTATTTTGATTTGGAATATTTAACTAAGCGTGAAACTGAGGTACTAAAACTTATTTGCGACCAGAAAACAACCAATGAAATTGCTGAAGCTTTATTTATCAGTCCACGAACAGTAGAAGGGCATAGAAATAACTTATTACTAAAAACAGAAGCTAAAAATGTAGCGGGTTTAGTAGTATTCGCTTTTCAACACAAAATAGTTACTCTGGAGGAAAGTTTTTAATCCCACTAGAGTTTAATTAGTCAAACAGAGCTTGTCGAAGTTTTATAACATATTAATTTAAAAACATATTTCGACAAGCTCAATATGACAGACTTGGTTGTTTTATAATACTATACTATTTTAGAAACAATACTAATTAAAAAACTTACTCCACTATCAATATTGGCTACAGCGGTAGCTTTTTGGATATTAGAACTAGCTGCATTATTTACCTCCTGCAATACTTTTACTGCATTGGCATTACTAATAGTACTTTCCTGAATAAACGTAGTGATTTCAGTAGTACTCATACTTGTTAAACTAGCTATTTGACTAGCAAATTGCGTATCGGTTTGTTGTGCAGCTTGTTCTGCAAGTTTATTCCAGTTTATTGATGCCATGGTATGTTGCTTTATATTTAGTAAAAGTGAATTGTTAGTATTATTCATTTATGCGGAGATATGCCTGTTGTAAATTCAGATATATTACCGCGATAAAGTTAATTAGCCATTTGTGTTTTAATAGTGCTTATTAGGTCAACTACTTCTTGTTTATAATTACTATGGATTGTTTTTAAATAGATTGCATTAACCTCTATATCTTTAATGAGTCCATGTAAGTTTTTATCTTGTTTAAAAGCTTTGAAATTCCGTAAGTTTCTAAAGTAAAAGTTATTTATTTTCCGAGTAAAACTCCCTTGTATAGTTAAGGATTTAGGAATAGATGTATTAGTTAGTGTTTCTGTTCCATTATAGGGTTTCATTACATTTTCTAAAACGAGTAAGTTATAATTAATTCGTTCGTTTTCAAGCACTAATAAGTACTTGTACCTTTCTTCATATAAGCTTGTAATTGCTTTCCTAATAACATCATTTTGTATAATTTCTAGCCCCTTGGATTGTAACAAAGCATATCCATCAGTTTTTGCTGTAAAATGAGGGTACATTTTTAGACAAGAAAAAAAATAACCCAATGAATCATTATATGGTATGTTTTTATCAATTACTCGTAATAGTGACTTACTGGAAACAATTTGATTTTCTAAGTGACTGATGTTATTGTTAAAATCGAGTAAATCAATAGTTAAATTGTCAGATATTTCTTTGATAATTATCTGTTCCGTTTTTTGACATTTTTGGTAATCATTATAATTATTTATTTCTAAGGCCATAAGAAGACCAATTACAATAAGGAAAATTTCACCTATTGCACAGAAAAAATATCCCAAAATGGTTCTTTTAGGGGAAGGACTTTGATTGATTATCTGTTTAAAATTTTTCACTAGAAAATTTAATTGCTTTTTATAATGGAACTAATTTCCATTAGTTTTGAAAAATTATTTCCCGATTTTAGTAATAAACTATCCAATCTAGTTTCAAGATGACTGATGTTAACTGATCCATTAGTTAAGACCTGTACACTAGCCATAGCTGATTTTTCTGCTGCTTTTAATTTAACTGCAGAATCTATTAAATTTTGAAGAGATGTTCCAGCAGTACTAAAAGCAGTATAGTTTGTGTTGAGTTGTCTGATTAGTTGTTCTTGCTCAGTATCTAATATAGATTGCATAGAATCCTTTTTTTTATTAATAATAGGAACAATACTTTTTAAAATATTTGGAAGTTCCTCTTTATAATCAAGACTATCAGGTAAACTTTTTGAAAAATTATCTAATAATGTTGGGGTATAGGTATGGGTTATAAAGCTGTTAATTTGTTCTTTCCTGTTTGCGTATAACTCATTTATTAATGAAATATTAAGTGAGTGCATCCCTGAAGACTCTTTTAAAATTTCTTGTGTAAGAATTGTGGTAGATGCTGGTATAGATGCGCAAGAATTCAATAAAGCAGCAACTAATAAAATGCTATAGATTTGTATACGTTTCATTATTTTGTTGTTAAGGATATAGTTTATGATGGGGTTGAAAAAATTTGCTTAATTTTGGTAATCAAGCTTTGTAAAACACTGAAAATAGCATCAGATGAAAACCCACCAATTAACGCTAAAATACTTTTGTTAAACAAATTAACTCCGTTATCTGTGGTGTATAAAGAGATAATTTCAGAAAGGATAATACCTGCAATTACTCCTAAAAATATCAATGCGGTATAATAAATAGCGTCTTCTGGAACTAAAGTTCCTTTTTGAATGGCTGTGCTGACACTTTTTAGTAAATAAAAAGCAACTCCTAAACCAGAAATAGAACAAAGAAATGTTAGATTTAGCAATAATGAAAGTCCATCGTTACCCATTATTCCTTTGTCTAATGAATTATTATTTACTTCAGGAGATAAAGCAGTGGCAATAAAAGAGATGAGGAAAAATAGCGACAAATATATTAAGTTTCTGACTATTGGAATTTTATTATAGGAAGTCTCCTGAACACCATCTTTATTAATAATATTCAAATAATTAATAGATTTTGGAGTAGCAGGCTGAACATTTTTAATCAGTAAACTATGTACGCTTAACAAATCATCTAGCTTGGTGCTCTCAAGCAAACCGTTTATTTCATTATTTATTGTAAGCCCATTGTTAAGTGCAAAAGAAAGCATTGAGTTTATTTCACCTTTTAACTCACTAGTAACTCCTGGGCTAATTACAGAGCTAGGGTTTATTACTTGTTTATTTGTGGCAGTAGTTACAGTTGTATCCATAATAAATAATTTGTTTTGTATTATAAAAATCAAAACTACTTAGTATGGATAGGTTTATTAAGAGGGTTTCTATTTTGTTTTAAGAACAGGTGTTTATACCTGTTCTATAGAATTGAAGAAGTTGTTATTTTTATCTTTTTATAGAAAAATGAGCGATAAATTGTCGTTGTACTCCTTTGGGTTTCTTTTCGGAATACAAAACCTTAAACCAGTAATCAGCAGCAGGTAATGGGTTTCCTTTATATAAACCATCCCAGCCTTTACTGTTTTGGTCAAACTGAATCAATTCTTTTCCGTAACGATCAAATATGGTAATACTAGCAAACACTAATTCTTTTACATGACTGATATTCCAACAATCGTTAATCCCATCTCCGTTTGGTGTAAAGAATTTTGGGTAATCAATAATAACCAACTCTATAACTTCATTAAAACAAAAGTTACTATCTGTAATTGTAATAGTGTGTAAACCAGCGCTCACATTGTCAAAAAAACCGCTAGATTGAAATTCGCCATCATTTAAACTGAATAAATAGTGATCAACACCAGTCGCGGTTGCTAAAATTTGATGGACATCTGCAAAAGTTTCGGAAACAATATTCGCATTAAAATTTATGGGACCAGTTGAAACAGTAATATCAATCTCTTTAATTACAACGCAGTTTAAACTGGTATCTTCAATTCGGCCAAAAATGATTTCTGGATTATCAATATTGATAAACGAAGTTATAGGATTGATAGGAGAAATAGTATCAATTGCATCTTGCTGTGATAAATGATACGAAATTACATAGGGGTTAATGCTGTTTAATTCGGTTATAAGTTCACTATCGAATATAGATAAATTAATAGTTGTATTTCCATCTTTTATACCATCCTTGTCGCAAATAACATGTGTTATTGGTGGGGTTGAAAAAACAGTGTCTGTATATTGAACTGTTGTTGTATCAGAAGAGAATATGGTACTTCCGTCACAAAGTGTGTAAATCACTTCTGCTCGGTAGCTATGTGCTGTTGTTGGGCAAACGGTAATTTCATTTTGATTGGTAGCTAATATGGTTCCGCTTATATCATCATACCAAGTTATTTGAGTGTTTGATTGGCCAGACGGCGTTATTCTCCACGCTTCATTTAATGTAGCCCAGCTACTTGTGTTTCGATCAAAAGGCGATAAACCTTGGGTTCCTGTTGCGTTTTGAATTCCTAAGACACTATTTCCGTTATTCCAATTTGGGCAAGTTGATTTTTTTTCAATATATATATCTATAATATTGGTAGATTCATATAACACCATTTGAAAAGTAGAAGTTAAAAAGATACAATCAAATAATGGAACTTGATAATAACTTACTACCAATCGCCTGCATGGATAGTCTCCAAATAATTGCCAACCTATTTGTCCGCCAATACTAGGATCAATATCGTGATAAACTCCGTAAATGGCATTTAATATTTTTTTAGGTTCAGCAGTACTTGGAAATTGCGGACTAGGAATCCCTAAATTAAATTCCCACGAACATTCATCAGCAGCATCAGTAAAACCATTATCGTTTATGTTTCCTAGGTCAAAAGAAATTGCGCCATTAGAACTGACTACTGCTTCCGAATATTCTTGGTTGTAGAAACAAAAATTAAAAGGAAGAATTACTTTTGGATCTGACCAAACATCATCAATATTTACACTTATTGGGTTTGCTAAACCTGAAAAAGGAAACTCTGGTTGGTATTCAATTTGTGCTATGCTATAACTTGTGGGTGTTCCTGTTTCTGGATAATTAGCAACTAAATCAATACAGCCATCTTGAGAATTACAATTGATATAAATCGTTTCATTTTCACTAATATCTGTAATTTTCACTTCAGGACAACCGCTAACTTGTCCAAGTAGGATGCAGGGAGTAAATAAAATGAGATGTATTAAAATGCGATTACGATACATTGTAAGTTTAATTGAAATGTATTAGTGTAAAAGACTTAGGGGTAATAAGTTACGGAATTTTTGTGGATTTATAAAAAGAGATTTAATAATAGAGCGCTAGTTTGCTACTCCAATAAACAAAAAAACCACGCAAATAGCGTGGTTTTTAATATGATAAAATAAATAAGGTTTCTTATCTATTCATGTTTTTAATTTCATCAGAAAAAGTATCTACATCTAAAACACCATCTCCAATTAGTTGCAATGCTTTTCGAACGATATATTCAACATTTGAAGGAGCAAATCCTAAACCTACACCAATACGCTCAAGCATTGTTATTTGTTTTTCTTTAATATCTAAATCAACATATACAATGCGTACCAAATCAAATAAACGCTCTAACCTTCTGTTATAAGTAGTAGGAGGGTTTATTGGATAATTTGTTGGGTCTTCTAAAATTTCAGCATATGCAACTTCTCCAATGCTAAGTTTTTTAGCTAAACGTTGTAAAAATAATTCTTCTTCTTCAACAATTTTACCATCACTTAATGCAACACGAACAATGGCAGCAAAATGACCTTGGTTTCTAGAAACAAATCCGCTTGAATATAAATCTTTAATCGACATTCTTTAATTTTTTTAAGAATTTGCTGCAAATATAAGCAATTACTTTATAAAAGTAACGAATATTTAGGGCATAAAAAAAGAGTTAAAATGTAAAAACATTTTAACTCTTTAAGGTTGTACGGGCGGAGAGACTCGAACTCTACGCTAACACCTAAAAAACCCTAACTATCTGATTATTAAGAATTACATTTTATCAAAATTCTTAAATTTAACTGCTATTTGACTCGTTTTTGACACGCTCCAATATCTTGAATCGCGTATTCTTGTTAGCTTTATAAACAACTTCTCGATTAACTACATTATTAAAAATGCAAATAAGCCTGTTTTAGCACTCTTTTTTAACTTAATATCACTTACGCTGTTTGTAAAATATAAGGTGTAAAATCCTTAGATTTTACACCTTATATCCTTTTCGCTTCGGCTCTTTATAGAGAACACTTTTTAAAAGGCTATTTTCCTTCTATATGTTTGCCCCCACACCCCCTAAAACAGAATCATAAGAAAAAATAACTATGTAATGATTTAGGCTAATTGTGGGTTTTAACCAACAGCTAAACAATAGTACAAAAATTGCTGTTCCCCTTTATTATATATTACTTTTTATTTTTTTTATTACTATAATTAAGAAAAAAGTGTAATAGTGTAATAAAGTAGAGTAAGGCTAGTGTTTGTAGGGGTTTCAAGAATTACACTTTTCATTACACTTCCATTACACTCTCATTACACTTTTGATTTTAAGCGTAAAAAACTGCTTTTTAGGTTATTTTGTCTTCGATATAATCAATAACATCGTATAATTAAGTAAGGCTTTTGAATATTTTAACTACATTCACTCTATATAAGAAAATCGTAACTATTAATTAATAAGTGAAAGAAAATATCAAAACACCAACCATCTTTTTGTCATACTCTTGGAATAATAAAGACCAAGCTAATATTATTGAAAATGATTTTAATAAGATTGGAATTTCTCTACAAAAAGATACGATAGACCTAAAGTATAAAGACAGTATTTCTGATTATATGAAAAGTATCAGAAATGCAGATTTTGCAATAATTCTTTTAAGCGATGATTATCTTAAATCCGAGAACTGTATGTTTGAGGCTTTAGAAATTTTAAAAGAACAAAATCACAAGGAAAAAATTCTTCCAATTCTAATTAAAGGCACGAAAATTTTTAATGCGAAAGATAGGATTGAGTATATAAAATACTGGAAGAATAAAAAAGAAGAACTTCAAAACGATTTGAAGGAAATTGATATAACAAGCTCTTTAGGTTCTTATTCGGATTTAAACAACTACGAAACTATCTATTCTTCAATTGACAATTTTCTTAAAACTGTTGGAGATTTAAAAACTTCAACATTAGAGGAATTAAAAGAAGAAAACTATAAGTCTATAATTGAATATCTAGGATTTGAAGATATTACATTTATTTTAGACTTAATAACTCTTTCTCAAATTGACAACTATAATATTCAAGAAATTGCAATTGACAAACATATTGAACAGTTTGGAGAAAGTTATTTAGCGTTATCAACTAAAGCTCTTATCAAGGATAAACTTAAAAAGAAAGAAGAAGCAAAAAGACTTTATGAAAAGTCATTGAATTTAAATTCTGAAAATTCGTATGCTTGGAATAATTTAGGTTTCCTTTATGCTTCTCAATTTGATAATAATAAGAAAGCAATTGGCTGTTATAAAAAAGCAATAAAATTAAAACCAAGTTTAATAATTGCTCGAATAAATTTAGGTCTAACATATAGCAAAATTGGAAAAATTGAGAAGTCTAAAAAAGAATATTTAAAAGTCCTCAAAATATCACCTTACGATAAAGATGCTAACAATAATTTAGGAAATATTTACAGAGCAACTAAAGATAAAGAGAAAGTTATTTATCATTTTGAAACAGCAATTAAATATAATCCTGATTTTTCAAGTGCTTATTTAAACTTGGGAAATTATTATGATATTGAACTAAACGAATTTGATAAAGCTATTCCTTATTACGAAAAAGCAAAGAAAATTGCTAATAATGAAGTAATGGACAAAATTATTGAGACAATGTATACTATGAAAAAAAAGAGAGAAGAATTGTTACTAACAACGTGTGTAAAGCATAGTTGATAGCGGTTTGTATATATTTACTTTTCCGCCAAATCTTTTAATTTGGCTTTTATGAAACGACAAAATTAAAAACAAAACAAAAAGCTTATGGCTTGTGCCGACACGAAAATCCGCGGATTTTCTGCCCCGTAAAATTCATAGCTAAACGTTGGCAACAATTATGCAAAAGACTCTAGAATATAAAATACTAAAGCACTTATCTGAAAATGATAATGGAAAACCGATTGACGTATCTAGTCTTTCTGAAAACAACTCATTACTTAAGCAAAAACTTTCAGAATTAAAGTCTAGTAATTATATATACTACAAGAGTAGCACGAGTGTAAGGGTCAGCAATAAGCCACCAAGAATATTGCCAGTTCCTAAGTGTAAGATAAAGCTTGAGGGTAGTAAATTCTTGTTTGAGATAAGTAAGCTTCAGGACAAATCAACTACAAACAACATTTACGATTCTCAAATTGGACAATTTGTTCAAGACTCTGAGTTATCAAACAAAGATGTTAATATAGATATTAATAAATACGACAAACAGAAGCCTATTAAAAAAACAATTATAGCTAGATTTCTATCTCTTATTTCAGAAAACAAATTAATTTCTGGACTTATACTAGGTGTTGTTTTTGAAGAGTCAGTTTTTGGATATTTAATTAATTTACTAAAATCACTAACCCAATAAAAAACGGTTGCCAACAATATATATAATTTATACTTTATCATATTTTATAATTTATTCATTACTATTTATTAATTTTCACACTTGTTAGACTTAACTGTACATCAATGCGTACAAAACCATATATTTAACAATGGCAATAATTACAATAAGATGTATATAAATAATGAGGGTTTAAAAATAGATGGAATCAAAGATTTACCACTTTGGAGATATATGGATTTATGGAAATTTTTGAAAATCATCAATTCATCCAGCATCTTTTTTCCATCTGTGGAATTGCTTGGTGACAACTACGAAGGTAAAATGCCTGATGAAGTTTATCAATACATGAAGGCTCATGAAAAGAAAAATGGTAGAAATGATAATTTCGTAGAGGTTTATAGAAGCTTCTTTGAAAAGTATTCAATTAGCAAAATCTTAATTTCTTCATGGAGTGCTGCTGAAAATGAGTCTTTCGCTTTGTGGAAAATGTATGCTAAGGATAAACTCGGTATTGCTATTAAAACAGACTTTAATAAACTTAAACGTTGTTTTCACAACACGAATGAAGAAATCTACATAGGCGAAGTATCTTATTTTGATAGTAAAAAGCCTGAATATGATTTCGGTAATTTTTCGACGTTACTTACGAAGAATATTCACTACAATTTTGAAAAAGAAGTAAGATGTCTCACCAAACTGAAAGATGGTGAGAATTTAAGATTTAAAAATATTAACGTTGATTTAAATGAACTTATCGAAGAAGTATATCTATCTCCATTTGCTTTTGAATCTGGTCTACATGAAGTGATTGAATTACTAAGGGATAAGCATAATCTAAAGTTCGTCATAAAGATGTCGGAAATAAGTGATTCATGGCTCTGAAAAATACAGATAACACTACCTATGCTTATATAACACTACAAAAGTAACTCGTTATTCCTCTCCTTTTAATTTATCTAGTGCCTGTTGTGCTAAATACGCATCTATAGCCTCAAGATTGTCTATTACTGGGTTTAAGCGTTCAGTAATTAAGTGATTAATTACTTTTTTAGCTTTAGGACTACTCAATAAATCTACTAGTAAATCTTCAAATTTTGCATCCGTACTTATTACACTGTTGGTATCTGTTGGTGATTGTTGGTTTTCCAGTAACATTTCGCCTTTACCAGTAATTAACCAAGTTAGATTAATATCTTCGTATTGATAGCTTATTTTCTCGCATATATCTGAGCGTATACTCCCTTCTTTATCTAAAAATCCATTAGAAACGTCATTGTCTTTGTAAAACTTGTATTTACTAATCCCTTTTAAATCAAGATATTGTAGTATTCTTTTTCGAATCATAGAAAAAAAGCTATTGTTTATTTGTTTTAGTAGAAACATATCTACTATATTTGTGACAGAATCGTGAACAATTTGTAAACGAAACGTGATTAAAAAGAATTGCAATATAATGAAAAATAATTTCTCAAAATCAGAGCAAAACGTAATGAAAAAAGTTTTTGGCTGGGGATACGCAAAAACAATCTTAACGTATTTTAATAAACGTGGTTTTCTTAATGCAGATAGTATGCCATATTCTGAAAATTCTATAAGAGCAATGTTTACTAAGCACACTTCTAATAAGTTACATGTGAAAGAAATTGAAAAACTATATAAGTTATTAAAGGAAAAGCAAGAAAAAGAGCAAGAGGAACGTAAAGAATTATTTAAAAACTAAGGGTATGAGCATTTTTTTAAAAGTACTGGAGTTTGAAAAAAATTGGTACAAGTACAGCAAAGAAGAACAAAAAACAATAATAGCTTCTTTTCGAAGTCAAATCAACAATGTAAATAAACGGATAAGCTACCCTTTCGCTACTGCAGAAATTAAAGCACCAACAAGAAACACCTCGTTACGTGCAATAAACACGCAAGCAATGGCTAACAATTACTTTTCGTCTAATCATATAAACAACTAAAATTATGAATAGTATTTTATCTGATTTCTTGGTTTTTAAAGAATCTAAAGAGCAATACACAAGGGAAGAACGATTTATTATTTATAACCAGTTTCAAGAGCGTATTGATGCTCAAAATAAAAAGAGATTTCAATTACTATTAACTATTGAAACAAGGAAAAAACAAGAAATATCCGCTATAAAAAAAACAAGAAAAGTTTTAAAATATAGGTTCATAAATAATTATGCTTTTGCTGAAAAAGACATATTAAATCATTATCAAAACAATTAAGGCTATGTTAGGATTCGAAATAAATAGAACTGCAAACAACAGCTTTTTCCAAGTTGGTTCATTGGCTATCAGCAAGACAGTTAAAAAAGAGACACCTCTATATTTAAAGGGTTTTGAAAAAAGCGTACAAAATAAAATAATGCAAAGGTTTGAAAGAAAGCGTTTAGCTGTTGATGAAGAAACCTATTTATTAAAAACGGAATTAGATGAAATAAAAAAAAGAGCATCTAAACCAGAGATAGACTTAGTTCTTGAAAAAGCTGAAAAAATGTTTAAAAAAAGCAAACTAAAATTAGATATGTTGTTAAAAGAGCATGGTTTAAATATTCAATAACCAACAAAGACCAACAAAGACCAACAAAGACCAACAGCCAACCAACAGCATTAGATACATGGTTAAGCCCTTTGTTTACAGGGGTTAAAGTTTTTTTTTGATTACTTGATACCAACACGAACCAACAAGGACCAACACGAACCAACAACAGCCAACAGTAAATAAACTGTTAGTTGCTATAACACCAAAAAAATGTCATACGCTTACGATAAATCAAAAATATTTGATGTTTCTGATAAAGGACTAGATATCATTTTAAGTTACTTTCCAAAGGCTTCTGAGGTGGTAGGTACTAATCGTCATTTTAAGGTTAGGGACGGCGACAAAACAGCTTCTGCAAACCTTTGGTATTCTAAAAAGCAAGACGTTTGGTGTATTAAGGACTGGGGCGATAGTGGAACGCTAAACCCTATTGATTTAACAATGAAATTAGATGGGATTGATTTTTCTGAAGCTTGTCAAAAATTGGCGTTACATTATAATATTGCAGACTATACACCACCTAATCACAAACCAACAGTAGAATTTTCAACAGCACCAACAACAGCAACAGTAACCGACTATAAAATTATATATGCTGATGAAATCCCCGAGAAAGCATTAAAAACCATTGGTGTAAAGGTTACTCAATCTGATTGTGATAAATACAATTTCAAGTACATTGAAGAGGTAGTAACTTATTTCGTTCATAAATCAACTGGAGTACTCACGCAATTAACCAAAAAACCAACAGAAAACTATCCTATTTATGGTTTTGACAATGGGTCATGGCATAAAATTTATGAGCCATTTGCATCAAAAGAAGATAAAGCTCCACGTTTTAGGTTCTTTGGTAAAAAACTAACACGATTCATTTTTGGATTGGATTTAGTGGAACAACGTGTACTTGATAAGCGCAACAATAACGACGATGAAAAAAAGAAAGATGAAGATATCAAGCTTGACAATATTATAGTTGTTTCGGGTGGTTCTGATGGCTTAAATGTTGCTAGTTTAAACTCTGATAATACTGTAATTTGGCTCAATAGTGAAAGTGAGCAATTAACTTGGAAAGAGTATCAAGAGTTAAAAAAGGATGCAAAAAACATCTGTTATTTGCCCGATATTGATGAAGCTGGAATAAAACAAGCGGTTAAATTAGGTAACAAATTTTTAGATATAAAACACATATGGTTGCCCGAAAAACTAAGGCTATTAAAAGACGATAGAGGTAATTTTTGCAAAGATGCAAAAGACTACATAACTAAGTATTATCGTAAAAATGAACCGGAACAAATCAACACACAATTTAATAACCTGGTTAAATCTGCTTTACCGTTTCAATTTTGGGATTCATACAAGGTAAAGGACACTTGGAAATATAAGTTTAATAGCGCTCACGCCTTTCATTACTTGAAACATCAAGGTTTTTACAAGATTGACGATTTAACTGCAAAGGATGGTTTTTCTTTCGTGAAAATCACTGATAACATAGTCAAAAAAGTTACTCATGTAGAAATGAAAGACTATATAAATAAGTTTTTATTACAAACTAACAAGCCAACAGATTTACGAAATTTAATTTTTGATACTACTAAATTATCAGAAAAACAGTTAAGTCAATTAGAACCTATTGAGCTTGATTTTAAAGATGCTACAAAGGACAGTCAATACATGTTTTTTGAAAATTGCTCTTGGAAAATAACTCCTAATGAAATTATAAAAATTGATACTTCAGATACCAAAAAAATGGTTTGGGAGGACAAAATTTTGGAGCATAGTGTAAAAATACAAGAACCTCATTTTAAGATAAATGTTTTACCAAAAGAAAATACTAAAGACCCCGTAAAATGTACAATTGATGTGCTGAAAACTAACAATAAGTTTTTTAATTACATGATAAATACCTCTCGAGTACATTGGAGGGACGATTTAGAAAAACCATTTCAAGATGATTTAGAAGCTAAAAACAAATACTTCAAGGCTAATCAATTCAACATAAAAGGAGCTAATTTACCAACAGAGCAACAACAGGAGCAACAACAACATTTAGCTAATAAAATATATGCTTTTGGGTATTTCTTACATCGTCATAAATCAAAAGATAATTCCTATTTCTGTTTTGGAATGGATAATAGAATTAGTGATGTAGAAGACAGTAACGGAGGTAGTGGTAAATCTATAATGTGGAATGATGCAGTACAAAAGGTTTATAAAACAGTTAAGTATTTAGAGGGACGAAAAAAAGAAGTTTTAGAAGATAAGCACAACTTGGCCGATGTGAGTAAAAAACATGATGCTATAATTATTGACGATGCAGGATTCTTTTTTAAGCTTGATATGTTTTATTCAGGGGTAACTGGTTCAATGACTATTCGGCCACTTTTTAAGTCAAGTTTTGAACTTCCTTTTATTGATAGTCCAAAGATTGCTGCAACCTCAAATTTTCAATTAAAAGATTTAAGCGGTAGTACAATGCGTAGGTTGTTATTTACGGTGTTTTCTGACTATTATCATTACAATACTAATGGCGAATACTTAGAGCATAGAAAGGTATCTGATGATTTTGATGGTTTACTATTTGATGATTTTACGAAAGAGGATTGGAACGATTTTTACAATTTTGTTGCTCAATGTATTCAATTTTATTTAGGTCAAAAAGAAAAAGTAGAACCACCTATGGAAAATGTAGTAAAACGTAATTTATTACGTGTTGCTGGCGAAAATTTCTCAGACTGGGCAGACAATTATTTTAATGTGTTGTCGGATAAATTAAATACATATACTTCGCGCCCTTATATGTACAATGACTATAAAGAGTTTATAGGAAAGTACCCTATAAATGCAAATAAATTCAGAAAGAGCTTAAAAGCATGGTGTGATCTCAAGGAGCATAAGTTTAACCCTATTGATAGAATAGCCATTAATAGTGAGGGGAAACAGCGTAAAAACATGACCATTGACAATAAAACTCAAGAGGTTTTTTATATAGAAGTTAATTTTACTGAAGAACAAATAAAAGCTCGTGAGCTTCATTTTAAAAATAACAATATTAACACCAGTACTGTTGGTTTAGGTTTTTAAATATGAATACTGAGGAATTACATAGAACATGGTGTATTCGTAATGATATTAAAATATACCCTATAAGATTATTAACAGCTTCAGAGAGCTACAAAATAGGGATAACAACAAACACATTATCTGAAAAAATAGGAGACCATATTTACCTATTAGACACCAACAAAACAACAATAGGGGTTTATGATAAAATTAAGGAAATGCAACAGTATTTTTATGATTTAAACAATCAACCAACAGTAGGTCATATTGTTGCCAACAATGTTGGCCAACAACAACCAACAGTTGCCAACAAACACCAACAGTTACCAACAAAATCACCAACAAAATCACCAACAATGTTGACCAACAAGCACCAACAATGACCAACAGTTGCCAACAATAAAGAATATGTAGTAGATGTAATCCCTTTATTTACAAGGGTTTTAGTATGCTGCCAACGATTACCAACAAACACCAACAAACACCAACAATGACCAACAAAGCGCCAACAATAATGAAACATACAAATGAAATAATAATTGGAGTATTAAAGGAAGCTCACAGTGATTATGATGTAAATAATTGGCATTATGATAGTGAGTATATAATGATTGAGAAAGCTATTAATAATACGCTCAGTCAACAGTCTAAAGAAAAAGGACTTCTTCTGTGTACTCCAACTTTAAAAGACTTAAACACTCTTTATTTTAGGAGGAATACCAAAAAACTACGGAAACATATGTTTGAAGTAGCTTGTAATCTTCCAGACGAAGAAAGAAGACTTACAAAAGAACAATTCAAAGCTCTTATGAGTGTTTGGGGTGTGCCAAAAGGATATGCCAAAGAAGATTTTAATATCAACCAACAGTAACCAACAATCACCAACAGTGCTACCAACACTGTTGGTGATTTAAACTAATGTCATTAACCACTAACAGTTAAATTTATTTTTTTATGTCAACTACCCTAAAAACAAACAATGTGCCAAAACTCGATTTTTCAAAATCAATAACTAAAGGAGAGCTAAATGCTTTATATGCTGGAAACGGCGAATACTGTAGGAAAGTTGCCAAACAAATCAGAGCTGTTATGCTTGTAGCTTCAGGAGATATACATGGGGATAGTAGGAATTACTTATCTGTTAAGCAAATTAAAAAATATATAATTGAATACGGTTTGCCGATTGGTTATTCAGTTGAAGATATACCTTTTTTAAATGAAAGTGATTTATAAGGTTTAGTCTACCAACAGCACTATAAATATCATTAATTCCTTTGTTTATAGGGTTTTTACTGTTTTTTGATTAGCGATTGCCAACAGTTTTACCAACAAACCAACAAACCAACAAACCAACAAACCAACAAACCAACAAACCAACAAATTCACCAACAATGTTGGCAACAGCACCAACAGTTACCAACAGTACATGATATATGGTAAATCCCTTTATTTATAGGGTCTTCACTGTTTTTGATTCGTGATTACCAACAGTTTTACCAACAATGTTGGCAACAGTAACCAACAGCACCAACAGTTATTTTAAAACACTGTTGGTGCTGTTGGTAGACAGAATTATATTATTACACTTTTAAAGTTGAAATTACATTTTATTTAAAAGTGTAATGCAAAGTGTAATCGTGTACCTAGTTCATAATCAATTGTGTAAAGGTAAAAATTACACTATTACACAAAATAGGCTAAAATCCTTCGTTTTTTTATTTGTTTTCATAGTAATTACCTTTTTAGACAGAATATAAAAGTGTAATGCAAAGTGTAACGCAAGTGTAATGCAAAGTGTAGACCTGTAATTGATTGATAATCATATTGTTTACGTATAAAAATTACACTATTACACAAATAGTGCTGAAATCCTTCCTTTTTTTATTTTTTTAAAATTTCACTCCGCTGTTTTGGATTTTTGGGTCAGCTTTTTTCATTCCTTTAGGAGTGTATTCGTCAGTTTGTTTTATATTTTGGTGTCTCGCTTGGTCTCTAACAGAAATTAAATCTACTCCCTTAATTATTAAATCAGTTATTCCAGTATCTTTTAATGAATACCATTTTATTTCAAAAGCGAGACCTATTTTACTTCTCATTCTCTTCCAGTTGCTAGTTGATTTATTTGGCTTAAATCTTTTCTCTCCTGGTGCATAATTATCATCACTAAATAGGTAATCAGAATCTTTTGAATTTAATATATGTTTTTTAAGTAAAAAACTTAATTCGTTTGGTATTGTAACATGAGCAGATTTATTACTTTTTGAATCATCTGCAACAATATATAATGTGCTGTTTTTTAAATTAACATCACCTACTTTTATTTTAGATAATTCTGTCCTACGAGCTAAACAATAATAACAAGTCATACACATTACTAAATAATTCAAGTTTGTTGTTTTGTAGTACTCGAATATTTTTAACCGATCTTCAGTAGGGATAATTATCCTTGTTTTTCTTTTTCTGTTAATTTTCTTGAAGCTTTCACAAGTATTTACACCTAGGTACTTTTTTGATACCATCCACAAGCATAATGTATTTATAAAAGTCATGTAATTATCTCTAGTTCTTGCACTATTGTTCTTTTCATAACGTAAATAATCAAGGAAATCAGATATTATACTGTCGTCAAATTTGTAGCATAGTATTTTTTGAAGCTCTCTCTCTTCAAGATATTCCATTAATATTTTAATTCTGCTTTTGTATGTTCTGTAGGTGTCGAACCGCAAATTATTATCGTTGTATTCTATAGTAATGTACTTGAGATATAGATTAAACACGTTAAAAAGTAATGTAAACTCCTTTGTTTTTGGATTTTCTAAAAAAGGATTCCATCCGTTTAATAACCTATTGTTTATCTCGGATATCATTCTTTTAGCAAGCCTCCTCCGTTCGGTTATACTTTTAAGTGGTTTAACCCTATTTCGTTTTCTTTCAAGGGTTTGAGTAAAAGGATTTAGAACATAGTAAACTATTGTCCAGATGTTATTCTCATGTAATTCTGCGGGGACGTAATCTATGAATATTACTTTTTTCGCTTTTTGAAGTTTAGACATTTTTTTTTTACATCTGATTGATAATCAGTTGTAAAACTTAATAATCTAATTGACACGTTTTTGACACGCTTTTTATTAAAAAACCCTTGTAAACTACTGTTTACAAGGGTTTCAAGAGTACGGGCGGAGAGACTCGAACTCTCACACCTCGCGGCACTAGATCCTAAATCTAGCGTGTCTACCAATTCCACCACGCCCGCAATTAAGGACTGCAAATATACATATTAGTTCTAATAATCAAATAAAAATCTTTAAAAAAATATCAATACTATTTTTAGTACTTTTGATGCTCTAAAATTCTGAGTAATGGACAATATTAAAAACTACATAAACGAGCATAAAGATCGTTTCTTAAACGAACTAATTGAACTATTAAAAATCCCTTCTGTAAGTGCTGATTCTGCATTTGCTAATGATGTAAGACAAACTGCCGATGTAGTGAAGTCAAGCCTTGAAAAAGCTGGCTGTGATTTTGTTGAAATATGTGAAACAGATGGGTATCCTATTGTTTATGGAGAAAAAATGATTGATCCTACATTACCTACAATTTTAGTATATGGTCATTATGATGTTCAACCAGCTGATCCTATTGAATTATGGACTAGTGGGCCATTTGAACCTGTAATTAAAAAAACAGATAAGCATCCTGAAGGAGCTATTTTTGCTCGCGGTGCTTGTGATGATAAAGGACAAATGTACATGCACGTAAAGGCAATGGAATTTATGACTTCTACAAACCAATTACCATGTAACGTAAAGTTCATGATAGAAGGAGAAGAAGAAGTAGGTTCTGTTAATCTTGGTGTTTTTGTAAAGAATAATCAAGAAAAATTAAAGAATGATGTCATCCTAATTTCAGATACTGGAATGATAGCTAATGATATTCCATCTATAACAACCGGATTAAGAGGTTTGAGTTATGTTGAGGTTGAAGTAACAGGTCCAAACAGAGATTTACATTCTGGTTTATACGGTGGAGCAGTAGCAAACCCTATAAATGTATTGACTAAAATGATTGCTTCTTTACATGATGAAAAAAATCATATCACTATTCCTGGTTTTTATGATGGTGTAGAAGAGCTGTCTAGAGAAGAGCGTGATGAAATGGCAAAAGCTCCTTTTTCACTAGAGAATTACAAAAAGGCATTAGATATTGATGCTGTTTATGGTGAAGAAGGTTATACAACTAATGAGCGTAATGCTATTCGTCCTACTTTAGATGTAAATGGAATTTGGGGAGGATACATTGGTGAAGGAGCAAAAACAGTTATTGCTTCTAAGGCGTATGCTAAAATTTCTATGCGTTTGGTGCCAAATCAAGAGTGGGAATCAATAACAGAACTATTTACAAAACACTTTGAAAGTATTGCTCCAGCTGGTGTAACTGTTAAGGTTACTCCACATCATGGAGGTCAAGGTTATGTTACTCCTACAAATAGCACAGGATACAAAGCAGCTAGTATGGCGTACAGCGATACTTTTGGAAAGAAGCCAATTCCGCAACGTAGTGGAGGAAGTATACCAATTGTTGCTTTATTTGAAGAGGAATTAAAAAGTAAGACTATTTTAATGGGATTCGGATTGGATTCTGACGCAATTCACTCTCCTAATGAGCATTTTGGAGTATTTAATTACTTAAAAGGAATTGAAACTATTCCGTTGTTTTATAAGTATTTTACAGAGCTTTCTAAATAAGCTTTAATAAACATAATTATTTAAGTCCGCTTTTTTAGCGGACTTTTTTTGTTCTCATTTTTTATACTCTACACTTGTAGAATTAAAATATTGTTTCTACATTTGTAGAGCAATAATTAAAAGGTGTTATGAAACTATCAAAAACGGAAGAAATAGTAATGAATAATTTATGGAAGCTAGAAAAGGCTTTTATGAAAGATTTGTTAGAGGAGTATCCTGATCCTAAACCCGCAACAACAACTTTAGCTACCTTATTAAAACGAATGTCAGACAAAGGATATATTTCATATAATTTAAAAGGAAAAGCTAGAGAGTACTATCCGTTGGTTAAAAAGGAAGCCTATTTTTCTACTCATGTAAACGGACTGATTAAGAACTTCTTTAATGACAGCGCTTCACAATTCGCATCCTTTTTTACAAAGGAAACTAATTTAACAAAGGAAGAGCTAGAGCATTTGAAATCGATTATTGACGGAGAAATTAAAAAGAAATAGTTATGCTTGATTATCTATTAAAATCTGGGGGGTGTTTATTGGTGTTGTACCTTTTTTATGTGCTTTTTTTAGAGAAAGAAAACATGCATGTATATAAACGTATTTATTTATTATCAATAATAGTAGTGTCGTTTGTAATACCATTTATCACATTTGTTAATTATGTAGAAGTAGTTGATCAAATTCAGCCAATGATTGCTTCTGAATTCCCAATGGAGCTTCCTCTAATCAGCCAAGAAGAGATAAACTATTTACCAATAGTGTTATGGAGTATTTATGGTTTAGGAGTATTGCTACTTGGATTAAAGTTTATAAAAAACAGTTATGAAATTGTACATAAGATTAAAAGTAATCCAAAAGAGCGAAAAGGTGAAACTACATCTGTTTTATTAAATGATGATATTGTTCCTCATACGTTTTTCAATTTTATTTTTTACAATAAAAAGAAGTATACAACACATCAAATTCCTAACGAAGTTATTTTACATGAAGAAACACATGCATGCCAAAAACATAGTATTGATGTGTTGTTTCTAGAATTTTTACAAGTAATATTTTGGTTTAACCCGATTTTATTTTTGCTAAATAAATCGGTTAAATTAAATCATGAGTTTTTAGCAGATCAAGCCGTGTTAAATAACGGAGCTAATACCAAAACATATCAAAAAACATTGCTGGCATATTCATCAAATGCTAGTCAATTACAATTGGCAAATGCCATAAATTATTCATCAATCAAAAAACGATTTACAGTTATGAAAACACACACGTCAAAAAAGAAAATTTGGATACGAAGTTTTATATTACTTCCAGTATTCGCATTACTATTATTTAGTTTTAGTACAACAATTCAACAAGAAATAGCAACACCTAAACAAGTTGCAGAGTACAATACTTTGGCAAAAAAATATAATAGTCAGCCAAAATCAGGTAGAATAGTTCATCTAAAAGATTTGAATAGATTAGAGTACTTATATAAGTTAATGACTCCTTCTCAGAAAAAAACAGCGGAAGCATTTCCTGATTGTCCACCACCACCGCCTCCTGCACCACCAAAAATGCCTAAAAATGCTAACTACATTTTGGATAATAAAAAGGTGTCCTATGAGGAGGCTTCAAAAGTGAAAAATGGAAACATTGAAAGTGTTGATATTGCTGATAAAGATGAGAATGGTAATAAGTTAGATAAGCCAGTAATTTACATTTATACCAAAAAAGAGAAAAAACTAGTTGATGAATCAACACGCCCAGTGACATCTATTAATGGAATAGGTTGTATTGAATGTAAAATTGAGCTAACAAAAGAAAAATTGGCAGCAATAGTGCTTTCTGTGGATAAAGGAGAAATTATTAGTTTTAACATTAAATTCCCTAAAAAACCGACAGTAAGAATAAATAATAGCAAAGTATTGAATAAAAAAGCTAAAGCGTTTTTAGACGAAGCAAAAGTTGGGCAAATGATTCAGATATTTGGATTGAAATCATCTGCTTTTAAGAATAGAAGTACTCCAGTTTTAATTCAAATTGTAGAGTAACAAATACAAATAAGCATATATAAAAAAAGGAGGTTTGATGAAGCCTCCTTTTTTTTGTTGTTTACTTTTTAGGTTTAGGCATTTTCTTAGCCAAACTAGGTACCGATTTGTACACATAATCGGCATGAAAACCAGTAAAGTATTTTCCCATTTTTTTTCCTGTTTCTTTTTGTTTTTTTTCATCAGCAAAACGAGCTTTATTCAATTTGGCGTTTTCATCAAGGGCATTATCTAAGTCTGCTAATGATGCTACAACAAATACTTCAATATAATCTCTTTTATCAGCTCCCCATGCATGTACATACGGGTAATACCCTTTTATATATTGGTTTTTATGAATCACTTCTTTTAAAAAAGGATCACGTAATTCATTAAATTCTTTTTCCGAACCTTCGTCTGGAAAAGCTAAATGACTTTTTCTAACATAAAATAACAGAGCTTTGTCACTCTCTTCTAAATTGGGTTTAGCACCTGAAATAGGTGCGTAAATTTCGTCAGAATGATATGAATCATAGTAAGAATCTCTCTTTTTAAAGAAGGCTTTTCTTTTTGCTTCGTCTGGCCAAGCTATTTTTGATAATTCAGCATTACGTTTATTTGACTTATCTATGTCTTCCCATGAATTAAAAAGTTGTACATATAGTAATTCTGTATTGTCGGCTGTCATATAATGCATCCCGTAATTAGTAGCTAAAATATATTCGTTTTTTGAAGTGACTTTGTCCAAGAATTCTTTTTCAAAGGCCTTCCACTCGTCCATAGAAAAATCTTCCATGTCCATGTTCCAATGAAGTGTAGTTACCGCTAAATAGCGTTGAGGTTGTTTTTCTTGAGCAGTTAGAAAGCTGCTACTTAGGAGTAATGTAAAAATTACTACTATTAGTAATCGACTAGATTTTCTCATAATTCTAAAATTTAGTTAGTATAGTTACTATTTTTTTAGAAGTCGAATTGAGGTAACGTATTGATTTTCAGATTGAAAATAAAGGAATACTAAGTTACGAATTTTTGAGTTAAGAGATGTTTTAATGATTTAAAACACAATAGGTCATTGAAATTATTCAATGACCTATTGTGTTTTTGAAGGTGTTTATGTATTGTGTTTACTATTGCTTAATAACCTTAAACACTTTTTTAGTACCATCAGTTGTCGAGATATCTAAAAAGTAAATACCAGTAGATAATGATTGCATATTCATTTTTGAATCACTGTTAGTAAGCTGCTTTTTGAAAATAGTTTTACCAGTAATAGATATTAATGTTGCGTTTAGTACCGATGAATTATTTTGAATTCCAGTAATAGTTAGGTTGTTTTTTATAGGATTTGGAAATAATGCAATGTGTTGTAATTCGTAATCACCAATTCCTAATACATTAAACGCTGTACATGTACTAAGTTTAGTACAGTTGTTATTTGTTATTTGAACAGCATAATTACCAGATATAGTTGGTGTGAATTGTTGATTAGTTTGTCCGGAAATAGGAGCGTTACTATTGTTGCAATCTACCCATTGGTATGTGGCTCCAGTTTCATTTGAGGTTAATGATGCTGTATTTTGAGTTACAGTTTTATCAATAAAAATTGGGCTAGCAACTGTTGTTATGTAGGCAACTACAAGTTTACTCATTTGATGATAATAAGGCATATTAAATAACCCTATTCGATCATTACTACTATGGTAACCTGATGTTTTATCGTTCTTAGACCAACATTCTCCAAATAAAACGGCTGAATATCCATTATTCCAAAAAGATCCATGATCACTTGATCCCGTTCCTGGGTCAACCACATTTACAACCAAATCCAAACCATAAGCAGGGTTGTTTAAAACACTTATAATATCGTCTTTCATTGCAATTGAGCCTGCAATATTTCTAACATCAATATCAAAATTTTTATCGTTGTCAGCATCATATCCCATCATGTCAATATTAAAATTACCTAGGATATTATCTCCATTAGCTTGGGCTTGCTGTGCATAATAAGCACTACCGTTTAAACCAGTTTCTTCTTCATCCCATAAAGCATAAACTATTGTATTATCGGTACAATATGCTGATAATATTCTAGCCAATTCTATAATAGCTGCTGTTCCACTAGCATTATCGTCAGCGCCATATAGATTAACAGCATCATAATGTGCGCTGATAATATATATGTTATTTGGGTTTGTAACTCCAGTTTGTGTTGCAATGATATTTCTACCTCCTGCTGAATAATCTTGTTGAACTACTGGTAAACCAAAGGCTTCTAAGCGTTCTTTTATATAGTCAGCTGCATCGTTATTTCCAGCACTACTTACTCGATGAGCAATTGTAATTGGATTACCTCCAACGGTAGTTGGTATTTCACCAGACAATTCATTTACCGATTGGGTAATATTGGCTAAACTTGTTTGATTTACAATATCCTGAATGTTTTGGGCATTTGTTTTTAATACAAAAAACAGTAGAAAAAATAAAAACGGGTATTTTATTCTCATAATTAAGTAGGTTATATATATATATTTATTGGGATTCTAAAAATAACAAATTAATTACAGATAAACGGATTTTTGTTGACTATTATGGAGGATTGGTGAGTAAAATGTGAGGTTTTAAATGTGTAATTGCAATTATCGTTGAATAATTGCAATTACAATAAGGCTTCTTTTTGTTTTTTTGTAAGACTGTTTACTACTAAATCATAGGAATGATTAATTAGCTGAGTAATGAGTTGTAAGGGTAGTTCTCCTTTATATATTCTTACGGAATTCCAATGTTTTTTACTCATATGATATCCTGGATCAATGCTTTCATAGGTTGCTCTTAATTCAATTGCATACTCAGGATCGCATTTAAGGTTTATAAATTGTATGCCTTCTTCCCAGTCTTTCAATGATGTTAAAGCAAACATTTTTCCAGATACCTTAAATACTAAGGTATTCTTATCAAAAGGGAAGGATTCAGTTACTCCCTTTTTAGCTAAACAGAAATCTCTATATTGTTCAATATTCATTTATTCTTTAACTCAATTTGTTTCTGATTATCAATATTTAAGGTTGAATGATCTACTTTCCACCCAATTGTTTCTACTATATTAGTAATAATTCCAATAGCTTCTAAGAGTTCTTTATTTGCTGTTTCTATTAGGCCACTTTCAGGTATTTTATCTACAATAAATTGCTTTGCTTCTTTGTTTAAAGCTGTTAAATCTTCTGCTTCAAACTTGTTAAATAAGCCCTCGGTTTTGTCATAATACTTTAAATCTGTTTCAATTGTAAGAATTTCTGCCTGAGGGAAATCAGTAATGAATATTGTTTTGGATTCAGGATTAGATTGCAGTTTTATTTTTGATAAATTATATCCTATTTGCGCTTTAGCATTTACTAGTAATATTGCTTTTTTCTTACTAGTAATTAAAGTCATAAAGCGTTCTTTGGTATTTTCGTAATGATATACTTCAGAAAAATCTCCTTCAACAGTAACTAATTTACAAACGTTTTTTATTTTCTCTAATAAAACTACAGATTGTCGCTCTGTTATCGACTTCTTATTTTTGTTTCTTAAAAATTCCAATACAAAATAGGATAGAAAAGCTCCAAATATAATTCCGAATATAATATCCATATTAGTTTATTTTATATAATATTGGTTTACTTGGTGATGCATCATTATGGAATGAAGCTATTTGTAAATTTAAAACATACAAGCCATCTTCAATATGGTTAGGGACGTAAATAAACTCAGTAATAGTGGCGTCAAACCGTATCTTATTACTTGTGTTCCAAAAAGCATTATGAGATACTAACGCACCTCCATCTTCTTCTTTGTCAACACTTGGTTGGTCAATAAGTAAATGTTTAATTCCTAAATCTCTTAAATAAATTGTTGCTTCCTCTTCTAGATAAGGTGGATTAGTGTGGGAATAATGTTTTGTTAATTTATCTGAAGTATTAGGGATAGTTCGCAGTATTATAGCTTCTGGTTTGCGAAGTACTTTTTCTTTCAATTGCTGTTTTGTAATAACGAAGTCTTCATTATGTTTTTCTGGACGAATACTTATTACTTCAGCAGTAAAAAAGAAGGTTTTTAAGCAATCGTTAATACTGTAAAACTCTTTAGTAATATGCCCAACACATTCCGTATGTGTTCCATGTGCGTGTGGGTTGAAAGCGATATTATTAAAATTTGTTGATGCTCCATTTTTTACATTACCAATCCAGTCTCCCATAATCACAGGGGTGATTTTTGGAGGGTCAGTATACCAAGCGTTCGGGTTTTCTGATCCTGATTTTAAAGGAATTGAAATATCAAGTGGTTTTGATAAGTCAATGTTATATTCAATATCGTTAAGTTGAAATGTAGCTAATGAAATCATAGTTGTAAATATAGCTATTTTTATATCGATACCAATTTAGTGTTAAATGAAAAAGAGCAAGGAAAACACCTTGCTCTTTAAATTTTTACTATTAAGAAGTATTAGTTTATCACTAATTTTTTGGTAGTGGTTTTAGTATTGTTTTCTATTTCTAAAAAATAAACTCCTGTTGAAAGGTTGTTTAAGTCTAGTGCGTGTTTGTTAGAGAATTTTTCAGCATTCTTTGAATAAACAAGTTTACCAGTAACATCATAAACGCTAAATTTAATACTAGAGCTTTCGTTTTTAAAGACAATATTAAATAAGCCTTTTGATGGATTTGGGTATATTACAAAATCATTGTTTTGAATATCGTCTATACCTAAAGTTCCATCAATAACGAAATCGTCAATAATTACACCTTCTTCATTTACTCCGCTGTCAGAGTGTAATACAATTCTGAACATGATATTTGTGACTCCAGTTAAATTAGTTTCGCCATTTGCTGCATTTAAAGCAAAATCATACGCATATTCTCTCATTGTGGCATTAGTACCACTTGAAGCATGAGCGTTTTCACCTTCACCTGTCCATTGTGCACCGGGGCAATTTTGACAGTCAAAACCACCTGAACTAGCGCTAGTTCTATCGCTATTGTACCATAATGGCAAACTATTGATTGTACCCAATACTGCCCAGTTTACACCTTGGTTTGTTGAATATTCAACATAAGAGATGTCCCAGTTTTCTTCTAAATCAAAGGCCATATCAAAACGCAAGATTGGGTTAGTTAATTGTGTTAAATCATAACATCTTGAAATTAAGTGTGCTTTCGTTCCGTCAGGATGGTTTCCATTTAAATTTGTTCCGTATACCTGTGTTCCTGAAGATGCCGAGTTCAATAATGCATCTGTTGGAATTCCCCTTTCCCAGACATCATTATCAGACAAAAGAGTGTCAGATGAATTTTCAAAAGTATTTGTACTATTTACAACACCAGTTTCATTAGTTAAAAAATTTCTTGCTAATTGATTATCTGTAATATAGGTTTCTCCTACAGTTGATGTATTTATTATAATTGTATGATTACCTGTTGTTAATCCGGTTACAGGGATTGGAATATTAGTTTGATTATTAGGAGTGATACTTCCATTCCATGTAAATGATGTTAAGTTCCCATCAATTGTATAATCAACATTTACTTGAGTAATAGTATTTAAACCATTGTTTTTTACTGTAACATCAGTGGTTGCATCCCCACAATAGATTAGTGATCCAATAGGATTATTAATAGAAAGCAGCTGAATATCATTTGGTGCTTTCTGCATAGGAATGGATGATCTCCAAACTCCTCTTCCGTATGTTGCAGCAGTAATTGATTCGTCAATTAAATTAATTTCTAAATCATTAACAATTGTATTTGGTAAATTTACTACAAATGTTTCCCAGGTTGTAGACGTGTCATCCAAACGATATACACCTAAACTAGTTGCTATATATAGTGGGTTGTCACTATGGTTTCCTTGATGAACAATATCATTGAAATATTGACCAACACTAGCAAGATTTCCTGTAATATCAGAATAAATTGCAGCACCAGCTTGATCTGCATTTAAGGTTTTATATACTTTTCGTGAGCCTCCAGAGGTAGTTAGCCAAACAATGTTTGGATTTGTTTGGTGTATCCCAATTCCTTTAATGTTTGAAGGTCTTGCACTCCCTACATTAGTAAAAGTAACACCTGAATCATTACTTCTTTTTAACACATTATTCACGACTGCATAAATAATTGTATTGTCTGAAGGAGCTATTTCTAAATAATCACATAGTCCTCCTAAATTTGCTAATTGTGTCCATGAAGTTCCATCTAATCTGAATAACTTCGAATACCCTCCATATAATGTTCCGGTAGAGCTAATAGCCATAGGTGTTACCCAGTTACCACCTTCAGGTTTTGATATAGATGTACTTAAGCTAGCGCCTGTGTTAGTTGAAATATAAGGGCCACCACCACTTTGAATAAAGCCATAAAATTTATTTTCATCTGTAGGGTCTACTGCAGTATCCATACCATCAGCTCCATAAAAATTCTGCCAATTTCCATTTCCATTATTAAATGCATGACCACCATTGTCTTGTAATCCACCTACCATTTTATCAGCATTTGTTTTTGCAACTGCTACTCGGTAAAATTGACTTGCTTGTATTCCCGAAGTATGATTAGTGAAATTAACACCTCCGTTACTTGAAGAATATATTCCTCCGTCACTACCGCAATACATTATACCGTTATAATCTCTTAAAAAGTGTATGTCTGCATGCGTGTATGATGCTGAGTTTGGTGAGCTCCAATTATTTATTCTTGTAAATGATGTTCCTCCGTTTGTAGACTTCCAAACATTTAAACAACCTACGTAAATTTCTTCTGCATTTGTACTTGAAACTCCCATAGCTAAATCATACCACGCTTGTCCGGCACTAAATGTAGTTGTCCCTTGAGTTATTGTAGTTGTTCTAGTAGAAAAAGAAAGTCCACTATTTGTAGATCGGTAAATGCTTGATGCTCCTCCTGATTCTCTAAATACATAAACATAGTTTGAATTTGCAGGAGTAACATCAATAACTAGCCTTCCAGAAGTGTTAGGTAAACCTGTTGTTACAATGTTAAATGAATCACCTCCATTTGTAGATCTATAAAAACTGTTTGAAGTAACAGCATATATAATATTTGGATTTCCTGGATTTAACTTTAGATCTTTAAAATTACCTGTTTGAGTTTTTATCCAAGTGATACCTCCGTTTATTGACTTATGAATTCCATCATTTGTAGCAACCCATAGTGTTCCTGATATTGTCGGGTGAGTATAAATGTCATTCATTGATGATGGCGTTCCATTAATTCCGTTTGGACCAAGACCAGTTTCATTCCAGTTTAATCCTCCGTTTGTAGATTTCCACACCCCTACACTTGTAGTGTCTCCTGCATCATCATCACCAGTTGCAATGTAAATAGTGTTAGAATCATTATGATCAATAGCAATTCCAGAAACTCCAATTTGAGGTAAGTCGTCAGACATTGGACTCCAATTAATTCCTGCATCTGTAGATTTCCATATTCCTCCTGCTGGTGCTCCTGCATACCAATTATTAGTTCCGTTAGCTGCATTGTTTGGATCAATCATAACAACATTTATTCTTGCTTGACCAGTAGACCAGGAACCGGTACCAGTTGTAGTAAACGGACCTATTGCAGTCCAGTTACTCAGATCTGCCATTGCAGCTTTTGAAGCTACATGCATTTGGGTTTTTGTATTCCACGCATCTAAAAGAGTTTTTGCAGAAGGTAAATAGCCATTATTGTCTATTTCATTTTCCACCATAAATTCCCAACGTTTAAATGGTTTGTATCCACTACCTTTTTTAGAAGGATCTCGTGTTTCCCAATATTGATTAAAAGCCTGTTGGATTTCAGGAAAAGTAAAAGGTTGGTTGGTGTTTCTCTGTAGTAGTTCAGAAGTAGAAGTTTCTTGCTTTAATTGCTTAATCCAAGGCGAATCTGCGTTAAATTGTGAGAAACTAAAATTTATTGCTAAAACAGCAATAATTGTAGGTAATAACTTATTCATATTTAGGGTAAATAGAGGGTTGAAATCCAAAAATAACTAAAAATGAATTGCATTACAAATTATCTGTCTCCTTTTTTTAAGCTTGTAATTAGTTGATTGTCAAAAGATTCTTTTAGTTTAATTACATCATCTACATTTTCGTTAGGGATAGCAATTGAGAGTACATAGTGTTTTATTTTCCATGTTCCATTTACTTTTTCAAGAACTCCTGAACCTCTACAAATTTTCATTTGAGTATCTAGTAATTCATCAAACCATGCAAAATCATTAGTTTTATTAGTGTAGATATTTCTCTCAATAGCCGTAAAGCTCCATGCTTTTCCTTTATCGAAATAAGGCTTTGAAAATTTTTTGAATGCTTTGTTTTGCCAGTTTTCAGTTGCGTCTGTACCTATAAACACACCATCGTTAGTCATGAGCTTAAAATAGTTTTCAAAATTTGCATCTGAAGCTGCCTTATGCCAATTATCAAGAGTAGAATTTATGGACGTTTTTTCAGAATTTATTTGCGCGCTAGTATAGTTACAGATTGATAGAAAGCAAATAAGTAGTAAATTATTAACGATATTTTTCATAATCTTTTTCTTTTAAAATTAACGCTTCAATTTGACCAACAAAGACGTTATAGCTATCTTGAACCCTAGTTGTTTTTTGGTCTAAATCTTCTAAAGATCCATCTTTTAGATATTGTTCTAACATAAAAGTTTCTGTTTCTAAAACTTTTATGCGAGCTTCAATAGCCGGTGTTTTAAAACGTTCAGGATAAGTTTTTTTTAAATCTTCTAACAATGTTTTAAGTAACTCAATGTCTTTTTCTGTTTGAATAGTTGTACCTAAAACTCTTTTTAATTCAGCTTCAAAAGAAACTATTTCAGCCCAATTTTCAACAAAATTGATGCTTGAAACAATATTTATACTTTTCTTTTTAATACTATCGGCTTCTGAAACGTTAGGTGTTTCATTGATTAATGTTGATTTTCCAGTGTCTTTTTTACAAGCACATAATGCTATCAATAAAATCAGCGTTATTAATTTGTTCATTTTGGTATTCATTTTAAACAAATATAATTTTAAAAAAGCATTCTCTGTTGATAATTGAAAAATTTAAGAAAAGATTATATTTGCAAAAGTAAAACCCTTAACCTTTAACCTAAATATAGCATGACTCCAAAAATATTAATCATTGGCGCTTGTGGACAAATCGGTTCTGAACTGACAATGTCATTGCGTAAAATACACGGAAACACTAATGTAGTAGCTGCTGATATTAGGGAAGGTAAAGAAGAACTAATGACTTCAGGACCTTTTGAAATTGTTAACGCAATGGATTATGATGTGGTTAGAAATTGTGTAGAAAAACACAATATTACTGATGTATATTTATTAGCAGCAATGCTTTCTGCTACAGGTGAGAAATTCCCTATGAAAGCTTGGGATTTGAATATGAATTCTCTTTTTCATGTATTAAACCTAGCAAAAGAAGGATTGGTTAAAAAAATATTTTGGCCATCAAGCATCGCGGTTTTTGGACTTACAACACCAAGAGAAAATACGCCTCAATATACTATAATGGAACCAACTACTGTTTATGGAATTACCAAACAAACAGGGGAGCGTTGGTGTGAATATTACCACAATAAATATGGAGTAGACGTTAGAAGTATTCGTTATCCGGGTTTAATTAGCTGGAAAACTTTACCTGGTGGAGGAACTACCGATTATGCGGTAGATATTTATCATAAAGCAATTCAAGATAATAAATACGATTGTTTTTTAAGTGAGAATACTGCTTTACCAATGATGTATATGGATGATGCGGTAAGAGCAACTATGAATATAATGGAGGCTCCTTCAGAATCAATTAAAATACGATCTTCTTATAATTTAGGGGGAATAAGTTTTACTCCAAAAATGATATCAGAAGAAATTAAAAATAATTTTCCTGAGTTTGAAATGACTTACTCACCAGATTTTAGACAAGCAATTGCTGATTCTTGGCCGAAAAGTATTGATGATACTTCAGCTCAAGAGGATTGGAACTGGAAGCATGAGTATGATTTAAAAAGTATGACTAATACGATGTTAGAAAATTTAAAAGCTGAATCTATTTAGATTCAGCTTTTAAATTCATTTGTATGTTTATGCTACTATGTTAACCATTAACTAGGTTCCTTTAGCTTATTTTTTTTAAGTCTTTTATTACTTTAAATGCAGTGTCAATTTGATTTTCACTTACCAATATTGTAAACTCATTACTGGTAGAAATCACTTCCCAAATAACTATTCCTTCCCAAGCTAATCGTTGGAAAATGAAATAATATAATCCAGGTGTCGAAGAGTTTTCTTCGGGCATTCGTATTGAAATTGAAGACAAATCTGTTTTTTCTTCAATAATTTCTTCTCCTTTAAATACTGTTCTAATAAGCTCATCCATTGAGCTATTGATAACAATATTAGTTTCACTAACACCTCTCGAAGAAGTATAGAAAACATTTTTCTTTACATTAATAAATGAAAGTAGTTCTTCTTGTTTTTTTAAGATAGAATCTGATATTGTAAAAGTGTAATCGGTTAATGAAGATCGCACAGTAATTTCTCCAATATCCTTTAATACTTTAATTATTTTATGATTTGTTCTGAACTCTAAATCTTCAGAAAGTCTCTTCAATGCCATAACTACAGCACCTTGTTTGACTTCTTTTTGTAGTTTTTCTTGTATTTCAGGCAACATTATTCTTGTTAAAGAGGTAAGGTTGATAATCCCTTGTGATAAGGCTGAAAGTAAAAATGGTTTGCTACGTATGTAGTTTTCTACAAAAGATGCTATTGTCGTCATATATTAGTATAGAATTTCTATTATCGAAAACAAATATAACATTATGTGATTAAAAAAACAAAAAAGCATCTTTTATGTGGTTCAAATTATATTTCTCTTCTTTTTTGTGAATAGAAATAATATCAAAACGTGCCTCTACATCTAAATCATGTTTGATAATATATTCGTTAGCAGCGGATACGAGTAGCTTGATTTTCTTGTCGTTTACAGCTGATTCAGGAGAAATAATATCAATTGAGCTTCGGGTTTTAACTTCAACAATAGCTAAAACACCTTCTTTTTGAGCAATTATATCTATTTCAGCTTTAAGGTAACGCCAGTTTTTAGCTTTTATACTATAACCGTTTCGTAGTAAATATTCTTCAGCCAGCGCTTCTCCTTTTTTACCTAAATCATTATGCGAAGCCATAATTATAGAAAAGTTAATGTTGTGCCTTCTTTTTGAGTATTAAGTTCAACACATCGCCCAAAAATAAGCGTTCTATTATCTTTTAAATGACCAGCTGGGAAATTGAAACAAACAGGAAAATCGAACTCTTTTATATTGTCGATTATTATTTCTTCAGTAGTTTTACCAAACGGAATAGTATTGTCATTCATTTTAGTCATTCCGCCTATAACAAGTCCTTTTAAGTTGTCAAAATACCCATTACGTTTTAGGTTCATCATCATCCTATCTATGTGATATAGGTATTCATCCAAATCCTCAATAAATAAAATTTTACCATCAGTTTTAATAGCAGATTTTGAGCCTAGTAAACTATATAACATAGATAAATTTCCGCCTACTAATTCGCCCGTTGATTTACCATATTTATTCTTGCTTTCACAAGGAACTTCATGCTTTATGGAATTACCAAACAAAGCCTTTTTTAAGGAACTAATTGCTTCTGGAGTACTACTTTCTACAGTAATAGGCATTAAACCATGAATGGTATGAACACCTAAATTATGTAAATGAGAATGTAATGCAGTTACATCAGAAAAACCAATGACCCATTTCGGATTCGTTAAAAACTTAGAAAAATCTAACGCATCTATTATACGAACGGTTCCGTAACCTCCACGAGCACACCATATCGCTTTTACAGCATCATTATTCATCGCTTCTTGAAAATCGGTGATTCTATCAGCATCCGTACCGCCAAACTGATGGTCAGCTTTACCAATGGTTTTACCAACAACGGCATTTAGGCCCCAACTTTCTAGTAATTCAATTGCTTTTTGAATATCAGCTCTGTCAATTTTTCTAGCAGTGGTAACAATAGCAACTAAGTCGCCTCGTTGTAAGGATTGTGGTTGTTTGATGTTCATAGTAGTAAAAATAACAAATCTATCGGAGTTATAACTTCTAATGCGTATTTTTGCAGTTGAAAATTTTAGAACAGATGATTCAAGATCCAAAAAGATATACCCTAACTGCAGCATTACCTTATACTAACGGACCAATACATATTGGGCATTTAGCAGGAGTTTACGTTCCGGCTGATATTTATGCGCGTTATTTACGTTTATTAGGTAAAGATGTTGCCTTTGTTTGTGGTAGTGATGAGCATGGAGTGCCAATTACGCTAAAAGCAAAAAAGGAAGGGATTTCTCCTCAAGATGTAGTTGATAAATACAATGCTATTATCAAAAAATCTTTTGAAGACTTTGGGATTTCTTTTGATAACTATTCTAGAACTTCTGCAAAGGTTCATCATGAAACTGCTTCTGAGTTTTTCAAAACATTAGATGCAAAGGGTGAATTTATAGAAAAGGTAGAACAACAATTATATGATGCGGATGCGAATCAGTTTCTGGCCGATCGTTTTGTTGTAGGTACTTGTCCTAAATGTGGGAATGAAGAGAGTTATGGTGATCAATGTGAAAAATGCGGAACAAGTCATAACGCAACTGATTTAATAAACCCAAAATCGGCTATTACAGGTGCTGTTCCTTCTTTAAAAGAAACAAAGCACTGGTTTTTACCTTTAGATAAGCATGAAGCGTTTTTAAAACAATGGATTTTAGAAGATCATAAATCGGACTGGAAATCGAATGTGTACGGACAATGTAAATCATGGATTGATGATGGGTTACGTCCACGTGCTGTAACCAGAGATTTAGATTGGGGAATCCCGGTACCTGTTGAAGGAGGGGAAGGAAAAGTATTATATGTTTGGTTTGATGCGCCTATCGGATATATTTCAGCTACTAAAGAATGGGCTGAAAGAGAAGGAAAAGATTGGGAACCATATTGGAAAAGTGACGATACGAAGTTAGTGCACTTTATAGGAAAGGATAATATTGTTTTTCACTGTATTATTTTCCCTGCGATGTTGAAAGCAGAAGGAAGTTATATTTTACCAGATAATGTGCCTGCAAATGAGTTTTTAAATTTAGAAGGAAATAAATTATCTACTTCTAAAAACTGGGCTGTTTGGTTACATGAATATTTAGAAGATTTTCCAGGAAGGCAAGATGCGTTACGTTATACATTAACTGCAACTGCTCCTGAAACAAAAGATAACGATTTTACGTGGAAAGATTTTCAATCGCGTAATAAAGAGTTGGCTGATAACTACGGAAACTTTATCAATAGAGTTTTAGTATTGACCAATAAATATTACGATGGAATTGTACCAGTACCAGGTGAATATTCTAAGGCTGATCTAGACGCTTTAGAAGAAGTAAAGAAATTTCCAGCAGACATTTCATTTTCAATTGAACGCTACCGTTTTAGAGAAGCGAATTTGAAAATGATGAATTTAGCACGTTTAGGAAATAAGTACTTGGCAGAACAAGAGCCTTGGAAAACTATAAAAGTAGATGAGGAACGTACAAAAACAAGCATGTATGTAGCTTTACAAATCGCTAGTGCATTGGCAACTTTAAGTGAGCCGTTTATACCGTTTGCATCTAAAACCTTACAAGATTTATTACAGCAACCAGAAACCAAATGGTATGATATTGCTGATAAATCAGACTTATTGCCATCTGGACATAAAATAAAAGAAGGTAAAGCACCTATTTTATTCCCTCAAATAGAAGATGAGGATATCCAAAAACAATTAGACCGATTGGAAAATATCAAGTTGGAAAACGAGAAAGCAAACAAAGTAGTAGAACCTCAAAAAGAGACAGCTACTTTTGAAGATTTTTCTAAGTTAGATATCCGTACAGGTACTATTGTAGAAGCTGAAAAAATGCCAAAAACAAAAAAGTTATTGGTGTTAAAAGTAGATACAGGTATTGATACTAGAACTATTGTTTCAGGAATAGCAGAAAGCTTTAAACCAGAAGATGTAATAGGTAAAAAAGTAACTGTTTTAGTTAATCTTGCTCCTAGAAAACTACGTGGTGTAGAAAGCGAAGGAATGATTTTAATGACTGAAAATTCTAACGGAAAATTAGTATTCGTAAACCCTGATGAGGACGATGTTACTAATGGAGAAGGAGTGGCTTAGTTAATCAATAAAATACCATGAAATATATTTATATACTACTCTTTGTAGCAACTCAGTTGTTATCAGGGCAGGAGACTATTGCCGAATTTGATTTAGAATTAAAAGGCTTAATGTCTAAAAGAAATGTTTTTTCTATAGTAGAAAATGAAAATATAGCGCTCTTTTTTGATAATAAAAAAGAGATGAAATGTTATTTATTAGACAAGGGAAAACAAGTTTCTTCCGAGTTTGTTTTTGAGAGACCTCGTAGGAAGTATAAGGACATGCTTGGGTATAGAACAGAAGGAGATCATTACTATATTTATTTCGCGAATAAGAATAAAAATAGCTTTGCTGTTTTAGATATTAATTTTAAAACTAAAACATCTTCAGTAAATGAAATTGACTTAAAGTTAAACAGTAAGTTCATGGATGCATTTAGTAAAAACGGAAAGTTTTATGTGCTAAGTCTGTCTGATAATTCTATTTTAAACTTGTATTGTTTTAACAAAGACGCCGAATTTACATGTTCAGTGTATCCAATAAATAAAAATTTAAAATTAAGTGAAAACTTAACCGATTTTTCTGGTTTTTCTATAGTGATAGATTTAGAGAAGGTAGATGATGACACACCTAATTCTATAGAAAAAACATCAAACTACAACAAGATTTATACAACAGATAGTGAGGTGATTATTACCTTAGATGTTAATGATGGATTTACAAGGTTAATTAAAATTAATTTCGATAATAATAAATCCTTCACGGAAAAAATTAAGCATATTAAGGTTACTGAAAAAAAAGAACGTAGTAGGTCTAATTCATTTTTTCATCAAGGAAAGTTGTATCAGTTGTCTTCTACAAGAAAAAACTTAGCATTTTCATATTATGATATTGAAACTAAAGAAAGATCAAAAGTAATTAAGTTGAATATTAATGATTCTATATGGTTTAAGAATTCACCTATTATTCAACAAAAAACCGACTTGTTTGAAAGTGAGCGAAAACTAAGTAAAACCAAACAGTTCCTAAGAAAAGTTACTTTTTCAAAGCCGGGAATTTCTATTGTATCAATAAACGGAATCAATCAAGTAACTATTGGCGGTGTGGCTAAAACAGCAAATGGTGGAGGTTATATGATGGGAGGAGCAATTGGTGGTGCTGCTGGAGGAGGGATTAGTGTATATATGTCCCCTACACTTTATTCATACGGGGCGTATACAAATACGAAATCTACATTTATAAACTGTTTGTTTGATAGCTCTTTAAATCATAAAAAAGGGGAGTTTTCAGTGAATGTATTTGATAGAATTAAAACTTATGAAGAAGGTTTTTCGGGTGATTTAAAATTAAGAACTATTTTTAAATATCAGGATAAATATTTGTTTGGTTATTATTTAGATAAAAAATATTGGTTAAAAGAGTTTAGTAATTAATAGTGTGTATTTTATATATAAAAAAAGAGAAGCTGTTTGGCTTCTCTTTTTTTGTTTTGTCGTTTTAAAAAAGCCAATTTTCAAATCACGGACACCCTCAATTTATGTAAAGTGTAGGAGCGTAAATTAAAAGATTAGGCGTTATGTAATATAATAAAGTCTTAAATATTGCACACTTTAATTATTTTAATAAAGTTACTATAGCACCTGTTCTCAAATTATACTCATAATGAGAAATACAAGAATCAATTTTACCTAGCCTCTTTTCAATTTCCTGATAAATGGAATCCAATGATTTGTAATATGCTAACCATTTTGTTGCTGAAGCATCTATGTTTTTTTGCTTAGCCCATGAAAGAAAATCATCTGTTTCAGCATATAATTCTAATGCACTTAACATCAAAAACCAATTCACTAATGGTTTATTGAGGTCGAAGTCTGAATATTCATCGTCTATGAGTATTTTCCACGATTCTTGATCGATAGCTATATCTACAAAAAATAGATCTTCTCTAATACATTCATCAGATTTTGAGATTTTAATATCAAACGGATCAAAATACTTTTTGAGCGCCTTAATTTCAGGGTGAATAGCAATGTCCATTTTTAAATTAGTTGTTCATTAATAATCACAATCTTCTTTTACAATTTGATAACTATCTTTTGCTATTTCACTAACATATCTGGAGTTATTTCCATCTTCATGTCCAATTTTAATCAAGGAACTATGTATATCACTTATAATAAGTTGGCTCTCTGATAAATCAAATTGCTCATAAGTAATCGTTATTACATTTAATAACTTGCTCATAGATTTAACCTATAGGGATCGGAACCACTCCAAAAATCGATTGTTGTTTCGGTAATTGACATTCCATCAGGAGCACTTTCACAAGGTTCGTATATTACCTCTTTTCCATCAATCGTACTTATTCCATACCATGTTTCAGGTATTTTATGTAGTATAGTTGGGATATCTGTACAAGGTATCATGTCAAAATTCTGTACAGTTTCTGTTCGAGTAATGTAAGTAGTGTCTCGGTATTCTGAGATATTTAAATCCCAAACGTTTGATGTGCTGTTTTTTGAGAAAAAGAACACAACATCCTCATTAGTAGTAATGCGTATTTCATTGTTTTTCTCCTCAACTTTAAGGATGTCAAGCGTTTCGTTAAGCCAGTGAAATTCCCAAAACCCCATATCGTCTAACTTTCGTGAAATTCCAATATCATATGAGTTGTATGCACAGTTTTCTTGATACAAAAAGGTATTTGTTTTTTGTCCTAATGAATAATATTCCCCCTGAACTTTTTTTAAGATGCGCTGTTCTTCTTGAGATAATTCAACCTCAGTATTGGTGTCTTCAATCTTAGGTTCTTCTGTTGACTTTTGAGTAGCATCAATCGATTCATTACTCGTTTTAGAGGATTGATTAGTACAACTTAAAAACACTAGAAGTAGTATGGCGTATACTTGATTTTTCATAACGGTTGTTCAACTTTCAAAAGTTTATTCACATTGTAACCTCTGTTGGTTAATTTGTTAAGTAATTCATTGTATAGGTTTTTCTCTATTATTGGCGTTCTAGATAGAATCCATAAATAGTTATCGGAACTACTACCAATAATTGCCCATTGATAATTCTCATCTAAATCAAGTACGAAGTAATCACCATAAAAGAACCAAAAAAAGGAAACTTTTAATTTTGAAGGAATATTTTTGTCTGGGATTTTAGCTTTCCCAATTGCTTCAGATTTTTCACCATTTAGTGTTTTTTCAAAACCATTATTTACAACCTTAATTTTACCATCTTCTCGAAATGAATATGTGGCAGTAACACCTACTAAATCTCGTTCAAATGAATGATCATATCGAGCAATTTCATACCATTTTCCAAGGTATTTATGTATGTCCAAATCTTTGACTACTGTTTTATCAATGAGCTCGTTTTGAGCACTACAGGAACATAGTATAATACACATTGCTAAAATAAAAAACTTAGTTTTAAATAGTATTGCTGTTAATTTTTTCAAACTTGAATAAAGAGCTAGTATTTTCATTTTTCTTTTTTTCATTATTAAATAAAGGTACAACTTCGATTTTATAGCTCAACAATAATTTCATTTTTACGATTAAAAAACTCATACGGAGCATTGTATCCTAAAAAGTAAAATTGATTTGTATAAATTATTCCTTGAGCATCTAATGCTGTTTTTAACTGTTTTTTATAGTCCTCAATTTTTTTATCATTTGCCCAACCTCCAAAACTTATGGAGGCAACTGTTTTTGCAGGTTCCTCTCTAAACTCTATTAGAGATTCGTTAGGCTGGGGGAGTGTTTCCTTTTTGTTTTTCTTGGGAACCATAAACATCATTGTCATAGAGTCCTCCAATGACATACTTACAGGTGAGGTCATTGCTATTTTTTCGTTTTTTTCATTTCCCCCAAAGATGTATCCAGCAAAAATAGAGAACCCTTGTCTTGATGCATTTTTGAATTCGTTAGTGGAAATTTTAACAGAAGTAAATAAGCTAGCCTCATAATTTCTAATTTCAAATTTGTCATATTTTTTTTCGACTGTATAGGGATACGTTTCAATATTTAGTTGAGAGTTGATAGCGAAAATTTGTATTACTACAAAAGATAGTATAATTATTACGATTATTATTTTAAGTATTTTCATGTGTTTTTGTTTTTAGTGTTTATGGTACGTTATGATGTGTTTAAGGACAATATTTATTCCTTTTAAAACAATTATGTTTAACAAATATACTAAAAAGTTAAACAGAATTAAATATTTATTATATATTTGAATGAATTTAAATATATATATCATGAAAAAGTTAACACTTATTTTTACAATTATCCTGACTGTTGTCATTTCTAATATTGCTATCGCACAAAAAACAATTGTTGATGTTGCTGTTGGTAATGAAGATTTTTCAACCTTAGTAACAGCTTTAAAAGCCGCTGATTTAGTTACTGCTTTACAAGCAGATGGACCTTTTACTGTTTTTGCCCCAACAAATGCAGCTTTCGCTAAAATTGATTCAAAAACATTGAGTTCTTTATTAGAGAGGGAAAACCAAAAAGCCTTGGCAAATATTTTAACATATCACGTAATACCTGGTAATTTAACTGCAGCTAATGTTGTAGCTGCCTTAAAAAAAGGAAACGGTATGGTTGAATTAAAGACATTAAATGGTCAAGTGATTACTGTTTTGCAAAAAGATGGGGAAATTTGGTTGAAAGACTCAAATGGAAAATATAGTCAAATTATTACTACAGATGTTATGGGTTCTAATGGAGTAATCCATGTAATAGATTCTGTAGTTATGCCTAAGTAAGTTGATGTAGATTGTAGTGCCTAAAACCTCGTTTATTCGAGGTTTTTTTTGTTTTATTATTATCTAATTTACTGTTGTTTTTCGTCTAACATATCCAAATATACGTCCTCAACATGTTCGCGGGCCCATTGCGTTTTTCTTAAAAACCCTAGGCTTGATTTCATTGTAGGGTCATGTATAATACAGCGAATATTAACACGGTCTGCTAAATACTCCCAACCATAATATGCTACCAGACGTTCTAAAATTTGAGCTAGTTTAACCCCGTGTAACGGATTATTAAGTTACTCTTCAGTAGCTTGTCTACTTTTTTTTCTAGTAGGGTTCTCTTCATTCAGTTCTTCATTCGTCTTTGGTTTTAACATTGCATCCGAAAGCTCTTCTTACTGCTGTTGTTTATCAGCTGACTCGTTTTTAGGATCATTATTTATATCCATTGTTGATATATGTTTTTGTAAGATTCGGTTTTAAAATTACAATCCGATAATGTCGAATGTCTCGATACTCAAATCCGTATTGTTTATAATTACTTTATCCTATCTAAGGAATATCCCCACTCTTTAGCTTGCGCTACATTGTCTTCAATCCATCTATGAGCCGATCCGCAGGAAGCCATAAAATAATCTTTATCCAATAATAACGCAACATCTAATTGTCTCTTTTCTTCAGTAGCATAGCCAATTCGTCCCATTTTATGGTGAATTGTTAATTCTTCCGATGGTGTATTACAGTTGCAAAAATGCGCTTCACATTCAGGATTATCTTTAAGGTATTCTTTCTTCATTTTTACATAAACACCCAAAGAACTTGCCATTTTTTGAGATACTTGTTTGATTGGGGTTGGTTTTTTCTTGGGTTTCCAGATGTAAGGCTTTGGAGGTGTTTTCTTCGCTTTCTCAATTGCTCGTTCTTGCATCTTCTTAGCATACCCTTGCTTTTTTTGTAGCTGGTATTCAAAATAGTCTTGTCCTTTATGCGTTCGTTCCCAATTATGCACCTGACATAACTTGTGCGTTTTATTCACTATCGGATACGTGCAATTTTTTTTACTACAACTAGTAACTTCCGCCATGTTCAATTCAGTTTTCTTGAGAATACAAATATATATAAATAGAAAACACTTTTTATTTGATGCCTTGTAAAAGCGACTATCATTTTTCGAACGGTTATCAATTCAGCAATGGGGATGTTTTAAAGCTAGTAACAAAAAAAAAGAGAAGCCGTTTGGCTTCTCTTTTTTGTATAAACAGTTTTTGTTTCTAGTAATTTTTAGCATAGGTTTTTTTAGCAGTTAAAACTTCTTGTTTGCTACCATCATTAGTTAAAAACTTGGTAGTAATAGTTTTTCTTTTCCCCATTTTTTGATAGAATACCACCAAGTGTAAGTGCGGACCTGTTGACCAACCGGTATTACCACTTAAGGCAATTTCCTGTCCTGCTTTAACAGTGTCTCCAACGTTTACAATTGCCCCGTTTTTTTTAATATGTGTGTATTCAACAAATGATCCATCGGAATGGTAAATGATTACCTTATTATTGAATTTTACACAATCTTTTTTTGCGCAACCTCTATAATTGGATTCTACTACTTTTACAACTAAACCATCACGGATAGCGCAAATTTTTGTTCCAACGGGCATTGTAAAATCTAGTGCTTTTTCGTTGTGATGCGATATCGTTCCGTTGTACCCTTGGCTAACTTTAAATTCTTGTCCTTTTTTAAAAGGCAATTGATATTGGTGGGTATCATCATGTTTTTCAACTAAATGATTTCCTAAGTTTAATAGAGCATTTTTTGACTTGTAAGATGTTTTCTTTTTAGGATTTATCCTATTCAATTTAAAAAGCTCGAACTTCTTCGATTTAGCAGGGATTACTACAGCAATAGTATTTCCTACAGATGATTTGTAGTTTTTTAATACTAAAGAGGAAGTATACGTAATAGGGCAATGTTCATTATTATCAATATACAATATGTTTACATTGTCAACACGCTCAAAATAGGTTTTAAAATTGATTTGGGCGTAGTTTTTTGTAGTGCATAAAAAGAAGATGCAGATGATGATGTATTTCATAGGTTAAGTTAGTTTGTGTTTAATAAATGGACATGTCTAATTCGTCAAAATTTTTAATTTCAGAAAGTGTTATTAATTTTTTTAGTTCAATTTTCTCCCAAGTCTCTTTAAAAATTTCTTCTCCATCGGTAGAGGCGTTTTTATTTGTGTTTACTTTTAGTTGTTTTCTTTTGGTTAGAAAATTGATGCTCGTTTTTCGTTGAGTTACGGGACCTCGATTGTCAGTTTGGTCATAGCCGATTAACTCAAAATCATTTTTGTGATACCTAAATGTATAGCTCCAAACACCGTATCTACCATGTAAATAATGAACTAGTAAATTCCCTCTTTTTGTTTCTATCCAAAGTTCAGGTGGGTAATAAACGCCACCATCTTCATTTTCGGATGAAAAGCAATCATGGTTTTTAGCCGCTAAAGAATAACCATCTTCGTTTTTAAATAGAACAACAATTCCTCTTCTATTTCGGTCAACCTTTTCATCATAATCATTCATGACTATGTTATGCTTATTAGTCTTTTTGGTAATGATAATACAGTCTTCTTTTCCGTCTTTGTTTAGGTCTCCGTTATATTGTTTAAATAGTACAGACCCTTCTGGTAAAAAGTCAGAAAGGGTTTTGTTTTGAGCGGCACAGGTGATTGTTCCCAAAACGAAATAGATGATTAGTTGCAGGTTTTTACTCATTTGGTTCGTTGTGCAATTTTAATTGGGATTAAACTAAAACACCTCTAAATTTAATAAAAATGAGGGTGTAAATTAATAACTTGGTGTTGCTCCAGTTACAAAAGTCCCAAAGCTTTTCATTGCATTTGGTGCGTCAATCTTTAGTGAGAAATTCTTTTTTGAATTAGGGCCATAATATTCATAAAAGACATACGTTTTATTACTTATAACTGTTTTTGTTTTAGAATATAACACAACCCTAATTTTCAAGTCCTTATACTTCGCCATTGTTGCACTATTCTTAACTTGACCAGTAATTAAATATCCATCATACTTTGCACTTGAAAAGAAACCTGCATCTTTGATTTTATTGTTTATCATTTTTACGTTTTCTAATTTCAAGTATTGTAAAGTATTATTGTTTTCTTGGGTTCGTAATTCCAATTTTAATTCAGCAGGTGTTTTCTGGCGATTAGATTCTTTGCAACCAACTATAGTTGATGTTAAAACGTAAATTAAAATCAGTGTAATTTTCTTCATATTTTATTTATTAGTTTTTGTTTTATTTTTTTTTGTTCTAAAGCCAAATCAAAAGAATTGATGACCATAGCTTAAAATTCTATACGTATCTTAAGTACTAAGAATCGTATTCTTTATAGGTGTTGTTGTATATTGAATTTATTTCTGCATTTTTAATATTAGTCCTAAAACGTAATAACATCTTAAAAAGGTTGATAATATTATTATAAGTCCAATGATATTTAAATAAAATATATACTCAGATAATTTTAAAGTAAATATTAATTTTGATAAATAAATCAAAAACGATATTACGATTAATGATATTACACCATGTTGTAATATTCTAATTGAGTTTTTGTATAAGTTACTTGCTAAGAATATTTTAAAAGGATTCGAATCATTTTTCAATTTTTCCTCACTAAGTAATTGTGAGCTTTTAAATGAGATTAATATTGTTATCAAAGTTAAAATGAAACCTGATATTGTTAGGCCAATAGCACCAATATCCGAAGCAAAATCAGAACTAAATTTTCCGCTTGGAATAACTATTAGGTTTTTCTCTTTTAAACAGTAGATTATTATGATTAATGATATTGAAAATATATAATCATACAAAATAGGTCGTTTATAATATTTATCTAAAATTCTATCCATTTTTTTCTACAAGGTAGTTGTTAAACTCATGGGATACTTTTTCATATAATTCTTTTGTATCAAGATTACCAGATGATTTAAACGAACATTCAGTTTCTATTTCAACTTTACCTTTTAGCAATTGAAAAATATCTTCTGTCCCATCTTTTCTCTCGAACTCTAGGGTGAAGTCTTCTATATCTTCAGCAATTTTACTGTCTTTTTGGACTGCCGTTAGAACTTTTTTAGCAAATGAAATTGCTTTTATATTTTTTTTACCGCCGGTTTTACCCCTATCTCTAAAAAAGGCATCAACTTTTATTGATTTAGGCTCTACAGTATTAGCCAAAGAATTCATGTTACCTATAAATGCTCCTTTAACTTCTCGTGTTAAATAATTCAATCGACTAGGTTTAGCTTTAATTTCAAATTTTAAAACGTCAGATAAAGAGGTTAGTACATCATCAACTGGTGTTTTCATGTGAATCTTAGCCTTACAAGACTTCGAAATCCTCAACATTTTGTGTGAAGATATTTTCCTGAAATAATATTCAATATCATTTATTCTAGGACCATTTGAGTTAAACTCACAGCAAACAACTGGTAAATTTCCATTTACATCGATGTAAAAATTAGTTACTTCCGCAATTGCATGATCTCCAAGTTTTTCAAACGAGGTGATAGTGTAATTATCCTTATTTACGAGTGTAGGGATTTTACCTTCTCTTATTAATGCGATTCTGCATTTATATTTTTTTTCTTTTATGTTAAATGCTGCTGATGATATAAATAAACTTCTAGGTAATTCATTGACTCTATTCTCATGTCTGTCAATTACGATCGCTTTTTGATTAATCGTTTTTTCATCATTTATCTTTTGAATACAATCAACTAAAATAGATTTTGAAGATTTGTTTTTCCCTTCATATGGAGTAAATTCGAAATCGAATAAATTAAATTTTACGTTAGTTTTTTTGTCATTCATTTATTTTGTTCTTTTTGTACACACTATATATTTTTGTTTTTCAAAGCTAGTTGTTTGTAACACCTTATAAAATGACTATTGTCAGGTATATTTACCTCACTAATAGTAGTGAGGTGCTGAAAACGCTATAAGTTGTTTGCAACTTATAGTTCCTTTTTTATGGCTTATGTTACCCAATAAATTTATTTATTTTCAAAAAAGTATAAAAGCAAAAAGGGGGTACAGTTATGCAACCCCTTTTGTAAATAATAATGATTGTGTAGTAGGCTAAAAATTGCTCAGAACTTCCAATGCTTTATTACTAGTTTAGGCTTATTTAAATTCAATGATTTCTGCTGAGATTGTTGCAGTGATTCTTTTTTTAGTTTCAATTAAATCTACTGAAACATTAATAAGAGTCCTACTACCGATTAATTCAACTCCTTTAGATTTTGCTTGTTTTAATAAGTTTTTTTTGGCTTGAGAAATAATCCCTTCTTTATCAGTGATATTACCAGTTATTATTTTTTCTGTAGCTGTACCTGTAAAACTACCAAGTACATTAAAGTTTGCTTCAGATAATACAGTTCTAGTCTGATTTTGTTGATTATACCCACCTTTATGTAAACTTGATCTACATGAAGAAATTAAGATTAATGCAAATAATGGTAAAATAATTTTTTTCATTTCATTCTTTTAAATTGTGCCTACTACTTTTAGGGTCTTATTCAGCATATTTTGACCTATATGTATAATTATATTATTGAACTACAATTTGGATTCAATTATTAAAACAGTTTCAGTGTTTTTAATACTTCCTAATAACAGAATATACTGTGCAAATACACTATATCCAGCAGCTGTTTTTAGGTTCTCAAAGCTAGTTATTTGCGACTCCCTATAAAATGACTAGTATCGGGTATATTACTCTCATCAATAGTAGTGATGCGTGTAATATGCTATTAGTTGTAAGTAGTTTGCAGTTATCCTTTTACGGTTTTTTATAGCCAATTAGTAGCGCTTTTTTTCAATTAGTTGTAATTCAAACCCTATAGAGGTGTTACAAGGATATCCATACCAAAATAATAAGTGCTCATTCCTAAAAAATTCCTAGTCATGCCATTTTTTCGATATGCATCGTGTTGTTTTTGCAACTTTGGAGAGTAATTACAAAGGCGGGATCCGAAAAGCCCATTTTAAAAAGAGTAGGAAATAATAAAAATAATTATGGAATCAACAACTATAACACCAAGCCTTATGTCAAGTCTTCCTCAGGGAGAAAATAGCCCAAACGTACCATTTAAAGTAAATGGATGGGAGGTAAACACATTTCCACCTCAAATTACCGTATCTGGAGGTTACGCACAGACACCAACAACACCTGTGCAAGTAGGAGCAGGTGTAGCAGGAGCTATACCAGTAAGTAAGGTAACTCCTAATGATAAACAAAATATTTTTTATGGATATGTAGGAATAAATTCTGATCCAAGTTGTGTGCTTGGAAATGATGGAGGAGCATACTGGGATGTAAGAGGTGGTGCGCAACTTTGGGTAATGATTCATTCACCTATGTCTCTGAATGTCAACTTAGTTTTGGATATGCGAGTAAACTCTGGAGCAAATGCCAGCACCAATGTGGATATATGGATTAATGGACAAGCTTTCTCTTGTAACCCGACTAGCTCTCAAGCTAGTACCGATACTAATTGGCACCAACAAGTATTATCAATACCAGCCAATATGTTGCAAGCGCAAGGTAATGAGAACATTATAAAACTTATGCCAGATAATTCTGGAGCTCAAATAAGATCGGTTAGCCTTCAAGCTGGTTCAGTTCCGACTACTGCTAGCTATTTTTGGGAACGTCTTGCTGGAAATATTGCAACAAAAAACACTCCACAGAGCTATTCAACTGGAGTCTCTTCAGGAGTTACTAATACAACAACGGAAATTAATACTTTCGCAGCAGAATTTGGTATAAAAGTATCAGACGAGGTTCAACTAGAGTTGGATAAAGTAACAGCATCATTAAACGCAAGTTTTACGATTACAAAATCAGGTGAAAACTCTGTGGCTCTGACAACTGAAACAACGGATAATTGGGGGGTCAAATTCGAGGTTTCAAATCCAAATGAGTCACTTACCTATGAAATTTGGCAACTGGTGATGCAATATGAAGCAAACAAAAAACTAGTAAATAAAAAAGTGAAACTTGGTGATGCTCCTATATTTATTCGTACACTGAAGTCGAATTAATTGTAAGAAAAAGCAACCAGTTTCTATAGTAGTAAAGCCTTACCTTTTGGTAAGGCTTTTTTTATTTTTAAAAAATAGAATCATATTGTTTTCCGTAGAAGCTCTTTTGAAGTAAAATATTGGTGTAAACTAAAATTTACTCAATACCTCTAACGCTTTACTAGTGCTTTTAATGTTTTCGAAAGTTAGTAATAAGCGTAATCCGTTTTTAGTCTGTTTTTCCTTCATTTTACAGAAAGTTTTGTGTGTTTGAACAAACTGCAATACTTTGGTAAATTGTGGGCTTTGGTAAAAACTAGAGTTCTGATCAGAAATAAAATACCCAATCAAGCGGTTTTGCTTCATAACAATTTTCTCTAAACCAATGTTAGCAGCAACCCATTTAATCCGCACAGAATCTAATAAGTCCACTGCTTGGGTTGGTAGTTCTCCAAAACGGTCTACTAATTCCTTTTCGTACTGTACTAACTCGGCTTCTGTTTTTAATTCTCCTAACTTGTTATATAAAGTCAATCGCTCCGTAATATTATTGATATAATCATCAGGGAATAACAACTCAAAGTCGGAATCTATTTGAGTATCTTTTACAAATACCTTATCGGTAGCATCATCTACTTCATCATAGAGTTCCTTGAATTCATTATCTTTTAGTTCATCAATAGCCTCATTTAATATTTTCTGATAGGTAGCAAAACCAATTTCATTAATAAAACCACTTTGCTCACCACCAAGAATATCTCCAGCACCACGAATTTCTAAATCCTTCATGGCAATGTTAAATCCGCTTCCTAAATCAGAATGCAATTCCAATGCTTGAATACGTTTGCGCGCATCATCCGTCATAACAGTATCAGGAGGCGTAATAAAGTAACAGAAGGCTTTTTTATTACTTCTACCAACTCTACCACGCATTTGGTGTAAATCCGACAAACCGAAATTATTAGCATTATTGATAAATATTGTATTGGCATTTGGAACATCCAACCCAGATTCAATAATAGTAGTCGCTACCAACACATCAAATTCACCATTCATAAAAGCCAACATCAACTGCTCTAATTTTTTACCATCCATTTGTCCGTGACCAATAGCTACTTTAGCATCAGGTACTAAACGTTGTATTAATCCAGCTACTTCCTTAATGTTTTCAATTCGGTTGTGTACAAAATACACTTGTCCACCACGTTGTATTTCATAGGAAATAGCATCACGAATCATATCCTCACTAAAACGAATTACATGTGTTTCAATAGGGTATCGGTTTGGTGGTGGCGTGTTAATCGTACTTAAATCACGCGCCGCCATTAAGGAGAATTGTAAAGTCCTTGGTATTGGCGTAGCAGTTAATGTTAAGGTATCTACATTTTCCTTAATCGTTTTTAATTTCTCTTTTACTGAAACACCAAACTTCTGTTCTTCATCAACAATTAATAATCCTAAATCTTTAAATTTTACTTTATCTCCCGCTAGTTGGTGGGTACCAATAATGATATCCAATTTTCCTTCTTCTAATTGTTTTAAAGTCTCTGATTTTTGCTTTGCGGTTCTGAATCGGTTGATATATCCAACATTTACAGGCATATCCTTCAAACGTTCCGTAAATGTTTTAAAATGTTGGAATGCTAGAATGGTTGTTGGTACTAAAATAGCTACTTGTTTGCTATTATCAACTGCTTTAAAAGCTGCACGAATAGCAACTTCCGTTTTTCCAAAACCAACATCACCACAGACTAACCTGTCCATTGGTCGTTCACTTTCCATATCAGACTTTACATCTTGTGTAGCAGTATACTGATCAGGAGTATCTTCATACATAAACGATGCTTCTAACTCATGCTGTAAATACGAATCGGGTGCGTATTGATATCCTTTTTGCTCGCGCCTTTTGGCATAAAGCTTTATTAAGTTAAACGCAATGTGCTTAACGCGACTCTTCGTTTTTTCTTTTAATTTCTTCCAAGTTCCAGAACCCAGTTTAAACATTTTTGGTGCTTTACCGTCTTTCCCAGAGTACTTTGATATTTTGTGTAATGAATGAATGCTTACATATAAAATGTCACGCTCTCCATAGATCATTTTTATGGCTTCCTGTTGACTTCCTTCAACATCAATTTTTTGCAATCCTGCAAAACGTCCTATTCCATGATCAATATGTGTAACATAATCGCCTTTTTGTAATTGCGTTAATTCCTTTAAGGTGATGGCTTGCTTTTTGGCGTATCCGTTTTTTAAATGAAACTTATGATAGCGCTCAAAAATCTGATGATCGGTATAACAAACTGTTTTGCTATCTAAATCAATAAATCCTTGGTATAACGGTAGGACAACAGTTTTATAAACCACTTCTTGCTCAACGTCGTCAAAAATATCTTTAAAGCGTTTTGCTTGTTGCTGGTTGGAACAGGCTATATAGTTGGTAAATCCGTCTGCGGTATTCTTGTTTAAGTCTTCAATTAATAAGTCAAATTGTTTATTAAATGATGGCTGAGGTTTTATATGATAGGCAATATCAGAGTTATTGCTTTTTGCTAGCTCTATGGAACTATAGCCTTTAAGTTGCTTTAGTAATAAGTTGGCAGTACAAAAAAGTTGTTCTGGTTCGGAATGACGTACTTCACTATCAAGTTTAGCAAAAGCTTCAATTGCTTTTGAGAATAACTTGTCGACTTTTCCTGCAAATAGCTCTTTGTTCTTGACAATTACAGTAGTCTTAGAAGAAATGTATTTTAAAAAACTTTCTCTATTTTCCTTTGACTCTTTGTTCTCTACATTTGGGATGACACTGATTTTCTTTAGCTGCTCCTGTGATAATTGTGTTTCTACATCAAAAGTTCGGATGCTGTCTACATCATCTCCAAAAAATTCTATCCTATAAGGTTCATCGTTTGAATATGAAAATACATCTACAATTCCTCCACGTACAGAAAATTCTCCTGGTTCTACAACAAAATCTACTCGTTTAAATTTATAAGTAAACAATACCTCATTTATAAAATCTATAGATATGGTATCGTCAACTGCAATTTTCAGTGTGTTTTTATCGAGCTCCTTTTTAGTAACTACTTTCTCGAATAATGCCTCAGGATAAGTAACTATTAAAGCGGGTTTTTTACGAGAATTAATTCTGTTTAAAACTTCAGCACGTAATAATACATTGGCGTTATCGGTTTCTTCCAATTGATATGGTCGGCGATAACTCCCTGGATAAAACAAAACGTCTTTATCATTTAAAAATAATTCCAGATCGTTTAAATAAAAAGCAGCTTCTTCCTTGTCTTCCAATATTAATAGGATAGGCGTTTCAATGCTTTTAAATAGGTTAGAAATGACAAATGAAAATGACGAACCCACTAAATTAGAGATTTTTGTATCTGATTTAGGGACTGACAAACGTTCGATAAGCTGCTTTGTTTGAGATGAATCATCAAAAACAGCTAAAAGTTGTTGTTTACTCACAAGATGTAGTGTTATAATGTAATAAGAATACGAAGATACATTAGTAATGTGTAAATAACAATTAGTAATTTTGAATGGCTATAAAAGTAGCCCGTTTATATAACCAAGATAACCTTATATAGAGTAGTCTTTATTTTAGCTTAGTATTAAATGTATAAATAATGCTTTACAATTTGTTGTTTAGTGAATTAAACGTACATTTGCACTCAATTATTTTTTAACAATTAATTAAAATACGTTACGCTATGTACGCAATTGTAGAAATAGCAGGGCAGCAATTTAAAGTTGCACAAGACCAAAAAGTATTTGTTCATCGTTTAGGAGCAGAAGAAGGAGACAATGTTTCTTTTGATAATGTTCTTTTATTAGACAACGATGGAGAAGTTACTATAGGCGCCCCAGCTATAAACGGAGCTTCTGTTGAAGTGAAAGTTTTAAGACACCTTAAAGGTGACAAAGTTATCGTTTTCAAAAAGAAAAGAAGAAAAGGTTACCGTGTTAAGAATGGACACAGACAATACCTTACTGAAATCTTAATTGAAAGCATTTCAGCTTCTGGAGCTAAAAAAGCAGCACCGAAAAAAGAAGCAAAAAAAGTTGATGCACCTTCTAATGATTTAAGCGCGAAAACCGTAGCTGAATTAAAAGAAATGGCTAAAGCTCAAGGAGTAGAAGGAATTTCTTCTATGAAAAAAGCAGACTTAGTAGCTGCGTTATCTAAATAATTATTAACTAATAAAACCTTAAAGAGATGGCTCATAAAAAAGGAGTTGGTAGTTCTAAGAATGGTAGAGAATCGGAATCAAAACGTTTAGGTGTTAAGATTTTTGGAGGACAAGCTGCTATTGCAGGGAACATCATAATCAGACAAAGAGGAACAACACATAACCCAGGTGAAAACGTGTACATGGGAAAAGATCATACTTTACATGCTAAAGTTGATGGTCTTGTAAAATTCACAAAGAAAAGAGACGATAAGTCTTATGTATCTATTGTGCCTTTCGAAGCTTAATAGTAACAATCCTCAATATTAAAAAGCCTTTTCATTTACTTGAAAAGGCTTTTTTTTTCGTTAAAGCGCATTTTTTTTCGACTAAGGTAGGGTTTAATCGTATTTTAGCGTTTTAATGGTACTTACTTAATTTTATATATAATGTTGAAAAATTACTTATTCGGAATACTATTCGTTTTTGTTTGCAGCTCTTCCTTTGGACAAGGTGAAGCTAATAATTGGTTTTTTGGAGGAAATGCAGGCGTCAGTTTTACTACAGGAACTGCAGTTGCTATTGAGAATGGAAAAGTTAATACTACTGAAGGTAGTGCTTCAATTTCTGATGCTTCAGGTAACTTATTGTTTTATACAGACGGGATAAGAGTCTGGAATAAAAACCATCAAGTAATGCCTAATGGAACAGGTTTAAATGGCGATCCTTCAAGTACTTCTTCTGGATTAATTGTTCCAAGTCCTGGAAATAGTAACATCTACTACGTGTTTACAGTTGATGAGCCTCATCATGATGAAACAGCTGCGACAAACCATGGTTTAAACTTTTCAGTTGTAGATATGTCACTAAGTGGTGGAGATGGAGAAGTTATTGCTACTCAGAAAAACATTCCATTAATTACATATAACCCTTCGAATAGTCAAGAGAATAAATACAAGTGTTCAGAGAAAATTACTGCTGTAAGAAGTGGCGATTGTTCTTCTTTTTGGGTGATTACTCATTTTACGAATAAGTTTTATAGTTTTAAAGTTTCATCTACAGGTGTAAATGGAACACCAGTAGTGAGTAATTCTCCAGTATCTGTGCCTGTAAGTGGATATAGGAGAAATGCTATTGGATACATAAAAAGCTCGCCAGACGGAAGTAAATTAGCTGTTGCACATAGTAACTTCGCTACTAGTACAGGTGGTAGTGCACCAGGTGGTGTATTTCTATATGATTTTGATATTACAACAGGTGTGGTTTCTAACGAATTAGAGGTGTATCCTAGAAATAAAGGGAATAATCCTTACGGGGTTGAGTTTTCAAGAAGTGGAGATAGATTATATACTACAGTTAATGACCCGTCGTTTAATTCATCGTTAGTACAATTTGATTTAACTAGCCCAAATATTATTTCAACAGAAGCTGTAATTAATACAAGTACTCAATATGCTCACGGAGCTTTACAATTAGGGCCAGACGGTAAAATTTATAGAGCTTTGTATAATTTTAATCAAGGTAGTGGTCCTTTTTTAGGTGTGATAAATGATCCAGAAGAAATTGGAACAGCTGCTAATTATGTTGAGCAAGGAGTAGCTTTAAATATTCCTACTACAGGAGTCAATGAATTGTCAAGAATAGGATTACCACCATTTATACAATCTCTTTTTGCAGAAAAAGTAGATATTATTAATAATGACAATGATCCAACATTAGTTACGAATACGTTGAGCTTATGTGAGAACGAAACATTTACATTAGCTGCCGAAGATATTGTTGGCGCTACCTATACTTGGACACTAGATGGGAACTCAATTACTAATACAACTTTTAATTTGGTTGATATTACAGCAGGTGGAACTTATTTAGTTGAAATAAACCCAAATAATGGAGATTGTCCGTTTTTAGGAGAAGCTATTGTAACTGTATTACCTCTTCCTATAATAAACGCAAGTATTTCCTTGGAGTCATGTTTTGATCCAGTTGATGGGATAAGTGATTTTACTTTATCTGATGCAAATGCAGCAGCTCTTGTTGGTCAATTACCAACTGTTTCAGTGATATCTTATCACTCAAATAATGTTGAAGCACTTTCAGGGAATAACCCAATTGCTACTGCGTATTCTTCAGTAGGAGAGATCATTTATATTCGTCTTTTAAATTCAGATACAGGTTGTGTAAATTCTGTACCAGTAGCATTAAATGTGAATCCGCTTCCGGTTGTAACTTCTCCAGTGTCATTAGAACAATGCGATACAGATTCAAACGGAAGTGTTAGTTTTAACTTAAATGAAGCGAATGTTTTGTTATCTACCAATTCTGTAAACGAGTTGTTTGTATATTATAACTCGTTAGCCGATGCTCAAAGTGGAAATTCTAGTTTAGCAATACCTAACTCAACAAGTTTTCAGAGTACTACTGGAGTGTCTGTTTATGCCAGTGTAACAAATGATAAGGGTTGTGTTAGTTACGGAGAAGTAGATTTATTGGTAGGAACAAGTTCTATTCCAGTAGCAACAGAGTACTTATATTCGGAATGTGATGATGATTATGACGGTATTACAACATTTGATTTTAGCTCAGCAGAAGTACAAATCACTTCAATTTTTCCGGCATCAGTAAGTATTTTAATTAGTTATTATGAAAATGAAGCCGATGCTTTAGCAGAAACTAATGCTATTCCAGATATAAGTAATCATCAGAACACGAATTCTCCTAATATTCAAAGAATTTGGGTAAGGGTAGATAGTCAAGATCTTAATGGGTGTTTAGGGCTAGGTGAGCATATTGTTTTAACGGTAAACCCATTACCTATTCATAATAGTATAAATGATGTTTTGAGTTGTAGTGATACAAGTTCAGCTGATTTCGATTTAAGTAATGCAACTGTTCAAGCTTTAAATGGAGCTATGGATGTAACTATTACTTATCATGAAACACAACCTCAAGCTGAATTGGGATCTAATATATTAGCAAATCCTTATTCGTCAGTTTCAACTACATTGTTTATAAGGGCAGAGAATAATAACACAGGTTGTTATACTACTTCAATGTCTGTTAATTTAATTGTAAACTCTAATCCAGTTATTGTAAATCCTGATCCGATGAATATGTGTGAAGACCTTATTCAGGATGGTTTTACAGAATTTAACCTTACTCAGAGTGCTAATGAAATTATTAATGGAGCCACTGGCTTAATGGTTTCATATTATACTATAGAGTCAGAAGCTTTAGCGGGTTCAGGCCCAAGTTTGATTACTGACCCGGCTCACTTTACAAATACTATTAATCCACAAGAAGTATATGTTAGTATAGAGAATGTTGTTACTGGTTGTATTAGCAATACGCCATTAATGCTCGAAGTAGTTACTGCTCCTCAAGGACCATTAGCACCATTGCCTGCATTAACATATTGTGATACTGATAATGATGGATTCGGATTTTTCGACTTAACAACTTTAGAAACTGCTGTAACAAGTGGAATCAGTGGAGTTAGTGTAGAATTCTTTGAAACTACAGGAGAAGCAGATTTAGGTGTAGGAGCAATTAACACTTCAACTTTATATCAAAATGTTGATACAGATGGAAGTGGGACAGGATACACACAAGTGATCTACGCTCAATTAACTTTAGATGGATTTACATCTCCTTTAGATTGTTATACATTGGTACCAATTACTTTATTGGTAATCGATAGTCCGGAATTACCAAGTACGGATCTTGTTTATAAACAATGTGAAGAAGAGCCTAATATTACTGATGGATTTGTGTCTTTTGATTTAACATCATTTGAACAATCACATTTATATACTGTAATATTAAATAATGCAAGTGGAGATACGAGTGTGTTAAACCAGTATTCAGCTACTTATTATACTCAAGTAGATGCTTCTGGAAATCCAGTACCTGGATCTATAATACCAAATCCAAATGCTTATGAAAATACAAGCACACCAGATCAGCTTATTTATGTAAGTGTAGAACATGTTGGAGACGCTACAGCTGTTCCTTCAATACCAGGAACTGGATGTTCAACAATAAAAGCAATAACGTTACATGTAGATTTATTGCCATCAACAGTATATACTCCATATGTTTTATGTGATGACGATAGTGCAGATGGTAAACTTGATTTTGATTTGACATTAGAGCCTTATTATTCTCATTTAATAGATGGAGCAACAGATGTATCTGTAGATTTTTACACCACTTTAGCAGCAGCTGATTTTGGGTCAACTTCTGCAGCAGAATATATTGATACTCCAACATCTTATGAAAATGAATTTAACCCACAATCAGTATTTGCAAGGGTTTATAATTCAAGTACAGGTTGTTATGCTATCGAAATAATGCATTTAGAAGTTTCACCAAATCCAACACCATTAAGTACGATAGATATCCAAGATCAATTAGGAAATAATGGAGTGATGGAAGAATGTGACGGAAACGTTGATGGTTCTGGAACTATTTCAGAACAAATTGCAACATTTGATTTAACATTATGGGAAACTCAAATTTTAAATAATGAAAGTGGTGTATCTGCGGCATACTATACTAATATAGATGATGCAGAAGCTGGAACAAGTTCAATTACAAATCCAGCAACATATAATAACATTGCTAATCCACAAACTATTTATGTAAGTGTGATTAATGATGGTTCAGGAATAGCTAACGCATCAAGTACCGGTTGTTATACAATTGTATCATTTGAATTATATGTGCCTGTACCGGAAGTTACTATAACTGCTAGTAAAGATGTAATTTGTGTAGATGCTAATGGAGTTCCATTAACAAATACCGATTTACCTGTATTAACAGCTAATGCCTTACCAGCAGCGCCATATGATTACCAATGGATGTTAAACGGAGTAACAATTCCAGGAGCAACAAACCAAAGTTTAACGGTTACAGAATCTGGAGACTATACAGTTTCAGCTTCAGGACCTACAGATTTTGATTGTATCAATGTGTCAGCTGTCGTTACTATTGAAGTATCAGGAGTCCCTGATGGATTTAACGGAAATGTAACTACAACTGCATTTGCAGATTCACATCAAATAGTAGCAGAAGCAACATCAACTATTCCGGGAATCGAATTCTGGTACAGTTTAGACGGAGCAGAAGCAACAACTGATGGAACATTTGATAATGTATTACCAGGAACTCACATTGTAACAATATCTGATGGTGAAAACTGTTGGACAGAAGATGTGAATGTTACCATTATAGATTACCCACATTTCTTTACACCAAACGGTGATGGAGTAAATGATACATGGGCAATTATTGGTCAAGAAGGAATTCCAATATCACAGATTTACATTTTCGACAGGTTTGGTAAATTGTTAAAGCAATTAGATCCAGATAGTGAAGGATGGGATGGAATGTATAATGGTACTCAAATGCCGGCATCTGATTACTGGTTTAAAATTATGTACATAGAAGGAGATGATAGTACTCAAAAAGAGTTCAAAGCGCATTTCTCTCTAAAAAGATAATACCAATATTACAAATAAAAAAAGCCTCACAAATTGTGAGGCTTTTTTTATTTGTAATACTCTGTTCTGAAAAAAGTTTACAAAATCAACTTATTTAGAAAAAATAAAGTAAACAAGCGAATTACACATTTCTATTGAGATTAGAAATTTACTTTATCATCTGATTACTGTTATCAAGTTATTTACTCAATATGAAGTGAAGTATTCAAAAGGAGTTCAATATCTATAATAGATTAGTCTCTTTTATTTACTATTACACATTCTCAATTCTAAATCCAGTTTGATTATTATAACCAAATAATAGTAAGGTATTAAAAACGTTACCCTCCTTTGAGCGAGTATTTTAACAGTTTGACGATAAAATTTTGTATACGTTAAACAATTGTTAATTTCACGGTCAATTACCCAATTAAAGGGGTAGGGTAAATAGGTTTCTGTGCGTTTCTTTTACGTAACAATGAAAAAGATTAACAATTGTTAATTTCTATTTCTTACTTTTTTTAACTAATAAGCATCGTTTTATAAACGATTATAATAACCCAAAATATGAAAAAACCCATTGCGTATTTAATTTTGCTGTTTACACTAATTTCTTCCTTAACTTTTAGTCAACAATTAAAAGATTTTAATTTACCTCCCAAGGCTAAGTTTGCACCAAAACTTTATCAAGAAATAGATTATAGTCATAAACTTAATAAACTAAGTTTAAATGAGCCAGTAGAGAAAAACTATCTAAATAGATTTTCTGAAGCGGATTTAAATAATTTAAAAATAAAAGATAAGGCTACTTATACTTATTATAAAACAGCACAAAATTATTTTATTAGTTTATCTGATACTGTTAAAAAGAAATTTACAGTTGAAGAATTATGGCATATTTACATCTATGATCAAAAATTAAAAAACAAATTAAAAACTATTAACTAACAGTAGCTATGAAGAATAAATACTATATAATTTATTTACTACTATTCGTTAGTAGTTTTGCGTTTTCACAAACGTATACAATGGGTACTGATACAGGTGTGCAAACTACTTGTTCAGGAACATTTGTAGATAGTGGTGGTACTGGTGGAGGTGCTAGTGCTGATTATAATACTAGTGAAAATTTCACTATAACCTTTTGCCCTACAACTCCTGGAGATTTAATTCAAATTTCATTTACACAATTTGAATCTGAAGCAATAGGAGCAACTCTTTATGATTATTTAGAGTATTGGAATGCAAATTCAAATGCTGGTGCGGCAGATGGGGTTTACGGAGGTAGTTTACCAGCCTTTGTTCATACCTCTACAAGTCCAGATGGATGTGTTACTTTTGAATGGACATCTGATTTTACAAGTCCAGATAAAGGTTGGGAAGCTACTATTTCATGTATAACACCTTGTTCGCCACCAACGGCATCATTGGTTGATACAACTACTGTAGATATTTGTAACCCTAATGCCACTAACCCAGGTTCTTTAACAGTTGCTTTTGATGCTTCTGCTTCTACGGCGGTAGGTGCAGCTAGTATAGTTTCATATGAATGGATTTTTGGAGATGGTACTACAGCTACAACAGCTACACCAACTACTTCACATACCTATCCAGCTACTTCTGGAGTATATATAGCTTATGTAAGTGTTATAGATGATAATACGAGTTCAGACCCTTTAGGTTGTAAAAGTACTAATGCAACATCAAAAATAATTAGAGTTCTTCCAGAACCTAATTTTTCAAGTACTCCAACAGCATACAATATTAACTGTGGTGATACAGTAACTTTAACTGGAGTTGTATCCTCTCAAACAGAAACTCAAGCTACTCCAGCAGTAGTAGGAAGTACAATAAATCTTCCTGATGGTTCAGGTGCAAGTTATAGTTCAAGCTTAGATTTTACAGGATATTTCCCTGTAGGAGCAACTATGGCTGCTGGATGTTATCCAACAATTACATTTGATTTAGAACACTCGTATTCAGGTGATTTAGAAATAGAATTGATTGCTCCTACAGGAGAGTCAGTAATGATGTATGATCAACACGGTGGTGGAACTGGTTTTGGAAGTTGTGTTAATGGAGCTGATGATCTGGTTCCAGGTTGTACGGCAACTTACACAGTAGTGCCAACTGGAGGAACAACTTGGACTGCAGCTACCCAACTTACTGCACCTCCAACAGCTAATGGTACCTGTACTTATACAGGGACATGTGAAACAGGTAATTATTATGATCCAGCAATAACCTATACCTCTTTTAATCCATTCACGACTTTAAACGGTGCAGATTTAAATGGAAGCTGGACAATTAAAATAACAGATAATATAAGTTTTGATGATGGTATAATTGATGCTTGGTCTATAGATTTCCCGTCAGCTTGTTTTGGAACATTAGAAACAGTAACACCAGACTTAACTACAGCTACATGGTCTGGAGGAGGTCCAGCACTTCCTGCTCAAACAACTACTAGTACTGGGGTTGTGGATCCAGGGCCAGATGCATGTCCAACGGCAGGAACTTGTACAGGAACACAATTAACAAATAGCCCTTTAGTAGGACCTTTTGCTACTCCGGGAGCATCTGTTTATACATTAACTATTGTAGATGAGTTTGGATGTGAGTATACTCAAGACGTAACTGTTACAGCTACTTGCTCATGTATTTTAACATTAGATGTAGCAGGAACACAGACACAAACAGTTTGTGAAAACACAGCAATTACAGATATAACATATACCGTTGGTGGAGACGCTACTGGTGCAACTATAGGCGGAACACTGCCTCCGGGAGTAACAGGGACGTATGCTGCAGGAGTGTTTACTATAAGTGGAACACCAACTTCAGCAGTAGGTTCTCCATTTAATTATAGTGTTACAACTGTAGGTTGTACACCTAATTTAACTGAAAATGGGACTATAACGGTAAATCCACTTCCTACTTACACAGTAGCGAGTAGTAATCCAACAACATGTAGTGGAACAGAAGGAACAATTACTTTAAATGGTTTGACTGCAAGTACTGCGTATAATGTTACTTATACTGATGATGGAACCGTAGTAGGACCAACGAGTATGACAAGTGATGCTTCTGGCGATATTATTATCACCGGATTAAACGCAGGAAGTTATACTGCAATTACAGTTGATTTGGCTGGATGTATTACAGTAGACGCTGGAGTATTTGGATTATCAGATCCATTAGCTCCTACTTACACAGTAGCGAGTAGTAATCCAACAACATGTAGTGGAACAGAAGGAACAATCACCTTAAGTGGTTTGACTGCAAGTACTGCATATAATATTACTTATACCGATGATGGAACTGTAGTAGGACCAACAAGTATGACAAGTGATGGATCAGGGGATATTGTTATCACCGGATTAAATGCAGGAAGTTATACAGCAATTACAGTTGAGTTATCAAATTGTATTACAGTAGATGCTGGAGTATTTGGATTATCAGATCCAGGAGCCCCTACTTACACAGTAGCGAGTAGTAACCCAACAACCTGTAGTGGAACAGAAGGAACAATCACCTTAAGTGGTTTGACTGCAAGTACAGCTTATAATGTTACTTATACCGATGATGGAACCGTAGTAGGTCCAACAAGTATGACAAGTGATGCTTCTGGCGATATTATTATCACCGGATTAAACGCAGGAAGTTATACAGCAATTACAGTTGATTTGGCTGGATGTATTACAGTAGATGCTGGGGTATTTGGATTATCAGATCCATTAGCTCCTACTTACACAGTAGCGAGTAGCAATCCAACAACCTGTAGTGGAACAGAAGGAACAATCACCTTAAGTGGTTTGACTGCAAGTACAGCTTATAATGTTACTTATACCGATGATGGAACCGTAGTAGGTCCAACAAGTATGACAAGTGATGCTTCTGGAGATATTGTTATCATCGGATTAAACGCAGGAAGTTATACCGCAATTACAGTTAATTTGGCTGGATGTATTACAGTAGATGCTGGAGTATTTGGTTTATCAGATCCATTAGCACCTACTTATACAGTAGCAAGTAGTAATCCAACAACCTGTAGTGGAACAGAAGGAACAATTACTTTAAGTGGTTTGACTGCAAGTACTGCTTATAATGTTACTTATACTGATGATGGGACCGTAGTAGGACCAACGAGTATGACAAGTGATGCTTCTGGAGATATTATTATCACCGGATTAAATGCAGGAAGTTATACTGCAATTACAGTTGAGTTATCAAATTGTAGTACAGTAGATGCTGGAGTATTTGGTTTATCAGATCCATTAGCACCTACTTATACAGTAGCGAGTAGTAATCCAACAACCTGTAGTGGAACAGAAGGAACAATCACCTTAAGTGGTTTGACTGCAAGTACAGCTTATAATGTTACTTATACTGACGATGGAACCGTAGTAGGTCCAACGAGTATGACAAGTGATGTGTCTGGCGATATTATTATCACCGGATTAAACGCGGGAAGTTATACTGCAATTACAGTTGATTTGGCTGGATGTATTACAGTAGATGCTGGAGTATTTGGATTATCTGATCCATTAGCACCTACTTATACAGTAGCGAGTAGTAATCCAACAACCTGTAGTGGAACAGAAGGAACAATCACCTTAAGTGGTTTGACTGCAAGTACTGCATATAATGTTACTTATACCGATGATGGAACAGTAGTAGGACCAACGAGTATGACAAGTGATGCTTCTGGCGATGTTATTATCACCGGATTAAATGCAGGAAGTTATACTGCAATTACGGTTGAATTATCAAATTGTAGCACAATAGATGCTGGAGTATTTGGATTATCTGATCCATTAGCTCCAACTTATACAGTAGCGAGTAGTAACCCAACAACATGTAGTGGAACAGAAGGAACAATTACCTTAAGTGGTTTGACTGCAAGTACTGCATATAATGTTACTTATACTGATGATGGAACTGCAGTAGGACCAACGAGTATGACAAGTGATGCTTCTGGAGATATTATTATCACCGGGTTAAATGCAGGAAGTTATACTGCAATTACAGTCGAGTTATCAAATTGTATTACAATAGATGCTGGAGTGTTTGGTTTATCTGATCCATTAGCCCCTACTTACACAGTAGCTAGTAGTAATCCAACAACATGTAGTGGAACAGAAGGAATAATTACTTTAAGTGGTTTGACTGCAAGTACTGCTTATAATGTTACTTATACTGATGATGGAACTGTAGTAGGACCAACGAGTATGACAAGTGATGCTTCTGGAGATATTGTTATCACCGGATTAAATGCAGGAAGTTATACTACAATTACGGTTGAATTATCAAATTGTAGCACAATAGATGCTGGAGTATTTGGATTATCTGATCCATTAGCCCCTACTTACACAGTAGCAAGTAGTAACCCAACAACATGTGGAGGTACAGATGGAACAATCACCTTAAGTGGTTTGACTGCAAGTACAGCTTATAATGTTACTTATACCGATGATGGAACCGTAGTAGGACCAACGAGTATGACAAGTGATGCTTCAGGCGATATTGTTATCACTGGATTAAATACAGGAAGTTATACCGCAATTACAGTTGATTTGGCTGGATGTATTACAGTAGATGCTGGAGTATTTGGTTTATCAGATCCAGGAGCCCCTACTTACACAGTAGCGAGTAGCAATCCAACAACCTGTAGTGGAACAGAAGGAACAATTACATTAAGTGGTTTGACTGCAAGTACTGCTTATAATATTACTTATACTGATGATGGAACCGTAGTAGGTCCAACGAGTATGACAAGTGATGTGTCTGGCGATATTATTATCACCGGATTAAACGCAGGAAGTTATACCGCAATTACAGTTGATTTGGCTGGATGTAGTACAGTAGATGCTGGAGTATTTGGATTATCAGATCCATTAGCTCCAACTTACACAGTAGCGAGTAGTAACCCAACAACCTGTAGTGGAACAGAAGGAACAATCACCTTAAGTGGTTTGACTGCAAGTACTGCATATAATGTTACTTATACTGATGATGGAACCGTAGTAGGACCAACGAGTATGACAAGTGATGCTTCTGGTGATATTATTATTACCGGATTAAATGCTGGAAGTTATACCGCAATTACAGTTGATTTGGCTGGATGTATTACAGTAGACGCTGGAGTATTTGGATTATCTGATCCATTAGCACCTACTTATACAGTAGCGAGTAGTAATCCAACAACCTGTAGTGGAACAGAAGGAACAATCACCTTAAGTGGTTTGACTGCAAGTACAGCTTATAATGTTACTTATACTGTCGATGGAACCGTAGTAGGTCCAACGAGTATGACAAGTGATGTGTCTGGCGATATTATTATCACCGGATTAAACGCGGGAAGTTATACTGCAATTACAGTTGATTTGGCTGGATGTAGTACAGTAGATGCTGGAGTATTTGGATTATCTGATCCATTAGCACCTACTTATACAGTAGCGAGTAGTAATCCAACAACCTGTAGTGGAACAGAAGGAACAATCACCTTAAGTGGTTTGACTGCAAGTACTGCATATAATGTTACTTATACCGATGATGGAACTGTAGTAGGTCCAACGAGTATGACAAGTGATGCTTCTGGAGATGTTATTATCACCGGATTAAACGCAGGAAGTTATACCGCAATTACGGTTGAGTTATCAAATTGTAGTACAGTAGATGCTGGAGTATTTGGATTATCAGATCCATTAGCTCCTGCTTACACAGTAGCGAGTAGTAATCCAACAACCTGTAGTGGAACAGAAGGAACAATTACCTTAAGTGGTTTGACTGCAAGTACTGCTTATAATGTTACTTATACTGATGATGGGACCGTAGTAGGACCAACGAGTATGACAAGTGATGCTTCAGGCGATATTATTATCACCGGATTAAATGCAGGAAGTTATACTGCAATTACAGTTGAGTTATCAAATTGTAGTACAGTAGATGCTGGAGTATTTGGTTTATCAGATCCATTAGCACCTACTTATACAGTAGCGAGTAGTAATCCAACGACATGTAGTGGAACAGAAGGAACAATTACCTTAAGTGGTTTGACTATAAGTACTGCTTATAATATTACTTATACCGATGACGGAACAGTAGTAGGACCAACGAGTATGACAAGTGATGTGTCTGGCGATATTATTATCACCGGATTAAACGCGGGAAGTTATACTGCAATTACAGTTGATTTGGCTGGATGTAGTACAGTAGATGCTGGAGTATTTGGATTATCAGATCCATTAGCTCCTACTTACACAGTAGCGAGTAGCAATCCAACAACCTGTAGTGGAACAGAAGGAACAATCACTTTAAGTGGTTTGACTGTAAGTACTGCTTATAATGTTACTTATACCGATGATGGAACTATAGTAGGACCAACAAGTATGACAAGTGATGCATCAGGGGATATTGTTATCACCGGATTAAATTCAGGAAGTTATACTGCAATTACGGTTGAATTATCAAATTGTAGTACAGTAGATGCTGGAGTATTTGGATTATCTGATCCATTAGCTCCTGCTTACACAGTAGCGAATAGCAACCCAACAACATGTGGAGGTACAGATGGAACAATTACCTTAAGTGGTTTGACTGCAAGTACTGCTTATAATGTTACTTATACTGATGATGGAACCGTAGTAGGACCAACGAGTATGACAAGTGATGCTTCTGGAGATATTATTATCACCGGATTAAATTCAGGAAGTTATACAGCAATTACAGTTGAGTTATCGAGTTGTAGTACAATAGATGCTGGGGTATTTGGATTAACAGATCCAGGAGCCCCTACTTATACAGTAGCGAGTAGTAACCCAACAACATGTAGTGGAACAGAAGGAACAATCACCTTAAGTGGTTTGACTGCAAGTACAGCTTATAATGTTACTTATACCGATGATGGAACTGTAGTAGGACCAACAAGTATGACAAGTGATGGATCAGGGGATATTGTTATCACCGGATTAAATGCAGGAAGTTATACCGCAATTACAGTTGATTTGGCTGGATGTAGTACAGTAGATGCTGGAGTATTTGGATTGTCAGATCCATTAGCCCCTACTTATACAGTAGCGAGTAGTAATCCAACGACATGTAGTGGTACAGAAGGAACAATCACCTTAAGTGGTTTGACTGTAAGTACTGCTTATAATATTACTTATACTGATGATGGAACTGTAGTAGGACCAACGAGTATGACAAGTGATGCTTCTGGAGATATTGTTATCACCGGATTAAACGCTGGAAGTTATACAGCAATTACAGTTGAGTTATCAAATTGTAGCACAGTAGATGCTGGAGTATTTGGATTATCTGATCCATTAGCCCCTACTTACACAGTAGCGAGTAGTAACCCAACAACATGTAGTGGTACAGAAGGAACAATCACCTTAAGTGGTTTGACCGTGAGTACTGCTTATAATGTTACTTATACTGACGATGGAACCGTAGTAGGTCCAACAAGTATGACAAGTGATGCTTCTGGCGATATTATTATCACCGGATTAAATGCAGGAAGTTATACAGCAATTACAGTTGAGTTATCAAATTGTAGCACAGTAGACGCTGGGGTATTTGGATTATCAGATCCATTAGCTCCTACTTATACAGTAGCGAGTAGTAACCCAACAACCTGTAGTGGAACAGAAGGAACAATTACTTTAAGTGGTTTGACTGCAAGTACTGCTTATAATGTTACTTATACTGATGATGGAACTGCAGTAGGACCAACGAGTATGACAAGTGATGCTTCTGGAGATATTGTTATCACCGGATTAAATGCAGGAAGTTATACTGCAATTACGGTTGAATTATCAAATTGTAGTACAGTAGATGCTGGAGTATTTGGTTTATCAGATCCATTAGCACCTACTTACACAGTAGCTAGTAGCAATCCAACAACATGTAGTGGAACAGAAGGAACAATTACTTTAAGTGGTTTGACTGCAAGTACTGCTTATAATGTTACTTATACTGATGATGGAACTGTAGTAGGACCAACAAGTATGACAAGTGATGGATCAGGAGATATTGTTATCACCGGATTAAACGCAGGAAGTTATACTGCAATTACGGTTGAATTATCAAATTGTAGTACAGTAGATGCTGGAGTATTTGGATTATCTGATCCATTAGCACCTACTTATACAGTAGCTAGTAGTAACCCAACAACATGTAGTGGAACAGAAGGAACAATCACCTTAAGTGGTTTGACTGCAAGTACAGCTTATAATGTTACTTATACTGACGATGGAACCGTAGTAGGTCCAACGAGTATGACAAGTGATGTGTCTGGCGATATTATTATCACCGGATTAAACGCGGGAAGTTATACTGCAATTACAGTTGATTTGGCTGGATGTATTACAGTAGATGCTGGAGTATTTGGATTATCTGATCCATTAGCACCTACTTATACAGTAGCGAGTAGTAATCCAACAACCTGTAGTGGAACAGAAGGAACAATCACCTTAAGTGGTTTGACTGCAAGTACTGCATATAATGTTACTTATACCGATGATGGAACAGTAGTAGGACCAACGAGTATGACAAGTGATGCTTCTGGCGATGTTATTATCACCGGATTAAATGCAGGAAGTTATACTGCAATTACGGTTGAATTATCAAATTGTAGCACAATAGATGCTGGAGTATTTGGATTATCTGATCCATTAGCTCCAACTTATACAGTAGCGAGTAGTAACCCAACAACATGTAGTGGAACAGAAGGAACAATTACCTTAAGTGGTTTGACTGCAAGTACTGCATATAATGTTACTTATACTGATGATGGAACTGCAGTAGGACCAACGAGTATGACAAGTGATGCTTCTGGAGATATTATTATCACCGGGTTAAATGCAGGAAGTTATACTGCAATTACAGTCGAGTTATCAAATTGTAGTACAGTAGATGCTGGAGTATTTGGATTATCTGATCCATTAGCACCTACTTATACAGTAGCTAGTAGTAACCCAACAACATGTAGTGGAACAGAAGGAACAATTACCTTAAGTGGTTTGACTGCAAGTACTGCATATAATATTACTTATACCGATGATGGAACCGTAGTAGGACCAACGAGTATGACAAGTGATGCTTCTGGAGATATCGTTATCACCGGGTTAAATGCAGGAAGTTATACTGCAATTACGGTTGAATTATCAAATTGTAGTACAGTAGATGCTGGAGTATTTGGATTATCAGATCCATTAGCTCCTACTTACACAGTAGCGAGTAGCAATCCAACAACCTGTAGTGGAACAGAAGGAACAATCACTTTAAGTGGTTTGACTGTAAGTACTGCTTATAATGTTACTTATACCGATGATGGAACTGTAGTAGGACCAACAAGTATGACAAGTGATGCTTCTGGAGATATCGTTATCACCGGATTAAATGCTGGAAGTTATACTGCAATTACGGTTGAGTTATCAAATTGTAGCACAATAGATGCTGGAGTGTTTGGATTATCTGATCCATCATTACCTACATTAGCACTTAATATAAATACTAATCCAACAACTTGTTCAGGAAATGATGGTAGTATAGCGTTAACGACATCAAATTTATCGGACGGAAGTTATACTATTAATTATGAAGATGCGACTGCAACTGCTCAAACAGCAATAATGGTAGTAGCTGGAAATGTTGGTGTAATCTCAGGATTATCAGCAGGAACATATAATGATATTACTGTAACTAATGTAAATTGTACTTCAATAGCTAATATTGATGTTGTATTAACAGACCCTTTACCTCCCGTAGCCATTGCAAATCAAGACATGCCACCAGTATGTGATGATGATATAGATGGAATCATGATATTTGATTTAACATCAAATATAGGATTGCTTACTGGAGGAGCATCTGGAGTAACGACTACATTCTATACTGGATTAAACCTTGATGGAACTGTAGATACTACTACTGGGATTACAAATCCATCAGCATATTCAAATATTGCTCAAGTGCCAGTACCTATACAAACAGAACAGGATATTTATGTAATCATTCAAAACGATGCAACTACTTGTACTTCAGAAACTAGTTTTACTTTAACAGTAAACACCGTATCATTTACACCAGCAACTAATTTATACACTTGTGATGATGATAATGATACTTTTGGATATTTCGATTTAGCAGAAGCAGAACTTCAAATAACTGGAGGAGCATCTAATTTAGAAGTTACTTTCCATGAAACATCAGCAGAAGCATTGAATGGAGTAGGGATTATTCCAACTGGTGTATTGTATCAAAACGTAGATACAGACGGAAGTGGATCAGGAGATGTTCAAACATTATACTTAAATATTACTGATACCAATACAGGTTGTAGTTATACATCAGAAACTATTATATTAAATGTAATAGCAAGCCCTGAATTGCCAGAAGGACCATTAACATATGCTTTATGTGAAGATGCAGGAAGTGTTGACGGAGTAGTAGCTTTTGATTTAGTAAACTACGGACAAACTGTTTTATTATCAAATATTGATTCAAGTACTTTACCTGGAGATTATACGATAACATATTACACAGGGATATTTGCATCAGGATTACCAGATCCTACAACGATCATAGCTAATCCAAATGCATACCAAAACACAAGTACACCAGACCAGGTTATTTATGCGAGTGTTATGCATACAGCTACAGGTTGTGAAATTATTATAGAAATAACGTTACATGTAGATTTATTACCGGTAGCTAACTACTCAGCAATTTATGAGTGTGATAATGATTTCTTTGATGATATGGATGGTTTTTATCCGTTCAATTTATTAGATTATGAGTCAGCAATTACAGGAGGAGCGACAGATGTTTCTGTAGATTATTTCTTTAATTTAGCAGATGCTGAGTCAGGAACAGGGTCAATGATTCCAGACTATACAAATTTCACAAACACAATAAATCCACAAGTAATTTATGCAAGTGTATATAACTCATCAACAGATTGTAGAGCAGTATCAATTGTTAAATTACATGTAAATGCAAATCCAACACCATTAAGTACATCTGATATTATCACTCAATTAGGAGATAATGGAGTAATGATGGAGTGTGATGGAAATGTTGACGGATCAGGAGGTATTTCTGAACAAATTGCTGAGTTTGACTTAACAATTTGGGAGACATTAATCTTAACAGGAAACGGACCTGGATTGGAAGCAGGCGTTTCAGCAAGTTATTATACTAGCTTGGATGATGCAGAAACAGGAACAGGTGCTATTTTAACACCAACTGCATTTAGTAATACATCAAACCCTCAAACAATTTACATTAGTGTAATCAATGATGGTTCAGGAGTAGCGAATACAGTTGGAACAGGGTGTCATACCATTACAATGTTTGATATCTATGTGCCAGTACCTGAGGTTAATGTAGTAGCTAGTAAAGACGTAATTTGTGTAGATGCAAATGGAGTACCGTTAACAAGTGCAACATTACCTGTGTTAACAGCAACAGCTGGTCCAGCATCAGCGGCATCATATGATTATCAATGGTTATTAAACGGAGCTGTAATACCAGGAGCAACAACTCAAACGTATTCAGTTACTGAACCAGGAGATTACTCGGTAACGGTTTCAGGACCTACAGACTTTGATTGTATTAATATATCAGCGATACAAACCATAGAAGTTTCTGGATCACCAGAGAATTATAATGCAAGTGTAACAACACAAGCATTTGCAGATTCACATCAAGTGGTGGCAGAAGCAACGTCAAGTATTCCAGGAATCGAATTCTGGTATAGTTTAGATGATGGTGAACCAACAACTAACGGAACCTTTGATAATGTATCACCAGGAATCCACATTATAACTATTACTGATGGTGAAGGATGTTGGAGTGATACTCAAGAAGTAATGATAATAGATTATCCACATTTCTTTACACCAAACGGAGATGGAATAAATGATACATGGGCAATTATTCAACAAGAAGGAATTCCAATATCACAGATTTACATTTTCGACAGATTTGGTAAATTGTTAAAGCAATTAGATCCAGATAGTGAAGGATGGGATGGAACATATAATGGTACTCAAATGCCAGCAACCGATTACTGGTTTAAGATTATTTATTTAGAAGGAGATGACAGTACTCAAAAAGAGTTTAAAGCGCATTTCTCAATAAAAAGATAGACGAATACTTAAATACTAAAAAAGCCCTCACATGTGAGGGCTTTTTTTATTCTCAAAGATTAATAATGCATATAACTTCTGATTAGGTTTACATTATGTGCTAAATAAAAAACCACGCTGAGTAGCGTGGTTTTTTATTTTATATATGAAGCTCTTTATTTGTGCATTTCCATAAATTCTTCAGACTTAATAACCATCTGTTTACTTCCAGTATAGAAAGGAATACGTTGGTGTAATTCTGTAGGTTGTATGTCCATTACTCGTGTAAACCCATCACTAGCTTTTCCACCTGCTTGTTCAGCAATAAAAGCCATAGGATTACATTCATACAGTAAACGTAGTTTTCCGTTTGGTGCTGTTTTACTTCTAGGGTATATGTAAATACCTCCTTTTAATAAGTTTCTATGAAAGTCAGCTACTAATGAACCAATATATCTTGCTGTATAAGGTCTATCACCTTCCTCTTCTTTACAATAGTTTAAGAAAGCTTGCATCCCTTTTTCAAAGTGTGCATAATATCCTTCACTTACGGAGTAAATCTTACCAGTTTCCTTAATTTTCATATTAGGATGAGATAGGTAAAAAGTACCAATTGCTGGGTTTAATGTAAATCCGTTAACTCCATGACCGGTTGTAAAAACCATCATAGTTGAAGTTCCATAGGCAACATAGCCTGCAGCAACTTGTTTATTTCCAGGTTGTAAAAAATCTTCAATTGTTACAGGAGTTCCTGCTGGAGTAACTCTTCGGTATATAGAAAAAATTGTTCCAACAGATACGTTTACGTCAATGTTTGAAGATCCGTCTAATGGATCCATCATTAACACATAATTGTTTTCGTTTTTCTTATTGCTACCTTCAACAATTACAAAATCGTCTTCTTCTTCTGAAGCGATACCACAAACAATTTCTCTATTGATTAAAGTTTCTTTGAAAATGTCATTTGCATAGACATCTAATTTTTGTTGAGCTTCTCCTTGAATATTAATATCTCCTGCAGCTCCAGTGATGTCTACCAATCCAGCTTTTCTAATTTCATGGTTAACTACTTTAGCAGCTAATCTGATAGAATTGATTAATCGTGAAAGCTCACCTGATGAATATTGAAAATTTTGTTGATTTTCAATGATGTACTCACCTAATGTCTTGTGTTTATTTGTCATAAGTAGTTGTGTATCTTATTTGTTGCAAAACTACATAAAATATTTGTTTTAATTCCACTGGCAGATTTTATTCACATGATTTGCTTAGAAGGAAAAATGAGTTCTATTAAGGTCAATCCCTTATTTTTTACTGAAGAAGTTAACATATATAAGATATTAAGTAACTAAGCCGTGAGAAACTAACAAAAAATAGTATTTTAGTTAGCTAAACTTGGAGTGAGTCTTTATTTTGTTAAATAAGTAATGATCATTTGGAAAGCAAAAGTTATAAATATAAATTTGTGTGAAATTAAAAATAAAAACCATTGTCACTTAAAATAAGAAACGCTAAAAAAGAAGATTTATCAGCTGTATTGGAGTTGATAAAAGAATTAGCCATTTTTGAAAATGAGCCTCATGCTGTTGAAGTAGGTTTAGAGGAGTTGACAAATGATTTTGTTAACGAGTCATTTAATTGTTTAGTAGCTGAACTTCAAAATAACATTGTAGGTATTGCATTATATTACAATAGGTATTCAACATGGAAAGGAAAAACGATTCATTTAGAAGATTTAATGGTAACTCAAAGTCAAAGAGGAAAAGGAGTAGGGAAAGCTTTGTTAAATGAGGTGGTTTCAATTGCTAAAGCAGCTAATTTAAAAAGAGTTGAATGGAATGTATTGGATTGGAATACACCTGCTATTGATTTTTATAAAAGTGTTGGTGCAACAGTTTTTAATGATTGGTTGGTAGTACAATTAGATGAAAAAGGAATAAATAAGTATTAAGAATGCAAGTATTTAAGTTTGGTGGAGCTTCAGTGAAAGATGCTGAAGGAGTAAGAAATATAGCCAAGGTGTTACAGGACGTTGGATATAAAGAAACCTTAGTGGTTGTATCGGCAATGGGGAAAACTACCAATAAATTGGAGTTGGTAGTAAAAGCATACTTTGAAGAAAAATCAAAACAACTAGAGTGTATTCAAGACATTATTACTTGTCATGAAGAAATATTAGTTGATTTGTTTCCGAATAAACAACATTCAGTTTACAAAACTATAAGTTTTTTGTTTGATGAATTAATAGGTTTTCTAAACTGGAATAAATCACCTGATTATAGTTTTGTATACGATCAAATAGTTGGTTATGGTGAGTTAGTTTCAACAACAATTATTGCAGCTTATTTAAAAGAAATAAATATTGATAATAATTGGTTAGATGTAAGATCAATAATAAAAACAGATAACTGTTATCGTGATGCTAAGGTGAATTGGGAGCATACAAAGCAAAATGTTACGAATCAGATTAAAAAGTCATCATTACATATAACACAAGGGTTTTTAGGTTCTGACGCAAATAATTTCACAACTACTTTAGGTAGGGAAGGGAGTGATTATACAGCGGCAATATTTGCCTATTGTTTAAACGCAACTAGTGTTATTATATGGAAGGATGTTCCTGGTGTTTTAAATGCAGATCCTAGGTTTTTTAAGGAAACCCAATTGTTACATCAAATATCTTACGAAGAGGCAATAGAATTAGCTTTTTACGGAGCTTCGGTTATTCATCCTAAAACATTACAACCACTACAGCGTAAGGAAATACCATTGTATGTTAAGTCGTTTTTAAATCCGTTAGATAAAGGAACTTGTGTGAGTAAAGGGAAGCAGTTAGAACCTTTTGTTCCGTGTTTTATAGTAAAGAAAAATCAAATTTTGATTTCTTTATCATCCTTAGATTTTTCATTTATTGTAGAAGAAAATATAAGTGAAATATTTGCCTTACTACATCAATATAAATTGAAAGTAGATGTAATTCAAAATTCAGCTATTAGCTTTTCAGTTTGCGTAAATGACACCTATAGAAATATAGAAAATTTACTTCAAGAATTACGTTCAAAATTTAAAGTTTCCTGTAGTCAAAATGTGTCATTATATACAATAAGACATAATACTACTGAAGCATTTGAAAAAATATCAAGTGGTAAAGAGGTACTATTAAAACAAGAAAAAGACAACACCGTACAGTTAATCACAAGTAATTAAGTCTACAAAAATATTTATTTTGACTACATTTGATACTTAGTCAAGAAAAACAATGGGATTAGTAACATCAAAAGAATTAGCCAAAGCAATAAACTTAGATAAATTCGGATTTATAGGGACTTTTATTGGTTGGGTATTGATGAAAATTTTAAAAATTGATCGTTTAAATAAAGTTTACAACCAAAGTAAACACTTGAAGGATGTTGCATTTTTAACATCCATGCTAGATGATCTTGAAATAGAATATGAAATCCCTGAAGAAGATTTGAAAAGAATCCCAAAAGAGGGTGCCTTTGTAACGGTTTCAAACCATCCTTTGGGAGGTGTAGATGGAGCGTTGTTGTTAAAAATAATTTTGGAACAACGAAAAGATTTTAAAATTATCGCTAATTTTTTATTGCATAGAATAGCACCAATGAAGTCATACATGATGCCTGTTAATCCTTTTGAGAATAGAAAGGATATAAAGTCTAGTGTTGGTGGATTTAAACGAGCAATAATGCACTTAAGGTCGGGAGCACCACTTGGTGTATTTCCAGCAGGAGAAGTATCAACAAAAAAAGTAGATGATTTAGTTGTAGATAAACAGTGGGAACCATCTGCTATGAAATTGATTCAGAGAGCGCAGGTGCCAATATTACCTATTTATTTTCATGCTAAAAATAGTAGCTTATTTTATCAATTGTCTAATTTGAGTGATACATTACGTTCGGCTAAATTACCTTCGGAAGTATTGAGTCAAAGGAATAGGATTGTTAAAATTCGTATTGGGAAACCAATATTATTGAAGGATCAAAAAGAGTATACAGATTTAAATGATTTTACAGAGTTTATAAGGAAGAAAACATACATGTTGGCGAATCCTTATGAAAAGGATTCAATTTCATTAAAAGATGTTGCTACATCTACAATCAAGAAAACAATTACTCCTGTTTCTGCGCCAAAAAAAATAGCATCATCTGTTAGCTCAGAGTTGATAGAGCAAGAGGTAGATGACTTAAGAGGGTATGATTGTAGGTTGTTAGAAAGTAAAAATTACGAAGTGTTTTTAGTGTCGGCGGATAAAATTCCTAATATTTTAAAAGAGCTCGGGCGATTGCGTGAAATTACTTTTAGAGCCATTGGTGAAGGGACTAATAATGCCATAGATTTAGATAGTTGTGATAGTTACTACCACCATATGTTTTTATGGGATAATGTAGCTAAAAAAATAGCAGGAGCTTACCGAATGGGATTAGGAGCTAAGATTTTTGCTAAATACGGAATTGACGGTTTTTACTTACAGGATTTATTCCGATTTGAGCCTGAACTTTATAGTATGATGAGTGAGTCTATTGAAATGGGACGTGCATTTATTATAAAAGAGTATCAGCAAAAACCGATGCCGTTATTTTTGTTATGGAAAGGAATAGTTCATACAACACTTCGTTTCCCAGAGCATAAATATTTAATAGGAGGAGTAAGTATTAGTAATCAATTTTCATCATTTTCAAAATCATTGATGATTGAATTTATGAAATCTCATTACTATGATCCTTATGTGGCGCAATATATCAGACCTAAAAAAGAGTTTAAAGTTCAGTTAAAAGATGCTGATAAGGATTTTGTTTTTGATGAAACAAAAGCCGATTTAAATAAATTTGATCGAGTTATTGATGAGCTAGAACCAGGATTAAGAATCCCGGTATTGCTTAAAAAGTACATAAAGCAAAACGCAAAAGTAATTGCCTTTAATGTAGATCCGTTATTCAATAATGCAGTTGATGGCTTAATGTATATCAAAATAGCCGATTTGCCAGAAAGTACTGTACGTCCAGTTATGGAAGAATTTCAAGCAGAACTAGAGCGTAAGTTTATGGAGAATAACGGAAGTTAACTTATTTTAAAACCATCCTTTGTGGTTAATCTGATACATTTCAATAAATTCCTCATCAGATTTTGTTAAATAGATGATTCCTTCTATCAGTCCAATAACGCTCATTACTGCTGCACCAATTCCACAAGTTAGTAGAGAAACAAGTAGCATTGTTAATCCTTCTTTTGTATATCCAAGAATAAATTTATGAATTCCAAGCGGACTTAATAAAATACCCAGGATTCCTGCTATAACTCGTTTACTTTCTTGATTATAATCTTGTTGATGTATCGTGTTTCCGTTTTCGTCTACTATTTCCATATTTTTTGTTTTCTATTTAAAAGCTGCATCTATTGGTTCCCAAAGTTCAATTTTATTTTCTTCATGATCTAAAATCCAACCAAACTTACCATATTCATATTCTTCCATTTCACCAACAATGGAGACTCCTTCATTCTTTAAATTATTTAAGAGTTCTTTTAAATTATGAACTCTAAAATTCATCATAAATTCTTTTTTACTTGGCTCAAAATATGAAGTGTCTTTTTTAAAAGGACTCCATTGCGTTGTAGCATCATTACCTTGTTTGTCTTTCCACCAAAAAGTACAGCCATAATCATCGGTGTTTAATCCGAGGTGTTTATTGTACCAATCTTTTGTAGCTTTTGGATCTTTAGTTTTAAAGAAGACGCCACCAATACCTGTAACACGTTTTGTTTTAACTTCTAGCGAGCTAATTTCATCGTTATTACTTGAAAGAAAAGCATCTTTAATCTTATCTACAATAGTTTGAGCTAGTTTTATTTTAGACTCAACTGTCCAGCCAGCAACATGAGGTGACAATAAAACATTTTCTGAGTGAATTAAGTATTCAAAAGCTTCTGGTAAAGTATTGTTTTCAAATAAGTTTTCGAATGATCCTTTTTCATATTCTAAAACATCTAATCCTGCTCCAAGGATTTTTCCATTTTGTAAAGCGGTAGCTAAGTCTTTTGTCACAACTGCTGTCCCTCTTGCTGTATTAATCAGCCAAAAAGGTTTTGAAAACCTAGTGATAAACTCCTCATTAATCATGTTATGTGATAATGTGTTGAAAGGAGTATGCAAACTAAGGACATCAGATTTTTCTTGGAGTTCTTGTAAGCTTACTTGTTTACAGTTTTCATCTCCAACATCAGTTTGAATGTCATAACAAATCACTTCAACATCAAATCCTCTTAACTTTTTAGCAAAGGATTTCCCCATATTTCCATAACCAATTAGGCCAACAGTTTTTCCATCAAGTTCAATACCTCTGTTAGCTTCACGAAGCCATTTTCCTTGTCGAACTTCTCTATCAGATTTATTTAATTTATTAAATAAAGAAAGTAACATTCCTAATGCGTGTTCTCCTACAGCATTTCTGTTTCCTTCGGGGGCAGCAATTAATTGAATTCCTTTTTCCTCGGCATAATCACAATCAATACTTTCTAAACCAGCACCAACACGAGCGATGAATTTTAATTTTGTAGCAGCATCAATAAATTGCTTGTCAATTTTAAACCTACTTCTAATTACAATACCATCATAGGAGCCTATTTTTTGTTCTATTATTACTTTTGAAGAAGAGTAATCTTCTTCATTAGAAAACCCGAGTTCATTTAATTGATTTATTAAAAGAGGGTGATTGCTATCTAAATGTAAAATGGTCATAAAAAAAAATTGTAACCAAATATACGAATGTAAGCTTAAAAGTCATGAATTGTTTGCTGTAAAGTCTTCGCTATTTTTTCTGGAGATAAACCTATAGAATCGTATAGTTCAAAAACAGTTCCGTGTTCAATAAATCGATCGGGTATTCCTTGTACGTGTATGTTGTTTTTGTAGTTATGTAATGCTGCAAACTCAGTTATAGCACTTCCAAATCCACCAATAATAGTTCCGTCTTCAATGGTGATGATGGTTTTGTGATTTTTGAATATATCATGCAATAATTTTTCGTCTAAAGGTTTTATAAATCGCATGTCATAATGAGCAATTTTTTCAGCTTCATTTGCTGTTAGATAAGAGTATACTTCTTGCATTGAATTCCCAATATGACCAATACTAAGCACAGCAACTTTACTACCTTCCTTAATACACATTCCTTTACCAATTTCAATTTTTTGATAGGGTTGTTTCCAGTCAAGAGTAACACCTCTTCCACGTGGATACCTAATGGCAATAGGACGGCTTAGTCCTAGTTGAGTTGTGTATAATATATTTCGTAATTCAATTTCATTCCTTGGTGAAAAAATAATCAAATTGGGTATGCATCTTAGATAAGCTAAGTCAAAAACACCATGATGTGTAGCACCGTCTTCTCCTACTAAACCCGCTCTGTCTAGACAGAAAATAACGGGTAAGTTTTGTAAAGCCACGTCATGTATGATTTGATCATATGCACGTTGTAAAAACGTAGAGTAGATGTTGCAATACACGAACATTCCTTGGGTTGCCATCCCAGCAGCTAAAGTTACTGCATGTTGTTCAGCTATTCCAACGTCAATTGCGCGCTTAGGTAAAGCATCCATCATTATTTTTAACGAACTACCAGTTGGCATTGCTGGAGTTATTCCTACAATTTTATCATTCTGAAGCGCTAAATCAAGTATGGTTTCTCCAAAAACATCTTGATATTTTGGAGGCTGAACAGTAGATGGTTTAATGGTTAACTCACCAGTTTTAGCATCAAATTTTCCAGGAGCATGATATTTAACTTGATCTTGCTCTGCTTGTTTTAGTCCTTTTCCTTTTGTTGTTATTACGTGTAAGAATTTTGGGCCTTTTATTTTTTTTAATCTATTAAATTCTGAAATTAACTCATCAAAATTATGTCCGTCAATAGGGCCTGAATATTCAAAATTTAAAGCTTCAAATATATTGTGTTGATGATTCGCTTCTCCTTTTTTAATACCAGTAAAATATTGCTTTAAGGCTCCCACACTTGGATCAATCCCAATAGCATTATCATTCAAAATAACTAAAATATTTGCTTTGGAAACACCTGCATGGTTTAAGGCTTCAAATGCCATTCCGCTAGCTATAGAAGCATCTCCAATAACAGCTATATGTTGTTTTTCAGTTTCCCCTTTTAAGTTTGAGGCCATAGCCATTCCTAAAGCAGCTGATATAGAAGTTGAAGAATGTCCTACTCCAAAAGTATCGTATATACTTTCATTTCGATTAGGAAAACCTGCTATTCCGTTTAATTGTCTGTAGGTATGAAATTGCTCTCTACGCTCTGTTAAAATTTTATGTCCGTAAGCTTGGTGGCCAACATCCCAAACTAATAAGTCGTTTGGAGTGTCAAAAATATAATGCAATGCAATGGTCAGTTCTACAACTCCTAAGCTAGCTCCTAAATGACCTTCTTTTATGGCTACAATATCAATAATAAAATCACGTAACTCTTTTGCAAGAGTAGGTAATTGATATTTATCAAGTTTCCTTAAGTCAATCGGATTGAATATTGTTGATAGTAAATTGTCTGACATAAAGCAAAAGTAGTATTTTTACCGCTATGGAAGAATTGTTTTCTGATGAATACTTTATGAAAAAGGCGCTTCAAGAGGCTGAAATGGCTTTTGAAAAAGGTGAAATACCTGTAGGTGCTGTAATAGTTGTAGATAATAGAGTTATAGCAAGAGCTCATAATTTAACTGAGTTGCTAAACGATGTAACAGCTCACGCTGAAATGCAAGCAATAACTGCAGCTGCTGATTTTTTGGGAGGGAAGTATCTTAAAAAATGTACCTTATATGTCACCCTAGAACCATGTCAAATGTGTGCTGGAGCTTTATATTGGTCGCAAATAGATAAAGTAATATTTGGAGCAAAAGATGTATCAAGAGGTTTTATCAATATGCAAACAAAACTACACCCTAAAACAACTTTTAAAGGTGGAGTTTTAGAAGATAAGTGCGGTAAGTTGATGAAACAATTTTTTATCGAAAGAAGAAACTTAAACTAAAAAAAGGAGCTGTAAAACTCCTTTTTTATAATATATCAACTTTAATTTATTGCTTTTTAGCAGGAGTTGGCTTTCCTTCTTTTTGAGCTAGTAATCCTTTTTTGTTTTCTAAAGCTAAAACAAACTGAGGGTCTATTTTTAAAGCTTCGTCAAAAATAGTAATAGCTTTATCAATATTACTTTTGTCAAGGTTGTACTCTATTAATCCAAGAATATTTAAGAAAGCAGCTTTAATAGGAGTTTCTAAATAGCTATTTCCTTTTACGAAAATTCTAACCTTCTCTTCTTTTGAGTTTTGTAAACCATAATTAATGGTTGCTTTTGCTTCTCCTAAACGCTGAATACTATATTGTAATTGTGCTAGTTCATAAGCATCTAAAACACTCTTGTTTTTCAGAATTAACGCTTCGTAATTTTCAATAGCTTTTTTAGGATTGTTTAAGTTTTTAAACCCAATAGCTTTTGTTTTTAAAGCTAAATCAGAAGTTGAATTACCTACAACTTTTATAGCTTGCATTGGCTTATTAGCCTGAAGATACATATAAGCTAGTGTGTCTTTTTTTGATTCAGATGGTGCTAAAACAATTAAATGACTTAAGCCTTCAATTGCCCCGTCAAGATCATTATTTTCAAGCATCATTTTGTAATACTTTTGATAATGAGATGTTAGTGCTGCTTCTGTATTATTTCCTTTTTTATTTTTTTGAGCTTGAGTTGCAGAAATAGTAAGTAATGCAACAAAACAAAGTATTAATTTTTTCATGATTTTTTTTCTTATAAATAGAATAGCTACGAAAGTATCAAATTATTTTTAAATACATAATTTAATAATGCGCGGATTTTTTCCGAAGATACTTCTTTTATTAGTGGGTTTGTGTTGTTGTTAATTATCGGAAGCGGTAATTTTAATTGTTCACAATACTTAGTGTAATACAAGCCTTTTTTAGGATGGTAGGGATTTACAAGATTAAAGATTTCATCAGTAATATTCGCTTTTAGTAGTTGCTCAATAACTGTAATACAATCTTCTAAGTGAATCAAGTTGATAAGTTCATCTGGCGATTTTATTGTTTTTCCAGACAAACTATATACTGGATGTCTGTTTGGGCCAATCAAACCTCCCAAGCGTATAATATTGGTTTTGAATTTTGAGTTGTTAAGTAATAATTGTTCTATTTCAGTAATTTGTATTACAGATTCTCTAGTGGGATTTGTTTTTGTTTCTTCAGTAATGATACCTGTTGTGTTTCCATAAACAGATATGGAACTTGTATAGGTAACTCGTTTTATTGTTGAAGATTCAATTTTGGAGATTAAGTTTTTAATAATTTCCTTATGATTCTTTAATCGAGGAGGAATTGTAATTATTAATTCATCAACATTTAAAAATTCGTTTAAATCACTATTCAAATTGTCTAAATCTAGGATATACGAATTTATACCTGCGTTAATCAAGGTTTTTTCTTTTTCTATAGAAGTTGTACTTCCGTTTACTTGATTACCAGATTTTAATAACTGTACGGCTAATGGTAATCCTAACCATCCACAGCCTAATATAGCAACTTTAGTCATTAAACTTTATGGTGTTTTTAACAATAATAGCATCGTTTATTACGAATGGTTTAGGAATCATATTGTCATCTCGGTTTTTAATTTTCAAAGTTGTGTTGCTTAATAAGTCATGCGATGTTTCTAGTAATTCTATATGCGGAATACTATCTTTATGAATGCTAAAATTCAACTCTAATGGCTCGTTATTTACGAGATGATATGTCGCTACTCGTGGACTGTTATTATTGAAAAATTTAGAATCTATATTTGTTTTAATTTTAGTTCCGTTAATACTGAAGTTATTAAAAGCGTTTTTTGTTTTAGAATTAATTTCGATACTATTTAGTTTACGCTTAGGCATTATGCATAGCTGTATTCTTCGTTCCTGATTAATAATAGTATCAATGGAAACGTTATAATTTGACTCAGGTAGTGTTATTTTTGGAGCGTTTGATATTGTACTAAATTGAGTATTGTATTTGCTCCCAAAATTTATAGTTGATTGATCATTAATGGTGTGTTCAAAATAAGAAGAATTCCAATCATCAAGAATTTTATCATAGCTTAACCAGTAATTTTTTTGAGTATCATTATCTTGTAAATACACTAGACTATTTGGTTTTGGTTGCTCAGGAGTAAATCCGCTTTTCAAATGTGCAATTAGAAAAACGATACCTGAAGCAAGCAATAATATATGACCTAATGATTTTTTTCTTCTTATAAATCCAAGAACGGGTAATAATAACCCGAATAATAATACAATTAAAACACTTGAAGCAACAATAATTTTTAATCCTAGTGCAATTGGAAATTGCTGAATGAATGGTGCTAAAATAAAAATAGCAGGCAAACATAAAAGTGTTGAGGCAAGGATGCTTGGTTTATCTTTACGTAGTAAAATAAAAAACAATCCTAAGGCAAAGAATAATGGGATGATAAAGAAACTGGCTCCTTCTAATTCTTGAGAAATTCCAAAATTAAGTAATAACCAAATAAAGATAGGTGCGACAATTAACTCTTTAGTGTTAGTAGCAGTATAAACCTTCTTGTAAATATAAAAAGTAATGCTTAGTGAAAGAAGCACAAAAAACAGAATATATAAGTGCCCGTTGTACGTGAATCCATGTAGTATTTCATTGTAATTAGGGTATAATTGTAAGATGGTTTTCCAACCCAAAAAGCCAATAACGCCATTAATTAGCAATGCAGAAAATAAAGCTAAAAACCCTTTTCCAATTGCTGTCCCATTTAATTTTTTACGCCTTTTTCCATAAATTAAAATTAGAATAAATAGAATAGCTGCTATAATTACCAGCGGTAAAATCCATGTGAAAGGGTAGGAGTGCATTCCTAGAGGAGAATTAAAATACACATTATTTTCTGTACTCTTTAAGTTAGTTAAATCTGTATTTCCAAAATGATTTAATAACGGCATCAAATAACTAGCTTGGTGCGATAGTGTGTTATTATCTAATCGTTCAGGAGTATCCAAAGCAGCATGATAATCAAAATGATCATCTATAAAAGCGAAGTTGAATCCTTGTATGCCAGCTTCTTTTCTGAATACAGTTAAATCGGTATCGTTTGGTAATTTTTTATAAATGCTATAGGCTAATGAATTTGCTACGGGGTACTTCGGGTTTGCTTTTATAAATTCATTCATTAATGCAGCATTACCATCTGTAGTTTCTACTAAAGTAAAAGACGGGCCGCCACTACCTCTAGCTTCAAAATTTAATATTAGTCCTATGTCCTTCGTCCATGGATGTTCCTTAACAAATAATCTAGCGCCATTTAGTCCAAGTTCCTCACCGTCTGTAATTAAAATGATAATGTCGTTTTTATGAGCAGTACCTTTTGCAATAAAAGCTCTTATTCCTTCCAATACTGTGGCAACCCCACTAGCAGCATCACTAGCGCCTTTGGAAGAATGACCTGCACTATCATAATGACTCATTAGCACTAATGCCTTTGAATTATCCGTTCCTTTTATTCTTGCAGCTATATTTTTAACCTTAGCAAAAGTTCCCCAGTCACTAAAACTATTTCCTTCTTGAGTTTGTACTTCTAAGCCTAGTTTCTCTAGTTCCTCAATAATATACTCTGAAGCATCTTCGTGAGCATTTGTTCCTACTGCATGTGCGTCACTTCCTAAATTTTGAATGTGTTTGAATGCTTTAGAATTCGAAAATTCTGAATTAGTAGGATTACCAATAAAATTGTCTTGCGGCATTAAAGTTTTGATACTTGAATATGCAGCAAGAGAAAATATAAGAAGTGCTATAATTTTTTTAAACATGATATTTGAATTAAAAGATTGAAAATGTTAATGAAGAATGACAATCATTAATCGTTTCTTTTTACTAATGCATAATATTCTTTTTCTAAAGGTAGATATCCTTGATCGTACACAAAATAATATACGGTGCCAATTTTTGTAGTATATGTAGAAGTGAAGTAGGAGAAATCAAACCCTTTTTCAATCAATTTACTTCTTGATGTTTTTGTTTTGCTTTCAGGGTTTAGTTCCTCAAGAATCCGCCAATTTTTTCGCAACCGATTATTCACATTTCTGATTAAATTTTTAGAATCCTTATTAACTCTATTATTGTATTCATTCCTACAACTGTCGTCACAGAATTTTTTATCTGCACGTCCTTTTATAGGTTGCTTACATTCTAAACAATTCTTTTCCATGAGTTATTTTTTATAGCGATAATGGCCAATTATTGTGTATGCGAATAGAACATCTTCGGCTACTTGACCTCCTCCAATATTATGGACAATTAAATAGCGTTGTTTGTCTTCAGTTTTTTGACTTGTTACAATGCCAATATGTGTGATTGCTCCTCCAAGATTCCAGCACACAATATCTCCAGGTTGATAGTCATTAGCATTTGTTGTTATGTTTTTTTGTGCATTATGATGCTTGAAAAATGTCATCAAATTAGGGACTCTTCTATGGTCAATATTAGTGTCGGTTCTTTTTAAGCCCCATGTTTTAGGATAGGAGTTGAAGTTTTGTTTCATATCCTCATGAACTTCTTTTTGTAAATCTATTCCCATTTTCCTATAGGTTCTAATAACCACATCAGTACATACTCCTTTCCCATCTGGAATATCTCCATTAGGGTATTTTATAGAAAAATAGGCTGGATCATAAACAATGGTGTCATCAATAAGTTCTATGGCACAAGCACTTATTTGTTGAAAAAAGTTTTGAGAATATCCTAAGTACCCCGTGAAAAGTAGGTAAGCGATTAATAGTGCATTTTTCATCTACATCAATTTATCACAAGGTACAAAAAAACCGTTTACAAACGACTACAATTATTTACAATCGACAGTAAGCAAGTAATTACCGAATAAAAATATAATGTGATCCCATCTTTGCAGTGTCGAAACATAACAACTCGATAGTATTAACTGTTTAACGATTGCCTGTAAATGGCATATACAAAAAATTAAATTATGAGCACATTAAGAAACAAAGTACAGTTGATTGGGAATTTAGGGAACCAACCAGAAGTAATCACTTTAGAGAGTGGTAAAAAATTAGCGAAATTTACTATGGCTACAAATGACAGCTATAAAAATGCGCAAGGAGAAAAAATAACAGATACGCAATGGCATAATATTATTGCTTGGGGGAATACAGCACAAATAATAGAGCAGTATGTAAACAAAGGCGAAGAGTTAGCTATTGAAGGAAAACTGACTTCCAGAAGTTATGATGATAAAGATGGTAACAAGCGTTACATTACTGAAATAGTTGTAAATGAACTATTGATGTTTGGAGGGAAGAGTTAAAAATATAGTTATAGATATTGTATCTTTACTTTAAAAAATAATGAATACTACTTATATAATAGCAGGTGTTTTACTTCTTCATTTTTTAATAGGTTTTGGGTATTTGATATACAAATTATCTCCTAAGAAAAAGGATAAGAATAAATTATAATAAAAAAGGCTTTCAAAGAATTACTCTGAAAGCCTTTTTTATGAAATAAATGATTACAATCTATCAGGATTATAACCTAAAAACGGAACTTCAGTTTCTTTAAAAATAACACCGTAATCTTCCAATTCTTTTAAGATAGGGTTGTATACTTCTTTAGTAATTGGTAATTGAACTCCAGGAGTTTTAATTTTACCATTCAATATTTGTAGTGTAGCAATTGCAACTGGTAAGCCAACTGTCTTTGACATTGCTGTAAACGTTTGATCATCTCCTAAAATAACCATTTTAGAATCTATTTGTTTTTTCTCGCCATTTAATTCATAACCAAACTTATGGTACATCACAATCATGTCCTTGTCTTCTTGTTGTAAAGTCCAAGTATCTAATAATATTTTTTGTAATATTTGAGCAGGAGTAGCATTTACTAAACCAACTTTTTTAGTGGCGCTAAATAAATCCAGTTCTAAGTATTTATCCCAAACTACATCATCCTGGTCTATTTTTAAACTATGACGGAATTTTAACTCAACAGAATCTGTTGGGCTGTATGGTAAAAAAGAGTTTACAAAATCTCTGTAAGTCATTTCTTCAGAGTTTTCAATAGTGTATGAATCATCTGTCATTCCTAGTGTGATGAAATTATTCCATGCACGAGAATATCCAACTCTTCTTATAGTTCCTCTATACAAGGTATCAACATCCTTTAATCCGTATACGCTTCTATAACTTAAAGAATCTCTATTAGCATATCCTTCAAACTTTCCGTAACCTTCAACTTCTAAAAACTCAGTTCTTCTGAATAAACGATTGTATGGTATGTATTTGTATTTGCCTTCTTGTATAAACATTGCAGTTCCACCTTGTCCGGCTAAAACAACATTTCTAGGGTTCCAAGTAAACTTGTAATTCCATAAATTGTTATCACTCTCTGGAGCAACTAAACCACCACAAAATGATTCAAATAACATAATCTTTCCACCCTCGTCATGAATACGATCAATTATTTGCATAGCACTCATGTGATCAATCCCTGGGTCAAGACCGATTTCATTCATAAATACTAGTCCTTTTTCTTTAACCTCTGCATCTAGTGCTTGCATTTCATCACTAATGTATGAAGCAGTAACCATATGTTTTCCGTAGGCAACACAATCCTTAGCTACTTCAACATGAAAACGAGCTGGAAGCATCGAGATAACGATATCAGCATTTTGTACAGCAGCTTTTCTTTCATCTTCCTTAAAGATGTCTAGTAAAATAGCTGATGCATTTTTATGATCTTTAACGTGTGTTTTTGCATTTTCTAAAGATAAATCTCCGATGGTAACATGTAAGTTTTCTTCCTCAGATTTTCCAATTAAGTAGGTAATTAAATTTGAGGCCGATTTCCCTGCACCTATTACTAAAATTTTTCTCATTTTTGTTTGGAGTTTTATTAGTGTGTTGATTTTATAACACAAATATATAAATAAGTGATATTTAAAACAATTTTATGAATAAAAGAATATTAATTTCAGCAGCTATATTAGCGATTATTGCAATTGTATTAGGAGCTTTTGGAGCTCATAAACTAAAAGAGTTATTGCCAGAGCAAAGTTTAAATTCTTTTGAAACAGGGGTAAGATACCAAATGTATCATGTTTTTTTACTATTATTTCTAGGGAACTTTTCAAAGATAACAGAAAGTGTTAAAAAGAAAGTATATCTATTTACGATGCTTGGAGTATTGTTTTTTTCAGGATCAATATTTTTGTTATCAACGAGTACTATAACTTCAATTGATTTTTCATCAATAGGAATTATTACTCCAATAGGAGGGTTGTTACTTATTGTTGCTTGGGGAATATTGTTGAGAAGTTTTATAAACTTAAAAGCCGATTAAGGCTAGTTTAACAAAAATTGTATACTTTTGCCCTTTATAACTAAATGCAACACAACAACAATACTATTATTATGGCTGATAATGATACAAAAAAAATGATTTCGTTAGAACAATACGGTATCAAGAATGCAACAGTAAACTATAATTTATCTTCGGATGAATTACATGACTTAACTATAGCAAAAGGACAAGGTGTTGAAGCTGCTTCTGGAGCTCTAGCAATTAACACAGGTGAGTTTACTGGTAGATCTCCAAAGGATCGTTTTATCGTAAAAGATGCTAAGACGGAAGATGAAATCTGGTGGGGAGATATTAATATTCCTTTTGATGGAGATAAATTTCAAAAATTATATGATAAAGTAGTAGACTACTTATCAGAAAAAGAAGTTTTTGTACGTGATAGCTATGCTTGTGCGGATGAAGATTACAAATTAAATATTAGAGTAATAAATGAGCGTCCGTGGTCAAACATGTTTGCTCATAATATGTTTTTAAGACCAACGAGTGCAGAATTAGAAAACTTTAGCCCAGAATGGACTGTAGTTAATGCACCAGGTTTTATGGCAGATCCTGCTGTTGATGGAACACGTCAACATAACTTTGCTATTTTAGATTTTACACGTAAAATTGCTTTAATAGGTGGTACAGGATATACAGGAGAAATCAAAAAAGGAATTTTCTCTGCATTAAACTTCATTTTACCTGTTGAAAAAAATACCTTACCAATGCATTGTTCTGCAAACGTTGGTAAAAATGGTGAAACTGCAATTTTCTTCGGATTATCAGGAACAGGAAAAACAACTTTATCTTGTGATCCAGAACGTAAGTTAATTGGAGATGATGAGCACGGTTGGACAAATGAAAATACAGTATTCAACTTTGAAGGAGGTTGTTATGCTAAAGTAATTGATCTTTCTGCTGAAAAAGAACCAGAAATTTATAACGCTATCAAAAGAGGAGCAATCCTTGAAAACGTTATTTTAGATGATAAAGGAGCGGTTGACTTTGAAGATACTTCAATTACACAAAATACTCGTGTAAGTTACCCAATTTATCATATTGATAATATTCAAACACCATCAATAGGAAAGAATCCTAAAAACATTTTCTTCCTTACTGCTGATGCATTTGGTGTATTGCCTCCTATCTCTAAGTTAACTCCTGGTCAAGCGGCTTACCACTTTATTTCAGGATATACTGCAAAAGTAGCTGGTACTGAAGCTGGAATTAACGAACCATTACCAAGTTTTTCTGCTTGTTTTGGAGCGCCATTTATGCCTTTACATCCAACAAAATATGCTGAGATGTTAAGCGTAAAAATGCAAGAAGCTGAGGTTAATGTTTGGTTAATAAACACTGGTTGGACTGGTGGAGGTTACGGAGTTGGTAACAGAATGAAATTAAGCTCTACAAGAGCTATGATTACTGCAGCTTTAAACAATGAGTTAGATAATGTTGAGTTTGTACAACATCCAATTTTCGGATTAGATATGCCTACAACTTGTCCTAATGTTCCAACAGAGGTTTTAAATCCTAGAGGAACTTGGTCTGATACAGCAGCGTATGATGCTAAAGCTAATGAGTTAGCAGCATCATTTAAAAAGAACTTCGCTCAGTTTGAAGATTATGCAAGTGAAGAAATAATGAATGGTGGTCCGATTGTATAAGTACAATTAGATTTTCTAATACATAAAAAAATCCCGAAGTTTGAGCTTCGGGATTTTTTGTTTTTAGATAAATAGTTTTAAATTCCTTATTTTCGTAAAAACAATAATTCCTAATATAATGAATATAAAAAAAACAGTTTTTATGGGTGCGTTAGCTTCAATTGCTATCGTAGGATGTAATGATAAAAAAAAGGCAACACAAGATGTTGTTGAAGTTAGTAAAGGAATCAATATAGATCTAATGGACAGAAGTATAAGTCCTAATGAAGATTTTTTCCAATTTATTAATGGAACATGGCTAAAAAACAATACGATTCCTGATGATAGAACACGTTGGGGGAGTTTTGATGAGCTCCGAAAAATGACTGATGATGATGTGTTGTTAATTATTGATAAAGCAATCAACGATACTAGTGTTAAGGAAAACTCTGATCAAGCAAAAGCTATTAATTTATATAAATCAATACTTGATTTAGAGCAGCGAAACTCTCAAGGAGTGACGCCAATACAAGATGTGCTAGCAAAAATAGAAGCCGTAACAAATGTTTCAGAATTGCAAGCTTATTTAACAGAAATGGAACCTAAAGGAGGTGGTGCTTTTTTTGGAACTTATATAGGTGCAGATTCAAAAGATAGTAATAAGAATGTTGTATACCTGGGAGCAGGAAGTGTAGGGTTGCCAGATAGAGATTATTATGTAAAAGACGATGCAGATTCTAAGGATAAACGAGAAAAATACGTAGCGCATATTACTAAAATGTTTCAATATTTAGGTGATTCAGATGCTGAAGCTTTAAAATCAGCTACTCAAATTTTAAATTTTGAAACAAAACTAGCTACACCTAAAATGGATAAAGTTGAGCGTAGAGATGCTCGAAATCGTTATAATCCAATGGCAATTACGGATCTTCAAAAAACTGTTCCGAGTATAAACTGGAGTCGTTATTTTTCTGATTTAGGAATTAAAAATATAGATACTGTTATAGTTAGTCAATTGAAATATACTAAGGCATTGCATGAGGTTTTTAATGGAAAAAATATTTCTGCATGGAAAGCATATTTAAAATGGAGTGTGTTTAATGGAGCAGTAGGGAAATTAAGTGAAGAGTTAGAAAAAGAAAGTTGGAATTTTTATTCAAAAACACTTAAAGGAGCTAAGGAACAACGCCCAAAAAATGAACGAGCATTAGCTACAGTTAATCGTACTGTTGGTGAAGCTTTAGGGAAGTTGTATGTGGCTGAAAAATTCCCTCCAGCAGCAAAAGAAAAAGCGAAAATTATGATATCAAATGTATTAAAAGCATTTGAAAATAGAATAAATAATTTAGCTTGGATGAGTGAGAATACTAAGTTAAAAGCAATTGAAAAATTAAAGGCAACCACAATTAAAATTGGTTACCCTGATAAATGGAAAGACTATAGTGATTTAAAAATTGAAAAAGGGAATTCATATTTTGAAAACATGCAAAATGTTTCCGAGTGGCGTTTTAAAGAGAATATAAGTAAGTTGGGTGAGCCAGTTGATAAAACGGAATGGCATATGTCACCACAAACTGTAAATGCATATTTTAATCCTTCATATAATGAAATTGTATTTCCAGCAGCTATTTTACAACCACCTTTTTATGATTACAAAGCTGATGATGCTGTGAATTATGGAGGTATAGGAGCAGTAATCGGTCATGAAATCTCACATAGTTTTGATGATTCTGGTGCTCGTTTTGATAAAGATGGGAATTTAAATAATTGGTGGACAGAAGAAGACGCTATTAAATTTAAGGCTTTAGGAGATGCGTTAGCTAATCAATATTCTGCAATTGAAGTGTTGCCTGAAACTAATATTAATGGACAATTTACTCTTGGTGAGAATATAGGAGATCTTGGAGGGGTTAATGTAGCATATGATGCGTTACAATTATATTACGAAAAGAATGGGAAGCCAGAAAAAATAGATGGTTTTACTGGTGAGCAACGTTACTTTATGTCATGGGCAACTGTGTGGAGATCTAAGTATAGAGATGAAGCATTGAAGAATCAAATTAAAACTGATCCACACTCTCCAGGAATGGTAAGAGCTTCTCAGCCTCTTAAAAATGTTGATGCATTTTATGATGCATTTAATATTAAAAAGGGTGATAGTATGTATATTACTGAAGAAGAAAGAGTAAGAATTTGGTAATTAAATGATGTTATAAACAAAAAAATCCCGAAGCTTATGCTTCGGGATTTTTTTGTTTATATATAATATGTAAGAAGTGATTACTTTCTTAATTCCTCCATATCTGAGAGTAGATTTTCTAATCTATTCAAAATTCTACCATATACTAAGTTGATGTCCCATTTTCCTATTTTTCCACCAAAGAAGGCTAGTATAGCAATTGCTAAGAAGAAAGGAATAAGTAAAAGTATAGGAAAACCAGAAACAATAAAAGTATTAGGGAACTCAGATATTATTCCACTTGTAAGCATGTTTCCTAGTATGTTTCCTTCAATTTCGATAAACCAAAAACCAAGTACCATTGCCATAAAAATGTAAGGATACATAAACGTAGATAGTTTTGAATTAACAGTTATCATGTCTTTCACCCAATTATCAAAAGAGCTGAGGTATTCATAGCTACTCTTGTTCTTGTCAATAGTATCTAATTGTTTACTGAATTTTTGTGCAACAAATGTGACAGCAATAAAAAGTATCGCCATTGGGATTCCCATATAAATCATTCCTGTGATATATGAAATCGGGATGATTATGATTGCAAAAGCAACTATTCCTATTCGATTTAATTTATACATTCGTTTGAATTTCTCAACGATGTCTATTGATTTTTGATTGTATAAATCATTTAATTTTGGTGCTACTAAAGCATCATTTTTTATAAATCCTTCTTTCCAGATTGTTTCTATTGATTTTTCCATAATAGTTTTGTTTTTCTTTAAGTAATTTAATTACTTAATATTTTTTTTAAGCGTTCTTTAATACGAGTAATACGTACTCCAATATTGTTCGTATTGGTTCCAATAATGTCAGCGATTTCTTGATAGGACTTTTCTTCTAAGTACAGTAAAATAACTGCTCTGTCAATTTCTGACAGTTGCCTAATCGCACTATACAATTGGTTAAGAGATTCATCATCAAATGCACGACTGTCTACTAAAACCTCGTCAGGTAGTAAATCAGATGGGGCATTTTGTTTGTTGTTTTTCTTTTTCTTTAAGAAAGTCAAACACACATTTAATGATAATCGATATATCCAAGTTGACCAGGCTGATTGTTCCTTGAAGTTGTCTTTGCTGCGCCAAATTTGCAAACATACTTCTTGGTAATAATCCTCAAAATCTTCTTGAGTATCTGTATATGCTCTGCAAATCTTGATGATAATTGCGGCATATGGTAAAATTTGTGTGGTGTAAAAATCGCTACTCACTCTTGGTCTTTTCTTATTTAGTGGCTCAAATCAATATTTATTACAGGAAAATATAAAATATTTTAAATAATAATGAAAATAGTGTATTCTCTAAAAAGGATTTTAAAATATTACTTACAACACTCTACCTTCTTTTTCGGCTCGAGTGTCCATAATTACGCCAATTACTAATCCTATCAGCATTCCAGATACTAATCCAATAGGAGTCCCTATTCCTTTTAAAATTGGTATTCCAAGCGAAATACCAAAACACATACCTAAACTCATTCCTATAGCAGTATAATATCCTTTTGAAATTAAGGAAAACTCCTTTTTTAAATATTCTTTAAATGAACTAAGAGCCTTACTAAAATACTTTTTCTTATTCTCATTATTTGATTTTAGATTAAGATTATCAAGTTCTGATTCAATAGAAATTATGTTTTCAGTTGATAGATTTTTTTTGTCTAACTTAGTTAAAGTCTGTATGAAATCATCATATATTTTTAATTCAGATTTTTTAGTAGTCTGAGTTCTTAACGTGTTGAAAAATTTGATAGCCTCATCTGTTGTCATAATATCTAGTCTTTTCTTATTTAGTGGCTCAAATATTTTTTTATTACAGGGGTGTATAGTTTTTTTGAGAATAAAAAAACACGGGTAACTCTCAAATGTTTCTATAATCTTTTTCGAAGCCAATAAGGTGTTAACTTTAATATAATAGCAATTAAAACCCATCGTTTTGAGACATAACCCACATCTTTTTTTTTTCTAATGTAATCAAAAATTTGTGTTGCGGCTTTCTCCTTTGAAACAGTCCAAAAGCGTTTTTTTCCTTCGGCCATTTGTGTGGCTACAAACCCAGGCCTAATATCAGTTATGTAAATAGGTTTGCCTGATTTAAAGGCTTTCTGTCTTAACCCTTCAAGATAGTTTATTTGATAAGATTTAGCAGCGTGATAAGCTGGTGCGGCATGATACCCGAATAGTCCAGCTATAGAGCTGATGGAGGTAAAATGCCCATAGCCTTGTTTTTCAAAAAAGCGATAGCTCCAATCTGCTATTTCGGTAAAAGCCAATACGTTTAGTTTGTTTGCATTGTTTTCAACTTTAAAGCCTAAGTTTTTATTCAAATGCCCGATACCAGCGCTGAATACTAATAAATCAATACCGCCTAGCTCTTGAGTTAATTCAGCTATTTTATCAGAACCATTGTCGTTAATACAATCTAAATATTCTGCATTTAAAAAAGGATTATTTTCCTGGTTCAATTCTTTTATAATATCTTTTTCAATACCAGTAATTATAACTTTATAATTATTTCGAACAAGAGTATAGGCAAGTTCATTCCCAATACCAGTAGTTCCACCGATTACAATTGCTTTTTTCATTTGCTATATGTGTAATTATTATAATTAGATGTTTTTTATTGATATTCAGTTAAGTTAGTATTTTTAGATGTAAAAGCCAATATTTAATGTGATTAGCTTTATTTATAAATGCAATAAATTATGTAATTTTGCGCTCATTATGGCAAAACAAGAAGATCAGTTTAAAAAAGTAGTATCTCATGCGAAAGAGTATGGGTATGTATTTCAGTCAAGTGAAATATATGACGGTTTAAGCGCAGTATACGATTATGCTCAAAACGGTGTAGAATTGAAGAAAAACATCAGAGAATACTGGTGGAAATCAATGGTGCAGTTACATGATAACATTGTGGGTATTGATGCTGCAATATTTATGCATCCTACTACATGGAAAGCTTCTGGGCATGTTGATGCCTTTAGTGATCCGTTAATAGATAATAAAGATTCTAAAAAAAGATATAGAGCAGATGTTTTAGTAGAAGATTTCGCTGAGAAATTAGAAACTAAAGCTCAAAAGGAAATCAAGAAAGCTGCAAAGCGTTTTGGTGAAACTTTTGATCAAGCTGAATTTGAAGCAACAAATCCTAAAGTTTTAAAATACAGAGCTGAAAAACAAGCACTGTTAGATAAGTTAGGAAAGCTTTTAGAAGAAGAAAAACTTGATGAGGTTAAAGCCTTTATAGAAGAGTTAGGAATTGCTTGTCCAGTATCAGGATCGAAAAATTGGACTGATGTACGTCAGTTTAACTTAATGTTTGGTACTAAATTAGGAGCTTCTGCAGAAACTGCAATGGATTTATATTTACGTCCGGAAACAGCTCAAGGTATTTTTGTAAACTTTGCTAATGTGCAAAAAACGGGACGAATGAAAATTCCTTTTGGTATTGCACAAACAGGAAAAGCATTTAGAAACGAGATTGTTGCAAGGCAATTTATTTTCAGAATGCGTGAGTTTGAACAAATGGAAATGCAATTTTTTGTGCGCCCTGGAACTCAAAAGGAGTGGTATGAAAATTGGAAAGAAACTAGATTGAAATGGCATATGTCATTAGGTTTAGGTGAAGAAAATTACCGTTTCCATGATCATGAAAAATTAGCTCATTATGCTGATGCTGCTTCTGATATTGAATTTAACTTCCCATTCGGATTTAAAGAATTAGAAGGAATTCATTCAAGAACAGATTTCGATTTAAAAGCTCATGAGTCTCATTCTGGAAAGAAATTACAATATTTCGATCCTGAATTAAACGAAAGTTATACTCCGTATGTAGTAGAAACATCTATCGGATTAGATAGAATGTTTTTAGCAGTATTCTCTAATTCATTACAAGAGGAAGAATTAGAAAACGGAACTACACGTACAGTATTGAAATTACCAGCGGTATTAGCACCTACAAAGGCGGCTATATTTCCGTTAGTAAAGAAAGACGGGTTGCCTGAAGTTGCTAAGAAAATTGTAGCTGATTTAAAATGGGATTTCAATGTAGTTTATGATGAAAAAGATGCAGTAGGAAAACGTTACCGTCGTCAAGATGCTGCGGGAACACCTTTCTGTATTACTGTAGATCATGATACTTTAGAGGACAACATGGTTACTATTCGCCATAGAGATACGATGGAGCAAAAAAGAGTAAAGATAGAAGAACTACTTGCTATTATTGACCAAGAGGTGAATATGAAAAGCTGGTTAAATAAAATGTAGTTATTAACTATGTTAAAATATAAAAAGAGCGACTTTCGAGTCGCTCTTTTTATATTTATTATTATCTGTTCGATTCGAGCCTAGAAAAACGCTTTCAATTGAATATTTCCGGTATGAATAGTTTTTGAAGTCTCACTTTTTCTACCAAAGTAAGTCAAGTTTAAATCTAAAAACTTAGTAATACGTTTTTGAGCAAATACATTCCAAGTAAGATTTTCACCTTTTTCTAAGCCTTCTAACATTTGGTATGCAACTGGAGAAAAAGAACTTCCTGTAAAATCATTAATATAATAATTTAACTCCCCATTTAAGGATATTTTATCCTTCTTAGCAACGGAAAATGAAATCCCCATACGTTGTTGTTTCAAGGTTTCAAAATCACCTATTTCATTTTCTTGAATGGAATATTCATAAAAGGCATCTAGCTTTGTATTTGTAGAGGCTAAAAATGAAATTTTAGGATTGGTGCTCCAGTTTTTTAATTCATAGTTATTAGTGCTAAAATTTTCAGATTCATTTTTGTTTGCTCCTAGATTATTTCTAAATTCAATGAGCCAACTCGTATAAAACTTATGAATAAATAAAAGTTGATTATTTGTAGCGTTGTTTTCTTGAAAGCCAATACTTAAAATATTTCTGTTTCTGTTTTGTAAGTAAGTATATGAAGTAGAAAAGTTTTGCTTTGCTCGATTGAAAAACAAAGTGTTTTTAAAACTAGAGTTTATTGTTAATAATTTGTCATCTTCTCCTTTAAAAAGGTTGAAGTCAAAAGTGTCTTCTCTTTTTGTTTTTTTGTCTATTAAATATGAAGTTTGATTGAAAAACTTTGACAACACTTTTTTGAATCCATTTTCCGACTCAATCCATGATTTTGGATTGATAGTTAAAGAAGTACTCCATTTGTTTTGTTCTGTCTTGATAAAAACCTGATTGGGAAGTAATATTTTAACAAAATTTGCTTGATCTTGAAATTGTGCTATTTCAAATTCATTTAGTTCCTGTATTGCATTTTCGTTGTAATCTATCCAAGTGTAATACCCTTGCCCTTCATCAACCTCTACATAGGTGAAATCTTGTTGTGGTACTACGCCAGAGTTTATCTCAAAAACAGTGTTTAAGTTTAAAAATTGATCAAAGAATCCTTGGTTATACAATATCCTCCCATTTAAAGATTTTTCATCTTGAACGGCTTCATCTTCATAAGTCAATTCGCGGTAATTGGCGTGTACACTCAATTTGGTTTGTGGAGAGTTAATTAACTTAGATTTTAAATAGTAAGTATTAGAATTGTTTACTCTAGCTAATTCTCCGTTTTTTAAACTGTCATTTACTCTGTATTTATAGCCTATTTCTGCAAATACGTTTGTACTATCACCAATACCAGAGAATACTTCATACGCATTGTATTTTTGACTATTTCCTGTAAGGAGCTTACTTACTTTATCTTCTAATTTATTGTTTTCTAAACTTGTTTTTGCGCCAATCCAACCTTTGTTTAATTCATATAAAACTCTAGCAGATAGGCGTAAAAATTTTGAGTCATAATTCTCCGACGAACTTTTTAAATAACTAGAGTTAGAAGCTATTCGGAATTTATTTAAGCGCAAATCATTATTTAGGACATGTCTATTTCCGTTATAATTTTCAGAGTATTCTAGGTGTTCATAAGCGTAATTAATAATTCCTTTTTTATGATGATTCAAGCTTAGTCCAGAGCTAATTATATTCTGATTCCCTAGCGGATTTTCTAAGTTCCAATCTCTATCAAATTCCACACGATATAAACGCTCAACAGTCCGAAAATTTTTGTTTACATAATCCGTGTCAATAAAAGCATTTAAATTCCATGAACTATCTTGCTTTACGATATTTCGTTCTACAGTTAATTTTCCTGCAAAACCATCATTATCTTCATCGTCAATGTCAGAAAATAAGTTTAAATCATTCTTGCTTCCGGCTAACTCAAAATCAATTTTTGTTTTATTATTAGGTGAATAACTAGCATCAACAATTGCCATCTGTAATTTTGTAGGAGCTACTAATTGTACTATTGGTTCGTAATTACCTTGAGGAATTCCTCCAACGGGTGCAACGTATTCAAAGATGTTGCTAATAGCATTGCTGTTTACTAAAATATAACTCCCTTGATTATTTCCAACTAAACTGAACTTTACTTGAAATAACACATCTGTAGGTTCGTTAGAAAATACAAAAGCTTCTACACTTCCTATGGTTTCTTTTTTGTATAAGATTCTATTTTCTGAGTAAGCCTCAGGAATAGCTGATGGAGCATTCATTAAGCTAGGGTCATTTCCTGCAGCTTGTAAAATAGCAACCTGTTCCGAAGATAAGCTTTGTTGTAAAGGTTGATTTTTAGCGTCATTTTCAGTGTACACATGTGCATCAATACTAAAATTTTTGTCTTTATGCGCACCACCACCATAAGCAATAATTCGACTGTAATTTTGATCACTAAACTGATATTCAGCCGTGATTCTCATTTCAGAGGTAATAGGGTTAGTTGCGTTGAAAATGATTTCACCTGCATTGTAATCAATTACATAATCGTTGTTTTCTCCACGTTGTTGGGGTAAACCGTTAATGTAAACTGTTTCACTTCCTGAGACTAACAAAATAAATAGCTCCCCATTTTGTCCTGTAAGTTTATAAGGACCTTGATTTCCTTCCTGTCCTTTAAATTCACTTTTCGCATATTGACCTTTTACTAAAGCTCCAGATGCAAATAACGTAGTTTCACTGCTATCTCGTTTTATCGTTCCTGTTGCGTATATTCCTTGAACTTTTTTAGAGAATTTTCCGAAATAAGAACTCTTGTTTTCTAAGTTCACATCACCAGCACGTAAAAGCCAATTATCACTGAATATTTCGATAAAAACCTGATCAAACTCATTTAACTTTTGTGAGTAACCACCTTCCTGTAGTGGAATATTAGAGTCCTGTAAAGAAGCTCTAATGGAAACTTTGTCAGATATTTTTCCAGATATTTGTAAATCTAATTCAGAGTTTAAAACAGAGTTTTGGTTGTTTCCAACGGATATTCCTCTAGAGATACTCCCCGATGTTTCTAAGCCTTCAAAAGGGATGTAATTTCGTTTTATATTGGTGACACCAAGACTATATAGTTTTTCGGTATTTGCAGTGTTTTCTACAATAATATTTTTGTCTAACAGAAAATATTTTTTAGTGACAAATTCAGGGTATTTTGTGTAGTGAATGTAAATAGAATCTGTAGATATGCTATCCTTGTTTTTTAATTGAAGAATACTTTTGCTGAAATCTACTGTGTAATGTGTGCTATCAATTATTTTTAAGTTTTTATCAAAGAGCTTAAACTGAAAAGGAGTGATGCTCACTGAGTCAATACGAATGGAGTCCTTTACTACGACTCTTTTTTGTATGCGATTAGAGTTGGTTTCTTGAGAATGCCCCCAAAAACCAATAAACCCCAATAAAAGAATTAATCTAATTCGCATAATTTATCTTTAAAATACAAACGTAGTATTTTACTACTTGTTGTTAAAGTTTTTACAATAGCTAAAATACACTTTTCAAGAGGATAAAATTCAGTAACTTTGAGTAACCAATGATTAATTCCATGAAAAATAAATTCATTATTACTTTAATTATGTTTAGTTCACTTGTGTACTCTCAAAAAAAAGAGTCAGTAATAGAAGAAGCTAAGAGTAAAGTGTTTTTTTATGGTTTTACATTAGATAATAAAGTGAAGGAAAATTATTCACTATCAATACCTACAAGTTTATTAACGAAAAAGAGTAGTAGCTTTTCTGTATATGATCTAACAAGTAACTTGAATGCTAATTTTTATATGGAAGGCAGTAATTACGTTATGTCAAATACTACACAAATGCATCAAAATGGTTTTGGCAATATAAAAAAAGATTCCTTTAACCCGAATGGTGCAAGCTCTGTGGAAGGAGCTATGGGTATGGGTTTGTTTATGACTGTTTTTGATTTATTTTTAAAGTAAGTTGTTCTTTGAAGTATACAACTGATGTTTTTTGTTTTGATTAGTTATGATAAAATATTTTATTCTATTTTCGGTTTTATGTTCTAATACGCTTGCTGCTCAGAATATTAATTTAATTGTAAAAGATACTATTTCTTTAGAAAAAATATCCTTTGTTAAAGTTTATTCTCATGTACAGCATAAATCATTTTATTCTAATAAAAATGGAGAGTTAACTAAGTTAGTTGAAAATGATACGCTTGAGCTAAGTTGCCCTGGCTACTTGCCGTCTAAAGTGTATTTAAATAATAAAAATAGAGACATAAAGGTTGTTTATTTAAAACAACATGTAGAGCAATTAGAACCAGTTATACTTAGTGTTAATAAGAAACAGGTGGTTAGCTTAGGGAATTCAAGTAAAAAAACATCTTTGAAGCATAAATATTCAGCAGGTATTTCAGCGATATTTATTGAAAACACTAAAGAAAATTTAGTGTTTAAAAAATTAAAATTCAAATTAAGAAATAAAAATAAGGTAGAGGAAGTCTATGTTAGGCCAGTAATATTTTTATCAAACGAAAAAAAAGAAGTAAAAAAACAAATTCTTAATAAGAATATTGTAATTAAAGTTGAAGACAAAAATGAATATAATATTGACATATCAGATTTATATCTAAATCTGCCAATAGGTAGTTTTTATGTTGGTTTAGAATTAATAAACGGAACGGGATTTATTGAAATTGATTGTTCTGTAAGTAAAAATGATACCAACCATTTTTCTTTTTTTATATTTAATAACCAAAAGAAAATTCTGTCACATCAATTAAATATGTCTAAAGGGAAAAAGAGATTTCCTTTAAACTTCATGTTTGAAATAGAAGCTTATTAGTTTGTGAAAATAGAAATAATATCGAAATTTCAATAAGTGAACAACTTGTTGAAATTTAAGAGTTCATTAACGTAATAACCAATGAATGTTTCTTTATTTTAGCGAGATAAACAAAACTTATTAAAGAATCACTACGTGAAAATTATTTCCTACAATGTTAATGGTATTCGAGCAGCTCTTAAAAAAGGGTTCATAGAATGGTTACAACAAGCAAACCCTGATGTTATTTGTATTCAAGAGACAAAGGCGCATAAAGAACAGTTAGATTTATCTGTTTTTGAAGAAGCTGGATACCCTTTCAATTATTGGTATAGTGCAGAGAAAAAAGGCTACTCTAGTGTGGCGATTTTATCTAAAACTGAGCCAAAGCATATAGAATATGGAACAGGGATAGATTACATGGATTTTGAAGGAAGAAACCTTCGGGTAGATTTTGATGATGTTTCTATCATGAGTCTGTATTTGCCTTCAGGAACTAACGATGCACGACTAGACTTTAAGTTTAAGTATATGGCAGACTTTCAACAGTATGTTAATGACTTGAAAGAAGAAATTCCTAATTTAATTATTTGTGGCGATTATAACATTTGCCATGAAGAGATTGATATTCATAATCCAAAAGGATTGAAAAAAACTTCAGGTTTTTTACCAGTAGAAAGAGAATGGATTGGAGGATTTATAGACAATGGTTTTATAGATTCATTCCGTCATTTTAATAGTGAGCCTGATCAATATAGTTGGTGGAGTTATAGGGCAAATGCTAGGAATAATAATAAAGGATGGCGATTAGATTATGCCATGGTTTCAGAACCTTTAAAAGATAGATTAACAAGGGCTGTGATTTTACAAGAAGCCAAACATTCGGACCATTGTCCGATTGTTGTCGAGATAGATTAATCACAGCAGTATAGAAAGAGTTTTAAATAAACCCAGATTAAAAAAGAACGATTATGATCAGAAAAATTTCATTAATATTAATAGGAGCGACATTAGTAACTTCATGTGTGTCAAAAAAAATATTTACTGATTTAGAAAGCAATTATGCGAAACTAAAAAAGGAACATAGAGCATTGGCGGATAAAAATAAAGATTGTGATGAATTAACAGCTCAGTTAGAAACTAGTTTAGCTACGGCAAATTCAGAGTTAGAATTATTAAAAGCTGACAAAGCTAATTTAGCAAATGAAATAGCAAATTCACAAGCTAAAGTTGATGGTTTAGGGAAGTCTTATAAGCAATTAGAAGAAAACAGTGCGTCTGAACTAGCGAAGAATACTGCTAAAAATAGAGCGCTATTGCAACAATTAGAAGATAAAGAAAAAGCACTGGCAGCTGAGAATGCTCGTTTAGTAGGCTTGCAAAAAGAATTAGATTCACGATCTAAAAGAGTAGATGAACTTGAGGGAGCATTAGCAGCCAAAGATGCAAACATGAAAACATTGAAAAATTCAATTTCTAAAGCCTTAACTAACTTTGAAGGTAAAGGATTGACAGTTGAACAACGTGATGGAAAAGTTTATGTTTCTATGGAAAACAAATTATTATTCCAGTCAGGAAGTTGGAAAATTGGTACAGAAGGAAAACAAGCAGTAAACCAGTTAGGAGAAGTTTTAGCCGAAAACCCAGAAATTAATGTGTTAATTGAAGGTCATACTGATAACGATGCATTTACAGGAAAAGGAGATATTTCAGGAAACTGGGACTTGTCAACTAAAAGAGCTACAGCAATTGTAAATATCCTTCAAGAGAATAAAAATATTAATGCGGAGAGTTTAACTGCTGCAGGAAGAAGTGCTTTTTCACCAATCGCAAGTAATGATACTCCAGAAGGAAAAGCTAAAAACCGTAGAATTGAAGTGATTCTAACACCAAAACTAGATGAGGTTTCTAAGTTGTTGAGTGAAGTACAATAAGGTAATTTAAAGTTTAAAGCAATGAGTGTATTACGGCTAGTAGTATATTCATTGCTTTTTTAATAAAAGAATTTAGTAGTTAGCATGAAATATACAACGATACCAAAAACAGATATTAAAGTTAGTAAAATTTGTTTGGGAACCATGACATTTGGAAATCAGAATTCTGAGACAGATGCGCATGAGCAAATGGATTATGCGCTAAGTAATGGAGTTAATTTCTTTGATACAGCTGAAATGTATGCTGTGCCACCAAGTGCTGCGACTCAAGGAAAAACAGAAGAATATATAGGCTCCTGGTTTGCTAAAACAGGAAACAGGAAAGATGTTGTATTGGCAACTAAAATTGCTGGGCCAAATCGAGGAATGGATTGGATACGTGAAGATTTAAGCTATTCGAAAGCTAACTTGACTTTAGCGTTGGATAATAGTTTGAAACGACTACAAACTGATTATGTTGATTTGTATCAATTACATTGGCCAGAACGTAATGTAAATATCTTTGGTCAAAGAGATTATAAACATAATAATGCTGAGCAGTGGAAAGATAATTTTGAGGAAATATTAGCGATATTAGATGGGTTTGTGACAGCGGGAAAAATAAGGGAGTTTGGAGTTTCTAATGAAACACCATATGGTACAATGAAATTTTTAGAAGCTTCTAAAAAGGGACTCCCAAGAGTGAAAACCATACAAAACGCTTATTCTTTAATTAATAGAGGCTATGAAAATGGTTTAGCTGAAATATCTATGCGTGAGCAGGTTGGTTTATTGGCGTATTCTCCGTTAGCTTTTGGAACATTGTCTGGGAAATATATCAAAGACCCAAAGTCTGTTGGAAGAGTATCACTTTTTCCAAGATATTCTCGTTACTCAAGTGAGCAATCTACTAATGCAATTCATAAATATTTAACGCTAGCAGAAAAACACAATATGAGTTTGACTCATATGGCTTTAGCTTTTGTGAATCAACAACCTTTTGTGACAAGTAATATAATAGGGGCTACAACAATGACTCAATTAAAAGAAAATATTTCAAGTGTTGATGTTACATTATCTGAGGATGTTTTAAACGAAATTGAAGCAATACATGCTGTAGTGCCAAATCCAGCACCGTAACTTACTTAATCGTATATTTATAAAATGGAAAAATACGTTGAAGCATTTATACAATCGTTTACTGGAAGTTTAAACTGGACCTTGAAATCTATTTTATTTGAAGTGCCTTGGTATACTAATTTCTTCTGGGGATTAATGTTGATATCACTTGTTGTTTGGGGATTTGAAATATTATTACCCTGGCGAAAAAAGCAAAAAATTTTTAGACAGGACTTTTGGTTGGATGCATTTTATATGTATTTCAATTTTTTTGTATTTTCAATTGTAGTTAGTGGGTTTTATAAAGTATTGGGCTTGTTTTTTAATGAATTTGGAATTACCATAAAAAGTATAACCTTACTTGATATTACTCAACTACCTAATTGGTTACAGTTGATACTATTCTTTGTTTTATTAGATTTTGTACAGTGGTTTACCCATGTGTTTTTACACAAATATAAATTTCTATGGCGTTTTCATCAAGTACATCATTCTGTAAAAGAAATGGGTTTTGCGGCTCATCTTCGTTACCATTGGATGGAAAATATATTCTATAAGCCACTAAAAACAATAGCAGTAATGTTGTTAGGAGGTTTTGAGCCTGAACAAGCTTTTATTGTGCACTTTATTGCAATTGCAATAGGACATTTAAATCATGCAAATATTAAAATTACTTGGGGTGTTTTAAAGTATGTATTTAATAATTCAGTAATGCATTTGTATCACCATGCACAAGTGTTGCCACACAGTAGACGTCATGGAGTAAATTTTGGAATAAGCTTAAGTGTTTGGGATTATATTTTTAAAACAAATTATATTCCAGAAAATAGCGGAACAATTGTTTTAGGTTGGTTAGGAGATGAAAACTTTCCCAAAAGTTTTATTGGGCAATTACTAGTTGGTTTTAAGGAAAACAAAAAAGGCTAGAGAACCAAATAGTTGTCTAGCCTTTTAGATCTTAATAATTATCTAATTAGGAAGCACTGTTTTACCAGTCCATTCTAAAATTCCTCCAATAAGATTATTAGCTTCGTTAATCCCTATTGAATTCATTACTTGACAAGCTTGTCCGCTTCTAGCGCCACTTCTGCAATAAACATAATAGTTTTTGCTCTTGTCTAATTTTTCAATTTCTCCCATGAATGATTGAGGTTCTAAAATGTTTATTAGAACGGCATTTTCAATTATTCCTTCAGCCCATTCATTTGGAGTTCTTACGTCTAAAATAACAGTATTCTCTTCTGGTATAGAAGCACTCCATTCTGCTTGTGTTAAATTTTTCATGTATTTAATTATGTGTTATAAAGTTGTTGGGCAAACGTAATCAGATATAGACACGTTTGTTTTTTTAATGGCTCCAAAGCCCCCTTTTACTTCTGTAATATTGTGTATTCCTCTGCTTTTTAAAATTGAAGCTGCAATAACTGAACGATAACCACCAGCACAATGTATGTAGCTTGTTTCTTCAGCTTTGTAGTCATCTAAATAATCATTTATTTTACTTAATGGTGTATGTGACGCATTGGTTACATGTGTTGATTGAAATTCACCAACTTTACGCACATCAAATACTTTAGTGTTTCCCATTTCTGAAGCAAATTCTTCAGCTGTAATTGATCGTAGAGTGTCAGTTTCTTTACCTTCTTTTGCCCAAGCATTATAACTTCCTTTTAGGAAACCTATAGTGTTGTCAAAACCAACTCTTGATAATCGGGTAATTACTTCTGATTCTCGTCCTTCTGGAGCTACCAATAAAATTGGTTGTTTTACATCACCAATTAATGCACCAACCCAAGGAGCAAAACCGCCATCAATACCAATAAATATTGAACGTGGAATGTGTCCTAAAACAAAGTCGTTTTGATGACGTACGTCTAAAACGATAGCGCCGGTTTCATTCACTTTTGCTTCAAATTCTGTTGGAGTAAGCCCTTGTGTCCCTTTTGTTATAATTGTATCAAGATCATCGTAGCCTTCCTTATTCATTTTTACATTTTGAGGAAAATATGCAGGAGGAGGTAACAATCCATCAGTTACTTCTGTAATAAATTCTGCTTTAGTCATATCAGCACGTAAAGCATAATTGGTTTTTTTCTGATCACCAATTGTACCTGTAGTTTCTTTACTCATATTTTTTCCACACGCAGAACCCGCTCCATGTGCAGGATAAACAATTACGTTGTCTTCTAAAGGCATTATTTTATTACGCAAACTATCGTATAAATATCCAGCTAAATCATCTTGTGTGATGCTTCCAGCTTTTTGCGCTAAATCAGGTCGGCCAACATCTCCAATAAATAATGTGTCACCACTAAATATTGCGTGGTTTTTTCCTTCAGCGTCAATCAATAAATAAGTAGTACTTTCCATGGTATGACCTGGAGTGTGTAATGCTTTAATTGTAATGTTACCTAGTTTAAATTCCTGATTATCTTTAGCTATTGTTGCTTTGTATGAAGTACTTGCATTTGGGCCAAAAATTATTTTTGCACCAGTTTCTTTTGCTAGGGTAACATGTCCGCTAACAAAATCGGCATGAAAATGTGTTTCAAATATATACTTGATTTTTGCGTCATCTAGTTTTGCTCTGTTTATGTAAGGCTGAGTCTCTCGTAAAGGATCAATTATAGCAACTTCTCCATTACATTCAATATAATAAGTTCCTTGAGCTAAACACCCAGTATATATTTGTTCAATATTCATGTTGTCCGAAATTTATTTTTCAAAGATAAAAATAGTTGTTTGTTTTTATAGTAACTTAGGTTACAATACTATGAAATTTATCGTTTTACGAAAAATTCCATGTAAAAGATGAAGAAAGCCATTGCGAATACAAAGTAGCCAAATCCTTTTTTCAATTTTTTTCCATTAATGAAGTTACTGAGATAACTTCCTATAAAAATACCAATTAATGATATTAATGTAAATATTGATAAGAATTCCCAGTCAATTTCTAATATAAAGGTATCACCTAATAAAAAGCCAGACAAAGATTTTAGGGCAATAATAATAAGTGAAGTTCCAATTGCTGTCTTCATATCTAAGTTGGCTAAAAGCACTAATGCAGGGATGATTATAAATCCTCCTCCAGCACCAATGAGGCCAGTTATTATGCCAACAACGACTCCTTCAAGTACTATAAGTTGATAGTTGTAGGTAGTCTTTTTATTTGCTGGATCTATTATTTCTTTACGATCCTTTAGCATAGAGATTGCTGCGGGAATCATAAGTATAGCAAATAAGCCAAACATTGCCATTCTCCTTGTGAAATCAAAACTACCGATAGTAGTTAAAACATCTGGTAATGCTGGAACAACAAATTTACGGACTATAGTAACTCCAATTATTGCCGGTATACCGAATACAAATGCTATTTTCCAATTTACAAAACCCTTATAATGTTGTTTTATTCCTCCAACTAGTGCGCTACATCCTACTATAAATAGTGAGTATGCTGTAGCAATTTTCTCATCTACAGAAAATAAATATGCTAAAACAGGAACGGCTAATATAGAACCCCCGCCTCCTATTAAACCTAAGGAAATTCCAATAACTAAAGCGCTAAGAAATCCAAAAAGCTCAATTAATTCCATATAGGTGTTTGTTTTTAAATGGGGGTTATTTCGGTAAATGTAACATCCGTAAATGTAATACACAAAAATATTTTATGAAAAAATTAACATTTGTAATTTCACCAAATGTTTACTAGCCGAAAAGTTCACTAATAACATCCTCAATTTTTGAAACTAAAATTAATTCTATTTTGTGATTTTTAACAGATATTTTATTGTGTTTTGATATTAATATTTTGGTAAAACCCAGCTTTTCAGCTTCTAGTATACGTTGGTCTATTTTATTTATAGGTCTAATTTCTCCAGAAAGTCCAACTTCTCCAGCTAGGCAAACATTCTTATCTATAACAATGTCTTCATTACTAGATAATATTGCAGCTACTACGGCTAAATCTATTGCAGGGTCATCTACTGAGATGCCTCCTGTGATATTAAGGAAAACATCTTTTGCTCCAAGTCTAAACCCAGCTCGTTTTTCTAAAACGGCTAATAACATGTTTAATCTTTTTGCATTGTAACCAGTGGTACTTCGTTGAGGTGTTCCGTAAACGGCGGTGCTAACTAAAGCTTGAATTTCAACTAGTAATGTGCGCATTCCTTCTAGGCTTACTGCAATTGCATTTCCGCTTAGTTGGTTGGAGTTTTTTGAAATTAGAATTTCTGAAGGGTTTGAAACCTCTCTCAATCCATTACCAAGCATTTCAAATATTCCAATTTCTTGAGTAGACCCAAATCTGTTTTTAATAGAACGTAGTATTCTATACACGTGATTTCTGTCTCCTTCAAATTGCAACACGGTGTCCACCATGTGTTCTAATATTTTTGGTCCAGCAATATGCCCATCTTTTGTGATGTGGCCAATTAATAAAACGGGAGTTGAAGTTTCTTTTGCAAATTGAATTAATTCAGAAGTACATTCTCTAATTTGTGAAATACTACCAGCTGAGGATTCTACAAAATCAGTGTGTAATGTCTGAATAGAATCTATTACTACAAAATCAGGAGCTGTAGCTTCAATTTGCTTAAAGATATTTTGGGTTTTAGTCTCTGTTAGAATAAGGCAATTATCGGCATTTTTTGTTAAGCGATCAGCTCTCATTTTTATTTGTTGAGCACTTTCTTCTCCAGAAACATATAAGGTTTTAAACGGTAGTTTTATTGCTAATTGCAGTAATAAGGTAGATTTCCCTATTCCAGGTTCTCCTCCAAGTAATGTAAGTGATCCAGGAACAATTCCTCCTCCAAGTACTCGATTGAATTCTTTACTAGTAGTTTTTAAACGAACTTCCTGTGAAGTTTGTATGTCGGCTATTTTAATAGGTTTAGGAGCTCTCCTTTTTGCAGAAGAAGAGTTGATATCCCAACTTTTTTTAGCTTCTTTTTGAGTAACTTCTTCAGCAATTGTATTCCAGTTGTTACAAGAAGTACATTGACCTTGCCATTTTGCAAATGATGTTCCGCAATTTTGACAATAAAAAGTAGTTGTAGTTTTTGCCATTATTTTATCCCGAAATCAGCTTTAATAAGCTCAGCATAATGTAACATGTCGTCTTTTGTCAATCGTCCTATTTCATTCATAATGAATCCTGATTGATATGCTTTTATAGCTTTTTTAGGCTCCCCAATGTTTTCATAGTGAATTCCCATGTAATACATTCCTAACATAGATTCAGGATATTCTTCTTTTGCAAGTTTACCTAATAGTTTAAAAGCTTCCCATTCTTCAGTTTTCTTTAAAGCCGCTTCTGCTGCGTTAAAGTCGTTAATTCTAATTTGCTTATCTAAGCCGTAAAGACTTTTAATAGTGTCGTATTTTTTAACTAGATAGTCATACGCAGTACCTTCATCAATAGTAAGCATTTTTTCTTTGTATTCTTTTCTGTCAATAGGTTTGTAGATTTTGTATATTTTTTCGAAGGCAGTAGGGATAGCATGATTTACCAATTCGTAATGTGATTTCCCTTTGTAATAATTGTAGTTATAGTCAAAGTTGTCATTTGAAATAGCTTCAAGTGATTTATTTAATGCACCGATGCTGGTTTTACTTCTTTTCCTATCGTCTTCAGCAGTAGTTAATGAGTAATAGATAGGTGTTTGAAGATCTGTAAATTGTTCTTTCAACCTTAATTCCATTTTTGGAGTAAAACTAGGACTTAAAGATATATATGAGTTAAAAAATGGTATTTCTTGAAATAAATAAAAATTCAGAAAATTTGCAGAATCTCCATGTCCAACAATAGTCCTAAATGGAACTGTTCTGTAGTTGTTATCTATGAAATTAAATAAGTCAAATGAAATGAATTCAAAAAATTCTGCGCCAGTTTCAGACGGTAACCCGTTAATTTCATCACAGGAAAAATCTTCTGCTTTAGTCTTACTTTGGTTTATACCTACAACAATTGCGTCTGGCATTTCATCCCAGTAAGAATAATAATCTGCAATACCAGCTACAGGTTCAAATAAATAATCACCATCAAGGACTATAATTACAGGATACATAGTATCTACGTTTTTTTCGTAATTCCTAGGGACTTGAATTTTTAATTGTCTTTTCTCTCCGTCCGGGCCATCAATTTCTCTATAAACAGTTTGAGCAAACATGTTAATAGTGGTAAACGTGATTGCGATAAGTAAAATTAATTTTCTCATTTTATATATTTAATTCAGTAAATGGAAGTACAATATACAGATTATTTTGTTCTATTGTATATAGGAAGGTAAAAGAATGAAATGACACCAAAAACTATGTTTAGTAAGGTTTGAGAACCCCACATGATCCAGCCAATTGCTAAACCGCTTTGATTACTTATGTTAAATAAGTTTAAAGTTTCTTGAATTACTAACGGAAAACTTCCTAATCCGCCATTTGTTGCTGCCATTGTAAATGAACCTGTTACAAATGCAACTATTGCGGTAGCTATTGGAGTGTTTATAGTTTCTTTTACAGAGAAAAATATTACGTGAAACATTAAAAAGTACATAGTCCAAATGAAGATAGTGTGGAATATAAAGGGCCACTTTTTTTTCATTGTGACAATACTCAAAACACCATCTTTTAAACCAATAGCAAAACTTTTTATTTTACGTAAAATAGGATTGTTGGTTTTTCTCAAAATAAGCCATCCTATTCCTATAACTAATAAGGCCAGCGCTAACGCTAAGAATAGTAGGGTTGGGTTTTCTGTAGCTTTTGCCTTAATACTTGTGAATATTGGATTTATAGCGTCCATAATCATATCATACTGAAAAGCTAATGCAATAAAGACAAAAATCATACTCATGATTAAATCAGCTATCCGTTCTGCTATAATTGTCCCGAAAGCTTTTTCAAAAGGGATTCCTTCGTAAGTAGTGAGGGTAGTTGCTCTAAGTATCTCTCCAGATCGGGGGATCCCTAAATTGGCGAAATATGCAATCATCACTGCCATGAAGCTATTGATGAATTTTGGTTTGTACCCCAAAGGCTCAAGAGTGAATTTCCATCTATAAGCCCTTGATAAATGGCTAAGAAGTCCAAGTGTGACTGAAGTGGCTACCCAAAAATAGTCGGCTTCTTTAATGTATGAAATAACATCGGCTATTTCCTTAGGTGTAGCATTACTGTAAGTTAGCCAAATTAAAAAAGCACCAAATAGTATTGGTGCAATTATTTTTAATGTTTTTATGATGGTTTTTTTATCCAACTAATTAGTTTAATAAATTAGTTTCTTCATTAGGAAATACTAAGGACGGTTTAAAAGTTTTAGCTTCTTCAATATCTATCATTGCATAAGTGATTAGAATTAAAATATCGCCAGGGGCAACTTTTCTTGCTGCAGCACCATTTAATGTTATTTCTCCAGAGTTTCTTGGGCCAGGAATAGCATAAGTTTCTAAACGCTCTCCGTTATTATTGTTTACAATTTGAACTTTTTCACCTTGAACAATATTTGCTGCATCCATTAAATCTTCGTCAATAGTGATGCTTCCAATATAATTTAAATCAGCTCCTGTGACTTTTATTCTGTGAATTTTTGATTTTACTACGTGTACTAACATGGGGGCAAAGATATTAATTTAAAGCAATATTATCTATTAATCTGATGTTATCAATAAAAGCTGCTATAAATATTCTGTATTGTTGTTTTTTAGATTTTCTTTTTACTGGTTTTAAGGTTTTAATATTTGCTATTGAAACATATTCCAACTCGAATTGTTTGTTTTTCGCAAACTGTTTAGTAACCCACTCCTCAACTTTTATAGCACTTTTTGTGCCAAACTGTTTTTTTGCTGTTAATAGTGTTTTGTTTATAAAGGCAGCTTCTTTCCTAGCATTTATAGAAAGACGTTCGTTTCGAGAACTCATTGCTAAACCTGAAGCTTCTCGGAATATTTTACAACCAATTATATTCATGTCTAATTTGTGTTTGCTAACGAGTTTTTTTACGATTTGAAGTTGTTGAAAATCTTTTTCTCCAAAATAGGCATTAGTCGGTTTTATTAAAGTAAAAAATAAATCCAACACCGTACCAACTCCATCAAAATGTCCGTCTCTGTGTTTTCCTTCCATCTCATGTTCTAATCCGTCAAAAGAATATTTTTTGGATGTGATATTACCATTATATAATTCTTTTGCTGTAGGTGCAAAAACGATGATATTTGAATCAATTTCTTTGATTAATTCGATGTCGCCTTCTAAAGTACGAGGGTATTTGTCTAAATCAGACGTATTGTCAAATTGTGTTGGGTTAACAAAAACACTAACAAAAGTGATGTTGTTTTCTGAAACTGATTGTTGGATTAGTGAAGCATGACCTTTGTGTAAAGCCCCCATGGTAGGGACATATCCAATGGTTGTTCCTTGGTTTTTTTTACTGCTAATAAAAGTTGAAACCTCTTCTCGAGTATTGAAAATTTTCATTTTATAAAAATTAAATGAAGGCAAATCTAATACATTACTGCTAATCTGCATAATTTTTGTAATTTTGCAAAGTTTAAAAATATTTTTTTTCGAGACTTAACGTTATTGAAAATGAGTTTTTAAGACAATAAAAACAACGAATATTAAAATATATAATAGAATGAAAGATAAGAGAGTTTTATTTATTTCTTCTGAAGTAGTACCATATTTACCAGAAACAGAGATTTCATCAAATTCATTTCAAGCAGCTAAAACTGTGAGTTCAATTGGTGGTCAGACAAGGATTTTTATGCCAAGGTTTGGGAATATTAATGAAAGAAGGCATCAACTACATGAAGTTATTAGATTATCAGGGATGAATTTGGTAATAAATGACTTGGATATGCCTCTTATTATAAAGGTAGCGTCTATTCCAAAGGAAAGAATGCAAGTTTATTTTATAGATAACGAAGAGTATTTTAAAAGAAAGGCAACGTTTACAGATGAGGATGGAAAACTTTTTCCTGATAATGATGAACGTGCTATCTTTTTTGCTAAAGGTGTAATTGAAACTGTAAAGAAATTAAATTGGGCTCCAGATATTATCCATGTACATGGGTGGATGGCTTCTTTATTACCTTTATATTTAAAACAATACTTTAAAGATGAACCATTGTTTACTGATAGTAAAGTGGTAACGTCAATTTATGCTGAAGGGTATGATGGAGATTTAGGTCAAGAATTGATTTCTAAAATCATGTTTGATAAAATTGAAGAAAAATCATTAGAGGTGTTAAAAGAGAGCTCTTATGTTAATTTGATGAGATTAGCTGCGGATAATTCTGACGGAGTTATTTTTGCATCAGAAGATGTTAATTCGGAGTTAATGACATACGTAGAAAATAGTGAAACACCTACTTTAGACTACAAATCGCCAGATGAGTATGAATCTGCTTATTCAGAGTTCTACAAAAGTTTAATGGCATAATTAAGAAATCAAGATTATTATGAAGAGTACAAAGCAATTATTAGCTTTATTGATTATAGGGTTATTGTTTATATCATGTGATAAAGACTATAATACTATTGGTGAAGGATTGGTGAATGAAACTCATTTTGATCAAAAAGCAGAGATTATTAGTGTAAGTACTGAGGCTGTTAATTACAGCGCAACTCCAGTTCAAACGGATAATTTATCTTATAATTTATTAGGGTATTATGACGACCCGGTTTTTGGAACAACAACTGCAAACGTAATTACAGAAGTGGCTTTAAGTGAGTATGGTAAAGTTTTTGCTTCTGATGATGTAGTGTCAAGAGTAGTGCTCTCTATTCCTTATTTTAGTACATTAACTGGAACCGATGATGTGATAGGAAATACCTATGTGTTAGATTCTGTGTATGTACAGGGAGAAGAAAATTTAGAATTAAATAAAGGGATTAACTTAAAAATGTATCGCTCTGATTATTTTTTAAATGATTTTGATGGTACAGGAGATTCTCAAAAATATTATTCAGAAAATAATGCTTTTACTACAATGCAAATAGCAAATCCTGCAAACCTTTTGTTTGAAGTCCCTGATTTCATGCCTCTTCCGAAAGAGGTTACAGAAACTGTTGATGGGGTAGAGTCAAAGTTGTCACCAAGGTTTTGGCGAGATGATATTGATGTATCTGGGTTTAACTGGTTGGTTGAATCTACAAATGCAACGGCATTATCTTCAGCAAGTAATTTTAAAAATTTTTTTAGAGGATTATATTTTGAGGTATCTCAAGGTATTGTTGCTGGTGATGCAGTAATGTCTGGCTTAGATTTTTCAAAAGCAGAAATAGCTGTTTATTACGGGAAAAATATATATGCAATGGATGGCATAACAGTTATTGGTGTTGAAGAAGCTGGAAGTATAAAAATTCTTTTAACTGGCAAGAAAGTAAACTTGTTTAATTACGGTACTCTAGGTCTAACTCCAGCAAATAATATTGTTATTAAAGGAGGGCAAGGTTCTATGGCTAAAATAGATTTATTTGGCGGAGTAGACGCTACAGATAATGATGGTAATGGAATTGCAGATAAACTGGATGATTTAAGAAATAGAGATGTATTGATAAATGAAGCGACCTTAGAGTTTTATGTTGACAAATCGGTAATGATTGGTACAGCTGCAAATCCAGTTTCTGAGCCAAATCGTTTGTTTTTATATGATTTAGATAATAATAAAACATTGTTAGATTATCAGTTTGATCAAACATCAGAAACAGATTCAAATTTCACACAATTAAATCATTTAGGAGTTTTAGAAAGAGATACAAATGGTGAAGGGGTTAGATATAAAATTCGTATTACGGAACATATTACAGATTTAATTAGAAATGATTCTACAAACGTAAGTCTAGGATTGGTAATAACCAATAATGTGTTAAGTCTAGGAACTTCGGAATTAAAAACACCAGTTGTTGTTACAGGTGGAGATGATGTAGAATCAATATTTAGTTCTTCAGTTACTTCACATAGGGGTACAGTATTGCATAACGAAAATGCTATTGATGAAGATAAGAAGTTGAAATTAAGAATATATTACACTGAAGAAAATAATAACTAGGAAAGTATGTGTGGAATAGTAGGTTATGTTGGTTTTAGAGAGGCTTATCCAATCGTTATTAAAGGACTAAAGAGATTAGAGTATCGTGGATATGATAGTTCTGGGATAGCGCTGTTAGATAATGGTAATATTAAACTTTCTAAAACAAAAGGTAAGGTTGCTGATTTAGAAGCTAGAGCAAAGGATGAAATTTCTTTAAATGGAACCTTAGGAATTGGTCATACACGATGGGCAACACATGGTGAGCCTAATGATGTAAATTCACATCCGCATATTTCAAACTCTGGAGATTTAGTAATAATCCATAATGGTATTATTGAAAATTATGATCCACTTAAGAAAGAATTAATAAAAAGAGGATACACATTTGCTTCTGATACGGATACGGAGGTTTTAATTAACTTAATCGAAGACGTTAAAAAGAACGAAGGTGTTAAATTAGGAAAAGCTGTTCGTATAGCGTTAACACAAGTTGTTGGTGCATATGCAATTGCTGTTTTTGATAAAAACAGACCAGATGAAATAGTTGCTGCAAGAATGGGAAGTCCATTAGCAATTGGTGTTGGTGAAGATGATAAAGAGTTTTTTATCGCTTCTGATGCTTCTCCTTTTATTGAGTATACTAATAATGCTATTTATTTAGAAGATGAAGAAATTGCTGTTATTAGAAAAGGGAAAAAAATTAAAATACGTAAAATATCAGATGACTCTATAGTTGTTCCATATATTCAAGAACTTCAATTAAACCTGGAGCAAATTGAAAAGGATGGTTATGATCATTTTATGTTAAAAGAAATTCATGAGCAACCTAACGCTATAACAGATACCTATAGAGGTAGAATGTTGGTGAATGAGGGTATTATCCGTATGGCTGGGATTGATGATAATATGGAGCGTTTTTTAAACGCTGATAGAATCATAATTGTAGCTTGTGGTACTTCATGGCATGCAGGTTTAGTTGCAGAATATGTTTTTGAAGATTTATCCAGAATTCCTGTAGAGGTTGAATACGCTTCTGAATTTAGATATAGAAACCCGATTATAACAGAAAAAGATGTAGTAATAGCAATTTCTCAATCAGGAGAAACTGCTGATACTCGCGCTGCTATTCAATTGGCAAAATCAAGAGGAGCATTTGTTTTTGGTGTATGTAATGTTGTTGGTTCTACTATTGCAAGGGAATCAGATGCTGGTGCATATACGCATGCAGGTCCAGAAATTGGAGTTGCATCTACAAAGGCATTTACTACTCAAATTACTGTATTGACATTAATAGCATTGAAATTAGCTAAGGCAAAAGGAGCTATTTCAAATTCTGATTATCACATGCATTTACAGGAACTGGAATTAATCCCAGAGAAAGTAAAAGAGTGTTTGACTTCGGATAGTCATATTAAAGAAATTGCTAAGGTTTATAAGGATATGCCTAACTTCTTATATTTAGGAAGAGGTTTTAATTTCCCTGTAGCTTTAGAAGGAGCATTGAAATTAAAGGAAATATCATACATACATGCAGAAGGGTATCCGGCTGCTGAAATGAAGCACGGACCAATTGCTTTGATTGATGAGCAAATGCCAGTTGTGGTTATTGCAACAAAAAAAGGACATTACGAAAAAGTAGTTAGCAATATTCAAGAGATCAAATCTCGTAAAGGAAAAATTATTGCTGTTGTAAATAAAGGAGATGTTAGTGTTCGTGAAATTGCAGATTATGTAATTGAAGTTCCAGAAACGTTAGAGTTATTAAGCCCGTTATTAACTACAATACCATTGCAATTATTATCATACCATATTGCGGTTATGAGAGAATGTAATGTTGATCAGCCTAGAAATTTAGCAAAATCAGTTACTGTAGAGTAATTTTTAATAATAAATTATAATATAAAAAGCATCTTGAGTAATCAAGGTGCTTTTTGGTTTTATGTATAAATATATATAAATAAACAAGTGTTTTTTTATAATGCCTAAACCGAAGGTTAAAAATCAGCGAAAAAACTGCAAATAATTAATTTAAAAAGAATATCTTTGCACCGCGAAAAATGAGGTAAACTCAATCGTTAATAATTTTCTAAACATTAAATAGTTAAGAATGTCAACACTTACAGGAAAAGTATCACAGATTATCGGGCCAGTTGTAGACGTAGAGTTTAACAGCCAAGATGGAGCACTTCCAAAAATTTACGATTCATTAGAAGTTAATAATAACGGAAACAAGTTAATTCTTGAAGTTCAGTCACACGTTGGAGAAAATACAGTACGTACTATCTCAATGGATTCAACTGATGGTTTAAGTAGAGGAACTGCTGCAGTAGCAACAGGGAACCCTATTATGATGCCAATCGGAGATGATGTTTACGGTCGTTTGTTTAATGTAATTGGTGATGCTATTGATGGTTTAGGAGAGTTACCTAAAACAGGAGATGCTGGTTTACCAATACACAGACAAGCACCTAAATTTGAAGATTTATCAACTTCTACAGAAGTTTTATTTACAGGTATTAAAGTAATTGATTTAATTGAGCCTTATGCAAAAGGAGGTAAAATTGGATTATTTGGTGGAGCCGGAGTAGGTAAAACAGTTTTGATTCAAGAGTTGATTAACAATATAGCAAAAGGTCACGGTGGACTTTCAGTATTCGCAGGAGTAGGAGAAAGAACACGTGAAGGAAATGACCTTTTAAGAGAGATGTTAGAGTCAGGAATTATCAAGTATGGTGATGACTTTATGCACTCAATGGAAGAAGGAGGATGGGATCTTCAAAAAGTAGACAAGAATGTAATGAAAGATTCTAAGGCTACTTTTGTATTCGGACAAATGAATGAGCCACCTGGAGCACGTGCACGTGTTGCCTTATCTGGTTTAACAATTGCTGAATACTTCCGTGATGGAGCAGGAGATGGACAAGGGAAAGATGTACTTTTCTTCGTTGATAATATCTTCCGTTTTACACAAGCAGGTTCTGAGGTATCAGCCTTATTAGGTCGTATGCCATCTGCCGTAGGATACCAACCAACATTAGCAACTGAAATGGGAGCTATGCAGGAACGTATTACATCTACAAAAAGAGGTTCTATTACATCTGTACAAGCGGTTTACGTACCTGCGGATGATTTAACAGATCCAGCACCAGCAACAACGTTTGCGCATTTAGATGCAACAACAGTATTATCTCGTAAAATTGCAGAATTAGGTATTTATCCAGCGGTTGATCCGTTAGATTCTACTTCTAGAATTTTAACAGCTGATATCTTAGGAAACGAACACTATGATACTGCTCAGAGAGTAAAAGAATTATTACAGCGTTACAAAGAATTGCAAGATATTATCGCAATTTTAGGTATGGAAGAATTATCTGAAGAAGATAAACTAGCGGTAGGACGTGCACGTAGAGTACAACGTTTCTTATCTCAACCATTCCACGTAGCAGAACAGTTTACAGGATTGAAAGGTTGTTTAGTAGATATTAAAGATACTATTAAAGGATTTACAATGATTATGGATGGTGAATTAGATCATTTACCAGAATCTGCGTTTAACCTTAAAGGAACAATCGAAGAAGCTATTGAAGCTGGAGAAAAAATGTTAGCAGAGGCTTAGAATAAGCCGAGGCTATACCAAATTTAATTTGGTATCTCTTTTTGAGTTTAAAACTAATATTATAAAGACTCCCTTGTAAAAGGGAGTGGTTAAAACAAATTTAACTATGTTTTTAGAAATTGTAACACCAGAAGCAATATTGTATAGTGGAGAAGTAACTTCTATTGCTGTACCAGGAGTAAATGGTGAGTTTCAAATGTTAGACAATCACGCGCCTATAGTTTCTATTTTAGGAAAAGGGAATGTGAAAATCTACGGAACAGTTCAGTTAGATAAAGCAGTTGCAAATAAGTTCTCAAAAGGAGCTAATAATGAAACGCTTTTAGCAATCAATAGCGGAACACTTGAAATGAAAGATAATAAAGTAATTGTATTAGCAGACTAATACATTCTTTATAACAATAAAAAAAGCACCAAGTTTAACTTGGTGCTTTTTTCGTTTATGTATAATATGGCTAGAATAGTATGTATTCTAATGATGGATCGTAATAGAATATCTGTAAAACAAAAAAGTCAAGTAGTTATACTTGACTTTTTTGTTTTATTTAGCCCATACTTTATTTAGCAGGGATACCAAGTCTTGTTTTTATAGTAGTTGTGATGTCAAAATTTTCATCTGCATAAGCAAATTCATTTCCATCAACAGTTAATATTTGAGTGTATTTTTGCTCTTTGGCAACAACAGCAATCATCTCACTTATTTTTTTGTATAACGGACGTAATAAGTCGTCTTGTTTTATTTGAGTTAGTTGACTTCCATTTTGTTGAAATTTTTTAATATCATTTTCCAAACCATATAACTCTTCACCCATGGTTTTTTTCATGACATCATTATATGTCTCTGCATTTTTTTTGTATACTTCTAGCTTTGTTTTGTAAATAGTAATCTTTTCGCTTAAAGTTTTTTCCAATCCTGAATTATAAGCGGCTACGGCTGTTTCAACTGCTGTTAATTCTGGGAGGTTTGTAAGTATTTCGTTTACGTTAACGGTACCAACTTTACTTTGAGCAATAATGCTAATTGAAAAAAGCATAAAAGCAATTGATAATGAAATGTATTTGATCTTCATAATATTATATTAGTTATTGAGTTTCAAATATAAAAAAGCAACTGACTTTATCAGTTGCTTTTTGGAATAATTAACAAATAACTATTTATTCCTTCTCCTTGGGGAGAAGGTTAGGATGAGGGGTTATTCCTCTATATACTCTAAAATATCAGCTGGTTGGCAATCTAAAGCTTTACAGATAGCTTCCAAGGTAGAAAAACGTACCGCTTTTGCTTTCCCTGATTTTAGTATGGAAAGGTTAGCTGTTGTAATGCCAATTATTTCTGCAAGTTCTTTGCTACGCATTTTACGTTTTGCTAGCATTACATCTAAGTTGATTACTATTGGCATAAGCTATACGGTTAAATCGTTTTCTTCTTTTAATAATTTAGCATTCATTAGTGTGTTGCTTTGTAGAATGAAAAACAAGCCAATAATTAAGCTAAGAACGGACATCTGAACGTTTATGTCATATGTGAATTCGATAGTAGAATTAAGAAGTTTTTCTAGGAATTGAATTAAAATAATACCAACTGTAATTATGCCATATAGTATAAAGTACTGCCCACTTTTTTTTAGATTCTGAATGATGTTGATTGAAAACGACTTGTTGGAAAGGTGGTGTCTAGCCATTTTTCTTAAATAATAAAGCCCAATTAGAAATAAAAGATAGCCGACTGAACTTAAAATAAATATTAACCAGTGGGTGAGGCTCCAGGTTTCTAATGGAATATTTGCTTGACTAATAGTTCCAATGTTGGTAGGAAGAATAATTAAGGCTCCGAGTAGTCCAAAACATTGAAGGAAGAAAAGGATGTCAATAAGAGTTTTGAAAAGAATATTGTTTTTCATAATTATATTGTGTTAGTTATTTATATAGTTAAATCGTTTTCTTCCATTAATGTGTTCCCTTCTTTAAATATTTCTGCCATTATAAATGATGTTAGCATTAATAATAGAGTTGTAAAACTAAAGTTAAGAGAGCTTATTCCGCCTTCATTATAATAGATTACGGAATAACTTGTTATAGCAAAATATATTAAAAGGTATTTTCCAATTCGTTTAAAAGAGAGAACATTGTTTTGTTTAAATGTGTTAAAAGTTTTTACAGATTGAATAATATTTTGAAACTCCTTTGTACATAGGTGTAAAAGTATAAGCATAGCTATAAATTTTATGTATATAATGCAGTAAGAGGATGTAGTTATATTACTAATGTTGTAAATATCATGATCGTTTATAGAAGAGTTGTACTTCCATTTATTTGTAGATGTATAGTTAAATGGAATCATAGATGAAGCGTTGTCGCTAATAGTGTCGAATTTTATGTTTTTGCCTTCAAAGTAATTATTGTCAGTTTTTATATAGATAAAAGTCGCGGTAATTAATATAATTACTGCGATATACATCAATTTGATTAATTTACAAATAACAACGGCTATATTTAAAAGTCTATTTTTAGTCATGATGTTTTAATTGAGTTAGTTTTTTATTATCGTTTAACAATAACAAAAGTATATTATAATTATCGAAAAACAATAATAAAACATTAAAAAAAAGATAATTAATTTTATAAATCATTGTTTTTCGGTAGTTAGTAAGACAATGGTTTTTCGAATTTATAATTTGAAACTTCTTTATTTAGTTAGCGGAGCAGTCTTTATTCTATAAAAAAGTATCTTTGAAAAATGTTTCCTAAAAAGCTACAACAGAAATTACAGAGTCGAATCGAAAACAATAGTCTTCGAAAACTATCTTCATCTAGTGACTTGATAGATTTTTCTTCAAACGATTATTTAGGATTTGCAGCTTCAAAAAGTATATTCAATACAACTCATCAATATTTGTTAGACAATAACTATGTGCAAAATGGTGCGTCTGGTTCTAGATTATTATCTGGGAATCATGAGTTATATAGTGTTGTAGAAGAGCAATTGCAACAAATTCATCACTCAGAAGCATTGATTTTCAATTCTGGATATGACGCCAATATTGGCTTTTTTAGTGCAGTTCCACAACGTAATGATGTAATTCTATACGATGAATTATCACATGCATCTATTCGCGATGGAATACAATTGTCAAACGCTAAGGCATATTCATTTAAGCATAATGATTTAGCTGATTTAGAAACTAAATTGAAGCGATATTCAGAAACTGAAGAAGTATATATCGTTACAGAATCAGTTTTTTCAATGGATGGTGATTCACCAGATTTAGCTTCGCTTCAAAAATTATGTAAAAAACATAATGTACATTTAATAGTTGATGAAGCGCATGCTGTTGGTGTTTTTGGTTTTGGATTGGTTCAACAATTAGGTTTGGAGAAAGAGGTGTTTGCTAGAATTATCACTTTTGGTAAAGCTATGGGTTGCCATGGAGCAGCGGTTTTAGGGAGTAAATTATTAAAGGATTATCTCATTAATTTTTCACGTTCGTTTGTATATACAACGGGTTTGTCACCACATTCATTAGCGACAATTCATACGAGTTACAAAGAATTGGTCATCTCGTGCGGAGTGGATAAATCTCAATCGAGCATTCAGAAGTTACAAGAGAACATTCAATATTTCAAAGTAAAGTATTCAGAGCTTTTATTGAATGAATTGTTTATAGATAGTAACTCTGCAATACAGTGTTGTATTGTTTCTGGTAATTCAACCGTTAAAAAATGTGCTAAATTATTACAAGAAAACGGATTTGATGTTCGTCCAATATTGTCACCTACAGTTTCAGAAGGAGAGGAGCGTCTGCGTTTTTGTTTACATTCCTATAATACACATCCAGATATAGATAAAGTATTGAATTTGCTTAGTACATTTGTATAGGATTAACTTCAGCTTTTTGTCTGAAAAAAATAAGCATATGAAAGATAGTTTTACAACCATTGCAGTATTTCAATATTCATCAGAAGCTCAAATTATAAAGGGCAGATTAGAAGCAGAAAATATAAAAGTTTTTTTAGCTGATGAGTATACTGTAGACACTGATCCGTTAGTTAGTAATGCTATTGGAGGAGTAAAGCTTCAGGTGTATACTGAGCAGGTAGAAATGGCTAAAAACATAGTTAAGTCAATAGATCCGAGTTTGTTAAAGGAACCTATTTTGTGTTCTAATTGTGACTCTTCAAATTTTAGTTTAAGAATGACCTTTAAGAATCTTTTCCAAAAATTGATTCCGGTTAGTGGGAAATTTGAATACAGTTGCGCAGATTGTAATACTAATTTTAAAGCAGAAGAGGTATTATGAGTATGAAATTGTTTGTAACAGGTATAGGTACTGATGTCGGAAAAACAATAATTTCAGCAATACTAACAGAAGCGTTAGAAGCTGATTATTGGAAGCCTATTCAAGCAGGTGAATTGGAAACAGGAGATTCTCATACAGTCGCAAATTTAATATCCAATTCAAAAACTACGATTCATCCAAATAGTTATGCGTTAAAAACTCCAATGAGCCCACATGCAGCAGCAGCTATTGATGGGGTTAAAATTGATTTAAAGAAAATTACTCCGCCAAAAACTAAAAATAACTTAGTGATTGAAGGCGCTGGAGGATTACTTGTTCCATTGAATGATAAAGAAACAATACTTGATTTAATTCAACCAGATTATAAAGTAATTGTAGTGTCACGTCATTATTTAGGGAGTATTAATCACACTTTAATGACGATACAGTTATTACAGCAAAAAGGATTTGACATTGCTGTTATTTTTAATGGTACAGAAAATAAAACGTCTGAAAATATTATTCAAAAAATGATAGGAGTATCTGTTTTAGGAAGAATAGATGACGAGCCGTATTTTGATAAAAATGTGGTAATGGAATATGCAGAACAATTTAAAGAATTGTTATAACTAAAACCTTATCCAAATATTCGTGAGAGTGTTGAATTATTAGCTTAAGAAACAAATGAGAAAAGATAAAGATACTTGTCTACAGGAGAGAGATAAAAAACATATTTGGCATCCGCTAAAGCAACATCAGTTAAATCCTAACAGTTTACCAATAGTAAAAGCTAAAGGATGTGTGTTGACTGATGATAAAGGAAATGAATATATAGATGCTATAGCATCTTGGTATACTTGTATGTTTGGTCATTGTAATGAATTTATTACAAGTCGAGTTGCTACTCAAATGCAACAGTTGGATCAGGTAATGTTTAGTGATTTTACACATGAGCCGGCAGTAAAACTTTCTGAAGAGTTGATAAAGATTCTTCCAGAAAATCAAAATAAAATATTCTTTTCTGAAAACGGTTCTACTAGTGTTGAAGTCGGTATTAAAATGGCCTTACAATACCATTTTAATAAAGATGAAAAACGTGATACATTTATAGCTTTTGAAAATGGATTTCATGGCGATACATTTGGAGCTATGGCAGTTTCAGGTTTGTCAGTTTATAATGGTCCGTTTGAAGATTTTTTGATGGATATTAAACGTATTCCAACTCCCGATGGAAATAATACACAAGCAATACTTAATCAGTTACAAGAGATTATAGCTAATAATAAAGTAGCAGGATTTGTATACGAACCCTTGGTGCAAGGAGCGGCAGGAATGAAAATTCACGACGCTACAGGTTTAGGGGAGATTTTAAAATTTTGTAAAGAAAATTCAGTTTTAACAATTGCTGATGAAGTAATGACTGGTTTTGGAAAAACAGGAAAGCATTTCGCGTCTGATTATATTGAGACAAAACCTGATATTATTTGTTTGAGTAAAGCTTTAACAGCTGGGTTAATGCCAATGGCTATTACTTCTTGTACTCAAGATATTTACGATGCTTTTTTGAGTAATGATATTAGTAAAGGAATGTTTCATTGCCATACCTATTGTGCAAACCCACTGGCTTGTACTGCTGCTTTGGCAAGTGTTGAGTTGTTACAATCAGATATTATTCAAAAGAATATTAAAGGTATAATAGCTTCTCATAAAGTATTCAATAAGCGTATTGAAAATCATCCAAAAGTAAAGTCTACAAGGCAATTGGGAATTATTTTCGCATTAGACTTAAATACTGAAATGGAACGCTATGGAAGTCTTCGTGACAAGTTGTTGCAGTTCTTCATGGATCATGGTGTGTTTTTAAGGCCATTAGGAAATACTATCTACATACAGGTGCCTTATGTGATTACAAAAGAACAATTGCAAAAAGTATATAAAACTATTGAAGAGGCGTTGGAAATAGTGTAAATTTGCTCTCTTTAAAAGGATTAAATTCAATAATGAATTCACCAGTTTCTATAACGGCATTATCATCTCTTTCTGCACTAGGAAGTGCTCAAAATCAGATATGGGATAATTATCTAAATGATAACCATTTTATATCTGAAAAACAATTTGAGAATTTCTCGGCATTAGTTGCTCAATTGCACGAAGAGGATAAGCTAGCAATTGAAGAGTTGCGACGTTCTGATTCTAAATATTTAAATTTAGATGATTCTGTATTGTATGCTATTTATGTTTCTAGAAAAGCTATAGAGTCTTCTGGATGGAAACCTTCTGATAATTTTGGAATTAACATTGGGTCTTCACGTGGAGCAACATCATTATTTGAAAAATATCATAAAGCATTTTTAAAAAATAATTATGCTGAAACAATAAGTTCTCCTACAACAACATTAGGGAATATATCTTCATGGTTGGCGCACGATTTGCAAACCAATGGCCCGGAAATATCACACTCAATAACCTGTTCTACAGGATTGCATGCATTGTTAAATGGAGTAACTTGGTTACTTTCAGGAATGTCTGATAAATTTTTAGTAGGAGGTAGTGAGGCTGCTTTAACGGATTTTACTATTGCTCAAATGCAAGCATTGAAAGTGTATGCTAAAAAGAACAAAAGTCATTCTGAGCTTGTCGAAGAGTTTTATCCATGTCAAGCATTAAATTTAGATAAGAAGCAAAATACCATGGTCATTGGCGAAGGTGCAGCTGTAGTTTGTTTGGAAAAAGGAGTGAAGGAAAATGCACTTGCAGTTATCGAAGGAATTGGGTATGCAACAGAGGTTTTAGAGCATAATGTTTCTATTTCTACAGAAGCAGAGTGTTTTCAGAAGTCAATGAAAATGGCTTTAGGAAATGTTGCCCCTGAGGAAATTGATGTCATAGTAATGCATGCTCCTGGAACTAAAAAAGGAGATTTATCTGAAGTAAAAGCTATTCAAAAAGTTTTTGAAAAGAAAATGCCTGCATTAACAAGTAATAAGTGGAAACTAGGACATACTTTTGCAACTTCTGGAGTATTAAGTGTGGAATTAGCGGTGTTAATGTTAAATCAACAACAATTTATTTCAGTTCCATTTATAAAAAAGCAACAAGAGCCTAAAAGGTTGAATAAAATATTGGTTAATGCAGTTGGTTTTGGAGGTAATGCAGTAAGTGTATTATTATCAAAATAGTATAACTATCAATATATAATTAGTATTTTTGACAAAATTTAAAAACACCCATTTTTGGGGCTAACTCGAATTTTATGAGCGAAGTAAGACATAACTGGACGAAGGAAGAAATTCTAGAAATTTATAATAGACCAATGATGGAATTGTTATATGATGCGGCAACAATTCATAGAAAACAACATGATCCTAATGTGGTACAAGTATCAACATTACTTTCAATAAAAACTGGAGGATGTTCTGAAGATTGTGGGTATTGCCCTCAAGCAGCACGTTACCACACGGGAGTTGAAGGAAATGATTTAATGTCGGTAAATCAAGTAAAGGCACAGGCACTAAGAGCAAAAGAAGGCGGTAGTTCTCGTGTTTGTATGGGAGCAGCTTGGAGAAATGTGAAAGACGGACCAGAGTTTGATCAAGTATTAGAAATGGTACGTGGTATTAACAAGTTGGATATGGAGGTTTGTTGTACTTTAGGTATGGTGACTGAAAATCAAGCGCAACGATTAGCTGAAGCTGGTTTGTATGCTTATAACCATAATTTAGATTCATCAGAAGAATATTATAAAGAAGTAATCTCTACTAGAGGTTATCAAGATAGGTTGGATACTATTGATAATGTACGAAAAACAAATGTTACAGTTTGTTCAGGTGGTATTATCGGTATGGGAGAGAATGTAGCAGATAGAGCGGGAATGTTAGTAGCGCTTTCAACACTTAATCCTCAACCAGAATCTACTCCAATTAATGCTTTAGTAGCTGTTGAAGGAACTCCTTTAGAAGAGGAAAAGCCAGTTTCAATATGGGAAATGGTAAGAATGGTAGCTACTACCAGAATTGTATTACCAGAAACTCAAGTGCGTTTATCAGCAGGTAGAACTCAAATGAGTAGAGAAGGGCAAGCAATGTGTTTCTTTGCTGGTGCAAATTCAATATTTGCAGGGGATAAGTTATTAACAACTCCAAATCCTGATGTAAATGAGGATATGAAAATGTTCGAATTGTTAGGAATGAATCCTCAAAAACCTTTTACTAAAAAAGTACAACCACAATCGGTAGAGGCAAGTGATTCTAAATTTGAATCTTTAGGAGAGAAACCTAAATGGACTAGACCAGAGCATAAAATTGATAGAAACGAAGCTGCAAAAGCTAAGGGTAAATTAGTAAAATAATATTGTAATGAAGAAGCTGTTAGTAGTAGTGGTTTTGATGAGTGTTTCATTTGTCAATGCCCAAGTTTTTAGTGGTAAAGGAGATAAAAAAGTGCAAGTAGGGGCTAATTTTCAAGAAGATGCGAGAGGGATTAATGTAAGTTTTGATTATGGCTTAGGGGAAAATGTTTCTATTGGGTTAGCGGGTTCTTATGTGTTAGGGGTTTCTAATGCTGGTAATTTTAAGCCAGATTTCGATGAAGCAATTGATTTGCAAGGTCGTTTCAATGCAAACATAGGTAATGTGTTGAATATTGATGAAAAGTTGGATATATATCCAGGGCTTCATCTAGGTTTAAAGAGTTTTGGAGGTCATTTAGGAGCGCGTTATTTCTTTACTGATGGGTTTGGTGTGTACACAGAGCTTTCTGCTCCATTTGCAAAATACAAGAACGATGCTCAAGGTTTTGAAAAAATACACACTAATTTTTCAGTTAATTTAGGAGCGGTTTTTAATATATAAATACAAGGATTTTAATAAAACAAGAGCGTTAATTTTAAGGAATTAACGCTCTTGTTGTTTCGTATACTAAATGAGATTCCCATCCTCTATAAAGTAAATAGTCAGCTAATTTTTTACGTTTTTTATAGATATCAGTTTCGGTTATAGATGTTAGTTTCTTTGAAGCAATAAAATCTAATTTTGAATAATAATCCTCTTCAGTAAACTCTTTTAGAGCGGTTTTTATATTGTATTCTGAAATTTTTCTAAACTTTAATTCTCTTATAATTCTAACTTTCCCCCAATGTTTTATGTTAAATTTTCCTCTTGCAAAACTTTTAGCAAAGCGTTCTTCGTTTAAAAAATCATGCTCAATCAAATGGCCTATGATGTCATCTATAGCAATTGGAATCATACGCATATCTTTAAGTTTTTCAGTAACTTCTTTATGACATCTGTCCTGGTAAACACAGTAGTGCTCCAATTTTCTTTTAGCTTCAGTAACAGTATAAGTTTTTTTAGTATTCAAAAGAGATGTGTTTGTGATAGAGTGTATTTATAAAATTTGAATTTATGCTGCCTGAATTTGTGTAAAATCTACATATATAGCGTGTCCTAAATACAAGCTAATAAATTCAAAAATATGAAAAAATAAGTTTTATTACTATTTTTCATTAATTAACAAGTAGGCGTTGATATAGTAATTCTAGTTAAGTATCAGGATTATGGTTAAGAGTATTAAATAGCTCACATTAATAGAAAGTAATGATAATGTAAAGTTTTGGTTAATAGTTTGATAGGTTAATAACTTAGTTTTAAAAGTTAAATTAAATTAAGTATATTCGTCACGGTTTTACGAATATACATATCCCAAAATATGAAAAAAAAAATACTTCTATGCTTAATGATGTCTGTCACGTCATTAATATTCTCTCAGTATTCAGTTAATTTTGAAGCAGAAACAAAAGGAGCGTATGCGTCTGGAACGGTTTCCTTAAACGGTATTAACTGGAATATGACCGAGGCTTTAATAGGTAACGTAGCAAACGATTATAAAACTGGATTAAAATCTGCTAGATTAAGGGGTCGGAATGGGTCTGTAATATCAATGATTACTGATAAAACTGCAGGTTTAGGTACGTTGTCTTTTAATTATAAAGAATACGGAACAGATGCTTCTCAACAACCATGGGCAGTTGAATACAGTTTAAATGGTGGTGGTTTGTGGACTCAAATAGGTGTCGATATTACTCCAAATAGTTCTGTTCAGACATTTTCAGAGCTTGTAAATGTAATGGGTAATGTAAGAGTTAGAATTCGATTGACAACTACTCCAGGGACAACTGGAAGCCGAAGATTTAATATTGATGAAATAAACTTAACAGATAATACATGTGTTCCGGTAACAATATCGTCTGTAAGTCCAACGTCAGGCTCTGAAGGGACAAATATCACAATCACTGCTTCGGTAGGAGATGTAAGTGGTGCGACAGCTACTATAGGCGGCGTGTCTGCTACTGTAGTATCTAGTTCAGCTACTACATTAGTATTGCAAACATCATCAAGTACAGTTTCGGGTGATATTGTCATTTCAGATTCTCAGCCATGTGATGTAACATATTCTAGTTTTACAGTATTAGATTCTGATACAACTGGATGCGATTTTGTTGCTAGTTTTGCAGAATTATTCATATCAGAGGTTACCGATGCATCTTCAGGGTCATTGTCGTACATTGAAATATTTAATGCAACTGGCGTTACAGTTGATATGACTGATTATGAAGTTCGAATTAGGAATAATGGAAGTCCAACAGGTGATGATATTGCTTTAATAGGTTCACTTGCTCATGGCGATTCATTTATATTAGCAACAGCTGTTGCTAGTTCTTGTGGAAACCCAGGCTCTAATGCAGAACTTGCTGATCAAACCGATGTTTCTTCAGGAGTAAATAATAATGATTGTATTCATTTAGCAAAATTAGGGACAGTTATTGATACATGGGGAGTTTGTGACGGAACTAATTGGATTACTACAGCTGGATTAGGATCTGCTGGTTATGATTTTCAGAGAAAGTCAACTGCAGTAGCTCCAAGTACAACTTTTGCATTGGCTGATTGGACAATTATAGATTTTAATGCTTGTAATGATAATTATTCAGACATAGAAAATTATATAGGTACTAATCTTGCGCCAATTATTACTCTTCAACCTGTTTTGGCCTTAAACCCATGTGATATTTCTACAAGTTTTACAGTTAGTGCTTCTGAAGGAGTTGCTGGTGGTCAAGGTTTAATTTATCAATGGTATGTAAATATTCCTGGGGCACTGGGTTGGACTGCTTTGACAAATACAGGTGTTTATACAGGAGCAGCGTCAACGACATTAAATATCTCATCAGTTATTGGTTTAGATAATTATCAATATTACTGTGAAGTAAGAGAAAGTGGGGCAACTTGCTATACATCTTCAGAAACAGTTTTGTTGAGCTCAACTATTTCTTCTGTTTGGAATGGGACAGTGTGGTCATCAGCGCCAAATAGCACGAGAGTTGTGGTTGTAGATGCAAATTATGATACAGCTGTAAATGGTAGTTTTGATGCATGTAGCTTAATAGTTAACACTGGAGTTCTTTTAGATGTTAAAGCTGGTGATTACGTAAATATTGTAAATGATTTAACAGTAAATGGGGATTTACAAATCAGGCATGAAGGTTCATTAGTTCAAGTGAGTGATTTAGGTGCGGTAACTGTCGGAGCTTCAGGTAATATAGATGTTCATAAAACAACTTCTACATTACAGGATTGGTGGTCGTATACGTTTTGGGCTTCGCCTGTTGTGAATGAAACTATAGGAAGTGTGCTTAGCGCATCGCATCCATCATATAGGTTTGTATTTAATCCTAATAATTATTCTGACGTTTCTCCTGCGGATGGAGTTGATGATAATGGTGATGATTGGACGTTCACTCCTTCAGCAACAGTTATGGCTCCAGGGTTGGGTTATGTTGCTATGGGGCCGACTGCAGGGAGTTATCCTCAAAGTCAAAATGTACAATTTAATGGGCGGTTAAATAATGGAGTTGTTACTGCTCCAGTTTCTATGGCTGGTAATCCTGATACATGGAATTTAATAGGAAACCCTTATGCTTCTGCAATTGATATTCATGCATTTGCTGCTGTAAATGTAGGTTTAGTTGAAAATACAGTTTATTTGTGGAACCATAGATCTGCACCAATAACGGCTAATTCTGGACCGTATGGTTATAATTTTGATACAGATGATTTTGCTACATATAACGTTGCAATGACTGCTGGTACTGCTGCTAATTCAGGTGGTGTTGCTCCTAGTAGGCACATTGCTTCAGGACAATCTTTCTTCTTAAGAGGGTTATCGAGTGGAAGTGCAGTATTTAATAATTCAATGCGAGTTAAAGGTAATAACAATAACTTCTTTAAGCAATCTGCTGTTGTATCTGATCAGAAAGATTTTATTTGGTTAAATTTAGAAAATGATGAAGCCGCGTTTAATCAAATATTAGTCGGTTTTGTAGACGGGGCTAATAACCAAGTGGATAAATATGATAGTAAGAAAAGGCGAAGTGCTAAATTGTCTTTCTATTCTATGGTGGATGAAAATGAATTTACAATACAGGGTAGGCAGCCGTTAGTTGGCGAAGAGGAGATTCCATTGGGGATTATTTCAAAGGTACCTGGATTGTTTACGTATAGAATTTCTTTAGATCATCTTGAGGGTGATTTTGACTCTTACGATGTGTATTTGGAAGATAAAGAGTTGAATGTGTTACATGATGTGATTAATAGTTCATATGAGTTTGTTTTAGATGAAGGTGTGTACAATTCAAGATTTGCTTTAGTGTTAAAGAAGAAAACCGTGGTATTAGAGACTTTGGATTTAACAGAGTTAAATCTATTTCAAAATAACAATTTGATTATAGCTCAAGCGAAAACTAAAATAGTTGAATTTGAGTTGTTTGATGTAAGAGGAAGACAAATTTATAAACTAGCTCCAAATTCATTGTCAGTTGAGGTAGATTCTGAACATTTAAGTAATGGAGTGTATGTTGCTAGGTTTACATTAGAAAACAATAAGGTTGTTAGTAAGAAGTTACTTAAGAAATAATAAGCATAGTATTGGAACAAAAAAAACCAGCGAATTTCGCTGGTTTTTTTTATCTAATTTTTTTTCCTTTATCATTATAAAAATGATATTCTAGATACGTGTAAGCATCTCTAGGTAATATTTTAATCCATTTTTTATGTTCTAAAAACCATTTAGAACGGATTGATGGAAATCCTTGTTTTAAAAAAGCTGCTATAAAAGGGTGTACATGTAGCACTACTTTTTTAGGGTCTTTACTTAATATTCTGTCAAGTTCAGAAGTTATTTTTTGTATCAATACAATAGGAGCTTCAACTTCAGCTCCACTTTTGTCATTAGGATTTTTCTCTAATGTTTTGATTTTTACTTCTGGTCTAACACGTTGTCTAGTTATCTGTATTAACCCAAATTTACTTGGAGGTAATATCTTATGTTTAGCCTTATCGCTAGCCATTTCATCTTTCAAATGCTGAAACAATTGTTTTCTGTTTTCAGGACTTGACATGTCAATAAAATCGACTACAATAATTCCTCCCATGTCTCTAAGTCTTAATTGTCTTGCAACTTCTGTAGCTGCAATAATATTAACTTCTAGAGCTGTACCTTCTTGGCTTTTAGATTTATTAGATCTATTACCACTGTTTACATCTATAACATGTAAAGCTTCGGTATGTTCAATAACTAAATAGGTTCCTTTACTAGAGGAAACCGTTTGACCAAACGCTGTTTTAATCTGACGTTCAACTCCGTATTTTTCAAAAATAGGGATATCAGATTGGTGTAGCTTAACGATTGATTCTTTCTTCGGCGCAATACGTTGCACCGTTTGTTTAATTTGTCCATAAAGCGCTTTATCATCAACGTGAATAGCAGAAAATGAATCATTAAATAAATCTCTTAAAATAGAAGAGGTTTTATTCATTTCGCTTAAAACAGTTGAGGGTAATTCTGCTTTATGAAGTTTTTTGCACATTGCTGTCCACTTGGCCAGCAAATTTTGCATGTCTTTGTCCAGTTCGGCTGTTTTTTTGCCTTCCGCTACTGTACGAACGATAACACCAAATCCTTTCGGTTTGATGCTATGAACTAATTTCTTTAAACGACTTTTTTCGGCTTTATCTTCAATTTTTTGAGAGATAGAAACACGGTCAGAAAAAGGAACTAAAACAATAAAACGCCCAGCTATAGATAGCTCGGAGCTTAATCGTGGTCCTTTTGTAGAAATTGGTTCTTTTACAACTTGTACAAGAATTGATTGATTAGATTTTAAAGCGTCATTAACGCTTCCGTCTTTATCAATTTCACTCTCGAACGGAAAATTACTCAGATTAAAATCTTTTAATTTACCGGTGCTTACACTTTTTACGAATTTCAGCGAAGTAGATATTTTAGGTCCTAAGTCATGATAATGTAGAAAGCCATCTTTTTCATAGCCAACATTTACAAAAGCTGCATTAAGACCAGGCATAGTTTTCCTAATTTTTGCAAGAAATATATCTCCTACATTAAATTGGTTTTCACTATTCTCTTCTTTGTGTAATTCGATTAATTTTCCATCATTTAATAAGGCAAAATCAACTTTTGAGGAACTGGATCTGATAATTAATTCTTTGTTCACTCTTTAATTAATTTAATCCATACCATAATTAGTATAGATGGGTACTCTTTTTTACTGTAGTTAAAATGTCTTCAAATTAACTACTTACTTAAAAAAGAAAAAGTAGTTTTAAAAACTACTTTTTCTTGTGACGGTTAGCTCTTCTACGCTTTTTACGCTTGTGTGTCGCTACTTTATGTCTTTTTCTTTTCTTACCACTTGGCATAACTTGAAATTTTTTAGATTAATAATTCGTTTTTATTTTACTTCTACATTAGTCTTCACACCTTCTAAAAACACTTTAGCTGGCTTAAATGCAGGTATATTGTGTGCAGGTATTTTAATTGTTGTATTTTTTGAAATATTTCTTCCAGTTTTTTCAGCTCTAGTTTTAATGATAAAGCTTCCGAAACCTCTTAAATAAACATTGTCACCACTTTCCAATGAGTTTTTCACCTCATTCATAAAAGATTCAACAGTTGCTTGTACATCACCTTTCTCTATTCCTAACTTTTCTGAAATTATAGTTACGATATCTGCTTTTGTCATTTCTATTAAATTTATTAAGTCCTTTTGTTAAATTTTAGGTGTGCAAATATAATAATTAATATTCCAAACAAGAATGCTAATTGATTAAAATTTAACCAGATAAAAAATTAATTTAGCCAAATATAAAATAAAATGCAAAACTTCTCTAAAATCCTTATATCGTGGTACTTAAAAAACAAACGAAATTTGCCTTGGCGAAATACCGTAGACCCATATAAAATATGGTTATCAGAAATCATGTTACAACAGACAAGAGTTGCTCAAGGGTTACCGTATTACTTGAAATTTGTGGATGCTTTTCCGCGAGTAAAAGACTTAGCTGATGCCCAAGAAGAAGAGGTGTTAAAGTTATGGCAAGGATTGGGATACTACTCAAGAGCAAGAAATTTACATGCGACAGCAAAATATGTTTCAAATGACTTAAATGGTGTCTTTCCAGATAATTATATTGATTTGAAGAAATTAAAAGGAATAGGTGATTATACAGCAAGTGCTATTGCGTCTATCTGCTATAAAGAACCAAAAGCGGTTTTGGATGGTAATGTGTTTCGAGTTTTAGCTAGATTATATGGTGTTGATATTGCAATTAATTCCACTGAAGGGATTAAGTTGTTTTCAAATTTATCACAAAAATTGATTGATAAAAATGAACCAGACACACACAATCAATCAATCATGGAGTTTGGGGCAACACATTGTACTCCTAAAAAACCACTTTGTGACTCGTGTGTTTTTAATACAAGTTGTATTGCTCTAAAAAATAATAAAGTTGGCGAGTTGCCAGTGAAGTTAAAAAAAATAAAAGTTAGGAAGCGCTACTTTAATTATATTGTTCCAATCATTAATAATGAATCAACACAATTAAATAAAAGACCAGAGAAAGGAATCTGGGCTAATTTGTATGAGTTTCCTTTAGTGGAAACTGAAGGAACAGTTGAGTACGATGAGTTGTTGAGTAAAGTTGAGCAAAAGGAGTTGTTAGTGGAGCCTTTTGAGTTGATTATGTATAATGAAAAAGAAATAGTGCATAAACTATCACATCAACACATATACACTAGGTTTTGGATTGCAGTTGTGCATAAGGAGGTAGAGCAGGTAATACCGGTTTCAGAAATTGAAAAATATCCAGTTCCTGTTTTAATTGCAAACTTTATTAATGAGTTCTCGTTTTAAATGAATTAAAAATTCACTATTTTTGATATAAAGACAAAATATAATATGAGCACTTTAAACAAAGTAATGTTAATTGGGAATTTAGGAGATGATGTTAAAATGCATTATTTTGAAGGGGGAAATTGTGTAGGAAGATTTCCGATTGCGACAAGTGAAACATATACTAGTAAGCAAACCGGTGAGCGCGTTACCAATACAGAATGGCATAACATTGTAGTACGTAATAAAGCTGCAGAAATTTGTGAAAAATACCTTAAAAAAGGAGATAAAATATATGTTGAAGGACGTATAAAATCTAGGCAATGGCAGGCAGAAGATGGAAACACGAGGTATTCTACCGAAATTCAAGTACAAGACTTTACATTTTTATCACCAAAATCTGACGGAGCTGGGCAACAACAGGCTTCAAATGCAGGGCAAGCTTCTGCAGCGCAACAACAACCGCAGACACCACAACAACCTGCCTCTGATGATAATGATGATCTGCCATTTTAATATTTAACTAAAACAAAATTTATATTGGACCCCAGTATTCAATTTTTTATTACATTATTTAGCAGTAGCTCATTAATTAGTATAGCAGCACTTATATTTTTATTGTTTTTTTCAGCATTAATTTCTGGATCTGAAGTTGCTTTTTTTTCTTTAAAACAAACTCAGTTAGATGTTGAATCAAAAACATTTAAAAAGAGGAAATTAGTCGCTAAGCTATTATCTAATCCTAAACGATTGTTGGCAACTATATTGGTTGCTAACAATTTTATAAACATCGCTATAGTTTTACTGTTTGCATCTTTAAGTAGTATGTTACTTTCTGATTTGTCAGAAGAAATTAGGTTCATAATTGAGGTGATAGTTGTTACGTTTTTAATTTTACTTTTTGGAGAAATATTGCCCAAGGTTTATGCTAGTAGGAACAATGAAAAGTTCTCGAGTTTTATGGCAAAACCAATTGGAGTAATGCAAAGTTTACTGAGTGTTTTTAGTGTTCCAATGCAATTAGGAACGACTTTTTTAGAGAATAAATTAGCAAAATCAAAGTCTGAAATTAGTATTAGTCAATTGTCGCAAGCTTTAGAGTTAACGTCTGAAGAAGCAACAACAGATGAAGAGCAAAAAATACTTAGAGGAATCGTATCTTTTGGGAATACAGACACAAAACAAGTAATGCGTTCTAGGATGGATATTTTTGCACTGGATGTAGCAACATCTTTTCCTGAAATAATAAAGCAAATTACTAAAGCAGGCTATTCAAGAATTCCTGTTTATGAAGAAAATTTGGATAAAATTACAGGAGTGCTATATGTAAAAGATTTACTGCCGTATTTAGAAGAGAAAACTGTAAAATGGCAAGAGTTAGTTAGGGAGCCATTTTTTGTTCCAGAAAACAAAAAATTAGACGATTTGCTAAAAGAATTTCAAGAGAAGAAAGTACACTTGGCAATAGTTGTTGATGAGTATGGAGGTACTTCAGGTGTGGTTTCTCTAGAGGATATTGTAGAGGAAATTATCGGAGATATTAATGATGAGTTTGACGATGAAAGCTTAATTTATTCAAAATTAGATGATTTCAATTATGTATTCGAAGGGAAAACTTCTTTAAAAGATATTTACAGAGTTGCTGATTTGGATGTTGAATTGTTTGAATCTAATAAGGGAGAAGCAGAAACAATAGCTGGTTTTGTATTAGAGATTTCAGGTTCTTTTCCTAAAAAAAACGACAAAATAACATTTCACAAGCATGTCTTCACTGTGGAATCGTTGGATAGAAAACGAATTAAACAATTAAAAATCACCTTACCAAAATAGCATCCTTTTATAAAAACAGTAAAAGTTATTAAAAACTCCTTATTTTTGCGACTTAATTATTTAATGATATGGCAAGAGATGAGGAGTTAAAAGAGCGTTGGGGTAATGTAGTTAAAGTGTTGTCTGATCAATTTGCTGATGGTGATCCACTTGATTTAGATAGTATCATCTATTTAATTGGTGTGCAGGAGTTAGGTCAGTTAGATAGGAAATTTAAAAAAGATGATAAGGTAGATTTAATTCATATAGCTATTTGCAGGTTGCTAGAACCTTATGGGTACTATGAATTTGAATATTTTGATGATGACGGTTGGCCACATTATAAAACATTAGAAGCTTTGCCTACGCTAAAAGCAGGAGAGCAAACTGTTTTAATGAAAGAAGCTGTTGTGGGGTATTTTTTAGAAAAGGAAGTAATAGCATAAAGAATTTTTAGTTGTAAATTTGCATTTCGCAAAAACGAGCACGATGATAGATAAGATTAAGGAAATTATTGGAGAAGCTGAAGAGTTTAAAGCGCAAACAAAAGAAGAAGTTGAAGCGTTTAGAATTAAATACTTAGGTAAAAAAGGAGTGCTAAACGATTTTTTTGCTGAATTCAAAAATGTAGCAAATGATCAGAAAAAAGAATTTGGTCAAGCTATAAATATGTTGAAGGCTACAGCTCAAGATAAAGTTAATTCCTTAAAAGAGGAATTAGAGGCTAAAGAAGAAGTAAAAGGTGGTTATGGTGATTTATCTCGTCCAGCTGAACCTATTTCTATAGGGTCAAGACATCCTGTTTCTTTAGTAAAAAATCAAATCATAGATATCTTTTCTAATATAGGGTTTAATGTTTCTGAAGGTCCAGAAATTGAAGATGACTGGCATAATTTTACAGCGTTAAACTTACCAGAATATCATCCAGCTAGAGATATGCAGGATACATTTTTCATACAAACAGACCCAGATATTTTATTAAGAACACATACAAGTTCTGTTCAGGTTCGTTATATGGAAAATAATAAGCCGCCAATTCGTACTATATCTCCGGGTAGAGTATTTAGAAACGAAGCTATTTCCTCTAGGTCTCATTGTATATTTCATCAAGTAGAAGGATTATATATTGATAAAGACGTTTCATTTGCTGACTTAAAACAGACTTTGTTGTATTTCACAAAAGAAATGTTCGGGAAATCTAAAATACGTTTACGTCCGTCATATTTCCCATTTACTGAGCCAAGTGCTGAAGTAGATATTTACTGGGGATTAAAAACGGAAACTGATTATAGAATTACCAAAGGAACCGGTTGGTTGGAAATTGGTGGATGCGGAATGGTAGATCCTAACGTGTTAATCAATTGTGGTATCGATCCTAAAGAGTATTCGGGGTTTGCATTTGGAGTGGGGATAGAGCGTATTGCAATGTTGCTACATCAAATTGGTGATATTAGAATGTTTTACGAAAACGATGTTCGTTTCTTAGAACAATTTAAATCGTCGTTCTAAGTCACGTTGTGACCTTTGATGAAACAGAATTAAAAAAAAACATATTATTATCAGACAATTAATAATCATAGTATTGGTTTTTGGAGCATTGATTTTAGGATCATGTAAAGAAGACCCTACGCCTAAGCCAAAAGGGTATTTAAAATTAGAATATCCAGAAGCCGTTTATAAGGAATACTTATCTAATTGTCCATTCACTTTTGATATAAATGCCGTTACTAAAGTTGAAAAACCAAGAGGTGGTGGGGATTATTGCGGTATGAACTTAAGTTATCCGCGTTTAAATGGGAAAATACACATCACATATATAGGTGTTGATGAAGAGTTGTTAGCTAAGTCATTAAAAGAAGCTCAAGATTTAACCCAGTCTCATGCTCAGAAAGCAGAAAGTATCGGAACTTACCCTTTTGAAGATAAAACTCACAATAGATACGGAATGGTGTATGAAATAGAGGGTGATGCAGCTTCGCCAGTACAATTTTATATTACAGATAATAAAAAGCATTTCTTAAGAGGAGCGGCATATTTTAACGTAAAGCCTAATTACGATTCTATTTTACCTGCAGCACAATATCTTAAAAAAGATATTCAGGTGTTGATGGAAAGTGTTGTGTGGAAAGATTAGTTAGTCACCTATAAGTACTTCAAAGATATTGGCTAGATTTTTGTTCTTAAACTTTTGTAACTTTACAAAAAGGCGAAAATTATGTTGGGATATTATATTATTGCAGGAGCAATAGCTTTACTAAGTTCTTTAGTAAGCAAACGATTACAAAATAAATTTAAGAAGTATTCTGGATTGCATTTAAGGAACGGAATGTCCGGGGCTGAAATAGCAGAAAAAATGCTTAAAGATCATGGTATTTCTGATGTAAAAGTAATTTCAACACCGGGGAAATTAACCGATCACTATAACCCAAGAGATAAAACAGTTAACTTAAGTGAGGTGGTGTATAATCAACGAAATGCATCAGCAGCTGCAGTTGCAGCTCATGAGTGTGGTCATGCAGTGCAACACGCAACAGCATATTCATGGTTAACAATGCGTTCAAAAATTGTACCTATTGTAAATGTAGCCTCTGGGTTGTCACAATGGGTAATTATGGGAGGTATAGCCTTGTCATTTAGTTCGGCAATGGGGCAAATGGTTATGCTTGCTGGAATTGCTATTTATGGAGTAATGGCGTTATTTAGTGTGATTACTTTACCTGTTGAATATGATGCGAGTAATAGAGCGTTGGCTTGGTTGGAAAATAAAAACATGTTGACTAGGGAAGAGCATGCTGGCGCAAAAGATGCTTTAAAATGGGCTGCAAGAACCTATTTAGTCGCTGCAATAGGAGCGTTGTCAACATTGGTCTATTTTATTGGGAGATATTTGTCTAGTAATAGGGATTAATAATAGGGTAGGTTAAATTGAAATAGAAGCGATCTGAAAGGTCGCTTTTTTTATGTAGTTTTGAGTTATGGAACAACTGAAGCTTTTTTTTGAATTAGGATTAACTCATGTATTGGATATAAATGGGTATGACCATGTGTTGTTTTTGGTGGTTTTAGCTGCCCCATATTTGTTTTCAAATTGGAAAAAAGTATTGTTTTTAGTGACTGTTTTTACTGTAGGGCATTCAATATCATTAATTTTATCAAGCTATAAACTTGTATCTGTGAATAGTGACTTGGTAGAATTTGTAATTCCAGTAACAATTGCCATTACCGCAATATTCAATATAATTACATCTGGAAAAATAATTCATAACACAAAAATTGGTTTGATGTTTTTTATCACCTTGCTTTTTGGAGTTATTCACGGATTAGGATTTTCTAATTACTTTAAAATGATTGTTGGTAATACTGATTATAAATTTATACCACTAATAGAATTTGCTTTAGGGGTGGAAATTGCTCAGATAATAGTAGTTGTAGTGGTGCTGTTGTTGAGTAGTGTGGCACAAAACATATTAAATATATCAAAAAAGGACTGGGTGTTGGTATTGTCGTCAATTACATTGGGTTTAGTGATACCTATGTTATTATCTAGGTGATTTTAACATAACCTTAAACAAACAATATTTATTAATTAGTAGTTTAGTAATATAACATACAAGTAATGTCAGAAATTAAGCAATTACGATATGATAAGGCCTATTTAAGAATGGCTAGTGAGTGGGGAAAACTGTCTCATTGTATCAGAAAACAAGTTGGAGCAATTATTGTAAAAGATAGAATGATTATTTCTGATGGGTATAACGGGTCGCCAACAGGTTTTGATAATTATTGTGAAGACGAGGAAGGGTATACCAAATGGTATGTGTTACATGCGGAAGCTAATGCTATTTTAAAAGTTGCAGCTTCAACACAATCCTGTGAAGGTTCTACTCTGTATATAACATTGTCTCCGTGTAAAGAGTGCAGTAAATTAGTGCATCAATCTGGAATAAAAAGAGTAGTGTATAAAGAAGGTTATAAGGATGACTCAGGGATTAGGTTTTTAGAAAAAGCAGGGATTGAGGTAATCCAATTACAAGACGATACTTTTTGTGTCGAGAATTAGAAAAAAAATATTTTTCAGAGCGAAATAACTATGAAGTATAAAAAGAAATATCTACCATTAATTATTGGATTAACCCTAGCCGTTGGTTTTTGGGGAGGTGGTTTGTTTCATTTTAATACAGGGGCAGATTTATTTGTAGAGTCTTCTAAAAAGCAGAAATTAAGTAAGCTAATAGATTATATTGATAATGAATATGTTGATGATGTAAATACCGATAGTATTGTTGATGTAACAGTTAATGAAATACTAGGGAATCTTGATCCACATTCGGTTTATATTCCACAGAAAAATTTATCATCTATTACTGAGTCTATGAATGGTGAGTTTGTAGGTATTGGAGTCTCGTTTTATGTAAAAAAAGATACGATTTCAGTAATAAAAACTATTTCTGGCGGACCTAGTGAAAAAGTAGGGATTGAAGCTGGAGATAAAATTTTAATTGCAGATAAGGATACGCTTTATGGAGCTGGAATAACTAATGAAAAAGTAATTAAAAAACTCAAAGGAGAAATAGATTCAAAGGTAGAATTAACAGTGTATCGTGCATCAGAAGATAAGCAGTTTTCAATAATTGTTACACGCGGATTGGTTCCTATAAAAAGTGTGCCTATTGCTTATATGGTTGAAAAAGATTTGGGATATATAAAAATCAATCGTTTTGCAGAAACAACATATAAAGAGTTTAAGGCTGAGTTAAAAAAGTTAAAATCTAAAGGAATGACAAGCCTTGTTTTAGATTTGAGAGGTAATCCAGGGGGGTTTTTAGATAGAGCACAGCAAATAGTTGATGAGTTTTTAGAAGATGATAAATTAATCTTGTTTACAAAAAACAAAAAAGGAGAAGTGCAAAAATTCTTTGCTACCGAAAAAGGGAGTTTCGAAAAAGGAGAAGTATTTGTGTTGCAGGACGAAGAATCAGCATCTGCAAGTGAAATTATTGCTGGGGCGTTACAGGATAACGATAAAGGAACAATAGTTGGAAGAAGGTCATTTGGGAAAGGATTGGTGCAGAGAGAAATGCAATTAGGCGATGGAAGTGCTGTTCGTTTAACAGTATCAAGATATTATACGCCAACCGGAAGGTCGATTCAAAAACCATATACTTCAAAGAACGACCAGGATTATTATGATGAATATAGGAAAAGATATATTTCTGGAGAGTTAACAGACTCAACGCAAATAGAGGTGGCTGACTCTTTGAAATTCACTACCCCAAAAGGGAAAGTGGTTTATGGTGGTGGTGGAATTATACCAGATGTTTTTGTGCCTATAGAAGCAAATGATGAATACGAAAAAGTTTACTATGCAATAAACTCTAATTTGATTAGTAATTTTGTGTTTCTCATGTTGGAAAAAGAGAGGAAGTATTATAATGGTTTAACTAAAGAAGATTTACTTGATAAACATGTTGTGTCTGAGGCGGCAGTTTTAGAGTTTAAAAACAATGTTAGAGTATTTGTAAGAGGGCAATGGTCAATTAATGTGTCTGATTATGATGAGCAAATTAAAAGGGCTATAAAAGCAGAAATAGCTTCGCAATTGTTTGATGATAATTTAGCATATCAAATAAAAGATGAGGACGATAAGATGGTTCAAAAAGTTAAGGAATTACTTCAAAAATAAAGTTGTAAAAAAAATCAAAAAACTTAACATGTGTTAAAGAATATAATGCTATATTTGAACCATATAAGAAAAAGTTTTTTTTCGTATTAAGTAAAACCACTGATTAAGAACCGAGCTGAAGAGCTCGGTTTTTTTAATTTAGGACTATTCCTTTAACTATCATGATTTGATTCTGGAAAAAACAATATTTTATTTCTTGTCATGAACTTTTGTGTGTTCGCCATTGTTCCATAAGGTAAGTATGTCGGTGGCTACTTGAGCGCCACTTCCACAAGCTATTGAGAACTGACTTCTCCATCCAGCCAGTGATCCAGCAACAAACAAATTGGACTTAACCAAATGAAGTACATTCTTTAATTGTACTCTGTTTTTTTCTGGCTTAGCCATTTGATGAGGTATAAGATAATTTTCTAGTCCTTTAATGGTAAAAGGGCTAGTGTATCCAGTTGCTACGACTATTGATTTTGCAGTGTACTTTTGTTTGTTTGTAATAACTTCAAAATAAGATTTACAGTCTATTATTTCACAAACTTTCTCATTTTCAATTTGAGTAAGTTTAGGGTATAAATCGTTAAGTTGTTTTTTACCGCTTTCAAGAATGTCTTCCCCTAAAGTCCCTGGAGTTAAACCAAGTACATTGTTGAATAAAGCTAATTGTAGGTGTGATGTTTTTTGGTGTACAATGAGTCCTGCTTTCTTATCTTCTGCAAAAGGCTTATTTAATGCAGAACCGATAATTAAAGCGCATGACATTCCTGCGGCACCGCCACCAATAATTAATGTATCAAACATTGTTTAGCCTATCTTTTTTTCGATACGTTTAGAAACTGTAAAAATAGCTAAGATTAATAAGGCTATTACTGCTGCTAAAATTTCAATTAAAGCAATAGTGCTTTCTCCTTGAAAAGGATTATTGAAGTCAATATTCGTGATATTAAAAACAATTAAACCAATGGCTATGATACTTAATACAATGCTTACTATTTTCATGTTGTTTATTTTAATAGAAAATTCCTTTTATACCTGATGTGAATAATTTTACAGCAATGGCTAATAATATAATCCCGAATACTTTTTCGATTATTGCAATACCACTTTTACCTAATTTATCTTCAAACCAACCACTCATTTTTAATACTAGAAAAACGAAAGCGATATTTAGTATGATGGCAATAGTAATATTTACGGATTCATACTCAGCCCTAAGTGATAAAATTGAGGTCATACTACCCGCTCCTGCAATCATAGGAAAGGCAAGTGGTACAATAGAGGCTGTTTTAGCTGTGTTTTCATCTTCTTTAAAAAGATTGATTCCTAGCACCATTTCTAAGGCCATAAAGAAAAGGATGAATGCACCTGCTATACCGAAAGATGCAGCGTCAATACCAATAAATTGTAATATTTTTTCTCCTAAAAAAAGGAATAAAATCATAATACTACCGGCAACTATTGATGCTTTTCCGCTTTCAAGTTTTCCTCCAGCAGCTGTTTTAAGTTTAACAACTATTGGTAAAGAGCCTATAATGTCAATAACAGCAAATAAAATCATACTTGCTTTTGCAATTTCAATAATATCTATATTCATAGGGATAATTTTTGTGCAAAATTATACTTTAAAATTAATTGTAGTCATATAAAACCACTAAAAGAATTACTTTTGTCGCGTAAAGATACTAAAAAGAGGATGTTGAGATGTTTCAAATAGGAAAAACCATTGTTTCTGAGGATGTTATTGAAAAAGACTTTGTTTGTAATTTAACTGCATGTAAAGGTGAATGTTGTATTGCTGGAGATGCTGGAGCGCCTTTGGAGAAAGAAGAAGCTGAAATATTAAAAGAGATTTACTCTAAAGTGAAGCCTTTTTTAAGAAAAGAAGGTATTGAGGCTATTGAACAGCAAGGAACTTCTATTATTACCGATTTTGGTGATTTAGAAACACCTTTAGTTAATAATGCCGAATGTGCATATGTTGTATTTGGAGATAATAAAACTGCTCTGTGTGGTATCGAGGCAGCACATATTGCTGGTGAGGTAGACTGGAAAAAACCAATTTCATGTCATTTATATCCAGTTAGAGTGCAGAGTTATAGTTCGTTTTCTGCGGTTAATTACCATAGTTGGTCAATTTGTGATGACGCCTGTTCTTTGGGTGCTGAGCTTAAAGTGCCAACATATAAATTCTTAAAAGAACCATTGATTAGAAAATTCGGAGAAGATTGGTATGCCGAATTGGAATCAATTGCAAAAAAACATAACAAATAACAGATTTTCTTAAAATCCTAAACTACTTGTGTTTATCACTAGTAATCGACAAACGGTAGTTGTAACTAATTGATATTCAGTAACGAGTGTGTTTTTATCGATAAAGCTAATGAACACAGGGTGTTAGCAATATTGTTAAAAACTTGTTGAAAAGCTCTGTTGTTTTTTTGTGCATTATTTAATCCAATTTTGAATATTTGTAGAACGGAAATGTAAATTATCTTTTGTGTTTTTATAATGTGAAGGAAGTATAATTTAATCTCTTTGCGGCACAGAAAATATACAGCATCTTTTTTAACCCCAAAAAAGAATAGTATAACCTAGTTTTAGGAATAAATAAATTTTGAGTGATATCAATCATATCATTCATTAACAGACAGACTTTTTTAGTTAAATAATTATGGAGATTACACAAATAATAAAAAGAGATTATGAGACAAGTGAGTTTGTTTTAAACAAAATCACGAATGCAATAGAAAAAGCAATGATATCTGTTGATAATGGTACTAGAGCTGATGCAGAAATGATTTCTCAAAATGTGTTAAAATCACTTTTAGAAAGAAAGAACAATCATGTTAATTATATTCCAACAGTAGAACAGGTTCAAGATATTGTTGAAGATGAATTAATGCATAGTGCATTTCCTCATGTTGCAAAGGCTTACATTTTATATAGAAATGAGCAGGCTAGAAATAGGGAAACTAATATTTTCGAGAAGCGAATAAATTTAAAACCTTATGAGTATCCACAACTTAATGAGTATGTAGATGCAATTAGACACTCTTACTGGATTCATACGGAGTTTAACTACACTAGTGATATACAGGATTTCAAAACAGGTTTGAATGATGCTGAACGTGGTGCTATAAAAAACACAATGTTGGCTATTTCTCAAATAGAAGTTGCTGTTAAAACTTTTTGGGGAGATATTTATAATAAAATGCCTAAGCCAGAAATTGGTTCGGTAGGAGCAACATTTGCAGAAAGTGAAGTGCGTCATCACGATGCTTATTCACATTTATTAGAAATATTAGGGTTAAATAATGAGTTTAAAAACTTAAAAAAGAAGCCTGTAATTATGAGGCGAGTTCATTATTTAGAAACCGCTGTAAAAAATGCTAAAAGTGAAGATAATAAAGAGTTTGCAGAGTCAATATTACTGTTTTCTTTATTTATAGAACACGTATCGTTATTTTCTCAGTTTTTGATAATAATGGCGTTTAATAAGCATAAAAACGTATTAAAGGGAATTTCTAATGTAGTAGAAGCAACTTCTAAAGAAGAGCAAATACACGGAGATTTTGGTATAGATGTTATTAAAATTATAAAAGCAGAAAATCCAACTTGGTTCAATAAAGAATATGAATTATTAACTCAAGATTTATGTAGAGAAGCATATGAATCTGAAAGCAAAATTATTGATTGGATTTTTGAAGAAGGAGAATTAGATTTCTTGCCAAAAGCAGTCATTAATGAGTTTATTAAAAACAGATTTAATAATTCATTAGAAAGCATCAATATCGGAAAAGTTTTCGAAGTAGATGAAACGCTATTAGCAGAAACAGAATGGTTTGACGATGAGATTATTGGGACTAAACACGGAGATTTCTTCGTAAAAAGATCTATCGCTTACACCAAAAGAAGTAAAAGTATAACCAGTGACGACCTATTTTAAATTATGAGAAAAGACGTACTAACCAACCAGAACCAAACTCAATCATCAACAGAACAAGACAAATTGGTAGAAGCAAGAAAAGCAGCTTTACAGGCTGAAAAATCAAATCGTCAACCAGAAATTAAATGGTTAACGGAAAATAGTCGTAAATTTTTAGAATCTGGATACCTTACTGATGGAGCAACTCCAGAAGGAAGAATTAGAGAGATAGCAGAAAATGCAGAAAAAATCTTGAAAATAGATGGTTTTGCAGACAAGTTCTACGGTTATATGGCGGAAGGGTATTACTCTTTAGCATCACCAGTTTGGTCAAACTTCGGTAAAAAACGAGGATTGCCAATCAGTTGTTTTGGGTCGCATATTGCTGATGATATGGGGGATATTTTATTCACTCAATCTGAAGTTGGTATGATGTCAAAATTAGGTGGAGGAACGTCTGGTTATTTTGGTAAATTACGTCATAGAGGAGCGCCTGTTAAAAACAACGGGAAATCTTCAGGAGCTGTACACATTATGCAACTGTTTGAAAAAATGGTTGATGTGGTTAGTCAAGGTTCTGTAAGAAGAGGTCGTTTTGCACCTTACTTACCTATTGATCATCCAGATGTTATGGAGTTTTTAGAAATTGGTTCTGAAGGAAATCCTATTCAAGAGTTGACTCATGGTGTTACTGTGAGCGATAAGTGGATGGAAGAAATGAGAGACGGTGATGTTGCTAAAAGAACTATTTGGGCAAAAGTATTACAGTCAAGATCAGAAGTTGGGTATCCATATATTTTGTTTAGAGATAATGTAAACAATAATGCAGCTGATGTATATAAAGATAAAAACTTGGAAATTTATGCAAGTAATCTTTGTACAGAAATTATGTTGCCTTCTAATGAAAGATGGTCATTTGTATGCTGTTTATCTTCTATAAACTTATTACACTATGATAAATGGAAAGATACAGATGCTGTTGAAACGCTAACGTACTTTTTAGATGCTGTAATGGAAGAGTTTATTACGAAGTTAGAAGATTTTAGAGATTCTGATGATCGTGATGATAAGCTTACGTTTGACTTTATGGAAAAGGCGTATACTTTCGCAAAAGAAAACAGAGCTTTAGGATTAGGAGCTTTAGGATGGCATTCATTATTACAATCAAAAATGTTACCTTTTGATAGTCAGGAAGCGTTTAACTTAAATTCTGAAATTTTTAAAGCAATAAAAGATAAATCATACAAAGCTTCTGAAGAGTTAGCTAAATTATATGGTGAGCCTGAAGTTTTAAAAGGATATGGACGTAGAAATACAACTTTAAATGCAGTAGCTCCAACAACATCTTCAGCATTTATTTTAGGACAAGTATCTCAAGGTATTGAGCCAATATGGTCTAATAGTTATGTGAAGGATATCGCTAAGATAAAAACAACAATTAAAAACCCGTTTTTAGTTCAGTTATTAGAAGAAAAAGGTCAGAATACTGGAGAAATATGGAGAAGTATCCGTGATTATGACGGATCTGTACAGCATTTAGAATTCCTTACTGATCATGAAAGAGACGTATTTAAAACATATCCAGAAATTGATCAAATGACGGTTATATATCAAGCTGCAAACAGGCAAAACCATATTGATCAAGGTCAGTCTATTAATGTTATGGTACATCCTGATATGCCAACAAAAGACTTGAATAATTTATACATGACTGCTTGGAAGTTAGGTATAAAATCAATGTATTACCAACACAGTATGAATGCCGCTCAGAAATTTAAACAAAAGAAGGAGTGCACTAGTTGCGAAGGGTAATATCTACTGAATAATTAAGAACAAAGTGCTAAGGTTGCTTATGTAAACCTTAGCGCTTTTTGTTTTTAGAAACACTTTACTTAAAACTTATTAACCGTAACTGATTGAAAAACAGCATAAGTTGTTTTTTGAAATAGATAATTAATGCTTAAAAAGTAATTGCTGAGGTAAAAAAAGACATAAAAAAAAGGAACATTTTAGAAATATTCCTCTTGGTAAATTTTACATTACATTAATTTGGATCGCACCCCGAATTTGTAATTTAAATAAGAATTGAGATAACCTCTTCTCCTATTTTGTTTGTCAAACTTACAAAATTAGAATCTTCTAACCTAGTTAAATATTTCTATATAATACTGATAATTTTCAAACCACTTAAAACAGAGTGTTTGAGTTCAATTTATAATTGTCAGTTTTTATTAACAATTAAATATAATAGCCAAATGATACATTTTGCTAAAGTGATTGATGTTGAAAACATCATATCTAATTTTAAAAGAAATAATAATTTAACACAAAGAAGAAATGATAAATTTTGTAACATATAGAATAGCACTATTAAATAAAGCTAAAGAAGAACAATACCTTAATTATTTTAACGGGAGTAATGATTTGTTGGAAGTCATGAAACAATTTTATGAGTATCTAGTAAACGAAAAAGTTGAATATAATATTCAAGGTAAAAAAAGAATATTATCGGTAAGTTCTAAAATTGAAAATTTGGAAGAAGAGCGGTGTTTGGTTTCTGTATTGGATTATGGACAAACAGGTGAGCATTCTGAAATAAGAAAAGGAGATACCCATAAATTGCTACATTCTGTTAATAAGTCAGATGTTCAAATCAGGAAATTATTTTCATTGATTCATATCCCTAAAAACAAGAAATACGGTTGTGCTATTTTTGAGAAAAAGGCGAATTATGGAGCGAAAACTATTTTTGAAAAAGAATTTAATAAGTTTTTAAAAGAAAAAGGTTTCCTTGATTTTAGATTAGAAATGACACCTGAGTTAAACTATAGTTATTTGTCAAAGATCATCAAACAAGGTAAGATTAAAAAGGTTACACGTGTATTGAGAGAGATTCAAAATTTATATCAGTTGGAGTTATTTCCATTTCCTAAAGAAAGAAGAATTGTAGATCCATTGCCAAACAAACAAGAAGCGTTTGCTCTTAAAAGGATTTTATATTCTCTTTTTTTCTCAAAATATAATCAGTCAGACAAACTATCTCTAGGAGGTATTAATGATATTGATGAAATCTTATTTGAGATGTTATATAAAGGAAGTGCAATAACCCTTTATGTAAAGGATAAGTCTAAGATAAGATCAAACATAAATGTAACACAAAGGCTTGATTTCGAAAATGGAGAACCAACCTATGAATCAAAAATTAGAGTTGCTCTTGATTTGATATATGAAATTCAAGGGTTTGATATTGATGATGTAAGTAAAGTTGCTTAAAATTTTAATCCCAGTGCTATGCACTGGGATTTTTGCGTTTAGAACTACGTTTTAAAGTTGTATTTGAAATTTAATAATTTTGTATTACATAAAAAGTCATTATTTTTTCGTAAATTAATACTGGTAATCAATACGTTATGTTATGAAATCAAACAGGCTTTATGTTAAATACGGATTGCTGATAGCTGCAGCACTAATTGTTTATTTTTTATTAATTAGAGTAGCAGGACTCCATGATAATCATTGGTTAAGGATTATAAACGGAGTTATAGTAGCGTATGGGATCTATGCAGTTATTAAAAAGAAGAAAAGTATTGAGAAAGATAATTTCGAATATTTTTCAGGCTTTGGTACTGGTATTTTAACAGGAGCTATTGCAACCATTATTTTTGTTTCATTTATGGGAATATATTTATTTCATATAGAACCTGCGTTTGCGGAGTTGTTAATGGAGTATTTAGCTGGAGCAGGTGGTCCTGAAATATTATTATTGATATTAGCTATTGAAGGAGTTAGTTCTTCGGTGATTTTATCCTTAACGTTTATGCAGAAGTTTAAAGTGTCAAGAAATATTAGCGAAAAGCAAGTTTCCACTTAAGAATGAAATATTAGCATACAAAAAGAGCATCTATTTTAAAATAGATGCTCTTTTTGTTTTCCCTAATCTCGAGAACTATTAGTTATGCTTTTGCTTTACAACAAGCTTTTTCACATCCTGGTTTACAAGTCTTTCCTTCTAGTTTTTTAGCAGCACATTTAGCTTTGCACTCAGCAGTTTTAGCTGCGCACTTAGCACAGTCAGCTTTTGTGCAATCAGCACTACATTTCATGGTGCATTTTTTAGCGTCTTTTGCGCAGCATGCTTTTGTACAGTCTGCCTTACATCCTTTATTGGTAGCTGTTTGAAAGTTAGAAACTTTAAACTGGTCACCATTCGCTACAACACGTTCGGTTAATAGGTCTGTAGTTACTTGATCAACGTCATATTCAACAACAGCGGTTTTACTTTCAAAGTTAACAGTGGCACTTTTAACACCATCCATTTTCCCTAAACTCTTTTCAATTTTAGCTGCGCATCCTATAGCACAAGTCATTCCGTCAATATTAAACTCAACTTTTGCTAATGTAGCATTTTCAGAAATAGTTGATTTTTTTACTTCTTCTATAGTGTCAATAGCAACAACTTCAGCTTCTTTTTGTTCTTTTTTACAAGAAATGGTAGCTAAAAAAGCAAATGCAATAGCTACATATTTTAATGTTTTCATCTTAAGTATATTAAAAGTGTTTGTTTTACAAATTTAAGAAAAGCAACTGATTATTGTGTTATATTTTTCATTTTTGCAGGATGGATAATAAAAAACTAAAGTGGCTTTTTTTGGTGATTCTTTCTGTTATTTGGGGAAGCTCGTTTATTTTAATAAAAAAAGGATTGATAGGTTTGTCAGCATATCAATTAGGTTCATTGCGAATTATTTTTACAGCAATATTTTTATTTCTTGTAGGGTTTAAAAGCATTAGTAAAATTGAAAAGCGACATTATAAACCGGTTTTTATTTCAGCATTATTAGGTACTTTTATTCCAGTATATATGTTTGCTTTAGCGGAAACTGAAATAGATAGTTCAATAGCATCAATATTAAATTCACTAACGCCATTGAATACATTGATATTTGGTTTTTTCTTTTTTAAAATGTCATTTAACAAAAATCAGTTGTTAGGAGTTGTAATAGGTTTGTTGGGGACGTTAATGTTGATTGTTAGTGGGTCAAATCTTAATCCAGATCAAAATTACTGGTTTAGTATTTTCGTGTTAATAGCATCTGTTTGTTATGCGTTTAATGTAAGTATTATAAAAACATATCTTCAAGATTTAAATGCTATGAGTATAGCTGTAGGGAATTTTGCCGTAATAACTATCCCTGCATTAATAGTGTTAATAAGCACAGGTTTCTTTAAAGCGGAAGTGATTTCCTCAGGTGTTGTGCAAACATCAATGTTGTATTTGGTGTTGCTAGCGATTTTTGGAACGGGTATAGCTAAAGTTATGTTTAATAGATTGGTTCAAATTTCGACTCCCATCTTTTCTTCATCAGTAACGTATACTATTCCAATTGTTGCGTTAATATGGGGTGTGTTGGATGGAGAAAAATTAAACATGGTACAAATATTAGCTACAGGTATTATTTTATTAGGTGTGTTTTTAGCTAATCGGAAAAATTAAGAGTTGAATAGTTTATAACATAAAAAAAGCTGAAACGTTAGTTTCAGCTTTTTGTTTTTCTAATAAGAAAGGTATTCTCTTAAAAAATATTATTTAAAGTCAGCTTCAGTAACATCTTCGTTAACTGTTGCTTTTTTAATAATCATTCCAAATGTTTGAGGACCTTGTTTTGTAGTCATACTAAAAGGGAATTGAATTCCACTTGTTGGAGTATAATTTCCATATTCAGTAGAAATACTTATTTTCTGACCTTGAGCTTCTTTCGTAGTTTCAGATTTAACTAAATAACCTGATTTAGCATTGTAATATCTAAATTCTGGTTCTCCAGTCCCAGTAACTTTTAATTTGTATGCATCTTCTCCGTTTATAGAAGTCATGCTTTCTAAAGTTACTTTTGACATATCTAAAGATAATTCATCAAACATTACGTTTTTGCTTTTAGATTCAGCAACATCCTCTGCAGACATAGGTTGTTTTTGACCCATCTGTGCAGTATAACCTGCTTCTCCATCAAATACTTGTTTCATAACTACTCCTGCTTGAGGGTGAGTTACTTCCATAGCATTTTTGTTAGGAGTCATCTTTTTCATTTGAATTCCCATAACTTGTCCCATAGCATTCATATCTCCAGAAAAAACTAGTGTTTTAACTTTTGACACAGCGTCTTTACCTCCAATAGCTTTAAAATAAGTATCAATTACTGATTGAGCAGTAACTCCCTTAGGAACTGGCTTAGAAAATACAGGTTTTGCAGTTGGGTTACCGTACTTGTCAAAATACTTAACTGGTATTTTTTTACCGTTATGCATTAACTTTTCTAAACTCTCTACAACATCACTTCCTTTACCTGCAATAATAACTCTAGAATTATCAGCTAAGAAATATTTGTTTGCAACTCTTTTTACATCAGCAACAGTAACTGCATTAATTTTCTTTAAGAAAGTTTCGTAGTAATCCGCTGGTAACTTATTAGTTTCAATGTTTAAAGCATAACGAGAAATAGTTTGAGGCTTTTCCATTGCTAAAACGAAATCACCTAAGTATTTAGCTTTTACATTGTTTAATTGCTTTAAAGTAACATCAATAGTTCTGATGTTTTTTAATTCTTTTAATGTTTCAACAACAGCACTGTCAGTAACTGCATTTCTAACACTAGTAGAAGAGGTAAAAGCAGCTTGAGTATCTTTGTCAGCTCTTAATGAAGAACGTGCACCATAAGTCCACCCGTGAGCTTCTCTTAAGTTTAAGTTCAACATACTGTTAAAGCTACCACCGTAAATTTTATTAGCAATTAAAGCAGCGTGGTAATCAACATCGTTCATTTTAAGATCAACAGTGTTTACTACAGCAATTTCAGATTGTACTGCGTCAGGCATGTCAACAAAATTTACTTGAGTAAACTGAACATTTTTAACAACAGGCATAGAAATTACTGGTGCTAAACCTTTTCTCCAGTTACCGAAGTTTTCTGTAACTACTTTTTTTACGTCTTTAAACTTTACATCTCCAATAATAACTAAGTAAGCGTTATCAGGTACAAAGTAATTTTGGTAAAATTTACTAACATCAGCTAAAGTAACATTAGTAACAGTTTCCTTAGAAACGTACTCACCATAAGGGTGATTTTTACCGTAAACTAAAAAGTCTTTCACTCTGTTTGCTACAGCTTTTACGTTTTTTTCTTCAGATTTAATTCCCTCAAGAACTTTTTCTTTTTCTTTATCAAATTCTACTTCTGTAAAGTTTGGGTTAATAGCTGCGTCAGCCATTAAAGTAACCAAACGGTTAAAGTATTTTGATAATCCACTAGCAAAACCACCGTTAGCACCTAAGTTAAGGTTAGCTCCCATGTAGTCTACTTCTTCGTTAAAAGCATCTCTAGTAATTGTTTTAGATCCTTTTCCTAACATTGCTCCAGTTAAATCTGAAACTCCTGCTTTGTCTCCGTCTAAAACAGGTGGGTTATCTAAACGTAAGTTTAAAGAAACTCTTGGTAACTTATGGTTTTCTACAACCATAACTTTTAAACCGTTAGATAATGTGAACGACTTTGGCTTACCAATATTTATTTTAGGAGCTGGTCCTGCAGTTGGTTGCTTAGATCTGTCTATTTGTCCTTGCATAGTTGTTATACTCATAAAAACTAATGCTATTAGTGATAAAATTTTTGTTTTCATCTTTGCTTATTTTTTATTTTCTTCTTTTTTAGGAAGGTATTCTAATAGCGCTCTTTGATTTGGATTCAAATACTTTTTAGCGACGTCTCTAATTTCTTCTCTAGTAATTGATTTGTAAATTTCAATTTCATTGTTAATTAAATTGATATCTCCATATAACATGTGGTATCTAGCTAAAGAGTTAGCGATACCTTCGATGCTAGAATTAGAGTTTACAAACTGATTTTCGTATTTGTTTTGTAGTTTTTCAAATTCTCTTTCAGTAATTAACTCAGTTTGCATTTTCATAACTTCTTCGTCAATTTCCTTAACTAAATCTTCTAATTTAGTATCACCTAATGGTAAACCATAAGTTAAGTACATTCCGTAGTCTTCTTGACTAACGCTAAATGCTCCTACTTGTAAAGCCATTTTTTTCTCATCAACTAGTTTCTTGTATAGTCTTGAACTTTTACCGTCACTTAAAACTGTAGAAACCATGTTTAATACATAAGCATCTCTAGTTTTCATAGATGGAGTTCTGTATGCTGATACTATTGCAGGAATTTGAATGTTAGGATCGTTATAAGTTCCTTTAATTTCTTTAGTTATTGGAGCTTCTTCAATGTTTACTCTGGTTACAGCTTTTCCTTTAGGGATGCTTCCAAAGTAATCATTAATCATTTTTTTAGTTTTCTTAACATCTAAATCACCAGCTACAACTAATACTGCATTGTTAGGTACATAGAATTTTTTATTGAAAGCTTGAAATTCTTCTAAAGTAGAAGCATCTAAATGATCCATTGATCCGATGGTTGCCCAACGGTATGGGTGTTTTGTAAAGATTAATTTTTTGATTTCCGCCATGAAACTACCGTAAGGTTGGTTGTCAACACGTAATCTTTTTTCTTCTTTTACAACTTCATTTTGTGTGTCAACTCCAGTTTGATCAATTACTGGGTGTAACATTCTTTCAGATTCCATCCATAATCCTAATTCTAAACTGTTAGAAGGGAATACTTCATAGTAGTAAGTTCTGTCATCAGTAGTATTGGCGTTATTGCTTCCTCCGTTAGAAGATACAATCTCAAACCATTTACCTTTTTCAATGTTTTCAGTACCTTCAAATAATAGGTGTTCAAAAAAGTGAGCGAATCCTGTTCGTTCAGGGTTTTCATCTTTTGCACCTACATGGTACATTACAGATGTTGTTACAACTGGAGCTGCATTGTCTTGGTGTAAAACGACATGCAAACCGTTGTCTAAGTCATACTCTTCAAAAGTTACTTTTTGCGCCATAATTGATACAGGTAAAAGTAATGAAGCGAGATAAATGCTGATTTTCTTCATTAGAATTTTAATTAGTTTTTAAAAGTTATAGGGTTTGACGCCTAAATTGATTTTTTGTTACAAAAACTTCAAGCAAATATAATAATTGCAGATGAAAATATTTCACTAATAACTTATGATGTTTATTTAAAGGGGTGCTTAATCTTTTGTGAATACAATTGTGAATGATTATCTTCGTTTTTGTATGAAAAGAATATTTTGTTTTATAGCGCTATTTTATAGTCTTGTGCTTTTTTCCCAAGTAGAAAATGTGGAATCTAAAATTGATGACCCTAAGTATAGAGAAGACCAGTTTTATGTTGGGATATCGTATAATTTTTTAGAAAACAAACCATCAGGAATGTCTCAACAAGGGCTTTCTGGCGGGCTGCATGTTGGTTTTATTAGGGATTTCCCTATAAACAAACAGCGAAATATAGCATTTGGAATTGGTTTAGGATACTCTAGTAACTCATACAACCATAATTTGTTTGTTAAAGAGGAAAATAGTGTAGTTTCATATCAAATATTAAATAAAGATGTAGTTGGGTTTAGTAAGAATAAATTAAATGTCCATATTGCTGAAATACCATTACAGTTCAGATGGCGAACATCTACATCAGAAAATTATAAGTTCTGGAGAGTTTATACTGGTGTTAAAATTGGATATGTATTTAATAGTATTGTAAAGTATAAAGGTGAGTTAGGTGATTTTAAACAAAATAATACTCCTCACTTAAATAGATTTAGAGCAACTGCAGATATTAGCTTTGGATGGAATACTTGGAACTTTTATGTTGGATATAGTTTAAATAGCCTTTTCTCAAATGATGCAATGATAGAAGGTGAAGTAATAGATGTTACAGAAATCAAGTTTGGATTGATGTTTTACCTTTTTTAATACATCATGGGCTTATTGAAAGTTAGCTGTTTTTTGTTGTAATGAATTCTTTAAACCCAGTAAATCATCATCATGAATTGAGGTGATAGACCTGCTATAAAGCCAATAATTAATTCAAGAGTTGTGTGTGCTTTTAAATGCAGTCTAGAAGTTGCTACTAGTCCATTCGATAAAATTAAAAAACCAATACCTAAAATCAAGTTCAACTGAAAATGAATGCTTAGTGCAATGATAAACATTGTTACTCCGCTTATTGCGGCAGTATGTAAACTAGCTTTGTAATTCAGATAGCTTAAAATTAAAAAAGTAATACTTGTGAAGCTAATTCCAGCAAAAAAATAATGGAGTTCTAAGTCCATACTTTCAGTAAATACATATTGAGTAATGTATAAATTCAATACAACTGCTATTAGGTATGGGAATCTACGCTCCTTTATCTTTTCTAGCATTAAAGATGAAGCGAATTGTAGTTTTTTTAGAACCCTAAATATTAAGAGAGGGATTATTATTGTAAGGATGAATAACTGTATTACTCTACTTTGAATATATTCACTGGTATAGTAATTATAGGTTAAACTATAAAAAATGCATATTCCAAAAAAAGGTAGGAATATTGGGTGAAAAATATAGGAAACAGATTTTAAAAATTTATCCAAGATTATATTTTTTTTCGTAAACGAGCGACAGGGATATCTAACTGTTCTCTGTATTTTGCAATAGTCCTTCTTGCAATAGGGTAGCCTTTTTCTTTTAAAAGTTTGGCTAGCTTCTCATCGGTTAATGGTTTTTTCTTGTCTTCTGCGTCGACTACAGTTTCTAATATTTTTTTAATTTCTCTTGTAGAAACATCTTCCCCTTTGTCATTTTTCATGGCTTCAGAGAAAAATTCTTTAATCAATTTAGTTCCGTAAGGAGTGTCAACATATTTGCTATTTGCTACTCTAGAAACAGTAGAAATATCCATGTTGATTTCATCAGCAATATCCTTAAGAATCATTGGTTTTAAATCCATTTCATCACCGCTAAGTAAAAATGCTTCTTGATAATACATAATAGCAGACATGGTGACAAATAGTGTTTGTTGACGTTGTTTAATAGCGTCAATGAACCATTTAGCGGAATCAAGTTTTTGTTTTATAAACTGAACTGCATCTTTTTGTGATTTAGTTTTGTTTTTACTTTCCTTGTATCCTTTCAGCATATTGCTGTATTCATTTGAAATGTGTAATTCTGGTGCATTACGACCATTCAAAGTTAGTTCCAATTTTCCTTCAATAATTCTAATACTAAAATCGGGAACTACCTGTTCAGTAATTCTATTGTTTCCAGTATAACCTCCTCCTGGTTTCGGATTCAGTTTTTCTACCTCAAGAATAGCGTCTTTTAGGTCTTCTTCTGAGATATTGAATTTCTTAAGTAATTTTTTATAATGCTTTTTAGCAAACTGATCAAAGGCTTCATCAACAATGCTGATTGCAGTGGCTACGGCTTTTTCTTTTGGTTTTTGTTTTAATTGTAGAAGCAGGCATTCCTGTAAACTTCTAGCTCCAACACCTGTTGGTTCTAATGTATGAATAATGTTTAGTACGTTTAATACTTCTTCATCGGTTGTATAAACACCTTGAGTAAATGCTAGATCATCAACGATATCGGATATTTCTCTTCTTATGTATCCATTTTCATTAATACTTCCAACCAAGAATTCGGCAATTAAATATTCTTGTTCGTTTAAGCGGAAAGTATTTAATTGGTTGATTAAGTGTTGGGTAAAAGTCATTCCAGCAGCATAGGGAATACTTTTATCTTCATCATCTGCACTATAATTATTTGCCTGTAGCCTATAACTAGGTGTCTCATCATCGCTTAAATACTCATCAATATTAATGTCATCAGTATTTATAGTTTCATTGTCGTAAGAATCATCATAATTGTCATCTTGAAACTCATCCTCATTTGTGTCTTCTTTACTATTATCTAATGCTGGATTCTCCTCAAGTTCTTGTTTAATTCGTTGTTCAAAAGCTTGTGTAGGCAATTGAATTAACTTCATCAACTGAATTTGTTGTGGAGATAATTTCTGAGATAATTTAAATTGTAAGTACTGTTTTAACATAATATGGTAAAGATAAAAAAACCTACAAGGTTTTGAAGTCTTGTAGGTTAGTTTTATAAAATATTTTTAGAAGCTTAAAAAGCAGCGTTTTGAGGTGTTCTAGGGAAAGGAATTACATCTCTAATGTTACTCATTCCGGTAGCGAACATTACTAAACGTTCAAAACCTAAACCAAAACCTGAGTGTGTTGCGGTACCGTATTTACGTAAATCGGTATACCATGATAATTCTTCAGGATCAATATCTAAAGCTTTCATTTTTTCAAGTAATACATCTAAACGCTCTTCACGTTGAGATCCACCAACCATTTCTCCAATACCTGGGAATAAAATATCCATAGCACGTACCGTTTTTCCATCTTCATTTAAACGCATGTAAAATGCCTTAATGTTAGCAGGATAGTCAAACAATATTACAGGACATTTAAAGTGTTTTTCAACAAGGAAACGTTCGTGTTCACTTTGTAAATCAGCTCCCCATTCTTCAATGATATAGTTGAATTTTTTCTTTTTATTAGGTTTAGAGTTCTTTAAGATGTCTATAGCTTCAGTATAGCTAACACGTTTAAAGTTATTGTCTGCAACAAAATGTAATTTCTCTGTTAAAGACATTTCACTACGATCTTTTTGAGGTTTTGTTTTTTCCTCGTCTAATAAGCGTTGATCTAAGAAGGCTAAGTCCTCTTTGTTATTTTCTAGAATGTAAGTGATGACAGATTTTAAGAAATCTTCAGCTAAATCCATATTTCCAGCTAGATCCATAAAGGCTACTTCAGGTTCAATCATCCAGAATTCTGATAAGTGACGTGAAGTATTAGAGTTTTCAGCTCTAAATGTAGGTCCGAAAGTATATACTTTACCTAATGACATTGCGTAAGTTTCAGCTTCTAACTGTCCAGATACCGTTAAGTTGGTTTCTTTACCGAAAAAATCTTTACTATAATCTACAGATCCATCATCTTTCAATGGTGGGTTTTTAACATCTAATCCAGTTACTTGAAATATTTCACCTGCACCTTCTGCATCACTACCAGTTATGATTGGAGTGTGCATGTAGTAAAAGCCCTTTTGGTTAAAATATTGGTGAATTGCAAATGATAATGACGACCTTAAACGCATAACAGCACTAAATGTACTCGTTCTAGTTCTTAAGTGTGCATTTTCTCGTAAGAATTCAAAGCTGTGCTTTTTAGGTTGAATAGGGTAGGTTTCTGGGTCAGAATCTCCTAATATTTCAATAGTTTGAACTTCTAATTCAACTTTCTGACCTTTTCCTTGGCTTTCAATAAGTATACCTTTTAAAGCAACTGCTGCTCCAGTAGTAATTCTTCTTAAAGTGTCTTCATCTGTTTTTTCAAAATCAACAACACATTGTATGTTATTAATTGTTGATCCGTCATTTAAAGCAATAAATCTTTTTGCTCTAAACGTTCTTACCCATCCTTTAAGGGTTATTTCTTGTAAAAGTTTTTCTCCTTTTAATAATTCTGAAACTGATATCGAGTTCATGTATCTATAATTATTTATAATATAAGTAGTGCTCTTTAGTAAAATTAAAGCTTTAAAGCTGAAGCACTCTTTTTTATTGTCTCTACTGCTTTGTGTAAAAATGTAATTATTTATAAATCACATTAATTGTTACTGTTCGTTTGCAAAGATAATTTTTTATGTGTTTAAAAAAATTTTATTTTCAACTTCAAATATCACTAAATATAGTGATATAAAAATACCCAATTTACGTGAGGTCGTAATCTATAGCGATGTTGTAAATTGCACCCAGCTTATATTAATGACCATATAGGTTTTTTAAGTAAGTTTTTTTGGGGTAAAAACCGTTAGCATGCTAACGGTTTTTTTATGTTTATTCCTCTCCTTCTTCTGGAATGGGGTTAAAGTTGGGTTCTTTAAGTGTCTTCTTGTTTGCAATACTTCTTTCCAATGATAAAAGTAATGAAGGTAAAAGTAACAAGTTAGCTAACATAGCCAATAATAATGTTACTGATACTAAACCTCCTAAGGCAACTGTACCTCCAAAACTTGAGATGGTAAATACTGAGAAACCAAAAAATAAAACTATAGAAGTATAAAACATGCTTACTCCAGTTTCTCTCAAAGCTCCGTAAACAGATTTTCTAATCTTCCAGTTGTTAGATTGTAGCTCTTGTCGGTATTTTGCTAAAAAGTGTATCGTGTCATCTACGGATATTCCAAAAGCGATACTAAATACTAATATGGTAGATGGTTTTATTGGTACTCCTAAAAACCCCATTAAACCAGCAGTGATTAACAAGGGAAGTAGGTTTGGTATTAATGAAACAATAATCATTCTAAATGACCTAAACATGTATGCCATGAATAGTGAAATAATTACAATTGCTAAGCCTAATGACAAAAATAAATTATCTCTAAGGTATTTAGTTCCTTTTTGAAAAACTAAAGCTTTACCAGTCATAGTTACTTCGTAACGATCTTCCGGGAATATTTTAGAAATTTTTTGCTTTAATTGCTCTTCAATCACTTCCATTCGGTCTGTGCTAATATCCTTCATGAAGGTAGTTATTCTTGCATATTGACCTGTGCTATCAGCAAAACTTTTCATTAAATCATTATCAGTGTCTGCATTTTTAGCATATGACAGGATGAAGTTTTTTTCTTGAGAAGTAGGTAGCTGGTAGTATTTTGGATTACCATTATAGTATGCTTGTTTGGTGTATTTTACTAGTCCAACAAGTGACATTGGTTTTGATAATTCTGGAATTTCGTTAATAGCTTCTTCAAGCTGATTCATGCGCTTTAGTGTAGCTAATTTCATAACTCCTTTTTTACGCTTAGTATCAATCATAAACTCTACGGGCATGATACCGTCAAATTCTTTTTCAAAAAAACGAATATCTCTAAAGAAATCTGTGTTTTGAGGCATATCTTCAATCAAACTTCCAGTAACTTTTATGTTAAAGATACCAATCATACTAGCTATTAATAAAATTAATGAACCTGTATATATTGTAATTCGTTTATACTTTACCATGTGAGCCATCCAGTTTACAAAACCATCAATCCACTTTTTGTTTAAGTGGTTTAGGTGCTTTTGTTTTGGCAAAGGCATGAAACTGTATATAATTGGTATTAATAAGAGTGAAATGATAAATATTGATAATATACTTAGTGAGGCAACTGTACCAAATTCGCTTAATAAGTCACTTTTTGTTAATATAAAAGTTGCAAATCCAGCAGCAGTGGTAACATTAGTCATTAATGTGGCATTCCCAATCTTAGTAATTACACGTTGTAGGGATTTTGCTTGATTACCATGTTTTTTAACTTCTGACTGATATTTGTTTATTAAAAACACACAGTTAGGGATTCCAATAACAATAATTAAAGGAGGGATAATAGCAGTAAGGACCGTGATTTCATACTGTAGTAACCCTAAAAGTCCAAAGGTCCACATAACTCCAATTACAACAGTAAATAATGAAATAAATGTAGCTCTGAAAGACTTGAAAAACAAGTAGAATATGAATCCGGTAACGAATAAAGCAGCTAATATGAAATAAGCTATTTCGCTAATTATGGTGTTTGAGTTTAGGGTTCGAATATATGGCATTCCTGAAACTCTAACGGTTAAGTTGTTCTTTTTGTTAAATGCCTCAATTTTTGGGATTATGAACTCCTCAATTAGTTTCTTTCTTGCTGGTTTGTTTATAATTTCTTTATTAACATATATAAGAGTTCGAAAAGTGTTGCTTTCCGCGTTGTATAAAACCTTATTATAAAAAGGTAGATTATGGTAAAGTGTATTCCTTAAATTATCTAGTTCCTTTTGTGTTTTAATGTCTTTAGGTACTAACGGTTTTAGATCAAATTTCTTGTCCTTATTGTTTTTAACAAGGTTTTGTATTTCACCAACGCCAATAACATTTGTAACATATTTATGTGTGTTTAATTCTTTTCCTAGATTGTTCCAAGCGTTGAATTTTTCAGGTGTAAAAAATGAGTCGTCTTGTATTCCTATGACAATTAAATTTCCTTCATCTCCAAATTTATCAACAAAATTAAAGTACTCTTTGTTTATAGCATGATCGTCAGGTAGTAAATTTGCTTCAGTATAAGTGAAGCGCATGTGTTTAAACTGACTTGCTAAACCTATTGTAGCAATAGTTATAAGAATAAGGATAAGAATCCTGTTCTTTAAAATAATTCGAGCAATCGCTGCCCAAAAACCAACGCTAAATAATTTCGTCATAATCGTTTGTAAAGGAGTTCAAAGGTAAATAATTGCTCTAATATATGTGTGAATTATGTGTATAAAAAAAACGGCTAATAAGGCCGTTTTTTTTATACACTATTTTATAATACAGTATAATTAAACTGTCATAATATCTATTTCTTTTGCTGAATAAATTTCGTCAATCCTTTTTACTGCTTCATCAGTTATTGTTTGCACTGAAGCTTCAGCATTTTTTTTCATGTCATCAGAAGGATCTTCTAGCTTTTTAATTTCATGATTAGCGTCTTTTCGGTTGTTTCTAATAACAACTTTAGCATCTTCAGTTTCTCCTTTAGCTTGTTTTGCTAATTCACGTCTTCTCTCTTCAGTCGGAGCAGGGACGTTTATGATAATAGTTTCACCATTGTTCATTGGGTTGAAGCCTAGGTTGGCCTTCATGATTGCTTTCTCAATTTCTTGCAATAAGTTTTTTTCCCAAGGTTGAACGGTGATAGTTCTTGCATCTGGTGTGTTTACGTTAGCTACTTGTGATAGAATAGTAGCAGAACCATAATAATCAACTTTAACACTACTTAACATTGCTGGAGATGCTTTTCCAGCTCTAATAATACGCAATTGTTTTTCTAAATGCATAATTGCATTGTCCATTCCTTCTTTTGCGCTATCTATAATGAAGTTAATTTCTTCCATAAAGTTAAATTTTCACCCGTTTTGTGGGTTGATTATTCAAAGTTTTTTTTGCCTTGAGTAAAAGTATTAATTATTTGTGTTAAATCAATAACTAAGCCAAATATTTTTAGTTGTTTACTTTCGTTCCTATTTGTTCTCCAGAAACTACCTTTAGTAAATTTCCTTTTGTATTCATGTCAAAAACAACAATTGGTAAGTTGTTTTCCTGACTTAAAGTAAAAGCAGTCATGTCCATTACTTTTAATCCTTTTTTGATTACATCAGCAAATGTGATGAAATCGTATTTTGTTGCATTGGGGTTTTTCTCTGGATCTTCATTGTAGATTCCATCTACGCGAGTTCCTTTTAGAATTACATCAGCACCTATTTCAATAGCACGTAATACTGCTGCTGAATCAGTGGTGAAATAAGGGTTTCCTGTTCCAGAACCAAAAATCACAACTCTACCTTTTTCAAGGTGTCTAGTTGCTTTTCTTTTAATGTATGGTTCTGCAATAGCTTCTATTTTTATTGCTGTTTGTAATCTTGTTTGTACATCCGCATCTTCAAGTGCACTTTGTAACGCTAAGCCATTTATTACGGTAGCTAACATTCCCATATAGTCACCTTGAACACGATCCATACCATTACTTGCTCCTGCAACACCTCTGAATATGTTACCACCACCAATTACGATAGCTACTTCAACACCTTTTTCTACTAGTTCTTTTATATCTTGAGCATATTCTGCTAATCTTTTTGGGTCAATACCATATTGACGTTCACCCATTAAGGCTTCTCCTGATAGTTTTAAAAGTATTCTTTTGTAGTACATAGTAGTGAATGATTTGTGCAAATATACATTTGAATTCCTTTTTTTCAATAATTATGTCAACTATTTAAGTGAAATGTGCATATAAAAAAAGCTTCTCATTTCTGAGAAGCTTTAATTTATTTTGAATTATACGAGTACTTATGCTAAAGATACTCTTTCAAAAGCAGTAACTGAAACATCACCATATGTCTTCACATATTCAGCAACATTTTGTTTTGCTTCTTTAATAAATTCTTGATCTAATAAACATTGCTCTTTATCAAGAGTAGTGTTGTCAGAGATAAAACGCTCCATTTTTCCTGGAAGAATTTTGTCCCATATTTTCTCTGGTTTACCTTCAGCAGCTAATTGCTCTTTAGCAACAACTTCAGCTTTAGCAATAACTTCTTCAGTTAATTGAGCCATAGAAATGAATTCAGGTACGTTTTTAAGTGTTTTACCTAAACGTCCTAATTCAATATTTTCTTTTTCAATAACAGCAATTCTAGCTTCAGTTTCTGATGCTACGAATTCAGCAGTGAAATCTTTGTAAGATAAAGAGCTTGCTCCCATTGCGGCAGCTTGCATAGCTAAATCTTTACCTAATACTGCAGCGTTATCTACAGCAGCAGATAATCCTACGATAGAGGCGATTTTGTTTCCTACGTGAATGTATGATCCAACGAAAGGTGCGCTTAATTTCTTAAACCCTCCAATTTCAATTTTCTCACCAATTACACCAGTTTGTTCTATTAGCTTTTCTGCAACAGTAATACCGTTGTAGTCAGCAGCTAAGAACTCTTCTTTTGTGTCATAGCTTAATGCTAAGTTAGCGAAGTCTTTTGCTAATTTTACGAAATCATCATTCATTGCAACGAAATCAGTTTCGCAATTTAAACAAACAACTGCACCAGCAGTTGCATCGTCATTAACTACAGCAATAACAGCTCCTTCAGAAGAATCTCTGTCAGCTCTTTTTGCAGCAACTTTTTGACCTTTTTTACGCAATATATCTAATGCTTTGTCGAAATCTCCTTCAGCTTCAACTAATGATTTTTTACAATCCATCATCCCAGCACCAGTAGCATCTCTTAATTTTTTTACGTCAGCAGCAGTAATTTTCATCGTGTATGTGTTTAAAATTAAATAGCCTGACTTTTGGTATAAAGTCAGGCTACTTTAAATACTAATTATTATTTTTCTTCTGTTGGAGTTTCTGCTTTTACTTCAGGGGCAGCAACTTCAGGAGCTTTAGCTTCGGCCTTTGGAGCTTCAGTTTTTTCAACTTCTTTTGTGTCTTCAGCTTTTTTAGAATCTTTCTCAGCTTTTCTTTCTGATAATCCTTCTGCAACAGATTCAGTAACATGAGTTAAAATCTTGCTGATAGATTTAGATGCATCATCGTTTGCTGGTATTACAAAATCAACCTCTCTTGGGTCAGAATTTGTATCAACCATTGCAAAGATTGGAATGTTTAATTTCTGTGCTTCTTTAATAGCGATGTGCTCTCTTTTAATATCAACAACAAAAAGTGCTCCAGGTAAACGAGTCATATCAGAAATAGAACCTAAATTCTTTTCTAATTTAGCTCTTAAACGGTCAACCTGTAAACGTTCTTTTTTAGATAAAGTCATGAAAGTACCGTCTTTCTTCATTCTATCAATAGTAGCCATTTTTTTAACAGCTTTACGGATAGTTACAAAGTTAGTTAGCATTCCACCAGGCCATCTTTCTGTAATATAAGGCATATTTACAGCACCTGCTTTTTCAGCTACGATATCTTTTGCTTGTTTTTTGGTAGCTACGAATAAAATCTTTCTACCAGATGCAGCAATTTTTTGTAAAGCATTTCCAGCTTCAGTAATTTTTGCAGCAGTTTTGTATAAGTTAATAATGTGAATCCCATTACGCTCCATATAAATATATGGTGCCATGTTTGGATCCCATTTACGAGTCATGTGTCCGAAATGTACACCTGCCTCAAGTAAGTCCTTTACTTCTATGTTATTTGCCATTTTTGTAATAGTTTACGTTCTTCGTTGTAGTAGCAATAATTACACGTAATCATTTAGATGCTAAACTAACCCTTTGGGGTTTCCCCAAAGCAACGACAACAAGTTTTTTAAATTTTGATAATACTGAATAAATCCAGTACGAAATATTAACGTTTCGAGAATTGGAACTTCTTACGTGCCTTCTTCTGACCGAATTTCTTACGTTCAACCATTCTAGGGTCTCTAGTTAATAAACCTTCTGGCTTCAAGATTCCTCTGTTTTCGTCGTTCAATTCACACATAGCGCGTGAAATTGCTAAACGAATAGCTTCAGCTTGTCCAGTGATACCACCACCATAAACATTTACTTTTACGTCAAAGTTTTCCAAGTTCTCTGTTAACATTAGAGGTTGTTTAACTTTGTACTGTAAAGTTCCTGTAGGGAAGTAAGTACTCATTTCTTTTTTGTTTACTGTAATTTTACCGCTTCCATCAGAAAGGTAAATTCTAGCTACAGCAGTTTTTCTACGTCCGATTTTGTGTATAATTTCCATTATAAGTAATCGTTAAGGTTAATAGTCTTTGGTTTTTGAGCTTCTTGATTGTGCTCAGAACCTACATAGACTTTTAAGTTACGGAATAAAGCGCTTCCTAATTTGTTCTTAGGTAACATTCCTTTTACTGATTTTTCCACTAAACGAGCAGGGTCTTTCCCAAACAACTCAGTAGCAGTTAATGATTTTTGACCTCCAGGGTAACCTGTGTGACGGATGTAACTTTTTTCCGTCCATTTTTTACCTGTTAAGATGATTTTTTCTGCGTTGATAACAATTACGTTATCTCCACAATCAACATGAGGTGTGTAGTTAGGTTTTAGTTTTCCTCTGATAAGTTTTGCAACTATCGAAGACATTCTACCTAACGTCTGACCTTCAGCATCAACTAATACCCATTCCTTATTAACGGTATTTTTGTTGGCTGAAATAGTTTTGTAGCTTAATGTATCCACACTAATTCTTTTTAATTATTAAACATTCCTTACTCTCGAAAGAGTTTGCAAAAGTACAATTAATAATCTTGTTAACAAAACTCTTTGAAAATGAATTTCTTAAAAGTGTGAATGGGTACAAATGTAAGTTGGATTAAACAATAAAAAAAGGAACATCATTAATGATGTTCCTTTTAATACTTAACTTATTATTTTGTTTAATCTATTGCTCTTTATAAGCTTCCAATAAACTCATAGTTGCTTTAATTAAATCTTTAGTTTCTAATAATAAACTAAAATATAGTGTAGTGTTTTTCGGACTATCATCTTCTGTCCTTGTTCTTGCAACTTGTTTCTTTATACGTTCATTAACTGTATCAAGCAATTGTTGTTTTTCGTCAAGGATAGTGTTGATGTTGTCAAAGTTACGTTCAGAGAAAGTACTTTTAATTTTTCCGAACAATGTTTTTAATTGCTGCTCAGTTTCTTTTAAGTCTTTAATTTGGTTGAAACGTAATTTTAAGTGATTGTTATTTACGTGCTTATGACTCGCTTTAGATATGTATTCTAAAGATTGTGACATATCTTGTAAGTATCCTAATACATTAATATAGAAATCACTTGCTCCAATACTTGATTCGTCTAAGTTTTTGATGAAATAAAAGATGTTATCTTTTAAATCTTCAACCTCGTCATTTAGTTTTCGGACTCCTTTTTTACTCTTTTTAAGTCCTTCTAAATCTTGTTTTGCTAAACTGTCAATAGTATTGGTGTAAATTTTAGATGTTCTACTAACAACTGCTCTAATGTTGTCAGCACTTTCTTCAACAACTCCTTGTATAGAAGTACTTTCAGCTTTGTTAATAGTGTCTTCTTCTTTTCCTGCTCTTGCTTTTCTACGATGAGCTAGCATGTTCTTAACTAATAATGCGGCAGTAACTAATAGTAATACCGGAACCATTACTTTTACGTTCCATGAAATTAAGAAAGCTACAACGGCTGCGGCACAAAAGGCACTAAAAGCAGTTAAAAACCATCCTCCAATTACATTTAAGACTCCAGCAACACGATATACTGCGCTTTCCGCTCCCCATGCTCTATCTGCTAAAGAGGTACCCATTGCAACCATAAAAGTTACATAAGTTGTGGATAAAGGCAATTTATAAGAAGTTGCAATTGAAATTAATATACCAGCAACCATTAGGTTAACAGATGCTCTAACCATATCAAAAGCTGGTAATTCATAAGTTTTGTCCTTAGAAAGTTCAATTACTGGTTTTTCAAATTGAGTATCTATTGTTTTAGATAATGTATTTGGTATAATAGATGTAAACGTTCTTGATAAAAATATAGCACTTCTTACAACTCCTCTAGATACAAAATTAGGTTTGAAACGCTCTTTTGTTTCTCCTTGACTAGATAAATTTAAAGATGTTTTTAAAACCTCTTTCGATTTTGAAGACAGCCATAATGTGGCTACCATTACTGCACTTGCTAAAAACAACCAAAGCGTTGGTGTAGGTACTTTTTTACCTAAAGCATCCATTGCAAATTCACTTGCAGGTATTCCTGATCCGCTCCAAGCTTCAAAAGATTGCCATCCTGCAATTGGAACACCAATAAAGTTTACTAAGTCATTTCCTGCAAAAGCTAAGGCTAATGAAAAAGTACCAATAATAATGATTAATTTATAAATGTTTTGTTTAAAAAACTTCATGAAAACATAAGAGAATCCAGTCCAGAAAACAAAAAACGCTGCAACTAACTCCATTACATAACTTTCTAAGAATTTTTTAATAGTTAATCCATTAGTGAAGTCAAAACTTTGTTTAGCAATATCAGCTCCTTTAATTCCTTTCATTAAAATGAAATACACTAATGCAGTTAATGCTATACCTCCAAATAAAGCGCCCACCCACGTGGCTTTCTTTTCAAAATGAAACGATAGTAATATTCTTGAGATATACTGTACTACAGCACCGACAGAAAATGCGACGACAACGGAGAGTAGTATACCTCCAATAATTTGTTTTGCTTTTGCAGTGTTTATATAGTTAAATAAGTCTGAGTAAGTTTGTGAATCGTCACCACTTATTTTTATCAAAGCGATACATACTGCAGCTCCCAATAAATTAAATACTATAGATACAGTAGTAGAAGTAGGCATTCCTAATGTATTAAACATATCAAGAAGTAGTATGTCGGTTATCATAACCGCCATAAAAATAATCATGATCTCATCAAACATAAAATTACCTGGGACAAAAATTCCTTTTCTGGCAACTTCCATCATTCCACTTGAAAACAATGCACCACAAGCAATACCAATACTGGCAACAATCATGATGGTTTTAAATGAAACTGCTTTAGACCCTATAGCAGAATTTAAAAAATTTACGGCATCATTACTGACTCCTACAACTAAATCGATTACTGCTAATACACCTAGCGCAATAACCATTAAAAGATAAATATTATCCATAATTAAAACTTTATTTTATTGAAAGTAACGGTGCAAACGTACTTCAAATAAAAATTTCTAATGTTACGGGAATGTTATCAATTAGTAAAAATAAAAACACCACAAATCATACTTTATTGAAAAACAAAGTATTGATTGTGGTAGGTGTTAATGTTTATCGCTTATAGGCAATAAAGACTATTTAATAAATTATTTTTTCTTTTTGTGTTTTAAAACCTCTGCGTCAATGTAAAAAATAATTTCTTCAGCAATATTTTTGATTAGATCACCAACTCGTTCCATTTTCTTAATAACAGAAAAAAGTAATAATGCTTCCGATATGATGTTATTATCCTTTTTAATTTCAATCTCAAGAACAGCGAAAGAGTCAACATTTATTTTGTCTAATACTTTGTCTTTTTTAAAGACTTTTCTAGCAGATTTTACATCTTTATTTTCATAAGCCTCAGTTATATTATCAAGCATTTTGACAATAGTGTCATACATTGTTTGAAATTGTAATGCTTCAAATAAATGTGGAGGTATTTTTTCATCTACCTCAACCACATATTTAGAAATACTATATGCGTGATCAGCGATACGCTCTAAATCAAAATTGATTTTACGGATAGCCATGATAAAACGTAAATCAATAGCTACTGGGTTATAAAGAGCTAAGAATTTCTCACAACTTTTTTCTATGCGTAAATCTAATGCGTTTACACGTATTTCGTTTATGATTACTTCTTCTGCTAAATCACTATCATGATTTAAAAATGCGATTTTTGCTTTTTCTAATTGAGATGTGCAAATTGCTAGCATTTCTGCTCCCGATTCGTTTAATAAATCTCTTTGATATTGTGCGTTTGCCATAATGCTTTATTTAGGTAAAAGTGAAACTTACCCGAAACGACCAGTAATGTAGTTTTCGGTTTGTTTTTTTTCTGGATTCGTAAATATGGTTTTTGTTTTTCCGTATTCTATTAATTCTCCTAAATAGAAAAATGCTGTATAATCACTAATTCTACTTGCTTGTTGCATGTTGTGTGTTACAATAACAATGGTGTATTTTTCTTTTAGTTTAAAAATTAACTCTTCCACTTTTGCAGTAGATATTGGGTCTAATGCAGAAGTTGGTTCGTCCATTAAAATAATAGAAGGTTGTACTGCTAAAGTACGCGCAATACATAAACGTTGTTGTTGCCCTCCAGATAAAGCCATTGCTGATTTGTTTAAATCATCTTTAACTTCGTCCCATAGTGCAACTTGCTTTAAACAATCTACTACACGTTCCTCAATTAATTTTTTATCTGAGATCCCTTGAATTTTTAATCCGTAAGCAACATTGTCAAAAATTGATTTTGGAAACGGATTAGGTTTTTGAAAAACCATACCTATCTCTTTACGTAATTCTTCTACGTTTACTCTTTTCTTGTAGATATTGTCTCCGCTAACTTTTATTTTTCCTTCCATTCTAAACCCTTCAACATAATCATTCATTCTGTTGAATAATCTTAAAAAAGTTGACTTCCCACAACCAGATGGGCCAATAAAAGCAGTAACAGTGTTTGGTTTGATGTTCATGTCTATACCTTTTATAGCATTGAAATCATCATACCAAACTTTTACGTCTTTAACTTCTATTTTTGGCTTCTTTTTTAAAGAAGGATCTACTATTTTATCTAGTGGAATTTGTTCTATAACTGTTTCCATAATTTATTTTAATTTCTTTTGCCATTTGTTTCTAAAGTAAACGGCTACACCATTCATAATGAAGGTAATTAATAATAAGATGATGATTGCTGCTGCTGCGTTCTCTATAAAGCCATGTTGTGGCCTAGATATCCAATTGAATATTTGTATTGGTAATACAGAAAATTCATCCATTGGACTTTCTGGTGCAAATGGTACATAAGCTAATGCTCCAACAACAATTAATGGAGCTGTTTCTCCAACGGCTCTTGATAATGCTAAAATTACTCCAGTTAGTATTCCGCCAGAAGATGCAGGTAAAACTTGGTGCCAGATAGTTTGCCATTTAGAAGCTCCTAATGCATAAGATGCATCTTTAACAGATTTTGGAACCGCTTTGATAGCTTCACGAGTTGCTACTATTATAATAGGAAGAATTAAAAGAGACAAGGTTAAACTTCCAGCTAAAACACTTGCGCCAAGTCCCATTATCCTCACAAAAACTTCTAGGCCTAATAATCCGTATATAATAGATGGGACTCCAGCAAGGTTAGAAATGTTGATTTCTAGTATAGCAGAAAATTTATTCTTTTTCCCGTATTCTTCTAAATACACTCCAGCTGCAACTCCAATAGGAAATGCAATTACTGTTGTTAGTAATAGTATCCAGATACTCCCCATTAAGGCAGTGTAAATACCTGCTTTTTCTGCTTTTCTTGAGGGTAAATCAATGATAAAAGCCCAGTCAATTCTCATGATTCCATCAATTAAGATGTCGCCAATAAAAAACACCAATAAAATTAACCCAAATAGCGTACATCCAATACCCCAAATTTTAAAGGCTTGATCGTAAATTCTATTTTTTTGTATACTATTCATAGCGTTCTTGATATTTTTTTCTAATTCTATAACTTAATGTGTTTAACAAGAATGTAAAAACAAATAAGGTGATTCCAGCTGCGAATATTGTTCTGTATTCTACGGATCCATGTTCTACATCTCCTAAACTAACTTGAACGATATAAGCTGTTATTGTTTCCACAGGAACGGTAGGGTCTAAAGTTAATCGTGGTTGTTGACCTGCTGCAACGGCAACAATCATCGTTTCTCCAATAGCTCTTGATATAGCTAATATTATTGATACTATAATTCCCGAAGATGCTGCTGGAACAACTACTTTAAATGCTGTTTGTAGTTTTGTAGCACCCATGCCAAAAGATGCTTCTCTTAAAGCATTTGGCACAGCATGCAATGCATCTTCAGAAATTGAAGAAATATAAGGGATAATCATAATCCCCATAACAAAACCTGCTGACAACGAATTAAAACCTGATAAACCAGGGATGATTTGTTGTAAAATAGGGGTTACTACTATTAGAGCGAAAAAACCGTAGACTACAGTAGGTACTGCGGCTAATAATTCTAATAGTGGCTTTACGGTTTTTCTAAAGCTTTTAGGTGCGTATTCACTCAAGTATATACTAATTGATAAACCAATTGGTAACGCTACTGAAATAGCTATAAATGATGTTAATAATGTTCCAGATAATAAAGGAAGTATTCCGTAATGTTTGTCGGCAAACAATGGAGTCCATTGTGTGTCAGTTAAAAAATCTACTATAGAAACCTCTCTAAAAAAATGAAACGCTTCAATAGCAAGTACCAATACAATCCCAATGGTGATAGCAATAGTAATTAAGGCACTTGATAAAAGTGATTTTTCAATTACAAGTTCTTTTATTTTTCGCATGTTAATTGTAAACAAGGAAATCAGGCAACTATAGTTGTTACCCGATTATCCAGATTAAACTTCTGCTTATTTGTTACTTTCAACAAAAGTTTTAAAGCTTTCTTTTTGTACTGCGTATTTTTCAGCTGGTAAAGGGATGTATCCAACGTCTTTTGATAGGTTTCCTGCGTTGTCAATGTAAAAATTAACGAACTCAACTACTTCTGATGATTTTACTGAAGTACTGTTTACGTACACAAACAAAGGTCTTGATAAAGGTTTGTATGTTCCGTTTTTAACTGTTTCTAAAGATGGTTTTACTACTTCAGTTCCGTTATGTACTCCGATTAAAGATAATTTGTCTTTGTTTTCAGAATAGTACGCTAACCCGAAGAATCCTAAAGCGTATTTATCTCCTGCAATTCCTTGCACTAATACATGATCGTCCTCACTAGCGGTATAATCTCCACGAGTACCAACTTTTTTACCACAAATTGCTTCTGAAAAGTAATCATATGTACCAGATGCTGTTCCAGGCCCGAATAAATGAATTTCTTTATTTGGCCATTCTGGGCGAATTTGGTTCCACTTCATTATTTTTCCTTGTGCAGACGGTTCCCATATTTTCTTTAATTCTTCCACGGTAAAAGAATCTACCCAGTCGTTAGCAGGATTAATTGTAACTGCTAAGCCATCATAAGCAACTTCTAATTCTAAATATTTAATATTATTAGCTTCACATGCTGCTTTCTCTTTTGATTTTATTGGACGCGAAGCATTAGATAAGTTTGTTTCTCCTCTAGAGAATTTTTTAAAACCTCCTCCAGTTCCAGAAATACCAACGGTAACTTTCACTTTAGGTTCAACTGTTCTAAACTCTTCAGCTACAGCTTCAGTAATCGGAAAAACTGTACTTGAGCCATCTACTTTGATAGTTCCTGATAATACAGTTTGTGTATTCTCAGTTACTGTTTTTTCTTCTTTCTTTTTTCCACATGCAACTAATACGATAGCTACTGTGAACATAATTACAATTTTTTTCATCTTTTTGTTTGTGTGTTTTTGCATTACAAACTTACAGCAGAAGGATTCGATGAAAGTTATCGTAAAATAAAGAAAATGTTACGCTTATGTTATCAAAACAGTAGGTTGGTTAACGGTTAGGTAACACTGAAAATAAGGGATAAAAAAAGAGCCCAAGTAGGGCTCTTTTTGATTTATTATATTTTGATTTCTACTAGAAATGAATATCGAATTGTAAACGGTATTCTAATCCTCCATTTTTAACACCTGTTTTATCAGAGTAAGTAATATCAGACTGTACTTTAAGTTTGTGACCTGCTAAATATTTAGATGCACCTAATGTATAGTAGTTAGTAGATAAGCCTGCTCCGTTAAATTTTACATTTGTATAACGCCCTGCAACTTCCCAGTTAGATTTAAATAAATAACCAATTTGTGTGTTTACAGAGTTTCCTTTTTTAACAGCTTTTCCTGTAGGGTCTCCATCTGCATCCGTTGCAGGTGTTCCATCAGCGTTAATAGCTGTAGCTTCATTTGCATCTCTATTTGCGTATTCTCCCATGAAAGAGATTCCTTTGTATTTAAACATTGCGTCAACAAATACTGTGTTTACGTTTGTTTCATGAAAACCTTCTTCACTATCATTTAACATGTAACTTCCTTGACTTCCTTTGTCCTTTACAGCTTTATCATTTAAGTTATACGTTGCTCCAAGTGCTAGTTTTGGAGATGTTTCTCTTTTTAAATCACTTCCACTATAATCACCTTTCCCTTTGAATTCTCCAAATGGTAATACTTCAACTCTTGCAGTATACTGGTGTCCACCTAAATTCCCTGTTGTGATGTTTCTACCTTCTCCCTGAGAAATAGCAAACATATCTCTTACTAAGAATTTGTCAGATAAGTTAAAGTGATGTCTTAACTGTAGTCCTAAGTCACGGTCAATATTAAAGTTGCTATTTAATTTAGAACGATCAACAAATTGTAAGTTTCCAGAAGATATTACACGCTCTCTGTTACCTGGTAATTTAGTTTGACCTGCCCATAAGCTAAAGTTTTTGTAGAAATTCCATTTTACAACGGCATCTAAAATATATCTTGGTGCATTGTTTGTGTACTCAGATGCTCCTCCAATATCTTTGTTTGATAAACCTAGTTCAAGTTTATAAGTAAGTTTAGGGCTATATGCATAACCACCAAATTTTAAACGAGCTCTTCTTACTAAAAAAGTACTTTGAGTTTTTCCAAAATCTCCATTAGCATCCATATCCCATGCATTTGTTGCTAAAAATTGCATTCTAGCGCCAACTTTCATAGTCCAAGTACTGTCTTTTCCAACCAAGTTAAAAAGACCTTTCCCGAATTTAGGACTATTAGTTTCCTGTGCTATTGCTGATAATCCAATTAAGATTATGAATACAGATAAATAACTTTTTAAATTTTTCATTTTGTTGTGTCTTATTATTTTTTTGCACTGCAAATAACCGCACTTAATGTTAACTTAATGTTAAGCGCAGGTAAAAAAAAGAATAACATTTAAAAAACAGGAAATGAAAGCTGATTTTTTAGGGTTAGTTTAACACGTATATGAGTGAATAATTACTGGTTTCCCTTATATTTGTTAAAATTAAAAAAATAGTGCTTAAATCATTTACGGTTATATTACTTTCATGCCTTTTGACCTTGTCAATTTTCTCACCATCAGTGATGTCGTTGACGAATGTTGATTGTACTGTTGTTGTGAATGACTTTGAAGATGAAGATAAAGATATTGAAGATACGGATATTGAAGATACTGATATTGAAGAAGAAAACGAAGAGCGTTTTTTTCAATCATTAATTATTTTAAATGATTTTTTTACGATTAACCATAATATCGCATCAGTACTTGTTATTGATAGTTTTTCGATTTATTCATTAGACATAAAACTCCCTCCTCCAGAACACACAATATAGTTTGATTGTATTATTCTCATAATTTTGTTTAATATATAAGATTTACCCCCACAATAAAATAATAGTGTTAATTTTAACTATTTGGAAATACCCTATAGTAAATTGACTTAATTTTAAGAATCTCATTTTTTTAAGAGGTTTTGATAACAATAGATTATTATGTTTAAACATTTTAAAGGAGACTTATTTGGTGGTATTACAGCCGGTATAGTTGCATTGCCATTAGCATTAGCTTTTGGAGTTAGTTCAGGTTTAGGCCCAAGTGCAGGATTGTACGGAGCCATTTTTGTTAGTTTTTTCGCAGCATTATTTGGAGGGACTAATACTCAAATTTCAGGACCTACAGCACCTATGACTGCTGTGAGTATGGTAGTAATAGCAGGGATAGTTGCTACTTTTGATGGTGATGTTTCAAAAGCATTGCCAGCTATTTTAACTGTGTTTTTATTAGCAGGATTAATGCAAGTAGGGCTAGGATTAATAGGTTTAGGAAAATATATAAAATACATTCCATATCCTGTAGTTTCTGGGTTTATGACAGCAATTGGAGTTATTATTTTAGTAACCCAAATATTACCTTCAATTGGGTATTACCCAAAAGAAGATACTGCTTACGTGGAACAGTTTAAACCGTATGCTGAAGAAATTATATTGGATAATATATTAAAAGAAGAAGCAGGTGAGGGTATCTTAGTTTTAGAAGATTTTAAACAAACCATAAAACAAGCTGAAAGTATTACTCAGGATCAAATTCTTAAAGAGTCGCAAACTTTGGCGAGTTCTGATGCTTCTGGTGTATTAGGAACTATTAAAATATTACCAAGAGCTTTACAGCATATTAATTGGTTAGAATTACTGTTGGCTTTAGGTACGATTCTCATTATTTTTGGTTTTAAACGAATAACAACTAAAGTACCAAGTACATTGGTAGCACTTGTTGTAATGTCAGGAATTGCTATAGGTTTTGGATTAGATTACAGACCAATACAAGAAATCCCTGGTGGTTTACCAATTCCTAATTTTGAGATTTTTACAAGTTTTCAACTAAATAGTATTACACCATATGTTTTTACAGCACTTACTTTAGCTTTATTAGGAGCTATTGATTCTTTATTAACATCAGTTGTTGCTGATAACATGACCAAAACTAAGCACAAACCTAACAAGGAGTTAATTGGGCAAGGAATAGGAAACAGTATTGCCGCTTTATTTGGTGGTATACCTGGTGCAGGAGCAACGATAAGAACTGTTGTAAATATTAATGCAGGAGGTAAAACAAGACTTTCAGGAATGTTGGCTGGTGTTATGTTATTAATAATCTTATTAGCATTAGGTCCAATTGCATCACAAATACCTGCAGCTGTATTAGCAGGGATATTAATCACGGTTGGTATTGGTGTAATGGATTATAAAGGTTTGAAGGCAATACCATATATGCCGCGCCCAGAAGTTATTATAATGTTAGTTGTTTTGGTATTATCATCTGTATGGAACTTAGTCTACGCCGTAGGAATAGGTCTGATAATAGCATCGTTGATGTTTATGAAAAAAATGGGTGATCTAACTGCTGAAAGCTCTGATTTAGAGCCATTTAAAGAGGAGCAATGGCCTGATGAAGTAAACCTTCCTAAAAGCTTAAAAGATGATGTTTTTATCAAACACATAAAAGGGCCTTTGTTTTTTGGTTCTACAAATGATTTTCAAGCATTGGCAAAACAAATTCCTGAAACAGCATCTACCGTAATAATCCGATTGGATAGAATGCAGTATGTGGATCAATCTGGGTTGTATGCCATGGAAGATGTATTGGTTGATTTGATTAAAGGTGGTAAAAGTATAGCGTTCGTAGGAATACTAAAACAACCTAAATATATGTTCGAACGTATAGATATTATCCCTGATTTAGTTCCTAAAGAACAATTATTCGAAGATTTTAAAGAATGTTTAATTTGGATTAAAAAAAAGTATTAAATTAATTATATATGAGAACACAAACAAAAATAACTCAAGATAACCTTACACCAAAAGATGCACATAACATTTTGGTTGAAGGAAATAAAAGATTTACTCAAAATTTAAAAGCACAAAGAGATTTACAAGCTCAGGTATTAGCCACAAGTACAGGACAATATCCTTTTGCAGTAATATTAAGTTGTATTGATTCTAGAGTTCCTGCGGAATTGGTTTTTGATCAAGGAATTGGTGATGTATTTAGCGCAAGAGTAGCTGGGAATATTATCAATGAGGATATATTAGGTTCAATGGAATATGCTTGTAAAGTTGCTGGTTCAAAAATTGTTGTAGTAATGGGGCATTCCAAATGTGGAGCAGTAACTGCAGCTTGTAAGCATGTTGAACTAGGGAATATCACAACATTATTAGATAAAATTCAACCAGCAGTTTCAGCTATTGATGAAGAAATGAGTGATGCTAAAGTAGAAAAAGTAGCCGCTATGAACGTGAAATTATCTATTGAAAGAATCAGAAAAGAAAGTTCAATATTAGCAGAACTAGAAAAAGAAGGTGCAATTGAAATAGTTGGAGCAATGTATAATGTTAGTGACGGAACGGTTACTTTTTATTAATTGAAGCGCTATACAATTTGTTTAAAATATTAAAAAAAAAAGGAGTTCATTTGAACTCCTTTTTTTTGTGCTACATTTAAAATTACTGATAAAACATTTTGGTTTTTTTTAACAAGAATTGTAAGTGTGAATTTAAAAAATCTATTATTTTTGCAAAAAAAAAAGAATAGTGTTTAAGTCGTTTACCATCATATCGCTTTCATTTATCTTAACCTTATCCATTTTGGCTCCGTCATTGGTATCGTTAATAAATGAAGAGTGCCATATAGTTATGGATGATTCAAACGAGGATGAAAGAGAAGGAAGCGAAGAAAAAGAAATAGAAGATATTGATACTGAAGAAAGCGAAGATGAGAAAGAAGAGCCTTTCTTTTTATCAGTAATCGATTCAAATTTTTATAATACGAATACTACATTAACTTCAATTTCTTTTATTGAAAGAGTTTCTACATATTCATTAGAAATTCAACTCCCCCCACCAGAATACAATATATAGTTTACCGTTTTTTTTTAATTTTTAAAAACGCCTTCATTTTTTTAATGTGGGCATAATAACTATATATTATATGTTTAAATACATTAAAAACGACTTGCCAGCAAGTGTCGTTGTATTTTTTGTGGCATTACCTTTATGTTTAGGTATTGCTTTGGCCAGTGGAGCTCCACTTTTTTCAGGAGTTATAGCCGGTGTTATTGGTGGAATTATTGTAGGATCATTAAGTGGTTCTCAACTTGGAGTTAGTGGACCTGCAGCAGGGTTAGCTGCAATTGTTTTTACTGCAATTGTTGATCTAGGAGGTTATGAAAACTTCCTTTTAGCTGTAGTTTTAGGAGGAGTTATTCAATTAATCTTTGGCTTTTTAAAAGCAGGGATTATTGGGTATTATTTTCCGTCATCCGTTATAAAAGGGATGTTAACAGGTATAGGTATCATAATTATTTTGAAACAAATACCTCATTTCTTTGGGTATGATTCAGATCCTGAAGGAGATTTTAGTTTTTTACAAATAGATGGTGAAAACACCTTTTCAGAAATAATAAAAAGTTTTAAACATATTAGTATAGGGTCTACAACAATAGCTTTGTTAGGGATGGCTATTATGTTACTTTGGGATACCGTTTTAGCTAAAAAAGCAAAGTTCTTTAAGGTAATTCAAGGGCCTTTAGTGGCTGTTGTTATCGGGGTTTTATATTATGTTTTAACAGATAGTAATACGATGTTCGGAATAGCACCAGAGAACTTAGTGAGTGTTCCTGTTCCTGATAGTGCTTCATCATTTTTAAATCAATTTAGTTTCCCAAATTTTGGAGCTATTACTAACCCGAAAATTTGGATTGTAGCTTTTACGATTGCTTTAGTTGCAAGTTTAGAAACACTATTATGTGTTGAAGCTGCGGATAAATTAGATCCTGAAAAACGTGTTACTCCTACCAATAGAGAATTATTAGCTCAAGGTACAGGAAATATTCTTTCTGGACTTATTGGAGGGTTACCTATAACTCAGGTAATTGTACGTAGTTCTGCAAATGTACAATCCGGAGGTAGAACAAAGTTATCTGCAATTATTCATGGTTTTTTATTATTGATCTCAGTAATCTTAATGCCTAGTATTTTAAATAAAATACCACTTTCAGTATTGGCGGCAATATTATTGATTGTAGGATACAAATTAGCGAAACCATCATTATTTATAAGTATGTTTAAAATGGGTTGGAAGCAATTCCTTCCGTTCGCAGTTACAGTGATAGGTATTGTCTTTACTGACTTATTAGTTGGTATCGGCTTAGGATTAGGAGTAGGGGTAGTAGTTATTTTAATCAAAAGTTATCAAAATTCACATTTCTTACATATTGAAGATAAAAGTAATGGCGTGCATAAAATTAAAATGACCCTAGCGGAAGAGGTTACTTTTTTCAACAAAGGAGCTATTTTAAAAGAATTAGATGCTTTGCCTAATGAAGCTCAATTAGAAATAGATGTAAGAAAAACACGCTATTTAGATAATGATATTATCGAAATTTTAGAAGATTTTTCTGAGAAAGCTGAAAACAAAGGCATTAATGTCAAGCTACTCTCTGAAAGAGGGATTATTGAAAACCCAAAAAGCTATATCGAGTTCTTTAAACTAAGACCTCAAACAAATTAATTACGAATTAAAATAAAATCAAAAAGATATGAGAACACAAACAAAAATAACTCAAGATAACCTTACACCAAAAGATGCACATAACATTTTGGTTGAAGGAAATAAAAGATTTACTCAAAATTTAAAAGCACAAAGAGATTTACAAGCTCAGGTATTAGCCACAAGTACAGGGCAATATCCTTTTGCAGTAATATTAAGTTGTATTGATTCTAGAGTTCCTGCGGAATTGGTTTTTGACCAAGGAATTGGAGATGTATTTAGTGCAAGAGTTGCTGGAAATATTATTAATGAGGACATTTTAGGTTCAATGGAATATGCTTGTAAAGTTGCTGGATCAAAAATTGTTGTCGTAATGGGGCATTCAAAATGTGGGGCTGTAACTGCTGCATGTAAACATGTTGAATTGGGAAATATAACTGCTTTATTAGATAAAATTCAACCAGCAGTTTCTGCTATTGACGAAGAAATGAGTGATGCTAAAGTAGAAAAAGTAGCAGCTGTGAATGTGAAATTATCTATTGAAAGAATCCGAAAAGAAAGTTCAATTTTATCAGAAATGGAAAAAAATGGTGAAATTGAAATTGTAGGAGCTATGTATGATGTTACTACTGGATCTGTTACTTTTTATGAATAAGAACACCTTGTTATATGAAAAACATAAAAAAGATAAATAAAATAAGTTTAGGAGCGTTAACTGTGATGTTAATGCTTCCTATGTTTGCTCAGAGCCAAGACAGTGACTTAGGTAACTGGTTGATATATATTGGTAATAAAAAGATAGATTCAACATGGAGTATTCATAATGAAGTGCAGTACAGAAATTATGATGCTATTGGTGACCTTGAACAACTACTTTTGCGAACAGGGGTAGGTTATAACTTAACAGAGGACAATAACAATTTACTACTGGGATATGGTTATATCCTTTCTGAAAATTATATAGCGGATACTAATGAAAAAAGTTCAGTAAATGAACATAGAATTTTTCAGCAATTTACAACAAAACAAGGATTCGGTAAATTGAAGTTGAAGCATCGTTATAGATTTGAGCAACGTTTTGTGGAATCAGATTTTAAAATGAGGTTTCGATATTTTTTATCACTTAGTTATCCTTTGATTGCAAAAGAGTCTTCAGTTAAGATGCTTTATGCTTCTGCTTATAATGAAATATTCCTAAATACGGAAAAATCTGTTTTTGATAGGAACAGAGTTTTTGGAGGATTGGGATATAAGCTAAATGATAATATAAAATTTGAGATTGGCTATATGAATCAGTTTTTTGAAGATTCAGGAAGAGATCAGATTAACGTAATTACGTTTATTAATTTCTAAAATAAATAAAAGGGGTAATGTAAATTACCCCTTTTTATTAAACTAAACGATTAACTCAACCTTGCAAAAAATAAAAAGACTACGTTTAGTTTAAAATAAACAACACCACAAAAATGTCTTTTATATTTTTTGATTTGAGGACTATAATCCTCTAGTCCATCCTAATGTCCATGTTGGTGCTTGAGCTCCATTACCAGCTCCAGAATTTGTTCCTTCGGTTAAATAACTTGTGTTTACACCTTGATATTGACTTTTAGTAGTAACACTTGAGCTAAATTGAATGTTATTAAAAGTAATATTCCCATTATCGATATTTGTGTTTGCAGCAGGGTCAGTTGCTAAATTTTTAATTTTAATTCCTAAATCAAAACCTGAAATGAAGATGTTTGAAGCAGTCCAGTTTCCACCACCTTCTTTAATGTATAATGCACCTTCAGAACCAGTATCAATTATAGAAATATCTTTTAAGGTTGCAGTTGTGGTTGGTGTTGCATTTCCATTATCACCATTGTTTGATCCTTCAATTCCTGCTTTAGTTCCTTGGTTTATGTACCAGTATTGACCAGTCCCAGACCATCCATCAGCGAAATCAATTGAATCATCTCCACTAGCTGTAGAAACTAAATATTTTCCGTTAACAGTTCCTCCAAAAAATTCAATACCATCATCTCCTCCATTGTAAGACTGTACATATTCAAATGTTGTACCTGCTCCAACAGCAAATAATGACACACCATTAAACTCTTTTGTTGCGCTAAAATTAGCCCCGGTATATTCAACTCTTAAATATTTAATTGTTCCAGAGTTGTCATTAACATCAGAGCCTCCGTAAGTTAAATCAGAAACTTCAGCAGTAGCTGTTTCACCGTTTGCTCCAGCTTTATTTGTAGGTGCGTGACCACAAATAACTAAACCACCCCAGTCTCCTGCTACTGGATTAGTACTTGCTGAGGTCATAACAACAGGATCAGTGGAGCTACCTAGAATATCTATTTTTGCTCCTTGTGCAACTGCAATGTATGAACTTGTTCCTCCAGATGCCTCAATAGTTGTCCCAGCAGGAATTACCAATTTAGCTCCATTGTTAACGATTAATGCTCCAGTTAAATTATATGTTTTTGTCGCATCTAAAGTAACAGTCCCGCTATTTATGTCCCCTTTAAAGTTAGTTGGGTCAGCAGTAAAACTATTCGTAGAAACTGGGGCTACAATATTATTAGAGTCGTCATCTGAACAACTTGTGAAGATTGTAGTAGCAGCAATAGCTAATAATAAAATTGATTTTTTCATTTTTTTTAAGTTTTATATTTGTTGTTAATTACACTACAAATTAATAGTATTAGTAAGGTTCAAGGTTTACCAAATTGTCAACTATTTGTTAAGTATTACAGATGAATGTTAACTTAAGGTAAAGAGTGATATAGCAAAAAAAAGACTAGCATTGAACTAGTCTTTTTTTTGATGTGATTTGAGTTTTAAAACAAATTGTATTTTAATGATAGGCTTGCATTGACACCTCTTTTAAAAGATTTAACAGCTACTTTTCCTGTTTCATTATCTTGGTATCTTTTTATTTCTGAGTCCAAGATGTTTTTTATGGATACTCCTGCGCTTATACGCTTACTTATTTTTGATTTTAGAATGATATCCATTGTAAATATACCTTCATTTACAAGGTTTCCTTTTCCTGCAGATCCAATTGCATAAACACTTTCAGAAGTATAATTACTTACTATTGTCGCTAAAAAGTTTGTGTTTTTACTAATTTCTTTGAAAAAACTAATGTCGCTATTAAGTAAAACCTCAGAAGCACCAGTTAGCTTTCCGCTATCATTTGTGAAATTCACATTTAAATCAGTTTCCTGAGTAACTTTGCTTCTATCAAAATCTTGATCTGAAACCATAAATGCACCGTTGAATCCAAATGATAATTTGTTATTCAATTCCGATTCATCTTTTGTTATTGTGCTATTTAGGAGGTCTTTTTTAAATTCTAATTCCGCTCCAAAAATAGTTGCTTGTTTTCCTGAGTTTACCCATGAAATATCGTTAGTGGCCGAAGCAACAATAGTTTCATTTATAGGATTTTGAATTAATTTACCAAAACCAGTTACTGAAATTACTTCTCCAGATTTCGGAAAATATTCCCATCTTAAATCTGTGTTATAATTAGTAGAGGAATATAAATTCGGGTTTCCAAATTTTGATCCTTCAATATCTTCATATAAAAAGGGAGCTCTTTCTTTAAATTGAGGTAAAGTATATGATTTACTTCCTGCAATTTTTAAATTTTGTTTTTCTGTTAATTCATATTTAAGAGAAATATTGGGTATAACTTCAACTTTATCAAATGAATTTTTATCCCCAGGATCAAGAGAAGTAACCCATTCAATCTCTTGAGTAATTTGTTCTGCTCTAACTCCAATTATAGTAGTTAACTTAGGGTTTATTAAATATTGAATATTTCCAAAACCACTGTTAATTGTCTGCGTTCCACTATATGTTTGAGGATCTAAAGCATTTTGAATATTAACATCTCCTTTAAAAGTTTTTATTCTGAAATAACCAGCATTTAAGTTTGTTTGATTGAAATAGGCATCTAGATTATTGATGTCAACATTTGGTTGGTTAATAGATCTATTGATCGCAAAATTAAATTGAGTTGCTTCAAGATCAACTGTTTTAAATCTTCCACTATATCCAAAAGAGAATTTACCTTTGTACTCATCATCTTCATTTTTAGAAAAACGATAGTTACTTTCAATATTTGCCGCAAACTCATTTTCGTTTAATTCTTCAAAATAACGATGACTGTTAGAGTCTGAAATATCAGAAACTGTTTTTGGTGAGGTAAGTGGATTGTTATTATCAGTTGGAACTAACATTACCTGCCTTCTGTCTGGAGTGTTGTTTATAACAGAATTATAACCTAAAGCCCAATTTAAGTTGATTCGATCATTAAATTTATGCTCTCCTAAAAGTTGATTAACCATTAATTGAGTTTTATTAAAAGTAGAGCGTCTTATAAATCCACCTCCGTTTTCTGCATTATCAAAAACATTAATTGTTCCAGTATAATCACTTAAATCTTGCTTTGAAGAGTTAATAAAAAGTGAGCTAGTCTTTATAATGTTATTAGGGCTAAATTTATATTCAAGATTCAACATTCCTGTAGTGTTTGTTTCGTAAGAGAACGATTGATACGAGTAATCAGAACTAGCTACACCATTTGTATTTACATTTCCTTTGGTATTTCCTTCTACATAACTAAAGTTATTTGAGAACGAAGCAGTGGTGAAAACACTTAATCTATGATTGTTTTTAAAGTTGAACTTGGTTCCTCCAGTTATAGAAAAATCTTGATTAAATGGAGATTTTGTTTCTTTATCCAAACTTGTTTTGAATTTATAACCAGACAATGGATCATTTGGTTGCTTCTGATTGTAAAAACCAAAATAATTCGGGCCATCTTGTAAATAGAATTCCTCAGTATTAATAGCATTAAAGTTATACCCGCTACCATAGCCAATTTTTAAGTTCCCTTTTCCATGATGACTTTTAGATGCGATATTTACGTTAGCCCCACCGAAATCACCATAGATCTTATTGCTATATATTTTGTTGATATCTATATATTCCACAATATCTGTAGAGAATATATCTAGTGAGATATTTTTTTTTGCAGGGTTATTAGATGGTAACGGCAAACCATTTAAGGTTGTTGAATTATAACGATCACCTAAACCCCTAACAAAAATGGTTTTAGAGCCTTCTTGTTTTGAAATACCAGAGGCTTTTGTAATAGCTGTTGCAACATCAGAAACTCCTTTTTTGGCTAATTCTTGCGCTCCGATTTGTTGTTTAATTTCAACAGCTTTTTTCTGCGCAATTAATAAAGTGTTTTCTTTTTCTCTATTGGTTTCTGCAACAATAACTACTTGCTCTAAAAAATTTGCTTCTAAGGTTTTATTTATAGTTTTGTTTTCGCTTAGTATAATATTTTCCTTTGTAGAATTATATCCTACATAACTATATTCTAAGGTATAGGTTCCTGGGTATACTTCTAAAATATAATTACCATCAAAATCCGTTTGTGCACCGGTAGTTGTTCCGCTTATTAAAACTGTTGCTCCTAATAAAGGTTCGTTATCCATTTCTCCATCTAAAACTTTTCCCGATATTTGAACTTTATCTTGTGCAAAAGCAATAGTTGTAAATAGGGAAATTAGTAATAATAATTTTTTCATTTTTTGCTGTGTTTATTTTCTTTGCAAAGAAAAACTAAGCATCTTGTTCTAATATTACTGTTGTATAACCGTTGTGTTATTGTATTGTAAAAGAATGTGCTTAATTATTAAGTTAATGTTAATTGTAAAAATTAAAGTATGATGAATTGGGATCAACTATTGTCGTTGAAGCGATATGGTGACACAAATAAACGACTACGTAAAGAACAGAATGAAAACCGATTAGGTTTTGAAGTAGATTACGATAGAATAATATTTTCATCAGCGTTTAGATCTTTACAAGATAAAACTCAGGTAATCCCTTTATCAAAAACCGATTTTGTACATACCAGATTGACACATAGTTTAGAGGTTTCGGTTGTTGCTAGATCATTAGGTAGGGCAGTAGGTAATGAATTATTAAAAAAATATCCGCATTTAGAGCACGATTTAGGATATAAATCAAACGATTTTGGAGCAATTACAGCTACAGCAGCTTTAGCACATGATATTGGAAATCCACCTTTTGGACATTCAGGAGAAAAATCAATTGGAGAATTTTTTACAACAGGTGCTGGATTAGTTTTTAAAGAAGAGTTAACAGATAAGCAATATCAAGATTTAGTTAGTTTTGAAGGGAATGCAAATGGTTTTAAAATTCTTACAGAAAAGAATGAAGCCTTACGTTTATCCTATGCAACTTTAGGAGCTTTCATGAAGTATCCAAAAGAATCGCTTCCGGTAAAGCCGACTGCTCATATAGCTGATAAAAAATATGGTTTCTTTCAAGACGATAAAGCTTTGTTTCAGGATGTAGCTATGGATTTAGGTTTGTTGCAAACAAGAGAAGGGGAAACCATTAGTTATTCACGACATCCACTTACTTTTTTAGTAGAAGCAGCAGATGATATTTGTTATACTATAATTGATTTTGAAGATGGGATTAATCTTGGTTTAATAGATGAAGAATTTGCTTTGGAATACTTGATTAACTTAGTTAAGAAAACGATTAATATAGATACCTATAAATCGTTAACAACTACTAAAACAAGAGTTGCCTATTTAAGAGCATTAGCCATAAGTTCATTAATTACAGAAGCTGTATCAGTTTTTATGAAAAATGAAGAAGCCATTTTAAAAGGAGAATTCAGTCACGGATTACTTGACAAATGTGTGTACGAACCTCAAATAAATGATATTATAAAAATAAGCATCGATAAGATTTATCAAAGTGATGAGGTTATTGAAAAGGAATTAGTTGGATATAGTGTATTGTCTAAATTATTGGAAGTGTTTACTACTGCAGTAAATAATAAAGCTTCGGGGAAAGAAACTAATTATGACAAACTGATATTAAAAACCTTACCAGAAATCGAAGGATTCTTTAGTGACGATTTATATAAACGATTACTAAGTGTATCCAGTTATGTAGCTTCATTAACAGATAGTAATGCCTTGTTATTGTATAGGAAGTTGTCAGGAATGGCTGTTTAATAAGAAGCTTTTATGAAACTAAGATTGCTACTATCTTTTTTAATTTTCTTCCCTTTGTTGGTTTGTTCACAGACCATCAAAGGAAAAGTTATTGATGCAGAAACCAAAGAACCTTTGCCTTATGCAAACATAGTTCTACTAAGTAAAAATAAAGGAGTAACAACAAATGAAGATGGTTTGTATTCGTTTGATATAAAAGATGAAACAAATGATTTATTAATGATCTCTTATTTGGGATATGCAACACAAAAAATTTCATTAGAACAGTTTGCAGGCGCTGTTACTAATAAATTGAATATAGAGCTTTCTGAAAGTACTAGCGTGATTGATGAGGTTGTTTTGGAGGTCAAAAAAGCTAAATATAGTAGTTCTAAAATAATTGGTGTTAAGAAAAAAAAAGGTTTAGTACGGGAACTCAGTATGGGGCAGAAAAATGTACGTTTATAGAGAATTTGAGACATATTAAAGGGAAGGTGCTAGCGCTTAACTTTTATGTAAAAGAAAATTCAAACTCTCAATTTAAAACATTACCAACATATTACAGAGTTAAATTCTATAGCTATAATACTGATAAAAAACAGCCTGGGAAACTATTGTCATATAGGGATGTTTTTGTTCAGCCAGAAAATAAAAAAAAAAATAATTATAGATTTAACTTATCATAATGTTTTATTTCCTGAGGAAGGAATTTGTGTTGGCATTGAAACAATAAAACCATCTAATGTTATTTTGCCTAAAAATCCAATGTATATAACAGCTCCTTCTTTAGTATGGGTTCATGGAGAGAAACCAAATACTTGGTCGAGTTTTATGGGTAAAAAATGGTCAAAAAGTAATAGAAAATCAGTCTTTCATAAAAAAAAATATACAAACCCACTAATTCAAATGAAAGTTCAGTTTAGAAAATAAAAAAAGCGCAACAGTTATGTTGCGCTTTTGTTTTTTGAAAAAGATAATAAATTATCCGATAACTTCTACATTAGTAGCTACTTTTCCTTTTTTTCCGTCTTCTTCAACATATTCTACTTTGTCTCCTTCGTTAAGAGAATCTCCGTCGATTGCTGTTACATGAACAAAGATGTCTTGTCCTGATGCGTCGTCTGTAATGAATCCAAAACCTTTAGAGTCATTAAAAAATTTTACTGTACCTGTCATTTTAATTGTATTATGATAATATTTGCTACAAATGTAGTCTTTATTTGTTAGCGTACAACTCCTTTCAAAGTTTAATCTAAAAAGGTTTCAGCCTCGTCTTTTATTTTTTTGATTGTTTTATCGGTAATCATATATTTTTTAATATCATTGTTTTTGTATCGATGAAACATAAATAATGGCATCCATACTAAAAAGAAACCTACGACAGCTAAGCCGATTAATTTATGGCCTAACAACTCATCATCAGTTTTTATATAATAACCGTAACTTACTGAGGATAGGATGGCTATAAATATTATGTAAAGAATGTATTTCATTTTTAATGATGTTAGTTTTTAAGCTCTAGCAATTTGTCAATAGTGTTAGCAGTAACAGAATGGTAATTAGCACGGGATTTTTTATAAATCGCATTAGCCTCTTCCAATTTGTTGCTTTTTTTATACGCTTTAAAAATAGTAGTTACATACCAACGACGTCCAACATTAATTAAAAATTCTTCAATTTTATGATCAATATTATTACCTCTATAATTGTGTAATATTGATTGCTCAAACCAAACCATAGTAATATATGAGTTTGTAGAATTGGTTAAATTATAGGCTTTATCAAACATTACAAAATGTTTGAGTTCCATGTTTTTAGGGAAGTTTCTAATAAAATGAACCCATTCCTGTGGAGTCCAATCCTTAGTTATAGTTGTATCTACTGTATTATTTTTAATAGATTGTTGTAACGTTTGTTCTACAATTTTAAATCTATCAGAAACAATAGATACTTGATTATTTGGTATTCCAGGCTTGTAAATCCATTCGTTAGTATTAAACGTAATATTGTTTTTAACTAATAAGTTTTCGTTTAAATATGTGATAAATTTTTCTGTGTACATTGTTGAAAAAGCATGAGTCTGAAAGTAGTCTTTTAAGAAAACATCAAACTTTTCACGACCAACAGTTTTTTCTAAAGTACGTAGAAAAAGATATCCTTTGTCGTATGCAATACTATTCATTCCGTCATCAGGGTTTCTACCTTCAAGGTCTAATTTCAGTTTAGTATCGTTTGGTGTATCTTTAAAACCTTCTAGCTCATCATCTAAATCTTGACGACCAATTAAAGCTAACATTTCAGCTCTTTCTTTACCATAAAGCGCTTCCATGATTCTGATCTCAAAATAAACTGTAAAGCCTTCATTTAACCAGAAATCTTCCCAAGTAGCATTAGTAACTAAATTTCCTGACCAAGAATGTGCTAATTCATGAGCAACAAGAGAAGTTAAACTTTTATCACCAGCAATAACGGTAGGAGTTGCAAAAGTTAATCTAGGATTTTCCATTCCTCCAAAAGGGAAACTAGGGGGTAATACAATAACATCAAACTGATCCCATGCATATTTTCCATATAGTTTTTCTGCAGTAGCTACCATTTTTTCCATATCTGAAAATTCAGTATGCACTTTTGCTAACATTGATTTTTCAGCATAAACACCAGTACGTTTACTAATTGATTTATATTCCACATCTCCAACAGCTAAAGCAATTAAGTATGGAGAAATAGGTTGCTTCATTTTAAAATGATACACACCATCAATAGTCTTTTCTTTAGGGTTTTCAGCACTCATAACTGCCATCAGTTCAGACGGAACTTTTACAGTAGCATTATAAGTAACCCTAATTTGTGGGCTATCCTGAATTGGAATCCATGTTCTAGTAAGAATTGCTTGCCCTTGTGTGAATAGAAACGGATGTTTTTTATCAGCAGTTTGTTGCGGGTTTAACCACTGTAATGCTTCTGTTTTAGCAGTAGTATTATAGTAAATAGTTATGTTTTTAGTTTCAGGAGTGATGTCTATTTTTAAAGACTGTCCTAAGTTTTTATCAAATTTTCCTAAAGTAAATTTCGTTTCTTTTCCATCAGCTTCTGCTTTTTGAATATCTAAAAATTTACTGTCTAAAATAATTTCAGTAGCGTTATTGCTCTCTATTCTATAAGAAGCAGTTCCGCTAATGACTTCTTTTTCAAAATCAACATCAATATCTAAGTTCAAGTGTTTAACAACCGCATTATTTGGTTGCGCATATGAGTGTGCTTCAGTAACGTATTTTGGTGTTGTTATTTTTTCAATTTCTTTAGTTTCCTTTGGAGAGTTACAACTTGTAGAAAACAAGATGATACTGCTTAATATAGTGGTTATTTTTTTCATTTTATTGTTTTTTAGTTAGGCGCTTTTTCAAAAGTAATAAATCTTCTATATATATCTGACGTAGTGCTTCAACGTAAGCTCTGTAATTATAATACCCTTCTTTGTAATTAGTTATGGCTAAGTTAACAAGATTGAGAGCTTCTGCTGTATTACCTTGTTTTTCTAAAATTAAAGCTTTGTAATAATTACCGTCAGCGTAATTATTATTGGTGTATTTTAATAACTTATCGAAACTTAATAGTGCTAACGAATCATTTTTGTTTTCATAATGAGCAATTCCTTCGTATAGAAAAGCAGTAACTTCAACCCAATCTTCACCAGTATCTTTTGTTTCCTTTTCAATATACTTATCAAAATAACGCATTGAGTTTTTATAATCTTTCAATCCTAGGTAAGCTATCCCTCTCCAGTAATCGACACTATGTCCTTGCGGTGCATCAATAAAGTTAGGGGTAAGTATATCCGAAGCGTCAAAATCGGCAATTGCTTTTTTATAATCTCTGTAGAACCATAAATATAAATATCCTCTCCAAGGTTGCCATCCTATTGAATCATGTAATACTGCTTTTTCAAAAAGCGGTTTCCATTTATGAGGCATTCCTCTTTTTAAATATGGGATAGATAACTCTCTCCATGCATCAGCATTTTTTGTGTTAAGTACAATAGCTTCTTCCGTATAAGCCATCATTCTAACCGAACCTTGAGAGTGCGGACCTAAAATTGCTGTATCATCTCCGTTTATCATTTCATCTGATTTCCGAATTTTTTCTTCAGTACTCATGCTATTGTTGCATGAAATAAAGCAGAGCAAAATTAAAAAACTAAGGAAGTATTTCAGTGACTTTACCATTTTCAATTCTATATAAGATGTACATATAATAATTTCTTGGAATATCTTTAAGGTAAAAAACATTCCAGTTTTTTTCATTTGCAGTTAACGTCAAAAGATCATTAACCATCATGTCATTTAGGTCAGTTTTTACCAAATCTAGATTTAGTTCATTTATTTCAAATCTACCTGCTTTACCTTCGCAATTTACTATAAATCTAAAATTCAAATAACCAGAATCGGTGTATTTGGTATTTTCGTATTTTGATAAAATGGTTTCTCTGAAGTGTTTTTTACTAATATGATAAGCAATTTTAGGTTTTCCATGATGTGTTCCATAGATTCTTTCATTATCGCATAGCGTAAAATTATCATTTAAAACAGCATCTTTTGAGTTTATGTAACCTATGTAGCGTGGGTATTTACTTTTGTATTGCGAATATTTTCCTATGTAATTGTAATACGCAAATCCTGCAACAGCAATTAATAATAATAAGATACTACCAAGTACAATTCCTGATATTTTTAATGTTTTCTTTAAATTCATATATGTTAAAAGTAAACTAAAAACCCTGCAATTGCAGGGTTTTTAGTTTTATGCTTTTATATCTAATTGTAAACTTAACTCTTTTAATTGCTTATTGTCTAGTGGAGCAGGAGCGTCAATCATAACATCTCTTCCTGAATTGTTTTTAGGGAATGCAATGAAATCTCTAATAGTTTCCTGTCCTCCTAAAATAGCAACTAATCTATCTAGTCCGAAAGCTAAACCTCCGTGTGGTGGTGCTCCGTATTCAAAGGCGTCCATAAGGAATCCGAATTGCGCTTTCGCTTCTTCATCAGAAAAACCTAAATGTCTTAACATCGTTGCTTGTATTTGCTTGTCGTGAATTCTGATAGAACCTCCACCAATTTCATTTCCGTTCAATACTAAATCGTATGCGTTTGCTTTTACTTCTCCCGGTTTAGAATCTAGTAATTCTAATTGACCTGGTTTAGGTGATGTAAACGGGTGGTGCATTGCGTGGTAATGTCCAGTTTCTTCATCAAGCTCTAATAATGGGAAATCAATTACCCATAATGGAGCGAATACTTTAGGGTCTCTTAATCCTAAGCGTTCAGCCATTTCCATACGTAAAGCACTTAATTGTGCACGTACTTTAGTGATAGCTCCTGATAATACACAGATTAAATCACCTGCTTTAGCACCAGTTTTTTCAGCCCAATTTTTTAAATCTTCTTGATCATAAAATTTATCTACCGATGATTTAAAAGTACCATCGTCATTACATTTTACATAAATCATACCAAGAGCGCCAACTTGCGGACGACGAACCCAGTCAATTAATTTATCTATTTCTTTTCTAGTATAAGATGCTGCTCCAGGAACTGCAATACCAACAACTAATTCAGCATCGTTAAATACTTTAAATTCTTTGTGTTGCGTTACTTCGTTCAATTCTCCAAATTCCATTCCAAAACGGATGTCTGGTTTGTCGTTTCCGTACAAACGCATTGCATCGTCATATAACATTCTTGGGAATTTCTCTACCTCAACATTATTTACTTCTTTTAATAAGTGACGTGTTAATCCTTCAAAGATGTTTAGGATATCTTCCTGCTCAACAAATGCCATTTCACAGTCAATTTGTGTGAATTCTGGTTGTCTGTCAGCACGCAAATCTTCATCTCTAAAGCATTTTACAATTTGGAAATATTTATCCATTCCACCAACCATCAACAATTGCTTGAAAGTTTGTGGAGATTGTGGTAAAGCGTAAAATTGCCCTTCGTTCATACGAGAAGGTACTACGAAATCACGTGCTCCTTCTGGAGTAGATTTGATTAAGTATGGTGTTTCAACTTCAATAAATTCTTGATCAGACAAGTATTTACGAACTTCCATCGCTACTTTATGACGGAACATCAAGCTGTTTTTTACTGGATTACGACGAATATCTAAATAACGATATTTCATACGTAATTCCTCACCACCATCAGTTTCATCTTCAATAGTAAATGGAGGTAGCTTAGCTTCGTTTAATATTTCTAATTTAGAAACCAAAACCTCTACATCACCAGTAGCCATTTTAGCATTTTTAGATTCACGCTCAATAACAGTTCCTGTAACTTGGATAACAAACTCTCTACCAAGAGATTTTGCTTTCTCCATCATGTCAACAGGAGTACGTTCTTCATCAAAAATAAGTTGTGTAATTCCGTAACGATCACGTAAATCTACCCAAATCATAAACCCCTTATCTCTAGATTTTTGAACCCAACCTGAAAGGGTTACTTCTGTATTTATATGTGATGCAGTTAATTCACCGCAATTATGACTTCTGTACATTGTAACTGTTTTAAATAAAATTGAACTACTAAACCGCAAATTTAAGAAGATTAACTAAAAAAGCACCGATATTTATCGATGCTTTTTATAGTAAGTAGTATGCAATACTATATTTTAGAAAATTTATGTGATATAATTATCTTTTTGATTAAAAATTCAACCCAATTCTTGCACTAAGATCAATATATACTTCATTAGGGTTTTTAGAGTCTCCGGTGTTATGTTGCCAACCAATACCAAAACCAAACTCATAGAAGAACTGTTTGGCAAAACTTCTTCTGATACCGTATTTTGGAATAATAATTAATGCATTAGAAATTGTAAACTCTTTATTAGAATTAGATATTTCATTTTCTGCGAAGGCAAAGAATGTTCGAAGAGAAAAGTAGTTGCCAGTATTTTTACTAATATTTTTACCTAAACGAGAACGTCTGTCTAAATTATAATAAAATATTGGTTCTATGGTTAGAGTTGGGGCTATCAAAGATCCTGTTTTTTCTTTGAAAGTAGAATTGCTGTAGTAAGTTGTATAGGAGTAAGTTAATAAATCTAAACCAGCTTCGAATCTTACAGTACTAAGTCGAGTTAGTTTAGTTTCATATTGTAATTTCCCTTCTACTAGACCTATAGTAGCACCCCATAAGTTGTTTTCTACACTTGGTTTAGCTTCGTTTTCTTGAGCAGTTGATAGGTTGATTACAATTATGCAGAATACGAGTATTAATTTCTTTATCATGGTTAGTTTTTTAGCACGCAAAGATATTTATAATAACCGATTAAAAGCATTTATTGTCGGTGAAAAACATTTTTTTAATAGGAAAAAGCATCGATGTTTACCGATGCTTTTAAAATAATATAAGTTAATTATAGTTTGTTTATTTTTTACCTTTTAACCACATTTTAAATCTAGTAGTTAAATAAAATAAGATTGGTACCACAATTAGTGTTAAGAATGTTGCGATAAATAACCCATAAATTACAGTCCATGCTAATGGCCCCCAAAAGATAACATTATCCCCTCCAACATATATATTAGGATTGAACTCACTAAACAAAGTAAAGAAGTTAATGTTGAATCCTGTAGCTAGCGGAATTAATCCTAAAATGGTTGTAATTGCTGTTAATAATACTGGACGTAAACGTGCTTTTCCTCCTTTAATAATTGCCTCAAGAAGTTCACTATTAGCAATATAATCACCATCACCTAAATTATGTTCTATCTTTTTTCTGTCTATTAATAATTGAGTGTAATCAAGTAGTACAACTCCGTTATTTACTACAATTCCTGCTAGAGAAATAATTCCCATCATGGTCATCATAATAACAAAAGAACTACCTGTTGCTACAATACCACCAAATACACCAATTAGACTTAAGAAAATTGCTAACATGATGATTCCTGGTTTTGAAACCGAATTAAATTGGAATATTAATATGAAAAAGATTAAACCTAAGCCTGTAAAAAAAGCACCCATTAAAAAGAGCATTTGTTTGTTCTGTTCTTCTATTTGACCTGTATAATCAATTTTTACAGTATCTGGTTTTTCTTTAAAACTTTGCATTTCGTTTTGAATTTGCGAAACAATGGCATTTGCATCAGTATATCCTGGTGCTAATGCAGAATATAAGGTTACTACACGTTTAATATCTTTATGCTTTATTGCACTAAAACCAGAAGAATTATTTTGTTTAGCAACTGCTGAAACAGGAACTTCTTTTATTTGGCCAGAAGCCATATCTCTAAACGTGATTTTTTGATTAAAAAGGGCGCTTGTATTATATCTGTTTTCTTTATTAAAACGCACGTAGATATCATAATCTTCGCCATCTTCTTTATAAACACCTGCTTTTGCTCCAAAAATAGAGTTACGTAATTGTTGTCCTACTTGAGCCGAACTAACACCTAATTCACCAGCTTTTTTTCTGTCTACTTGTACTTGTATCCCAGGTTTAGATTTGTTAACATCAATTTTTAACTGATCTATACCTTGAATGTTTTTGGTGTTTATAAAATCACGCATTTTTTCGGCAGTAGCAATAAGCTCTGAATAATCTTCACCTTCTAACTCTACATTAATAGGGTATCCAGCTGGTGGGCCAGCAGCATCTTTTTCTACAGAAATAGATACACCAGGATAAACATCTTTTAAATCCTCTTGTATTTTTCTTAATAACTCATTACTATCTTCACCTTGCCTAAATTTAAATTCACGCATAGTTGCGGTTATTTTTCCTCGATGTGGCATTTCTGCAGCAGAACCACCATCAGTCTGAGGATTTCCTGCACCTTCACCTACTTGAGATACAGCGCTTTCCGTTAGGAAGTTATGGCCGTCTTGAACATAAGTACTTTCATTAATAACCTTAAACATTCGCTCTTCAATAGCTTTGGTAATTGCATTGGTTTTTTTAATATCAGTCCCTTCAGGATATTCTATATAAGCCGTAATTTGATTGGCTTTTGTGTCTGGAAAAAATTCAACTTTAGTACGTTGACTTCCAACAGAAGCTCCAAATCCACCAAATGCAATAAACAATAATATAATTGTAGCAACAGTAATAATTATCGGTTTCTTTCCACTTAGTGCAAAGCGAAGAGTTCTCTCATAAAGACGTTCCCAAAGCGGTAATATTTTATTTTGAAACCCATTTGCCCAACCTCGTAAGAATAAACGGTAAGCCCAAAGTAAAACAACAGTTACAAGCATTAAAGTACCTAAGCCTTTATAGCTTCCGCCAAAAAATAAAATTAAGAAACCTATACCTCCAATAATTGCTGAGATTTTAACGATTTGATTTAGTGGCATATCTTTATCTTCAGTAGTCATAAACTGCGATACTAATACTGAATTGAAGAAAATTGCTACGAATAATGATGACCCTAATACAACAGAAAGTGTGATTGGGAAATAAATCATGAATTGTCCCATTACTCCTGGCCATAAACCAAGTGGTACAAAAGCTGCAACAGTTGTTAATGTTGAAATAATTATTGGAAAAGCAATTTCGCCAATTCCTTTTTTTGCTGCTTCAATACGACTCATGCCTTCTTCAGACATTAACCTGTATACATTTTCTACTACTACGATTCCATTATCTACTAGCATACCAAGTCCCATAATTAATCCAAAAAGGATCATGGTATTTAAGGTGTACCCAAGTAAATCTAATATCATTAAAGACATAAACATAGACATTGGTATTGCAAACCCAACAAATAATGCGTTTTTGAAACCTAAAAAGAACATTAAAACGGTAATAACTAGTATGATACCAAAGATAATGTTGTTTACTAGATCGTCTACTTGACCAATGGTTTTTGAAGACTGATCGTTTGCAATAGTTACTTTTAAATCTGGAGGAAAGATATTTGCTATTGCATTATCTACGATGTCTCTTATTTGTTCTGCAGCAGCTACCATGTTTTCTCCCGAACGTTTTTTAACGTCTAGCATCACAACTTCTTGACCAAACTCTCTGGCATAAGTAGTCTTGTCTTCATCTTTAAATGTAATGGTTGCAACATCTCTTAAATAAATGGAGTTCCCTTTTTCAGATTTTACGACAAAATTCTCTAATTCTTTTGGTTTTTCAATTTCACCAATAATTCGAATAGTACGTCTTTGTCCACTAGATATTAAGTTACCGGCAGACATCGTTACATTTTCTCGGCCTATGCTATTAGTAATATCATCGAAACTTACTTGAGCTGCCATCATTTTATAAATGTCTACAGCAACTTCAACTTCTCTTTCTTGTGCACCACGAATATCTACTTGTTTGATTTCTGTTAATCCTTCAATTTCATCTTCAAGATACTCACCATATTCTTTAAGTTTATCTACAGGGTAATCTCCAGAAATATTAATATTTAAGATTGGTATTTCTTCTGACATACTTAAATCGAAAATATTTGGTTCAACTTTAGCACCATTAAAAGTTGGCCAATCTTCGCCTGAAGTTTCCGTATCTATTTCATCTTTTACTTTTTGCCTAGCAGCATCTACAGTTATATTTTCATCAAATTCTACAACAACAATAGAGTAGTCTTCTTGAGATGTTGAGGTAATTTCTAAAACATTACTGACAGATTTTAGTTTGTCCTCTATAGGGTCAGTAATAAGTTTTTCGATGTCTTCTGCAGTGTTTCCAGGATAAATAGAACTAATGTATATTTTAGTTTCTTTAATCTCGGGAAAGTTTTCTCTTGCCATGCTAAAATAAGCCCCAATACCAAGTACAAGGATTAACAAGGTTAAAACATACATTGTTGTTTTATTGTTAATTGCCCAAGAGGATAGTACAAATTCTTTGTCGGTATTCTTTTTTTGTTTCGACATAATTATAAAGTTATGATTTTCACAGTTTGACCATGTTTTACATTTCTAGCACCTTCACTGATGATCTCATCACCGTTACTGATTCCTTTTAAAACCTCTATAACATCTCCTTGTGTTTTTCCAGTTTCAATAATTACTTTTTTAGCAATAGCTTCTTGATTACTATTTTTTTCCGTAATTACATATACATATTGTTGTCCTTCAGCATTTTCTGAAATAATACTTTGAGGTAGTAACAATGCTTTATTATTTGTATAATCGTTTATTTTAAGTTTTGCAGTAAGGTTTGGCTTGATGCTTCTGTCCTTATTTGGGATAGCGATTTCAACTTTAAATGTTCTGTTTGCAGGGTTAATAAAATCACCCGCTTGTCTAACTTTAGCATTTATAGTTTTACCAAGTACAGGGAATTCCACTTCAACATTTTTATTTTTAGTAACATTAGTGATGTATTTTTCAGGTACATCAGTTTCAATATACATATTGTCTAAATTTATAATACGCATCAATTGAGATTGTCCAGGAGCTACAACACTTCCTTGCTCTGTAATTACATCGTCTATAGTTCCTGAAAATGGAGCTCTAACAATTGTTTTTGCTAACTGACTTTGTGCTTGCTTTACAGCTTTCTGTTGAGATTCATAACTAGATTTTGCTTGTAAATACTGAATTTCAGAACCTATTTTTTGATCCCATAAACGCTTTTGACGTTCAAATGTAGTTTTTGCTAAATCCGATTGAATTTGCAATTGAGCTACTTGCTGACTCATACCAGCATCGTCAATTTTTGCTAGAATTTGTCCTTTCTTAACTTTTTGCCCTTCTTTTACATATACTTTGGAAAGAACCCCAGAGTATTCAGGATACAGTACTAAAAGGTTTTTAGTACTTACATTTCCTTGAAGTTCTAGATAGTGTTTAAACTCACTTTCTTTTATTTTTACTGCTGTTATTAAAGAAAGCTTTTTAGTAAGATCTAAAGTTGCTATTTTTGAATCTAGCTTTTTTAATGCGTCGATTAACTCTTGTTGCTTTGCGACAACCTCAGTTCTACGAACTCTTATTTCTTCAAGATTTCCAGAAGCAATTACATCTTCAATAGTTGTTTCTTTATTTCCTCCACATGATAAAATAAGAAGCGATCCGATTATTAGGGTATATATGTTTTTCATTTATAAATTGATTAATTAGTTTTATTTAATAATGTTTCTAGAGTGACTTTATTGTTAATTACTTCTAGCATTGCTTGTAAATATTCCTGTTGAGTACTGTATAATTGTTGTTGCGCTTGTCTAAGATCAAAACTAGTTGTGATTCCCTCAAAAAACTTTGTTTGGTTCTTTTTTTCAATTCGTTCAGCTAAAGTTAAACTCTCTTTAGAAGTGTTGAATTGTTCAATTGCAAATTGGTAATTACTTTTAGCAGAGGCTACTTGAAATTTCAATTGTTTTTCTGTTTCAGATAAATTGTTTTCTGATTTTTCTAAATTTATTCTTGCACGATGGGTTTTAGCCGATCGTTGTCCTGAGCTAAAAATAGGAATGTTCAAACTAACTCCAAATAGAGAGGTTCCAGTCCATTTTTGATTACTATTTAAGAAATCAAATTCTTCATTATTTCCTAAATACCCTCCATTTATAAAAGCTGATAAACTTGGTAAAGCTTGTGTTTTTTCAAGTTTTAATAGTAATTCTTTAGATCGTTTGTCATTAGCAGCTATTTTGTAGTCAATAGTACTTTTAATTTGATCAGTAGTGTTTAGTAGTTCTAAATCAACATTTTTTAAAGCCAACACTTCTAGGGTTTCTGTTAAAATTACTTTAGTACTCAGGTCTATACCCAAAGTTATATTTAACATCTGATGGGCAATACTATTTAATCGAACTGCATTTTTATGACCACTTTCTACTTGTTTCAAAGTGATTTGTAATTGCTCTACATTTTCTTCTTCTGTTAAACCATTTTCAAAAATTGCTTCAGTTTCACGAAGGTTGTTCTTTAGAATAGCAATATTACTTTTGTAAATAGCAATGCTTTCTTGAGATAGTAATACGTTTCCGTATGCATTTATAGTGGCTTTTCTTACCTCTAAATCCGTCTTTTCTTTTGCGTTTTTTGAGATTTCTAGAAATACTTTAGCAGATTGTAGACCGACTAAATAAGATCCGTCAAATAGCAATTGATTTAAAGTAGCAGTTGCGTTTACCGTCTGCTTTGCTCCAAAATCAATTATTCCATCCTGATCAAAATCTATTGCCTGAAACTGTTGTTTAAGATTGTTGTTATAGTCAATTTTTGCACTAATTTGAGGTAAACCAATTGCTGTAGTTTCCCATTTTTGTTTTACTGCAGCGTCAACATCTAATTTTGCATTTTTAGCTGAAATATTATTTTTAATTGCATAATCTATAGCTTCATGTAGTGATAGATTAAGTGTTTCTTCTTGAGCTGTTATTTGTAATGATAACAGAAGACTAAATAAAAATATTAGTTTATTTGTCATGGCTATGATAATTTATTCTTGTAGTTAATTAATTCTTGTTCTAATATGCTAATACCATACATTGTAGCGATTGCTCTAGTATGGTATTCTAATATTTGCATTTCTGTTTTAATTATATCATCCATTTTTTTACTAAAAGTTTCATTTTCATGAGACCCAAAAATTAACAGAAAATAAAACTTCATAGTTGTCTCCTTGTCAATATTATCTCTATATAGTTTTTCATTAATTCCTTTTTCTAGATTACTCATTACACATTCACTAAATGAACAAATTTCATGTTCCATTAATTTAGAAAATGTTTCTGGGTAGTATTTTTTTAACTGAAACATTGGGGATGTTTTAGCTTTCTTAAACATATTTTGAAAAACTTTCTTTATCGCGAAATTTTCCTCAATTGCATTTAATTCTAATACAATTATTTCATTGATAGCTGTATCGATCGTCTTTTGTACAACATCTGTACTTGCATCAACTAACTCTACCTTATTTTGAAAGTACTTATAAATAGTTTTCTTAGAAATTCCAATTTCATTCGCTATATCGTCCATTGTAACACTCTTAAAACCGTAGTTTAAGAACATGTTTCCTGCGGTATCTAATATTTTATCTCTCATACAATGTATTAATTCAAGCGCAAAGATAAATCAAGAAACTTTAGAAACACTTAAAGTTTCCAAAGTTTTAGTAAACTTTAACATTTAGGAAGTTTCATGTCTAATTATAATAAAGCCTCTTTTTTTTACAGATGTTATTGTTTTAAGATTAGGCTTATTAATGTATTTTTGCTTAAAATTCTGACTTAATGTTATCAATCGATTCTTATAGAGATGTTTTCACTTCTTATTTGCAAGAGAAAATTCAAATTAAAGACCCAGCGAGTTTATACGAGCCAATTACGTATATCCTAAAGTTAGGAGGGAAGCGCTTGCGACCTGTTTTAACATTAATGACTGCTGAAATTTTTGGTGCAGATCATAAAGTGGCATTAAATGCTGCTTTGGCTGTTGAGGTTTTTCATAACTTTTCTTTGGTACATGATGATATAATGGATGATGCACCATTAAGAAGAGGTGAGGAGACGGTACATGAAAAATGGAATTTAAATACAGGAATACTTTCTGGTGATGCAATGTTGATTCAAGCGTATCAGCTTTTTGAAAGTTATGAAAACAATACGTTTAGAGGTTTAGCTCAGATATTTAGTAAAACTGCTTTAGAGGTTTGTGAAGGACAGCAATATGATGTTGATTTTGAAGTACGAAATGATGTAACTGAAGCCGAATATTTAAAAATGATTGAATATAAAACAGCTGTATTAGTTGGTGCTGCTATGAAAATGGGAGCGTTGGTTGCAAATGCATCAGAAGATGATACTCAAAAAATTTATGACTTTGGTAGGTTATTAGGTGTCGCTTTTCAGTTGCAAGATGATTATTTAGATGCTTTTGGTGATCCTGAAACGTTCGGAAAGCAAGTTGGGGGAGATATTATTGAAAACAAAAAAACGTTCTTGTATCTTAAGGCAATAGAAAACGGTAACACTAATGATAAAGAGAAATTAGTAGCGATGTTCGCTAATAAAAATGGTGTTGATAATACTGCTAAAATTGTATTTGCAAAAGAAGTTTTTGATAGAAGTGGTGCTTCTGAATTAACAAAAAAAGCAATTAAAAATTATACAGAACAAGCTTTACAGGTTTTAGATTCAATTTCTGTATCAGATGACAAAAAACAAGTACTAAAAGACTTTGGTGAAAGTTTAATGTATAGAACAATTTAAGCTTGAGTATTCAAAACATACAAATAAGTGAGCTGCTAGTTAATGCTATTGATCAAGAATTATATGTAGCATTAATTCGTCAATTGAATAAAGATTTTATGTTAGCTAATTTGGAGTACGTAATTGATGAGGATTGTACACCAGAATTGTTAAAACAAAAACTAGCTGTAATTGTAGCTGAATTAGTAAATAATAAGTTTGATTCTTTTTTAAACCTGTTATATAGAATTGATTTATCAGAAGATAATGTTGTAGGTTTACCTAAAGAAAACCAAGAAATATATATAGCTTCTATTACTTTTTTAATTTTAAAAAGAGAATGGAAAAAAGTGTGGTTTAGGAAAAAGTACTCTTCTTAAAAAAGAATCTTCAAATAGCATTAAAACCACTTGAAGATTGTTTTATGTAAAAATTTCTTAAAAATCTTTTTTATTTGACTTTCTCACGATAATTAATACAGGAAGTATTACCCAAAGTGATAAGACGCCTAATGAAGATATTATCCCCATACTTGTTCCAAAAAACTGTTGAAAAACTGCCCCAGTATATCCTAATAATGCAGAGATATCTAGTTTTAACAAAATTAAAATTCTTGACAAATCAATAGGGTTAAACATGGTTGCAGCTAAGGAGAAATTATCTAAAGGATAATCGTTAAAGTACATTAATGATACTAAAAATGCTCCATCATAGATTACTGCCAAAAACAACCACATAAGTATTGCGTAACCAAATCCTTTTATTTTATTTTCTGTTGATAAGGCAATGTTATAGGCCAGAGCAACAAAAATGAAATTTAAAAAAGCTCCTACAATAAGCAAAAGTGTAAAGTCAAAAATAGCGGCTGATACTGAAAGGCCGTATAATAAAAAAGGGATTCCTAATCCTAAAGCTAAACTTAGTGTTAATGAAATTGCAATACCTAAGTATTGCCCCATAAATATAGTGCTTCTTTTTATAGGTTGTGCCAATAATAATTCGGTAAACTCCCTGGAATTATAGTAATACATTACTCCAAAAATAGTTGCAATTAAAGGGGTAAGCACAATAATAATGTTCATTAGTGTTATAATGGCTTTATCAATGTCATTGTTTAGGAATAATAATAAAAATCCTAAAATTAAGTAGAACATAAAGTATACATAACTCCACCTACTTCTCATTAAATCAAAAAAACTATATTTTAATATCTTAAGCATATTGTTTAGAAATTAAGTGTGCAATGGCGTGTTCTAGGTTCGTATTATTAGTCTGTGTTTTTAATGCTTCTATACTGCCTTTAAAATAAATTTTTCCGTCTAACAAAAAGACAATTTCATCTGCCATTTCATCTACAAAACTCATAATGTGTGTTGTGATAAGAATAGTTTTTCCTTTGGCTTTTTCTTTTTCAATTAATTCTTTTAAATGAATAAGTGCTATAGGATCTAAACCAGTTGTTGGCTCATCAAGGATTATTAACTCGCTGTCAAACATAAAAGTAAGTACCAAATTTACTTTTTGTTTAGTTCCACCAGATAGGTTTCCTAATTTTTTATTTAGAAAAGAGTTCAAGCCAAATAGGTCTATCAACTCTTGTTCGTTTGAGGTTTTAGGACGTAAATTCTTAACCATTTTAATCAGCTCAATGACAGACAAGTTTGCTGGAAAGTTAGCTATCTGTGGCAAGTAATTAAGATTGTTTCTGTATTCCCATTTTTTTAAAACACTTTCACTGTTATATGAAATAAATCCTTTGTTAGGAACTACCATTCCTAATAAACACTTTATCAAAGTGGTTTTTCCTGATCCATTTGGCCCAAGAATAGCAAAAACTCCACCTTTAGTTATTTCCAAATCTAACCCATCTAAAACGGTTAGCTTGCCAAATTTTTTATGTAAATCTTTAATTTCTATCATCTATTTTTTTCATTATAGGTTTAGTGTCTACCAAATTATCTGGGGTAAAAACGGGGGATACTTTTTCAGAAAAATTAATAACATCAACAAATAAGCTTCGTAACAACACCAGTGATTCTGGGGTTTTACTAACTATGTATGAAAATAGTTTTACTGGCCTGTGAGGGACATCTCCTATTCCATCTTTATCAAGGTCATACCCAGTATACTCACTCCAGTAATTCGCTTCAAATCTATTGTTGTTTAGCTTACTGTTGTAGGATAAATCAAAGGCATTATGCATGAAGTTATTATATTCAAAAATATTTTTATAACATCCTCCATTAAATTTTACAGCCCAACCATTTCTGACAAAATGATTGTTTGTGTAATCAATTCTTGTACAGCCATCAACATTAATTCCTATGGTATTTTGTTCAAAATAATTATTTTCAATTTGAGCGTCATAAATTTCTTTAAGCAGTAATCCGTAAGAGGCAGTACCCCAATTATAGCGAAATGTATTGTGATGCATTCTGATATATTTTGAAAACATTACTGCAACTCCGGCACCATTATTATTAAAATCATTATGGTGATATTCATTATGATTAGAGAACATAAAATGCAAGCCATAGCGTACATTTTCTTTGCTTACATTATTAGTTACAGTACTGTTTTTAACAAATTCAAAATAAATACCATCTCTCAAGCCACTCACCTTGTTGTTGTTTATCTTCATATGTGAACTATGCCAAAGATGTATTCCATTTCCAGAATTTGCTTCCGTAACAGCATCACTATTAACAATGTTGTTCTCAACAATTCCGTAATGTGATTTTTCAATTAATATTCCGAAAAACACATCCTTAAGGGTGTTGTTTTTAATAGTAAAATACTTGCTTCTAGAAACTAATATTGCTGCATAATCTTTTGTGTAACTTTGACCTACATTAATAATTGTAAACCCTTCAATTGAAAAATTATCTGAGTGTATTTTAAAAATAGTTTCTTTATGATCCCCATCAACTATAGGATTTCCTTCGCCTATTAAATGAAGTTCTTTGTTGATTAAAATAATTGAAGATTCTTTATAGATTCCTTTTTTTACAAGTATAGTATCCCCACTTTTTGCTAAAAAAACAGCTTCCTTAATTGATTTTACTTCACAAGAGCTGCATACATCAATTGTAGAGGCATTTGTATAAAAACTTATGAGAATAACTATATATAATACAAAACGCATATTACTTTGAAAATTTAGTTTTTAACTGTTCCCATGTATAGATTTTACCACCATGTTCTTTTAGTACTTCAGATGCTTTTTCTGCAGAACTAAATGCTGAAAGATTTGCTCCCATTGGACTTTTAATTTCTTTACTAATTAAAAAAGCAGCAGTATTTACGTCAATTAACTGTCCTGGTGCTTGATAATCTGCTACTAAAACAAAAGCAGTAGCACCTTCATTTTTTAGTTCGACTAATTCGTTTACCATACATTCAATTGCATCAAAAACATAAACTTTCCCTTTTTTAGTAACATACTCTGAAGCATGTGTTTGATCTACTACAGTCATGTTACAAAAATGACAATGATCTTTACCGTAATCAATATTTTTAGGTTCAACACTACATGATGTTAGTATAAGTAATAGAACAGAAAAGAAATAAATTGATGTTTTCATTGTATTGAGTTTTAGTAAAAATAAACAAAGTAACTAATTAAAATGTTTTATTTTCTAACTTCTTTTCTCCCTACGAAGAAAGCAATAAAGGTTAAAAACATTCCTGTAAACATAAATACGGCACCAGCTCTTGGGTATGAATGCGCTATAAAATTCAAGATTTTTTTAGAACCCCATAATGGTGGTTGGAATCCCATAACTGAACCATCTGGATTTGTAAATTTCATTATAGCATTAGGGTCTAAATCATGTCCATAATCATGTTCCCATAAATAAAAATCATACATCCCGGCAACTCCTAAGATGGTCATTAAAATAAGCCATACTAAAAATAATTTATACCTTCCTATAAACCCTATTACAATTCCTAACAAAGCCATAAATCCAATTACAATTGGAAACATTTTAAATTCAGGGATTTCCTCTGGTATATATTTCATACCAACATAATGATTCATTAGGTTGATGTTTTTAATATCAAACTCGTCATTTGCTCCAACAAATTTATTAATATGAATATCCATTCCTAAAGGTATTGGGTATTGTGGTGCTTCTAAGGTGATATTCCATAATGGAAAAGCAAATAAACCAAGTAAAAGAAATGATCCAATTATCATTAAAATGTTAGACTTTTTCATAGTAATTGAGTGTATATATTATGATGTAAATTTACGAATTAACAAGGCGTAATAATGTGACTTTTATCACTTTGGAAAGAGTTTTTTTAAAGAAATTTGAAATAAAAAAAACGGGCAGAATTATTAGCTGCCCGTTTTAGTATTTAATTGTTTTTTATTCTAAAATCCATCTTCACCAGGAACTTCATCATCTATAGTATATTTCAAAGGGGTATTCGCTCCCTTAGCTGATACACGAACATACCCTTGCATTTCTTGATGCAATGCAGAACAGAAATCCGTACAGTAAAATGGCCAAACACCAACTTGCTTAGGTTCCCAAATAAATGTTTCAGTTCTACCAGGCATAATTAATAATTCCGAAGTATTTGCTCCAATCATTGCAATACCATGCGGTACATCATAATCTTGTTCTAAGTTTGTAACGTGGAAATAAACTTTGTCACCAACTCTTACACCTTCAATATTATCAGGAGAAAAGTGAGAACGTATCATAGACATGTATATGTGAACTTCATTTCCTTCTCTAACAACCTTAGTTTCTGCTTCGGTTTTAACAGCATATGGATGAGTATTCTCTTCTAATCTAAATATTTTCTGAGACTTGCTTGCTATTTTTTCAGCTGCAATACCTGCTGCGTAGTGAGGTTCTCCAATTGTTGGGAAATCCAATAACAATTCCATTTTATCTCCAGATATATCAAATAATTGAGCTGATTGACAAACCTCAGGTCCAGTTGGTAAATAACGGTCTTTTGTAATTTTATTTAATGCAACTAAATACTTGTCATCTGGAGTTTTAGAGTTTCCTCCAGGTATCATTAAGTGACCTACAGAGTAGTACACTGGATGTCTGTCAATAACTTTTAAATCTTTTATATTCCATTTCACCACCTCAGAAGAGATAAAGAAAGTTGTATATCCGTTTCCTCTAGTATCAAATTCTGTATGTAATGGTCCTAAACCTGGTTGCTCTAAAGTTCCGTAATTAATTGCTTCAAAGTTTAATATTGGAATTCCATAACTATCACCATCAAAAGCTTTGTCTTCAATAGCTTTCTGCATTTTTGTAAATGAATGTACTGTCAATGAAGCAGCTAACTTACCATTACCAATAATATATTCTCCAGTAGGATCTACATCACATCCATGAGGGGATTTTGGTGTAGGTAAGAAATATATAGCACCAGGAACATCTTCCGGATTTACTACCAATACTTCTTTTTTCATTACTGTAGTTGCAGTGTGCTTGTTGTCATCCCATGTGTTATGGGCGTAGTTAGCAGGTTCTTTTATTCCTCCACCGTTTGCAACATATTCTTCAATTTTCTTCCAGTTAATTGCTGCAATAAAATCTTTATCATTTTGAGATGAGTTCACCTCCATTAAAGTATTTGCTTCTTCTGTGTTATAGGTAGAGAAGAAAAACCATCCGTGAGATTTTCCTCTACCAGGATGTGATAAGTCAAAATTAAAACCAGGAAGTCTTACTTGGAAAGCAATATTCATGTTTCCATGCTCAGGATCAATTTTCAAGAATGATAATGAACTTTTAAAGTTCCCTTTATATTCACTAATTGGCATATCACGCTGTGGAATTGGTACCGCAAAACGAGTTCCTGCAACAACGTATTCAGAGTTTTCTGTAACAAAAGAAGATGAGTGATTTCCTGCTGAATGAGGAATTTCAATAATTTCTTCAGTTTCAAATGTCTCTAAACTGATACGAGCAATTCTTGGAGTATTGTTTTCATTAATAAAAATCCATCTACCATCTACTTCTCCACTTGTTTGAGAAATATCTGGGTGATGCGCATCTCCCCAAGGCACAAAACCATGAGAGGTCATTAACATTGGTTTTGTTTCTTCATTGTAACCATACCCTTTTTCAGGATCCTGAGAGAATACTGGTATAACTCTAAACAAACGCCCTGAAGGTAATCCGTAAACAGATAATTGTCCACTAAAACCTCCTGAAAGAAATGCATAATGAGAATCATGTTCTCCAGGAGCAACATATACTTTTTCTGCAGCACTTCCTGCAAGGGCACCTTTGTTGGTGCTTCCTTTTTTCTCTGATGGTCCACCACAACTTACTAAAGAAGCAACTGCTATGGTTAATACCGATTTAATAAATAGTTTCATTTTAATGTTAGTTTAAAGTTCTAAAAAATTCTAAGATAGCACGAGCCTCATCCTCATTTAAATTCTGATTAGCCATTGGCGCGCTATATTCTTTAAGCAAAGCCATTGCTGTTGGGTTCTCTTTAATCATTCCTTCTGGATTTAGAATCATATTCATAATCCATTCTGGAGATCTTCTTTCTGTAACACCACTTATAGCGGGTCCTATGTATCTCTTCTTGTTCTTGTGACAAGCCGTACATTTAGCTTTAAATACTTCTTTACCTTTTGCGGCTAAAGCTGTATCTAGATCACTTAATGTTACACTTTTTATTGGACCAACCCCTTTATCGCTTAAGTCTGATTTGATTTTCTCGACAGCTTTTACAGGTTCTTTTTTCTCAACTGTTTTTTTAGCAACTCTTTCTTTTCTTGCAGAAGTAGTTGTTTCTGTTTCTTTCTTCTTATCGCCTCCACAGCTTGAGAATACAAATAATGCTAGCGTAAGTAATGTGAAAATTTTTAATTTCATTTTTATCTGTTTTATAATTAATAAGTAAGCATATTAAGGTATTATATTATTTATCTGAAGGAACCAATACATCACCAACAACGTGGATCCAACCGTTACTAACTTTTACAGTTTTTAATATTTTTGTACCTCCAACGAAAATATCATCACCTTTTCTAACGATGTCTAAATACTTCCCAGAAGCCATATATAATTTCCTTCCTTTTTTCGCTTCTTTTTTTAATTGCTTAATATGGTAATTAGCAGGTGCAACATGGTTTTTTAAAATAAAACCGAGTTTATCTTTGTTCTCTGCCTTTAATAAAGTTTCAACAGTTCCTTCAGGAAGCTTGTCAAAAGCTCCGTTAACTGGAGCAAAAACTGTTAATGGTCCTGCGTTTACAAGAGCGTCTTCTACACCTGCGGCTTGTACAGCAACAACAAGTGTTTTAAAATCTGGTAAAGACATTGCTACTTGTAGTACATTTGCATCTTCTCCCTCACTAGCTTTTACACTAGCCTGACCTTTATGATTAACTTTTGTAGTTTCTGCTGTTTTTACAGGAACATCAGTAGTTTGATTTGTATCCTTTTTACATGATGAGAATGTAAACGCTATTGATAAGAATAATAAGATAAGTTTAATTTTCATAAGTTGCTGTTTTTGTAATGAAGATACAAAATTACCAACTCTTTACATTTTAAACTATGATATAAGTCATGATATAAGACAATAAAGTCTTTTATTTTTTTTAATTAAAAAAAGACTCTTATGAAAGGGATAAAAGCAGTTCCGTAAACACTTTTTCTATCATTATATAATACATCATATTTCATTCCTATTGCACCAAAATCACCAATCGCATACCCAGCTCCCAAAAATAGTGCTGGTGTCCAATAATTAGTATTTGAATTAAATATTTTGTCTTTGTAATTCACATTGTTTTGTTCAAATTCTGCAGATAATTGTATTTCTCTAATTGGTTTAAAAAGCCCGATTAAACTTGCTCCAACTACTACTGCATCAAAATCATTTTTTTTACTTGAATAGTTTCCATTTATACCTACTCCTCCAGCAAATTGTTCGTTAAATTGATAAACACCAGTAGGGGATATTGCAATGTTTGTATAGTCGTTACTAAAATTTAACCCTATCCCTCCACCAAAACGGACTTTATTCCAAAACTCACTTTTTATTTTTGGGATTTCATTAGTTTCTGTTTCTTGTCCATTCGCAATAATGGAAATAAATAGGCAAAATAATATGAAACTGAAATATTTTATAGAAACATTCATATATAATTTATGATATCGATTAAAAATTAAAGATACAATTAAATTAAATTAAAATGAAGCCGTTGTTTTTATGAAAAATTGTATTTTTGGGGCGATTTAGTTTGTAGTGGTTTTATACTGTTGTAATAAATAAAATCACTGTTTTTATGTAGTTTAATTAGATAAAAGCAGGAATTGTTGAAAATAATAAACTTCCTTCATGCAGGTGTGCTAGGGAGAATTAACAATAATATTTTCGTTTGAGGCTAGTCTCAGCGGATTAAACCCACTTGTGGGAAAAGAAAGAAGCGAAACATAATGGATAAGTATTCCTTTTTAAACGCAGCACATACAGCATACTTTGCTGAATTGTACGATCAATATTTAGTAAACCCAGATGGTGTAGAGCCAAGTTGGAGAGCATTTTTTCAAGGATATGATTTTGGCGCAGAAGAGTCAGGATTAAATGGTGAAGCTACTATAGCAGAAGTTCCAGAAAATGTACTAAAAGAATTTCAAGTAGTAAAATTAATAGACGGATACAGAACACGTGGGCATTTGTTTACCAAAACAAATCCTGTTCGTGAGCGTAGACAATACCAGCCAACTTTAGCATTAGAAAACTTCGGATTATCAAAAGCTGATTTAAATGAGACTTTTGAAGCTGGTTCTATACTAAATCTTGGAAAGTCTAAGTTGTCAGAGATAATTAAGCATTTAGAAGCTATTTATTGTGATTCTATTGGTGTTGAATACATGTATATCAGAAAACCAGAGGAAATCAAGTGGATTCAAGACTGGATAAATGTAAATGATAATAATCCTACCTTTTCTGCAAATGAAAAGAAAGGTATTTTGAGAAAATTGAATGAAGCAGTTTCTTTTGAAACGTTTATGCATTCAAAATATGTTGGTCAGAAACGTTTCTCTGTTGAAGGAAATGAGACTTTAATTCCGGGATTAAACTCCTTAATGGAAAAAGCTTCTGAGAGTGGAGTTAGTCAGTTTGTAGTTGGAATGGCACACCGTGGTCGTTTAAATGTATTGGCTAATATTTTTGGGAAATCTTCTGAAAATATTTTTTCTGAATTTGACAGTAAGGAATATGATGAGGATGAACTTTTTGATGGTGATGTAAAATATCACATGGGTTGGACGTCTTTCCGTGATACTGATTCTGGTAAAAGAGTTCGTATGGATCTAGCGCCAAACCCATCACATCTAGAAACTGTAAACACAGTTGTTGAAGGGATTTGTCGTGCAAAATTAGATAATGAATTAAAGGGTAATGAAAAAGAAATCTTACCAATATTAATTCATGGTGATGCTGCAATTGCCGGACAAGGAGTTGTATATGAAACTATCCAAATGGCACAGCTTGACGGGTACAAAGTTGGAGGAACAATACATATTGTTGTAAACAACCAAGTAGGATTCACTACTAATTACCTTGATGCACGTTCAAGTACGTATTGTACTGATGTAGGTAAGGTAACATTGTCGCCAGTATTACACGTAAATGCTGATGATGTAGAGGCGGTTTGTCATGCGTTTGCTTTTGCGTTAGAGTTTAGAACTAAGTTTGGTAGAGATGTGTTTATCGATTTATTAGGATTCCGTAAATACGGACATAATGAAGGAGATGAGCCACGTTTTACACAACCGAAATTATATAAAGCAATTGCTAAGCATGCTAATCAAAGAGATATTTATGCTGATAGGTTATTAGCAGAAGGTGTTATTGAAAACGGAGATGTAAAGCAATTAGAAAAAGAATATAAGGCTGATTTAGAAATAGGTTTGGAAGCTTCAAGAAAGCATGAAAAAACTATTGTTACTAAAATAATGGCCGATGATTGGAAAGGATATGAAATTGGGAAACTGAAAGATATCCTTGCGCCAGTTGATACTACTTATCCAATTGAAAAGTTAGATAAAATTGCTGAAGGGATTACAAAATTACCTTCTGATAAAAAGTTCATCAAGAAGATAGAACGTATTATAGGGGATAGAAATAAGCGTTACTTCGATAAAGATTTTAAGAATTACAACCAGTTAGATTGGGGTATGGGTGAGCTTTTTGCTTATGGTACTTTAATGGAAGAGGGTTTTAATATTCGTATTTCTGGGCAAGATGTTGAAAGAGGAACATTCTCTCACCGTCATGCAATCGTAAAAACAGAAGATGGTGATGAAGAAATTAATCTTCATAATACAATTGGTTTAGACGGGAATTTTGATATTTACAATTCATTACTTTCTGAATATGGAGTTGTAGGTTTTGATTATGGATATGCTATGGCAAGTCCGAAAACATTAACTATTTGGGAGGCACAATTTGGAGATTTCAGTAATGGAGCTCAAATTATGTTAGATCAATATATTTCTGCTGCAGAAGATAAGTGGAAAACACAAAACGGTTTGGTGATGTTATTGCCTCATGGATATGAATTCCAAGGGTCTGAACATTCGTCAGCGCGTATGGAGCGTTATTTACAATTATGTTCTAATCATAACATGATTATTGCAGATTGTACTACTCCAGCAAATTTCTATCACTTGTTAAGAAGACAGATGAAGTGGAATTTCAGAAAACCATTAGTGGTGTTTACTCCAAAACGTTTGTTACGTTTGCCGGAAGCAGTTTCAACTAAAGAAGATTTAGTTAACGGAAGTTTTCAAGAAGTTTTAGATGATGTTTCTGTTGATAAGAAAAAAGTAACTTCATTGGTGTTCTGTACAGGTAAATTCTATTATGATTTATTAGAAAAACGTACGGAGTTAGGAAGAGAAGATGTGGCTTTAGTTCGTATAGAGCAATTGTTCCCATTACCTCAAAAGCAACTAGAGGAAATTATTGCAAGCTATCCAGGGGTAACTGATTATGTTTGGGCACAAGAAGAGCCTAAAAATATGGGAGCTTGGGGATATATGTTAATGAATTTTGAATTAGTTAAGTTGCGTTTAGCTTCTAGAAAAGCGTATAGTGCTCCTGCCGCAGGTAGTTCAACACGATCTAAAGCTAGACATAAAAAAGTAATCGATAGTGTTTTTGAAACACCAAAGAAATAATAAAATACAACACAGACTATAAATTATATATTATGATTTTAGAAATGAGAGTTCCTTCACCGGGGGAATCAATTACAGAAGTAGAAATTGCAGAATGGTTAGTTTCTGATGGAGATTATGTTGAGAAAGATCAAGCCATTGCAGAAGTAGATTCAGATAAAGCAACTTTAGAATTGCCAGCAGAAGTTAGTGGAGTTATTACTCTAAAAGCTGAAGAAGGTGATGCTGTTGCCGTAGGTGAAGTAGTTTGTTTAATTGATACTTCAGCTGAAGCACCAGCTGGTGGAGAAGCTAAGGCTGATGCTCCTAAAGCTGAAGAAAAGAAAGTTGAAGCGCCAAAAGCTGCTCCAGCTGAAAATAAAACGTATGCAACAGGAACCGCGGCTCCTGCAGCTAAGAAAATATTAGACGAAAAAGGAATTGCAACTAGCGATGTTTCTGGAACTGGTCGTGATGGAAGAATAACTAAAGAGGATGCTGTTAAAGCTATTCCTTCTATGGGAACTCCAACAGGCGGATCTAGAAGTACAGGTCGTAAAAAAATGTCAATGTTACGTCGTAAAGTAGCAGAGCGTTTAGTAGAAGCTAAAAATACTACAGCAATGTTAACTACGTTTAACGAAGCTGATATGAAGCCTATTTTCGACTTAAGAAAACAATATAAAGAAGAGTTTAAAACTAAACATGGTGTTGGACTTGGATTCATGTCTTTCTTTACAAAAGCAGTAACTAGAGCATTGGAGTTATATCCTGATGTAAACTCTATGATTGATGGTAAAGAAATGATTACTTACGATTTCTGTGATATATCAATTGCGGTTTCTGGGCCAAAAGGATTAATGGTTCCTGTAATGCGTAATGCTGAAACATTAACTTTTAGAGGTGTTGAAGCTGAAATAAAAAGGTTAGCATTAAGAGCTCGTGATGGTAAAATTACTGTTGATGAAATGACAGGTGGTACGTTTACAATTTCTAACGGAGGTGTATTCGGGTCAATGTTATCTACACCAATTATTAACCCGCCTCAATCAGGTATTTTAGGAATGCACAATATTATTGAGCGTCCTGTTGCTATTGATGGTCAGGTTGTAGTTAGACCAATGATGTACTTAGCATTGTCTTATGATCATAGAATTATTGATGGTAAAGAATCAGTAGGGTTCTTAGTAGCAATAAAAGAAGCATTAGAAAGTCCAGTAGAATTGCTAATGGGTGGAGATGTTAAGAAAGCTTTAGAATTATAAAAATTTAAAATAACGCATAAAAAAAACCGAAGCTATATAGCTTCGGTTTTTTTTATGCGTTATTTTAAGATACCTTGTAAGAAGAAATGTTTTTTGGTTTTTCTAAAACGGTTCGTTTTACTTGTAGGGTTCCGTCTTCTTTTGTTGCGATATTCCATTTAATTAAGCTCAAGGTTCCGTTTTCAATTTCAATACCTGTGATGCTTCTAGGATGAACACAACTACCATCATTAAAAAAAGGGATATCTCCTGGCTTAGGAAATCTTGGGCGGTGAGTATGACCAATTATGGTAATTAGATTATTATTCTCGTTAATCCATTTTTTAATTCTACGTTCTACTTTTATTAATTCTTTGTGGTTTTTGGCAGGGCTGGTGGGATCTGATATCCCCATTATTTGTAGTGGCTTCCATAAAACTCGTACAAAAAATCTACTCCATTTCCAGAAGGTATAATTCCACCAATCCGCTTGATGACCATGGGTTAAAAAAACTTCTTGACAGTTGTCATTATCTCTTAATATAATTCCTTCATTGTATGTTATGTTGGCAAATAAAGGCTCGTTTTCTCCTGTTTGAGGGTTTAAAAATGTAGATAGGTGTTTAGTGGTGTATTTTTGATTTTTGTACACCATGTCATGATTTCCCCAAATCATATGTAGTCTGTTATTGTCGTGGAATTTTTTTAATAAACCGTAAATATTTCTATGCGCATTAAATATTGATTTGAATGATCGGTTTTCCCATAATTCGTCACCATCACCTAACTCGCAATACTGAAATCCGTTTTGGTAATAATGGTTTAACGCATGAAAATAAATATTTCTGTTATTAGCGAAATCATCTGCAAAACTATTGTCACCTCTATGGCAGTCACTAAATAATATGAATTTATCTTCCTTAGTGAATTCAATTACTTTGGCTTGTTGATATGCTCTTGTAAGTCTGGAGTTTGATGACATTGTTGGGTTTTAGCTTGTTGAGTTAAAGGTATAAAAAAAGCCCTTCAAACTGAAGGGCTTTTTTAAATATTTACTCATAAGAGGGAATTTCCGAATGTCGCTTATTTCACATCAATTTCGTTTGAGTGAGATGATTAACTGAGCTTTAAGCTCTATTTAAAAGCGTTTAATCCAGTAACATCCATTCCTGTAATTAGTAGGTGGATATCATGAGTTCCTTCGTATGTAATAACAGATTCCAGGTTCATAGAGTGACGCATAATGCTGTATTCTCCACTAATACCCATTCCTCCAAGCATCTGACGAGCTTCACGAGCAATGTTTATTGCCATATCAACGTTGTTACGTTTTGCCATAGAAATTTGAGCAGAAGTTGCTTTCCCTTCGTTACGTAATACTCCTAAACGCCATGTTAATAATTGAGCCTTTGTGATTTCTGTAATCATTTCAGCTAATTTCTTTTGTTGTAATTGGAACTGTCCAATTGGTTTTCCAAATTGGATACGTTCTTTTGAATATCTTAAAGCAGTATCATAACAGTCCATTGCTGCACCTATAACTCCCCAAGCGATACCGTAACGAGCAGAATCTAAACATCCTAACGGTGCTCCTAATCCTGATTTGTTTGGTAATAAGTTTTCTTTAGGAACTTTTACGTTGTCAAAAATTAATTCTCCAGTAGCTGAAGCTCTTAATGACCATTTGTTATGTGTTTCTGGAGTAGTGAATCCTTCCATTCCACGTTCAACAATTAAACCATGGATACGTCCTGATTCATCTTTAGCCCATACCACTGCAACTTGTGCAAATGGTGCGTTAGAAATCCACATTTTAGCTCCGTTTAAAAGATAGTGGTCACCCATATCTTTAAAATTAGTAACCATTCCTCCAGGGTTTGATCCGTGATCAGGTTCAGTTAAACCAAAACATCCTAACCATTCACCAGAAGCTAATTTTGGTAAATACTTATTACGTTGCTCTTCATTACCATATTTCCAAATTGGATACATTACTAAAGAAGATTGAACAGATGCTGTTGAGCGAACTCCAGAATCTCCTCTTTCAATTTCTTGCATAATTAAACCATAAGAAATTTGATCTAATCCAGCACCACCATATTCTTCAGGAATATAAGGTCCAAAAGCACCAATACCAGCTAAACCTTCTACTATTTGTTTAGGGAATTCAGCCTTTTGAGCGTAATCTTCTATAATTGGTGATACGTCACGCTTTACCCATTCACGGGCAGCATCTCTTACTAACTTGTGCTCTTCTGTTAATAAATCATCTAATTGATAATAATCAGGAGCTTGAAATAAATCTGGTTTCATGTGCTGGTTTTTATATTGTTAATGATTAGAAGCTGAGTCGATCAGTACAATCATATGTGAGTTTAAGTTTAACAGAAACAAATGTAACTAATGAAATGTAACAAAACAACTTGAAATGTTATTTTTTAAACAGCTAAAAGTTACATCTTTAAATAAAAATATTTTGTTAAGTTAATATAGTCTTCTGTGTACTGGTGTCTACTTGTTTCAATGATTAATTCAGAAGAATCAATAGTTGTTTTGGAGAAAGAAAACTCTAGTAAACTTCTTTTTACTTCGGATGTGTTTGTTCCCTTAACCCTTGTTATTCTGTTTGGGTATAAGTTCATTTTTTCAGCTAGAGAAATAAAGTTTATTTCTTCAGAAAAAGGTATAATAAATGAAGCTTTCCCGTTATCATCTAATAATTTTGCAGTACCATGTAATAAGTGTTCAAAAGGAAGGGCATCAGTAAATCTAGCTAAGTCTCTTTGTGGGTTATCAGTTTTGTAATCCTCAGAGTAAAATGGCGGATTTGAAATAATCAAATCATACTTGTCGTCAATTTCTTCTACAAATTCATTAAAACCGGCATGGTAGCAAAACAGTCTGTCTCCCCATGGTGAGTCTTCAAAATTTCCTGCAGCTTGTTCAAAAGCGGCGTCATCAATTTCTATTGCTTCTATGGTTTCTGCATGACTTCTCTGTGCAATCATTAAGGATAGAATTCCTGTTCCAGCTCCAATATCTAAGACGGAAAACGGATTATGATCGATAGTTGCCCAAGCACCCAATAAAACACCATCTGTGCCAATTTTCATAGCGCATCTATCCTGATTAACAGAAAATTCTTTAAAAGCAAAAGGCTTAGTCATTTTTAGTTATTTTTTTTTTCGATTAAATTCTTCTCCAATAATAATTTCTTCTGATATCTTCCTTGAACTAAATCTATGATGATTAATACGATAATAATGAAGTAGAAAGTGGCTTTACTCATTGGTGTAATAGCGTTTCCAAACAAGTGTAAATGCGCTAAATGTCCACCTTCAGAAAGCAGCATGATTCCAACAACAAGTAATATGAACAACCCTAGTACTTCATACATTCTGTTCTTTTGCAAAAAGCTTGAGACTTTATCGGCCATTACGATCATTAAAACACCTCCAATAACAATAGCGATGGTCATTAATATTAGTTGGTTTGTGTATTCCATGTCACTAGTTAAGGCCATGGCGCTTAATATAGAGTCAAAAGAGAATACTAAGTTCATAATTATGATCCAGACAATAATTGTGTTGACTGACATTTTCTTTTTATCTGCTTCTTCGTGTTCTTTTAAGAGCATCATGTGCCATATCTCTTTTATGGCTGTGTAGATAATAAAAACTCCACCTCCAAGTACAATTAAGCTATGAATATTAAACTCAAATTCTAGAATACTATTGCCATGTAAACTAGCGAAAGGGCTTTGGAAATATTGAATTAATGACATCAATGCGAATAGTAAAACAATCCTTAAGATAATAGCTAGACCAACTCCCATTTTACGTACAAAACTCTGCTTTTCAGCGGGGGCTTTTTTTGATTCTAATGAGATATATAATAGGTTGTCAAATCCTAAAACAGCTTGTAATAAAACAAGCATTAATAAGGTAAATAGACTGTCGAGTGTTAATAGTTCTGCCATTGGTTGGTTTTTTTATGACTGTGAAGATAAAATAATTATTTGTATTAAAGCAATAATAAAAACAGGTGTTCGGATGTTTTCGAGTCCAAGTTGTTGCTCTTTAATTGGTTGCCTTTGTTAGGAAATTCACCTTTTATGTATGAGTATCAAGGGGCAGTAGTATAAAAAGCTTGCATTTAAAATTAAAGCGCCATTAAAAGAACATTTAAAGTGTTATTCTAGGCAAGCTGAACTACCATTTGTTCTTTTTTGTGTACTAATAATTAGGTTTTAGCTCAGTTCGTTATTTAGATTACTTTATCCTATCTAAGGAATATCCCCACTCTTTAGCTTGCGCTACATTGTCTTCAATCCATCTATGAGCCGACCCGCAGGAAGCCATAAAATAATCTTTATCCAATAACAAAGAAACCTCTATTTCCCTCTTCTCATCATTAGCATACCCAATTCTACCCATTTTATGGTGAATTGTTAGCTCTTCAGATGGAGTATTATAGTTACAGAAATGTGCCTCACATTCAGGGTTTTCTTTAAGATATTCTTTCTTCACTTTTACATAAATACCTAATGCACTTGCCATTTTACTGGACACTTGTTTTATAGGAGTTGGTTTTTTCTTTGGTTTCCATATGTAAGGTTTGGGAGGTGTTTTCTTTGCTTTTTCAATTGCTCTGTCTTGCATCCTCTTAGCATATTCGTTCTTTTTCTTTTGCTGATGTTCAAAAAAGTCTTGTCCTTTATGAGTCCGCTCCCAATTATGTACTTGGCATAATTTGTGAGTCTTATTGGCTACTGGGTATGTACAATTTTCTTTACTACAACAATTATCTTCCACAATGTTCAATTAAATTTTCTTAGGGATGCAAATATAGATAAAAGGAGAGCGTTTTTAATCGCGTAGAGCTAGTTCGTTTAGGGATTTAATGCGCTTAAGGAATTAAGTTGGTGAAAAGGTTGAACGTGTAGGAAATACTTGCAACTCTGTTATACTTAATTGAGTTGTATTTAACAGATCATCAATAATCGGTTCTGGCCAGTTTTTTCCTTTGGTGCACGGTGAATACAAGGAAGGACTTGACTTTCGGGGTGATCAACCGCTAACCTCCATAAGTGGCCGATACCTAGGTTGATGGGGTGTGCATGAGGTTTAGGTTGATAATGCAGGTCAAAGAAATATTCACTTAAAAATGATTCAAAACCTTCATCTGCTCCACCATATAGTTTTTTAAGTTCATCACGTATTTCGGGAACCAACACTTTTTGAATGGATTGTGAATTTGGTAATATTTCACTTGATTCGCCGTGGTAAGTGCATAAAAAGGTGTCGGTTGGTACGGGAGAGCGATCTACATGATAAGAATAAACATCGGTTGGAAAAAACGGATAGGCATCATCTCTCTCATAACATTTGATCAGATTAAGGACTGGAGATGCGCCATGAGCTTTCAATATCTTTAAGTCATTTAAAAGAATTTCACGAGCAAGTTGTCCTTGTTCACTCAATTCAAGTTCATGGAGTTCCTCTTGATCAAGTTCCGCTATGTTTCCGTGTAGCTCAACCTGTTTAACAATCTCAGAAAAATCACCTATTAAATTACGAGTCCAACAATTCGCGTTAATTTCTCCATGAAAAGATTTTGAAATAAGGTCTTTAAAATTCGTGACACAGTGAATTTGATTCTTGACATGAGATAAATCGATCATAATTGCATATAACGGTTTGTGTATTAAACGTAGTGTAAAAAAAGCACTATCGTTTCAGGTATTGTACTTAGTCAAATATAAATATTTTGCTTTTAATTTTCTCTCAAACGGAAAATTTTATATTTGGCGGAACTAGTTAAACAAACAATAGCTTTCAAGTTTAAACTTAAAAGCTATGTTTTATACACGTTGTTGTGAGTAGTTTTTATTTCAATTTTCCTAATAAGAGTTCAGCAACTAATTCTGAAGACGCAGGGTTTTGTCCAGTTATTAATAAACCGTCTTCAACAGCATAAGGATTCCAATTTTCTTTTTTAGAGTAAATACCACCATTACGTTTTAGCATATCTTCTACCAAAAATGGAACAACAGAAGTTAGTTGAACAGCTTCTTCTTCTCCATTCGTAAATCCAGTTACTTTTTTTCCGTTAACCAAAGGTGTTCCGTCTATATTTTTTGTGTGTTTAAAAATAGCTGGAGCGTGACAAACAGCAGCGACAGGTTTATTGTTTTTATAAAAATCTTCTATTAAATCAATTGAATTTTTATCTTCCGCTAAATCCCATAATGGTCCATGTCCTCCAGGGTAAAATACAGCATCATAGTCTACTTGATTTACAGTTTCTAATTTTACTGTTTTAGACAAGATTTCTTGAGTTTCTTTATCTTTATTAAATCTAACTGTTGCAGGAGTTTGAAAATCAGGTTCATTACTTTTTGGGTCAATTGGAGGTTGTCCTCCTTTTGGAGATGCCAAAGTAATTTCAATTCCTTTATCTCTTAATAAATAATAAGGTGCTGCAAATTCTTCAATCCAAAAACCCGTTTTGTGTCCAGTATTTCCTAAATCTTCGTGACTTGTTAATACAAATAATACATTTTTCATTGTTGTGATTTTTTCTCTATTAGTACTTAATTTCTGTTCAACAGAATTACTTTCTTTTGTGTTCTTAGCACAAGAAGAAAACAAAACTATAGCGGTTACCATTATTGTTATTCTTTTCATTTGAAAATTATTTGTTTTGTAGATACAAATCTATAACGAAAAGAAATCTTAAAAATTGATGTATGGTAATAAACTCAATTATGAGTTAATTCTTTTCGAATTCTACTTAAACTTTCTGTTGTAATTCCTAGATATGAAGCAATGTGATAGTTTTTTACACTCTGTTCGATATTTGGATAAGTATTTATAAAAGAAACATATCTTTCTTTAGCGGATTGTGCTAAACTTGCTAATATTCTTTTTTGAAAACTAGCAAAAGCCCTTTCCATTTTTTTTCTAAAAAAAGTTTCTAATTGAGGAATCTCACTAAACAAATCTTCCATGTCTTTTTTGGAAATTCTATATAACGTTGTATCCTGAATACTTTCAATATTCATTATTGCTTTGGTTGTTGAAAAGAAAGCTGTATAATCACTTATCCACCAATCTTTAATAGCAAATTGTAAAGTGTGTTCTTTGCCTGATTTATCAATGAAATAGGTTCTTAAACAACCATTGTAAACATAATATTGGTTCTTGACTATTTCATCAGCCTCCAATAGTGTAATCCCTTTTATAAAATTAATTTCTTCAAGTTTACTTTCAATTAGACTTGTCTCTTCAGGTGAAAAAGAAATGTCTTTAAAAATGTCAGGTATTATTGAGTTTTCGATGTTCATTTTTAATTAGTTACATAAAGACATGAACACAATGGTGTTTATGTCTTTATGTGACTAAGGTAATGAAATACTTAGTGGGTATTAGTCAAGGTGTCGTGAATATTGATGTTTATTACGGTTTAAACGTTTAAGATCGCTTGTGAGTATATATTAAAACATTTAATTATTCAGTCTTTTTATCTGTTCGCAGTTCTGTTGGAAATTAATGAATAAGAGGGGTGTTAGAAATTTATTTTTTGAGAATTGTCTGTTTTTTAACTGATTAAAGAGCATCAGGCAAAAAAAGAATACCTAAATAATGTGATGAAATTTTGCCTCAGTAAAATCGTTAAAAAAAACCATAAAAAACTAAATATTAGCTTGTTATGGGTTTTTAGTAGAGAGGAAGGCTCTCACACCCTATCTCTAATGTCATTGTTTATAGGCTTTCCCAGCACTCACTACTTTAGGGTAACGAATAGGGTAACTTAACTACCTTTTTACATATAAAAGGCTTGCGTTACAAAAGTAGCTAATTTGTAAGCATTATCAAACTATAATATTAATCACTCATTTAGTTTATTAATTGACTTAATAATATTTTGATGATAATACCGTTTGCGATTACCAATCCTAAAATCAATTTTTATGTCACCATCTCTTTCCATTCTCAATAGGGTGTTCTCGCAAATTCCTAACATCGTCATGATTTGACGTGAATTCAATATTATGTTCATATCTGTATATATTTAACTAATAATAGGTGCAATTGGTTTATTGCTCTTCACTAACTAATTTAAAAATAATTCTACTTTTTGCATGATTACGGGAGGTTTACTCTAAAACTGCATATTTATTTATATAGGAGAGAATCGTAATTAACGCTCTTGTCCTCATGATGAATAATATTAAGTGTAATCAGTTAGAGAGTATGGATGATGAATTCAATAAATTATTAAACGAATCAAATAAAGTAAGGGTAAAGATATATTATCAATTAAAAGACTTAGAAGTTATTACGGGTTTAAGCAAGAGAAGTCTGTTGTATCGTATGAAGAGTGTAAAAGAAAAATATACTGGAGTAGATGAATTGTTAATTAAAAAAGGTAGAAGCTGGAAAATACATTACACAATCATTGAAGAATTCATGCCAAAATACAAGAAAGCTACTAACGTATTTAACTATGGATGGAAATCATTTATAACCTGGAACTTAAAAGATAGTTACGACTTAGATTATCATAAATACCTAATAACTGAAATTAGGAATCTAATACCTAATTCAATATTTATATTTACAATTGAAAAAGATGCTAGGGGTGTCCACCACCTACATGCGTTAACAGATATAAATGTGAGTTACATATCCAAGTGCGTTAATTCTACATTAAATAGATATTTAAGTAAGTTTGACTATAAGGCATTAATTACTGAAGTAAATAATAAATATAATGCCATAACCTACTTACAAAAACAAGCAGAATTACATATAATATAATGAGAGGGGGGAGCCCTCTTAATCATAAAGCACTAAAGTGCCAGACCTCTCTTAAGTATTAGATTGTGTAAATATTCGCTATATATAACACTCAATATGGTAAATAAAATTTTTTTAATTTTTTACGATTTAAAAGTACTTTTATGCACCTTAGAGGTTCCGTTATCATTATACAGTCGAAAATACGGAATACCCCTTGAATTAAGCGTAAGTAGTGTTTATATTGAATGGATTCGCATAACAAGAAGGAAAAATTAACTTAAAAATAATGAATGAACTAGATGGTAAAATTGCAGTGTTGAGAACCAAAATATCGGTTGAAGATAATCCTACGATAAAATCTAAATATCAACGACAATTACAGAAACTAAATATTAAAAAGCAAATACAAGCGTTGAAAAATAGGTTAGATGACATGAATTAATCCGAATACTTCTAAACTCTTTATTTTAATGTTATAAATTTAATATACTTTTCTTTTTAGTACTAAACTCTTCTTCCGTAATAATTCCCTTATCTCTTAGGTTAGCTAGTTTTTCCAACTCATCTAAATTATTTGTAGTATTATTACTATTGCTCGTTGTGTCAGATGATACAACCTTTGCTTCTTCAATAAACTCTTTAAATTTTTTAACTTCATCGCCACCTATTAGAAACTCAAGAGCATTAACCGAGTTTGTGTTTTTTACAATGATTCTATTACCCTTAGAGCCAAAAAATGGAGATAATAAATTATAACCTATTCTCGAGCCTATCATAGCATCTAAGACAGAAATAAGCCATAGAATTACTGAAAGACCAAATATAATATAAGAAATTACAGTAAAGATGTCGGATATTAACTCATAACCAATTACGGATATAATTATAGAAAAAATTATTAGCACGAAACCAGTTAAAAAAAATCTTAAACTATAAGTAAATACATTAGCCAATTGAATTATATATTCAGAACTAAACGTGCCAATATCTTTTCTGTTGATGGCTTGAGTATTTGATTTATTATAAGAATTGACCTTGAGGATATCACTGTTATATCTTAATTCGCAATATTCAAAATCACATGTTCCTTGTGTTTTATTAGTTTTCATAAGTTGATTATTAGTTTTCAAATATACAAAAATGTAGTTATATAAGGTTACAAAATATCACCTATCAAATTGGATTTTTACCATATGATAGAATTGTCTGAAAAAAGAATTGAGGAGTTGAAAACTTCTATCCCTATTAAAATTGGTGATAGAGTACGATTTTTAAGAAAACAGAAAGGGCTTTCTCAAACTGAACTCGCCGAATTAGTTGGTAAAGACAGACAATATCTTTATAAAATAGAAAAAGCAGTAGTCACACCAAATATTGTCACTATTTCTATTTTAGCTATAGCATTAGAAATTCCCCTTAAAGATTTTTTTGATATTGAAATTAAATAGGATGTATGACTTTATGTGATTACCAGAATAATCTAGAAGAACTAAAAAATATAATAGATGTTCCTAAAAATGACTATTTTGATTTTGAATTTTCCCCATACAATGATGAGTTTCTAAAAATATATAAATTTTATACAGAAGCACTTTCTACACACTCATATTATGGTATTGAACCAGCTTATTTATATTTCAATACAAAAACAACAAAAAATGCCAAGGCTACAAAGCATGACGGGAACTACATAGTAACTATTAACATGGGGACTATTGCATGGTTAATCCTAAATTTCAGAGATAATAGCAGATTAGAAAGTGAAGGTTCTATTAGATTATTCAAGTTGTTGGCTCCAGTATTAGATACTAGTATAACTAATTTAATGTTTCAAACTGCTTTGCATTTTACTTTCTATCATGAAATGGCGCACCTAGTTCAAAAATCGGAATATTTAGAATCTAGTTTAGATGAAATACCAAGAGAGATAGAGGAGTTTGACTCAAAGCGACATATATTAGAACTTGATGCTGACGAATTTGGAGCACTCTGTATAGGTGCTCACATTAATCAATATGCTGAAAATGTTTTTGGAGAGTCATTAGACCAAATTAAATTTGAATCATTGGTTGTCCTATTTTGTACTCCAATTATTTTTTATTTATTATCTTTTGAATCGCATCATGATGATATCTATTTTGAAGAAAAAACACATCCACATCCTATAATTAGGTTAACTTATGTAATACTTACAATTTCTCATTATTGTAATCAAAGTTTAGAAAAAGAAAACAAAGGATTTTCAATTGACGTTAAAGAAATAACAAAACATGCTATATCTATTTGTGATGAATTAGAATCAAATTTCTTGGAAACAAAAAATACAAATAGATATATGAATCTAGCATCAGAAAATAGAGAAGATATAAAAAACTATATTAAGACCTATTATGACCTAAGAAATGGAGATGCTGACTTAGCTGTTTATAAATGGAATCAGAATGCAGAAAAATAAATATTAATTCCCACATAAATTTTTTTATCAGTTGTATGTTTTATTACCAATTAACTCTATTAATTCAGTTGCAAATGGGTCAATAACTATTTCAGACATATTTTGCGCTTTCATTCTTTCCTCAATTTCGATATTAATGTCGTCAAAAGGAGTTTTATTTATCATAGCTTCGTTTTCTTGAATTTCCACCCACTCAAAATATTCGTCTACTTCTATTTTAGCTAAAAGGGATATTTCTTTTAAGTCCTCATAGTACCTAGTTACTATAATTCCATTAATCATTTGTAAATAAGTAAAAACTTGACTTAATTCATTTTTAATTCTAGGTAATTTAAGACCCTTTAGCTCTTTCCACCAAGGGGAAAAATTCTTTTTTTTATCTCTATTGAAATGAGCAAACATAAAATTTCTAGCCTTTCTAATGCCCGTATATTTGTTTAAAGCCCTTGAAGCTGGAGAAATTATATATAAAGTGTCTCTTAAGTAATTATTGTTTTTGGCTATTCTATTTAAAATATTTAACTCATCTTGAATAGTACAAAGTTGAATATAAGCGTATCTAATAGAATCCATAAAAATAACACTGTCTTTTGGAATATTCAGTTTTATTCGCTCAATATTCGCGGCATACATACTTCTACATGTCATGTCAATATTTAGAATACATTCTTGTATTTTTCTTTTTTCTGTTTTTTCCAATTTATATTTTTTTCAAGATTAGAACTAATTAATTAATCATAAACTCTTGTGAGTTTATTGTACTCTTTTAAAGATAATAGATGCTCTAGTTTTCCAAAATCAGTATCAACATAGTTTACTTTATGTCCATCTACGTCTATACTTTTAACTTGCCCTTTAATATTTACGTCAGCACTAATTTTAGATATATCTTCAAAATTAAATGGCTTTGTTAATTTAAATAGTTTTGAAATTATATTACAATGTCCTTTCGGACTTGAATGATGAATTGGAATAGCTGTATTATAAAAATGGCCATAGAAATTTTCGTTTTCAATAATTCTCGTTGATGAATACGCTACACCTAATACCTTTTTTGATGAGCCGATTTTAATATTGTTTTTCACCCACTGCAAAATAATTTGAGAAATAATATATTCTTCTTTAAAAGGAGCTTTTTCGTGACCTACTTTAATATTACATGCCATAATTAAAATCCATCTGGCTAAATATTTAAATTTCGAAGAAAAATCATTCCCTTTGGGTTTGTTTGTTAAGTCTAATAATGTTTCTTGTTGATTAAAATGTTCTGTAAAATAAAATTTCGAAACATATAAGTTTTTATAATCTTGCTCCCCCAACTCCTTATATGCCAAAAAGATTGAATTAGAAAGGTATAAAGTGGGATATCCAGGTATACTATATCTATTTGTTGACACCATATGTCTCAATTCGAAAGGCACATGAAACAAATCTTTTTGACTTGCTATTTCTTCTGTTTTTCTGATTCTGTAATGTTGTGGATAAAGAGGAGTATATGATAAATATTTGGAAAGACGTTTCATTCCTTTATTATCACTTTTAGTTATTAACGTGTCAAATTCTTTATATGCTTTATGTGGGCTTCCTTCATTTAAATATACTTGTAAAGTTTTTATAACGGTTTGGAAAAAGGCTCTTGAAGCTTCTACTAAATGTTCTTTTGAAAGCACTCCGAGGTATTTATCATTGAATTCATCAAACTCCTCCATTTTTTCGATTAGCTTAATGAAATTGATACCTTCCCCAATGACACATTCGTAATATGAAATGTAGCCAAGTTCTTTCCAGCTCTTAGGAAGCTTAATTGAGTTGTGAATTAACAATTCCTCTATATTCATTTTTTATCATTTAAAAAGTTATTTAACTTATCTCAAATACTCTTCCTTTATATTATATTTTATTCCAAAACCAAATTGAATTATTTCCCCAATTGTTCTTTGCTTATCCATTAAAAACTTTGCCTCTTTATCAATTCTTACTATTGAATATTCATGTCCTCTATGTTCTTCATTATATTGTTTGCCCACAATTTGATATCTTATGAATTCATTTTTGTATTTAACCAATTCGTATAAGCGGAATTTACTTTCTTTCATGTTATTTTTTAATTATGTTATTTACCTGGTATTTAAACTCTTCAATTTCAATCAATTGATTTTGAGTCGAAAAACGATTAACAGTGTCTTTAATTTCTTTTGGAGAACTTAAGTATTGGGTGTTATAGTTTGATAATTTATCGAGATTTGTTTTTGCGTCACATGAGAGTAACTCAATATGATAACCATCTATGTTTATTCCTATAAAATTTTCCTTGTCTTTTTTAAAACTAGTCAATGTTAAATAAAATGGTTTAGAGATCTGAATATCTTCCTCCTTTTGTGGATAGTCATTTAAAATGGGGTGTAATACCCATAGTGACATCCCATTTTTAACTGATACAACTTCAATTGAATGGATAAGGTATTTATCAAAATGCCATAACCCATTTTTATAACTACTATATTCAGATTTAATTTTACTAATTATTTCCTTTTGACTTTCAAAGTAAATCTTGTCTTGAAATATATCATTAATGATATTTGTTATTCTAACTAAGGGTAATCTTAAAAAGCTCCCGTGCATTGTATTTGAATCTGGATGAGCACTAGTGTTTCTCATTACTCTAGCCCATTTTAAATTTGCATTATAGTCTTCACTGTAATCAAAAAAAGTTTTATCAATTAAATAGTTTAAGCTTTTTTTATTATCAAAGTCGAGTCCAATCATTTTAGATTTTGATTTTACAGCTATCTCAAAAATTCTTGTAAGCCTCGAAAAAGCATCTCCATACATTGGATAGTAATAATAGCTAAATGATTGTAATTGCTCAGCCTTTTTCATTTCCTTAACTACATTTTTAGGAACTTTAGAATGTGTGTTTTTTGAAACAAAGAATGTGTTTATAAAATCTTTTTTACTATTTATTCCAAAAACACTCCAAGTAGAGTCTGGATTATTTACTTCATCTTTGAATTTTTCAGTAGATTTTTTTTCAGCAGTTTTTTTTTCTTTAGTTATTTTTTCTTCATTATTAGGGACATGGTTTTTTGCTAAGTCCCTCAATCTTGTAAGTGAGTCACAAAGATGATTTAAAAAGTGTTCTTGATGTTTAACTATATTTAAGCTCTCGTTATAAACATCAAGGGGACTAGTTCCATTTAGTTCTTGAGGGTATCTTGTTGAATTGCTATGTTGAACTGTTAAAATAGAACAATAATACAATGTGTAATTGGGATATGATAAACTAATGATTAAGTCCAAATATTTCTTGACATCACATATAAGTTCTTTGTATTCTAACTCACAATTTAGAGCTTTTGAAAGCTCAATTTGTTGTTCTTTTGAGTTCTCTGTATCAATTTTTTTTAACCATGATATGTAATCATTTAAATTTTGTTTTAATGTTTCTGAGAAATTTGAAGGCAGATTTAATTCATAGTTTTTTAAATCATCCAGCATTTTATTAAATTCCAACAAACTAGATTCTTCAAAATCAAAAAGGTCTGCATTATATAATTTATCAATAGCCCTTAATCCTTCAGATAAATGATTTTGATAGTCACTTAAGTTAAAATTTTTAAACAAAGGGCTATCACGTAATATTTCATTGTTTTCTACTATTTTATTGATTTCATCAACCTTATTTTGCTGTTCTTGAACGACATTTCTATATGGCTTAAATTGATTATGACTTACTTTTTTTAATTCACTTTCTGTTAAAATATTATTAAACATCCAGTTGGCTTTATTTGCTTTCTCAGTTGCTTGTTGAAAGTAGAAGTATGATTGGCTATAAGATTTATTTTCAAATAATATTTTAGAGGACTTAATATCGCTTTTTGCTATATCAATCCATTTTATAATGTCGTTCATTTAAATTATTCGATTTAATTTTTGAGGTTATTATTTACTAATGAGTCTTCTCCACTCCTCTGGAAAAACTTCATTTTTAAAATATGTATGGGCTAAAGTCCTTAAGTATGAAAAACCAGCTTTATCAGTTTTATGTGTTTTATTTACAAGCTCCTTAGTTTTAACTTCTTTTTTGAAATCTTCAAAAGTCTCTGGTAGGCTTAAGTAGCTTTCAATATAATATTCATCATGCATATGTTTTTCAAACATTAATTGTTCAATATCATACTCTTTATAACTAGGATGAGCAATTTGAAGGCTTATATCTTCACCTAAATGAGTTTTTAGGTTGTCGTAAACTTCTTTATTGTCAAAAATCACTAATAATTCTAACAATAAAGTAATTAAAATTGACGATTTATCACAATATTCTTGAGGCCTTTTTCCATTACTATAAAATTCAGATACAAGGTTAATTCTATTGTATAGTTCTGGTAAATGTCCTCGGGTCATTTTAACAATTATTATATTGTTAATCACCCCAAAGATATATGATGATATAAAATCCACATCCTTTTGTCGTATGTCCTTTTTGTTTGAAAAGAACAAGAATAATTGGACAATAGGAATTGAATGATTATCAATAATTGGTTTGTAAAAGCCACTATTATTAACTACTAAATCTATTATTTTATCTTTTTGTTTATTTCTAATTAAATTAGAGTTTAAAGACTCATTTAAAAAGAGAGGGTAAGAGAGTCTAAGTTGACAATAATATATTAAATCACTTAAGTAGTCAAAACAACGTAAAGGATAGCCAATGGCTTCAAAAAAACCACCATTTTCTGCATAAAGTCCGTATTCTAATGACGCAATATCAAAAGTTTTTTTAAAATACTCGTTAAGGGTTAAATATTGAGTGCTTAGAAGTTTTCTAAACTCTTTTAAAACTGGGGATTTATTATCTAGTTTTTCTTTTAGAATCCATGACCAAACTCGAATTACAATATAAGAATTACATTCTTTAGCAGATAGAAGATTATTGTTCTCTTTACTGTAATGAAAAATTATGGCAGATAATAAGTTTAATGTTGCAAAAAACTTTTTAAATGAACGAGAGTGAATTCTCCCTATTTTCCCTATTTGAAGTTCTATCAACTGCTTAAAATCTGTATAGTCATTACCTGGAGCGTCTAAAAAGGCTAGTGTTTTCTTGAAAAGTCTATTGCTTTCACTATCAGATAGTAAGTATTCGCTAAAAAGGAATTTGCTAAATAAATCTATTAGGTGATAAATATCCCATCTTTCAAATTCACCATCTTTAAATTCTCTTGAGATAAACCCTTCAAATGTTGGTCTAACATTAGTCTTTAAAATACCATTATGAACGACTACTATTTTGATTGGTAGAATATTAAATTCGGGTATTGAACTATCATTAAAAGCAGTGTATTTAGCTTCTCTAATTGAATCTAAGATACCATCTGGTACAGCAAAATTTTTAGCGGTGATATCTCTATCTGTATATCCTTTTAATTCAAAATACCATCTATGTTTTACCCCATTTTCATCTTTTCCAATAGCTATTATATCCTTACCGTATTGAGATTGACCTTTAGATTCTTTAGCGGTTTGAACAATTCTAAAACCCATAACATTTATGAGTAATGGGAATAGATAGTCAAGCTCCTTATCTTCTTTTAAATTTCTAAGATATTCTTGTACAATGAGATTATTACTATTCATGGGATAACATCTTTTCTATTTCAATAAAGTAACCACTCCAGTTTTGATTAATTTCTAGGATTCTTTTATAATCAAATATCTCTGGCTCAATGAAATAATTTCTTGGCAGAGAAAAGCTTGTGCTAAATTTACCGAGTTTTGTTAAATTATCCTTGTTCTCAAGTTTCCATCCTCCTCCTTTTGCTAATACTATTGTTGAACAATGATTAAAAAAGAGCCCCTTGTCATTAGTTTCTTTATGCATTTCATGATTAAAAACACGAGAATGATTCTCGCTAAATTCTTTGAAAAGCATATTTTGAGAATAATATGGGTTTAACTCTTTAATGTCATGTTTAATGAGAATATTCCTTTCATAAAATTCAATACTATAATTCACTACTCTATTATAAATTTCCTTTTCCTTAATATTATTTAAGTTCAAATGATTTTTTAAAACTTCAATTAATCCTTCTCTATAGTTTTCAGAAAACTCTTCTAATTTACAGATGAATGATTCAGCTATAATTGATGAGTCACTATTAATTAAAGGTAATAAACAAGGGATTATGTGTTTAGGTTCTTGATAATCATGACATATCGAAACCCATAATTTATATTGATTTATATAACTTAAATTTAAAATGTTGTATTTAAATTTTATTGCTCCTTGTGGTATATCATTAAAAAAATCATGACCAAGTCTTCTATGTTTTGGGTTTTCATTAGTCAATAATTTCAATACTAATTTTTCAAATTCAATTGTGTTTTTGCTATTGAATTCATTTATTGAATATGATAATAATTTAGATGTAGAGTTGTTGAATGAATAATTATCTGCAACCAACATAATTATTTTTTCAAAATATTCAAATTCATTAATATAGTAAAAAGCATCATCAATTTGTTTCAAATATATTTGAAAGTCAATATGTGGTTGCTCTATTAATCTAATAAATAAGCTCGTCTTATCTTTACTGAAACCATCTATAAATCTGATTACTTGTAAGATGTAATTTATAAGGATAGGATTATCAATGGAAATTAGGTTGGCAAGATGATAAAAACATTTACTATTGATTGTGTCATCATCTGAAATAATATTTGATTTAATAATTGAAAATAATAGCCTGGGTATATATAGGAGAGTATCTTGATTACTATTGTTGAATTTATCAAAAACACTAAGTAAAACAAAAGCATCATCTTTACCAATATCCTTTACAGATGAAAGTCCATTAATAATAGAGTTGGAATATTTTTCATCATCTATTAAAATACTAACTTTTTCTTCAAAAAAAGCAATGCCAATTCTATCATATAAACCAGAAATAACAGAAGACAAAATATCATTTTGAATATTATCCTTATTTATAGAATAATCATAGAAGTCTATTCCAAAAGAATCATTTAGTCTTACTTTTTCTCTAATTCCGTTCTTAATAGTAGCTAATGTGATATTGTAATCTGCATCGCTTTCTGAGCATTCTATAAGTTTTATTAGAATGTCATATAATTCTGGGGAGTTAATTTTTAAAGAGGGAAGGGTTTTGCTATAACCATCGATAAAATTATATATTTCTTTAGAATTACTTTCTTTGTTCAATCCGTTCAAGTAATCTAAGAAAGAGGAACCAAATTTTTCATTTGTTTCATAAATTGTAATCGCCCAGATATTTTTTATTAAACTGGTGCTCCCTTTTATGTATTCATTTTTAATGAATATATCTTCAATACCTTTGATGAATTTAGATGAAAGGTTGAAATTTTCATTAATAGTAAACTTTAACTCTTTTGTGTAATATTGATAAAAAATATATGAAAAGTAGTAATTATCAGTTACTGAATAATTTTTAGAATTATGCGTTATGATTCCTTGATTAGCAAGTGTCTCAATATCAAATTCAATATTGTCACCATTAAAGGTTAATTCTCTCTTTTTAATGCATAAAGATACTAAGGATTCTATATTGGTTTTTAATATGTTATTTTTATTTAACTCTAGCTTTATATTGTTAATATCAATCATCTTTTTTAAGAAACTATTTCACCCAAATTAATTATAATATGCTTCCTCTCAAATATAGAGAAACTAATAAGTTTTTCTTTTATAATTATACATAATTTATTGAGTAAAAATGATTTCTTTAGAGCCTAGAGATTGTGTCCCTAATTATGATGATAAAGAAAATACCATATTAAGGGTATTCCGAAAGTCATTGAATATGATTAGATTTGAAGAAATTGAAACTACTTGATTATTGGGCACAATAAAAAAACAATAAGCAGTTAGATATAATTTATATCCCCTATAAAAATAGAAAAAATAATGAGTTTGATTAATGACTTAGAATCAGCATATAGAAAATTAAAATCATATGTATACCATGAAAATTTTTCACTCAGTCTGAGAATGAAAATTTCAGAATTTGAAAAAGATAAAAACCTTGATGAAAAATTTAAAGTAATTGCTCAAAAACTTGAAAGTTATAAACTAAATAGTGATTTAGATGATTTATTAGAAGGTATTTCATTTTCTATTTTCCCTAAAAGAATACAAAAAGAGCATAAGAGTAGAATTAATTCATTCTATTTTTCCAATTCAAATATACAAGATTCATATAGTACTACTAAAATAACACCCTTCATTGAATGTTCTGTAGAAATCCATATAATATCCATTTTATGGATAATGAAAATTGGTTCAAATATTGATAAAGAGTTATCAGATAATTGTTATGGTAACATGCTATTTAGGGATGAGGATGAGAATTTTGATGATAATAAAATACATCTATTTCAAAAATATTTCATAAAATATAATGAATGGAGGGATAACGCAATAAAAAAAGCTAAGAAATTACATAGTCAAGGTTATGATGTTGCTATTTTAAATTTAGATATAAAAGAGTATTATAATTCTGTTGATTTTGATTTTGAAACAGTGAAAAGATTTGTTCCAGACGAATATTCTTGGTTAAATAATTTTCTTTCTCTTGTTCATGAAGAGTATTCGGAAACACTAAAAGAAAATGGGATTTTAAGTACCAATAAAAGTATTATACCGATTGGGTTATTATCTTCATGCGTACTTTCTAATTATTATTTGAATAATTTAGACGAAAGAATAGAAAGCTGTATAAAACCAGAATATTATGGTAGATATGTAGATGATATTCTAATAGTAGTATCAAACCCTCAAATACCTAAGAATGCAATTAACCCAGTTTCATCATTTATAGATAAGTATTTAATAAAACAAGACTGTTGGTTAGACAATGTTAGAATCCAAAAAAGTAAAGAAAATAAAACGGATTATGAAATAATAATAGATTCTAATGTTTTGATTTTTCAAGATGAAAAAATAAAACTATATCATTTATTATCAGATGAATCAATTGAGATTTTAAATAAGTTTGAAAAGGAGATAGAGAATAATAGTAGTGAATTTAGATTTCAGCCAGAGGCTGAACAAATCTTCGAAACTTTTAATTCTGAATCATATGATTTAATATATTCCGACACAGTAAATAAAATTAGGTCAATTGACGGAATAAAAACAAATAAGTTAGGTGCATCAAAGCATTTGAGAAAATTAATTTCTGCCACTCAATACTCAAAAAAACTTGACTCAGAAGAATTAAATGATATATCATTAAAAATCTTAGACTACTTTTCTGGTGTTAGGAGTATTGAGTTGAATCAGCTTTGGGAAAAGGTGATAACATTTTTTGTTATTAATAAAGCAGAAAAGCCTTTGGTTGAATTTATAAAGTCACAGTCCATAATTATTTCAAGGATTGAAATATCAGACGAACTAACTGGCAATAAAGATATTATAAAAACTGTTTTAATTAAAACTCTTAAAGAGCATTTGCATTATTCAATTGCAATGTCTTCAACATTAAACAGACAGTTTTTTAAAGAAAAAATTATTAAACAATTTTTATCAAATGATATTGAAAAGTATTTTGTTAAAATAAATAGAGATGCTGCTTCTTTAATTGAGGCTAACATGTTTCGTCACAATTATTCTTTTTTTCCATTATTGAATTATTGTAAACAAGATTTTGATTTTTCATACACGAATAAGTTTGTTGAGAAAAACACAAAATTTACTATTGATAAATTTAAAATAAAATATTCTCCTCGTTTTATTCATTATCATGAACTAGTATATTTTTATTATTTAAGAAGGTGGAACAGAGATACATTTGACAGCAAATTTGATGTTGAAAAAAAGGCATTAAATGAATACTTAGAATTTAATAGATTGGATAAAAAAAATGGGTATGAAAACCTTTATCCTCGTACTAATAATGCAGTAGGAAATAGAAATTCTACAATTAAAAGTATCACTATATCTAATGTAGCTTCTCCGAGTACATTAAAAATTGCAATTGCAAATATAAAGGTAAAAGCTAGTAACTCAATATCATCGATGTTGGGGAAGCCGAATCTATCATTTGATAGGCTCAATGAATTAAATATAGTATTAAATCAAGCTTTAAAAAATCATTGTGATTTAATTATTTTTCCAGAAATATGTTTACCATATCAATGGGTGTCTATCTTAACCAATTTTTCTAGAAAAAATAATATTGGTATAATTTCTGGTATAGAGCATTTTACAAAAAATAAGAGGGTTTATAATTACATGCTTACCGCATTACCATTTAAATATAATGGATATAAAAATTTATATATAGATTTTAGGCTTAAAAAAGATTATTCTCCAGATGAAATTAATCAAATTATTGGTAGAAAAGGGTATAGTTTACCCTTGCCTTCTGAATTTAAAACCGATAAGTTAAGGCTTTATTTATGGAGAGGTTTAATGTTTAGTACGTTTAATTGCTTTGAGTTATGTGATATAGAAAAAAGAAGTAAATTCAGAGGAAATGTAGATTTTTTAGTAGCAATTGAGCACAATAGAGATTTAACATATTTTTCTAATATAGTTGAAAGTGTTTCAAGAGATATTCATGCATACATCATTCAAGTAAACACATCTCAATATGGTGATTCTAGAATAAATCAACCGACTAAAGAATATCTTAAAGATATAGCAAAAATAAAAGGAGGAGAAAACGTTTCTGTTCTAACGGCTTTAATAGATGTTGAAAAACTTAGAGCTTTTCAATCATATAATTACATATTACAAGAAAAAAGTGGATGTTTTAAACCAACACCGCCTAATTATAAAATGAATGAGCTTAGAAAGGGTTAAAGTTAGTGTTTAGGGATTTTAATATGGATAGGGAAAGGATTTTTAAGTATTTGAATAGGCGGTTTAATGTGGATGGCAATATAATAAGACTTAAAGAAAATAATCCAAAAGAGCCGAAAGAAAACTTACAGCAAGTGTTTGGAGATATTTCTAATGGGATGTATGAGGAATGGTGCTGTTCTTTGACAGAAGAAAGTATATACTGTTTAATTTATCCAAATGGGAGAGTAGCTTGGTATAAAGAAAATCTTAGACATAAAGACAATGATGAGCCAGCTTTAATTGACAATATGAGCACAAGAAGATGGTTTAGAGATGATGAATTACATAGAGAGAATAATAGACCAGCTGTAGAATATCTTGACGGTAGAAAAGAATATTGGGAAAATGGTGAGCGAATATGTTAATGATTTTCAATATCCAATGTAGGTGTAAACCCAATAGCTTCTGTTAATATGTTCATCATGATGTTATATACGGTATCTACATGTTCTGGAATGGTCATAATTGAATCATGAATAGTAAACATTGGAATATCTTTATTTGTTTCTGCTATTTCCTTACAAATAACGTTTAGTATTAAATTTGATTCTAAACGTTGTAGGTTTTTGCACAAATCTTTGTAATGAACCCTTTTGCTTTTATTAAAAACATCATTAACAAATGGATATGTTTTTTTAAAAACCTTCTTAGAGGTATCTGTATATCTAGCCTTTGAAAAGATAATTTTATACATAACTTTTTTAAGCATTTCTCTTAATAGCATATACCCATGCTTTTTTTTCAATCCAGTGCCTAAGACTTCATATAGACGTCCTAAGCTAACATCATTAATATATGATGATAACCCATCATGTTTTTCTAAAGTGTTTAGATAAGCTGTTTTTTCTTCGTTGGTGTTAAGGTTTGAAAGCTGTAAATGTACATCTGGATATGTATTCGAAACCTCATCTAATAATAATTTAATTACTAAATAAGGTTGAGAACATTTAATATCTATGCTAATAAGGGGTTTATTGTCGTACCTTAAATATTCTCTATGTTCCTTTTTTAAATTTGTTAAGTTGGTATGTAGTCTTTTTCCAAATTTGTCAATTTTAAATCTATAGATGTTGTCATTTATTTTTAGGGCTTGACTTTTCTGGTAATTGTCAAAAGCATCTCCTGGAAACTCAATCCTTAATTTATCATCAAACCATACATATAGATAATTTAATTGTCTTTCTACAAATTTATTGTTGTCAAAAGTTTTATTCTCCAGTTTTCTTAAGGCATTAATAAGAGTCTTATCTGATAATTCAAGTTTTGTTGATAGCCAGTACATATGAGCAAAAGAACAAAGCTTATATCCCCTAGAACGCTCGCCAGCGATGTACTGATTATTTGATTCTATTACATTAGCACCTTTAAGGTAATCCAGGTATATTTTGTAATTACTAATAATGCTTTTTAAGTATTCAGCATTTAAAATAGCCCATTCACATTTATACCAGTTGTCAACATTAATAAAACGAGTGTAGTATATAAGATAAATAATATAAAGTAACTTTTCCTTTTTAAGTTTTGATTTAGGAGGGTGTTCTTTAAGGATATCATCTATATTTAAATTGATAGGTATGCGTATTATATATTTCATGTGATAATTCTAATTTTAAATATTGTTGCATTGGTTTTGTAAAAAACCTGCAACATAATGTAGGTATGAAAGAGATTTAATAATTGTTATTTATTAAATCATAATTAGAGTTATCTTTTAATATCTTGTCTATTTCATTAATTGGATAATAGTATATTGAACCAATTTTAGTAAAAGGAAGGTAATTGATTTTTCTATAATGTTTTATGGTGTTGTCAGATAAATCAAATATTTTCTTTAAGTCTTTATTCTTGTAAAACTGATGTTTGTAATTGGTTTCATTTGAATAAGTTTTTAGATTTTTTAATTCAGTTAAAATAGGTGTTATTAAACTTTCAATTGCGCTTAATGTTGGTAATTCAATATGTCTCATATTCTTTTTTTTTAAGTTTATATGAGCAAATAGACTATTATTACTTCACAACGTCCAGTTTGTTGTGAAGGTTGTGAACTATTGTTTAAAGAATAAATCAAAATCAAAACCTTCAAGGTCATTTATTAATTTATTGATGAGTTTTTGGATAGAGTTTTTGTTTCTGGATTTATAGGAATTTGAATCTTTTAGGTTAGATATATCTGAATTTATTTTCTTTAAGGGGTGTATGTTGTTTCTATTAGTGTACTCAAAATTACTTTCTATAAAACTATTTCTATTTGTTTTTTTAAAGTCAAGAATATTTAATTGTTCTAATAATAAGAATAGAGTAATAGAGTCTTTTTTGGAAAGGTTTACAGTTGTCTTTTCTAAAGTCTTTAAATTTATTGATTCATCCAAAGAGCTGTCTTCAGTATCTGTAGATAAGTTTTTAAAGTCTTCCTCAATTAAGTATTCTAAATCTCCAGCTAATTCTACCAAATAACCGTGTAGGTTAGTAAGTATTCTTTGTTGAACTTCTATTATGATGTTTATGTTATCATGGGTAGCTTCAGCATCTGTAGATAGTTTATTGTTTTCTTTATCTAATAAGTAACCTACTCTAAGGAAATTCTTTCTTTCTTGTAGGTGTTCTAGGTTATCTTGCAGTATTTTAAGAAGTAAATTGATGAGTTTATTGTCAATCTTATTTCTGACTAATTGTAATGATATTCTTTTGAAAAAATCAGCTTTTAAATTCGGGTAAAAATCCTCTTTAAGTTCGGAAGGGTTAATGCCATTATAAGTATAATCTTTTATTCTTTCGTTATATCTATAATGACACCTTCCTATTGTATTAATTGTTGATTTAATTATAGCTATGTTGGTTTTCATTAAAAACTTCTTTAAATATTAATTCCAAGCTACAATTTAATAATTTATTTGAATATCTGTTTTAATCTATTTGTTTCTAATTTTAAAACCTCATCAGTAAGTTTAGCATAATGTTGTGTTTGCGTTATTTTTCTATGCCCCATCATTTTTGAAACATGCTCAAGTGGTATTCTGTTACTTAAACAAACAGTAGTTGCAAAAGTATGTCTGCTGACATACCAGGTTATTTTTTTGTTAATCCCAGCTAATAAGGCTATTTCTTTAAGGTATTCGTTCATTTTTTGATTGCTATATCTAGGTAGAAGCCTATTGTCATTTACGCATCTTGGGTCGTTCTTGTACTTTTTTATAATCCTTATTACTGGAGGTAATGTTATCATATCTGATTTTACTTTTGATTTTTTCCTAGATGTTCTAATCCATTTATCACCATCTAAATCGGTAGTAATATCATTCCAGGTAAGTTTCATTGCATCAACTGGTGCGTAAGACGTGTAACAACTAAATAGAAATATATCTCTAACTGTTTCTAGTCTATAAGAGTCAAATGTTAAGTCTTCAATGTTTTTTAGTTCAGTTGGTGTTAGATAAATAGTGTCTACTTCTTTCAGTTTTTTGTCATAAGATTCAAAAGGGTTAGTATGTATTTTTTTTCTTTTCTTAGCATACCTAAACATTGTATTAATGTTTGAAAAGTATTTCACTGTGGTGTTATTAGATAATCCACAAGTATTTCCGTTCAGTCTATCAAATCTTAAGTAGTCATCTAGAGAGAATACAAATTCATCATTGATATCTTCAAAAGGTAAATCTCTTTTTTTATATTTTTTTTCAATGAAGGTTGATAATATGTTTTCAACTCGTAAGTACTTTTCTAAAGTAAGTTCAGAGACGTCACCCTTATGAACTCTTTTCTTAAAATGTGCATTATGATATTGAATTACCTTCAAAAGCGTGAATGTAGTCTCTTTCTTTCCTAAATAGGAGTTCTTTAAGTCTATTGCTGTGATATTACTTTTCGTTGTTTTTTCTAGCTTGAGGTATATATCATCAATTTTATCAGTTATTAATGATAGGTGGTTTTTTAAGGATAATTCATTTGCTACTTTTTTAGCTAACTTTAATCCTTTAGTGGTTTTCCATCTTTTAGAACAGATGTATTTACCCGTTGCCATAGTTGTTGAGGTTGAGCCCAACGTTATTTTGGAATAAATAGCACTTTTTCCGTCTTGAATTTTCTCTTTCTTTAAATAGAAATTAATTTTTAGTTTACTCATAATATTTTTTTTTATAATTATTAATTGAGCAAATCTTCTTTTTTTACTTCACAACCTCCAGCTTATTGTGAGGGTTGTGAATTTTTTGTTACCCTAGTTTTAAGTTAAACCAGAGGGTAACGTATAGGGTAATTAAGTTTTCAGATATAAAGTGAGGTTTGAGGTTTGTATTGGATGATTTAAAATGACCTCAACTCTCAGTAAAGTATGGGAAGTGCCTTAAATAATAAGGGCTAACAAAGTTTATAGTATAAACTAAGTTAGCCTTAAATGATATAGCTCGTGTTGTTTGAGATATAAATTGTAGAGAGGAAGGGATTCGAACCCTCGGTACCCTTGCGAGTACTCTACCTTTCCAGGGTAGCCTATTCGACCGCTCTAGCACCTCTCTAAATATTAATCTTCCAAATATAAATCAATAAGTCCTTCTGGAGTATTAACTAGTATTTGTTTTTTGTCTCTATCTACTTTTTTGATAAACTGATCGTTTACAGGGATCAGAATTTCAATCCCATCTCGATCAATTACAAATAGCTCTTGAGCGCCAGTATCATTAATGTTGTCAATAACACCAACTTCTCCAAAATCCTCATCAATTACGGTGAAACCAGTAACCTCATGGTAGTAAAATTTATTACCACTTAATGTAGGTAAGATAGATAACGGCAGGTATAAATCAGATTTTAGTAAAGCGTCAGCATCCTCTTCGCTATCTACATCTTCAAATTTTATTCGAAGCAGTTGTGATTTGTGAAGTTTACAGCTATCTACAAAAAAAGGAATCAGATTATTTCGTAAAGAAATAAAAACTGATTCCAAATTTTTAAATATCTCAGGTTCATCTGTGTCTAATTTGACTAAGAGTTCTCCTTTGAAGCTATACTTTTTAACGATTTTTCCTAAATAGAAACAATCTTTAATTTGCATAGATTATTCTTCTTCTTGAGCTGGAGCTGCCGCAGCAATTCTAGCTTCGTTGATAGCTTTTTCAGCTTCAAAAGCTTTTGCTTCAGCATCTGCTTGCGCTTGAGCTAAACCATCTTTTTTACCTTGAACTTTACCTTCTTTAGCATCAACCCAAGCAGTAAATTTTGCTTCAGCTTGCTCTTCAGTTAAAGCACCTTTTGCTACACCACCTAATAAGTGATTCTTGAACATAACTCCTTTGTAAGAAAGTATTGCTCTTGCAGTATCAGTAGGTTGTGCACCTTTACCTAACCATGCAACAGATCCATCAACATCTAAGTCAATTTTTGCAGGGTTAAAATTAGGGTTGTATGTTCCTAACTTTTCTAAAAATCTACCATCTCTTTTTGATCTTGAGTCAGCAGCTACTATCCAGTAAAAAGGTTTTCCTTTTTTACCATGTCTTTGTAATCTAATTTTAACAGGCATAATGTGTTAATTTTTGAAGGTTCACGACCTTCGGTTATTAATTATAAATAAGTCTGCAAATGTACGATGCTTTATCGAGATGGCAAATTGATTGTGTGTTTTTTGTCATAATTAAATTAATTGAATTTTATATAAGATATATAGTATATTAGTTTTGCGCAAAATATTGAATAGTAAACAACAAGAGAGTAGTGTGTGTATGGATTTGTTTAATAATGAAATGGGAGAAAATCATAATTTATTGCCAAAGGACGGAGAGGTTAATTATTATGGTCAAATTGTAATTAATGAGGTTGCTAATGGTTATTATAAATACCTGCTTAATAATATAGAATGGAAAAATGATGAAGCCGTTCTGTTTGGGAAACGAATAATTACAAAAAGAAAAGTAGCCTGGTATGGTGATGAGCAATTTGAATATGAATATTCTAACACAACAAAAAAAGCATTGCCTTGGACTGAAAATTTATTAAAGCTAAAAGAAATGGTAGAGCAAAACACAGGAGAAACATTCAACTCATGTTTACTTAATTTATACCATAATGAATCAGAAGGAATGGCTTGGCATAGTGATGCAGAAAAGAAGCTGAAAAAAAATGGTGCAATTGCGTCATTAAGTTTTGGTGCTGAAAGAAACTTTGCGTTTAAGCATAAAGTAACTAAAGAGAAAATTTCGTTAGTACTAAGTCATGGAAGTCTATTAGTAATGAGAGGGACAACGCAAACAAATTGGTTGCATAGGTTACCGCCAACTAAATATAAAAAAGGAATAAGAATTAACCTCACTTTTAGAACAATAATAGAAGAAGGGGCTAACAAATAGTTGTTTAATCGGGTTTTAAGGACCCTTAGTCGTCAAAACAATTTTTAGCGGGTTTTTGATGTTCAATTTTCTTAATCAGAGATGTATTTTTGTTTCAAGTTAGTTTTTTAGGTTAGTTCCCTAAATATTATTTTAGGAAAGGGATGTTTTTTTTAGACATCCCTTTATTTATGTTAATTCTGTTTACAACTTCATAACGGCAATTAAAATTAGCATTCTTTTTATGCTTAAATTTGGACCATGTATTTAATTTTTGACACTGAAACTACAGGGCTTCCAAAACGATGGGATGCTCCAATAACTGATTCTAACAATTGGCCAAGATGTATTCAAATTGCTTGGCAATTACATGACGAATTAGGGAATTGTATTGAACACCAAGACTATTTGGTGAAAGCTGATGGGTTTAATATACCATATGATGCTGAAAAAATACATGGTATTTCAACTTCTTTAGCTAATGAGCAAGGAATTGATTTGAAAGAAATGTTGGAGAAATTCAATATAGCTCTATCAAAGTCAAAATTTGTCGTTGGTCAGAACGTGAAGTTTGATACCAATATTGTTGGTGCTGAATTTCATAGATTAGGGATAGAGAATAACCTACAAGAAATTACAGTTTTAGATACTTGTACCGAACGTACAGCAAATTTATGTGCGATAGCTGGAGGTAGAGGAGGAAAATTTAAATTACCAACATTAACAGAATTACATAATCATTTATTCGGAACAGGGTTTGGAGACGCACACAATGCAACTGCCGATGTTGAAGCAACTACACGTTGTTTTTTCGAGTTAATACGTAAAAGAAATTATACTACTGAAGAATTAGCCGTTTCTGATGGTTATTTCGAAAGGTTTGATGCCAAAAACCCGAATACTGTTCAGGTAATTGGATTAAAACACATCAACCTAAAAAGAGAATCTGAAAAAATAAGCAAGCGAATTGAAAAGGAAGCGGAGGCTATTTTTTCTAATGATGATGTTGTTCAGGATCTTACTGCTTTGCAAGAAGCACAATTCTCACATTTACATAACCACTCTCAATATTCCGTATTACAATCAACTATTCCTGTACAAGGCTTAGTAAAAATTGCAGCTAAAAACGGTATGAATGCCGTAGCTATGACTGATCATGCCAACATGATGGGGGCGTTTCATTTTATTAATGCAGTAATAGGGAATAATAAAGGGGTAGAGCAGCGAAGAAAGGAAGCAGAAGAAAACGGTGAAGTATTCAATGAAAAACCATTAAAAGGAATTATTGGGTGTGAATTGTTTGTATGTGAAAATCACTTAGATAAATCCCGAAAAGATAATGGATATCAGGTAGTTTTTCTTGCGAAAAATAAAAATGGGTATCATAATTTAGCTAAAATGTCTTCTCTTGGGCATACACATGGGAAGTATTATGTACCAAGAATTGATAAAGAAGTTGTAAAAAAATATAAGGAAGATATTATAGTGCTTACCGGTAACTTGTATGGAGAAGTTCCTAGTAAAGTATTGAATATAGGTGAGAATCAGGCTGAAGAAGCATTGCTTTGGTGGAAGCAGGAATTTGGAGACGATTTGTATATTGAGTTAATGCGCCATGATCAGGAAGATGAAAAGCGTGTAAATAAAGTGCTTATTGACTTCTCTAAGAAACATGATGTTAAACTTGTTGCGACAAACAATACCTATTATGCGAATCAGGAAGATGCAAATGCACATGATATTTTATTATGTGTAAAGGATGGTGAAAAACAAGCTACGCCTATAGGTCGAGGTCGAGGATATAGATACGGATTACCGAATCAGGAATATTATTTTAAGAGTCAGGATGATATGAAGGCACTCTTTAAAGATGTGCCTGATTCTATTACAAATGTTCAAGAAGTAGTTGATAAAATTGAACACTATACTTTAGCAAGGGATGTACTATTACCTGCTTTTGATATTCCTGAGCAGTTTCAGTTTGAAGAGGATAAAGAAGATGGAGGTAAGCGTGGTGAAAATGCTTTTTTAGCGCACCTTACTTATGAGGGAGCAAAAATACGCTACGGTGAAATTACTGAAGCAATAAAGGAACGTCTGGATTTTGAATTATCGGTAATTGAGAAAACCGGATATCCTGGGTATTTCTTAATTGTAGAAGATTTTATTCGAGAAGCCAGAAAAATGGATGTTTCCGTTGGTCCTGGTCGTGGATCGGCGGCAGGATCAGTAGTAGCATACTGTTTGTGGATTACCAATTTGGATCCGATTAAGTACGATTTACTTTTTGAGCGTTTTTTGAATCCGGAGCGTGTAAGTATGCCCGATATTGATATTGATTTTGATGATGAAGGTCGTGGTCGTGTTATGCAATATGTAATTGACAAATACGGATCAAATCAAGTAGCGCAAATTATTACTTATGGTACCATGGCGGCAAAGTCTTCTATTAGAGATACTGCCAGAGTATTAGATTTACCGTTGTTTGAAGCGGATAAAATTGCGAAGTTAATACCGAATACTAAGCTTGCTAAAATATTTGGTAAAACAGAAAAGGAGTTAAAAGAAAAATTCCGTTCTGAAGAGATTGATAATATTAATGAATTACTAAATTTATCAGAAGGAAGTGATTTAGAGGCAGAAACCATTAATCAAGCACGAATATTAGAAGGTTCAGTCCGTAACACAGGAATTCATGCGTGTGGGGTGATTATTACCCCAGATGATATTACCAAATTCGTTCCAGTAGCTTTGGCAAAGGATTCGGAAATGTACTGTACCCAGTTTGATAACTCTGTTGTTGAGGATGCTGGGTTATTGAAAATGGATTTCTTGGGGTTAAAAACACTAACCTTAATTAAGGACACCGTAAAACTGGTAAAGCTAAAACATAACGTTGATCTTGATCCTGAAACTTTCGATTTAGAAGATGTTAAAACTTACGAGTTATTCCAACGTGGAGAAACGGTAGGAATATTCCAATATGAATCTGCAGGAATGCAGAAATACATGAAGGAATTAAAGCCGACTGTTTTTGCTGATTTAATTGCAATGAATGCCTTGTACCGTCCTGGTCCGATAGAATATATTCCTAGTTTTATTGATAGGAAACACGGGGTTGAGGAGATAGTTTATGACTTAGAAGCGAGTAAAGAATACCTAGAGGAAACTTATGGTATTACAGTATATCAAGAGCAAGTAATGCTATTGTCGCAAAAATTAGCTGATTTCACTAAGGGTGAGGCTGATGTATTGCGTAAGGCAATGGGTAAAAAGCAAATTTCTGTACTGGCTAAAATGAAGCCTAAATTCATTAAGCAGGCTGGAGAAAAAGGACATGATGAGACAGTTTTAGAGAAAATTTGGACGGATTGGGAGGCATTTGCATCCTATGCATTTAACAAATCACACTCTACGTGTTATGCTTGGATAGCCTATCAAACGGCTTTTTTAAAAGCGCATTATCCTGCGGAATATATGGCTGCGGTATTGTCCAATAACATGAATGATATCAAGCAGGTTACGTTTTTTATGGACGAATGTAAGCGAATGGGACTTGAGGTTCTTGGGCCATGTGTAAATGAATCTTATTATAAGTTTACGGTAAATGATCAAAATGCTGTTCGTTTTGGAATGGGAGCTGTAAAAGGAGTAGGTAGTGGAGCTGTTGCGACCATTGTTGCTCATAGAGAAAAAGACGGAAAATATAAGTCTGTTTTTGATTTAGCAAAACGTATTGATTTAAGGGCAGCAAATAAAAAAGCACTTGAAAATTTAGCAATAGCAGGTGGGTTTGATACGTTTCAAGGAACTCATAGGGCACAATATTTATTTGATGCTGGCGATGGACAAATGTTTATTGAAAAAGTATTAAAGTATGCAGCTAAATATCAGGAAAGTCAAAATTCATCTCAAGTAAGTTTGTTTGGAGAAGCTTCTGATGTTCAAATCCCAGAACCTGTTGTTCCTCCTTGTGATGACTGGGGTACGATGCAGAAATTATCTCAAGAGCGTGATGTAGTAGGAGTGTTTATATCAGGACATCCGTTAGATGATTTTGAAAATGAAATCAAGTATTTCTGTAATTCACATTTAGGACATTTAAAGGATTTAGAGCCACTTGTAAACAGAGAGGTGTCATTTGCAGGGATAGTAACAAGTGTAGAGCATCGAGTGTCTAAAAACGGAAAAGGATGGGCAATGTTTACTATCGAAGATTATAAAGAAGCTTATGAATTTAGAATATTTGGAGAAGAATATTTAAAGCAACGTCACTTTTTAATTATCAATTCTTTCGTATATGTTAAGTTGTTTGTAAAGCCAGGTTGGGTAAACAAAGAAACCGGTAAAAGAAGTGATCCAAGAATTCAATTTAATAGCTTTGAGCAGTTACAAGATGTAATGGATAAACAGTCAAGAAAACTGACTATTCAACTGAATATTGTTGGCTTGACGAATGAAAAAGTCTTAGATTTAAAAGATACAATAAGGAATAATAAAGGAGAAAAACAATTGAGTTTTATAGTGTATGAAATGCAAGAGAAACTTAAGGTAACAATGATTAGTAGAACAGAGAAGATAAATATTACAAATGAGTTTCTGGATTTATTAAAGGAACAAGGGATTAAATATAAGATGAATTAAATTTTTCTATTAAGAAAACTGATACTTGTATAGAAAAATCCAATACTTATGACTGTAAGGATTCGTAAAATAATTGACTACATTTGTGAAATAGATTAAATAATTAAAAATAAATAAAATGGCATTAGAAATAACAGACGCAACATTTGAAGAGGTAGTATTAAATTCAGACAAGCCAGTATTGGTTGATTTCTGGGCAGCTTGGTGTGGACCATGTAGAATGGTTGGACCAGTTATTGATGAAGTGAGTACTGAATATGAAGGAAAAGCTGTTGTTGGTAAGGTTGATGTTGATGCAAACCAAGAATTTGCAGCTAAATACGGAGTTAGAAACATACCAACGGTATTATTATTCCACAAAGGAGAAATGATTAGCCGTCAAGTAGGAGTGTCTCCTAAAAATGTATATACTGATGCTATCGATGCTGCATTGTAGTCATTAGCTATTAGAATTAAATAAAAAAAGGTTTGGCAGTATGTCAAACCTTTTTTATTTTTAGAAGATTAAAGCATCATATGTCTATTAAAACTGAATTACAAAACTCTAAAGTATATTTCAATCTACAGCTATTGGCGTCCCAAGTTGTAGAAGGAATGATTACAGGTATTCATAAAAGTCCATTCCATGGCTTTTCTTCTGAATTTGCTGAACACAAAGTGTATAATAACGGTGAAAGTACAAAGCATATTGATTGGAAGTTGTTTGCTAGAACCGACAAGTTGTATACTAAAAAATATGAGGAAGAGACTAATTTGCGTTGTCATTTAATTATTGACAATTCCGCTTCAATGCATTACCCAGCAAGAAAGAGTTTCTCAGTAGATAATTTAAATAAAATAGGTTTTTCAGTTTTGGCAAGTGCAATACTAATGAATTTATTAAAAAAGCAAAGAGATGCTGTAGGTTTAAGTGTTTATGGCAATGCCTATGATTTTCATGTTTCAGAAAAAGGAAGTGAACGACACTTTAATTTAGTCACAAATCAATTAGAGCAGTTGTTAACATCAAAGCCAAAAATAGCAGATACTAACACTGTTAAGTACTTGCATGAGATTGCTGAGAAGTTGCATAAAAGGTCATTGGTTTTCTTTTTCACGGATATGTTTCAGTATTCATCAAATAAAGAAGAACTGTTTGGTGCTTTAAAGCATCTAAAATATAATAAGCACGAGGTAGTATTGTTTCATACCTTAGATTATAAAACAGAAGTTAATTTTGACTATGATAATACTCCTAAGAGTTTTGTTGATGTTGAAACCGGTGAAAAAATTGATTTGTATCCAGAAAATATAAAAGAGGTATTTGCTGAGAAAATTAAAGTTTACATTGATGAGGTGAAATTGGAATGTGCTAAATATAAAATTAAGTATGTCCCAGTTGATGTTTCTGAAAGTTTTGAAAAAATAGTTAATACTTATCTAGTTGAAAAACAGAAACTTGGTTAGTTGGGTGAAATTAATTTAAAAAAAATGTGTTGTTTTTTTGGCAGAGAGTTAAATCCGTTCTATATTTGCACTCGCTATAAGCAAACGGTCTGGTAGTTCAGCTGGTTAGAATACATGCCTGTCACGCATGGGGTCGCGGGTTCGAATCCCGTCCAGACCGCAAAATAGCAAAAAAAGCTCCAAGAAGTTGGAGCTTTTTTCTGCGCCAAACGCTAGTTGTGTTGTTTTGACAAATGTTGTGTTTGTCAATGGTTTAGTAGTAAACCAATGGAAAGCTTCCCAAAATTCCTTTAGAGGATCATCGGGATGCTTTTTTTTTATTTTATAAGAGTTTTTCTCAGCTTTACATAAAAAAGCACTTTACACGATTTCACAATTTTTTATTAGATATAAAATAATCTAGGTTTATTATAAAAACTAGAGGGTTTATATGTGTCCAATAAATTTCAAAATCATATTCTTTTTTAATGTTTTCTTTAAAGGCATAAAAAAATCTAAAAAGATGATTTGTCAAGGCAGATATTAATAGTACAGCTTCACGATTAAAGAAAAGAGAGCCTTGGGAGAAGGAGGTGAAAAAAACAGGTAACATTAATTTAAAATTAAGCCCTGGTTTTTTTCAATTTTAAACTGTCAGCTGTTAAATGCAATAAAAATTTAATTAAATGGGTAACGTTTTACTTAAAAGAGTAACCTTTAATTAAAGGAAGTATTCTACAAAACCAAAGCGACTGTGTATTAGTGCGTTAAGTTTTATGCTTCCTATCCCATTAACTTATATGTCAAATTCAACAAGACTTGTACAATTAAAAAAGTGCTCTGTTTTAATAAGAACTCAATAATTGTTGTTTCTGCTCGTTCTTTAATTTCAGTATTATTCAAGAGCGGTATAGTCTAAAGGCGTAATTTAAAATTTATAAGTAATTGGTGATTTGCATCTAATTTAATTACAAATTATAAAAACAATAGCTTTTTTAATGAGTAGATATTTATTGATATTCGTTTTGCTTTTCTCAAATGTTATAATAGCGCAAAGAAAATTTAATTCTTTTTCGTTAGAAACTGCTTTTGGAATACACGCACCTGTAAGTTCACAGCAAGGTATAAAAGGAAGTGACTACATAGGGTTTAAGAATCTAAATTTGGGGGTTAGATATATGTTTCATGAACGTTTTGGGGTAAAAATTAATTATACTTATAATCGATTCGAAAATCGATTTGATAATAAGTTTGGAAACACTTTTCAAAGAGTAGGAATTGAAGGTGTAGTAAACTTAAGTAAAGTATTTAATCATTCTTACAGACCAATGAATGAACATGTATTATTGCTACATGGGGGAGTTGGAATTACTTATGCATACCCAGATGTGTTAAAAAAATATCAAAACACAAATGTTTTCAGTTTTGAACTCATGCCAGACAAGAATTTTGATCGAATGTATGAACGTATTGGGAATTTAAGTATAGGTTGTACTTATCTTTATAAATTGTCACGCTCGTTTGCTTTAAGTATAGATGGTTCTTATGTTGTGAGCTATGTTTCTCAATATAATTACGATGGTGAATTACTATACGAAAATTATAAAAAAATTAATGGAAAACACATGAGTTTTAGTGTGGGAATTCAATTCTATATAGGAAAAAGGAGGTCACACGCGGATTGGTATTTCAGATAAACTCTTTGGTTTGGCAGCTCAAATATTGAGCTTGACAAAGAAATAACGTTAACTTGTAATTGGTATCTTAACAAGATTGGTTCTCATAAAAAAGTAACTTTAATTTAGTTAGTTAATATCAATCTCAAATGTAAAGTAAATAATAAAGGTGTAAAATGAACAGTATTTCTAAATATCTGAAAACCAATTTTTTAGTTTCCACTGGTAAAACGTTTACCATATCCTTAGTTACCTTATTGTTGTTACCGATAATAATAAAACGATTGGGGATTGAATTATATGGTGTTATAAGTTTAACTTTATTGTTTAGTAGTGTTTCCTCAATTATAGATTTAGGTTTATCAAAATCTATTGTCCTATTAAGCGGAGAAAATAAGTTGTCGGAAAATAAAATTATTTCGTCAGCTTTAGTAGTGAATATCATAATTATTGCAGTTTTAACAATTGTTTTTATTAGCTTACAATTATGCTCTGTCGAGTTACTTGGGAAAAACATAAACATTCAGAGTACCTATAAAAATGTATTGCTTAATGTTGGCTTTTTAATGCTCATTTTAATGTTATTAAACAATTTATGTAGAGCAATATTAGAAGCTAATTACTTAATGCATATTGTTAATTTAAGCTTGACTATTTATACGCCGTTATTATATACGACTATCTTTATTATCAGCTTTTTTACACAAAACGTTTTGTATTATATATTAACTCCTCTAGCGCTTACTGTCCTGATGCTTGTTTTTAATTTCTGTTTTATAAAAATGAAAACAAAAGTGAAGATAGTTGCTATAAAAAAAAAGCACTTGCTTTACGTAATAAAGCAAACTTTAGGATTCTTAAATATAGGTTTAGTGAATAGTATGGTTATGCCAATAATGAGGTATGTTTTTATATTGATGGTTGCAGATGTTGGTCTTTATGCTTTGTTTGATCTTTCATTTAAGATAGCCATGTTAGCTAACGGATTTATAGTTTCAATTGCAACTCCAATGTTTGCTGTTTTTTCAAAAAAAATAAAAAGTGATACAGAAGAAATGATTCGAGTATCATATAAAATATTTGCTATATCTATTGCGTTGTATTTGTGTATAATACTAGGGTATTATTTGATTAGTGACTATTTAATGCCTCTTTTAAATCTTGACATTCAAAACACATATTTGTTACAATCAATTACTTTTACTTTAATATTATCACTCGGTAGTGTTGCAATAGTAGAAGTTTTTTACAGGTATTTTCTTGGAAACAAACAACTTACTCAAGCTTTTTTATTGAAATTAACTGTGCCTATTGGGTGTTTGTTGTTTTTTGCGTTATTTTATGAATACGATTTAATATATAGATTTATATATGCCTACAGCGCTAGTTTATGTGTTAGTGCAATTTTAATATTATTGGTATTTGTAAATCAATCTAAAAAGCTTTTAAAAGTATGACTATAATAGCAATCGTTTTTTTATTGCTTGGCTTATTTTTAAGCATTAAAAAACCAAGGTATTTCGTTATTTATTACATTTTAGCTTCAACAAAGTTTTTGGGGTTTATTGATCCTTCTTCATTCATTATTGGGGGAGTAGAGATAGGTTATTTTGGATTAAATTTAATAACTATCCTCAGTATTTTTTTTAATGATAAATGGTATAGCTTTCCCAAAAACACACGACTATTTGCATATACAATAATAGTAATTTTAATTTATGGTATACTAAAACCTGTGTTTGATGAAAATTCAACATTAATTAAAGCAATTATTGCTAGTAAAGAGATTTGGTTTTACTCCATATTCTTTTATTTAGTAGTATATCGTCAGGCTATAGATGATTTATTATTGTCAAAATCACTTAAAATGATAGGTGTTTTTTTGAGCGTTATTTATATTGTTGGACTGGTAATTCCAGAATTTGTACCTCCTTTGTATTATAACGGAGCTTTTGTGCGTACTTTTTATCCAACCTATATTAGTTTGGCTTTGTTTTTATATTGTATTGATTTAAAATTCTCTTCTTCAAGATCATTTAAAGATAGAGGTATAGTGGTTGTGTTGCTTTTAGGGCTACTTTTAGCTGGACATTCTAGTTTAATTATCATGACAGTTTTCGGGTTTGTTCTTTATAAATATTTATATAATAAAAACCTGATATTAGATAGGTTTTCGATTGTTGGAACTATAGCAATTCTATCATTTAGTCTTCTGTTTATTCTTGTATTTGTTGATGATTTATACGATGATTTACTTAACACAATTGATGGGATAATAACAGGAAAAGATAACTCATTATCCGCAAGAGATATTTATAATAAATTTCGATGGGAAGCCATAAATAAGAAAAAGGAAATAGGGTATGGTTTTATACATCAATCTTCTGATTTTATGAAAGAAATTAATACAATTAATACCAACCGATTTATGGAAAGGTTTACGGTTATTGACTCTGGATATGTTGATATGATTATTAAATATGGATATATAGGAACAATTGGAATTCTATTGGTTTTTACAAAAAACTTTGCACAAGGTTTTATGAAAAAGTATAGAAATCCATTATCTTTAGCAATGTCTGTCTATCTATTACAATATGTTTTTATTAATTATACATGGTCTGTTTATACTTTTGCACACGGTATTATTCCTGGAATGATAGCTTTATATTTTTTATTAGTTAGTCAAAATTTTTATTCAAAAAACGATTTAAATAAATTGTAATCCAGATGGAAAAAAAAATCTTATACGTATTGCCGTCATATAACATGTATGGAGGGACTCCAAAAAAAACATTGGACTTAATTAAGTACTCTTCAAATGAATGCTATTTATATGTATGGACAAATGCATATGCAGAAGATTTTAAGAAAGAATTCGTTAATTCAGGAATAAAAATTTATGATGAATCTCATGGGAGAAACCTCTTTAAGCATGTATTCAGTTTATTAAAAATAATAGATGATAATAATATTCAAGTTATACAGTCTCAGTTTTTTTTCGGGGAGTTATTAGTTGGAATTGTTAAAAAGTTAAGACCAAAAGTAAAAGTCGTTATTGCCTTTGTAGGCTCAAAATCTCCCGGCACTTTAAAAAAAGTTGTTTTGAAAAGGTTATATAATAATATAGATGCTTTTGTATATATATCAGAATATGTTAAACGTGAAAAACTAAAAATATATCCCAAATTAGCAAGCAACAACGGCTATGTCATTTATAACGGGACAAATATTCCTCAAGTTAATAATGAAACATATATTAAAGCGAACGATCATTTTACCCTTTTGTCGGTTTCGGGTTTAACAAAAATTAAAAACATACAAGTATTAATTGATTGTATGGAGATCCTACTGAAGAAAAATTATTCTTCTGTTAAAATTTTGGTTGCAGGTGACGGTCCTGAAATGGAAAATTTTCAACATCAAATACTAGAGAAACAATTAGAAGATAATTTTATACTTTTAGGATATAAAAAGAACATTGGAGATTTGCTTAATCAGGCAGACGCTTTTGTTCATCCATGTTATATTGAAGGATTTGGGATAGCGGTAACGGAAGCAATGATAGCCGAAAAACCAATAATTGTGTCAAATTCAGGCGCATTACCCGAACTAATTGAGAATGAAAAAACAGGGCTAGTTGTTGATCCTTTTAAACCTGAAGAGTGGGCAGAAGCAATTATTAAGCTTAAAGAAAACCCAACACTAGCATCAACACTCGCAAAAAACAGTAAAATTAAAGCAGAAACTGAGTTCTCAGTAAATAAGTTTGTAAATAATTATAATAAGCTATACCAAAATTTATAAAATTAAGTATGAAAGTAGTTGTCTTACACCCGCCTTTATATCCAGTAAATCACAAGTTTTTTAATGAGCTGGGAAAAAAAGTGGATTTGGTAGTTTTTAGTTTTGGTAGCCAACCTGGTTTGCATAGCCATTGGAAAGCCGAGAATTTTATACATGAAGACAACAAATATGAGTTAAAAATTATAAAAGGAAATACTAATTTAAAACGTTTGGCAGTATCATATCGCACACAGTTAAATCCTACATTCTTAAAGGATGTGTATAAAGAAAAACCTGATGTGGTAATTAGTGTGGCTTTTTGGTTTCCGAGCTTGTATATGTCCTTGTTTAAGCATTTTTTTAGATGTAAATTGATTGTTTTAACAGATGCTATTGCACAAACAGAGAAGAATAATTCAAAGTTCAGAAAGTTAATTAGGAGGTTTATAGCAAATAATGCCAATGCCTTTATTGCTTCGTCTGATTTAACAATTGAATATTTAAACAAAACCTTTCCTGAGGCAATTATTAAAAAATCTACTCAAACAATAGATGTAGAAGAGTGGGAAATAAATATAGAAAAACTTCCTGAAAAAACTTTTCTAAGAAAGCAGTTAAAACTACCTGAGAATAAAACCATTCTGCTAAGTATTGGTAATTTTATTGAATTAAAAAACTTAGGAAAATTAATTGATCAAGTGAAGGATATTGATGACTGTATATTAATCCTGTTGGGTGAGGGTGAACTTGAAAATGAATTCAAGCATCAAGTTAAAAATTATGGAATGCAAAATAAAGTAATGTTAGTTTCAAGAAAAGAAGGAGATGCTTTAAAAATGTATTTTAAAGCGGCTGATCTATTTGTATTCCCATCAAAGAGGGATACTTTTGGATATGTTGTGGTAGAGGCTTTAGCATCAGGACTACCCGTTGTTTGCTCTAAAAATGCAGGAGCATCAACATTAATAGAACAGGGTAAAAATGGCTTCATTATAAATCCAAATGATGATTTTACTGATGAGATATATAAGGTTATTGATGAACTCCCAATAATTTCTGCTCATGCAAAAGAATCAATAGCTAAGTATACTTTAAAAAATAAAGCTGAAGAGTTTTTTCAAATATTAACGAACCTTAATTAAATAATATGAAGTCAGTATATTTATTTATTTATTATTCCATTGGTCAATATTTACCAATGCAACCTTTTCCTGGTTATAAAATGTTTTATAGAATTAGACGCTTTTTAGTTAAGCAGATAATTAAAAAATGTGGTAATGAAGTAGTTGTTAAAGATCGCTGTTACTTTGGTAATGGAGCACGCTTAACAGTTGGAGATAGGACTCAATTAGGGCAAAATGCACAATTAGGAGGAGAAATAATATTAGGCGACGATATTTTAATGGGACCAGATATTGTAATTATGGCAACCTCACATAATTTTGATAGGATAGATATCCCTATTAATCAACAAGGAGCTGATGAGGAAAAACCTGTAATAATTGGTAATGATGTTTGGCTTGGTACACGATCAATTATTATGCCTGGAGTAAAAATAGGAAATCACTGTGTTGTAGCTTCTGGCGCTGTAGTAACAAAATCATTTGAAGATTACTCCATCATTGGCGGAGTACCTGCTAAACTTATAAAAATGAGGAAGTAAATATGATTCATCAGTTTTTAAAATACCTACACGAGCAAAAGATAGATTATGCTTTGTTAAACGGATATCATGAACTAGAAGGGCTTTATTTAGCTAATTCTGATGTAGATATTTTATTCAAAAAAAAATATTTTAAAAATATTGAACAAATTATAGGCTCTTTTTGTAAGCAAACTAACTATAAAATAGTGCAAATATACCATCAAGAAGTATGGGCCAAAAATATATTCTTGTATGATGAAATTAATCAAACTTTTTTAAATCTGGATCTTTATGGTGAATTATCAAGAGATAAAACCTTCTATTTTAAAGAACATGAAATATTTCAAAATTTAGACAGGTATAATGATTTGCCAATTCTGGCTCCTTACCAAGAGTTTGTTTATTATCTAATTAAAAAATTAGCTAAAAACGATTTGTCATTAGCTAATTATGATCATCTTAAAAGTTTATACTTAAAAGATGCTCATCGTTGTGAGTTGGTAATCCAAAAATTTTTTCCAAACGAATATAATTTAGTTTTTGTCTCTTTTAAAAATAGTACTTACGACACTTTTTTGCTTTTAAGAGATTTGTTGGTTAAAGATGTTTTAGAGAATAAAAGTATTAGTATTTCTAGTTTTTTTTTAAATATGATGCGAATTTTAAAACGTATTACTAAACCTACAGGGATTAGTATTTCATTTTTAGGCCCAGATGGGGCAGGGAAATCAACTATTATCAATAGTTTAATACAAAGTCCTCTACCATATAGGAGGCATGATTATTTTCATTTAAAACCAATTGTAAAAACAGAAGAAACTTCACAAGTCGTTTCTGATCCTCATAAATTTGAGCCATATTCGAGCTTGAAATCTTACATAAAATTGCTCTATTTTATAAAACAATATAATTTTGGGTGGATTAAAAATATAATGATTTTAAAAGTGAAATCATCTTTAGTAATTTTTGACCGGTTCTATGATGATTTATTGGTAGACAATAAGCGCTATCGTTATGGAGGGCATATTAAAATAGCTAAGTTAGCACGTGTTTTTATACCAAAACCAGAGCTTTATTTTGTATTGACTGCAGATGCTAATGTAATTCAAAAAAGAAAAAAAGAGGTGCCTTATAACGAGCTTAAGAGGCAAATTAATGCTTATCAGTCCTTAACAGACAATAAGCGATACTTTCACATTGATGTCGATCGAAAACCAAATGAGATCACAGCAGAAATTATTCATCTTTTAATGAGAAAAATGCATGAACGATATTAATTTTTTTTCAGAAAGCAACTACTTGTATTTGCCTACTAAAAAGAATCCAAAAGTAGCTATAGCGTTTAACAATGCTGAGGTTGCTAGAAATGCTTTTAAATTGTACAACCCTTTTTCAACGCATGGTAAAATACTTAAAAATATAGCTTCAACCATATATGTAAACTGTAATACTGTTGTTAATAAATTAAGTTCTGATAATTTAAAATCTACGTCTGAATTTATTCAGTACCTGGAACAAAAATTAGCAGTAACACTTGTTGTATCTATATATTTTGCTACGGAAAAGGATAAAGTAGTAATTCAGTTACAAACTGAAAACAAGGTATATGGTTATCTTAAATTCCCTTTAAATGCTGTAGGATCCAGTCGATTATTAAATGAAAAAAAAGCAATAGATATACTTTCTAAAAAAAACATTGTGTCACCTGTTCTTTTTTCTGATCAATATAAAGGCAACCATTTTATTCTCCTAAAGGAGGTGAAGGGAGCGATAGAGCTAGTGAGTAAACCAAAATTAGATGCTTTATTATCTTCATTTAAAAAAACTAATAAATATCAATTAAAGCAGCATCCTAGAGTTCTTCAATTGCTTGAAAAACTTACGATTCTAGGTTTAGACGATTATACCGAAATGGTTCATGTTATTTGTAATGCTTCAAAAAATGTATATCATGAAGTATATGAACATGGTGATTTTACACCTTGGAACCTTATTACAGATAATACGGATGTAATTCCATTTGATTTTGAATATTTTGAACAGTACGGGCTTGAATATTTCGATATTATTAAGTATCACTTCCAAATTGGTCGTCTACTTGATCAATTGTCCAATAGAAAACTTGTTGAATCAATTTTTAGAGCAATCCAAGCTCCCGAAATAAGTATGTTATTTCAACTCTTTTTATTGAAAGAAATTATAGCACATAAATCAAATAACAAACCTTATCTTTTTGAAAAAGAACTTCTAGACTATATTTATCATGGAAAAGTATAAAATCCTTGTTTCTTGTTATGCGTGTAGCCCTTTACGTGGCTCTGAGCCGGGTATGGGTTGGCGTTTTATAAAAGAGATAAGTAAGCATCATGAAGTGCATGTTATTATTGAAAAAGAGAAATGGGAAAGTGACATTAAATTGCATTTGGAAAAACACCCTCATTTAGCTGCGAATTTACACCTACATTTTATTAGAAAAAGAAGAAATAGAAAGCTACGTAAAATCTGGCCGCCTTCATATTATTGGTTTTATAAACAATGGCAAAAAGAAGCTTACAAATTAGCTGTAAAACTAAATAAGGAAGAAAAATTTGACCTTATACATCAATTAAATATGGTTGGATATAGGGAGCCTGGATATTTATGGAAGATTGACAAACCTTTTGTTTGGGGTCCAATTGGAGGTATGAAAAATACCCCGTGGAGTTTGTTTTCTATATTAAATCTTCACGGAAAATTATTTTACGGTGGACGTAATATTTTTAATTCACTTCAATTACTGTTTTTTAAACGTCCAAAACAAGCAGCCATGAGAGCTAATAATAAACTCATTGCAGCAACACCCGATATTAAGGATGCTATTTTAAAGTTATGGAATAAAGAAGCAGAAATTATTACAGAAGTAGGTGTTGAGGAAAGTGTTCCGAATAAAATAAACATTAGAAAAGAAAACACTAATCTTAATATTGTTTGGTCAGGTCAACATACGTCAGGAAAAGCATTAAATATATTACTAAAGAGCTTAGGTGAATTACCAAAAAATATGCATTGGAATTTACATGTTTTAGGAACAGGTAAAGAGACTCAAAAGTGGAAGAAGTTAGCAAAGAAGTTGTGTATAAATGCGAATTGTAAATGGTATGGTTGGATACCTAAATTGGAAGCCGAAAAAGTAATGAAAGAAGGCCATTTGTTGTGTATCACAAGTTTAAAAGACTTGACTTCTACAGTAACCCTTGAAGCTATATCTTTAGGTTTACCTGTAGTATGCCTAGATCATTGTGGTTTTTCTCATGTTATTAATGACAGTTGTGGTATTAAGATATCAGTAACTAACCCTAAAGATATAATCTTTGATTTTAAAGCTGCTATAGAAAAATTATATAGTAATGAGGCATTAAGGCAACAATTAGCGCATGGAGCTTTTATTAGATCAAAGTCTTTTTTATGGAAAGAAAAAGGCGATAAATTAAACCTAATTTACAAACAATTATTACATGAAAATTCTACTAATTCATAATAAATACGGGAAATTTAGTGGAGAAGAGGCTGTTGTTGAATCTCAAATTAAATTATTAGAAAGTAATGGACATCAGGTGCTTACTTATTTTAGGAGCAGTGAAGAGTTAACAACCATTCCTAATGCAAAAATTAAAGCTTTTTTTGCTGCATTTTACAATCCTAAAAGCATAAAGGAGGTAACAGCCCTTATTGAAAAAGAACGGCCAGATATTGTGCATGTACATAACTTATACCCATTAATTTCACCTTCAATTTTGACTCATATTAAAAAAACGGGTGTTCCTATTGTAATGACTGTTCATAATTACCGCTTATTATGTCCTAACGGATTATTCTTTAATGACGGTAAAATTTGTGAAAAATGTACTGGGAAAGGAAGGGAGCTAAACTGTGTAACAAATAATTGTGAAGGCTCTTTATTTAAGAGTACAGGTTACGCTTTACGTAACTTTTGGGCGCGAATAGATAAATGCTATATTGATAATATTGATGTTTTTTTATGCTTAACAGAGTTTCAAAAAAATAAATTAGTAGCTAATGGATACGCCGAAGATAAATGTGAAATCATCCCGAATTTTTATGATAAGAAAATAAATGACGTAGAATATAATGTTGCTACTAAAAACTATGTCGCTTTTGCTGGGAGATTAAGTCCTGAAAAAGGAATACCTACTTTATTAGAAGCTGCAAAGCAACTACCTCATATTCAATTTCAACTTGCGGGTGATATTCGAGAGGGGTATGGTAAAGAATTAAAAATACCTAAAAATGTAATACTTAGGGGTATGTTAACTGCAGATTGTATGAAGGTTTTTTACGAAAAAGCCCGAATTTATGTTCATTCTAGCGTGTGTTATGAAGGGTTTCCCATGGTGTTTCCAGAAGCGATGGCTCATAAATTACCCATTATAGCACCTAATATGGCAGGTTTCCCTGAAATAGTAGAAAACAACATTAATGGAGTGTTATTTCAATCAGGAAACGCCAAAAATTTAGCTTGTAATATTGAAAAATTATGGAATGATACAGTGTTTTTAAAAAAAATATCAGAAAATAATTTTGAAAAAGTAAAGGAGCGTTATAGTGTTGAAGTCTACTATAATAGCCTGTTTAATATATATAAAAAGTTGCTAAATAATAAATAGAATTAGAAGTTTTGATTTAGATAATTAAAAAAAGTGGGTAACGTTTTGATAAAACGGGGAACCTTTAAGTAGTAACCCCAAATTATAGCTCAGCTTTTTTTCTGAAAAAGTTATGTTAAATTAAAACAGTTTTTCTATGATTAATTTAAACACACTTTTAACAAATAAAATTTTTACAGGTTCAATTTCTGAAATTAACTTGGAAAACAAATGCATTATAAATACTATAAATCCTCATTCTTATTGTATATCTAAAAAAGATAAGGAATTTGCAGCGTCTCTTTTGTCTAGTGATATTTTACTTCCTGATGGATCAGGGATAGTTTTAGCCTCTAAGATTTTAAAGAATAAAAATATTCAAAAGATAGCAGGTGCAGATATTCATAAACATTTATTAGAGCATGCAAATACTAATTGCAAAAGCGTTTTTTACTTAGGAGCCTCAGTAGATACACTGGAATTAATTAAAAATAAAATAGAAAAAGAATATCCAAACATAAATTTTCATAGTTATTCCCCTCCTTATAAAGCTAAGTTCTCAACAATAGACAATGCTATTATGAGATCTAAGGTGAACATATTCAATCCTGATATTCTCTTTGTCGGCATGACGGCTCCAAAGCAAGAAAAATGGGTGTATGATAATCATAATAAACTATCGGTACCTGTTGTTGCTTCAATAGGAGCAGTATTTGATTTTTACGCTGGCACTGTGGAACGTTCAAGTACATTTTGGATCAATCTTGGTCTAGAGTGGTTGCCAAGGTTTTTAAAAGAACCTAAGCGTTTGTGGAGAAGAAATATTATATCAACTCCATTATTTTTAAGTCACTTGTTTAAAGCGAAACTTAATATTCTAATCGATAGGAACTAATAAAAAATATGATATGCTTAATCTTTATACCCCAATTTTGCTAAACGATAATAGTTTGTTACAAATTTTTTTAGCTATTACTGTTTCTGCAGCCACGTCATACTACGTATTCCCAATAATTATTCAAATATCTAGATTTAAAAAACTTATAGACAACCCTAACTTTAGGAGTGTACATGTAAATGAAATTTCAAATTTAGGTGGATTAGGTATATTTTTAGGAATAACAATTGTAATCACATTTTTTGGAAGTCAAGCCGCGTCTGACAATTCACTATGTCTTTTAGGTTCTTTAATTATTTTACTTTTTACGGGGCTTAAAGATGATTTAGTAGGACTGTCACCAAAACAAAAATTATTAGGTCAGGCCATTGCTGTTTTGTGTATTATTGTTTTTTCGGATATTCGTATACATAGTTTATATGGGATATTAGGTATCCAAAACTTACCCTATGTAGTTTCAATTCTATTCACTTTTTTTGTCTATATATTAATTATAAATGCTTTTAATCTTATAGATGGAGTAGATGGGTTGGCAGGAAGTATAGGAATCTTATCTAGTTTATTTTTCGGAATATATTTTTATTTTACAGGAAGTGAATCTTTACTATTTTTATCATTTGCTATAATTGGAGCTTTGAGTTCTTTTTTGATTTTTAATTTTTCAAAAAAGAATAAAATATTCATGGGAGACACTGGTGCGATGATCATTGGTTTTCTTTTATGTTACCAAGCAATAAGTTTTTTAAATATAAATCAAACGGTTGAAACGGCTTATCATATTGAGCGCCCAATAGTATTGGTTCTTTCAATTTTTAGTTTTCCATTAATGGATCTTACCCGAGTTTTTATTATAAGACTTAAACTTAATAAAAGCCCATTTTCTGCTGATAAGAATCACATCCATCATAAGTTATTGTTACTTGGTTTTAAGCACTGGCAAATAGCATTAACAGCTAATGTGGTTTGTTTGTTTATAACAGCTGTTATATACTCTTTTCAATCAATTGAAATAAACACATTATTATCAATATTAGTTGTAATAGCCTTTTCTTTTGCTGTTTTGCCATCATACATACATCAACGAAATAAACGGAATCGCCAATTTCATAAAATCAACAATATGGAAAATGGTGAAATTATTCAAAATATATCCGCATAATTTTCAGAACTTAGCATAAGTATTCAAAATGATGAATAGAGGTCTAACTTTACTATAATTTATGCCATATAAAATTACCTTTAAAAACATTATAATTCTATTAGTTTTAATTTTCACTTCTTGCGCTTCTAAAAAGGATATACATTACTTTCAAAACGCAGACACAGTTGGATTAAACGCAATAGATTATCAGAATCCTAGTATTCAAATTAACGATATATTAAATATTAATATCAGTGCTTTAATACCTGAAACAGCTTTGCCTTATAACAATAAGCCTAGTTTAAATGTTGTAACTTCTGATATAGAAGTGAAAAAACTAGAAGGTTACTTAGTTACTTCTAATGGAGATATTACTTTTCCTATTTTGGGGAAAATTAATGTTATTAATAAAACGACAATTGATTTAGAAATATTATTAAAGAAATTACTTGAAGAAGGTGGACATATAATAAACCCTGTTGTAAGTATTAGAATTTTAAATTCTAAAGTTACAATATTAGGTGAGGTAAATCTTCCAGGCACATATAGTTTTACTGGGCAAAATATTACACTACCACAAGCTTTGGGCTATGCTGGTGATTTAACCATTAATGGAATTAGAAATGATGTTTTACTTATCAGAGAAGAAAATGGTAAACGCATTATAACACATCTTGATTTAACAAAAGCAGATTGGTTTAATTCTCCTTACTACTTTTTAAAACAAAACGATGTAATTGTTGTGAATCAAAATGAGGCAAAAATTAAAAGTGCTGGATTTATTGGAACTTCAGGAGCTATTTTATCAATAGCATCAATTCTGTTAAGTACAATTATTTTAATAACTCGTTAAAGTTATGAGGAAAGACCCATTTCATATAGAAAAGGATTATGAAATTTCAACAGTAAAGGAGAATATTTTCAATTATTTGAAAAATTGGATATGGTTTGCTGGGGCTTTAGTTGTTTTTTTAGCACTAGCATTTTTATATTTAAAATACAGTCCTATAATATATCAAACAACTGCAAAGATTAAAATTATTGATAAAAACTCAAAAGGGATTGAGCTTTCTGATGATATTTCTTCCATTTTCGAAAGTTCAAAAATAAATTTAGAAAATGAAATAGAAGTTCTTAAGTCATTTCGTTTACTAGAAAAAGTCGTTAGAAATTTAGAATTAACAACATCTTATTTTGAAGAAGGACAAATATCGAGAACGGAAGTGTGGACCCCTCCTTTTAAACTAATACCGCTTGGAAATAATGAAAAATCATTAAACTATTCCGTAAATATCACTTCAGAAGGATATGTGATAAGTAATGATAATAGCAACTGGAAAATAAATTTTTTTAATTTAAACTCGATTAATAATATTCCCCCGTTTCTTATTAATACGGTAGATGCTGTAACAATTAAGAAAAGTATAGGAAAAACATATAGTGTTTTAATTAAGCCAATATACCAAGCCACAACTAGTCTATCTAGCAGTTTAAGTACTAATAGAGTAGGTAAAAACAGTGATATCCTTTCTTTATCACTTAAAAATGAAGATTATAGAAAATCTGAATCTATTTTAAATGAAGTTATTGAGCAATTTAATCAAGATGGTATTAGTGATAGGCAATTAGTGTCACAACGAACCATAGATTTTGTTGATGAGAGGTTTAAGTATTTAGTAGAAGAATTAGATTCAATAGAAACAAATAAAAAGCAATATAAACAACACAATCAATTAAGTTATATTAAGGTAGATGCCGAATATACAATTAAAAAGAAATCAATAACCGAAGAGGAGATATTACGTATTGAAACACAGCTTACCTTAGCTAAATTACTTAAAAAAACAGTTGGTAATAAAGAATCATATAGCTTGTTGCCAAATAACATTGGTATTGAGAATGTTGGAATTAATGACCAAATTAATTTATATAATAAAAATATTGGTACAAGGGAAAGAGTAATGATTAGTGCCGGAATTAATAACCCAACCAGCTTACTTTTAACTTCTCAATTAGATGAGTATAAAAAAAACATATTAAACTCGGTTAATGCCTATGAAATGCAATTATCAGTTGCATTGAGAAATACACAAAAAACAACACAAAAAGCAAATGGTTTATTTTATAATATACCAAAAAAAGAGAAAACGTTAAGATCAATAGAAAGACAACAAAATATTAAAGAAAGTTTGTATATTTTATTATTACAAAAAAGAGAAGAAGCTACAGTTAACTTAGCTATTACTGAGCCTTCAATTAAAATTATAGATTATGCAATCACCAACTTAAATCCGATATCTCCAAAACCAAAAAATATTTATTTAGGAGCGATAATGTTGGGGTTTTTAATTCCGTTCGTATTCCTATACATTTATTTTTTATTAGACACAAAAGTGCATTCTAAAAAAGAGGTTATAGCTCATATTAATGGAGTACCCTTTGTAGGTGAAATTCCTTTAGTTACTCAAGAAAAATTATTTCAAGGGTTTAATGATACCTCAATATTAGCTGAGGCTTTTAGGATTTTACGCACGAATATTAACCATAAATTAAGTTTAAAATCTACAAATGACGCAAAAGTAATTTACACAGCATCTTCTATAAAAGGAGAGGGTAAAACATTTATAGCTTTAAATTTAGCAATAGCATATTCTACTTTAAATAAAAAAGTCCTTTTAGTAGGAGCAGATTTCAGAAACCCACAATTACATAGTTATACAAATAAATTTACAATCAATAGCTTGGGTCTTTCAAATTACTTAAACGATCCAGAAAGTGATTGGAAAGAACATATTCAATTGGATGTATTTAAAAATTTCGATTTAGAAGTTCTTTTTTCAGGACCTGTTCCACCAACTCCTGCTGAATTATTATCGAATAATCGTTTTGAATTGATGTTAAATGAGGCAAAAACTAAATTTGATTATATCATTATTGATACCGCTCCCATTGCTTTAGTTACCGATACGTTGTTAATTTCTAAATATGCTGATATTATATTATATACCATTAGATCTAATTACACTGATAAAAACCTGCTAAGTTATTCTCAAGAATTGCATCAAAACGAAAGACTTGAAAATATGGCTTATGTATTAAACGGTGTTGATTTTGATAGCTCATACAATTACGGGTATAATTACGGGTATGGTAATAACTTTAGAGAAAACAAAAGTGTCTTCAAAAAAATTAAAGAAAGACTTTATAGCCTATTCTCTCGAAATTAAATAATCGGTTTAATGATTATTTTAGCTAATTAGTATTCAAATATAAACGAACTCGGTCTGTTTTAGCAATACCTTTTATGTCCATTCGGTCATTTAAAGAGTTTTTAGAAAATATTTTTTTAGGATAATCAAGGTGTTTTGTTTGTTTTGCAGTAGTTTTCCTACTTTAATTTCAATTTTAGCTTTCTCTAATTCTTTGGTTTTAATTCTATTACTAATTTTTTAATAGTATTATACTTTTTTACTTGTAGCGCAAGGAAATCTGTTATATATTTGCAGTGCTATATGCAAACGGTCTGGTAGTTCAGCTGGTTAGAATACATGCCTGTCACGCATGGGGTCGCGGGTTCGAATCCCGTCCAGACCGCAGAATAGTAAAAAGCTCCTAATTTATTAGGAGCTTTTTTTATGCTTAAAAACACCTTCAAATAGGTGTAGTGTTCGTATTGCAATTCTATTATTATTATTATTATTATTATTATAAGGTATAAGATATTGCCGTAAACAGTTTTCCGCTTATTTAGAATTTATTTGAGCATACGCACCCCAGAAATCTTCTAAATGCCATGTTTTGTCAATTTTACCTTCTTCATTAAAATGATGAGTATCAAAAGCCACTAGTTTAATTCGCTTACCAGTTTTTGGTATTCCAAACGCGTCTCCTGAATGAGTTACTTCCAATTCACTACGTACATGGACCATGTCTTTATCAACAAGAATATGGGTTGGAGCTCCTTTTAGATCAGAAAACATATTTCCAAATGTTTGGGCGTGTTTAATGAATCCTTCAATATCTGGTGTTTGTCCTGGGTCTGATGGAAATTGAGTGTAATTTGCAGCTAAAATATCCGGTAAAACAGACATGTCTCCTGTTGCAAAAACGCCGTAAAACTTCTTAATTACATCTAACTTCTGCTGTCTGTCTGCTTCTATTTTAGTCACATATTCCTCAACAGCATTTTGTTTTTCTTTTTCGATGTCTATTTTTTTATTATCACAGGAAGAGAATAAAATCATTAATACTAATATTGTACAATAATGAGTCAGTTTGTTTTTCATAATTTAATTTTTAGATAATTACTACAACGTTTCGTAATGTGTTTTCATGTCGGAACAGGCTATGCGCTTTCGTTTTGTTTTAGTTTATCGATTTATAATAACCAATTTTCAAATCACGAATACTACTAAGTTAAATAAAATAAAATTGAAGTGAGTAAATTAAAAGATTTGGTAACTATGTAAACAAAAAATTACTACTCGGATTAAACACTAATATCCGTACTATTTATAAGTGTCCAAAGTTTAAGGGTTCTATTCCAATATCTTCTCCAGATAAAAACATGCCGTCATAAGATGCAGGCAAACTCATATCCAAAAACACCAAGTCAAAAGCAGTGTTTTTATTTATTTTTTCAATAGCCTTATCATAAGTATCAACAACAGCTGTACTGAACTTATAGTCATTCTTTTTTTAAAGTGAATTTAATCGTTGTCCTCTAAAACATCATCGGAAGTGCAGGAATGTAATACTGTTGCACACAATAGTATTGCGAATAGAATTCGTAAGTTCTTCATAATCTTAGTTTTTGTTAAATAGACCTCTAAGCCAATTATTGGGTTTAAGGCAGTGATGAAGATTTATATGAGATCAATTTTGAATCTTTAATACATATGAAGAAGCTTCTTTCAATGCGAAATTAATACGCTTGAAGTCAGTGGGCTATCGTTTTTTAAGGGATGGTGTAAGCACATGTATTCTGTTAGTGAAATGGTTGTTTTTGCGAGGAAAATGTGTTTTACGCTACTAAGGTGAGCGATAAAGAGTGCAATTCAATTTACCGAAGTTTATTCGGTTTGCTTAGTAAAGTTCTCTGGAATGGTAGTAGCTTGTCGGCCGATAAAATCAATGATGAATTAACGGAATAGATACAGCTGTGTTTGTTAGCGGTAATTAAACAAAATGAATAGGAAAGAGTTAAGCTAGGTGAATAAAAAAGTAGCTACCAAAACCAATAATTAACGTGGATTTTGTTGCTTAATTTAAAGTTCACTACTTTTAGTTTTTTATAAACTAAAGCTGAGGTGTTAAGAGCAATCAAGCAATAATTATTAAACTTACATTAAAACAAAAAAATGAAGCTATTAAAAACAACAACTCGAATTACATTACTATTAATTATTGGAACATTTTTATCATGCGAGAGTGACCTAGTAAGCGCTGATCCTATGGATGATGATACAGTAGGAACTCCTTTTAGTACAAGTATTATTGGGTATTGGAAACTGAACGCTTATACATCTAATAACCTTCCTCTTGAATTTTGCCCAGACATTGAAGTTTTTACAGAATCTACCTATTCTTATAATGAATCTTGGGGAAGTAATTGTGAAAATTTAACTTTGGATGTAGCAGCAGAACCATATTCATTTATAGGAACTCAGCTTACTTTTTTAGACGCAAACGAAGTATTTGTATATGAAGTTATTGAACTTACTGCTACAACCTTGAAGTTGCAAGACACTTACACTGAGGATACTGTTCAATACATAGATGAGTATACTTATATTAGACAATAAAGCTTAAAAAATTATAATGAATTGGGGTTTTATTTAATTCAAATTACTAAGACATTATAATGAAGGAAAAGAAAATTAAATATTTAGAATTTATTCAGAATACCATTACACGAATGAATACGAATTCATTTCAAGTAATAGCTATTGCAATTGCAATTGTATCTGCGCTTTTGGCTGTTTAAGTTTTTGAAAGAAATTCTGGTTTTATATTAATTACAATTTAAAGCCCTTTGAAATGCGACATGATTTGTACACTGGAGGAGAGTATCCCTTTTGGTCAGGATTCTTCTATAAAACGAGATGGACTATTTATTTAATAGTTTCCATAGTAATGATTTCAATTTATTTATACCTAAAAAATAAATAGTAAGTTTTAAATAATTGTGCCTAATAAAAGCAAAAAGCTCCAAGTAATTGGAGCTTTTTTTTGTGCTCTATTAAAAGATAATACAACTGTCTTTTTTAATAGTAGTTTGATAACATTCTGCTAACTATTGGTTTATAAGTAAAGCCAATATTTGCATTGTTAAACATTGAAAAAGATACTTGTTGGGTAACAAATTAGCTTTTTAGGGAACTATATATTACAAGGATAGTTGTTTTTTTAACAGTTAAACTACTAAAAACATCAGTTTTACAACGTTTTTTTAAGGTTGATGTATAAAAAACTAACTTAAATGAAATTATAACTACGTGTATGTTGGTACTAAATAAAAATACATTATTTGCAATCAGTTTTTTATTAATGTCTTCATTAGTATTTGCTCATGGAGATTTATCTGTCAGAATTAATCAGAAAACAAAAGAAATAGCAAAGGATGTTCGTAATTCAAAATTGTATTATGAACGCGGAGTGTTATACCAACAACATGTTGAATACCAAAAGGCAATTCAAGATTATAGAAAAGCAAAAACTTTAGGAAGTGACCATAAGCTGTTAAATTTTAAATTATCCGAAACTTATTACGAAAGTAACAACTATAAAAAAGCTTTAGCATCTGTGCTATTGTGTTTCGGGTCATCACCTCAAAACGTAAACGTATACAAACTAAAAGCTAGAATATTACTTAAACTAGGACGTTATGAGGAAACAATGGTTGCCTATAAATATGTAGTTGATAATACTATTGATATTAGGCCTGAAGCAATTATTGAATACAGTACCATAATTTTAACTATTGATAGTTTAAATTATAAAGGAGCGTTAGCAGCGATAGAACTTGGTTTAGAAAAAGTAGGGAAAAATACTGTTACTTTTCAGTTAAAAAAAATTGAGTATCTAAAAAAATCTAATCAGGTAAACGCAGTAATAGAACAATACAATCAGCTACTAAAAAATAGTGCTCGACAGGAATTTTGGTATTATGAAAAAGCAACGTATCAAAATAGTGTAGCTAGAAATACTGCGGCTAATATTTCCTTACAGCAAGCAAAAGTGGCAATACAAGTATTGCCCTTAAAATTCAAAAATACCCCAGCAATTAAAAAATTGCAAACCCAAATTAATGAACTCGAAAAATTACTGCATTATGATTAACAAAACTACTTTGTATTTTTTATTGCTATTTTCTTCAACCGTTTTTTCACAAACTACTTTTTTTTCCAGCGGAGCAACCTGGAAGTATTTAGATAATGGATCTGACCAAGGAACTGCTTGGTATGGAATCGGTTTTGACGATTCCTCGTGGTCGTCTGGCGCGTCGGAGTTAGGTTATGGTGATAGTCAAACAACAACTATTGGATATGGATCTGACTCTAATAATAAATACCCAACTACTTATTTTAGAAAAACATTTAATGTTGTGGATCATACTTTATTTAATGATTTAGTACTTGAAGCTATTCGTGACGATGGAATGGTGGTGTATTTAAACGGAGTAGAAGTTTGGAAGGACAATATGCCCACTACATTTAATTATTCAACTTTTGCTACAGCAACAGTTGGTGGTAGTGGTGAAACTACGTGGCTTTCAAAAACTATTGGGAGTAATTTAGTTACAGGAAATAATACAATTGCTATAGAAATTCATCAAAGGAGTGGAACAAGTTCTGATATCAGTTTCGATTTTAAAATAACCGGATACGCCGCAGTTCCTGTTACAGTTGCTCGAGGTCCGTATTTGCAAACAGGAACTTCAACTAGTGTAATAGTGAAGTGGAGGACTAATACTTCAACAGAATCAATTGTTAATTACGGAACTACTTTAGGGGTGTTAACTAATACGGTTACGGATAATACCTTAAAAATTAATCATGAGGTGCAATTAACAAGCTTGTTGCCAAATACCAAATACTATTATGAAATTGCAGATGCTGATGGTGTCTATGTTTCGGAAAATGTAAACATGTTTGTTCAAACTGCCCCCAATGTTGGGGATAAACAATTTTTTAGAGCTTGGATTTTAGGAGATGCCGGTACAGCAAATCAAGATCAGATAGATGTAAGAGATCAATATTATAATTATGTAAATACAGCAGCAACCAATCCTGATCAAACGGATATGATGTTGTTTTTAGGAGATAATGCATATAATGATGGTACTGATACGGAGTACCAAGCAGCAGTATTTGATGTTTATCCTGAGATGCTTAAAAAATCAGTAGCGTGGTCTACTTTAGGGAATCATGATGGGCATTCTGCAACATCTAGTTCAAATCCAGGAGCATCCACGGGTCCATATTATGATATATTTACTTTTCCAACAGCTGGAGAAGCTGGTGGAGTTTCATCTGGAACAGAAGCATATTATTCATATGATTATGCAAATATCCATTTTATAGTACTGGAATCTCATCAATTGTATAATGATGCTGCACAAATAGCGTGGTGTACATCAGACATGCAAGCAACTACACAAGATTGGATAGTGGCAATATTTCACCATCCTCCTTATACTAAAGGATCACATAATTCAGATTCGGAGACACAGTTAGTGGCAATGAGAAATACCTTTTTACCAATTTTAGAAGACAATGGGGTTGATTTAGTATTGAGTGGTCATTCTCACTCTTATGAACGATCATATTTTATAAATGGTCATTATGGTGTTTCTAGTACATTTAATTCTGGTACACATGCAGTAGGAATCAACGGAAGTGGATCAGGAGGTGCCGGTGTAGCATATCAGAAAAACGATAGTGATACAGATGGTGCGGTATATATAACTGCAGGATCATCTGGGAAAATTTCTGGTGGAGCATTAAATCATAATGCAATGTATGCTTCTATAAATGAATTAGGCTCTTGTGTATTGGAAGTTGAAAATGATGGAGCTTTAGCTCAAAACTTAACCGTTAAGTTTTTAAATGATAGTGGAAACATAACAGATCAATTCACCATAAATAAAACAGGTTTTACATTATCAGTAGAAGATGAGGTAATAAAGAATGAATCGATAAATATTTATCCAGTTCCAGCTAATACAAAAGTAAATATTGCTTTACATAATAATGAGAAACTAGAAAGTGTAAAAGTTTACAATACTATAGGGGCTTTAGTTTTTGACGGTAATGAAGACGTAATTGATGTAGTTGGGCTTCAGTCAGGAAGGTATTTAGTTGGTATTAAAACAAATGTGAATCAATACTATAAATCTATTATAGTGGAATAATTATACATTTAATAAGTGAAATACCGGTGTGTACATTTGTTAATAAAACACGCAAATAAGAGAGAATACGTATGTATAAACACCATTAAACTTAATAATATGTTAGTTATCGCTTTTATTTTGTAGTTATTTCGTAATTATATATATTTAAAATATAGAAACCAATACAATGTATTAATAACTAAACTGGGGAAAAAAAATGAGTTGAACTTAAAAAAATCTTACACCATGAAAAACAAAACTACTTTCCCTAAAAAACTGTTAATCAATGCAGTGTTAATATTATTAAGTTCTTATTCATTTAGTCAGATCCTTCCAGCTGGTAGTAGTTGGAGTTATTTAGATGATGGTTCAGATCAAGGATTAGCTTGGTTTTCGACCGGATTTGATTATTCTTCATGGGCAACAGGTAATGCCGAGCTTGGATATGGCGACGGTGACGAAACAACAGTAGTTGGTTTTGGACCAAGTTCAGGTAATAAATACCCAACCACATATTTTAGAACATCATTTAATGCAACCGCAGGACAAGTGGCAAATACAGCTTTAGTATTAAATGCCATTCGTGATGATGGTATGGTTGTTTACGTAAATGGAGTTCAGGTTTGGAGTAACAACATGGCTGTAGCTTTTAACTATTTATCATATGCTACTGCAACAGTAGGAGGAGCAGCAGAAGATGCTTGGATATCTACTACTCTTGCAAATATACTTGTTGTAGGTAATAACGAAATCGGTGTAGAAATTCACCAAAGAAGTGCTACGAGTAGTGATATTAGTTTTAATTTCACTGTAGATACTGATAATTCTTTATTTATCCCACCAACTGCGCCAGATAACGATGCAGATGGTGTAGCGGATTATATTGATTCTGATGATGATAATGATGGAGTAACGGATATATTAGAAGGATGCTATACGGCAAACTTAGAAGGATTGAATTCAACAGGAGTTATTACAAATGAAGAATCTATTTTAGCTAGTTTCCCTATTTTAAATCATCCAATGGATGATGGTAATCAAATAGATTTTTCTGTTAGTAGTCAAGCAGATTTTAATGATATCACTAGTTATTATGCAGGTGAACATGGTTGGGCAATGAGAGTTAAAGGCCCAGGGACATTAGGAACATTGACTTTTGATTTTATGAGCGATGTAGAAAATCTGTTCTTTAAATTAGTAGATTTTGATGAAAATGAAACATGGACAGTAAATGCTTACGATGATACAAATACATTGATAGATTTATCGGTAAGTAATAACGTATATCATTTGGGTACTTATATCACGCAAGCAGGAAATACTTTTAATGATAAGTTTCTAGGAGCTGGAGCAAATAATAACGGTGATGCAGTATCAAGTGATGTTTTTGGGTCAGTATATTTTTATTTCCCTGGAGTAAAAATTAGTAAGATTGATTTCTTGGTAAATCAACCTGATGGGTCAACCATTCGTATTGCAGCAATGCATTTTTGTGGATTGGATACCGAAGGTGATGGTATACATGATTTTAATGATGCCGATAGTGATAATGATGGAATTCCTGATTTAGTTGAAGCTGGTGGTGTTGATATTGATGGAAATGGTATTGTAGATGATTTATTAGATACTGATGGTGATGGTTTAGTTGATTTATATGATACAACCCCTTTTACTTATTTTAGTGAAGAAATAACTACCATACCAAACTATGATTTTGATGGAGATACATTAGTAAATAGAATAGATTTAGATTCAGATAATGATGGTATTGTAGATTTAAGAGAAGCTGGAGATCAGGATACGGATGGAAATGGTATGATAGATGGGTTTACAGATGCTGATAATGATGGATATCACGATGCTTATGATGGAGCTGGAAGTATTTTAATAACTGGAGCTGATACAAATAGTGATGGTTTTCCTAACAGTTACCCAAATAAGAATGCTGATGGAACTGGTTTCCCTAATTTTATGGATATAGATTCAGATGATGATGGAGTTACTGATAACTCAGAAGCTCAAAGTACTGGAGCATATGTTACCTTAACATATATGGATACTGAAACAGCTGGAACCGTAGATGGGATTGATGATAGTTATGATAATGATACTGTGAACTTTGGAGGAAGCGGTGTAATTCCAGTTGATTCAGATGGGGATGGAACTGTTGATTATTTAGACTTAGATTCTGATAATTCAGAAGAGGTTGATGCTATTGAAGGGCATGACACAAATGGGGATGGGGTAATAAATGGTGGAGATACGCCGAATGCAAATACGGGGTTATTTATTGGTACAGATAGTGATATGGATGGTTTAGATGATGGCTTTGATAACGACACTGCTGCAGTAGATCCAACAAATATTAACCTAAACCCAAGTTCTCATCCAAGTTTTGATGCTGGTCCAGATACTGATTGGAGATCACCAAGTGCGGCTATCGACTTTGATGGATTAAATGATCATGTAGACTTTGGAGATAATCACGATTTCACAGGAGCATTTTCTTTAGAAGCGTGGGTTTTACAAGAAGGAACAGTTGCAACAGGTACAATTATATCTAAAGGAGATATGAAAGTTGGTGCAGGAAATCAAAGAGGATATCATTTAAAGTTAAATAATAGTTTTCCAAACTTAGTTTGGTATGATAATACTGGTTCAGTACAAATAAACTTGGTTTCCCCTTATGCAATAACAAATAACAGATGGTATCATATCGCATCAACTTATGATGGTACTACAGCAAAATTATTTATAGATGGAGTAGAAGTAGCTAATGGGTCACCAATTGGAGCTCCAGTAAACGGAACTGAAAAGTGTCTTTTAGGAGCGAGTTATGATAGTGATACACCAGCAGTTCCTAGAGATTATTTCGATGGTTTTATTGATGAAGTTCGTGTTTGGAATGTAGGGTTAACAGCTACTCAATTACACCAAATGATGAATCAAGAAATTGAGCAAAATGGAGCTAATGTAAGAGGTAAAGTGGTACCATTAGATGTGTCTGGGGGACTAACTTGGACTAATTTAGAAGGGTATTATCCAATGGTGAATGATAGAATTCAAGATCAGTCAAGTAATACTAAACACGGATCACCAAAAAACATTACTACAATAGAGTTGCAAACAGCACCTTTACCTTATGTTTCAGTAAGAAATGGTGAATGGGGAGATGTTTCAGCTGCAACACCATGGTTGTATAGTGATTCTGTTTGGGATGCACCTAACTCTATGGGAGTAGATGGTGTAACTCCAATTGATTGGAATATTGTACAAACTTCTCATAATGTTATTTCAGGTAATAAAAACATTACAGTATTAGGATTGATTTCTGATATAACAAATACGAAATTAACAATAGCTGATCCAATTGAAACTCAAGATGAATTAAATTCGGGTCAAAGTTTAAGAGTTACTCATTATATTGAGTTAGATGGATCAATTGATCTGATAGGAGAGTCTCAATTTATTCAAGATGAAGGAAGTATCTTTGATAATGATAGTGGTGGGTTTGTAGAAAGAGATCAACAAGGGACTGGTATTAGCTTTAACTATAATTACTGGTCATCTTCTGTAGGAGCTATAGGTTCTGGATTAGGAACCAAAGGAACAGGAGTTCCTAGTGTAAATGGTAATTATACTATCGCAGGAGCATTGTCAGATGGTACAACTCCGGCAACTCCACAAGCTATTAACTTCCAGCCAGCACATACAGCTGCCGATGGAGCATTAACTTCTCCAAGAACAATAAGTAGTTACTGGTTATTTAAATTTAATGGACTGCATGATGATTATAATTCATGGATTTCAATTGGAGAGAACACTAATTTATTACCAGGAGAAGGATATACTATGAAAGGAACTTCAGGTTTGGCAGTGGTAACGGATAGTCAAAATTATGTATTCAAAGGAAGACCATATAATGGAGATGTAACTTTACCTATAGCTTTAGGTAATGACAGGTTAATTGGAAATCCTTATTTATCAGCTTTAGATGCTAATCAATTTATCTTAGATAATATTAAGGATAATGGAGGAAATGCATCAGATAATGTATTTAATGGAGCATTGTATTTCTGGGATCATTTTGCTGGAGCTTCACATAATTTAGCAGAATACGTTGGAGGATATGCTTCATATACTTTAATGGGAGGTGTAAAAGCTATTTCTAATGATGTGAGAATAGATAACAATGGAGCTCTTGGAACAAAAATACCTTTAAGGTATGTAACATTAAATCAAGGGTTCTTTGTTTTTGCGTTCTTAGATGCTAGTTTAGCTAATACAACAGCTACTGTTGCAGGAGGTGATATAACGTTTAAAAACAGTCAACGTGTCTTTAAAACAGAGCTTTCTGGTCCTTCAGTTAGTTTTAGAAATGCAGATATTACGTATAATACAAATGCGGATGCAAGACAGAAGTTTAGATTAATGATTCAAACTCCTTCGGGATACTACCGTCAATTACTTGCAGGGGTTGATGAGGCAACTACAAATAGTTTTGAGATTGGTTATGACGCTGCTTTAGTAGAAGAGAATGCTGAAGATGGATTTTGGATGTTTAATGAAAGTAAGTTTGTAATACAAGCAGTAAACAACTTTGATGTTGACCAAGTTTTACCTTTAGGGGTAAAATCAGCTGAAGGTGGATTAATGAAGTTTAGTTTAGATGGACTTGAAAATATTGAAGCTTCACAGTTCATATATTTACACGATAAAGAAACTAATGTATATCGCGATTTAAGAATTAGTGATTATGAAGTGAATTTGTCAGTTGGAGAATATTTATATCGTTTTGAAATCGTTTTTAATAATTCAGTTCTTGATATAGTAGATAATCAGTTAGAAGATACTATTGATGTTTTTTACTCTAATTCAGAAAACAGTATTGTTATTAATAATCCTACTCAGGAAAATATTGAATCAGTTAGAATGTTTAATGTTCTAGGACAATCAGTTTATAGTTTTAATGTGCTTTCAAATAATAAGAATCATAAACTTGAAACTAACGGATTAAGTACTGGAGGATATATTATAAATATGAAGACTTCAAAAGGAGAGTTAGCTACTAAAGTTTTAGTAAAGTAATAAAGAATATTAAAGTACTGAGGGTGTTACCAAAACACTCTCAGTACCATGTTTGGAGATATTTTAGTACCTCTAATATCACTAATATTTAATTCATTAGACGTGTTATTTGAAAAACGAATATCTTTATTGATGATGTTTTTTCTATTGTACAAGTTCAATACTGAAAAGCCTAATCTGTATTTTATTTTTTTATTTTTATGTGGTCTAAAGTTATAAACTGCAGAAAAATCTAAGCGATGATATACATGTAGGTTTTCTGTGTTTAAGTTATCGTATGAGTGTGATAACGTACCGTCAGTATTAGTAGCGGTTTCAATTTTTGTATAAGGCTTTCCATTATGCCACATCCAACCTAAAGAAAAATCTACTTTTTTCCATTTATAAAAATGCGACCATTTTATGGTGTGATCAATGTTTATGTTACTAGGGAATGGATTTCCGCTATTTAACTCTTCAAAACGATATTTCGCACTATTAAATGAATATGATAACCAAGTATTATATTTTTTCAATTGCTTCTTAATAAAAATATCAACTCCTTGTATACTCGAGCTTCCAATATGGTATGTGTATATAGCTTGATTATTAAAATCGAAATCTAAAGTATTTATATTGTTTGTTTTTTTGAAATAAGCTTCAAAATCAACGATCCACTTATTTTCTGAATAATTTGCACCTATGGTGTATTGGTAGCTTGTTAAAACAGGTAAGTTAGTTTTGTTAGAAAGTGCCCAGACTTGATTTTCGAGTGATAAATCACTAATAACAGACTCTTGAACTTGATTTACATACTGACTTTTATATTCTATTGATGTATTAATACTAAATTCAGGAACTACAAATTTCTGAAGGACTGCCCTAGGTTCAACATAAAATTTTTGAGAACTACTATATTTATTTGCTCTAAGTCCTATAGAGTACAGGTGATCCTTAGGTTTATTTACTTGATACTCACTGTAAATACTATTGGAGGTTGTGTTGTCATTTGCGGCATCAAGCACCATTTTTTGTGTAGGTGTGGTGTCGTTAAATGAATATTTAAAGTTTTTATTTGAAAACTGATACCCAAAATTTAGTTGCTTATATTCAGCTACATCATATTTAAAATTCAAATTTACTCCAAAGTCTTTTATTTGATTAGTTTTTGTATTGGAAGATATCCCTAAATTAGATTCATTACTAAACTTATAGTCTAAAGAATATTCAGAAAAATAACTATCTATTTGATGACTGAATTCTTTTGTCCATTCTTTTTCCCACTCTAAATTATATCCTTCATTTTGAGTCTTTAATATATCAGTATATAAATTATTTTCATCGGTACTTATAGCGGAAAAATTTAAAAAATCTTTGTTATATATATGATTGAATTTAATTAGGTCTTTATCAGTAGCTTTATAGGCTGCGTTGAAGGTATAGTCGTAAAACCAAAAAATATTTTTCGATTTGCTAAACTCTAGCGTATTGTCGAAAATTTTTGTGTTTTGAAAAATTTTCGAGGCATAATTTTTAAAAGCAAATGTTTTGTATATATCAGCATAGGACCTTCGTCCAGAAACTAAAACAGATAGTTTATCTTTAATTAAAGGGATGTCAAGAAACGCATCTCCGTGTAGTAAATTAAAACCAGCTCCACCTGTTATTTTATTTGTTGGCTTGTAATTAGTAGCAATGTCAATAACACTTGAAATACGTTCACCGTATTTAGCGCTCGTACCTTTGTTAATAAAGTGTACTTTGTCAGTAATGTATGGGTTAAAAGCTGATATTGCTCCGAATAAATGGGAGTTATTATAAGTTTTAATATTATTCCAAAGCACTAAATTCTGATCGGAATTACCTCCTCTAACATGAATACTATTCACTGTTTCGTTTAAATTACTAACTCCAGGGATTTGATGAATACTTTCCAGTACATCTGGTTCAATTAACCCTGGGAGTAAGTTTAACTTTTTAGTGTGAATTGTGGTTTGTTTTACATTTTTTGAAACTCCACTAGTTAAATATTCGTCAATTACAATTTGATCTAAAAGTTCTTTTTTTTCAGTTAGATTAATAGTAATGCAATTTGGATAAATACAATCAGTAGCTTTAATAATATTGGTTTTTATACCAAATGAGCTAATCTCTATTGTTGAGTTGTATGGTATATTATTTATTTTAAATGAGCCATTCTCATCACTAGAATAGTACGTATTGTTTATTTCTATGACTGCGTTTGCAACGATTTCATTCTTACTTAATAATTGACCGCACACAGCTATTAAATCAGTTTCTTTAAACGATGAAATAACAATGTTGGTTTTATTAATAAGCTCAAACTTTAAATTTGTTTGGGAGGATAATGTTAGTAATAGGGATTCTAAATTTACAAGCTCATCTAGAATTACAGATACCTTTTTTGTTTCAATCAAGGTGTCGGTATAAGAAAAACTAACCTTGTAAAATTGCTCTATTTCTGGTAAAACTGTAGGTAAAAAATCTTGCTCAAATACAGTTTGTTTTTGAGCAAAAATAGATATTGAAAAAAGAAAAGCGAAAAACCCTAAAAGGAATTGCTTCATAGCTGTTGTTTAGTCTTCTAAAATAATACTATTCCCTTGAGTAGTATATTTCAAATTTACTGACTTTAAAACAGTTTTTAATGCAATTTCTTTATTATTATTAGGGAACAACCCAGTGAATAATACAGTGTCGTCAAAATTATCGTATTCAAATTGTAATTCATATTGCTTTTCTAAAGCTTTAAACACATGTTTTATTGGTGTGCTTTTAAATACGGATTGATTATTGATCCATTCAGGTTGAACGCTATTAAAGTTTAGTACAATTGGTGCGTTCCCTTTTATGTTTTGATAACCTAAAGACGGAGTAAGTATGTGATTACTATCGTTTGAATTGTCAGATACTTTAACTTTCCCTTCGTAACAAGATACTTTAAAGAAATCGGCACTTGCATTTACGTTAAACTCTGTTCCTAAAACACTTACATTACCTTGAGAAGTTTCTACTGTAAACGTATTTCCTTTTTCAACATCAAAAAAGGCTTCTCCATCAAGTGTTAATGTTCTATTGTTGTCCCAGTTATCTTTGTTGAATGTAATTGTAGATTTTGAGTTTAGTAAAACTTTAGATCCGTCAGGTAATTCAAATGCCAATTGTTTCCCATAATCACTTGAGAACTCAGTTGTATTGAAAAAATTAAAGTATGCAAAAAATCCAATAAGCAATATCACTGAAGCAGCAACACCCCATTGCCATCTATTTTTAGAAGGTGTATTTGGGTGACTAATAGTTGTCACATTTCTTTTTTCTTTAATATCCAAAAAGGCTTTATCTAAATTATAGCTAGGAGCTTGTAATTTATCAGTACCCTTAATAATATTCACATAGGTGTTATAATGTTCTGAAGACTTGAATTGATTCAATTCATCTTCTGAAAGCTCATTATTTAGCCATCGTGATAGGAATATGTCGTCTAATTTATTCATTTTCATTTATTCGCTTCTAAATATAAAACGTTATAAAAACACAATACCCTACCCCTTTAGGGGAGATTCTCTATTTCAACCCTAAGCTTAAGTAAAGCCTTATGCATTAGTTTCTCAATAGCTTTTACCGAAACACCAGATAATTCAGCAATTTCACGATATGTTTTTTTCTCAATTCTATTTAACAAAAATACTTCTCTCTGTCTGTCAGGTAATGAAGAAATGGCTTTTTCTAGTTTTACCTTGAACTCTTTTTCTTCTAAAATATATTCAGGAGATTCATTAGTAGTATTATGATTAATATGTTTTACTTCTTTTTGATGTTTAAGTTTGACTGTTTCGTGTCGAAGTAAACTGTTACTTTGGTTGATTGCTATTCGGAACAAATAACTTTTTGCAGTTTCGGTTGTAACCTTAGTACAGTTATCCCATAATTTTATAAAAGAGTCTTGTACAATATCATCTATATCCTCAATCCCGCCGAATTTGTAGTACAGATAGTTTCGTAATAAAGTAGCATTAGTATTGAAAAATGCTTGAAAGCTTTTTTCTTTGCATAAGCCAATATCTTCATTTTCGGAATCTGACATATTTATAAAAAGAGTAAATGTTTTTAGAGTTGTTAAAGCTAGTAGTTATTTTTCAACTATCAAAAAAATATTTACTGGGGTAGGGTATAAGTTTGCTTAAGTGTTATATATGTATACAAACAAATTAGTTTTTTGTTTTATATAAGTTAATTTTTAAGTTGGTTTTAGGTAAAGAGGCTGGTTTTAGAATCAGTCTCTTTTTTAAAGAAAATTATTTATTACAAAAGAGATTATATATTTACCCGAATTAACCCCTTTATTTAAAAGCAACGTTTCACCCGAATGTTGCTTTTGTTTTTTGTTTCAACTTTATGTTAGAAGCCTAGTATCAATTGTGCAATCATGAAATAAATTAGAATTCCGAAAATATCATTACTTGTAGTGATAAATGGACCTGTAGCGATTGCTGGGTCAATTCCTCGTTTGTCTAAGAATAACGGAATAAAAGTACCTATTATTCCTGCCATAATAATTACACTGAATAAAGAAATTGAAATTGCTAACGATGTTTTAAAATCAGCTTCTGTGCTAAATGTGTAGATAAATAAAAGGATGGATAAGATAATACCGTTTACAATAGCTAAAAGAAATTCTTTCCAAAGCCGATTTGCAATACTTCCTTTTACATCGTTATTTGCCAACCCTTGAACAATGATAGCGCTAGATTGTACCCCAACATTTCCGGCCATTGCCGCAATTAGTGGTGTGAAAAAGAATAATATAGCCTTAGTTTGAATAAACTCTTCATAAGTCCCCATTATTGCTGCAGCACCAATACCTCCAAATAGCCCTAAAATAAGCCAAGGCAAACGAGCTTTGGTAAGTTGAGTAATAGTATCACCAGCCTCAACATCTTGAGTTAAACCAGCGGCCATTTGGTAATCTTTGTCAGCTTCATCTTTAATAACATCTACAATGTCATCAATGGTAATTTGGCCAACAAGTCTTCCCATTTCATCAACAACAGGCATAACTATTAAATCGTATTTTTGCATGATGTTAGCTACCTCTTGATCATCTTCTTCTACTTCAACAAAAGTGATTTTAGGATCATAAATATCTTTAATAGGAGTTTTGGTAGATGTAGTTAAAAGACTCTTTAATGATAAACGTCCTTTTAAAATATCGTCATCATCAACAACATAAATGGTATGAACTTTTTCAAAAGCTTCAGCTTGTTTACGCATTTCTTTTACACAATGCATAACTGTCCAGCTATCTTTTACGGCTATAAGTTCTTTACGCATTAACCCACCTGCAGTATCCTCATCATAACGTAAAAGGTCAACAATATCTTTTGCATGGTCTAAATTACCCAAATATGAAATAACCTCTTCTTTCTTGTCTTTAGGCAAGTCAGCAATAATATCTGCAGCATCATCAGATTCAAGTTCATCAATTTTTTCTGCAATTTCTTTTGAAGAAAGGGCGTTAAGTATTTTGTCACGTATGTCATCATCTAACTCAGCAATAATCTCTGAGGTTTGCTCACTATTAAGTAATTTGATGATATAAACAGATTGATCAAAGTCTAATTCTTCAAGAATTTCTGCAACATCTGCGTAATGAAGTTCACTTAATAGTTCAGTTAATTGTAGGTCATTTTTTTCATGAATGAATCCTTTAATCTGATTAACTACTTTATTGTCTATATGAAACTGCATGTTACAAAGATACTTTTTTAAACGAAAGAGGGAAGCTAGCTTGTAGCTATGTCTTTTTCTATGATACAGGTTAAATCAATGAATTCTTGAACGGATAATTGTTCAGGCCTCATATTAAAAACGTCTAATACTCTTATTTCATCTGATAAATTTAAACTTTTCAAGCTATTTCGCAAGGTTTTCCTACGTTGCTGAAAACCAGTTTTAACAACTCGATAAAATAATTTTTCACCACAAGGTAAGCTGTAATCTTCTTTACGAGTTAATCTCATAACTCCCGAGTCTACTTTAGGTGGCGGATTAAATACCGTTGGAGGAACCGTAAATAAATATTCCGCATGATAAAAAGCTTGAGCTAAAACGGATAGAATTCCATATGTTTTGTTTCCATGTTTTGCGCAAATACGTTGTGCAACTTCTTTTTGAAACATACCAGAAAACTCAGGTATTTGCTCTTTCATCTCTAATGTTTTGAATACAATTTGAGTTGAAATGTTATATGGGAAATTCCCAATTATAGCAAAAGGCTCTTGATTGAAAACCTCGTTGATATTATATTTTAAAAAATCTTGTTCAATTATTTTGTTGCTCAATTTTAAATAATGAGCGCCTAAATATTCAACTGATTCAGAATCAATTTCAATAACATAAGTATCAACATCTTTATTAAGTAAGTATTTAGTTAACACACCCATTCCTGGGCCAATTTCTAATACTTTTGAGTAATTTTTTAAAGTAAGAGTATCAGCTATTTGTTGTGCAATAGTTTCGTCTTTTAAAAAATGTTGTCCTAAATGTTTTTTTGCGCGTACCTTATCCATTACTTAATATTTGTTGCAATTATTTGTTCTATTTCATGTCGATCTTTTTTTGAAAACCAAGATAGTTCTAGAACATGTGTGTTATTGTCGTGAAAAACTACTTCTGGTTCACTCCCTCCTTGTGTTGGTATAAAGCGTTTTATTTCAGTGTAGTTAATGTTTTTACGTTTGTATTTAAAGCCCTCGTCATGAAATATGAAACCAGGTTTTTTTGAGGTCAATTGCATGAAAAGAAACAACAGAGTAAATAATGCAAAAACCACATTTAAGGTATAAAATAGCCAAATTGGAATTAAAGCATTTAGAAGCATCATGATGAAATTGAAAACTAAAAATGCTGTAATTACAGCTGCAAATAACATTACTGCTTTTATGATGTACAATGATGTTGCTTTAAATTCTTTATGCATGAAATTCTTCTATAAGTAATAGTTCAGTTCTAAAAGCAAGCATTTTTGATCCGAATTTAGCGATACTAGCATCACGTAATCTAGGTGCGTCTTCTTTATAATATGCTTGCAAGTCGTCGTTGCTTTTAGCGGTGTATTGTATGGAGTAATTTGTTCCTTCCATTTCTTCTTCAACTAAAACTTTAGTCATTTTAGCAGAAATAAATTTACCTGTAGCAAGCACCTCTTTTATATGTGGTTTTATCCAAAATAGCCAGTCGTAATGAATGCTGTCTTCTACATTAATGGTAACATTATAAATAATCATATTGCTCAATATTTTAAGCAAAAATAGGGTTTTTTAAGGCAATAGCGACTTTGTGAATAGATTAACTGTTGTCAATTGTGCCGCCTCGAAGTTTACGATACATTTTTTGAGCTTTCACAAAATGAATACTATCCGCATGATTAAATAAAATAGCTTCGAAATACTCTATAGCTTTCTTAGTATTGTTGAATGCGTTTAATTGTAAAAAAGCAAGTTTGTAAAGTGCGTCGTCTACAAAAACACTCTCTTTAAGTGTAGTGATGATTCGCTCATAATTCTTTTTTGCTTTGTCGTGATTACCTTGAGATTCTAATAGTTTTCCTTGAAGAAACAATACATCATCTATTATTTTATTTACAGGATGGTTATTTAAAATATCATCAAGGAGTGCTATTGCTTCTGGGTTTTTATTTTGAAAAGCTAATAGATCAGCTTTTGAATATTTTTTTAAAGCTATATGTAAAGAGTCTTCATTTATATGGTCACTAATTAATAAATGTAAGTCCAACGCATCATTGGCTATTAATTGAGATGTTGAGGTTTTTAATACTTTTAGCTGTTGTAAAGCCCAATCGAAATCTCCTTTGTAGTAGCTGGTTTTAGCGACTTTAAAACGAGCTTCCTGTGATAAGGTGTTGTTTTTTAAATGCCGTTGAATTTTAGAGTAATTTAGTAATGCTTGATTAAATTTTCCGTCTGCTACTAATATATCAGCTTGAGTCATTTGATAGCGTGCTTTATCAAATTTTGCTAATGATTGTTTTTCGTTTTTCTTTAAAAAACTGATAGCAGAAGAAATGTCGTGCTTTTTAAAAGCTAAGAAATTAGCGTAAGCTAATTGTAGTTTAAGGGTGCTATTGTTTACCCCAAAGCTATCTATTGCTGATTTGTACTCCAATGCTATTGAGCTGTATTCTGAAGAAGAGCTAGTTACTTCTTTCATTTCTAGTAAAAAAGAAAGTACGCTAATTCTAGTGTTTTTTTCTAAGGGTTGGCCTTGAATAAAAGTAAATATTTTTTGAGCAGTTTCAAGTTCACCTTTTTGTTTGGTTAAAATACCAAGATTAAAAATTCTATTTAGGTTTTGTCCTTCTCTTTTAAAGATTGCTTTTTCTTGAGTGAAAGCTTTGTTGAATTCTGTTTGTTGTACAAATAACCAGCTTAATTGTTCGTTCCAAAAAGTGTCAGGAGTAGTTTGCAGATTTTTTAATAATGCCCGTTTTAATAAAAGGTTGTTTTTGTTTTTAGGGTTGTCACTTAAAAACTTCCCAATTAAGTTCTGAACAGTTGTAGCGTTTTGCTTATTTTTTTTAATCAGCATTAAATAGCTGTTAAACATTTTTTCAATCCTATTTTGTTGTCCGTAAATATTGGCTAATTGAAAATCGAAATTAGCATTTTTATTTAAAGTTATTGCTTTATTGTATGTTGTTTCTGCTTCGGACAATAAACTATAGTTTTCAAATCGTTGTCCAATAGTATGTGCGTAATTTGGATTTTTATCTAGGATGTTAATAGCATTGTTATATGCTTTACGTGCATTGATGCTATCTTTTTGTAAAGTGTAATTGTAACCAAGTTCAACATACAATTGTGGTTGACTATACCTCTTGCTTAATTTTTCTGTTAATGCTTTTTGTGCAATGCTATACTGTTCAAGTTCTTGGAGACATTTTATTTTCTTAATAAAATAGTCGGTTCTGTGAGGTTGCTTTGCTAGTATTTTATCGTATTCTAATAGCGCTTTACTGAATTCTCCATTGCTAAAAAAAACATCTGCAAGTGCAGTATTCTGACCAAAAGAAAGAAAGGTAAAAAGTAGTGCTATGAAAAAAAGTAGTTTATGCATAATATCAAAAATAAAAAAAAGCGCTCTATTTACTAGAGCGCTTTTGATAAAATGTATGATTTAATTGTTATTTAACAATTAATCGTTTAGTTGCAGATAAATTGTTTTCTGTAACTTTTACGATATAGATACCAGTTTGTAAAGCAGTAATATTAAGTTTAGTTGCAACTTCTTGATCAATAACTTTCTTCCCTAACATGTCATAAACTTGAACATTTTTAGGAGTATTGTTAGCAGTTGTAATAGTTATAAAGCTTCCGTTTGTTGGATTAGGGAAAATTTTGAATCCTACAATTTTGTTTTCAGCGATTCCTAATGGTGCAGAATTGTCATTTACAGCTCCGGGAGTTCCAGAATCACCTGATCCAAAAGTAGAAGTTGCACTTGCCCAATTTGCTCCATTGTTATTGAATCCAGAGTCATAGGCATTAGTGCTTAATTCCATAGCAACTCCAGCTGTATCAGGGAAAGCACCATCAGTATATGCTACTGCATCTATAATTGTTCCACTGCATTCAATTTGAACCTCATCAGCTCCATTAGACATGAATATACCTGAGTACTCATAATTAACAGTAACACCTCCATTAAATGCAAAAATAGCATCTCTTCCAAAAACAGCATACCCCATAGATGGAACAACAACTGAAGTTGTAATCGTATGAGAGTCGCTATCTGCATCAGAAATTACCCACCCTTGCATGTCAATACTTGCTCCTGTAGTATTGTATACTTCAAAATATTCACCCAAAGTATCATCAACTGCTACAGGATTTTTCATTATTTCTGTAATAATAATTGATCCTACAGGTTGGCAAGCAACTGGTACGCATACTGGACTTGTAATGTTTCTAACAATTGTACAACTACTATTCATTGGATCTCCAGTAACGGTTAAGGCTAAGTTTGTACCTTCAGTAGAACCTGTTATGATGATTTGTCCCGTAGCACTTGTATTAGGATTATCTCCAGAAACAGCTCCATTTGCTGCAGTATCAATTACATAAGTAGACGTGTTTCCTCCAGTAAAATCTATTGTTGTTGTATAAGTATCTACACCTGCTGTTTGTGCATCACATGTAGTAGTTATAGTTGTTAATTGCAAATCACAAGGGTAAGCAACAGAAAAACTAACAGTTTCAGTAACAGTTGGCACTATAGGTGTGTGTGTGTTATCTACTAAAGTCATTTCAATAACATATGAGCTTCCGTCAACTACAGATAGCATGATGTCATTGGTGTCATATTTCATTGGTTGTGCAATTGGACCAGCTGAATTTGTATCCACTGTCCAGTGTATGTGTCCATCACCAGTACCTCCAGCTCCTGGAAGTGCATCTACAACAAAATTGTTAGTAGACATAGAGATAGTTGCATTTGTAGTTCCGCTTGTGAATACTGTCATGTCAGCAGGAGCTGAAATTGTTAATGAAGGCGTAGTACCTAAAGCGACTAATTTAATATTTCTTAAACGTACACCTCTTTCAGCAGTTGTAGCTCCATTGTTAGAGATTCTAATTTTTACTTGGTTAGTTATAGTACTCAGAGCAAATGATCCTCCTGCGATGTATGAAGATCCGGTGGTAGTTGTGCTTATTTCGGTTTGAGTGTATGTACTACCTCCATCAAATGAAAATTCTATTTTTGCTTGACTATGATTTGTAGCGCCACCAAATGAAGCAACATCAAGCGTAAGTGTTGCTGATCCATAAGATGATAAATCATAAGTGTCAGTTGTGATAATGTCAGAAGGAGCTCCAGCTTCTACAAGGTAGTATGAAGTTCTGTCAATAACGTTTGTAGTAACATTGTTTACGTCGCTCCAACCAACTGAAGGATAAGCTCCACCACCGGCTGCATTGAAAATTTCTGTTTGTCCAAAAGACAATGAAGTTACCATCATGGTAACTAGTAAAAAGTAGATTTTTTTCATAATAGTTGTATTAATTAGTTTGTAAAACATGAGTTGCAAAAATACAAAATATTAATTGTATTTGTAGAATACATTTGTTAATCAGTTGATTTTAACCTTAAAATAACATTCAGTTACTCAATGTTACCTAAAAGTTATGTGTGTTATTAGAATGTTATCTTATGGAGTTTGTGTTTGTAAGTTTGATTTATATACTACCTTTGGTTGAAGATCATAATTAAATTATACAATGAGTTCGGATAGTGTTAAGATTTTATTGGTAGATGATGAGCCAGATATTTTAGAAATAGTTGGGTATAATTTATCATCAGGGGGGTATCAAGTATATAGAGCTTCTAATGGTTTGGAAGCAATTGAGATAGCAAAAAAGGAATTACCTAATTTAATTATTCTTGATGTAATGATGCCAAAAATGGATGGTATTGAAGCTTGTGAGAAATTAAGAGAGTTGCCTGAGTTATCCAACACAATTATTACTTTTTTGACAGCTCGTAACGAAGATTATTCGCAGGTTGCTGGTTTTGATGCCGGTGCTGATGATTATATAACAAAGCCAATTAAGCCAAAAGTGTTATTGAGTAAAGTAAAAGGATTGCTACGTAGAACTTCTGTTGAAAAAAAGGATGAAAACTCATTGAGTATTGGTCAGTTAGTGATTAATAGAGATGAATATAAAGTGCTAAAAGAAGGAGTGGAATTAGTCTTGCCTAGAAAGGAGTTTGAGTTGTTGTTTTTGTTAACCTCAAAACCAGGTAAGGTTTTTACTCGAGATGAAATTTTAAATGCAGTTTGGGGAAATGATGTTGTTGTAGGAGGAAGAACAATTGATGTACACATAAGAAAGTTAAGAGAAAAAGTTGGTGACCAATCTTTTAAAACAGTAAAAGGGGTAGGATATAAATTTGTAGTTAACTAGTAGTGAAAATTAAAAAAACATACAAATTTGCCTTGTATTCATCGTTGATGATAACAATACTATTGAGTGTTTTGTTAGTTGCTTTTTTTTATAAAGAGTTGACTATCCTAAATGCCGTAGGATTTATTGTGGTTTGCTTTGCAGTTTGTTTGTTTGTAATTCAATATCGGTCAGAAAAATTTATATATAGTTTAATAAAGAAAACTTATGAGGAGGTTTCGTTATTAGATAAAACTAACTTCCATCAGGAAGCTGTTACTACTGATATTACAACGCTTACAAGTGATGTGAAAAAATTCGCTCGTGAGAATAAATTAAAAATTGAAACCCTACAAATTAGAGACGAATACCGTAAAGAATTCATGGGAAATATTGCTCATGAATTAAAAACTCCTTTGTTTACAATTCAGAGTTATATTCTTACTTTGTTAGATGGAGCGGCAGAAGATGAAAACGTAAGAGAGAAATACTTAAACAGAGCAAGTAAAGGAGTTGATAGACTTGTTTATATTGTAGATGATTTAGATTTAATTACTAAAATTGAAGTAGGTAATTTAAGTCTGAAAATATCCGAGTTTGATGTCATTGAAATGATAAAAGAAATTTTTGAATTGTTTGAAATAAAAGCACAATCAAACGGAGTTCGATTGATTTTTGATAAATCATATTCAAAGCCAGTTTTTGTAAAAGGAGACAAAGAAAAAATAAGACAAGTAGCTACCAATTTAATAGTTAACTCTATTAAATACGGGCAAAATAACGGAACAACTGAGGTTAGTGTTGAACAGTTAAATCAGGAGAAAATTGTAGTGAGAGTAACAGACAACGGAATAGGGATAGAAGCAGCGCATTTGCCTAGGCTTTTTGAACGTTTTTATAGAGTTGATAATAGCGGATCTAGGGACAAAGGTGGTTCAGGACTTGGATTGGCTATCGTTAAGCATATTATTGAAGCACACAATCAGAAAATATACATTGAGAGCGAATATGGGGTTGGATCAGAGTTTTCTTTTACATTAGAAGCAGTTAAATAAATCAGAGAAATTGATAGTATCTTCATCTGTTATCGAGAGTCCGTTATAAGCTTCAGCTACCTTTAGTTTTTCAATAGAAAAATCATCTTGCTTACAATATGGAGTATATCCATATTCTTGAAGTCTTTCCGCTAAATATATTTGCTCAAACTGCCCAGGTGTAGGAATGAAAAAAGCTTTTTTATTCATTTTAGCTAAATCCATTATAGTAGTATAACCCGATCTTGCAATAACCATATCACTACTATTTATTGCATGTTCAAGTTCAAAGCTAGTCATGTAATTATAACAGGTAATATTGTTTTTCGTAGTTGTTTTTTGTTCAGATTCAATAATCCCTTTAATGAATAGAATTTTTTTAGTAGTATGTTTTAGTTCGAATAATAGTTTGTTTTCTAAAAGTGTGCGTTGAGGTTCAGGTCCTGATAAAATTATTAAATAGTCATAAATAATTGGAGTATTTTTTCTTTTAAATCGGCTTAAAACTCCAATGTGTTTTAAATTGTACTTAGAATTATTTATCTGACTTAACCTACCACTAAAATTAGTTTTGCTGTTGAAATCAGGAATCCAACATTCATCAAATTTTTTAATAATACGCTGATGTATTTTACTGCTTAATATAGTAGTTGCTCCGCTTAAAACATTTAATTGATGTGTAATGTATATTGAAGGGACACTTTGGTGATAAATGCCAAATCTATTGTCTGAAATTATTCCGGAAAGATCTTTTTCTTCAACTAATTTATTAACAAGTCGTTTTTCTTTTTGAACCGCAATAATTAGTTTAGGAAGGTTTAATGCTAGTTTTAATTTAAAGAATATTCCTTTTTTAGCATATTTTATATTGTAGGAAGGAAGTGTAATATGCTCAAGATTCGGGAACTCTTTTTTTAATAAAGCTAAAGCTTTTCCGTCAGAAGCTAATATTGGGGTGAATCCATTTAATAGCAATTCATTAATTATTGGAATACACCTCGTGGCATGACCTAAACCCCAATTTAATGGAGCGACAAGTATGTTTTTTGGTTTTGCCATGAATATTAAGGCAAGTTACATTATTTTTGTCAAAAATATAACGCACAGTGGGAAGTAAGAATAAATTAAAGAGATTCAACGAGAACGCAACTTTTTCAAATGTTTTTCAGCCTTTAAGAGAGGAAATAACTGACGAAACCTTTAAGTTGAAAGGGAAATGGAATACTGATTTCTTTAAAAACGATAACCCAATTGTGTTAGAATTAGGTTGTGGTAAAGGAGAATATTCTGTGAGCCTAGGCGAGCGATTTCCTGAAAAAAACTTTATTGGAATAGATATTAAAGGAGCACGTTTCTGGAGAGGAGCAAAAACAGCTTTAGAAAACGACATGAATAATGTGGCGTTTATACGTACTCAAATAGAGTTAATCGACTTGCTTTTTGAAGAAAATGAAGTAAGTGAAATTTGGATTACTTTTCCAGATCCTCAAATAAAATATAAACGTACAAAACATCGTTTAACAAATTCAGATTTTTTAGCGAAATATAAAAAGGTGTTAAAAGAGGATGGGGTAATTCATTTAAAAACCGATAGTGAGTTTATGCACGGGTATACTTTAGGGTTATTACATGGTGCAGGACATGAAGTGTTGTATGCAAACCATAATGTATATCATAATGAAGGTGCCCCGGTTGAGGTAACTGCTATCCAAACTTTTTACGAGAAGCAATATTTAGAAGTTGATAAAGCAATTACGTATATTAGATTTAAAATAAAATAATCATGTACTTGTCAGTCTTGTTTTTGTATTGTTTTTTGTGGTCATTTTTCGGAGTGTTGCCACCAGGAATAATAAACATCAATGCAGCAAAAATAAGTGTTGAGCAAGGTAGGAAAGCGGCGTTAATATTTACTTTAGGAGCATGCTTGGTAATTGCTACTCAAGCAGGGGTGGCTGTTATTATTGCTGAGTTCTTAAATTTATCAGCTGATGAATTATCAATAATTCAAAAAGTAGGAATTGCTATTTTCTTTTGCCTGTCTATCTATTTTTTCATTTCAGCAAAAGTAAAGTCAGAGCCTAAAAATCTTGAATTAAAAAAGAAAAGAAATCTATTCTTAAAAGGGATTATTTTTTCTGTGCTAAACGTTTTTCCTATTCCGTTCTATAGTTTTGTGTGTACAACCTTAACTACTTCGGGTAATTTTAATTTTTCAACTTCTGATGTAATTATTTTTATACTCGCGATAGTTGTGGGAAGTTTTTTGGCAATTAGCACATATATAATGTTGTTTAAAAAATCCAATAAAAGTGAGAACTTCAGTAGAAATACCAATTATGTATTAAGTTTTTTAGCACTTGCATTGGCAATTTTTTCAGTTATAAAATTGAACTTTTAAAATGAAAAAAGAAACTGATAATTTTTTCGAAAGAGTTTATAAAGTCGCGCTATTAATACCTGAAGGTAAAGTAACTTCATATGGCGCAATTGCAAATTTTTTAGGAATGGCTAAAGGAGCAAGAATGGTAGGTTGGGCAATGAATGGGTCACATGCAAAAAATGTTCCTGCTCACAGAGTCGTAAATAAAAAAGGCTTGTTAACTGGAAAACACCATTTTGAAGGAACAAACCTAATGCAGCAATTACTGGAAAATGAAGGAATAGTGATTATTGACAATCAAATTCAAAATTTAGAGACTTGTTTTTGGGATCCGATGAAAGAATTAAATGATTTTCTTTAAGAAATGAAGTTCCATTATTAGTAAGGAGGTTTTAAGTACAACGTCTGATGAGGTACTTCGTTAGCAATTAATTATGTTAAATGGCACAACGTGTGTATATTTGTGAAATATATAATTGAATACAATCATAGATGAAAATTGATAGAAAAAACGTTTTAAAAGCATTAGAGCAAATTACTGTTCCTGGTGAAGGAGTTAATATGGTAGAAAGCGGAGCGGTACAAAATGTATTGACTTTTGGAGATGAGGTTGTGGTTGAAATTTCAATTACAAATCCAGCAATGCAAGCTAGAAAAAAGGTGGAGTCGGAAATAACAAATTGCATTAAGCAAACAATTTCTGAGGATGCTAAAGTAAAAGTGAACGTAAAGGTTGTTGCTTCAGATAAAGCTGAGGTAAAAGGAAAGCAACTTCCGGGGATGAGAAATATAATAGCAATTTCTTCTGGAAAAGGAGGAGTTGGTAAATCTACGGTAACAGCCAATGTAGCTATAAGCTTATCTAAAATGGGCTTTAAGGTAGGTATATTGGATGCAGATGTTTACGGGCCGTCAATACCTATGATGTTTGATGTAGAGGATGCTCGTCCTTTAGCAGAAACTATTGATGGTAAGTCAAAAATGAAGCCCGTTGAAAATTACGGAGTTAAAATATTATCTATAGGATTTTTCACAAAGCCTGATCAGGCAGTAATTTGGAGAGGTCCAATGGCAGCTAAAGCATTAAATCAATTAATTTTTGATGCTGCTTGGGGAGAGTTAGATTTCTTATTATTAGATTTACCTCCAGGGACAGGAGATATTCACTTGTCAATAATGCAAGCTTTGCCAATTACAGGAGCGGTTATTGTAAGCACACCACAAAACATTGCTTTAGCAGATGCTAGAAAAGGGGTGTCTATGTTTAATCAAGAAGGTATTAATGTTCCTGTTTTAGGAATGATAGAAAATATGGCGTACTTTACACCAGATGAACTTCCTGATAATAAATACTATCTTTTTGGTGAAGGTGGAGCAAGAAATCTTTCAAAAGATTTAAATATTCCGTTTTTAGGAGAATTGCCAATAGTACAAAGTATTAGAGAAGCAGGAGATATTGGTCGTCCAGCTGCAATGCAGGAAGGAACTCCAGTTGAACAAGCTATAACAGATATCACAAGGAATATTGTGACTCAAGTGATAAAAAGAAACGATAATTTGCCAGCTACCGAGATAATAAAAATCACAACAATGGCAGGTTGTTCACCAGTTAAAAAATAAGAATATGACGTCAGAAGAATTACAGTTGAATGTGGAAAATGCATTAGATGAAATCAGACCTTTCTTACAGTCTGATGGAGGTGATGTAACACTAATGTCGATAGAAGATGGAAAAAAAGTAAATATTCGCTTTGAAGGAGCTTGTATTTCATGTACTGTTAATCAGATGACTTTAAAATCTGGTGTTGAAATGACTATTAAAAAACACGCACCTCAAATTGAAGAGGTGGTAAATATTGGATAGTATCCATGTTATTTTATAAAAAAGGCTTCGAATAATTCTATTCGAAGCCTTTTTTTTATTCTATATAATGAAATAGTACTACTTTAAAAAAAGAGTTTTTGTTTTATAATCAATTATTGCTTTCCCTTTTTGTAATATATCTGCACCTATAATTCCATGTACTGGTTTAGATCCGTGATTTGTAAGCGCTTCATTAACGTGCGACAAATCAAATATAACAAGGCTATTTTTTTTTAGATTTCCACTTGCCTATTTTAATAGTGTTCTTTTTAGAAACTTGAGTAGCCATATCGGTCGCTCCAGCCCCAGCTGCTTTAGTTTCACTTTCTTCAGAAATTAAATTAAAATGTTCAATTAAATTATTGTCAATACAGGTGTTTGATGCTCCTGTGTCTACTATAAAACTGCCTTTTACACCATTTATTTTAGCTGAAGTTTTAAAATGACTCGTTTTAGTAAGGTTAAGTTTCTTTTTTTGATAACCTTTTTTAGAAAGATAGCTTGGTAATGACATAATTAAATATTTTTGTAAAAGTAACGAAATAATATCCCTAATATATGATTTTAACTGATACACATACGCATTTATATAGTGAGGCTTTTGATGAAGATAGAGTTGAGATGATGCAACGTGCTTTTGACAATAATGTGCAACGCATGTTTGTTCCTGCAATCGATTCTGCATATACTGACGCTATGTTCGAGTTGGAAAAGGCATATCCCGAGCAGGTTTTTTTAATGACAGGATTACATCCAACACATGTAAAAGAAAATTATATTGATGAATTGGCGCATGTAAAGGAATTGTTGGCAAAACGTAGTTTTGTAGCAATAGGCGAAATTGGAATTGATTTATATTGGGATAAAACATTGCTAACTCATCAGCAAGATGCGTTTAGAACTCAAATACAATTAGCGAAGCAATATGAATTACCAATTGTAATTCATTGTAGAGATGCTTTTAATGAAGTTTTTGAAATTCTTGAAGAAGAAAAAAGCGATAATCTATTTGGGATATTTCATTGCTTTACAGGAACACTTGATCAAGCAAAAAAAGCAATTTCATATAATATGAAATTAGGGATTGGGGGAGTAGTAACATTTAAAAACGGAAAAATTGATCAGTTTTTAAATGAAATAGACTTAAAACATATTGTATTGGAAACTGATTCGCCTTATTTGTCTCCAACGCCATATAGAGGAAAGCGAAATGAAACCTCATATATAGTAAATGTGGTTGCTAAATTGGCGGCTATATACCAAGTATCGGAAAATGAAATTGCTGAAATTACTACTGAAAATTCTAAAGAAATTTTCGGGGTTTAATTAGGTTTAATGTTAGAATAGTTAGTTCTGAATGGAAACGAACTTTCTAGGTGTTTGCGTAATAGGTGTAAATAAAAATTTTAATTTGAAGAAGCTCTCTAGGTAATTAAACCCATTGGTGGAATTAATCTCGATTATTTTTCGTTTTTTTGTACTCTAAAATATATCAAATTTTGTCAAAATACGATCATATAAGACCATATCATGATGAGGAGGTAAACCATGCTTTAAAAGCAATTGGTACTCATCCTATGGTAAAATCAATGCTTAAGTTTATTTACCCACAAGCTAGTGAGAAATATATTCAAGAGCAATTGGGTAATTGTAACTCCATACGTGATTTTCAAACTAACGTTATTACTCGTGGAGTACAAAATGTATTATCAAGATCATCCCACGGTTTAACAACTTCAGGATTTGATAAGTTAGAAAAAGATACAGCTTACTTCTATATTTCTAATCATAGAGATATATTATTGGATACTTGCTTGATAAACTTATCATTGTTTAATCACGATTTAATAATGACTGCATCAGCAATTGGTGATAACTTGGTAAAGAAGTCTTTCTTGTTGGAATTGGCTAAATTAAATAGAAATTTTTTGGTGCAACGAGGATTGAGTCCGCGTGAAATGTTGAAGTCTTCTAGGTTGATGTCAGAATATATGTCAGAAAAAATATTAGACGATAATCGTTCTATTTGGATTGCACATAGAGAAGGAAGAACCAAAGACGGGAATGATGTTACTCAACAAGGTGTATTGAAAATGATAGCTCTAGGAAAAGGAGAGTCCTCAGTTTTTGAGCATTTCAAGAAAATTAAAATAGTACCTGTTGCAATCTCATATGAGTTTGATCCTACGGATATGTATAAAATTCCAGAACTAATGGCTAATCATTATGAGGAAGAGTATATAAAGTCTTCAAATGAAGATTTTAATTCCATATTAAAAGGGTTAACAGGTCAGAAAAAAAGAATTCATATTAGTGCTGGTGAAGTTTTAGACGTAGAGTTAGATGAAATTGCAAATTCTGGAGAGCCAGCAAATAAACAATTCCAACAACTGGCAGTATCTATAGATAAGAAAATTCATAAACAATATAAGCTTTGGCCTACAAACTATATAGCTTATGATATATTGAATAATTCTGAAAAATATACGAAGGAATACACTGATAAAGAAAAAAGGCAATTTGAACGTAGGGTTGAGCGAAGAATAGATGCTTCAGATGCAGTTGCGTATCAAAATTTCTTAGCGATGTATGCTAACCCAGTAGTTAATAAAGAACAATTAGATGGGGAAGCCTAATATATTATTAATCTATACTGGTGGTACTATAGGTATGGTTAAAGATTTTGAGACCAATACGCTAAGGGCGTTTAATTTCGATAATCTTCTAATAAGAATTCCTGAAATTAAACAGTTGGATTGTAATATATTGACACACTCTTTTGAGGAGCCAATAGATTCGTCTAATATGAATCCTGAATACTGGCTTCAAATAGCAGAAGTTATAGAAAAAAATTACGCAACAGTAGATGGTTTTGTAGTGTTGCACGGTTCTGATACCATGTCGTACACAGCATCAGCATTAAGTTTTATGTTGGAAAACCTTTCAAAGCCAGTCGTGTTTACTGGCTCACAATTACCAATAGGTGATTTGCGAACAGATGCGAAAGAAAATTTAATTACAGCTATTCAAGTTGCTTCATTACAAGAAAACGGCGTTCCTCAAATTAAAGAGGTTTGTTTATATTTTGAGTATAAATTATACCGAGCTAATAGAACTACAAAAATAAATGCAGAACATTTTGAGGCATTTGCATCATTAAATTATCCTGAATTAGCGGTCTCAGGAGTTCATTTAAAAGTTTTTTCTGCAAATCTATTTGAAAATAGAGAGTCTGGAACGTTTTTTGTGCACAAGAACATGTGTCCAGAAATAGCGGTTTTAAAATTATATCCAGGGATTACTGAAGCAGTTGTAAAAGCTGTTTTGAATACACCAAATATTAAGGGGGTGGTTTTAGAAACCTATGGAGCTGGGAATGCACCAACTTTAAAGTGGTTTGTGGATTTATTGGAAATAGCATTAAATAGTGGGATTCATATTGTTAATGTAACTCAATGTAGTGGTGGTGGTGTTATTATGGGGCATTATGAAACAAGTGTGCATTTACAAAAAATAGGATTGATTTCAGGTGGAGATATTACTTTTGAAGCGGCAATTACAAAAATGATGTACTTGTTGTCAAAAAAGTTATCAAAAGAAGATTTTAAAATTCAGTTTGAGAGCTCAATAAAAGGAGAGCTGACTGCTAGTTTTTTGTAAAAATCTTTCAAAAAATAACACTTAAAATTTCATCAAATCACATTTTTTTTGTTATTTGGCAGTCGTTAATTAGTTAAGGCTTGTAAAAATGAGGCGATTGTTAAAATCACAACATTTATTTAACTGAAAGACAAGAATATTTAAAATTATATCGTTTAAAACAAATAGTACTAATTTAATTAAGATTAAAAAAATGAAAAAGGTATTTTCAATTTTACCAGTAGTAGGAATGATGTTAGCTTCAGCTAATGCTAAAGCCGTAACAATTATTCAAGATGCTCCAGCAGAAGGATTCGGACATGAAGTATTAAAGACTAGATTCATCGAAGGTGGTGCTGGTTTCATGGGAATTGTATTATTATGTTTGATTTTAGGTTTAGCTTTCGTAATTGAAAGAATTATCTACTTAAATATGGCGACTACAAATACATCAAAATTAACTCGTGATGTTGAAGAAGCATTAGCATCAGGTGGTGTTGAAGCTGCAAAAGAAGTTTGTAGAAATACAAAAGGACCAGTTGCTTCTATATTCTACCAAGGATTAGAAAGATCTAACGAAGGAATTGATTCAGTTGAAAAATCAATCGTAGCTTACGGTGGAGTTCAAATGGGACAATTAGAGAAAAACGTTTCTTGGATTTCTTTATTTATCGCTATAGCACCAATGTTAGGATTTATGGGAACTGTAATCGGAATGATTCAAGCCTTTGATAAAATTTCTGCAGCAGGTGGATTAGATGCGTCATTAATTGCAGGTGATATTAAAGTTGCCTTATTAACAACAGTATTTGGTCTTGTAGCAGCAATTATCTTACAGATTTTTTACAATTACATTATCGCTAAAATCGATTCTATTGTAAACGATATGGAAGATGCTTCAATCTCTTTGATTGATTTATTAGTAGCAAACAAAAAATAATAACTCTTGACATTTTACAAGCTATTTTAAGTGCGTAAATAATCAAGGTAAAAACATAATAATTATGAATTTACAAAAAATGTTAACAGTTGCTATTGCTGTAATTAGTCTTGTAGCTGTTGTGTTATGGGTTATGATTATCAAAGGAGATGATAATAGTTCAGCAATTGACATGATGTTGTGGTTTGGAAAACTATTAGTGTATGGTGCAGGTGCAATTGCAATTGTGTTGTCATTGAAAAATATAGCTTCTAACCCAGCAAAAATTAAAGTTGCAGGTATTGCTATTGTAGCATTATTAGCAATTATAGGAATTAGTTATGGATTGTCTGACGGACAAGAAGTGATAAACGGAACTGGAGAACAAATGGTTTCTGAGTCTGGATCAAAATTAGTAGGTACTGGTTTAAGAGTATTTTACATTTTAATTATTGTAGCATTAGGTGCTATGGTTGCATCTGGAGTTAAGAAAGCTTTAAATAAATAAAATTATGGCAAAAAGATCAATACCTGAAGTGAACGCAGGATCTATGGCAGATATTGCTTTCTTGCTTCTAATTTTCTTCTTAGTAACTACAACTATTGAACAGGACAATGGAATAACGCGTAAGCTTCCTCGTTGGGAAGATGTGCCGCCACCAAATCCTCCGATAATTAAAAAGAAAAACATTTTTACTGTTGTAGTAAATAAGAATGATGAGCTGTTAGTTGAAGATGAGCGAATGGAGCTTAAAGACTTGAAAAAAGCTGCTATTGAATTCATTGACAACGGAGGTGGAGTTAGTGCAGATGGAGAAAAATGTGATTACTGTCAAGGTGCTAGAAGTACTGAGTCGTCTGATCACCCTTCAAAAGCAATTATTGCATTAAAGAACGAACGTGAAACGTCATACAGTCTTTATGTGTCTATTCAGAACGAATTAGGTGCAGCTTATACTGAATTACGTAATAGAGAAGCAGTTCGTTTATACGGAGCAGGGAATACATTTACAGCAATGAATGCTATTTTTAAAGATCCAAAAGTAAAAGATGCAGCTTTAAAAGAAAAGCTTGATACACGTTTGAAGAAATTAAAGAAGATGTACACTCAATTTATTTCTGAAGTACCATCTAAAACTAATTAATTATGGCAAAGTTTAAAAAGAAAAAAGACGGTGAATTACCTCAGGCTTCCACAGCAGCTTTACCAGATATCGTATTTATGTTATTGTTCTTTTTTATGACGGTTACAGTTATGAAAGACAATTCATTAATGGTAGAGAATAAGTTGCCAGAAGCGGATGATATAGAAAAACTAAATCGTAAAAACGATAGAGTTATGTATATCTTCGCAGGGAAACCAGTTGCGGGATATGAGAAATTTGGAGAAGAAGCAGTTTTACAATTAAATGATAAAATTGCACAACCTTCTGAATTGAAACAATTCATTCACGCTGAAAGAGCTTTGAGAACAGAAGAAATTATACCATTCATGGTTACAGCTTTAAAAGTTGATAGAAATGCCAATATGGGATTAGTTTCTGATGTAAAGCAAGAGCTTCGTAAAGAAAACATGTTAAAAATTAGTTACTTGTCGGTTAAGCCAGCAACGAAATAAGCTAGTATTTAATATAAGCATAAAAAAAGTCCTGCAATCGCAGGACTTTTTTTATGCTTACTAATTTAGAAGTATTTATTTTAATGCTTGAAGAAACTCTTCTCTGTCAATTTCTCTTGCACCTAGACTTTCAAGGTGGCTGGTGTGCATTTGGCAATCTATTAGGTTGTATCCTTTAGTTTTTAATTCTTGTACTAAAGTGATAAAAGCGACTTTTGAGGCATTACTTACTTTTGAAAACATGCTTTCCCCACAAAATATTTTTTTGTCTTTTAAATCAATGCCATAAAGTCCGCCAACTAGTTTCTCGTCTTGCCAAACTTCTACCGAAGTTGCAATTCCTTTTTTGTGTAGATTAATATAGGCTTCGGTCATGTCATTTGTTATCCAAGTGTCATCTTGATCATCTCTTTTTATTTTTGCACACTGTTTAATAACAGTCTCAAAAGCTTTATTGAATGTAATTTGAAAAAGTTGTTTTCTTAAAAGAACCCTCATGCTTTTTGATACACGTAATTCTTTCGGGAATAATACCATTCTCGGATTTGGTGACCACCATAATAAAGGTTCTCCCTCATTGTACCAAGGGAATATTCCGTTGTTATAAGCTAGTAAAAGTCGTTCTATAGATAAATCCCCTCCAATAGCTACTAAGCCATTAGCATCAGCTTCAGATGGATGTGGAAAAATGTTTTTTTCAGTTAATAGATGCATTCTTATTTTTTTAAAATATTAACAATCCAAGTATATAAATAATTGAACCAACAAGCATTAGTAGCAACGTATAGGGTAGAATTTCCCTTGCTTTTAGTTTTGTGATTCCTAATAAAGGTAGTGCCCAAAAAGGTTGTAACATGTTAGTGATTTGATCTCCATAGGCTAATGCCATGATGGCTTTTGGTAGTGGAACACCTAGTTTTAAAGCAGATTCTAATACTATTGGCCCTTGAATAACCCATTGGCCACCACCACTTGGTACAAATATATTGACTAATCCTGCGCTAAAAAATGTAAATATTGGTAAAGTAGTTTCTGTAGCTATAGATACGAAGAAATCCGAAACTTGAGTAACCATTCCAGTTGCAGTCATAATTCCCATGATACCGAAATACAAGGGGAATTGAATTAGTATACCTGCAGTTCCTTTTATAGCTTCTTCTAATGCCTTAAAAAAACTACTAAATTTACTATGAAAAATTACAGCCAGACTTAGCATTAATAAATTTATAGCATTTAATGTAAAGTTGAGTCGTAGTGCTGAAGCACCGTATTTATAGAAAAAAACTAGTAATAATAACCCGCCAAATACCCAAGCTAGTATTTTTGAATGATCTAATTTTTCAGCTCCAATTAAGTCATTGGATTCGGTGTTGAACTTGTATTCTGGTAAGTTTAATTGAGTTGGAGTTGTCTTTTTAGCAATGAAATATAAAAATAGAGGAATGATAATGAGTAAAATAGCAAACAATATTAAATTCCAATGGCTGAAGATAGTACTGCTTGTAGCTATCATATCTGGTAGTTCTGATATTGTGCTGGAAGATGTATTTGCTAATAATTCTTTTATTCGGCCTTTTCCTGCAGCATCCAAAGGTGCAGATCCACTCATTCCAGAATGCCATATCATTAAACCAACATACCCAGCAGCTCCAATTATAGGGTAGTTAATAGGGATGTTATTTCTTTGTGCGTATTCAGCTACTTTTCTCGCTAAAATTGCACCAAAGATCAATCCTAAGCCCCAATTTAAAAAAGCGACTAACATTGTTGTAAAGCTAACTAAAACAACCGCTGATGCAGTTGATGTTGTGAACACGACTAATTTGTTAATTATCTTGTCAACTGGTTTACTTAACACTAAAATATGCCCGAGTACTAATATAAGAATCATTTGATAAGCAAAAACTAATAGTTTACTGTTCCAAATTCCACTTTCCCAATGTTTTAATATGGAAATAAAATGAGTATCAGAATTTGATTCAGTAAAAAAGAAAGCTAAAAAAATGGTAAGTAACGTAAGTAATACTGCAATAGTAAAAGGAGAGGGGAGGAAACGCTTAAATATGTTTTCTATGGTTTGGGTAAAGTTCATGAGCAAAGTTTTACAGGCGAAAATTACGAATTATTTGTAGTCATAACAATTAAGATATGTAGAAGAAAAGTAAAAGCCATTTCGAACTTGTCGAAATGGCTTTAATAAATTATAATTCCTAATTTGACTTAGAAAGGTAAATCGTCGTGATCTTGTTCTTTTAAATCTGAAGTAGGTTCAAAAGCATCTACTGGTGCAACTGGAGGCATCCCAGGAGCTCCACCTTGAGCTGCCATTAGGTTTTCAATTCTCCAACCTTGTATAGAGTTGAAGTATTTAGTTTCTCCTTGTGGGTTAACCCATTCTCTACCTCTTAAGTTGATTGAAATTTTTACATCTTGTCCAACTTGGTATGAGTTTAATAAATCACATTTATCTTGAACAAATTCAATCATAATAGATTGTGGGTATTGTTCCTCTGTAGTTAATACTACTTCTCTCTTTCTAAACCCATTACTTCCAAAAGCTTGAGTTTGCCCTACCATTTTAATTTTCCCTTGTACTTCCATTATTCGTGTATTAGTATGTAATATTTTCAATGCCAAAAATAGTTAAAATTGAACAGTTTAACACATTTTGACTGTTGAAAAAATTACTGTTTGTAATTATTTTATTAACAATATTTTCCATGCAGTAGCAACATCTCCTTTTTTAAGGTAGTCATGTGCTTTTTTGTGAATGTCTTCTTGACTAGCTTCTAAAAGATGAGGGCAACGCTCCATAGTTTGTTTTTTAAAAGTAGTAACTTCTTCATTAGAAGGGATTTCTTCTACATTACCAAGCATTCCTAAATCATTTCCGGTTAATATTTTACTGTTCTTAATATGTGTTGGGATAGCATCTACACCAATACCTAAAGTTGCTATTGGCTTAGGGATTTCAAAGAATCCTTCTTTTGCTCTACTATAAAAACTACCGCCAGCTCTAGCGATTAAATCAATTTTATATTGATCAATTCTTCCCTCTTCATCTAAAACATCTTCTTGTATATGAACTTTAACAACTTCACAGATGATCATATTTCCAGCACCACCTTCATCTCCTAAAGCAATAACTTCTTTTACTTTACATTCAAATTGAACAGGACTTTCGGCAACACGAAAAGGAGCTATCTTTTCTGAAGCTAACATTGTAAACCCAGATTTTTCAAACTCATTTACGCCTTGTTCATATGCGGTACTTGCTAATGACATTTGATGAGCCATATCATAATTAACTACATTTATAACAACTTCTTTGGTTGCAATACAATTATCCAGTGTATGTTTAGTAGTGTTGTCTTTCACGCTTCTTGCTGGCGAAAACACCATAATTGGTGGATTTGCACTAAAAACATTAAAAAAACTAAAAGGAGCTAAATTTGGGTTTCCTTCAGTATCTACTGTACTTGCAAAAGCAATAGGCCTAGGAGCTACACTTCCTAAAAGGTATCCATGTAATTTTGCTACAGAAATTTCGTTTGGATTTATTGATAACATAGTTATTATTTTGATTTCAAAAATAGTTAAAAAAAGAATCAATAAATAACCAGTGCTTGCAAATACGTATTGTATCACAAAAAATGTTATTTTAGTTTACTTAAACCATTTGAATTAATGTTTGAAAATAAAAATCTATTTCGCTGGGTCAGCATTTTAATTTCCTCAATATTGGTAACCCTGATTTTGTGGAATACCTATACTTTTTTCCAAAACTTTAAAGAAGAAGAACGTGTAAAAATGAATATTTGGGCACATGCTTTTGATGATGTAAATAATAATGATGATTTAAATGCAGTGATTAATGAATTATCTTTAGAAATACTTCAAAGCAATCACACTACTCCCATGATTATAATGAACAATAAAGGAGAGTATGATTTGCAAAATATAAAAAACGTTACAAGTCCAGATTCATTAAGAATAAAAAAATTAGTTAGTAGATTTAAGGAAGAAAACACTCCTATTGAAGCTAAATTTAAAGGGGAGGTATTACAGACTATTTATTATGGAAATTCGTCTTTAATAAATAAATTGAAATATTATCCATTAGCATTAGTGTTAATTATGTTCCTGTTTGGGAGTGTTGTGTTCTTTTTTTATAAATCGACTAAAATTGCAGAGCAAAATAAATTATGGGCTGGTATGGCAAAGGAAACAGCGCATCAAATAGGTACTCCGTTGTCTTCTTTAATAGGTTGGGTTGAGATTTTAAAAATGGAAAATGTACCTGATGATATGTTGCAAGAAATGACTAAAGATATTGATAGATTACAAACGATTACGGAACGATTTTCTAAAATAGGATCGATACCTAAGCTGGAGAGGAAAAATATTGTGCTAGAAACTAGGCAAACTTTCCATTATTTAGAATCACGCTCGTCTAAATTGGTTAAGTTTTCTTTTGAAGCTAAAGATGAAGAAATCTATGTGAATTTAAACTCTCAACTATTTAGTTGGACTATTGAAAACCTTATAAAAAATGCTATTGATGCAATGAGGGGTAAAGGGGAATTGTTGGTTAAATTACACCAGTTAGAGGATATTGTATATATACAAGTTCATGACTCTGGAAAAGGAATTGTAAAATCACAGTTTAATAAAATATTTGAACCTGGACATACAACCAAAAAACGGGGTTGGGGCTTAGGTTTGTCCCTTTCTAAGCGAATTGTTGAAGATTATCATAACGGAAGAATTTCCGTGCTATCATCAGAAATTGATAAAGGGTCAGTGATTCAAATTAGTTTAAAAACGGTGGTTTGATTACTAGCTATAGGTTTAATTATATCAAGTAGCTTGTTTTGGAAGAAAACTATGTCCTGAATACATGTATTCAGGACTGGTCTTTAGATAGCCTCGCTAATTTGATTAGCAATATTCTTAAATTCTTCTGGAGATACTTGTTGTTTATTGATAAAACGTGCGTCTTCCATAGTTGTTAGGGGAATTAAATGTACGTGTACATGAGGTACTTCTAAACCAATAACGGTCATGCCAATTCTTTTACAGTCAATAACTTTTTCGACACCTTTTGCTACTTTACGAGAGAATTTCATTAGTTCAACATATTCATTCTCATCCAAATCAAAAATGTTATTTTCTTCTTTTTTAGGAATACAAAGGGTGTGTCCTTTTGCATTTGGATTAATATCTAAAAACGCTAAGAAATCTTCAGTTTCTGCAACTTTGTAGCAAGGGATTTCTCCTGAGATTATTTTTGTGAAAATTGATGCCATAATTGATGTTTTTTTAACCTATTGTGAGCCTTGTGAATCTTATATTCTAGAAATGTCTAATATTTCAAATTTCATAACCCCGTTTGGAACTTGTACTTCAGCAATATCGCCAACAGAACTTCCTAATAAGCCTCTTCCGATTGGTGAGCTTACAGATATTTTACCAGTTTTTAAATCAGCCTCACTTTCAGCAACTATCGAGTATACCATTTCCATCCCGTTCAGTTGATTTTTTATTTTTACCTTAGAGTGAATTAAAACTTTAGAAGTGTCTAATTGTGATTCGTCAATAATTCTAGCATTTGAAACTACAGTTTCTAACTTAGCAATACGCATTTCTAACATTCCTTGCGCTTCTTTTGCGGCATCATATTCTGCATTTTCCGACAAATCTCCTTTGTCTCTAGCATCAGCAATATCTTGAGAGGCCTTTGGGCGTTCAACATCTCTTAATTGATTTAACTCGTCTCTTAAATTTCGTAATCCTTCTTCACTATAATAAGATACCTTACTCATAACGTCATTTTTTATCCCATTAATAGGGTTTGTCCTCTTGATTTGTCCTCTCGATTTCAATAATTATATTGATAATTTCACCCTTTTTGGCTATGCCTAAGATAAAATTAGCTTCTCTACTTATACTAAAACATAAAAAATCCCGTTAAAAACAGGATTTCTACTAACAAATATAATAAATTTTAGCATTTATTGTAAATTTGAGCTCATTTAAAATTCCATCATGAAGAAGATTTTATTAGGTATATTTATAATTACATTATTTGGAAATTGTAAAAAAGACGATGCTATTCAAGCTGGATGTGTTAGTTTATTACTACCTAATTATAGTTTTGATACAGGTAGTGCAATCAACCTAAACTTACCTCAATATAGTGGGCTTCAGTTTGCAGGTAATTCTTTATATGTAGGCGGATATGGTGTTATGGGAATTTATCTGTACAACTCAGGAAGTTCAATAGTTGCTTTTGAAGCGAGTGATCCAGCACATGGGCCAAATAGTTGCTCTTTAATGACTATTTCTGGAATAGAATTAAGTTGTCAATGTGATGATGGAAATAAGTACGAATTGTTAACAGGCCAACAAATATCAGGAACTACAAGTAATTGTTTGAAAGCTTATAGAGTTGAAAACAATGGGAATATAATCCGAATTTATAATTAAGGAATAAATATCACTTAATCTGTAGGTGGTTTTTGGCGGTTATTTTTTTTTGTTGCTTGATGCTTTTTATTTTTTAATCGCTTACGGATAACACTTTTTGGTGTTTTGGTAGGGATTCTTCTTTTAGGGATAATTAAGTTCTTTTTTAAAAGAGAAAGGAATCGTTTTATCACTAAATCTTTGTTTTTATGTTGACTTCTACTTTCAGAGCATTGAAGTAATATTAGGCCTTCTTTTGATAATTTTAATTTTCTCTGAAGTAATGTCTTTTCATATTCAGATACACCTTTTGAGCTCAATAAATCAAAACTTAATTCTATTTTCGAGGATACCTTATTTACATGTTGTCCTCCAGCTCCAGAGCTTCTAACGGCTTTGAAAGTGCATTCTTGTATTACTATTGTTGAATTCAAATTAGGCTTGGTGTGCTGGTTTCAATAAATCGTTCACTGTTTTTACAGGATTGAAAGTTTGTAATGGAACTTCTACAAAAATTGTATTCCAATTAGCCATAGCGCCATTCCATAATCCAGGTAATTCTAATGCTTTTAAATCTTTTCCAAGTTTTGTTTTGGCAGAAATAAATCCTGTATTAGTATCAATATATTTTAAGAGATTATATTTTTCACCTTTATAATTTTTAACTCCGCATACTAAGTCAACCGGATTAAAATGAGTAGCACTTTTCAATATTACTTTTTGTGATTTATTCTTTTTGTTTATTTGAGCACTTTCAACAATTTGCAGTGAAGTAGTACTGTTTTCACTTTTCACCCAGAAAGGCCCTCCACCAGGTTCGCCTTCATTTTTTACCATCCCGCATACTCTAATTGGGCGATTTAACTTTTCAATTAAATATTCTATTTGATATTTGCTAGAATACTTTTCGAATTCAGGGTTTACGACAACATTTAAGGTGTTTGCTAAAAAGTTAGCAATAGTGATAATTTCTTCTTCTGAAACAGGATGGTTTTCTAAGCGTTCCTGATGTCCAAAAGCTTCTTCTTGTGTTTTCAATAAAACACCGCCTAACATTTTTTTGTAAGAGGCTACTGTTTCACTTAGGTTAGCAGCAACTACATTATCAATGTTTTTTATAAAAATAAGATCTTCGTTTATGTCGTTTAAATTTTCAATTAAAGCTCCATGACCAGATGGTCGAAAGGACAATTTATCAGAATCATCTCTAAAAACTTCATTTTTTGGAGTCACCGCTATCGTATCTGTTTGTTGTTTCTGGTAAGAAAACGAAATATCAAAAGTGCAATTTGTTTTTATAGACACATGTTCTTGAATTTGATTTAACTCTTGTTCAAACTTGATTTCATGATTTTCAGAAATAGTAAAATGTAGTCTAGCTTTATTGTTTTTAGAGGCATAAGATGCAGCTTCAAAAAGATGTTCTTGAAACGCAGTAGATATTTCATTTTTATATTGATGAAAAGGAAGTAATCCTTTTGGTTGATCACCATAATTTAAGTTGTCTTTATCAAGAATTACTTGAATAAAAGCAATAGCTTTTTCATCATCAGTTAATTGTTCATAATCTAAAGGAAGAAAAGTTTTGGCTTTTTTATAAAAAGGAAATTTTTCTAGGCCAAATAAAAACAAGGTCATTTCAGGAACTTTATTCTTATTGACATATGAATTGATGGTTTCTTTTTTTGGATTGAATTCTTTTAAAAATTTAAATAAAAACTGAAACATTCTTGAAGCGGCACCAGAAGAAGGTATAAATTTTATAATAGAAACAGATTCTTTCTGTAACTCAAAATAATTTATAAATTCTTCCTTTTCAATTTTATTAAAACGTAATATCCCATTGTTTATGGTAGCTGCATTTTTTAAATTTATAGGGGTAATCCCAGTTTTAAAAAGCTGCATTTGAGACGCTATTTTTTCAATAGTTAAGCCGTTGTTTTTAATTTGAATGAGATCTTCAGATGTAAATTTCAATTTAATGTATTTATTTATTTTCAATATAAACCAGGTAAATATAATCTTTTTATATAAAAGGAAGTGTGTTATTTAGCTTGGTATACTTTCATTTCCATGCCCATACCATAATTATTTAGTCCCGACATTAATAGTTTGTTATTAGATACATTTTTATTTTCAAAACGAATCCATTCATTGTTATCTAAAAAGATACGTTTAGTAAAGGTTCTTTTGCTAGGGATTTCATCCGTAAATGGTAATAAGGGACGGAAAGTAGTGGAGACTTTTACAATACCTTTTCTGGTTTTAACTTCTTGGTATTTTTTGTTCGGTAATAATTTCCCTAGTTTATTTGTATACCCTAAAATTTGTATGGAAACAAAAACTCCTTGATGAGGAATGAAAATCTCATTTTTAGTAATGTCAAGTTCATAAACTGATTCACTATCTTGTGTAACTCTAAAAACTACTTTCTCATAACTAAGAATGTCTCCCGGTAAACCTTCATTGTTCTCGTAAAAATTGACTTTAAATAAAGTTGAGAATGAACGCTTTTTTGTGTTTGCTCTTTTGCGTTTGCTCCAATCAGAAGCTTCCGTTTTTATGGGTAAATAAAGTTTCGTTATTTGTTTTGTTTTTTTCTCCTTGTTAGGAAAAAACACTGCTATTTCCGATTCTATTGTAGGTAACCAACATTTAAAATAATCTTCATGTAAAGTTGGTTTAATCTTTCTCATTTTAAACTTCCCTTTTGGCTTTACTTGTACAATAACTTCCTGTAATTGATCAGCTAAAGGCTCTAAGTTTATTGTTGAGGGTAAACTGTCTGTTGCCATTTTCAACTCTTTGTATCCAATAGAAGTTATGTGTAAACTATCAATATCACTATATCTTTTTTTAGTAAATACAAACTTACCTTCTTCATCGGCAAAAAGGCCGTTTCCATTACCGAACGAAATAGTAGCAAAAGAAACAGGTTCTTTAGTTTCTTTATCCTGAATAGTTATTTGTCCGAAGCTAATTGTACTTAGTAGTATACAAAGGGTAAATAATGCTTTTTGAATCATTCTAATATGTTTTGTCTAATAACGACGATAATGTACTAAATATTATAGAAAAATCCGCTCAGAGGCGGATTTTTCTATAAGTTGAAGGCTAAAATTTAATTCCAATTGAACTCCTTTAGTATCTTAAAGTAAAAATCAAAATCCTTTAAAGGGATTTCTTTTAATCCCGTATTCATATATAAATCTGGAATATTTTCAGATTTTAATAAACCAAATTTTTGATAACCATGATGGATATAACTATAGCTATCGTAGTTCTTAAAATGAATGTAACTGATCTCGTTATTTAAATATGCTTTTTTATAGAAAGGATAAAACAATAACCAAAATCGTTCAAAGTTTTCTTTAGCTTCAAGATTATTCATTTCAGTCATTATAAAACTTCTCTGTATTAATGCAAAAGACTTTCCAGTAGGATATGCTTCCCGTTTCTGAGTAACCTCGTATAAATCAGCAATGTTTTCAAAGTCAAGTTCACTTATCACTTTGTTTTTTTTTCTATTCTGAATAGAGTCAAAATCGAGCTTTCTAGATAGTAAGTTTGTATGCTTCCTGATTAATTGATCCTTAGCTACAATGTCATTAAGCTTTTTTAAATCTAATTGTTTCTCAAAATTGTTTTTCATCCATACAAAATGCTTCTCTAAATACATTTCTTTAAACCAACTGGATAGTTCACCTTCTGTTATGGCTGTATAGTATGGCTCTGTTTCTTTTGTGTAGATAAGCTGAAACCCATATTTCTCTACTAAAATACTTAATTCGTTTTTGAAAAATGCTAAGTCATTATTCTTAAAACTTTGACTTATTAAACGATGTTTTAATTCAGGTTCATAACCGTATTTTTCTTCAAGTTTTAAAAGTCTTTTTTTAGCAAGAGGATAATTTGTGTACATTACTAGGAACGAAAGAGAATCTTGAACAATAATATCTCGCTGATTTTGACTAGAAACCAATGAAGTGCATAACAGAATAAAAACAGTAGTAATTAGGTATTTATACATAAATAGGCTTTCGTGTTATCTTATTGGTTATTACTTTCAGCTTTGTTTTTCGCTGCTGCTTTTCGCTTTTCTACTACTTTTTTAAAATATTCATTTTCTGGATACATTTTAGAGAAAAACTCGATGTCAAGCTTAGGGCTTTTCATTTTTCTATTGAAAATTACTGCATCCATAATATTAGAAATATCATTTTTCATATACATATTTCCTAAAGGCCTAGATAATTTTGAAGCAAACTTAATATCTTTTAATGAAAGAAAACAGTTTGTGAAATTAGATTGCCCTATTATATGTTCTACACTATTTTTTTTAGGAGTTTTTAATTTCTTGTTACTGAATAAACCATAATATCCTTCATGTGCTGTAAAGCCAATTACATAAATAGAATCAGTGTATTTTTTCTTTAAATAATCTCCCATCATTTGGTGTTTTTGATAATAGCTTCCTGCTATTAATTTAACGATAGGACTTTTCATTTTAACTTCAGAGGAGTTGTAAATAAAATGACTAGTTGCTCCCCAACAGATTATTTTTTTTCCTGGATTTTGTTCTTTCAGCCAAATTAGATTTTCTGCCATTTGTTGATCTCTAAAATCTGTTTTGAGATTTACATCAGAGATGTATTTTTTAGTACTAGTTAATGATTGAACCCAAAACTTAGAATCATCATCTTTGTCCAGAGTATTTAAGTAGGTTATGATACTTTCAATGTTGGCTATTGCTTTATGAGCATCTTCTTTTTTGTAGTTTTTAGAATAATAATAGCTCGCTAATTTAGTAAGGTGTTGTTCTAAATACTCCCAAGAATCAGTTTTTACTAATGAAGCGTTTGTTTGTAGTAAGTATTCTTTTAAATCTTTAATGTAACTTTCTTCGGATAGTTTTCCTGTCCATTGACTATCAAATCCAGAAATAATCAAAGGTGTTTTTGTTGATTTATACTGATCGATATACTTAGTTAAAGGTTTAAATTCATTAAGTGTAGACCATAAATAGAAAATACTTTTCCCTAGGGAGTTTCTGGTGTCTTCTCCTTTTTTAATTTCGTCCCATGCTTTTTTACAATCATAAAACCCGCTTTCAAAAGCTAAAATGTCAAAACCCATTTCTTTATGAAGAAATTTTATTAACTTAATTTTTGTTTCATAAGTAGTAGCTTCACCATGCGATTGTTCACCTAGCATAACAATATCAACATTTTTTAAGGTTTGTTTTAATGGCTCAAATGTGCTGAAGTCTTCGTTATTGTTTGCAACTTCTCCTAAGTCGGTTAGTTTTAATGTTAAGTCGTCATTACTATTCTTCTGAGAAAATAATAAGAACGAGAAAGCAATAAGAATAGTGGTAAGTGTTGTTTTTATTATATTCATAATAATAAGTTAGTTTTTGTAATTAGTTTAGTTTTAATCCGAACATAAATCCGGTTTCTGAAATTCCGTTATGGAATGATTTTACAAAATCAACTCTTAAAAAACGAACTTTCCCCCAGCCAATGTTGCTCAATCCTATCGTGTATTCGCTATATGGTTTTGAGCCATCTAAAAAAGTAATATGACTAGAAAGTACTAAGTTGAAGTTTAGCTTGTTTAGTAATGGGATTTTTCCTAACATGTAGCCTTTAAAGTTATGTTCTGCATGAATTTCTGCATAGTTCTTATTTGTGCTTAGAGCGTAATATGGTAATAATGAAAACTTTTTTAACTGATTACTTTGTGTGAAATGTGTTTGGTTTCCGTTGAAGTGCTTGAAATCTATAAAAGAAATTTTATCAGCATCAGCAAATAAGCCACCGCTTACATTATATCGGAATTTCCCTTTGTTTGATAGTGTTATTTTTTGAGAGATTCCTCCAGTAAATAAACTGTATTTATAATAAGAGTTACTTGCAGCTATAGCACTTTCTATTCCAATTTGGAATAATGGCTTTTCACTACTATAGCTATCATTGTATTTACCGTCGGGATAAGTGCTGTACTCTTGTCCTAGTCTATATGTTGCGTTTAATTTTAATTTGCTGATATTGTGCTTTTTAAAGCTAGGAGAAAATTCAGCTGGAGCTAGCGGATTATTAGAGGTGTAGTTTTTGTCCTCGTCATTTAAAACAACATAATCGGTAGTGTTAATTACCGGTTTTCTAATTTCATGAGAAGTTGTTAACGTAGTTCTAAAACCGTTGAATAGTTCTTTTCCAAATGAAAATTTTCCAAAAGTGTTATCATAAAACTTCGCGTAATTATGCTCAAAAAACAAGCTGCTTATGGAGTTCTCAATTGGTTTTATAGGTTCTGATCTATTAAACTGATTTAATTTTTTACCAACAGAGATACTCAACACGGGTCTTGAAAAGTTATTAAACATTTTATAGAAGTTACCCGATAATCTAAATTGTTCATCTGACAATCCGTAGTTTATTTTAGTAGATAAACGGGTTCTACTTCCTTTATCTTCATTCCATTTATAATAATATAAATTCACATCACTATTCCATCCCTGTACCGTGTTGTATTGTACTGCGAATAATGGAGATTGAATACCCCAGGACCATTTTTCATAACTATTTCTGTTATTATACCCCATTAACAAATCACCTATTTTAAATTTATTATTCTTTTTATCTATAGAATCTAGATATACTTTTGATTCACGAATAACTTGAACACTATCTTTAAATTTATAATCCTTTTTTTCAACCTGAGTTAATTGAATAGGTCTGTTGTTCTCCCAATAAGTATCTTCTTTTTTGTTAGCCCCTTTTTCAACTAAGAACACTTCTTTGGTAAAAGATTTTTTATCGAATTCAGGGTTAAAGTTATAGTTACTATACATAGCGGTAAAAGTTCCATTTCCTTGTAGTTTTAAAAACTTAAACTTAAATTCCATAGTTTGTGAAATCATAGTCCAGAAATCATTATTAGGATCGTTTCTGAAGTTTTGCTTAATAGCCATTTCTTCAAAGGCAATGCTTTGTAATTGTTTTCCTGTTACTCTTAAGTCAACTCCGTATAATTCCCATTGTTCATCAATAATGTATAAGTAGCCTTCAAATACTTTGTCCAGTGGTCTTTTTGGAGTGACTTTTATTTTGTTAATAGCAACTCCATCTTCATAAAACAAATCTTCTAAAGAATAGTTGTAATATGAAAACCCAAACTTTGCTAATGGAGAAATCACTTCAGCCTCTTCTAGTTCAACAGTATTATCATAAAAGGAGAAGTTAAATTCAGATGCCGAATTATAACTAAAACCTTGTTTTTTACCACTAACTTTTGAAGCCAACATATGCTCTTTAAAATTATTAGGAGCTTTAAATTTAATTTTTGACATAGTTTCCGATAAGTACACAATACCGTTTCTTGCTGAATCTAAACCTACAAAAAAGTCATCCATATCTTGTCCGAACATTTTTTTAGGAGCGTTTTTTATTTCATAAATTCCTTTGGAGTAAAAATCACATTTGTATTCTTTTATACGAGATAGATTATGTTTTTGTTGTGCGATTGTTTTTTTTATAATAGCTAAAGCAGGATCGATTTTAGTATTGATTTTGACTACATCCAAGGATACTTCGCTTTCTTCTAAAGTGACATCAATAACGTATGGGAATTTGGTTATTGAAACCTCCTTTTTTAAGGTTTTATATCCTAAGTATTGAAATACAATTGTGTAGTTTCCTGTTTTGGAAACGTTTAATTCGTATGCTCCATTTGTATTAGATGTGGTTCCTGTATAGGTGTTTGAGAGGTATATGTTTACGTTGGTTAAGACTTCTTGGTTCAGCCCTGTAATTGTCCCTTTAACTTGAGCCGATACACTAGTAAGTACACCAAGGAATAATAAGTAAGTGAATATTTTTTTTTTCATTGAGTTAGTTTTTCTGTTATTTTTTTGTTTGAACTAAATTAGTTTTATCAGAATGATTTTATTGATAATAAAAACTTAAAATTGATGCAAATGTTTGTTAAATGATTTTATAGCGTTAATTATAAGACGTTTGTTTTATGTAAATAGTTGCCTGAGTACTTTAGTTTTTAAGCATAGGGTTTCTGACCTCTCTAAAAGTACTGATTGAAGGTTTAATAAATGAGGTAACATTAATTAATTATAGGTGATGTTTTTTTCATGCGAAGAATACCATTTGTTATTCTTAATGAAACAAAATTTGTTTGATTATCTGTTAAATAATACCCTGAATAACTAGATTTTTGCTTCCCAACATCAAGTAGTGTCTTTGTGAATTCGGCAGGTAGTCCTTTTAGTATCGATTCGGAAGAACAATTTATCATTCCAATATTTAATTTAAACGGTTTGTTTGCAGAGTACCCTAATGACAATTTCGCATTATCAATATCAAAACAAGCTTTATTGTTGTTCCAGTTTTTAACATCTACATAGCCATAATAAGCTTCAATTTTCACTTTTCCTGATGCCAAACAATTTTCTATATTGGTAGTTAAGTATTCTCCTTTACCATCAATAGAAGTGTTTATGTTGTCAATCATTAATGAGCCATAATTACATTTGTATTTTAAGTCATCAACATTATTAATTACACCATTAGAAGAAGTCATCTCAACAATGTCCAATGTTTCAGCTTTTTTGATTTTGTAGTCACAAAACTGTCCTTTTATAGCTCCATTTTTGATGTATTCGAACGTGTTTCTTTGTGAGAAAGAAGTTTCTAGTTTTGAAGTCCCCATTAATTTTCCAGCTTTTATATTTCCGTAATATGTTTTTAAAGAAATAGAAGCCTCTGATTCATCAATAGAAATATCTCCATAATTATTGTAAATGTTTAGATGGCAGTTTTTAGGAACCTTAACTTGATAGTGTACCTCTCTATATTCATGATGTTTATAGGTGTTTTTCTTGGTTAATAAAGTAACAATGCCATCGTCAAGATTAACACTGTAGTTAACATCAATTTTTTTAATAAGTTGTTTTGCTTCAATTTCATTTTTTCCATTGACAATAACTAGAACGTCAATGATTATTTTATTTCCCTCCCATGCGGTAATATCAATATTTCCGTATGAGTTGCTAATGTTTAAAAGCATTCCTTCAACAAATTTAAATTCTTTGTGAATCCTTTTTTCTTCTATATGTTTTTCTTTTCCCAAGCCATTATTGGCTAAAGTTATTATTGGTAAAAGGAATAAAATACAAAGTAGGTTTGTGCTAAATAACTTCATAATTCTCAATTTTAATTTCTTTAGTAATTTCAATTTGTTGCATTACATTTTCTAGCAATTCTATGCGATATTGAAAATTATCGACTAGTGCTTTTATGATACGTTTATCATAATTTATGTTTAATTGCTCTTGTAGTTTGTGTTGTTCTTTTTCTAGGTATTGTAATTGTGATAGCGCTCCGTTAATAAGGTTTTCTGTAGTAGTGTTTCTTTCCAGTTCTAATTTAGCTAACTCACGTTTCACGATTCCTTCTAAGTGAAATTGAGCATTGGATACATCAGTAAATGGTTTCTCAGTTGGAGTTTTTACTATAATTGTGTCTGTGTTGTTTTTTGAATGATAAATGCTAAATGCACCAATACATATGATAAACGCCGCAGCAATATTTAAATACCAATATTTGTTATTGCTTAAATTTTTATCGCGAGTGTTTTTCTGCTCTAGTTTTTCAATAAACCGAGCTCTATGTCCTGAATTAGGAACTTCTACATCAAACTTATTTGTTTGATTGTCGAGTACTTTTTTTATATCGCTATTGTCTGACATTTGTTTAATTTTTTTCGCAAACTACTTTTTGCTCTTGATATTAAGGTTCTGCAGTTTGTGTATGTAAATCCTGTTATCTCTACTATTTCTTCATAATCATATCCTTCTATATAGTGTAGTGTAAGTAGTATTCTGTAATTATCTTTTAAGCAGTTTATTGTTTTTATAATATCCTGAACCCCAACATGTGTTGTGTCAAAATTAGTGTCATAATCATTATCAATTGTGTTGCTTAGTTTTTCAATATCAAGGGGGTAAAATATTTTTCGTTGTTTTAAATGAGTCAAACTTTTATTAACAACAATTTGTTTTAACCATTTTGGAAATGTGATTTCTTCTTGTAAACTGCTTAATTTTGAAAAAGCTACAATGAAAGAATCCTGAGTAATATCTTCAGCTAAATCTTGTTGTTGTATTATTCTAAATGCAGTGTTATACATTGCTTTAAAAAACATATCATATAAGGCTATTTGTGCCTTTTGATCGTTTTTTTTGCAATTTTTAATAAGTTGAATTAATTCGACTTGATGCATTTATGAATTAGTTAGTTGTAGTAAGGACTATCCGTTTTTTGATATGTTGCAGTTTGGTATAATTATTTTTTATTTTAACAAGCGAGAACTATTACTTAAAAGACTTAGCTACTCAAAAAAAGTGATGTCATTTTCAAAAGCAGTACCTATAACAATTAAATCAGCACCAGCTTTAAATGTGTCTTCTATTTTGTTTTTTGATCTAATACCACCGCCAACAATTAGTGGGATATCAATTGCATTAGCAACAGATGAAATTGTGTTTGTTTTAACCGATTCGGTCGCTCCTGATCCAGCTTCAAGATAGATGAGTTTTTTTCCAGTGTATTGGCCAGCCAAAGCAGTATGGACAGCTAAATCAATGTTTTTTTGTGGGATAGGTATAGTTTTACTTACTTTTTGAACGGCAGTTTCAACACCACCATCAATAAGGATATATCCAGTTGGGATTATTTCCAAATTACTTTTCTGTAATAACGGAGCTGCTTTTACATGTTGTTCAATTAAATATTCTGGATTTCTACCAGAAAGTAAACTTAATAATAATATTCCGTCAGCTTCATTAGTTACTTGGTTTACATTTCCAGGAAACAATAATATTGGTAATGAAATGTGTTTTTTTAATTCCAAAACAAGTAATTCAGTTTCTCCGTTGGCAACAATGCTACCTCCTACAAAAATATGTGTTGCTGGACTTAAATTTATTTGAGAACAAAGTTGTTCAATTTCCGTGCTATTTAGTTTGTCAGGATCTAGTAGTATTGCTAATAATTTATTATTATTAGCTTTAGCTATTAAGATGTCTTGATAAATGTTCTGCATTAATTTTTTTGTTCGTTTGTGGCGTATACTAATGTATACCCATCAAAAATATCAAAATAAATATCAAAACGTTCGTTAAAGGGCTCTTTTAAGATAAGACCAGTAGTCTGTTTTCTATACAAATTAAATTCATCGATAGGAAGGTGTTCAATAAATAACAAGCCTCCATCTGGATGAATTTTAAATAAACTTTCTTTTGCACCCCATATAACTGTTAATTGTTCTGTAAGGTTTTCCTTAACAAGATACTTAGCCTCTTTTCCGATAAACTTTGATGCTATGCGTTGAATCTTGTCTCTATTTTTTTCAATGTCAATTCCGATTTCAGTGTTGGAAATGGCTATTGCAGAAAACTCAAAGGAGTGAGAGATAGTAATTTTTCTACCGTCTTTTAAATGTGGTTTTCCATCTTCAGTATAATACAAATCAAAATCAGATAATCCAGCAGTTTCTAATAATTTTCTAACGGCTAAAAAACCTTTTTTATGAGATTCTGAGCGCATTCCATTAGTTCTGTTCTGGCTTCGTTCATTTAATTGAATTGTCGATTCAAAATCATGTAATGATTCTTCTATTTTCCAGACAAATACCGTAGTAGTGTCGTTATGTTTAATGGTCTTGTATAAAGGCATTTGAAATTAAAAGTTATTGCGTAACTTTGCACACGCAAAAATTAACACAATTGTGATTTTTTGTAAAAATACTATTTAATAATTAACCTACGCTTTTGTGTGGGGCATTAAAAATAAATAAAACAGCATATTATGAGCACAAAAACAACTGCATATGTACCGTTTAAAGTTAAAGATATTTCTTTAGCGGATTGGGGAAGAAAAGAAATTAAATTAGCAGAAGCAGAAATGCCTGGGTTAATGAGTTTACGTGAAGAGTATAAAAACACTCAACCATTAAAAGGAGCAAGAATTGCAGGGTGTTTACATATGACAATTCAAACTGCTGTTTTAATAGAAACTTTACAAGCTTTAGGTGCTGAGGTAACTTGGAGTTCTTGTAATATTTTTTCTACACAAGATCAAGCTGCAGCTGCAATTGCAGGGGCAGGAACTGCTGTGTATGCATGGAAAGACATGACAGAAGAAGAATTTGACTGGTGTATTGAGCAGACTTTATTCTTTGGAGAAGACAAGCAACCATTAAACATGATTTTAGATGATGGTGGAGATTTAACTAACATGGTGTTAGATAGATTTCCTGAGTTAGCTGCTGGAATCAACGGATTGTCAGAAGAAACTACAACTGGTGTTCACCGTTTATACGAAAGAGTAAAGAACGGAACATTACCAATGCCAGCAATAAATGTAAACGATTCTGTTACTAAATCTAAGTTTGATAATAAATATGGTTGTAAAGAATCTGCAGTAGATGCAATTCGTAGAGCTACAGATATTATGTTAGCTGGTAAACGTGTAACTGTTTGTGGTTATGGTGATGTAGGTAAGGGTACTGCTGCTTCTTTTAAAGGAGCTGGTTCTATTGTTACAGTTACAGAAATTGACCCTATTTGTGCTTTACAAGCTGCAATGGATGGTTTTGAAGTGAAGAAATTAGAAACTGTTGTTGCAAATTCTGATATCATTATTACAACTACAGGAAACAAAGACATTATTCAAGGACGTCATTTTGAAGCAATGAAAGACAAAGTTATTGTTTGTAACATTGGTCACTTTGATAATGAAATTGATATGGCTTGGTTAAATGGAAATCACGGAAATACAAAAGATACTATCAAACCACAAGTTGATAAATATAATATCAACGGAAATGATATCATTCTTCTTGCTGAAGGTCGTTTAGTAAACTTAGGATGTGCAACTGGTCATCCAAGTTTTGTAATGTCTAATTCATTTACAAACCAAACTTTGGCTCAAATCGAATTATGGACAAATATAGAAGCGTATAAAAACGAAGTGTATATGTTGCCAAAAGAATTGGATGAGAAAGTAGCAAAATTACACTTAGAAAAAATAGGTGTTGAGTTAACTGAGTTGCGTGAAGACCAAGCAGCTTACATTGGTGTAACTGTTGCTGGACCATACAAACCAGAGCACTATAGATACTAATATTTAATTCCTGATAGTTGTCGGGATTAGAATTATATAAAAAAAACCTCGCATAGCGAGGTTTTTTTTTATGTAAAAACAGTTCGTAAAAAAACCCTAAAAACAATGTTTTCAGGGTTTTAAGTATGATTGAAATAAATAAGTAATTATTTATTCATTTCAGTAATGTATTTTTTCAATGCCATTGTCATTGATGGTGTCTCAGGTGACGGTGCTTTAATGTCAATTCTTAATCCAGCATCATTAGCAGCTTTAACAGTAGTGTTACCAAAAACAGCTATACGTGTTTTGTTTTGCGTGAATTTAGGGAAGTTCTTTAATAAAGAGTCAATCCCAGATGGGCTAAAGAAAACTAAAATATCGTAAGATACATTCGCTAAATCAGATAAGTCACTTACCACAGTTTTGTATAAAGTAGCTTCTTTCCATTTAACTTTTAATTCGTCTAAAGTAGATGGAATTAACGGCTTTAACTTATCAGAAGATGGCAACAAAAATGATTCGTTTTTGTATTTCTTAATTAACGGAACTAATTCTGGAAAAGTTCTTTTACCAACATAAATTTTACGTTTTCTGTAAACAACATATTTTTGTAAGTAGTAAGCTACAGCTTCTGATTGGCAAAAATATTTCATGCTATCAGGCACTTTAAAGCGCATTTCCTCAGCAACTCTAAAATAATGATCAACAGCATTTCTACTAGTTAAAATTACAGCGGTATACTCAGAAAAATCAACTTTTTGTTTACGAACTTCTTTAGATTCGATACCTTCTACATGAATAAAAGATCTAAAATCAATCTTTACTTTTTGTCTTTCAACCAAGTCAAAATAAGGTGAATTTTCAACTTTTGGCTCTGGTTGAGAAACTAAGATAGTTTTCACTTTCATACTCCCAAATTATTTAAAGATTAGCTTGTATTAAAACAGCCCCAATTAAAAAGGGTGCGATTTCAAGAGCGCAAAGATACAAAATAAAATAAAACCAATGCTTTAAAAATATTTTTTGATTGTACAGTATTATAATTGTGATACTTATCAGATATAGAGAAAGGAAAATTCCAATACTTGTATATACCCAAAACTCACTTGGATTGGGGGAAATATATAAGAAAATAGTGTTTGCTAAAAATAAAAATAGGCTGATGAAATTAATGCAAGTTAGTTTTTGGAAATTGTAGTTTTCAAAAACTGAGTTTATATCTAGAGTTTCAAAAATTATTTTTTCAATTAAATATTTTGATATAAAATAGCTGTTTATGAAAAGAAATATAATTCCAAAAAGTTCAATGCCATTCTCTGGACTGAGCCCTAAAGATGTTAGTATGAGATATATGAAAATAGAAATGTTTATTGCGAAAAACAGATAAAACAAACTATTGAATAGATTCTTTTTTTTATTCTTTTTATTGTGTAAAATAAAATATTTACCATTAGTGCTCGCACTTAAAAATTCTTCAAATTGATAGCTATATATCTGTTTGAGATATATAATGATCAATAAGGAGCCTAAAAGCAAATAGGTTAGGTATTCGTTATATTTGATATTTCGTAATAGAAAATCCATCCATGCAAAACTACTCAATTTAAATGTAGTTACAATTTTAGAAAATATTAATAAAATTAAATATTTAAAAGATTACTTTTACCGTCAATATGAGAGATACGCTAGTTGTTATACCTACATATAATGAAATTGAAAATATAGAGGCAATTATCAAAGCTACCTTTGAAGTGTCTTCTGATATTGAAATTCTTATTGTAGATGATAATTCTCCAGATGAAACAGCTCAAAAGGTTATAGACTTACAAGAGGAGTATCCAAAAAGGTTATTTCTTGAAAATAGAAAAGGAAAAGAAGGTCTAGGGACTGCTTATATTCATGGTTTTAAATGGGCACTTGAACGTGAATATGAATATATTTGTGAGATGGATGCTGATTTTTCTCATAATCCAAAAGACTTAATTAGATTGCATCAAATGTGTCATGAAAATGGTGCGGATTTATCGATAGGATCAAGATATAAATCAGGAGTTAACGTGGTTAATTGGCCAATGAATAGAGTGTTGTTGTCTTATTTTGCATCAAAATATGTTCAAATAATTACGCGTATGAATATTAATGACGCAACAGCTGGTTTTATATGTTATAAGCGAAAAGTTCTAGAATCGATAAATTTTGATAAAATTCAATTTATTGGCTATGCTTTTCAAATAGAAATGAAATTTAAAGCCTATATAAAAGGGTTCAGAATTGAAGAAGTACCGGTGATTTTTACTGACAGAACTAGAGGGACTTCAAAAATGGATGGATCAATTATATCCGAAGCCGTATTTGGAGTTATTTTAATGAAAATAAAAAGTTTGTTTAGTAAATAGAAAACGCATAAAAGAGTGTTAAGAAGTATATTAATGCTGTAATTTATGTTTTAAAAACAGTAATGTTAAACCCACTAGTGGGAATAAACTTAAGATGTTATGAATAAAGTATTGATTAAAAATGCAAATATCGTTAATGAAAATAAAATTTTTCATGGTGATGTGTATATTGAAGGAAAGTATATAGTTGAAATTGCTGAGCAAATTAGCGCAAAATCTCCTGATGTTAGTGTTTACGATGCGGAAGGGAAATATTTATTGCCAGGAGTTATAGATGATCAAGTACATTTTAGAGAGCCGGGATTAACCCACAAGGCTACTATTGAAACAGAATCTAGGGCTGCAGTAGCAGGAGGGATCACTTCTTTTATTGAGATGCCAAATACCAATCCTCAAACAACAACGATTGAGGAGTTAGATAACAAGTTTAAAATCGCAGATGCATCATCTTATGCAAACTATTCATTTATGTTTGGTGGGACAAATGATAATTTGGAGGAAATCATGAAAGTGGATTCATCTAACGTTGCTGCAATAAAACTATTCTTAGGTTCTTCAACGGGAAACATGCTAGTTGATAATGAAGAGGTGTTGGAAAAAATATTCTCAAGTACAGATATGCTAATAGCTGTACACTGTGAAGATGAAGGGACAGTAAGAAAAAACCTAGAGAAATATAAAGAAGAGTTTGGTGATGATATTCCAATGAAATATCACCCAATAATTAGAAGTGAAGAGGCTTGTTACTTATCGTCTTCAAAAGCGATTGAATTGGCTAAAAAAACGGGTGCTAGATTACATGTATTTCATTTGTCTACAGCTAAAGAAACGAATCTTTTCACAAATAAAATACCGTTAGAGGAGAAGAAAATTACTGCTGAAGTATGTGTACATCATTTATGGTTTACGGATAAGGATTATGATGAGAAAGGAACTTTGATTAAATGGAATCCAGCTGTAAAAACTCAAAAAGATCAAGATGGATTGTGGGAAGCATTATTAGATGACAGGATTGATGTTATAGCAACCGATCATGCGCCACATACAAAAGAGGAAAAAGATAATCCTTATACCACTGCTCCGTCTGGGGGGCCTTTAGTACAACATGGTTTAGTTAGTATGCTTGAAGCGTATCATAATGGGAAAATTGGTCTAGAAAAGATAGTAGAGAAAATGTGCCATAACCCTGCTAAATTATTTAAAGTTGATAAGCGAGGGTATATTAAAGAAGGTTATTTTGCTGATATGGTTTTGGTTGATTTAAATAAACCATGGACGGTTACAGAAGATAATATTTTTTATAAATGCGGATGGTCCCCTTTTGAAGGAAATACTTTTAAATCAAGAATATCACACACATTTGTGAACGGTAACTTAGTATATAAAAACTTCAAATTCTATGATGGGAAAAATGGAATGCGATTAACGTTTAATAGGTAGTTATGAAAAAACTTCTGATAGTTTTATTGTTAGTAATAGTTTCTTGTGATAAGAGCTTCAAAGCTCCAGAACCAGATAACTTAATAGAACAGCCAGTGATGGAAGAAATATTATATGATATAAGTTTACTTAAGGCCGCAAAAAGTAAAAGCTATAAGATCCTTAAAGACAATAATGTTCAGGCCGATGTTTATATATATGAAAAGTATAAAATAGATAGTATTACTTTACGACAAAACATCGAGTATTATGCTACATCATCCTTTAAAAAAGCTAAAGAAATTGAAGAGCGTATCAAATTAAGATTTGATACAGAAAAAGCAGAGATAGAGAAAATTATTCAGGATAGCCTTAAAAAGAATAAAGAGAAAGATAGTATTAAGCTGTCTAATAAAAGGGTTAAAGAAGAATTTATTGCTGCAAAAAATATAAAATAGCTGACTTTATATTAATTATTCAGGATCACTAACTCGTATTACATCGATAATATCATATGATTATCGGTGTTTTTTATTTTTATCAAATAAATAATTTCAAATAAATTTTTTTGCGAAAAAGCAGGGTATTTACTTATTATTTTGTTTAATATGCATTAAACAGTCTGTTGAGTTGTTTTTTCTGCGTAAAAAACGAGTATTTAGTACTGGTTGTCAGTTTGTTACCAATGTTTTTTAGTATACATTAGCCGATTAAAATAGAACAATTAACGAATAGGTTGTTTTAAAAATTATTTATAATGAAAATAAAATTATTATTATCAGTATTATTTCTTGTGTTAGCTTTTACAGTAAATGCTCAAGATATTATTGAAACTAGTGGCGAGACGATTAATGATGCAGAAAGCGCTAAATCTGAAGTGTTAACAGCTAATTTTGATTTTATTGTTACTGATACAGGAGTAAATAGTAAAGAGCATGAGTATGGGTCTGGTTTTTTTAAACAGAAATATATTGTAATATCTGCAAAGAAAGTTGGAGCTTTAGGTGGAACTAAAGATCCTTTAACTGGGGAGCCTCATTTTCAAATATATTGTGCTACTATAAAAAAGACTGGGGATCTAGATAGACCGTTAGGATATTCTAGAATTTTAAATACAAATGATAATGAAGGGACTATTACTTTTTCTCCCGATCAGAAAACAGTTTATTATACAAGAAGTATATTAGGTGATAAGAGAAATTATCAATTGTTTAGAGCTAAAGATGCAGAAGGGAATGGTCAGTGGTTAAATGAAGAGAAAATTCATTTTAGTGGTGAAGATTATTCAGTTGAAAACCCTTATTTATCTGAAGATGGAAAAACATTATACTTTGCATCTGATATGCCAGGTGGTCAGGGTGGATATGATTTATATTCAGCTAATATAAATAAAGACAGCACAATTGATAATCCGATTAACTTAGGAGATAAAGTAAATACATCAAATAATGAGCGTACACCTTTTATAGATGAGAAAGGGAAGTATTTTTATTTTGCTTCAGATGGTCATAATACAATGGGAGGCTTAGATGTATTCAGAGCTAGGAATGTAAAAGGAGAGTTTGTTAGACCTTTAAATTTAGGAACTACAATAAATAGTCCGGAAGATGATTATGCATTTATATTAGCTAATGAGAAGCGCGGTTATGTAACTTCAGCAAAAGCTGATGGTATGGGAGGATCTGATGTGTATAAACTAAGATTGAAGTATAATAAGCAATCTATTAAAGGTGTTGTTAGAGACGAATTAACAAAAGCTATTATTGCAAATGCTGAAATTGAAATAGTTGATATTGACGGGAATGTAGTTCCTCTTAAAACAAATAATTCTGGAGAGTTTTCTACTTACATTGATCCTTATGAAGTGTACACTATAAATACAAAAAAGGAAGGGTACAATGATAATGTTATAGAACTGCCTACAAACTCTGCAACTGAACGTATATTTAAAGTGGAAGTTAACTTAGAGCAAACAGCTCCAGAAATTGTAGAGGTTGATGGAAAATCAATGATTAAAATTGAAAACATCTATTTTGCTTTTAATAAAGCGAATATCAAACCGGATTCAAGAATGTCATTGGATAAAATTGTTGGTGTTCTTAATGAAAATCCAACAATGAAAATAGAAGTAAATGCGCATACTGATATTAGAGGTACAGCTTCGTATAATTTAGCGTTGTCTAAAAGAAGAGCAACTTCTACAATGAAATACTTAATTTCTAAAGGAATTAAATCTGATAGATTGATATCTGAAGGTTTAGGAGAGTCACAAACAATAATTGATTGTATTTCAAAAGATTGTTCTGATGAAGAGCATGAAATTAACAGAAGGATAGAATTTGTTATAGTTAACTAATAGCTCAGTTAATTACATCATGTCAAACAAAAAAGCTACCCATATATTGGGTAGCTTTTTGTTTATACTTGTTTATTTCATATTTATATTACGCAAGCATAACATGTTGTCGAAAAACATGTTCATAAGTGTATTTCGTCGATTTTATGTGTATTTAATCAGCAGTATCCAAAAACAAAAGATGTGTTAATAATTAGGTTTTTTAATTACATTATTCCTATAAATTTAGGGAGCTAATTGATAATAACGAATACTGAATATTGTAAAAAGCTTAAAAACAGGTGCTTGTGTGTATTTTGCGCTTTATAATTATAATTATTAGATATATATTTACACTATAATTAATCAATATAATAATCTTGGGGTTATTTTTAAAAAGAATAAGATGAAAAAAAGTATCGTTTTAGTAGCAGTAGTTTCAGTTATGTTTGCATCATGTGGAAGAAGTGGATGGAGTTGTAAAAAACGTTACTGTGAAGTAAAGAAAGATAAAATAGAAGCATTCAAAAATCAAATAATTGTTGAGCAAGAATGCGCTATGGTTCAGCCATAAATTGGATTATATATAAATTAAAAAAGGGTTGTGATTTTATCACAACCCTTTTTTAATTTATCACTATTTGTAGTTTGTGAAACGAGCTAAAATTTTAGTTTAGAGATAGGGTAGCTATCATTTAAGATGGCTTTAATTACTGTAGTATTGCTGTTAGTAAAAAACTCGTTTAATGAGTTGTGATTAGTGCTTAGTAAGTTTTGTTTGTGAAGGATGATTTCTACATGCTTAGCGACAGCTTTTCCAGAATCAATTATTGAAATGTTTTTTGGAATTATTTTTTTAATTATAGGGATTAAAAAAGGATAATGAGAGCACCCTAAAACTAAATGATCAATATTCTCTTTAATCATTGGGTTGAGGTATTCTTTTAATAGATTGATCATTTCCTCAGAATCAATATTTCCAGATTCAATTAATTCTACTAAGCCAACTCCAACTTGTTCTACAATTTTTATGTTTTCAGAATATAACTCTGAGGTATTGTGAAATAACTCGCTAGATAGTGTTCCTTTAGTAGCTAAAATACCAATAGATTTTGTTTTTGAATTTAAAGCTGCGGGTTTGATGGCGGGTTCAATTCCTATAAAGGGAATGCTGTATGTTGCTCTAAGCTGTTTTATTGCATTTGTAGTTGCAGTGTTGCATGCGACTACGATTAATTTACAGCCTTTGTTTAATAATAAATTAGTGTTTTTAAAGCATAAGTCAATAATTTCTTGCTTGCTTTTTTGCCCATACGGAGCATTAATGCTATCTGCTAAATAAATACTACTCTCATTGGGAAGTAATTGATGAATTTCCTTCCATATAGAAATTCCACCTACTCCTGAATCAAAAACTCCAATGGGATTGTTATCTGCCATATTTAAAAAATGTCATTACCAAAAAGTTCCCTTAATAGTAATGACATTTGGATATTAATGTAATAATTAAGATACTGCTTTTAGTTTGCTTAATGTTGACTTTGTTAATTTCTTATTTGCATAAGCTTTGTCAACTACTAAGTGTTTGTCTTCAGCACTTGGTAATTCGAACATTGCATCAGTTAAAATAGACTCGCATAGAGATCTTAAACCTCTTGCTCCTAATTTGTATTCTATTGCTTTTTCAACAATATACTCTAAAGCATCGTCTTTAATTTCAAATTTTACGTCATCCATTTCAAACAACTTTTGATATTGCTTGATGATAGCGTTTTTAGGCTCTGTTAGAATAGCTCTAAGTGTTTTGGTGTCTAAAGGATCCATGTATGTTAATACAGGTAGTCTACCAATGATTTCTGGTATTAACCCAAAATCTTTTAAATCCTTAGGAATGATGTATTGTAGTAAATTGTCTTCATCAATTTTATCATCATCTTTCGAAGCGCTATACCCAACGGCCTGCATGTTCAGTCTTTTGGTAATAGCTCTTTCAATACCATCAAATGCTCCACCTGCTATAAATAAGATGTTTTCTGTATTTACTTCAATGAATTTCTGATCAGGATGTTTTCTACCTCCCTTTGGAGGAACGTTAACAACAGTTCCTTCTAAAAGTTTTAACAAAGCTTGTTGGACACCTTCTCCAGAAACATCTCTAGTTATAGAAGGGTTATCACTTTTTCTAGCAATTTTATCTATCTCATCAATAAACACAATTCCCTTTTCAGCTTTTTCTAAGTTATAGTCGGCTGCTTGTAATAAACGAGTTAGAATAGTTTCTACATCTTCACCTACATAACCAGCTTCAGTAAGTACCGTTGCGTCAACAATAGCTAAAGGGATGTTTAACATTTTAGCAATTGTTTTTGCCATTAATGTCTTCCCAGTACCGGTTTGACCAACCATTATGATATTACTCTTCTGTATTTCAATATCATCATCACTAGGTGGTTGTAGTAACCTTTTGTAATGATTGTAAACAGCAACAGAAATTACTTTTTTACTGAAATCTTGACCAATGATGTATTCGTCAAGAAAGGCTTTAATGTCTTTTGGCTTTCTTAAGCTTAATTCAGCAGCAAGCGTGTCGTCATTATTTTCAGAAGCCTCTTCTAAAACAATTCCATGTGCTTGCTCAATACATTGGTCGCAAATATGCGCGTCTAAACCAGCTATTAGTAAGCTAGTTTCTGGTTTTTTTCTTCCACAAAATGAACATGATAATTCTTCTTTCGCCATCGTCTTTATTTTTATCTAACTAATATATCGTCAATCATTCCGTATTCTTTAGCCTTATCAGCTCTCATCCAATAATCTCTATCAGAATCGTTGTATACTTTGTCGTATTCTTGCCCAGAATGTTTAGCAATAATGTCGTATAATTCTTTCTTTAAAGTCAAAATTTCTCTAGCAGTAATTTCTATGTCACTTGCTTGTCCTTGTGCTCCACCTAATGGTTGGTGAATCATAACTCTAGAGTGAGTTAATCCTGATCTTTTTCCTGCTGCTCCCGCACATAATAATACGGCACCCATAGATGCTGCCATACCTGTACAAATAGTTGCTACATCTGGCTTGATGAATTGCATTGTATCATAAATCCCAAGACCAGCATATACTCCTCCTCCTGGAGAGTTTATGTAAATTTGAATATCTTTAGATGCATCAATACTCTCTAAGAATAATAATTGAGCTTGAACAACATTTGCTACTTGGTCATTTATGCCAGTTCCTAAAAAGATAATTCTGTCCATCATTAAACGAGAGAATACATCAAAAATAGCAACATTCATTTGTCTTTCTTCAACGATATTAGGAGTCATACCTTGTGGGTACATGCTACTTAATATTTTGTTGTAATGCATGCTATTTATTCCGTGATGTTTAGTAGCGTATTTTTCAAATTCTTTACCGTAATCCATATGTAAGTATAATTTTTTTTATCAATTTAATCAAAAAAGCGTCAAACCAAAAGTTTAACGCTTTAAAGGTACTTAATTTTCTTTGTAAATTCTAGCTATAAACTTCCTTAATGAACTCTTCATAGTTCAATTCTTTTACTTTTAAGTTTACATTGTCTTTATAAAAAGCTAATAACTTTTGGCTAACAAGTTGTTCTCCTAATTTTCTTGCTTCATCTTGGTTTGATAAAACTCTTGCAACGATACCTTCTAATTCTTCATCTGAAGGGTTTGTTTGTCCAAATTGAGCCATTTGAGCTTTTACCATTTCGGTGGTATGTGCTTTTAAATCCTCAAATTGAATTTGGATGTCGTTTTCTTTTAACAACTTTCCTTCAATTAACTGGTAACGTAATGCTTTTTCAGATTTAGCATATTCTTCTTTAGCTTGCTCTTCAGTTAAAGGGTTTTCTCCAGAATTTTGCATCCATTTCTCTAAGAATGTTTGAGGTAAGTCAAATGATGTGTTTTCAACTAAGTGCTCAGTAACGTCGTTTAATAATCTTTGGTCAGCTTGCTGAGAAAATTGTTTTCCAGCATCTTCTTTTAAACGAGCTTTTAATTCATCTTCAGAGGTGATAGCGTCTTTGCCAAATAGTTTGTCAAAAAACTCCTGATCCATTTCAGCTAATTCTCTATTGTTAGTTTCAGTAATTTCAAATGAGACTTCAATTTCTAATCCTTTAACATCGTCATTACTTACTTTTAAAGCATTCATTAAATCATGCTCCTCGTTAAAAAGACCCTTCGTTTTTAATGTAAGAGTATCTCCAGTTTTAGCCTTTAAAAATTTACCAGTATTTGTTTTTCCTTTAATTTTATCTAAGCTAATAGTGGTTGTATTTTCAATAGAATTTTCTTCGTTTTTGAAAACTCCAGTAACTTCTGTTTCTTCAGTGATTTCAGAAGTAGGGATTATTTTACCGTATTGTTTTCTGATATTTTCTATTTGATCGTTAATAGTTTTGTCATCAGCAACAATGTTGTATTGGGTAATTGCTTTTTTGTTTTTTAAGTTAACATCGAATATTGGTGCTAAACCTAGCTCAAATTGAAAAGAAAAATTTTCTTCATCCCAATTTAAGTCTTCTTGTTTTCTTGGTAGTGGATTACCTAATAAATCAAGTTTTTCTTCAGCAAGGTATTTGTTTAAGTTTTCTTGTATTAATTTATTTACTTCATCAACTAAAACTGATTTTCCGTGTTGCTTTTTAATCATTCCCATTGGAACTAGGCCCTTACGGAATCCAGATATGTTTGCTTTTTTACGGTAATCTGTTAATATTTTTTCTACTTTTTCTGAGTAATCGTTTTTTTCGATTGTAACTGTTAAAACTGCATTAAGTGCGTCAATGTTTTCTCTTGTAATATTCATATTAATCTATTTGAAGTAGTAAATTTAATTGTGCAAAAATAGCACATTTTTATAAGCCTACAAATTTTTTGCAGCTACCAGTAGTTTAACCGACTGGTTTTGTATATAAATAATTAGTTTTTCGAACTTTTATTTTCTTTTAAAACTTTGTGTAATATTGACTGTAAAATAGAGAGTAGTATACTAAATAGTAATGCCCAGAATATACTAGCTACAGTAAAACCACTAATAAAATACCCTGCAATTAATATTATAAAAGCATTGATGATAAATAGGAACAATCCTAAAGTTATTATTGTGAGTGGTATTGTAAAGAAAATTAATAACGGACGCACTATAGTGTTAAGTATCCCAAGTACAATTGCAACAATAATAGCTGTGGTGTAACTTTCAATTGTAATCCCTGGTAGTAAGCTTGCTAGTACAAAAACTGCAATAGCGCTTAATAATATTTTTAGTATATAATTCATGTTTTTTATTTGTCAAGTATAAAGCTAAAAGTATACCATAAAAAAAGCGTTGCCAAATTGGCAACGCTTTTTTTATGGTAATTAACTAATACTTTAATTAGTTAATATATGTTGTTGGGTAATTACCTGTGTTAGTAACAGGGATTGTTGCGTTAAATTCTGTGTTAATTCTCTCAAGGATTATGTTAGCAATAAATGCATATCCTCTAGCAGAAGGGTGAACACCATCTAGTGAGAATCCTCCACCTGTGGCATATTCATCAGTAATAGTTACACCGTTTGATGATAATCCTCCATTAGCTAATTGTTCCATAGCAGTTTTAACATCTACTAAAATAACATTGTCATTAGCTGCAGCTAGCATGCTGATAGAGTTGTTATATGCCATTTGGGCTGTAGTAACCATCGAAACTTCGTTTTCTGTTAATACCTGACTGTCATTTAATGCTACGCCTACTCCAATTACACTAGCTGGGTCACTAGGGTCGGCTAAAGCACCTATAACAGAACTAGTAGGTAAAGTAATTAAGTCGGCAATTGTAGCTTGTCTGATAGAAGGTAGTCCAAACCCTAAAAGGTTTGTTAAGCTTTCATCTTCAATTACTAATGCGTTTTGTCCTGCTGTAAAGTTTATTGTTCTTTGAGCAACTTCGGCTGCATCAATAGCCATTGCTCCCATAGCAGCTAATAATCCATTGTTATAATTCACGTATGCACCGTTAGTACCGGCTGCTGTTGCGGCATCCATAGGTATTGCGTTATATGGTACGGTTGTGAAATAAGGTATAGACGTTACACTTGGTAAGTTCATTACGACTCCTTTAGCGCCATTGGCAGTTAAGCCAGTTAGTAAAGCATCATATGTTCCATGAAATACCATCGGGTCAGTAATGTCATTACCTCCATAACTAGCTGCGTTTAAATTTCCAACTTGATCAATTCCAATCCCACCAGAAGTAGCAAATGATAGAATATCATTATTTCCTATCCATAATGAAAAGAATGTTGGGTTTTGAGCAACTGCATCACCTAACATTGTAGCTGATGGGCTAGAAGCCATTCTTACAAAGTAAGGGTTTGCTGTGCCTCCTGCTACTCCAGATATATCTCCATAAGAGTCAGATAATAAATGAAATGATTTTGCTCCTGGTACTCCAACGTTATTGAAAGGTCCAATTAAAATATTACTCACTTCAGTTGTTGGTGTTCCAGCTAAATTATCTGGGCTTAAAGGATTTCCTGTAAGTACTAATCTTGTGTCGTAAATTTGGCTCCCTCCAAGAGTTAAACCTCCTAAATTATCGTTTACAAGTGGTTGGGTGAATAGTCCACCTCCAACATGACTAAATTTGTCTGCTAAGATATTAGGGTATGAGTACTTTTGACCTTCTAAGTATACTGTTCCGTCAGCATATCCTGCTGTAAGGGAGTTACCAACTGATACAAAATTACTAAAATTAGCTGTTCCTGCTGAATAAAAGCCAGCGTCTTCAATTGAGTTATCTAATTCAGGCTCACAGGCTACTAAACCTAAAGCCATAATTGCTATATATTTTATGTTTTTCATAATTTCTTTGTTTTAAAAAGCTTATAATTTATATGATAATCCGATACCTGGAGCTATTACAGATGATTTGTAAGTTCCTGAAAATGGTACATTTTGTCCGTTTTCTTGATAGTGGTCATATGAATTGTCAATTTCTTCAAAATGTAAGTATAAGAATGATGCGTCAATTGATAATTTATCATTTACTTTATAAGACAAACCTCCTGTATATCCTACAGAGTCATTACGAGGGGTTTCTGGTGCAAAATAACCATCCTGTACAGGTGATTGGTCAAAGTAAATACCAGTTCTTACTGTTATTTTTTTTGTTGCTTCATATTGTAATCCAAGTCTGAATGTTTCAGCGTCTTTGTAATTTCTTGGGCTAGTAGAAACACCAGCATCATTGTCAAACTCTACTACTAAAGCTTCGTATTCACTCCATTGTGCGAAGTTGTAGTCAAAAGCAAATAAGAATTTATCGCAAAATTCATAAGAAAGACCCATTGTGATTTCTGCCGGTAATGGTAATTCAGCATTAAATTTACCATCAGCAAGATTATTAGGTAAGCTTCCTGGTACGTTTTCAAAATCTGCGTCTCCGTTTTCAGCCTTCACGATTACTTTTGATCTGTAGTTAAACCCAATATTTAACTTTTCAGTTGGTTTAACCATGAATCCTAGAGTGTACCCCCAAGCAGAGATACTTTTTTGTTCAACAGTAACATTTGTTCTATTTCCGTTAATATCTACTAAATTTCTATTTAAGTTCTTATTGAAATTTACAGATCCATTAACATAAATTGGCCCACCACCGATACTAAAATTATCGCTAATTTTAACAGCAACTGTTGGTTGTACAAAAATAGCTTTTAGGTCAATGTCGTTAACTAAGTGAGAACCAGACCAGTCTTTTTCCCATTCTACAGAGCTACCATATGGTGTATAAACTCCTAGTCCGAATGACAACCAGTCATTTGCTTTGTATGTGGCATAAAAGTTAAAGGGAGTAGCAAGTCCGCTTTCAGTACTATTTGTATCTCCGAACTCTTTGTTTTCGTACTTTGTTTCTGCTATAATCCCAGATACTCCAAGTGAGAAATTCATTTTCCCATCTAAAAAGGAAATACTAGCAGGGTTAAAAAACACTGATTCAGCACTACTAATAACGGCAACACCTGTGTGTCCCATTGCTAATTGTTTTTGTCCTTGAATTGATACTCTATAACCACCGGCGTAGAGAGTAGATCCTGCAAGAAAAAACAAAACAAAAGATAAAAGTTTTTTCATAATAAAAATTTGGTTTCTGATTAAGTTAATTTGTTGTACATGCTATGTATGCATAGCAATAATACAAATAATTTAACAAAAGTTAATGGTTTTTTGGTAAAATTCTTGTGGTTGCTCAGCGTGTAGCCAGTGCCCGGAATCGCTAATTTCTTCAATACGTGCTTCAGAAAAATTACGTTTTATTGTTACTAGATCTTCAACTGTAATGTAATTTGAATTACTACCTTTTAAAAATAAAGTAGGTTTATCAAACACCCTGTTAGATTGAAATGAAGTAACAACTTCGTTGTACCTTTTAAATAATATGGGTAGGTTAAATCGATATGCTAATTCAGTTTTTTCTTTTCGGTAAATGTTTTTCATTAAAAATTGAATAACACCTGTTTCTGGAATGTAATTGTTTAAAATTACTTCTATTTCTTTTCTTGATTTTTGAATTGTAAAATCAACTTCAGATAATGCTTTTAATATGTATTGATGATGAGCAGGGTAGGTTTTTGGGGAAATGTCTGCTACAATTAACTTCTGAATTAGGTCAGGGTAGGTTAATGCAAATTGCATAGCAGTTTTACCACCCATAGAGTGGCCAAGTAAGATGCAGTTTCCGAGATTATGAAAGTCAATATATTTTTTTAAATCGTCAACCATTAAGTCATACGAAAATTCTTCAGAATGAAAACTTCTGCCATGATTTCGTTGGTCAATTAAATGAACTTCAAAGTTTTCAGCGTATTTATTTCCTAATGTTTTCCAATTATCAGACATTCCAAGGAATCCATGAAGGATTAAAAGTGGTTGTCCGGATCCTAAAATTTTAGAATGAAGTATTTCCATAGGTAATTATCCTTTTAACTTGTTTAGGTACATGTTAATTACATTCTCAATTCCTAGATAAATTGATTCAGAAATTAAAGCATGACCAATTGAAACTTCAAGTAGTCCCGGTATGTTTTCTTTAAAAAACTTAATATTGTCTAAGCTTAAATCATGCCCTGCATTTACCCCTAAATTTAGTTCATTGGCTAAAATTGCACATTCTGTATATGGTTTTATAGCTTTCATGTTTCCTTTAGTGAATTGATCAGCAAATTCTTCCGTATATAATTCTATTCTGTCTGTGTTAATGTTTTTTGCTCCTTCAATCATTTTTAAAGTTGGGTCAACAAAAACAGAGGTTCTGATGTCGTTTCGTCTAAATTCTGCGATAACATCTGTTAGGAAATCATGGTGTTTTACGGTATCCCATCCAGCGTTTGAAGTAATTGCATTTATAGCGTCTGGAACCAAAGTAACTTGAGTAGGTTTTGTGTCTAAAACTAGTTGTATAAACTTTTCGTTTGGGTTCCCTTCAATGTTAAACTCGGTAGTTACGATTTTGGTTAAATCTCGAGCATCCTGGTATCTGATATGTCTTTCGTCAGGTCTTGGGTGTATGGTAATTCCTTCTGCGCCAAAGCGTTCAATGTCGCTTGCTACGTGCAATAGGTTTGGAGTGTTTCCGCCTCTAGAATTTCTAAGAGTTGCAATTTTATTTATGTTTACGCTTAACTTTGTCATGGTTGAAAAATTGAGAGGCAAATTTAATGCTTATTCCTATAAATTAGTTAATTTGCATTATAAATTTATAACTAATGAATCTTAGTGAACTCATTATAAATGACATTAAACCTGTTGAGGTTAATCAGAAAATTCGTTTGATTCAACAGATGTTTAATAATCTTACATATTCTCATATACCTATTTGTTTAGGAGAAGAATTTTTAGGTTGTATATCTGAAAATGACACCCATTGTTTTGATTCAGAAATTGCCATAAAAGATTGTCAATATGCTGTGGAGTATTTTTTCGTAGCCGATACTACTAATTGGTTGGACGTACTTGAGGCATTTGCTCAAAACTCAACAAATGTGATGCCTGTAATGCATAAAAATGTATACATTGGTTATTATGAATTGAAAGATATTATAGGTTTATTTGATCAAACACCATTTTTTTTCGAGCCAGGAGCAATTTTGATTGTAAGAAAAGAAAAGAAAGAATACTCTTTTAGTGAAATTTCTCAGATTGTTGAATCTAATAATGCAAAGATACTTGGTGCTTTTTTGTCGAAATTTGAAAATGAACAGGCAGAGATTACGGTTAAAATAAATAACTCAGGATTGTCGGATATTATTCAAACATTCATTCGTTATGGTTATGTGGTTGTCGCAGGTCATGAAGAAGAATCTTATGTACAGGATTTAAAAGATAGATCAGATTATTTGAAGAAATATTTGGATATATAGCTATGATGAAAGTTGCAATTTACGGAAGGTTTAAAAATAATTTCCCAAAAGAGTATGTGAGTATAGTTCTCGAGCAATTGAGTATTCATAATATTTCAGTTTACATTGAGTCCTCAGCATTGAAATATATAGAGCAAATTTCAAGTGAAGACTATAATTCATTCAATTCATATAAAGATTTAGATGATTCCTTTGCTTTTTTTATAAGTATAGGTGGTGATGGTACAATATTGAGGTCAATTTCTTATGTGAGAAGTTCTGGTATTCCAATTGTAGGTGTCAATACTGGAAGGATGGGGTTTTTGGCAACAATTCAGAAAGATAAAATAAAATCGTCTATAGATGAAATAGTCAAAGGTGAGTATGATATTTCTGAAAGAAGTTTATTGAAAATTGAAAGCGAAACAGCAATAGAAGGCTTGGATGAAGAGTTTAATTTCGCATTAAACGAGATAGCGGTAAGTAGAAAAAATACGACCTCAATGATAAAGGTCCAAACGTTTTTAAATAATGAGTACTTAACATCTTATTGGGCTGATGGGTTAATTGTAGCTTCTCCAACAGGGTCTACGGGGTATTCTTTGAGTTGCGGAGGTCCAGTTGTTGCGCCCGATTCAGATAGTTTTGTCTTAACGCCAATTGCACCACATAATCTTAATGCAAGACCTTTAGTTATTCCAGAGGAAACAGAAATAAAATTGATTGTTGGAGGTAGAGAGGATTTGCATTTAGTATCATTAGACTCAAGAATAATTACAGTTAAAAACGGAACTGAATTGATAATTCAAAAAGCCGATTTTAATATAAATATGATTGAGCCTAAGGGAGAGAGTTTCTTGCACACACTTCGTAATAAACTGTTGTGGGGAGAAGATAATAGAAATTAAAGCAATAAAAGTTTATAAATGATGTTTTATAGTGAGCATGTTTAATTGCATGGATTGAGTCATTTTTATATATTTGCAAACTTTTGAGAACACTATGTATCGTTTAACTATTTTATTATTACTGTCCTGTTTTTTTTCTTTTGGGCAAATCCATGAGGTTGGATTGTTTATTGGAGGGTCAAATGCAATTGCAGATGTTGGATCGGGGAAATATATAAACCCAAACGATATTGCTATTGGAGGGATATACAAATGGAATAGAAGTCCAAGACATTCATATAGGATATCAGCTATATATTCAAGTATAACTGGTGATGATTCAAAATCTATAGATCCAAGAAGGAAGCAAAGAAATCTAACTTTTAAAAATGAAGTAAAAGAAATTACAGCTGGAATGGAATTTACATTCTGGGAGTTTGATTTGCATGATCAACATAACTATGCAATAAAAACAACTCCTTACTTATTTACAGGTTTGTCTTATTTCAATTATAATGCCTTGGTATTAAATCCAAACAATAAAATCGAAAAATATAATTCGCATAATTCATTAGCAATACCAATGATTGTAGGTGTTAAATCTGCAATAACAAAGCGGTTTGTGCTTGCTGTAGAAATTGGAGCTCGTTATACGTTCACTGATGATCTTGATGGAAGTAATCCCGTACGTGATAAAGCCGATTTTGAATCATTAAAGTTCGGGAATATAAATAGTAATGATTGGTATGTTTTTACAGGTGTAACGTTAACCTATACATTTGGTAAAAACCCTTGCTTCTGTAATACAAATTAAATAATGAATTTTTTAGAACAAATAGATAAGAAAAATGTGCCTAAGCATGTTGCTATCATTATGGATGGTAACGGACGATGGGCAAAAAAAAGAGGCTTGCTACGTGTTTTAGGTCATGAAAGAGGAGCGAAAGCTGTTCGTGAAACTATCGAAGCAGCAGGTGAATCTGGTATAACACACTTGACATTATATGCTTTTTCTACGGAAAACTGGAATAGGCCAAAGAATGAGGTGGATAAGTTGATGAACTTATTAGTTTCTTCATTAAAAAAAGAATTTAAATCACTTCATGAAAATGAAATTAAGTTGTGTGCTATAGGTAATTTAGAAGAATTACCTCCTAAAGCGTATAAGGAGCTTTCGGAAGTGATAGAAAAAACAAAAAATAACAAGAAGCTAGTATTGACATTAGCACTGAGTTATGGTTCTAGAAACGAAATTGTTAAAACAGTTAAAGAAATCGCAGAGAAAGTTAAAAATAACATAATTTCTATAGAAAATATTGATGATTCAATTATTAATGAGCATCTTTACACGCGAAATTTACCGGATGTAGATTTACTTATAAGAACAAGCGGTGAGCAGCGCATAAGTAACTTTTTGTTGTGGCAAATAGCATATGCTGAATTATATTTTACAGATGTACTTTGGCCAGATTTTAAAAAGGAAGACCTGTATAAGGCTGTATTAAATTATCAAAATAGAGAAAGACGATTTGGAAAAACAAGTGAACAACTTAAGTAGAAATATATTTTATAGCTTAATATTTATTTTTTTAGCTTTTAGTGCTAAAACATATGCCCAGGTTGGGAGTTATGTTTCGGGTACAAAATACTTAATTGAAGATATTACGGTTTCGGGTAATGCTAGTTTCAATAAGCAAACTATTGTTACTTTTTCGGGGTTAAGAAAAGGACAAGAAATAGTCATTCCTGGAGAGAAAACAAGTAATGCTATTAAAAAATTATGGACTTCAAATTTATTTAGCGATGTTAACCTTTATGTAAGTAAGGTCGAAGGAAAATCAATATACTTAAATATTGAGGTAAAAGAGTTGCCAAGTTTAGATGAGGTTAAGATTACTGGTGTTAAGAAATCTAAACATGACGAAATCATTAAAGAGAACAAATTAACCAAAGGTGTTAAAGTAACTGAAAATTTGTTGACAACAACAAAAAATTATTTGCAAAATAAGTATGCAAAAGATGGTTACATAGCAAGCAAGGTTTATTTAAATCCTGTTTCTGTAAAAGATTCTACAGGAAAAGAAAAAATTAATTTAGTAGTTAGTATTGATAAAGGAAAAAAGGTAAAGATTTCTCATATCGATTTTACCGGTAACGAAAGTTTTAAATCGTCAAAGCTTCGTAAAAAAATGAAAAACACAAAAGAAAGAGGTCTGAAGTATCCTTTAAGGGCCTTCAAGCGTTCTAAATTTGTGAAAGAAAAGTACGAAGAAGACCTTGAAAAAATAGTTGAAACATATAAAGAAAAAGGATATAGGGATATACAAGTTAACGGAAGTAATCCTGTTTTTAATGAGAACAAGACTGTTTCGTTAAAAATTGATATCAAAGAAGGTAAAAAATATTATATAGGTAATATTGAATTTACAGGTAATACTGTGTATACAGACAAGTATCTTAAACGAAAATTGGGGTTATTTAGAGGTGATGTATACAATGCAATATTATTGGAAAAACAAATAGCAGATGCTACAGATCCTGATGCGGATGATGTTACGAATTTGTATCAAAATAATGGGTACATGTTTTCGAATGTGGTTCCCGTAGAAACCGGAGTAAGAAATGATACTATAGACTTTGAAATAAGGATTTCAGAAGGGAAGTTAACTCGTTTTAAAAATATTACAGTTGCGGGGAATGATAAAACAAATGATCATGTTGTTTATAGAGAGTTAAGAACAAAACCAGGTCAAGTTTATAGTAAGAAAAACATTATCAGAAGTTTACGTGAATTAGGTCAAATGGGATTCTTTGATGCGGAACAGTTAGTGCCAAACATTAAAAACCCAAACCCTAATGAAGGTACGGTTGATGTAGAGTATTCAGTAGTTGAAAAAGGAGCAAGTCAAATCGAATTGCAAGGTGGTTTTGGTGGAGGTGGATTTATTGGTACGCTAGGTTTATCATTTAATAATTTCTCTATTAAAAATATTTTCAATAAAGATGCATATCACCCTTTGCCAATGGGTGACGGACAATCACTATCTTTAAGAGCTTCAGCGGCTCAGACGTATCAAACGTATAGTTTTTCGTTTATGGAGCCATGGTTAGGTGGTAAAAAACCGCAACAGTTTTCGGTTTCATTATCATATTCTCGTTATTTTAGATATGAGAATCGACGTGTTAATAAAGATCAGCAGTTTGGAATATTAGGTATTTCTGTCGGACTAGCAAAACGTCTGAAGGTTCCAGATGATTACTTTACATTAAGTCAATCTGTATCGTTACAGCATTATAATTTAAAGAATTATCAATCAAGTTTATTTAGAAATATTAAAGATGGATTCTCTAATAGTTTAGCATATACCATTGGCTTGTCAAGAGATAGTAAAGGGATTAATCCTATATTTCCTGTACGTGGATCTAAATTTTCATTAACAGGTAAGTTTACTTTTCCATACTCATTGGTAAATGGAGTGGATTATAAAAATTTAGAAAACTTAGAAGAATATAAGTTGAAAAATAGTCACGGTAATTATGTAGATGCAAACAATAATGTTGTTGCAAATTATGTTGACGCCACGGCGGACTTAAGTAAAGTTGATCAGGAAAGATACAGGTGGTTAGAGTTTTATAAAGTTAAATTTGAAGGAGATTGGTATACAAGTTTGTATAAGCGTTTAATTTTAAGGACAAATGTTAATTTTGGTTTTTTAGGAGCATATAATAAAGACAGAGGAGTTGTTCCTTTTGAGCGTTATGATGTTGGAGGAAGTGGTTTAGGAAACTCAGGTTTAGAAAACAGGGAAACAATTCGAATGAGAGGATATCCAGATAATGGAAGTTTGTCTAGTAATGAAGGAGGTATTATTTTTAATAGATTTTCACTTGAATTAAGACATCCTATAGCAATGAAATCTCAGGCTGCAAGTATATACGGATTAGTATTTGCTGAAGCAGGAAATTCGTTTAACGATTATTCAGATTATGATCCGTTTAATATGTATCGTTCTGCCGGTTTAGGTGTTAGGATACAAATGCCAGCATTTGGGTTATTAGGTGTTGATTTAGGGTATGGGTTTGATGCTTTACCTGGACAAAGAGAAAAAAATGGTTGGGAAACACATTTTATTTTAGGAAGAGATTTTTAATTTTGGCACGATATTTTCAATAAACACATTAAGTTATGAAAACAAGAGTTCTTTTAGTCGTTTTATTAGTATTGATAACTTTTAGTAGTAATGCTCAAAAGAGTAATATTAGAATGGGGTACATTGACACAGAGTATATCCTTGAAAATATTCCCGAGTATAATGAAGCTTTAACTCAACTTGATCAAAAAGTCCAGAAATGGAAAAGTGAAATTGATTTAAAACTTCGTGGTATTGAAAAGAAAAAATTAGACTTGCGTAACGAGCGTGTTTTGTTAACTAAGGAACTTATTGAAGAGAAGGAAGAAGATATAAAAATTGAAGAAGCTGAAATATTAGATTATCAACAAAAAAGATTTGGACCAAATGGAGATTTGTTTATCCAAAAAAGAACGCTAATTGAGCCAATTCAAGATCAAGTATTAACTGCTGTACGAGAGTATGCTAAGGCAAAGAAATACGATTTTATATTTGACAAATCTGCTGATGTTGTTATGATGTACTCAAACAAACGATATGATTTAAGTGATTATATTGTTAGAACATTAACTAGAACAGCAAAACGTAAGCAAGCAAAAGATAGAAAGTCTAAAAAGAATGCAGCAGCAGAGGATGTGATGCCAGTAATCAATCAAGCGGTTGATGAAAGAAAAAAAGCAGCTGATGTAAAGAGAGCTGATAGGCAACGTATTCTTGATGAAAGAAGGCAAAAAATCTTAGAACTGAAAGAAGCTAAGAAAAAAGCATTTGACGAAAAACGTAAAAAAATGTTAGCTGACAAAGAAGCTAAGAAAAACAATAAAGCAGGTTTGCCAGGAGTACCTGTAGACGATAAAGATAAAGAGAATAAATAAACACTTAATAAACTATAAAATGAAGAAAATTAAAACATTATTAGTTGCATCAATATTATTTTTAGGAGCAACAAGTTTAACATCTGCACAAAGTAAAGTAGCTCATATTGATACTCAAGAATTAATTGCTGCAATGCCAGATATGAAAGCTGCGCAAAATCAGTTAGAAAAGTTAACAAAAACTTACCAGGCAGATTTGCAAACGATGGCTACAGAGCTTCAAAATAAAATGAAGCAGTATCAAGCTGAAGCATCTAGTAAAACAGATGAGGTTAATGGTCAAAGAGCTCAGGAAGTACAAGGAATGCGTGATAACGTGTTAAAGTACGAACAAAATGCTCAGAAAGATATGGGTAAAAGACAAGAAGGGTTAATTAAGCCAATTATGGAAAAAGCACGTGTAGCTATTCAAAAAGTTGCTAGAGCTAAAGGATACCAATATGTAGTTGATTCTACTGCAGGTTCTGGGTTAATTTTAGCTGATGGTCCAAACTTATTGGAAGATGTTAAAAAAGAATTAGGAATGTAGATCATTACTATTTATACTTTATAAAAAAAACCTATGTTCATCATAGGTTTTTTTTATGTCTTTATTTTAATAGAATTGGGTCACTGTCGATGTATGATCTTTTGTTGGTAGTAAAATGCTGGCAATAACACAAGAATAAAAATTGGCTGTATTAAAAAACGTCTGATATAAAAGAATATTTGATGTAACTCTTCAGTGAAGTTTATGACAGTAATAGTGTAAATACTAATAAGGATAATGAATAGCGTAATATAAAATATAGTTGAAAAACGTATAATTTCTTTTTTTCTAAATGCAATAAATAATATTGCTATTGAGATTAAGCTGTTAATTGAATAGCGAAAAAAAGTATGAGTTAATATTTTAATTAAACTATAATTAGGGATCTCTTTTATATAGTGTAATTGCTTGTAAAACAAGGTAAAAGGATCGTAAAACAATTCATCTTCAAAAACACGTACAATCCCAAGTAAAAGGAAAAGAAAGCCAATGATAGCTATTTTTAATATTTTCGATTGCATTTATCTTTTGATTTTTTGAAATGAATTAACCCATATCATCCATAGTATAAACACGACCCCATAAATCATAGCAGGGAAAACATAATTGTGTAATGGTTCCGAGTATTCAGGATAGTGAAAAAGACAAACAACAAGAATTACTATTCGGACAATGTTTATGATATGAATAATAACTAGTCCTGAAAGAGCGAATAGTACTGTTGGTTTTAATTTTTTTGTAAAGCTAAAAATGAATGCAAGAAATAGAATCATAATACTGATTGCATTACAGCCTTCAGAAATACCAGCTATATTTTTTCCTCTAACATATAGGTTTATAAAATCATTAGTTGAGTTTGTAATAGAGTAGGTTTCATAACCAATCAAATTTAATAGATTTATAGTTTGTTTAGAAACTGTTTCGGTTAAAAAATCAAGGTTATTTGTGGAGTTTAAAAAAAGGTAATACAATAAGGATAAAAGAACATAGCTAAATAAAAATATAGCTAAAAACTTTATAACTGGTTTGTTCTTTGTAATTAGTGGATTCATGGTATAACACAAATTAACAACTTTTTGAATTCAATTCTTTAAGAATTAGATACTTTTGTAGTCTTGACAATAATAAAATAATAACAAAATGACATTTGAAGATTTAAAGCCGCTTGTTTCAACAATAACAAAAGATATAACACTTCCTGTATTCGATAGATTAAAAGGAGTGTGTCAATTACTACAAGATAATCTAGATACCTATGATTGGGTGGGGTTTTATTTTGCAAACCACGAAGCTAGAACATTGCATTTAAGCGCGTATGTGGGAGAGCCTACTGATCATTTAACCATTCCATTTGGAAAAGGGATTTGTGGTCAAGTTGCTGAAAGTAACAGTAATTTTGTTGTTGCAGATGTTAAAGCACAAGATAATTATATAGCTTGTAGTATTACAGTAAAAGCAGAAATTGTGGTGCCTCTTTTTATTGAAGGAGTAAATGTGGGTCAAATAGATATTGATTCTAAAACAATTGATCCATTTACAAATGCCGATGAAGAATTCTTAGCTTTTGTAAATGAGGAAGTTGCTACATTACTTAATGGACTTGATATAGATCAATTGTTGTTAAAATAATTGTTGTATTGTATGGTGCTTTCGTCTATTAAAATTACTTTTGCACCTTTCAAAAATAACAACAACACAACAAAAAATGGCTACAAAAGCAATCAAATCAGCATTAATTTCAGTTTTTCATAAAGATGGTTTAGCACCAATCGTTAAGAAATTAGATGAATTAGGAGTTACTATTTATTCTACTGGAGGGACTGAGAAGTTTATTAATGAATTAGGAATTAAAGTAGTTCCTGTTGAGGAAACAACATCTTACCCTTCAATTTTAGGAGGAAGAGTTAAAACTTTACATCCAAAAGTATTTGGAGGGATTTTGAATCGTCAGGATCACCAAGGTGATATTGCTGAGATGGAAGAATATAATATTCCTCAATTAGATTTAGTAATTGTTGATTTATATCCGTTTGAAAAAACAGTAGCTTCTGGAGCTCCTGAACAAGATATTATTGAAAAAATTGACATCGGTGGGATTTCTTTAATTAGAGCTGCCGCTAAGAATTTTAAAGACACTGTTATTGTTTCTTCAATGGAACAATATGACGAGTTTTTAACTGTCATCAATGAAAATAATGGGGAGACTTCTATTTCGGATAGAAAGAAATTTGCTGGAAAAGCATTTAATATATCTTCTCACTATGATACAGCTATTTTCAACTACTTTAATCAAGAAGGAGAAGAAACAGTATTGAAAATCAGTGAAAATAATGGTAAAACATTACGTTACGGAGAAAACCCTCACCAAAAAGGATTCTTTTTCGGTGATTTTGATTCAATATTTGATAAGCTTCATGGTAAAGAGTTAAGTTACAATAACTTATTAGATGTTGATGCCGCTGTAAATTTAATGGATGAATTCAAAGGTGAAGCACCAACGTTTGCTGTATTAAAGCATAATAACGCTTGTGGTTTCGCACAAAGAGCAACAATTTGTGAAGCATATGTTGATGCCTTAGCTGGAGATCCTACTTCTGCTTTTGGAGGAGTGTTAATTTCAAACACAATTATTGATGCTGCTACAGCGGAAGAAATTCATAAGTTGTTTTGTGAAGTAGTTATTGCTCCTGGATTTAACGCAGATGCTGAAGAAATTCTTAAAGGAAAGAAAAACAGAATCTTGTTAGTTCAAAAAAATATTGAAATGCCAGGAACAAACGTAAGAAGTTGTTTAAACGGTGTTTTAGTACAGGATAGAAATAATGTCACTGATACTATTCAAGGTTTAGAGGATAAAACAACAACAAAAACGACTGATTCTCAAAAAGAAGATTTAATCTTTGCGTCTAAAATTTGTAAACATACTAAGTCGAATACAATTGTTTTGGTGAAAAACAAGCAATTATGTGCTAGTGGTACAGGACAAACATCTAGAGTAGATGCTTTAAATCAAGCAATTGAAAAAGCAACTAAATTTGAATTTGATTTAAATGGAGCTGTAATGGCAAGTGATGCATTTTTCCCTTTCCCTGACTGTGTAGAAATTGCTGATAAAGCAGGTGTAAAAGCTGTTATTCAACCAGGAGGATCAATAAAAGATCAATTAAGTATTGATTATTGTAACGAAAATAATGTTGCTATGGTTTTCACAGGAACAAGACATTTTAAGCACTAAGAAACACTCAATATTCTATATAAAAACTCCGTAAAAAATATTTTTACGGAGTTTTCTGTTTTAGTGTTATTTTTTCCTTAAATTTAGTACCTTTGGTAGATTGCCAAACATAAATACGTTTTACCCTTTAAATACACCACAAACTTATGGGATTTTTTGATTTCCTAACTGAAGAAATAGCAATAGATTTAGGTACTGCAAATACTTTGATAATACATAATGGAAAAGTTGTAGTTGATGCGCCTTCTATTGTTGCTAGGGATCGAATATCTGGAAACATAATAGCTGTTGGTCAAGAGGCTAACATGATGCAGGGTAAAACACATGAAAATATCAAAACAATCCGTCCGTTGAAAGATGGTGTAATTGCTGATTTTGATGCTTCAGAAAAAATGTTGACAATGTTTATTAAAAACATTCCAGCATTAAAGAAAAAATTATTTCCACCTTCATTGCGTTTAGTAATTTGTATTCCTTCTGGAATTACTGAGGTTGAAATGCGTGCGGTAAAAGAATCAGCTGAAAGAGTTAACGGTAAAGAAGTCTATTTAATACATGAGCCAATGGCAGCAGCTATTGGTATTGGTGTTGATATTATGCAGCCAAAAGGAAACATGATTGTTGATATTGGAGGAGGTACCACTGAAATTGCTGTAATTGCTTTAGGAGGAATTGTATGTGATAAATCAGTTAAGGTTGCCGGTGATGTATTTACCAATGATATTGTTTACTTCATGCGTACACAACATAACTTGTATGTAGGAGATAGAACAGCAGAAAAAATAAAAATTCAAATAGGGGCAGCCACAGAAGATTTAGAAACTCCACCTGAAGACATGTCTGTTCAAGGTAGAGATTTACTTACAGGTAAACCAAAACAAGTTCAAATATCTTTCAGAGAAATTGCTAAAGCATTAGATAAATCAATTTTAAGAATTGAAGATGCTGTAATGGAAACACTATCGCAAACTCCACCAGAATTAGCTGCCGATATCTACAATACGGGTATCTATTTAGCAGGAGGAGGGTCAATGTTAAGAGGTTTGGATAAAAGATTGTCTAAAAAAACAGATTTACCTGTGTACATTGCTGAAGATCCACTAAGAGCAGTAGTAAGAGGTACAGGTATTACATTAAAAGACTTAGATAAGTACAGGAGTATTTTGATTAAATAGCGTGACTAATGCAGCAGGTAATTTCGTATTTATTAAAGAAAAAAAACTTCTTGTTTTTCATCTTACTGTTGGGTATTTCTTTAGCGCTTACAATTCAATCTCATAGATATCATAAAAGTAAATTTATATCTGCTGCAAATGATATATCTGGCGGGTTATACGAGTCTGTAAATCATATTAATGAATTTGTCAATCTAGAAACTTATAACGAACGTTTGTTAAAAGAGAATGCTAGATTGCGAATGGAATTAAGTAATTATAGTTTTCATAGCACAGCAAACGAATTAATTGATGTGCCTTATGGTTTTATTCCCGCAAAACTAATCCAGAATAGTTTCCATAAAAAAAATAATATCCTTGTAATTAATAAAGGAGCTAAGCATGGAGTTACTACTGATATGGGAGTAATCACAACTAACGGAATAGTAGGAGTAATAGAAAGTGTTGGAGAGAATTTTTCCACAGTTTTATCGGTATTACATGTACAGTCACAAGTTAATGTTCAGTTGAAAAAAACAAATCATATTGGCTCTTTAATTTGGGATGGTGAATCGCCATTTAAAGTGCAGTTAGAGGATATCACTAAAGTAGCACCTATAAAAGTGAACGATACAATTGTTACAGGTAACTATTCTATTTTTCCACAAGGAATTAATGTAGGGAAAGTTATAAAAGCAGAGTTAAATCAAACACAAAATTATTTTGATGTAGATGTCAAATTGTTTAATGATATGTCAAATATAGGCTACGTTTATGTAGTCAAAAATAAAGCTCTAAAAGAAGTAAACCAACTCCTAAATAAAAATCAGAATGAATAAGGAAGTTGTTTTACGAATACTCTTTTTTATACTACTTGTTTTATTACAAGTATTGGTATTTAGTAACATGCGTATTGGAGCATATGTACCTTATGTGTATGTGTTATTTATTATATTGTTTCCAATAAAATCTGATAGAGCAGTCTTTTTACTTAGCAGCTTTTTGTTAGGATTGAGTTTGGATTTTTTCTTTAGTTCAGGCGGGGTTCACGCTGCTGCATGTACAATAATAGCTTATATACGTCCACAAGCATTAAAATTTTCGTTTGGGAGGAGTTATGAATTCCAGACGATAAAATTATCTAAAGTATCTATAGCTGCTAAACTTGCATATTTCTCAATATTAATTGTGATTCATCATTTAGTTTTATTTTTGTTAGAAACATTTAATTTGTCTTTTATCCTTTATAGCTTAAAAAGCACGTTGTTTAGTAGTATATACACGGTATTGTTGAGTTTAGTTTTGGTAACATTATTTAGTAAGAGGAAAGAATGAGGAATGCGTTACTTTATATTCTAGTTATTATTACTGGGTTGTTGTTTATTGGTCGACTATTTTACTTACAGGTATTTGATGATAGTTTTAAACATCAATCAGAAAGTAATGCTTATAAACGTATGCGTGTTTATCCAGAAAGAGGGCACATATATGACAGAAACCAGCAATTATTAGTTGCAAATCAACCTTCGTATGATTTAATGGTAATACCGCGTAAGGTGAAGCCGTTTGATACTTTGCAATTGTGTGATTTGTTGACTATTGATAAAGAAAAACTAATTAGACAATTAAAAAAAGCGAGGCGTTATTCTCCTAGATTGCCCTCACCGGTTGTTGCCCAAATGTCTAAAATAGAATATGCTTCTTTACAGGAGAGAATCAGGAAATTCCCAGGTTTTTATATTCAAAAAAGATCTGCAAGAGATTATCAGACTTCTATTGGGGCAAACGTATTAGGATATATTGCTGAAGTAACTCCTCAAAAAGTAAAAAGTAATCCATATTATCAATCTGGAGATTTATATGGAAAATCAGGGGTTGAAAAATCTTATGAAAAAATATTAAGAGGAAATAAAGGGGTAAAATACATTCAGAAAGATAAGTTTAATAGGGATATAGGGTCGTATAAAAACGGGACATTAGATACATTACCTGAAAACGGAAAGGACATAACCATAACTATTGATGCTATTTTACAACAGTATGGAGAAGAATTAATGGTTAATAAACGCGGAGGAATCATAGCTATTGAGCCTTCAACTGGGGAAATACTTTCATTAGTGTCAGCACCAAGTTACAACCCAGCTTTATTAGTTGGAAGACAGCGTTCCAAAAACTTTACTAAATTATATTTAGATTCCATTGCAAAACCTTTATTTGATAGGAGTTTACAAGGTCAATATCCTCCAGGGTCTCCGTTTAAATTGCTAAACGCCTTAATAGCTTTGGAAGAAGGTGTAGTTGATGAGAATACTAGAGTCACTTGTAGACATGGGTTGCATTATGGAGCAAGGAAACCCTTTGGGTGTCATTGTCCTTTTGGTACTAGCAATGATTTGAATAGAGCAATATTTGAATCGTGTAATGCGTATTTTGGAAAAACCTATTTAAACATATTGAATAAGTATCCTAATGCAACCATTGGAGTGCAAAAATGGAGTGAACATGCGAAAAGTTTTGGACTAGGGGATTATTTACATAATGATTTGTCGGTAGGGAATAAAGGACGTATCCCTGATAGTGTATATTATAATAAAGAGCACGGAAAAAACAGATTGAGAAGTACATATATAATTTCCAATGCAATTGGTCAAGGTCAAGTTGAAACAACACCTATACAGTTAGCAAACATGACTGCAGCTATTGCAAATAGAGGGTATTATTATACACCTCATATCGTGAAAAATATAAAAGGGGATACGTTGCCTAAAAAATTCACAACCAAACGGGTTACTACAATAAGTCCAAAACACTTTGAACCTGTAATACAAGGGATGTTTGATGTATATGAAAAACCTAGAGGTACCGGTTACCAATCAAGGATAAATGGCATTGAAATTTGTGGGAAAACAGGAACGTCTGAAATATATCAAAAAATTGATGGAGTAAGAACTCAGTTAGATGATCACTCTATTTTTGTTGCTTTTGCGCCAAAAGACAACCCGAAAATAGCTATTGCGGTTTTCGTAGAACATGGTTTTTGGGGAGGTAGATGGGCTGCTCCAATTGCTAGTTTAATGATAGAAAAATATTTGAAGGGAACTATCTCTAGAAAAGACTTAGAAGTAAGAATGTTAAACGGTAGCTTAGAAGATGTATATGAGAGTTATATCAGTGGGGAACCATTTAAAATAAACAGAAACAGACCTAGATAATGCGTAACAAAGGAAACATATTAGTGCGTATTGATTGGTTAATGATATTAATCTATTTTGTGTTAGTGTTTATTGGCTGGTTGAATATTTATTCAGCATCTTATTCTGAAGACTCAACACTTAGCATGATGTCACAACCACATGGTAGGCAACAAGTATTTATAGGGTTAAGTATTTTCTTAATCATATTAATTCTTTCCATAGAAGCTAAGTTTTACGAGCGGTTTTCAAGTGTGATTTACTTAGTGTCTTTACTCTCCTTGGTTGGCTTGTTTGTTTTTGGTAAAAATATTTCCGGGGCAACATCCTGGTATTCGTTTGGAGGTTTTAGTGTTCAGCCTAGTGAATTTGCAAAGTTTGCAACTGCTTTAGCTTTAGCAAAATTTATGAGTGATACGCAAACCAATATTAAGTCGTTAAATAATTTACTTAAAATATTTGCAATCATATTTTTACCAGCATTAATTATTATACCGCAACCAGATCCTGGTAGTGCTATGGTTTACGCTGCTTTTTTCTTTGTATTATATAGAGAAGGCTTGTCTCCAATTTATTTACTGTTAGGTTTTTCAGGAGCTGCATTGTTTGTGTTAACACTTGTGTTAGATCCAATGATAATCTCTATTATTTGTGCAATATTAGCTTTGTTGATTTATTTTAAGAATAGAAAGAAAAGACAAAGTAAGTTGTTGTACATAGCTATCTTTTCTGCTTGTGTTGGGTTATCATATTCTGTGAATTACATTTTTGAGAATGTATTTGAACAACGTCACCGAGATAGATTTAATATCGTTTTAGGAAAAGAGGTTGATACAAAAGGAATTGGGTATAATACTGCACAATCAGAAATTGCTATTGGTAATGGAGGTTGGACCGGAAAAGGTTGGTTAGAAGGTACACAAACTAAAGGAGGTTTTGTTCCTGAGCAACATACAGATTATATATTTAGTACTGTAGGAGAAGAATGGGGCTTTTTAGGGAGTAGTTTTGTGGTATTTCTTTTTGTGGCTTTAATACTAAGAGTGTTGTATAGAGCAGATTTACAAAAATCAAAATTTAGTAGGGTTTATGGTTATAGTGTAGCCGCAATACTATTCTTTCATTTTTTAATCAATATAGCAATGGTAATGGGAGTTTTTCCAACCGTAGGTATTCCGTTGCCATTTTTTAGTTATGGAGGTTCTGGGCTTTGGGGATTTACTATTTTATTATTCATATTCATTAAGCTAGATGCAAACAGAATAAATGAATGGTGATTTAGTGTTCAGTCCTCAGTTTAGCTTTTTTGTTTTTTTGTCATTTCGACTTTAGGAGAAATCGCACAAGAAGCTACTTCTTCCTCATCGGTCGCATCAACCCTTCTTGAGTAACTGAAGCCACTAATTTTCCATCACGAATATAAATATCTTATAAAAATAAGCTTCACTTGTTCTTTTCAGGATGTGATTTCTCACTCCGCTACGCTACGTTTCGAAATGACTATATCAAATGTTGAAATAACTTACAAGAAACTAATGTCATTTCGACTTTAGGAGAAATCCCACAAGAAGCTCAATATTATTTTTTTGACAATATTTAATGAAAGGTGTAGTGCGCGTGATCTACCAAAGTTAGTTTATCTAAAACTCCAGTTTTTGTAATTAGTATTTGCCTCTAAACGGTTTTCTTTATTGTCTTCTAATTGGGAGAAAAAATCAATTCCGGTAAGCTGTTCAATTTTATCTACAGATACTATAAATTCATATAAAGGTTTATTTGATTCTTTGTGAGGAACTAAGAAGGCAATTATCTTTGTGCTTCCGTTTTGGTTGTCTAGTAATATTTTGTAGAAGTAGTTTGGGACAGTTACATTTTCGCGACCTATTGTTTTTAAATCATTATCTAAAACACCACCAGTAACTACATATACTCCATTGTACTTGTTCGCCCAATATCTTGTTTTTTGTTCTAGCCTATTCCATACTCCAGCATTAAAATCGTGTTTTTGAGGAGATATATTAGATGTTAAAAAAGTTTCGTCATGTGCTTTTAAGGAAAATTTTCTATCAGCAGCTGGACATAAATGGCCTTTATCATAGCCTGATTTTTTGTAATTTCTCCAATCAGCTGATTTTGTTTTTATGCTCTTGTCTCTAATAAAATAAGGCCTTTTAAAATGGTTTTTAGAGAGTTGATTTTTCTTTAATTCGTAAGCAACCCACTCAGCTTGTTCATGATCTTCATTATATGATAGTGAATAATAATCATGATGTACAATATATCCAGTAGTTGAGGTTGGTAGATATGATGTGTTTGTTTCTGAGGAAGGAATAGCTTTTTCGTTATAATCTTCATTAGCTATTTTCTGATCTACTTTATCGTTTAAAAAGTAAAATGCAATGATGATGATAACACTAAGTAGCGTATATATTTGTTTTCTATTCATAAATTAATTTTTAACATCCAAAGCATCTCTCAATGCATTACCGATTAACATAAAGGCCATTACTAAACTCATTATTGCAACTCCTGGTATAATAGCTAAATATGGTTTACCTAAAATAATATATGAATAATGGTCTTTTATCATTGCACCCCAACTTGGTGTGGGTGGTTGAGCTCCTATTCCTAAAAAACTCAATCCGCTTTCAATTAATATTGCTCCAGCAAAGTTAGCAGCAGAAATAACTATTACTGGTGCTAAAATATTAGGTAATATGTGTTTGAATATAATTCTGAAATCTGTAAATCCAAGGGCTCTTGCTGCGGTAACATATTGCATTTTTTTAACCCCTAAAACTTGACCTCTAACAACCCTTGCAACTTCTACCCACATAGTAAGCCCAACAGCAATAAATACTTGCCAAAATCCTTTCCCTAGAGCTAGAGTAATTGCAATTACTAGTAATAATGTAGGAATAGACCATGAGATGTTTATGACCCACATAATTAACGCGTCAATCTTCCCGCCGTAGTATCCTGCTAAAGCACCTGTGAATATTCCTATTACTAAAGAAATAAAAACAGCAATAAAACCGATGAAAAAGGAGATACGTGCACCGATCAGTACTCTGCTTAATAAATCTCGTCCGTATTTATCAGTTCCTAAATGGAATTTTTTTGTACTGATATATTGGTTTGTAATTTGTTGCCAGTCTGTATTTTGATTAAATACAGCTCTGCTAAATTTCTTTTCCAATTGAGATCCCTCAACTTCAGAATAAGGTGTAATATATAGTTGATTGTCATGAATTCTGAAGCTTGAAATGGGAAGTTCAGTACTTCGTATTTTTGTTCCAAAAAATAGTTTATCGAAATATGATTGTTTGGATTTACTTTCAGAAGGTAATGTAAGTATCTGTGTCGTAAAACCAGGTGATTTAGAGTGGATAGATAAATGCATTTGATTTGCATTTTGTGAATTATCTGGTGCAAAGGCATAAGCAAAAATGGCAATGATTCCGCAAATTATTATATACCCCAAACTTAAAACGCCCCAAAAATTTCGTTTGAATTTTTGGAGCGCTAAACTACTTAGTGAGCTTGATTTTTCTGACATTTATATACTAGTCTTTTAAAACTACTTTTTGTTTAACTTTAATATTATTGATTTGTAAATCTTCTAAAACATTTACAGCTTCTTCAACATAAACATCTTTTGCTAAGTATTTATGCCAATCTTTTCTTTTATACCCTAAAACAGAATCTTTTTCAATTAACTGGGTTTCGTAAGGCAACGAAGTGAATGATAAATTTGTTTTGTATTTGCCTATTGCATCAAATTGTTTACCAATGTTTTTTATAGTTTCTTTTTCAGCTAAATAATCACTGTAATTTAATGAAGTTTCTTTTTCATCAGATTGCTTTTTAATCCATTTAGCTTGTTTTTCAATTAACTGTAATTGTGCATTATCGCTCATTCGAGCTTTACTATTACTTATGGTTTCTTCATAATTTATAAAACCATCCCAAGCAGTGTAGCTGGCTGGGTCAATTTTATCCCATGGTAAAGGGTTATCCTGATCCTTTTCTCCAATATCAATAAAACTATAACGATCAACAACCACAACATCACTTTTAACACCCTCTAGTTGTGTTGAACCACCGTTAATTCTGTAGAATTTTTGAGTTGTCAATTTTAAAGCACCAACATCACCAAAGCTACTATTTCTCATGAATCTGTTTAAGTCCATTACGTTTTGCACAGTTCCTTTTCCAAATGTTTGTGAACTACCAATAATAATTGCTCGTTTATAATCTTGCAATGCAGCAGCTAAAATTTCCGAAGCTGAGGCTGATAATTCATTTACTAATATTACTAATGGGCCATCCCAAAGAATGCTTGAATCATTGTCCTTTAAAACATCTTTTTTCTTTCCCGATGATTTTACTTGTACAACTGGTCCGTCTTTAATAAACAATCCCGTCATGTCAACAACAGTTTGTAGTGATCCACCTCCGTTGTTTCTTAAGTCAATTACTAAGCCTTCCATTCCTGCTTTTTTCAAACGGATGATTTCTTTTTTCACATCAGATGCTGCGTTTCTGCTTTTATCATAATCCTTAAAATCTACATAGAATCTTGGTAAGTTAATAATACCAAAAGTTCTGTTTTCTTTTTTGATTATTGAGCTTTTTGCGTATGTATCATCTAGTTGTACAACATCTCTTTCTATTTGAATAACCTTAGTAGTTCCATCAACTTTTTTAATGGTAAGGTTAACAATAGTTCCTTTAGGACCTTTAATTAGTTTTATAGCATTATCTAATCGCATACCAACAATACTGGTTGGTTCTAAATCTTTTTCTTGAGCTACTTTTAGAATGATATCTCCGGCTTCCAGTTCTTTTCCTTTCCAAGCTGGTCCACCAGAAATAAGTGACATGATTTTTACTTCGTCATTTCTTTTTTGTAATCGAGCTCCGATACCTTCTAGTTTACCAGACATGTCTTGGTCAAAACGTTCTTTATCTCTAGGTGCGTAATATGCAGTATGTGGATCAAAAACTTCAACTATAGCGTTAAGGTAATTTGTAAACCAGTCCTTACGCTCTAGATCTTCCATGATGTCGTAATAATCTACTAAAAATTCTTTCGTTTTAGTTCTAGCTTCTTTTTCAGCTTCTTTTTTATTTATTTTCTTTTTTGGTGTTTTTTTATCAGAAGGTATACTGTCGTTTGTAACAGAGTCTTCTGTTAACTCATCATCATAATTATCAATGGTAGAATATTTCAATTGCTTTCTCCATCTGTTTTTCATCTCTTTTTTAGAACTAACGTATGATAACGTCTCATAATCCGTATTAAGCACTTCTTTTTTAGAATAGTCAAATGGTTTATCAATTAATTCAAAAGATAAAGTTTCCCCTTCTTTCATACGTTTCATTAATCTTTCATAGACTAAATCGAAAAACGTCAAGTCTTTATTTTTTATCTGATCATCAATATCCATTCTGTATCTTTTAAAGTCATTGATGTCAGATTGATAAAAATATCTTTTTAATGGATCAAGAGAATTAACGAAATCATCAAATACTTTCTCAGAAAATTGATCATTTATTTCAGATGGACTATAATGCCATTGACCTAAAACATAACTAATCAATTCGAGTAGTAACTTGTCTTTGTTGGGGTCATCAAATGTCTTTGTGGTGAAGCTGCAAGAAGTAATTGCTATTAAACATACCAGAGTGGCTATTTTGAAATTCTTTATCATAAATCGTGTCATTAACTGTCTGTGTATGTAAGTTACTGAAAATATCAGGCCAAAGTAATTAAACTGTTCATAAAATTTTCTTAAAAGAAGCTTAGCGGTTTATTAGTAGCTATTTTTGTACTTTAGCGTTTGAATAACAAATATAAAAAAATGAGCGACAAACCTCTTATTTTAGTGACGAATGATGATGGAATTACGGCTCCAGGGATTAGGGCTTTAATTGAAGTGATGAATGAATTTGGAGATGTTTGTGTGGTGGCACCTGATAGTCCACAAAGTGGGATGGGACATGCGATAACACTAGACTCTACATTACATATTGAAAACCTAACGATAAAGAATGGTGCACAAATGGAGTATAGTTGTTCTGGTACGCCTGCAGATTGTGTAAAACTAGCAGTAAATGAAATTCTAGATAGGAAACCAGATTTATGTGTGTCAGGAATTAATCATGGTTCTAATTCAGCTATCAATGTACTTTATTCTGGTACTATGAGTGCTGCAATTGAAGCTGGTATTGAAGGGATTCCTTCAATTGGTTTTTCGTCTGTTGACCATAGTTGGAATGCGGATTTTGAACCTTTGAAAAAACATATTAGAACTATTACTAAAAACGTTTTAGAAAACGGATTGCCTGATGGAGTTGTTTTGAATGTAAACTTTCCAAAAGAACCTATAAATGGTATAAAGGTTTGTAGGCAAGCAAAAGCAAATTGGATTGAAGAGTTTGATAAAAGAACTAGCCCGCAAGGCAAAGAATATTATTGGCTAACAGGAGAGTTTGTAAATTTAGATAAAGGACAAGACACAGATTTGTATGCGTTAGAAAACAATTATGCAACAGTTGTTCCGGTTCAATTTGATTTAACAGCGCATCATTTTATGCAAAACTTAAATACTTGGAATTTTGAAGATTAAACAAGAAGTTTTAACAGGATTTATAACAGGAGTCATTTCATCTATTATTGGGATATTTATCTGTACGGTGATATTATCAAGAGTAAAAGGGAAAGGTATAGAAGCAACTTTTCAATTATTTAAAGCAGAAGGGCATTTATGGATGTTGATTGCTCTTGGATCAATGGCTAACTTAATAGTGTTTTTTCTATTTCTAAAAAAAGATTTAGATTATAGAGCTAGAGGTGTTCTTTTAGCGACGATGTTGGTTGCATTTACTGCTTATGGACTTTACTTTTTGTAATATTGAGCAAGGTGTTTTTTTTAAGGATATAAATTTAAAGAATGAAGTATTATATTATTGTAGGAGAAGCGTCTGGCGATTTACATGCGTCAAACTTAATGAAGGCTATACTTCAAGAAGATCCAAATGCCGAATTTAGATTTTGGGGAGGCGATTTAATGCAGTCCGTTGGTGGGGCATTAGTAAAGCATTATCGTGAGCTTGCTTTTATGGGTTTCATAGAAGTGATTATGAATCTTAGAACAATTACTAAAAACATTTCGTTCTGTAAAAGAGATATTGCGGAGTATAATCCTGATAAAATCATATTTGTAGATTATCCGGGATTTAATTTTAGGATAATGAAATGGGCTAAGGAATTGAAGTTTGAAACCCATTATTATATATCTCCTCAAATATGGGCTTGGAAAGAAAACAGAATTAAAGCAATAAAAAGGGATGTTGATCATATGTATGTGATCCTTCCTTTTGAAAAAGACTTTTATGAAACCAAGCATGGTTTTCCAGTTCATTTTGTAGGTCATCCCTTATTGGATGCAATTAATGATAAGGAATTGGTAGATGAATTTGAATTTAGAAAAGAACATAACTTAAGTGATAAGCCAATTATAGCATTACTACCAGGGAGTAGAACGCAAGAAATAAAAAAAATGTTGGCTATAATGCTTTCAGTAGTTGATGATTTCAAAGATTATCAGTTTGTAATTGCCGGAGCTCCTAGTCAAGAATTCACTTTTTATGAGCAATTTATAAATAACCAAAATATCAGTTTTATTTCAAATAAAACATATGATTTGTTGAGTTTTTCTTCAGCTGCATTAGTAACATCAGGAACAGCCACTTTGGAGACAGCTTTATTTAAAGTTCCGCAAGTTGTATGTTATAGAGGGAGTAATGTTTCTTATCAAATAGCGAAAAGGATAGTGAATTTAGAATACATTTCTTTGGTTAATTTAATCATGGATAAAGAAGTTGTAAAAGAATTAATTCAAGAAGATTTGAATGTTAAAAATTTAAAATTTGAATTGAATAACATATTGGATCCTTCTTATAGAACACAAATGTTTAATGATTATTTTGACTTAGAGCAAAAATTAGGAGGAGCTGGAGCTAGTGAAAAAACCGCAAAGTTAATCACGGCTCATAAAACATTATAAAAGATGAATAAGTACATTGTTTCATTATTGGTAGTTATTGTTTTGGCTTCATGTAGTTCAAATAAACGTGTAGTTACATCTAAATCACCTTCTTCTAAACCTAAAACACATACTACAAAAAAACCAATCCCATCAAATAATGATAAAGGAGAAATTACTCCATCCAATGATGAGGTTGTTGTTTCTACAAGTGTAACGAATAAAATTATTAGGAAAGCACTAAGTTATAGAGGGACTAAGTATAAGTATGGAGGAATGTCTAAAAGTGGTATAGATTGTTCTGGTTTGATGTTTACTTCGTTTAAGTTTGGTAATATTGTGTTACCTCGTACTTCAATTGCTCAATCTAAAAAAGGAGTTAAAGTTTCTAAAACAAAAACTCAAAAAGGAGACTTGGTCTTTTTTAAAACTGGTGGTAAGCGTAGTGTTAATCATGTTGGGTTAGTAGTTAGTGTTGATCATAGAGATGTGAAGTTTGTGCATTCTTCTTCTTCAAGAGGGGTTATGATCTCTTCTTTAAGAGAAGGCTATTGGTCTAATGCTTTCTCACATGTTAGAAGAATAAGTGCTTTAGCAGGAAAGAGAGAGGTTGGTAAAACACCAAGTAATAATTCATCAACTTATGTGGTCAAAAAAGGCGACACATTATATGCTATTGCTAGAAAATACAATGGAGTATCTGCTTCAAATATAATAAGTTATAATAAACTTTCCTCTACTAGTTTGTCTCCAGGGATGATTCTTAAAATTCCAACTAAGAGTTAAGTAGTTATGTCTGGTGACTGTAAAAATACCCAATATAGGGTATTTCTTTGCATGTGTTAATTTATTATCTTTGTATAGTCCACAAGAAGTTGTGGATAAAGTAAGTTTTTTTGGGGTAAAAATCTCCGCTATTTTAGCGGGGATTTTTTTTTGCAATCAATTATGGGTGTTCATAATATCTAATCTTACTAAGGGTTAGTTCGTAATGATACTATTCAGCTAAAGTATTCTTTTGTGTTTGATACGATTCTTAAGAGAGAGAATATGTTAAGAGGTGATATAAGTTATAAACAAAAAAAAGTCCCTTGAATAAGGGACTTTTAATTTTATATAATAAGTACTGTTAGTAAAAATCAGCTCTGTTATCTTCTATAACAGCTTTCTTTTTTAAAGCTTCCATTACTTTAGCACCAACTGCGTTAATGTTGTTTGCTGGGTCCTTAGCAAATGATTTGTAAGAATCCATTTTAGGAGCTTCAGTATGTTTAGTTACTTCAATCATGTAAACTCCGTTAAGTCCATCAATTAATGCTGAGACTTGTCCGTTTTCTAAAGCAAATGCAGATCCTACAACTTTAGGTTCTCTACCAGCTCCAGGCAATGTTGGGTTACTCATGCTTATTGCATTAGCAGATTTAACAGTTGTTTTTTGATTAGCTGCAATATCTGCTAAAGTAGTTGCTGATATTTTTGCTCTTAATTGTTTAGCTTTTTCTTCTTTTCTTAAGATAGGCAACACTTTAAAAGAAGCGTCATTTGCAGACATTAATCCTTTTGCCTTTCTACTAGTAATTTGTACAACGGCATAACTTCCGTTAATATCAAATCTTTTGATGTCTCCTACGTTAGTATCATTGTTAAACATCCATTGAACGATATTACGTTGAGTACCTTTTAAACCTGGTAGGTTTTCTGATAAGTTTGTGATTTTGTCAACCGGACGTAATGCATAATTTTTTTCTTTAGCTTTTTCGTCAAATTTACTAGCGTTTGCTTCAACTTCAAACTGACTAGCTTCTGCGTATAATGCATCAATAGTTTTTTGAGTTGCTTCAACTTCTAAAGCGATAGTTGCTACTTGGTATTTGTTTTCTTCTTTAGTATCAATAACTTTAATAATATGGAAACCAAAGTCAGTTTCAACTAAACCAATACTTTCTTTTTTGTTAGAGAATACAAAGTCGTTAAACTTAGCAACCATTTGTCCTTCATAAAACCAACCTAAATCACCACCCTTTGAAGCAGATGGTCCGTCAGAATTTTCTGTAGCAAAAGCAGCGAAATCAGTTCCAGAAGTTTTTGCTTTAGCTAATAATTCATTTGCTAATGCTTCAGCTTCTTCTTTGGTTCTTTTTACTTCTGGATTTGCTCTTTGAGCTCCTACATAAGCAATTAATGCATGACTAGCTTTTACAGATGGAGCTATCTTAGTACCTGTTAACTTCATTATTTTAGTAAACTCTCCAGAAGTGTATGGTCCGTAAGTTTCACCAATTGCCATTGAATCTACTAAAGCTTGAATTGGAGCTTCTAATGCAGATTTTAATTTATAAATAGTATCATATTTGATAGCTGAATTTTCATTCACAAAACTTTCAAGATCTGTAGTTGTTTTTAAAGTAGAAAGATATCCGTTCATTTTTACTTTAGCTTCATCTACATCTTCTTTTGAAGCCTTCTCTTCAAAGTATACATATCTTACTGCAGCATTTGCTTCTTCTTCAAACTCATTTTTGTGAGCATTGATGTATGTTTGAATTTTATCTGTTGAAATTGTAATAGTAGAATCTGCTATGCTAGAAAATGGTAATTGAACAAATTTCATGTCAACTAAGTCATTTTGCATTTTGTATGCTAACTCACCTTCTTTTTCAGTTGGTAAAGAACCTGCTTTAATTAAAGCATAGTATAATTGTTGTTTACCATTAAAAGCAATGCTCTCTTCTTGATTTTCCCATGCTTTTGGATTTGCCTCAACTTGAGTTTCAATAAATTCTTTTAATTTACCTTCGTCAAATACTCCGTCTTCGTTTTTAAACTGAGCTAGGTTACCATAGTTGTTTTTGAAAAGTTCCCACATTTGGTCTTTTTCAACAGTAATTCCTAATTTGTCTAATTCCTCTTGAATAAGAATTCTAGTTACTTCTTGGTTGTATACATTGTTAGCAACTTGCATGTTTGTTTGTTGTCCGCCTTTTTGTCCAGCTTCAACTTGTTTAGCAAATGCTTCTCTATGAATAACTTCATCGTTAACTTTTGCTACAAACTCTTTAGTTCCCCCGTTAGCGAAAAAATCGATTATTTTTGTTGGGTCAATTAGGAATGCAAATAAACCTAATGCTATAATAAAAATTAAAAAAATTGATTGTTCACGTATCTTGCTTAAGATTGCCATCTTTAAATGTATTTTAGTATATTAAGTTAGCGAAAATAACGTTTTATTGTATAAAATAAAAGTAGTTTATGTGAATTGTTATGTAAATTATTTAGGAATGCTTTTTATGACGCTTTTTTGCAAAAAGCACAAAGAAATTTAGCAGTATAAATAACTAGTCTTTAAATAAAACTTCTAGTTTTACAAGGTCTATTTTTGTGTTAGAAGCCTCAAGTATTGTGAATAAATAATTGTCAATGTGTACTGTTTCACCTTTTTCAGGTATACCTTCCGTATTAAAAACTATTAACCCCCCTAAAGTTTCATATTGTTCCGCTTCCGGTAGGTTTAATTTAAACTTTTCATTAATGTAGTCAACATCTTGCCTTGCTGAAAAGTGAAAGATGTTTTTTGAAATGTGTTCCTCTGTTAAAATAATGTTGTCATATTCATCTTCAATTTCACCAAAAAGCTCTTCAATAATATCTTCAACAGTCATCATTCCTGAAGTACCTCCATATTCGTCCAATACAACTGCAATACTTTTTCTTTTTTTAATTAAAGCATCTAATGTCTCGCTAATTAGCATTGTTTCTGGTACAAACTCTATTGGGTGTATAATTGACTTTATTGTTTTTGGTTTTTTAAATAAGTCAAAGGAGTGTATATAGCCAATAATATCGTCTATTGTGTCCTTGTAAACTAACACTTTAGTAAACCCAGTTTCAGTAAATAGTTGGGTTAGTTTTTTCGGGTTTTCATGTAATTCAACAGCTATTATTTCTGTTCTAGGGACCATTACTTCTCTAGCTTTAACTTCAGCAAATTCTAGCGCGTTTTTAAACATTAATATTTCAGAATCTACATCATCTTCCTGGTCAATGCTCTCCATTTGTTCAGTAATGTAGTTACCTAATTCTATTTTAGAGAAAGTTAGTTGTAAGTCATCTCCTTCTGTTTTAAAAAATTTCTTTAATACGAAGTCTGAAATACTCATAACAAACCATGAGATTCCGTAAAATAAGTAATAGAAAATATAGGCAGGTAGTGCAAAAAATTTTAAAAGTGTATTTCCGTAGATTTGAAAAAAAACTTTAGGTAAAAACTCAGCAGTTATTAAAATTACTAAAGTTGAAATGATGGTTTGTATTAGTAAACGAAAATTTAAGACGATATAATTCAATTGCTCATTTTGAATTGGCAGCATACCATTTAGCCAATCCATAATAAAATCTCCCATAAATAGCCCATACATAACTAAAGCAATGTTATTCCCAACAAGCATTGTAGCTATAAATTTTGAAGGATTTCCTGTTAGTTTTGTGAGTATTTTTGCTATAAAGCCACCTTTCTTTTTCTCTAATTCAATGTGAATTTTATTAGAGGATACATATGCCATTTCCATTCCTGAGAAGAATGCTGAAAGCATAAGCATGATGATGATGATGGTTAATTGAAAGATCATGATGTAAATGTAGTAAAAACTTTAGTGCTCACCAATGCTAATTTTGGATAAGCCAATATGTAGTTAATAAAAAATCCCTTTAGAAATTCTAAAGGGATTTTTTTGTATTTATAAAGTTGATTACTAGTCAATGCTAATTGTGGATTAACGTTGCTTCTTAAGTGTCTTTTTAACTTCAATTTGTTGGTAACATTCAAATACATCACCTTCTTTAAGGTCATTGTAATTTTTGATTTGAATACCACAGTCATATCCTTTAGCAACTTCTTTCGCATCGTCTTTGAAACGTTTTAAAGCTGTTAATTCTCCATCAAATATAACTACTGAGTCACGTATGATACGGATTTTACCGTTACGAAGTATTTTACCAGAAATTACCATACAACCTGCAATAGTACCTACTTTAGATATCTTGAATAATTCACGTACTTCTGCAGTACCAGTGATTTCTTCTTTAATGTCAGGAGATAACATTCCTTCCATTGCATCTCTTAAGTCGTTTATTGCATCATAGATAATAGAGTATGTTCTGATGTCAATTTCTTCTAAGTCGGCAACTTGTCTAGCTTTTCCAGCAGGACGAACGTTAAACCCAATGATGATTGCTTCAGAAGCAGATGCTAATAATACATCTGATTCAGTAATAGCTCCAACACCCTTGTGTATAATATTTACTTGAATCTCTTCAGTAGATAATTTTTGGAAAGAATCGGTTAATGCTTCTACAGAACCATCAACATCACCTTTAAGTATAATGTTTAATTCTTTAAAGTCACCAAGTGCGATACGACGCCCAATTTCATCAAGTGTAATATGACGCTGTGTTCTTACAGATTGTTCTCTGTGTAATTGAGTACGTTTTGAAGCTATTGATTTTGCTTCTCTTTCATCGTCAAAAACATTAAACTTATCTCCTGCTTGAGGCGCTCCGTCTAATCCTAGTATTGATACAGGTGTAGAAGGTCCGGCGATTTTAACATCGTCACCTCTTTCATTTTGCATTGCTTTTATTTTACCGGTATGTTTACCAGCTAATAAGTAATCACCAATTTTTAAAGAACCAGCTTGAACTAATATTGTAGAAACATATCCACGACCTTTGTCTAAGAATGCTTCAACAACAGTTCCTGTTGCAATTTTATTTGGATTTGCTTTTAAATCTAATAATTCAGCTTCAAGCAATACTTTTTCTAATAATTCATTAACACCTAAACCTGTTTTAGCAGAGATATCATGTGATTGAATTTTCCCACCCCAATCTTCAACAAGTAAATTCATGGCTGCTAAGCGTTCTTTTACTTTTTCAGGATTTGCAGCAGGTAAGTCTACTTTGTTTATTGCGAATATGATAGGAACTCCAGCAGCTTGTGCGTGAGAAATTGCTTCTTTTGTTTGCGGCATGATGTCATCATCTGCAGCAATTACAATAATAGCGATATCAGTTACTTGAGCACCACGTGCACGCATTGCAGTAAAGGCCTCGTGACCTGGAGTATCTAAGAAAGCAATTTTTTGCCCTCCATCTAATTCAACTCCGTATGCTCCAATATGTTGTGTGATTCCTCCAGATTCTCCAGCGATTACGTTCTCCTTACGGATGTAATCTAGTAAAGATGTTTTACCGTGATCAACGTGTCCCATTACGGTAACAATCGGAGCTCTAGTAATTAAGTCTTCTGGTTTATCTTCTATTTCAACAATTGCTTCTTCTAAATCAGCAGATACAAATTCAACTTCAAATCCGAATTCTTCCGCAACAATTGTTAATGTTTCTGCATCTAGACGTTGGTTCATGGTAACCATGATTCCAAGTGACATACATGCTCCAATAATTTTTGTGTTTGGCACATCCATCATGGTAGCAAGTTCATTAACAGTAACAAATTCTGTTACTTTAATTTTGTTTTCAGCATCTTGAGCTTCAACTTCATCCTGTCTTTTCTGACGGTGTAAATCTCTCTTATCTCTTCTGTTCTTAACACCTTTAGATTTGCTTGATCTACCTTGTAATTTCTCTAAGGTTTCTCTTACTTGCTTTTGAACATCAGCTTCAGTTGGTTCTTCTTTTACAACTTGAGCAACTCTTCTACCTTTCCCCCCTCTTGCTGGACCGCGATTATTTCCTGCAGGTCTTACAGGTCCACGGTTTGCGCCACCGGTTCTTGGTGTAGTAGTAGTCCCTGGTTTAGTTATGCGTTTACGTTTAGGTTTCGCAGCTGCCCCCTTTTTGTGATCTACTTTCTTTTTAGGTTTGTTAAATTGAGATAAGTCAATTTTTTGCCCGGTCATTTTCGGTCCAGACAATTTTTGATATTGTGTAGCTACCTTTACGTCAACAGGTTCTTCTGTAGCTGGAGTTTCAGTTGGTTTTTCAACTGGTTTTTTAGCTTCAGGAGTTACTGTTTTTATAGGAGTAACTTTTTGTTGTGGTTTTTCAGCAACCTTTTTAGGGCTGTCTTTTTTCTTTTTCGGAGCAGGTTTAGTTTTTTCTAAATCTATCGTCTTTAATACCTTTGGTTTTTGAACCTCTGTTTTTCGAGTTTCAATTACCGTAGGAGCCTCTGGTTTAACCTCTTTTGGTTTAACTTCTTTTGGCGTAGTTTCTTCTGACTTAACTGTTTTTGGTGCTTCTTTAGTTTCAGGTGCAGTTTTTTGAGGTTTCTCAGGCTGAGTTTTATTTGCATCTAAATCTATTGTACCAACAGTTTTTGGCCCAGAAAGTTTTGCCTTAGCTTTAATGACTTCTTGTCTTTTAAGCTCGTCGGCTTTTTTACGTTCCTCTTCTTGTTCGCGTTCTACACGAAGGGCTTCTTTTTCCTTACGTTTTTCTTCACCAACTTCTTTTGAGGCCACTTTTTTGTTGGCATCAGTTTGAAATTGATCAGATAGTACCTGGTATATATCACCAGATATTTTCGTAGTAGGACGAGCTTCTATTTCAATTCCTTTAGAATTCAAAAATTCAACAGCTCTGTCTAGAGAAATATTCATTTCTCTTAACACCTTATTAAGCCTCATTACTTTATTGTCAGCCATATAACTATATTTACCTCAACTTTTATTTTTTAAAGACTCTAATTTAATTAGTCTTCAAGTTCTTCTTTTAATATTCTAACAACGTCAAGAACTGTTTCTTCTTCAAGATCTGTTCTTTTAACGATGTCTTCAACATCTTTATCTAAGATGCTTCTTGCCGTGTCTAATCCTACTTTCGAGAATTCAGCAATTACCCATGCTTCTATTTCATCAGAAAATTCAGATAACTCAACATCTTCTTCAACACCTTCTCTGAAGACGTCAATTTCATAGCCTGTTAATTTACCTGCTAATCGAATGTTTTGTCCACCTCTACCAATAGCTTTAGAAACCTCTTCAGGTCTAAGCATTACTTCAGCTCTTTTAGTTTCTTCGTTAATTTTAACAGAAGATACACGTGCGGGACTTAAAGCTCTTGTGATTAGTAACTGTGGGTTTTCCGTGTAATTAATTACGTCAATATTTTCGTTTCCTAATTCACGAACAATACCGTGAATACGAGCACCTTTCATACCAACACAAGCTCCAACAGGATCAATTCTTTCGTCGTAAGAGTCTACAGCTACTTTTGCTTTTTCACCAGGAATTCTAACAACTTTTTTAACAGTGATTAGTCCGTCAAATACTTCAGGAATTTCTTGCTCAAACAATTTCTCTAAGAATTCCGGAGAAGTTCTTGATAAAATAATTACGGGCTTATTTCCTTTTAACTCAACACTTTCAATTATTCCTCGTACGTTTTCTCCTTTTCTAAAAAAGTCTGAAGGTACTTGGTTTTCTTTTGGAAGTATAATTTCATTTTCTTCATCATCAAGCAAAATGATTGCTTTATGGCGAATGTGATGAACTTCAGCAGTATAAATACTACCTACTAAATCTTTAAAGTGTTTATAGATATTAGTATTGTCATGTTCTTGTATCTTAGAAATTAGGTTTTGTCTTAATGCTAAAATAGCACGACGTCCTAAGTCAATCAACTTCACTTCTTCTGATACGTCTTCCCCAATTTCAAAATCAGGTTCTATTTTGCGCGCTTCAGATAATTCGATTTGTTCATTATCATCCTCTGAAAAACCATCTGCAATAACTACACGGTTTCTCCAGATTTCTAAATCACCCTTATCTGGATTAATAATAATATCGAAATTATCATCTGATCCAAACTTACGTTTTAATGCAGATCTAAACACATCTTCTAAGATGGCCATTAAAGTTACACGATCTATCATTTTATCGTCTTTAAACGACGAAAAAGATTCTATTAATGCAATGTTTTCCATGACATTTCTCTTATTAAAATTTTATTACAACTTTTGCTTCAACAATATCGCTGTAAGCTATTTCTTCAACTTTGTGAACAGTTACTTTTCCTTTACCTACAGGCTTAGGTTCTCTAGTGTCCCATTCTAATGTAATACTCTCCTCGTTAGCTTTTGTTAACTCACCTTCAAGTGTGATACCTGATTGCAACTTAATCTCTAGGTTTCGAGAGATACTTTTTATGTATTGCCTTGTTGTTTTAAGAGGGCTAGTTGCACCACAAGAAGCAACGTCTAAAGAGAATTCATGTTCCTCTTCATCTATATTGTTATCTATGGCTCTACTAATAAATATGCAATCTTTTACAGAAACACCATTGTCACCGTCTAATATTACGCTTATTTTATTACCGGAATCAACAGTTAAATCGATCAAAAACAACTCTGGTCTTTCATCTAATCCTGCTTGTAATAATTTACTTACTAGTTCTTTAAACATTGAAATTGATTATAAAAAGAGGGGACATCTGTCCCCTCATTTATCATATTTACATAAAAAATGCGTTGCAAATATACATCTTTTTTTAAAACTAAGAAACTAAATCACTGAACACTATTTTTTTCTGCTAATTTTTGTATATTTATACATTAACTATTACTAATACTAAACTTAAAATAAATGAAAAAAATATTAGTCCCTACTGACTTTTCAAAAGGTTCAGAAGAAGCTTTAAAAGTTGCAGCTCAATTAGCAAAAAGATACGATAGTGAATTACATGTAATGCATATGATAGAATTACCAATTGATATGGTTGATCCTATGCATGAAACTAGTGAATTACCTGAGGCAATGTTTTTCATGAAAATGGCTCATAGGAATTTTGAAACTTTTTTAGATAAGGATTATTTAGAAGGGATTGATGTAAAGGAAGCTATACAAAACAATAATGCATTTGAAGGTATTATTGATAGTGCACATAAAAAGGATATTGACTTAATCGTTATGGGGTCTCGTGGGGCTTCTGGGTTTAAAGAAATGGTGATTGGTTCTAACACTGAAAAAGTTGTCAGAACCTCTGATGTTCCAGTTTTGGTTATTAAGAAAGAGGATACTAGTTTTAAAATGAATGATTTAGTTTTTGCTTGTGAGTTTACTGATGAGTATAAAAAATCATTTTCTGACGCTATCGCTTTTGCTAAAACTGCAAATGCTACAATGCACTTATTAATGGTGAATACACCATCTGGTTTTATGACTACTGCTGAGGCAGAGCAACGTATGAACAGTTTCTTAGACGGTGTTAATATTGGAGAGCATACTTTAAATATATATAATGATGTTAGTATTGAAAAGGGAATTTTAAATTTCGGAAACTCTATTAATGCAGATGTAATTGCTATGAGTACACATGGTAGAAAAGGATTGTCACACTTTTTTAACGGAAGTATTAGTGAGGATTTAGTTAACCATGCGAAGCGACCAGTTGTTACTTTCAAAATATAATTAGACATTATATGTCTTTAAAAAAAAACCTCTCAATTATGAGAGGTTTTTTTTATGTATACAATTCAAAAGATGTATTTTTGTTTTTCTAAAAATAATTAACAATGTTACAAGTACAATTTATTAGAGATAACACGGAGTTAATCGTGGAGCGTTTGAAAAAAAGAAATTTTGACGCAGCACCACTTTTAAAAGAAGTGTTGGCTTTGGATGAGAAAAGAAGAAGCACACAAGTATTGTTTGATAATACCCAAGCAGATTCAAATAAGCTGTCCAAGGAAATTGGAATGTTGTTTAAAAGTGGAGAAACTCAAAAAGCGAATCTTTTAAAAGAAAAAACAGTTCAGTTAAAAGAGATTACTAAGGAGTTAACTGAAGTTGTTAATGCAACACAAAAAGCACTGACTGATTTGTTGTATACAATTCCTAATGTACCACATGAGTTGGTCAAAGCTGGGAATAGTGAAGCAGATAATGAAGAGGTTTTTGCAGCTGGTGAAGTTCCTAAATTACATGAAGGAGCAATGCCACACTGGGAGTTAGCGAAAAAATACGACATCATTGACTTTGAGTTGGGTAATAAGATTTCAGGTGCTGGGTTTCCAGTTTACAAAGGAAAAGGAGCTAGATTACAACGTGCGTTAATTTCTTATTTTTTAGATAAAAATGTTGATGCTGGATATACTGAGGTTCAGGTGCCACATATGGTAAATGAAGCTTCTGCTACTGCTACTGGACAACTTCCAGATAAAGAAGGGCAAATGTATCATGATGCTCAAGATGATTTATATTTAATTCCGACTGGTGAAGTTCCAGTAACTAATATATTAAGAGGTGAATTAATTTCTGAAAAGGAATTACCAATTTGCTTTACTGCTTATACACCTTGTTTCAGAAGAGAGGCGGGAAGTTATGGAGCGCATGTAAGAGGATTGAATAGGTTACATCAGTTTGATAAAGTAGAGATTGTTCGTTTTGAACATCCTGAAAAATCATATGATGCTTTGGATGGAATGAAGGAACATGTAAAAGATATTTTAGCGGAATTGAAATTACCATACAGAATTTTACGATTATGTGGTGGCGATACAGGTTTTACAGCTGCAATGACTTATGATTTTGAATTGTTTTCAACTGCTCAGGATAGATGGTTAGAAATTAGTTCAGTGTCAAATTTTGAAACGTTTCAGTCAAATAGATTAAAGTTGCGTTACAAGGATGCTGATAACAAAAAGCATTTACCTCATACTCTAAATGGTAGTTCTTTGGCATTACCAAGGGTATTGGCGGGGATACTAGAAAATTATCAAACTCCTGAAGGAATTAAGGTTCCTGAATGTTTAGTTAAGTATACTGGATTTGATATTATCGATTAATATATCTGTAGAATTTATATTTTACTAGAAACACAATATAATAATATATAAGAAAAGCATGCTTTTAATAAGCGTGCTTTTTTGTTACATTTGAACATGCTTCAAGAAAAGATATTCAATATAAAATCAGTAGAAGAGTTTAATGCGCTTGCTTTAGAGGTTTTCAAGTTTCAATTTGAAAACAATAAAGTATATCGCTCTTTCTGTGATTTATTATATATACATCCAAGCGATGTTAAAAAGACTGAAGATATTCCGTTTTTGCCAATAGGTTTTTTTAAAACACATGAAGTACTTAGTAGTGCTCAAAAACCAGTAATCAGTTTTAGTAGTTCCGGAACAACAGGTTCAGTTACCAGTAAACATCATGTAACTGATTTAAGTATTTATGAAAAAAGTTACTTGAGTGGTTTTAGACAATTTTATGATGCTATTGAAGATTATGTAGTATTAGCATTGTTACCATCTTATTTGGAACGTGAAGGCTCTTCATTGATTTATATGGTTGATGATTTAATAAAGAAATCCAAACATCCAGAAAGTGGTTTTTATTTAAATAATTTAGATGAAATTAACGAGAAGTTAATCGCTTTAGATCAATCTGGTCAAAAAGTATTATTAATAGGAGTTTCATTTGCTTTATTAGATTTAATTGAGGAATATCAGTTTCAATTGAATAATACCATTGTAATGGAAACAGGTGGGATGAAAGGTAGAAGAAAAGAAATTATTCGTCCTGAATTACATCAGTTATTAAAAGATGGTTTTGGTGTTTCTGAAATCCATTCAGAATATGGAATGACGGAATTACTTTCTCAAGCATATTCTAAAGGAAATGGAATTTTTGAATGTCCCCCATGGATGAAAGTGTTAACGAGAGATACAGAAGATCCGTTAAGTATTCAAAAAGCTAATAGAACAGGTGGAGTAAATGTGATTGATTTAGCAAACATCAATTCATGTTCATTTATTGCAACACAGGATTTAGGGAAAACACATAACGATGACTCTTTTGAAATATTAGGGCGTTTTGATCATTCTGATATTAGGGGTTGTAACTTAATGGCTTTATAAAATGTTAAAAAGAGCATCTATCTGTTAAAGTTTCTTAAAGGATGTAATATTTCAAGAATTTATTCGTCTTATATATAGTGAGAAGGTTTACTTTTTCATAAAGTTAGTTAGTTTAAAGCCCAAAGCAATTTATTGTTTTGGGCTTTTTTTTTTGGTAGCATTGGTACATTTTTTTGTGGAGAACTTAGTAGCATTCGTTTTTCTAGTAAAAAAAGATACCTTTGACTATAAAATAAAAATAGATGAGATATATTATTACTTTAATTGTACTAGTTGTATTGTTGATGAGTTGCTCAAGTTCTTCAAAAGTAATCAAGAATAGTTCAGATGACTTTACTTCTACGCAACGAACATTGATTATGGATTTGGATAGTACTTTTCCGATGCGTGTGTTGAAAATTAATAATAAGAAAGACTCAATAGTATTAAGAACAAAATGTGAGAATGTAATAGCTGACCCTAATAATGTTGAGCTTAAACATTTTGTGGATAGATTGTATAAAACGGTTAGGGATAGTATTTCAATGGGAGTTGGTATTGCAGCCCCTCAAGTTGGTGTATTGAAGAATATTATTTGGGTGCAACGTTTTGATAAAGAAGACTTTCCTTTTGAAGTGTATTTAAATCCTAAAATAGTTAAGTATACTGATAAAAAACAAGATTGTGTGGAAGGTTGTTTGTCGATTCCTAATAGGAGTGATACCACCAAAACTCGTGCTTATGCAATACTAATGGAATATGATAAAATGGATGGAACACATCATTCTGAAATGATAGAAGCGTTTACAGCCGTAATTTTTCAGCATGAAATAGATCATTTAAACGGAATACTTTATTTAGATCATTTAGAAAAAGAAATGAGTGATGCTAAAAAGTGATTGTAGCGTAAATAGGTTTCTTCTCCTTGAGGAGAAGGCTAGGAAGAGGTGATTATATCAAAAAGGCTTTATCTGTAGTAAGATAAAGCCTTTTTGATAATATATATCTTGTAGTTATTTCACAACAATTACATAGTAGTTTTTCTTTCCACGTTGTAATAAAATAAACTTATCATTAATTAAGTCCGCAGCTGTAATTGAAAAATCTTCTTTTACTTTTTCTTTATTAACTGAAATAGCATTTTCTTTTAAAGCTCTACGTGCATCTCCATTAGATTTTAGGAATCCAGTTTTTGCTGCTAAAGCACCAATCATATCCAATCCATTGTCAATATCTTCACGAGTTACCTCTGCTGTGTCTAAACCTTGAAATATATCTTGTAAAGTTTCATTATTATATTTTTCAAAGCTTTCTTTTGTTGATTTTTTGTCAAACAATAATTTAGAAGCATCAATTGCAAATTGTAAATCCTCTTTTGAATGTACCATAGTAGTTACTTCTTCAGCAACTCTTTTCTGAAGAATTTTTCTTCCCGGATCTTCTTTGTGTTCCGTGATTAATGCTTCAACAGTTTCTTTATCTAAAAATGTAAAAATTTTAATATATTTTTCGGCATCTTCATCAGAAGCATTTAACCAATATTGGTAAAATTTATAAGGAGAAGTTCTATGTCTGTCCAACCAAATGTTTCCACCTTCGGTTTTACCAAATTTAGTTCCGTCAGCTTTTGTGATTAACGGGCAAGTCATAGCGTATGCTTTTCCTTTAGCTACACGACGTACTAATTCAGTACCTGTAGTAATGTTCCCCCATTGGTCACTTCCTCCCATTTGAATTTTACAATTCTTCTCTCTATATAAGTGTAAGAAATCATATCCTTGAAATAATTGGTAAGTAAATTCAGTAAATGACATTCCTACTTTAGATTCAGCTCCTAATCGTTTTTTGACAGATTCCTTCGACATCATGTAATTTACAGTAATGTGCTTTCCAATATCACGAGCAAAATCGATGAATGAGTAATCTTTCATCCAGTCGTAATTATTCACTAGCTCAGCTTTATTAGCAATATCAGAATTGAAATCGATAAATCGCTCTAATTGACTTCTGATTCCAGCAATATTTTTTGCTAAAGTTTCTTCATTTAATAAGTTACGTTCAGCCGATTTTCCTGAAGGATCACCAATCATACCAGTGGCACCACCAACTAAAGCAACAGGAGTGTGTCCTGATTTTTGGAAATGCATTAATATGATGATTTGTACCAAACTCCCAATGTGTAACGACTCTCCAGTTGGATCAAATCCAATATAACCAGCAGTAGATTCTTTTAAAAGCATCTCTTCCGTTTCTGGCATAATATCATGGAGCATTCCTCTCCAGCGTAACTCTTCTACAAAATTCATCATATTTCAACTAAAATTTAGACAAATATAATCGTATAAAATGAAAAAAGACTAATTTGGCTTTATGATTTTAGTAACTGGAGGAACAGGATTATTAGGGACACATTTGTTATATAAATTAGCTGATCAAGGTAAAATGGTAAGAGCTATTTATAGAGATGCTTCAAAACTTGAAATTGTTAAAAAAGTGTTCTCGTTTTATTCAGAAAAACCTATTGAAATTTTTGATAGAATTGAATGGGTTAAAGCCGATATTACTGATGTTCCTGCTTTGGATATCGCTTTTGATTGTGTGACACATGTATACCATTGTGCAGCCGACTTATCATTTAATCCGAAAAACTACAGACAGTCTAGACAAGTAAATGTAATTGGTACAGCAAATGTTGTAAACTTATGTCTTAGTAATAAAGTGTCTAAATTGTGCCATGTAAGTTCAATTGCAACTTTAGGGGAAGATTTTAAAAAACCAATTACTGAGGAAACACGATGGAACCCAGAAAATAACACCCAAAACATTTACGCTATTACTAAATATGATGCCGAATTAGAAGTTTGGCGAGGTACTCAAGAAGGGTTAAATGCTGTAGTTGTTCAACCAGGTGTAATACTTGGCCCTGGTTTTTGGAATTCAGGAACCGGAGAAATTTTCACTAAAGTATCTAAAGGGTTTAATTATTTTACATCTGGAACTGTAGGAGTAGTTGATGTAAATGCTGTATCTGAATCAATGATCAAGTTGATGAATTCTGAAATTATTAATAAACAGTTTATAATAGTTTCCGAAAATGTCACCTATAAATATTTGATGAATAATGTAGCTACTGTTGTCGGTAATACAAAAAACTTAAAAGAAATTAAAAAGTGGCAGTTATTGTGCTATTTGCAAATTGATAAGCTTTTAGGATCTATTTCAGTAAGAAAAAGAAGTGTTTTTAGAGCAAACATCAATTCAGCATTCAAACAATTGGTGTATGATGCATCAAAAATAAAAAATGAAATAGGAATTGAGTTTCTTACAGTTGCAGAAAGTATTAAGAATACTGGTAGTTTTTTTGATAAAAAATAAAAGGTTCTTCTCTTTTGAAATAGGTTAGGATGAGAAAAATACCACTATTGATTATTCATTATTAGCTCCTCAATAAAATCTCTAGAATTTGATAATCGAGCAATTTTATTTTGACCACCAAGCTTACTATTGTTTTTTAACCAATCATAAAATAAACCTGGTTTAGCAACATGAAGTTTCGGTTGATTTAAAGTGATGTTGTTAAAACGTTTCGCTTCATAGTCAGAGTTTAAAGATTTTAAAGCATTATCTAATAACTCCGAGAAGTATTCCATGTTTTCTGGAGCTTTTTTAAATTCAATCAACCATTCATGAGCGCCTTTATCTTTACCGTTCATGAAAATAGGAGCAGCAGTATATTCCTTAATCTCTGAATTCGTTTTTGCACAAGCAATTTTCAATGCTTCATCTGTGTTTTCAATCATTAATTCTTCACCAAAAACATTGATGTGATGTTTAGTTCTTCCGGTTACTTTAATTCTATACGGATTAATTGAGGTAAAGCGTACTGTGTCACCAATTTTATAACGCCATAATCCCGCATTAGTAGTAATGATTACTGCATAATTCACATTCATTTCTACTTCACTTAGAGGAATCATTTTTTGTTGACTTGTGCCATAAGTGTCCATAGCACAAAATTCATAAAAAATACCATAATCAAGCATTAGTAATAATTCAGAAGAATCATTTCTGTCTTGAATAGCAAAGAAACCTTCAGAGGCATTGTATATTTCGTAGTATTTAAAATTGTTTTTAGGGAGTAACTTTTTGTATTGATCACGGTAAGGTTCAAAGCTAACACCACCGTGAAAATAAACTTCTAGGTTTTCCCAAACCTCTAAAAGATGCTGGTTTTGTGTGGTTTCTAATACCTGGTTTAACAATACTAACATCCATGATGGTACACCTGCTAAGCTTGTTACATTTTCTTTTATTGTTTCATCTACAATTGCTTGTAATTTGGTTTCCCAATTATCCATTAAGGAAACTTTGTTACTTGGAGTAGAGCTAAACTCTGCCCAAAAAGGCATGTTATCAATAAGTATGGCGGACAAGTCACCAAAAACAGTTCCGTTTTCCTGATATAATTCTTTACTTCCTCCTAATCGCAATCCTTTTCCTGTAAATAGTTGAGAGTCTTCATTATTGTTTAGGTATAGACACAATAAATCTTTACTCCCTTTATAATGACAATCGTCCAAAGACTCCTGACTTACTGGGATAAATTTACTTTTAGCATTGGTAGTTCCACTAGATTTTGCAAACCATTTTATAGGTGTTTCCCAGAATATTTGCTGTTCTCCTTTTCTTGATAGTTCTATAAGAGGCTCCATTTCCTCGTAACTTATTACGGGTACTCGTGAAATATAATCTTCATAAGTTCTAATAGAGGAGAAGTCATGCTTTTTCCCAAAAGTAGTATTCTTGGCTTGTTGTAATAAATCAAAAAGCAATTCGTGCTGTACTTCATTTGGATATTTTGAGAAGAATTCTATTTGATGAATTCGTTTTTTCAAAAACCAAGAGACTACAGAATTTACTAACGGAATTGTCATAAATAATTTATCTTTAGCCCTAAATTTACATAAAAATATTGATATGCAATACCAAGGTGTTTTACAGAAAATGCAAACTGATTTACAAGAGATAATCCAGTATTACATGGTTTTTGATGATGATGTGTTGAATGTGAACCAGTTATTGGGGAAAAGTATTAATATTTCTTTTGAAAAGTATCAATGTATGAGTTGTGCTAAAAATAAAGAAATTTTCAGGCAAGGGTTTTGTAAATCATGTTTTTACGAGGCTCCACAAGCAGGGGAATGGATTTTGCATCCTGAAAAATCTACAGCACATTTAGGAATTGCAGATAGAGACTTGGAGTATGAACAACGTGTGCAATTAACACCACATATTGTGTATTTGTCATTGAGTAGTAATGTGAAGGTAGGTGTTACGCGTAAAACACAAGTGCCAACTCGTTGGATAGATCAAGGGGCTGTACAAGCTTTGTCTATTGTAGAAGCACCAAATAGATATTTGGCAGGAATAGCAGAAGTTGCTTTAAAAGACCATGTGGCTGACAAAACAAATTGGAGAGCAATGCTTAAAAATGAAGTAGCTGAAGCTGATTTAACTCAGGTTAAAAATGATTTAAAACAATTTTTACCAGAAGAGGTAAAAGAATATGTGTTAGATGATGAACCTGTGTTAAAGTTAAATTTTCCTGTAGATCAATATCCTATAAAAGTTAAAAGTTTGAATTTATCTAAAACCCCAGAATATTCAGGTGTTTTAAAAGGAATAAAAGGGCAGTACTTAATATTTGAAGATAATACTGTTTTTAATGTTCGTAATAATGAAGGGTTAGTGGTGAGTTTGACAGTTAAATAGTTTTTAATTGATTACTCATCTTATAGAGGGAATCCTCTTTAAGAGATTGGCGTTCATTTTAATTTGTATGTCCTGTATTAATTTATGTTGCTTGCTTTTCTGATGATTTAGTAATGAAGGTAGATTACAATTAACGAATTGAATTATTTGTGTTACTTTTGAACCTCCAAAATACTTTATAATTAATCTTTAGTTTATGCCATATCAAGATGTGTTTGTTCTTTTCTGGGAAGAGGTAAAAGAAAGTGTCAAAGAAGGCCGTTTTGCCAAGTTAACTATGGCAAAGACCATTGGTAAACCTAATTTGAAAAATATATTTGTCAGACCAATCTATTCTGAAGATGGTTTTAAGGTTCTACTGAAATTACGCTACAGATCTAGAGATACTGAGGATCAGGAAGAGGAACTTACATTGGAAGAGGCTTTTGTAGTTTTGAAGCCACATGTCAGAAAATCTTTTTTATCTGTTTTATTGTTTACTACAACAAAGGATGTTACTTTCAAAATTAATAAAAAGGGTGCGGGTAGCATTACTGAAAATTTGCCGTCATTCAGTGGTATTACACAAGCTGGAAATGATATGTAATAACTAGGGTTTCGGTATGGTTTAAAGGATTTTTTTTTAATTCGATTAAAATTCATTTTTTGAAACTACTACAGTAAGCGTTAAATGCAAAAAGAGCTTTACCGTAATTGTTATTTACACATATAGGGATTGTTTATTTAACCGTATCTTTTTTCTTTTTCTTTCCAAACAACCCTCCTAAAACATCTTTTACTCCTTCTTCAATAGTATTGTCATTGGCATTGTTTGTTGTGTCTTTTGGTGTGTTGTTGTTTCCGCCTCCTAATATTCCTCCAAGTACATCGCCAACAACTCCTCCTGTATCCTCACCTATTACATCTCCTAATACATCAGTAGCTGCTTCGGCTCCTTGCCCTAGAAGTTTGTTTTTTTGTATTTGAATTAATTGATTGGTAAGATTTTTTACTGACTGTTTCATGTCAGTATCTACTTTCGGATTTGTTACTGTACCACCAATATTTGCAACTACAGGAACCTTTACATCTTTTACGTCTTCATCACTAAGTTTTGATAATAAACCTCCTACATCGTTCCCGAAGTACTTTGCGGGAACGTCAAAGGTAGCAGTATACCCCAAAATATTTGCAAAACTATGCGATCCTGCTATTTGAACTTTAATATCCTCATATTGTACATCAAATGGTTTAATGGCTACTTTTCCGTTCTCAAATTTTAAAGCAGTTTTTAAATCTTTTAAATCCAATTTATTTAAATCAATAAAAGCCAATTGACCATTTAACTTACTAAACGCGGATGAGTCTTCCGGAGTGATTTTTGTTGTTAATACTTCAGCTAGAGCATTACCAGTTAAAGAGTTTAAATCGAGTGAAAATGAATCATCTAGATTTCCTTTTAACGTTAAATCAGTATTCAATTTTCCTTGTAACATTTTGGCAATAGGAGCAATACTCGATAATAAATCCATACCGTTAAACGATTTGGCTATATCAAATTTGTCAATTCCTAAATCCATATTAAAAGTTGGAGTTTCGTTTTTTGTAGAAACATCACCATTAATATTCATAGTTCCTTCAAATAACTCAGTGCTTATATTATTTAATGTTACTGTTTCATCTTTTATTACAACATCACCTTTTACGTTTTCTAAAACAAGATTGTCATAAATAACTTTTTTAGCATTTGCAGAAATTTTAGTGTCTAGAAATGCTGGAATTTTTAAAGCGTCTCCTTTTTCTGATTCTTTTTTAGTGTTTTCAGTTTCAGTAGTGTTATCTACCATAAAATCACTCACATTAAATAGTGTTGAGTTAAGGTTAAAATCACCTTTTAATTTCTTGTCACTAAACAAAAAACCCATTAAGTTGTCAATAGTTCCAGTTCCGCTAATGTCACTTTCGCCACTTTTAGCATCTAACTTTCTTAAATACACTTTTTGAGGAGTAAAATCTACAGCGGCTTCTGAAATGTATATTGGGTTTACAATATCTTTAGAAGCAAACTCAAAATCAGAGATACCAAAACCACCATTATTTTTAATTTGTTCATACCTATTATTGTCAATGGCGCTCTGAGAAAAAGCGGTATGTAGGTTCGCTTTTAGTATTCCTTTTAACTCATTGTCCATTTTAATAGGGTAGGCTTGTGATAGATGTCCTAAATTAAGTGTTCCGTCTAAATTAATATCAACAAACCTATTATTAGTCAGTTGTTTTACTATACCATTTGCATTGAAAACATCTTCATCTATTTGTAAAGATAATTTATCAAGATCAAGATAAATGTCCTCTGCTTTTCCTGTAGTATTTGCAATGGTTGTATTTAAATTGATGTTTTTTACACTTTTTGGCAAATCAGGATATTTAAAAGAAGCATTCTCCGAAACAATATTTACATTGAATTTAGGAATGGTATTCTCATCCATAATTCCCTTTGCAAAACCTTTAATGGTAAAACTCCCATTTGTTTGCACTTTTTCAATATCCTTAGAATATTCAACAGGTAATAGGGCTAGAAAATTTTTAAAGTCAGAGGTTGGGGTGTTGAACGTTAAATCAACTTCATTATTTGTTTTATGCTGTTGTACAAAACCATCGAAAATTAATTCTAGTTGATTTAGTTTTAATGAATTTTCTAAAAAAGTGTATTTACCCTGTAACTGATCTATTTCTAAATCGGCATTTAGCGCAATAGTGTTATTGTTTAAGTAATTAGAATCTCCGCTATTAACAGATATATTTGAAGTAGTAATAGTTTTTAAATTACTAACATCAGTAGATAAATCACCTGTTCCACTGTGGTTGAAATCAGTTAGGTTTATGCTCAATTTTGACTCCTGATCAATATAATTTATTTCAGTATCGGTAATGGCATATTCGTCAACTGAAAAAGTGAATCCTTTTTGAGGTTCTGTTGACGTTTCTTTTATATCACTTTCGTCACTTTTTTTAGCGATATCGTAATTTGTATTTCCGTTAGTATCACTAATTATATTAACTAAAGCATTTTCAATAGTGAATGAGTTTATTTCTATTGCATCTTCCGCTGTTTTTGTAAGTCCTGAAAGTGGCATTTTTAAAGCTATTTCTTTTGCATAAAATAAAGTATCTCCTTTAAACGGTTCAAAAGTCGTAATACTTAAGTTTTCAAGAGTTAATCCTGCTTTAGGGAAAGTTGATAAAATACTAATGTCAACATCAGAAAAATCTACTTTAGCATTAACATTTTTATTTATTTGTTCTTTTAATATTTGAGCTAATTTGTCTTTAAAAATAATCGGAGCAGCAACTGCGGCAACAATGATAAATAACACTAGTATTCCGAATATTTTAAACGCTTTTTTCATCAGATGATGTCTTTTTATTGATTGTTATTTTACTCGTCGTGTAATGTTTAACGAGTATATATACTGCAAAAATAAGCTAAATAACATTGGGTACATGTTAACTAATCACTAATGTTTCTTATCAACATTTCCCGTCAGTACTAAAATGAGATTGGTTAGTTAGAATTAGTGAAAGTATGATTATGTGTAACTTGAAAGATGAAGTTACTCAATTTTTTAATAATTAAACTTACCATTCTTCTCGTTACGGGTATTTTGTTAGGTTATTATTTCCCGACTTCTGAGAAGCTTCTCCTAGTGATTGTACTCGTTGGTATGTTGTTGCTTTTTGTCACTTATATTCTAACTGTTAATAAGTCAAAGCAAAAGGTTTATTTAGCATTAATTACTTATGGAGTAACCATTGGAATAGGGATGTTACTCATTACATTTCACACACAACAAAATCAATTAAATCATTATTCAAATCAGCTTGATATGAATAGTGATGCGAGTGTTAAAATCAGTATTTATAAACAATTAAAACCGAATAGTTTTTATAATAAGTTTTTAGCAAAAGTTGTTTCCATTAATTCTAATAAAGCAACAGGAATAGTATTAGTTAATGTTGATTCAACTAGGCAACTGGCAATAGATGATGTACTGTATGTAAATGCAGTGCTACAAGAAATTAAGAAGCCGTTAAATCCACACCAATTTGATTTTAAGGCTTATATGTATAAGCAGCAGGTGTATCATCAAGTTTTTTTAAATGAGAACAACTCATCAAAATTAAAATCTCAACAAACACTTTATGGAGTTGCTGCAAATATTAGAGAACGAATAAATAATACGCTAGTTAAACGTTCAGTGTCTAAAGAGAATTTAAGTGTTATAAACGCATTGTTATTAGGGCAACGGCAAGATATAAGTAAAGATACCTATAAGAGTTTTACTAAATCAGGAGCGATACATATTCTTGCGATATCAGGCTTGCATATTGGTTTGTTGATGTTGTTACTCGGAATGATTTTCAAGCCACTATCTTATTTTAAAACAGGTAAAAAGTTAATTCCAATACTAATCATAATTTTACTTTGGATATATGCCTTTATAACTGGGATGTCGGCTTCTGTTATGCGGGCAGTTACCATGTTTTCATTAGTAACTGTAGCAATGTATAGTAATAGAGTAACGAACACCTATAATACGTTGGTTATTTCGGCTTTTTTATTACTGCTGTTTAACCCTTTTTATGTTTTTGATATTGGTTTTCAGCTGAGTTATTCCGCAGTTTTCGGAATTGTTTGGATTAAGCCATTATTTGATACTATTTGGAAACCAGAATATTATTTGGCAAGAAAACTGTGGGATGTGTTTACGGTTACTTTAGCAGCCCAATTCGGGATATTACCATTATCATTATTCTATTTCCATCAGTTTCCAGGTTTGTTTTTTATTTCTAATATGGTAATTATACCTTTATTAGGAACTCTTCTCGCTATAGGTATACTTACTATTGTATTCGCTTATTTTGGTTGGATTCCTGATTTGCTATTTGAAACATTTGAAATGTGTATCGGTTCTCTTGTAAGTTTTGTGCAATTTATTTCAAGTAAAGAAGCCTTTGTTTTTGCACAAATCCCTTTCAATGGTTTACATCTTATTTCCTGGTATGTGTTTATTATTAGTTTGATTTTAATGTGGAAAGCATATTCTTATAAACGATTATTATTTGCGCTTACTAGTGTTATTTGCGTGCAATTGGCATATTTGTATAACAAACAAGATTCTCAATCATCAGAGTTTGTAGTTTTCAATCAATATAAAACTACATTGATCGCACAGAAAAATGGTAATCAATTAAACTACGCAGCAAAAAACTTACGGTACCTCCAGAGTTTAGATAATTATATAGTAAATGAATTTATTAATACGACTCAACATGATTCACTAAAGAATGTTTATGCGTTTAAAGAGCATAAAATATTAATCGTTGATAATAAAGAAATTTATAATTCTTCCTTTAGCCCAGACATTGTATTATTGACTTCTTCACCCAAAATAAATTTAAACAGGTTGATTGCTACTTTAAAGCCTAAACTAATAGTGGTAGATAATAACAATTATAAGAGTTATGCCGAAAGATGGAGAACTACGTGTTTGAATAATAATGTAAACTTCTATAGCATAAGAGAAGAAGGTGCTTTTGTGTTAAAATAATTAGAAATAATGTTTTTTCTGAGTCCCTTTTCATATTTTTAAATAAACATATATAACATGGCATTGATACCTTCTTTTGGGGAAATAACTCAAAAAGCAATTCACACATTTAAAAGATATCCTATTACATTAATATGGGCGATTTTAGGATCGTTATTTACTATTTGGCTTATTGATACCGACATACCGAGTGATGAAAAAATGCCATATACTAAAATATTACTAGTTGCTAGCATGGGGATAAGCTGGTTGATTTCTACTAGATTTCTTGTCAACTACTTTAAAGAAGTAAAGCACGAGAGTAAGGATTGGTTGATGTTGATTCCTGTTTTATTTTTGTTATGGTTTTATTGGTACTTACCTAATACTGATAGGGTATTTGATAATACGATATATGTCTATAAAATATTTTTTTATTTTCTTATAGGGCACCTGTTGTTACTGTTTAGTCCGTTTTTATTTGCATGGAATAAAATAGCATATTGGAATTATTTGAAAACTGTTTTTATCGCAATAACAAGAAGTATATTGTTTTCAGGAGTACTTTATTTAGGACTAAATCTAGCTTTGTTAGCATTAAAGTTTTTATTTGATATTGATTTTGAAGATTTACTTTTTGCAAAATTATTTGTTTTTTGCTCGGGTATTGTAAATACATGGATTTATTTATCTGACTTCCCAGAACGAATTCATGATAATGTGCAAATAGATTACCCTAAAGCCTTAGAGGTTTTTGTAAAGTATATTCTAATACCATTAACTGTGTTGTATATAGTAATACTGTATGCGTATAGTATTAAGATACTAATAAATTGGAGTTTGCCTAAAGGATGGGTTTCTTATTTAGTTATTGCATTGTCTTTTTTAGGAGTATTGATTCATGTGTTAATTAACCCAGTTAGAAAAACTATTAATTCAAAGGCTATAAAGTTGTTTTATCCTTGGTTTTACGTATTGTTATTACCAATGATTGGGATGTTGTTTGTTGCTATCTTAAAACGGTTATCAGAATATGGTTTTACAGAAAACAGGTATATTGTATTTGTTCTTGCGTGTTGGGTTATGGGAGTTACGCTATATATTTTATTTAGCAAGAAGAAACAATTGCGCTATGTTACCATGTCTTTAGCAGCCATGTTATTATTGATTTCTTTTGGTTTTTGGGGTATATTTTCGGTGTCAGAAAAAAGTCAGTTAAATCAATTTTATGAGTTGTTTAAGGAGATGAAATCTACTGAATTTAAAATTTCTTCAGGGCAAAAAAAACAATTCAAATCTATCGTAAAATACTTATCGAAACATAAAGTTTTAAATCAAACGGAAAAGGTATTAGGATTCAATCCAGAAACTACTTTTAAAGATGAGTCTTCTTGGAATATTTCAAATAAAATCATAGATACTCTCGGGGTTGTAGTAACTAAGGATCCGAATGATAAAGTGATAAATAAATTTCCGAATTATAGATTTGTAAATTATAATAACGATTTAACTTTTGATGTAGTTGATTATGATTATTTTAAACGTTTACATTTTAGTAGAAATAAAATTAATGATGAAATTAAAACAAAATTTATTCATGATAATGAATTTTGTATAAACTATGATCAGTCATTTTTTGAGATAAAGATGAGTAATAAGGACTTCTATCAAATAGATTTGAAGCCTTTAATGAAGGAATTGGTAAATGGGAATTATATAAATAAGATACCAAGTTCATTAGTGTTTATTGAAAAAGAGTATTTAGGTTTACGCATTAAATTGTTTATTACTAAGGTAAACTTGAAGACTAAAAAAGATTATACTCTAGGGATAAGACAATTTGGTGTTACAGTTTTTGTTTCAGAGAAAAGTGAATAATAAAAAATCCCCTTCTGCGTTAGCAAAAGGGGAACAGTTGTAAATCGTAAATAACCAATAAATATTTCATTACAACATATTATTAAACCACTATGCGGTTTATTTTTTTGGTAAAGATGGAGCAATACTTGCAATCCATTTTTCAGGACCACCTTTTACATAACCAGTTTTTCCAAGTGGTACAATTCCATCAGTTGGAACATCACCATCTCCAGAATTCATCAACCATATAGTTGGATATCCTCTAACTTGAAAAGCACTCTGTAATGCATTGTTTTGTTCAACAATATTTTGAGGTAATTTCTTTCTTTTAGGGAAATCTACCGTTAATAATATAACGTTTTCATTAGCCCATTTTTTGAATTCTTTGGTTTCAAAAACTTGTTTATCCAAACGAATACACCAACCACACCAGTCACTACCGGTAAAGTTTGCTAAAATTGGTTTGTTTGTTTTCTTAGATAGTTTTGAAGCTTCTTCAAAATCATCATGCCATTTTGCTTCTTGAGCTTGAATGCTGTTGAAACTTATAAAAAGTACTGCTGCGATTATTATTTTCTTCATAGTCATTTTCCCGTTTAATGGGAATCTCGTATTTAATTAAACATATTTCTACAGTCGCAAATAACTTGCCACAATTACAAAATACTAAAAATGCTTCGTATTGAAGCATTTTTAGTGTGATTTCTATTTTACTCCGTGCATTAGTTTTTTCAACACAGGATTTAATGCAATGATTAATAAACCTGCAACTGTTGGTACAATAGTAAAAATTAGGAAGAAAGTTGATAGTCCAAAGTCTTTAGTAATATTTTCTATTTGTCCACCTAATACAGCGGCTACTTTGTTTCCTATTGCAATTGCTAAATACCACATACCAAACATGAATGCTATCATCCTTGGAGGTACTAGTTTAGATACATAAGAAAGTCCAACAGGAGATAAACAAAGCTCACCTAATGTGTGGAATAGGTAAGCTAAAATTAGCCATACCATACTTACTTTAACACCTTCTTGAATCCCATGTGCTCCGAAAGCCAATAATGCAAATCCTATTGCTAAAATGATTAATCCTAAGCCATATTTTACTGCAGCAGATGGGTTGTATTTAGATTCCCACCATTTAGAGAAAGAAGAGGCAAAAGCAATAATAAAGAAAGAATTTAAAATACTAAACCATGAAACTGTAATTTCAGTAGCTTCAGCATTGAAGTCTCTGTTTAACATCCATAATGCAACAGCCCAAACACCAATAAAAGTGATAGCTAGAATTACGTTTGAAGCTGGTATTTGTTTCCAAGTTTGTTTTCCTAATAAGTACAATACATATGTAATAATTAGTAAAGGAATTACTGTAAGTAGTGTGTTTACAATTTTAAAGATCATTGCTGCGTCACCTTCTAAAGTTCTGTCAACAGAATCTCTAGCGAATAATACTAATGATGATGCTCCTTGCTCAAAAGATAGCCAGAAGAATACAGTAAAGAAAGCAAAAATAATAACTGCAATCATTCTGTCTCTAACAATTCTGTCGTATCTAGATATTCTTGAAATAACCATGAATAAGAAAGTTGCTAAAGCTATCAAGATCATTACATATTGTCCAGGTAAAGCTTCTGTATTTGCAAATGCAAACATATCATAGTTTGCAATTTTAGATAAAGGGTCATTAATAGCGTATCCTAAACCTATTACAGAAGAAAAAGTAATTAAAATTTTATCTACTAATGTAAAAGGGTTTCTTTTATCAGTATCTTCTCCATCTGATGGTTTTGCAAAATCTGATGTTTTTTCATTTATTCCTTGCTCTAATTCTACTTCATATATTTTAGAAGGAACTTCTCCTATTTTACCAAATAAAGGTTTTGCTAACCAAAACTGTAATGTACCTAATAACATGAAAACTCCAGCCAAACCAAAACCGTATGCCCAACCAATTTTTTCTCCTAAATAACCACAAAGCATCATTCCGAAGAACGCACCTGCATTTACTCCCATGTAGAAGATAGTGTATGCACCATCTTTCTTTTCAGGGACATCTTTATACATCTCAGATAATATAGAAGTCATGTTTGGTTTAAAAAAACCAGTTCCAATAACTAATAATCCAAGACCGATGTATACCCATAATGAAGTTTCTACAGCCATTGCAGCATGTCCTAAAGTCATTATAATTGAGCCTATAACAACAGCCCATCTATACCCTAAAAATTTATCAGCTAAAATACCACCTACAATTGGTGTTAAGTATAAAAGCATTGCATAGGTACCATAAACAGCAGTAGCTTGCTCAATAGGCATTCCAAATCCTGGATTGTCTGAAGCTATGGCAGCTGTTAAAAATATTACTAATAGAATTCTCATTCCGTAGAAAGAGAAACGTTCCCACATTTCTGTGAAAAATAATACGAACAATCCAGCCGGATGTCCTAATACATTAGACTTGAAAAAGTCGTTTTGTGTTGTTGAACTCATAAAATATAAATATAGATTGATTTAGAAAAACCCACTAGCTTTTAACTAGTGGGAGATAAGTGTATTAATGTTATTGATTGTCTGCTAATTCAAAACCTTCGTTTTCTTCGTAATTAGTACCTTCATTATCCTCAGCGCCATGTGTCAAACGTTTTAAAGGTTTCAATAATGCAATTACCAATAAACCGAAAAGAACAGTGAATATTACTATTCCTGAGAAAATTGCATATTCTCCAAATTGAGATGATACTTCACCAATTACTCCGGCTACTTTTCCTCCTAAACCAGTTGCTGCAAAATATAATCCCATCATTAATGACGCATATTTTACTGGTGCTAATTTTGTTACAAATGATAATGATACAGGCGATGAACATAATTCACCAATAGTATGAAATAAATAAGCTAATACTAACCATATCATATGTGAGCTTCCGTTTGCTTCATATTCTCTTACAGCAAAAATCATGAATACAAAACCAAGTCCCATGATAATTGTACCGGTAGCCATTTTAAATAATGAAGACGCTTCTTTGTTCTTTATTTTTCTTTTCGCCCAAATGTTTGCAATCCAAACTGCAAGTAATAAGATAAAACCTGCATTTAAACCTTGAAACATTGGCGTAGGAATTGTCATTCCGAATAATACTCTATCTGTTTTAGTTTCGGTGTAAACACTCATTAATCCTCCAGCTTGCTCAAAAGCTCCCCAGAATACAATAACTAATAAAAATGATAATAGTAATACAAGAAAACGATCTCTCATTACTTTACTGTCAAGATCCTTGTAAATCATCATCATTAAACCAACTACTAACGATAAGAAAACAAACAATGCTCCGTATCCCCAGTGGTCGACTCCTTCTTTAGTATATCCAATATATAATGACACTACTAATAGCACGCACATAATTACTAGCTGAGTAGGCGCTTGAAATATTTTAGAGAACAATTTCCCAATAGAAATATCATTCTTTTTCTGTTCTTCTGTTGGTTTGTTACCTACATGTGCAATATATTTCTGACCATAAATATATACTAGTAATCCAAAAATCATTGCAATACCTGCTAATCCAAATCCAGCATGCCATCCCCATTGAGCAACAACTAATCCAATAAATGATGTAGCTAAAAGAGAACCTAAGTTAATTCCGATATAAAAGATACTAAATCCTTTATCTCTTCTGATGTCACCTTTTTTATACAACCCACCTACCATGGTTGAAATATTAGGCTTTAAACAACCAACACCAACAATGATAAACCCTAAGCCTGTAAAGAAAGCCCAATTGGTTTCTATTGCCAATACTCCATGCCCAATAGACAATAGTACAGCCCCAAGCATGACCGTTTTTTTCTGCCCTAAAACTTTATCGGCTAGAATTCCACCAGGTATTGATATTAAATATACTAACATTACATACCAACCATATAATTGATAAGCTTCTAATTCTGTCCATTCTAATCCTGGTCCATTTTCATTTGTAGCTTGAGCAATCATATAGATTACTAAGATAGATCTCATACCATAGTAAGAAAATCTTTCCCACATTTCAGTGAAGAACAATACATAAAGCCCTATCGGATGTCCGAATAGCTCCCTTTCATGTGGTTTTAAAGTAATGTCTGACATAATTGTATGTGAATTAGTTTTTTGGTTAATAGATTATTATAAGTTCTCTTTAATGAAATTCGTCATTTTTTTATACAAATGTAAACGTGTGTTACCTCCGTAAATCCCATGATTTTTATCTGGGTAAACCATCCAGTCGAATTGCTTATCAGCTTGAATTAATGCTTCTACCATACGCATCGTGTTTTGTACATGAACATTGTCATCAGCACTACCATGAATAAGTAAGAATTTCCCTTTTAATTTGTCAACATGTGACATTGGTGAGTTGTTATCATATCCACTAGCGTTTTCTTGTGGAGTTTGCATATAACGTTCAGTGTACACAGTGTCATAAAAACGCCATGATGTTACAGGAGCAACTGCTATAGCCATTTTGAAAGTGTCAGCTCCTTGAAACAAACAATTAGAAGACATGAAACCACCGTAGCTCCATCCGAAAATTCCAATTCTGTCGCTATCAATGTAAGCTCTATTTCCTAATTTTTTAGCAGCAGCTATTTGGTCTTCAACTTCGTATTTCCCTAATTCTTTTTGAGTCACTTTTTTAAAGTCTCGTCCTTTAAAACCGGTTCCTCTACCGTCAATACAAACAGTAATATATCCTTGTTGTGCTAGCATTTGAAACCAATAATCATTAGCTGAGTTCCATTTGTTAGCTACTTGCTGACTTCCTGGGCCAGAATATTGATACATGAATACAGGATATTTTTTAGTAGCATCAAAATTTAACGGTTTAATCATCCACATGTTTAAATCGTTTCCGTTAACGTTAATAGTCGAAAACTCTTTTGAAGCAAAAGCATAATTTGCTACTTTATTTTGTAATGATTTATTGTCTTTAATGTTTTTTAATACTTTTCCTGTTTTAGCACTGTTTAAAGTAAACTCATTTGGAGTAGTGCTATTAGAAAATGTATTGATGAAATATGCGAAGCTTTTACTGAAAGTTGCGTTGTTTGTTCCTGTTTTAGAAGATAAACGCTTTTTCCCTTTTCCGTTAATATTGATTGCGTAAACATCTCTGTTTGTAGAGCCGTTTTCTACCGATTGGTAATAAGCAATTCCTTTTTTCTCATTGAAACCGTAGTAATTAGTTACTTCCCAGTTTCCTTTCGTTACTTGGTTAATTAACTTTCCTGTTTTACTATAGTGATATATATGGTTGTAACCATCTTTTTCACTTGTCCAGATAAAACTGTTGTTGTTTAAAAAAGTAAGATTGTCAGTTACATCAACATATGCAGCATCAGTATCTGTTAAAACAGTTTTTGCTGATAAGTCAGTTGCATTTACAAACACTAAGTTTAAGTTATTCTGATGTCTGTTTAATAATTGAGTGCTTAATACATTAGCATCGTTAGTCCATTTAATTCTAGGAATGTAATAGTATTCCGGAAGTGTAATAGCCGATTTTTTGTTTGAAGCCACATCGTAAATATGTAATGAAACTTCTGCGTTGTTTTCTCCAGCTTTTGGGTATTTAAAAACTGTTTGTGTTTGGTATAATTTTGATCCGTAAACATCCATAGAGAATTCAGGGACATCTTTTTCGTCAAATCGGATATAAGCTATTTTTGTTCCAGTTGCATTCCATTCGAAAGCTCTTACAAAAGCAAATTCTTCTTCATAAACCCAATCCGTAACTCCATTAATAATTTCGTTTTTCTTTCCATCAGTAGTTACCTGAGTTTCTTTTCCTGAGCTTAAATCTTTAAAATAGATATTGTTTTCAAAAACATAAGCAACTTTAGTTCCGTCTGGAGAAAAAGTAGGCTCTTGAACTTTATTTTCAGTAAGTAGTGTAGTCGTTTTTGTTTTAGTATCGTAAATAAAATACTTCCCTACAGATGAATGGCGGAAAATTGAAGTGACATTAGTAGCTAATAATAATTTTGTTTCATCACTACTAAACGTATAGTCTGTAAAATAAGCAATGTCATTAATGTCTTTTGAATCAACCAATGAAGCTGTTTTTGCTAAAGTCTTGTAACTGTATTTATTTACAGAAGTACTTCTTGTTTTTCTATCAAAATCTAAAACAGAATAATGTTCACCATCTTTCATTGAGTGTAAAGCATCCATATACTCGCCACGGAACTCTCCTCCCCATATTTCTTCTAAAGTAACTTGTTTTTCTTGGGCATTTACTGAGCTTAATGTCAATAAAAATAAAGTGATGCAAAAAGTGAAATATTTCATAATAATCTGAAACTATGTGTGTATATAATTTTAATAGCCGACAATATAGCAAAATCTAATGAATCTTAAAGTTAAGTTGTCTGTTAAATAATACCATTTATGCTATATTTGTTCACATATTTTATACCACAAAAAATGATAAAGCCTGTAAAAGGATTTTCGAAACTTACCAAAGAAGAAAAAGTATCTTGGGTAGTGTCTTCTTTTTTTAAAGACAACTCTAGTGCAGAGTCTATAATTAAAAGATACTGGAATGATGATCATGCCCTTCAGCAGCTTCATGATGAATTTATCGAAAATACAATATCTAATTATTATTTACCTTTTGGAATAGCACCAAATTTCTTGATTAACGGGAAATTATGTGCAATACCTATGGCTATTGAAGAAAGCTCAGTAGTAGCGGCAGCAAGTAAGGCGGCTAAGTTTTGGCTAGATAGAGGTGGTTTTAAAGCAGAAGTAATATCTACAACAAAAATAGGCCAAGTGCATTTTATGTACAATGGTGATAAAAGTAAGCTTGATAACTTCTTTTCAGAAGTAAAGGCGAAATTAATTGCTGATTCAAAATCCATAACTAAAAATATGGAGAAGCGAGGTGGAGGGATTAAATCAATTGAATTGGTTGATAAGACTTCTGTTTTGGATAACTATTATCAGTTGCATTGTTCATTTGAAACGTTAGATGCGATGGGTGCTAATTTTATCAATTCTTGCTTAGAGCAGTTTGCTAAAACATTTAAATCTGAAGCTAAAATTTTTAGTTTTTTTTCTGAAGAGGAAAAGAACATTGAAATAGTGATGAGTATCTTGTCTAATTACGTTCCGGACTGTATTGTTAGGGCAGAGGTTTCTTGTCCAGTTTCTGAATTAAATGAAGATGAAGGTGTGTCTCCAAATGAATTTGCTGAAAAATTCGTTAGAGCTGTACAAATAGCGCAAGTAGAACCTTATAGAGCAGTTACTCACAATAAAGGTATTATGAACGGAGTTGATGCTGTTGTATTGGCTACCGGAAATGATTTTAGAGCAGTTGAGGCCGGTGTTCATGCATATGCAGCAAGAAACGGAAGCTATAGTAGTTTGACGTATGCAAGTGTTGAGAACGGAGTGTTTAAATTTTGGATAGAATTGCCTTTAGCTTTAGGGACTGTTGGTGGATTAACTAATTTGCATCCTTTAGTGAAATTGGCTTTAGAAATGTTAGAAAAACCATCAGCGAAAGAGTTGATGCAAATTATAGCAGTTGCTGGATTGGCTCAAAACTTTGGAGCATTAAGATCCTTAACAACTACAGGAATTCAAAAAGGACATATGAAAATGCACTTGATGAATATTTTAAATCAAATGGGAGCATCAGTTGATGAAAAGCAACAAATAGCTGCTTGTTTTGAAGGAAAAACAGTGATACATAGTGATGTAGTTGCAAAGTTTAATGAGTTAAGAGCAGTTTAGTTGAGTACAAAAGTTTTTTATAGCCACGGAAAATTATTACTTACAGGAGAATATGTAGTTCTTGATGGGGCAAAAGCATTGGCGATACCTACAAATAAAGGACAATATTTAACTGTAAAACCAATTACTGAACGAAAGTTAGTCTGGAAAAGTTTTGATGAAAACAATCAGGTTTGGTTTGAGGAAGAATTCTTATTAGATGATTTAAAAATTGAAGCTATCGATAATGATATTTCAAGAAAATTATTAGAGATAATTCTTGCGGCTCAACAATTAAACAAGAGTTTTTTAAAAGATACGTATGGTTATTATGTAACCACAAGGTTAACTTTTGATAGGGAGTATGGCTTGGGGACATCATCAACTTTAATTGCAAATATTGCAAAATGGGCAAATATTGATCCGTATCAATTGCTTTGGGATTCTTTTAAAGGGAGTGGTTATGATTTAGCTTGTGCAACGAATATTTCACCATTAATTTATCAAATAAAAAACAAGCTACCTGAAGTTGACTTTGTTAGGTTTAATCCTAGTTTTAAGGCACAATTATACTTTGTATACTTAAATAAAAAGCAAGACAGTAAAGAAGGTATTGCTCATTATAAAACGTTATCTGCCTCATTAAAAGAAATAGTCATTTCTGAAATAAACAAAATTACTGAAGAAATGGTTTCTTGTGATGTGTTAGCTGAATTCAATTACTTACTAAGTAAGCATGAAAACTTAATATCTAAATTAATAAAAACAAATTCAGTACAGCAACAATTGTTTCCTGAGTATAATAAGGGAGTTGTTAAAAGTTTAGGTGCTTGGGGAGGAGATTTTGTATTGGTAACTGTAGAAGAAAAGTCAGATCTTGAATATTTCAAAACTAAAGGATATGATACTATATTTAGTTTTGAAGAATTATTGCTTAAATAATCCAAGTAGTGACAAATAAAAAGAGCAAACAATATGTTAATTGTTTGCTCTTTTTATTTGGATAAAGTAGAAGTCTATTTGTTTTTTAGTTTCTCTTCTCTTTCCTTATAATGTGTATCAAAACGTTTTCTGTATTTCTTGTTAAAGAAAAATTTAAAAATCGCAAGTGCTGCTGCGAGTAAAAACAAGTAAGATTTGCCTCCAGGTATTCCCCAGTTAGTAATTGCTAAGTATATAAAAAATACCGCAAACCCAATATATGCTGCTTGAAAAATGTTCCCTAGTTTATTCATAATTTAATCATTAATGTATTGTTGTCCGTCGTTATCTATTGAACTGAAAATTGACATATCACTATTGGCATCAAAGCCTCCTTTACCAACATTGTATCCTCCGTCTTCACCTTCGTATTTATATTCACTATTGGTAAATATCCATTCTGTTTTCTGGTCGTAATATAATTGCTCTGCAGAAAGTTTTTTTCCTTCAGGTGTTGTTATTTTTACATTACCTCTTAAGTCAATTAAATCTGTATTGTCATAAGTAATTGCATAATCAGAGGTGATGATAGTTTCTTTTTTTTCATCATTGATCTCGTATAAATGCAATTCAATTCCTTCAGGAAAAATAGTGTGAGAGAATTCTTTATTGGAAAAATCTAACATTTTTTTACTGATCAAATGTAATTTCACCCTACCAGAATCGGTGTGCTTTAAATTGATATGCTCAGCTATTCCTGCAGGTTCAATCGAAGCTTTTTGCATTCGTTTGATGTCGTCATAATTATCTTGACAAGAAAAAAAGACTGTTACGAAAAGTATCGCAACAGTCTTTAGGTATATGTTATATGACAATTTCATCATTATATGTTAGGTACTGTAACAGATTTGTTAATCCAACATCCTATAGCTATTTTCTTTCCAGCCATACCTTCAGAGAAAATCATTTCTTTACTAGGAGCTTTTGCTCTGTAGTTTGCAGAAGTTTTAGCAGCAGATTTTTTTAATGATCCGTTTACTCTTCCTGCTTTGTCAGCCATGTTAGCAGCTAACCAATATACAGCTCTTTTGTTAAATTGATTAGTACCACAGCTATTTGCAGAACTAGCATATAAATTAGCAATTAATAAATAAGCTTTACCAAATGATGGTTGAGCAGCTAAGGTTTTTCTTGCATAGTTATATGCTTTAGATTTTGCACCTTTCTTTTTACTCATTATTGCTAATCGGTAATATAATTTTGCTTTTTCAAATCCTTCAGTATGTAGTTTTGCAGATTCGTTGTAATACTTTTCAGCATTAGCAGAAGCGTTTTTCTTTTCATTTAAACGTCCTAAGTAGTACGCTGAATTAGCAGAAGGATTTAATTTATGAAATGTTTCAACTAACTTTACGAATAAAGGAGCGTCATCACAATCTTTACCAGCTAATCTTCCTGCTGCGTTTTTTAACCAAGCAATATTCGTTTTGTTTTCTTCAAAATTCTTTTCGAATAATGGTACTAATTTATCACAGTTAGCTCTGTCTCCTAAATCTTTGTCAATACCTCCAGAAATTTGATCGTAAGCAGTTAAGTATGAATTGTAGCTTTTTAATCTTTTCTTGTCTTTAGCAGTGATTGATCCATTTTCTTCTTTTAAAAGCAATGCATCTTTTTTACCAGAATAATTTTTTTGCTCTTTTTCTACTTTATCAGTTACAGTAGTATAAAGATCAATTAATTCTTGGAAATCTTTAGTTTTTGCATCAAACAAACCAACCATTAATTTAAAGTAGGTATATATAGCTTTAGGGTTATTGAAAGTTTTAGCATCTTTTTTGAATGCATGGTCAAAAGTGTTGAACTGAGTTTCCGCAGTACCTATTTTTTTGTCATACATCAACTGCCCGATTTTTGCTTCAGTTTTACCACAAGGAAATTTGTTAGGCATGTTTGCCATACTTTCGTGGTATAAAGCAATTAAATCGTTTACAAAAACAGTTTTTTCCCCAGCAGTTGCTTTCTTTATTTTGTGCTTTAATATTTTTTCTCCGTAAACGTAAATTGCATTATTTAGCTTTGGACATGCTTTTCTAACAGACATCCAAGGTTCGTAAGCAGCATCGTAGTTTTTTATTTTAGCTGATTCAGTAAATATAGAAAGCTTTTCAAGACACACTTCGTTTTGTGCATTTGCAGCAAAAAGTGTTATGAAAGCGATGATTAAGGTTAATTTAAATTTCATAGTTTAGATTTTAGGTGTTAGTCAATTTTTCTTTTTTGGAACCATTTATCATTAAATGACAAACTTAAATTTAGATTGAAAAAATTCTCTTTTACTAAATTGTTATTTGTTGTTCCTCTAGATCCGTATTCAAATCCGATATTCACGTTTGAGAATTTACGACCTACTGGTAATCCTACTCCAAAAGATATGCCAAACTCATTAATATCTTCATTTTGTATTTCAATACCAGTATTTTCAAATCTAACACCGGTACGATAAACTACTCTTGATAAATAACTTGTTAATGAGTTGTACTTTGGAATGTAGAAACCTCCAATAGCAACTTTATTAGCGTTTTTATAAGCAACACTTATGTTATTGAATGTTTGGTTTCCTAATTTACTTGTTCCAAGGTTTGTGTAATCAATACCAGCAAACCATTTTTTAGGTTTCCCTAAACCAGCTCCGATAGTTAATTTAGAAGGTAGTTTAAATTTAGTGTCTTCTAAACCTAGTGCTTTAAGATTTGTTTCTTTAGTGTCACGAGGGATTACAATACCACTTGTGTTAAAAACAACGGTAGATACTTGTCTTGTGTTGTCTGATGATAGGTTAACTTCAGGACTATAAGTTACACCTGTCATTAGCTCTAGTTTTTCGTTTATTTTTTTGTTGTAAGTAGCACCGAAATTAACTGCTAATCCAGAAAGGTTTGATTCATTAATCTCTTGAGTGTCATATTGTAAGTCAGTAATAACTATTGATTCATTATGAGTTTTCCCAAAATTATAGTTTAAATCAATTCCTAAGGATAAGTTGTTGTTAATACTGTACCCGGCAGCTATAAACGCTTTGTTGATACCTCCGTTTCCTTCATAACGTCCATCACCAGCTGTCGCAGTTAGGTGGTTAGAGAACCCGGTTTTATAACCTATAGATGTGTAAGGTAATAAACCAAAACTCATTCCTAATTTACCCATTGGTAAGCCAATTGCTAAATAGTCAAATGTGGTATTTGATGTACCAGCTGAGTTATTTGTCGTTTTTAAATCTGTGAACTTTTGATTCCCACCAATAGTAAAAGTAGTTAGCTTTAATTTTCCTAATGAAGCTGGATTTAAAAGATTCAAGTGAATACTATCTGAATAGACGCTTAAGCCACCCATACTTTTGTTTTCAACAGTCCCTTTAAACTTTAATTCTCCTATTCCGTAAAAAGAATATGGTGATGCTGTTCCTTCTTGAGCAATTGCATTTAATGATATTAAAGCAACTAATAATAATAAAGTTTGTTTAAGCATTTAATCAGTATTGATTTTTAATAAATGGTTCAAACCTTCTAATAAGAAATTTGAATTGGCAAATATGCTACTTTTTAATCTCTTTGCCAAGAAATTAGTGTCTCCTCCTGTTAAAATAATTGTTAAATCTTTATAAGCTGATTGATATTGCTGTATGATACCATCTATCTCATTTACAAGACCATTAATTACTCCAGAATGGATGCTGCTTTCTGTAGAATTTCCAATAAAATAATTTGAATCATCAGGTTTTAATAGCGGCAATTTAGCAGTTAAATTGTGTAAAGCTTCATAACGGATTGTTAAACCTGGTGAAATGGAGCCTCCGAGATATTCGTTTTTTGAGTTAAGAAAGTCATAAGTTATACAAGTTCCAGCATCAATAACTAATACATTTTCTTTTTCATGCTGATCAGCGGCAGCTGCAATTAAAGCAATCCGATCAAGTCCTAACGTTTTAGGTGTTTCATACAGATTTTTGAAAGGAAGGTGCATTTCAGTACTTACAATAGTGATTTTTATTATTTTTTTTAACTCAGTTTCTTCTTCTTTTGAAAAGAAATCTACCGAAGAAATGATCCCTTTTTTTATTTTAGGGTATTTATTTAATATTTTTTTAACGCTTTCGAGAAAATCTTTTTTTAGAACAATATATTTGTCTTCGCAGCTATTTTCTTCATATACAGCAAGTTTGACGCGTGTATTTCCAATGTCGATTATTAAATTCATGTGCTTTATGTCTTAAAGCAAATATAAGAAAGAAAAAAACGAAAAAAATGTTTTGTGTATCTAAAAATCTGTTCTATATTTGCACCCGCAATCACGCAACGGTGCCTTAGCTCAGTTGGTAGAGCAATGGACTGAAAATCCATGTGTCCCTGGTTCGATTCCTGGAGGCACCACCAAAAAAAACCTAAACTTAATAGTTTAGGTTTTTTTGTTTTAAAAGAGTTTGTGTATCTAAAAATCTGTTCTATATTTGCACTCGCAATCACGCAACGGTGCCTTAGCTCAGTTGGTAGAGCAATGGACTGAAAATCCATGTGTCCCTGGTTCGATTCCTGGAGGCACCACCAGAAAAACTCTAAACTTAATAGTTTAGAGTTTTTTGTTTTTATAATAATAACGAGTTAATGTTATTAAATAGAAGTAATGATAGAGACGTTTTTTTTATTTAGATTTGTTTACAACTAATATACTACCAATTTAATTTGAAAATTGTTGCACAAATAAAGGAGCCTATCCATGAAGAAATGGAACTTTTTGAAAAAAAGTTCTCTCAATCAATGATTTCTAAGGTTGCGTTACTTAATAAAATCACGCATTATATAGTTAACCGTAAAGGAAAACAAATGCGACCAATGTTTGTGTTTTTGGTTGCTAAAATGGTTTCTAAGGGAACGGTCAATGAACGTACTTATCGAGGAGCGTCTGTTATTGAATTGATTCATACTGCTACGTTGGTTCATGATGATGTTGTAGATGATTCTGATAGGCGACGAGGTTTTTTCTCTATAAATGCATTATGGAAAAATAAGATAGCGGTTTTAGTAGGTGATTATTTGCTCTCTAAGGGTTTATTGCTTTCTATTGATAATGGCGATTTTGATTTACTTAAAATTATTTCTGTCGCTGTTAGGGAAATGAGTGAAGGGGAATTACTCCAAATTGAAAAAGCTAGAAAATTAGATATTACTGAAGATATCTACTACGAAATTATACGTCAAAAAACAGCAACATTAATTGCTGCATGTTGTAGTTTAGGGGCTTGTGCGGTAAACGGAACCGAAGTAGAGGTGGAGAAAATGCGTAAGTTTGGAGAGTTAATTGGAATGGCTTTTCAAATTAAAGATGATTTGTTCGATTACGGTACGGCTAAAATTGGTAAGCCTACGGGGATTGATATTAAGGAGCAAAAAATGACTTTGCCACTTATTTATGCATTAAATAATTCTTCTCCAAAAGAAAAAGCATGGGTGATTAATTCTATCAAAAAGCATAATAAAAATTCAAAGCGAGTAAAAGAAGTGATCTCTTTTGTAAAAGAAAAAGGAGGGCTTGAATATGCAGTCAACAAGATGATTTCATATCAAAAAGAAGCCTTGATCTTGTTAAATGAATACCCAGAGTCTCCATATAAGTCTTCACTTATAACAATGGTGAATTACGTTATTGAGCGTAAAAAATAATTTTTTATTCTTCAGGCAACCATTTGCATCATTATTGCGTCTATATAAATAGAGAGACAAAATGAAACTTTTGAAAGTAATCACATTACATAAATCGGAAAAGAAGCTTATAGAAAATGCAATTGCAAATTCTAGAAAAGCTCAAAAGCAATTGTATGAATTGCATGCTTCAAAAATGTTAAGCGTTTGTAGATACTATATTAAAGATTTACACGAAGCAGAAGATATTATGTTAAGTGCTTTTTTTAAGGCTTTTCTAAAATTGAAATCATTTAATAATGAAGGGAATTTTGAAGGTTGGTTACGCAGAATTATGGTTAACGAATGCATGTCCTATCATAGAAAAAAGAAGTTTCACATTATTACTGATGAAATAGAAGGCCTATCAACGTGTTCAGAAAATAATATAGTTGAAAATTATGATGTTGCTGAATTACAATTATTGATTGATGATTTGCCTAAAGGATATAAAATGGTTTTCGTTTTGTTTGCCATAGAAGGATATAAACATCAAGAGATTGCAGATATGTTGCAGATTTCAGAAAACACATCTAAATCACAGTTGTTTAAGGCTAGGAAAATGCTTCAGAGTAAATTAGAATATAGTAAAGGAAGAGAAAATGGTACACGATAATATAGATAAACACATAAATAACAAGTTAGAACAAAGGGTTGTTCAGCCAAGTTCAGGAGCTTGGGATAAGTTATCTAATATGTTAGATGAAGAAAACAATCAATCAAATAAAAAAGGATATTATAAATTCTTTGTAGCTGCATCAGTAGTGTTTTTATTGGGGATCTTTTTTACGTTGCAGTTTAACGCTACTAAAGAAGTAATAATAGAAAATGTAATTGTTGAGGTAGAAAATGTTGATGTAAAATCTTCAGTTAATAAAGTAGTTGGTGTTCCTGTTGATCGCCATTTAAAAGAGAATGTGATAATAGAAGAGTCAAAGAAGGGAAATGGAAGTATAGCTCATAGTAAACCCATTAATTATGCGTATTCGGAGTCATTGAATGTAAAGCAAGAAGCTAATCAGGAAGAAGAAATTAATGCTATAAAGGAAAAAGTGAATCAGTATTTAGCTCAATTGGAAAATAGCAGGCAAGAAAAATTAAATAAAAAAACTAAGGAGTATGATTTAGATGCTGAGATTAATGCGTTACTAGCTGAAGCAACTAATAATTTACCAGATGAAAAGACAGATAAAGACCTTCCGACTTTTCAATTAGATGAGGAAACAGATTTGTTATTAGCAGATGCTTTTCAGGAGTTAAATTTTAATCCAGAAGAAGATGCTGTAAATGAAACCTTAAAAAACAAGTTGTTCAAGGAGCTAGAAAAAGGATATTTTAAATCAAAAATGTTATTAGCTGAAAGAAGTCAGCGTATACAACCGTAAGAATACACATCAATATATAAATCAAAAAACGAAAAATTATGTTATTAATTACACGAAAAGTCATCATAATGATGTCATTACTTCTTGTGGCTACTGTTTATGCTCAAGAAGAACCTGCAAAAGACTCTATTGATCCTATGTTGCAAGAGAAAATTGAGTTAGCGGTTAAGGCTGAAAAAGAATCAATGAAGGAAGAGATTATTAAAGTTAATAAGCAGGTTAAGGAAAAGTTGATTACTGAAAAAGAAGCTCACCTTGTTAAAAAAGAAATAGCAAATAAATACGCTATTAGGATTAAGGAGAAGACGAATGCAGTTGTAGCTAACAGTAAGTTGACTACAAAAAGTAGTATAAGTATTAGTTTTAGAAACAAAGGATTGTTGAGGATTACACAGCGAGGTGATTCAATAAAAAAAACTCCGCGTAAAAAGGATTGCAGAACCTATTCGGGAATTGTATTGGCTGCAGGTTTTAATAACACTATTCAAGAAGGAAAATCGTTAAATGACTCTGATTATAAGGCTGGAGGTTCTCGTTTTTTTGAATTAGGTTATGGTTGGAAAACAAGAGTGTTTAAGGAGTCTAATTGGTTGCGTTTTGGGTATGGAGTGTCATTGCAGTACAATAGTTTGAAGCCTAAAGATAACCAGTATTTTGTTAGAAATAATGAAATTACTTCTTTGCAAGTACTTCCTTTTAATTTAAGGAAATCTAAAATTAGGACTACAAATTTAGTGTTGCCAATAAGTTTAGAATTCGGGTCTTCAGAAAAAATAGATAAAGGAGATTATTCTGTTTTCTCAAAACGCCAAAAAATAAAATTTACAATAGGTGGATATGCAGGGATTAGGATAGGGACTATTCAAAAGTTGAAGTATACCGCTAATGGCGATAGGGAGAAAGATAAAAGAAGGAATCATTATAATATGAATGATTTTGTATATGGAGTAACTGCTGGAGTTGCTCGTAACGGTCTTGGTTTGTATATGAAGTATGATTTAAATCCATTGTTTTCGTCTCCAAATCCTGAGCAGAATAATATTTCTTTAGGATTGAAATACGAGTTGTTTTAATTAGTATAATTAAACAAGAATTTGTGTTAGTTGAGAAACTACTCTTAAATATTTTAAGGGTAGTTTTTTTGTCTTTATATTTACACCCTATATGATTTCACAAACTACCATAAATAATGTATTTGAAACTGCTCGACTAGAGGAGGTAATTGGCGATTTTGTTCAACTCAAAAAAGCAGGTAGTAATTTTAAAGGCTTAAGTCCGTTTACGGATGAGCGTTCCCCAAGTTTTATGGTGTCGCCTGTGAAACAAATTTGGAAAGATTTTTCGTCTGGAAAAGGTGGGAATGTTGTGGCTTTTGTTATGGAACACGAACATTTTACTTATCCAGAGGCTATAAAATATCTCGCTAAAAGATACAATATTGAAATAGAAGAAACTGAGCAAACTAATGAACAGAAAGAAGTAGCTAGTGAGCGTGAAAGTATGTATTTGGTTTCAGAATATGCTCAAAAATACTTTGCTGATGTTTTGCATAATGATGAGTTAGGTAAAGCAATAGGATTAAGCTATTTTAAGGAACGAGGTTTTACAAATGAAACCATCGAAAAGTTCAAACTAGGTTATTCATTAGATCAATGGGAGGCTTTTACCAAGGAAGCTTTAAAAAGCGGATATAAATTAGAGTTCTTAGAAAAAACCGGACTTACAATAGTTAAGGAAAACAAGCAGTTTGATCGATTTAAAGGTAGGGTGTTATTTCCAATCCATTCCATGAGTGGAAGGGTGTTAGGTTTTGGAGGAAGAATTTTAACAAGCAATAAAAAAGCAGCCAAATACTTAAATTCACCAGAAAGTGAAATTTACTACAAAAGTAAAGTGCTTTATGGTATTTATCAAGCAAAACAGGCAATAGCTAAAGAAGATAATTGTTATTTAGTTGAAGGGTATACAGATGTAATACAGTTTTATCAAACAGGAATTCATAATGTTGTTGCGTCTTCAGGAACAGCGTTAACTAGCGATCAGATTCGACTAGTAAATAGGTTAACAAAAAACATTACTATCCTTTTTGATGGAGATGCTGCAGGTATGCGTGCATCACTTCGTGGGGTAGATTTGATTTTAGAGCAAGGTATGAATGTACGTATTTGTACATTTCCAGAGGGAGAAGATCCTGATTCATTTGCGAAAAAAACTCCTTATGAAGAGTTGGTGTTGTATTTAGAACAGAACTCAAAAGATTTTATAGCTTTTAAAGCTGGGGTGCTAAGTGAAGAAGCAAAGAATGATCCTGTAAAAAAAGCAGATACCATACGAGATATTATTACTAGTATTTCAAAAATCCCAGATAATATAAAAAGAGAGTTGTACATTAAAGAGTGTGCACGTATCATGGATATCTCTGAGCAGGTATTGTTTACCACTTTGGCTCAATTAACTAATACTGGAGCTAAAGATTCAAAAAAAGATCAAAATCAAACCCAGAAAATCTTTAATGTTGTTCATAAAGCTGAGCAGCAAGTTCAGAAAGTAGATCAGCAATATTTATTAGAGCGTAAAATAATTCAAATGTTATTATTGTACGCAACAATTGAAACTGAATTCGAAGAATATTATTTAAAAGAAAACGAAAAAGGAGAATTAGAGCTTGATATGGAAGTTGAGAGTAACTCTGTGCATCAGAAAATTTTCTTAAGTCTTCAGGAAGATGAGGTTCAATTTGCAAACGAATTATTTAAACAATTGTACTATACTATAATTGAAAAGCTTCAAAAGGATAACACATTAAAAATAGATACTTTTATCAATGTGTTAGACCCGGTTTTAGCCACTGAAATAACATCTATATTAATGGATGAAGAGCGTTATTCATTGGATGATTGGGAGCGTCAAAATATTTTCCCGATTAAAAAAGAAACTTTAATAGGCCGATTTGTAACTGAAAATATTTTGTGCTTAAGACGTTTTTTAGTGACTAAAAAAATTGATGAATTAGCCAAAACAGTGAATTTAGAAGACTCTAATCCTGAAATCATTCAAGATGTAATGGATTATACAGTGCTTAAAAAGGTGCTTTCAGAAAAATTGAACAGGGTGTTGTAGGTTGGTCAATTATTTACATCAGCTCTTTTGGGATTTCACATACAGGAATCGGATCCATTTTATGTTTGTTTCTTCTGTTGTAGCTAGAGTAAATATTAAACACTTCTAATTCTCTTCCAGAAAAGTCGGCTGAGGTTTTATTAGCAGCTTGCATTTTCATTGCCCATTCTAATTCATCGTAATTTGCGCCAATTTGATCTTCGTCACTTCTAGTGTCTCCAAATAACCCGTCAGAAGGTTGAGCGACCATAATACTATTAGTAATATTTAAAGCAGCTGCAATTTCATATACTTCTGATTTCATTAAATCAGCTATTGGGCTCAAGTCTACTCCACCATCACCGTATTTTGTATAAAAACCAACTCCAAAATCTTCTACTTTATTACCTGTTCCTGCAACCAATCTTCCAGTTAACCCTGCGTAATAATATAAGGTAGTCATGCGTAAACGTGCTCTAGTGTTGGCTAAAGCCATGTCAACGATATCTTGTTTGCCTTCTAATAAAACTTCTGTTTTAAATTCTTCAAAAACGGGTGTTAAATCAGCTCTAGTGTCGGTAACTTTGTCAAACCTGTTTTTTAAGTCTGTAATGTGTTCTTGAGCTCTTGTGACATGACTTGCCGCTTGGTGAATAGGCATTTCAATACATAATACAGGAAACCCTGTTTTAGCGCATAAAGTTGAAGTTACAGCAGAGTCTATTCCGCCAGAAATACCAATAACAAAGCCATTTACTCCGGATTTTGTTGCGTAATCTTTTAGCCAATTTACAATATGATCTATAACTTTTTCTGTCTGCATAATTACTTTTTTTAAGATTGTTCTGTAAGAAACAATCTATTGTTTAAATTTGCGGTACTCGAAAATAATTTTATTTCTTAAGAGATTAAAATTTTTTCAGTAGTTTTTTCGTTATTATATAAAATCACTTCTATATATGTATTATAAAATAATAATTTTAGCACTTTTTGTTGTGTTTGTTTCTTGTGACCAGACTTATAAGACGCCAGAAGAAATTGCTGAAATAAAAATGGATGTTACCGTAAAACGATTCGATCAAGATTTTTATAATGTTAAAGAGGGTTCGTTTGAAAAGTTAAAAAAAGAGTATCCGTATTTTGTGCCACGTAATATCGCTAATGTGGATAGTTTGTGGTCTGCTAAAAGGCAAGATACTATTGAAATTGAATTACTAGAAGAATCGTCAAAAAAATTCCCTGACCTTCGAGAAGAAGAAGCTGATTTAGAGCTGCTTTTTAGGCATATAAAGTATTATTACCCTGAGTTTGAGAAACCAGAAACTGTAGCCTTAACGTCAAGAGTGAAGTATAGAAGTAAAGTTTTATTGCAAAAGAATATTTTGTTAATAGGTTTAGATTGTTATTTAGGAGCAAATCATAATTTTTACCAGGATATTCCTGTGTATGTTTCGGCTAATTTAAAGAAAGAACAGTTGGTTTCTGATGTAGCAGAAGTTTATGCAAATAAATATATAGTTCAAGGAAGGCAACGAAGCTTTATTGATCAGATAGTGACTTTTGGAAAGAAATTGTATTTAAAAGATTTATTCATGCCTTTTAAATCTGAAGCATCAAGAATTGGATATTCAGATGAAGAATTAGCTTGGGCGAAAGCATACGAAGCTGAGCTATGGAGTTATTTTGTAGATAGAGATTTGTTGTTCAGTACAGATACTTCTTTGTCAAAAAGGTTTATTGCGGAAGCACCATTTTCTAAATTTTATTTGGAGTTGGATAATGAATCTCCAGGAATGTTAGGGAGATATTTAGGTTGGCAAATTGTTAGGGCGTATATGGAAAAGAATGATGTATCTTTGCGTGATCTTGCTATAATTGATGGGCAAGAATTATTTAAAAAATCAAAATATAAACCAGCAAAATAATGGCAAATTTAACGTCTGAAATAAAATTATCTATAGAACTTGATGAGAATAAAGTTCCTGAAAAATTAAGTTTTACTGCTGCTGATGGAGGTGTAGAAAATCAGGATTCAAAAGCAATAATGCTCTCTGTATGGGATGCAGAAAAGCAAGAATCATTACGTATTGATTTATGGACAAAAGATATGCCTGTGGATCAAATGAAAATATTTTTTCACCAAACATTAGTGAGTATGTCAGAATCTTATCAGCGTGCAACTCAAGATGAAAAAATGGCATTAACAATGAAGGATTTCTGTGATTATTTTGCAGAGAAATTAGATTTGAAGAAATAGATTTGAGATCAATTGAAATCTTAGTAAATAAAAAAAAGACTTAAATACAATATGTATTTAGGTCTTTTTTTTATTTACCGGTTAAATGGGGTTGTTATTCTTCCATTGATTCGGTAATACTCTGTATATAGGCTAAAAGTTCTTCTTTTCCAGAATAATCACTAGAGGAAGTAGTGAAAGAACGTGGTAATTCTTCCCAAGTTTCTAAAAGGATTTCTTGGTATTTAGCAATATTTCTTAATAATGCATCTGGTTTTAATTTGTCAGCTTTAGTGAAAACAATATTAAATGGCACTTGGTTTGTTCCAAGCCATTCCATAAATTCTAAATCAACTTTAAGAGGTTCGTGTCTGCTATCAATTAAAACAAAAGCACAAACCATTTGCTCTCTTTTTTCAAAATAATCAGTAATAAATTTTTGAAATGTTTTCTTGGATTTTTTTGAAACCTTGGCATATCCGTATCCAGGTAAATCTACTAAAAACCATTCTTTATTAATTATAAAGTGATTTATTAATTGAGTTTTCCCGGGTCTCCCAGAGGTTTTCGCTAAATTTTTTTTATTGGTTAGCATGTTGATCAATGAAGATTTACCAACATTAGAACGACCAATAAAAGCGTATTCAGGTAAACGATCCTTAGGGCATTTCGCAACTAAAGAGTTGCTTATTACAAACTCAGCAGATTTAATTTTCATTATATAGGTACTAATTTGTCAACCGGGGTTGAAGTATTATAATTTTCTTTTTGTTAACCACTCGTCTAACAAAACATTAAATGTATCAGGTAATTCCATCATTGCTGCGTGACCACATTTATCTATCCAAAATAAATCAGAGTCAGGTAATAATTCATGGAATTCATTAGCTACATTTGGTGGAGTAACATTATCGTTTTTACCCCAAATGATACATGTAGGTTGTTTCATGTTGGGCAAGTCCTTTGCCATGTTGTGGCGAATAGCACTTTTTGCAATTGCAAGAGTACGTATTAATTTATGTCTGTTATTTACGGTGTCGTAAACTTCATCTACTATTTCTTTAGTGGCGATTTTTGGGTCGTAAAAAACATCTTCTGCTTTTTTCTTAATGAAATCATAGTCACCTCTCTTTGGGTATCCATTTCCCATGGCGCTTTCGTACAATCCTGAGCTACCTGTAATCACAAGTCCTTTTACATATTCAGGATACATTTTTGAAAATAGCAAAGCAATATGACCTCCAAGAGAGTTACCTAATAAAATAACGTTAGTTAAGCCCCTAGAATCTAAAAAGTCTTTTACATAATTGGCAAAACTTTTTACATTAGTCTTTAATAAAGACATAGTGTATATAGGTAATTCAGGTATGATTATTTGATAGCCTTTTTCTGGAAAATAATTGGTTACTCCCTCAAAGTTACTCAGTCCACCCATTAATCCATGTAAAACTACAATTGGTGTGCCTTCGCCAGCTTCAATAAAATTGAACTCCTTGTCTTTTTTTAATTTAAATTTCATATTGGGTCGTATTCTACAGCGCTATAAATTAGTAATAGATGCTGTTATAACAATCAGCAAATTTACACTTTTTTTTTCACTTTCGGCAGACTATTTTTAGGGCATTAATGCGCTTTTTCGCCTTCAAGGATAACTTTTTAACAGTCTCACAGTCCATTGTTTACACTTGATTTGGGGTTGAGTGGTAAAACTTATCAACAAAGTGGGGGGTCGTGGTAAAATGTGGGAAATTTCTTTATATCTTTGAAAAGTAATAGAATCAAACAATTTCGTGATCAATTTAATAGGGACATATGAGTGTAAAATCGATGCAAAGGGGCGTGTAATGCTGCCTAGTGCGTTGAAAAAGCAGTTGTTGCCTATTTTGGAAAAAGGATTCGTATTGAAAAGATCTGTTTTTCAGCCTTGTTTAGAATTGTATCCAATGGACGAGTGGGATGAGGTTATGCAGAAAGTTGGCAAGTTAAATAGGTTCGATAGAAAAAATAATGATTTCATAAGAAGATTAACTGCTGGATTAAAAATGGTTGAATTAGATGCGTCTGGTAGGTTGCTTGTTGCAAAAGATTTAATAGGTTATTCTGGTTTGGAGAAAGAAATTGTAATTTCTTCATCAGGGAATATTTTGGAAGTTTGGGATAAAAATAAATATGAATTAGCTATAAATGACGCTGCTGTAGACTTTGCGGATTTAGCAGAAGAAGTTATGGGTGATAAAAATAATGATTTCAATGGAGTATCATAATCCAGTATTATTAAAAGAAAGTGTAGACGGGTTAAATATAAATCCTGACGGAGTGTATGTTGATGTTACTTTTGGTGGCGGTGGTCATTCTAGGGAAATATTATCTAGGCTAAGTGATAAAGGAAGGTTGTATGCTTTTGATCAAGACGAGGATGCAATTAAGAATACAATTGATGATGAGCGTTTTACGTTGATTCATGAGAATTTTCGATTTATAAAACGTTTTTTACGCTTTCATGGAGTAAGAAAAGTTGACGGAATACTAGGCGACTTTGGTGTTTCTTCACATCAATTTGATGAGGCAGGGAGAGGTTTTTCAATACGTTTTGATGCGGATTTAGACATGCGTATGAGTAAGAAAATGAAAACTTCAGCTCATGATGTGGTAAATAATTATTCAGAAGAAGAGTTAAGAAGGATGTTTTCTGTCTATGGAGAGTTGACAAATGCAAAGGCTATAGCGGCTAAAATTGTTGCTTCGCGAGATGAAAAAATAGATACGATTGCTGATTTAAAATCTATCGTAGATCAGTTTTTGCCAAAACATGCTGAGCATAAAGTGTTGGCTAAAATATTTCAGGCTATCCGAATAGAGGTTAATGAAGAACTAGTAGTGATAGAAGAGCTATTAATGCAATCTCCAGAGCTATTAGAAAAAGGAGGGCGCTTAAGTTTGATTTCATATCATTCATTAGAAGATAGGTTGGTAAAACGATTTATCAGAAGTGGATTATTTGAAGGTGAGCCAGAAAAAGATTTTTACGGAAACATATCTGTTCCTTTTAAAAAGAAAGGAAAGATGATTGTACCTACTCCGGAAGAAATTAAAATAAATAACAGAGCAAGAAGTGCGAAACTAAGAATAGCAGAGCGAATTGAAAAATAAGTTACTAAACATATTAAAAGGGCGTTTTTTAGTAGATGATGATGCAGCTAAAAGTTGGAGGTTTATTGGTTTTTTAGTGCTATTGTTATTGGTGATTATAGCGAGTTCTCATCATGCTGAAAAAAAAGTTTATGCAATTGGAGATTTAGATAAGAAGGTGAAAGAGTTGAGGTCAGAGTATGTTGATTTAAGATCTCAATTAATGAAACTGAAAATGGAATCTAAAGTTGCTGTGAAAATGAATAAAAGAGGTTTGAAGTCTTCTGACGTTCCTCCTAAAAAAATAAGAGTAATTACAAAATAGTGTATTTGTGTCAATGGCAAGTAAAAACATATTAAACAGGTTATATATAGTGATAATGCTTTTTCTAGTATTTGCGCTATTAATCGTGTACAAGTTGTTTAGTGTGCAATACGTTCAGGGGGACAAGTATAGGGCATTGGCTAAATCACGTACTATAAAAAGAGTAGTTGTCGAGGCTAATAGAGGTAGTATATATGCTGATGACGGAAGTTTGTTAGCTACATCGGTTCCAAAATACGACATCCGATTTGATGCGGTTACAGTTTCTAAAAAGAATTTCTCAGAGCATATAAATCCTCTTTGTGATTCATTATCTAAAATGTTTGGTAATACTTCAAGTTATTATAAGTCAAAACTAAATAAAGCAAGAAGGACTAAGAATAGGTATACTTTAATTACAAGAAACTTAGGGTATTCTGATTATATTAGAATTAAGAGTTTTCCTATTTTCAATTTAGGCGCTTATAAAGGAGGGATTATTGTTGAACAACATACAATAAGAGAGCACCCTATAGGTGAAATAGCAAGAAGAACAATCGGGTGGAAAGGTTCAGGAGCTGGGATCGAAGGAGCTTTTGGGAAAGAATTTTTAGAAGGAGAAGATGGTAAGCGTTGGAAGCAAAAAATAGCTAAAGGTCAATACAAACCAATTAACGACGAGAATGAAATTGAGCCTAAGAACGGGTTGGATGTGATTTCAACAATAAATGTAAATATTCAAGATATTGCTCATCATGCGTTACTTGAGCAGTTGGAAAAATTTGAAGCAGAGCATGGTACGGTTGTGGTTATGGAAACTAAAACTGGAGAGGTGAAAGCTATTTCTAATTTAAAAAGAAATTCAAAAGGAAAATATTCTGAGCAATTAAATCATGCGGTAGGAGAGTCTCATGAACCAGGATCTACTTTTAAGTTAATGGTTATGGTTGCTGCTTTGGAAGATAAAGCTATAGATTCTAGCACTGTTGTAGATACTGAAAAAGGGGTGTTGACTTTTTATGGAAAGCATGTTAGGGATTCACGACATGGTGGTTACGGAAAAATATCTGCAGCTAGAGCTTTTGAGGTTTCTTCAAATACTGGTTTTGTGAAAATTGTTCACAAAGGGTTTAAAAATGATCCTAAGCGATTTGTGAATAGGCTTTATAATATGGGGTTGAATGAAAAGTTGAGCTTGGATTTTAAAGGAGAAGGGAAGCCTTTTATTCCTCACCCTAATGATAAGTTATGGAGTGGGATTTCGCTTCCGTGGATGGCTTATGGGTATGGAGTTTCGTTAACACCATTACAAACACTTACTTTTTATAACGCTATTGCTAACAATGGTGAAATGGTAAAGCCAAGGTTTGTAAAAGAAATTAGAAATTTTAAAAATAGTAAGCCAATAAAAGTATTTGAGAAGGAGATATTGAATCCTAAAATATGTTCTGATGCTACTATTGGAAAGGTAAAGGAAATGATGAAGAATGTTGTGGTAAGAGGAACTGCAAAAAACATTTATTCAAAGGAGTTTTCAATGGCTGGTAAAACAGGAACTTGTACAACAAACTATGGAAATAAAAACAACCCTAAACAATATATAGCATCGTTCTCTGGGTATTTTCCTGTGGATAACCCTAAATATTCTTGCATAGTGGTTATTCATAAACCAAAAATATCAATAGGGTATTACGGTAATGTAGTTGCTGCTCCTGTTTTTAAAAAAATAGCGAAAAAAATATATACCGATACACCTCTAGTTGACGAGGTTGATGTAAGTGTAGTTGAAAGTGATAATTTGAATAAGCAGTACGATTCTTTTTTTAGTAAAAGTCAAAAGGATTATAAGTTAGTGCCAAATGTTGTTGGAATGAGCGGTATGGATGCTTTGTCTTTCTTAGAAAATTTGGGATTGAAGGTGTTTGTAAAAGGTAATGGGAAGGTGAAAAAACAATCGCTTAATGTAGGAGAGAGAATATCAAATAATAAAGAAATTGTTTTAGAGCTGTCATGAAAAACTTGAAAGACATATTATATAAAGTTGCTTTGGATTCTGTAATAGGAAGTTCTGATGTTACTGTTTCGAAAATCGAGTTTGATTCAAGAAAAGTCCAAGAAAACGATGTTTTTGTTGCGCTTAAAGGGACTCTAGTTGATGGTCATGATTATATTGAAAGAGCAATTAAATTACAGGCTAAAGTAGTTGTTTGTGAGGTACTTCCGGAAGATAAAAATAGTGAGGTTACGTATGTTCAGGTTTCGGATGCAAATTCTGCCTTGGCAATAATGGCTTCTAATTATTTTAAAAATCCATCTACTAAATTACAATTAATTGGAGTTACTGGAACTAATGGAAAAACTACTGTTGCGTCATTATTGTATCAGCAATTTAAAAACGCAGGATATAAAGTAGGGTTATTATCTACAGTAAAAATAATGGTTGATGAGGAAGAGTATAAGGCAACGCACACAACTCCAGATTCATTAACAATAAATCATTATTTACAGTTGATGAATGATGAAGGGGTTGAATTTTGTTTTATGGAAGTGAGCTCTCATGGAATTCATCAAAAAAGAACTGCAGGATTACAGTTTAGAGGAGGGATATTTACAAATTTATCGCATGATCATTTAGATTATCATGAAACTTTTGCTGAATACAGAGATGTCAAAAAACGATTCTTTGATGAATTACCAAAAACTGCTTTTGCATTAACTAATGTTGATGATAAAAATGGTGAAATAATGCTGCAAAATACTAAGGCAAAAAAAGTGTCTTATGCTTTAAAAAGCTATGCAGATTATAAAGCACAAATATTAGAAAATCAATTTTCTGGTTTATTGCTGAAAGTGAATGGTAATGAATTGTGGACGAAGTTGATTGGGAGTTTTAATGCTTATAATTTATTAGCAATTTTTGCTACTGGAGAATTATTAGGGTTAGAAATGAACGAAAACTTACGATTAATAAGTCTTTTGGAAAACGTAAGCGGAAGATTTGAGTATATCGTTTCTAAGGAGGAGAAAATTACTGCTATAGTCGATTATGCGCATACACCTGATGCATTGAAAAATGTATTGGAAACAATTAATAATATCAGAACAGGTAACGAACAGTTGTTTACAGTTGTTGGTTGTGGTGGAGATAGAGATAAAACAAAGCGTCCGAAAATGGCAAATATTGCATCTGTATTAAGTACTACCGCGATTTTCACGAGTGATAATCCACGTACGGAAGACCCTGAAGTTATTATAGAGGAAATGGAATCTGGAGTGACTCCGGAAAATTATAAAAAAACAATTTCTATTAATAATAGAAAACAGGCGATAAAAACAGCTTGCCAAATGGCGGGTGCTAATGATATTATTTTAATAGCGGGAAAGGGTCATGAAACTTATCAGGAGGTAAATGGAGTAAGGGCGGATTTCGATGATTTAAAAACTGTAAAAGAATTATTAATTAAACTAAATAAATAAAATATGCTGTATTACTTATTTGAATATTTAGAAAAGCAATATCAATTAACTGGAGCTACGGTTTTTCAGTTTATATCATTTAGAGCTGCATTAGCTGTAATTGTTTCATTGTTGATTTCAATGATATTTGGGAAGCATATTATTAACTATTTAAGAAATCAACAGATAGGAGAAACTGTTAGAGATCTAGGTTTAGATGGTCAAAAAGAAAAGCAAGGAACTCCTACTATGGGAGGGATTATTATTATAATCGCTACGTTAATTCCGGTATTGCTATTCGCAAAGTTAGACAATGTGTACGTGTTATTGTTGATTGTAACAACCGTATGGATGGGTGCAATCGGTTTTTTAGATGATTATATTAAGAAGTTTAAAAACGATAAAGATGGATTAAAAGGGAAATTTAAAGTCCTAGGACAAGTAGGTTTGGGTTTAATTGTTGGAACAGTATTGTATTTTAATGAAGACGTAACTATAAAAGAGCAAATTCCAGCACAAATTCAAACAGCAATGGTTAGTAATGATAGTTCTATGTTGTTACTTCATAATCCTGCAGTAAAAGAATTTTATCCTGAAACAAAATCAACAAAAACGACAATTCCATTTTTAAAGAATAATGAGTTTGATTATGCTGATGTGCTTACGTTCTTTAATGAAGATTGGGGTAAATATGCGTGGATAATATTCATCCCAATAGTAATATTTATAATTACAGCAGTTTCCAACGGTGCAAATTTAACCGATGGAATTGATGGTTTAGCCGCAGGAACATCTGTGATATCTGTGATAGTATTAGGGTTGTTTACCTGGTTGTCAGGAAATATTATTTTCTCTGATTATTTAAATATCATGTACATCCCTCGAATTGGAGAGATGACCATTTTTGTTGGTGCTTTTGTTGGTGCTTTAATAGGTTTTCTTTGGTATAACACATATCCTGCTCAAGTGTTTATGGGAGATACTGGTAGTTTAACTATAGGAGGTATAATCGCAGTTATTGCAATTGCGGTACGTAAAGAATTGTTGGTTCCTATTTTGTGTGGAATTTTCTTAGCAGAAAACCTATCGGTAGTATTGCAAGTGAGTTACTTTAAATACACAAAGAAAAAGTATGGTGAAGGAAAAAGAATTTTCTTGATGTCACCATTACATCATCACTACCAGAAAAAAGGAATGCATGAAAGTAAAATTGTAAACCGTTTTTGGATTGTGGCAATCATGCTAGCGGTACTGACTATGGTAACCTTGAAGTTAAGATAAATGAAAAGGTTAGTTGTTTTAGGAGGTGGAGAAAGTGGTGTTGGTACTGCTGTTTTGGGAAAGCAAAAAGGCTATAAAGTCTTCGTTTCTGACATAGGAGAAATAAAGGAAAAATATAAAAAAGTGTTGCTTCAAAATGAAATTGATTGGGAAGATAAACAGCATACAGAATCAAAAATTTTTAATGCTGATGTGGTAATGAAAAGTCCGGGTATTCCGGATAAAGTAACATTAGTGCAGGAGTTGTTAAAAAAAGAAATACCAGTCATTTCAGAAATTGAGTTTGCAGCTCAGTTCACAAATGCAACTATAGTAGGAATAACTGGAAGTAATGGAAAAACGACTACGGCTTTATTAACACATCATTTATTAAAAAATGAGATTAACGTTGGTATTGCAGGGAATATAGGAGATAGTTTTGCGGAGCAAGTTGCAGAAGGGAATTATGATAATTATGTATTGGAACTAAGTAGTTTTCAGTTAGATGGAATTGTGAGTTTTAAGCCTCATATAGCGGTGATAACAAATATTTCTGAAGACCATTTAGATAGATATGAATATCGATATGAAAATTATATCGCATCAAAATTTAGAATTACTAAAAACCAAACTGCGGAAGATTATTTAATATATGACGCAGATGATGAGGAGATAGAAAAGTATTTAAATTCTCATGAAGTTAAAGCAACGTTGATACCGTTTTCTTTAACTAAAAGATTAAAAAAAGGTGTCTATTTAGACAATGACAATATTAAACTAACAATTAACGAAGAGATAATTACTATGCCAGTAAAAAACTTAGCATTAGAAGGGAAACATAACGTAAAGAATGCAATGGCATCAGCTGCAGTTGCGAATTTATTGAAAATCAGAAAAGCTACAATAAGAGAAAGTTTATCAAATTTTCAAGGTGTTGAGCATCGATTGGAAAACGTGTTGAAAATCCAGAATGTACAGTATATAAACGATTCAAAGGCAACTAACATTAATGCGGTTTTTTATGCATTAGACAGTATGCAGTCACCTACAGTTTGGATTGTTGGTGGTGTTGATAAAGGGAATGACTATACAGAGTTATTATCGTTAGTTAACGAAAAAGTTAAGGCGATTATTTGCTTAGGGAAAGACAATGAAAAAATCAAAAGTGTTTTTCGTAATACGGTTGAAACATTAGTAGAGACGGAATCAATTACTGAAGCTGTTAAAATGGCTTACAAACTAGCTGAAAAAGGAGATAATGTGTTGTTGTCGCCAGCTTGTGCAAGTTTTGATTTGTTTGAAAATTACGAAGATAGAGGAAGACAATTTAAAGCTGCAATACGTAACTTATAATGAGTATAATACTAAAAAATATTGGAGGAGATAAAACCTTGTGGGCAATCATCGCGTTGTTGGCATTGTTTTCTTTTTTGCCAGTGTATAGCGCTAGTAGCAATTTAGCAAATTTGTATGGTAGAAGTACCTTTGCATTGTTGTTGAAACATGGGGTGCATTTAGTATTAGGGTTCGGAATAATTTATGGAGTGCATAAAATTCAATATCATAGATTTAAAGGTTTGTCGATAATATTGTTACCTATTGTAATTGTGTTGTTAGGGATAACATTAATGCAGGGGACTACAATTGGCGGTGCAAACGCGAGTAGGTGGATAAGAGTTCCAGTGGTTAATTTTTCATTTCAGACATCTACATTGGCAGCAGTTGTGTTAATGGTATATGTGGCTAGATATTTAGCTAAAGTAAAAGATAGAGTAATCACTTTTAAAGAAAGTGCCATAGAACTATGGACTCCTGTGGCGTTAGTTTTATTGTTGATTTTCCCAGCAAACTTCTCTACTGCAGCATTGATTTTTACAATGGTATTGGTGTTGGTGTTTTTAGGAGGTTATCCATTAAAATATATTGGAGTGATACTTGGGTCAGGGTTAATTTTTGTGTCATTCTTTTTGATGACAGCAAAAGCATTTCCAGATGCGTTTCCCAACAGAGTTGATACTTGGATGTCACGAATTGAGAATTACTCTAACGGAGAAGATACCGAGGAAGATTATCAAATTGAAAGGGCTAAGACGGCTATAGCTTCAGGTGAGTTATTTGGATTAGGTCCAGGGAAGAGCGTTCAGAAAAATTTTTTACCCCAGTCATCTTCTGATTTTATTTATGCGATAATAGTCGAAGAATGGGGTCTGATTGTTGGGGTAGTTATATTATTATTCTATTTATTCATATTGTTTAGGTTAATAGTAATATTAAATAAATCAGATACTTTTTTTGGGAAACTATTAGTAGCAGGTGTTGGTTTGCCAATTATATTTCAAGCATTAATTAATATGGCGGTTGCTGTTGAATTATTTCCAGTAACTGGACAAACATTGCCTTTAATCAGTTCTGGAGGAACATCTATTTGGATGACTTGTTTGGCATTTGGAATAATTTTAAGTGTAAGTGCAAGCCAGAAAAAAGGAAAGGGAAAAACAAGTAAAACGAATAATCCGCTTGATGTATTGCATCAAACAGTTTAAGATAGTATAAAGATAACAAATGAAAAACTTAAAAGTTATAGTTTCAGGAGGAGGAACAGGGGGGCATATTTACCCCGCTATTGCTATTGCGGATGAAATTAAAAGACGTTATCCTGATACTCATTTTTTGTTTGTTGGAGCAAGTGATAGAATGGAGATGGAAAAGGTTCCAGCTGCAGGTTATAAAATTAAAGGGCTTTGGATTTCGGGTATACAACGGAAGCTGTTTTCAAAAAACAATTTGTTGTTCCCGTTTAAATTAATGAGTAGTTTATGGAATGCTAAAAAAGTTGTGAAACAATTTCAGCCTGATATAGCAATTGGTACTGGTGGTTTTGCTAGTGGTCCTTTATTATATATGGCAAGCGTTAAAGAGGTGCCTACTTTAATTCAGGAACAAAATTCTTTTCCTGGGATAACTAATAAGTTGTTGTCAAAAAAGGCGAACAAAATTTGTGTTGCTTATGATGGTTTAGGGCGTTTTTTTCCAAAAAATAAAATTATAAAAACAGGAAATCCAGTTCGTCAAGATCTATTAGAGATTTCTTCTAAAAGAAAAGAAGCGCAACAATTTTTTAAATTGGATGCTGCAAAAAAAACAATTTTGGTTTTAGGAGGAAGTTTGGGAGCTAGAAGAATAAATCAACTAATAGATAAAGAATTGCCGTTTTTTGCTACTCAAGGTGTTGAGGTAATATGGCAAACAGGTAAATTGTATATAGAAGAGTATAAAAAAAACAATGAAAAAAGTGATGTGCAAACACATGCTTTTTTGAATAGAATGGATTTAGCTTATGCAGCCGCAGATGTAATCATTTCGCGTTCAGGAGCTAGTTCAGTTTCTGAGTTGTGTGTAGTTGGGAAACCGGTTATTTTTATACCAAGTCCAAATGTTTCCGAAGATCATCAAACTAAAAATGCGGAAGCGATTACAACTAAAGGCGCTGGAATATTAATAAAAGAATCGGAGTTAGATTCCGATTTTGAATTAAAGTGTAGTGAGTTGTTAATAGATACAGAGTTACAAAAAAGTCTAGCTAAAGAAATTAAAAAGCTAGCGTTAGAAAATGCAACTCAAGATATTGTTGATGAAGTTGAAAAATTGATAAAAAACAAGTGAATTTAAATAAAATACATAACGTTTATTTTGTAGGTATCGGTGGTATCGGTATGAGTGCTCTTGCTCGCTATTTCCATGAAATAGGTAAGCAGGTAGCAGGATATGATAGAACTCCTACTAAAATAACTCTAGCATTAGAGCAGATTGGAATTTCTATTCATTATGAAGATGCAATAGAAACAGTTTCTGATGATTTTAAAGATGCAGAAACTACATTGATAGTGTATACGCCAGCGGTTCAAAAATCACATGGCGAGTTACATTATTTTATGTCCAATAATTTTTTGGTTCAAAAAAGGGCTGAGGTATTAGGCTTAATAACTAAAAACACGTTTTGTTTTGCTGTGGCTGGAACTCATGGAAAGACAACTACGTCAGGTATTTTAGGACATCTATTGAAGGTTTGTAATGCTGATATGACTGCTTTTTTAGGAGGTATAACGGAGAATTACCATTCGAATTTAATAATTAATGGTTCTGAAATTTCCGTAGTTGAAGCTGATGAATTTGATAGGTCATTTTTACAGTTATCTCCAGATGTAGCGTGTGTGACATCAATGGACGCTGATCATTTAGATATTTATGGTCAAGCAGATGAGTTGGAAAAGAGTTTTGTTGAATTCTCTGATAAACTATCAGATAAGAGTAAGTTGTTTGTTAAGAAAGGGTTGTCGTTAGAAGGGATAACTTATGGTGTGAACGAAGATGCGGATTATAGTATACAGAATATCCAAATCGTTAATGGTGTTTATCATTTTAGTATTAAAACACCAAAAGAACTGTTAAGAAATATTCAATTCAATTTACCTGGTCAGCATAATTTAAATAATGCTTTGGTTGCATTTGCAATGGCATATGATCATGGTTTTGAGGTTTCTAAATTAGTCGAAGGATTAGCTTCTTTTAAAGGGGTTGAGCGTAGATTCACTTATCATATTAAAAGGGATGACTTAGTGTTTATAGATGATTATGCACATCACCCTACGGAAATTAATGCAGTATATCAGGCGGTTACAGAAATGTATCCAAATGAAAAGGTAATGGCGATATTTCAGCCGCATTTGTTTAGTAGAACTCAAGATTTTATAGCAGATTTCGCTACAAGTTTAAGTCAGTTTGACGAAGTGTGTTTGTTAGATATTTATCCGGCTAGAGAATTGCCGATAGAAGGAGTTACTTCAGCTTGGTTATTGGGGAAAATGACAAATGAAAACAAGAAATTAATAGCTAAAAACGAGATAGTTTCAGAAATTAATAAATCTGACGCAAAAATTATATTAACAATAGGTGCCGGAGACATCGGGGCAGAAGTTTTATCAATTAAAGAAAAAATTTGCTAATCATTGAAAATGAATAGATTAATTAAAAGTATACGATTTTCTAAAAAACTGATGCTAAATATCAAGTTGATATTGTTGTTGGGGTTAATTGTGTTCCTATCTGTTTCATCTTCAGTGCGTAATGATTCTAGGTTTTTAGTTTCTAATCAAGTTAAATTCCAAAATTCTGAACAACCATTAATATCTGAAGAAACGGTTAATAACTTGTTAATACTAAATAAAGGCAGTGTGAAAAACATAAGAAAAGATGCCTTAGATTTGAATAGTATAGAATCTGTATTAGACACGAATCCATATATTAGAGATGCAAATGTGTATGTTTCTGTAAATGGGGAAGTTGGGGTAGATGTTTTGCAGAAAACACCACTTGCAAGAGTGCAAACAAACGAGTCTTTTTACATTGACGAAGAAGGGAAAATGATGCCTACTTCGCCAAATTTTTCTGTACGAGTACCTTTGGTAACGGGAGAAGTGACAAAAAAGAACCTTCCGGATATATTTGAAATAGTGAAAAGCATTCATGCAGATCCGTTTTTCAAAAAAGAAATAGTAGGCGTAGTCGTTTTAAAAAACAAGTATACGTTCCTATTAAGGGAATTTGATTTTTTGATTGATTTTGGAACATCAGAAAACACAGCATTGAAGTTGAATAACTTTAAAGCTTTTTACAAAAAAGCGATAAAGGATAAAACGATAAAAACATATAACAGCGTTAATTTACAAATTGCATCACAAGTAATTTGCACCAAAAAATAAGCTATGGAGGATAGTAAAATTGCGGTTGGTTTAGATATAGGTACAACAAAAATTGTAGCTATGATTGGTCGCGAAAATGAGTACGGAAAGTTAGAGATACTTGGTTTAGGAAAAACCAAAAGTTTAGGTGTACACAGAGGTGTAGTAAATAATATTACGCAAACAATTCAATCTATTCAACAAGCGGTTCAAGAGGCTGAAATGTCTTCGGGTTTGAAAATTGAAGATGTTGTAGTTGGTATTGCGGGTCAGCACATTAGAAGTATTCAGCATAGTGATTATATTACAAGAACCAATTCAGATGAAGTAATTGATGAAGATGATATTGATGCGTTAATTAATCAAGTGCATAAATTAATTATGTTGCCTGGGGAAGAAATTCTACATGTATTACCACAAGAATACAAAGTTGATGGGCAAGCAGAAATTAAAGAGCCAATTGGAATGTATGGTGGTAGATTGGAAGCTAATTTCCATGTTGTTGTTGGTCAAATTGCATCAATAAGAAATATTGGTAGATGTGTTAAAAATTCTGGATTAGGATTGGCGGGAATTACTTTAGAGCCCTTGTCATCTGCAAATGCAGTTTTGAGTAAAGAGGAAAAAGAAGCTGGTGTCGCATTAATTGATATTGGTGGTGGAACAACAGATTTAGCAATATTTAAAGACGGAATTATTCGTCATACGGCAGTCATTCCTTTTGGAGGAAATGTGATTACTGAAGATATTAAAGAAGGGTGTTCTATTATAGAAAAACAAGCTGAACTATTAAAAGTAAAATTTGGTTCTGCTTGGCCTGGAGAAAATAAAGAAAACGAAATTGTTTCTATACCAGGCTTAAGAGGGAGAGAGCCTAAAGAAATTTCTTTGAAAAACTTGTCTAAAATTATTCACGCTAGAGTTGTGGAGATTATAGAACAAATATTTTCTGAAATTAAAAACTATGGTCACGAGGAGCAAAAAAAGAAATTAATTGCTGGTATAGTAATTACTGGTGGAGGTTCTCAATTAAACCACATTAAGCAATTAACAGAATATATTACAGGAATGGACACTAGAATTGGATATCCTAACGAGCATTTAGCAGGAGATTCTAATGAAAAAACAACGAGTCCGTTATATGCAACGGCAGTTGGATTGGTGATGAACGCTGTTGAGGTTCAGTCAAAGCAAGTAGTGGTAGAAGAAGAAATTATTGAAGACATACCCCAAAATATTGATCCAATTGTATCTGAAGCTATTTCTGAGGAAGAAATAGTAGAGGAGCCAATAACTGAAAAACCAAAAGAAGAGAGAAAAAATACGCTTCAAAGATGGTCGGACAGGTTTAGAGATTTTTTAGATACAGCAGAATAACAAGTGGTTAATTTGCAATAATTATTTACGAGAAAAAAGTTTAAAAAAGAATTATGAGTAGCAACGCAGAATTCGGAGGTATATCGTTTGATTTACCAAAAAATCAGTCAAATGTAATTAAAGTCATCGGAGTAGGTGGTGGTGGTAGTAATGCTATTAATCACATGTTCGAGGCAGGAATTAATGGGGTAGACTTTGTGATCTGTAATACAGATTCACAGGCGCTAGAAAATAGCACGGTACCTAATAAAATTCAGTTAGGAATGTCATTAACAGAAGGTTTAGGCGCTGGCGCAAATCCTGATGTAGGTGAACAATCTGCTATTGAAAGTTTTGAAGAAATCAAAACGATGTTAGGTACTAATACTAAAATGGTATTCATTACTGCAGGTATGGGAGGTGGAACTGGAACTGGTGCTGCGCCAATCATTGCGCGTATGGCTAAGGAGTTAGATGTCCTTACTGTTGGTATTGTAACTGTTCCTTTTCAGTTTGAAGGGAAAATGAGAAATGAACAAGCTCAAATTGGTGTTGAGAAATTACGTAAAGAGGTAGATTCTCTTATCGTAATTAACAACAATAAATTACGTGAGGTTTATGGTAATTTAGGATTCAAGGCAGGATTTGCTAAAGCAGATGAAGTATTAGCAACTGCTGCTAAAGGGATTGCGGAAGTTATAACGCATCACTATATGCAAAATATTGACCTTAGAGATGCTAAAACGGTATTATCTAATAGTGGTAGTGCTATTATGGGGTCTGCAACTGCTTCTGGAGCTAATAGAGCTAATGAAGCAATTTTTAAAGCTTTAGATTCTCCGTTGTTAAATGATAATAAAATTACAGGAGCTAAAAATGTATTGCTATTGATTATTTCTGGTACTGAGGAAATTACTATTGATGAAATCGGTGAGATTAATGAGCATATTCAATCTGAAGCAGGAAACGGCGCTAACATTATTATGGGTGTTGGTGAAGATGAGTCTTTAGGAGGAGATGTTGCTGTAACAATTATTGCTACAGGGTTTGAGGCCGATCAACAGGATGATATTATCAATACAGAAGCTAAAAAAATAATACATGCTTTAGAAGAAAATCAAAAAGCTACTCAAGTATTGTCTACTAAAAATGTGATTTCTGATATTGAATTGCCAAAAGCAATTGTTGCACCTATTAAAAAAGAGGAGCCAGTAATTAGACATACATTGTTTGATAATGAAGTTATTGAAGAAGTAAAGCAGAAAGAAATATCTAATGATTTAATACCTACTTCGGAAGGTATTAAAAATATTGATGTAGTGTACAATGAAGTGGTTGCTCCTTCTGTTTTAGCTACTGAAAATTTTGTTATTACAGACGTAAATGACGAAAAGGTTATTCCTAATGTTGTTGCTGTTGAAAAAGTAGAAGAAATAGTTGATTTTAAGACTCCGCTAGCTACTTCTGAAGAGTTGTTTGAACCTGTTGCGAAAATTGAAGAGAAAATTGTTTTTCAGCTTTCGGAAGAGATAAGTGAAATTGAAGTTACTGATCATATTGAAGTAGTTCCTGTTAAGGAGCAAAATGAAAATGGAGTAACTCGTTATAGTTTAGATTATACAGAGACTGAAGAGGTTCCGGTAAGTCAAGAGGTTAAAATTGAAGAAGAAAATTTCTCTTTTGAGGTTGCGCCTGAGGTGGAAATTAAAGAATCAATTCAAGATGAAGTTGCGGTAGATACAGCTAATCTAGATCCTTTTAATACATCAATAGAGGAAAGTTTACGATTAAGAGCAGATGCTAGAAGAAAAAAGTTAAAAGAGTTTAATTATAAATTTCGTCATAATGCTAATGCTAATAATGTTGATGAAATAGAAAAAGAACCTGCGTATAAACGTATGGGGATTGATTTAAACGAGGCATCAGGAGCTCATGGTGAAATATCTCGTACTTCAATTGGTACGGATAGTAATGATGATATTCAATTACGTTCTAATAACTCTTTTTTACATGATAATGTAGATTAAATTTTCTTATATAAATAGCTAAATTTAGTAAGCGTTAAGCATTAAAACTAATTATAGGGAAACCGAGACAGTCAATGACTGTCTCGGTTTTATTTTTTATATTTACATGTATTTTAAAAACAGATATTATGAGTTTACAGGCAGATATAATGGCTAAGTTAAAAGTAGCAATGAAGGCTAAAGATCAAGTTGCTTTAACATCCTTAAGAGCAATAAAAGCAGAGTTATTATTAGCTCAAACTGCTTCAGGGTCTAAGCAAGAATTGTCTGAAGCAGAGGAAGTAAAACTGATTCAAAAATTAGTAAAGCAACGTAAAGACAGTGCTGCCATTTTTACGGAGCAAAATCGAAATGATTTAGCTGCTCCTGAATTGGAACAAGCTGCTGTAATTGAACAATTTCTACCTGAACAATTTACAGAAGGTGAAGTAGAAAAAATTGTACTTCAAACAATAGAGGAGTTAGGAGCAAGTGGAATGAAAGATATGGGTAAGGTAATGGCTGCTGTTAACGCAGAAGTTGCTGGTCAAGCCGATGGTAAAACCATATCATCGATAGTAAAGAAAAATTTAATGTAACATATATATTATCTCATTGAACTTGTTGAAGTGAGATAAATAGGCTGCGTAGTTCAACTGGATAGAATATCAGATTTCGGCTCTGAGGGTTGGGGGTTCGAATCCCTTCGCAACATGAATTAAATTAATTAAAACCCTTTACATCATGTGTTTAGGGTTTTTTGTTTTACAAATGTGTCACTTTTTGTGTCACTTTCTAATTATTTTCTAGTTTAATAATTCTTCTATAAAAATAGTAAATAAATTCAATTTTTAACGTTAACAATTATAATACTTTGTGATCTAGGATTATCTACCGTTCAGGAAGTTTAGAAGCTGATGATAAAACCAGCCTCATAATCATCTAATAATAAAAAGGTACTACATTCATATCTAGCTCCTTTTTCCTGTATTTAAAAAAGGTACTACATTAGGGGGAGTCGGGGAATAAAGGGGGTATAATAAGTAAAAACAAAATAATAAATATAAATAATACTAATAAAAATATAGTAAAACAGTATAATCATGCTTTTTCACTTTTTCCAGAAACCAACTCTATGAAACCCTACTTAAATATAAGATAGGCTCACGACCCCAATATTCATATTCTAATTTCGGCATCACTTTTAAAGTAGTAACCTCTTGGATGTATTTCTGCATCAAACCATAAACGAGCTCAGCTTCGGTTTCAGTTGTAATCAAATTGTCGTGTCCACTGCACAAGTACAACTCTGGAAACTCTTGATTTATTTTCTTAGCAGTAACATCTAGTATACAATGAGCTTCAATTTGCTGTAATAACTTCCAGAATTCAAGACCATGCTCTTTTATAGTGTCAATCACGAGCTTTACACTTGGATATTCATTTTTAAAAGCTTTTACATATTTGTTGTGATTATTTTCGCTGCCATAAAAAACCTCCATCAATACATCTTTAGAAAGATCTCTTTTGTTTTTGTACACTTTTCGTTTATGTGATTTATAACCTTCAAGACCCCTCTTATTCTTGGGCTTTTCTTTGTAAGAGTCTCGGAATGGTAAACTAGTACGACCATCATATTCAACATCTATTTTAGAAGAGAACTCGTTGTAAAAATCTTTATTCAGCACGTCGTTTACAAAATTTATAACATCATCTTTATCAATATCAATTTCATAAAAAAGCTTGTAAAGCAACTCTTCATCAATCAGTCTCAATGCTCCAATCTGTTTTAGAATCTCTTTATCTTTTAAAAGTATAGCCTTTAAAACCGAGCAAAAGAAGTAAGGCTGGGAAGTTTTAATATCTATGCCTAATAAGTAGACACCTTTATACATTGCATGTCTTCTAACCATTTTACAAATAAGAGAAGTTGAACTATGAAACCTAAAATCAGTTTTTACGTTTATTGAATAATGAAACCTCCTTTTATTAAATTGATACAACTGATGGTTTGCACTTTCTATTGCTAATTCGTTTTTCCCTTCAGTATTTTCGATTATTTCACGGGAGGCCTCATCATAATCTACGGTTAAATGATTATTAAAAAACTTTGTTAAGTGAGGTCTGAAATATTCACAAAATCTTTTGTTGACCTCGTTAAACTTCAAGTTTCCATTCATGTCAAGTTTTTCAAGTAAATAACGGTAACTAATAGTGTAGATGATACAATCAACACCTAATAAATATTTAGGATTAACTGTATAAGTTCTACATTTTTTGTTGTCGGTACTATGATTTCCTGCGAAACGAATAATATCGTTTTGAGCCAAAAATTCAATATAGGTCGGATACTTTTTATGTATTATCCTTAACTCTTTGTTTGAATTAAGCTGAACACCTTCTTTAATAGTATTTTCATCAAATTCTTTCTCACGATTAGAGGTCAACAGCTTTTCAGAAATAAAATACACCAAGTATACCGCTACATCTAGTATCAACTTTGGTTTCTTCTTTTTCTCCGATTTTGTTTCATTTTTACAATCTAAATTGTATTCACATACTAATTTCTCTAACTTACTTTCTACATTTTTGTTTACTAAAATCTCCATTTTTAATTGTTATATGTTAAGCTAACAATCTAATTCAGGATTTGAGGAACGAACGAGGAACGGTATTAGTAGAAAACACTACTAAGGACGAGAAACAACTTGAAAAAAGGGAACATGGAGGGAACGGATTTTAAAAAAGGAGCGATTAACTACAAGTAGCCTTAAAATCTTTAACAATTTCATCTATTGTATTTTTTATTGTAGGCTGTTTATCTTCTTTTGTAAAATTAGATACCATCTTACTAATAGCATTTGGCAACTTTTCCGTAGAATTAAATAAAAAGTTGTCACTCCACCATTCATTATATACAGAAGAGTTTTCTTGTTTGAAGTGTTCAGTAAAGAATGGTTTTAACTGTATCATTAAATAAGCATGGTCATTCAACGTATTACTTTTAAGATTAATTTTAGTAGTATTGGCTACAATTTTAGGAAGTACTAATTTTTGGTAAAACTCATCGGCTAATAAACTATCATCCATAAATGAAGGTTTCAAGTGTTCATATAGCTTTATCATATAATTAAAGTTACTACCAAATACTGTATTTGTAAAAACATGAAAATCACCTTTTTCAGCAACAACTTGGTTATGAATAATTTTGTTTGCGGTGTTTAAACAATTTTCTAAATGCCATAATAACCTTTTAGAGCTATTAATTACATAGTCTTCAAATAGTGACCAGTCGATACCATTACCTAACACATTATACGGATCTTCAGACTCTATATCCATTATTTTTAAGCTAAATCTAAAAGTTAATTCTTCTAAGAACTTCTTTATAGTACTTGGGTGATGACTATTATATTTAAACAGAAATGAGTCAAGTTTGCTTTTACAATTCAAAATAACTTTATCAAATTGGGTATAAAAATATTCTTCATTTAGGAAATCAACTTCATCTGGAGTTAATGTAATAGTAGTTTTATCATCAAGCTCTTTATACCAATTTTTAGAAAGTATAGATTTCGAAAAATCAAACGGGTTTTTGTGCTTCAAAATAGAAACCATCTTACCATTTTCTAAAAAAGACTGATGCATCCCAAAAACAAAATAGTTTAAAGAATCTTTGCAAGGAATTTGGTTAAAACTAGTACGAACATAATTAAGATCTTCTTTAAGAGTTCCAACTAATCCATATTCATCAAGTATAATACAATCTCCATAAGGTGTCTTTCTTAAATCCGCCATCAAAATATTTTTATAGCTACTAAAGTAAACCAATTAACCAGAAACAACAAAATTATGTTTACGTCTATATATAACGTATACAGTATCCAAATGCACCCAAAAAAGCCTGTAGAAGCACAGTACATCGTGTCTCACAGGCTTTCTTTTTATGGATAACTTACTCAACGAATAATCCATTCCAAGTGCTTATATGTACTAAAAAACAGAAGGGTTTAAAAATTGACCGGGGGGCATAAATCGAAACGAAATAAATTGATACGGGGTCGATTTAATGTGGTTTCTGACACCTACATACACACAAAATTTTATTTTTTAAACATTTTTTTTTGATACTCTTCGTACTCGTGTTCGATTGTAGACAACATCAAATATTGAGAATAACCTTCAGGAAAACACCAACTTAAAGAATGCTTTCCAAACATTGCACTATCATGATCCCAGTATACATGAACATCACCAAGACCATGACTGATTGTATAACGAGTCACAACGTGAGCATCTTTAATTGCTAAAATAATCGAAGTACTACTTTTTCGTTCTATCCGCACATTAGGAATCTCCATAAAATATTGAAGTAAAACCCTGTACTTAACCTCAAGACCTCCATGACTACTAACTTTACCAACTTCATCTTTTTTAGTAGAAAAAAACAAGTAAACAAGCACACCGCCAATAAATAATACCCAAACCATACTAATCTATCAATTTATTATGTACAAATTGTGCACTTTGATTAACTACCAACTTTACAGTTTCTCTACTAACACCATAATCAGTTGAAACATCTATAGACCTTGACAAATAGAACTCTTTAGCATCATTAATAGCTCCTATAAATGCCATTCCTTCTAACGGAGTGCCTTTCATTGGACTTTGCTCATAAACGAGGAAAGCCATCTTTTCGATTTTACGTTTCATATCGTGACTCAATCTTTCTTCAGGGGAATTGAATCTAGGTTTACTCTTAAATAGTCCGAACATAATTTTACTTTCTCCAAATATAAGTAATTATGCCGTACAAACAACCCCTTGCATTCAATCCCTTACAAGCTACTCTTTTTTGCCAAATTTGTACTATGTCCAGATCAAGAAAGAAACCAATACCAAAAGTCGTAGTAGAATTCGGAAAGAAGATTAAAGAACTACGAACTGAGCGAAAAATGTCTCAGATGGATGTTGGTGCTGCACTTGGAATTGATCGTGAAAATATCAGAAAATATGAGAAAGGAATTCAAGAACCTAAACTGTCAACAGTTGTAAAGTTTGCAGAAGTTTTCAATATTTCCTTTGATGAATTACTACAATTCGACAATAAATAATTCCCTCATTTAAAGCTCCCTAAAACGTATACCAGAACACTTACTTCTTTTCAAAAGAGGCTACAGTTTCGTATCTTTAAGTACGAGAATAGGTAAGGTTTAATGGTGGTGTTTGAGATGTATGTTGTGTGATAAAATCAAGAAAACTCTTTGTTGGTGAATATGTCCGCAGAGAGTTTACCTACCTACTTCTAAAAGTAAAAACCCCTTAATAAGACACGACACAACACAATGATGACACAACAAGAACTATTCTTCAACGAAAACCTGATCAAAGGTAGAATAGCTGAGACAATAACCGAGCAGCTGTTTACAAACCTAGGTTACATGGTATACAGGTACGGAATGGAAACACAGATCCCTTCAATAATGCCACTACTAAAAGAAATAGAACCAAACTCGGGGATAGTATACGAAATCAGGAAGACACCAGACTTTGTGGTCTTGCACCCAGAGAACAGGACAATTCACTACCTAGAAGTCAAGTTTAGGAAAAGTGGGGAGTTTACTTACGACTGCATCGGCGGTAAAGACTATCCATACAAAAAAGCGACTTTCATAATATTTAGTAAGGACACGATCAAATGTATTAGCTACGACGAATTGCGGATTGGCGAAGAAATAACTCCGGGATCTAATAAGTACCTCCTAGAAAACAACAACACGATCTTTACAGAAAACACAACACTAAACAACTTTCAAAAACTCGCAGTGAAATACTTTAGCTGCATATAAAGCACCAAACATGATAGACAACATACTCGGGATAACAATAACATGCATACTATACTACATATGGTACTACTGCTTGGTAAAACTAACTCCAGATCCTATTGATGACACTAGTGTTGGGGACGAGGAATAAAAATAGATAAAACTTTCTGTTCACTTGCTTCTTAAAAGTGGATTCTCAACAAAAACGATATCTTTGAATAATTAATGCGACAGAACCCTTATTAAAGTATATAAAGGAAAGTGAATAAAAATGAAGACTATAAGTATTATATTACTAAAAACACTTTTGTTAATGATAAACAAGGGTTAAAATCTGGGGTTAGGATTGAAAAGATTCCAGCTTCTTGGCTTTTTGATTTATCTGAGGGGGAAGGGCCTTTTGATGATTTAAATACTTTAAAGAGAAAGTCTACCATATATAGAAACTTATATTTAAGAAATCAGAAGAGATCCCAACAGATATGTCTTGAAAAGAATATTGCTGTAGTAAAAGATTTTATTCTTACAAAAAGTGATTTAACCGTAGATACTAATTTTATTAATGTTTTAGAGCACTGTATTTCTGGAAAAATAAATAAAGGTAAAGTAGTAGGAGTGCACTACTATGATAAAGAAAGGGTTAAAATAACCGACATATTAAAACATTGTAAAATTACTGGCGTAATCAAAGCGGAGATTAAGTTTTTGGATATAACAACTAATTCTTGGGTAAAAAAAGACCAAGCAACCACTTTTTTTCCTTTAAATTGGAATATGACAACACTATTTCATGAATGTTTATACGCAGTGGAAAATATGATTCAAAAAGAAGGAAGTAAAAATGTTTATATATCTAAAACAAAATCTGGAATCAAGGTTGAAATAATATCTGTAAACAAAAAGATGAAGTCTATCTATCCTTTGTTATAATTATTGAGTTCCTCTAATCGTCAATAAATTCCCGAGGATTTTTTAAAAAAATATTGAAATACATTCTTCCATTAATTCAAATAATTAAAGAATTGTATATCAATCAAATCACCACCACACAACACACTCAGCCCCTTCCTAACAGCCTACAACACACATCAGATGATAGTGGTCATAAAAAGTAAAGACAGCCATTACACTGACTGTCTTTATTTAATAGTTAATTTCTTAATTAGTATTTACAGGAGCCCAACCTCTTTGTGTACTCCAATAAATAAGAGAATACTTAAAATATTTTTCTTCTAGTTCTTTTATTAAATAAACGGTTTTTACATCACTAAGAAAATAATGTAATTTGCATGGCTTCATGTCTGAAAGATCATTTAAACTAAACAGTTCTTTTTTATTAATTGAATCTAACAATATAGGGTTTTTAATTTCATTAAATTTAGCGAGCTTAAAACCTTCAACTAAGTTGTGTATTTTAAAATTATATGTATTAGGCTTTGAGTCATGGCTATTTAAAGTAAATTTTAAGGTAACCTCATCTCCAAACTCACTTATTATCATATCATCATTAAACATCAAATAAACGGATCTGTTTTCTTGAGAAAAAGAGAACTTAACCATAAATAATATAATGACAAATAGTTTATTTTTAAAATTTAGTTGTTTAATTACAGTTTTCATTATAAAATTGTTCAGTTTGATTAAGAGCTTGATTTATCTTTGTATTATCTAAAGCAGATAAATTGTTATATGCATCAGTTCCATGTAACCCTGCCCATGTTATTAGATCAAAATACTCACTCATTGTCAATGCAATAACTGTTCCGTTATTAAGGTTACTCGCAAATGGATTTGAAGGGTCATCTAAAAAGCCATGTACTTCTTCTAAATCTTCTGATATTTTAGCCCTATACCCAGCAACATCATACAAATTATGTTGCCAATTCCCTCCGTTTGGAACAGGACCTACATAATTACTGTATTGTGAAACTAACATACTAAACAAAGCGCTAGGAAGGTCAGATGAAATCACTGAGCCATTACTGAAATTATTAGATACGTCCCATGTTGTCGTGTTATAAACTGCTCCAGTAACAATACCTAATTGCATACATCTCTCCATAATTTCAGCATGAATTAGCTCATGAATTAAAGTAAAGGCTATTTCTATTAACGAAGCATCATTTACAAACTGTTGATCAAGAATAATGTCAAAAGTTCTTAACCCTGTAACATTAAACCTAGGTAATGTTTTTGCTTTAAAAGTCTCCGTTGGACTTGTTTGAGGAATATTAGTCACTTTGAAAGTTAATTTGCATAACTTATTATTATCAAAATCAGATAATATATTCGAGAAATAATTGCTTGAAAAGTTTTTTAATTTATCATATACACATTTTGCTTTTTGATTATTTATAAATGTAGGGTCAATAACAATTTTATCTACATAATCAATATCACTACCATTTTTAATACCTTCAGCTGCTAAAATCCCAAATTCTTGTGCATCTTGATTACATAAGTTCTCTTTTAAATAAGCGTTTAATTGGTTTACTTTTTTACTTGTATTAGTACTTAGCCAAGCTATCATATCAGTACTTAAAAGAGATGTATCAGTAATTCCACCTAAAGTAGTTCCATTAATACAGTTAACTATTTGTTGCCAAGCTGGAACTAACGGAACAACTACAACAACCACTTCTTCATCATCTGGTGGCGTAGTATCTCCTCCTGTATTTGTATTTCCTCCATTATTAGAGTCAGCTGGATCACCAGTACCTGAATCTGTACTTCCACCTCCTGTGCTACAACCTGTATTTACCCAGCCACCTTCAGTACATTTTCTATAAGCTACATACTCTCCTGAAGTACAAGCTTCTCCTGGAGAATGATCACCTGCATCTCCACAATTATAATCTATACAAACTGGCGCTTGATACTCCATTAAACCTTCACAAGGTGTCTGGATTCTATTGTATAATAAAGAGTCATCATTGATCACTTCTAGACTACCAGTTGAAATATCTGGCTCCCCGTTTACAATTGGATAAGAAATTAAATATTGGGTGTATCTATCATCATTAAACTGTGTCAATACATAATTCTCTACCAATTCTAAATTAATTTGTTCACGTTCTACTACAAAAGTAAAACTTGAGTAAGATTGTGTTTCTATTTTTTGAACACTGGTAGTATCAATACTAAAATTATATGTGTCAGAATATAGTGTTCTTGAAAGAGTGTTGCTACTTCTAAACTTATTAAGTTTATTTTTAGCATTTGTATTTCCTTTTAGTTGTGTTTTAAAATCAGCTACTGTTGCTTTTAGCTGAGGAACTTCTTGAGTAGTACTTTCTTCCTCAATTACCAATAGTTCATCATCTTTCTGACAACTTGTAATTGCCACAGAAATCCCAAATAGTAGGATTCCTAGTTTTGTAATGTTCTTAAATGTTTTCTTCATAGTAAATTTTGGCTAAGTTTTTCGTTAGTTTATTAATGTTTACCTTCTACAAACCTAGCTACTCTTTCAATATAATACTACAAACAATGAGTGTAGCATACTTTTGATTGAGTAAACTTGGTAGTGTAATTAGTGAACACCATATTACAACGCAAAACTAAAGTTATTATTATAAATTTCAGTTCATGTAATTTGGGTATTTTACACTCACTATTAGTAGTGATAGTTAAACCCTACAACTACTAGTTCCCGTTTATTCAATTTTGTTACCCATTATTTTAAAGTATTTTCAATTTTATTATTTTAGTACTTACTTTACTCTTCACAACCTTAGCATAATATTCCTGAGTAACAATTATTTTACTATGTCCTAGTAACTCAGATACAACTTCCATTGACGCCTTAGTAGCCTTTATAGAACAATATGATGGTCAATATATAAATATGAGTCACAAAGGATGAGTAAGAAATGACAGATCTTTATTATGGTTATTTAAAGAATTGATGCTTAGCAATCTTCTTGGCTCTACCTATATGGTTTACTTTTATGTAATTATAAAATACTTTTTCAGTAGAATGCCCGCTTATAGCCATAATGTCAATTGTATTCATACCTGCTAAATAGGCATTTGTACAAAAAGATCTTCTTCCCGTATGATTAGTAATTAATTCATATTTCTTATAATTAACTTTTTTCTTTACACCACCAGTTGTTTTTTCTATTATAACTGGCGAGTCAATTCCTGCTAACTCCCCAATTTCCTTTAAGGCATAATTTAAATGCTGATTAGGAACATTTTCTGGAGGTTTTCCTTCTCTTTTATTTAAAATATTCTGAACAATACTGTTAATAGGTATAGTAAGGTGTTTCTCATTTTTAACAGTAATTAATTGGAAATAGCTCCTATCTTCTAAATGCACTATATTCTCAAATTTAAGTTTATTAAAATCACTGACTCTTAACCCTGTATAAGCTGAAATTAAAAACAAATCTCTAGCATTATCAAGTTTTCTAGCATTTAAATATAAGGATGTATTCTTTACTTTGATTGTGGGACTCTTGTTGAAGTCTAGTTGATTAATTTTGTCAAGTTCATCTTGGTTTAAGAAAATGCTATAAACCTCTTCATTAGGTTTTTTGAAATACTTTTTATTATGTTCAACATTTGAATGGTAGCCTAGCTCAAAGCTAGCGTTTAGTAATGTCTTTAAAATTTTAATCTGAGTGCCTATATAGTTTGTGCTATAATTATGTTTAAGCATCCAATTTAAATAGTCATTGTAGAATGCAATATTTATTTCATCATATGTAACTTTGTAGACTTCATTACTAAATCTCTTTAATAAAGAACCTGCATTTTTATAGGTTTTTGCAGTACTGCTTTTTAGAGGTCTACCTGTGGAAATTAGAGGTTTGTTACTGTAATTAACTATGAACCAGTCAAAGAAGGGCATCAGCTCTAGTTTGTGCTCTTTCTTAACTGTACTATTTTTTCCAAAAAAAACATTACATAGTTCTTTAAGTACATCGTTATTAATGATGATGTCTTTTTGTTCGAGTAATATGTAGTACTCTTTTTCTAAATAATATTCTAATTGATTAATTGTATTGTTGACTCTGATATGATCAATCTCTTCAATTACTCGTTTTACTTTCTGTTTTTTGCCATCCCAGTTGTTTTTGTTCTTAACTTTCAGTCCTGTAGAGTATCTTAATCTCTTATTATAGCCATAACTGAAGAATAATTGAATATTGGCACTGTTGTTTTTGTTGTTTCGGAGTTTAAATGTGAGCTTAGCCATAGTATTTCTATTTTCAATTAGAAATAAAAAACACACAGCTTATAAATTATGTGTCATTTTATGTGTCACTTTTCTAAAAAGAAATACATTTGTAATTAATACAGGCTGCGTAGTTCAACTGGATAGAATATCAGATTTCGGCTCTGAGGGTTGGGGGTTCGAATCCCTTCGCGGTCACTAAATAATAAAATAAACCATAAACCTTGTTTTTAAAGGGTTTATGGTTTATTAATTAAGTGTTTAGATGGCTTGTTTTATCAAAGCCAAATTATAAAAAATGGCGATAGTTGTATATATACAGAAGCATTCAATTTAAAAAGTGAACCCATATTACTAACTACTTTTTTAATCATTGAAAATTATGTGCATTTGTTTATATTGTTGTGCATTAGTTATATAATAAAAACCGATAGTCCCTTCTTTATCTTTTTTAGGTGTTGAATTGTCATTGATGTAAAGTATGTTAATTGAAATTAATATGATATATTTTGAATTTTGTAGCAGGGATTATGGACAAACTATTAATTATTACTTAAAAGTTTAGTAACTTTAAATATCTAATTTATTATATCCTCATTAAGAACTTAGTATAAGATTATTTAACAAGTTTGTTTCTAAATAAAGCAACATACTTAAATTCATAATTGTATGTCTAAGAAAACTTTTGGAACATTTTCGGGAGTATTTACACCTACCACATTAACGATACTTGGGGTAATAATGTATATAAGACAGCCATGGGTTGTTGGTAATGCTGGTGTTGTTGGGGCTCTTGGTATTGTGTCGCTGTCTGTGGCAATAATTTTAGCTACAGCATTAAGTTTGTCTTCAATCACTACAAATGTTAGAATAGGTACTGGAGGAGCATTTAGTATTATCTCGAAATCGCTAGGTTTGGAAATTGGAGGAGCAATAGGAATCCCTTTTTATATTGCACAAGCCTTGGCTGTTGCTATGTATATTTTTGGTTTTCGTGAGGGTTTAAATTCAGTTCTACCTAACTTAAACCCTTTAGTGATAGATTTAAGTGTTTTTGTATGTGTAATGATTATTGCTTTTATAAGTACAAGTTTTACTTTTAAAATTCAATATGTAATTTTAGGTATTATAATTCTTTCGTTAGTTTCAATTTATGGTTCGTTGTTCACGAATGATCTTAATTATGATTTTGAGTTATTTGGAAAATACCCAGGGTCTATTGAAAATAACTTTAAAGGCACTTCATTTTGGGTTGTGTTTGCTGTTTTTTTTCCCGCTGTTACGGGGGTTATGGCTGGCGCTAACATGTCTGGTGATCTTACAAAGCCACATAAGAGTATACCCAAAGGTACTTTAGCAGCTGTTTTTTTAACAACAATCATATATGTAAGCTTAGTATTTGTTGCTGCAATGATTGCTACTCCAAATGAAATGGCTTCAAACTACAATGTGTTTATCGAAAAGGCTTTATATAGCCCTATAGTAATAGCTGGTTTATTAGGAGCTACATTATCTTCAGCACTAGGTTCTTTTGTAGGAGCCCCTAGAATAATGCTTGCTTTGGCTGAAAAAGGTATTTTGCCTAAGAGTAAATTATTAGCTAAAACATCAAAAAAAGGAGAGCCTGTTTATTCTATGGGAATAACTGCAATAATTGTTTTTATAGGTATATCATTACGTGATTTAAACACCATAGCACCAATCTTAACGATGTTCTTTATGATAACATACGCTATGGTAAATATTGTTGTTTTAGTTGAACAATTTTTAGGTTTACCTAGTTACAGACCTACTTTAAAAGTCCCAATTATAGTCCCAGCATTAGGCGCATTTGGTTCTATAGCAATAATGTTTGTAATCAATGCATTTGTTGCTTTACTCTCTCTAATATTTATTTTTGCTTTTTATTATTACCTAGTAAAATTAAATTTAAAATCTGAGATAGGCGATTCACGAAGTGGTTTGTTTACAGCTCTTGCAGAATGGGCTACTAAAAAATCTAGTAATTTAAGCCCACAAAAAGAAGTTAGATCATGGCGTCCAGACCTTTTAATACCAATGATAATGCCTAAAGAAATCAGAAGTTCTTATAAGCTTATTCATTCAATTGTATACCCAAAGGGGTCTGTTAAAATTTTATCATTAATTAATGAAAATCCCGAAGAACAAAAAAGCATAGAGTTATTTCTAAATAATGCTACTCAAAAGTTTAAAGAAAGTGGAATATCTGTTTCTTATGCATTAGTTGATAATACTGAATTTAATACTACAGTTAATATTAGTATGCAATCTTTAAACGCAGCTTTTTTTAAACCCAATGTTGTTTTTGTTAGTATAGACCCTAATGATGTCAATGCAGAAAATCAAAATAAATTACTATTAGCTGCTAGAAAGAATAATTTTGGTATGATAATATATATACCTTTTTCTACTGCTAGTTTGGCTATTGAGAAGAATATTAACCTTTGGTTAACTAACATTCCACCTAACTGGAAAGAGTCATTTAATATAGAGAATAATGATTTGTCAACACTCTTATCACTGTTAATTTGTAAAAATTGGAAAGGAAGTATTAAAGTAATTATTATTGATAATGAAACCCCAACATTGTTTTCAGATAAAGATATTGAAGATTTCAAATCGTTAATTAGGTTTCCAATTAATACAAACATAGTCATTGAACAAGGTGAAATTATAAATAATGTAAGAAAATATAGCGATACGGATATTAATATATTTAGCATTGATGCTGATATGGCAACATCAGAAATGATCAAAATTGTTAATGAATCAAGAATATCAGCTGTATTTTGTTTTGATTCCCCATTTGAAAATGTTTTAGTATAACTAGTGGATATAAAGGATAGTTAGTTGTTTTGTTAGTCTAAAATTATAGGTTTTTATAAAAAAAATAAAAAAACATATAATTTTTCAAGTTTTGTTTTGGATATCAAAAAAATGATTATATTTGGTATAAGGTATTTCCCTTTTACAGGGTTTTAGTTGAACATAATGAAACATGTTTATATATCTGATGTTTTTAAGCTTAGGAAGTCAAACTTAAAAATTGCTCATTGGATGAGAAATCAGAATTTAAAGCTAACTTCCGTATTTTTAAAAATAATGAATATCAAAAGTGTAACGCCTCTCAGGCTGTTTACTACTTATGAATATTTTAGTTGTGCGCTAAGAGCAAATTTCCCCATATAGTTGTTGTAAAAAACTTACTTTCTAAATTATAGGAAGCAACTTTGAATTCTTAAATATTAATTAATTTTAATAGGATTTGCTATGACTAAATTCGCATTTCATCTATCCCTTCCTTGTAAGGATATAGAAAAAACTAAAGCATTTTATATTGATGTGCTAGGAGCTCAATTGGGACGTAATACTGCTACATGGGTTGATATTAATCTGTATGGAAATCAAATAACATTTACAAAATCTGGGGAATTTGATTTTAAATTTAAAGATTATAAGTTAGGTAATGAAATTATACCTTCATTTCACTTTGGTGTAATAGTTAATCTAGATCTATGGTCTAATTTATACGCTTGCTTATTTCAAAAAGAGATTGAAATAACTACAGAAGTATTATATTTTGAAAACAAAATTGGAGAACATCTATCTTTTTTTATAGAAGATCCTAATGGTTTTAAAGTTGAATTTAAAAGCTTTAAAGAACCTGATGAAATGTTTGAGACAGATGCATCCAGAGTAAGATTTCCTGAATAAATATTTATTTATAAATTAAAACAAATAACAAATGGCATTTTTAGATTTATACCTGTCCAATACTCACAGAAATAACGTTGCTCATTTTGCAGCAATAGTATCTATAGCATTAGTTGATGGTGAGTTAAATGATGATGAAATGATTATGGTAAATCGTTTTAGAAGTAAGTTAGATATTACCGAGGATGAATATAATTTAATAATGGAAGATCCTACTAAATATCCAATTGCAGCTTATAGCTCCTATAATGATAGGCTTGAACACTTATTTGATATGTTTAAAATTATTTACGCAGATCATAAAATTGATGAGTCTGAAAAAAAACCACTATTGAAATATGCTTTAGGATTGGGGTTTTCATCTGATAAAGCTGCTTTAGTTGTGAAAAAATCAATAGCCATATTTGATGAGGGAATTGATTTTGATTACTACAGTTCTTTAATTAAGAAAAACGCTGTAGATTAAGTATAAAAAAAAGATTAATATATGATTATATAGCATCTATAAAATTATTATGGATGTGCCTATTATTATGAACGTATAAAATGTATGCGTTTAAATATGTTTGAGAAATAAAATGATATTTTTTTTATTTTTCGGTTACAAGTGCATGAAGAAGTTATGCATTTGTAATATGGCTGGTAGCCATAACGAAACAATTGCGTTTTCTTCAAAATTATTAACATTAGTACTATCTAACCCTTTACAGGTTATACGGTTGCGAAATGTATATTTAGAGTTAAGAGTTTGAGTTTAGTTTAAATTAGGTTTGGTAAGCTATTTATGTAGGTTACTCATATTAAGATGAATTTAATTTAAACAAAAATGAACACTAAATATATTGATTTAATACATCAAACTTTCGAGTTTCCTCAACAAGAATTTGATTTAAACTCTAACCAGGAACTACAATTTCACGGCCTTGATTTAATGCAATTAATTCAAGAATATGGCACGCCTTTAAAGCTTACGTATTTACCAAAAATCTCTGAAAACATTCAGTTAGCAAAACATTGGTTTAATAAGGCAATGAAAAAGCATAACTATAAAGGTAAGTATCATTATTCATATTGCACAAAAAGCTCTCATTTCAAACATGTTTTAGATGAAGCTTTGCGTAATGATATTCATTTGGAAACTTCTTCAGCTTTTGATTTGAACATCATTGATAGCCTTATTGAATCGGGTGCAATAAACTCAAATATATATATCATATGTAACGGCTTTAAGCGAGATGAATATGTTGTTAATATTGCAAAACTTATCAATAGAGGTTATAAAAACTGTATCCCGATAATTGATAATTATGAAGAGATAGGTTTATTAACTTCAGAAGCTAAAAAGAAGTTTAAAATTGGTATAAGGATAGCGTCGGAGGAGGAGCCAAAGTTTGAGTTTTACACTTCTAGATTAGGAATAGGCTATAAGAATATTTTAAGTTTTTATAGAAATGAAATCAAGAATAATAAAAAGGTTGAACTTAAAATGTTACACTTTTTTATCAATACTGGTATAAAAGATAACGCATATTATTGGAATGAATTAAATAAGTGTTTGAAAGTATATATTGATTTAAAACGTATTTGTCCATCCTTAGATAGCTTAAATATTGGTGGTGGATTTCCTATAAAAGCATCATTAGCTTTTGATTATGATTATGAATATATGATTGATGAAATCATAAATCAAATCAAACAAGCTTGTGATGAAGCTGAAGTTTCAGTGCCACATATTTTTACTGAATTTGGAAGCTTTACAGTAGGAGAAACTAGTGCAAACATATATAAAGTACTATATCAGAAAAAACAAAATGATAGAGAAAGCTGGAATATGATTGACTCTTCTTTCATTACAACATTACCAGACAGTTGGGCAATCAACAAACGATTTATCATGTTGCCAATAAACAGATGGGAAGATAATTATGAACGTGTATTATTAGGGGGGTTGACTTGTGATAGTGATGATTATTACAATTCAGAACAGCATATTAACGCAATATATTTGCCAAAATACCACAAAGAAAAACCTTTGTACATCGGTTTTTTCAATACAGGAGCTTATCAAGAAAGTATAGGTGGTTATGGGGGATTACAACATTGCTTAATTCCACAACCGAAACACATTTTAATTAATAAGCAGGAGGATGGTACTATCTGCACTTCTGTATTTAAAGAAAAACAAACACACAACGATTTTTTAAAAATATTAGGTTATGAAAAATAATTATGCAGGAATTCCTGATCAATTTGCAAAATTAGAAACGTCAAAAGTTGTATTGATCCCTGTGCCTTATGATGGCACAAGTACATGGCAAAAAGGAGCAGATAAAGGCCCCGAAGCTTTTTTAAATGCTTCTGAGAATATGGAGTTGTATGATATTGAAACAGCTACTGAGGTTTATAAAAATGGTATTTATTTAGCTGACGCAATAACTGAAAACTCTTCACCAGAAGCAATGGTTGAGGCTGTACATCAAATAACTAAAAAATACATTAATAAAAACAAGTTCGTTACACTTTTTGGAGGTGAACATTCCATTTCTATAGGTACAATAAGAGCTTTTAATGAGTGTTTTAATAACTTAACAGTACTTCATATAGATGCTCATGCTGATTTAAGGAAATCATATCAAGAATCAACATGTAATCATGCTTGCGCTGTATATGAAGCTAGTCAAACAACCAACTTAGTACAAGTTGGAATTAGAAGCATGGATGTATCAGAGAAATCAGTCATGAATCTAGATAAAACATTCTTTGCACATGATATGGCAACAAATGATTATTGGATGGATGATGTTATTGATCAACTTACAGGAAACGTCTTTATTACATTCGATTTGGATGCTATAGACCCATCATTAATGCCATCAACAGGAACCCCCGAGCCTGGAGGCTTATTTTGGTATGAAACGTTGGGTTTTTTAAAGAAAGTATTTGAAGCTAAAAATGTTGTGGGATTTGATATCGTTGAGTTGTGCCCAAATATAAATGAAAAAGCATCAGATTTTTTAGCGGCTAAATTATATTATAAAATGTTAAGCTATAAGTTTTTGTCAAATGACGAAGCCTATATTAATGAAGAGTTTACCGTAGAAAATTCATTTAGAAAATTATCAAGATTTAAAGACACAGAGGATGAATCTCAGTTTAATTAGATATGGAATTTAAAGTTATAGCTTATCACCTTGGACACCGGGTTGATTTGAGAATTATTCGTAATTCATTAACGTATTCTTTGTTAAAAAGAGAGCATTCATTTCTTTTATTAGAAGTAAAAAAAGATGCTTATATCTATTTAAAGGATTATGGAAGTGTGGTTTTTTTGAATTGTACAACTGATATTATTAATGAAATACTCAAAATGATATCTATTGACGATTTAGATGAAGAAAAGTTGTTGACGGAAACATTTAATGTCAATACGGGTAGTACTATTGAAGTTGATTTTGATAAGATTCAGGTCAATGAATTATCAGTAGATATTGCACATATTATGATGTTAAATCTTGCACAATCAGTAGCCTTAAAATTTTATTTAAATGCTACAGCAAAATTGCATGAAAGCACGTTGATATATGCTAAACAATTAGAAAAAAACGGGAACATCAAATTAACGAAGAAGCAGATGCTCATTTTTATTGGGGAAACAATGAATTTGAAAAACAGTATTGCTGAAAACTTATTCATTTTCGATTCACCAGATTTGGCATGGTCAAATGAAAGTTTATCAAAATTAGATTATCAAATAAGAGACGAGTTAGATATCGTTAATCGGCATAATGGAATACAATATAATTTAAACGTAATTAAAGAAAATTTAGACTTGTTTAAAGACATTTTACAGCACAGATATAGTAGCATGTTAGAATGGATAATTATTATCTTAATTCTATTTGAAATTTTACAAGTAATCGCAGAAAAAATAATTTAAGATGAAAACACCTATTACAGATTTTATAGAAAAACACTTTTTACACTTTAATTCGGCAACACTTGTAGATGCCGCTAAGGGGTATGAAACACAATTAAATAACGGTTCAAAAATGCTAGTGTCTTTAGCAGGAGCAATGAGTACAGCAGAAATAGGAAAGATTTTTGCAGAAATTATACGTCAGGATAAAGTTCATATAATTTCATGTACCGGTGCTAATTTAGAGGAAGATATTATGAACTTGGTAGCACATTCACAATACAAACGTATTCCAAATTATAGAGATTTAACCCCTGAAGATGAATGGTCTCTATTGGAAAAAGGGTTAAATAGAGTTACAGATACTTGTATTCCTGAGGAAGAGGCATTTAGACGATTAGAAATATACATATTTGATATTTGGAAAACTGCAGAAGATAATGGCGAACGTTTATTTCCGCATGAATTTATGTGTCGTTTGTTGCTTTCAGGTGTATTAGAGCAGTACTATGAAATAGACCCCAAAAACTCATGGATGATTGCAGCTGCAGAGGCAAATTTGCCAATTGTAGTTCCCGGGTGGGAAGACAGTACTATGGGAAATATTTTTGCATCTTATGTCCTTAAAGGAAAGTTAAAAGCATCTACTATGAAGTCAGGTATTGAGTACATGACATTTTTAGCAAATTGGTATACAAATAATTCTGATAATGGTATTGGTTTTTTTCAAATAGGTGGCGGTATAGCGGGCGATTTTCCCATTTGTGTAGTGCCAATGTTATATCAAGATATGGAAAGAACTGAAACTCCATTTTGGAGTTATTTCTGTCAAATTTCAGATTCTACTACAAGTTATGGTTCATACTCTGGAGCGGTACCAAATGAAAAAATAACCTGGGGGAAATTAGGAGTAGATACACCTAAGTTTATGATAGAATCGGATGCCACAATTGTAGTTCCTCTAATATTTGCTTACCTATTAAATATGTGATGTTATGAAAAGAGTAATTGTAGATTATAAAAAAATAACAACTGAAATTTTAAATTTAGTAATAGAAGAATATCCATTAGGTATTGATTCTACTGATATTTTTACATTTAAAAATAGTAATAATGAAACTGTTGAAGCAGTTGAAGTTCGAACCGAGGATACTATTTATTTAGTAAAAGTTGGTATAAAGTTAGATAAAGCCTTACAAGAATTTATGGATGATGATTATGAGGTTGACGTAAATACGGATTATGATTAAAAATGGGAAATTATGTTTGATATTGATTATATAGAACTAAGAAGGGGAGTTGGGATTTTTAAAAAACACCTTAATAGTTATTACACCTTTAAACTGGAAAGCGGCGAGAAAATGATTTTTGAGCAGATAAATAAAAGTATAATTAAAGATTTTGAATTGAAAACGGATAAATACATTGATAGAGTTTTTAATATCACATTCTCGGAAGTATTTGACAATTTTGAAAGCGATGAATTTAAGGTATATAAATTAGAAAAATTAGAGCTTCTTTCTGAATAGTGAATAAAATTATGAAACCTAGATTTATTGTGTGAAAACAATGAACTATTAGTTTTAAAGCATACAAAAACTAAATTAAGAGATTCTTTAATAAGAGGTCTTATAAAGAAAAAAGAGGCAGCTAAAGAAGGCTATAAGCTTTCATTAAATGAAAAAAATGCTGGATGAGGTGAAATGCGTGAATGTTATATAAACAATTCCGATATGCGTCAAAAAGGAAGAAGTATAATTAAAATAGATCTTTTAAAAATTTAAACGAGGAAAGGTATATAGTTATTAATCAGTTTTTTGGAGTTCATTTAAATTAGGAGTTTTTAATGAATATTGCTCATGTAATGAGAAACCAAATAGGCTTACACTCCAATGTTGACAAATAAATTGTCATATTTTCTAACACATAAATATATTAAAGATGAAAACACTATTTATTTTATTAATCACAATCACATCATTAAATTTTAATAATCTACAAGACTTAAAAACAGAGGAGCTTATTTTTGTCCAATCAGAGGATGTATATGCGTATTTCGCTAAAGGGGAGGAAGAAGCTTTAGAGTTTTTAATTGACAGTTCAATATCAGATGAATATGATTTAACAAATGATTCTTATAAAGGAAAAGAATTCAAAGTTACTTATGAAACTGTAACAGAATTTGATGAGTTTGAAGAAGAAATTGATGTAAGAACTATAACTAAATTAGAGCTTATTGAATAATGTTTTTTTTTAAATTAAAAACAAATTGCATAGGCAGGTTATCCTTTCTGTGCAATTTTCATTAGGCACTTATTGAAGTGTTTAAATATAAAACTAATGAAAAATATAATATCTGAAAACTTAAGCATATTAGAAGCTAATGAAATTGTATCTAATGATGAACGGTTAAAAAAACACTTTGATTGAAATTATAAGTATGGTACTATTCATGAACTATTAAAAATTATGAAAGAAAAGTTAGGATTGTTAAAAGATGAAATACAACAAAAAGATAGTAGTAGGTTAGAGTTGTTTATTGTAGTTGTTTCAATTATAATATTTATTGTAGTTTCAAGTATCTTTTTGATTAAAGTTTTATAAATAAATAAAATTAATGTTGTAAATTTAGTTAAGTCATTTATATGGTTATAATTTTCAGGAAACGATTATAGTATTATGCCTAAAGTAAATGATGATTGGTATATCTCTTCTATATGGTTATAGGTTTCGGAAACACCTATATTAGATCATTGATCAACCTAAAGTAGGGGAGATATATTTTAAGTCTAATATCAAATGTACTAACAAATGATAGTTATGTTAGATGGTTTAAAAATAGTAGCTTTATTGTTGTTAGTTGTTCTTACTGCTTATTTAATTATGTTTAAGTTGGATGATATAATTGATCAATTTCTAAAAATTCTTAAAAATACAGACACTACTAAAAATAGATTTATAAACTTTATTCTTTTTAAAAACATCATTATTTTAATATTAAGTTTGTTAATACTAAGTATGATTTTGTTTGGTTTTTACTATTACAACAAATGATAAATGATATGAAAGATAAATGGGATGATAAAATAGTATTGTTTTTTAAAAATTTTGAAAAGATAATTACTATTATAATATCAATTATTATAGGGCTAATTATAATATTATCACTTTTTAGATTGCTTTTTGAACTGTCTGATGTTTTATTTTCAAATATAACATCCCCTCAATTAGTTGACTTTAAGGAGTATCAATCATTATTTGGCAAAATAATGACACTTTTAATTAGCATAGAGTTCCTGAATTCAGTCTTAAAAGTATTTAAGTCCCATGAAATAAGGGCATTAGTGTTAGATGTAAGTTTAATTACAGGCTTAGCTATTGCTAGAAAATTAATTATCTATGATTATAGCAAAAGTGACCCTACTTCAACAATAGTATTAGGAGGATTACTTGTTTCTATTGGGTTGTTCTATTTTTTAGTAAAGTTTGAGAACAGAAAAAAAACAAAAAATATATAATAATTAAATATTTAATAGGTTAATGGAAGAATTCATGCTGGGTAATATTGGAACTACAATAATTTTCTTTTCCATATTAGCGGGAACAATTATAACGGTGTTTGTTGTAAACTACTTTTTTAAACGCTTGATATATAGGTCTACCGAAATTTTAAATAATGACCCAACAAATTATCAATTTTTACGACATGCCGTAAATGCTACCCTTTATTTAGTCGGTTTTAGTTTAGCTATATACAGTGTGCCTAGTTTAAAAACATTAGCCAGTTCTATTTTAGCTGGTGCAGGGATTTTAGCAGTAGCTATTGGTTTTGCATCACAACACGTATTAAGTAATATAATCAGTGGTGTTTTTATAGTAATATTTAAACCTTTTAGAATTAATGATAGAATAAAAATAAAAGAGTTAACAGGTACAGTAGAGGATATTACTTTGAGACATACTGTTATTAGAAATTATGAAAATAAAAGAATCATAATACCAAATTCATTAATGAGCGATGAAATTATAATTAACGCAGATTTTTTAAGTGGTGAAATTTGTAAATGGATTGAAATTGGTATTAGTTATGATTCAGATATTGTTAAAGCAAAGCAAATAATAAAAGAAGAAATTTTAGCACATCCGTTACATAAAGATACTAGAACCGAGCAAGAAATAAAGGATAATGAAGAAATTGCTTTAGTTAAGGTTGTTGGTTTGGGTGATTTTTCTGTGAATTTAAAAGCTTGGGCATGGGCAAAAGATTCTACCGATGCTTTTTTAATGCATTGTGACTTACTCGAAAGTATAAAAGGAAGGTTTGACAATGAAGGAGTTGAAATTCCATTTCCACATAGAACAATAGTCTACAAAGATGTTAAAAATGAAATAAGTTAGCGTGCCTATGAAGAAAAAGCGAAAAAAAATAGGGTTACCTCCCGGTTCAATTGTGTTTACTGGAGATAGAAAAGTTGATAATATTCAAATTCATTATTTAAAATACAATGAGCAGACTTTAGAAGAAAATATCTTTGATAATCATGAGGTTGATATATTTAAGAAGCCTTCAAAAAGTTTAGTAGATTGGTATGATGTTAGGGGGATGCATGATATTAATTTAATTGAACGTATTGGAGATTATTTTGGAATACATTCTTTAATTTTAGAAGCTGTTGCAGATATCAATCAGCGCCCTAAGTTTGAAGAATATGAAAATGGAAATTTTATTGCATTAAGGGCGTTACATTTTGATAAAGAAAAAGTAAAGCTTAGTTCAGAGCAAATTACTATATATTTTAGAGAAGGACTCGTTTTTACTTTTCAAGAAAGAGAAACCGATTTGTTTTTAGATGTAAGACAGCGTATTTTAAGTGGAAGGAGAAAAATTAAAACTTGCGGAGCAGATTATCTTACCTATGCGCTGATAGACGTTGTTGTAGATCATTATTATGTTGTGTTAGATGATATTGAGGAAGCAATTGAGTCTATTGAAGAAGAAATAATGAATGGTGTTCAAGACGTTAATAGTAAAACTAAAATTCATGAGTTAAAAAAGGAGTTATTGTTAGTAAGAAAATCGATAGCCCCTTTAAGAGAAGCTATAGGGAGGTTTTCTAAATCTGACAGTCCTTTAATTGAAGATAAAAATTATGCCTTTATAAGAGATTTATATGATCATACTATTCAAATAATGGATATGGTAGAATCATACAGAGATATGCTAAATGGTTTACAAGATTTGTTTATTACAGAGGTAAGTTTTAAAATGAACAAAGTAATGCAATTACTTACTATTGTTTCAACAATATTTATTCCGCTAACTTTTTTAGCAGGTATTTACGGTATGAATTTCGAAAATATGCCAGAGTTGCATTGGAAGCATGGGTATTTATCTTTAATTGTGTTAATGTTTTTTTTAGCGACAGTTTTATTAATAGTTTTTAAAAGAAAAAAGTGGTTGTAGGTGTAAAAAAACATTTGGTTAGGAGTGGACTTGTGATTTTTTAATAGTTAAATTTTCTTGGATTTCCGAATGCTGTTTTATTACGAATTAACAAACCATTTTTTGCAGTAATACATGTAAATATTGCAGTTACTAAAAAAACTACTAACCCTAATGCATGAGGGCAACAGATTACTATAGCTGTTAAGCTTGTTGCATTAATAATTGTACTTCTTTTGCAATAGTAGTACTTAGATCTATTTGATTACTTTGATGAGGTATTGTATTACATGTTATTACTGATGCAGCTCCTGCTTCAATTAAGTTTTGGTAAGCATTCCCTGAAAATACGGCGTGTATACCTATGCATATAGGAGGTTTCATTCCTAAATTAGTTAAGTGACCTATGGTTTCTATCATAGTTCTGGCTGTAGATATAATATCATCAACTAATACAGGGGTTGAGCCTTTATATTTGGCAAGGTCAGGGATAGATACTTTTACATCATGATCACCATACCTTGTTTTTTGCAATACTGTAAATGGAGCATCAGAGTTAAAGGCTACTTCTGAAACCCATTGTTCACTTTCACTATCTGGTCCAATAAGAACTGGATTCTTTACATTATTTTTTATCCATTCAGATATATCGTTTGCGGCATGAATTACTTTATTTGGAATTTGATATACTTCTTTAAGATTACTTATTCGATGTAAATGAGGGTCAACAGTTGTAATACTATCGGCAAAACCAGAGATGAGTTTTCCAAAATATTTTGAGGTTAAACCTTCGCCTAAATTAAATATTTTGTCTTGCCGCATATAAGCTAAATATGGGGCTACGATACAAGTGCAATATGCGCCTAAGTCTTTTGCTGTTTTTGATAGAAAATACAGCGGTAAAAGTTTATCATTAGGATTGTTAAGAGTACAGACTAACACTACACATTTATCTTTAACGTCAGATATAATTCTAACATATGTTTCTCCATCAGGAAATTCCCTTATGGTAACATTTCCTTTTTCAGCCTTTAATTTTAAGGCTAATAATTCAGTAAAGATTTCATTACCTGGTAAAGCAAATATGATAGTTTTCATAATTTTATTTATTCTATTGTTATTATTCCATTCTGTTTATCATAATAGTCAAGTGCATACATCAACTCTCCTTTTGCTTCCGCATAGATGATGTATAATATGTCTCCTTTTTTCACTTGCTTCCCTAAAGGGCTTAAAAAATCTATTCCAGAAGATTTATTATCAGGGGCTCCAGCTAGTTTTGCTAATAGAGCAAGTTTTCGATTATTAATTTGAGTAATAGTACCATTGTTTTTAGCTATTATTTCATGCTTGAATTTTGCTAGTTTAGGCTCTTTAAAACCTCCTTGAGCGTTACATATAGCTCTAAATTTTTCAAATGCTTTGCCTGATTCTAAAACTTTTTTAGCTGAATTGTAACCATTATTACTATTCACTTTACCCGTTAATTCCAAAAGAGCACCGGAAAGCCGTAATGATTTTTCTTTTAAGCCTATTAGAGATTCATCAGTTCTATTTCTCAAGATTGCTAATATATCTCTTGCTTCTAGTGCAGGCCCAATACCCCTACCAATTGGTTGACTTCCGTCAGTAATAATTACTTTTAGTTTTAAACCAATTGTTTTGGCTACATCTTCTAGGAGTTTTTTTAATTTATGAGCAGCTTTTTCATTTCTAATTTTCGCTGTTTTCCCAACAGGTATGTCAATAATTACATGATTTGATCCCGCAGCTATTTTTTTTGAAAGCACAGAAGCAACAAGTTGTCCTTCGCTGTCAATATCTAAAGCTTTTTCAACTCGTATTAAAATATCATCTGCTGGACTAAGCTTTGCAGTATTACCTGATACAATACAACCATATTCCTGGCTTACGACTGATTTTATTTCATCAAGTGTTAGGTTAACATCAGTAATAACTTCCATTGTGTCTGCTGTTCCTGCAGGCGAGGTTATAGCTCTTGATGATGTTTTGGGAATTAAAATGTTAAAAGCCGAAATAATAGCAACAATGATAGGAGTTGTTCTATTTCCAGGTAAGCCACCTATGCAATGTTTATCAGCTACAATTTCATTTTGCCAATTAATTTGTTCTCCTGTTTTAATCATAGCTCTTGTAAGAGCGGTAACTTCTTTAATATTTAGCCTGTCGCCAGCACAAGCTGTAATAAATGCAGAAAGATGAATGTTTGATAAGTTACCTAGAACAATATCATTAATAATACTTTCAAGTTGATTTTCATTTAGTTCATTGCCATAAATTTTAGACCTTATATAACTAATAGATTCGATAGGTGCTAAATGTGATATTTCAAGGATATCATTTTCTTGTACACCTAATGCTTTTATAGCGCTTTCAGATAGACTTATTTCACCAGGGGTTAAAATATTACTACTTAAAACATTCAAGCTTGCAACAATGGTTTTCTTTTTATAACTAATGCATATACGTGTAAGGGCTTCAAACCCCTCTGAGTAGCATAGATGACAATCTTTTCGCATATAAACAAAATGCTCATGTTGGGTGTGAATTCCCAACGATTTGAATTTAAGTTTATTTGTATTATGTTTCATTTTAGTTAACTGTTAAGGTAATGTTGGCTTAAAACAAACTTCATGTGCTTCCTTTAAAATATTTTTATGCCGTGTTTCTTTAATGCCAATTAAGGTAAGTAATGTTGGGTCTATACATAAGTCCATACAAAGTACTTTCCCTATTTTTAGTATTGCTTTTTTTTCTTTTATAGTTAAAGTAGTAAGACAAGTAATGGGATGGATACCCAATCGATCAACTCTTTCTTTAATGCTTTTATTTTTGGGGAAGTCCCAACTTATTAATTGTAAACCCGAGCAAGTACCGTATTGTATGGCGTCTTTAGTAAACCTTGTATTAGTAAATATCCAACCTTGATGAAACTTGGTGCTATGTCCTTCCTTTTTTAACCATTCTTGTTCAATATCTTTGAATCTTGATTGTATGTATAAAGGAATTTTTACATTACAATATCTGTTAGATGAATTGTGAAATTTACATTCACACATGTAATGCAGGTTGTCTTTTTTAGCAATCACATCTACTTCATGTTTAACACAATGTCCTTGTACAATAACACTAACTTCGGTATTAAAGCCTTCATGTTTTAGTAACTCGGCTATAAATTTTTCAAATGGATATCCTGTTTCTCCCATCTCCATGATAGCCTTTTTAAGTTTGTATCTTGCAGCTGTAGGTCGTGAATATTTCTTTAATAATGTGAAGGCCTTTTTATAAATTTCTTTACTACTAATTCCATCAAATAAAATAAGTTTAACTTCATTGGTAATCTTTTGAGATAGATGTTCAGTAGCTCCAGCTTTTTTTAATGAAGTACTTAGTTTTTCTAAATCTAAAGGATGTGATTCACCATTAGCTTTTATAATTTTCATAACATTCATAAATATTTAGAGTTTAATGCTCAACAATGGTAATTCACTATGATTTGCTAATTTTTCGGCTATACTTGGAGTGAACAATTGCTTAAGTGCGCTCTTACCATGAGTACAAATTGCTAAAAAATCAATAGGCTTAGTCTTAATAAAAGTATTTACACCGTCTTCTATCGAAGAAGCACGAATGATATTTTTTGTACAGACATCTTTTCTATTACAATGAGTCATAAGATTATCCATGTTTTCTTTGGTTTCACTACTTTCCTTAAAATCACTATTTGTGTTGACAAATAGGAGGTCTATATGTGCATCAATGGTGTCAGCAAAACCTGTTAGAGTATGAAATGATTCTTTTGAAACATCAGTAAAGTCAGAAACAAACAGAATGTTTTTAATTGGCTCATGAATACTGTTTTTAAGTATTAAAACCGGTATGGGAGAATTTCTAATTACATATTGTGCATTACTTCCTACAATTTTTTCCTTTAATCCTTTTGCTCCATATGATCCCATAATTATAAAGTCAAAATCTTTGCCTATAGTATTACTAAGCATATCTCCAATGGTAGTATTATAAATCTGAGATTGATGAGCAGTAATACCTTTCTCTTCTGATTTTTTAACCCATTTAGACAATTCATTTTTAGAATTACTAATAGCTTGTTTTGTATCAGGGTAATTTTTCTCTTTCTCTTTTGAAAGTTTTACCCAATCTATCGGTGTTTTCTGAAGATGTAAAAAATTTACTTCAGCTGTAGCTTTTTTTGCAAGTTCAATTGCATATTCAGACGCTATGTTTGCATGTTCTGAAAAATCCGTAAGTATTAATATGTTTTTCATAACTTATTTGTTTTTAATTGTTAGTATGATGCATATCTGATTGCAGATCGTAACTGCCGTCAGGTTGTTTTTTTATTTCAAAGTAGAATGCCGTTGGTGCTTTGTAATCTCCAAATGTTCTGACTCCTTGCATATCACACTGCATATTATAAAGTCTTGTTTTTCCTTCATATTCTGCAACGGTGTAAAAACCCTGAGAGAACCATTTTAATCGGTTTACTAAACTCGTGTCTATATCTTGTAACAAGTGTTGGTTAATTGGAAATTCTTCAAATATGATGGAACCTTTATCTAATAATGAATAGTTTCCTATGTATAAATTCTGATCTGTTTTTGCAACCCCATACCAGTTCAAGCTTCCTAGTTTTACAGGAACAGTTAGCAGCTCTAAATACTCAATATGTTGTGTTTTAAGACTATTGTTAAATTGTTGATTTATATAAAACTTTATACCAAGTGTACTTAATAAATACAGCGTACTTATGAGTAGCCCAAGCGTGTTATAGATTCTTTTTTTTTGACTGTTTTTATAAATAAACAAACTTAAAATTAAACCTATAAGTAAAGGTGTGGTATAAATTGGATCGATAATATTTATGCTGTCAAAACTTACTCGATAGTTACTAAAAGGTAAAAATAATTGGGTCCCATAACTGGTAAAGGCATCTAAAAGGATATGAGTAATTAAAGTTAAAAAAGTAAACAGTTTTAATTTGCCTCTATCTACATGCTGAATCCATTTTATCTTAGAGAGGAAAAAAGCTAATATAAAGGAGGCTATAATGCTAAATAGTATAGAATGGCTAAACCCTCTATGTATGCTAATTCTTTCAATGTTGGAAAAAAAAGGTAAAAAGATAACATCAAGATCCGGTATAGTAGCTACAATAGCACCAAGAAAAGCACCTTTCCTACCTATTTGCTTGCCGAGTATTGCTTCGCCAACTGCTGCGCCTAATAATGCTTGAGTGATACTATCCATTCTTAATTTTTAACTTTAGTTTTTTATACCGAGATTATAAAATGAAGCTACACAAGCTCCAATTAGCCAACTTATTATAAATGTTTGTATTATACCTATTCCTGCCTCCCATAGAGGAATTTCCATTCGGATAATAGCGGTAACGTCTAAACCGTGTAATAGGCTATTGAAAAATTTAATAGTACCATCTTTCCCTGAGGTTAGCATAACTATAATACAGCCCAGATATAGTATTGCGCCTGTTAAACCAAAGGCTAAACCGAGTTTTTTCACGTTTATATTATTCATGATCTTTAGTTTTTGTAGTTTCTTTTTTATGATGATGATTGTGTTTTCCATGTTGAGGCATCATTAAATGACAAGCAAACATGGCTATTACAAATACGAATAGGGAAACATCTTCACCTAAACCCAGCATGGGAGCAAAAAAGATGAGTAGTAGAGGAATTCCACAACCGATAAGCATCCATATGATATGTTTTTTCATAATTTTAGTTATTTATTTAATTCGTTTTCTTCAAGGATTTTTTTATTTTCCAAATACTCTTTCTTATCAATCTCTCCAGAGGCAAAGCGTTTTTTTAAAATATCTATTGCACCATCTCTTTTTTTACGTTGCCCAGGTATATCGCTAGGTATAGCAAATATCCAAATGAGTAAGACTATCCAAATAACCCACCATAAAAGGTGCATTCCAACAAAATGTTGTCCATCATATAAGTGCATAATTTTTATCTTTATGTAGGAGCAAAGAATATTTTACTCCTACGGTTTTATTATTAATTAGTATTATCAAGTAAGGCCTTTTTTTGCTCAAACTCTTCTATTGTTATTTCGCCATTGGCAAGTTTTTGTTTTAAAACTTCCATTGGAGAATCACCTTCTTTTTCGCCTAATACATCTGATAAATTATTAGGGTTGTTTTTAAAATACCATAGAGCAATTATTATTACTATTGGTATTAGTATCCAAAAAAACATCATAACTTTAATGTTGGTGTTTGTGGGCAGAAGTGCTATCTTTCTTTTTCTTCATACCCATGTCTTTTTCTTTCATCATTTGCATACTAGATTCCATACATTCTGAGTTCATCATGCCTTTTTCGTGCATCATTTTCATCATCCTACTCATCATTTTATGCATTGATTCAGGCTTGTCCTTCATTATGTCCATCATATTGCCTTCATTCATCATCATGTTTTTCATCCCTTCATGATTTTTTATCATCATCATGGCGTGATTGTCTTTCATCATAACTTCCATAAAATCTTTCATCATTCCATGGTCAGCGGCAATTTTCACAAATATCTCATTACGTGTAGTTTCATCTTTTAAAATATCATCTGAACTGATTTGTTTAGAGCAGTTTGTAAGTAGTAAAGCACACATCGTAATTGTTATTAATAATAGCTTTCTCATAATTCTAAATATTTAAAGGTTCATTAATTCTAAATTCATTTGTTTAGGAATGTTTTTTAGAGGCTATAATTTCATTAGTTTTTTAACCTAAGTGTAATAATATTGTACGTTAAATAAGTTAATTGAATCTTAACAGATATCTAAATTATAGGTACAATAAATCAGCTCACATAAAAACTTAGAGAGCTATATCTTAATAGTTAAAATTAAATTATAAAGGAATCATTTATCACTTGTATGTCAGTGACCAAAAATGGGGGGGAGTATTCTTTAAAAGGAATAGTTTGTATTTCTAATTCCTTAAATAAATTTATATAAGTATAAGTAAATGCTTCTACGAATAACTGTTGTTCTAAAGTAAGTTTTGTCAGTGATGTTTTTAATTCATCCTGTCCATCTATGACGATGGTTTTTTCACTACAACAATTTTTTTGGGTAATAGTACAACCAGGGATGTCAGAAATAATATTGGTTTCCATCCCGCAAGTTTTTGCGTCTTTAAAAAAGGCTGTGTCTATCAATTCTGCTCCACAATAGTGCATGTTAGCTGTAAAAGATATAGTAGAAAAAATAACTACTATAGCCATAAGAAAAGACATTATATTGTAAAATAATCGTTTCATGATTACTTAAAGTTACAAAAAATTATCCATGAATGTTGCCTACTTAATGATTTTATAACAAAAGGAATTGAAGTTGAAAGCTACTTTGTTCAAACAAATTCAAACAAAGAACAATTCATGTCTCATAGTATTTAGGGTAATTACTCGCTGTATTTGTACTGACTTAACCAATTACTTATTTATGAATACTTCGTTTTACGATGAAGCACTTAATAGATTATTGATTAGCTTAAAAGTTTTAGAGGGGAAGAGAAATGATGTTGTCGAAAAAAGCGAACTAGCGATTAATGAGTACTTAAAAATTAGAGATGAAATCAAATCTCATTTTAAAGAGAATCAATCAAAAACCCAAGAAAAGGATTTTTACTTTTTTAAACATATTAAACCACTTTTTGTAGAGCACCTAATCTATCATCTCAAAGTATATTATTTAGAGAGTAATCTTTTGTTAGACTGTGTTAAAGCTATTTTTTTTTCAATTATTATATGGCAATTGGATGGAAAGTTTGGGGAAAAACAAAAATTGTGAACTGGCATGCAACCGCAAATAATTGAATGTTAAAAACAGAAGAAGTTAAACAAACTCAGAAAATAAATAAAACACATAGCCAAAATCAGGATAACCTTAAATTTGCTATAGATAAAAACTATAATGAACCAACCATCACCACACCTCATCACAGAACAAATAATCCAGTACCAAATTGGAATGTTGCAGTCAGATCACATACACTACAATTTCAATCAAATATCAGTATATATCAAAGTAAAGGGGAGATTACTCTTCGGTAAAAGATTCAAAATTTATGAAGATGATATGCAAACCCTATGAGATGATCCTAACTCGTAACATCACTTTTGGTTTTAATAACATTGGATTTAAAACCATTGAGGAGTTCGGTAATAATAAATTATTTTTTTTTGACGATTTAGAAGTAGAGCCTATTGGTAGAAATTTCGGTAAAGATTGTAATGTTATGGGAGAAGTGTTGTTATCTCAATATGAGTTGTTACTAAATATAAAATAATAACTCAAGTAACTACCAATCTTAATGCACAAGAACTTGAAGAAGGTTACGGAAATCGTGTGCGTACTAGGATGAGGAAGCTATTTAATTTAAAAAGGAAAGTAATGATAAAAAACACTAATAATCTTAATACGTAAAGGGTAAATATTATTTCGATAATTAATAATAACAGCTCTAATTCATACTAATCTTTAAATTTGATAATAACTAATTACATATTTAAGTATTTGCTTAAATATGTAATTAGTTATACCTTTGTAGATATAAAGCAAATACAATATGAAATTAGAAGTATCCTGTACACGAGTTGAGGCCAATCACAAACAGTTACAAAACTGTATGGAAACAATAACTAAAATGGAAGGAAGTTTTCAGGGTATATCAAAGTTGTTATCCATAGCAAGTAATGAAGTGCGTTTGAAGATTCTGTTTCTTTTAAATATGGAAAAAGAATTATGTCCTTGCGACTTAGCTGATATCCTTGGAATGAGTGTTCCAGCAATTTCGCAACATATACGTAAAATGAAAGATGCAGGTGTTATTGCTGCAAGACGCGACGGACAAACATTGTACTATTCATTGAATGAGGATGATACAGGTATATTGAATAATATTTTTAAGTCAATAAAACAAGTAAGAAAAACGGCATAGATTTTTTAAATTATGAAAACAGAAAAAACATCAAGAAGCGCTGCGTTTACAGGTTTGTTTGCTGCTATTGCAGCTTCATCTTGTTGTATTCCACCAGTAATAGCTTTAATTGCAGGTATTGGAGGTAGTGCGTCATCCTTGTCATGGATGGAACCTTTTAGGCCATATTTAATTGGTTTAGCTGTAATAGCTATTGGTTATGCTTGGTATTATTACTTAAAACCTAAAAAAGCAGATGACTGTGGTTGCGATATAGATGAAAAACCAAAATGGTTTCAAAGCAAGGGGTTTTTAATAGGTATTACTTTATTCGCAGTTATATCAATTGCTTTTCCTTATTATTCTTCCATTTTTTATCCAGATAACAAGAAAGATGTGGTGGTTGTAAGTAAATCAGATATTCAGTCTGTAAACTTTGAAGTGAAAGGAATGACTTGTACATCTTGTGAGCAACACGTTATACACGCAGTTAATGAATTAAAAGGTATTGTAAGTGTAGAGGCTTCTTTTGAAAAAGAAAGTGCTAAGGTGGTATTTGATAGCACAAAAACTTCCGAAGAAGATATACTAATAGCAATTAATTCAACAGGATATAAAATTATAAAATAATGGAAATACAATTAAAATCAACAATTACATGCCCAAACTGTGGTTATAAGAAGGAAGAAGAAATGCCAACAAATGCCTGTCAGTATTTTTATGAATGCACAAATTGTAAAACTTTATTAAAACCAATAAACAATGATTGTTGTGTGTATTGTTCTTATGGAACAATTCCTTGTCCGCCAATTCAAGAAAACAAAAGTTGTGGTAACTCTAGTTGCTGTTAAAAATTAATACATAATGCAGAAAACAATATTTGAAATTTCAAAAATGGATTGCCCTTCTGAAGAGAACTTAATTCGAATGAAGTTAGAAGATATTTCAAATATTAAAAATCTTGATTTTGATATAACTAATCGAAAACTAACCATTTTTCATAGTGGTAAGATAGAGCAAATCGAACAAGCTATTTTCGAATTGAAATTAGAGGGTAAGAAAATTTCTACAGAACAATCTCTTCAAACTGAGTTTGAAGAAAATTCTAATCAAAAGAAATTACTTTGGTCAGTTCTCATCATAAACTTTGCTTTTTTCATTATTGAAATGACTACTGGTTTGATTTCAAAATCAATGGGACTTGTAGCTGATAGTTTAGATATGTTAGCGGACTCATTTGTTTATGGAATTAGTCTTTTTGCAGTTGGTGGCACTGTAATTAAAAAGAAAAGAATTGCAAAACTTGCAGGTTATTTTCAAATCATACTTGCTGTAATTGGTTTTGCTGAAATCGTAAGACGTTTTATTAGCAAAGAGCAACTACCTGATTTTTCTACGATGATTATTGTTTCTGTGTTTGCACTTATCGCCAATGGTATTTGTTTGCATATACTACAAAAATCTAAAAGTAAGGAAGAAGCCCATATGAGGGCTAGTATGATATTTACTTCGAATGATGTGATTATCAATTTAGGAGTGATAACAGCAGGACTTTTAGTAAATTGGTTAGACACTGGGAAACCCGATTTAATAATAGGAGCAATCGTTTTTACTTTTGTAATTCAAGGAGCATTTAGAATACTGAAATTAAGTAAGTGAGTCATGTTTTATGCGTAAAAAATAGTTTGTTATCGTGTTAACTAAATTGTAAGTTGAATAGGTGATGCGTGTTCATTAGGCTAATCAAAAAACATTAATTTTATGTTAAAGAGTGTGTCTTTAATTAAATTTCAGTAATTTTGTAGATAACATGAAGCATGTATTCCATAAAATAGCGTCTCTTTTAATGGCTTTTGTAGTATTATTTTCTACAATGTCATTTACTGTTGATATGCATTATTGTGGAGATACATTAGTTGATACAGCTATTTTTCATAAGGCAAAAACTTGTGGAATGGAAATGCAAAAACCTTCAAATGAAGGCTGTGCTGTTACCAAAAAAGACTGTTGTAATGATCAACAAGTTAAAATTGATGGACAAGATGAATTAAAATGTTCTTTTGATCAATTAACACTAGAACAACAAATTTTTGTTGCCTCATTCGCATATTCTTATCTAAACCTTTTTAATGGGTTTAGTGAAGATAAAGCTTCATTTTCTGAATACCCCCCCCCTTTTATTGTCAAACACATCTTTCAGCTTGACGAAAGCTATTTGATTTAATTTTAAGTATTAGATTAAAGTTCTCTTGTGGTAATACCTACCAACAGGATGACTCCTTGTTACGTTTTTTTTAAACGATTGTCTAATTACTTAATAATTAAAGCAATGCTCAATAAAAGCATAAAATATTTAATAGAAAATAAACTGGTAGCAGTTTTAATGCTAGTCCTTTTTATAGGATGGGGAACAGTAAATGCTCCTTTCAGTTGGGATACAGGGTTTTTGCCAAGTAACCCAGTTGCTGTTGACGCCATACCTGATATTGGAGAAAATCAACAAATTGTATTTACCAAATGGGAGGGACGCTCACCACAAGATATTGAAGATCAAATTACGTATCCTTTAACGACATCATTGCTAGGGATTCCTGGAGTGAAAACTATTCGTAGTTCATCTATGTTTGGGTTTTCTAGTATTTATATCATTTTTGAAGAAGATGTTGAGTTTTATTGGAGTCGAAGTAGAATTCTTGAAAAATTAAATTCCCTGCCAAGTAATCTATTGCCTAATGATGTCAACCCTGCTTTAGGACCTGATGCAACAGGATTAGGTCAAATATATTGGTATACTCTTGAAGGTCGTGACGAAAATGGTAATGTTACTGGAGGTTGGGATTTACAAGAATTACGTAGTATTCAGGATTACTATGTAAAATATGCATTATCATCTGCTAGTGGTGTTTCTGAAGTAGCATCTATTGGAGGTTATGTTCAGGAATATCAAATTGATGTAGATCCAGAATTAATGCGTCAATATAATATTGCATTACATCATGTTGTTAAGGCAGTCAAAGAGAGTAATAAAGATATTGGAGCACAGACATTAGAAATCAATCAAGCAGAATATTTAGTAAGAGGTTTGGGATATGTCAAATCAATTTCTGATATAGAGAATGCAGTAGTCATCTCTGAAGATTATACAGCCATAAAAATTAAAGATATAGCTAAAGTTTCGTTAGGGCCTGCAACACGTAGAGGGATTCTTGACAAAGAAGGAGCTGAAGTAGTAGGAGGAGTAGTAGTAGCTCGTTATGGTGCTAACCCTATGGAGGTTATAAATAAAGTAAAGGAAAAGATTAATGAGTTAAGTGCTGGTTTACCAACTAAAGTCTTATCTGATGGTAGAACATCTCAACTTACAATTGTTCCTTTTTATGATAGAACAGAACTTATACAAGAAACTTTAGGAACACTTAATGAAGCACTATCATTAGAAATATTGATTACCATTTTAGTAATTATTATTATGGTATTTAATTTAAGAGCTTCTATTCTTATATCAGGGTTATTACCTATTGCTGTTCTGATGGTTTTTATAGCTATGAAAATCTTTAATGTAGATGCTAACATTGTCGCATTGTCTGGTATTGCAATTGCAATAGGAACAATGGTAGATGTAGGTGTTATTTTATCCGAAAATATTATTAGGCATTTAGATGAAGATACTGGTGATACACCTATAAATACGGTTGTTTATAACGCAACTGCTGAAGTTTCAGGTGCTATTTTAACAGCTGTGCTTACTACAATTATAAGTTTCATTCCAGTATTTACTATGATTGGTGCAGAAGGTAAGTTATTTAGGCCATTAGCGTTTACTAAAACATTTGCATTAACAGCCTCTTTAATAGTTGCACTATTTTTAATACCACCATTTGCAGCCTATTTATTTAAAAAGAAAACCAATAAAAAAGTAAGCAGTTATGTGATAAATAGTATGCTGATAGTATTAGGGATTATAGCTATTATTTATGGACACAACTTGGGCTTAATACTTATTGGCTTTGGAGTAACTGCGTTCTTAAAGTTGAAAGATAAAATTTCAGAAAAAAGAGCAAACCTTATAAATATTGCTATATCTGCAATAGCTATTGTATTTCTTTTAGCTGAATATTGGAGACCTTTAGGAGTAGATAAAAATATCTTTTGGAACCTCATCTTTGTAGCATTAATTTGTTTTGGATTATTAGGGGTATTTACCCTATTTAGGAAATACTACACGCGTATTTTAGAATGGGCTTTAAAAAATAAACTCGTCTTTTTATCATTGCCAACAGTCATAGTAATTTTTGGTTTTTGGATTATGCAAAACACAGGTAAAGAGTTTATGCCTTCTTTAAATGAAGGATCATTTTTATTGATGCCTACTTCAATGCCTCATTCAGGAGTAGAAGAAAATAAACGTGTGTTACAACAATTAGATATGGCTGTAGCTAGTATCCCTGAAATTAAAACAGTTGTTGGTAAAGCAGGAAGAACCGAGTCTGCTTTAGATCCTGCTCCTCTTTCTATGTATGAAAATATCATTTTATACAAACCTGAGTATATGTTGAATGAAGGTGGAGAACGTCAAAGATATAGAGTAAATGATGATGAGCTATTTGAATTAAAAGATGGTAGTTTTCTTGCCAACCCAAATAGTTCTGAGCAAACCTCACTCATTAATGGTGAAATTGAAGCAACACAATTAATAGAAGATAATGATGGAGAATTTTACCGTAATTGGAGGCCGGAAATAAAATCGCCAGATGATATTTGGAAGGAAATTGTACGTGTAACCAAATTACCAGGAGTTACATCAGCTCCTAAATTGCAACCTATTGAAACACGGTTAGTAATGTTGCAAACGGGTATGCGTGCGCCAATGGGTATTAAGGTAAAAGGTCAAGATTTAAGTCAAATTGAAGCTTTTGGAGTACAGTTGGAAGGTATTTTAAAGCAAGCTGAAGGTGTTAAAGTTGAGGCAGTTTTTGCTGACAGAATTGTAGGGAAGCCTTATCTATTAATTGATATTGATAGAGAGAAAATTGCTCGATACGGAATATCAATTAAAAACGTTCAAGATGTATTAAAGGTTGCTGTTGGCGGTATGGCTTTAACACAAACTGTTGAAGGTAGAGAACGTTATGGAGTTAGAGTACGTTACCCAAGAGAATTGCGTGCTAACCCTACTGATTTAGAAAAGATATATATTCCTGTAGAAAAAGGAAGCCCAGTACCGTTAAGTGAATTAGCAACAATCCGTTATGAGCAAGGTCCTCAAGTTATAAAAAGTGAAGACACCTTTTTAGTAGGGTATGTACTGTTTGACAAATTAGATGGTTTTGCTGAAGTTAATGTAGTTGAGAATGCACAGGCTTTAATTCAACAAAAAATAGATTCAGGAGAACTAATTGTTCCAAAAGGAATCAATTATCAGTTTACAGGAACTTACGAAAATCAATTACGTGCAGAAGAAACTTTATCTGTGGTAGTACCATTAGCACTGGTTATTATCTTTTTAATTTTGTATTTCCAATTCCGTTCGGTAGCAACATCTTTGATGGTGTTTACAGGTATTGCGGTTGCTTTTTCAGGAGGGTTTATAATGATTTGGCTTTATGGTCAAGATTGGTTTTTAAACATCAATTTCTTTGGTGAAAACCTACGGAGTTTATTCCAAATGCATACAATCAATTTAAGTGTCGCAGTTTGGGTTGGTTTTATTGCCTTGTTTGGTATAGCAACTGATGATGGTGTAGTTATGGCGACCTATTTAACGCAAACTTTTGATAGAAACAAACCAACTACCAAAAATGGTATAAGAGCATCTATTGTTGAAGCAGGTGAAAAGCGTATTCGTCCATGTTTAATGACTACGGCAACTACCATACTAGCATTATTGCCTGTATTAACATCAACTGGTCGTGGAAGTGATATTATGATACCAATGGCAATTCCAAGTTTTGGAGGTATGTTAATAGCATTAATAACACTATTTGTGGTACCTATATTATACAGTTGGAAAGAAGAACTACAACTTAAAAAAGAATCAAAATGAAGTATATAATTCTTATTACAGTTCTATTCTTAGGAATGTGTTCAGTTAAAGCACAAGAACTAAACACATATGTTCAAGAAGCATTGAAAAATAGTCCTTTGATTCAGGCTTATGAGTTTAAACATGAAATAGCCACAGAGAAAATAAAAGAGGTAAATACCTTACCAGACACACAGTTTAGTGCAGGTTATTTTGTATCAGAGCCTGAAACACGTACAGGAGCTCAAAAGGCAAAAATAGGGGTAAAACAAATGTTACCCTGGTTTGGTACTATTACAGCTAGAGAAAATTATGTAAATGCTTTGGCTGATGTGAAATACCAAGATTTAGTAGTAGAAAAAAGGAAGTTAACCTTGGCAGTGTCAAAGTCTTATTATGACTTATTTGCAATTCATGAAATTCAAGAAGTTTTGAAAAAAAATATAGGACTTTTAGAAACTTATGAAAAACTTGCCTTAAATGCTATCGAGGTAGGGAAAGCTTCTGCGGTAGATGTTTTGCGATTACAAATTCGTCAAAACAGATTAACCCAGCAGAAGGAAATTTTAGAGCAAGATTATTTGGCTGAGCAAACCAACTTTAATAACCTGCTTAACCGAAGTGAGGCGAGTAAAGTAATAATTGCTGAGATTCTTGTGATACCTGAAGTGGATCAGGAATTCTCTATAGAAAGCTTAAAGGTACATCCTGAACTAACAAAATATGATAAGCTTTTTGAGTCTGTAGAAAAATCAGAGCTACTAAATAAAAAAGAAAAAGCGCCTAAAATTGGTTTTGGTTTAGATTATATAGCAGTATCTGAACGTACAGATATGGATCTTATTGATAATGGAAAAGATATTATAATGCCAATGGTATCATTATCTATTCCAATCTTTAATAAAAAATATAAATCTAAGACGAAACAAAATAGCATCAAGCAACAGGAAATTGAAGCTCAAAAAGAGTATAGATTTAATATGTTAGAAACTCTTTTAGACAAAGCAGTAAAGAAAAGAGTTTCTAGTAAAATAAGTCATACAACGCAGCTTAAAAATTTAAAACAAGCGAAGAGTGCAGAAGTAATACTGATGAAAAATTATGAGACTGGTAAATTGAATTTTAATGATATTTTGGACATTCAGGAATTACAACTAAAGTTTCAGACGAATCAAATAAATGCGATAAAAAATTATTTTAAGCAATCTGCAATTATTAATTATTTAAAACAATAAAAATGAAAAATTTAAAAGTAACAATAGGGATTTTAGCAATAGTAATGATTGGTTTATCTCTTACATCATGTAAAGAGAATAATAAAGAACAAAAAGATCAAGGTCAAACTGAAATGAAACATTCAGAAGAGAAAACGGCTTTTGCCTGTCCTATGAAATGTGAAGGTGATAAAACCTATGATAAAGCAGGTTCATGTCCTAAATGCGGTATGGATTTAAAAGAAATGAAACATTCAGATGATCACGCTGGTCATAACCATTAAGCAACAAAATTATAAAAGTCTATACAAAGCAATTAACTGATTCTATTATAATGGATCCTTATTTCATGGTTATTTACATTGTAATACTTAAAACAATAAAAATGAAAAAATCAATTTTAACAGCAGTCGTATTATTTTTAACCATTACTATGAGTTTTGGACAATCTAAATCTGATGTTACAGAAATTACATTTGGTGTACGTGGTAACTGTGGAATGTGTAAAACAACAATTGAAAAAGCAGTAAATAGTGTAGCGGGAGTATCTCATGCAAATTGGAATGTAGATTATAAGAAAATCGATATATCTTTTGATGCTTTAAAGACCAATAAAATGGAGTTGCACAATGCAATAGTGGCATCAGGATATGATACAGATATGTCTAATGCTGATGAAAAAGCATATGAAAACTTACCAGGTTGTTGCCAATATGATAGAGGTATGAAAATGAGCCTTTCATCAGCAAAAGAAGAAGGGCATAATCATGAAGGGCATCAACATTAAAATAAATAAAAACAATCAAAATTAAATTACGATGAAAAAAATAAAAGCAACAACAGGAATTTTAGCAATAGCATTTATTATATTAATACTAAGCTCTTGCAAGGACAATAAAAAAGCGCATAACAATGATGATGGACACCATACTGAAATGAGTACTGAGGGGCATCATGATAATAGTGATGGACACCATGATAATGGAGGGCATGATAATAGTGATGGGCATCATGATAACGACAAAGTAACTTCACACCATGAAAGAGACATAGAGGCAAATACTCAAAAAAACACATCAACTACGCCAATTATAAATGCTTATATCCAAATTAAAAACGGATTAGTTGCTGACAGTGAAAATGCTACAGCAAAAGGAGGGACAGCATTATTGACTGCTTTTTCACAATTTGACATGAGTAATTTATCTGGAGAAACTCATAAAGAATATATGGAAATTCTAGAAAGTGCTAAAGAAAACGCGGAGCATATTGTAAAAAGTCCAATAGGTCATCAGAGAGAGCATTTTGAAGTATTGAGTACTGATATTAATGATTTGATTACATTATTAGGGACTGAAAAAACCTTGTATCAGGATTTTTGCCCAATGGCAAATAACAATAAAGGTGCATACTGGTTAAGTGAGGTAAAAGAAATTAAAAACCCATATTTCGGAGCAAAAATGATGAAGTGTGGTAGTGTGAAAAAGCAAATTAATTAATAACAATTTTAAGCCTAAAGGTTTTCTTAAAGCCTTTAGGCTTAAAATAAAATTATTAAAAGCTCATGAAATTATTTAAAAAAATAGGTGTTACTCTACTTCTGGTTTTTATAGGTGTTCAATTTATACCTAAAAACTACAATCAGAGTAACACAGTTTTGGCAACGGATTTTATGACAACTTTTGATGTGCCAGAAAATATTGAGACACAACTAAAGGTTTCTTGCTACGATTGCCATAGTAACAATACTTATTATCCTTGGTACAATAAAATACAACCAGTTGCTTGGTTTATGGAAGGGCATATTAAAGAAGGGAAAGAAGAGTTAAATTTTAGTGAATTTGGATTGTACTCTAAGAGAAGACAAAAAAACAAACTAAAATCGATAATGAGTCAAATAAATGATGATGAAATGCCCTTAGCATCATATAAAATGATACATAGTGATGCTAAATTATCTGAAAAAGATAAAAAAGTATTGGAAGAATGGTTGACTAATTTAAGAGATAATCTTTAAAAATGACTCAAAGCAATATTAAAATAGCAATAAAAAATATGGTGTGTAATCGCTGTATTAAGGTAGTTAAAGAGGTACTGCAAAAAAATGACATTGCTTTTGTAAATGTAGATTTGGGAGAAATAGTATTAAATTCTGATATTTTAAATAATAATAAGGAAAAACTTAAAAAAGTAATTGAGAGTGAAGGTTTTGAATTGGTTGAAAATATTGAAGCTAAAATGATAATTCGAACTAAGTCTTTAATTATTGAAAATATACACTTTAAAAAAGAGAAACTAGTACATCAAAATTTTTCAGAATTCCTTTCTAAATATTTGAATGTAAACTATTTCTATTTAAGCAAATTGTTTTCAGAAATTGAAGGAAAAACAATAGAGCATTTTATTATTGAACAAAAAATTGAACGTGCAAAGGAGCTCTTATCATATGGTGAACTAACATTGAGTCAGATTTCATATGATTTAAATTATAGTAGCCCACAACATTTATCAAGGCAATTTAAACAAATAACAGGCTTAACAGCAACAGGCTTTAAAAAAGATGGAACGCGTAGAAAATTAGATACAATTTAACCATAATTGTGCACAAGTAAAGTGATTATTAAAATGACCTTCGTATAATAAAATAGATTATTATGGAACACACTTATAAAATAGTAGGAATGACTTGCAATGGTTGTAAAGCTAATGTAGAAAAAGCTTTGGGTAACTTAAAAGAGGTCACAAAAGTTGAAGCATTTTTAAAAGATGGAACTGTGGTTGTTCAAATGACTACACATGTCCCTTTAGAAAAATTACAAGAAACGTTACTTAATGCTGGTTTACATTATACAATTGTTATGCCTGGTCACGAAAAAGAGCCAGTAATAAAGGAGTCAGAAGAAGGTAATGGAGTTTTCTATTGCCCTATGCATTGTGAGGCTGAAAAAACCTACACTTCACAGGTGGGTTGCCCTGTTTGCGGAATGGATTTAATTGAGCAACCAAAACTACAAGTAGCTACAGAATATACTTGTCCAATGCATCCAGAAATTATAAAGGATGAACCAGGAAGTTGTCCTATTTGTGGGATGGATTTAGTACCTATGGAGCCAACTGAAAGCGAAGAGGATAAAGCTTATCAAAAATTACTCAAAAAAATGAAAATGGCCGTTATCTTTACAGTGCCAATTTTCCTAATTGCAATGGCAGATCTAATACCAGGTAATCCATTAACAAAAATCCTCTCTCAATTTACTTGGAATTGGATTCAGTTAACATTGTCTCTTCCTGTAGTATTTTATGCATGTTGGATGTTTTTTGAACGTGCTTGGAAATCTATCGTTACTTGGAACTTGAATATGTTTACTCTTATTGGTATTGGTACAGGAGTAGCTTGGTTATTTAGTTTGGCTGCCATGTTTTTTCCAGATGTTTTCCCAGACCAATTTAAAACTGAAAGCGGAACGGTATTCGTGTATTTTGAGGCAACTACGGTAATTCTTACTTTAGTTTTACTGGGACAATTATTGGAAGCTAAGGCACATAGTCAAACTAGTGGAGCTATAAAAGAACTCTTAAAATTAGCACCTACAGAAGCTACTTTAGTTACATCAGAAGGTGATAAGGTAATTTCCATACATAATATTAAAAAAGGAGATTTACTTCGTGTAAAACCAGGTGATAAAATTCCTGTAGATGGTAAAATTACTGAAGGGCATAGTAGTCTAGATGAATCTATGATTACTGGAGAGCCTATTCCTGTAGATAAAAAAGTAGATGATTTAGTAAGCTCAGGAACCATCAACGGAACAAAATCTTTTGTAATGAAAGCTGAAAAAGTAGGTTCAGAAACTTTGCTTTCTCAAATTATTCAAATGGTCAATAACGCAAGTCGTTCAAGAGCTCCGATTCAAAAGTTAGCGGATAAAATATCTAAATATTTTGTGCCTGTCGTTATACTTGTTGCTGTAATTACTTTTGTTGCTTGGCGATATTTTGGTCCTGAACCAGCTATGGTTTTTGCTTTTGTAAATGCTATTGCGGTTTTAATTATTGCTTGCCCTTGTGCACTTGGTTTAGCAACACCTATGTCTGTAATGGTTGGTGTCGGTAAAGGAGCGCAAAACGGTGTGTTAATTAAAAATGCCGAAGCATTGGAGAACCTTAATAAAGTAGATGTATTAATAACTGATAAAACAGGGACTATTACTGAGGGGAAACCATCTGTCGAAAAGGTGGTCAATACATCAGGTAACTATGACGAAAAATTATTAGAAAGTATTGCTTCTTTAAATCAGTATAGTGAACATCCTTTGGCAGAAGCTGTTGTTAATTTTTCTAAAGAAAAAAATATAAAACTTCAGGAATCTAAAGATTTTGAGGCTATAATGGGTAAGGGTGTAGTAGGTACTGTTAATGGTAAATTAATTGCTCTAGGTAATAAAAAATTAATGGAACAGGTAAAAGCAAACCTTTCCGAAGAAATTGAAAAGAATATAATAGCAGAACAAGAACAAGGTAAAACAGTTTCTTATATATCGGTAGACAGAAAAGTAGAAGGATATGTTACCATTACTGATGCTATAAAAGAAACGAGTAAACAAGCAATAAGCGAGTTGAAAAAACAAGGTATTGATGTAATAATGCTAACAGGTGATAATAAGCGAACTGCAAAATCTGTTGCTAACCAATTAAACTTGGCAAGTTTTCAAGCAGAATGTTTACCAGAAGACAAGTTAAATGTCATTAAAAAACTACAATCCGAGGGGAAAATAGTAGCTATGGCTGGTGATGGTATAAATGACGCTCCTGCATTAGCACAAGCCGATATTGGTATAGCCATGGGAACAGGAACTGATGTAGCTATAGAAAGTAGCGAAGTTACTTTGGTAAAAGGTGATTTATTAGGGATTGTAAAGGCAACCAATCTAGGAAATGCCGTTATGAAAAATATAAAACAGAATATGTTTTTTGCTTTTATATATAACGTTTTGGGTGTTCCTGTTGCTGCAGGTCTATTATATCCTGTCTTTGGAATTTTGCTGTCACCAATGATTGCTGCAGCAGCCATGAGTTTTAGTTCGGTTTCTGTTATTGTGAATTCGCTACGTTTGAGAAATGTAAGTTTAAAATAATAATCACTAATTAATTTTAAGATAAAATGAAAATGTATTTGAAACAAACTGTATTAATATTAGTAATAGTTTTTGCTTTTACTAGCTGTAAAGAGCAAGATCAAAAAACTAAAAAAAATATTGAAATAGAAGAAGTTAATATTGATATAGAAAAAGAGGCCGTTTCTACAGTAATGAAAAGTTATAAGGATGCCATTCAAAATCTAACTACTGAAGGTACAATTGAGCTTTTTACTAAAGAAGCAACCGTTTTTGAGTCTGGAGGAAGTGAAGGTACTTATGCAAACTATGTAGCTCATCACTTAGGTCCTGAATTAGATTATTTTAAAAGCTTTGTTTTTTCTGATTATGTAATTGATGTTAAAATAGATATGCCTTTTTCTTTTGTTACGGAAAGCTATGTTTATACCCTAGTAATAAAGGAAAATGAAGAGCATGGTACAGAAGAAAGAACCATTAAGAAGAGAGGTGTTGCGACAACAAGCTTGAAAAAAATTGATGGAAAATGGAAGATTACTAAAACACACTCTTCCTCTCGTGGTCTAAGAGGGCACTAATCTGGCAGTTAGTTATTTATAAAAAAATGAAATGAAAAAACTAAATATTATATTAACTTTTACACTATGCTTCATGAGCATTTATGCACAGGAATTAAAGCAAAAAGGTCCGCATGGAGGTGATGTTTACTCGCTCGATGATTTCCAGATTGAGATGGTGAAGGAACATTTTGCATGTTTGTCACATCCTGAAATAATTGGTCAAAAAAATAAAACTTGTATAAAATGTGAAGCAAGTCTAGTACGAGAAAAGAAAATTGAGTTTTATCTTTTAAATGAAAACTTTAATCAATTAGACACTTCAAATTTGAAAGGAAGAATTAGAATTGTTTTTAATGATGAAACAGAAACTTCTAAAAAAATCAGAATAAGTGAAGATGTTATTTGGGCTCCATTAGGTAATGAAGGTTATAATAGCTTTCAACAAGCAATTGTAAATATAGAGTTAAACAATAAAAAGTATAAAGCCATTTTTGGTCAACCAATTATACATAAAGGACATCATCATTAGTAGTTTATTCTTAATAGAATTAGCACGATAAAATTCACTAACAAAATTATGGTTAATAGACAAACAGCACAAAAAATTAGAAAAACACATCGGTATTTAGGAATCTTTATAGGGATACAGTTCTTGTTTTGGACGATTAGTGGCCTATACTTTAGTTGGACGGATATAGATGATATTCACGGAGACCAATTCAAAAATACAGAATATCGTATCAAAGCTTTTAACAACTTAATAAGTCCTTCACAATTAAATATTGAGGAAGGAATTAGTAAGATTGAGATTATAGAAATCAATGAGCAACCCTATTACTGGATAAATAAAACTAAGTTGTATAGTGCAACAACTGGGAAATTTAAAAAAGGAATTTCGAAAGAGGAAGCTCTGACAATAGCAAATAAGCGCCTAAATTCAAATTTAGCCATAACAACAGTAGCATTAATTGAAACGGTAGATAAACATCATGAATATAGAGAACGATTGTTACCAGCTTATGTGATTTCATATGATAATGATGAAGCTTTAAAAGCCTATGTATCGGTTAAAGACGGTAGACTTCAAACCATAAGGCATCGTAGTTGGCGTTGGTTTGATTTTTTATGGATGACCCATACTATGGATTATGAAGGCAGAGATAATTTTAATACAATTATTTTAAGATCCTTTTCACTTTTAGGCCTAATAACAGTATTAAGTGGTTTTTTATTATGGTATACATCGTCACCTTCTGTTAGAAAATTATTAAAACGTTTTAAAAAATAAAAAGATGAAAAAATATTTAATATACATCGTAATATTAGTAGTAGGAGTACTAGTAGGGAAATTCATTTTTAGCGCCCCAACTTCAAGTGAAAAATCACAGGGCAACAATGAATTAACAGTAAAGAATCAAATGTGGACCTGCTCAATGCATCCTCAAATTATGCAGCCAGAAGCAGGGGATTGCCCCATTTGTGGGATGGATTTAATTCCTGCTGAGACAAGCGCAGATGGATTAGCGGCAGATGAATTTAAACTTACCAAAAATGCTTTGGCGCTGGCAAACATACAAACTACAGTAATTGGATCAAGTGATGCAGAGGAAAACAATGCAACTCTTTCAGGTAAAATCCATGAGAATGAAGAAAATAATGCCGTACAAGTAAGTTATTTCGCTGGCCGTATAGAAAAATTAAATATAAGTTTTACAGGAGAAAAAGTTAGAAAAGGGCAGTTATTAGCTACTATTTATGCACCGGAATTAGTAGCGGCACAACAAGAGCTTTTAACCTCAGCTGATTTAAAAGAATCTCAGCCAGAGTTATACAGAGCGGTTCGTAATAAATTAAAACTTTGGAAACTATCTGAGAAACAGATAAATCAAATTGAAGCTTCTGGAAAAGTAAAACAATACTTCCCTATTTATGCTACTGTAGCAGGTACGGTAACAAAAATGCTAGCAACTGAAGGTGATTATTTAAAACAAGGGCAGCCTTTATTTAAAATAGCAAATTTAAACTCGGTATGGGCTTTATTTGATGCTTATGAAAAACAAATAGCATCATTTAAAATAGGTCAAGAAATAGAAATTAATTCTAATGCCTATCCTAATACACCTTTTAAAGCTAAAATTTCATTTATAGATCCTATATTAAATACTAAAACACGTACAGTAAAAGTGCGTGCGGTATTAGATAATAAATCAGAGGTGTTCAAACCAGGTATGTTTGTAAATGGTATTGTTAAAGGAATAGAAGGAATTACTAAAGATCTAATAACAATTCCTGCAACAGCGGTGTTGTGGACAGGGAAACGTTCAGTAGTATATGTTAAAACAAATCCGAAAGAGTCCGTTTTTAAAATGAGAGAAGTAACATTAGGCGAGTCAATAGGAGGAAACAGATATCAAATTATTGAAGGACTTAAAAATGGAGAAGAAATTGTAACCAATGGTACATTTACTGTAGATGCTGCAGCGCAGTTGCAAGGTAAAAAATCGATGATGAATACATCTGGAGGAGAAGTAATGACAGGTCATGAAGGGCATTTAGGTATGGAGAAAATCAAATCAAAAGGCGCTGAGGTTCATGAGCTTATGAGTGAAAGAATAAAAGTAAATAAGACTTTTCAAAAGCAGTTAAAAATAGTTTTTGATAATTATCTAAAATTAAAAAATGAATTGGTTTTAGGTCAGCCAGAAGTATCAAAAGAGGCAGCTAAATCTTTGGCTGAAAATCTTGCTAAGGTAGATATGAAATTACTCAATAATAAAGAGGCACATAACCATTGGATGTTACTTGATAAAGAAATGAGTACCTCTGCAAAAACGATAGCCAAAACTATAGATATTAAGGTGCAAAGAACACATTTTAAGCACTTATCATCACATTTTATAAATGCAGTACAAGTATTCGGTATAGATCAAACAGTGTACAAACAATTTTGTCCTATGGCAGAAAATGATACAGGAGGATATTGGTTAAGTACGGAAGAAGAAATACGAAACCCATATTTTGGTGATATGATGCTGAAATGCGGAGAGGTTAAAGACACAATTAAATAAGAATAAGAATAAGAATAAGAATAGAAGTAGAAATAGTAATAATTAATTAAAACCAAATGAAAATGAAAAAAATGATCTTAAGTTTTGCCTTTATGATGGCAATCGGAATTACAACAAGTTTTGCGCAAGAAGTTACGGATGCAAGTTTTGGCGTACGTGGTAACTGTGGAATGTGTAAAGGAACTATTGAGAAAGCAGCCAATTCTGTAGATGGTGTATCAAATGCTGTTTGGGATGTGTCAAAGAAAAAAATAGACGTTTCTTTTGATGCTTCTAAAACAAATGTAGCAGCTATTCAAAAAGTTATAGCAGCTTCTGGGTATGATACAGAAAAAACAGAAGCAAGTGAAACAGCATATAAAAATTTACACGGTTGTTGTCAGTACGACCCAAAACAGGAAATGAATCAATCAGATAAGGCTAAGAAAGAAGATCATTCAGGTCATAAACACTAAGTCTTTAAACAAATCCTTTTGACAGAGGGTTAATAATTAAAATTCAGCCAACAGCCTTACACATAAAATTAGTGTAAGGCTGTTTTTTTTATATGCCTATATCCATTTTGGCCTTTTAATAAAAACCATGAGTAAGTTAGCTATCATTGCGAACATAGTTAAGTAATCTAACGGTTATGATTCTTCTAAGCTTTGGATACTTAACGAGATGAGGTAGGTGTAAACCAACCAAACATTCAATAAAAATGTTAAAAATCTTTTAAAAACTAACCTAAGTTTTTGACCCCATAGTTAATCTTTCTTGTTATTTTTAACTATCAAAAAAAAGGAACATAAAAAATATAAACACAATGGCGTTTATATAATTGTTGGCAACAATTAAAAACTAAACTATATCAAAAATAAATGGACATTATAGACCATAATAAATCTGCTTGGAACAACTATGTAGATAAAAAAGATCGCTGGACAATTCCAATTTCAAAACAAGAGTTGGAAAATGTAGACAAAGGAATATGGAGTATTGTATTAACTGCTACTAAAGCTGTACCTCATAATTGGTTTCCTGACTTAAAGGGATTAAAAATATTAGGACTTGGGTCTGGCGGAGGGCAACAAGGACCTGTTTTAGCAGCATTAGGCTCAGATGTTACAATTTTCGACAACTCAGAAAAACAATTGCTTCAAGATAAAACTATCAGTGATGAATTTAACCTGAACATTAAAACTGTTCAAGGTGACATGCGAGACCTTTCAATTTTTCCCGACAACTCTTTTGAATTGATTTTTAACCCTTGTTCAATACTTTTTGTTGATGATATTTCAACAGTATGGGAAGAGTGTTTTCGAGTCCTGAAACCAAACGGTGTTTTAATGACAGGCTTAATGAATCCTATTTCGTTTCAACTTGACGAAAAAAATTTAAAACTAATTTATAAACAGCCATTTTCAGATTTACATTCTTTGCCTAAGGAAAAACTAGATCAACTAAAACAAAATAATGAAGCATTAATATTTGGACATAGTTTGAGTGACCAAATTGGTGGACAGATGGATGCTGGTTTTATGATAACAGATATGTATGAAGATGATTGGGGAGGAGAAAATAATTTAGATGAATATTTCCCTGTATATATAGCGACACGAGCAATAAAAAAACATTAAAACTGTTGCTAACAACATATAAAACGCATGCTTTTTTCAGGTTACAGATTCAAAAGTAAGTGTATGTTTACTATGTGATTGTCCGCAGGACAATCAGCCGTGCCTAAATCACGACACTTTATATAAACGTTTCCATTAATACTGAAAACAACTCATTGAAATTATTCAACCGCACTAATATTAAAAAATAAAATCAGTAATTAACTGATCTATTTTTGTAACATTAAACAAAAAAATTACACTAACTATTTAATGATACAGGACATTCTATTTCAATTAAAATATACATTTTCTCAAATAACATTCAATAGAAAAAAAGAGCTAAATAAAAAATTAAAAGAGTCATTTGGAAAACTGAAAGACGATTCTTTTAATTTTGACATGATAGAAAAATACTTTAGAAATAAAGACAATTCAAAAGTATATCAAATATTATCAGACAAGACTTGTAACGACTTGGATTTTGATGATTTATTTATGTTGCTTGATCGAACTACATCTAAAGTAGGACAACAATATATTTATAATACCCTTCGAGCAATTAAGGTAAATGAAGAGCAGACCAAACTAAATGAAGATTTAATCTCTGAACTTTCAAAAAATTCTGAATTAAGAATCTCTATTCAGAAAAATCTCGATAAACTAAAACACAAAGATGCTTATTACATAGCAACGTTGTTTCAAGAAGAACATCTAAAGCCCCCGAAATGGTTTTTTATTATAAAATTATTATCGTTTGCAAGTTTAACATCACTAATCCTTTCTTTTTTTGAACCTTTATTTTTGATAGTTTTAATAGGAGTTTTCTGTATAAATTTTCTTATTCATTATTGGAATAAAAATAATTTATTTCAGTATGTAAGTTCTATTCCTCAACTTTTAAGACTTAATAATGTAGCTTCTCATTTATTTGTCAATCCTTTATTTAAAAAATTAAACCCCAAGTTACCGAAGTCCATTAAATTAATTAATGAAGTTAAAAATAGAATGGCTTTTTTCCAACTCGAAGCAAAGCTACAAGGTGAATTTGAAGTCATAGCTTGGTTAGTCTTTGAGGTTTTTAAAATATTATTTCTGCTTGAACCTTTATTCCTCTTTGGTATTTTAAAAAGACTAAATACTAAAAGAGAAGATATCGAAAAGGTTTTTAAATTTGTTGGACATATTGATATGCTAATTTCAATAGCATCATTGAGGAACGGACTTGGCAAATTCTGTCTCCCAATTATTAACGATTCAGATAAAATAGTTTCAAAAGATCTTGAGCATCCTTTAATTTTTAATTGCACTACAAATAGCATAAGCATTTCCGAAAAATCGATACTTATTACAGGCTCTAATATGTCTGGTAAGACTTCCTTTATTCGTTCAATTGGTCTGAATATAATAACTGGATTAACTATAAACACGTGTTTTGCAAAATCAATGACTTTTCCTTTACTAAAAGTGTTCTCCGCTATTCGGATAAGTGATGATTTAATGAACGATAAAAGTTATTATTTTGAAGAAGTCCTAACCATAAAAGAAATGATTCAAGAGAGTATGAACGGAAAAAGAAACCTTTTTCTTTTGGATGAATTATTTAAAGGCACAAATACAGTAGAACGTATTTCTGCTGGTAAATCTGTTTTATCTGCTCTTGCAAAAAGCAATAATATAGTCATGGTTTCAACTCACGACATTGAACTGACAGATATGCTATCTAACGAATATGAATTGTATCATTTTAGCGAGACAGTAAATAATAAAACAATAGGTTTTGATTATAAATTGAAAGAAGGAAAATTAAAAAATAGAAACGCAATAAGAATCCTAGAAATTAATGGTTATCCGAAAGAAGTTGTGAGTGAAGCAATGGAAATTTCAAAGGAACTAGACAAAACCTATTCAATGATTAATATTTAATTGCGAAAAAAACGAATGATAACAACATCTATAAATAATACGTATTTCGGGCGTTAAACCGAAGGTTTGTGTATATTTACATGTCCGCAAATCTTTTAATTTGGCTATTTAAAATGACAAATTAAAAACAAAATCTAAAAACTCATGGCTTGTGTCGACACGAAAATCCGCGAATTTTCTGCCCCGTACTATTCATAGCTAAACGTTGTGGCTAATTTCAAATAACAACAGAGTAAGCAAAACTCCACTTAATAAATATTAAATTTTGAATCGCAAAACAAAAACTTATAACTTAAATGAATAAAGCAGATAATTCATCCCAAAAAAATGCTAAAAATAAGTCTCATCCATTTTGGCGATGGTTCTGGCTCATTTTTCTTGTAGTATCTCTAGCTTATGCGTGGTATTCATTTTATGCTCCTTCTAATGATATTGAATGGGCCAACGACATTACTTCTATTCAGGAACTCACTAAAAAATCCAGCAAGAACACACTTGTTTTTTTCACGGGAACATGGTGTTCGCCTTGCCAAATTATGAAACGTGAAGTTTTTGCAGACAAAGAAGTTGAAAGGATCATCAATTCACAAGTTATACCAGTAATGATTGATATTGATAATCCCAATACCAAAGAGCTAGTAAAGTATTATAAGGTTAGTGCAACTCCAACAACAATTATTCTCGATTCCCAAGGAAAAGTACTTGATTACGCTGTCGGAAAGATTGAAAAAAAGAAGTTTCTTGAAATGCTTAAAAACATTGAGCCCCAATAAATAATTTTTAATAGGATAATCAAAATATTAAAAAACTAACCACAACAACACCTATAAATGATGCGGAGTTAGGTGTTTAAAATTCATAGCTTGTGTATATTTACAAGGTCGCCAAAACTTTCAATATTTGGGTTTAAAACGACAAAGTAAAATCAAAACAAAAAACTCATAGCTTGTGCCGATACGAAAATTCGCGGATTTTCTGCCCCGTAAAATTCATAGCTAAACGTTAGCAAACATTAAAATATACGAATGAAAACAATAATATCATTACTAATATTAATTACTTTTTTTAATAACATTCAATCTCAATCATTTGTTCTTCAAAATAATGAAGAGAAAATTGAATTTCAAAAATTGAATTTCAAAAAGGACTCATTGAAACTTACAATATCTGAAAACAAAAAAACAAACATCAGTTATAAAGATATTAAGGGTTATTATTCTCTTACAAAAAATACTTTTTACTATAAAAAACATGTCTTTTTAGAAAGAGCGTTTGAAGGTGATATTCAGATCTATAAAAAAACAGAAACAGTATATAATGGTAATATGCCAAGTAAAGTAACTTTATGGTTTGCAGAGAAAGGGGATGATTTTGTGAACATTTTCACAAAGGAAGGGTTCTTTCAAACTAAAAATAAAGAAAAAATTGAAAAAATTAAATTCATATTAAGTGATGATTCTATAGCTACTAATATTTTGGAAGACCATAACTTTAAATATAAGCAGCAAGAATTAATTAAAATAATAAAAAACTATAACTTAAGAAAGCATAAAAATAACGGGGATAAAAATTCAATTAAGGGTAGGGTGACTTTTTTCAGAGATAATAAGAGCCAGAATAAGGCAATTGTTAACTTTATGGTTGGTGACAAAAGTTATTCCCTTGATAAAAATGAAAAAATAGAAATTGATTTACCTGTAAATCAAAACATAATGGTTTGCATCAAAAATGAATCTATTAATATATGTGAATTGATAAATCCTTCAAGTAATTTTAAAAAATGTTACGAGATTGACTTTCGTAAAAACAAAGAAGGTTTTATTCTTAAGAAAAATAGCAATTCATCATATTTAAAAGCGAGATTTAAATACTTCGATAAAAAGAAGAGCAAAGAATAAAAACACTTGATAACAACACCTATAAATAATACGGTTGTTAGCCTAAAAACCTAAGGTTTGTTATATATTTATGGTGTCGCCAAATCTTTTAATTTGGCTATTTTTAAAACGACAAACTAAAAACAAAATCTAAAAGCTATGGCTTGTGTCGACACGAAAATCCGCAGATTTTCTGTACCGTAAAATTCATAGCTAAACGTTGACAACAATTCAGACATAAATAAATGAACAAACTTAAAACACATATTATTATATTGTTTTTCATTCCACTAATTTCTATTAGTCAAAACAATGATTATTTTATTACAAAAGGGAATGATACCATTTATGGTCGAATAAAATGGGGATCCCATACTTTAGTACCTAATTCTGGAAAGGAAAAAATAAAAGCTGATTCAAATAAAATCATTGGATATTACACAGAATCAAATAATGAATTTTATGAATCTGTTATTTCCCCTTTTTATGGGGGCAATAAAGAACCTGTTTTTTTATTGAGGTTAATCTCTGGGAAAATAAATTTATACTCTCGACTGACTAATAAAGAATACGGTATTACAACATATTATACTTCTAAAAACAACACTAATCCAATAGCATTATTTGATAACGATGTTTTTAGTAATAAAAAAAGACATAGGAAAGTCAGAAAACTAATAGAAGATAACCCTTCCTTGACAAAAGAATTTGATTCAATGAAAGGTAAATTAAAAAATATAATAAGTATTATTAAAAAGTATAATAAGCAAGGATAAAAACCATCACCAACAACACCTATAAATAATATGGGTTTTGGTGTGTAAAATTGGTAGCTTGTGTCGGCACCAAAATTCACGGATTTTCTACCTGTACTATTCATAGCTAAACGCTTTAACAAATTAAAATAAGATGAAAAACCATTTAAAAACAGAATCATTAGAATGGGAAACGGGTAAAGTAAAAGGGTTTTGTGGTAAAAATTTAATTAACCTAGAAAATGGTGGCTTAAAAATAGTAAAGGTTGCAGCGCAATCAACTTATCCTACACATCTTCATCCGGAGAAAACAGAATATATTTATGTTCTTGAAGGAAACCCAAAAATAACAATTGGTGAGATGAATTATAATGGAGAAAAAGGAGATTTCTTCATATTACCAAACGGAATAAAACATAGTATAGAGAATAATACAGATGAAGAATGCCAACTTCTTGTTGGAGCAATTAAAGTTTAGCTTGAAAAACTATCTATGTTAATTTCTGCATCGCATTCCTAGATTGTAACCCTTTACCCAAACCAACTAAATAAGTTGCTGGAGCAATACAACCTTGCAATTCTTTCAATGCATTATTTGCAGGATGTAATAGGATTAAACTACACTGAGATACTCCTTTAATTAATAGATGATGTTTTAAGTGGGTGGAATATCTAGTAACGATTTCATACCGTCCTTCTGGAATACAAGGAATATTCCGCTTGTTATTTCTCCAAGGTAATTCTATTGTGTGGCACAAAAAGTTAACAGAACAGAGTAGGGTGCCATTGGTATCTCCTTCAAAATATGTTCTGTAAAGAGTCAATTCCATGATTAAGGAGTATCATACCAACAATTGCTAAAGCATTATAAGAATTGTTCTTAAGTGAGTACATTTGACTGTTCATCTCTTGAAAGAATTCAATTCCAATAACTTGAAACATCGGTAGAGTAGAGTTAGCAGTTAAATTCGCAGTAAGCGATAAAACAGTACTACTATCCCAAGGTAATACAGTAGAAATTTCACTATCAAAAACATATGTTTCTGCAGCAAAATCAACTTCAGCATCTCCATTAGAGGTTTTAAAATGAGTGGTCCCACTAAGAGCTACGATATCATTCACGGGTACAAAAGCAGGAATATCTGCAACAGCAGTTCCTGCTATTCTATCAATCGTCGCTGAATAAGGAGCGTATAACAATCCTCCAAGTTTACCTTTTTTGTTGAATTAAAACTTTCTAATAATGCTTAATACCCATCTTGTGATTTATAAAAAGAAATATCTCCGATACAACTAATACGGTTTAAAAAAAACAAATTCTCTTTACATAAACCATCTTAAAAGCATGGATTAAGTATAGGTGAAGCATGATAATTAAAAAAATAAGAGGAACTTTCAGAGGTTATTGAAGTTAGCCTGTTTGATGCTTTAATCCAGTTTTTTAGCTGGAAATAAAATATTGATGTGTTTTTTGGTAATCCATTTCATTTTTGAGGTAATTCCTTCTTTATTCGTTATGAGTGTCTCGATACTGTTTGATTTCCTTTTAAATGAGATCGTGTTTCCTTCCAATTCAATGGTCTTCTCATTTGTTTTGTCAATAATCATGGTTAGCATAATATCTCTATATTGCTTTACGGTTTCTTTGTTTCCAATAGCAAAGGTCTTTATATCGTTTTTGTTTGTGTTCTTGAAATCTTTGTAAGATACAGAGTAGAAATCTTTATTAGCTACTTTATTTAGTTGTCCAATTAAGTTACCTAACAAATTTATTTTCGAAATTTGTAGTGTCTCTTTTGAAACTTTTTTAGTATCATCTGTAATTTCTTTTATCTGAGAATTAGCATTAATAGTAATAAAAAGGATGGCTATTAATGAGAGTATTTTTTTCATGATTTAGGTTTTTAAGTTCGTTATTGTTGTTTGAGCAATAGTTCTCTAAAGTATTAAAAATACTGATAAGTTTTAAGTTTAGAGCAAAAAAAAATCTGACACAAGTGTCAGATTTTTTAGAAAATTGTAATATATGATTATTAGATCACTTTTACGTTTACGGCGTTTAAACCTTTTCTTCCTTCTTCTAAGTCAAATTCAACTGCGTCACCTTCGCGAACTTCGTCAATTAAACCAGAAATGTGTACAAAGTGTTCTTTGTTGTTGTCTTCTTCAGTGATGAAACCAAATCCTTTAGTGTCGTTGAAAAACTTTACTGTTCCTTTATTCATTGTAAATTGTATTATATATTTTTATACTGATGCAAAGATACGGAAAATATAGTAACGACCTAATTTTTTAGTAAAAAATAATTTATTTTTTTGAAAAAGTTAATAAAAGAAGTTTTGAGTGTCACTTTAGATAGTGGGTATTGTGCTATCTTGCTGAAAATAATTAATAACTAATAATGGTTGAAGAAGGGATTGGTTTCGGGATGATGTTTGCAGGAGCAATAGCGTTTGGATTATTATTGTTAATTGTTTTTTTGTTTTTGAAAATGCTTGATACTGTTTATATAAGTTGGTTTAAACGTCCAGCTTGGGTGCATTTTTATTTGTATAAAAAGAAATTATCAAAAGATCAAAAAGCAATATTACGTAAGAATTTAAGTTTTTATAATCGACTCTCTAGTGTTGGGAAAGGGCGATTTGAACATAGGTTGATCTGTTTTTTAAATGATAAAACATTTATACCTCGTCAGGATTTTGTATTAGATGAAGATAAAAAATTGTTGATTGCAGCTACTGCAGTAATGTTAACTTTTGGTATGCGAAAATATAAGCTCCCAATTCTTGATAAAATAATTGTATATCCTAAAGAGTTTTATTCAACAACTGATGAGAGATATCATAAAGGGGAATTTAATCCAAGACTAAAAGCTTTGGTGCTTTCTTGGAAAGATTTTGAAGAAGGGTTTAGAGTAGAAGATGATAATTTAAATTTAGGAATACATGAGTTTACACATGCAATACATTTAAATAGTATTAAAAGAACAGATACGGCATCTGTTGTTTTTTCCGATGGATTTTCTGAGTTATTGCGTTTATTACGTAATGAAGACTTGGTGGAAGATATTAAAAACTCAGGATTTATAAGAGATTATGCGTTTACTAATGAGTTTGAGTTTTTAGCCGTTGTAGTAGAGAATTTTATTGAATCACCATCGGAGTTTAAGAGTCAGTTTCCGAGGTTGTATAAAAAAATCCAGCAAATGTTTAATTTTAGGTTTGCTGGATATTAATACTGGTAGAGTTTAATTTTCTTAAGCTTGACTATGCTTAAAAATAATAATGTTAATTCACACTTCATGTGCTTCCTGCAGAATATTGATTAAGACATATTGTAGAATTAGTTGAACAAGTACATAGTCCTTTCTTGATTGTCGGGTAGTCCAATAATGTTATTTATAAAATCCTTTTGATGCTTTAATTCTCCTTTTTTAATATAACCTTCAGCCATTGGCATACAGGTTCCCCATGCTCCAGATTGTTTACAGTTTTTAAAGTCTAAAATTTTAACAATAGTGTGTGCTCCTACAGTAATGATACAGTATTTGTATTCTTTCGCTTTGGTTAAAGACGAAGAAATATTTTTCTTGGATATTTTTATTGATTTATCTGCTTCAGTATCTGCGAATTTTTTAAAGCTTACTATGGAGGTTTTGTTTCCGGTTTTTTTAAGCACTTTTATGTCTTCAAGAATAGCTACTTCGGGATCATTATTGTTTTCTTGTTTACTAGTGTTAGAGCAGCTAGTTATTAGGGTTATAAAGATGATTAGCTTGATGATTTTCATTTTAAAAATATTTATTGGTTAGTTATATTGGTGTTTGTAAATGTCAAAGCCAGTAAATTACTGGCTTTGATGAATAATATGTTAAATGGTGTTATGAATTAGCAATAGCTTTTAAATTCTTAATAGTTTCTAATTGGTTTTTAGATTTGAAAACAAAACTACCAGCGACTAAAACATCTGCTCCTGCTTCAGTAAGTTTCTTAGCATTTTGATCAGTTACTCCTCCGTCAATTTCAATTAAAGTATTCGCTTTTTTCTTGATGATCATTTCTTTTAAAGCGCTTACTTTTGCATAGGTGTTTTCTATAAAGGATTGTCCTCCAAAACCAGGATTAACACTCATGATGCATACAAGGTCAATATCCTGAATGGTGTCTTCTAAAACATTGATGTTTGTATGAGGATTTAAGGCAACTCCAGCTTTCATTCCTGCAGCTTTTATTGCTTGTAACGTCCTGTGTAAATGTGTGCAAGCTTCGTAGTGAACTGTTAATATGTTTGTTCCTAAATCTGCAAAAGTTTGAATATATCTGTCTGGATCAACAATCATTAAATGAGTGTCGATGGTTTTGTTAGCGTGTTTTGAAATTGCTTTTAAAACAGGCATTCCAAACGAAATGTTAGGGACAAACACACCGTCCATAATGTCAATATGAAACCAATCGGCCTCACTATTATTTATCATTTCAACGTCGCGTTGTAGGTTTCCGAAATCCGCAGCCAAAACTGAAGGAGCAATTAATTTTGAGTTCATGTTGTTGTGTTGTTTAGTTTTGCAAATATACTGGTTTTTAACCAATAAAAAACTCCGGTAATCAGCCGGAGTTTCATCATCAATCAAAAAACGAACAGTTTTCGTTTTCGCCGAAGCGAAAACATAATACTGTCGTTACCGTAATTAGGAATTATCCTAAATATGTTTTTAATATTTTGCTTCGTGAAGTATGTTTTAATCTTCTAATTGCTTTTTCTTTAATCTGACGAACACGTTCACGAGTTAAATCGAAAGTTTCACCTATTTCTTCTAAAGTCATAGGGTGTTGGTCACCTAGTCCGAAATATAAACTAATTACATCTGCCTCACGAGGAGTTAATGTTTGTAATGCTCTAGTTATTTCTGTACGTAATGATTCGTGTAATAATGTACGGTCAGGATTTGGTGATTCACCAGAACGTAATACATCATATAAATTTGAATCTTCACCTTCAACTAAAGGAGCATCCATAGATACATGACGACCAGAATTCTTCATAGATTCCTTTACGTCATTAATAGTCATGTCCAACTCTTTTGCGATTTCTTCTGCTGAAGGAATACGTTCATGAGCTTGTTCTAAGAAAGCATAGGTTTTATTAATTTTGTTAATAGAACCAATTTTATTCAATGGTAAACGTACAATTCTAGATTGTTCAGCTAATGCTTGTAAAATAGATTGACGAATCCACCATACAGCATATGAGATAAATTTAAAACCACGAGTTTCATCAAAACGTTGTGCAGCTTTAATTAATCCTAAATTACCTTCATTAATTAAATCTGGCAAAGTTAGTCCTTGGTTTTGGTATTGTTTTGCAACAGAAACAACAAAACGAAGATTCGCCTTTGTTAATTTTTCTAAAGCAATTTGATCACCAGCTTTAATTCGTTGTGCTAATTCTACCTCTTCATCGGCAGTAATTAAATCAACTTTTCCTATTTCTTGTAAATATTTGTCTAAAGATGCGGTTTCTCTGTTAGTAACCTGCTTGGTGATTTTTAGTTGTCTCATTGAGTGTCCTCCTGAATATTATCTGTTATGTTGCTTACGCATATAGTTATACGTTTGATTTGCTGTTTTTGTTACAAAAAACGAAGATAAATTTACTTTTAGTTTAAAAGCAACTGACTTTCAGTCGTTTAGTTGCATAAAAAAAGCGCCTCATAAAATGAAGCGCTTTTAACTTATATGATTAAAACCTATTAAGCTTCTTTTGTAGGAGCTGGTTTTTTCTCTTCTCTAGGAGGTCTTGGTAATAAAGCCTTTCTAGAAACTTTTTCTTTTCTAGTTTTAGGATCTCTACCAAAATACTTCACGTCAAATACGTCACCCATGTTTACAACATCAGTTACGTTTTCAGTACGTGCCCAAGCTAATTCAGAAATGTGTAATAAAACTTCATTTCCTGGAGCTTCAACGTATTCTACTACTGCACCAAAGTCAAGCATTTTAATAACTTTAACTTCGTAAGCACTACCAACTTTCGGCTTGAATAATAAAGCGTCTATTTTTGCCATTACAGCATCAATACCTGCGCTACCTACACCTAAAATTTCAACAATACCTTCTTCAGTAACTGGATCTTCGTTAATAACGATAGTAGTCTCAGTTTCTTTTTGCATTTCTTGAATTACTTTTCCACCAGGTCCAATTAAAGCACCGATAAATTCGTTAGGTACACGTCTTGTAATCATAGTAGGAGCGTGTTCCTTAACTTCTGAATTAGGTGTTTCAATAGTAGCTGTTAATTTACCTAAGATATGTAAACGACCATTACGAGCTTGCGCTAATGCAGATTCTAATACATCATAAGATAAACCTTTTACTTTGATATCCATCTGACAAGCAGTGATACCTTTTTCAGTTCCAGTAACTTTGAAATCCATATCTCCTAAGTGATCTTCATCTCCTAAAATATCAGATAATACAGCGAATTTTCCTGAATCAGCATCAGAAATTAATCCCATTGCAATTCCAGAAACTGGTCTTATTAATTTAACACCTGCATCCATTAAAGCCATAGTTCCTGCACATACAGTAGCCATAGAAGATGAACCGTTAGATTCTAATACTTCTGATACTACACGTACTGTATAAGGACAATCAGCTGGGATCATTCCTTTTAATCCACGTTGTGCTAAGTTACCATGTCCAACTTCTCTACGAGATGTTCCACGAATTGGTCTTGCTTCACCTGTACAGAAAGGAGGAAAGTTATAGTGTAAATAGAAATTTTCCTCACCTTCGTAAGATGGCATGTCTATTTTGTTTGCGTCTCTAGAAGTACCTAAAGTAACTGTTGCTAATGCTTGAGTTTCTCCACGTGAAAATATAGAAGAACCATGTGTTGATGGTAAGTAATCTACCTCACACCAAATTGGTCTAATTTCATCTGTTTTACGACCATCTAAACGTAAACCTTCATCTAAGGTTAAGTCTCTAATAGCTGCTTTTTCAGCTTTACGGTAATAGTCAGAAACTAATCCACCATAATCTGCTAATTCTTCTTCAGAAAAAGTAGCTTTAATATCTGCTTTTATTTCTTTAAATGCAGCAGTTCTTTCGTGTTTAGCTGATCCGGCTTTTGCTATAGCATATACTTTATCGTATGCCATATCATGAACCTTTTTCTCTAAATCTGCATCTGTTCTTTCTCCTTCGTATTCACGAATTTCTTTCTTTCCAAATGCTTCAGCTAATCTTAACTGAGCAGCACATTGTACTTTAATAGCTTCGTGAGCAAACTTAATTGCATCTGCCATTTCTTCTTCAGAAATTTCATCCATTTCACCCTCAACCATCATTACAGAATCAGCCGATGCTCCAATCATCATATCGATGTCAGACTCTGCTAATTGAGCTCTTGTTGGGTTGATAATAAATTCACCATTTATACGACCAACTCTTGCTTCAGAGATAGCGCATTCAAATGGGAAATCTGATAATTGTATAGCTGCTGATGCTGCTAAACCTGCCATAGCGTCTGGCATAACGTTTTCGTCATGAGACATTAACTGGATCATCACTTGCGTTTCTGCAGTATAATCTTTTGGGAATAACGGACGTAAAACACGGTCTACTAAACGCATTGTTAATACTTCACCGTCACTTGGTCTTGCTTCTCTTTTGAAGAAACCACCTGGGTAACGTCCTGCAGCAGCAAATTTTTCTCTATAATCTACTGTTAATGGTAGAAAACCAAGATCTTTTTGCTCGTAGTTTGAAACAACGGTACATAGCATCATACATTTTCCTGACTGAACAACAACAGAACCATGTGCTTGTTTTGCTAATTTTCCGGTTTCGATAGAAATTTCTCTTCCATCTCCTAGGTCAATGACCTCTCTAAAAACTTTTGGAATCATAATTTTTTTAATTCTAAATTAAACATTGGTTGTTGTGTTGCTGTAGTAGTTGTAGTCCAATGAAAAACTATAGTTTTTCGCTTCTTTGTTATGTATTCAAAACTAAATTAGTGGTTTAGCTTTAAATGAAAAAGAGAGGCATAAAGCCTCTCTTTTTTGATTATTTTCTTAATCCTAATTCTTTAACAATCGCACGATATCTTAAGACATCTTTCTTAGTTAAGTAGTCAAGTAGGCTTCTTCTTTTTCCTACTAACATTACTAATGAACGCTCAGTGTTGTAATCTTTACGATTCTTTTTTAAGTGTTCAGTTAAGTGGTTGATTCTTTCTGTGAATAAAGCGATTTGCCCTTCTGCAGAACCAGTGTTTTTTGCAGTTCCTCCGTGTTTTGCGAAAAGTTCTGCTTTAGCTTCTTTAGATAATAACATGCTAATATTTATTTAAATGATTGTTATGCAATTGATATGTCGTTCATATCAAGCTGCAAATATAATATATATTTGGTAATTAACAATTATTAACGAAGTTGTTTTGGTGTAAAACACATTGAAATAAACCTCTATCTAGTAAAGCATCTATTTTGATGTAATGCGCTAGACGTGTGGTAATTGTATTGTTTAAAGTTTTTTTGAACTTAAAAGACAAACAGTTAATTGGCTAAAAGTAAAGTTGATAAAAAACTGGCTAGCAGAAATACTAAGTTACGGGTATTTCTGCTAGCCAGTTTTATTGAAGTGTTATGCTCGTACTTCGTTATTTTGAAGTAAGTCGATGTACAAGTTAAGTTTGTCCTTTAGTTCTTTTCTTGGAGTTATGAAGTCTAAAAAACCATGTTCTAATACGAATTCTGCTTTTTGGAAACCATCAGGTAATTCTTTTCCTGTAGTATCTTTTACAATTCTTGGTCCAGCGAATGCAATTAAGGCTCCTGGTTCAGAAATATTGATGTCTCCTAACATTGCAAAAGAAGCCGTTGTTCCTCCTGTAGTTGGATCCGTACATAATGAAATGTATGGTATTTTTGCGTCTGCAAGTTGCGCTAATTTAGCAGATGTTTTTGCTAGTTGCATTAGTGATAAGGCAGCTTCCATCATACGTGCTCCTCCAGATTTTGAAATAATCATGAATGGAATGTTGTTTTTTAAAGAATAGTCTGCAGCACGTGCAATTTTTTCTCCAACGACAGATCCCATTGATCCTCCAATAAAAGCAAAATCCATACAGGCGATAACAATATCTTTTCCTTTAGATTTACCTACAGCTGTTCTCACAGCATCTTTAAGGTTAGTTTTTTCTTGAGCATCTTTTAGACGATCAGTATATTTCTTTTTATCCTCAAAATTTAAAGGATCTTTTGAAGTTAAATTTTCATTTAATTCTTTGAATTGATTGTCATCAAAAAGAATTTCAAAATATTCATTACTTCCAACTCTTACGTGATATCCGTCTTCTGGACTTACATAAAAATTGTTTGCTAATTCTTCTGTGTCAACAATCTTACCGGTAGGAGATTTGTACCACAATCCTTTAGGAGTGTCTTTTTTCTCGTCAGTGGATGTTTGAATTCCTTTTTCTGTTCTTTTAAACCAACCCATATCTTTTATTGCTAAGTAAAACTGTTATTAACAGTTTATAAAGTGTTTATGTTATTTAAGTCCTCGAAAGATTTTTTTAATCTAGCAACGAAAGTTTTTTCACCTTCTCTAAGCCATTTACGAGGATCGTAATATTTTTTATTTGGTAATTCTTCCCCTTCAGGGTTACCTATTTGTTTTTTAATATATTCTTGTTTGTCAAGAATGTAATCACGTACACCTTCTGTAAATGCAAATTGCATATCAGTATCTAGGTTCATTTTAATTACACCGTAAGTGATTGATTCTCTAATTTCTTCTACTGTAGATCCTGATCCGCCATGAAAAACAAAGTTTATGGGATTTGCTTCAGTATTGTATTTCTTTTGAATATACTCTTGAGAATTCTTTAATATTTTTGGAGTCAAGACTACATTTCCTGGTTTGTATACTCCGTGTACATTTCCGAATGCTGCAGCAATAGTGAATTGATCACTAACTTTCATTAGCTCTTCATATGCATAGGCAACTTCTTCAGGTTGAGTGTATAGTTTAGAAACATCTACATCAGAGTTGTCTACACCATCTTCTTCTCCACCTGTAATCCCTAACTCTATTTCTAAAGTCATTCCAATCTTACTCATACGAGCAAGGTATTTTTTACAAATTTCAATATTTTCTTCTAATGGCTCTTCAGATAGGTCAATCATGTGTGAGCTATATAAAGATTTTCCAGTTTCTGCAAAATGTTTTTCACTTGCATCTAATAAACCATCTATCCAAGGAAGTAATTTTTTAGCGGCATGGTCAGTATGTAAAATTACAGGAACACCATATGCTTCCGCTAATAAATGAACATGTTTTGCACCTGCAATTGCTCCTAAAATACCTGAAACATCATTTTCGTTACTTAACCCTTTTCCGGCGTTAAATTGTGCTCCTCCATTTGAGTATTGTATGATTACTGGCGAATTAACTGCTGCTGCAGTTTCCATAACAGCATTTGCGCTATCTGATCCTACTACATTTACAGCAGGTAAAGCAAAGCCTTTTTCTTTTGCGTAAGCAAAAATTTCTTGGACTTCTTTTCCTGTCGCTACTCCTGGTTTTATATTGTGATTCATTTTAGTTGAGTGTTTATTTTGAAAAAATAGAGTACAAATGTAATAAAATTACAACTGTTAAAAAGGATAATTTATTCCAACATTATAAACTGCATTTCGGAAGTTATAATTTTGAAGCCATTTTTTGTTTTCTAGATAGGGTTCGTAGGTCTTGAAACCGATATCAAAACGTAGTACGAAAAAACTAAAATCATAACGAAATCCAATTCCTGAACCTATAGCTAACTCGCTTAAATCGTTAAAATTTTCGAATTTATATTCTGAGTCATCTTCATTATCAAGAACATTCCAGATATTTCCTGCGTCAATAAAAAAAGCCCCTTTTAGGTCTCCGAAAAAAGTATAGCGAAACTCTGCATTTAATGCTATTTTCATGTTAGCTTCATTAAATTCATTTTTACCACCGCTAATACCTGGTCCCAAGCTATACGCATCCCATCCTCTGTTGTCATTACTTCCTCCTCCAAAAAAACTTCTAGAAAATGGAATTGAGTTTGAATTTCCGTAAGGAATTGCAATTCCGAAAAAGCTTCTAAAGGCAAAAGTATTGTTGTTAGATAGTCCCCAGTATTTTATATAATCTAATTCGGTTTTTGCGTATTGTGAGTAGGCGACATCAAATAATTCATGTCTTTCCTCGCTATTCTTTTTTAATCCTAGTGCATTTGCCAATGTGGATAAGGTGTTTCCTGCTAACTCTAGTTTTATTCCTAATCTACTAAAATTATTGTCGATAATACTTGTACGTGTATTTTTTACAAAGGAATAATTAGTAGTAAAAATTAAATTATTTTCAGTTAAACGTTGTCTTCGCTCTTCAATGTTTTTAATTTCTTGTGTTTCAGTAGTTGAGATAAGTGAACTAATACTAAGGGGTAAGTTGTTAGTTGAGACATCTTGAATAAATTGAGAGGTTCCTTCTTCGAAGCTAAGGTTATCAGTAGTGTAGCCAGAGTCTTTAGCAATTTTGTTTAATTTGTCATAAGAATTATTGTAGATTTCAAAATATCTTCCAGGGTTTAAGTTGTTAACAAACTGCATATTAAATAAATCGAAACGATTGGTAACTGTTGCGGAAGAAAACCAGCTATAGTTTAAGATACCTGTGAACGTAGTTTTGTCTAAACCTATATTTGCTTGAGTACTGGCTCCAAAGCTTACCTTTGTGGTAGGTGACATTGTTTTAGGTATAAATTTTGAAGTGTTTATTGGGAAGAGTATTCTAGGAAAAGAAAGTTTTAAATCTGCGCCAAATTCTCTTACATCAAAAAACTGATCCTCTCTATCTGCGCCATCTTTTGAAGCTCCAATTGAGCCTCTGAAAGCTAATTCCAAACTCTCGGCTCCTCTAAAAACATTTCTTGCAAGTATAGATGTGCTTAGTGAAATACCTACGTTTTGGATGTCATTATGCAGAGCATCTAGGTTGTGTTCTAGCTCAAATTTCTTTAGAGGAGTTAATAATACATTTGCAATTAAACTTGTATTAGTTGAGTCTCGCTCGTCTAAGATGTATTTTATGTCGGGGTATTTAAATGTCCTTAAATTGTTTAGTTGACTCAGGGTAAGTGACTTGTCGTTATCTTTAAAGATTGTGTTTGGCTTAATGAAAATAGCGTCAGAAATGGCTTTAGGTTTATAGCGTAGTTTATCAAAACTATAGAAGTTGTGTCCGTTGAATGACGCTGAGTCGGTAATGTTCTTTCTTCTGTTGTCGTAATTGAAGTCTGTAAAAACATTTACTTCACTTATTTTATGCACTTTGTAAGGTTCGTAAAATGTGCTGTCTTGATCTTTTATTTTTTTATCATCTATGAATATTTCAACCCAGTTAGTTTTTTTAATAGAATCATAATCGTTCCCATAATGAACACTTTCTTTCTCAAAAGTGTATAAACCTGAGTTTCGCATAATTTTTGTGATGCGTTCTCGCTCATCAACTAAGTTCTTTTCTCTATATTGAGTGTTTATTTTTATAAAAGAATTGTTTTTATGAATGTTGTATATGGAGTCAATAGCTTTTGAGTCAATTTTATATGTTATTGAATCAATAATATATGGTGTTCCTGGTTCAATATTATATGTTGCAGCCCCTTTTTTAGGAGCGAAATAATCGATATCATAATTAATGTCGATATCATACCAACCGTTTTGTTTGTGGTATTTCTCTAAGGTTTTGATACTCTTTTTTATCTTAAGAGAATCAATAAGTTCTGGAGCTTCACCAGATTTTTTAAGCCAATTATTAATTCCTGTATAAGCGTGTTGTAGTTTTATGGTTTGTTTTTTTGATAGAATTTTATAAAGACGTTGCTTTCTTTTTGGGTTTTTATTAAGCCACTTAGTGAATGTTGAGTCTGGAGTTTTGTCGGCAATGTTGTGGATTTTTAATCGCAACGGATACCAAAGAAAAAGACTATTGGGTTTAGGTTTAATTAAACTTTTAATGACTTCGTCATTACTATTGGGATCATTAGTTATTATATTGTTTTTAGTAAGAAAATATTCATCGTCTTCTAGGTTTTTTGTAACGCTACAAGAAATTAATATGGTAGTTATTACCAGAATAAATGATATTTTTGCTGAAAAGTATTTCAATAGATAGTTAGAATTAAATTCAAAAATACATTATTTGGATGTTAAGCAAAAGCAGAATTACATTAATAACGAGTTTAAAACAAAAAAAGTACCGTTTGCAACATAAATTGTTTGTTGTTGAGGGGGTAAAAACAATTAATGAGTTTTTAAATTCGTCATATGAGCTAGAGCATTTGTATGCTATTAATAGGTTTGAGAATGTTCCCGATGATTTCCAAACAGTTGTATCAGAAATTGAATTAAAAAAAGCAAGTTTTTTAAAAAACACGAATTCCGCATTGGCAGTTTTTAAAATGCAACCGATTAAAGAAATTGATGAATCTAAATTGTTAGTAGGATTAGATAATGTTCGTGACCCAGGTAACTTAGGTACGATTATCAGATTATGCGATTGGTTTGGTGTTACAGATTTGGTTTGTAATTCGGAAACAGTAGATTGTTATAATCCTAAAGTGGTTCAAGCTACTATGGGCTCATTGACAAGGGTTAATGTAACATACTTAAATTTAGAGAAATATCTTTGCGAAAAAAACATACCTGTTTTCGGTACTTTTATGGAAGGGGATAATTTGTATACAACTAATATTAGTCCTACATCTGGAATTGTAGTTTTAGGAAATGAAGCTAATGGAGTGTCCGAGCAGATTGAAAAATTAGTAACTCAAAAAATCACCATACCAAAGTTTGGAGCTGTTCAGGAAACGGAAAGCTTAAATGTGGCAATGGCTACATCTATTATTTTGAGTGAGTTTAAACGAAAAACTATTGTACTGTAAAGTTAATAAAGTAACCTCGTGTTTGCATTTTACTAATGTTTCCAGTCCATGGGCTGTTGGAATCGTTGTCTTTTATAAGCTCGTCTCCTTGGCCAAACACGCCTCTTATTGAAGGGGTGAATTTAAAATTATACAAATAAAAGTCAATTCCAAATCCTAGTTCCAAAAAATTAGGATTACTGGTCATTCTGAACTTTCCTGCAGAATTGTCATCTAAACTCTTTTCGTTACTTGATAAATTCAGCGCTGTAGAAGCTCCTGCTAATAAAAAAGGCTTAAAGTTATTTATCCTTTTTGTGCTAAATTTTAAAAGTAATGGAAAGTATACGTATGTAGATTTTATGATGCGTTCTGAATTGGATGATTCTGTGAAATCTTCGTCAATAGTAGAATATGATTCTGGGTATGTTAGTATTCGCGAAGTAAAGCTTAATCCTGGTTCAAAGCGTAAATCTATATAGTTTGATAATTTTAAATTACCAATTAGCCCAACATTGAATCCAGTTGAAGATTTTACTGTAATATCTTTATGCGCATCAGTTTTGTATTGAAACTTAAAATCTAAGCTATTAAAGCCAAGGTAGTAACCATAGGACAGTGTTTTGTTGTCAATATTGTCATTTCCTCCAGTAGACCTGTTTTTTACTTTCTGAGTAGTAAAAAGTTGCGCATACGATGAATGAGCAAATGCTATTAATAAGGTAAGTGTGATTAATTTCTTCATTTAAAACTAAATTACTGCTTGCTAGAAGTATATATTGATGCTACACCAAAAGTTTGCGGATGATCCTGAACATCTATAAACCCAACATTTCGTAAAATATTGTTCAATTTTTCTCCGTAAGGGAAATTTGCTGCAGATTCAGATAAGTATCCGTATGCTTTTTTGTCTTTAGAGAATAATCTACCAATTAAAGGAAGCAAAACATTTGAATGAAATAAATAACCTTGTTTAAAAGGAAATTTGGTTGGGACCGAAGTTTCTAGAATAACAAACTTTCCTTGAGGCTTTAATACACGTAAAATTTCTGACAAACCAGTTTCTAAAGTTTCAAAGTTTCTAACTCCAAAAGAAACTGTTATTGCGTCAAAAGAATTTTCTTCAAAAGGTAATTTCTCAGAATCTCCAATAACCATTTCAATTCTGTTGTCAAGATTCTTATTCTTTACTTTTTCTCTTCCAACATTTAACATACCTTCAGAAATATCTAAGCCTACAATTTTTTCTGCAGTTGTATTTTCTGCAAACATAATTGCAAGATCTCCAGTTCCGGTAGCGATATCTAAAATGCTTTTAGGAGAAATACTATCAACTAGTTGTACTACCTTTTTTCTCCATTTTTGATCAATACCAAAACTAATAACTCTGTTTAATCCATCATATTCCTGAGAAATTGTATCAAACATTTTGGTTACTTGCTCTTTCTTGCCAAGATTTGAATCTTTATATGGTGTTACGTTTTTAGACATCTTTTGAAATTTAAGCGAAAATACAAAATCAGAGATGCCAAAGCAAGTAATGGGAGTGAGGAATGCTGAAAAGTTAGTTTTTCTTTTAAAATAAATTTACCTTTGTATTTATGTTTAAAAACTAAGCAGTAAGGATATAACCAAGTTATGTCCTCCCAAAAAATAAAAACTGATGAAGATAATTATCGCTGGTGCTGGAGAAGTAGGTTTTCACTTAGCAAAACTACTTTCCTATGAGTCGCAGGATATTACATTGATTGACTGTAGTAAGGAGAATTTACTGTATGCAGATAATCATCTGGATATTAGAGTTCTCAAAGGGGACGCTACTTCTATTTCAGTATTGAAAGATGCAAATGTGTCGTCATCAGATTTATTAATATCAGTTACATCTTCTGAAACAACAAATATTACTGTTTGCGTATTAGCAAAACAACTTGGTGTTAAAAGAACAATTGCAAGAATTTCTAACTCAGAGTTTATTGAGCATAAAGATGAAATGCAATTTTCTAAATTAGGAATTGATGAATTGATTTCTCCTGAAGCTTTAGCGGCCGGTGAAATAGAGGCTTTATTAAATGATTCAGCTTTTAACGAACGGTTTGATTTTGAAGGAGGGGTATTGACAATGTTGGGGTTAAATTTATCCAGAAAAGCCTCTTTTGTTGGTAAATCTGTAAAAGAAGCTGCAAAATTATTGCCGGAAATTCACTTTGTGCCAATCGCTATTCAGCGTTACGGAACTCAATACACTGTTATACCACGAGGCGATACTATATTTAAGGAAAACGATCAGGTCTATTTTATAACTTCCTCAGGGGGAGTTGATGAGTTATACCGACTTTCAGGAAAAGTAAAAGAATCGATTAAGGATGTAATGATTCTTGGTGGGAGTAGTATAGGTCAGAAAACGGCTAAAAATTTATGTGATCATAAATTTAATGTAAAGCTAATTGAGAAAAATAAAAGCAAAGCATTTGATTTAGCAGAGGAACTTCCAAGAGCATTAATAATTAATGGTGATGGTAGGAATGTTGAGTTGTTAGATGAGGAAAACATTGATGAAATGGACGCGTTTGTTGCAGTAACAGGTAATTCTGAAACAAATATAATGTCATGCTTAATGGCAAAGTCAAAAGGAGTAAAAAAGACTGTAGCCTTAGTTGAAAACATTGATTACTTTCAGTTATCTCAATCTATTGGAGTTGATACTTTGGTGAATAAAAAATTAATTGCCGCAAATACTATTTTTAGGTATATACGTAAAGGTGATGTTGTTGCTTTGACACAATTAAATAATTTAAATGCAGAATTATTAGAATTTGAGGTAAAATCAAGTTCTAAAGTTTGTAATAAATACATTAAAGATCTTACGTTTCCTCGATCAGCAATCATTGGTGGGGTTATCCGTGACGAAAAAGGATTGATCGCTTTAGGGGATTTTAAAATACAGGCGAATGATAAAGTTGTTGTGTGTTGCTTACCTAGAGCGATTTCAAAAGTTGAAAATTTATTTCTATAACTGTTATTAGTACTTTGTGAAAAAACTAAATACCAAAATCATCTTTCATATAATGGGATTGTTGCTACTCTTTAATGGTGGTTTCATGCTTGTTGCAGCTTTAGTGAGTTTTTTATATGAAGATGGGGTGACTTTTGAAGTGTTATTGGCTGGCTTAGTTACTCTGGCAACAGGTGGATTATTAATGTTAGTTACTAAATCTCATAAAAAAGAGCTAAAAAAGAGAGAGGGGTATATTGTAGTGACTTTTGGTTGGATACTAATTACTTTTTCAGGAACGCTACCTTATTTATTTACTGGTGCTATTCCTAGTTTTACGAATGCTTTTTTCGAAACGATGTCTGGTTATACGACTACTGGAGCTTCAATATTAAGTGATATTGAAATCATTCCCAAAGGTGTTTTATTTTGGAGAAGTATGACTCATTGGATTGGGGGAATGGGAATTATTGTTTTGGCAGTTGCAATTTTGCCTTTGCTGGGGATTGGTGGTATGCAGTTGTTTGCAGCTGAAGCTCCTGGTCCAAGTGCGGATAAATTGCATCCTAGGATTACCGATACGGCAAAACGTTTATGGTTGATATACTTTGGGTATACTATTGCAGAAACTATTTTATTGAAATTAGCTGGAATGAATCTTTTTGATGCGATGAACCATTCTTTGGCAACATTATCAACCGGTGGGTTTTCTACTAAAAACTTAAGTGTAGCATATTGGAATAACAACCCAATGATACAATATATCATAATAGTATTTATGTTTTTAGCGGGGACAAATTTTGTTCTAAGTTACTTTGCTTTTAAAGGGAAAGTACAAAAAGTTATCAAAGACGAAGAGTTTAAATTTTATGCTGTTTTCACAATTATCTTTACTGTTATGTGTGCTCTTGTGGTATATTATAACGCAAACGTTCCGGTTTCGGAATATCATTCTCAAGTATTAGGTGCCTGGGAAAGTTCATTTAGGCATTCTTTGTTTCAAGTAGTGTCAGTTGTGACTACTACAGGTTTTGTAACAGCCGATTTTACAAGTTGGACCCCTTTTTTATCAGTATTCTTTTTTGGATTGATGTTTGTTGGTGGTTCAGCCGGTTCAACTTCAGGTGGGGTGAAGGTTGTTCGTCATTTGGTTATGGTTAAAAATGCATTTCTAGAGTTTAAAAGGACGTTGCATCCTAATGCAATAATACCTGTGCGATATAATTCTAAAGCAGTATCAAAGGAGATTGTATTTAATGTATTAGCTTTCTTTATATTGTTTATGCTGTTATTTATAGTTGGTGCTTTAGGTTTAGGGATGTTAGGTTTAGATTTTGAAACAGCTATTGGTGGATCGGTATCTAGTTTAGGGAATGTGGGACCTGCATTTGGGTCGTTAAACCCCTTAGCGAATTATGGTCATTTACCTAGCTTAGCAAAATGGTGGTGTGCTTTCTTGATGTTATTGGGTAGATTAGAGTTGTTTACAGTGTTGATAGTATTTACTCCTTTCTTCTGGAGGAATAGATAATTATCTTAAATTTCTAATCCCTTCATATACTACAATACTTACTGCGTTTGCAAGATTTATGCTTCTTATGTTTTCGCTGAAAAGAGGAATATTATATAACTTAGATTCAAATTTATCTGTAATGCTTTTTGGTAAGCCTTTTGATTCCTTTCCGAACACTAAAAATAATTCGTCTTTAAAATCAATATCATAATATTCTTGAGTTCCATGACTCGATAAAAAAGCCATTTCTTTGTCTTTGTGTGTTTCTAAAAATTCATCAATACTTTCGTAAGTAAAAAGGTTTATGTGTTTCCAATAATCTAATCCAGCACGTTTTAGTCTACTATCACTTAATTCAAATCCAAATGGTTTAACTAAGTGTAAATTAGATCCCGAAGCTAGACTTAAGCGACCAATGTTACCTGTATTTGTGTGTATTTCAGGTTCAACTAAAACGATATTGTATGCCATGTTGTTGATTTTTAGAATAAAAAAACCTCACAGGTTGTACATTGTGAGGTTTATTTTTTTATAGAAAATGTATATTAATTCAATGCTTTTTTAATACGTGCCATTGCTTCTCTTAGTTGAGGTTCACTAGCAGCGTAAGATATTCTAATACAGTTTGGTGCTCCAAATGCATCTCCAGTTACAGTTGCTACATGAGCTTCTTCTAATAGATATAAAGAAAAATCTGAGGCATTTTCAATCTTAGTTCCGTTCAAAGTTTTTCCGAAAAAAGCGGAAACATCAGGAAAAAGGTAAAATGCTCCGTTTGGAGTATTTGTTTTAACACCTTCAATTTCGTTTAATAAGCCAATAACAATATCACGCCTTGATTTAAATTCATCAACCATGTATTGTATTTTACTTACAGGGGCATCAAGAGCAGCAATTGTAGCTCTCTGAGCAATACAGTTTGTCCCAGATGTAATTTGCCCTTGCATTTTAGTGCAAGCTTTAGCAATCCATTCTGGAGCTCCAATATAACCAACTCTCCATCCTGTCATAGCAAATGCCTTTGCTACTCCATTTACGGTAATTGTACGATCGTATAAACCAGGGATTCTTGCGAAGCTAAAATTCTCACCTTCATAATTGATGTGTTCGTAAATTTCATCAGAAAGAATAAAGATGTTTGGGTATTTCTTTAATACTTCGGCTAATGCTAAATATTCTTTTTCTGTATATTTTGATCCACTTGGGTTATTGGGTGAATTGAAAAATATCAGTTTTGTCTTTGGTGTAATTGCTGCTTCAAGTTGCTCTGGAGTGATTTTGAAATCAGTATCAATAGAAGAAGGAATTTCTTTATAAGTTGCTTCGGCTAAAGTTGCAATTGCAGAATAGCTAACCCAGTAAGGTGCAGGAAGTAAAACTTCATCACCTGGGTTTAGTAATACCATTGCGATATTAGCAATAGATTGCTTTGCTCCGGTAGAGACTACTATTTGATTTGGAGTATAATCTAGTTTGTTATCTCTTTTGAATTTTCTACAGATAGCTTCTCTTAACTCTTCGTATCCATTTACAGGTGTGTAATTGTTGTAGTTGTCGTTAACGGCTTGTATAGCAGCTTCTTTAATGAAATCGGGAGTGTTAAAATCTGGCTCACCTAAACTAAGTCCGATAATATCTTTCCCTTCGTTTCTTAATTCTCGTGTCTTAGCTGCCATTGCTAAAGTCTGAGATATTGGTAGGCTGTTAATTCTGTCTGAAAGTTGTTTCATAAGTATTGTTTGATGGAAAGTAAAAAGGGTAAAGAATTACCTTTACCCTTAATTTGTTGGTTTATGCAGTAATTGGTTTTTTACCTAAATAATTTAATTGATTGTAGTGTTCAACAATCGCTCTACCCATAGTTTTATATTCATTATAAGGTAGGCTAAACTCATGTGCTGTTTCCTTAACTATTTTCGCTATTTTTTTATAGTGAATATGGCTAATGTTTGAGTACAAATGGTGTTCTACTTGGTTGTTTAATCCACCAGTGTAAAATCTAACTAGCCAATTTTTAGGAGCAAAATTAGAAGTAGTGAACAACTGGTGTATAGCCCAAGTGTTTTTCATGTTTCCATTTTCATCTGGTGCAGGTGTTTCAGTGTTAGGCATTACGTGTGCTAATTGAAAAACAACACTTAGTATGATACCTGCTGTGTAGTGCATTATAACAAACCCGATTAAAACTTCCCACCATGCAAAACCTAAAAATAACGGTAAAACTACCCATAATGAATAGTAAACTATTTTACTGATGATTAATTTTGTCCATTGAGTAGTTGCATTAGGCGCTTTACCGTAAGACAATTTTCTTTTTAAGTATTTATAAGTCTGAATGAAATCTGTAGTAATCGCCCAGTTTAGTGTTAATAATCCATATAGGGCGAAAGAATAATACTTTTGATATTGGTGAATTTTAAGCCATTTTGAATGTGGTGAGAAACGAATAATTCTTCCAGCATCAATATCTTCATCATGACCTTGTATGTTCGTATAAGTATGATGTAAAACATTGTGTTGTATTTGCCAGTTGTATACGTTTCCTGCTAAAATGTATATGCTGCTTCCCATTAGTTTGTTAACCCATTTTTTACTAGAAAAAGCTTCGTGGTTTGCATCATGCATTACATTCATTCCAACACCAGCCATTCCAATACCGATAATAACTACAAAAAGTAATTGCAACCATGTAGGAAGTTCTAGGGTTAGGATTAATACCATTGGAGCAAGAAATAATGTAAACATCACTATAGTTTTAATGTATAGCTTCCAGTTCCCTGTTTTCTTAATTTCGTTTTCTTTAAAATAAGTGTTAACTCTCTTGTTTAAAGTTTTGAAAAACTTTGCGGAATCAACTCTTGAAAATTTTATTGTAGGATTCATTATGTTGAAATTGAGGTTTAATATTATGCAAATTTATTAATATAATTGTTTAATTGCTTGTTTAAGTCCAAGAAATACTAAAATTATTAACTAATTTTGCGGTCAAATAGTATTTTAGATGGAAGAAATAATTAAATATTTCCCTGATTTAACAAAAACTCAATTGGATCAGTTTACTCAATTGGAAGGTTTGTATAAGGATTGGAATAGTAAAATCAATGTAATTTCAAGGAAAGATATTGATGAATTATATGTGAGACATGTACAGCATTCGTTAGGAATAGCTAAAGTTGTTCAGTTTAAAGAAGGTGCTTCAATTCTTGATGTTGGTACTGGTGGAGGTTTCCCAGGTATTCCGTTGGCTATTTTATATCCTGATGTGCAATTTCATTTAATAGATATCATTGCGAAAAAACTAAAGGTAGTTCAGGCGGTAGTTGATGCTTTAGGGTTGACTAACGTAAAAGTAGAGCAAACTCGTGCGCATTTAGTTGATGATAAATATGATTTTGTTGTAAGTAGGGCTGTAACTAATATGACTGATTTTGTTGGTTGGGTTAGGAAAAAGATTAAAAAAGAACAAAATCATGAGCTTAGAAACGGAATCTTTTATTTAAAAGGTGGTGATTTGACAGAAGAGTTGTCGTTGTTTCAATCAGTACAGTTAACTGATTTGACTGATTTCTATGAAGAAGAGTTTTTCGAAACCAAAAAGGTAGTTTATTTGCCTATTAAATTTAAACCATAAAAAAAGCAGTCAATATTGGCGGCTTTTTTTTAGGTGCATTTTTATTTTCTCTAGATTAAGTTTTTTTTAAAAACTAAATTTTATAGGGAATCATAATGAAACAAGGGTGTCTGTACTTTTGGCATCATCTTTGTAATCTATCTAGTAATTAATAATTTAATACAATACAATGAATAAAGGAACAGTAAAATTTTTCAACGAGTCAAAAGGATTTGGATTTATCAACGACGAAGAGGCTAACAAAGAATATTTTGTACACGTTACAGGATTAGTAGACGAAATCAGAGAAGGTGATCAAGTGCAATTTGATTTAGAAGAAGGTAAAAAAGGATTAAACGCTGTAAACGTAAGCGTAGTTTAATATACTATTTTCAAAACACAAAAAGCCCTATCAATTTGATAGGGCTTTTTTTTATGCTATAAAAATTCAGATTACTCTCCTAAGAAAGGGTATCTGTAGTCTATTGGAGTTACAAATGTTTCCTTAATTAAACGTGGAGAAACCCAACGTAGTAAGTTTTGAGCAGATCCTGCTTTGTCATTTGTTCCAGAAGCTCTAGCTCCTCCAAATGGTTGTTGTCCTACAACAGCACCTGATGGCTTGTCATTAATGTAGAAGTTACCTGCACAGTTTTGTAATGCTTTGTTTGCTTCTTCTAAAGCATATCTGCATTCAGAGAAAACTGCACCAGTTAATGCGTATTCAGAAGTTGAATCAACTAACTTTAATGTTTCAGACCAGTCTTTGTCTTCATATACATAAATAGTAACTACAGGTCCAAATAATTCAGTTGCCATAGTTGAATAGTTAGGGTTTGTAGTTACAATAACCGTAGGTTCAATAAAGTATCCTTTAGATTTATCGTAATTTCCACCAGCAACTATTTCTGCATCACTATCTTTTTTAGCTTGATCAATAAAAGAAGCTAATTTATCAAAAGAACCTTCGTGAATTACTGCAGTAATAAAGTTACTTAAATCAGCAGGAGATCCCATTTTAAATGAAGCAACATCAGCTTTTACAAAATCAATTACTTCTGTAGCGATAGATTTTGGTAAGTAAATTCTTGAAGCTGCAGAACATTTTTGTCCTTGGTATTCAAAAGCACCTCTTGAAATAGCAGTAGCTACTTGTTTAGCGTTTGAAGTTGAGTGAGCGATTATAAAATCTTTACCTCCAGTTTCTCCAACTATTTTTGGGTATGTTTTGTAATTGTGAATGTTTTCACCAATTTTCTTCCAAATTTCTTTGAAAACATAAGTTGATCCTGTAAAGTGAATTCCAGAAAAATCAGGGCTTGCTAATACAGTATCAGTAATCATAACAGGATCACCGTAAACAACGTTAATTACGCCATCAGGTACACCAGCTTCTTTAAATATGTCAACAATTACTTTTGCTGAAAATATTTGATGATCACTTGGTTTCCATACAACAGTATTTCCCATTAAAGCCGCACTTGCAGGTAAATTAGCTGCAATTGCAGTAAAGTTAAATGGTGTAATAGCGTAAATGAATCCTTCTAAAGGCCTGTATTCAACTCTATTCCAAACTCCGCTAGAAGATGCTGGTTGGTCTTTGTAAATGTCAGTCATGAATTTTACGTTAAAACGTAAAAAATCAATTAGCTCACATGAAGCATCAATTTCAGCTTGAAAAACATTTTTAGACTGTGCAATCATCGTTGCAGCATTTATTTTTGCTCTATATGGTCCTGCAATTAAATCGGCAGCACGTAAAAATATAGCAGCTCTCTGTTCCCATGGAGTTTGTGCCCATTGAACTCTTGCTTCTAAAGCGCTAGAAATAGCTTTGTCAATATGCTTTTTCTCAGCTAAATGATATGTTCCAACTACTTGTTTGTGATCATGTGGTAAAGTCATATTTCTGGTGTTACCAGTTTTTATTTCTTCTTTACCGATGTATAATGGCACATCTACAGATCCGTTGTAATAAGAATCATATTGTTTAGTAACTGCTTCTCTTTCTGGAGTTCCAGGGGCATACGACTTTACTGGTTCGTTTACCGGTTCAGGAACATTAAAAAAACCTTTTGACATAATATTTAAGTTCTAAATTTGAATAATTTCTAAGTCGTCAAAAATACTAAAAATTTACAAGAATAGCTTAATGGATATTGTTGTAGTTAATATAGTTGCTTATAATGTGAGATAAGTATTAGGAATTAAGAGGGGATTATTGAAATTGAATTGAGATGGTTGACATTGTTGTTTTGTTTTAGTAAAGCTTTTGAATATTGAGTTCGCTGATGAATTTTTTTGTAAGTTGCAGAGAGATATTCAGACTATCAATTTTATATGTGTACAGTAAGTTTTATTTATAGAGATAATAAAGATTTTATGCTCATTTCTAATAGAGATGAAGCAGTGAATAGAAAAACGATTCCGCCCAAAGGATATGAGGAGGATGGGGTTTCTTTGGTATATCCGAAAGATGAGGTTGCTGGAGGAACTTGGATTGGTTCGAGTTCTAAAAGCCGATTGCTTTGTTTGTTAAACGGTGCTTTTGTAAAGCATGATAGAAAATCTAGTTATAAAAAAAGTAGAGGGATTATTGTAAAGGAATTACTGGCAGTGGATGATGTGTTTACAGAAATTCAGCAGTATGATTTTAATGAAATAGAGCCTTTTACTTTATTAATAATAGATTGGAATTCTGAATTAAAATTAATTGAATTGATTTGGGATGGAGCAAACGCTCAAATCACAGATTTACCTTTAGAGCCTAAAATTTGGAGTTCATCGACCTTGTATAATTCTGAAATGAAAACATTTCGTAAACAATGGTTTCAAGAATATTTGAGTCAAAATGGTTCTTCTAGTGAAGAGTTGTTGTATTTCCATGAGCATTATGGTGTTGGTGATCCAATGTTAGATTTAAAAATAGATAGAGGTTTATTGAAAACAGTAAGTATCACAATGTTTGAAAAATCAGAAGAAGATATAAAGGTTGTTTATAAAGATTTATTGCATGATACTACTTCGGAATTAATGTTTAACTCAATGTTGGTGTCTGATGGCAAATAATACTGGAATAATATTGGTGCTTGCATACCCGGAAACTATTGTAATGGTTTCGGAAGAGTGGTTTTCTCCTTTTTTAAAATACTTAGGTGTTGGAAAAAAAGATTATTTACGAGCTGGTCATGCTGCTTTGGTTTTAATAGATAAGAAAAAAGGTGATTTAGAATATCATGATTTCGGACGATATATTACTAACGAGCCAAATGGAAGGGTTCGTGGAGCAAAATATGATAGGGAGTTAAAGTTTCCAATTAAGGCTAAAATCGTAAATAATAGAATCCAGAATTTAAATGAAATATTAGAGTTCTTGTCAGTCAATCCAAAATTGACACATGGTGAGGGAAAAATGGTTGCTTCTGTTTGTGATCAAATAGATTATGAACAAGCGAAGAATCATATTCAAAAAATGCAGCGACAAGGTGCTATTCGTTATGCTGCGTTTTTGAAAAAAGCAAGTAATTGTGCACGCTTTGTAACCACAACATTGATTGCATCGGTAACAAATGAGCGAGTAAAAAAGAAATTGGTGTCATCACTGGGTTTTACGCCGAGTACTGTTGGTAATGTGGTGTTAGCGGATACAAATAATCATGTGTATGATGTTCGAAATGGTGTGATTTCGAAATTTGAGTCTACAAAATTTAAAGAAAACAAAAAATACTTATTTGATCGATTGCTTGAACATCAGGTAAATTTCATCGGAACACTTACGTCTAAATCTGTTGAAGGGTTACATGTAAATGCGCAATGGTTGCCAGGGATAGCAGCAGGTGCGTGGTATGAGTTTACTTTTGATGTAAGATTGAACGATAATGAGTTTCGATTCAGGCGTATCTCGCCAAATGGAAATGTAGATATTGATGCAGTTTTTGTTACTAAAAACGGGTTTACTTTAGAAAAAAGTTTTAAAATAATTCATAACTCTAACTGTTTCTATTGTACTGTTAAACAGGATGGCAGAATAATGCAACTAGGGTATTTAAGAGATTTTAATTAAGAGCAAAAGGAGCACTTAGCTTAAATGTTGGGATGGCTACTTTAAATGTTTTTGAAGAGTTGAAACTTATCATATTGTAAAATCCTTTCATTGATCCGTAAGGAGATGCTAGTAAACATCCAGAGCCATAACTATGTTTTTCACCAGGTTTCAAAACTGGTTTCTTCCCAATAACACCTTCACCGTCAATGATCTCGGTATTATTTAAAGAATCGTATATTTCCCAATGTCTAGAGGTTAGTTGAACCGATTCTGAACTTTGGTTCTCAATGGTAACAATGTATCCAAAGGCAAAATGCATTTTATAGTTTTTATAAAATGTTCCTTCAAAATTTGTTTTTACTGAGATTTTAATTCCTCGTGTGATTTGTTCAACCATGATTTAGGGGGAGTTACGGTGTAAAAATAAGGTTTTTTTTTAACTTAATTATTAAGAAGTGTTTTTTAGGTAGTGATGAAAATGATTAATTACTGATGTTAGTGGAGCTTGCGCTACCAATACCAATTACTTTATCGTATCTGTCTCCTAGGTTTTTATAGTAAACAAGCACAGTGTATTCGTTTTCGGTTTGATAAAAATTACCATCAATTAATGAGTGATCAACTTCGTTATTAGTGTGGGTAATGAATTTGTAATTTACAAACCCTTGCTTAATTAATGAAGTGTTTTCATATATCCCTTTATTGATATTGAATTTTAACTCAGATGATTCATTTAATTTGTAATTATTGAAATTCCCAACAACATAAATTTTTCGATTCCCCATGTTTTCATAGTTTTCTAACGAAAAATGAATTTTCACGTAATCAGCTTCGATACTGTGATTGTCAGAGTTTAAGTTTCTAACAACAAAACCTCCATTTATATCTGGGTTGTAAGTGTAAGGTTGGTGTCTTCTTGAAGTGTTAGTGAATAGTCTATTGTGGTAAAGGTTGTTTAAATCGAAATTTCGGATGCTAATACTTCCTCCTCTAATGTTTTTGTTGTCGTAATAAAAATACTCGTTTCCTGCCCAAAATGAAGCTTCTTGGTCGTAACGATACATTAGTGTATTTCCTATAGTATATTGTGGTTTCAGGTTTGTAATGCAGTCGTTTATGTTGTTGTTTTTGAATACTAGTGTCTTTATTGACTTTTTAGGGTTAATAAAAAAGTCATTCCTTGGCTTAATGGTAAATTGAACTATTTGCTTTCCATTGATAAAACTAAGGTCTCTTGATCGTTTTGTTTCAACTTTAACACTTGCATTATTTTGGTAAACAATGAATTTTTTTGAAAACAATAACTCTTCGTTGTCATCATATATTTCTAAAAAATAATTACCAGTTTTGATAATTCTTAAATCGCTATTTGGGATTTGTAATTTGTAGTGAGAATAAAGTTGTAAAGTATTGAATGAGTTTTCGTAATCTTGAATATGTTGGTCATCCATACCTCTTATGTATTCGTTCTTTGATAAAGGAGATGCGGTCCAATCAAAGTTTCTATGTGAAACTTTGTAGTAATAATCAGCTTCATCACCATTGATGTCGTCAAAAGAAAAGTTAAGTGTTTTTCCAAGTTGAATTAATGGAATTTGTCTTTCAGAAGTTAATTCCTGTAGGATGATTGTTTTTATATGTTGAGGTGGAGCTACTTCGTTAACTGTTTGTGCATAGTTTATGCTGATGCTTAGTAAGATGATAAATGGGAAAATAAATCGCATTGAAAAATATGTTTAGGTGTAAATATAATCAATTTTCATACCATAGCTAATTGCAGTAAAAATATTTATTTAGAAACAGTATAAATAAATAAAATTGCCTTAACACAATTTTAAGAGTCGGCTATTAAATTGTAAATTTGGCTCGAATTTTTTAGAAAAATCTACTCAATTATGTCCAAAGACATTCGTATACGAAAAGGGTTTGACATTAAACTTGTTGGTGAGGCCGAAAAAGACACGGTTCAAGCTATAGCAAGTAATGTTTACGCAATTCAACTTTCAGATTTTCATGGAATAATCCCAAAAATGCTTAAAAAAGTTGGTGATAAAGTACAAGCTGGTGAAGCTGTGTTTTTCAACAAAACCAATGAAGCTATGAAATTTGCTGCTCCAGTTAGTGGTGAGATTTCAGAGATTGTTCGTGGAGACAGAAGAAGAATTCTAACCATCAAAATCAGTGCAGATAAAGATCAAAAATATACTAGCGTCGCTAGTGTAAATGTTGACACTGCAAATGCTGAAACTATTAAAAATCATTTATTAGCAACAGGTTGTTGGCCGTTTATCAACCAACGTCCGTATGCTGTAATTGCAAATCCGGAAGTTGCTCCAAAAGCTATTTTTGTTTCTGCTTATGCAAGTGCTCCTTTAGCTGCTGACTACGATTACGTATTAGCTGGTAAAGAAGCTGAATTGCAAGCTGCAGTAACTGCTTTAGGTAAATTAACTGAAGGTGCAGTACACATTTCTGTAGGGAAGAAGTCAAATTCTCCTTTATCAGGTTTAAACGGTGTTACATTGCATAAAGTATCTGGGCCGCATCCTTCAGGGAATGTAGGTACACAGATTAATAAAATTGATCCTGTTAATAAAGGGGAAGTAGTTTGGACGGTAACTCCACAAGATTTAGTAATCATTGGTGAGTTGTTATTAACTGGTAAATTTAATGCGGAACGTACTATAGCCTTAGTAGGTTCTTCAGTTAAAAAACCTAAGTACTACAAAACTAAAATAGGGTCGGAAGTAGCTACATTTGTGTATGCTTCTGGAGTACATACTGAAAACATTCGTGTTATTGGTGGAGATGTATTAACTGGATCTAAAGTAAATCCTGATGGTTATTTAGGGTATTACAACAATACAGTTACTGTAATTCCTGAGGGAGACGATTATGATTTATTCGGATGGAACAAGCCAGTATTTAATAAAGTGTCTACTTCAAGAGCGTTAACTTTTTCTTGGATGATGCCAAATAAAAAGTTTGATTTAAATACAAATACTAACGGAGAGCACAGAGCATTTGTTGTTACTGGTTCTTTCGAAGAAGTTTTTCCTTTAGATATGTATCCAATGCAGTTGTTAAAAGCTTGTATGGTGAAAGATTTAGATGAAATGGAAGCTTTAGGTATGTATGAGGTTGCGCCTGAAGATTTTGCTTTGACAGAATTTGTTTGTGTGTCTAAACAGCCACACCAAGAGATTATTAGAGAAGGGTTAGACTTAATGTATAAAGAAATAGGATAACGCTATGAGCTTAAAAAGTAATTTACATAATTTAAAAGAAAAGTATAAAGGGACCAAGATGGCTCCTGCTTTTAACGCGTTACATACGTTTGTGTATTTGCCAAATGAGGTAACTCATTCAGGAAGTCATATTCGTGTAGCGGACGATTTAAAACGTACAATGAATACAGTAATCATGGCTTTAGTACCATGTTTACTATTCGGTATGTTTAATGCTGGTTACCAACATTATTTAGCTGCTGGAGATATTCAAGCGGCTTCTGCTGGTTTTTTAAGTCCTGAATTCTGGACTATGGACAACTTCTTGTTAGGAGCTGGTAAAATTTTACCATTAGTATTAGTTTCTTACATTGTTGGTCTTGGAGTAGAATTTATTTTTGCTATCATAAAAGGCCACGAAGTAGAAGAAGGATATTTAGTATCCGGTATGTTAATTCCATTAATTGTTCCTGTTGATATTCCATTATGGATGTTAGGAGTAGCGGTTGTATTTGGAGTTGTTATTGGTAAAGAAGTTTTTGGAGGAACAGGGATGAATATCTTGAATCCTGCATTAACAGTAAGAGCATTTTTATTCTTTGCTTATCCAACTTGGATGACAGGAGATAAAGTATGGGTAGAAGGAGCACAAGCTGCTACTGGAACACCAGATGCTTTTTCAGGAGAAACAGTTTTAGGTTCTTTAGCGCAAGCAAAAGAAGTTAGTTATTCAGTAATGGATCAGTTTTTAGGATTTATTCCTGGATCGGTAGGGGAAACCTCTACGCTATTAATTTTATTAGCCGGGTTATTCTTAATCTTTACTAAAATTGGTTCTTGGAGAATTATGTTGTCTGCTGTAGTTGGATCTTTAATAATGGGATTAATCTTTAACCAAGTAGCACCTTCTATGGAAGGAACAAAATTCTTTGCATTAATGAATTTGCCTTACTGGCAACATTTATTAGTTGGAGGTTTAGCATTTGGTGTTGTGTTTATGGCTACTGACCCTGTGTCGGCTGCACAAACAAACAAAGGAAAATGGATTTACGGTTTCTTAATTGGTTTCTTATCAGTTATGATTCGTGTATTTAACCCAGCCTTCCCTGAAGGAGTGATGTTAGCTATTTTATTAATGAATGTTTTCGCTCCAACAATTGACCATTATGTGGTTCAAGGAAATGTGAAGAAGCGATTAAAACGTGTAAAAACAGCATAAGTTATGGCTATAGATACAAGTAAAAATTCATACACGATTATTTTTTCAATCGTGATGGTATTAGTAGTTGGGACATTACTAGCGGGAATATCTTCTGCACTAAGTCCTGATATCAAGGCTAATAAGAAAATAGAAAAAATGCAAAATATTTTGTTTGCAATGGGTGTTACAAGTTCAGAAGATAAAACTGAATTTGCTGACAAAACGCAAGCTGAAGATTTGTTTAAGCAATATGTAGGAGCAGAGCAATACATCGTTAAAGGTGCTACAGCTACAAAAACTACTGAAGCATTTAAACTAGAAGTTAAAAAGGAGCAAGATAAAGTAAAAGCAAATGCTTCTTATGAGCAGCAATTACCTTTATTTATTGGTAAAAAAGACGGAAATACATTTTACGTTGTACCAATGAGAGGTAATGGTTTGTGGGATGCTATTTGGGCTTACGTAGCTTTGGATGAAAATTTAGTTGTTCAAGGTGCTTACTTTGATCATAAAGGGGAAACTCCTGGTTTAGGAGCTAACATTAAAGAAGCTTATTTTAGAGATGACTTTAAAGGAGAGCATATTTTTGATGCAGCAGGAAACTACCAAGGAATTACGGTTAAAAAAGGAAATTTAGATCCTAAAAATGATCGTAAAACTGATAATGCAGTAGATGCTATGGCAGGTGCTACAATTACTGGTGATGGGGTTACTGCAATGATTAAAAAGGGTCTTGCATTATACTTGCCATATTTTGAAACTTTAAAAACAGCTAAATAATTATGGGACTTTCAAAAAAACACAAAGGACTGTTATTAGATCCTTTAGCAGATAACAATCCTATTACTATACAAGTATTGGGAATTTGTTCAGCCTTAGCAATTACAGCGCAGTTAAAGCCATCAATTATAATGGCGGTTTCTGTATTGTTTGTTTTAGGTATTGGAAACGTGATAATCTCATTAATGAGAAATATTATTCCTTCAAAAATTAGAATTATTGTGCAGTTAATTATTGTAGCTGCTTTAGTAATTATAGTTGATCAAGTATTGAAAGCTTATGCTTACGAATTAAGTAAAACGCTATCAGTATTTATTGGGTTGATTATTACAAACTGTATTATCATGGGGCGTTTTGAAGCTTTTGCTTTGGCAAACAAACCTTGGCCAGCTTTTTTAGATGGTATTGGTAATGCTGCAGGATACGGATTATTGTTAATTGTTGTAGCATTCTTTAGAGAGTTGTTAGGAGCAGGTACATTATTCGGTATTAAAGTATTAGGAGATCCTATTGAAAAAACTGGATTATATGCTTATGGATATGAAAATAACGGTTTTATGGTATTAGCGCCAATGGCATTAATAGTAGTAGGAATCATTATTTGGGTACAACGTAGTCAAAATCCAGCTTTAGTAGAAGATCACTAGGCTATTTAGTAATTTTTATGTCACGCGGAGCTTGTTGAAGCGGTTGTAAAAACTAAAAACTTTAAAAAATGGAATATTTAGAATTATTATTCAAATCTATATTTACCCAAAACATGGTATTTACATATTTCTTAGGAATGTGTTCTTACTTAGCGGTATCTAAAAAAGTTTCTACTGCAGTTGGATTAGGTGCAGCAGTAATATTTGTATTGGCAATTACAATGCCTCTAAACTGGTTGTTAGATCAGTATTTATTAAAAGATGGTGCTTTAGCTTGGTTAGGGCCAGAATATGCTGAGTACGATTTAAGTTTCTTAACATTCATCTTGTTTATTGCTACTATTGCAACAATGGTACAATTGGTTGAGATTATTGTAGAGAAATTTTCTCCATCACTGTATAACTCTTTAGGTATATTTTTACCACTTATAGCAGTAAACTGTGCTATTTTAGGAGGGTCATTATTCATGCAACAAAAAGAGTTTGCTACTATTGGTCATGCTACTGTTTACGGAGTTGGATCAGGAATTGGTTGGTTCTTAGCAATTTTAGCAATTGCAGCTATTCGTGAAAAAATACGTTACTCAAATGTACCACCTGCCTTAAGAGGATTGGGAATTACATTTATCATAACAGGACTTATGGCTATAGGTTTCAATAGTTTTGGAGGAATGTTAACGGGTGATGATGGTAAAGCAAAAAAACAAGAGAAAACAGCAGTTGTTGAAGTTGAAAAAGCGGAAACACTTGTTGTTAATACAAACACAAAATCTGTAAACTAATTATGATATATTTAGCATCAACAGGAGGAGCAATAGCTATCACAGTGATTTCATTGCTTGTGTTAGTATTGGTTTTAGTAGGTATTTTAATCTTTGCAAAAGATAAATTATTACCATCAGGAAACGTTAAAATTACTATTAACGGAGAAAAAGAAATAGAGGTTGCTTCAGGAAGTACTTTATTATCTACATTAGGAGCTCAAAAAATATTTTTACCATCAGCATGTGGTGGTGGTGGAACTTGTATACAATGTGAATGTCACGTACATGATGGTGGTGGGGAAGCATTACCAACAGAAGTGCCTCACTTTACTCGTAAAGAATTGAAAGATGGAGCGCGTTTATCTTGTCAGGTAAAGGTAAAGCAAGACATGAATATTTCTATTCCAGAAGAAGTTTTTGGAATCAAGAAGTGGGAAGCAACTGTAGTTTCAAACTATAATGTAGCGACTTTTATTAAAGAATTTGTAGTGGAAATCCCAGAAGATATGGGGTATAAAGCTGGTGGATATATTCAAATTGAAATCCCTGAGTGTGAAGTGAAATTTTCAGACATGGACGTTTCTGCGCATCCTCAAGATCACCCAGGAGAACCAGATAAGTTTAAAGCTGATTGGGAGAAGTTTGGTTTATGGCCTTTAGTTATGAAAAATAACGAATTGGTTGAACGTGCTTACTCTATGGCTTCTTATCCTGCTGAAGGTAGAAAAATCATGCTTAATGTACGTGTAGCAACACCTCCTTTCGACCGTGCCAAAGGCGGATGGATGGATGTAAATCCAGGTATAGCATCTTCTTATATCTTCAACTTAAAAGTTGGTGATAAGTGTACAATTTCTGGACCTTATGGAGAATTCTTCATAAATGAGTCTGAAGCTGAAATGTTGTATGTAGGTGGTGGAGCTGGTATGGCGCCAATGAGATCTCACTTATATGAATTATTTAGAACCTTAAAAACTGGTCGAAAAGTAACATATTGGTATGGTGGACGTTCTAAAGCTGAATTGTTTTACATACATTACTTTAGAGATTTAGAAAAGGATTTCCCAAATTTCAAATTCTTTATTGCATTATCTGATCCAACAGAAGCAGATAACTGGAAAATTAAAAAGGATGTTGAAGATGAAAATGGTGATGGTTTCACTGGGTTTATTCATCAAGTTGTAATAGATGAGTATTTATCTAAACATGAATCTCCGGAAGATTTAGAGTTATACTTCTGTGGACCGCCATTAATGAACAATGCTGTTCAAAAAATGGGTGAAGACTTTGGTTTAGATGATGAGAATATCCGTTTCGATGATTTCGGAGGATAGGCAATAATCTTATTAAATATAAATGTTATTCTGAGCGTTAGCAAAGTAATATCATAATTCAAAAAAAAGCCGATACAGCAATGTATCGGCTTTTTTTGCGTTTCAACTGATTTTGTCAACTCTTTATCTAAAACTACTAATTTGATAGGCTTTTCTTAACATTAGTTGTTATATTGATCCGTTCAATTTTATTAACAAACCCAAAAATTATGAAAAAAATTACTTTTAATGTTTTTAGTATATTACTATTAACTATTTGTACAAGTACTTCATTTGCGCAGTCTATATGGCGTACTTCAAGTGCTAGTGTAAAGGATAGTCCTAAAACGGCTGACTTATTATTGCCAGCACAGACTTTGTATTACACATTTGATTATACAACATTTAAGAATCAAATATCAAATGCTCCTGTATATGGAGAGTATTCTGGAGATTCAAATACAATAATTCAATTACCATCTAGTAATGGAGAAATGGTGAGTTATAGAATAGAAGAGGCTTCAGTTTTCGAACCTGGTCAACAAGCGTTATACCCAGAAATTAGAGCTTATGCTGGTTATGATGTTAAAAATACAGGGAACTATTTACGTTTTACAATTTCTCCATATAATGGTATAAACGGAATTGTATTAGCTTCAAATAGAAGTGAAACCGAAATTATTCAGGCTATACCTGGTAATAGCTCGAAAATAGCTTTCTTTAAACGTTCTGACAGAACACAAAAGAAATCGTTTGAATGTGCAACTGAAGAAGGTTTAGAGGTTAATTTAAACAAGGCTCCGGATGTAAATGAAGCTTTTGCAGCTGATGATAACACTTTAAGAACATTTAGACTAGCAATGTCAGTAAGTGCTGAGTATTATGCATTTCACGGAGGAACATTGCCAGCTGTTAATGCGGCAATAGCAACTACTATAGCTAGACAAAATTCAGTTTATGAAATAGACTTCGCTGTTAGGTTGGTGCTTATCGCTGGAAATGATGCAGTAGTGTATGCTACACCAGGTACTCCTTACAGTTCAACTTCTGATGCTGCATATAATGCTACATTACAATCTACATTAACATCTGTACTAGGTGAAGCTGCTTATGATGTAGGTCACTTAATGGCTGCTATTGGGAATAATGGTAATGCTGGATGTATCGGTTGTATTTGTGTTGACGGATCAAAAGGAAGTGGATATACTACAAGTACATCTCCAATTGGAGATACTTTTGATATTGATTTTGTTGCTCATGAATTAGGACACCAATTTGGAGGAAGGCATACTTTTACACATTCTTCAGAAGGTGCAGGTGTAGCTCAAATGGAACCAGGTTCAGGTTCTACGATAATGGGGTATGCTGGAATTACAGGTGCAACGGATGTACAATCAAATTCAGATCCTTATTTCCATGCTATTTCAATTGACCAAATTACTATTCACGCTAAATCTAGACCGTGTGATGTAGAAACAGCTACAGGTAACAGTCAACCAGTTGTTCCAGCTCAGCCAAGTATAACCTTACCAATTGGTACGGCATTTAAATTAGATGCAATACCTGCAACTGATGCAAATGGTGATACGTTAACATACTGTTGGGAGCAATATAATGAAGAGGATGCTGCAAATGCATATCCAGACCCTACTGCTGCAACTAATAATAGACCATTATTTAGATCATATAACCCTACTACTTCAACTGAAAGAACATTTCCTGCATTAGCTGATTTAGTGGCTAATGGTGTAAATGGTAATACTTTCGAAAAAGTACCTACAGTTGCTAGAACAGCAGATTTTAGATTATCTGTTCGTGATAACAGAGCTGGTGGTGCAGGTAACACTTTTCAAGATATGGTTGTTACTTGGGATGCGTCAAGAGGACCTTTAGAGGTTACTTCGCAAGCTGCTGGAGTAATGTTAGTTCAAGGAGCTTCTGAAAATGTTACTTGGAATAGAAATAGTACAGAATTAATGGCAGGAGCATCTAACGTAAATATTTTATTGTCAATTGATGGAGGACTTACTTATCCTACTGTATTGGCTTCTAATATAGTAAATGATGGTAATGAAATGATTATTGTACCAAATACACCTGCTCCATATTGTAGAATTATGGTTCAGCCAACTGGTGCGCCTTTCTTTGCAATTAACACAATGGATTTTCCAATTGATTATATTATAACAACAACATGTGCGGAAGTTTTTACAAATTCTACTGTAACAGCTATTCCTGATAATGATCCAACATGGTCAACTCTTGGTTTAACATCTACTTCAACAAAAACATTTGGGAGTAATGTGACTTTACAGTTAAATGTAGCAGCTACACATACATATATTCAAGATTTAACATTTGCAATCTTAAGTCCAGCTGGAACTCAATTAACAGTAATGAGTAGACCTTGTACTGGGGAAGATAATTTAAACCTTAATTTTTATGATGGTGCAGGTGCAATAGTTTGTGCTGCTCCAACAGTAGGGGATACTGCTCCTACTCAATCATTTTCTGGATTAAATGGAGAAACTGCAGGAGGAGTGTGGACTTTAGGATTTAATGATCAAGGAGCAGCTGATACAGGAACATTAGATTCTTGGTCAGTTACAATATGTGAAACTACTGAAGTATTAGGTGTAGAAGAGCAAAATGGTGACTTTGCAGCTTTTACAGTATACCCAAACCCATCAAGTGGTTTATTTACTGTAAACTTAAGCTCAAACCAAGATGTTCAAATGTCGTTATTTGATGTTAGAGGAAGAAACGTGTACACAGAGGTGCATAGTAATAACTCAGTGACATTTAATAAGGAAGTGGACTTTAGTTCAATGGCTTCAGGGATTTATTTATTAAACGTTGAAAGTGGTTCTAAGAAAGCAACTAAAAAGATTGTTATTCAATAAGAATTAATTTCTTTATTACAAAAAGCCGACACAGTAATGTGTCGGCTTTTTTTTTCGTGTTAACGGATGATATGTGTTTTATCGATAAAAATATACACTTAATCTAAAATCTACTTACCCGCTAGGTTATTGTTTACAGATATCACTATATTCAAAATCGAAAACCCAAAAAAACCGAAGAATGAAAAAAAATACCCAAAAGGCTTTTTTATTAGCCTTAGTTTTTACGTGTGTAACATTTGCACAAACTAAAGGAAAACAAAGTATTAGTAAGTCAACCAATACTATTACTCAGACAAACCAAAATCAATTATTATATAATGATTTAACAGAAGACAATAAGCTTTCTTTTGATGAAACAGGTTATGTAAAATGTACTTCTGTAGAGATGCATGAACGCAGAATGCTAAGAGAAGGGAACCCTCAATCTAATGATGCTTTTGAAGAGTGGTTAGCGCCATTGGTCGAAGAGCGTAAACAATTGTGGGCTCAACAAAAAGCCAATGGTACATTTAAAATGGCTGTAACTACAATACCAATCATATTTCATGTTATTACTGATGGTGCAGGTGCGGAAAACTTATCTGCAGCTCAAATACAAGCACAAATAGATCAATTAAATCTTGATTTTAGTAATCAAGCAGGGAGTACTAACCCAGTTGCTGCAGATGCGATGGTTCAATTTATTCCAGCTGTAGTAGATCCATTGGGAAATGTTTTGCCAGAACCTGGTATAAATAGAATTTTAACCTATGGAGATGGGCCATTTCCAACTTCGGATTTTGATGTTGGTGATGGTGGTTTAGAAATAAAGTCTACTGGTTGGGATCGTAATCAGTATGCTAATATATGGACTGCAGATATTTCAGGTGGTATATTAGGATATGCACAATTCCCGAGTAACTCTACTTTGCCAGGATTTAATGTAAATGGAGGTACAGCACAAAATGATGGTGTTGTTATTGGATATGGTACAGCAGGTTCTGTTGCAAACCCAGGTACTGCAGCTCCTTATAATTTAGGAAGAACATTAACACATGAAATTGGTCACTGGATAGGATTACGTCATATCTGGGGAGATGGAGGTTGTACAGTTGATGATTTTTGTAATGATACTCCTACAGCAGGAGGTGCTAATTATGGTACTGCTCAAAATACATCATGTAGTTCAGCAGATCAGGTTGAAAACTATATGGATTATACAGACGATGTAGTAATGGATATTTTTACAGCTGATCAAGTGTCTAGAATAGCTACGGTTATTACTGTCGCAGATGGTTTTGTTAACTTAGTTAACTCACCTACTGGAGATGTAGGTTCTACTATTTCATTTGTACCTAGCCCTGTTAGTCTACCAAGTGAAGGAAGTGCATGTTCTTTTACAGATGTTACAACTTCTGTAAGTTTAGCAGTTGCTTCATCTGAGTTATCGGTTGTTAATTTTACTGTATCTGGAGGTTCAGCATTAAGTGGTACTGATTATGACCTAATGACTAGTAGTGTTTCTTTCGCTGCTGGTACTACAGGAACAAGAGATATGATTGTTAGAGTTTATAATGATGGATTTGTTGAAGGTGATGAAACTATTCTAATTGGTTTTACAGTTAACGCAAATGGAGGAGAAGCAACTGCTGGTTCCAATTCATTAATACTTACAGTAACTGATGATGATTTAGCTCCTTCTTCTGGAGCAATAAGTACAGTTTTTTCATACACAAGTGATACAACTGGTTGGGCTGTAATAAACGACGGAGGAGCAGGGACTTTTGGTGTTTATAGTGCGGGTATAGATGTTCCAGGAGTTATTGAGCCAGACTTTTTAGGTTCTCAAGCTGTTGATAACGTGATGGATGATTATCTTATTTCTCCTGCTTTCACGATCCCTTCAGGGATTACGGCACTTTCATTAGAGCACGCTTTATTATCTGCTAACGCTACTCAGAATTATGAATTATATTTTGCTACTGATACTACAGATGGTACAACAATTCAAGCAGGAACATTGCTTTCAAGTGGAACAGCAACAGATTATACAGCTTCACCGGTATTAGAAACAATTAATTTAGATGCATTTATAGCAACTATTCAAGGTCAAACAGGTTCATTAGTGTTGCACCATACAGGAACTCCACCAGCAGATAGTGGATATCTTTTTTGGGACACAATTACTTTAACCTCTACTATTGACTTTAGTATTCAAACAGCCATCAATAACGGTACAACTAATGATCAATTAAATTTACCAAATTTAGGTACAGTTTATACAAGTGATACAGGTTCAGGTAATTTAATATTAGATATAACCAATAACGATAGTTTCGATTATAGTTGTACTACAAGTGCAGTTTCTAGAGCAGGTACTGGTGTGCAAGCATATAATGGAAGTACAGCTCCTAATTTAGCAATGGATAAGGTATTTAATATTAGTCCATCAAATACTACAACTAGTGGTGATACGACTGTTAAGTTTTATTTTGAATTAGCTGAAATTACTGGTTGGGAAACAACTACTAGTCAATCTAGAAATGATTTAGTTGCTTATAAAGAAAGTACAGGTGATGTTGTTGCTTTAACAGTTAGTGCTTTTGGTACTGATATAACGTTAACTGGTAATTTTTCAGGATTAGATGGTGATTTCTATTTTGGTACAACGGCAACTTTTGCTAAAATTTCAGTTTCTCCTAAAGTATATTTACAAGGAGCGGGAATAAATCCTAATTCAGGAGAAGAAAGCTTGATGCGAGATGATTTACGAGTTGCAGGTATGATACCAACAACAAGTCCTTATGCTGATGCTTTAGTGTGTAATGCAAGTGTGTTTACAGCTACAGGTGCAAATGCAATTGTTGACTGGGTACTTGTTGAGTTAAGAGATGAAACAACTAATACAACAGTTTTATATAGTCAATCAGCATTATTACAACGTGATGGAGATGTAGTTGGAGTTGATGGAACATCAACTTTGACTTTTGATTCTGCCAACAGGAATTTTTATATTGCAATTAAACATAGGAATCACTTAGGAATTATGACTTCAAGTGCTTTAGCACTTACAAGTTCTCCAGCTACTGTAGATTTTACTAATTCAGCAAGTCAGATTACATTTGGTTCTAATGCACAAACTACTTTTGGTATGCAAAATGGAGTGGTAGCAATGTGGGCAGGAGATGTAAACGGAGATGCTGTAGTGCAGTATACTGGAGGAACGGCAGATTCTGCAGATATTTTAACTTATGTGCTTAACGATGCAGGTAATTTCTTAAATTTTCCAACGTATACGGTAAATGCTTATAGCTCAAATGATATAGATATGAATGGAAGTTGTCAATATTCTGGGGGGGCTTCGGATACACCATTTCTTCTTCAAAATGCATTATCGCATCCTGGAAATTTCCTAAATTTCACTACTTTTGCAATTACAGAACAATTGCCTTAAATAAAAATTTAATATCGTTATGCATTAATATTTTAAATGCATAACGATATTTTTTAAACCCAAATCATTAAAAAAACCCAAATCATTAAAAAAACACAAACATGAAAAAAATTACATTAAATGCATTACTAGTTTTAGTAATAGCTTTATTCTCAATTCAATTAAGCGCACAAAACACATACACCTATACTTTAATAGATAATGGTGGTTATAACTTTACGATTGCTGCAGTAGCTACTGGTGGTGGAACAAATGAAGTTACTGAGGTACAGAGTTATGGTTTTACTATTTTACTTCCTGATGCTGCAACAATGACAATTCAGTCTTCTTTAGGGCCTGCACCTGGAACTAGTCCTTTTACTTCAGGTGATGTAACAGCGTTAGACCCTACTATAACCGGTCATAAAGGTTTTTTGATTACAGAAACTTTAGGAGCAACTGTTAATTTACCAAATTTACCTGCTACAGGCTTACCTAACATGATAGCAACTATACAAGTGAACGGAGCGCCAACGGTTGGAGAACTTAGAATAGTAGCAAATGATTCAGTATTAGGTGATGCCTTTGGAGGTGCACTAGAAGTTTATTTGACTGCTGACACTACTAATACAGATACATTTAACCCAACTGTAGCCAGCGCTTCTGGATTATCAGGAACTCCTTTTTTCGATTTTTCTCTTTTAGCAATAAACGATGTTGAGTTAACTGATTATAAATTTTCTATATATCCTAATCCTTCATCAGACACTTTTTCTGTAGCAGGTTTAAAAGCAGAAGCGAAAGTATCTATTTATAGTATTAGTGGAAAGGAAATACTTTCTGTATCAGATTATTCTGGAGCAGCTATTAATGTTTCTGCATTAACTTCAGGATTGTATTTGGTATCAATAGAATCAGAAGTATCAAAAGAAGTAAAAAGATTGGTGATTAAATAATAATCAATCATTAAAATACAAAGGTTCGTTTATTAAGTTAAACGAGCCTTTTTTTATGGTTTGCAGCTATTAATAAAAGCGTACCTTTGCAGAAAATTTGTAGGAATGATTACGTTTAAAGAATTGAATTTATCTAATCAGTTGCAATATGCAATTGACGATATGGGGTTTGAACATCCAACACCTATACAAGCCGAAGCATTTAATGTTGTACGCTCAGGTAAGGATATTGTTGGTATTGCACAAACGGGTACTGGGAAAACCTTTGCCTACATGATGCCTATACTTCGTGATCTAAAATTTTCGAAGCAAGTAAACCCAAGAGTATTGGTTTTAGTTCCTACACGTGAATTAGTATTGCAAGTTGCTGAAGAAATTGAAAAACTTGCTGAATATATTAATGTTCGTGTATTAGGAGTATATGGTGGAGCAAACATCAATACTCAAAAAATGGCTGTAGCCCAAGGGACTGATATTATTGTGGCAACTCCTGGTCGTTTATACGATTTAGCTATTAGTAGAGCTATTCAATTAAAATCAATTCAAAAATTAGTGATTGATGAAGTTGATGTAATGCTTGACTTAGGGTTCCGTTTTCAGTTATTAAATATATTTGATGTATTGCCTTCTAAGAGACAAAATATTATGTTTTCTGCAACGATGACAGATGATGTAGATGCTCTAATTACTGATTTTTTCAGATCACCAGAAAAAATATCTATTGCTGTAAGTGGTACACCACTTGATAATATTGGACAACAATGCTATGATGTACCTAACTTTTATACAAAAGTAAATTTATTAGCACATATAATTAGTGATAAACAAACTTTTAGTAAAGTATTGGTTTTTGTTTCTAACAAAAAAAGTGCTGATAGACTATTTGAAGCTGTAGAAGAAATATTTGGATCAGATGTATGTGTAATACATTCCAATAAAACCCAAAATTATAGAATACGTTCTATTCGTCAGTTTGATGAAGGAGAAAATAGAATATTAGTAGCTACCGATGTAATGGCACGTGGTTTAGATTTAGATGAAATTTCTCATGTAATTAACTTTGACACACCAAACTTTGCCGAAAACTACATGCACAGAATTGGTAGAACAGGTAGAGCTGAACATGAAGGGAAAACGATATTGTTTTCAACTCCAAAGGAGCAGGAAGATAAAGACGCTATTGAAGAGTTAATGAATTATGAAATTCCAAAAATGGAATTTCCAGAAGATGTAGAAATCTCAGAGCGCTTAACTCCAGAAGAGCGTCCAAAGCATATTGAACATAATAACCCGCATACAAAACCAAAAGATGAAGATGCACCTGGGCCAGCTTTTCATGAGAAATCTGAAAAAAATTCCAAAGAGAATTTAGGAGGTTCTTATAAATTCATAATTGCTGAAAAGTACAAAAAACCTAAAACTAGAGGGGATAAAAGTTATAACTTACGTAATAAAAAGAAAGGTAAATACTAGAAATTAATCATTGTATGAAGTATGTTTTAATAATTCATTTTTTATTGTTAGCCCTCGGTTTACAAGCTCAAGAAAAACATACAATTAATGGTGTAGTTACTGATGTTAAAACTGGAGAAACTTTATTAGGTGCGACCGTATATGTTAAAGGTACTTCAGTTGGAACTGTAACTAATCAGTATGGTTTCTATTCTTTAACTATTACATCTGGTAAACAAAATATTGTTTTTAGTTTCGTAGGCTATGAAACAATAGTTAAAAGTATAGACTTAATAGATGACATATCCCTAAATTTTGGTTTGGGGGAAGATTCAGGTGTTTTAGACGAGGTTGTTATCAAAACCAAAGACAAGGAACGCTTAAATATAAAGGCTGCTCAAATGAGTAGCACTAATCTGAAAGCAAAAACGATTAAGCAAATACCTGTTGTTCTAGGGGAGGTGGATGTATTAAAATCTATTCAATTACTTCCGGGAGTAACAAATGGTGGAGAAGGAACAGCCGGATTCAATGTTCGCGGTGGTGCCTCTGATCAAAATTTAGTATTGCTTGATGAAGCTATAATTTACAATTCATCACATTTATTTGGATTTTTCTCTGTATTTAATAATGATGTAATCAAGGATGTTACCTTATATAAAGGTGGAATCCCCGCAGAATACGGAGGGAGGGTATCTTCTGTATTAGATGTTAGGCAGAAAGATGGGAATCAAAAACAGTTTCATTTAAATGGAGGTATAGGTGTTATATCTAGTAGATTATTGGCTGAAGGCCCAATCAAAAAAGATAAAGGAGCTTTTTTAGCAGCTGGAAGAGCGTCTTATGGGCATTTGTTTTTAAATTTCTCTGAAGAACAGAAAGGGAATGTTGCTTATTTTTATGACTTAAATTTAAAAGCCGGTTATTCTTTAAGTAAAAAAGATAAAGTTTATTTTTCTGGATATCTTGGTCAGGATATATTTAAATTTGAAAATGCGTTTAATAATACTTATGGTAACACTTCTTTAAATGCAAGGTGGAATCATATTTTTTCGAATAAATTATTTTCCAACTTATCACTAATCTATAGTAAATATGATTACAATTTAGGTCTAGAGTTTATAAAACTTGATTGGGAGTCTGATATTAAGAATTATAATTTTAAGTATGATTTAAAACATTACTTGTCAAATAAAATCACGTTAAATTACGGAGTAAGTAGCATTTATTACAAGTTTAATCCTGGAGAGGTGCTTCCGTCCTCTTCCGAATCAAGTATTAATTATAGAAAATTACAAAATAAGCAAGCCTTGGAAAATGGTTTGTATATAGCAATGAATCATAAAATAACACCAAAGTTAACTGCTAACTACGGATTTAGATATAGTTATTTTATGAGGTTAGGTGAAGATAAGGTTGGGAATTATGCAAACGGGCTTCCAGTTACATATAATGAGGAGCTTAAAATATATGAAAGTACTGATAATATTAGTGTAACTAGTTTTGCTAAAAATAAATCGATTAAAAACTATGGCAATATTGAGCCTCGTTTAGCACTGTCATATCAGTTAAGTAATACAGCATCTGTAAAAGTAAGTTATAATCGGATGGCTCAATATTTACATTTAATTTCTAATACGTCATCTGTTACTCCACTGGATGTTTGGGCTCCTAGTGGTAAATTTATTAAACCACAATTAGCTGATCAATATGCTGTAGGTTATTTCAAAAATATTAATGAGAGCAAATATTCTTTTTCAGCAGAAACATATTACAAAAACATAGAGAATAGACTTGATTATATTGATGGCTCTGATTTAATAGCTCAGGATTATATTGAAACTCAATTACTCAATGGAAAAATGAGAGCTTATGGTTTGGAATTACAATTTCAAAAAAATAAAGGAAGCTTAACTGGTTGGATTGCATATACATTATCAAAATCTGAGCAACAGACTAAAGGAGGTGAAGCAGGAGGATTAGGTATTAATAACGGGGAATGGTATAATACAAGTTTTGATCGTCCTCATGATGTATCCGTAACAGGTAATTATAAATTAAACGATAAATGGCAATTTGGAGCGAATGTAATTTATCAAACAGGAAGACCAGTAACTTATCCAAACGGTCAATATCAGTACCAAGGCTTGTCAATAGCTAGTTATGACGAGAGGAATGCCAATAGATTGCCAGCTTACCATAGATTAGACCTTTCGGCAACTTTAACTCCTAGAAAAAATAAGAATAAAAAATGGAAAAGTGAATGGATTTTTGGTGTGTATAATTTATATAACAGAAAAAATGCAGCGTCAATTTCTTTTAGACAGGATGAAAAAACAGGTTTTAATGAGGCAATTAGAACATCGATATTTGGTGTAGTTCCAGCTATAACTTATAATTTTAAGTTTTAAATATACTATAGTTATGAGAAGATTTTTTATTATAAATTATTTGTTAGTGATATTTAGTGTATTTCTTTTATCATGCGAAGATGTTGTGGACATAGACGTTCCTAATGAAACACCCAAGTTAGTTATTGATGCAAGTATAAACTGGGAAAAAGGTACTTCTGGAAATGAACAATTAATTAAATTATCGCTATCAACTCCTTATTTTTCATTACAAAACAATGTGCCTGCTGTAGGTGCAAATGTTCAAGTAATGAATCTTGTAGATAGTACTATTTTTGTTTTTACGGATAATAGTGATGGGACCTATACAACTAATAGTTTTTCTCCAGAATTAAACACAGAGTATCGACTAGATATAGCATATGAAGGGGAGCAATATTCATCAGTTGAAACCTTTAAATCAGTAGCGTCTATTTCTAATATTAACCAGACCATTGCAGGTGGTTTTGATGATTCTTTAATTGAAGTAAATATTTTTTTTAATGACCCAGTCCTTGAAGAAAATTACTATTTAATTAAGTTTCAGCAAACAACAGATGTGCTTCCTTATTTTATAACAATAAAGGATGAGTTTACCAATGGGAATGAAATGACTATTTTCTTTGAGAAGGATGATGAAGATAGTGATTTAGATGCTCTGAACCCTGGAGATGAAGTTAATATTGAACTTATTGGTATATCTGAACAGTATTATAATTATATGTCTCTTTTATTGCAGCAAACAGAAGGCCAAGGTCCATTTAGTACAACGCCAGCTCCTGTTAATGGAAATTGTGTTAACAAAACTAATGCAATAAATACCCCGTATGGTTATTTTAGATTGACTGAATTAGATAATACACAATACACGGTACAATAAATATTTATCTATCAACCAAATTTTAAACTCAAATGTCAAAACCACTTAATAAACAGGAACTGCATAATCTAGCAATGAATATTGTTGGTAAAGATCTTGAAGCGCAAGGTTACGAGTTTGTAGCAATTAATAGCCAGTTGAAAAGAAATCCACAATATGTTTGTATCGATAAGAATGCTCAGTATTATTTTGTGATTGTAAAGGCCGTTTTGATGCCGGAATCACCAGATGATTATGATGTAGTGTGGATGGAAACTTTCCGTGAGCATGCGAGAAGTAAAGATGCAAAAGTGTTATATGCTGGGGTAGGCTTGGGGAATAAAGACGTTACAGGAGATCCAGTGTACTTAAATCAACCGTATTTGTTGGACTATGTAGGTGTACAATCACTTGATGTAGACATGAATTAAAACATATAGTAATGAAAAAAACAGCGATTCTATTCTTATTGATAATTATCTCTTGTAAACAAGAAACAAAACCTATTAATAATTTCACAACAGGCGAAGTTTTCGGGACCTATTACAATATTCAGTTTTTTGATAATGAGGAGGTTGATTATTCTAAACAATACGATAGTCTTTTTTCAGAAGTAAATAAGTCAATGTCAACTTATATACCAACTTCAGATATTTCAAAAATTAATAAGGGGGATTCTACAGTTTTAATTGATCGTCATTTTAAAAAAGTATTTGAGGTCTCAAAAGAAATTTATCAAGAGACTAATGGTTTTTTTGACCCAACTATTGGTGTTTTAGTTAATGCATGGGATTTTGGACCGGGAGGTAAAGTAGTGGCGTTAGATAGTGTTAAAATTGATAGTTTAATGCAGTCGGTAGGTTTTAATAACGTAACAATTTCTGAAGGAAAAATTAAAAACACTAAAAAAGCCTTTATTGATTTCAACGCAATAGGGAAAGGTTATGGCCTAGATGTAATTGCTGAGTTTTTAAATAATAAAGGGCATCAAAATTATTTGATTGATATTGGTGGTGAAATTGTTGCTAAAGGGATTAATATTGAATCTTCAAATTTATGGAGAGTAGGTATAGAAGAACCTAATTTTGATAAAACCCAAAGCCATAAAAAAGTAATTAGCTTAGAAAATGTTGCTATGGCTACTTCTGGGGTATACCGTAAATTTAAGGTAGATGCAAATGGAGCTAAATATTCACATATTATTAATGCAAAAACAGGTTATCCGAGTAAAACAAATATACTAAGTGTGTCTGTAATTGCTCAAACCTGTGCGGAAGCTGATGCATATGCAACTGCCTTTAAGGCAATGGGAATAGAAAAAGTAACAGAGTTATTAAAAAAGCATCCTGAGTTACAGGTGTATTTTATTTATGAGGATAAGGAAAAGCTATTGAAAACACTAAGTTTAAATGATTTCCCATAGAAATACAAATGTGAATCTTATAAAAGAAAAAAGCTTAGTATGTAAATACTAAGCTTTTTTCTTTGTCTTTTTATATTAGAAGAGTTGGGGTTCCCCTCTGATATAACGACCTGTAATCATTTTTGGGTAAAAGTGTTACTTAGTTTGATATTATAAATATAAAGGAAATGTTAATTAGGTGGCAATAATTGTTGTCTAGTAGTTCTAAAATGTTGCGTGCATTTTTAAGAATAAAAAAAAGCACCATAAAGAGTGCAAAATCACCGATAAAACGCAGGGGTTTTAATAATGGTTTAAAAAGTATATTGCTTTGTGAAATATAAACGCTACGGTTTAACCTTTAAAGCATACGGGAAGTATTTCTCCTTTTGCTAAACAGTATTTATCTGTATCATTATCAGAAAGAGTATTAGTGTAATCAATCTCTTCAACGATAAACCCAATACTTCTTAGTTTATTGAAATAGTCACGGCCGTATATACGAACATGGTCATATTGACCAAATATTTTTGCTCGCTCTGTTTTATTAGTAATTGTATTGTCTTCAAAAGTAGTTTCACGATCTAATTCTTGAGGGATTTGAAGTATTGCCATTCCCTTAGGCTTTAAAACCCTATATAATTCTTGCATCGCTTTAGTATCATCAGGAATATGTTCTAAAACATGGTTGCAGAAAATAATATCGTAACTATTATCCTCAAATGGGAGATTACAAATGTCTGCTTTTACATCAGCTAACGGAGAAAGTAAATCAGTAGTTGTATACTCAATATTACTTTGATTTCTAAAACGTTTGTAGAAACATTGTTCAGGTGCAAAGTGTAATACTTTTTTACTTTCTGTATTATTGAAAAAGTCAGTTTCATTTTTTAGATAAAGCCATAATAGTCTATGACGTTCTAATGAAAGTGTAGAAGGGGATAATACGTTGTTTCTCTGACTTCCATATCCGTATGGAAGAAAAGTACTAAAGCTTTTTCCGTCAATAGGATCAGTGAAAGTACTTCCTTTTAGGATGAACGCTAAAACAGGACGAACCAGATAGCTAACCCTAATTAATAAGGGCCTAGGTATCGTGTTCAATATTATTTTGAAGATTTTCTTCATCAAGAATTATTTCTATCTCTTTCTGAATTCATCTTCTTCAGTACTTGTAATACCTAAAGCTTCATAGATATAATCGAAAGTAGAAAGTAATTGGGGTTTTCCATCAACAATAGCCACATCATGTTCAAAATGAGCAGAAGGTTTTCTGTCATCTGTTAAAATGGTCCAACCGTCACGTAATTGCTCAATTTTATGAGTCCCCATGTTTATCATTGGCTCAATAGCAACTACTAATCCGTTTTTAAATTTTTTCCCTCTACCTCGTTTTCCGTAATTAGGCATTTGCGGATCTTCATGCATAGTTTTACCTAATCCATGACCAACTAGTTCACGAACAACACCGTATCCACGGTCTTCACAGTATTTTTGTATTGCAAAACCAACATCACCAACTCGGTTATTTTCTTTAAGCTCTCTAATACCTACGTATAAACTTTCTTTAGTTACTTGAAGTAATTTTTTTGTTTCTGGAGCAACTTCTCCAACTTCAAATGTATAAGCATGGTCACCATAGTAACCGTTTAATATTGCTCCACAGTCGACAGATAGAATATCTCCTTCTACTAATGGTTTATTGTTAGGTATACCATGTACAACTTGTGCATTTGGTGAAATACATAAGGTGTTAGGAAAGTCATAAAGACCAAGAAATCCAGGAATAGCCCCTAAATCTCTAATATGTTCTTCAGCTAATTTATCTAAATATAATGAAGTTATCCCTGGTTTTATTTCTCCAGCTATAACCCCTAATGTTTTTGAAACCACTAAGGCGCTTTCGCGCATGATTTCTATTTCTTCTTTTGATTTTAATTTAATCATTGTAAGCTAAGTTTGACCGCAAATATACTAATTTAAAAAGTTAGAATTTAAGATGTAAAAAATGTTTTAAAAAATGATTTTTGACAGTTTTTCAGCTATTTTTAGGTTGTATTTTTGTAGTTCAAAATAATAAATATTATGTACAAATCAGTATCTGCAGAAGAAGCAGTGAAAGTTATCAAGTCAAATAATAGAATATATATTCAGGCTGCCGCTGCCGCACCACAAATATTAATTGATGCAATGTCTGCCAGACATGAAGAATTAAGGAATGTAGAAGTTTCACACCTTCATATAGAGGGTAGGACACCATACGCCGATCCTATTTATAAAGATAGTTTTCACGTAAATTCATTTTTTATTGGTAAAAATGTACGACACACTTTAAAAGCTGGAAATGGCTCATACACACCTGTTTTTTTAAGTGAGTTGCCTATTTTGTTTAAACGAAATATAGTGCCTATTGATGTGGCTTTTATTCAGGTTTCTCCACCAGATAAGCATGGGTATTGTTCTTTGGGGGTTTCTGTTGAAGCAACTTTAGCTGCTATCGGTAATGCAAATAAGGTAATTGCTCAAATCAACCCTAAAATGCCAAGAACTCATGGTGATGGGATTATTCATGTATCTGAATTAGATGTTTTTGTAGAGCATGAGTCACCAATACATGAACATTTATTGCCTGAGCCTAGTGAAGTTGAAAACAAAATAGGGGATTATATAGCAGAGCTAATTGATGACGAAAGTACTTTGCAAATGGGGATTGGGAGTATTCCTAATGCTGTTTTGTCAAGACTAGGGAATCATAAAAACTTAGGGTTACATACAGAAATGTTTTCTGATGGAGTAATAGATTTAATATTGAAGGATGTCATTAATGGTGATTTTAAAGGAGTAAATCCAGGGCGATCAATGGCTACATTTTTAATGGGTACTCAAAAATTATATGATTATGTAGATGATAACCCGTTTATAGAAATGCGTTCAGCTGATTATGTAAACGATGTATCTATAATCAAGAAAAATCCAAAAATGGTAGCAATCAATTCAGCAATTGAGATTGATGTTACTGGGCAAGTTTGTGCAGATTCTATCGGGACTAAGATGTATTCTGGAGTTGGAGGACAGATGGATTATATTAGAGGAGCATCACTTAGTGATGGAGGAAAAGCTATACTAGCACTGCCGTCACAAACAAGTAAAGGGATAAGTAGAATCGTGCCGTTTTTAAAGAATGGAGCAGGAGTGGTTACCACTAGAGCACATGTTCATTATGTAGTTACGGAATATGGGGTAGCTAATTTATACGGGAAAACAATAAAGCAACGTGTTGCTGAATTAGTAAAAATAGCACACCCTAATCATAGAGAAAGTATTGCTAAATCTTATTTTGATGGTATCAAATAAGTGTTGAAATAGTTCTTAAAACAGAAAAACCGTAGCGAATTTAATTCATTACGGTTTTTCTATTTTAGTTTAATCATCTGTGATTTTAAAAAAAGAAAAGATACTTTTTCGTTTTGCTTTTAAACTAGGAACTGTTTCTTTAGTAAGTGATTGGTAAATTTCTCCCCAACCAATAAAGCCACCAATATTTCTATCGTCAATAAATAAATCTGCACCAATTTTTCTACTTTCTTTTCCATCATATTCTTCGTTTGGAAAAGTATTGTTTATAGCGTAAAATTCAATTCCGTTTTGCTTACAAAACGCTACTGCATCATCCAATTTACTGCCACATCTATATGTCCATAATATTAATCGATGTCCATCATTTTGCAGCCTTTTCATTGTTTCAAATGCGAATAGCTGTGGCTTCCCAATATTTGGATAGGTGTCTTCAACGATTGTCCCGTCAAAGTCTATAGCAATAAGAAGATTGTCTCTTGAAGTCATGAAATAATTTATATAGTTGGGTAAAAGTACGTAAAATATTATTTATTACTATTAGTGGGTTAGTTTGTGTAATAGTTATTTAAACTAATGAATTTTGCGTCATTAATTTTGGTTTTTCAATACCTAATAAATGTAATATAGTAGGAGCGATATCTCCTAAAACACCTTCTTTTACGGTTTTAATGTCTTTGTCAACGACAATTAACGGAACAGGGTTTGTTGTATGAGCTGTATGTGGGCTTCCATCTTTGTTAAACATTTTTTCGCAATTCCCATGATCTGCAATTACTAAGGTTGTATATCCATTTTGCAAAGCGGCTTCAATAACTTGTTTTGTACAAACGTCTGTTGCTTCACACGATTTAACTGCTGCTTCCATACTTCCAGTGTGACCAACCATATCAGGATTTGCAAAATTAAGACATATAAAATCGGCCCATTGAGTGTTTATTTCCGGAACAATAGCTTTGGTTATATCATGCGAACTCATTTCTGGTTGCATGTCATAAGTTGCTACTTTTGGAGAAGGGCAAAGAATTCTTTTTTCATTATCAAAAGGTTCTTCTCTACCACCATTAAAGAAAAAAGTTACATGAGGATATTTCTCTGTTTCGGCAATCCGTATTTGTTTTTTTCCTGATTTTGAAATAATTTCTCCTAAAGTATCTTTTATATTCTCTTTATTGAAAACTACATTAATACCTTTAAACGAATCGTCGTAATTTGTTAAAGTAGTAAAATGTAAGTTTAATTTTCTCATTCCGAAATCCGGAAAATCATTTTGCGTTAACGCATTAGTTAATTCACGACCACGATCTGTTCTGAAATTAAAGAAAATAACCACATCGTCTTCTTTAATTGTAGTTACAGGAGTTCCGTTTTTGCTAATAACAATAGGTTTGATAAATTCATCGGTTATAGAATTATCATAACTTTGTTGAATAGCTTCAGTGATATTTTCAGTATGCTGTCCTTTACCATTCACTAATAAGTTATAAGCTTCAGCAACACGTTCCCATCTATTATCTCTGTCCATTGCGTAGTATCTACCAATGACAGAAGCTAGAGTTGTATTTTTATTTTTTATATGATTTTGTAAATCAGTTATGTGGTCAATTCCTGATTTGGGATCAACATCTCTTCCGTCAGTAAAGGCGTGAATAAATGAGTTGGTTATTCCAAAATCTTCAGCAGCATCTACTAAACCTTTAATATGATTGATGTGTGCATGTACACCTCCGTCTGATACTAAACCAAGAAAATGAATGTTTTTATTATGTTCTTTTGCATAAGAAAACGCATCAATAAGTGTTCGCTCATCTTTTAAAGTGTTGTTTTGAACGGCTAAGTTTATTTTTGCTAAATCTTGATAAACAATTCTTCCTGCACCTAAATTCATATGTCCAACCTCACTATTCCCCATCTGTCCGTCTGGTAAACCAACATTCATTCCGTGGGTCAATAATGTTGTATTTGGATAATCATTGTAAAGACTATCTATAAAAGGAGTATTTGCATGGTGAATTGCTGAAGCGTTTTTATCTTCAGGGATTCCCCATCCATCTAGTATTAAAAGAATTGTTTTCTTATTCATGAGAATGATTAATTGTAGGCAAAGATACAAACAAATGTATTATACAGTGGTTTGATTTTTTGCCATGTTGATGTTTTGTTATGTTTTTTTTAACAGAATTTGAACATAAAGTTAAACTTATGTTATATGAATGTAATTCAAATGCTATTACCCAAGTATTGATTATTTTTATAAAAGAATACATCATTAATCAAAAAAATCAAAAAATCATGAAAAATCACATTTTAACTGCAGCTTTAGCTTTTGGGCTAATTGCAAGCGCAAATTCAATTGAAGGAGACAATCTGCAAAACAATTTAAATAATGTTACTGAGGTAGCAATTGTAGATGTTAGTCCATTTTGTCAATCTATTTCTAAAAATGATATTCAAACCGTTAAGAAATTAATAAAGATGGGAGTTAGTGTAAATAAATTTTCTGGAGGCAAGTCTCCGTTAATGTATGCGGCTAGATATAATAGAATAGAAATTATTAAGTTGCTAGTTGAAAAAGGAGCAGATATTAAAGCAGTAGATAAACATGGGACTTCTGTAGCACAATATGCAAAAAGATCTGGTGCAATTGAAGCTTATGAATTATTAAAAGAGATGAGAAAGAGTAAATAGTGTTAGTTTAGTTTATAGTTTAAATGCTACTTGAGTTTATCGAGTAGCATTTTTTCTTGTTTATAAAGTAGGTAATATCCCTAGTAAATAATGACAATTGACTATGTGACATGTAAAACACTCTATTCTTCAGTAAATAGTTGTTTTACAACATAATTTATGTGTTTTGTACAATAATATTTGGAAATTGTTAATAAAATGATATATTTGATCTCTTTGAAAAAAGAACCAAACCAAACCTACTCAACTTATGCAATTACGTTTCTTCACTCTACTATTTAGTATTGTTCTTTTATCCTCGTTTACTAATCCTTACGCTACAAAGACTAATCCTAATAAAATAGTTGCTTCAGTTGAAGAAGATGTTGAAATTTTAGCTTTGTATGAAATTTTCGCAAATCAGAATATATCAATGCCTCAATTAGAGAGTTTTTCGAATGCTATTAAAGGGTATTCAAAATTAAAGGTACAAGGGAAAATCAAAAATGAGACTTTAACAATTATAGATTTTAGTCTTTCCTCTACTGCAAAAAGATTATGGGTTTTAGATATGACAACAAATAAAGTGTTATTTAATACAGTTGTTGCTCACGGAAGAAATACAGGAGGAGAATTCGCTACAAAATTTTCGAATACAAATAATTCTAATCAAAGTTCTTTAGGGTTTTATGTAACAGACAATACGTATTACGGTAAAAACGGTTTATCATTATTTTTAGATGGACAAGAAAAAGGTTTTAATGATAATGCAAGAAAGCGTTATGTTGTTTTTCATGGAGCTAAATATTCAAACCCAGATTTTACAAAACGTAACGGAAGGCTAGGAAGAAGCTTAGGTTGTCCTGCTGTTCCTACTGCAGTTAATAATGCAATTATCAAAAAAATAAAAAATAAATCTTGTTTGTTTATTTATCACCCAAATAAAAATTATAAAACTCACTCGAAGTTAATTAGCTAATTTTTGAGCTAACTCCTTATCTAACTTATAGACATCATTTAAAAACAATGGTTCCTCATTATTGTTGAAGACAACGGACCAATAAAAAGAGTGAACCTTAATGGTATCTTTAACGTGAATCCTTTTGGTTTTCTTGCTGTCCACTAAGCTTGTTATTTTGTCATCTGACATGTTTAGGATTTCACCAGCTAAAGAAAACACATTTTGCACTCTAATACATCCTGAACTTCTTGCTCTATAGTTTTTCTTAAATAATGATTTACTTGGTGTATCATGTAGGTACACGGAAAATTTATTCGGGAAAATAATTTTAACTCTACCTAAAGCATTGCTATTTCCTGAACTTTGAACATAGCTATATGATGAAGGTGCACTTGAATTCCAATTGATAGAATCAAGTATCATTTTTTTGCCTTTATGAAATACAGATATATTTTTTCGTCGTAAATATTCAATATCCTTTGTTGCAGCAGGAATAATATCTTCTTTTTTTATGGTGGGAGGAATAAACCATTTTGGATTAAAATCTAAATGACTTATTTGAGAGCTAAAAACGGGTGTTTTACGCGCGGTTTTCCCTACAATTATAGTGTATTGAGTTGTATCTTTTTTGGTTATGTGTTTAAGTTTGAAGTCTGCTACATTAACTAAAATATAATCTTCTCCTAAATTTCTAGGAAACCATCTCCATCGTTCTAGGTTTACTAGGACACTATTGTATTGATCTTGATAACTTTCGTTCAATGCATCAATTGTGCCAATACCAATAATAGCGTCGGTTTTCAATTTCTTCGCAGTTTGAAATTCCCTAACGCTCTCTTGCAATAGCGTGTCTAGTACTTCAGATTTTGTAACTAAAGAATCTTTTAAGTACCCTAATTCATTTAGTCGTTTTCTAATACTGATTATTCGCTTGTTACTTTTATTAGGTCTTATTTTTGATCCATGTTCAATTATTGTTCTTAAAGAATCACTATATACTAATGCTTTAGAGATAGGTAATTGTTTCGATAATTGGTTGTAAATTTTATGCTGTGGAGTATATTTTTTAAATGATTTAGAAAGTGTGTTGTTATTTATTGAGTTGCATAATATTGAATTGAATTCAAATACATTAGAATCTAATTTCCAATCGTCATATAGTTTTTTTGGATTAATTTTTCCGTTTGCTAAATGGTAGGAATACGTTAAATAGGTATCAGTTAATAATAAATCAATTGCAGCATTGTTATTTGTGCTAAAAGGATCAGAACTTATTATGTCTTCAATTTTTGTTAGGTTGTAATCTGAAGGATTTAAACCTTGTTTTTCAGCCATTTTAATTGCTGTGTACAGTGTATTCCTGTTTTTAATAGTTTCCCAAGCTGCTTTTCCGTTACATAGCTCATAAAAAGCAAGAACTGAATCTTTATTTTTAAGATTGAATGATAATGAATCTTGTTTTAGTTTTAACAACACTTCATTTAGTGCATTACTAGAAACAGTAACATATAGCTGTTTTATAGTTGCACTGTTTGTGGATTTTATCAAGGTTAAATCATGTTGTTTTTTACATGATAAAGCACTTAGTAATACACAAAAAAAGATGGTATAAAGTAATAGTTTTTTCAAAGGCTAGTGTTTATATTTTTTAATTGCTTCTTTAATTTTTTCAATTCTATTTTCTGGGTCAGGGTGTGAGCTTTGGAATTCAGGAACTCTGTTTGGTCCAGCTGCATTTTTTAATATTTGCATAACTCCAATCATTGCTTCTGGGTTGTAACCAGCATCAATCATAAATTTAACACCTAATTCATCACTCTCTAATTCATCACCTCTACCGTTTTTAAGTAATGTGTTTTGGCCATAACCGCCAGCAACACTTCCCATGTCAAATACTGTTGCTCCAGTGGTTACTGTGCTCCAATATTCGGATTCTGTAATTCGTTCTGCTGAATGCTTCCCTAATACATGTCCTATTTCATGCCCTAAAACACCAGCTAGTTGATCTTCACTTTCAAGTTTACTCAACAAAGCATACGTAATAAAACATTGTCCTCCTGGTAGGGCAAAGGCGTTAATTGTTTGGTCATCTGCTAATAAATGGAAATCATATTTATAAGGAGTTTCTCTTGCTAAACTTGAGTTTACTAATTTATTTCCCACCATATCCACATAGGCTTGTAAGCGTTCATCAGGATATAAGCCTCCGTGCTGTTCTGTCATTTGTGGAGTATTCTGCAAACCAATAGCAATTTCCTGATCCGTAGTCATTGAAATAGCTTGTTTTTTTCCAGTATACGGGTTTATTTCTTGCCTATTGCATCTTTGTATATATGCAAAAGCTATAATTGCTACACCTATTAATAATCTTATTTTTAACTTTCTTCCTCTCATGATTTGGTTTGCGTCTGTATTAAAATTACGAAATTCTTAGTTGTTTATCAATTGAATATGTACGATTTCTAATTGAATTACTTTGAAACGTATAAAAAATCCGTTGAAGATCTAATTAATGTTTTTAAACATTGTATAGTGTTCACCTATATTTGGTATATCAAAAGGTTTGCCATAGGTGTTAAATCCAAACTTAGAATAAAAATTAGTAGCGTTTTTTCTAGCATTACACCATAATAAGTCTGTGTTCAGCTGTTTTAATTGTTGAATACTTTTTTCTAACAATACATTCCCAAGTCTTTTTCCTTGAAATTGATGTAAAATGGCCATTCCGCGTAATTGAAATTGATGTTTCTCATTAAACTCTTGATGGGTATTTTTCATAAAAGTAGCTACCCCAATTAATTCTCCATAATAATATAAGCCTAAGTGAAAAGTAGAAGGTTTATTGTCTCCTTCAAAGTAGCAAGATTCAATTGGTTTGCCTTGTCGTAATACTTGATGCCTTATAGTTATTGTTTCTTCGGTGGTAATTTCTTTTACATTTACCAATTCGTTTTTAATATGATAGATATTGGTCGGGTTATCTTCATGAATTACTTCTTTTAAAAAAGACAAACCTGATTTCTCTGCTACTTTCATCGATCCAGAATTTCGTATATCTACATAAGCATAAACATCTTGAATACGTAATGCATTAAACGCATAGGAAAGTACGCCTTTTGTAGCTTCGGTAGCAAAACCTTTATTCCAGTGTTTTTCAAAAAAGCGATAACCAACATCAACATAATCTTGCTTGGGGTGATATTTTAAACCACACCAGCCCAAAAACTCCCCTTGTCTTTTACCGCAAACAGCCCATCGCCCCATATTATAAGTGTCATAATGGTTGTAGTTTTTTATAAAATCTTCAGCAGTTTTAATGTTCTTAAACGGAGCATCACCAGTATACTGTAGTACATTTGGATTGCTATTCATTTTAAATAATGCAGAAGCATCTTTTAACATGAATTTCCTTAGGTATAACCGCTCTGTTTCAATAATTCGTTCCATATGTAACAAACACTATTTTTTTCGACTAAATTTGAGAATCAAAAATAAACAATAGCAAATAAGCACATGAATATATCCATAAAAGTTTTATCAAAAGACCAGATTTTAGATATCATTCCACTAATGATAGAGTATACAAAAGGGAATACAGAAACTAAAGTTTTGGAAGCACGTTTTGTAGAAATGGCAACTCAAAATTATGAATGTGCTGCTATGTATGATGGGAAAAAGATAATTGGTGTTACAGGTATGTGGTTTATGACACGACATTATTCTGGAAAAAGTATGGAGCCTGATCATGTGTATATATCCAATGAGTATAGAAGAAAAGGTTTAGGTAAACGTTTTTTTGATTGGATGCATGCCTACGCAAAAGAGAAGGGATGCAACTCTAGTGAGTTAAATACTTATGTTCAAAACTACCCGTCGCATAAGTTTTATTACAATGAAGGTTATGAAATCTATGGATATCACTTTTATAAAACCTTATAGTAAATTTAAAGTGAGTTTTATAGCTTTGATAGTTAGGAGGTTGTAAATTGATTGAATTTTTATTAAAAAAAGTTTGGTGGTAGTTAATAAAACTACCTATATTTGCCGAACGCTTGCGAGAGTAGCTCAGCTGGTAGAGCGTCAGCCTTCCAAGCTGAATGTCGCCAGTTCGAACCTGGTCTCTCGCTCAAATAGGGTAAAAGGATTTTCTGAAAAGAAGATCCTTTTTTTATTTCCCATATTTTAAGTTTTTTTTTTTGAAAAAATGTTTGGTAATAAGAATTTAAAATTCTTATATTTGCCGAACGCTTGCGAGAGTAGCTCAGCTGGTAGAGCGTCAGCCTTCCAAGCTGAATGTCGCCAGTTCGAACCTGGTCTCTCGCTCAAATAGGGTAAAAGGATTTTCTGAAAAGAAGATCCTTTTTTTATGCTCATTAGGGAAATTTTATTTTGGGTATTAAACTCTTTTTTCTTCTTGAAAAAAACGTCAGTATCTTACGAATGTTTTTTTGTGTATTTAGCTAAAAGTGTTTGCGTCTGTTTATTAAGTTTCTTTTTAAAGAATTTAGTTCCTCCTAAAAGTCTTCCTTTAAATCCTAGTGCTTGTGATGCCCATTTGTATAAATTGAAAACATCTACATGTTTACTTATTTTACCATCTTTAAATTCAAATGTAGCATCAATACTATTGTTTACTTTATTTCCAGTAGTTGAAAAAGTATAGGTTGTGTCCCAATGTGCACTGTTTTCGGTTACATTGCTAAAATCTAAAGAAAAATCTTTAGCTCTTGAGCATATCATGCGCCACATGTTTTTAGCATCATTACCTTTTAATGTTCCAAAACCTGGGTCAATAAATTCAATATCATCATGGTAATAGGAAACCATTTTTTCAACATCCAATTGCTGAAAAGCACGATAAAAATTGCTAATAATTTCTGATTGATTCATTATTTGTTAGTTGAAATTTGAAAAATCATGTTTTGGTCTTACTTCATAGGGAGCTTTGTTGTATTCAAAAACTCTAGCATCTAATTTACCTTCTAAAGTAATAGTGTCTCCATGAACATGTAACCAACTACCTTCTCTTAAACCAACAACTGGAACCGTATTGAATTTATGAAATTCTTTAATGCGTGTTTCTCTTGTTTCTCCTTTATGAGTTGAGGTCGGGTCAGGATCTAAATAATGTGGGTTTATATTAAAAGGTATATAGCCCAAAGTTGAAAAACTAGGAGGATACACAATAGGCATATCATTAGTAGTATTCATGGTCAATCCACAAATATTACTTCCAGCACTTGTGCCTAAATATGGAGTTCCGTTAAGTACAGTTTCTTTTAGCGGAATCATAACTTTGCACTTGTATAGTTGACTTACTAATAGGAAAGTATTTCCGCCGCCAGTAAATATTCCTTGAGCGTTTTTTAAAGCTTCTGTGAAATCATCAAATTCATGCAAACCTTTAACATTAATATTGATTTTAGCAAAAGCCTTTTTTGCAATAGCTGTATACTCATCATGAGTTATTCCGCCTGGTCTTGCAAAAGGAATGAATAGGATTTCTGAACAGCTTTTAAAGTGTTCGGTTAATGTTGGTAATAAGTATTCTAAGTAGCCACTGCCGTGAATTGTTGAGGTACTTGCGATGATTAGTTTTTTCATTTTTTGTTAAGCTGAGTTTATAAGTAAGTGCTCCTTTGTAAAAATAGGGATTCTAATCCTTTAACAAAACTTTAAAATCAATTAAACTTTTATTTAACACATTATAATGTTCTTTTACAAGATGATAAATAAGCTGTGTTTTTTATTGTTTCTAATACCGATAATTTCTTTTGGTCAATCAACACTTAGTGGTGAGATTATTAATGCCGATGAAGTAGAAGGAATTCATGTGTTTAATAAAACATTTCATAAGTATACAATTACAGATGCCAATGGTAAGTTTGAAATCCCAGTTAGGGTTAATGATACAGTTGCTTTTAGTGGAATAAAATATGATTTAAAAACAGTTGTAATAACTGAAGAGTTAATTGATAATAACATGCTAAGTTTCGTCTTAAACACAAAAGTGAATGAGCTAGATGAAGTATATTTAGGTTATAGATTAACAGGAGATTTGAGTATTGATATAAAATATATAGAAACGGAAGTTCCTATGGAAATAGCATTAACCAATAGTTTTAGAGGATTAGGGAAATATAAGGGAGCTCTTCCGTCCGATGGACAATCTGCAATTGGTAGTAATTCAGCCCCTGGCGGAGGTAATATTTTAGGTTTAGTAGGTATGTTGATACCGAAGAGTAACAGGGTTAAAATTCCAGAAATTATTCCTTTAGATTATTCTAGAGATGCATTAGTAATTTATTATGGAGGAGATTTTTTTACTGAACATTTAAAAATGCCAAAAACTGATGAGGAGCGCTTTATACATTTCACCGAACTGGATAGTATTATAGTAGTATCTTTGAAAAGAAGAAATAAATTTGAGTTATTGCATAGAATATTACAGCTCAGAGAACAATTCGAAACCGATCCTCATCTTCACGGAAAATAAATATGAAACAATTAGTATATATACTGTTCTTCGTTCCTATACTTTTTTTTGGACAAAAAACACTTTCTGGTAAAGTGATAAATTCTGGAGAGAAAGAATGGATTCATGTATTTAATAAAACATATAATAAATACACCATTACGGATCAAGATGGAGAGTTTAAGATCCCTGTACGGATTAATGACACAATAGTATTTAGTGCAATTCAGTTTCAGTTAAAGGAAATAATAGTTTCCGAAACTATTATTAATGAAATGTTTTTATCGGTATTGCTAAAGGAACAAGTAAATGAGCTTGATGCTGTTTATATAAAACCAAATTTATCAGGTGATTTATTAGCAGATACCAAACGAATCAAGACAAAAAAGGTGGTTACGGCTAAAACTCTTGGTTTACCAAATGCTCATGTGATTCCACCAACGCAAGCAGAACGGAAATTGTATACTGCTACTCACTCAGATGGCGGAGTAGATGCAATAATAAATGCAATTTCTGGAAGAACAAAAAAACTAAAAAATCTTGTAAAGTTGGAAAGGAAGTCTCTTATAGAAAATTCAGTTATTGAAGGTTTTAATCAAATAATGCTAGAGGATTTTAAAATACCAGAGGACAAATTATTTGATTTCTTATATTACGCTTCAGATGATGAGTTATTTGCTCAAATTGTAAAGACAAAAAGTAATATTATAATATATGACTTTATAAAAGCGAAATCAAAAACATATCTTGCGCTGCAAAACAAAAAATAAGTGATGGCGTGGTATTTGTACTAAGCTATAAAAAAAACAGATAATATGCGAATATTTAAATTAAGCATTGTAACGCTAATTACCTTGGTTTCATTATCAAGCTTTATGAGCATCCATAAATATTATGTGAGTGTTACAGATATTGAGTATGCTTCTGAAGCAAAATCATTACAAGTAATATCACGATTGTTTGTTGATGATATTGAAAAGGTATTACAAGAACGATATGATGATTCAATTAAAATAGAACATGAATTGGTAGATACTTATATTGAAAAATATTTCTCAAAAAAACTACTTATTCAGGTTAATAATGAGTTGAAGCAATTTAGATTTATAGGTAAAGAAATAGAAGGCGATATGGTACATTTTTATTTCGAAATTGAAAACATTTCAAACATAGAAACAATAAGTGTTACCAATAAATTACTCTTTGATGTCTTTGATAACCAACAAAATATCACTCATTTAAAGATAAACGATAAAAAGAAAAGTTTTCTTTTTATCAAAGACAGTGCTAGCGGACTGTTAAAATTATAATAATTAATAGTTTAGTCTCCTTAAAATTAATTATTTTCACACGCTAAATTAAAAGGTAAAATGATACAATACAGACATTTAATATTATCAGCATTGTTGTTGTTAAGCGGATTGTCATTCGCTCAAGAAACAAAAAAGGAAGAAAGAGAACCAGGGCATTTAAACACAAATAAGTTTAGGCAATTGTATCAAGAGTTTTCTACTCCAAACCAATACAGAACTGCTTCTGGAGCACCAGGGCATGAGTATTACCAACAAAAAGCTGATTATAAAATAAACCTAGAGTTAGACGATAAGCAGCAAAAAATATTTGGTCAAGAAACAATTACATATACAAATAATTCACCAGATGCGTTAGAGTATTTATGGTTACAATTAGACCAGAATGTAAGAGCTAAAGATTCAAAATCACCATTAAGAAATGGTGGAGGAGTTCCTGCTGCTGATCAACCAAGTTCGTTTGTCGGAAAGCATTTTGACGCTCCTTTTGATGGTGGATTTAAAATAGAACACGTAAAAGATGCTAATGGTAAAGGGTTAAAATATACTATCAATCAAACAATGATGCGTATTGATATTCCTAAGCCATTAAAAGCTGGAGAGAAAATTTCTTTCTCAGTAAAATGGTGGTATAATATCAATGATCACGTTAATCAAAGAGGTCGTTCAGGATATGAGTATTTTGAAAAAGATGATAACTACGCATATGTAATCGCTCAGTTTTTTCCAAGAATGTGTGTTTATAATGATGTTGAAGGATGGCAAAATTTCCAATTTTGGGGGAACGGAGAGTTCGCTTTAGTATTTGGAGATTATGATGTAAATATTACTGTACCTGCAGATCATATTGTTGATGGTACTGGTGAATTACAGAATAGAAAACAAGTGTTTTCTAAAACAATGATGAATCGTTACGATCAAGCAAGAAAATCCTTTGATAAGCCTGTTATGATTGTTACTCAATCAGAAGCTGAGGCTAACGAAAAAAGTAGATCTACTGAAAAGAAAACATGGAAATTTAGTGCCAAGAATGTAAGAGATTTTGGTTTTACATCTTCTAGAAAATACATTTGGGATATGCAAGCTGTTAAGTTTGGAGAAAGAACAGTTATGGCTGTATCATTATATCCAAAAGAAGGTAACCCATTATGGGAAGAATATTCTACAAAAGCAGTTGTAAGTACGTTAAAGTCTTATTCTGATAAAACATTTGATTACCCATATCCAAAAGCAATTTCTGTACATGCTAAAAATCAAGGGATGGAATATCCAATGATTTGCTGGAATTATGGTCGCCCTAATGAAGATGGAACTTATAGTGATAGAACTAAATACGGAATGATTAGTGTAATTATACATGAAGTAGGACATAACTTTTTCCCTATGATTGTAAACTCTGATGAGCGTCAGTGGGGATGGATGGATGAAGGTTTAGATACTTTTATGCAATATATTGCAGAACAAGAATTTGGTGAGTGGTTTCCAGAAGCTATTGCTCCAAATAAAAAATACCCTTCTCGTAGAGGTGCGCCTGCTAAAATAGTTAATTACATGAAAGGTGATCAAAGCTTTATTATTCCAATAATGGCTAATCCAGAAAATGTATATCAATTAGGAAACAATGCTTATGGGAAACCAGCAACAGCATTAAATATCTTAAGAGAAACAGTAATGGGTAAAGAATTATTTGATCATGCATTTAAAACATACTCTAAGCGTTGGATGTTTAAACACCCATCTCCAGAAGATTTCTTTAGGTCTATGGAAGATGCTTCAGGAGTTGATTTAGACTGGTATTGGAGAGGATGGTTCTATTCTACAGATTATGTTGATATTGGAGTAAAAGGAGTTAAAAAATTCTATGTAAGCTCAAAACCAACTGCTAAAATTAAAGAAATGATGAAGGCAAGAGGGATGAAAGAATCTGACTTACCACCTTTAGTGTACATGGCTGAAGAAGGAAGTGAAGATTATTCAGATAAATTAGCAAAAGGATCTGTATTAGATAATTCTTCGAGCTTAAAAGAATACATGATGGATAACTTTACCGCTGAAGAAAGAGCTGTAATGCCAACACCAAAATTCTTTTATGAAGTTGAATTTAATAAGCCAGGTGGTTTAGTAATGCCCTTAATTGTTGAATATAAATATAAAGACGGAACTTCAAAAAAAGTTACTTATCCTGCACAAGTATGGAGAAAGAACGATAATGAAGTGAAAAAAGTAATTGCATCAGAAAAAGAATTAGTTAGTGTTACAGTTGATCCTGATTTAGAGACAGCTGATATTGATGTGACTAATAACTCTTGGCCTAAAAAAGAAGAGGAAAGTAAATTTAAGAATTTTAAGGATAAAGTTAAAGGATAGTATTCCTACTTTAACATGTCAAAATATACAAAAGCCAACTCAATTGAGTTGGCTTTTTCTTTAAGAATAACTTATAGAGCAATTCTAATATTGTTTTACAAGTCAGTAATCATATCGTATAATTTCGTTGTAGTTTTCCAGTTCCTTGTCGTCGCTTGAGTGTTTAATTTTCTCTCAAACTGATTGTTTGAAAACTTGGTTTTTTGATACCCATCTGGAGTGTGTAAATAAATAGTTTTACCAACAATAGTATAAGAATCATTGTTTGTACTATTGATTTCTAAATTTGTTGCTAAATCATTTTCAGGAACATCTTTTAAAAACGTGACATGTAAGTTTTTAATATTGTCTTCAATTTTTAAGTACGGGTTTTCAGTAAAACACTTTTTAATTTCTTCAGCAGTTAAAGTTACAACTGGGATGTTATAATCAAATTGTTTTTTGATGAGTAGTTTAATGTGTTCATTGGTTTTTTCAACAGAATCGGTTGAGTATAAAAGTATGTTACCGCTTTGAATGTATGTTATTACATTTTCATATCCATTTGTAGATAGTAGAGAGCGTAACTCAGCCATTGGAAGTTTATTGTGCCCACCAACATTAATACCTCTTAATAATACAATGTACTTATTCATTAACATGTTGTTTTTGATATACTAGCTCACCATTAGAAAATGTTTTTAGAACTTGAGTATTAGGAATAGCATCAACATTTACAGTCATGATATCCTGATCAAGAATGATAAAATCAGCAGATTTTCCAACTTCAATACTTCCTTTTTCATGTTCTTCAAAATTTGAATAAGCAGCCCAAATAGTCATTCCTTTTAGAGTTTCTTCGCGGGTTAATGCGTTTTCAAATTGAAATCCGTTTTCTGGAAATCCATTTAAATCTTTTCGAGCAACAGCGGCATAAAAAGTTAACATCGGATTTACTTTTTCAACAGGAAAATCTGTTCCTAAAGCAATTTTACCATATTTATTAAGTAATTTTTTATAAGCATAACCATTTTTTATTCTGTCTTTACCAACTCTATCTCCAGCCCAATACATGTCAGAAGTTGCATGAGTAGGTTGTACTGAAGGTATAATGTTTTCAAAATAATGAAAGTCGTCTGGATCGATAATTTGTGCATGTTCAATTTTCCAACGCCTATCTTTTTTACCTTCTAAAGCTTCTTTATATGTTTTAAGAACGATATAGTTGGTAGAATCTCCAATAGCATGAGTGTTCATTTGAAAATCAGAATTTGCAATACGTTTGGCAGTTTCTGTTAGGTTCTCTACACTATAAATCAGAGCTCCATGATGATGCTCTTTGTCTGAGTAAGCTTCTTTCATTGCTGCGCCTCTAGAGCCTAAAGAACCATCACCATAGTATTTAAAAGAGCAGACATTTAAACGATCTGTTTTTACAATACCTTTATTAAGGTAATAATCTAAATTTTCTTTATTTGCAGATGCCATTGCATAAATTTTCATTTTTAACTGACTAGCTTGTTGAAGGCTGTCAATTAATTCAATTTCATGTTTTTCTAGTCCTGCATCGTTAACAGTGGTAAGTCCTAAACTAAAGCAAATATCTTCGGCAGTTTGTAGAGCTTTGGTTGTTTCTTTTTTTGTGGGAGTAGGAATTATTGACATGATTAATTCCATTGGTTTATCAATGAAAACACCAGTTAGTTTACCGTCTGTTTTAAGTATTTCTCCTCCAGAAGCAGCTGTATTTATTGTTACTCCTGCTAAAGTTATAGCAGCTTGATTAGCTAATAAAGCATGTCCGTCTACACGACGAATAACTACGGGGATTTCTGGAAATAAAATATCTAATTTCTCTTTTGTAGGGTATTCTTTTATTTCCCAATCATTCTGATCCCAACCTCTTCCTGTTATAAAAGGGAGTTGTTTTTCTTTTTGAAATTCAACTAGTTTTTCTAAAACTTCACTGTAGCTTTTTGTTCCTTCTAATCTAATTTTTTGAGCTACTAAGCCCATTCCTAAAAAATGACAATGAGCATCGATTAAACCAGGGAAAATAGGTTTTTGATTTGCATCAATAACATTAGTTGCCGAATATTGTTCTGTTAATGCTTCCGTACTTCCTATAGCTATAAACTTACCATTTTTAATAGCAAAAGCACTAGCTTCTTTTTGAGTATCATCAACAGTATAAACTTTCGCATTTATAACCAATAAATCCACTTTTTGTGGTTGATTACATGCTGATATAAATACCAATAAAATAAGTAGTAAGAATGTGTTTTTCATCTTGTAAATTAAAAAGGTGAGTTATTGTTCGTAGAGGAAATAGACTAGTTAATCATTATAGTATTGTCCTCTGTGTGGTTTTAAAGCTGCTTTTACTTTTTGCATATCACTTTCTTCAATAATCATATATGCAGAAGCGCTAAATTCTCCAGAAGTTTCTACAGCTGTTTGTCGAAGACTTAATTTTTCGATTGTAATATAATCGTTTAAGTGAATTACATGATGTTTGGCAGTTTGTACTGCTGTTGGTCCACGAAATTCCCATATTAATTTAATTTTCTTGCACATAATTGTATAAAATTGAATTGCAAGATACTTAAAATGCGGAATAAGATTTATATTTGTAGCATGTATACACATTTTTTATTCATTAGCGGTGTCGAAATTATATTTATCCTCTTTATTGTGGTGATGATTTTCGGTACAGATAAGTTACCAGAAATTGCACGTACTTTAGCAAAAGGTATGTCTCAGATAAAAAATGCGACCAATGAAATAAAATCTGAAATACATAATAGTGCTAAAACACATGGTATAGATACTGATTTAACTGGTGATGTTAAAAAGGAAATTGAAAGCGTTAAAGAACAAATAGACGATTTAACGGGGCCAATTAAACGTCGGTTTTAGTGTTTGAGTTCATTCATAAGTATGATGTACTAATACTTGATTTTTTAAATGAATTTGGAACTCCAACAACTGATTCGTTTTGGTTATTTATTACCAAAAAATATGTTTGGATTCCTTTTTTTATAGTATTATTCTTTTTTGCTTTTAAGAAATTCACTAAAAAACAAATGCTAATAATTTTAGTTGCTGGAGTTATTATGTTAGGGGTGGTTTTGGGATTAACAGAGATAGTTAAAAATGTTGTTGTAAGAGTCCGACCTTGTAATAATGTTTCATTGGACGGGTTGTTTAGAGAGGTGATAAACCCAGTGAGTTTCAGTTTTTACTCAGGTCATGCAGCTGCTTCTGTATCTATAGCTACATATTTTATATTATTAATAGGTAGAGAATTTAAAGCAATTTATGTGTTAGTTTTATGGGCTATACTTTTTATGTTTAGCCGCATATATTTCGCAGTACATTATCCTTCGGATATCTTGGTTGGTGGGTTAGTTGGGTTTATTATTGCCAAGTTTTTTGTTATTGTAGTAAGAGTAAGAATTCGTTAAAGACTATATTACAGAATTCTACTAACCGTTAATCCATCACGAATAGGAAGTAAAACTGTTTCTATTCTTGGGTCTTCATTTAGAAGTTTATTGTACTCCAATAAAACTCTAGTAGATTCATCTTTTGGTTGTAATGGTTCTAGTATTTTCCCACTCCACAACACGTTGTCAGAAAGTATAATTCCTCCAGGGTTCATTTTATCAATAATAATATTGAAGTAGTTTACGTAGTTAGGTTTATCAGCATCTATGAAAACCAAATCAAATTTAATATCTAACGTAGGAATGATACCAATTGCACTTCCTAAGTGTTGGTGTATTTGACCTCCATAACCAGATTTGTCAAAGTATTTTCTTTGGAAATCAACTAACTCTTCATTTACATCAATGGTGTGTAATTGTCCGTTTTTTTGCATTCCTTCTGCTAAACTTAATGCAGAATATCCTGTATAAGTCCCTATCTCTAAAACAGAGCTAGGATTTACTAGTTTAGATATCATACTCAAAACACGCCCTTGATAATGTCCGCTTAACATTCTTGGTTGTAATATTTTCTGATAGGTTTCACGAGTTAATTGTTGTAAGAGCTCTGGTTCTTTTTGGGAATGAGCTACTACATAATCGTCTAATTCTTGAGGAATGAAATGCATAAATATGTTATAATTAAAAGACCTCACAAATATATAATAAATGTGAGGTCTTGAGTGTATTCAAATTTCTTTTATCTAATCGTTAAAGTGATTTATTTGCACTCTGCTAGTATTTTTTTTACTAATTCTTCTTTAGCTTTTTCATCTTCACCAAATAACCAATTTAATACATTGTGTTCCCAAATGTCATCAAATTCTTTTTCAGTAATCAAGTTACGTTCTTTAGCAAGATCTAAAATTTTACCTGGATAAGAAGACTGTGCATCACTTTCCATTTCTCCTAAAGGATATGGATCATCTAATCCCATAATAACTTGTTTAGTTCCTTGTCGTTCAAAAGTAAGTTTTAACGAATCGGTATCATGAACAAGTGTATCAAAATAAATATTTTTATGACCAACGGCTTTTCTCGGATGAGTTTTTCCTTCAAATAAATCAGGTCTTCCATCAAATCCTTGAATACGACGTCCTAAATTCATTTGTGCTAATTGTCCTCCATGAGCAAAACAAGTTCTTATGTTCGGAAAACGTTCTTGCATTCCGTTTAAAGTATAAAAATGATAAGCATCTCCACATTGTGCTAACATCCAAACTAAATGAAAACGCCAAGCAGTATTTGCTAGCTTGATCATTTTGTCTCCATCATAAGGGTGTACTTCAATTGCGAGTTTATATTTATTTGCTAATTCAAAAATCGGATCATTTTCCTCATCAAAAATACAACGCCATTGACCAATAGAATCCATGTAATGAGTAGGTAAACATAATACCTTCATACCTAGTTCTTCCACACAACGCTCAATTTCCCATAAAGCCCCATTAATAAAACCAGGGTGTACCACAAAACCACAAGTAAATTTACTTGGATTATCATGCTGTACTTTTGCATTAAAATCATTCTGAAATTTTAATGCATGTTTCATTTCTTCTAAACGTAAACCGTTACCATAAAGTTGCGATAAATTTAATACCACGGCATGGTCAATTCTGTTGCGTTCCATCCATTCTAGCTTTTCATTTAAGAAAAAACTAGAATCAGTTACTGGACGTTTCCATCCTTTTTGCAACATATATTTACGCTCATCATCAACCCAGAAAATTTCTTTATCCTTCATAAATTGTGGTATTTGTTCCGGATAAGGAAGTAAATGTGAATGACCGTTTATGCGAAGTTTTCTTTTCATAATGAACTGTTAACTGGTATTGAACTCTCTAAGATACGTATTGTTTTGGAGGTTTTATAAACTTTTTGTTCTTCCTCCATCAACAGGAACATTAATTCCGTTGATGTATGATGCGGCTTCTGAAGCTAAAAAAGCTACAGCGTTTGCAATTTCCTCTGGTTTAGCAAAACGATTTGCTGGAACTTGTGATTTCATTGCAGTTGAAACTTCTTCAAATGATTTTCCACTTTTTGAAGCTTTATTATTGATTATTTCATTTAAACGCTCAGTACCTGTTGCACCTGGTAAAACATTATTTACTGTAATACCAAACTCACCTAATTCTCCAGCTAAAGTTTTAGACCAATTAGCTACAGCTCCACGAATTGTATTAGAAACTCCTAAACCTGCTAATGGCTGTTTTACAGAAGTAGAAATGATATTGATAATTCTTCCGAAACCTGCGTTTTTCATTCCAGGAACTACTGCTTGTGCTAATATATGGTTGCATTTTAAATGTTGTGTAAAAGCAGATTCAAACTGATCTAAAGTAGCTCCAAACACTGGTCCTCCTGCTGGTCCTCCTGTGTTATTAATTAAAATGTGAAACTCTTTATTAGCGCTAGTAACTTTAGTACCTAAATCAGTTGGGTTCTGAAAGTCAGCTATTATATAAGAATGCGATTGTCCTTTTGAATTGTCTAACTCAGCTAATACAGCTTTTAATTTATCTTCGTTTCTAGCTACTAAAGTTATATTAGCTCCCATTTCTGCTAATTGTTTTGCAGATGCTTTTCCAATTCCTTGAGTACTTCCGCAAACTAATGCGTTTCTGTTTGTTAAATCTAAATTCATGGCAATATTTTATTTTGTCATTCCCTTGAAAAAGGAATCTGTATTATTAATAGTTATTTGTTATTAGTCAGACTTCTCGACTGTGCTCGAAGTGACTATTTTAATTATATTTTATGCACACATTTTTCGGTTCTGTAAAGAAGCGTAATGCCTCTAAGCCACCTTCTCTTCCAACACCTGAATCTTTTGTTCCTCCAAAAGGAGTTCTTAAATCACGCATTAGCCATGTGTTTACCCAAACAATTCCTGCTTCTAAATTTTTAGCTAAATGCATTGTTCTGTTTAGGTTATTCGTCCATACAGTACTTGATAAACCATATCGTACTCCATTTGCTAGCGCTAATGCTTCTTCATCTGTATCAAAAGGCATTAAAGTAACTACAGGCCCAAATATTTCTTCTTGCGTTAATCTGCAATTAGGCTCAGTTATTTCAATAACAGTCGGCTCTAAATAATACCCGTTTTCATAACCTTTTACGGTTACATAATTTCCACCCGCTATAACTGTTCCTCCTTCTTGTTCAGCAATATCAATATATGATTTTACTTTTTCTATATGTGGCTTAGAAACTAAGGCGCCAATATTAGTGTCAGCTTCTGAGGGGTGTCCAACTTTTAAATTCTTTACACGAGCGACAAAATCTGTTTTAAATTTATCATAAATACTACGTTCTACATAAATACGAGAACCGCATAAACAAATTTGACCTTGATTAGCAAATGATGACTTTAACGTTACGTTTAGCATCTTTTCATAATCGCAATCTGCAAATATTAAATTAGGGTTTTTACCTCCTAATTCTAGGGATAACTTCTTAAACATTGGTGCGGCTGTTCGTGCAATATGAGCACCAGTTGCAGTTCCACCAGTAAAAGAGATTGCTTTTATTTTTTCATGAGCCACAATTGCTTGGCCAGTAGTATGTCCTAAACCATGAACAATGTTTAAAACTCCTTTTGGTAAACCAACTTCATTACAAATCCTACCTAATAAAAAAGCAGTCATAGGTGTAACTTCACTAGGTTTAGCTACTACAGTGTTTCCTGTGGCTAAGGCAGGAGCTATTTTCCAAGAAAATAAATATAAAGGTAAGTTCCAAGGAGATATGCATCCTACAACTCCAATTGCACTTCGTAAGGTGAAATTGAAAGCGTTTAAGCCTACACTTTCGTGAGATTCGCTAGAAAATTGTGTAATTGCATTTGCAAAAAATTGAAAATTACTAGATGCTCTAGGGATATCTACAGCTCTTGCTAAACTTAATGGTTTACCGTTATCTTGAGATTCTGCAGCTACAAATTCTTCAAGATTTTCTTCAATTAACGAAGCTATTTTAGAAAGAATTTTACTTCGTTCCTCTAATGTAGTGTTTGACCAAGAGGGGAAAGCATCTGCAGCAGCTTGATAAGCCTTTTCCACATCAGCTTCTGTTGAATTAGGAATTAAACTATACACTTCTCCATTTGATGGGTCATAATTATCAATCCACTTGTTTGCCACTGGTGCTACCAGTTCTCCGTTTATGTAGTTTAATATTTTCTTCATAATGATATCAATTAATTGAAAATTACTTTCAATTGGTTTGCAGTATCTTTTAGTACATCGGTATAATTCTGAATTTTTGCTTCATTAAATCTAGCAGTAGGACCAGAGTTACTTATCGCTGCTATAAATTGCCCGTTACGATTAAATACAGGAACAGCAACGCAAATTAATCCGACTTCATTTTCTTCCATGTCTAAAGCAAACCCATCTTTCTTTATTTTTTCAATTTCTAAAAGTAGCGCTGCTTTATTTGTAATTGTATTATTTGTAATTGATTCCAAGGATAAGTTTTGAATCAAAGTCTTGTAATTAACTTCTCCAAAGGCAAGCATTATTTTACCTAATCCGGTACAATACAATTGCTTTTTAGAACCAATTTGAGTATTAATTTGTAAATCGTGAGGCCCTTCTACTTTATCTAAAAAATAGACCTTTTGATTTTTGTAAATAGCTAAATGAGCTGTTTCATCTGCACGTTTTACCAATTCCTCCATATAAGGTCTTGCCTTATTTATGAAGTTTTTGTTTATTGATACACGTTGTCCTAATTCAAATAATTTTAGGCCTAAACGATATTTATCATTTTCGGGGTTTTGCTGAATAACATCCAATGCAACCATGGTTGCCAACATTCTATATACTGCACTTTTGTTGGTGTTCATTTTATGAGCAAGCTCAGTTACTCCTAGTTCTTGAATAGAAGGAGTGAAGCAATCCAATATTTTGAATGCTTTTTCAACAGAAGTGTTTAGTATTTTCTTGTCAGTATTCATGAATGATTATGCTTTTTTATAAGCAGTAACTTTAATCTCAATTAATAAGTGAGGATGAGGTAATTGGTGTACAGCAACGGTGGTACGAGTTGGCCCGTCATAATCAAAATATGATGCATATACTTCATTGTAACCACCGAAATCGTTCATGTTTACTAAAAAAGAAGAAACATCTACGATATCTTTTAAACTTGCGCCTTCTTCTTTTAAAATATCATTAATGTTTTCTAAAACAGCTTTTGTTTGCGCTCTTATATCTAATTTGGTAGTTCCAAATTCATCAACCTCCACACCTTCAAAAGTATTATCTGTTCTTCTAGAACTTGTTCCTGAAACAAAAATAAAATCACCTACACGTTTTACATGTGGAAATTTACCTCTTGGTGTTGCTTTATGTTTTATTAATTTTCCCTTGTTCATATTTTTCATCCTTAAACAGATGTCTTTTTTAATGATTATTCAACAACTTCTAGTCACATTAGGCTCCTCTTTTATATAGGAGAAGTATGTTCTAGGTTAAAATTTTATAGATAAAACGAATTAAAACTAGTAAGAAGAAACCAACACCTGGATACAGTAAATAATCCCAAGTTTTTTTCTTTTGATCGTTATTATCCATATGATTATAATAATTCTTTTAATTTTTCAACCATTCTAAATACATCTTCAAAAGAATTGTACATAGGAATTGGTGCGCAACGGATAACATCTGGTTCTCTCCAGTCCGTTATAATGTGGTTCTCGGTTAGTTTTTTGTGTAAGCTTTTATCAGCATTTTTTACTTGAATAGATAATTGACAACCTCTTTCTTTTGGATTAGAAGGTGTAATTATTTTAATAGTGTCTGATTCAATTGTATTCAATAAAAACTCAAAGTAACCAGTAAGTTTTTCTGATTTTTCTCTAAGTGCGTCCATACCTACTTCATTAAACATATCCAAAGAAGCTTTTATAGCAGCCATAGATAAAATAGGAGGGTTACTCAATTGATATCCTTCAGCTCCAGGCATAACATCAAGATCTTGTCGCATATTAAAACGGGTAGTTTTATTATGACTCCACCATCCAGAGAATTTTTTTAATGATTTATCATGTGCATGTTTTTCATGAACAAATAAGCCACCCAAACTTCCAGGCCCAGAATTTAAATATTTATAGGTACACCATGCAGCAAAATCTACTCCAGAATCATGTAACTCTGGTTTGATATTACCAACACCATGCGCTAAATCAATACCGACCATACAGTTTTTTGCATGACCAATTTCTGCAATACGTTTGATGTCTAAAAACTGACCAGTATAATAATTTACACCTCCAATTAGTAATAATGCAACTTCATCACCTTGTTCCTCAACAATGGTTTCTAAATCCTCTATCCTAAGTAATTCTTCTCCTTGACGTGGTTTCCATTCTACCAATCCTTCTTTTGGATCGAAACCATGAAAACGTAATTGAGATTCTACTGCATAACGATCAGATGGAAAAGCATCAGACTCAATTACAATTTTAAATTTTGTTTTTGTAGGTTGATAAAATGAAACCATTAACAAGTGTAAATTTGTTGTTAAGGTATTCATCGTTACTACTTCAATCGGTTTAGCACCTACAACTTTAGCCATAGATTCTGTTAAGAATTCATGATATGGCATCCAAGGGTTTTTAGCTTCAAAATGACCTTCTACACCAAAGTTTGCCCAATCTTCTAGTTCTTGATTGATATATTCTTTTGTGGATTTTGGTTGTAATCCTAAAGAGTTACCGCACATATAAATCCACTCATTCCCTTTTTTGTCTTTCGGGATATGAAATTCATTACGTAAATGACTGATTTTATCTTCGTTATCTAGTCGTTTTGCGTGTTCTAATGTTGCTTGAAATGCTATTGACATCGTTGTTGTTTTAATAATTGAAACAGTGTTTCACAAATATATAAAAATAAAACCGAAACAAAAAAGCTTCGGTTTTAGTCTTTAATCTTTTAAAAATTTAGCCCTATATATATTCTTTTCAGTATCAGAGATGTCTAAGATATATAAGCCACTTGATAAATGTGAAATATTGATTTCTTGAGATATGTTAGAGTTTGATTTTATTTCAAAAATTTGCTGACCAATAACGGAAGTTATTTTAATTTGATATCTATTTTGAGTAAACATGTTTGAGTTAATAATAACATAATTGGATACTGGGTTTTTAACTAAGTAGAAGTTATTGTCAATAGGTACATTGTCTTCAATATTTAAAGCACTAATGGAAATGTTTTGAGTTGTGATTGAAATTCTACCACAATTAGTAGTAGTTAATGTAATTGTATAATTACCGTTATTAGTGTAGCTATGATTCGGGTTTTCATCAGTTGAGATATTACCATCTCCAAAATCCCAAGAGTAACTAATACCATAGTCACTTGTATTTGTAAAAGTATATGCTTCATCAATGTTAGTACTACTAAAGCTAGCAATTGGATCGTATTCTCCGATATTCCATTCCATAAAATCATTAAAAACTACTGCTTTTACAGCGTTTTTAATAATAGTAGCTTCAGCTGCATTTAAGGATGAATTAAAAGTAACTAAGGTCGGGTCTTTTCTGAATAGGGAGCAATAAAAAGTAATAGCCCCTGCGTAACTCCCCATTAAAGAAGGGTGACTGCCATCACCAGAATATAAGTCTAGAGTTGGGTGATTATTTCTCAAATACCTCCAAACCGCTCCCACGGGTGATGTGATTCCATTATTGTCATTAGCCATAGTTTGGTAACGTTGTCTTAATAAATCATCCATGCCTTCATAAGTGCAAACAGGTGGCCATCCTCCGCAATTTCCAGCATCTCCATTTTCTCTTCCCCAAGTCATATAAAAAGCAGGTTTAGCACATGGGTTATATTGCTTAATTAAGTTACTTAATTGGGTGGCATATGGGTATACTTCTGTAGCTACTTGAGCGTCTGGAAAAGAAGGGAATTGACTTTGGTCCTGTAAAACGACGTAATCCCAATTTCCAATTTGTATTTTATTAATACTGGTTGTGTTGGTAGCATGACCTTTAAGTCTATATCCTCCAGGAGTATTACTGTCATAATTTAATGTATTCCCGGTTGACGCTGCCGCTTGTTGTACTAAGCTAGGTAAATTGTTTACATAAGTATAGCTGTTTCCTAAAAACAAGACATTTTTTGTGTCTTGAGAATACAAAGAATACATACTGAAAAGAATCAGTGTAAAGTAAAGTTTTTTCATTTTGCTATAATTAAGGGCGAAGCAAATATATGAAAATAGTTAATCAGTTAATTGACAATTGTTTAGTGATGGTTTTTTAAAAGATGAGGAAAATTATTTTTAAATCTATTTAAACGAGGTATGGAAACTCCTTGGATGTATCTGTTTTCCGGATGAAGACGCTCGTAATTTTGATGGTAGTTTTCAGCAACCCAAAATTTATCAAATGACATCACTTCTGCAGCAATTTTTGAATTTAATTGTTTAGCTAAAGCTTCTTTTTTTTCAAGAATAATCTTCTTTTGCGCTTCATTTTGATAGAATATAATTGAACGGTATTGCGAACCTCTATCAGGTCCTTGTCCGTTAGCTTGTGTTGGGTTTTGTGACCCGAAATAGACATTAACTAGTGTTTTGAAACTTACTTTTTCAGGATTGTAAATTACTTCAACAGCCTCAGCGTGTCCTGTTTGTCCGGTGTTACTGCTTTCATAAGTTGGCTTTTGGGTGTGTCCTCCAGAATATCCGTTAATAACTTCCTCAACTCCTGTGATACTTTCATAAATAGCTTCAACACACCAAAAACAGCCGCTTGCAAAATAGGCTTTTTTCAATTTTGGATTGTTTAATTCTTGAGAGGTAGATGTATTGCTGCATGACAAAGCAATAAAAGCAAATAAAAAAGGAATCAAATATTTTTTCATTGTATAGTTGTTTTTTAACTAGGTCGAAAAAATAATTGATTCCTTAACCCATTAAAGGGATTAATATTATTTAAATTTTAATCTAATAACATTAGTTAAAACCAATCCAAACGCATGCTTTTAATTTTAGCGGTATCTGGTATGCTCGCAGCATCAATAGTTCTGGTATAATCAAATTTATAGGCGCTAGGTAATTGATCAATTGCAATTGTTATATAGAAATCTTGATTTTTAAACTCAACATTAATGTTGTTCAAAATTCTATCAATTCTTAAAACTTCATAATGAGTTTTAAAATCTTTGAAAGTACTAGTTAAGCTTATATTTTTATCTGTTTTATATCTTACATCGTGAATAGTTACAATGTTTATTTTTGCATTCTTATCTAGAGACTCAGATGGTGATAAAGATAGTAAATGATCTCCTCCTTTTTCATAAACTTTAATGTCAGTTGAATTTCCTGTAAACTCATCTCCAGCTACATGTTTCACAATAGAGTCATTAGCAAATACAGAATCTATTTGTTTGATTGTGTATTCTTTTTTTAAGACACCAATTCTATCTTTTTGTATTAAAAAAGGATCTTCTTTTTTAGCACATTGAATTAAAGTAAAAGATGCAAGGGCTATTAAAATTGTTTTTTTCATGGTAAGGTTTATTTTTTCATTCCTGAGTAATCGAGAATCTGATTTTGTTTTTTTATAAAAATTTCTTTAATATTCCCAAAGCACTCCTAATAAATGTAGCGCTAGTTAATACTTTTATAACTGGATTTTGACGTGTACTTCTTCGAGTAGTGGTTCGCCTGCTTGATTTTTCTTTCTCTTTCCTTTTTTCCTCGCGCTCTTTCTCTTTATCTGAAGCTTTAATTTTTTTCTCTAATATTTCATAAGCACTTTCTCTATCAACTTCATCTTTATATTTTGTTACTAAATCAGACGAATTAATCAGTTTTTTAAGTTCGCTGTCAGTTAATATGTCCATTCTACTCATTGGAGCACGTAAAAGCGTTGCTGCTAAAGGAGTAGGTCTTCCTTTTTCATCTAAAGCAGACACTAAAGCTTCACCAATACCCAATGAAGTTAATACTTCGGTAGTATCATAAAAATCAGTTTCAGGATAATTTTGTGCGGTTAATTTAATCGCTTTTCTGTCTTTAGCAGTAAAAGCTCTTAGGGCGTGTTGTATTTTTAATCCTAACTGGCTTAAAATTCCTTCAGGAACATCCGTAGGGTTTTGTGTAACAAAGTATAATCCAATCCCTTTTGAACGAATTAATTTTACGATGCTCTCCAATTGCTCCATTAATGCTTTTGATGCATTTTTGAAAATTAAATGAGCTTCGTCAATAAAGAGTATTAATTCTGGCTGATCAGCATCTCCTTGTTCTGGGAAAGTTTCGTAGATTTCTGCTAGTAAACTCAACATGAATGTTGAGAATAGTTTTGGCTTGTCTTGAATATCTGTTAAACGTAAAATATTGATGTATCCTTTTCCGTTTTCATCAATACGAGTAAGATCATTTACATCAAAAGATTTTTCGCCAAAAAAGATGTCACCACCTTGTTGTTCTATTTCAATTATTTTTCTTAAAATGGCTCCTGTAGATGAAGTGGAGATTCTTCCGTATTCTTCTTGAAATTCTTGTTTTCCAGCTCCAGTTGCAAATTGCAATACTTTTTTGAAATCTTTAAGATCTAATAAGCCTAATTGATTATCGTCGCAATATTTAAAAATAACAGAAATAATTCCCGCTTGAGTTTCTGTAACGTCTAATATTCTAGATAATAATACAGGTCCAAATTCAGAAACGGTAGCTCTCATGCGAACACCACCTTGCTCTGATAATGTTAAAATTTCAACAGGAAATTTTGAAGCATTAAACGGAATACCAATTTTTTCATGGCGCTCATCAATTTTAGGATGCCCAGGACTTGGTTGTGCTATACCGCTCAAATCACCTTTCATGTCCATTAATAGTACAGGGATTCCTTTTTCTGATAAATTTTCGGCAAGTACTTGTAGTGTTTTTGTTTTACCAGTTCCAGTTGCTCCAGCAATTAAACCATGTCGGTTAAGAGTTTTTAAAGGAATTTTCACAAAAGCATTGGTAAGAGTTTCTTCTCCTAACATTGCAGCACCAATAGTGATGAAATCACCTTTGGTAGTATATCCTTCATTGATATGGTTAAAAAACTTTTCTGAGTGAGTCATTTTTATAAATTTTTATAAAAATACTCAATATGCCACAAAAACAAGCTAAAAGCACTTATTTTATAAAGGCTAAATTGTTTTTATCGATGAGCTTCATAAATAATAACTAATCCGTCTGCGAAACTATCTATATTTAGGCTAAATCCGTAAGTATCAAAGCTGGTTATTATTGCAGTGGTTTTTCCTAATGAATCCCCATTTTTGTTACCGTATCGAATCCCTATAGCGTGTGAGCTAGAAGCATATCTTGAGATGTCATTTATAGAGTTACCATGTCCACTAACAGAAATAGCTTGTTGCTGAATAACTCCTCCTGAATTTGATGCAAACCCAGTCATTGATCCAAAGGAATTAGCAATACCAGGGGTATTGTTTACATTGGTGTCATTGTCATCATCTATATTATAAGACTCTATATTGGCATAAGCTGAAAATGTTATTTTAGAAGGTTTAAATGGCAGCCCAGTAATTGTTATATTTCCTGAACTAGTGATTCTAAACTTACCTGTATGAAAAGTGCTTTCTAAATGAGCTCCTCCGTCAGTACCGGCCGTAATGATATTATTGCTATCGTTACTAACAACATTAGATACTACAGAAACCCATACAGGGCTAATGGTAGTTCCTTTGTTTAATTCCAGTTGGGTATTATCTGTATTATAAATAATTAAACCATTTGCAGGAGAAACAATTGCGTTTCTTTCAAGACTTGTTAAGCGGGGCATTAAAACTCCCTTTGTAGTAGAATTAATATCTAGTATAGATGATGGGTCTGGAGATGTGGTTCCTATTCCAACTTGTGCATTCAATTGAAGAAAGAATAGTGCTGTGATAATAAATAATGTGTGTTTCATAATGCTTTGTAATTGATATTCTACTGCAAGTTATATGTCTTTGGAGTTAAAAAAGACAGATTATTATCAAGTGTTTTTAATTGGGGTTAAAACGTAATTTATTAACGATAAGGTGTTGTTTTTAGGTTTGGTATAATAGAATTTATAGGGTGTTATATGTGTGATATTTGTTTTTTTATTATTTAAAAGTAACAGTAGTACCCGAATTGGGTTGATTATGTAAGAGATGATTATTTCTTGTTTATTCTATTTTAGATTACCTTTGCCGAACATATGCAGAAAGAAATTAAAGAATTAGTTGGTAAAGGTGAAATGCTTCCATTAATGGAGGAGTTTTATACCATTCAGGGAGAAGGGTTTTATAAAGGAACAGCGGCTTATTTTATAAGAATAGGTGGTTGTGATGTTGGATGCCATTGGTGTGATGTGAAGGAAAGTTGGGACGCGAATTTACACCCTCCAACAAATACAATTCAAATAGCAGAAAATGCAGCTAAATATTCTGATACAATTGTTGTAACAGGTGGTGAGCCATTAATGTGGAATATGAAACCGTTGACAAATGCTTTAAAAGCAAATAACTTGAAAACGCATATTGAAACTTCTGGAGCGTATAAGCTTTCGGGTGATTGGGATTGGATTTGTTTATCTCCTAAAAAAACAAAATTGCCAACTCAAGAAGTTCATGATGCTGCACATGAGTTAAAAGTAATTATTTATAACAAAAGTGATTTTAAATTCGCTGAAGAGCAAGCAGAAAAAGTAAATGACAACTGCATGTTATTTATGCAACCAGAATGGAGTAAGAAAGATGAAATGATTCCGTTAATGGTTGAGTATGTAATGAAGAACCCGAAATGGAAAATGTCATTACAAACACATAAATATATGAATATACCTTAGGATTATCTATTAGTTATTGTTTATCACTGTAAGTCTTGCTAAAAAGTCGAAATGTTCTCCTTCTTGAATTAACTCACATTCTAAGTCATTAGCATGACATGCGTTTTGTAAAGTATTAAAATCTAAATATAACCAATCAAAAGCTTCAGATTTTTCTCCTTTGTATGACATGGTAAATTCTACTTCTCCATAATATTCATCAGGATTTACCCAAAAACCACCTTCTTCATCTTCTTCAAACATGTAAGAAACATCAGTAGAATCCAATAAAATTTGTCCATTAGTATTTAATAGACTTTTTAAATGTTGTAAAAATAAATTGATTCGTTCTATTTTACCACAAATTCCAATACCGTTCATTAGTAATAGAAGGGTGTCGTAAGTTTCTTTTACTTCAAAAAGGTTTTTATGGAATGAGTTTGTAACTCCTCTAAGTCTGGTTACATCTGAGGCACCTTTAGAAATGTCGATAGCATCTACAACTAGTTTTTTTTCATTTTGTAAAAACAAACTATGACTTCCGCTTCCACAACCAACATCTAGTACTTTTCCTTTACATAATGTTAGTGCTTTTTGTTCTATATGAGGCATTTCATTATAGGATCGAAATAAATATTCTGAGGGCAATTCATCCTCTTCAGAAATAGTAGATTCTGTAATAATATCTTCAGAATAATTTCCGTTGTAGTAATCGAGTAATGCATTACCTAAAATATCGCTCATAATAGTATCTTTGTATACTTAAACAGTATAATTTATTTGTGATGAAAGAATTTTTAGAAGAACTTCCAAAACTTGCCAAAGATACGCATATCGCGAATAAAAAGTTTTTTACTAAGCTAAAAAAACACCCGCCAAAAAATTTAGATTATATCATGCAGGATTTGCATGATGAAGAATTCGAAAATACCGATTGTCTTACTTGTGGTAATTGTTGTAAAACAACAAGTCCGATTTTTACAGATAAGGATATCGAGCGAGTTTCAAAGCATTTGAAAATGAAACAACCTCAGTTTATTAAACAATATTTGAGAGTTGATGAAGATGATTTTCATGTGTTACAGTCATCTCCATGTACTTTTTTAGCAGACGATAATTATTGCATGATTTATGATGTGCGTCCAAAAGCTTGTAGAGAATATCCGCATACTAATAGAAGGAAGTTTCAAGGGGTATTGGATGTCACTTTAAATAATGTGGAAATTTGCCCAGCTGTTTATAATATTGTTGAACAGATGAAAAAGAATATAAAGGTTAGATAGGTTTAATTATGACATTTGCACTTTTTTAAAAGTGAATTTTTGATTAACTTAGTGTGAAATCTAATACAACATGTTATTAATCGGTCATAGGGGGTGTCGCGGATTATTGCCAGAAAATACATTAGCATCTTTTAGAGAAGCTATAAAATTAGGAGTGCATGCTATTGAATTAGATGTGGTTGTATCTAGAGATAATAAAATAGTTGTTTCTCATGAGCCTTTTATGTCGCAGACATATTGTTTAAAACCAGACGGGGCTGAATTATCTAGTAATGAAGATCAAAAGTTTAATCTGTTTCAAATGTCCTATGATGAAATCAAACAGTTTGATTGCGGTTTAAAAACACATCCTAGATTTCCAAATCAAAAAAATCTAAAAGCATATAAACCCTTATTGAAAGAAGTAATTGATACATGTGATGAATTTGTCAAAAAGAATTCTCAAAAACCGATAGACTATATTATCGAAATAAAAAGCAACCTTAAATACTATAATACCTTTTATCCAGAGCCAAAAGAATATGTAAAGTTGGTTTTAGAAACAATTTCAGGGCATGACCTTAAAAACAGAATAGTATTAAAATCATTTGATATTGCTGTTTTAAACGAAATAAAGAAACAGCACCCTGAGATAAAAGTATCATTATTAATAAACAGGCAAGAAGTTATTCCGGATAAACTAAAGCAGTTAAACTTTAAGCCAGAAATTTTAGGGCCATATTTTGAATTGCTAACAAAAGAGGGTGTTGCTAAATATCAAAATATAGGGTTTCAAATATTTACTTGGACTGTAAATGAAATACCAGATATAGAACAAATACAATTTTATGGGGTAGACGGTATTATTACAGATTACCCTGATAGGCTGGTGCGAATATTAGTATAATAAATACTGCTTTCTCATTTGGTCATATTCTTGTAACCCACCTAACCACGATTTTCTAATTTCTTGGTAATTTATGCCGCTACTAATTTGTTGTTGAAGTGTTTTAGTTCCGGCTAATTTGGTAAAGAAGTTATTGAAAAATGATCCTTTATCTGAAGATAAATTATATGCATTTAAAAGCCATTTTAAGTTTAATAAATCTAGTTTATTAGTGCTTCTTAAATCTTCTCCATAACAAACTTTGTTTTCATGTTTAGGGTATTTGGCGCCTTCGTTTGGTTTTGGAATAAAGTTAAAATCAGTTTTAGGTAAAAAAGGTGCTCCGTAAATTTGAAATTGCATTTCAGTACCTCTACCAACACTAACTGTTGTTCCTTCAAAGAAACATAAACTTGGATATAGGTTTATTGAGGTGTCATTAGGTAGGTTAGGCGAAGGTTTTATAGGTAAGCTATATTCGGTTTGTTTGGTGTAGTTTTCGCATTTAATTATAGTAATAGCACACTGAACTCCGTTATTCAGCCATTTTTCTCCATTAATCATTTGTGCGTATTCTCCGATGGTCATTCCATGAACGACTGGTATAGGATGCATTCCTACAAAACTTTTATGTTCTATTTCTAAAATTGGTCCGTCAGTATAGTGTCCGTTAGGATTTGGTCTATCTAAAATTAGCATGGGGATATTGTTCTCGGCGCAAGCTTCCATAGCATAATGTAATGAAGAAATATAGGTGTAAAATCGTGCGCCAACATCTTGAATGTCGAATATTACAATGTCTAAATTTTCCAATTGCTTAACAGATGGTTTTTTGTTTTTTCCGTAGATGGAAATAATATCGATACCTGTTTTAGGATCTTTTCCGTTAGTTACATGTTCACCTGCATCTGCTTTTCCTCTAAAACCATGTTCTGGAGCGAATACTTTTTGAATATTAATTTCTAAAGAAACCAACGAGTCTACAATATGTGTATACTGTTTTTCAGACTTAGTTGTGTTTTTAAAAATAACACTAGTTTGGTTTGCAACAATACCAATGTGTTTATTTTTGAGTAAAGGCAAATACCTTTCTAATTGGTTGGCCCCAACTATAACAGTAGTATTTGTTATTTCTGTATGTTGCTTTTGAGTAGTTAGAGGTTCTTTTTTTTGAGATTGGCAACTTCCTAAAGAAAAAAGGCAAGCTAAAACGATAAAAAATGTATTTTTGATATTCACAAAAAAGAGATTTACGTATTGAATTTTGAATTATTTATTGCTAAGCGCATAATAGCGGCAAAACAGTATAAAAGTAGTGTATCCTCACCAATAATAAAAATTGCGGTGCTTGCAATTGCTTTAGGTATGATTATGATGCTCATTGCAGTAGCAGCAGGAATTGGGTTACAACAAAAAATTCAAGAGAAAGTTGCTGCTTTCAACGGGCATATTATTATTTCAAAATACGATAATAATAATTCAGAAGTATCTGCGAAGCCAATTGCATTACATCAAGATTTTTATCCTGAATTTAAATCAGTTACAGGAGTTAAATATATTCAAGCAGTAGCAAGTAAAGCGGGGATTATCAGAACTGAAAGTGATTTTGAGGGGATCAACTTAAAAGGAGTAGGTTCAGATTACAACTGGAGGTATTTTGAAGAGTATTTAATTTCAGGGAAATTACCGAATGTTAATGGGGAAAAAGAAAATTCGGAATTACTAATATCGGAGTACTTAGCAAATAGATTAGGCTTTGAGTTAGGGTCTGTCGTAAAAACTCACTTCTTTAAAGAAAACGCAATAAAGATTCCAAATAATCGTAAGTTTAAAGTAGTAGGTATTTATAATTCAGGATTTCAAGATTTTGATAAAACCATTATGATAGCTGATATTCGACACGTACAACGGATGAATAAGTGGAATAAAGATACGGATGGTAAATATAATGAGGTAGGAGGTTTTGAGGTTTTTTTAGATGATTTTTCAGAACTTGATTTGAAAGGAAATGAAGTATATCAAAATACCGACTCATTTTTAAATGTATCAACTATAAAAGATAAGTATTACGGGATTTTTGAATGGATTAAAATGTTCGACTTTAATATTTATGTTATTATTGGTGTCATGATATTAATATCCGTAATTAACATGAGTGTAATGCTATTAGTGTTAATCTTGGAAAAAACTAAACTTATTGGGATATTAAAAGCGCTAGGAGGGAGTAATTGGAGTGTAAGGAAAATATTTTTATACAATGCTTCATATATTGTCATAATAGGCTTGTTTTGGGGTAATTTAATAGGACTAGCTTTGTTGTTTCTTCAAAAATACTTCAAGCTATTTCCACTAGATCCAAATAATTATTACGTAAGCGAAGTGCCGGTATATATTAATATGTGGTACGTAGTTGCTTTGAACATAGGTACTTTTGTGTTGTGTTTTGTATTATTGTTAATTCCATCTCAGATAATTACTAAAATATCTCCGGTAAAAGCAATCCGTTTTGAATAGGAAATATATTCTCTTATCTAGTAACTAACTTTTTATTACTTTTGCATCCTCAAATAGAAGAAGAAACTCATGGAGTACGCAAAAAATATATTAGAAACGATTGGAAATACACCTTTGGTTAGAATAAATGAAATTACTAAGGAGCTACCTTGTTTAGTGCTTTCAAAATACGAAACGTTTAACCCAGGAAATTCTGTAAAGGATAGAATGGCGTTAACGATGATTGAAGATGCAGAGGCAGATGGTCGTTTAAAACCAGGAGGAACTATTATTGAAGGGACGTCTGGAAATACAGGAATGGGCTTAGCGTTAGCTGCAATTGTAAAAGGGTATAAATGTATTTTTGTACTATCTGATAAACAATCGAAAGAAAAAATGGATATTCTTGAGGCTGTTGGTGCTGAGGTAGTGGTTTGTCCAACTGCTGTTGAGCCTACTGATCCACGCTCTTATTATTCAGTATCTAAACGATTGGCAGAAGAAACGCCAAATTCATGGTATGTGAATCAATATGATAACCCAAGTAATGCAAAAGCACATTACGAAAGTACAGGTCCGGAAATTTGGAAACAAACAGATGGTAAAATTACTCACTTTGTATCTGGTGTAGGTACAGGAGGAACAATTTCTGGTGTTGGAAAATATTTAAAAGAACAAAACCCTAACATTAAATTATGGGGGATTGATACTTATGGTTCAGTATTTAAAAAGTACCATGAAACTGGAATTTTTGATGAAAATGAAATATACCCATATGTAACAGAAGGTATTGGAGAAGATATTTTGCCTAAAAATGTAAATTTTGATATTATTGATGGGTTTACAAAAGTAACTGATAAAGATGCTGCGGTATATACACAACGTTTGGCAAAAGAAGAAGGGATGTTCCTAGGGAACTCTGCTGGAGCTGCAGTTAAAGGTTTATTACAATTGAAAGAACACTTTACTAAAGATGATGTTGTAGTAGTGTTGTTCCATGATCATGGAAGTAGATATGTAGGGAAAATGTTTAATAACGATTGGATGCGTAAAATGGGGTATATAGATTAAATTATAGTGCTATTTATAAATCATTAAAAGGCTTTTCATTATATATGAAGAGCCTTTTTTTATTCGTAAGGAATAATCAGTATTGGTATTTTAGAAACTTCAATTATTTCTCTAGAGACAGATCCTATAAAGGCATTGTATAAAAAGTTGTGTTTATGGTGTCCTGCTATAATTAAATCTACGTGTAGTTTTTTAGATTCCTGAATAATCATCTCTATGGTTGCACCTTGTATTAAAAGTCCTTCTGCCTCAATGCCTTCTTTATTTAGTTCTTTTGCGTAATTCTGAAGTTGCCTATGTTCTTCTCGTAATTCGTGAGCTCTGCTATCACGGATGTACTGTGGGCCAACTTCGTATCCAACAAAATCTGGATCTGGAGTAGCGATATGTACTAACCAAATTTTTGAATCAAATGCCTTTGCTAATTTATGTGCATTGTCTATTAATAGTGTCGTTTTCACATCAAAATCTATAGTAACTAAAATATTTTTCATAGTAGTCTAATTTAGTAGTTGCGATTCAAGCTTAATCATGCTTAATTAAAGTTAGTGTTTTTAAGTAAGAAAGTCAAGTTTTTTTAAGTTCAAAAAATAGAGTCGTACCTAAGAAATATAAAATTTGTTGCAGGATATAAAATAAGTTTGTCTTCTGTTTTTTGTAACTTAGAGAGATGCAAGAAGATTTTCTACATTACATCTGGCAATATCAAAAGTTAACTACTTCAATGTTAGAAACAGTTCAAGGGGATAAAATTCAAGTGATTACTGTTGGGGAGTTAAATACGAATTCAGGTCCAGATTTTTATAATTCAAGAATTGTAATTGGTAATCAAGAGTGGGTAGGGACTGTAGAAATCCACTTAAAGGCATCAGATTGGTTTGTACATAAACATCAAAATGATAGTGCTTACGATAATGTAGTGCTTCATGTAGTGTGGGAAAATGATGTGGCTGTTTTTGATGTAAACCAAAACAAATTGGAAACATTAGTATTGAAAGATATTGTTGATGAAAGGTTTCTGCTTAGTTATAAAAGTTTACTTCTGAAAAAAAACTGGATTAACTGCGAAAATCAAATTCATGGTATTGATGAATTCACACTGTCTTTTTGGAAAGAGAAATTATTAATACAACGTTTACAGCGTAAAGCATATGAATTAGAAAGTCAATTATCGGGTTTGGAGAATAATTGGGAATCATTGTTGTTTATGTTGTTAGCAAAAAATTTCGGACTAAAAATAAATGCTTCAGAGTTTCAGTTACTTGCTCAAAACATTTCATTTAGAGTTTTTAAAAAAGAATTGTCTAGCCAGTTAAGTCTAGAAGCATTATTATACGGACAAAGTAATTTATTGGAGGAAACTATACAAGATCCTTATTATCAAAGTTTGCAAAAGGAGTATATGTATTTAAAACAAAAATATAAATTGCAAGATTCGTTTGTAAAACTTCGATTTTTTAGAATGCGACCTTCGGGTTTTCCGACAATACGGTTGTCACAATTTTCAATGTTGTATCACAATCAAAAAAGTTTATTCTCAAAAGTTATTTCTGCAAAAACAGTTTCGGGTATTTATGAATTGTTTTCGGGAGTTGCATCTGAGTATTGGGATGAGCATTATACTTTTGGAAAAAGATCAACAAAAATAAAAAAGAAGTTAAGTAAATCTTTTGTTGATTTACTTGTGCTAAATACAATAATTCCTTTAAGGTTTATTCATGCTAAAAGCGTAGGTAAGGAGAATTTTGAAGAGCTATTAAAACTATATAAATCAATCAATCCGGAAAAAAATACAGTTATAGAGAAGTTTAAAGAGTTGAAATTAAAAGTCACTTCATCTGCAGATACTCAATCATTGATTGAATTGAAAACTGAATATTGTAATCAGCACAAATGTTTGCATTGCGAAATAGGAAATAAACTATTGTATCCTTCTTAAAAATGACTAATTTGCAGTTCAGTTATGAGTTTTATTAAAGAGACAAAATACTTTTTTGAAAAACACGGTTTTGCGGTATCTTCACGATTAGCGGATCGCCTTGGAATGCGTGCAAAAAACGTACGATTATTTTTTATTTATTTAACGTTTGCAACTCTAGGAGTCTCTTTTGCAATATATCTGACAGCAGCCTTCCTTTTAAAACTTAAAGATTTGGTATATACCAAAAGAACCTCAGTATTTGATTTGTAGTATGGTAATTATTTTTAAATCGAAGTTTAGAATTGCCTTATTATTAGTAATAAGTATTTTGTTGATAGGTGTTTTGGGCTATAGGTTTATAGCGTATTACAGTTGGATAGATGCTTTGTATATGACCGTAATTACAATTTCAACAGTTGGTTTTTCCGAAGTAGCTCCATTAAATAATGCAGCAAAATTGTTTACAGTTGGATTAATTTCATCAAGTGTGTTGACTCTAGCTTATTCAATATCTATAATTACAGAGTATTTGATGGATAAAAACTCTTTTGAACAATTTAAAAACAGAAAAATGAAAAAGAAAATTGATAAACTTTCAAATCATATCATTATCTGTGGTTTCGGAAGGAATGGTAAGCAAGCTGCTCAAAAGTTATCGCTATATAAAAGACCTTTTGTGGTAATAGAAAAGGATAAAGATCTTATTGAAAAATATGATGACGAGATGTTGTTTGTTCATGGTAATGCAAATGAAGATGAGGTTCTTCTAGAATCAGGAATTGAAAATGCACATAGTATTATTGTTGCTTTGCCTAATGATGCTGATAATTTGTTTGTAGTATTATCTGCAAGACAGATTAATAAAAAGATAGGTATTATTAGTAGGGCATCTCAGGAATCATCATATAAAAAACTAAAATTAGCTGGTGCAAACAATGTGATTATGCCAGATAAAATTGGTGGAGACCATATGGCTTCTTTAGTAGTGATGCCTGATTTAGTTGAGTTTCTTGACAATCTATCAATCCTTGACGATAATAAAGTAAATGTTGAAGAGGTGGCAATCGAAGCTATAACATCCAACGGAAGTTTGCAAACTATTAAGGATTTGGATTTTAGAAATAAAACAGGCTGTAGTATTATTGGTTATAAAACACCAGAAAGAGAGTACATTATTAACCCTGAGGCAACTACGGTTCTGCGTCCTAAATCGAAGATTATTGTGTTAGGTAGACCAGAGCAAATATTAGCATTAAACAAAATGTTTGACTTGTAACATTAACACAGTTTTTGACAATAATAATTTTATAATGCATTTTTTTTAGCGATATTGTCGAATCAAAAAAAATTAGCTACTTAATTTAATCACAAAACTAACAAAATGAAGACAAGATTTCTTTCATTATTACTAACAATATTACCCTTTTTAACTTTTGCTCAAGAATCTACTGGAAAGGCATTAACTATTGATCAAAAAATAGATGCTTTTTTCAGACCTATAGCAGATGCTGTTGGAAGTGTAATTTTTTATTCAGTCTCGTTTGGTGAGAAATCAGTGCCAATAGTATTGATTGTGTTAATATTAGGGGCATTATTTTTTACGATATATTTTAAATTTGCAAATTTCACTCTTATTGGTACAGCTATAAAAGTTGTTAAAGGTGATTATGATGAAATTGATCATCATACTGTAGATAGAGCCGAGGGTGATTCAACACCGGGTGGTGATATCTTCGAAACGATTGGAGTAGAGAGTGCAGAAGGAGAGGTTACTCATTTTCAAGCCTTAACTGCAGCATTGTCTGCGACGGTAGGTTTAGGAAATATTGCTGGGGTTGCAGTTGCAGTTGCAGTTGGTGGTCCAGGAGCTACATTTTGGATGATATTAGCGGGGTTCTTAGGGATGGCTTCTAAATTTACTGAATGTACTTTAGGTGTTAAATACAGGGAAGTAATGGAAGATGGTACTGTACACGGAGGCCCAATGTATTACTTAAAAACAGGATTAGCAGAAATGGGTATGGCTCGCTTAGGAAAAGTATTAGCTGTATTTTTTGCTATTATGTGTGTAGGTGGTTCTTTCGGTGGGGGGAATATGTTTCAGGCAAATCAAGCTGCTGCGCAATTAGTAGAACGTTTTGGAATTGAAAGTGGTGCTGCAGGATTAATTTTCGGTATTATCATGGCTGCTATTGTTGGAGTTGTAATTATAGGAGGTATAAAAAGAATTGGTTCGGTAACTGAAAAAGTTGTTCCGTTTATGGCGGCTATTTATGTAGGTGCGGCGTTAATCATTATAGCAATGAATTACGATCTGGTACCACAGGCATTTGGAATGATTTATGATGGTGCTTTTAATCCTGATGCTGCTTTAGGTGGTGTTTTAGGAGTGTTGATTGTAGGTTTTCAAAGAGCTGCATTTTCAAATGAAGCAGGAGTTGGTTCTGCTGCAATTGCGCATTCTGCTGTAAAAACAAAATATGCTGCTTCTGAAGGTATAGTTGCATTACTAGAACCTTTTATTGATACGGTTGTAATTTGTACAATGACTGCTTTAGTTATTGTTATCACAAATATTGGTGGAGGATTCTTTGAGTATGGACAAACAGGGATTCAAGGTGTGGAGTTAACTACAAAAGCTTTTGATTCTGCAATTCCAGGATTCTCGTGGGTATTAACTATAGCGGTAGTGTTGTTTGCGATATCTACAATGTTATCATGGTCGTACTATGGTTTACAGGCTTGGAAGTTTTTATTCGGAAAAGGAAAAACAATGGATATTGTTTATAAAGTGTTATTCTTATTATTCGTAGTTTTAGGAGCATCTATAAGTTTAGGGGCTGTAATTGATTTTTCTGATGCAATGATATTTGCAATGGTTTTCCCTAACGTAATAGGTTTAGTGTTATTGTCGCCTAAGGTTCGTGAGGAGCTTAAGCTATTTAAAGACAAAATTGCTTCAGTGAAATAAAAAATAATTAAATGAAAAATATTAAATCCCACTTCGTGTTTACAAAACAACAACGTAGTGGGGTTTTTGTTTTGTTGCTGTTAATAGTAGTGTTGCAGTGTGTTTACTTTTTTACTGATTTTACTACTGATAAATATAATGAGAATGATCAACAAGAAATAATTGCTTTTCAACAGGAAATAGATAGCTTAGCTTTAGTCAAGAAGTCCAGTAAATATGAGATACGTCCATACAATCCGAATTTCATAACAGATTATAAAGGGTATGTTTTAGGGATGTCAGTTGAGGAAATTGATCGCTTACATAGTTTTCGGAAGCTGAATAAATATGCGAATTCTGCTAAGGAATTTCAACAAATCACTAAAGTTTCGGATTCACTACTAAAAGCAATGAGTCCAAAGTTTAAGTTTCCGGATTGGGTTACTAAAAAGAATACATCTAATAAATATTCATCATCATATCAAAAGGATCTTAATAAAGCTGAGGCGAAAGATGTTCATAAGGCAACTAATCTAGAATATAAGATTGCCTATAGAATAGTTAATTTCAGAAAAAAGTTAAGAGGTTTTCTTACTTTTGAGCAGTTAAAGGATGTTTATGGTTTGTCGGAAGATGATATTAAAAAAGTAACCGACAAATTTGTATTAAAAACAATTCCGAATATTAAAAAAATAAACATTAATTTAGCCAGCGCTTCTGAGTTAGCTGAGTTGGCATATATTAATGAATACATGGCGGCTAATATAATTGATGAGCGTGTATTAAGAGAAGGGTATAAGAGTCTAGATGAGTTGAATTATGTAGCTCATTTCCCTGTTGAGAAGCTAGACCGAATAAAACTATATTTAACAATAAACGAAACCCAAAAGTAAACCTAAGTAGTTATGGATAAAAGATATTTTACAGAAGAGCACCAGCTTTTTAGAGAAAGTCTTCAAGATTTTTTAAAAAAAGAAGTAGTTCCGCATATTGATAAATGGGAGAAAACAGGTACGGTTGAGCGTTTCATCTGGAAGAAGTTTGGTGACATGGGGTATTTTGGTTTAGCTACACCTGAAGAGTATGGTGGGTTGAATTTAGATTTGTTTTATACTGTAATTTTCTTAGAAGAGATGCAAAAAATTAATTCTAGTGGTTTTGCTGCTAATATGTGGGCGCATGCTTACTTAGCAATGACTCACTTGAATAAAGAAGGAGATCACGATATAAAAAAGAAATATTTAGAGCCAAGTGCTTTAGGTGATAAAATTGGGTGTTTGTGTATAACTGAGCCTTTTGGAGGTTCTGATGTTGCAGGAATGCGCACAACAGCAGTTAAAAAAGGTGATACTTATGTAATAAATGGATCAAAGACCTTTATTACTAATGGTATATATAGCGACTACTTAGTTGTAGCTGCTAAAACATCTCCTGAATTAGGAGGTAAAGGAATGAGTATTTTTGTAATGGATAGAGATACACCTGGTATTTCTGCTACGAAATTAGATAAGTTAGGTTGGAGAGCGTCAGATACTGCTGAAATTGCATTTGATAATGTTACAATTCCTGCGTCTAATTTAATGGGTGAAGAGAATCAAGGTTTTCCATACATCATGCAACATTTTGCTTTAGAGCGTTTAATTATGGCAATTAACTCGCATGCAAGAGCTGAATATGCAATTGATTATGCTGTACAATATATGTCTGAACGTACTGCTTTTGGAAAAACAATAAATAGTTTCCAAGTATTGCGTCATAAAATAGCTGATGCATCTACTCAAATGGAATTATGTAAAGAATTTAATTACTCAGTTGCCAAGCGTTTGAATGATGGTGAATATGTTGTTAAAGAGGCTACAATGTCAAAATTAGCATCTACTAAAATGGCTGATGAGGTTATTTATGAATGTTTACAATTATTAGGTGGTTATGGGTATATGGAAGAATATCCTATGGCGCGTTTGTTAAGAGATAGTCGACTAGGTCCTATTGGTGGAGGAACATCTGAAATTCTAAAAGAGATTATAGCAAAGCTTGTTATCGATAAAAAAGAATACAAACCAGCGACATAATTTTAAATTAAGTTGTTGTAGAAAAAAAATATATTAAGCAAAGCGAAATAATTATTTAATTATTAATTGTTATTTATTAATTAATAATTACTTTTGCCAGCTGAACGCTAAAAGAAGGGAGGTTAAGACTTATGTTAATTATACCAATTAAAGACGGAGAAAACATTGATAGAGCTTTAAAGCGCTACAAGAGAAAATTTGATCGTACTGGAACGAAGAAGTCACTTAGAGAAAGAAGATATTTCGCTAAGCCTTCTATCGAGAACAGAGCTAAAATGAAAAAAGCTCAGTACATCCAAGGATTAAGAGATCAGGAAGAAATCTAATCTCATCAAGAATATTTTAAAACCGTTTAGTACCTTTGGGTATTAAACGGTTTTTTTTATGTCTCAATTTTCGACTTACGTTAATTATCTTTCTTTAGAAAAGAAATACTCCTCTCATACAGTTTTGGCTTACACAAGGGATTTAGAGTCGTTTGCTGAATTTTGCTATAAAGATTGTGGTTCTGAAGAAATAAAGGACTGTGTGTATCCTCAAATTCGAAACTGGATAGTTGTATTGTTGGAGGCTAAGGTTAGTAATAGGACTGTTAATAGAAAGGTAGCTTCTTTGAAGAGTTATTATAAGTTTTTGTTAAGGCTTGATTTGATAAAAGTTTCTCCGTTAGTAAAACATAGGGCATTAAAGGTGTCTAAAAAAATTCAAATTCCATTTTCTGTAAATGAAATGGATAAGGTTCTGGGAGAGGTTGAGTTTGAAGACTCTTATGAAGGTAAGCGGGATAAGTTTATGATTGAGTTGTTTTATGCAACAGGGATGAGAAAAGCTGAGCTTATTGGGTTGACATTACAGGGCGTTGATTTAGGAGCTAAGACAATTAAAGTATTGGGGAAGAGAAATAAGGAGCGAATAATTCCGTTAACGATTAGCTTGGTTGATAGTTTGAGAAAGTATTTGAGCGAAAGAGAAAACTTAACGATTGAAACTGAAATAGATAGTTTGTTTTTGACAAAAAGAGGAGCTAAAATGTATGATTCTCTTGTGTATCGAGTAATAAATTTGTACTTTAGTAGAGCTTCTTCTAAATTGAAAAAGAGTCCACACGTATTACGGCATACCTTTGCGACTCATTTATTAAATGAAGGAGCGGATTTGAATGCGGTTAAGGAATTACTTGGTCATACAAGTCTTGCAGCTACGCAAATATACGTACATAATAGTATGGCAAAGTTGAAAGAAGTGTATAGTAAGTCTCATCCGCGAAACGCTAAAACCTAATACTCACTTTTAAAGCATAAAGAATATGAAAGTAAACACACAGTCGGTAAATTTTGTAGCAGACCAAGGATTGGTAGATTTTGTACAAAAAAAAATGGATAGGTTAGATCAGTTTTTTGATAAAGTAATCTGTGCAGATATATATTTAAAGGTAGAGAATAAGAGTGAAAAAGATAATAAAATTTTCGAAGCTAAAATAACTGTTCCTGGGGATTCGTATGTTGTTAAAAAGAAATGTAAATCATTTGAAGAAGGAGCGGATTTGGCTTCTCAGTCGTTAGAAAGGCTATTAAAAAAACGAAAAGAGAAATTAAGAGCACATGCTTAGAAAAAAAAACTAAAAATAGTTTTGTAAAAAAGAATTATTACATACATTTGCAGTCCGCTAGAAATAGCGGGCTTTTTATTTTTTTAAAAGCCGATGTAGCTCAGCTGGCTAGAGCAGCTGATTTGTAATCAGCAGGTCGGAGGTTCGAGTCCTCTCATCGGCTCTATAAAAAGAGTAAGTTCTTTAAATATTGAAAATAAAATTTTGGGGAGATTCCAGAGCGGCCAAACGGGGCGGACTGTAACTCCGCTGTCTTTCGACTTCGTAGGTTCGAATCCTACTCTCCCCACCAGAATTTTCGTGAAAACGGAAATACGATTTTTAAAACTGAGTAGTCAATGTTTCAAGCTTCAACTTTTGAGCATTGATGAAAGGTTTTAAATTCGCGAGAGTAGCTCAGCTGGTAGAGCGTCAGCCTTCCAAGCTGAATGTCGCCAGTTCGAACCTGGTCTCTCGCTCAAATCTTTAAAGTAACTAGCGTTGCTTGTGAGATTAGATTTTTTCTAATCGTTTTTAATGGTTGGAAGGGGTTAAGCCGGTGTAGCTCAGATGGTAGAGCGCATCCTTGGTAGGGATGAGGTCACGGGTTCAAATCCCGTCATTGGCTCGGAAAGAGTTGGTGAGAATGAAATAGAATACAATAAACACTAATTATAATAACTAAGAATAAAAATTAATAATCATGGCTAAAGGAACTTTTGACCGCTCGAAACCACATTTAAACATTGGTACAATTGGGCACGTAGATCACGGTAAAACTACATTAACTGCTGCAATTACTACGGTATTGGCAAAAGCTGGTTACTGTGAGGTGAAGGATTTCGATCAAATCGATAATGCTCCAGAAGAAAAAGAAAGAGGAATTACAATTAATACATCTCACGTAGAGTATGCTACTGCTAATCGTCATTACGCTCACGTTGACTGTCCAGGTCACGCGGATTACGTAAAGAACATGGTAACTGGTGCTGCTCAAATGGATGGTGCTATATTAGTAGTTGCTGCAACTGATGGACCTATGCCTCAAACTAGAGAGCATATCTTATTAGGAAAGCAAGTTGGTATTCCAAGAATAGTTGTTTTCATGAACAAAGTTGATTTAGTTGATGATGAAGAATTATTAGAATTAGTTGAGATGGAAGTAAGAGAATTACTTTCTTTCTATGACTATGATGGAGATAATGGACCAGTTATAGCAGGTTCTGCTTTAGGAGGTTTAAATGATGATCCAACATGGGTTCCAAAAATTCTTGAATTAATGGAAGCTTGTGATTCATGGATCGAAGAGCCATTAAGAGAGGTTGATAAAGATTTCTTAATGCCTATTGAAGATGTATTTTCAATTACAGGTCGTGGTACAGTAGCAACTGGACGTATCGAAACTGGAATTGCTAACACTGGAGATACTGTAGATATTATTGGTATGGGTGCTGAAAAGTTAACTTCTACTATTACAGGTATCGAAATGTTCCGTCAAATCTTAGATAGAGGTGAGGCTGGAGATAATGCAGGTATCTTATTAAGAGGTATTGCAAAAGAAGATATTAAAAGAGGAATGGTAATCTGTAAAACAGGTTCTGTTACTCCTCATGCTAAGTTTAAAGCAGAGGTTTATGTTCTTAAGAAAGAAGAAGGTGGACGTCATACTCCATTCCATAACAACTACCGTCCACAGTTTTACGTACGTACAACTGACGTAACAGGAACTATTACTTTACCTGAAGGAGTTGAAATGGTAATGCCTGGTGATAACTTAACAATTACTGTTGAATTACACGCAGCAATCGCTATGAATGTAGGTTTACGTTTCGCTATCCGTGAAGGTGGTAGAACTGTAGGTGCAGGACAAGTTACTGAAGTTTTAGATTAATTTCTAGAATTTAAATTATAAGATAAGATGTCTCGACATTGTCGAGACATCTTTCTAATACGGGATTAGCTCAGTTGGTAGAGCACTGGTCTCCAAAACCAGGTGTCGTGAGTTCGAGTCTCTCATCCCGTGCAAATGCTAATTTAATTATAAGCGAAATGAGTTATATAAAAGAATCTTTTGGAGAATTGAAAAACAATGTGTCTTGGCCTACTTTGGCTAATGCACAAAAGTTAACTATAGTAGTTGCTGTGTTTTCTATTCTTTTTTCTCTTGCTATATGGGGAGTGGATACTGTTTTTACTAAGGTGATTGAAGGGTACTTCAATTTAATGAACTAATAATAAAAGTAGTATTATGAATTGGTATGTAGTTAGAGCCATTAGTGGTAAGGAGAATAAAGTCAAAGAATATATTGAAAATGAAATCTCTAGACTTGGGTTGAGCGAATTTGTTGAGGAGGTATTAGTACCTACTGAGAAAGTTGTTCAAATTCGTAATGGAAAAAAAGTTAACAAGGAAAGAGTATACTTTTCTGGTTATATAATGGTTAAGGCTAGTTTAGTTGGTGAAGTTCCTCATGTTATCAGATCGATAAATGGGGTTATTGGTTTTTTAGGAGAAGTTAAAGGAGGAGATCCTGTTCCCTTAAGAAAATCAGAAGTCAACAGAATGCTAGGTAAAGTCGATGAATTAGCAGTACAAGATGATAATGTTGCTATACCATTTGATATTGGCGAAACTATCAAGGTAATTGATGGTCCTTTTAATGGTTTCAATGGTACTATTGAAAACGTTAATGAAGAAAAGCGTAAGCTTGAAGTAATGGTTAAGATTTTCGGAAGAAAAACACCATTAGAATTGAGTTTTATGCAAGTTGAAAAAGTATAATATTGTTACATAAATATATTATTTATTAAAGTCTTTATGCTTCATAATAATAAAGACACTAAAATTTAAACAATGGCAAAAGAGTTAAGTAAGGTAGTTAAGCTACAAGTTAGGGGAGGTGCAGCGAATCCGTCGCCACCGGTTGGACCCGCTCTAGGTGCTGCTGGTGTAAATATCATGGAATTCTGTAAGCAGTTTAATGCTCGTACACAGGATAAACAAGGTAAAGTACTTCCAGTTGCAATTTCTGTTTACAAAGACAAATCATTTGAATTTGTAATCAAGACACCACCTGCAGCAGTTCAATTAATGGAAGCAGCAAAAATTAAAAAAGGTTCAGGAGAGCCAAACAGAAAGAAAGTAGCTAATGTTTCTTGGGATCAAGTTAGAGCTATTGCTGAAGACAAGATGGTAGATTTAAATGCCTTCAAAATCGAATCAGCAATGAGAATGGTAGCAGGTACTGCACGTTCTATGGGTTTAACTGTTTCTGGTGGAGATGCTCCTAATTAATCTAAAAGTATTTTAAAAATGGCAAGATTAACAAAAAAGCAAAAAGAAGCAAAAGCGAAATTAGATCAGAGTAGAACTTACAATGTATCTGAAGCTTCTGTTTTAGTAAAAGAAATTACAAATGCTAATTTTGATGCTTCAGTAGATGTAGCAGTAAGATTAGGTGTAGATCCTCGTAAAGCTAATCAAATGGTTAGAGGTGTGGTTACATTACCACATGGTACAGGAAAAGATATTAAGGTATTAGCATTAGTTACTCCAGATAAAGAAGCAGAAGCTACTGCGGCTGGAGCAGATTATGTTGGTTTACAAGAGTACTTAGATAAAATTAAGGCAGGTTGGACTGATGTTGATGTGATTATTACTATGCCTTCTGTAATGGGTAAGTTAGGTCCTTTAGGACGTGTGTTAGGACCTCGTGGTCTTATGCCTAACCCAAAAACAGGTACGGTGACTATGGATATTGCTAAAGCAGTAACTGAAGTTAAAGCTGGTAAAATTGACTTTAAAGTTGATAAAACTGGTATCGTGCATGCATCAGTTGGAAAAGTATCTTTTGATGCTGTGAAAATTGAAGAAAACACAAACGAATTAATTCAAATGCTAATGAAGTTAAAGCCAGTAGCGGCTAAAGGAACTTACGTGAAATCTATGTTCATGTCAAGTACTATGAGTCCGTCTATTGAAATGACTTCAAAAGAGACATCTCTTTAATTAGTAGTTAAAAACTTTATATTATGAACAGAGAAGAAAAATCACAAGTAATAGAAGACTTAACTGCTCAGTTAGCCGAGAATGCTAATATATATGTTGCTGATATCTCAGGTTTAAATGCAGGTGATACTTCTGATTTAAGAAGAGCTTGTTTTAAAGCTAATGTATCTTTAGCAGTAGTTAAAAATACATTGCTTGCAAAAGCAATGGAAGCTTCAGATAAAGATTTTGGTGATATGCCTTCTGTATTGAAAGGAAACTCATCTTTAATGTTTTCTGAAATTGGAAATGGACCAGCTAAAGTAATCAAGACATTCCGTAAAAAAGCAAAGTTACCTTTATTAAAAGGAGCTTTTGTTGAACAAGCGGTATTTATTGGTGACGATCAGTTAGATGTATTAGTAAACATCAAGTCTAAAGAAGAATTGATTGGAGAAATCGTAGGATTATTACAATCGCCTGCTAAAAACGTTATATCAGCACTTAAATCAGGTGGTGGTAAAATTGCAGGAATTCTTAAAACATTGTCTGAGAAATAGACAATACAACGCGTACGCACTTAATAACAAATATAATAATTACAACATTTTAAAACGATAGAAAATGGCAGATTTAAAAGATTTCGCAGAACAATTAGTAAACTTAACAGTAAAAGAAGTTAACGAATTAGCTGATATATTAAAAGACGAGTACGGTATTGAGCCTGCTGCTGCTGCTGCTGTAATGGCAGGACCTGCTGCTGGAGGTGATGAAGCTGAAGCTCAAACTGAATTTGATGTAATCTTAAAAGCGGCTGGAGGTTCTAAACTTGCAGTAGTAAAATTAGTTAAGGAATTAACTGGATTAGGATTAAAAGAAGCTAAAGGTATCGTTGATAGTGCACCAGCACCAATCAAAGAAGGTATCTCTAAAGACGAAGCTGAAGCATTAAAAGCATCTTTAGAAGAAGCTGGAGCTGAAGTAGAGTTAAAGTAATTTTTACTCTTTAACATACAAAGGTTTAGGTCTTGGGATAGTATCCCATAGGCCTAAACCATTTTGCGTATATAAAAAGTACGCTTTTTTGAATTATTTTTTTAATATAATTTCTAAATATTGATGTTAGCAACTCCATACGAAAGATTAAGTTTTTCATCTGTGCTAAACAGACCTGATTATCCAGATTTTCTAGATATTCAAATCAAATCATTTCAAGATTTTTTCCAATTGGAAACAAAATCTGACGAAAGAGGAGATGAAGGTTTGTATAATACTTTCTTGGAAAATTTTCCTATAACAGATACCAGAAATCAGTTTGTATTAGAATTCCTTGACTATTTTGTGGATCCACCACGTTATTCTCTTCAAGAGTGTATTGAAAGAGGATTAACGTATTGTGTCCCTTTAAAAGCTAGGTTAAAACTGTATTGTACAGACGCAGAACACGAAGATTTCGAAACAATTGTTCAAGATGTGTACCTAGGTACTATCCCTTATATGACGCCAAGTGGTACTTTTTGTATCAATGGTGCAGAACGTGTAATTGTATCTCAATTACATAGATCACCAGGGGTTTTCTTTGGACAGTCATTTCATGCAAATGGAACAAAGTTATATTCTGCAAGAGTAATACCTTTTAAAGGTTCTTGGATAGAATTTGCGACAGACATCAATCAAGTGATGTATGCGTACATTGATAGAAAGAAAAAATTACCTGTTACAACTCTTTTCAGAGCTATTGGTTTTGAAAGAGATAAAGATATTCTAGAATTGTTTGACTTAGCTGATGAAGTTAAAGTAAGCAAAACTGGTCTTAAAAAATATTTAGGACGTAAATTAGCTGCACGTGTATTAAATACATGGCATGAGGATTTCGTTGATGAAGATACTGGTGAAGTAGTATCTATTGAAAGAAATGAAATAGTATTAGATCGTGATACAACTCTTGATAAAGATAATATTGAAGAGATTTTAGAAGCGGAAGTAAAAACTATTTTATTACACAAAGAAGACGGTGAATCTGGTCAATATGCTATTATTCATAATACATTACAGAAAGATCCAACTAACTCAGAAAAAGAGGCTGTAGAGCATATCTATAGGCAATTACGTAATGCTGAACCGCCAGATGAAGAGACGGCAAGAGGTATTATTGATAAATTATTCTTCTCTGACCAACGTTACAACTTAGGTGAAGTAGGTCGTTTTAGAATGAACAAGAAGTTAGGACTTGATATCGACATGGATAAGAGAGTTTTAACTAAGTTAGATATCATTACTATTATCAAATACTTAATTGAGTTGATTAACTCAAAAGCAGAAATTGATGATATTGATCACTTATCTAACAGACGTGTAAGAACAGTTGGTGAGCAATTATCTCAACAATTTGGAGTTGGTTTATCTCGTATGGCTCGTACTATTCGTGAACGTATGAACGTTCGTGATAACGAAGTCTTTACACCTATTGATTTAATTAATGCGAAGACATTGTCTTCTGTAATTAATTCATTCTTTGGTACAAACCAATTATCTCAATTCATGGATCAAACCAATCCATTAGGAGAGATTACGCACAAACGTAGATTATCAGCATTAGGACCAGGAGGTCTGTCTCGTGAAAGAGCAGGATTCGAGGTTCGTGATGTTCACTATACACATTACGGTCGTTTATGTCCGATTGAAACACCTGAAGGGCCAAACATTGGTTTGATATCTTCATTAGCAGTTTACGCAAAAGTTAACTCATTAGGGTTCTTAGAAACTCCATACCGTAAGGTAGAGAATGGTGTAGTAGATTTAGAGACTGAACCAACATACTTAAGTGCTGAGGAAGAAGAAGGGATGAAAATTGCGCAAGCAAACAACCCTATTGAAGCTAATGGAAAAATTAAAGATGAAAAAATTATTGCAAGAATGGAAGGTGACTTCCCAGTTGCATCACCATCTGAAATTCATTTTGCCGATGTTGCTCCAAACCAGATAGCATCTATTTCAGCTTCATTAATTCCTTTCTTAGAACATGATGATGCCAATCGTGCATTGATGGGGTCTAACATGATGCGTCAAGCAGTGCCGTTATTACGTCCAGAATCTCCTATTGTAGGAACTGGATTAGAAAGACAAGTTGCTAAAGATTCTAGAGTATTAATTAATGCAGAAGGTCCTGGAGAAGTTCAGTATGTGGATGCACAAATGATTACTATAGAATACGACAGAACAGAAGAAGAAGCTATGGTTAGTTTTGATTCTAATGTGAAGTCTTACAACTTAATTAAGTTTAGAAAAACCAACCAAGGTACTTCTATCAACCTAAAACCAATTGTTAAAATTGGAGATAGAGTTGAATTAGGTCAAGTACTTTGTGAAGGATACGCTACACAGCAAGGAGAATTAGCTTTAGGTAGAAACATGAAAGTAGCCTTTATGCCTTGGAAAGGGTATAACTTTGAGGATGCAATTGTAATTTCTGAAAAAGTTGTTCGTGAAGATATCTTTACTTCTATTCACATTGATGAGTATTCATTAGATGTAAGAGATACAAAATTAGGTATCGAAGAGTTAACTAATGATATTCCTAACGTTTCTGAAGAGGCTACTAAAGACTTGGATGAAAACGGAATGATTCGTATCGGTGCAGAAGTAAATCCTGGAGATATTCTTATTGGTAAAATTACACCAAAAGGAGAATCTGATCCAACACCAGAAGAAAAGTTATTACGTGCTATCTTTGGTGATAAAGCAGGAGATGTAAAAGATGCTTCATTAAAAGCATCAGCTTCATTACATGGTGTAGTAATTAATAAAAAGTTATTCGCTCGTTTAGTTAAAGATAAACGTAGACGTAACCAAGATAAAGAAGAGTTAACTGCAGTAGAATTAAAATTCGAAACTAAATTCGAATCTTTAAAATCTGTTTTAATTGAGAAATTATTCGCAATAGTTAACGGGAAAACTGCTCAAGGAGTATTTAATGATTTAGGAGAAGAAGTATTACCAAAAGGTAAAAAATTCTCTCAAAAAATGTTAAACTCTGTTGATGATTATGCTCACTTAGTAAGTGGAACTTGGACAACGGACAAGGAAGCTAACGGTTTTGTAAAAGATTTATTACACAACTACAAAATTAAAGTAAGTGATCTTCAAGGAGCTTTAAGAAGAGAGAAATTTACAATTGCTATTGGTGATGAGTTACCTGCAGGAATTATCAAACTAGCTAAAATTTATGTTGCTAAGAAACGTAAACTTAAGGTAGGAGATAAGATGGCTGGACGTCACGGAAACAAGGGTATTGTAGCGCGTATCGTTCGTCAAGAAGATATGCCTTTCTTAGAAGATGGAACGCCAGTAGATATTGTACTGAATCCATTAGGAGTACCTTCTCGTATGAACATTGGTCAAATTTATGAAACTGTTCTTGGATGGGCAGGTCAGAATTTAGGTAGAAAGTATGCAACACCAATTTTTGATGGAGCTACTTTAGATCAGATTAATGCAATTACTGATGAAGCTAACGTACCAAGATTTGGTCATACACATTTATATGATGGAGGAACAGGAGAACGTTTTGATCAAGCAGCAACAGTAGGTATTATCTACATGTTAAAACTAGGTCACATGGTTGATGATAAAATGCACGCGCGTTCTATCGGACCATACTCATTAATTACGCAACAACCTTTAGGTGGTAAGGCGCAGTTTGGAGGACAACGTTTTGGAGAGATGGAAGTATGGGCATTAGAAGCATATGGTGCTTCTGCTACCTTAAGAGAAATCTTAACTGTTAAATCTGATGATGTAATAGGAAGAGCTAAAACTTACGAGGCAATCGTTAAAGGTGAAGCAATGCCAGAACCAGGATTACCTGAATCATTCAATGTATTAATGCATGAATTGAAAGGGTTAAGTTTGGATATTAGATTAGAAGAGTAATAGTAGGCGGTTTCGCTATTTAAAAAGAATATTTTTAAAATTTTATTGCATCATATTATGGCAAGAAAACAAGATAAAAATACACAAAAGAGATTTAATAAAATCTCTATCGGTTTAGCTTCTCCTGAGTCAATTTTGGCTGAGTCTAAAGGAGAGGTTTTAAAGCCGGAAACTATAAACTATCGTACGCACAAGCCAGAACGTGACGGATTATTCTGTGAACGTATCTTTGGACCTGTAAAAGATTACGAATGTGCTTGTGGAAAGTACAAACGTATCCGTTATAGAGGAATTGTATGTGATAGATGTGGTGTTGAAGTAACTGAAAAGAAAGTACGTAGAGATCGTATTGGGCACATCAACTTAGTTGTTCCTGTTGCACATATCTGGTACTTCCGTTCATTACCAAACAAAATAGGATACTTACTTGGTCTACCTTCTAAGAAATTAGATATGATCATTTACTACGAACGTTATGTAGTAATTCAAGCAGGTATTGCTAAGAATCCTGAAGGTGAAGAGCTTAAGAGATTAGACTTCTTAACAGAAGAAGAATACTTAAACATAGCTGAAGAATTACCTCCAGAAAACCAGTATTTAGATGATACAGACCCAAACAAGTTTATTGCTAAAATGGGAGCTGAATGTTTAATTGATTTGTTAAGACGAATTGATTTAGACGAGTTATCTTATGAGTTAAGACATAAGGCAAATAACGAAACATCTAAACAACGTAAAACTGAAGCATTAAAAAGATTACAAGTAGTTGAATCTTTACGTGATGCTAACAAGAATAGAGAGAACCGTCCAGAATGGATGATCATGAAGGTTGTGCCAATTATTCCACCAGAATTAAGACCTTTAGTGCCTTTAGATGGTGGTCGTTTCGCAACATCTGATTTAAATGATCTTTACAGAAGAGTAATTATCCGTAACAACCGTTTAAAGCGTTTGGTAGAGATAAAAGCTCCAGAAGTAATTTTGCGTAATGAAAAACGTATGTTACAGGAATCAGTAGATTCTTTATTTGATAACACACGTAAATCATCAGCAGTAAAAACAGAATCTAACAGACCTTTAAAATCATTATCTGATTCATTAAAAGGTAAACAAGGACGTTTCCGTCAAAACTTGTTAGGTAAGCGTGTTGATTATTCAGCTCGTTCTGTAATTGTTGTTGGACCAACATTACGTTTATTCGAATGTGGATTGCCAAAGAACATGGCAGCAGAATTATACAAGCCTTTTGTAGTTAGAAAATTAATTGAAAGAGGAATTGTAAAAACTGTAAAATCTGCTAAGAAAATAATAGACAGAAAAGAACCAGTAGTTTGGGATATCTTAGAAAATGTAATCAAAGGACATCCTGTATTATTGAACCGTGCACCTACGCTTCACCGTTTAGGTATACAAGCTTTTCAGCCTAAATTAATTGAAGGAAAAGCAATTCAATTACACCCATTAGTATGTACGGCATTTAATGCCGATTTTGATGGGGATCAAATGGCGGTACATTTACCATTAGGACCAGAAGCGATTTTGGAATCTCAAATGTTAATGTTAGCTTCTCATAATATATTAAACCCGGCTAACGGACAACCAGTTACTGTACCTTCTCAGGATATGGTACTTGGATTATATTATATGACTAAATTGCGTAAGTCTACTCCAGAACTTAAGGTTGCTGGTGAAGGGTTAACTTTTTATTCACCAGAAGAAGTTACTATCGCTCATAATGAAAAAAGAGCAAATATTAACGCATCAATTAAAGTAAGAACGAAAGATCTTAACGAAAATGGTGAGTTAGTTTATAAAATAATTGACACTACTGTAGGTAGAGTATTATTTAATGAAGTTGTTCCTGAAGCTGCTGGATTTATCAATGAAGTTTTAACTAAAAAAGCTTTAAGAGATATTATTCATAACATTTTAAAAGCAACAAGTGTTCCTGAAACTGCTGATTTCTTAGATAGAATCAAGGACATGGGGTATGCATTCGCCTTTAGAGGTGGATTATCATTCTCATTAGGGGATATTATTATTCCTGAAGAAAAAACTAAAATGGTTGCTGATGCTAACGCACAAGTTGATGGTATTAAGGGTAACTATAACATGGGTCTTATAACGAACAATGAACGTTATAACCAAGTTATTGATATCTGGACATCTACAAATGCCGCATTAACAGAGCTTTCTATGAAGAATATCTCTGAAGATCAGCAAGGGTTTAACTCAGTATACATGATGCTTGATTCTGGTGCAAGGGGTTCTAAGGAACAAATTCGTCAGTTAACAGGTATGCGTGGATTGATGGCGAAACCTAAAAAATCTGCTGATGGATCTGGAGCAATTATTGAAAACCCGATTCTTTCTAACTTTAAGGAAGGTCTTTCAATTCTTGAATACTTTATCTCTACACACGGTGCCCGTAAGGGTCTTGCCGATACGGCATTAAAAACAGCCGATGCAGGTTACTTAACACGTCGTTTGGTAGATGTATCTCAGGATGTTATCGTAAACTCTGTAGATTGTGGTACATTAAGAGGATTAGATGTTACGGCATTAAAGAAAAATGAGGAAATTGTTGAGCCTTTAGGTGATAGAATTTTAGGACGTATAGCTTTACATGACGTTATCAACCCTGCTACAGGAGAGATAATAGTTGCTAATGGAGAGCAAATTATTGAGGCTGATGTTGAAGTAATTAAACTTGCTCCAATTGATTCAGTAGCAGTAAGATCTGCATTAACTTGTGAGGCTACAAAAGGTATTTGTGCTAAATGTTACGGACGTAACTTAGCAACAGGTAAAATGGTTCAAAGAGGAGAAGCTGTTGGTGTAGTTGCCGCACAATCTATTGGAGAACCTGGTACACAGTTAACATTACGTACGTTCCACCTTGGGGGAACTGCAGGAAACATCTCAGAAGAAAATAACTTAAAAGCTAAGTTTGATGGAGTTGTTGAAATAGAAGAGTTACGTACTGTAAAAGGTGTAGATAACGAAGGTAAAGCAGTTGAAATTGTAATATCTCGTACTGCAGAAGCGAAGTTAGTTGACAAAAATACAGGAATTGTATTAGCGACAAACAACATCCCTTACGGTTCATACATCTTTGTTGCTGACAAACAAGTATTAAAGAAAGACGAAGTAATTTGTCAATGGGATCCATTTAACGGTGGAATCGTTTCTGAATTTTCAGGATCTATCAAGTTCGAAAATATTGAGCAAGGTATTACGTACCAAGTTGAAGTTGATGAACAAACAGGATACCAAGAAAAAGTAATTTCTGAATCTAGAAATAAGAAGTTGATACCAACATTATTAATAATGGGTAAAGGTGACGAAGTATTACGTTCGTACAATTTACCAGTTGGAGCACACTTAATGATAGAAGATGGAGAGAAAATTGATGCAGGTAAAACATTAGTTAAAATACCACGTCAATCTTCTAAGTCTGGAGATATTACTGGAGGTTTACCTCGTATTACAGAGCTTTTCGAAGCACGTAATCCTTCAAACCCTGCTGTTGTTTCTGAAATTGATGGAGTTGTATCATTTGGAAAAATAAAGCGTGGTAATCGTGAGATTATCATTGAGTCTAAATTAGGAGATATTAAGAAATACTTAGTTAAGTTATCTAATCAAATCTTAGTTCAGGAAAATGATTTCGTTAAAGCTGGTATGCCATTATCTGATGGATCTATTACACCAAAGGATATTTTAGCAATAAAAGGACCTTCAGCTGTACAACAGTACTTAGTAAATGAAGTACAAGAAGTATATCGTTTACAAGGAGTAAAAATTAATGATAAGCATTTTGAGGTTGTTGTAAGACAAATGATGCGTAAAGTTCAAATTAATGATTCAGGAGATACTATTTTCTTAGAAAATCAATTGATTCATAAAGCTGACTTTATCGTTGAAAATGATGCTATTTACGGGATGAAAGTTGTTGAAGAAGCTGGTGATTCTGAGGAATTAAAAGCTGGACAAATAATTTCTCCACGTGATTTAAGAGATGAAAATTCAATTTTAAGAAGAAATGATAAGGCATTAGTAATTGCTAGAGATGCTGTACCGGCAACGGCTACACCAATTTTACAAGGTATTACTAGAGCATCATTACAGACTAAATCGTTTATCTCAGCTGCATCATTCCAGGAAACTACTAAAGTATTAAACGAAGCAGCAGTAGCTGGTAAGATAGATACATTAGAAGGATTGAAAGAAAATGTAATTGTTGGTCATAGAATTCCTGCCGGAACAGGAATGAGAAACTACGAAAAAATTATTGTAGGTTCTAAAGACGAATATGAACAAATGACAAAAGTTGAAGATAACCTTAGTTAAATTATGGCAGAGAATAATAATAAAAGCGGACAACAAATAAATATTGAGCTTGATGCTGATGTTGCTCAAGGGATTTATTCCAATTTGGCAATCATTAATCACTCAGCTTCCGAGTTTGTTGTAGATTTTGTTAGTATTATGCCTGGTGTTCCTAAGAGCAAAGTGAAGTCAAGAATTATCTTGACACCACAACATGCAAAAAGATTATTAAAAGCTTTAGCTGATAATGTAAATCGTTTTGAAAGTGCTCATGGTGAAATTAAAGGTTTCGAACAACCACCAATTCCAATGAATTTTGGACCAACTGGTGAAGCATAAAGTAAAAAGCCGCAAATTAATATTTGCGGCTTTTTTATTGAATAAAATTAGTAGTAAATTGCTTTAAACAAAAAGGCTCAGAAAATAAATTCTGAGCCTTTTTGTTTGAAATATTATGAAGTTTAAAACTCACTTGTAAAATGAAGCTTTACACTTGGGTATTTTTGTTGTGTCATTTGTAATGAAAACATAGAATCAGCTAAAAACACCAATTGGCCAGTTTTATCTTTTGCAAGAAACTTTTGTTTCACACGTTTGAATTCTTTGTATTCATTATTACTTTCGTCTTCAGGTTCAACCCAACAAGCTTTATGTACATTTAAGTTTTCATATGTACACTTAGCGCCATATTCATGTTCTAAACGATACTGAATTACTTCATATTGTAAAGCACCAACAGTTCCGATAATTTTACGACCATTTAATTCTAGTGTAAATAATTGAGCTACACCTTCATCCATTAATTGATCAATACCTTTGTATAATTGTTTCGATTTTAATGGATCAGCATTATTGATATATCTAAAGTGTTCTGGAGAGAAACTAGGAACTCCTTTGTAGTTCATTATTTCACCTTCAGTAAGTGTATCACCAATTTTAAAGTTTCCTGTGTCGTGAACACCTACAATATCTCCAGGATATGAAATATCTACAATTTCTTTTTTATCAGCAAAAAAGGCGTTAGGACTTGAGAACTTAACTTTTTTATTATTTCTAACATGTAGGTATTGCGTATTTCTCTTAAATAAGCCTGAAACAATTTTTATAAAAGCTAATCTGTCCCTGTGTTTAGGGTCCATATTCGCGTGGATTTTAAATACAAATCCAGTAAATTTATCTTCATTAGGTTTTACTTCTCTAGTATCAGAGGTCTTTGGTCTAGGTTCTGGAGCAATATCAACAAAACAGTCTAATAATTCTCTAACACCAAAGTTATTTAAAGCAGATCCAAAAAATACTGGCTGTAAATCTCCATTTAAATATTCTTCTTGATTGAATTTTGGATATACTTCATATACTAGCTCCAATTCTTCACGTAATTCTTTGGCAGCAGCTTCACCAATATGATTTTCTAAATCAGGATTGTTAACATCTTCAAATGAAATAGTATCAGTAATATGTTGCTTACTTTCTTCAGAAAATAAATTAATATTTTTCTCCCATACGTTATAAATTCCTTTAAAGCTATATCCCATTCCTATTGGGAAACTTAAAGGAGTTACACGTAATCCTAATTTTTGCTCTACTTCATCTAACAAATCAAAGGCATCTTTACCTTCTCTATCCATTTTGTTAATGAAAACAATCATAGGGATGTTACGCATTCTACAAACTTCAACTAGCTTTTCCGTTTGTTCCTCAACACCTTTTGCAACATCTATTACAACAATAACACTATCTACTGCGGTTAATGTTCTAAAAGTATCTTCAGCAAAATCCTTATGTCCAGGAGTATCTAAAATGTTTATTTTTTTATCTCTATAAATAAATGCCAATACAGAAGTAGCTACAGAAATACCACGCTGACGCTCAATTTCCATAAAATCGGAGGTTGCCCCTTTTTTTACTTTATTTGATTTTACTGCTCCAGCTTCCTGAATAGCTCCTCCAAAAAGTAATAATTTTTCGGTCAATGTAGTTTTTCCGGCATCGGGATGCGATATGATACCAAAGGTTCTTCTTTTTGAAATTTCTTCTTGTAAACTCATTTGTTACGGTGTATTTAGCGTTTGCAAATGTAATTATTTTGTTCAGGATATTATAGTGTTTCAAGTATATAGATTTTAAAAGAATATATTCCTTATAAGAGTCTATTTACTTTATAGTTGTGTATACATTTTCTTAAAAGATATAAAAAGCTACATTTCTTTTTATATTTTAGCAGTATGAAAGAAGAATTGGTCATCTTAGTTGATGAAAACGACAATCAAATAGGTTTAATGCCTAAGATGGAAGCGCATGAAAATGCGGTTTTACATCGTGCTTTTTCTGTTTTTATATTCAATGAAAAAAATGAGTTGATGTTACAGCAAAGAGCGTTGCATAAATATCATTCGCCTGGATTGTGGACAAATACATGTTGTAGTCATCAAAGAGATGGTGAAAGTAATTTAGCGGCAGGAAAACGAAGATTGTTTGAAGAAATGGGGTTTGTAACTGAATTAAAAGAAACGACTTCATTTATTTATAAAGCACCCTTTGAGAATGGATTGACGGAGCATGAATATGATCATATATTAGTAGGTCATTTTGAAAACGATCCGGAAATAAATAAAGAAGAAGTTGCTGAGTGGAAATGGATGGATTTAGAATTGGTAAAAATCGATATTCAACTCGCTCCGGAAAGTTATACTGCTTGGTTTAAGATTATATTTGAAAAGTATTACAAAACTTTATTAGAAAAATAATGAAGGTAACTGTTCATAGAAAGGCGCATTTTAATGCTGCCCATCGTTTATTTAATAAATCATGGTCAGATGAAAAGAACCTTGAGATATTTGGAAAATGTAGTAACCCTAATTACCATGGACATAATTATGAACTAGTGGTTAGTGTTACGGGGGATATAGATCAAGAAACAGGAATGGTGATAGATTTAAAAATTCTCCAAAAGATAATATATGACAAAATAGAAACGGAGTTTGATCATAAAAATTTAAATCTAGACGTAGCTTATTTCCAAGATAAGATTCCTACAGCAGAAAATATAGTTGTTGTGATATGGGGGATTTTAAGAAAAGAACTTCCTGATCAGTTAGATTTAGAAGTTACATTATATGAAACACCTAGAAACTTTGTTACTTATACAGGATAATTATGGTAAAATGGTATCCAATTAAATTCACTCCAATATATAAAGAAAAAATTTGGGGAGGATCAAAATTAAAAGAGGTTTTAGGGAAAGAAACTGAGTTGAATAATGTTGGTGAAAGCTGGGAAATATCATCAGTTGATGAAAATATTTCTGTGGTTTCTTCTGGCAGCTTCAAAGGTAAAACCTTAACCGAGCTTATTGAAAAACATAAAGAGGAAATAGTAGGGAATTCAGTATATCGAGTTTTTGGTTCAAATTTTCCTTTGCTAATTAAATTTATTGATGCAGAAACGGATTTATCGGTGCAATTGCATCCAAATGACGTATTAGCAAAAAAACGACATAATTCGTTTGGAAAAACAGAAATGTGGTATGTTATCCAAAGGGATAAAGATTCTAGATTAGTTTTGGGATTTAATAACGGAATAACTGCATCTGATTATAAAAAGCATTTAAAAGAAAAGAGTTTACCTAGTATTTTAAATGATGTGCCAGTTAATGCAGGAGATGCTTTTTTTATTCAAACAGGCACAATACATGCAATTGGTGCAGGTGTATTATTAGCAGAAATTCAACAAACATCCGATATTACTTATAGAGTTTATGACTGGGATAGGGTTGATGACAATGGGAAATCAAGAAGATTGCATAAAAGAGAAGCTTTAGACGCCATAAATTTTGGATTCAAAGGAGAGAAAATGGTTTATGACAAAATTAAAAATCAATCTAACCAAATGGTGTCCTGTAATTATTTCACAACCAATTATCTTCATTTGAGTAGTGATAAGGAAATCAACAATAAAGACAAAGACTCTTTTGTTGTGTATATGTGTATAGAGGGGGAAGCGATTTTTTCTGGATATGAATTTGAAGAGCAAGTAAAATTAGGAGAAACAGTGTTAATTCCGGCTGCATTGCAAGAATTTGATATAAAAACAAATAATGTAAAACTTTTAGAAGTTTTTATATAACTATTAAGGTGTTATGTTTACTTTTGCACCAGCTTAAAAAATATAATTATGGCAAGTATTAAAAATTTAAAAAAAGATGTTAACTTTATTTTTGGTGATATAATCGAAACAGTATATGTTTGGCAATTATCAAATCCAGAAAATGAGCTTTCAGCTTCTGATTCAATTATCGATGAAGCAATTGTTGCTTTTGATGAGTCAATGGAAGAAATTAACGCAAAAAACGTTGATAATAAGAAGGTTCACTTTACAGCCTTAAAAAAATCGATTGAAGCAAAAGGAATGGCTTTAATAGAAAAATTAAATAAGTTGTAAAAAAAAATAGAAAGTGCTTGCAGGTATGAAAATCAAAGTTATATTTGCACTCGCAATGCCGATGTAGCTCAGCTGGCTAGAGCAGCTGATTTGTAATCAGCAGGTCGGAGGTTCGAGTCCTCTCATCGGCTCAAAAACACTAATCTTATGATTGGTGTTTTTTTTTGCATAAAATCTAAATAGAACCACTTTTTTGTTATAAAAGAGTTTGCAGATATGAAAATCAAAGTTATATTTGCACTCGCAATGCCGATGTAGCTCAGCTGGCTAGAGCAGCTGATTTGTAATCAGCAGGTCGGAGGTTCGAGTCCTCTCATCGGCTCAAAAAACACTAATCTTATGATTGGTGTTTTTTTTTGCTCAAATTTTAAAAGTAACAGCATTTTTGTGAATTAAGTCATAATAACTTAATTTTGTGAAAACTAAATAAATTACCATGGCAGATTTAACCCCAAATGAATGGCAAAAACAATTATTAAATGATGCCAATGCGATAATTGTAGATGTTAGAACGATAGATGAAGTTGCTGAAGGGTCTATTCCTAATGCAATTAATATCGACGTGAAAGAGCCACAATCCTTTTTAGATAAAATTAATCAATTAGACAAAACTAAAAGTTTTTACATGTATTGTCAGTCTGGAGCAAGAAGTGCTCAAGCTTGTGCAGTTTTAAATTTAATGTGTGATGTGCCTAAAGCTTATAGTTTGGCTGGTGGGTTTACTTCATGGTCTGGTGAAATAACTATTAATTAATATGAGATATTTTTTTATAATGTTCAGCTGTTTTTTTTTATCATGCGCTCAAACAACAAAGGAAGGGGTAACCATTCTTGATCCAATTCAGTTTGAAGAAAAGATAAAAGAGGAAAATGTTCAATTGGTAGACGTACGTACTCCAAATGAATGGGAAAATGGTGTAATAGCAAATCCTTTGAAAATTAATTTTCTAGAAAGTAATTTCAAGGAAAAAATAGAAAAGCTTGATAAAACAAAGCCAATAGCAATATATTGCAAAAGTGGTGGAAGAAGTGGTCAAGCCGCTAAGTTGCTGTCCGAAATTGGTTTTAAAGAAGTGTACGATTTAAAAGGAGGTATTTTAAATTGGAATAAAAAATAATAAAAAAAGCAGTTCATTTGAACTGCTTTTTTTATTGTGGAGTCGCCGAGAGTGTAACTAGTTTGTTTTGAGATTCATCGGAACTCAATAAAAACCTACCAATCCTTTTAATCTTCTATGGTTGAAAGGGTTTTTTAGTTTTATCAAAACTTGATAATAATGTATAATGATTTAAAACAATAGACTAAATGTTGACTAAATGTTGACTAGATTGTTTTTTTAGTTAAATTTGAGTGTTCAAATACTCTATATTATGGCAACTATTAAGTATCAATTACAAAGTAAGTCAGAAAACGCACCTATTTATTTAAGACTCTCACTAGGGCGTGATTTAAAAAAGTCAACAAAAAGCAAACCTGTTTACATAAGTTTTAAACGCAAAACTTCATTAAGTATTAATCCAAAAAATTGGAGTGTTACAACAGGACTACCAAAGCAAAATTATGCAGATGATAAAAACATATCTTCTTTATTAAGAAAGTTGTCAATATTTGTATTAGATGAAATAAATGTTGCGAATAGTCAAGGCGTAGAAATAACAGGCAATTGGTTACAGTCTAAAATAGATATTCATTTTAATAAGCATGAAGCCGTAGAACTTGACTATTTAATTGAGTACGGAGAATATTTATTAAAGAATCTGAAATATAAAAAGAACGAAAAAACAAAAGAGATAGGGGTTTCTGTATCTACACAAAAAAAGTATCGGACTATTGTAAATAAACTAATTGCCTTTGAAAAATATCAGTTAAAAGAAAAAAAGAGAGTAACTCCTTTTAAATTAACTGATGTAAACTTAGTATTTAGAAGTCAATTAATTGAATACTTTGATAAGGTTGGCAAACTTAGTGATAATACAATAGGGCGTTATTTAAAGTTTGTTAAGAGTATTTGTTTAGATGCAAAAATAAACGGTTACAATGTTAGTCCTCAATTGAATCATTTTTCGGGTTTCACAGTAAAAGCACCAAAGATTATTTTGTCACTAGAAGAGATTGAGAAGATTAAAAATAAAACATTTGTAAATGATGCTCACGATATTGCAAGAGATTGGTTAATTATTGGAGCCTTTACAGGACAAAGAGTTTCTGACCTTCTAAGAATGAAAAGCAGTTTTATACAACATATTCAAGACTATGATTTTATTGTATTAGAACAAATCAAAACTAAAAAGACTGTACAGATACCAATTCATTATGAAGTACAGGAAATTTTAAATAAAAGAAACGGCGAGTTTCCTCCAACCTTTGCAAAAAGTATGGATAGTTGTAAGGCAATGTTTAACCGATACCTAAAAGAACTTTGCAAACTAGCAGAAATTAACACCCTAGAGAATGGGAATAAATTTGATGATGATAAAAAAAGATATGTAAACGGTAATTATCCTAAACATGAACTTGTTTCTAGTCACGTTTGCAGAAGGTCGTTTGCGTCTAATTTTTATGGAACGGAATTGTATCCAACACCTATTTTAATGAATATAACGGCGCACAGTACAGAGCAAATGTTTCTTGAGTATATTGGTAAGAAACCAATTGATTATAGTCTACAACTCGCTAAAATATGGCAAAAAGAAGGTGTAAAGCAAAAGCAAGTAAAAGAACATAGAGCAACACTAGAAGTTGTTAAAAATGTTTCAAACCAAAATTAAACTACACTCTTAAGTGTTTTGTATATTTACTAAGGCAACGCAAATACAAATGTTCAAAATGAAGTTGATTAAAAACTTATATGAGGGAATAAATTTTAATACGATACCTGAAAACATTTATAAAGAGTTATGTAGTCATTCAGATATAAGGAGTTTTATTTCGAGAAGAGATAGTGATGGTAGCATGAATACGGAATATGGAGAGAAAATCAAACCAATGTTTATGTATCATATGCTTGAAGATAATTCTTTTTTTATTAATCAGAAACACATTAGTTATCTTCAAACAGACTTAGATGGGGGGCGTTGCTTTGATATGAATGGAGTGAAGATAACTAGAGAAAATATTCTTCCCTATTACTATGAATATGGAAAAGGGTTTAACAATGGTTATAGTAATTTTGAGAGCAACTTAAAAATTAATGACTCTCTATTTAGTGTCACAAATGAACAAATTGCTCATAAAGTATATTCTAGGGTAAAAAGAGATTTATTTAAATTAAATGATGGGCGAATTACTATCGGATACACTTTGGGGGAAAATGATAAAATGTTATCAGAAATAAGTAAAGAAAACAATATAAAACACCCTTTAGTATTAAAAAAAGAAAGTTTCTTTAAAAGCGGAATTAACGGAGGAGAGTTTTACAAAGCGTGGGAAATAATACTTAATAACCCAACATTGTTTGAACAGTTTTTTATTAATAATAAAACTAAAGGTTTAGAAAAAGAAGTTATTGAGAATAAAACTAAAACATTTCCTTTTTACGTACAAATAGGAGCATTGTTTGCTCAAGGTTTTATAACTAAAAAAAACTTCGATTTTTATTACACAGACAAAGAATTTAGAAGTTGCAATAGTCTTTCAATGCATATAAAAGAAACCATTCTTTGTACACAAAAAATGGTTACACAATACATAAATGATACTCTTAGTGGAAATGGGACAAAAAATTTTTATGATTCTAAAACTAAAATGAAGAATATAATTGAATATTGTGAACACGAAAACATAAAGATTACTGAAGATTTTCAATCTAAATACACAGAGTTAAATAACCTGCACCAAACCTGCACTGGTGTAACTACTTAGTGACAAGGTAATTGAACTTAATTTGAGTAATATAAATTTTTAAATATTACTTTATGACACAAGTTCAACTAATCGGTATAACACCCGAACAATTTCAAAACGCAATTATTGAGGGCGTTAAAACTCAATTACAAGACTTCAAGAAACATTTAGAGCCAAAAAAACCAACCGAATATTTAAAACGTCGAGAGGTTGCCGACTTGTTCAAAATTGACTTATCCAGTGTTCACAATTGGACAAAGAAAGGTATATTAATATCTTATCAAATAGGAGGGTGTGTAATCTACAAGCGTTCAGAGATAGAAAATGCAATTGTTAAACTAAACAAGTAGGCAATGGCAACGTACACACACGCACCTATTATTCACGTTTATAAAGAAATAAACATAGGTAAATTCAGAACTACAAGACATTACGAACTTGTTGAAGTTAACGGAGGTAATCAAATACTTTCTAATAAATTAAACTTAAGCGTAAACAGAAAATGCGCCTTGTCAATGCCTGACTATTGGCTAAAGGAACACGAGGGTACAAAATGGGCAAAGCGTTGGTTAACTGGCTTATTTAAAACAGGTAAATACAATTTGTATCACGGAGATAGTCAAAAGAAAAAAAACTTATTACTCTTTAAGTTTGATGAGTGTAAAAGTGAATTAATAGTTTACTATTTCATAGACCACTACACAAAGAACTTTATTCAGTTGGAACAGTACTTCAACTAAGGTTTTATCCAATAAAGAAGGAGGGTGTTTAAAGTCCTCCTTTATACTATTCAAATGTTCGGTTTTGCTATTTGGCAACGCAATACCTATTCACACAAATATAAGCAATTCAAATTGATAGATTACGTAAAATTATTACTTTTAAACATTGATATTACTCGTTTATTACTGTTACCTTATTTAGATTTTAAAACAGATGTTTCAAAACAAACTGGCGAATTAGGAACAAAACAAATAGCAAAATATCATCACTGTAAAATTACAATTTATGATACTGGCATAGTATTGTTTTCAGGGAGTATTCACAAACTATATAATTCATTAAATAACATAAAAGCACCAAACTATAATAAAGAGAAACTATACAAAGGTTATAACGGAAATCAATTTAACTTAAATGATATATTGGAAGTAAGAAGGCATCTAGTAAATTTATTTGACTGCCAACCTCTACAAATGGCATTTCAAAATATTGAGTTAGGTGTAAATACTGAACCAAAATTCAATCCCGATTTATTCATTAAAGGCTTATTATATCAAAGTGGCAAACAATTCGAACGTAGATATAACAACAACTACACACAAGCAATGCACCAACGATATATTTTCAAGATTTACAATAAAGGAAACCAATATGGAATGAACACAAACACCTTAAGAATTGAATTGAAATATAAAAAAATGCATGAGGTTAAAAAATTGGGGATAGTAACCTTTGCAGACATAAATATCAGCACCCTAAACAACGCCAAACAAGAACTTTTAAGACGTTTTGACGAGGTTGTTTACTATGATTATACTATTGACAAGAAAAGCCAAACAGTTAACGTTAAAAGACTACTTACTAAATACTCTAACCCTAGATATTGGTTTGTAACATTAAAATCTAATCAAAGAGATAGACCAAAGAAAAGATTAAAAAAAATCATTAATGAATATTCAGAAAATTTGCACAGTCAAATAAGGAAGGAGATTATAAATAAGTGTGTAATAATTAACCAACTTTCTAAATAGTGTTGTGTGTAATAATTAACCATTCAAGTATAGGGATATATATTACACATAACTATAAATAAAAACTATTAGAACTGCGTGTAGTTATTTGTATATTCTATATCGGGTTTAACTTTGAATAATCAAACTTTTTTCAAACTAAGGGAAACCGTAATATTAATGTTTTAACAAATCATAATTTTGATTAATCAACTTAAATCAAATATTGATTAATTTAATACTCATCATTAATAGTAGTGATAAAAAAAACCAATTATAGGTATTTCACAACTCAAATACTAAATCTAACTTTACAAAAAAAAACTAACTATGAAAAAGATTTTTATTGCCTTAACAACTGTATTACTAATTTCTTGCCAACAGTCAGTAGAAGAAAAGTTAATTGCTGATTACGTCCAAACATTTGGGAAAAGTAAAATAGATGCTAACTTTAAAATGAAGAGCATTGATAAAACAAAAGACATAACCGCAAAAGACAGTTTGGTTATAATCAAGAAATACTTTGAAACAAAAAAAGAAGAAAAGATTAGTTATTTCAATGAAGGTATTGCTTTTAGCAAGAAAAGATTAGAAAGTAATACTAAAGAATTATCAGAAACTAATCCAAATCATGAAGGCTTGATAAAGATTTACAAAGGTATTATCTCAGATGCTGAAAAAAACATTGTCCGCAATCAAGAATCAATAAAATTATATAATGGAGATTGTAAAGGGTCTTTTCTAGAGCCTATTATTTTAAAAATATCTGAATATGAAAAACAAGGAAATGAAATAATTTATTCAGAATACAAGGCAGTGTATTCAATCAATAATCCTATGCTAAATAATGTAAAACAAGAATTTGAAAAAGATTTTTACATAAGTAGTGATAAGAAAACAGTTATTGAAGTAGAATAATTATAAACTAAAATTTAAATAAAAGGTTGTCATTAGTTTGGTAATCTTTTTTTATGCAATTGTTTTTCACACGGTAAAAAAGAATTGTTTTCGTAACACTAAAAAGAGAATTGTTTTTTTTTGCATAATTCACTAATAGTAGTGAGTATAAAATAACTATTTTGCAGTCTAACAATTAAGTCTAAATTCACAATTAAAACTAACTATGAAAAGAATAACTCTAATCCTTTTACTTGTAACAACTTACGTTTCAAATGCACAAATTGAAATAATAGAAAAACCTATAATAGAAATTTCATCATTGTGGTCATTAGCATTAGATGGAGTCACTAAGTCCCTAAGTAAAGATAGTGCGGATAACTCATATTTTGTATCCTATAGAGACGCCTCAAATACTGATATTCCATTTTTAAAAAGACCTATGAAGAAATTGAAAATCGGAGAAAGAGAATCCGTAGTTGAATTGAGAGAAGTAATGTTAAATCTTTTTATTAAAAAACAAACAGATCTAACTATTAAAATGGGTGAAACAGTACTAAAGTTTAAAAGAAACGGAAAAAGATTCACTACTTTAATAACCTATGCTAATGGAACATCTGGAGTAATGGGAGAAACTAATAAGTCTCAGGTAAAAAAAATATTTCCAATTGACGTGCTTGAATAAATAACTCTAGGATTAATCTAAATAACAAAATTGAAGGTCGTCATTAGTTTGGCAACCTTTTTTTATGCAATTGTTTTTACAACGGTAAAAGGAATTGTTTTTCACAGTATAAAAAAGAAACCGTTTTTCACAGGGTAAAAAAGAAGTCACTACGAGCGCACAAAGATTTTTCTTTATCATGATGCGTATGTAATAATTAAATCAAAACAATACGCGCGCAAATGACTATTTAATATAAGGTTGTTTTCGACAGTATAAAAAAGGGAATTGTTTTCGTAACACTAAAAAGAAACCGTTTTCGACAGTATAAAAAAGAAACTGTTTTTCGCGCGGTAAAAAAGATGCTTTTCAATGTTGTTGTCTAAATGTTGACTAATAAAAAACCCTAACATCTATAAATAAAGGTGTTAGGGTGTTAAATAGTGGAGTCGCCGAGTATTGTATTTGTGTAAAGTAATTAACACTTTTAAATATATCGAGTAGTATAACGCCTTTGTTTTATTGGTTTTGTTATATTTGTTAAGTATTGTTGTTATGTTCAGATATAACATTTTTAACACCTAAAACGACACCTATATAGTATAAATGAAATATTCCTTCCGTTTAAAATATCCAAAGCAAGAAAAAGAGACTTTAATTTATTTTACTGTTTCTTTTAAAAATGAGGGAAAGACTTTTGTTTATTCTACAGGAGAAAAAATCAGTCCAAAGTATTGGGACTTCAAAAATAAAATGCCTTTATCAAGAGGTAATGTTTCTAAATTTTCAAAAAGCATAAAATTACAGTTAGATAGACATTCAAGTCTTTTTTTGGAAACGGAAAGCTTGTATAAAAGGATTAAAGAAGATTTTACTTCAAAGGCTATAAAAAAAGTATTTGATGAAGAGTTTAAAAAAGGTTCAGTTGGAGCAAATATGTTTTTTGAGGCTTACGATGAGTTTACTTCAGAAAAAAATAAAAATAAAGAGTGGTCTATAGCAACAGTTAAACGTTATAAAAACATTAGAAATTTGCTTAATAATTTTGAGCTATCAAAAAAATATAAATTGACATTCAATACCATTACAGATGAGTTCTATAGTGAGTTTACTTCATATTGTTTAGATGATTTAAATCATATTAATAATACATATTCCAGAAATTTAGGTTTGTTTAAAACATTTATGTTTTGGTCTTTAAAAAACAAATACACCTATAATGATTCTTTTATATACTTTAAAAAGTTAGAACGTGTAATAACAAAACAAATAGCACTAACTATTGATGATTTGAATACATTGTTAGAATTCGATTTTGAAATAGATAGACTTGAAAAAGTAAGAGATGTTTTTGTGTTTGCTTGTGTAACTGGAATGCGTTTTGGAGAATTGTCATTAATACAAAAGAGTAACGTCACTACAGAGGGGATTATCCTTAAAGAAGACAAAGATCGTTCAAAACAAGCTAGAGAAATACCATTAACTACGATATCTAAATTTATTCTACGAAAGTATAATTATAAACTTCCCCTAATAGCCAATCAAAAACAGAACGAGTATATAAAAGAGATTTTTAAAAAAATGGGATATGTTGAGTCTGTCCAAAAAGTTACAACCAAAGGGAAGGAGAACATAAAAGTTGAAATGCCCTATTACAAAAGAATAAGTACACATACAGCTAGAAGGACATTTATTACTATGATGAAACGACAAGGTAAGAGTGATAAGCTTATTGCATCAATTACAGGGCATACAGATATGAAAACATTAAATCAATATTACCAGGTGAGTGAACCTGAAAAAAAGGAAGCTATGGATGAAGTATTTAATATTGTACTACCTAAACTAAAGACTGTTTAAAACCTTAAAAATAAAGAGTTATGAAATACGTTTTTACTTTTTTTAGCAGGTACTTGGAGATATTAAATTATACATTAGCATTATGTAAACAAGCTAAAAAAATAATAAAAGATAAGCTTGAAATTATAGGACTTTTCTTCAAAGTTATATTTCTTTTTTTTATATCTGTAGTATTTTTTATTCAAATTGGATATAACTTAAGCCCTTTTTTTAATGCTGTTTTTTGGTTTTATTTTGTAATTGGGGTGATGGCGTTTTTTGCTTTTTCAGGGTTGCTTTTAACTAGGGTTTTTCCTAACTCAATTTCTAATGAGAAAAATATAAATTATTATTTCGATAAGATGTCAAATTGTAAAAATGAAACGATAAATGATGTAAACGATATAGAAGTGATAATTAGGGATAGAGAGAAGTGGTCACATTTATTAAGTAAGCTAAAGGAGAGTAAAATAATCGATAATAAAAACACCTTTGTAGGTCTAGGTCCAAATTTCAGTAAGTTACCCACACAGCTTGGCGTGATGTTGTTTGCTTTAAATCATTTTAAAATTGTAGATAATAACATAAATCAAAATATTCAAACTAAAGCGTTTAGTAAATATTTTGGAGTTAATTTAACTCCAGCGAGATATAGCCAAATAATTAAAACTTTTGAAGACGAAAAGGGAATTCATAAGAACATGGAGTTCTACTACATTTATCAGGAAATTATTTCTTATCTCTAATTATTATTAATGTTTACTTTATTTGCTTAATCTTAATTTAATAAAGCTATCTAGCATATAATCAGTAGTATCATTGCTAAAATAAATAATAAATTTTTGCAATGATGTACAATCCTTTCGCAGTAATCCAGTCGGATTTAAATGAAGTAAAAGGCTTATTAATTAAGCTACTCAATAAACCAGAGAAAGACTTATCTAGTAAGTTGTATACTATTAAAGAAGCTTCAGAACTTCTTAAAGTTGATAAACAGACAATTCGCAACCACATTTCAAAAGGAACCATAAGAGCAACTAATTTTGGTCGTTCTATTCGTATTCCTCATAATGAAATATTCGATTCTTTAAACGAAATAAAATCTTTAAAATATAAAAGATAGTCTATGACACTATCTAAAAAAAACACCTCTAACATTAATAGTAATGAAAGAGGTGGTCTTCAAATTTTGCAAAGCGAAGATACGGAAAAAGAAGTAAGGATTGATGTTATAGATTTAGAGAATGATTACATTAAATTAGTGTCAAAAGGAGAGAATCCATTTCCAATAGATATTTTCCCAAGAACTTTACAAGAAGTATGCTATGAAGCTAGTACTAAATATCAATTTGCTTTAGATTATTTAGGAGCAGGTATTATGTCAGCATCGTCAACCGCAATAGGGGTGTCACATAAAGTAAAAGTAAAACATGGTTGGGAAGAAAAAGCAAATCTGTTTACTGTAATAGTAGGTAAGCCGGGGGACTCTAAGAGTCATGCTTTAAAATTTTGTTTCAAGCCAATTCATATACAAGAGAATATTTTGTTTAACAAGTACCAGTCTGAAATGGATGAATATGAGCGAAATATTCTAGAGTCTACAGATAAGAAGGAAAAATTTGTTAAGCCAACTTTAAGCAAGTACCTGATTAGTGATTTCACACCAGAGGCATTAGCATTGATTCATTCAAATAATAAACGTGGTATTTGTATTTATGTTGATGAATTAAGTGGGTGGTTAAAAAACTTCAATAGATATAACAATTCTGGTGAAGCAGAAACTTATTTAAGTTTTTGGAGTGGAACTGTTTATTCAATGGATAGGGCTTCAGGTAAAAGTTTGAGGATTGAAGATCCATATGTAGGAGTAATAGGGAGTACACAAATAACGGTTTTAGAAGAATTTTCGAAAGGTGGAAGGGGTACTAACGGGTTTATGGATAGGCTTTTATTCGTATATCCTCAAAACCAGAAAATGCTTAAATGGAATGAAGAGGATATAAATCCAGTTATTCTCGAAAATTACATTACTATAATTTCAAACTTACTTAATCTTAATCTGGATTTAAAAGGTGATTCAATGATTTTGCCTTTAAACAAAGAAGCTAAAAAGTATCTTTTTAATTGGCAGAATAACAGGCCTCAAGAAAAGGGTTTTCTATTTGATTATGAAAGAAGTATAGAGATTAAACTTCAACAATATGTAATTCGTTTTGCTTTAATTATTCAATTATTACATTCTGTTATAGATAAAAAACCAGGAAACATAATAGAGTTGTCCTCAGTAAAATCAGCAATAAGATTATTTAAATATTATCATAATAACGCAATAAGGGTTAGGCAAGAGTTAGGGAATAAAAATTATTTGGAGACATTAACGAAGCTTCAAATAGACATTTTAGGTGAGCTAGATGATACTTTTAAAACAGGTGATGGTGTTAAAATTGCTTGTAAGCCAATAAATGGCAAGCGTAGAGTAAGTGAGAGGCAGTTTAAGACTTTTATAAAAGACAAAAAAATATTTAAAAAAATAGCACACGGTGTATATCAAAAGATAGTATAGACTTCATTTTCTTCATTTTCTTCATTTTGTCTCGTAACACTTTGTTATTCAGTGTTTTATTTTGTTTTTAAAATGTAGATTTTGTGCAGGTTGTGCAATTGAAGTATGAAAATAAAGTGCAAGTAAAATGAAGTAAAAATGAATTTTAAAAACAACTATAAACCTCTTTATAACTCAATTGTGCAATAAGTGCAATAAATGCAACATAGTATGTATAAGTATTCTTTAAATAAGACATCTAAAAAACATTTCTGCCCTAAATGTTCAAAGAAAACATTTGTTCAATATGTAAATAATGAGTCAGGAGAAGTAGTCTCTAATATATCTGGTAGATGTGATAGGGAGAACAATTGCGGTTACCATTATACGCCAAAGTTGTTTTTTAAAGATAACAATCAAGAGTATAACCCAATAATGAAAAATCCAATGGAACTAGTCGCTAAAAAAGAAACTAGTTATCACTCTCAAAGCACTCTTGATAATACTTTATGTAATTATACTCAAAACAATCTTGTAGAGTTTTTAAAAAGGAAATGTAATTCAGAAAAACTTAATCTAGCAATAGAAAACTATAAAGTTGGGACAATTAGTGAGTGGCATTTTGGAACGGTTTTTTGGCAGATTGATAACTACCAAAAAATAAAAGGAGGAAAGATTATTATTTATAACAAACTAGGTAAAAGAACAAAGTATATTAATTGGATACACGCATTACAATTAAAAAACAAGGAGATTGATGAGTTTCAACTTAGTCAATGTTTGTTTGGACTGCATCTATTAAACAAATATGATAAAACTATAGCAATCGTTGAATCAGAAAAAACAGCGCTTATAATGAGTGTTCTTTTTGATAAATATTTATGGATGGCTACAGGTAGCTTAAATGGGTTATCAATTGCTAAGATTAAAGAATTGAAAAGCCGTAAAATAATACTATATCCAGACTTGGGTGTAGAAGGAGCTAATGGGTCTCCATTTTCACAATGGAATGAAAAACGTGAAGAGTTTAAGAGGTGTGGTTTTGATATTGAAGTATCAGATTTATTAGAGAAAAAAGGAACTCAAATAGAGAAAGAAAAAGGGTTTGATATTGCAGATTACTTTATGCTTAATAAACAGTCGAAAACAGAAAAACTAATTAGTTCTAAATCTCAAACGATGCTTAATCTATATATGAGAAATAATAATCTAAAAACTTTAATTGATGTTTTCGATTTAAGAGATGAGAATGGAATGCGTATTAATTTTTGAAAGGAAAAAAGATAATGAAAATTGCATGTTAGAACGTATTCGTAAATGTGTAAGTGTTACAGCAAGTTGAACAGGGGCAGAGCCCCTATTTTCAACTTGCTCTGCGAGGCAAACCCTTGTCACTACTACCTTACGGAGATTTTTAAATTATAATTTGTTATAAGGTAAATATAAAACAGCGTATAAATTACTGATATTCAGTATTTAAATATATAATATGAAGAAAAAAAGCATCATAATAAATGAGTTTCAGCATAAAAATCTAGTAAAACTGTCGGGTACTTTTGGGGTTCAATATGGAGGGTTGGTAGAGAATATGATTCTCTACTTTAAAAAAACAGGAATCAATCCTATGGATGCAATTAATGAAAATCCTTCAGTAATGGTTAAGACATTAGATAAGCGAATTGTTTCCTTTTTGAAAGTTCAAGAAAGAGATATTTTAAAACCCTTAAGGCAGGAAGTTTATAGTTATTCTGAAGAGCAAAAAAAGGGTATTGAAAAACTAACAAACTGGATAGAATCTGTAATTAAAAAAATTGATGAAGTAGATAATACTCGAACAAAATTTGTTGTATCAGAAATAAAAAAACAGAATGAAAAACAGATTAAAATACAGCAAGCATTAATTGAGTTATCTCAATTAATGGATTCAAAAAATAAATCAGGAATTCATGGGAAGATTAAAAACTTATTTGATTAATGCCAATTAGTAAACCACATAGTTCTTTGGGAGCTAAAAATATTGGAAGCTGTTCTAATTTGACACTTTATTTGGATAAAGAAAATCAAGAGTTGGATAAAATGATTAACAAATCAAATACAATTAGTGAAATTGGTTTCCTCGAAAATAGGAAACAACTCTTTTTTAATAATGAAAGATTAGATATAAGCTGTGTAGAAGTGATTGATTCTATTGATGGGAATATTAAAAAATTGGGCAAAAAAGATTCAAAGTATTTTGCCCCAACAATAAGTTTTAGTCAGTTTGAACTTGAACATTTGGTGTCTATGGCTACCAAAGGAAAAAAGATAAAAGATGTTTGGGAAATGAATACAAATCAATTTAATTCTTTTAATAATTTAATTAGAGAATATTCGAGGTTAATAATGACTAATTATGCTAAGAATTTTAATAGGCAAGATAAAGGATTAGTTACTGGAGAGGATCTTGTTTACTATAGTAAAATTGAGCATTTCAGAAAATTTAAAGGAATAGATAAAAAAGTTAAGAAGGGATTTGTTAAAACAGGAAGTTTTAAACCAGGGTTAAATACTCACGTACATATTATTGTAAGCAGAAAAGATAAGAGTCAAAGATTAAAATTGACTCCAACCTCCAAGGAGCGTTTAACAGATAGAAAAATAGGAACAAATTGTTATAGAGTTGGATTTGATAGAATGAATTGGATTAATATGAATGAAAAAACATTTGATGAATTATTTAATTACAAAAGATCCTTAGTAGAGAAGTTTGAGAATCAATATATTTTAAAAAATGGATCTCCTAAAGAAAAGGATGATTTATTAAAGCAAGTAAAACTTGAGCAACAATTAACGAATCAAAATATAAAAACAAAAAATAATGCCCAAAATAATTCTTATAACACATCAAAAGGGAGGAGTTGGTAAAAGTACTCTTACTTTTAATCTTGCTCAAAACATAAGTCAAAATACAAGAGTGGCGGTTTTAGATTTTGATTTACAAGGAAGTTTATCTCAGCTCAAAGGATTAGTTACAGATTTTGATATTATTCCATATCAAGATAATATTGAAGAAATTAGAAATTTGGACTTTGATTTTATATTTATTGATACACCTCCATATCTATCCAATCAATTACCTAGTTTGATTAAAATCGCAGATTTAATAATTGTGCCTACTAAAGCAGGTGTTTTAGATTTATTAGCTATTGAAAATACTTTAACTCTTATTAAACAGCAAAATAAAGGGAAGGATGCTCTTATTGTTTTTAATATGGTAAAACCCAATACTACTTTGACTTTAGATATATTAATCGATATTGAAGAGTATAATGTTCCAGTTGCTAAAACTCATATAAGTGATTTAGTAGCATTTACTCGTTCAGTTTTACTTAAAGGTGTTGTTAGTTCTCATAATGCACAAAGGCAATTAGATAACTTAACAAAAGAAATGCTTACAAAGCTTATATAATTCTACAATTATATAAAGCTATAATTATATAATTATGGAAAAAACAGATTTTAGAAACTTAATTAAACAAGTCAAAAAGACTCCAGTAGTTGGAGTTACTCAAAAAATAACTGCTGTTAAAGAGAGTATTGAGAATGAGATTCAATTTTCATTTTACATTGATAAAAAGTTATTAAAGCAAGTTAAATTAAAAGCTCTTAACGAAGGGGTAAGTATTAAATCAATAATAAATACAAGTATAAATCATTATATTGAAAATTAAATCACATACTCTTTATCATTATTCTCTAAAGAAAATCGCCAAATTTTAAAAGATCAAGAATAATAGCATGCCTCACTAGTTTTAATTTTTAGGCTTTGTAATATTCTATAATGACTACAAAGAACTTAAAACTAAAGCTATGCAAAACTATAAATGTATGCTAGAAATTGATTCTAGTGCAGAATTCTCTTTGATTTCAATTATAAATGAGTACTGGGAAATAGCTGATAATAAATTTATAAACCTTCCTAATTCAATTGAAGCCAAATATGATATTGATAGACAGACCTTGTTAAATATCATACAAAAAAACAGTGCTTTAAAATTATTTGCTAACTGTGTCAGTTGTGAAGTGGTCATTAGTGATTTTGCTAAAAGCCAATCAGGTTTCAAAAGTAAATTAAGGTGTTTAAGTGTATTAAAATGTATCGGTTGTAGGCAAAAGGAAAATGATAGGATAATTGAATTGCAAGAAAAGCAAGACAATTATATCAAAAATAGAATGTTAAAGGCAATAACCGAACAAAGATGGGAGCAATTAAATAATATGGAATTTAACATCTTAAAAGCTATGTTGCAATTCCCAGATTTTAAATCTTTTACAAAATCTGAGCACTCAAAGTATGAGAAAAAATTCTTCTGGAGAACTATCTTTCATTTGGAGGGTTTGTTTTTAATTCATTTGAAGAAATCTGAAACAGGATTTGTCATAGGTTATAAAACATTGTTAGAACTAAAGAAAAGAATAGGTGAATTAAATATTAAAAACGAACATGTTCTATTAGATAAATTAAATTTTAGGCTTGTTAAAAATAAAATATTCAACGAATTTGATGAATCAGAATTTTCGGGGATAATAACCTTTAATCAAGAAATTATACTAAAACCAAACACCAAATATTCATATGGTGTTTGGAATAAAGCAAATGGAGATATGCACATTAGTATAATACCTTTAAATGAACTAGAAAGTAAACCTAAGCAACATAGTTTAAGTAATGAGCCTATTCATATTCAGGAAGCTCTAAGAGAGTATTATAAATATATTAAAACAAAGGGAAATTAATTTTTCTGTTATTACAACCAGTAGCCCAACCGTTATTTGTTTTCTTAAAAACCTTTTGTTTAACTTTTATTTTACCTACAGAAGAAAGTGCCTTTGCTATTTCTGTGTAATTTAGAGGAGCAAAAGATAATTTTACTTTAGCAGAATTAGCTGAAGGGATTTCATGAATTTCTGAGACCTCATTTAATTCGTACTCATAAAGTTTTATTTTAGCAGAAGTACGACGAGAATTAGAGGCCTTAAAGTTTTTATTTTGTTTTAAAATAATTTTCGTGAATTTTTCGGTTGGAGTTATGAAATATTTTGTGCGCTGATTATTTTTACTTTTCACTTTTATGGAAACAAAGCCTACAGCTTCTAGTTTTTTAAATGTATTAATTTTAATTGCACTTCTTTTAGAATTCTTAAAAACAGTTATTGATCCAAAATAAAAGGTAGTATCCTTTGCTATAGGGTTATTCTCTAAGCATTTTTCTATTATGGTTTCAACCTTGTTTTCGGTAAGACTATCAGAACAAGAGATTAGTGTGGTAAAGGATAGTAATAAAATAAAATTTTTCATTGTGATCTTTGTTCGCTAACCCAAACGAAATATTGACGATTTATAGCATAAAAAAAGGCGTGGGTTTCAAACCTTGCTCAAAAGAGGTATCGCCAAACACCCAGACCAAACAAGTACGCCCGCGCCCAAAGTGGACGAGAGCATTAAACTTGAAGTTTCGGTCTTAAAAATTGGCGATTTTCTTTTGAAACAACAGCTAACGCTATCTTCTATATTTTACAATGTAAACTTAGTTATAATTTTTAAGATGGTAGGTGTGTTACTAGCTTTAGTTTTGTTGTTTGGGTATATGTGAGGATGATGATATCCAATTCAAAACACATGAAATAGCTAATTGTAGTGACTCAAAATCATCATATTTAATGATAGTATAAATACCTAAAAACAGCTATTTTATTAAGCCTTTCGTTGTTGTAGATTTATTGACTCAGAATTTATAAACGAGTAATATGTTAATACGTTAATTAGTAAACATTTAACTTTTTACTTACAATAAATATATTTTGAGCGAGTTATTTTAGGCAGAGATTATTAGTCTAGGAAAAGAGTTCTTAAATAATATTTAAATATGCATCAAGAATATAAATCATTTGAGACAGAACGATTATTAATTCAGCCAACTACTGAATTTGATGCGTCATTTATTTTAGAATTGATAAACACTCCAAAATGGTATCAGTACATGGGAGATTATAAAGTATATACATATGAAGATGTTTTAAAATATATAAATGAAGGTATAACAAAACCTTTAAATAAATATGGCTATTCAGATTTTACAGTAATAAGAAAATTTGATGGTGCAAAATTAGGTACTTGTGGTTTATACCATAGGAAAGGAATAGAAGGCGTAGATCTAGGTTTTGCTTTTTTACCAAAATATGAAAAACAAGGATATGCTTTTGAGAGTGCTAGTAAATTAATGGAAATAGCTTTTGAATATTTCAAATTGGATAAAATTAATTCTATCACTACAGCTAGCAATGAAAATGCTAAGATTCTAATACATAAACTGGGGTTTAATTATTTAAAACAAATTAAGCTCCCAAATCTTAATAAAGATTATATGCTATATCAATCTGAAATAGCATATTAAAAATATAGAATAACAATTATCAATATTAACCAAATTAAATAAAAACTATGGCAAGTACAGGGGATCCAAATCCAACACCTAACCCAGAAACTGGAGTTAACGCAGGTTTAATTAAAACAGATCTTTTTAGGTTTGTAACAATGAGAGCGCCAGAAGTGGTAGAAGATGAAGTAATAGATGATTTATTTGTATCTATTACCGATAGTCTTTCTGGAGAGAGTGCATTCATAAAAAAAATGAGTACAGCGACTAATGAATCTGAAAGGAGGTCATTTATTAAGATATTAATTGATGATTTTTATTCCAAAAGTTTTAAAACAAAAAATGAAATTAAAACTTATGTAGGAAGTGATTTATATAACTTTTCAGTTTGGCTTACTGCAAATAGAACAACATTAGATATTACTGATGTAATCAATAAATTAAAAACTGTAACAAGTACTTTAGATAGTAAGCAACAATTAGCACTTTGGGATAATTTATTTTATCAAATTTCAACATATAAATCTGGAACTGTAAGAGATCTTCTTTTTTCAATATTAATAGCTGATTCTTTCATATCAAAACGAGATCGTGTAGAAAAATCTACAAAAATGTATCAGCGATTAGCGCAAGCTAGAGTTATAATACCTACGGTTTTATTTAAAAACGAGGCTATAGTTGGAATCCCTGTTAATAAAGGTTTAAATACTAAGGTTTTAGATAAAGAGTTAAATAATATTGTACTTGAAGAAACAATTAGCCATTACGAAGCAATTAAAATCGAAATGGACTCTGTACAAACTACTTACATCAAAACAGAGCAGGAAAACTATAAAAGAATATCTGATGAGTATCAAAAAAATGTAGACGAAGCATATTTAAATGCTAAAAAGAATGAAGTAATATATGTTAATCCAATTACTGGAGTTGAACACATACGAACGGAGTATACAAATTTAAATATACCAGAGTTCAGATATTCAAATGAAGAAGAGTTAAATTTAGATATTTTAAAGAAATCTGTTTCGGGTATTACATTAGATTATGTGTCTGACTTAAAGGCGGGTAAAAGCTCATCTACTTTTAATGAGATAAACGATGAACTAGATAAAGAAATTGAAGCAATTACGCAAACATTCTTTGAAGAAGCAGAGTTAACACAATCTGTAGTGAACTATAATGGAGCTTTAGTTCCTGTTACAGAGGAACCTGTACAGTTAGGAACCTTCTCAATTTATGGAACTAGAATAGTACCGCCAACATTATTATTTGCAACAGATTTTCAGGATGCATATGTAGTTAGTGGTAATTATAAAATTGTGTTTAATGATGGAACAGAAGTAGCTAGTATTATTTATGAAAATAATACTATTAATGATAAGTTAGTAATTAAACTATCAGATGATCAAATAAACATTGTAGGAATGCAAAGTTTCACGTTTACAGGTGAATTTGTATTAAATAACAATAAGAAAGTTATTGTTGAAGGAAGTGGTATAATTACTAGAAGAAGGCATGGCTTTGGTGGCAGAAAATATAGGTTAAGAGGAAATGGAACATTTCAATTAGAAAATATTGATAATACAGGAGTAGGTAATTCAGGTAATAATAATGGAATTGATTACATACCTTCAGGTTTTGGAATAAAACGCATGGGGATTGCGGACTATAGAAAAGTTGAACAAACAATATGTTGCTATGTACCTGGAGAAGTTTCTCATATTGAAAACATCATGGCACGTGAGTACAAAGAAAAATCCACACGTAGGTTGCGTCGTCAAGAAGATACTACAACAACAAGTTCGGAGACTGAAATTGAAAAATTAACTGATACAACTTCAACTGATCGTTTTGAAATGAACCAGGAGGTTGCGTCAGTAATTGCTGAAGATAAACAAGTAGGAGCTTTTGTAGAAGCAAGCTATGATGCTAAACCATACAGTGTTACAGCAGGTGCTGATTTTGCTTCAAATACATCTTCAGAAGAATCTAATAGTCAATCAGTAACTTACGCAAAAGATGTAACAGAAAGAGCTTTAGATCGTGTAGTTCAAAAAACAAAAAAAGAGCGAGTAGTTAAAGTTATTGAAGAATTTGAAGAAAATAACACACATGGTTTTGATAACAGGCAAGGCGATAAGCATATTTCAGGAGTATATCGTTGGGTAGATAAAATTTATAAAAACCAAGTATTAAACTATGGTAAACGTTTAATGTATGAGTTTATGATCCCTGAGCCAGCAGTATTTCATAATACAGCAATTGAAGGAGTTAGTGAATCTGCGAACGAAGTTATAGTAAAGCCTATCGATCCAAGAACAGTAGCAGGTGGTTTTAATTTAAGTAATTTTAATAAAATAACACCAGCTACATATGCGCATTGGGCAAGCATATACAATGCAGAGGTTTCCGAACCTCCCAAAAAAGGTATGCATATTGGTAAAGCATTTTCATATCAAGCAACTGTAGTGGCAAGTGATAATCATGAAAGATATGCTGAAAGTGTTGAGTTAGAGATCCCTGAGGGGTATTATACAACTCGTGCTTTAGCGCGTTGGTCACATTCATCGGATGGAGGCTACACACCTAGAACTTTAGCTGGGGGGTATCGTCTAATTTTTGGTAATATGATAGCTATACCTAATCATGTTGGTAAAATTCCGGTATCATATTCTGCTCATGGGCAACTCTCAGGAAGTGTTAATATTGTTATTGAATTGAAGGTGTTGCCTGAGTATGAGGTAAAATGGAAAATAGAAACATTTAATATAATTATTAAAGCATACGAAAATAAGTTAGCGGAATACAACGCTAAAGTAGGTGATGTAAAGAAGTTTGGAGTTAATCCAGGTTTTTATCGTCAAATAGAAAATATGGTATTGCGTAAAAACTGTATCAGTTATTTAGCAAGCCACGCAAATGTTGGAGCTGATTTTTTAAATAATAGAACTGAAATACAAGATTTCACTGTAAATTATCAAGACGCAAATTTAGAAACTTATGTAGCAAGAGTAAAGTTTTTTGAACAAGCCTTTGAGTGGAATATTATGAGTTACAATTTTTATCCATTTTACTGGGCTGATAAAAGTAAATGGAAAGAATTATACAATGTAACAGAATTTAATGATCCTTTACACCGTGCGTTCTTACAAAGTGGAATGGCTAGAGTAGTGGTCACTGTTCGTCCAGGTTTTGAAGAGGTTGTAAATTGGTATATGGCTACAGGACAAATCTGGAATGGTGGTCAAGTACCAACAATGGATGATGAATTATTTGTTTCGTTAGTGGAAGAGTTACAAAACCCAGAATCTGTAGTAGAAGAAACATGGGAATCTCGTGTTCCTACATCATTAACGGTAATTCAAGCTGGAGCAATAGGCTTAAACGTTCAAGGGTTACCTTGTAATACGGATTGTAATGACTTTAGGTTATTTGATTCTGACGGTGATGAAATTTTTGATGCAGATGGAAATTCATTTGAAAACCCTTTAGAGCAAACAGATGCTCAAGTAGGAGAAAATTCAGAAGAAGGTACTGATACTTCAGGAGATGTATAAACGTAGTTAATTGAAAATATGTCTCTCTTTTATGAGAGGCATATTTAAATAAAAACAAAAAAGATTAACAACTATGGCAGACATACAATCTTTAATAGATTATTTAAAAATAAACAGAAGAGAAGAAGAGGAAAAAGCAAAAAATAAAATAACTATAGCTGTTATTGATCAAAATTATCATGAAGATAACAGAACGTTATCAGAAGTGTTTAGTACCGATATAAAAAATAATTCATTAGTAATACCTTTAGCTACTAAAATATCATTTACTAATCAAACGAATATTTATATCGCGCAAGATGGATCTAATGTGTTGTATTATCAACAGCAAGAAGTAGACGATGGAACTGGAGAAACACAGATTGAATATAGAAATATAAACGATATTACTGGCTGGGAAATTATTGATGATGCAAACTTCATAGCAGTAGAACTAAATGAGGGAAAAAGTAATTACTATTACAGCTTCATTACGGATCGGATACTTTTACTTCCTGATTTACCTGATGTATATCTGTTTCCAGATGTTTTTGCTTATGATGCTGATAAAGTTGAGATTGGTGAGGGGCAATTTGATTATCCCGATCATGAAGGATATAGTAATAGTATAGGTGATCTCTTTTTAAGAGAGGTAATTGATGTTAACCCAAGTGATTCTGAAAAAAAACGAAAAGTACAAGTTTCCAAAGCTTCACAAAATGCTAAGGTATTTTTGTACCCACAACTGAAGTATAAACTAATGGATAATTCTAATGAGTACAGATATTCATTACGTTATGTATATATAATACCTGGTGAGAAAACATATCAGAAAAACAAACAGTATGCTTCCGCTATTGTAGTGCGGTTTACCTATATAGGGGCGTTGTTAGAGTTTTTAAACCAAACCGTTTTTTATATTGAGTATTTAGAATTAAGTGGAAATAAAGGTGTTAAAAAAGTATTTGTTGATACCTATGCAAAATTTATTGACTTAGAAATAGCAGCCAAAAGAAATAACATTAATGGTTTATTAGAGTTGTTTCATTACACGCCTAAAATTTTCTTGGAAACCGTTAATAAAAGCACATTATGGGATGTAGTAGGCACAGCCTTACAAAGTTCATTAACTAATGTAGGGCTAAATAAAGAAGATATTGTATTAAAAGTACTCCGTACTATAGCGACATTAGAAAGGACTCCAACTATATTTTTAAGCGAATTGCTGGCTAAAAAAAATGGAAAAGAGTCATATTTCTATTTGTTGTTTAAAAAAATGGATCTTGATAACTTTGTTGCCTATACTAATTTTATAAAAGAAATTTGGCTTAAAAGTGAATTTAGTAATCCAGATTACAAGGTTTTTAATACTAAAAAAGAGAAAAAAGAAGTTTTTGATGGACCAATAATACTACCGTATACTTCTGATAAAACATTAGGTATATACCATAGTAATACAGATATTGAATGGATTGATAACTATACAAAGTTTGAAGTGACTTTAGAAACAGGGAAAACTAAAGTAAATACTCAGAATAAACGTAATGAAAAGGATAAAATAAAATATACCTATCATCCGTTTCAGCCTATAGGAATTAAAAATGTCGACCAGCAAAAAACGGAATTAAAACTAGAGTATTTCATACCTGCTTTTTATTTAAAAGCGGTGGAAGAAAAAAAGGCGTTAGCAAATACGTTCACTTCTATTGAATATGGGGTAGATGTTATCACTACCATTTCTGGAGTTGGTAATTTATTGAAATTAAGACATCTTACTAAGTTAGGTAAAATAAGTAAAGTAATTAGTTCTTTCAAAAAAGGAGCTGCTATTATTGAAATTACTTCAGGTACAACTAATGCCTTATTAAAGTTAACAGCCTTAAAAGACACCAAGTATGGTGAAGCACTTAGTGAGTATTTATTTTATTTGGAAATGCTATCTTTATCGGTAGATGTTACGGATTGGATAAGTACAGGACTTAAAAAATCGGCAACCAATGTTTTGGAACATAGTGATGAGTTAAATAAACATTTAGATGATTTAGTTAAAAAAGATGAGTTAGACGAAGTTGGGAAAAATAGGGTATTGGATGAGTTAGTTGAGGTTTCAGAAAAGAATAGAAATACAGGGAAGTTTACTATAAATAATGAAGGAGAGATAACATTAAAAAAGTTTAATAAAATTTCAGAAAGAGTTAAGAAGGAGTATGGTGTTTCAATGCATTTAATTGATAGGAATAATGAAACATTTATAGAGTTATTTAAAAGGTGGCAACAAAAACCATTACAAGGCTTTTGGGTTGATCAAAAGTTAATCAGTAAAAACTATAAAATAGAATTAGATGGTCCTGCTTTATATTTATTTAAAGGAGCTACAGCAAAAGGGTTATATAAGGTAACTTCTTATACAGTGCAACATGAATTATATCACATGAAAATGTGGATAAAAATAAAAGAAGCTTATCCAAATAGTTACTTAAAAAAGTTTCATAAAATACCAGATAAAGTTCACGAGGCTTATGTTTTAAGTGAATTTGTTAAAGCAAAAAAGTTTTCCAAAAAGACAGTATGGGATGAAGGTGATATAATTGATGATTTAGATGCCTTTAATATTAATTTTGGACAAAACAAAGCTCTAAAATATTTTGAAACTTTTGAATTGGAAGATTATTTAAAAACATTATAAAATGAATTATACAGAAGAATATTGCAAAGATTTATTACAAAAAGTAATAGATGATTTAGATGAACAAAGAGGAGGTATTTTTTATGCCAATGAGATACCCTTTAAGGCTGATTTTATAAAAAATCAAAAAAACCTTTATTCTAAAGAGATTATAGAAGATTGTTGGGTAACTCGTGCTACTGTTCCAAAAGATGGTTGGAAAGGCGGGTTTATAATCATTTGTGTAGATGACGATACAGGTAAGGCTTTGACCTATATGAATAGTGCTTTAGGTGGTCGTCCTATAACTTTACCTTTAGAGGTAGATGAAGGAGGTAAATATTTCATTCCATTGGAGGTTTTGCCAGACGGTGGGGATTCATAATCACGATAGCGCGGATTTGAAATCCTGTGAGTATGTAATGTAAATAAACTTATTAATACTGAATAATTAATTTTAAGAATAAAAAATGAATAGTGAATTATTGAAAACAGCATTGAAATATGGGGGTATTGCAGGAGTAATAATTATTATTTTATCAAAAATTGAAGACAAAAATAGTATTCTATTTATTGTTTCGGTTATTATTTACAAAGGAACGTTATTAACCTGTATGGGGCTATCACACCGTGACTTTTTAAAAAAAAACAACCTAACTATTTCTTTAAAGGAAACAATTGTATCTGGTATATTAGTTTTAACTGTAGCAGGATTATTATCGAGTGTTTATATGTCTGTTGTGTCTGGTTTTTCCGTAATTGGAATTCTAAAGCAAAGCATTATTTTCATTTTGGCAAATTCAATAGTATTAATCTTTTTAATTTTAATTGAATCCCAATGGAGAATTTATGTTAAGGCAGGAAAAAAAGGTTGGGCAAGTCTAATACCTATCTACAATACGTTAGAGCTTTTAGATATAGTACAAAAACCAAAATGGTGGTTACTATTGCTATTAGTACCTGGGGTAAATATTGTTATTTTGGTTTGGGTTGTAAATTTATTAGGAAAACGATTTGGGAAAGATGAATACTTTACTGTAGGGTTATTGTTACTTCCTTTTGTTTTTTATCCATTATTAGGTTTTGGTAATCAGGAATATAATGATGATAAGTTACTTAATAAAGTGATTTTATAATATATAACTATTTAAAACTAACCAATATGATTGTATTATTAGATAATGGCCATGGAGCCTTAATTAACGGAGCCTATCAAACACAAGGAAAACGAAAAGACTGGGGCGATAACGGAACAATTTACGAAGGTGAATTTAATCGTGCTATTGTTAACGGTATTATTCAAGAGCTTACTTTTTTAGGAATACCTTATGTAAACATCGCACCTGAATACTGGGATGTACGTTTACAGACTAGGGTGAAAAGGGCTAATAAATACCCAGCAAGCAAGTGTTTTTATTTAAGTGTGCATAGTAATGCTGGTGGAGGAAAAGGTTCAGAATTTTTTACTTCTCCAGGAGATACCAAAAGCGATAAAATAGCCACTATTTTTGGTAAGGAATTCCAAAGTGAATTTCCTGATAGAAAACTAAGAACAGATTTCACAGATGGCGATTTAGATAAGGAACGTAGATTTTACGTATTGACCAAAACTAAAATGCCTGCAGTATTAACGGAAAACTTCTTTATGGACAATTTTGAAGAATACGAAGAGATTTTAATGACTTCTGAAGGACGTCAAAAAATCATCAATTTCCATGTAAAAGCTATTGTAAAAACGATGATTCAAGTGTTTAACGAACCAGCGCCATTAAATTTCAACTTGTAATCAGTCACTAATATTGACTATCTACAATCATTAATTATGATTACTGATAAATACTGATTTTTTGGTATTTCAATTATGCCTTAATAAAGGTACTTTTAAAACTTAAATAAACTTAATATAACTAACCATGAATTTTAAACGAACTACAATAATACCATTAGATGATTCAAAATTAGCTAAAGAAATATTCACTTCTTATATAGAAAAAGATATGATGAATTTGATGATAATAATTGGGGATACTGATTCTATTCGTTCTGCAATTAGAAAAGCTGATAATCTTGCTCAAAGGTCTTATTTTGATATGGAACGTTGGGTTCTTTGGGTAAGAAACCATGAGGTTTTAGAGGAGACTTTAAAAAAACATTTAAAATTATCTGATGCTGAAAACTCAGACAGAGATTATGAAGACATAAAGTGTTTATGTTTTTCTCCTATCAAAGATCAAGTAGAAGGGATTGTTTTAAAAAATGGGACATTAAACTACGCAAGTTTACAGCAGTCATTCTTTAAAGCACAATCTCATGATGTAAGTTTTATAAACTCATAATTTAAAAATTAAATGACTAACTTAAAATATATAGTTTGTTTTCTTGTTACATGTTTGTCAATCACATTGGCTAAAGGTCAAATATTAACAGTAAAAGAAAATGATAGAGGAACAAAGAGGCTTATTGAATTAAGTAAAAAACAAATTATAGATATAAATAGTCAGCTAGAAGTATCTATATCTAAAGAAAAATTATTAGCAGAAATTAGTTCACAGTTCCCTCAGTATGGAGAACAAATAGCTTTGGACAAAAAAATAATAGCCCTTCGTGAGGTATTAAAGAGTCAAAGTGAAGTTTTAAATATTTTAGAAAAAGAAGTTGCTACAGTGAGTGATCAGGATACTTTTTTTAAGTTAATGGATATTATACTAGTAAAAATTATAGCAAACCCTTATTTAAGTAGCCGTTATGAGGAACTTAATGATGAGTTTGGGGAGACTTATGGATTCGCAAGTGATGAAAATTTAGAAGCTTTTGTTTTTTCAAATTTGGGGAAAGATATAGAGGTTTTAAAAAACGAGTTAAAAAATATTGAAACTGAAAAATATAAAATAAGTTTAGTTTCTTTTAAAAAAGATAACAGAGGGGGAGACCGAGTTCATGTAAAAAACTTTGATCACTATTCTGAAAGAGAATACACTACTATTGATCGTTGGGTTACTAGTTTGTCTGAATCTCAAAAAAAGGATCTAAGAGAGCTGTCAGAAATTTCTAAGGAGAATAACGATAAGGCTATATCTGTTTTTGAACAATTAAAAACATTTGCTAATGGATATTTTTCAAGTTTAGATTGTATAAAGGAAATTAAAAATGATTTATCTAGTTTTATTCAAGACCCAAAAATAAAAGTAGCTTTAAATACTACAATTAAGGATGATGCATCTGAATTGGTAACAGAATTAAATCATTTTATTTCTTTTATTCATTCTATGGATACTGACATAAAAACATGGGATATTGGCACTCCATTTTTGATTGGTGATGAATTGAAAAAATTCACAAAAGTTTTGAAGGATGTTGAATTAAATTCAAATTCATTGTTTAATGATTTAAACACAATAGTATCTATAAAATCAGAAAGTGATTTATTAAAAAATGATTACAAAAAATGTTTAGAGAAGATAAAGAAAGACTTTAAAAAAGTCGAAGAAGCAATAGCTTTAATGTTTAATAATCAGTCAAATTATTTAGCGAATAAAGAAATAGGAAAAGAAGTATTAGCATTTAGCATTGATAACTTGCCCGAAAATGGATACATAAATCTAAAAGGTACTGGTAAGAGAGTAAATGGTGATGAATTGTTGGTTGAAGTAATTTTAAGAATCCCATCTAAAACACCAGGAGTTCCGGATAATATAATAACACTAGAAGAGCGAAACTTTGTAATGCAATTAATAGGGGTGCGCTCAGAGGTACTAGTTGGTTTAATAATGGCTAATCCCTTTGATGAAAAATCCCTAGGTTTTACACCTAAAAGAGAGTTTTTCTTTACGCCATCTGCTTCATTACTTTTTAAAATAGGGAGTAAGAACTCATATTTTTATAATGAATTTATAGACGCAGGAATAGGAGTTAATTTTTCAGCACCAGATTTTGATACTGATGGAGCTCCTGAATTTGGAACAGGAATAATTCTTACAGGAATGAAAGATATTTTAAGTGTTGGAATAAATTACAATGTAACCTTGAATACTCCGTATTGGTTTTTTGGAGTTAACCTTCCTTTTAGCTTACAAGGTCTTCCCTTTAATAGTGTGAAAAAATAGGCTTAGACTATTTCAATAAAAAAATATAAGTTATAAATGAGTAAAGCAGTTTCTTTTATAAGAGGGTTTGGTATTTGGTTTAAAGTTTTAATTGCGGAATTAGCGCATAATATAATTAGTGTACTTTTGGTAGCATTACTTTATTTTCTATTATGGCATTTTCCACAAACATTAGATTTGTTGTTGGTGCTTAATCAAAATGATGCTGCTAGTTTTTGGCAAATATTCACATTAGAAGTTCCTCTTTATTTTAGTCTGTTACTGATTATTTCTTTTTTTGTATGGAATGCACCTAAGTACTATTATAAAACAAATTACTCCTTAGTTAAGTTTAAAAATGTAATTGGTTTTGTGCCTACAAAACATTATGATACAATTATAGTAACTAAGCGATATGCATACAATTGTAAACATCATGTACGGAAAGTATTACCTAGAGTATTAGGGTGTTTGGTATTGTTTATGTCTGCTTTCGCTATTTTAAACGCTATGAAACATTTTGGCATTGATAGCGGAATAGAGAAACTCTTTGATCCTTTTAATACTTTTGCAATTATTGGTTTTGGTTTAGTATTACTATTAGAGTATCATACCTATTGCTTTATTAATAAATTGGTACGTAAGATTCCTAAAATGAATTACATTATAGCAATATCTGTATTCTTATTATTTGTTTTAATTTTAGGATTGGGAGCTACTAATACTCAGGCTGAAGAAGATTTATCATTGTTGTTTATCTCAAATTTAGCCTTAGCTTTTATTTTCTTCATGGTCTCTTTTAACACTAGAGATTTGTTAAAAGATAGGTTTAAGCCCTTTTTCTATGGAGGTATTATTGTTTCTAGTTTAGTGGTGTTATTAATTTATATCATCTTTAATTGTAATCCAGAGTTATCAAGGTCATTAAACCCATTATCAGTATTATTGATATGTTTGATAGCATTATATACCATATCATTTTTATTTGTTTTCGGAGGAAAAAAAATACGTTTCCCGCTATTTACTTTTATGGTAATTATTGGATTCTTTTTAGGAGAGTTTAATGCTAATAGAGCTTGTTTTGATCATTATTCTTTAGATAAAGAAGTTGAAAGTACTCATAAACGAGTTGCAATGAAGCAATATGTGTATGATTGGATAGCTAATAGGAAAAATAAAATAGCACAAGCTGAAAAAGGAAGCTATCCTGTCCTTTTTATTTCTTCAGAAGGTGGTGGGTCAAGAGCTGGTTTATGGGCTTTTTTAATCCATAGTTATTTATCAGAACAATCAAATAATGCCTATTATGAAGATTATCTGTTCTCTATGACTGGTGCTTCTGGAGGTGGTGTTGGTAATGGATTATTTTTTGCAACAGCCCAACAAGCAAAAGAAACTAATTCTAATCTGAATTATAAAAGCGATGGATCGTTTAAATATAAAGCAAGTGAAATGTATGCAGAAAATTATCTGTCAACTTCAATTGTTGGATTACTAGGAAGAGATTTGTTTAAAAATATCTTAGGAATATTTTCTTTTGATAATCGAGGAGAATTATTACAAAATGAATGGCAAGTTGCACATAAAGAAGCTTTTAAACTGAGTGAAAATGATTTAGAAAAGGAAGTATTGTCTTTTTATTCAAAGTCAAATGCATCAGGTTTTGTTCCTCCTTTACTGTTGATGAATTCATCGCATGCCCAAACAGGAAAATATAGTGTTATAAGCCCTGTAGACTTTGGTAACACGGAAGCCTTCTCTGGTTATTATGACTTTATAAAACATTTAAAAAGAGTTAAAGGGCAAGAGCGTTCAATTAAATTGTCTGAAGCAATGCGTATGAATGCAGCATTTCCTTATTTAACACCTGCGGGAGAGGTTAAAGGTATGGGTTTATTTGGCGATGCTGGATATTATGATAATATAGGAGGAACAGTTACTACTAGTTTAATGAGTGTTTTTAATGAGGTGTTAAATTCAACATCTGAGTTCAGTGCTATAAAAGATAAAGTAGCTTTAAAAAGTGTTTTGATATATAGTGATTTAGATGAAAACGAAAATTTAGATGATCAATCAGCTCCAATATCTCAATTAGGAGCTCCTTTGAGAACATTAATGAATGTAAGATCAGGACATACAAAAGAACAAATAGCTAAACTGAATCAGATTCCGTTGGCATTGCAACGAACATATATTGTACCTAGTACTAAAACAAGTACAGCTGTTCAGGAAAAGTTAAGAAGTTTGAAAAGTAAGCAAACAGATAGTATATCACCTATATTGCCTTTAGGTCGTTATTTGTCAGGAACTGCTATAAAAGCAATTGAAAAATGTTTAGAATTGGAGGATGTGAAAGCTCAATTAGATAGTTTGCTTTATTATAAAAAAGTTTCACAAAGAATTATTGAAATTGAGAAATGAAATTTAGCTATAGAAAATAGTAGTTGCTCGCGTTGACAACTGTCGTTTTATTTCGTATATTTGTCATAACTAAAGTAGTGACTATGAATACAGCTGTTAAACACTCGTTCTCAGAAGATAAAAACGAAGGATTATTACGTTATTTAAATTTAGACATTCCATTACACAATGTATATGACTTCATAGAATTGTCAAGGAATGGAATAAATAAGCGTAATCTTTTGTTTCTAGCAAAGAAAATTGATTTTGAATTAAAAGAAATGGTTACTATACTACATATATCTGAGCGTACGTTACAACGATATGTTCCTTCAAAAAAATTGAGCCCAGAAGTAAGTGAACGCGCTATTCAGTTAGCACGTTTGTATTGTAAAGGTGAAGAAGTATTTGGAGATTTAGAACAATTTAAAAAGTGGATGCAATACCCAAGTATGGCTTTAGGAATGAAACAACCAAAAGAATTATTAGATACTACTTTTGGGTTTCAATTGCTAAATGAGGAATTAACAAAAATTGAATACGGAATTTTCTCTTAATGCAAGTATATAGAATTTCAAAGGACGCTTATATAAGAGATCTTACAGGTATTGGCGCTAAGTCAGTAGGAGGAAGATGGAACTTTAAAGGGATTGCAGTACTATATGCGAGTAGTTCTATTTCATTAAGTGTATTAGAGTGCTTAGCACATTTCCCAGCGGCATTTGCTCCTAAAGATATGGCCATAGCTACTATTTCAATACCAAACACTTTTATAACTGAGGTTAAATTAAATACACTTCCTGAAAACTGGCGTGAAGTTCCTTCTCCAAGAGTATTAAAGGAGTTAGCTTATGAATGGATAAAATCACAAGAGAGCTTAGTTTTAAAAGTTCCGAGTATTATAGTTCCACAAGAATTCAATTATATCATTAACCCATTTCACCAGGACTTCCAAAAAGTGATATTGGAAAATGTGAATCCATTTTCTTTTGATAATAGGGTTTTGTAGAATTAAGTATTTACTATTCATAACTAAGTGTAATCTCTTTCCTGTATATAAATAACTACAATTACTATTGATGTGTACCAAGTATTAGTGATAGTAAAATACTGGTATTTTGGTATTTTACAGCTAGCATAAATAGGTTAATTTTAAACTTTAAATTTTGCATAAGAATAATCAAAATAGATTAATATAATATTGATAAAGTTTTAGTAATGAGTGTATACATAATTAGTAACCGATCAGTAAATAGACGATCCAAACAGTTTTATAATAAGGGGAATGAAAAAGCGCAGCCTACATTTAGGATAGCAAAAATTGATGATCCAAAGGCAAATAAATTAACATATAGTATTCTTCCAGATGATGTGCCAGATGGGTATGAAAAAGTAATTAATAAATTGAAAAGACCATCAAACTCTAATAACTTGAAAGGTTCGGCAGCTATGTTTTATGATTTGTATTCAGATACAGTTTGTTTTAGAAATGAAACTAGAAAAAACAGGAGTAAGAAAGTAATACTTAAAAATGATATACTTTTTTTTATACATGGTTTTAGCACAGGTTTTCAATCGTCATTAGATCATATCAAGCAATTACATACACTTTATATCGACAATAAAGAATCTCCAATTCGACATTTAGTTTATTTGTCTTGGCCAAGTAGAGATAGTAAGCTTTTTACTTATAGTGGTGATCAAGAGGATTCAAGGGATACTGGAGCAATATTGGCAAGAGTCTTTAGAAAAACACAAATTTTTTTTTATGAAGCTTTTGATGTTGCTAAACAAGAACACTGCCTTGGTAGAATCCATATGATGTGTCATTCTATGGGAAATCAAGTTTTTGAGACCTTTATGCAAACTATAGCTAATGAAAAATATTTACCTGTTATTACAGAGGTTGTTCTTTTACATGCAGATGTGCAAGATGATATTTTTGAACCTCAGGAACCATTTTATTACTTAAAAGATATATGTAGGAGGGTGCATGTATATATTCACAATGGAGATGATGCACTTAGAATTTCTAGATTTACTAAAAATGGAACGAAAAGACTTGGTCAAAGAGGACCTCGGAATTTATCTGTTTTAAATGAAGAAACTTTTATTGTTGATGTAACGAATAACAGTGATTCTGTATCGCTAAAAGAAGGGGTATTTGATCATTGGGGATATTTAGAGCGAAAAGAAGAGATAGAAGATATTATTTCAGTTTTTAGAGGGTTAAGTGAAAATAGAATATCAGGACGAAAGCCTAATTTAAATAAGAGAAATTATTATTCACTATAATGGAAATCAAATATTAGTTTATTTATTAAAATGGAAGTTATATTAAAAACATATTTACCAGGAATATTAGGGGGGATTACCTTGATAGGTTTTATTAGTAAATATTATCTTGATAGAGATAAATTACGGAAAGAACTACAAGAAGAGATAAAATCTCTTAAGGGTGAAATAAGAGGAGAGATTCTAGAGCTGAAAAAAGAAGAGCTAAAAAGCTTAAAATTAGAAGTAACAGAACTTTCTAAGAGTTTATCTGATTTAAAAAATGAATTTAAGGGATTGGAATTTAGTGATAATATTCAAAATGATATGATTAAATCATTCAATAATAATATTCTAAGCATTATCCCTCAAAGTATAGATGAATCATTAAAAAAACTTTTTTAAGAATGTTAGAATATAAAAGAATTCAATACTTAAAAAATAGAGTAGAATCTAATACAGCTACAAATAAAGAAGAAGAAGAATATATGATGCTTTTACATAAGTTAGGGCAAATCTCAGACTCTAATTATCAAGGCTATTTAAAAAGTAGAGAGGAAGGAAAAGATTCAAGTGTTTTTACTGCAGCTGCAGTCTTTATTGGAGGGACGTTGTTAATTGGATATTTGTTAAAAAAAGCATTTTCTTCGGATTAACAAAATACTGAAAAGTTAATCGTATTATAGGTTTAACAGCTATAATATTTTAATCATTAAATTAAGAAAGTATGAATTATGAGGATAAAATAAAACAAGCAGAACTGGATAAGTTAATTGCTGATATTGAAAAATCTAAAGTAGAGACAAAAAAAATAAGTAAAGAAAGAGAGCAATTTGAAAAGCCATTTTATAAGAGACTTAGTTTTGTTAAAACAATAATGACTGGAATAATAGGAGGCATAGCTATAGTTAGTGTTTTTAGAAGTGTTATTGAACCAACTTATAAAAAGGACATAATCAAGAGTGAACTAGAAATTGCTATTAAAGAAAAAAAAAATTTTGAACTGAATGATAGTATCCAATTAGTAAAAAAAGATATTATTAAGCAGAAAAAAAGAACTATAGAAATTATTGATAATCAATTACAACATCTTAGAAGTCTTAATAAAGAAAATTCAATTCTTGTACAATCAATTTATTTTGACCATAATAAAGCCGATTTATCACAAGATCAAGAGAAACAACTCTCAACTATTTTAAAATTACTTAGTGAAAATAATAATAGTAATTTTAAAATAGAAATAAATGGTTATGCTTATAGTAAAGGAACGGAAGAGGATAATGAAAAATTATCTAAAAAGAGAATTAGTACAGTTCAAGGTTATTTGATAGCAAACGGATTATCCTCAAGTAGGATGTCAGTTATAGGTGTTGGAGAGAGTAATAAAGACCAACTTAAAATTGAAAAATTAGATATTGAAATAGAAAAGAAACTATATGAATTGAAGAGTGTCGTTCAAATCTATTTGACATATTAAAAGAGATTTACCTCCTTGAGATATAATAGGCATGTACGAGTATTTATATAGCGCTAAAAAAAATAAAATTTAATAATGGAAATTGAAGATTTTTTAAAACTAATTCAAAAATGGGCAAATAATGTTCCTCTTGTAATACTAGGAAGTGGAGCCTCAGTTCCTTTCTCTTTACCTTCAATGTGGACTTTGGGTGAATACCTAAAAAATAATATTGCTTTTTCAGAAACAGAAGACAAAGAACAATTCAATGAATTTGTTGAAATTTTTGATGAGACAGAGGATTTGGAAAGAGCTCTTTCAGATTTAAATTTAAACCCTAAAGTATTAACTGAAATTGTAAATAAAACTTGGGAATCTGTTAATACAGCTGATTTAAAAGCTTATGAACAATTTATATCTACAAAAATCGATTTTCCTCTCACAGAATTAATTAAACATTTATTGTCCTCAGCTGGACGGAAAGCCTCAATAATTACAACTAATTATGATCGACTAGCTGAATATGCAACAAGTTTTGCTAATGGAATAATTTGTACTGGTTACAACCAAAATCCTATTGGGTATTTTTCAAGTAGAATCCATAAAAATAACTTAAAAAGTTTGCAAGGATATTCAGGTCAAGTCAACATTTGGAAAGTACATGGCTCTTTAGATTGGTTCAAAACAAAAGATGAGGTAAATATTCAATTTCCTCTAAGACATACAATTCCTGAAAATTACATACCATCAATTGTAACACCTGGTTTAAGTAAATATTTTCAAACTCATCAAGAACCATTTAGAACCATTTTTACAGAAGCAGATTCAGAAATTGAAAATGCAAGAGGATTTATATGTATTGGTTATGGTTTTAATGATTTACATGTTCAGCCAAAATTAACAGGTCAAATTAAAAATGGAAAACCAATTATAGTAATAACCAAAGAATTAACCCCAAAAACTAAACAAACTATTATTGATAATGATTGCCCAAACTACATCTTAATTGAAGAAGATAAAAGTAACTCAAAAAACTCAAGGATTTATTCTTCAAAATTTGGGGAACAAGTAATTAATGATGTTAGTTACTGGGAATTAAGTCAATTCATTAAACTAATCAAATAATTATGTCAATATTCAAATTTGAAGATAAACAATCCATTGGTACAGTCTATAGTGTTGATACTTCTACATTAGTTATTAAAATAGAAGATTTAGATAAATTAAGACGTTTACAGGTAAATCATCTTGTGGCAATTAAAAGTTCAAAATCTGGGCAATTTTTAATTGGTATAATTAATAGAATTACAAGAAAGCAATTTGACGATCAAGCTGAAGCAAAAAACAATGAATTACCTAATTTTATTTTGACGGAAAATATAATTAAAGTCAATTTAATCGGAACAATTTTAGATAAATATGGCTCAAAAGAAAATGTGTTTAAAAGAACTCTAGATACTGTTCCCGAAATTGATGCAATGTGTTTCTCATTAGAAGGAGAAAACATTACTAATTTTATGAGAACTATATCTACACAAGAAGATTATGCCACTCCATTATCAATTGGTAATTATTCAATTGATGAACAAGCAAAAGCATTTTTAGATGGAGATAAATTATTTCAACGTCATGCTGTTATAGTTGGAAGTACTGGTTCTGGAAAATCTTGGTGTGTAGCTAAGTTAATAGAACAAGTTGCTACTTTACCAATGGCTAATGCACTGTTGTTCGACATTCATGGTGAATATAGTACAGATAGTTTTAAAACTAAAGGAATACAACATTTTAAAGTTGCGACTCCGTCAGATTTAGGTAAAACAGGTAATCTAGAAAAAGGAATTTTAATGCTACCTTATTGGCTATTATCCTATGAAGAAATGTTAGCGATGTTATTGGACAGAAGCGATAGTAATGCTCCAAATCAAGCAATGTTATTTTCTAAAATAGTGTTTGAAGAAAAATTAGCATTTTTAGATTCAATAGGAGATATAGAATTTAAGGATACAATAACAATTGATAGTCCAATTCCATACAAAATAGAGAATGTTGTCAGTCAACTAAAAGCTCTTGATGAAGAAAGAGTTGCTGGAGCACGTGCAGGCTCGGATAAAGCAGGGCCTTTTAATGGTAAGCTTACTAGATTCATTCAAAGATTAGAAGCTAAAAGTCAAGACAAAAGACTTGGTTTTTTATTTCAAATATCAACTGACGAGCTAGATATCAACTGGATGTCTAAATTATGTGAAAATTTAATATTAGGTTCTGAAATAAACTCCAATAAAGCGGGTGTTAAAATTCTTGACTTTTCAGAAGTGCCTTCTGATGTTCTTCCATTAATAATAGGCTTAGTAGCTAGATTAGTGTTTAGTATTCAACAATGGACTTCTAAAGAAAATCAGCATCCTATATCTTTATTATGTGATGAGGCTCATTTATACATACCTGAAAGAACTAGTCAAGATTCAGCAAGTAGTTTAGGTTTAAAAAGTTTTGAAAGGATAGCTAAAGAAGGAAGAAAGTATGGAGTTAGTTTAACCGTCATAAGTCAAAGACCCTCAGAAGTAAATAGAACCGTTTTAAGTCAATGTAATAATTTCATATCATTAAGGTTATCAAATGCAGAAGACCAATCAGTTATTAAGAAACTTCTGCCTGACAACCTTGCTGGTTTAACGGATGTTTTACCTGTCTTAGATATTGGAGAAGCTCTTGTGGTTGGAGATTGTTCTTTATTACCAACTCGAATACTAATTGATGAGCCAACAATAAAGCCAGAAAGTGCAACGGTGAAATTTTGGAAAGAATGGAGTGATAAAGATGCTAAGCAAGATGTTAAAAATGCAGTGATTGGATTAAGAAAACAAACAAAGTCATAAGCATAAAATTATAATCTAAGGGAGATTAGAATTAATATGAGGTTTCATAAAAGAATTAAATTTGTTCAATTTATGAAATTTATCACCTCTAAACTTGGCTTAATAATTTTAAAAAAAAACACTTTTACCAGAAATGATATATTGTTAGTTATAATAAAATTGATTTCAGAAATAAAAAGCTAATCTATATCTCTTTTATAATATATAATTGGTATGAAACATAAATTGTTTTAGAAGCCCTGAGGGTAATAAGGGGGAGAAATGAAAACATTAATTAGGATATATTACTTATAATAATCTACTGAAAATAAATGACTTTTAAAAAGTGAAACCCAATAGAGGGATTTCTGTGAAGTATCTTTGGTTCCTGTTTTTTAATCAAATAAATATATTAAAAACTTATCTCATTCAACTGTACAAAATTCTCCTTAAGTCATAAGAACTCCTTACCTTAAATCTTTGTTTGTTTCATTTCGTTAAGCTTTTAATGTACTCGTCAACAAATAAAGTACTGTCAAAGACAACTAAAGTATTGCTTATTTATTATATAAAAAGTCTTTAGGTTAGCTGAGTAGTTGTTTTGTTAATGTTAGGTAACATAAAAAGCTAAATAAGTTTGAGGAAGGATGAAGGTATTCTAACTACTATTAAATGGGGTAAAATGACTAAAAAAAACAAAATAGATGCCTTTAGTGATATAACAGGTTTGGTGAATTTGATAAAATAACAATAAGGAGGGAGAGGTACAAAATATGTTCTATGAAAAGAAAAAGGTCATAATGTTAATTGATTTTTAATCCAAGCTATTTTCATTCAGAATGATTTAATATTGAAATAAAATGACTTTATGGATTGATTCAAAAAAACGTAAACAACACCAAAAACACCACCTAAAAAACAAAACCCTTGAATTTATTAGTAACTCAAGGGTTTATTGTGGAGTCGCCGAGAATCGAACTCGGGTCCAAACAAGCAATAAAATAGCTTTCTACATGCTTAGTTTTCGTTTAATTTTCGTGGTAATAATAGACCGAAAACAGCCAGTATTACCCTTATCTTCTTGAGTTGTTGAAACAATAACGAAGTACTATTATTCCTATGTTAACTTTTACGATGCCTGTATCCCGAAGGAAGAACGCCGTTAACCAAGGCTTTCAGCAGACATTCAGCTTGTACACCTGGTGTACCGAGGCTAATCCTACTATAATTCGGATTAAGCAGCTAAAGCGTAGTTATTCTCGCCGTTTAAAAAGTGTGATGTAGATATTTACGAGCGATACATCATCGCTCGACATGCTTATTACTTTATTGATCTCGCTGTCAATACCAGTCGACCCCATATTTCAATGAACATTGCAAACTTACAAAATAGTAAGGAGTTTGTGTTTACCATTTTATTTTTTTTAAGAAACCTTTCTAATATTAATATAATTCCCTTGTTTTTGTTTTCTTGATATTGTTATATAAATATGCTATTTTAGCCGGAAGTTTAAAAAATAACACTAAATAATTCTTCCAACATGAAGTTTGCAATTATAAAAGAAAGAAAAAATCCGCCTGATAGAAGAGTTGTGTTTCCTCCTAAACTATGTAAAGAAGTTGTTTCTCAATTTCCTGAGTTAGAGTTTGCAGTTGAGTCTTCTGATATTCGTTTTTTTAAAGATGAAGAATATGCAGGTGAAGGATTTGTGCCAGTAAACGATGTAGCTGATTGTGATGTAATGTTTGGTGTTAAAGAAGTTCCTGTAGATGCATTAGTGTCCAATAAGAAATACTTCTTTTTTTCTCACACTATAAAAAAAGCGCCTTATAATAGAAAGTTATTGCAAGCAGTTTTAGCTAAAAACATAGAGTTGTATGACCATGAAACAATAACTAAAACTTCAGGTTCACGATTGATTGGTTTTGGACGATATGCAGGTATCGTAGGAGCATATAATGGTTTTATCGCTTACGGTAAAAAGAACAATTTATGGGAGATGCCTAAAGCTGAACATTTGTCTAGTTTAGATGAAATGAAGCAAGAGTTAGATAAATTGAGTTTACCAAATATTAAAATTTGTTTAACTGGAAGCGGAAAAGTTGCTTTTGGTGCTAAAGAAATTTTAGATCATTTAAACATAAAAGAAGTTTCTGTTCAGGAGTATTTAAATGATTCATTTAGTGAAGCTGTATACTGTAAAATTGATGTGCTTGATTATAACAAACGTAAAGATGGGCAACAATTAAATAAAAAGGATTTTTATAATAATGCTAAAGAATACGAGTCAGATTTTATGCGTTTCGCAAAAACAACGGACTATTTTATAGCTGGTCATTTTTATGATAATGCCGCACCTTTTTTATATACAAGAGAGGATTGTAAATCAGCAGATTTTAATATTAAACTAGTTGCTGATGTATCATGTGATATTGATGGGCCTGTTGCAAGTACGATTCGTCCTTCAACTATAGCTGACCCTATTTATGGGTATAATCCAGAAACGGAATCAGAAATAGATTTTATGGATGATAAAGCAATCGTTGTTATGGCGGTTGATAACTTACCTTGTGAATTACCTAAAGACGCTAGTGAAGGCTTTGGAGAAATGTTTTTAGAGCATGTAATTCCAGCTTTTTATAATAATGATAAAGATGGAGTATTAGAGCGTGCAAAGATGACTACAGCTGATGGGAAACTAGCAGAGCGTTATGCATATTTACAAGATTATGTTGATGGGAAGGAGTAATTAAAAGACTAATTAAACATATAAAAAAAGAGCTTCTAATCTAGAAGCTCTTTTTTTGTTGATTCTTATTAAGTTGAATATTTATAATATATCTTAAAATATAATTCTGTTATAGAATACTATTGTTATCCGTTATTCCAGTCTATTTTTCGAGACACATACATTACAACAGATAAAATAATGAACAAGCCAATACTCCCTACCAATAAAGCATAGTTTTCTAGCTGAATAATAACAAAAATAAATCCGTATAAAACAGTTAAACATGTTCCGATTAAAAAAACGAATTTGAGGCTTTTCAATATTGATTTAGAGTATAATGTTATCAAACCAACAACTGCACTCCCAGCAATGTGATATGCTTTTAAAAAGCTGCTGTGTTCTGAAATTGAAATTAGTAAAGTGTAAAACATAACTAAAGCAACACCTATCATTACATATTGAAAAGGGTGAATGTTAATCTTACTCATTGTTTGAATTAAAAAGAAGATTAAAAACGTTAATCCAATAACCATAAAACCATACTTAGCTGTGCGGTTACTTTTTTGATATTCATCCACAGGAACTATAAAGTTTGTTCCGAAAGCATACTCATTTAGGTTTGGCAGGTGATTGAAAAACTGTTGTGAAAAGAGCCTGTTGATATCTAATACTTTCCAATTAGCTTTAAATCCGTCTTTACTAACTTTTTCTCCTTCGTCCTGTGGTAAGAAATTACCTGTAAAACTTGGGTTAATCCAATTAGAAGTCATTTTAGCAGATGTGGTTTTACCTATGGGGATAAACTTCATGCTTTTGCTACCGTTATAGGATAAGTTCATGCTGAAGTTTTGAACTGTGGTAAAGTCAAGGTTTTCTGCTTTTATATAACTACTTTCTAGTTCGTCTAAACCATTTTTGTCTTGTTTATCCGAATGATATTTGGTTTCAAAAGCATAATTATTTTTACCATATTTAATGTTTACTTGACTTTTGATGCCTTTTAAGTTAGAGGTTTTAAAAACCACGGTGCTTTTACTCCAAATGATATCCTCCTTTTTAATCTCTTTTGAAGAAAAGTTAGGTTGTGAAAAGCTACCAGTTATTTCTATATCACTTTCATATACAACGGACTCAAAGTTGTTTCTTTTTTTAGTTTTAGATTTTGCGTTTGCTCTAAAATCTAATTCTTTTGGAAAGAAATACGCATAATTCATAAAGCTTTCTTTTTCCACTACATATTGCTTGGTTTTTGGTATGAAAACAGACTTTTCTTTATAGATTTTATAAGGTACTTTTAAAATTGGCCCATAAAGGATAACTTCTTCCCCCCATTTTTCGTTAATTTCATTCACAACATCTGTTTGTCTGTGCTCTCGTTCTCTTATTAGATCCTTTACAAAAGCTAATGGTATGAGTAGAATTAATATTAGCGTAGCAATCATGATCATTCTTGCTGTAATTGATGTTTTTAACCAGTGGCTAAATTTGTTCTGTTGTTGATTTGTGTTTTCCATGTTTTTATTGTTTTAAAAGAACTTTGAATTTCAAAGTAAATGATTAAAAAAAATGATTATTGTTTTATTAGTTTTTCAAGTGCGTTTAAATGTTTTTTAAATTCAAGTTTTCCAAGTTTACTAGTACTATAACGTGTGTTTGGCTTTTTGCCAATAAATTGTTTTTCAATAATAATGAATTCTGCTTTTTCTAAAGCTTTTATATGGCTTGCCAAATTACCATCTGTAGCGCCTAATAATTCTTTTAACGTGTTAAATTCAGCATATTCGTTCACCATTAGAATAGACATAATACCGAGTCTGATTCTATGATCAAATATTTTGTTGATATGTTGAATAATGTTTTTAGACACGTTGTTTTAAGCTTTTTGTTTTTTTTAAAAATACCCCTGAAATAAATAGTAGTAATGAAAATAATCCAGATACAAATAAACCACTAATAAATGAAAAATTACGTCCAACATCATTTGTAAGTTTATAAGCAGCTTCTTTTTGTTGTTTTGTTAATTCAATATTATTGAAAAACCCATCCTGATTCAAGTCAAATTGATTTAGGTTCCATTGATGTGACATATCAGTAATCATAGCAGAGCTTACAATAAGTAAATAAAAAATTAAAAAACATAGGCTAGTATAATATAGTAGGTTCTTTTTTTTAAAAATAGATTTTCTCATGTAGGTTAATAAGAATATTAAAAACAAACTTATAAAGCTAGGGATGAGAAGGTGGTATGGAATACTAAGGTTTGTCATAGGGTCTATTTAGTATCATATTTAAAATGCATAATTATGCCATATACTATATGCATTACTCCAAAACCAATTACCCATAGCCAAAATCCATAACCAGGAATAATAGCGCATATAAGTCCCAAGATAATTTCTATATAACCTAAGTACTTTATTTTTCCTAATGTGTATTTAGAAGCATTAACTAATGCGAGTCCGTAAAACAGAAGCATTAGGGCTCCAGTTTGCCCGTATTTTTGTTGGTTAAGGATTATTAATATATAAACACCTCCAGTAACTAAAGGAATTAAAAAACTCTTTATAGCTCTTAAGGCAGTTTTATCTAATAGTTTTTCTCCGTTCTTTTTTGCTTTTCTATTTGTCAATAATACCGCAGTAATAATGGTGAAAAAAGCGATTAGAAATAAGTCTATTAAAACAATATTGAACGTTCTACCATCTAAGATTAAATATCCTTTTACACTTGTAGTTACAAGCCAATAAGCATAAGATGCGCCTAGTAATGCATAAATACCTGCCATAATACCTGATAAGCCACTAAGGGATATAAATCGTGTAGATTTATTCATGAGGGTTTTAATTTCAGAAAGGTCTTTTAAGTAATCTTGATCAGTCATAGTAAAGTACTTTGAAAAACAAAGTTAATTAAATTTTAAGTTTTTCCTAATGATGATTAAAATTTTGGGTTAATTTTAAGACTTTATAGTTCCTTCTTTTTAGAGGAGAGGGTTATGAAGAGTTTTTTTAAAGTACTCTCTTAAAAAGAGAAAATAAGAATCATAAATAAACCTTAGGTTTTGAATCCAGCAGAAAATTATATAATCTCTCAGCCAGAACCGTTTAGGGGTATGTTGTTGTGTTTACAAGTGATGGTTGAGCGAACTATCCCAGAGTTGGAATTAAAATACAAATACAAAGTCCCATTTTATTATTTAAAAGGAAAACCGTTTTGTTATTTCAATGCAAGCCATAAAAGGCAATTTGTTGATGTTGGTTTTTGTAGAGGAAATCAGATAGAGGTTCATAATGAATATCTAGTTTCTGAAAAGCGTAAAAAGATGACTTCTTTACGATATACTAGTTTAGATGAAATAGATAATCAAATATTAATTGAAGTATTAGAAGCTGCTAAAAACCTCTATTAAAACAAAAACCTTAAGTATTAGCTTAAGGTTTTTGTTTGGGTGTATATAAAGTTATCTATTTTTCTCAGTCTGATTGAATAATTGAAAAACATATCCAACAGTTATGTTGTGTTGTATAAACCAAAAGTTTTGTTTGGCGGTATCTCCATCAATAGTAGTTTTTATCCATGGCATATTGATATACCCTCCTTTTAATTCAGTTTGAATCATAAAGTTCTTAAAGAGGGTAAGGTTTACTCCTGCTTTCGCGCTAATTCCATAACCAGACCAATGAAATTCATCATTTCTTGGCTTTCCAATAATGGTAGCATTTGTTTTGGGGTATAAACCTCCAAAACCTATACCTTCTAACAAGTTAATTTGAATTTTATCCGGGTTCAAGTTTAAAAACTCACCTAAATCATCTACACGAGCGATTTCAATATTTATATAATTTAAACCATCTGTGTGTTCAAAAGCAAAAAAGGTTGGGTTACCATCAAAACCTATAGTGTCAACTAAATTAATCGTATCATTATTATATACACCATTGTAACTAGCGTCACCTTCTTCTATTCCATCAAAATTAATATAGCCATCAATATTAACATTTTGAGGTCTTTCAACTACATACTTCATGTGGTCAACACCAAAAGAAATTTGATAGTTGTCATGAAAATAATATCCTAGCCTGAAATTAGTTTGCGGAATGGTCATTCTAGCTGGATTGATATAATCAATATGCCAACCTTTAGGTTTGTCTTTCGCATTTACATCTTGCAATGTAAAGTCGTAATTGTCTCCTTTAAAATGAATGTCTGATTTTGAATACTTAGCCCTATTACCACCCCAATAAAAATATGCTTTACCTTTATTTTTATTGTATGTATAGGTGCTTTCAGCTATTTTAGTTTCTTCTTGAGAATATCCAATTGATGTAATTCCTATAAAAAGAAACGTTAGTAGTAATTTATAATTCATTAACTGTTTTTCTAATTTTAACCAAGTTGGTTAATAGGTTTTCTAAATGATCTAAATGTAACATGTTTGCACCATCACTCATAGCATTAGCTGGATCAAAATGTGTTTCAATAAATAGTCCGTCTACATTATTTACAATTCCAGCACGAGCAATTGTTTCAATCATATCTGGTCTACCACCAGTAACTCCAGAAGTCTGATTTGGTTGTTGTAAAGAATGAGTAACATCTAATACAGTCGGAGCAAACTGACGCATAGTTGGGATTCCTCTAAAATCAACAATCATGTCTTGATATCCAAACATTGTTCCTCTATCGGTAATCCAAACTTTATCGCTTCCAGCGTCTCTAACTTTCTGCGCTGCATGTTGCATTGCTTCTGGACTCATAAATTGCCCTTTCTTTAAGTTGACCACTTTTCCAGTTTTTGCTGCGGCAACAACTAAATCAGTTTGACGAACTAAAAAGGCAGGTATTTGTAATACATCTACATACTCAGCGGCCATAGCTGCATCCGACACTTCATGTATGTCTGTTACAGTTGGTACATTAAAAGTTTCAGAAACTTTACGTAGTATTTTCAATGCTTTTTCATCTCCAATTCCTGTAAAACTATCAATTCTACTTCTATTGGCTTTTTTAAACGATCCTTTAAATATGTATGGAATTTCTAACTTATCAGTAATACCAATTACTTTTTCTGCAATTCGCATAGCCATATCTTCACTTTCAATTGCGCATGGTCCTGCTAATAAGAAAAAGTTATTACTTGATGTGTGCTTAATATTTGGAATTAAATCTAAATTCATGATAGAAATTTTTTGCGCAAAGATAAGCTTTTTCGTTATACATTTTGGGCTTTTAAGAAACTCCTAACACAATATATATGGTATAATATGCATACATAGACATGGTTTAAATAAAAAGGCGTACCTTTGCACCCTTAAATTAGAGATTTATAGTTATGAGTTCTGTTAAAAATATTGCAATTATTGCCCATGTCGATCATGGTAAAACAACGTTGGTAGATAAGATTATGTACCATTGCCAGTTATTTCGTGAAAACCAAAATACTGGAGATTTAATTCTTGATAACAACGATTTAGAACGAGAACGAGGAATTACTATTACCTCTAAAAACGTATCTGTAATCTATAAGGGTACAAAAATTAACATTATTGATACTCCAGGTCACGCCGATTTCGGTGGAGAAGTAGAGAGAGTATTGAATATGGCTGATGGTGTATTACTTTTAGTAGATGCATTTGAAGGACCAATGCCTCAAACACGTTTTGTATTACAAAAAGCAATCGATTTAGGATTGAAGCCTTGTGTTGTTATAAACAAAGTAGATAAGGAAAACTGTACTCCTGAAGAAGTTCATGAAAAAGTATTCGATTTAATGTTCGAATTAGGTGCAGAAGAATGGCAAATGGATTTCCCAACAGTTTATGGTTCTGCAAAGAACAACTGGATGAGTGATGATTGGAAAGATGAAACTGATAACATCGAGCCTTTATTAGATATGGTTCTTGAGCACATTCCTGTATTCGAGCCAAAAGAAGGGAATACTCAAATGTTAATTACGTCATTAGATTTTTCTTCTTTTACAGGAAGAATTGCAATCGGACGTTTAACTCGTGGAACTTTAAAAGAAGGTATGCAAGTATCGCTTTGTAAGAGAGACGGAAGTATTGTAAAATGTAAGATTAAAGAATTACAATTATTTGAAGGTCTTGGACGTTTAAAAGTATCTGAGGTTAAAACTGGAGATATTTGTGCAATCGTTGGATTAGAAGGATTTGAAATTGGTGATACTATCGCTGATATCGAAAACCCAGAAGCATTAGCAACTATTGCTATTGATGAGCCAACAATGAGTATGTTGTTTACAATTAACGATTCTCCTTTCTTCGGAAAAGATGGAAAGTATGTAACATCTCGTCATATTAAAGACAGATTAAATAAAGAATTAGAAAAGAATTTAGCTTTACGTGTTAATGAAACAGGTAGTGCAGATAAATTTTTAGTATTCGGTCGTGGTGTATTACATTTATCTGTATTGATAGAGACTATGCGTCGTGAAGGGTACGAAATGCAAATAGGTCAGCCACAAGTTATCATCAAGGAAATTGATGGTGTTAAATGTGAGCCTATTGAGGAATTAACTATTGATTTACCAGAATCAGTTTCAGGTAAAGCAGTAGAAATGGTTTCTATGCGTAAAGGTGAAATGACATCTATGGAAGCTAAAGGTGACCGTATGATTTGTGAATTCTTAATTCCTTCTAGAGGAATTATTGGAATGCGTAATCAGTTATTAACTGCTACAGCTGGTGAGGCTATTATGGCACATAGATTTAAAGAATACCAACCTTTAAGAGGAGCAATCCCTGAAAGATTAAACGGATCTTTAATTTCTATGGAAAGAGGAAAATCTATTCCTTATTCAATTGATAAATTACAGGATAGAGGTCGTTTCTTCGTAGAAGCTGGAGAAGATATTTATGAGGGTCAGGTTATTGGAGAAAATTCAAGACGTGATGACATGACAGTAAATATTACTAAAACTAAAAAGCAATCTAACGTACGTTCTTCTGGAGCAGATGATAAAGCGAAAATTGTTCCGGCAATTAAATTCTCTTTAGAAGAAGCTTTAGAATTCATTCAAAAGGATGAATATGTTGAGGTTACACCAAACTTCTTACGTTTACGTAAAGTTCACTTAACGGAAGCAGATAGAAAACGTAATCCTATTAAATAATAAATCTTACTAAGATTAAATTATATAATACCACTGTAAATTTTACAGTGGTATTTTTTTTGTACTATTGCCATCGGTTTTATTTAATATATAAAAAATAAATTATGGATTTAACTTTAGTAGAAGTAGTTGGTTATTTAGCATCAATAGTAGTATTGTGTTCTTTTACAATGAAAGACGTTAAAAAGCTAAGGAGGGTAAATATGGTAGGTTGTCTGTTGTTTGTGATTTATGGATTCATGATGCCTACAATTAGGATTGGGTTACCAATTATCATCACTAATGCTGCAATAATGGGGATTAATGTCTATTATTCATTTATTGCAAAGAAGTCTTAATTTCGAATAAAAAAAGTTTGGTTTCTTTAGGTGGGTAAAAATGCAATTTTTATTTTTGCACATGGAAAATAAAATACTTATTCTAGACTTCGGTTCTCAAGTTACGCAGCTGATTGCGCGTAGAGTAAGAGAATTAAATATTTACTGTGAAATTCATCCTTATAACAGTAAGAAATACAATTTTGACGATTATAAAGCAGTTATTTTATCAGGATCTCCACACTCTGTAAGGGGAGAGAATCCGCCAATGATAGATTTATCAGCTGTTAAAGGAAAAAAACCATTATTAGGTATCTGTTATGGAGCTCAATATTTAGCTCATTTCTTTGATGGAGAAGTTGGATCTTCTAATACACGTGAATATGGTCGTGCAAATTTATCATATGTCAATACTGAGTCTCCTTTGTTTAAAGGAATCAATGTTGGTTCTCAGGTGTGGATGAGTCATTCCGATACTATTTTAAGTTTACCGGCTAATTACAAGTGTATAGCAAGTACTCACGATGTTAAAAATGCAGCTTACGAAATTGAAGGAGAGCAAACTTATGCTATTCAGTTTCACCCAGAAGTATATCATTCAACAGATGGAAAGCAACTATTAGAGAATTTCTTAGTAGGTATTGCTGGAGTTAGTCAAGAGTGGACTTCTGATAATTTTGTTGACGCTACTGTAGCTGATATAAAAGAAAAAGTAGGAAACGATAAAGTTGTGTTAGGACTTTCTGGAGGAGTAGATTCTACTGTTGCAGCAGTTTTATTACAAAAAGCAATAGGTGATAATCTATACTGTGTTTTTGTAAATAACGGTTTATTACGTAAGGACGAGTATTCTTCTGTATTAGAACAATATGAGGGAATGGGATTGAATGTAAAAGGAGTAGATGCTTCTCAACAATTCTATGATGAGCTAGAAGGTTTGTCTGATCCTGAAGAAAAACGTAAAGCTATTGGAAAAGTTTTTATAGATGTATTTGATCAAGAATCAAATTTAATAGAAGGTGTTAAATGGTTGGCTCAAGGAACTATTTATCCTGATGTAATAGAGTCTGTTTCTGCAGATGGTGGACCATCAGCAACAATTAAATCACATCATAATGTAGGGGGTTTGCCAGACTTTATGAAATTAAAGATTGTAGAGCCTTTACGAATGATCTTTAAAGATGAGGTTCGTAGAGCAGGAGCTTCTATGGGGATTGATGCTAAATTATTAGGTCGTCACCCATTTCCTGGTCCAGGTTTAGCAATCAGGATTTTAGGTGATATTACTCCGGATAAAGTTGCGATGTTACAAGAAGTAGATGCTATTTTTATTAATGGTTTACGTGAACACGGTTTATATGACAAAGTGTGGCAAGCAGGAGCTATTTTATTACCAGTACAATCTGTAGGGGTAATGGGAGATGAACGTACTTATGAAAAAGCTGTTGCTTTAAGAGCTGTAGAAAGTACTGATGGTATGACAGCTGACTGGGTAAACTTGCCTTATGAGTTTTTACAAAAAATATCTAATGATATTATTAATAAAGTAAAAGGAGTTAATAGAGTTGTTTATGATATCAGTTCTAAGCCACCAGCAACTATTGAGTGGGAATAATAACTATTTGATATAAAATATAAAAAGCCACCAAATTAGGTGGCTTTGTTTTTTAATTAGATTAAATTTAATTATATATTGTAAGATGACTTATTTTTGGCAAGGTGATTGCTTTTAAGTTATTGAGAAATACATTTCGGATATGAGAAAAATATTTTTAGGATTACTTTTTGTTATAGGGGTTTCAATAACGGCGTTTGCTCAAGGGTTTCAGGAGCATACTGTTGCTGTAGGGGAGACCTTAGGTGTTATTGTTGAAAAATATAAAGTAACTCCTTATGAATTATTCCAATTGAATCCTGACGCAGAAGATGGTTTAGAAGTTGGTGAGGTTTTAGTGTTACTAAAAAACAGTCAATATCCTTTTGACGCTACTTTAATAGGGTTGATGAAATATAGGGTAAAGAAAAAGGAAACTTTATATGGTATCGCTAAGGCTCATGGTGTAAGTGAGGCTAATATAAAAAAATACAATACTAGTCTGTATGCTAATCAAATTAGTAAAGGAGACAAAATTAAAATACCAGTATTTAATAAAAACCTAGCTCCTCAAGTAGTAACAACTCCTAAGGATGTGCAGGAAGTGGTGACAACAAAAGTCATTACTGAAACTATAAGTCATGAGGTGCAACCTAAAGAAGGGAAGTATGGTATTTCTAAGAAATACGGTATTACAATTCTTGAATTGGAAGCTCAGAATCCTGAAATAGTTGAAGGTTTAAAAATTGGACAAGTATTAACAATAACTAAAAAGACAACAATAGAAACTGTTGTTAATGGGGTTGATACGGAAAAAGATAACTTTGAGTATTACACTGTAAAGCCAAAAGAAGGTTTTTATAGTTTGACTAAGAAGTTGGGGGTCTCTAAAGATTCACTAGAAGTTTTAAATCCAAACTTGGTAGATGGTTTAAAGATTGGGATGATATTAAAATATCCAAAAAGTAAATTTGTTAAAGCTGAGGTTGCTTCATTTAAATTATTAGATAGTATTTCTAATTTTGAAACGCAACACATTACTTTAATGTTGCCATTAATGTTAGATAAGGTAGTAGAAAATGATACGATATCTAATCTTAAAAAAGTGGTGTTAAATAATAATAATAATACCAATGCATCTTTAGATTTTTATTCAGGAGTATTAATGGCTATTGATTCAATGAAAAGTGCAGGGATTTCAACTAAATTAAGAGTATTTGATACGCGATATGATAGAAGAGATAAAAAAGCGAATTCAAGAAGAGTTTCTGAATTATTAACGAAGAATTATCAAGAAAATGAAGTGGTAATTGGCCCATTAGTAGCTTCTAATGTATTATTAGTAGCAAATGGTTTGGCGGAAAAGAATGTTCCTGTTCTAGCACCGTTCTCATTAAAAGCTATTCCAACAAGTAGTAACGTATATCAAACCAAAGCATCAATTGATTTTCAACGAAATGAAATGATTCGTTTTATCGAGTTATATGGTGTCGATAAGCCAATGATTATCATTACAGATAAAAAAATGAGTGCTATAAATAAGGAATTACAATTAAAATTTCCTTCAGCAAAAATTATCACTCCAAGAGAAGGGAATTTACTAATCCCCAAAGATTTTAATGGTTTATTAAGTGAAACTAAAGAGAATATTGTTATCGTAGAAGCAAAGGAAGTAGGTTTGCTGTCTACAGTCACAACTATTTTGGATACTAAGTTGAAGAAACATAAAATATCATTGTTTACTACCAGTAGTGCTAAAGCTTTCGATGCTATAGAAAATAGGTATAAAGCAAAATTAAATTTGCATTTACCTTCTATAAGTAAAGAATTGACATTTGGAGAGGATAATAGATTCTCAGAGTCATACAAAGCGAAATATGGTAAATTGCCAAGTAAGTATGTGTTGAGAGGGTATGATTTAACCATGGATGTTTTATTAAGACAAGCTGTATCATCAACTTTTGAAAGAGCTACGGAAACAATTGGTGAAACTTCATATTTAGAAAATAAATTCAATTATTTCAAAGCAGAAAAAGGAGGATATACTAACAATGCAATGTATATATTACGTTATACACCTGAGTTGAAAATTGAAGAAGCGAGTTTAATTGTAGAAGAAAAAGTAATAGATTAATTATGACAACATCTAATGTAACCTATAAAGGAGCTTTACGAACAGTATCAGTTCATTTAAGATCAGGAAATGAAATTATCACTGATGCACCAGTAGATAATAACGGTAAAGGAGAAGCTTTTTCACCAACAGATACTGTTGCTACGGCTTTGGCTAGTTGTATGCTGACAATTATGGGAGTTAAGGCGAATGCAAATGAAATTAATATAGAAGGAGCTTCTGCTGATGTTACTAAAACAATGGGAGTAAATCCACGTAGAATCACTAAAGTTGATGTCGTGTTTAAATTGCCTTTCGCTTTTGACGAGGCTACAAAAACTATTTTGGAAAGGGCAGCATTAACTTGTCCAGTCTATTTTAGTTTACATGATGATATTGAAAAAAATATAACATTTAACTGGTTGTAATGAATAGAATTATTTTCATATTATTTTTTATTTCATTCCAATTTTTGGTAGCTCAAGATGAAGAGATGCCATGGAAGAGTGGTCAAAAATTAACATGGGAAGATTTTAAGTCAGTTCCAGATTATAGTCATCCGTATGCAGCAATTACTTTTTCAGGAATGTCATACGGGTTTTCAGCCGATGTAGTTAATGGAGAAGTGTATGTGAATTATAAAGTGAATTGTTTTTTTGTAGCCAACAAATCTTGGGTAAAAAGGAGGTATAAGGGAGATAAAGAATTATTGAAGCACGAGCAATTACATTTTGATATAACTGAACTTTATACGAGAAAATTTAGAGAAGAGTTAAGTAAAATGACTTTTACAAATAGCGTAAAAGCAGAAATAAAAGCTGTTTATAAAAGAATTACAAAAGAAAAAACTTCATTTCAAGAAAAATATGATTTAGAAACAGATCATTCTAAAAACGAAGCTGCACAAAAAAGGTGGCGGTTAAATGTTGATTCAGAACTTCAAAAAAGAACTCAGTTTGCCAGTAAGTAATCAAGAATATCTCATAAAATTAGCGCATACCCAAATGCCATTTGGTAAATATAAAGGTAGGGATTTAATCAATTTACCTGAGCATTATATTGTGTGGTATAATAACAAAGGATTTCCTAAGGGTCAACTAGGTGAAATGTTGCAATTGGTGTATGAGTTGCAGTTAAACGGGTTAGAAGATTTGGTTAGAAATATAAAACAAAAGTTTCCAAAATAGATTTAATTCTATTCAAATATTCAGGAGGTTAAAGTTCAATACTAGAAAACTATTAGCACCTAAAATACTTTTCACTTAACTATTGCAATTGACGTTTAAATCCGTATTTTTGCCGAGATTTCAACAACAACACAACAACTACAATCATGTCAAACGCAAAGTATATTTTTGTTACCGGAGGGGTAACCTCTTCATTAGGAAAAGGTATTATTGCCGCATCTTTAGCAAAATTATTACAATCAAGAGGGTATAGAACTACTATTCAAAAGTTAGACCCGTATTTAAACGTAGATCCAGGAACATTAAATCCGTATGAACACGGAGAGTGTTATGTGACTGAGGATGGAGCTGAAACAGATTTAGATTTAGGGCATTATGAACGTTTCTTAAACGTAAATACATCACAAGCAAATAACGTAACTACTGGTAGAATTTATCAATCAGTAATTCAAAAGGAACGCCGTGGTGAATTTTTAGGAAAAACTGTACAAGTTGTTCCTCATATCACAAACGAAATTAAAGAACGTATTCAAATTTTAGGGAAGTCTGGTGATTATGATATCATCATTACTGAAATTGGTGGTACTGTTGGTGATATTGAATCACTACCATACATTGAAGCTGTACGTCAGTTAAAATGGGAATTAGGAGATGAGAATGCAATTATCATTCACTTAACTTTAGTGCCATATTTAGCTGCTGCAGGAGAATTAAAAACTAAGCCCACACAACACTCTGTTAAAACATTAATGGAAAGTGGTGTAAAAGCAGATGTTTTAGTTTGTAGAACCGAGCATAAGTTATCTGATGACATCAAAAATAAATTAGCATTATTCTGTAATGTGAAAAAAGAAGCTGTTATTGAGTCTATTGATGCATCTACTATTTATGATGTTCCAAATTTAATGTTGGAAGAAAAACTTGATACAGTTGTATTAAATCAATTACAATTACCATTAAATGAAACGCCTAAATTAGAAATTTGGAATAATTTTGTAAACAGGCATAAAAACCCAAAGTCAACAGTTACTGTTGGTTTAGTTGGTAAGTATGTTGAGTTACAGGATTCATATAAATCAATATTAGAATCGTTTATTCATGCAGGTGCTGTAAATGAAGTAAAAGTAAAAGTGAAGTCAATTCATTCTGAGCATGTTACTGTAGATGATTTAAAAGATGTTGACGCAGTTTTAGTTGCTCCAGGTTTTGGAGGAAGAGGAATTGAAGGAAAAATTTTAGCTGTACAATATGCAAGAGAAAATAACATTCCGTTTTTAGGAATTTGTTTAGGAATGCAAATGGCAGTAATTGAATATTCAAGAAACGTATTAGGATTAAAAGATGCTAATTCAGTAGAAATGAATGAAAATACGTCAAGTCCGGTAATCAACTTAATGGAAGAACAAAAAACTGTTGTTGATAAAGGAGGTACGATGCGTTTAGGAGCTTGGAAATGCGATTTAAAAGAAGGGAGTAAAGCCTTTGAAATATACGGTACATCTCAAATAGACGAACGTCACAGACATCGTTTTGAATTTAATAATGAATATAGGGAGGAATTAGAAGCTGCTGGTATGAAGGCTACAGGTTTTAATCCTAAAACTGGATTAGTGGAGATTGTAGAAATACCTACGCACCCATGGTTTATTGGAGTTCAATACCACCCAGAATATAAAAGTACAGTAGCAAATCCACATCCTTTATTTGTAGATTTTGTAAAAGCTGCGGTTGAAAACAGATAACATGCCAATACGTCATTAAAATGACTTTTGGAGTTTTGTTTGATTAATAAAATTGAAGGATAAAAGCACACTCATCTAGTAGTGTGTTTTTATGTATAAAAAATAATATTTAGAATGGAAGAAAAAAAGTTTAACCCAAAACAACTTATTGGGTACGTACTGATAATGGGGTTAGTAACTTGGATGTTTTACAATAACAGACCAACAGAAGAGGAACTAAAACTGGAAAATGCTAAAAAAACTGAAGAAGTTGTTAAAGAAGCTTCTCCTGAAAAAGCAAAAACAAAAGTTGTTACTGAAAACGATTTTTCTACCAACGCTGTTAAAGACTCTGCGTCTTTAGTTCAGTTAAATAATAAATTAGGGACTTTTGCTTACAGCGCAAGTTTACCTTCTGCAACGGATAAAGTTACAGAAATCACTAACGATCTTTTAAAATTAAACTTTTCTAATAAAGGAGGGTATTTAAGTTCTGTTGAGTTAAAAGATTTTAAAACTCACGATCAAAAACCGTTATACTTAATAAAAGATGAGAATGCATCATTAAATATTAAGTTAACAACTACTGACAATAGAATATTAAATACGAAGGATTTATATTTTGAACCTACAATATCTAAAAATGGAGGAAATCAAGTAGTCTCAATGAAGTTGAAGGTTTCTGCTACTCAGTTTTTAGAGTACAGATATGAAATTCAGGCTAATAATTATATGGTAGATTTTACCATTAAATCTCAAGGACTAAGTAATGTAATAAATACTTCTAATGGAGTAGACTTAAACTGGAACTTGAAAGCTCGTGTTAATGAGAAGAGTTTAACTTATGAAAATCAAAATACCGCTATTCACTTTTTTCAAGATGGTGACTTAGAGTGTTTAGGATTGACAGAAGGAGATGATATTGCTGAAAACGTGAATTGGATTGGTTTCAAGCAACATTTCTTTTCATCTATATTATTAGCTGAAACTACATTTAAGAAAATTACGGTTAACCAAGCTAATTATATTGAAAGCGATACAACTGATGCAGAGTTTTTAAAAGGGTTCGAATTACAAACTCCATTAAATGTTACTGGTGGAGAAATTAGTCAAAATATGTCTTGGTACTTTGGGCCTAACGATTATCAAATTTTAAAATCATATACTGATTTAGGTTTAGAGAAAAATGTAAACTTAGGTTGGGGTATTTTTGGTTGGATTAACAAATTTCTATTCATTCCAATATTCGGGTTTTTAAGTGCCAATTTAGGAGCTAGTTTAGGCTATGGAGCAATCATTATTTTAATGACGATTGTAGTACGTATTTTCATGTCACCATTAGTATACAAATCATACTTGTCAAGTGCTAAGATGAAAGTTATACGTCCAGAAATGGAAAAGATTAACGCTAAGTATCCAGATAAGAAAGATGCAATGAAGCGTCAGCAGGAAACAATGAAAATGCAACGGGAATCTGGAGTAAGTATGATGTCTGGTTGTATACCAGCTGTATTACAAATGCCAATATTCTTTGCTCTATTCCGTTTCTTTCCATCTGAAATTGGATTGCGCCAGAAAAACTTTTTATGGGCAGAAGATTTAGCAGCTTATGATAGTGTTTTCGCTTTCCCTGAAGGTTTTAAGATACCGTTATATGGTGATCACATAAGTTTATTCCCAATATTTGCATCTGTAGCTATTTTCTTTTACATGCGTATGACACAAAGTCAACAAGCTAACATGCAACAGCCAGTACAAGAAGGGATGCCTGATATGCAAAAAATGATGAAATACATGTTGTATTTCTCTCCATTAATGATGTTAGTATTCTTTAATAACTACGCTAGTGGATTAAGTTTATACTACTTTGTATCAAACTTATTAACCATAACAATAATGCTTGCTATTAAGAAGTTCTTTATTGATGAGGATAAAATTTTAGCAAAAATAAACGAGACTAAAAAGAAGCCTAAGAAGCAAAATAAATTCCAGAAGAAAATGCAAGAAATGATGGAAGAGGCTGATAAGCAGAAAAAGATTAAAAAATAAATACCTTTATAAATCAAGAATTCTAAAGCTGTCATTTTTTGGCAGCTTTTTTGCTATACTAAATAATAGTAAATTGCGTTATTAATAAATAATAAACACCACCATGCAAAAAATACTTCTACTTATAACCCTATTTTTTATATCTAATATCTTCGGGCAAGATTTAAATTCATTTGATGAAAATGGAAAACGTCACGGAAAATGGATGAAATATTACGATGACTCTGAGAATCCAAGATATAAAGGACAGTTTAATCATGGTAAAGAAGTTGGAGTTTTTGAGTTTTTTCATAAAGAGCCAAAAGGGAAGCATCCTTCATGTATAAAAGTGTTTTCTCCAGATTCGGATATTATTTTAGTAAGATATTATACTTCAAAAGGGATATTTTTATCAGAAGGTAAAATGAACGGAAAGAAACGTATTGGTGTTTGGTCTTCTTACGAAAGAAATACTGGTGTATTGATTGAAAAAGAAGAATATAAAGATGGAATGTTAAACGGTACAAAAACATCTTTTTATGAAGATGGAAAAATTTTACAGACCCAAGAGTTTAAAAACGATTTGGAACATGGGAAAAAAATAATGTATGCTCCAAATGGGAGCTTGACTAGTGAGTATATTTTTGTAAAAGGAAAAACAGATGGGGTATTTGCTGAATATGATAAATCAGGAAAAAAATCACTTACAGGAAAATATAAAATGGACAAACCTCAAGGGGTATGGAAGTATTATGAAAATGGGAAGTTAGTTAAGAAAAAGGACTATACACTTACCAATAACCCATTGAAAAAGAAGAAAAATTAATAATAAATTCTGTAAAGTATTTATCAAATTTTAAAGGTCTTCGGACCTTTTTTTTATTTGTAACTTTGCACCTTTAAAAAAGAAATTTGTGAAAAGAGTAATAGTTGGTTTATCAGGAGGAGTAGATTCAAGTGTCACAGCATATTTGTTAAAAGAACAAGGATATGAGGTGATAGGCTTGTTTATGAAAAATTGGCATGATGATACGGTAACAGTTTCTAATGAATGTCCTTGGCTAGATGATAGTAATGACGCAATGTTGGTTGCAGAAAAATTAGGAATTCCTTTTCAAACTGTTGATTTATCAGTAGAGTATAAAGATCGTATTGTAGACTACATGTTTAAAGAATACGAAATTGGTCGTACTCCAAATCCTGATGTTTTATGTAATAGAGAAATAAAATTTGATGTGTTTTTAAAAATCGCATTAGATTTAGGGGCGGATTATGTTGCAACAGGTCATTATTGTAGAAAAGGAATTATAGAGGAGAACGGTAAAGAAATATATCAACTTAAGGCTGGACTTGACGGAAATAAAGATCAATCGTATTTTTTATGTCAATTATCTCAAGAACAATTGTCAAGAGCAATGTTCCCAATTGGAGAGTTAACCAAGCCAGAAGTAAGAAAAATAGCAGCTGAACAAGAATTAATTACAGCAGATAAAAAAGATTCTCAAGGGTTATGTTTCATAGGTAAGGTGCGTTTGCCAGAATTTTTACAACAAAAATTAGCTCCAAAAGAAGGAGTGATTGTTGAGATCCCCGCAAATAATTCAATTTATACAATTGAAAAACCAAGTTTCTCAAATAAAGTTGAGGAGTTGTCTTTTCTTGCTAAGAAATATGAATATAAAGTTACTGACGGTAAAATAGTAGGGAAGCATCAAGGAGCACATTATTTTACAAAAGGACAGCGTAAAGGTTTGGCTGTTGGAGGAACTCCTGAGCCTTTATTTGTAATAGATACTGATGTTAATGAAAATGTTATTTACACTGGTCAGGGAAGTAATCATCCAGGATTATTCCGAAAGGCATTATTTATTAGCAATGAGGAGTTGCATTGGATAAGAGAAGATATGCAATTAGAAACTGGTGCTGAATTAAAAGTAGATGCAAGGATAAGATATCGTCAGCCTTTGCAAAATGCATTGTTATATAAATCAGAAAATGGATTGTATGTTCATTTTGAAAATGCACAAAGCGCAATAACAGAAGGTCAATTTGCAGCTTTTTATATAGGTGATGAACTGATAGGGTCGGGAGTTATTTCGTAACTTGTTGTCCTCAAATTAAACATCGTAATGAAAAAAGGGTTACTATTCTTACTTGTACTAAACTTCAGCTTTTCTTTCTCACAAGAGCATGCATGGGTTTATCTAGGAAGTAAAGCAAATGTGGTAACTCATCTTGCTAATCCTCTTACAATACTTAGTCAAAAAGCAATAGATAGAAGAACAGTTCAGGGGATAGCTCTTGATTTTTCGGATGTTCCAGTAACCCCAAGTTATATCGCAGATATTTCTGGAGCAACAGGGATTACTTATGTAGGAGCATCTAAATGGTTAAATGCAATTCATGTAATAGGATCACAAGTAAATATAAACGCTTTGTTAACAGCATTTTCATATATAAATAGTATTGAATTTGCTGATGATTCCTTGAATGTAGGAGGAAGGCTTTTTAGTTCGAAATCAAAATTAATACATCAAAATAAGTTTTCTACAGAAAACACCTCAAGTATTGTGTATGATTACGGTCAAGCTCAAAACCAGATAGAGATGTTTAAGGCACATAAATTACATGAGCTAAACTTTACTGGATCAGGAATAACAATTGCAGTTATTGATGCTGGTTTCCCTAATGTAGATACGAATGCTGGGTTTGATAAAATTAGAGTCAACGGACAAATCCTTGGAGGGTACGATTTTGTAAATAACTCTCCTAATTTTTATACTGGACACTCACATGGTTCAAATGTACTGTCATTTATGGCTGGGTATTATGATGGAGTAACAAAATATATTGGCTCTGCACCTGAAGCAAGTTTCTATTTGTATATCTCTGAAGATGCTATATCGGAAACTCCAGCTGAAGAAACTTATTGGGTTATGGCAGCTGAACAAGCTGATTATGTTGGAGTAGATATAATTAATACTTCCTTAGGATATACAACTTTCGATGAATCAAGATATAATTATGATTATACTACTGATTTGGATGGAGATACTTCATTTATAACAAGAGGAGCTGAAATTGCATATACAAAAGGAATAGTGGTAATTAATGCAGCAGGAAACTCAGGTACTAGTGTATCATGGGGCGGTAATGTTGGGATGCCAGCAGATGGGGAAAATGTACTTACTATAGGAGCAGTAAATTTTGAAGGAAATTACGCGTTATTTAGTTCTAGAGGACCGACATCTGACAATAGACTTAAGCCCGATATTTGTGTTCAGGGCCAAGGAGCTTCGTTTATTAGCACTTTAGGAACTGTATCAGTAGGAAACGGAACTTCTTATTCATCGCCATTATTGGCAGGTGGCGTAGCATGTTTATGGCAAGCATTACCAGGAAAATCTAATGCAGAAATAATTCAATTTGTTAAAGAATCTGCCTCGATTTACACTATGCCAAATTATGAATTAGGTTATGGAATCCCAAATTTAGAATTAGCTCGGTTATTTTCAATAAATGAGTTGGAGTTAAATGAGGAAATATCAATTTACCCTAATCCATCAACTGATAATATTAAAGTCAATCTGCCTAAAAGCATGGAATATGCTTCTGTAGTAGTGTTTAATGTGTTAGGAAAAAAAGTAATAACTCAAGAGGTAAACGCAACAGATAATATAATTATAGTATCACATTTAAATAGTGGCGTTTATTTATTGAAGTTTACTAATGGTAATGTATCAAAAACATTGAAATTAGTTAAAGAGTAGTAATAAATAACAAACTAATTTTTAAACCTCTTTTAAAGCTGAGGAGGGATTATTATAGATTTATGGAAAATAAAATATGTAAACTTTTCAATATAGAACATCCGTTAGTCCAAGCAGGAATGATTTGGAATTCAGGATGGAAATTAGCCTCTGCTGTTAGTAATGCAGGAGGATTAGGGTTGATTGGAGCTGGGTCAATGTATCCTGATGTTTTACGTGAACATATTCAGAAGTGTAAAAAAGCAACGTTAAAACCATTTGGGGTAAATGTTCCGATGCTTTATCCTAATATAACTGAAATAATGGATATCATTATTGAAGAAGGAGTGTCTATTGTTTTTACATCTGCAGGTAATCCAAAAACTTGGACGTCTTGGTTAAAAAAACGTGGTGTAACAGTGGTGCATGTGGTTAGTAATGTGAGATTTGCATTAAAAGCTGAGGCTGCTGGTGTAGACGCAATTGTTGCTGAAGGGTTTGAAGCTGGAGGTCATAACGGAAGAGATGAAACCACCACTTTAACATTAATCCCTATGGTAAAACAAGCTATTAAAATTCCATTAATTGCTGCAGGAGGAATTGCAACAGGAAGAGGGATGTTAGCAACAATGATTTTAGGTGCCGATGGAGTGCAAGTAGGAAGTAGATTTGTTGCTAGTGAAGAATCATCAGCGCATCAGAAATTTAAAAATGTAGTAGTGAGTGTACAAGATGGCGATACACAATTAACCTTAAAAGAATTGGCGCCAGTACGTTTAGTGAAAAATAAATTTTATAATGATTTGCAAGAGTTATATAAATCTAACCCAAATGTAGATCAGTTAAAAGAATTATTAGGAAGAGCTAGAGCTAAGAAAGGAATGTTTGAGGGTGATTTGGAGGAAGGTGAACTAGAAATAGGACAAGTAGCCGGATTAATACATACGATACAACCTGCGGCAGATATATTAAATGAGATTATTACGGAATTTAATGAAGCTAAAAAAGAAGCTTCAACCTATTAAACAAAAATGGGTAATGAAAATATCATTACCCGTTTTTGTTTTTATGAAAAAAGGTAAACTTACCAATCATCACTTTTAGTAGGATCATTTTGTTCCGCCTTAATTTTTTTAGTTAACGCATCAATTAATATTAAAAGTTCTTTGTGTGTGTTTTTCTTTAAAACAGTCCAACCACGAATTGATATTTTTTGAAAAGTACAATCCGGTTCAGGGTCTTCCAAGTCACCAGCATCTTCTGGATCTCCAGTATGTGTGAAATTTGTAAAAATATAACGGTATCTACCTTCTTTCGCTCCAAATTGAAATTTAAAATTAATGTTCCCTTCCGTTTTTTCAGTGCTTTTAGCAGTAGGATACTCAACTTTAGATGAACCTTTAAAAGTTATACTTGCTCCAGTTTTATCTTCTTCTATAGTGAAATTTTGTTTCCCTCCCCATTCTTTAGCGATGTCGTACAACTGTTGTGCAGTAAGTCCTGTAGCATCCACAGCTTTCATAAATGTAATTTTTCCTGATTTGGCATTTACAGGTAAGTCTTGAGCTTTACTAGAAAAAATAGTTAGTAATAATGATAATGTAAGTAGTATTTTACGCATTAGATTAAGTTTTAAGATGCCCGTAATATACAAACAAAATATAAATCAGAATAATCCGTTTATGTATTGATTATTTGTTCAGTTTAAAAACACTATTTTTACCTTGCATTCAAAGTATAGCAATTGATTACTATTAGAAAATATGAAAATAGCGATAAAACCCACTGGGATGAATTTGTAGCATCGGCTAAAAATGCTACTTTTCTATTTTATAGGGACTTTATGGAGTATCATAAAGATCGATTTGAAGATTATTCATTATTGTGCTTTAAAAAAGGGAAGCTTATAGCTGTTTTACCTGCAAATTATAAAGAAAATAAACTATACTCCCATCAAGGGTTAACCTATGGAGGACTTATAATTTCTTCTAAAATTAAATTTGAAGATTATTTGCGTATTTTTGAAAAGGTACTGAAGTATCTGTCAGAGAATAAAATAGATCAATTGTTTTTAAAGGAATTACCTGCGATATATGCTACAGAACCTAGTGGTGAGTTTGAATATATACAGTTTTTATTAGAAGCTTCAATTATAAGGGTTGATGTGTCTTCAACGATAAAGAAAGGTAATAGTATCCCAGTTTCAAGTAGTAGAAAAGAAGGATGTAGGAGAGCTAATAAAAGCGGATTGAAAGTTATTGAAGAAAAAGGAATGGACGATTTTTGGAATGAAATATTAATTCCAAATTTGAAAGAGAAACACAATACATGTCCTGTACACAGTCTTGATGAGATTGCACAATTAAAACAAAATTTCCCCAAAAACATCAGACAATTTAACGTGTATGATGGGGATAAACTGGTGGCTGGAACAACTGTTTTTGAAACAGAGGAAGTGGCACATTCACAATATATTTCGGGGAATGAGGATAAAAGTAAACTAGGAAGTTTAGACCTTTTGCACCATTACTTAATAACAGAAGTCTATATGAATAAATCATTTTTCGATTTTGGTATTTCTACAGAAAACCAAGGGGAATCTGTAAACCAAGGGTTGTTGTTTTGGAAAGAAGGTTTTGGAGCAAGAGCAACTACATATAAAACATATAGGATTGAAACAAAGAATTATAAAAATTTATCGCAAGTATTGATATGATTAAATTTTTAGATGTACAACAGATTAATAATAGGTTTGATACTGAATTTAAGAAGGCTTTTTCAAGTTTTTTAAATGCAGGTCAATGTATTTTAGGTGATAAACTGACAGAATTTGAAAGAGATTTTGCTGATTATTGCGGAACAAAGTATTGTATTGGTGTTGCTAGTGGGTTGGATGCTATAGAGTTAATTTTAAAAGGGTATATTGAATTAGGAAAGTTAAAAAAAGGTAATGAAGTAATTGTTCCTGCAAATACATATATAGCTACGATATTAGCGGTGGTTAACTCAGGATTAATACCTGTATTTGTAGAACCAAATGAAGGCGAGTTTAATATTTCCCCAAGGAATATAGAGGACGCTATAACTTCAAAAGTCAAAATGATATTAGCTGTTCATTTATATGGAGAGTTAGCAGATATGACAGCAATTAATTCAATTGCAAAGAAATATAATTTATTAGTTATTGAAGATGCAGCTCAAGCACATGGCGCTATTTCTGAAACGAATATAAAAGCAGGAAACCTTGCAGATGCGGGAGCGTTTAGTTTCTATCCAAGTAAAAATTTAGGAGCTTTAGGTGATGGAGGAGCAATAACAACTAGTGATGTTGAATTATTTAATGTAGTAAATAAATTAAGAAATTACGGTTCTTCAAAAAAATATAGAAATGAAATTAAAGGCGTTAATTCTAGGTTAGATGAATTGCAAGCAACTTTTTTGTCAATTAAACTAAGGTATTTAGATACTGATAATACTAATAGAAGAGCAATTGCAAGTCATTATATAGAACATGTAAAGAATCAAAAAATAGAGCTTCCAAAATGGAATGCATCAAAGAATCATGTATTTCATGTATTTGTTATTCGTTGTGAAAATAGAACTGAATTACAAGAGTTTTTACTGAAAAATAATATTCAAACTGTAATTCATTACCCAATACCTCCACATAAGCAAAAAGCATTACAAGAATTTTCTGATTTGCAATTACCGGTTACTGATAGTATTCATAATGAAGTATTGAGCTTGCCAATAAGCCCAATTCAAACGATTACTGATACCCAAAAAATAGTTTCCATTCTAAATCAATTTTAATTGAAGTTACCCTCCTTTATAAAAGACAATTTATTGTTAAAGATCACCTCTTTAAATTCAGGTGCAATTGGTATAAGAGCAATACTAGGTTTTGCTTCTCAACGATTAATTGCTGAAAAACTAGGGCCTTCAGGTGTGGCTTTTATTGGTGATTTAAGGAATATAATTCCAATGATTCAATCCCTATCAACCTTAGGGATGTTTAACGGTATTGTTAAGTATGTGGCAGAAAACAAGGAGAATAAAGACGAATTGTTGAAGTTGTTTTCAACAACGTTTGTATATCTTTTGTTAACAAGTATCATTTCTTTTTGTGTGTTGTTTTTTGGAGCTTCATATTGGAATGAATTGATTTTTTCTGCAGAAAATGATTTTAGTTTTGTTTTTAAAGTGCTAGGAATTGCAGTCCCATTTATTGCGATGAATAGGATTGTTAATGGAATAATTAATGGTTTGTCAGCTTATAAAAAATTTTTAAAAATTGAATTAATAAGCTATTGCTTAGGGGTTTGTTTGGTAATATCACTATTGTATTACCAAAAGTTAAATGGTGTTTTGTTTGCTATTTCAATATTCCCAGTATTGCAATTTTCTATATTGTTTTATTTCTTTTCAACAACATTAAAAGAATATTTAGATTACAAGAAAATATCATTTTCAATACCGTACAAAAACAAATTATTTGGTTTTACTATAATGTCGTTTGTAGCAACATTGCTAAGTAATTTTGTTGAGATTGATTTACGTGGGTATTTAAAAAACCAGATAAGCGAAGCAGATGCGGGGTATTGGACCGCAATGACAAATTTATCAAAACAATATTTAATGTTCTCAACTGCAATATTTACATTATATGTAATTCCAAAATTTTCCAAAATTAGCAGAAGTATTGAATTTAGGAAAGAGGTATTAGTAATATATAAAACGCTTTTACCTTTATTTGCTATTGGGATGGTGCTAATTTTTGTGTTGAAAGATTGGGTGATTGATATTACTCACGGAAGTGATTTCTTAGCTATGAAGTCGTTATTTAAATGGCAATTATTAGGTGATTTTGTTAAGATAGCGTCGATAATTATTGCACATCAATTTTTAGCAAAAAAAATGGTGAAGCAATTTATAATTACTGAATTAATCTCATTAGCTCTTTTTTATGGTTTTTCTACCTTTTTTATAAAAACGATGGGAGCAGAAGGAATTGTATTTGCTCACTTTTTACGCTATGTGCTGTATTTTATAATAGTTATAGTCGTTTTAAGAAAACAGATATTCGGAAATAACATGTTTGAGGAAAATTAAGCTCCCCATTTGTCTAAGAATTTTTGTGCTGATTTAATATAATTATGTTCTCGTTCAATGAAAGTTCGTGCATTTTTAGAAATAATCTTTATTTGATTAGGATTTAAGATTAGCCATTCAAGTTTTTTTGCAATCTCCTTTGCGTCAGGTAACGCGTTGATGGCAACAGTATCTTCTTTTAAATTGTAATAAGTTAACCATTCATGTTCAGCACCAGTAAAAACTACCTTTCCTTTTGCCATTGCTTCTAATGCATTGTAGCCTTGGTCGTATGCGTATACTTGATCAAGGAGGATATGAGCTTTATTGTATGCATTAATATACGCTGCATAAGGAATACTTCTTGTTGTAATAATTTCAATTTTATCTGAATGTTTCTTAGAAAGAATATCAAGTGCTTCTTCAAAAATGTCATTCCCTTTTTTAAAGTAATTGTAATTATTAATTCCATGAAATATGATAACCTTATCATTAATTTGTGGCAGGTTGGGGTTAAATTCGTCATAAATAATACAATTAGGAACTAAGCCCAAGTATTTCGGATGTCCAATCATTGGAATGTGATAATCTAAGTCAGAAGTAATGACACCATTAATATTTTTGTAGACATATGTACTTAAATTTTTGTAAGGTTTTGTGAGGTATTTTAAAGATGGTTTAAAATACTTCTTTGACACCTTTTTTTCAAATAGAGGTGTTAAAATTGAGTATCGAAATTTTTTAGCATATGCGTATTGAATACTATAGAAATCAGTTCCTGCAGATAGTAAAAATAGTTTGTGGTTTTGTTTTTTTAAGAGTGCTACTATTTTTCTTTCAATGAAAGGATATGTATTAAATGAATTAATATTGATAAGTTGTACAATATCAAATTTATTTAATTTTTTCAATGTTGTATATGCTCTTATACCAATCTCTATTTTTTCAAAATTGATAATATGAAATTTCCTTAATGCTCTGAAAAGAATATTTAAAAAAGAATATTTGTTAAAAAAAGGAGCTTTAATGCAAAAGTCAGAAGGGTAATTTTTGAAATCATCACCACACGAAACAAGTGTTACATTATGGTTTAGTTTTATTAAGCCTTTTTTGAGAGAGTTGTGTAATCTACTATATTCTCCAACTAATAAGATTTTCATACCTGACATTTTGTTGTACCAATTTCATTTTAATAAAACATTAAATTATTAATTGGGGTGTTTTGTGATGTGTTCAAAAATAAACTTTTATAAGCTAATGAACTTATAATACAATGAATAAAATCACTTAATTAAGGAGTTGGTATTGAGAGGTAAAAGTAAAAGGATAAAGGCGTTTTCCATTTAATTATTCAATAATCGTTGTTTTTAGGAATAAAAAAGGGACTATAGACTATCTTTAATGGTTAATTAAAGAACTAATTAAAAAAATGATGCACTCCAATTTATTTTAATATTAATTATCATATACAAATAGCTATCTTTTACTATTTTTGAACAATCAGTATGAAATTAACGTCACAAAAAAACATTTGTATTATAGCATCCTCTTTAGGTGGAGGTGGAGCAGAGCGGGTTGCCGCTCAGCAATCAAAATTATTGCAAAATATAGGCTTTAATGTGTATGTTATCACTATCGTAAATAGTGTTACTTATCCAGTTTGCGGTGAATTACTCAATTTAGGACTTGAAATAGATGAAAATGATTCTATTAAAGCAAAAATCATGAGGCATTTTAGGATAAGAAAATTTTTAAGAAATAATAATATAGATGTTGTAATAGATCATAGAATAAGATCTTCGGTCTTAAATGAACTCATCTATTCATATTTCACATATTCTAAAAATTCTGTTATGTACTATGTGCATAGTTATAAGGTCGAAAATTATATTCCTAGTAACAATATTCTTTTAAGAAAGGTGTTTAAAAGGGGGCGAAAAATAATTACCGTTTCAAAAGCAATAGAAGAGAGAGTAAAAAGCACATTTGGTTTTGAAAGTATTCAAACCATTTACAATCCAATAGAACATTATACTACAAGTCTACCATTAACAACAGTAGCTTCTGCAGAGTATGAATATGTATTATTCTATGGAAGGCTCGTTGATGAAGTTAAAAATATTAAGTTGCTAATAAATTCTTATAATAAATCTATCTTACCTGAACGTAACATTAAATTATTGATAATTGGTAATGGAAAAGATAAAGATATGCTGGTTGAGATGGTGGAGGGGTTAAATTTATCTGATATGATTCTATTTAAACCTTTTGTCCCCGATCCATTTTCAATAGTAAAGGAAGCTAAATACACACTATTAACGAGTAAGTATGAGGGGTTTCCAATGACAATACTTGAATCATTAGCTTGTGGTACACCAGTAGTTTCAGTAAATTGTAAATCAGGTCCTAATGAAATTATTAGGGATAAATTTAACGGATTACTTGTAGAGAATAATAATGTAGAAGCGCTTGTAGAGGCAATGGATTTATTTGTTTTAAACACTAAATTGTATAACACATGTAAAAGCAATGCAAAAGCTAGTGTTTCAAAGTTTGATGTAGAAACAATTTCTAAGGTGTGGCTTGATGTTTTGAAGTGAAATTTAAAAGGCGTAATAAAAGGGGAAATATGAAAACAATTGATGATGTTAAAATAATCGAGATACCTAAAATTGTTGATCCTAGGGGGAATTTATCAGTTATTGAAAAAGAGGTAATCCCTTTTGTGATGAAGCGAGTATATTATTTGTATGATGTGCCAAGTGATTCAAGAAGAGGTGGACATGCGCATATACAGCAACAAGAGTTTTTAATAGCACTAAGTGGTAGTTTTGATGTTATAGTAAATGATGGGAAGCAAAAAAAAACATTTACGTTAAATAAGCCTAATAAAGGATTGTTAATTACTGAGGGAATTTGGAGAGAGTTAGATGATTTTTCTTCAGGAAGTGTATGCTTGGTGATATCCTCGGATGTTTTTATTGAAGAAGATTATATTAGAGATTATGCTAATTTCCTTAAACTGAAGCATCAATCTTCTTAGTTTTTAACCATTGTTTAAAATTCCAAAGAGGCTTTAAAATAATAGATGGAAGTTTGAGTAAAAGTATTTGTTTCCAATTTATATTATTGTAAACAATATCAGAAGAGTAAAACTCAGTCATTTTAAGGTCACCGACTATTTTATGTTTAATAGCCAATTCAGCACGATACATATCATTAAACTTTTTAAGAGATGTATTTGTTTTTTCATCTTCTAAAAATTTTTCAAAGCTCATAAATTTTCGTTTGCTTGGATGAGTGTTTGAAATTCGATTATCAGCACCAATATTTATGACAGCGCTAGTTTGTTTTGTAAAAGCAACACGGTAAACAAGTGCTATTCTAGTCCAGTAATCAGTATCCTGACCAGAAGTGTAGTTGGTATCAAAAAAACCAATGTTATTAATGATTTTTTTAGGTATGGCTACGGAAATTGTTGTGGCAATTCGAAATTTTATGCTTGCTAAAAAAAAATCAGAAACAATACCTTTCCAATCATTGTTTTTAGGAAGCGTAGGGAAAACTGGCTTTACTATAAAATTATTTCCATAATCATAAGTGTAATTTGTGCAGTATAATCCACAATTAGGATATTCAAGTATTAATTCAAATAAATCTTTTAAGTGGTTATTCTCCCAAGTGTCATCAGCATCTAAAAAGGCGAAATAGTCCCCTTTTGCTTGTTGCATAGCAAAATTTCTTGCTTGTGAAACCCCTTTTTTATCATTGTTAAAAATTTTTAATTTTGGGTTATCGATGTTTTTTATTTTTTTCCAACTATTGTCAGTTGAACCATCATTTACGAGAACAATTTCATAATCAGTAAACAGCTGGTCAAAAACACTTTTTAAAGTGCCTAAAATATGAGCCTCCTTATTGTAGAGGGGTATGATAACTGAAAATTTAGGCATTCTTTTTTTTTAAATTAATAGAACAAAAATAACTAAGCCTAAATACATCAAATAGAAATATTGAAGGCTTTTTTGACAAAGAGATGTGTTTTATTAATGGGTAAATGAATGGGTGAATAAAAGCTAGTATATAATTCAACCCAGTTCTTTTTAGTTTAACAAAAATTTGTAAAAAAGTAATGAAATTTGGGTCAATGATTTTTTTTGTATAAATCAAATTTAAATTTTCAATAGAATAATGAATTTTATTAAAAAAAACTTCATTTAAGTCTACATCACCGTGTATAACTGGATTTTCGATGTGCTGAACATTAGCCTTGTGTTTTTTTACATTGTAAGCAAACAATGTGTCTTCGTGGCCATATCGAACTATTACTTTGTCAAAAGTTATTTTATTGAATAACTCCTTTTGTATTAATGTATTATTAAATAGTAAACATTTATAAGCATTGTCTTTTCTTTTAATTGCGAGCATGTCTTCTCGTTGCTTCCCATACTGATGTCTTAACATCCTGTCAGGACTTACTTTTTCAGGGTGGACTCTACCTCCATAAATAACTTCGGTATCATCTTGTATGTGATTAATGTAATTGGTTATAAAATTCTTGTTTGGTAATAAAGAGTCTCCGTCAATAAATATTAGATATTTATATGAAGCAGCCTTAGCTAAGGAATTTCTATTCTCACTTAATCCAACATTTTTTAGTTGTATTTTATAAGTAACATTTTGGAGGTTATTTAAACAATTATTTTGCTCATGATGTTTTGAAGTAGATCCATCATCAAAACATATAATTTCAAATACAGTATTATTTTCTACTAGTTGGTTGTGTAATTGCGTAACTAATGAAGTTACATCGTAATTGTAAGTTGGTATTAAAATGGATAACATTTGGTATTCTTTTACTTATGGTAAAGATGCAAAAATTGTAGTTATGAATCAATGTTACTGAATTAAAAATGTATTTTTGAATTAGATAAGTAAATTATGATGCAAAGAAAAGAGTTGGCGGATATAATTTTAAAGCAACTAGAGGAAGCTAAAGGGGATTTGTCATTGATGTATTCAAAGTCTAAACCAGAAATCGGTTATTTTTATATTGATAACCTTTTGCCTCAAGAAGTGGTAGATAAAGCGAATGCATTTTTTCCAAATATATCAGAACTCACATTAAAGAAAAGTATGAAACAATGCAAATACGTTTCTGCTCAGATGGATAATCATGAATCTTTATTGGAAGAAATTTTGTATGCTTTTCAGGATGAAAGGATAGTAACAATTATTCAAGAAATATGTGGGATTCAATCTGTAATTGAAGCAGATGAAAATTTGTATGCAGGTGGTTTGTCTTTAATGAATAAAGATTGTTTTTTAAATCCACACCTTGATAACTCTCATGATAATCAAAGAGATAAGTGGAGAGTGTTAAACTTGCTATATTATGTTACTCCAAATTGGAAAAAAGAAAATGGTGGTAACCTGGAACTGTGGCCTAATGGTATAAAAGGAAGAGCTATTGAAGTTGAAAGTTTTCAAAATAGACTTGTAGTCATGGCGACACATAATGCGTCATTTCACTCAGTAAACAAGGTACTTGTCAATGGTTCAAGAAAATGTATTTCAAATTATTATTTTTCAAAGGAAGCTTTAATAGGTCATAAGGAATTTCATGTAACTTCATTTGTAGGGAGACCAGATCAAAAACTAAGAAACCTTCTTTTGAATTTTGATAATAAAATACGTATGGTTGTGCGAAAGTTTTTTAAAAAGGGGATACGTAAAAACCCACATATTTATAAAAAGTAAGGTTGAATTGCTTTAGGAATTAAGACTGCTAAAATGCCTTAATTTTTCTTCTGCACAACTTCAAATATTTTATTATCCTGAAGCTTTAATGTTTTAGATGGAAACTTTAGTATTAAGGCATAATCATGAGTAGCCATTAAAATGGTATTTCCATTTTGATTTATTTCTCTTAAAATAGCCATTACTTCTATGCTCGTTTGCGGATCAAGATTACCGGTAGGTTCATCGGCTAAAATTAATTCGGGGTCGTTAAGTAAAGCTCTAGCTATGGCAATGCGTTGTTGCTCTCCACCAGAAAGTTGATGAGGGTGTTTAAAACCTTTTGATTCCATTCCAACTTTAGTTAAAACAGCTTCAATTTTAAGTTTCATTTCATTTTTGTTTTTCCAGCCAGTAGCTTTTAAAACAAATTCTAAATTCTCAAAAATTGTTCTATCACTTAATAGTTTAAAATCTTGAAATACAATACCCAATTTCCTTCTTAAATAAGGAATTTCTTTTTCTTTTAATAAAGCAAGATCATGTCCGACTATCGATCCTTCTCCTTTTTGTAAAGGTAAATCAGCATATAAAGTTTTCATAAAACTACTTTTACCAGACCCCGTTTTTCCAATCAAGTAAATAAATTCTCCTTTGTTAATTTTTAAATTAACATTAGAAAGAACAAGGTTTTCTTTTTGAAAAATAGAGGCGTCTTTTAATTCTAGAACAGTAGTTGACATAAAAAGTAGTTTATAAGGTAAAAGTAAGACAAAAAGTTATTCTTAAGTAAAATATATGTTTTTTTTTGATTTGAATGTTAGTAAAAGGAGTAGTTAATAAAATGTTTAATAAGTTCACATAATTAACTTCATATTTGTTCGTTATTCATGATAGCTTACAGTATTTTTATACTCGTTTTTTGAGCAACAATTTTCAAAATATTTTTATGAAAAAGCAACATGTTATATTGGTGTTACTCCTGTTTTTTATAATAGGAAAAAGTAATGCCCAGCAAACAAAAATATATACACATGATAATGTAGCATATAACAAAGCATTATCATTATATAAGTCAGAACAATATTTAGTTTCTCAAACTTTATTTGAAAAAATTAAGAATACAACTGACGATACCCAGGTAAGAGGAAACTGTGCATATTATATAGCCAATAGTGCAGTGAGGTTAAATCAGCGAAATGCCGATGAATTAATGGAGCGCTTTGTTGAAGATTATCCAACTAGTAACAAACGTAACGCAGCCTTTAATGATGTGGGGGATTATTATTTTAGAAATAGTAAGTATGCTTATGCGTTAAAATGGTATGACAGAGTTGATGATGGGAACTTAAGGGGAAAAGAAAAAGAGCACTATTCATTTAAGAAAGGATATTCGTTATTTCACACAAATCAAAAAAAGAAAGCTAAAAAGTATTTCAATAAAATTGAAGATTCTGAATTATATGGTGCTCAGGCCAAATACTACTTAGGGTTTTTAGCATATCAAGGTGATGATTATAATGAAGCTTCATCATATTTTAATCAAGTACAAGACCAAGAAAAATATCAAGAAAAGATGGCTTATTTTCAAGCCGACATGAATTTTAAATTAGGAAATTTTGATAAAGCTATTGATTTAGCGAGTCAACGTTTGCCATTAGCTATGGATGATGAAGAGCGCTCACAATTAAATAAAATTATTGGGGAAAGTTTTTTTAATTTGAAAAAGTATGACAAGGCATTATCTTATTTAAAAGAATATAAAGGAAAAAAAGGAAAATGGACCAATACAGATTATTATCAATTGGGATATGTGTATTATAAACGTAATGAATTTCAAGCTGCAATTTCAGAATTCAATAAAATTATTGATGGAGAAAATTCAGTTGCTCAAAATGCATACTATCATTTAGCGGAATGTTATTTAAAAATTGATAAGAAAAACGAGGCGTTAAATGCATTTAAAAATGCCTCAGAAATGGATTTTGATTCTAAAATGAAAGCAGATGCTGCGTTAAATTACGCAAAGTTGAGCTATGAGGTAGGAAATCCATATCAATCCGTACCAGAAGTATTATCAAATTATATTAGGTCATATCCAAGTTCATCAGAGAAAATCGAAATTGAAAATTTATTAATAGACTCATATATTACGTCAAAAAATTATAAAGAAGCTTTAATTTTATTAGATAATAAAAGTGGTTTAAATTATAAAACAGCATTTCAGAAAGTAGCGTTTTATAGAGCAATAGAGTTGTTTAATGAAGGCTTGTTTAGTCAAGCGGGAGTTCATTTTGATAAGTCATTAAAAGAACCAAGAACTCAAAAATTTACAGCTAGAGCACAATATTGGAAAGCTGAATGTAATTATTTATTAGATAATTATCAAGATGCAGTAGTTGGTTATAAAGAGTTTGCTTTAAACGATAGTATAGCTCAGTACACGGAGGCTAAAAACCTAAATTACCAATTAGGATACGGATATTTTAAACAAAAAGAGTATCAACAAGCAATACCATATTTTTCAAGCTTTATTGAAGTAAATAAAAAAGACAAGCTGAGGTTAATAGATTCATATTTACGTTTAGGGGATAGTTATTTTGTAACTATGGACTATTGGAAAGCAATGGAAGCTTATAATGAAGTGAAGAAAAAAAATGGAGTTGATTCCGATTATGCGCATTTCCAAAAAGCAATATCCTATGGTTTTGTTGGAAAAAGCGCAGAAAAAATAACAGATTTGAAACTGTTTCTTGCGGATTACCCAAACTCTCAATATACAGATGATGCATTATTTGAATTAGGAAACACATATGTTTTAATAAACAAGACATCATTAGCAATTAAAACATTTAATCAATTATTATATAAGTACCCTAAAAGTTCATATGCGTCAAGAGGTTTATTAAAACAGGGATTAGTACACTATAACAATAATGCTAATGAGCAAGCTTTGAATAAATTTAAGCAAGTGGCAGCAAATTACCCAGGATCTTCAGAAGCCAATCAGGCTGTAGCAACAGCTCGTTTGATATATGTAGATTTAGATAGAGTTAATGAGTATGTTACATGGGTAAAGAGTTTAGATTTTGTTGAGGTTTCCGATGCCGATTTAGATAATACTACTTATGAAGCTGCTGAAAAACTGTTTTTAGAAAATAATGTTAAAAAGGCTATTACTAGTTTTACGGGGTATTTATCCAGTTTTCCAAATGGAATTAATGCCACTAAAGCACATTTTTATTTAGGACAATTACATTTTAAAATTGATGAAAAATCGGCTACAATTCCTCATTATATATATGTAATTGAAAAGGAACGTAATGTATTTACTGAGCAAGCATTGGCTCAGTTGTCGCAAGTATATTTAGAAAATAAAAATTGGCAAGAAGCAAAGTCGATTTTAACAAGATTAGAAAATGAGGCTGATTTTCCGCAGAATAAAATTTATGCGCAATCTAATTTAATGAAATCTAATTACGAATTAGGGAATTACCAAGATGCAGTTGTATATGCGGAAAAAGTATTGCAAAATGTAAAAATGGAAGATGCCGTAAAAAGTGATGCTCAAGTAATAATAGCAAGATCAGCATTGCAAACTGGTGATGAGAGTAAGGCTAGAATTGCATATAAAAATGTACAGGAAATAGCTAAAGGTTCTTTAGCTGCAGAAGCATTGTATTATGATGCTTATTTCACAAATAAAGATAATGATTACTCTGCATCTAATGTGAAAATACAAAGTTTGACGAGAGATTATTCTGGGCACAAATATTTTGCAGCAAAAGGATTAGTGTTAATGGCTAAAAACTTTTATGAATTAGAAGATTCTTATCAAGCTACTTTTATATTAGAAAAAGTAATAGAGAATTTTACTCAATATGAAGATATCGTTAAAAACGCAAAATCAGAATTACAAAGAATAAAAACTGAAGAAGCAAAAAGAAACTCTTCGATTAATGTCGATCCAATTGAAGAAGAGGATGATATGGATCAAGAAAATGATATTGATGGAAATTAACTCATTAATGAGTTTTCATTTTGAGGATAGCAACAAACTATAAAATTGATTCATATTTAATATATTGATTTCTATCATCAGAAATGAGGTAGAATTATTAAAAAAATATAAGATGACAAAACACACATTATACATACTAATACTAATTTTTTCAGTACAATTTTCATTCTCACAAGAGGAAGAAGACAATATAGGTACTGAGGTGATTAATGTAGTTAAGCCATATGCGCCAACAGTTTCTGATGCATTTAAGGTTAAAGAAATTCCGGTAATAGTAGATGATATTGATTTAAGGAGGAAGTTGTTATCATATACGATTTTTTCAATACCTGTAGCATCAACTTTCACACCTTCAAAAGGAAAAGCTGCAGTAGTTGAAAAACTGGCTCTTAAAAAGTTATATAATAACTACGCTTCTTTAGCAATTGGGAATTACTTAAACGTATTAGCTGAATTTTATGCAACTTTACCAATTAATAGTACGGATAATTTTACCGTTGGATTAAATCATCACTCAGCTCAAGGAGAAATAAAAGAAGTGCAATTAGATGATAAGTTTTATGACACTGATTTAAGTTTGACCTATTCAAAAAGAGACAAAGGTTTATCATATCAAATTGAGGGATTGTTTAAACATCAGCAATATAATTGGTATGGTACTTCGTATGAGTTAACTGATTTACAACGTGCAAATATTGATGCGTCTCACACATATTTTACCGGAGGACTAAATGGTAACATACAAGTAGATGATTCTTTTTTCAAAGGAGGAGCTATAAAATATAGTAGGTTTTGGGATACGTATGAAGCTTCAGAAAATAGCATTGTAATTACTCCAGAGTTTGAATTTGAAATATTAGATTACAATATCAAATTTAATGCAACAATAGATTATGTTGGAGGTGAATTTAAAGCGGTTCCTCTAGGGTTAAAATATTCGTATTTAAAAACAGGTGTACATCCTTCATATAAATATATACAAGATGATTTAGTTGTGAATTTAGGAGCTGAATTCGTATTTGGATTGGATAGTGAGAATAGCGATTCAGATTTTTATGTGTATCCTAAAATAAATGCTTCATACAATTTAATAGATGATACTGTAATTGCTTTTGGTGGTGTAGATGGTGGTTTACAACAAAATTCATATGAGAAGTTTGTGCAGAAAAACAAGTACTTGGCTCCAATGTTGGGAATAACTCCAACCCATAATCAATTTGATGCCTTTCTTGGTTTTAAAGGAAAATTATCTAATAAGATTAATTATACTATAAAAGGTTCATATTTAAATGAACAAAATAAAGTCTTATATGTAATGAATCCAGTAAATGATGTTGATTTAGAAACAGAAAATTTTAATAAAGCAAATACGTTTGGTGTACTTTATGACGATGTCAATACATTAAAAATTCAAGGAAAAATTTCTGCTCAAATATCAAAGAATTATTCAGTTGGATTGAGTGGAGAATATTTAAGTTTTTCAACAGAAAAAGCTCTTGAGGCATGGAACTTACCAGAGTTAAAAGCATCTGTATTTGGAGATTTCAAACTCTCAGAAAAGTGGTCTGGTGGAATGAATTTGTTTTATGTAGGAGAACGAATGGATAAATTATTTAGTACTAGTACATTAGTCATGTCAGATACAATAACGTTAAAAGGATATTTTGATGCTAATGCTCATGTCGAATATCAGATAACAAACCGTTTTACAGCGTTTTTAAAAGCTAATAATATTGCAAGTCAAGGTTACGAAAAATGGCAAAGTTATCCTGTGCAACAAGTTCAGGTTTTAGGAGGAATAACGTATAAATTTGATTTTTAATCTAACTGATAATATTTTTTTAGAAAATTATTTAGGGTTTTTCTGTGACAAAATAACGAGTGAAGTAAAGAGATTTATTACTCTCTAAAGGCACTCGGTAATAGGTTCGGTATAAACTTAATGAGTAATGGAAGTAATAATGCTCCGCCAGGGAGCATAAAAACTGTAAAAGATGGTATGCTTTTGCAAATATCTAATAATTGTTCTTTTACTTTACTTTTCTCTTCATCAGTAAGTTTTCGAGTAGTAGAATGCTTTAATAACAAAACAAGTTCTTTACTTTCTTGGACTTCTTGTAACAAGCATTTCTTGTTTCTTTCCAATAAATCAGTTACTTCCTGTTTTGTCATTTTATAATGTAAAAAGTTAATTAAGAATAACTACTCTGTTAGATAACAGAAATACGAACCTTTTTCTTTTTAAGTCTACTATTGTTAGTTAAACTAATTAGTTTTTTAGTTTTTGATGCTTTTACAGCTACAAAGGCACAGTCAGGTTTTATTTCTATCATTCCTAATTCATCTCTGTTCAGTCCTCCTTGTTTACAAAATAAACCAGCAATATCTCCCTTTGATATTTTATCTTTTCGACCTCCAGAGATAAAAATGGTTTCCCATTTATCAGTTGTCGGTTGATTGTATTGAGTTAGTTCATTTGCTATAAAACTATCGGTATTTAAAGCTTCAATAAAATCAGGTGTATCTTCTTTTTCCCATTTTAATACATATGCAGTTCCTTCACTATTCATTCTCGCAGTTCTACCGTTTCGATGGGTGAATTCTTGAGCTTTTAAGGGCAAGTGATAGTGAATGATAAATTTAATTTCAGGCACATCAATTCCTCTAGCTGCCAAATCAGTTGCTATTAATAATTGATGTGTACCGTTTCTAAATTTTATTAAAGCTCTTTCTCTATCTTTCTGTTCTAATCCACCATAGAAACATCCATGAGCAATATCATGATCATTTAAATAGTCACTAACTCTTTGTATAGAGTCTTTGTAGTTGCAAAAAATAATACCTGGTTTATTACCTAAATGATTCAGTAATGTAATTATAGCTTCCAGTTTATCTTTTGTAGATGAGAGTATGGTTTGCACCTCAAGTTTGGCTACACCTTCATCAAGATAATTAATTGTAAGAGGATTAGTTAATCCTACAAATCTCGGGATAGCTACTTCTTGAGTAGCTGAGGTTAATATTCTTTTTTCAATTTTTGGTAGTCCATCAATGATTTCTCTCATTTCAGATTCAAAACCAATTTCTAATGATTTATCAAACTCATCCAAAACGATAGTTTTTATATCTTTAGTCGAAAAGGTTTCTTTTCTTATATGATCTGCAATTCTACCAGGAGTCCCAATAAGTATTGTAGGAGTATGTTTTAGGTCAATTTTATCTTTTGAAAAATTTCTTCCACCATAGACAACATTCGTTTTATATCCACTACCAAGTTCTTTAGTAACTTGCTCAATTTGTATAGCAAGTTCTCTAGAGGGAGTTATAATTAATGTTTGTACATTAGTACAATTAGGATCTAATTCGTTTATTATTGGTAAAAGGAAAGATAATGTTTTTCCGGATCCAGTAGGGGATAGGATAACAACATCTCCATAGGAAGAGATTGCTAATTTTGCTTCTTCCTGCATAGGGTTTAATTTTTCAATCCCTAATTTACGAAGTATTTCCTTTTGACTTTTAACAACTTTATCCATGTTGGCAAAGGTACTTTAATTCATAAAGGAATAGGTGTTATTTCTTAAAATGTTAAATTTGCCTAGATTAAGGAATTTGGTTTCATATTTAATATTATTTGCAGTATGTCAAAACAAGGAAAAGTTAAAAATGGTAATAATAAAGCTAAGCATACCAGGCTCTTAAATCAGAAAAAGAATAAGCTTAGAGAAGAAAAATTGTTGAATAAGCAGCGTTTAAAAGCCTTAATAGTGAAAAGTAATTTATACAAGGAAGTTTGCCCATGTGGGAGTGAAAAATCTTACGGAGATTGTTGTGCTCTAGCTCATAGTAATATAGAAACAGTTATAACTGCTGAACAATTAATGCGTTCTCGTTATTCAGCTTATGCTTTGTGTAATATAGAGTATTTAATGAATAGTCATCATTCATCAACTAGACCAGTTAATGAGCAAGATGAAATTTTAAAGTGGACTAAATCTGTTAAATGGTTATGCTTAGAAGTATTGAATAGTTCAGGCGGAAGTGTTTCAGATATTGAAGGAACAGTTGAGTTTAAAGCTAATTTTGAAGAGAATGGGGGGGCTGAAGTAATTCATGAGCATTCTAAATTTGTGAAAGAAAATAACCACTGGGTATATTTAGGAGAGGTATAATTGATGATAAAAAAAATCCGTATCAATTATAAAATTTGATACGGATTTTCAACTATCATAATCTAATTAACTTATTTTAAAACATGATTTAATAAAATGATGCTTTAATTAACTCTAAAGTCTTTTTAATTAGACACGAAGTTAATGGGATACATATTTATTCTTCTTACTACTTTCATCAAAAAAATAATCCTTTTTTGACAAAATCAACTATCCCATTTTATGTTTTATAAAGATAAATAATAATCACTTAATTTACAAGTTATTAAGTGATTATTATTATTTAGACTTCAATTAAAAACAATATTTGTTTTCTTCATTCAATTTATCAGCTATTTGAGTTCTCAATGCTACTACGTTTGGCATATTTGCGTATTTAGTAAAACGTTTAAGTCCCATAAGCATCATTTTTTGTTCATCACCTTCTGCGAATGATACAATTCCTTCTTTAGCATTTTTCGTAATGATATCTACTGCATTATATAAATACAATTGTGACATAGCTATTTGATTGCTCTGAGAATCTTTTCCATCCTTTTTTGCATTTTTTTCAGTTCTTAAAATAGCAGATTCAGCCATATATGTTTCAATTAGAATATTTGAAGCTGCAGTCAATAACTGTTGATGATTTTCTAAATCAGGACCAAATTTTTGTATAGCAGCACCAGCAACCATTAAGAACACTTTTTTTAGTTTGGCAATAATGGCTTTCTCTTCAGCAAACAATTCAGAATAATCTGGTGTTTCAAAAGAAGGTATTCCTGTTAATTCATCAGCAACAGCCATGGCTGGAGCTAATAAGTCAATATGACCTTTCATGGCTTTTTTGATTAACATACCTACTGAAAGCATCCTATTGATTTCGTTAGTACCTTCATAGATACGTGCAATACGTGCATCTCTCCAAGCGGATTCCATAGGAGTCTCTTCAGAGAATCCCATTCCTCCATAAATTTGAATTCCTTCATCGGCACAATTTTGTACATCTTCAGAAACTGCAACTTTTAAAATAGAACATTCAATAGCGTATTCTTCAACCCCCTTCAATTCAGCTTCTTGATGTGTGTTACCAGCAGCTTCTCTAATTGCTATTCTATCTTCAATATTCTTTGCTGCTCTATAACTAGCAGACTCACCAACATAGGCATTAGTAGCCATTTCTGCCAACTTATATTTTATAGCACCAAACTCGGCAATAGGTGTTTTAAATTGCTTACGCTCGTTTGCGTAATTAACAGATAACGAAGTAATTCTACGTTGTGAGTCTAAACAAGCTGCTGCTAATTTAATCCTACCAATATTTAACGCATTCATGGCAATTTTAAACCCATTACCTCTTTCCGATAACATGTTTTCTGTAGGAACAACAGTATCGCTAAAAAAGACTTGACGAGTAGAAGAAGCTCTAATTCCTAATTTGTGTTCTTCTTCTCCCATAGTAATACCATTAGGATTGGTTTTATCATATTCAACTATAAAACCAGTAATATTTTTATCATCTTCAATACGTGCAAAAACAATCATCAAACTACAGAATCCTGCATTTGAAATCCACATTTTTTGTCCATTTATTTTGTAATGCTTTCCATCGTCAGATAGAGTAGCGGTAGTTTTTCCAGAGTTGGCATCCGATCCAGCACCAGGTTCTGTTAAACAATAAGATCCAAACCATTCACCAGAAGCTAATCTAGGAACGTATTTTTTCTTTTGTTCTTCAGTTCCATAAAGTGTTATTGGCATAGTACCAATACCTGTATGTGCTCCAAAAGCTGTACTGAAAGACCCAGTTCCACTAGATATGTAATCACAAGTTAGCATAGTTGACACAAATCCCATTCCCATTCCACCGTAAGCTTCAGGTACTGCAACTCCTAAAAAGCCAAGTTCACCAGCTTTACGCATAACCTCTTCGGTTAGTGCATAATCCTTATTTTCAAATCGTGCTTTATGAGGGATAATTTCACGGTCATTAAATTCCATGACAGCTTCCTTCATCATTCGTTGTTCTTCAGTAAAATCTTCAGGAGTAAAAACATCTTCACAGTTTGTTTCCTTTACTAAAAATTGTCCACCTCTTAATATATCTTTTTCTTCCATGATTGTTTTCTGATTGATTATTTTAAAAATTCAAATATTCCTGCAGCACCTTGACCAGTACCAACACACATTGTTACCATACCATATTTACCTGACATATCACGCTTGCGCATTTCGTCAAATAATTGAACTGATAATTTCGCTCCTGTACATCCTAGTGGATGACCTAAGGCAATTGCGCCACCATTAACGTTTACGATATCTGGGTTTAAGTTTAGTTCTCTCAAAACAGCTAATGATTGTGATGCGAAAGCTTCATTTAATTCAATTAACTCAATATCAGATTGTTTTAAGCCAGCTTGTTTTAATACTTTAGGAATTGCTGCCACAGGACCAATTCCCATAATTCTTGGTTCAACACCAGCTGCTGCATAATTTACTAATCGAGCAATTGGTTCCAGATTTAATTCTTTTACCATAGCTTCACTCATAACTAAAACAAATGCAGCACCATCACTCATTTGTGATGAATTTCCAGCTGTAACACTTCCTCCTGCAGCAAATACCGGACGTAATTTGTTTAATACAGTAGTACTGGTTCCGGCACGAGGACCTTCATCTTTTGTAACAGTATATGATTTTGTTGCCTTTTTTCCATTTACATCAACATAAGTTTCGTTAACAGTTATCGGTACAATCTGATCTTGAAAACGATTTTCTGCTTGAGCTTTCAATGCTTTCATATGCGATTGAAATGCAAACTCATCTTGATCTTCTCTAGAGACGTTAAATTGGTTGGCTACTGCTTCAGCAGTATTTCCCATTCCCCAATAATAATCTTCATGACCAGAGTTGATTACATCATAATTCAATTCAGTTTTATATCCTGTCATAGGAACAGAACTCATGCTTTCCGCACCTCCAGCTATAATACAATCTGCCATTCCAGCTTGTATTTTAGCAGATGCCATACCGATAGTTTCGATACCTGATGAGCAAAACCTGTTTACTGTAACTCCTGGAACATCAACGATGTCTAATCCCATTAATGAAATTAATCGTCCCATGTTTAATCCTTGAGAACCTTCTGGCATTGCATTACCAACCATAACATCATCAATGCGTGTTTTGTCAAAATTTGGTAATTCATCCATCATGTATTTAATGGTCTCTGCAGCTAATTCATCAGTTCTTTTAAAACGGAAAACTCCTTTAGGTGCTTTACCAACTGCTGTTCTGTATGCTTTTACTATATATGCTTGTTTCATTTTTATTTGTTTTAGAGGTTATTAAAAAGATATTCCAGCTTAATTTCTAAGTGGCCTTCCTTTTTTTAACATTTGCTCTAACCTTTCTAAAGTCTTTCTTTCAGTTGTTAATGATAAAAAAGCTTCTCTTTCAAGATCTAATAAGTATTGTTCAGATACCATAGTTGGTTCAGATAGATCACCACCAGCCATTACGTAAGCTAGTTTATTAGCGATTTTTTTATCGTGCTCAGAAATATATTTCCCAGCCTCCATAGAATCAGTACCTACCATAAACATACCTAATGCCTGTTTACCTAAAACCTTTACGTCTTTTCTTCTAACAGGTTGAGTATACCCTTGTTCAGCCATTAACATAGCATGTGCTTTGGCAGTTGCAATTTGTCGGCTCTTATTTACTACAACAACATCTTTACCTTTTTGTAATAAATTAAGGTCATATGCTTCATGAGCTGAAGTGGCTACTTTTGCCATTGCAACCGTAAGGAAATGTTCTTGCAGTCTATTTAATTCAACATCATTTTTTTCAAAAGTATCAGATGCTCTTAAAGCCATTTCTTTTGATCCACCTCCACCTGGAATAACACCTACTCCAAATTCTACTAATCCAATATATGTTTCTGCCGCAGCTACAACTTTATCGGCGTGTAATGCTAATTCACAACCACCACCTAATGTCATTCCGTGAGGAGCAACAACTGTTGGTATTCCAGAATAACGCAAACGCATGGTGGTATCTTGGAAATACTTAACGGCCATATTTAGCTCGTCGTATTCTTGCTCAATTGCAAGCATAAAAATCATTCCGATATTAGCACCTACAGAGAAATTGCCTCCTTGGTTACCAATTACTAATCCTTGATAATTTTGTTCTGCTAAATCTATAGCTTTATTTAATCCAGAAAGGACATCACCACCAATAGAGTTCATTTTAGAACGGAATTCACAATTCAAAATTCCATCACCAATATCTTCAATTACTACTCCAGAATTTTTATATACTTCAGAGGTTTTTCTGATATTATCTAAGATAATAAAGGCATCTTGTCCAGGAACTTTCTCTTGGGTTTTCTTATTGTTATTATAATAGTATGTAGCTCCTTCTTTTACTGTATAAAAATTATTGTTACCAGAAGTTAACATATCGTTAACCCATGCAGAAGGAGCAAGTCCTTCTGCTTTCATGATTTCAATTCCTTTTTCAACTCCAATGGCGTCCCATATTTGAAAAGGACCATGTTCCCATCCGAAACCAGCTTTCATAGCATCATCTATTTTATAAAGCTCATCTGAAATTTCTGGTATTCGATTAGATACATATGCAAAAAGTGCAGCTAAACTTTTTCGGTAAAACTCACCAGCTTTATCTTTTCCAGCAACAAGAACTTTAAAACGATCGATAACATTATCAATGTTTTTTGTAAGTTCTAAAGTTGCAAACTTCGCTCTTTTTTTTGCTCGGTATTCTAAAGTGTTGAGGTCTAATGATAGTATTTCTTTTTTACCATCAATCATTGTTTTTTTATAAAAACCTTGCTTAGTTTTACTTCCTAACCATTTGTTTTCCATCATGGTATTGATGAATGTTGGAAGTTTAAACAATTCATGATTCTCGTCAGTTGGACAGTTGTCATAAATTCCGTTAGCAACATGTACTAAGGTGTCTAATCCAACAACATCAACTGTTCTGAAAGTAGCTGACTTAGGACGACCAATTACTGGGCCACTAAGTTTATCTACTTCTTCAATAGTTAAGTCTAATTCCTTAACCATATGAAATAAACTCATGATGCTAAAAATACCTATCCTATTTCCTATAAAAGCAGGTGTGTCTTTAGCAACTACTGATGTTTTTCCTAAGAATTTTTCACCGTATCCATTTAAGAAGTCTAATACTTCATTAGAGGTTTTTGGCCCAGGAATAATTTCAAATAAATTTAAGTATCTGGCTGGGTTAAAGAAGTGAGTACCACAGAAATGTTTCTGGAAATCCTCACTGCGCCCTTCACTCATAAACTTAATTGGAATACCAGAAGTATTTGATGTAATTAAAGTTCCGAGTTTTCGGTATTTCTCGATGTTTTCAAACACCATTTTCTTGATGTCTAAGCGTTCTACAACAACTTCAATTATCCAGTCTGCAGTTGTAATTTCAGCAATATCATCTTCTAAATTTCCAGTGGTGATTCTATCTGCAAATTTTTTACTATAAATAGGTGATGGTTTTGATTTTAATGCAGCTGTTAAAGAATCGTTTACTAAGCGATTACGTACACTTTTACTTTCCAAAGTTAAACCTTTGGCTTTTTCTTTTTCAGTAAGTTCTCTAGGTACAATGTCAAGTAATAAAACTTCAACACCAATATTTGCAAAATGGCAAGCGATTCCACTTCCCATAATACCTGATCCAATTACTGCAATTTTTTTTATGAGTCTTTGCATTTTAATTAGTTTGTTTTTTATTAAATATTTTACGTTGTTGTATTAAATCCACGATAGTATTTGAAACCTCATGGAAATTAGCGATTTTTTCGGCGCTTAGGTTTTTATTTATAGTTTCGTTAAACATCAAAACTTTTTCTTTAGAAATATTTCTCATTTCTATTCCGTAATCGGTTAAGAACACTAAAACACTTCTGCCGTCATTTGGGTTTTTTTTACGATAAATTAACCCTTTTTCTTCCATGTTCTTTAGTGTACGCGAAAGACTAGTGGCTTCCATTCCCATTTTAGGGCCTAAAGCTGTAGAGGCTGTTCCATCTTTATCAATATTTAGGAGTGTAAAAGCAATGGCCATTGTAGCTCCATACTTACTAGCTTCTTCATTATATGATTTTGCAACAGCTTGCCATGTGGCTCGTAAAACATGATCGATTGTTTTCTCTGTCATTTTTTGTATATTAGGGGATATAATTTTATTCTCTCAAATATAGTAAAAATTATTATGCACGCATAATAATTTAATGTTAAATAAAAATAGCTCCAACTATGGAGCTATTTTTTATTTTCAAAAAGGTTTAATTTTTAATTCTTAGCATATATTTTATTATAGAGATCTAAGTATTTCTCTTTAATCACTTTACGCTTCATTTTCATTGTAGGTGTTAAGTGACCTTCATCGATACTCCAAACGTCAGGAGTTAGTTCAAAGCGTTTTACTTGTTCCCATTTTCCGAACTTAGCATTGTGTATATCAACTTCTTTTTGAATACGTTCTAATAGTTGTGGGTTGTTAATTAATTCCTGTGTTGAGTTTCCTAATGAAACATTATGCATTTTAGCCCAATCAGTAATAAATTCAAAGTTAGGCTGTATAAATGCAGCAGGCATTTTTTCACCATCACCAATCACCATTATCTGTTCAATAAAACGTGATTGTTTAAATTGATTTTCTAATACTTGTGGAGCAACATATTTACCACCAGAGGTTTTAAACATTTCCTTTTTACGGTCTGTAATTTTTAAGAAGCCATCAGCGTCAATTTCACCAATATCTCCAGTATGGAAATATCCGTTTTTCAATACTTCATTAGTTTTTTCCTGATCTTTATAATACCCTATCATCACTTGTGGGCCTTTAACTAAAATTTCACCATCTTGAGCAATCTTAACTTCGGTATCTGCTAATAACTTACCTACTGTTCCAATTCTGAACCCGTTTTTACGCATGTCGTTTACGGATACAACAGGAGATGTTTCAGTTAAGCCATAACCTTCCATTACTGGAATACCAGCAGCATTATATACTCTTGCTAATCTTGGTTGTAGAGCAGCACTACCAGATGCTATAGCTTTTAAATTTCCTCCTAATGCTTCTTGCCATTTACTAAAAATTAATTTTCTAGCAATTTTTAATTTGAATTCATATATAGCACCATTTTTTCCATAAGGCTCATATTGTAAACCTAATTCAACTGCCCAGAAAAATAACTTTTTCTTTAAGCCTGTTAATTCAGTCCCTTTAGCGTATATTTTATCATAAACTTTCTCTAGCAATCTTGGAACAGCACTCATAACATCAGGCTTGATTTCCTTTAAGTTATCGCTAATAGTTTCTAAAGATTCTGCAAAATAGACACTTGTACCACAATATTGGTACATGTATAATAACATGCGCTCATAAATATGACAAACTGGTAAAAAACTTAATGATTTAGATGCTCCAATATCAATGGGTAATCTTGCTGCACTATTTAGTGCGTTACTTACAATATTTTTATGAGTTAACATTACTCCTTTAGGTCTTCCGGTTGTTCCAGATGTGTAAATTAGTGTTGCTAAATCGTTTGTTGTTACTGCATTTTTTCTTTCTTCAACTTCATTTTGATTATTTTCATCTTTTCCTAGTTCTAAAACTTCAGTCCAATTTTTACAACCATCTATTTCATCAAAACAAAATATTTCCTTTAAAGAAGGAACATTATGCTTAATTGCATTTATCTTACCCAATACTTCTTTACAAGAAATAAAACAATATTTTGCCTCACAATGATTTAAAACATATTCATAATCTTCTTGAGTTATGGTTGGGTAAATAGGTACATCTTGAGCACCTGTTTGTAATATACCAATATCACAGATATTCCATTCTGTTCTATTATTCATAGAAATAATAGCAACTTTATCGTTAGGCTGAACTCCTAAACGAAGTAACCCACGGCTAATTGCATTTGCCTTATTGATATACTCTTGAGTTGAGGTAGCAATCCATTCACCACTGTATTTAGTAACGAGAGCTTTTTCAAGGTTGTATTTTTCTAATTGATAATATGGGAAATCGAATAGACGTGTAATATTGATCATATATAGATTTTAAATTTGGTAGTACCCTGCAAATTAGAAAAAATGAGGGGATTTTTCAAGAAAATATATGAAAAGGTTTTTCAGCTTAATTTTGTTTGCCCACTATTGTATAACGAATTCAAATATATAATCATCCATTACATAGCCTTTTCCTATATCTGTAACTTCCTCATCTACAATATTAAAACCAGCGTTGTTATATGCTCTAATCCCTTTTTTATTATCTTTATTTACAGTTAAAAAAACAGCTGAACAATTATTTGTTTTTGCATAGTTTTTTATTCTATCAAGTGCTCGTTTTCCTAAACCTAATCCCTGAGCAGTAGTTTTTAGGTATATTTTACTCAAGAACACTCGGTTGTCTTTTTTTATTACATAAGCTAAATAACCAATGATTTCCTCTTTATTTATTATCAATTCCCATTGATAATTTTCATTTAAATCTTGTTGTAAACGTTCGGAGTTATACATCATATTGAGCATATAATCAATCTGTTCCTGACTTATAATGCCTTTATAGTTTTCATTCCATATCTCAGAAGCTAATTGAAATACTTGTTGAAAGTAGTTTTGGGAAATTTGTTTAAACTCGATACTCATGAAGTGAAAATACTAAAAAAAATCCTCACAAAGCACAATGCTAAGTGAGGATTAGTATTATTTATAGATTGAATACTATTTATTATCTAACCATTTTCTAGCGTTAACAAAAGCTTCTAACCAAGGAGAAACTTCGTCTTGTCTACCATCTACATAGTTAGCCCAGTTCCATTGGAATATAGAACGCTCAATATGTGGCATAGTAACTAAATGTCTACCATCTTTTGAACTCATCATAGCAACGTTATAGTCTGAACCATTTGGATTTGCTGGATAACCATCATAACCGTATTTAGCAGCTATTTCATAATTTGCTTCATTTTCAGGTAAGTTAAATTTTCCTTCTCCATGTGAAATCCAAACTCCTAATTTAGTACCAGCCAATGTATTTAACATTACTGAGTTGTTCTCTTGAATTGTAACAGATGTAAAGTTACTCTCGTGTTTTTGAGAATCATTATGAACTAATTTACCATGAACTTTATGATCAGGATTTATTAAATCTAATTCCATCCATAATTGTGCTCCGTTACAAATCCCAACTGATAAGGTGTCCTCTCTTTTAAAGAAATTCTTTAAAGCAGTATTCGCTTTTTCATTGTATTTAAATGCTCCAGCCCAACCTTTAGCAGATCCTAAAACATCTGAGTTAGAGAACCCTCCAACAGCACCAATAAACTGAATATCTTCTAATGTTTCACGACCCGATATTAAATCAGTCATATGTACATCCTTAACATCAAAACCAGCTAAATACATAGCGTTTGCCATTTCACGCTCAGAGTTCGATCCTTTTTCACGAATAATAGCCGCTTTTGGTTTAGCTCCGTTAACAGTACCAACTGCATCAGCAATTTTTCCTGTAAAGTGAGTAGGGAAGGTGTAGTCTAAAGCTTGGTACTTGTAGTTGATAAAACGTTCCTCTCCTTTATTGTTAGCACATTGCTTAGCGTCTAATAAAGCTGAGGTTCTGAACCAAGTATCTCTCAATTCTGATACATTAAAGTTGAAAGTATCTGAATTGTTAATGATATTTACTTCATTAGCAGCAGTAACTTCTCCAATGTTAAAGAATTCAACATTGTTTTCAGTTAACACTTTTTCGATACTGTTATCAACCGCTTGTAAAACGATACCATTATTTTCTGAGAATAATACTTTAATAGAGTCGGCTTCTCCTAATTTAGTTAAATCAAGATTTGCTCCAATATTATTATCAGCAAAACATAATTCTAATAAAGTAGTAATTAATCCACCAGAAGCAACATCGTGTCCTGCAACAATTTTATCTGCCTTAATTAAATCTTGTATGGTGTTAAATGCTGTTTTAAATGTAGCAGCATTTTTAATAGTAGAAGTTTCTGCTCCAATTTTGTTCATTACTTGAGCAAAAGAAGACCCTCCTAATTTAAAGTTATCTTGAGATAAGTTAATGTAGTATACATTTCCTTTTCCAGTTTTGAAAACTGGCTCAACAATTTTATTGATGTCATTACAATTAGCTCCTGCAGAAATAACAACAGTACCTGGAGAAATTACCTCCTCATTAGGATACTTTTGCTTCATAGATAACGAATCTTTACCGGTAGGTACGTTGATTCCTAATTCAATAGCGAAATCTGAAATTCCTTTAACTGCTTTGTATAAACGAGCGTCTTCCCCTTCGTTTTTACAAGGCCACATCCAGTTTGCTGAAAGTGACACAGATGATAAACCGTCTTTTAATGGAGCCCAAATAATATTTGATAATGACTCTGCAATAGCGTTTCTACTTCCTGCAACAGGATCAATCAATGCGCTAATAGGAGCGTGACCAATAGAAGTGGCAACACCTTCTGTAGACTTATAGTCTAAAGCCATTACACCAACATTGTTTAACGGTAATTGTAACGGACCAGCACATTGTTGTTTTGCTACTTTTCCGCCAACACATCTATCAACTTTGTTTGTCAACCAGTCTTTACAAGCAACAGCTTCTAACTGTAATACTTGATTTAAGTAGTTGTCAATATTTTTTACATCGTATGTAATTTCATCATAATTACGAACAATAGTTTTATCATTCATAATTGTTTTTGGAGAGCTTCCAAACATATCAGACAACTCTAAATCCATTGGTTTTTCACCAGTAGTTTTAGATTCGAATGTAAAACGATCATCATTAGTAACATCACCAACTTCGTACATTGGAGAACGTTCACGATCTGCAATACGTTGTAAAGTGTCTACATCTTTTTTACCAATGACTAATCCCATACGTTCCTGAGATTCGTTTCCGATAATTTCTTTAGCAGATAGTGTAGGATCGCCAACAGGTAATTTATCTAAATCTATTTTTCCTCCTGTATCTTCAACTAATTCTGATAAACAATTTAAATGCCCACCAGCACCATGATCATGAATAGATACGATTGGGTTGATGTCACTTTCTACCATACCTCTTACAGCATTGGCAGCACGTTTTTGCATTTCTGGGTTAGAACGTTGAATGGCATTTAATTCAATACCTGCACTGTTACCTCCAGTATCTGCAGATGATACAGCAGCACCACCCATACCAATACGGTAGTTTTCACCACCTAATATTACTATTTTATCTCCCTCTTCAGGAGTATCTTTTAATGCTTGTTCCGCTTTACCATATCCAATACCTCCAGCTTGCATGATTACTTTATCGAAACCAAGTTTTCTAGCGTCTTCGTTATGTTCAAATGTTAATACAGAACCTGTAATTAATGGTTGTCCGAATTTGTTTCCAAAGTCAGATGCTCCGTTAGAGGCTTTAATTAAAATGTCCATTGGAGTTTGGTATAACCATTTACGCTCGTCCATTCCTTGTTCCCAAGGTCTGTTTTCTTCTAAACGAGAATAAGAAGTCATGTAAACTGCTGTTCCGGCTAAAGGTAAAGATCCTTTTCCTCCAGCAAGTCTATCTCTAATTTCTCCACCAGCTCCAGTTGCAGCACCATTAAAAGGCTCAACAGTTGTAGGGAAGTTATGTGTTTCTGCTTTTAATGAAATTACAGAATTGAATTCAGTTTCTTGGTAAAAATCTGGCTTATCAGCGGATTTTGGTGCAAATTGAGTTACCGTTGGTCCTTCAATAAAAGCAACATTATCTTTATATGCGGAAACAATTCCTTTTGGAGTTTCAGCTGATGTTTTCTTAATTAACTTGAATAAAGAAGAAGGCATTTCTTCTCCGTCAATAATAAATGTTCCGTTGAATATTTTATGACGACAGTGCTCAGAGTTTACTTGAGAGAATCCGAAGACTTCTGAATCGGTTAATTTTCTACCAATTTTAGCGGCCATTTCTTCTAAATAAACTACTTCTTCATCACTTAAAGCTAATCCTTCTTGTTTGTTATAAGCAGCAATATCATCGATATCTAAAACCGCTTCTGGCTTTACATCAATGGTAAAAATTTCTTGATTTAATTCAGAAAATTTCTGAGATAACATTGGATCAAAATCGGTATTGTTTTCTGTAGTACTTTTGTACTCTTCAATACGGATGATTCCTTCAATAGTCATGTTTTGCGTAATCTCAACCGCATTGGTACTCCAAGGAGAAATCATTGCAGCTCTAGGACCAATAAAAAAAGCGTCAAGAGACGCCGCGTTTATTTTAGGTTGATTACCAAATAACCAAGTCAGTTTTTCAACTGCTTCGTTAGAAAGTTCTTTTGTTGTTTGTACAGCAAATACTGTGCTGTTTGTGTTTCCAAAGAAATGAATCATCTATTAACGTTTTTGTTGTGTTGTTAAAAGATGCAAAAGTACGTATTTGTTAAAGATATTGCATAAAAAAAGCGACTAAAAAGCCGCTTTTTAAATAGTTGAATATTTTTAGTTAATTACTAATTTTTTGACCACACTATTCTTATCAGTATGTATTTTTAACAAGTACATTCCTGAAGCCACTTTATCAAGATTATCTAAAGTAATCACCGAATTTTGGGTGTTTATTTTTTTAGTTAAGATTAACTTACCACTAATAGAATACAATTCTAACTGATTAATAGTATTATTCCCTTTATTGATATAAACCGTACTTGAATAAGTTGGGTTTGGGTGAATATTAAAATCATTAGCTACATAGTCCTCAACTGCAAGAACAGTTCCCCATATTTCGTTTACCCATTCAGGGTGATCAATAAATGGGTTTCTATTGTTTTGAGAGCCGTAAATTGTCTCGTTTCTATCTATTTCTTTTGGACTAACAGGGTCTGCTAAATGCCAACTATACAACATATCTAGAGCCCATTGTTCAAATACTTTATCAGAACTACCATCTAACATATTGTCCCCACCAGGATTATTGTTTTCCCAGGAAGCGATATCATCTTGATAACGTACAGCAACATATAATAAACCACGAGCAATGTCTCCTTTATATTGGTTTGCTGGTTCAAATACATCACCTATTGGCCCTGAAATACTACTGGTTCCTCTTTTTGATCCATTTGCCGAAGTGTAGTTGGCTACTGCAACCTCAGAGTAAGCTAAATTACCTCTGATGTTATTAACTTTTTTATCACTAGGGATAACATGAAAAGGATCATTGTGAATATTTAAACCAGTACTGCCTCCCCACCAACTTTTTGGAAATGAATGTTCTCTATTGTACTTATTACATTCAGTTCCACCACCCAAACCATCATCTTGATGACCACCGCTAGCTACGGTTCCAAAAATGAAATTACAGTCACTATACATTTCCCAAAGAAAGGTTTCATTTGATTCTGTTGCAGGATAATTTGGATTTGGTCTATCATCAGATGTCCTGTATAGCGTCCATAAGTTATTGTAGGATTTAGGAGCTTGAATGTATTCATTAACAGTTATTGACGTATCATTAACATTGTCAATTATTTCTTTTAATTGAGTTTTAAGTACGAATCCAGAGCCTGTTGCGTAATCATAATAACCTATAGGGATTTGAGCAACACTAATAAAAGTGGTAAATAAAAAAGTTAATAAAGTAATTTTTTTCATAGTAAGTATTTTTTAAAAAGAAGTAAAAACCACTAAACCTCTTTGGGGGTATTTATTTTTTGCGTTCTAATAAAGCCATATAAAAGCCATCATATCCACTTTGCGAAGATAATATTTTTTTGTCAGAAACAAATGTAAACTCTTCATTAGTAGATAAGAACTGTTTTATTTGGTCTTGGTTTTCAGATGGTAACACAGAACAAGTAGCGTAAACTAATTTTCCTCCAGGTTTTACCATTTTAGAATAACTGCATAATATTTCTTGTTGTGTTTTACGAATATTATCTAAAAATTCAGGTTGTAATTTCCACTTAGAATCGGGATTTCTTCTTAAAACTCCTAAACCACTACATGGAGCATCAATTAAAACTCTATCAGCTTTATCATGTAATTTTTTAATAGGTTTTGTTGATTCAATTGCTTTTAGATCAACATTATGTACACCACCTCTTTTTGCTCTAACTTTTAATTTACGCAATTTACTTTCGTAAATATCCATCGCAATTAATTGCCCTTTATTTTGCATTAAAGCAGCTAGATGTAATGTTTTACCTCCAGCCCCTGCACAAGTATCAATAACTTTCATTCCAGGTTTTACATCTAAATATGCAGCCACTAATTGAGAAGATGCGTCTTGTACTTCAAACCAACCATTTTTAAAAGCTTCGGTTTTAAATACATTAGCACGTTCCACTAATTTTATAGCATCAGGATGATCAGGTAAAATAACTGTCTCAATTCCTTCTTCTAGTAATTTTGCTTGTAAGGCTTCTTTAGTAGTTTTAAGTGTGTTGGTTCTTAAAATTACTTCGGCTTGTATGTTTAAAGCAGCTATTTCTTTAGTCCAAACTTTTTCTCCAAGTTCTTTAACACCAATTTCATCAATCCAATCTGGAATAGACTCTTTGAACTTTCTAATTTTAGATAATTCATCAAATCTACCTTTTATCCTTCTTGCTGGTGTTGGTTCAATTTGACTCCAATCTGGCAATTCAATACCTCTTAATACACACCAAACAGAGAATAGTCTCCATAAATTCGGACGTGTAAAAGGCTCACTTACTTCTGCGATTTCAGCATATAAACGCTTCCAACGGATGATGTCATAAATAGTTTCAGCAACAAATTTACGGTCACGAGAACCCCAACGTTTGTCACGTCTTAAAGCTTGTTCTACAGCTTTTCCAGCGTACATGTCATCGTTAAAGACATCTCTAATACTATCAATTACTGCGTATGTTAAGTTTCTATGTAATCTCATTTGGATATATTATAGGATTGAATAAATCAGCCTGCAAAAGTATTGTATATTTACGAAAAATGAATGTTATGAGTCGATTATTATTAATAAGTGTTGCGATGTGTGCTTTTTTAAGTTGTAAAAACACAGAAAATAAAGTTACTCGAGACTATAATGTAATTGAAGTTGAAACTATTTTACAGGATTCATTGTTAAATGTAAGAGCTTTAGAAATTAATAAAGGGGATATTGTAATAGCTACTTCTAATGGGGCTACAATGATAAAGAAAGAAAACTCTAACGAGTTTGTTAACCTTTATAAAAGAGATACAATACATAAGCCTAATTTTAGGGCTTTAGCTTGTACCAACAAATCTGTATTTACCATAAGTATTACTAACCCTGGGTTAGTATATAAAAATGGGATATTAGTTTATAAAGAAGCACATGAAAAAGTGTTTTATGATTCAATGGAGTTCTGGGACGATAAGGAGGGTATTGCTATAGGAGATCAAACAGATGGTTGTATGTCTATTATTGTCACTAGAAATGGTGGAAATACTTGGGAAAAGCAATCTTGTGAAATTGCTCCAAAAGTAATTGAAGGAGAAGCAGCGTTTGCTGCAAGTGATACTAATATTAAGATTATAGGAGATAATACTTGGGTAGCAACTGGTGGAAAAGCAAGTAGAGTGTTGTTTTCGTCTAATAAAGGAAAATCCTGGAAAGTTTTTGATACACCAATTATTCAAGGTGTAGGTTCTTCAGGAATATATTCAATTGATTTTTATGATGAAAATATAGGATTTGCAATTGGAGGAGATTATACTCAGCCGGAGGCAAATAAACAGAATAAGATAAAAACTATTGATGGCGGTAAAACATGGAGTGTTGTAGCTAATGGAAAGTCTCCTGGATACAGAAGTTGCGTACAATTTATACCGAATAGTACAGGAAAAGCATTAGTTGCCGTTGGGTTTAATGGGATTGATTACTCGAAAGATTTTGGTAATACATGGAAGCATTTAAGTGATGAGGGTTTTTATACCATTCGATTTTTAAATGATAGTACGGCTTATGCTGCGGGTAATGGTAGGATTTCAAAATTAAAGTTTAAATAAAAAAGGGAGCGAATGCTTCCTTTTTTATTTAATTCCACCGGTCGTTTTAACTATACGAAGCTTAACTTGAATGAAAAATGATATTGGTTATAATCATACTTCATTTACTTATATCGAAGTCATTTTTTTACTGTGGACCTCTATCACCATGTGGAGGTGGTGTGTCACCATCTTTTCCTCGGCCTCTATGGTCTTTAAATTTCTTGATTAATTTTCGAGTAAAATCTTCTTCAGCTTTTTTTAGTAAAATGATTTTTTTAGCGGGTAAGAATTGAATTAAATCTGCTGTTAATTTATTTTGTTCTTGATGCATTCTATTTTGTAAATCAATTGATTTTTGTAAAACATCTTTAGCCTCACTTTCAGAAATTGCATCAAAACCTTCTTTTAATTTTCTACGTAGTTGTCTTGATTCATTACGTAATTGATGGTGTTTTTTTTCTGAGGCATTATAAATTGGCCAAAACTTTTCAGCTTCACTACTTGTCAAGTTTAATTCGGATGTAATATGTGCTGCCTTTAAAGCTTTTATTTTCTGTCTCTTTGGATGTTGAGCAAAAGCTGTACTAATAAATAGTAGCGCAATTAATAAAGATAAAAGTTGTTTCATTGTATATGTCGTTTTATAGTTCATTATCATAATAGTCGTCAGAAGTTGTTTCTTCAGATAAGTACTCTAAAATGTTTTCGTCATCAATTTCTAAAAAAGAGATATTGTCTAAATCATTTGTTTCTACACCATAAAGGTCAGCTAACTCCATTGCAGAGATGTCTAAACTCTCTGTGTTAATATATTCTTCAATCGATGCATATTCAAGGTTATCAAAAGTGATTGGGTCTGAATATGTAGGGTTTATAATAAAAAGGCTAAAAATAAGTATTGCAGCTACGCTGGCAACATAATAGAAATTTTTCTTGTTAAAAATTGAAATTACTTTAGGTTCAGTTTTTTTAATTTTATTCATCAACTCCTTTTCAAAAGAATCAAAATATCCTTCAGGAACTTTAAATCCAGTTTTGTTCTCAACTTGGACATCAGTTTTTATGGATAGTTTATTTAATAGCTTTTCATCAAAGCTTTCAAAATAATTATCTGGAGTTTTAAATCCGGTTTTTATATGTTTGTTATCTGTATGCATTTGTATTTTAGACGCTAATAAATGAAAAAGGTTTAACCCACTTGTGGGATTTTTAATTAATACTTTACTTAAAGACAAAAAATAATAGTCTATTCATAGGTTTTGTATTTTTGATTAAGTAAAATTAGTTGTTTAAAATATACTCCTCTATTTTTTTTGAAGCAATATGATATGAGGCCTTCAAAGCTCCCTCAGATGTTTCTAAGATTTCAGACATTTCTTTATACTTAATTGCATCAAAATATTTCATATTAAAAACCAATTGTTGTTTTTGTGGTAAAGTGGCTATTGCTCTTTGAAGCTTTATTTGAGCTTCGTCACCATCAAAATATTCATCAGAGGTTAAGTTGTTTAATAATACTTGTTGTACCTCTTCTGTAGCGCTATTGTTTTTTTTTGCTCTTTGATTGATAAATGTGATAGATTCATTTGTTGCGATACGGTACATCCAGGAATATAATTTGCTATCTCCTTTAAACTTGCCAATGTTTTTATATATTTTAATGAAGGTGTTTTGTAATACATCATCTGTATCATCATGATCTAAAACTATTTTTCTGACATGCCAATACAGCCGTTCTTTATACTGACTTAGCAATTCCTTAAAAGCACTATTTAAAGTGTTTGGGTTCTTAAGAGATGCTATGAGTTCCTGTTCTGTCATTTTTGTGTGTAAGACTCTGTGACTCTAAAAGTAAGAAAAGGTTTAATAGAAGTTATTGATTAATAATAAACATCGACTAAAGGCAATAATCTTCGGTAAAAAACAACAAATACTTTGATTGTAACGTTATTGGTTATATATTTGTTTTATTATTTTAAAGGATTAGTGTTAAAACTACATGTTAAAAGCCCCAACTTTTTTGTGTAGTCACTAAAAAATAAAAGGCGAAACTTATGTTTCGCCTTTTTGTTTGCTATAGTAAAATATACTTTATGCAATAGATTGCATTTCAACTAGTCTTTTGTACATACCGTCTTTTGCAAGTAAATCATCATGATTACCTTGTTCGACAATTTCTCCTTTTCTCATTACAATAATGAGGTCAGCTTTTTTAATAGTAGAAAGTCTGTGAGCAATAACTACAGAAGTTCTGTTTTTCATCATGTTTTCCAGAGCAACTTGTACTAGTTTTTCTGATTCAGTATCTAAGGCTGAAGTAGCTTCATCTAAAACCATGATAGGTGGGTTTTTTAAAACTGCCCTGGCAATTGACAGACGTTGTTTTTGTCCTCCTGATAGTTTTCCTCCACCATCACCAATATTGGTGTCAATCCCGCTAGGAAGTTCTTTTACAAATTCCCAAGCATTGGCTATTTTTAGAGCTTCAATCACCTCTTCATCTGTAGCGTTTTCATTACTTAGTTTGATGTTGTATTTTATAGAGTCATTAAATAAAATAGAGTCTTGTGTAACCAGTCCCATTAATGAGCGTAAAGAGTGCTTAGTGATGTCTTTAATGTTTTCTCCATCAATATTAATTTCTCCTTTGTCTACGTCGTAAAAACGAGTTAATAAGTTAGCTATGGTAGATTTTCCACTTCCCGATTGCCCAACTAAGGCAATTGTTTTTCCTTTAGGAATTTTTAATGAAAAATCTTTTAACACATAATCATCTTCATATTTAAAAGAAATATTTTTAAGTTCAATTTTCTCTTTAAAACTATTGGTGGTTTTAGCATTTGGTAAATCAGGAATGGTAGTTTCTTGGTCCATTATTTCAAAAACTCTTTCAGCAGCAGCCATTCCATTTTTAACTCTATAAGAAGCTTTACTGATTGCTTTTGCAGGTGTTAAGATGTTGTAGGCTAATCCCATAAATGAAAGAAACTCCACGCCTTCAATAGATTTGTCTACTAAAACTAAACTACCACCATACCATAATAAAATAGCAATAGTTATAATTCCCATTGTTTCGCTCAATGGTCCTGCCAAATTATTTTTGTTCCCAATATTGTTAGATAGGTTTAATAACCTATTTATTGAGTCGTTAAATTTATTAAAAAAATTTCCTTCAGCATTATAGCTTTTTATAACTTTTAAACCGGATAATGTTTCTTCAACTATTGAAATTAATTGACCAGACTCTTGTTGTGCTTCTAGAGATTGTGCTTTTAAACTTTTACCAATTCTTGAAATAATAAAGCCTGCAATAGGGAGGAATAAAAATACAAAAATAGTAAGTTTCCAACTAATTAGACACATGAAATAAATTGAGAAGAATATAGTTAAAGGTTCTCTAACAATTAATTCTAAAATAATAAAAAAAGAATTTTGCATCTCACCAATATCACCTAGCATTCTGGCCATAACATCTCCTTTTCTTTTTTGAGAATAGAAAGAGATGGGTAGGTTTATTATTTTTTTATACAATACACCTCTTAAGTCTGTTAGTACACCATTCCTAAGGAACATCATGTTTTGTGCGGCAAAATAGCCAAATAAATTTTTGAATAGAAAAGTAGATATTACTAAAGAAACTACTATTAATAAAGCCATTTTTTCATCTCCGCTTTCTAGTAAATTAGAGATGTTGTAGTACATAAGTTCTTTACCGTAACTAAAAGAATTTGAAATACCTTCGTATACGGGAGCCTTTGTAACTACTTGTGTTTTATCAAATAAAACATTCATCATTGGAATTAAAGAGATGAAAGATAGTGTTCCGAAAAAAGCATTTAAAATGTTAAAAATAACATTTAAAACAACATTTCTCTTGTATTGCTTTATAAACGGTAATAATCTGTTTATTATTTTTTTCATTTAATTTACATTCAAGTCATTTATAATAGAAGCTATTCTATCGTCTAATTTTTGCTGTACTTTTTCAAAATCATCAACAGTTTTTAAAGTTTCTTTTACGCTGATGTAAAACTTTATTTTTGGTTCAGTACCGCTTGGTCTACAAGCTATTTTGCTTCCGTCTTCTGTATAATATATTAATACGTTAGATTTTGGGATATCTAAAGGATACTCCTTATCAGCGACAATATTTTTCATTATTGAAGATTGGTAGTCTTCTAACATGATTACTTTAGATCCATTTATTTTTTTCAATGGTTTTTCTCTAAAATCTACCATCATTTGTGCAATTTCTTCAGCTCCAGAAATTCCTTTTTTAACAAGTGATACTAAATGTTCTTTGTAGAAACCATGAGTTACATATAGTTTTAATAACTCTTTATATAATGAACTATCGTTAGATTTTGCTTGACTAGTAATTTCACAAGCTAATAAAGCTGCGGTTACAGCATCTTTATCACGAACAAAATCTCCAACCATAAAACCGAAACTTTCTTCACCACCACCAATAAATGCTTGGTTAGGATGATCTTGAATCATTTTAGCAATCCATTTAAAACCTGTTAGTCCAACTTTGCATTCAACACCATAATAATCGGCTAATTCCTGCATCATAGGAGTAGATACAATTGTAGATCCTACAAAGTCATTATCAGATAATTTTCCTTGCTTCAACCACTGACCAATTAAGAAGTCAGTCATAATAATCATGGCTTGGTTTCCGTTTAATAAAACCAATTTATTGTCGTTGTCTCTAATTGCTATACCAATTCTGTCAGAATCTGGATCAGTACCAATAACAATATCTGCATTTATTTCCTCAGCTAATTCCATAGCCATAGCCAAAGCTTCAGGTTCTTCTGGATTAGGTGATTTTACCGTAGGGAAATCACCATCAGGTTTAGCTTGTTCTTCAACAATATGAATATTTGTATAACCAGCGCGTTTTAAAGTTTCTGGTAAAATGGTAATTGAAGTACCATGTAGTGACGTAAAAACGATAGATAAGTTATCTCGGTCGGTACCTTCAAAACTTCCGTTAGCTACAGAAGCATTTATAAACGCTTCGTCTAACTCGGTATCAATTAGTTCAATTAAGTTTTCGTTTGCATCAAAATTAATTTCAGCATAATCTAGCTTATTTATCGCATTAATTATTTCAGCGTCTTGTGGAGGGACAATTTGCCCGCCATCATTCCAATACACTTTGTATCCGTTATATTCTGGAGGATTGTGTGATGCTGTTAATACAATACCACAATCACAACCTAAATGTTTCACTGCAAACGATAATTCTGGTGTAGGGCGTAAGTCAGAAAATAAAAATACTTTTATTCCATTTGCTGAAAATACATTAGCTACTAATTTTGCTAATGATTTTGAGTTATGCCTACAATCGTAAGCAATCGCTACTTTTAATTTTTTATTAGGGTGTTCTTGCTTTAAATAATTAGCAAGTCCTTGAGTGTTTTTACCCAAAGTATATTTATTTATGCGGTTGGTTCCAACTCCCATAATACCTCGCATTCCTCCGGTTCCAAATTCTAAGTTTTTGTAAAAACTTTCCTTTAGTTCGTCAGGATTGTTGGCAATTAGTTCTTTTATCTGATGTTGTGTATCCTTGTCAAATGTAGGAGTCAACCAAGTATTTGCTATTTCTAGCGTTTCAGGTGCGATATGTATCATTGTTAATGCTTGCTAATAAAGATGCAAATGTAGTAAATTTGAACCACGATTTGCGTTTTTGAGTTGTGAGTAATAGGTAATGGTTTAGTTATTAATTTCTTTTTCAACCTTATATCTTTCTTGATTTTTGTTGTTTCGTAATACTAATTCTCCTAAAAACCCTGCAATGAATAATTGAGAACCTATAATCATACTGACTAATGAGATGTAAAATTGCGGCCTTTGTGTAATTAATCGTCCAGCTGGGTTTAGTATAAGTTTATCTAATCCTAAATAGAATGCAAAAATAAATCCTATTAGAAACAAAAGTGATCCTAATGCGCCAAATAAGTGCATTGGTTGTTTTCCGAATTTTGATAGAAATGAAATTGTTAATAAATCAAGAAATCCGTTTATAAATCGGTCCATCCCAAATTTTGTTTTCCCGTATTTACGAGCTTGATGTTGCACTACTTTTTCATCGATTTTTCTGAACCCAGCGTTTTTAGCTAGTACAGGGATATAACGATGCATTTCGCCGTAAACATCTACATTTTTTACAACTTCATTTTTATATGCTTTTAAGCCACAATTAAAATCATGCAGTTTTAATCCAGAAGTTTTGCGAGCACACCAGTTAAATAATTTTGAAGGAAGATTTTTAGCAAAAACAGAATCATATCGTTTCTTTTTCCAGCCAGAAATTAAATCAAAACCTTGGTTTGCAATTAAATCAAATAGTTCAGGAATTTCCTCTGGATTGTCTTGTAAATCAGCATCCATAGTGATAACTACATCACCTCTTACTTTTGAGAAACCAAGGTGTAATGCTTGAGATTTACCATAGTTTCTTAAAAACTTAAAACCTTTTACATTATTGTCTTCTTGTGATAACGTATTAATTACTTTCCAAGAATTGTCGGTAGATCCGTCGTCAATAAAAAGTATTTCGTAGGAATAATTATGAGTTTTCATCACAGAGGCAATCCATGTGTGTAACTCTTTTAAAGATTCATCTTCATTAAGAAGTGGAATGATAACTGAAATATCCATAATTTAATTAAGAGTTCTTTTTAATTCGATATTTCAAAATAGCAGATGATATCATAGCTGCAATAAAACCAGTAAATAGACTAGGTAGCATAATCCCTACAAAATTGTTAAAGTGATATCCTTTTAAAAACTCTTCTTTTAAAACAGTAAGTTTTTCAGCTGATGTTTTAGGGAAAAATTCGACATATTGTTTGAATTTTAAATCTTGAATTTTATAAACCAATTCTGGTTCAATAAATTTCACATGAATAACTTGATATAACCAGTATATTAGCCCACTAATAACTGCAATAGCAATACCCGTTTTTAAACCATCTTTAATCTGAAAGTTTTCAGTAGCATTATTTTTAATCCCTAAAAAGATAAAAAGAATGATGAATATTAAACTTGCAACACCATATGATGTTGGTGGCTTGAGATGTACATCATTAATATATTGTAGTATGAATATTCCCGAAGTGATTATTCCTAAGCCAAGACTATAAGTTATTGTTTTCTTAAACATGTGATTTTAAATAGATTCTATTGTTTATTTTTTTTTGAATTTGCGTAAACTTACTTAGTTTTGCTTAATCAATGAACAAATGTAGTAAATCGATAAAGAAAAAAGTTTAAAATATTTTACAAATAAGTTTTTTGAAACAGATTTAAAGTAATATATTTGCACCTCGAAAATGTTAAGATTAAGAAAATGAAACAAGGTTTACATCCAGAAAATTATAGATTAGTAGCGTTTAAAGATATGTCAAATAATGATGTATTCTTAACTAAGTCTACTGTAGATACAAAAGAAACTCTTGAGGTAGAAGGAGTTGAGTATCCATTATTTAAATTAGAAATTTCAAGAACTTCTCATCCATTTTACACTGGTAAATCTAAGTTAATAGATACTGCTGGACGTATTGATAAGTTCAAGACAAAATACGCAAAATTCAAAAAATAATTTACCGTATTTACTAGATATTAAAAGCCTTCGAGAAATCGAGGGCTTTTTGTTTTTCTATATGTATTATAAATTTTAACTTTGATTATTCAATTCAGAAACCACTTTTATGAACTATATCCTTTTTGACGGACCAGTAAGAAATCAATTATTACCATTTACATATACCAGACCAGTTGCTGATATTCGTGTGGGGATTTTAACTATTAGAGAAAAATGGGAGAAACACCTTGGTTTTACAACGTCAACAATTACAGAAGAGTATTTGTCACATAAATACCCAATGGTAGAGTTTGAGCAAAATATAATGATTAATGCTTCTTTTTTACCCAGCGATGAGTTGGTAGCAATGATTACAAATTTATCAGAAAATCAAGCTATTTTCTGTGATGATGAAATCTTAGCGTTTTTTACAACAGAAGGACAGGAAGAAGTTGATTTTGATACTTACGAAGTTTTTGATGTAGATTGTGAGTATATTAAAATAAATAATACCTGGGATATTTTTGCGAAGAATGGATTAGCTATTCAAGCAGATTTTGATTTGTTAACAAAAGGAAGAATATCAGAACCAATTCCTGAAGGTGTACAGTGTGTGTCGAGAGAGAATATTTTTATTGAAGAAGGAGCTAAAGTGTTATTTTCATCATTAAACGCCTCAAACGGACCGATATATATCGGTAAAGATGCAGAGGTGATGGAAGGATGTGCTGTTCGTGGGCCTTTTGCATTGTGCGATCATGCTACTTTAAAAATGGGAGCGAAAATTTATGGCGCAACTACTATAGGGCCACATAGTAAAGTAGGTGGAGAAGTAAATAATTCAGTAGTTTTTGGTTTTTCAAACAAAGGTCATGATGGGTTTTTAGGAAATTCAGTTATTGGTGAATGGTGTAATATTGGAGCAGACTCTAATAATTCAAACCTTAAAAATAACTATGCAGAAGTACGGTTATGGAATTATGAAACAGAAAATTTTGCAAAAACAGGATTACAGTTTTGTGGTTTGATGATGGGAGACCATTCTAAGTGCGGGATTAATACCATGTTTAATACAGGTACTGTAGTTGGGGTTTCTGCTAATATTTTCGGAGGAGGATTTCCACGAAACTTTATATCTAGTTACAGTTGGGGTGGAAGTTCAGGTTTTTCTACTTACCTAACTAAAAAAGCATTTGAAGTAGCAGAAGTAGTTATGGCACGTAGAGGTATTGAATTTTCTGAACTAGACGAAGCAATTCTTACTCATGTATTTGAGGAAACAAAGAAATATAGGAAAAATTAATTTTAATTTAGAGATCTTTTCTAACAGTAACTAGTAGTTACTGTTAGAATTATTAAAAATAGCTTCATACCTATAATCAGTTTTTACTTGTTTTTTTATTGGGGAATTGGATAGTCGCTAATTTTGAATTTGCAATCGATATTGATGAGGGAGTTATGTGGTTTTAACTGTAGTTTTTAATTCGGATATTAAATTACTTACATGCTCAAAATCAGCAATGGCAGAAAAAATATAATCTGTATCAATTCTAATAAATTCGTCTCTCAAAGTAATACTGCTGCCATTAAATTTCTCAAGTGATTTTAAAATATTTTTTTCAAATTCAGATGTATTTTCTGTTTTATCGATATTTTTAAGTTCAAAATTAGTTATGTCTAACCGATTTTTATATTCTACGATTATTGATGTTTTGTCAGTATTATGGCCGTCAGTTGATTTTGATAATATTCCAATAAAACTAAATGTAGCTATTTCGTTTGTATAATTAATTAAATAATTCGATTGAGTTACTTGTTGTATACTACGTTCTTTATATTTTAATTCGATGTTATTTAACTTAGAAAACTCATTCCAAACTTCATCTATTTTATTCCGGTTCATATTTTAATTATTAGTTACGTTTAATTAAAGTGACTTTTGAAGGGGTTCTCCAGTTAATTTTTTCACTAGTAAATGTACACTTACTTTTAGAGTTTTTGTATAAATATAAGGTTAGATTTTATAGGTGTTTTATTGTCTTATGTCCACTTATTATTGTTTCAAAGATACCAACTGCAAGTTCCATCCAAACTAGAATGAAAATTATCAAAACAATAATGGATAGAATAATCCTGAATATTGGTTTTTTTACTTTTTTAACAATATAATCTATTATGAGTCCGGTACCAGTTAAGAGTCCGGCCGCGATAAGAAAATCAGCTAATGTCCAGTTAAAATCATCTTTCAGTTGCGTTGCTATTAATGGTATAAGTAATAGAAGAATGACTGTAGACAAAATGATAATAAGACTTTTGTATTTCATAATTGGAAAATATTATAATGGATGCTTTAAATACTAATTCTTAAGGGCGTTTTTTTTCTATTTTCACATCGCTTGATGTGATATTTTTTTATAAAAAACACTTTTTAAAGTGTTTTAAAAATTTGTTTTTCAAGCAGTTAAATTACAAAATATTCTTAGAAGAATCCATTGGTAGTCTTTTATTGATGTTATATTTATTACTTAAAGCAAGGCTTTTATGCAGCGTTATAATAAATGATATTTCTAAAACTGAAAATAAATAAATGGTTGAAAACCTGCAGTAAAAGTTTGATAACACATAATACTAACTAGTAAAACAACAACTATTTTTATTTGTTACTTTTTTGATACTCTTTTCAGGTGCAGTAAATTAATTGGATTAATTCCTAAGCCATGAATATTTTTTCTTGAAAATCGGATTACTTGATCATAGTATAACGGAATTACTGGAGCATTGTTAATTACAATAGAATCCATTTGTTGATAGAAGTGGTGTCGCTTTTTTAAATCAACTTCTCTCAATGCGTTTTCATACAAACTATCATACCTATCATTTTTAAAATGGGTGTAATTTGGTCCGTTTGGTGTAAAATTTTTGGAATAAAATAATGACAAGTAGTTTTCAGCATCCGGATAATCAGCTACCCAACTTGCTCTAAATACAGGAAGTGTTCCTTTTGACTTTCCTTCTTTTAAAGTAGATGAAGTAAGTAAATCAATAGTAACGGTTAATCCTATTTTCTCTAATTCTCGTTGTATATATTCGCATAAATCTACATATGCACTGTTAGTCGCAATAGTTATTTTAGGCTCGGTAATTCCAGTTGCTGCCTTAAACTCATTAACCAACTCTTTAGCTTTTTCTGGCTGATAATTAAATCCTTTTAAATGATTAAAACTCGGTAATCCTTTAGGAATAAAACCATTTTCAGCAGGCGTACCAATTCCATTTCTTAAATACTTAATCATGGTTTGGCGATCAAATCCGTAATTAATGGCCTTTCTAATTAAAGCTGATTGTATTTCAGATTGTTTCGTATCCATATAAAACCCTAAATACTCAGTGTTTAAATAATCACCAGACACCATATTAACAGTATTGTTATACTTATCACGTAATTTTCCATCAGCAGTTAATAGTTCATCTTTGTAGGAAGGAGCAAGCCCTGATATAAAATCAATATTTCCTTGAGAAAACTGTAAAAACTCACTCTGCTTATCCGTTAAAAAACTAATTGCTACAGCTTCTAGATAAGGAAGTTTATTTCCTTTGGAATCTTGTTCATGGTAATTATCGTTTTTGCGCAATACCAGTTTAATGTTTTCTTCCCATCTTTTAAATTTAAACGGACCAGTTCCAATAGGGTTTGCTCTAAAATCGTTTCCGTAATGTGCTACAATTTCTTTAGGTAAAACAGAACAGTATTTAGTTGTTAACACTCCTAAAAACGCAGGAAAAGGTTGTTTTAATTGAATAGTAAATATAGAATCGTTTACAGCTTTATAAAAGGAGACTTGTTGCAAGGTGTTACTTCCTGGAGAAGCAGTTTTCTCATCAGTTAATCGGTTAAATGAATATTCAAAATCAAAAGCAGTAACCTCTCTTTTGTTGTTGTGAAATAACTTGTGTTCATGGAAAAACACATCTGTTCTTAAGTTAAAAGTATATGTTTTGGCATCTTCGGAAATCATCCAATTTTTAGCAATGTCAGGTTGAATATTTAAATTATCGTCCAATTGAACCAGCCCGTTAAATAGCTGATTACACGCCCAAATAGCCGAATTGTCCTTAGCAAAGGCAGGATCTAATGAGTTGATGTTTTTGTATTCGTTATATCTAAATACTAAATGATCTTTATCGGATTTAGTTTTTGGATTACAAGCAATTAGCAAAGTGAAAATCACTGAAGCTATTAGTTTGTATTGAAGGAGTTGTACTGTTTTCAAATTGGTATATTAATTGTATTTTTGCATCCGCTATTTAGATGATGGCTAAGCTGTTCAAATATAAGTAAGATAATAAATGCAAGAAAGAAAAAAAGTAGCTTTTTATACTTTAGGCTGTAAATTGAATTTTTCCGAGACTTCAACTATCGCAAGAGACTTTACTAAAGAAGGTTTTGATCGAGTTGATTTTTCTGAAGAAGCCGATATTTATGTAATTAATACCTGTTCGGTAACAGACAATGCTGATAAACGTTTTAAGAGTATTGTAAAGCAAGCTCAAAAACTAAATTCTGATGCATTTGTTGCTGCAGTTGGGTGTTATGCACAGTTGAAACCTGAAGAATTAGCTGCAGTAGATGGAGTTGATTTAGTACTTGGAGCAACTGAAAAATTTAAAATTACTAGTTATATAAATGATTTATCTAAAAATGACATGGGAGAAATACACTCTTGTGAAATTGAAGATGCTGATTTTTATGTAGGTAGTTATTCCATTGGTGATAGGACAAGAGCTTTTTTGAAAGTGCAGGATGGTTGTGATTATAAATGTACCTATTGTACTATTCCATTAGCTAGAGGGATTTCTCGTAGTGATACTTTACAGAATGTGTTAGATAATGCTACTGAAATATCTTCTAAAGGTATAAAAGAGATTGTATTAACAGGTGTAAATATTGGTGATTACGGTAAAGGAGAGTTTGGGAATAAAAAACATGAGCATACTTTTTTTGAATTAGTTGAAAAACTAGATGATGTTGAAGGAATTCATCGTGTAAGAATATCATCTATTGAGCCTAACTTATTAAAAGATGAAACTATTCAGTTTGTTGCTAATTCTGATAGTTTTGTACCGCACTTCCATATTCCATTGCAAAGCGGAAGTGACGAGTTATTAAAAAAAATGAAGCGTCGTTATCTAAAACAGACATATACAAGTAGGGTAGAAGCTATTAAAAAACATATGCCAGATGCATGTATAGGTGTTGATGTTATTGTAGGTTTCCCTGGAGAAACTGATGAGTTGTTTTTGGAAACGTATAATTACTTAGCAAACTTAGACATTTCATATTTACACGTATTTACCTATTCTGAAAGACCAAATACTGAAGCTGTCGATTTTGAAGGTGTAGTGCCAATAAGCGTGCGAAAAAAACGTAGTAAAATGTTGCGAGGTTTATCAGCAAAAATGCGTGGGGTATTTTATGAAAAACAATTAAATACAGAACGTACTGTATTATTTGAAGACGAAAACAAAGAAGGGTATATCAATGGTTTTACAGAGAACTATGTAAAGGTAAAAACACCTTGGAACCCTGAACTAGTAAATACATTGCATAAAGTAAAATTAACAGAAATTGATGAAGACGGATTGGTTAGATTTGATTTTTTAGGATAACAAGGTAGTACAAGAAATAAAAAAGCCGCATCCAAATTGTAAATCTGAATGCGGCTTTATGCCAATAAATATTTAAATGAATATTAATAATAAATATTCCTAATAACTCATTTAAAAACTCACTTGACACCGCTATAATAATCTTTCTAAAGTACTACGAGTATATAATAAAACAATACTCCTTTAATTCCTCTATCCAATTATCTAGCTAATGAGATATGATTAACATTACCAATATATAATTACTACTGTATAACTAGTATATCTCACGTTTTTATGATAATCAAATTTACGAAATAACACGTTGAAAAACAAGTGTTTATGTGTTTATTTTAGTGAGTTTATAAAATCATGAATAGTAGTTTTTAATTCAGCAGTAACAGTACTTAAAGTTTTAATAAAAGCACTACCAATAATTGCTCCGTTTGCATAATTACATGCAGTCTTAAATGTATCAGCATTACTAATACCAAAGCCAATGAGTTTTGGGGTATTCAGCTTCATAGCTTCAATTTTCTTGAAATAATCTAGCTGATTTTGTTGTAAATCACTTTTACTTCCGGTAATAGCAAATGACGATACAACGTATAAAAAAGCAGTACTTTCTTTGGCAATTATTTTAATACGATCATCAGTGGTTTGTGGAGTAATTAAAAAGCTCATTTTTAAATTATGTTTTTCAAACAGCGCTTTATATTCATCTTGGTAAATATCCAAAGGTAAATCGGGTAAAATAAAACCATCAACACCAACAGCGGCAGCTTTGGCTAAAAACGCCTCTATATCATATTTCATTAACTGATTGATATATCCCATAAGCATAATTGGAATCGTAACAGTTTTTCTAATTTCTTTAATTTGATCAAAAATTAAATCTAAAGTAATTCCATTTTCAATAGCAACTTCACTACTATGTTGTATGGTAGGTCCGTCAGCCAAAGGATCAGAAAATGGCATTCCTATTTCAACCATGTCAACTCCAGAAGCTGCTAATTCTTGAACAATTTCTATTGTATCATTTAGTTTTGGGAAACCAGCAGTAGTATATATATTAAGAATATTCTCTTTGGTAGAAAATAAGTGTTCTAGTCTGTTCATTTTATTTGAGTTATTAGTTGGCATTCATTCTAGCTATATAGGTCTCCATATCCTTATCTCCTCTTCCTGAAAGATTAACGACCACACAGTCATTTGGTGTTAATTCAAGTTTATCTAAAGCAGCTAATGCATGTGCTGATTCTAATGCAGGAATTATTCCTTCAATTTTAGTTAATTCATAAGCAGCGCTTAAAGCTTCTGAATCTGTTACTCCAATAAATTTACCTCTCCCACTTTTAAATAAATGTGCATGTAATGGTCCAACTCCTGGGTAATCTAAACCAGCAGAAATTGAATAAGGCTCAGTAATTTGTCCTTCATCATTTTGCATTAATAAAGTTTTACTACCGTGTATAATTCCTTCAGATCCCAATTGAGTAGTCGCAGCACTTTTTCCGGTTGCAACTCCAAGTCCATCAGCTTCAACTGCAATTAATTCAACCTTAGTATTATCTAAATAATGGTAAAAAGCACCGGCTGCATTACTACCACCACCTACACAGGCAATAATTTTATCCGGATAGTTCTTGCCAGTTTTCTCTTTTAACTGAATTTTCATTTCTTCACTAATGATAGATTGAAAACGAGCAACCATATCAGGATATGGGTGAGGACCAACTACCGATCCTATTAAGTAATAAGTGTCAACGGGGTTAGCAATCCAATCACGAATGGCTTCATTAGTAGCATCTTTTAAAGTTTTACTACCTGATGTAGCAGGACGAACCTCTGCACCTAACATTTTCATACGTGCAACATTGGGTGCTTGACGTCGTATGTCAATTTCTCCCATATATACAATACATTCCAGTCCCATTAACGCACAAACTGTGGCTGTAGCAACACCATGTTGTCCAGCGCCAGTTTCGGCAATGATTCTGGTTTTACCCATTTTTTGAGCTAACAAAATCTGCCCTACAGTATTATTTATTTTGTGAGCCCCTGTATGATTTAAATCTTCTCTTTTTAAATAGATAGTACTGTTGTACTTCTTCGAAAGGTTTTTAGCCAAATATAAAGGAGTAGGTCTTCCTACATAATCTTTTAATAAGTCTTTGTATTCTTTTTGAAAGGATTCAGATTCTATGATTTGAAGGTAATTCTCTTTCAATTCATTTACATTATGATATAACATTTCAGGGATATATGCTCCACCAAAATCGCCGTAAAATCCTTTTTCGTTAACAGTATAATTCATGTTTAAATTCTTTAGTTCCCATATATGGGATTGCTTTTTAAATGTTCTTTTTAAAGAGAATTACAATTAGTTTATGCTTCTAATACTTTCACTAAAACATTTGATTTTGGAAATATTTTTTAATGCAGGTTCTAGCTCAAAACCGCTATTAATATCTATTCCTTCAAATTGTGGATGGGTGATTTTTTTAATTTCATCAGTCATAGTGCCATCTATACCGCCACTTAATAAAAAAGGCGTTTTACCTTTGTATTTAGTAAGTAACTCCCAATTAAATGTAATTCCATTTCCTCCAGCTTGTTTGCCAAAAGCATCAAATAACAAATAATCACATTGTTGCTCATAGTTAATCAAGATTGAGAAATCGAAATTTTCAGAAATATTAAAGGCTTTAATTACTCCAACTTCAAGGTTTTTTATCTCTTTACAAAATTCAGGAGATTCGTTCCCGTGTAATTGAGCATAATCAAGATTGTATTGCTCTATTTTATCAGTAATAAACGTAACAGATTCATTTACAAATACACCAACTCGCTCAATATTTTTTGGAGTATCTATCAGAATAGGGTCAGAAATATTTCTAGAAGATTTTTCATGAAATATGAATCCAACAAAATCAGGTTGTACTTCTGATAGTGCAGTTATGTTTTCGCTATCTCGCATGCCGCAAACTTTTAATTTCATATCTAATTTGTTTTTAGTTCCTACTTCTTGAGGAGAAGGTTAGGATTAGGTGATTATATTTTAAAAGTATCCTCACCTTAATCCTCTCCCCAAGGAGAGGAAACTGTTAAGTTTTTAAAAACTTAATTTAAGCATGACTATTTTTGTTTATTTTTTTGATAAAAACATCACAAGCTAAACCAGGATTTTCAGTTTTCATGAAATTTTCACCTATCAAGAAACCATCAAACCCATGTGCTTTTAAATAATCGATATTCTTATAATCGCTAATACCACTTTCAGCAATTTTAACGGTGTTCGTAGGTAATGATTTTGCTAAACGAATGGCGTTTTCAAAATCAACTTCAAAAGTTTTTAAATTTCGGTTATTGATTCCTACAACACTTATTTCAGGGATGTATTTGTCTAATTCTTTTGTAGTATGAATTTCTAATAATACTTCTAATCCGATACTGTGTGCTAATGCTGTAAATTTTTTAATTTCAGCTTTGGTCAATACAGCAGCAATTAACAAAATAGCATTTGCACCTATAGATTTAGCTTCAATAATTTGATATTCATCAATAGTAAAGTCTTTTCGTAAAATAGGTATTGTATTTACTTGTCTGGCAGCTAAAACATCTTCATTTGTTCCACCAAAAAAGTTAGTGTCTGTTAATACAGATAGGGCAGAAGCTCCAGCATTACTATATCCGGTGGTAACATTTTCTACTAAAGCAGTTTCGTTAATAACTCCTTTTGAGGGTGATTTACGTTTGAATTCAGCAATAATACCTGATTTATCATCTCGTAAAATGTATTCTTTTAATGAGATTTTTGGTGCAGAAAAATAACTGCTTCCTTCCAATGATTTTATCGATTGGATATTTTTAGCAGTGGTAACTTCCGTTTTCTTATGTGCTATTATTTTATCTAGTATATTCATGCTTATCGTATTACTTGAGTTAAACTTGCCAATGCTTTCCCAGATGCTAAAGATTCTTTAGCAATAAAAATACAATCTTGTAAAGTTTTAGTTGGTTCCAAACAATGTATGGCGTGTGAAGCGTTTGCTAAAACTACATTCTGCTGAGATTGTGTTCCTTTGTTTTCTAATACATTTGTGAAAATAGTAGCTGCGTCTTTTATAGTGTTCCCTCCAAAAATTGCTTCTTGATTATGTTGAGGGAAGCCTATTTGTTCGGGAGATAATAACCTTTCACTAGCATTAGAATATTGTTTGAATTTTCCAGTAAGTGAGATCTCGTCATATCCATCTAAACTGTGTAATATACTGTAGTTTTTACCTGATTTCTGTAGCATATAATTATAGATTCTAGCTATCTCTAAATTGAATACACCAACCAATTGATTTTGTGGATTACTTGGGTTTACCAGTGGTCCTAACATATTAAAAAAGGTTTTTATTCCTAGTTCTTTTCTAATTGGCGCTACATTTTTCATAGCCGGATGAAATAATGGCGCATGCATCATACAGAAATTTGCAGTATCCAATTGTCGTTTTAAAACAGATTCGTTATTGGTAAATTCATATCCTAGATGTTCTAAGACATTTGACGATCCACATGACGATGATACTCCGTAGTTACCATGTTTAGCAACTTTATATCCCGCTCCTGCAACTACAAATGCTGCAAGTGTTGAGATATTAAAAGTATCTTTCCCGTCACCACCTGTTCCACAAACGTCAATAGTATTGAATTCTGAAAAATCCATTTTTAAGCATAAGTCTAGTAATGCTTTTTGAAATCCAGATAGTTCATCAGCAGAAATATTACGCATTAAAAAAATAGTTAAAAATGCAGCTATTTGTGATGGATTAAATTCGTTGTTTCCTATTCTGGTTAATACAGTGTAGGCTTCTGATTCTGATAACTTTTGATGTTCAAAAAGCTTATTTGGCACATTATTCATAAGTGTTATTATTGTAGAGGATTCCATTATAATTCCTTCTCAGCAACATAATGTTGTGAGTATTGAATTATTTATAGTGTAATCCTTTCGTTATTTATTTTGTTAAATAGCTAAAAAATTATTTATAATTTCTTTTCCGTGTGTTGTTAAAATCGACTCAGGATGATATTGTACTCCGTACACATTATAATCTTGGTGTTTGATTGACATCACTTGGTTGTTATCATCTTTTGCAGTAATTACCAATTTATTAGGGAAATTAGTATTTGAAATTACCCAACTATGGTATCTACCCACTTCAATGTTTTCGGGGAGATTTTTATATAACAAATCGTTAGATTTAGTAATATTTATTGGCGTAGCAACACCATGAAATACATTGCTGAGGTTTTCAAGTTCACCACCAAATACTTCGCCGATTGCTTGCATACCTAAACAAACTCCTAGTATTTTTTTTGTAGGTGCGTAACGTTCAATTACCGCCTTTAATATTCCAGCATCTTCAGGTAAACCTGGTCCAGGAGATAACACAATGGTATTATATTTATCAATGGCTTCAATTGAAATTTCATCATTTCTAAATACATCAACTTCATAATTCGGATTAGCTTCTATGTAGTGCACTAAATTATAAGTGAATGAATCGTAATTGTCAAGTACTAATATCTTTTCCATAAGCTCATGCTTAGTTCCCTAAAGGAAGGTTTTTTTATTGTTTTAATTACTGTTTTTTTACTTCAATTATTCTCTATTACGAGATTAAAATAGGTTTTTATATTTTTTCAGCTAAGGTTAAAGCTTGTTGTAAAGCACCTAGTTTATTATTTACTTCTTGTAATTCTTTTTCTTCATTTGAACTAACAGTTACACCTGCACCCGCTTGACTGTACAAGGTATTGTTTTTACTCATAAAACTCCTAATGGTGATTGCATGATTCACACTTCCATCAAATCCAAAGATACCAATTGCGCCACCATAAAAGCCTCTGTTTTGATTTTCGTATTTATTAATCAGTTGCATTGCCTTGTATTTTGGAGCCCCAGAAAGTGTTCCTGCAGGGAAAGTATCTGCAAACATTTGTATAGCATCATCGTCTTTGTTTTCTGCTTCAACTTCAGATACTAAATGTATAACATGACTATAAAACTGAACTTCTTTATATGTTTTTATAGTAACGTTTTTACCATGTCTACTCAAGTCGTTTCTTGCTAAATCTACCAACATAGTGTGTTCGGCATTTTCCTTTGGATCTTTAGCAAGAGCCTCAGCAAGTTGCTGATCCTCCAAATCGTTTCCTGTACGTTTAAATGTTCCTGCAATTGGGTTTATAGTTGTTTTCCCATTAGCCACTTTTAATTGTGCTTCTGGAGATGAACCAAATAATTTAAAATCACCAAAATCGAAATAGAATAAATAAGGTGATGGGTTGATAGATCGTAAAGCTCTATATACATTAAAATCATCACCATTAAACTTCTGAGAAAACTGACGAGAAAGCACTACTTGAAAAACATCTCCTAACTGGCAATGTTCTTTTCCTTTAGTAACCATTTCTTTGAATTCCTGATCAGTAATATTAGATGCTTGGTTTCCTTCTAAGTTGAAATGATATTGTGGGTGGTTATTATTTTTCACTAATCGTTCAATTTTAGAGATTTCAGAAACAGCTCCTTCTGGACAGTTTTCTAAAATGGTCATTTCATTTTTAAAATGATCTATTTGTATGATGAATTGAAATAACGAATACATCATTTCAGGAGTAGTATTTTTCTTTTTATGTACATCCAATGCAATAGTGTCAAAATATTGAATGGCATCATAGCTACTATATCCGAAGATTCCATTGGTAACTTTATCATTTTTTTCTACATCAAATCCCGAAATAAAATTTTGTAAATGTGTAGTCACTTCTTTTTTATTTGATACGGTTACTTTCTGTACAGTATCTAAAACACTAGTAGTAACGTTACTTCCGTTAGCAGTAAATGTAGCTAAAGGTTTTAAACAGATAAAAGAAAAATTATTCTCATTTCCATGATAGTCAGAACTTTCTAATAGAAAACTATTGTGAAATTGATCACGTAGTTTTAAGTATAACCCTACTGGAGTTATAGTGTCTGACAGACTTGTGGATGTTATTGTATTTACTTTCATTTCGATTTTGTGTATAAAAAAAGGCTTACCGAAAACGGTAAGCCTTTGTTATGAGTTATATAAACAGGATACTTAGTTCACGATTATTGAGTTAAATCGGAACCACCACCAGTTTGTGTTATTTGTTGTAATTGTATTCATCTTGGGTACAAATTTATGTAAAAAAAACATTCAAAAACAAATTATTTTTTCAAATTTACAATTCGTTGTAGTAAACTTGGGTGTGAATAATGAAACCAAACATAAGCAGAATGCGGTGTAAGGTTACTTAAGCTATTCTTAGATAATTTTTTTAAAGAGCTTATTAAATCATCTGAATTGTGTGTTTCTTTAGCATAATTATCAGCTTGATATTCAAATTTACGTGACAAACTATTCATAAATAATCCTGTAATTTGTGAAATAGGACTGTATAATAACCCGAAAGCAATCATACCAATATGAAATGATGGAATTTGTACACCTAAAGCTTCTGATAAAACGGGACTAGCAATAAATAACGATAATAACCACAGTGTGAATCCGGTTAGCGCCGTTGATAAGAATAGATTGTAAATGATGTGTTTTCGCTTGTAGTGACCTACTTCATGTGCTAACACAGCAACTATTTCATTTTCTTCTAGATCGTTTATTAAAGTGTCAAAAAGTGTAATTCTTTTCTGACTCCCAAAGCCAGAAAAATATGCATTGGCTTTAGTGCTTCTTTTGGATCCATCAATTACGAAAACATTGTCTAATTGGAAACCTGCTTTCTCAGCATAAGCAGCGATTTTATCTCTCAAAGAACCTTCTTCTAAAGGAGTTTGTTTATTGAATAGTGGTACAATCAGTTTTGCATAAAACATATTCATGAATAGGCTAAAAATGGCTACTAAAGCCCAAGCGTGTATCCAAAAATCACTACCAGCGAATTCATAAAACCAAATGATTAAAGATAATATTCCACCACCAAGTACTGCACTCATTAACCAACCTTTAATTTTGTCAATAAAAAAAAGTTTTTTAGTAGACTTATTAAAGCCAAATTTTTCTTCTATAACAAAAGTATGGTAGTAAGAAAAAGGAGTGGTAATAATATCCGAACCTATCATAATTACTCCAAAGAAAATCAATGCGACTAAGATGTTGTTATCTGTAAATGTCCTTGCATAATCATCTACTATTTTGAAGCCATCAAAAAATAGGAATCCTAAAGTAAGTAGTATAGAAAATAATGATGAGATGTTTCCAAACTTATTGTTTGTCAGTTTATACGCTTGGGATTTTTTATATTCCTCCCCATCATAAACATCTTGTAGTTCCGTAGGAAGTTCGTCGTTGTAATGTTTTGCATTTAGAGAGTCTAAAAACTTATCGAGAATAAAGTCGAATACTAAAATTCCGATGATTAGGTAAAATATAGTTTGTGCAGTCATGTGTTTAATTAAGAATTAACAATTAGTAATGTGTAATTAGTGATGAGTAAGTAACAATTTTAATATAATTACTCTTTTGAGGAATCTATTATTTTGTAGAGTATTTTTAAAATACTGGTAAGGTCATTATTTAATAAATCAAATTCTTCTACAGTAATATAATCAGTATCTTTAAGAATTCTAAGCCAATAATTTGTTTCTCTAGCTTCCTTATATGAAATAGACATTTTAGCTCTAAAATCTTTTTTAGAAATTCCTCTAATGGCTTCTTCTACATTTGCACCAATAGAAGTCCCCGATTTTAGAATTTGTTTTGATAAAACATATTCATTTTTCGAAACTAGTTTTTTGCTTAGTAGTACTATTTTAACTGCAAAACTATATGTTTTAGTGGCGATTATGTTTTCTTTCATGTCAAATTACTATTTAACAATTGTACATCATTAATCATTCATTATTAATTAAAATCACGTTGTCGTTTTGCTTCAAAAATCAAAATTCCAGCAGCAACTGATACATTCATAGAATCTATTTGTCCTTGCATAGGGATAATGATGTTTTGTTTGGCAGCATTTCGCCATTCTTCACTTAATCCTGTAGCTTCAGTTCCTACCACAATTGCCGAAGCTTCTGTATAGTCTTCTTTGTGATATTCGTTTGAATTCTGTAAAGTAGCCGCATAAATATTTATATTTTTAGCTGCTAAAAAAGTAATGATTTCTTCTGTAGACCCCGTTGCAATTTGATTGGTAAACACACAACCTACACTTGAACGAATAATGTTGGGATTGTATAAATCGGTTTTTGGGTTTGCTATAAATATGGCATCTACATTAGCAGCATCTGCAGTACGTAAAATAGCGCCAATGTTTCCTGGTTTTTCAGGAGCTTCTGCAATTAGAACCAAAGGTGCATTTGTATTAAAAACAATTGAGTCTAAAGAATTTGATTTCGTTTTTACAATAGCAACAACACCTTCCGTAGAACTTCTGTATGCTATCTTTTGGTGTACTTCTTTAGAAACTCCAATTAAGTTAACTTGTTGATTAGTTAACGCTGTAATTTCACTTTCTGAAACTAAATCTTCATAAATGAAAACAGTATCTAATTGATACCCTCCTTTTAAAGCGAGCTCTAACTCTCTAATCCCTTCTACAGTAAACAAACCTTCTTTTTTACGAAGCCTTGATTTCTCTTGTAATTGCAGCACTTTTTTAACCAGTGCGTTTTGTGTACTACTAATATATTGCATAGGGCAAATATATAAAGTAAAGTAGACTTATGTTGATTCAGCTAACCCATTAAATGGAGATAATAAATTAATCACGAAAATAACTCTCTTTTTATGTAACAAATTACTACACTCTGCGTTCTAATAGAGTATTAAAACATCATCATAATCATCAATCAAAATAACACTCATCATGTTAAAACAATTCTTTATTGTCTGCTCAGGAGCAGATAACGATCTTTTGAATAACTGTTCAAAAGGAGAACAAACAAAATACGCAGGTATTGGCGCTACCGTTTTTTTTACAGCGGTAATGGCTTTTATTGCCGCTAGTTACGCGTTATATACTGTTTTTGATAATCTCATAATATCAATTGGATTTGGGTTAGTTTGGGGACTCTTAATATTTAATCTAGATCGATTTATCGTTTCAACTATTAAGAAAAGAGATAAATTCACCCAAGAGCTACTACAGGTTTCACCTAGAATTATATTGGCGATGATTATTGCTGTGGTAATTTCAAAACCATTGGAATTGAAAATATTTGAAAAAGAGATTAATCAAGTACTCTTAGAAGAAAAAAACACAATGACGCTCAATAATAAAGATCAGATAGCTTTGCAGTATACTCCAAAAATAACTGAGTTTACTTCTCAAATTGAAAGTTTAAAAAAAGAGGTTTCTGTAAAAGAAGCGGAAGTAAATGGTTTATACAGCACCTATATAGCAGAAGCAGAAGGGAGGCAAGGAACTAAATTGTTAGGTAAAGGCCCAGTATATAAAGAGAAACGTGAGAAGCATGATGCCAAGTTATTGGAATTACAACAATTGAAAACAACTAACAAAGGAAAAGTTTCAGCCATTGAAAACGAAATTGCAGCACTCAATACAACCTATGAAGCTCAATTGCTGACCACGCAACCAATTATTGACGGGTTTGATGGATTAATGGCTCGTGTAACTGCTTTAGGAAAACTACCTTGGTTGCCATCCTTCTTTATATTTATATTGTTTTTAGCAATAGAGACATCTCCGATACTTGCAAAACTACTGGCTCAGAAAAGTGAATATGATTTTAAATTAGAAAATCAAGAGTCGGAAATTAAAATATGGATGCAACAACAAATTTATGAAAGGCAGCAGAACCTTAAAACCAATACAACTTTAAGTAATAAGGTGTATTCTGATATTCAAGAGTCAGAAGAATCATATCAATACAAAAAGAAAAAAGCAGAAGAATTAATTCGCTTACAAGCAGATGTGCTATATGAAAACCAGAAAAATGTAACCATATAAATTATCAAATAATAATAAATAATGAACTAAATGTAAGGATGTTGAAATATGACAGACAACTTATATCAAATAGATATAAGAAATGAAAAAGTTTAGTGCCATTGCAATAATGTTAATTAGTTTTTATGGGTTTTCTCAATCAGCTAATGAAATAAGTAAAGCTTCTACTGAAAGTATAGTAGAACGATTTCCAGATAAATTAAATAGTATGTTCGCAGCTCATGGAACCTATGAACGTTGGGATACAATGAATCAATTGTCATTTGATTTGTTAAAACAAGGTGGAGCAACAGAAACTCATTTAGTAGATTTAAAATCTCGTAAAACATTAATTAGTTCTTCAAAATTTACCATCGGGTTTGATGGTAATGATGTTTGGATGAATGCTGAAGGAAAATTCCCTATTGAAAGAGCACGCTTTTATCATAATCTATATTTTTACTTTTATGCAATGCCATTTGTATTAGGTGACCCTGGAATTACGTATTCAAAAGTAGCTGATTTACATTTTGAGAATAAAACGTATACTGGATATAAAATAACTTATGGTAGTAATGTAGGTGATTCTCCTGATGATAATTACTTTGTGTATTTTGATAAAACAACACTTCAAATGACATGGTTAGGATATACTGTTACTTATGGTGATGATAAACCAAGTACAGAAATTCATTACATCAAATATACCAATTGGGAAAAAGTAAATGGATTAGTGTTACCAACGAAATTACAATGGTATGATTCAGAAAATAATTTCCCTAAAACTCCAAGTAATAGTGCTGAATTTGAAAACATTCATGTTTCCGAAAAAATGATTGAACCATCAAATTTTGTAAAGCCTGTAGATGGTGTAATTGGAGAAAAATAGTATATAGAACAACATGAAAAAGTCGGTTAAACATACTAGTTTAACCGACTTTTTTATGTTATTAATTTTGAATATTAATTCGTTTTGTACTTCTCGGTATAACGATCGTATAATTCAGTTTGGTGCGTTTCTAAACTAATAGTACGTCCTTGAATAAAAGCATGAGAAAGTTTATTTGTTCTCATGTCCAATGCATCACCTTCTGAAATAAATAAAGTAGCATCTTTACCAACTTCTAAACTTCCTGTAAAATTATCGATACCTAAAATAGTTGCAGTATTTAAAGAAATTAACTGCACTGCTTTTTCTTTGTCAAGTCCATAGGCGACACAGGTGCCTGCATAAAAAGGTAAGTTTCTTGTGTTCATACGTTCCATACTACCACTGGTGTTTAAACCTACTAATATACCAGCATCCGATAAAATAGTTGCTAGCTTATATGGCATATCATAATCATCATCATCATTATCAGGAGTACTGTGTACGCGTTGTAATATAACTGGGATATTGTGTTTTTTTAGTAAATCTATTGTTTTGTACGCTTCATAAGCCCCAACAAGAACCAAATTTACCTTTTGTTTAAGTCCAAAATCCACAGCGTCAATAATTTGTTTTTCATCACTAACATGAATAAACACTTTTTTAGTTTTATTGAATACAGGCTCCATGCTATCAAAAACTAAATGAGTTGTTTGAGAATTATTAAATTTTGATTTTTTAAAGAAATTAATTAATTCAGTTACTTGCTCGGTGTATTTTTTATTTGGAACAGTTGGGCCTGGAGCAGCCCACCAACCAGAACGATTGAATGTTCGAGGCCAATTAATATGAATTGCGTCATCTTCTTTAATTACGGCATCTTCCCAATTCCAAGCATCAAATTGAACAACAGATGAGCTTCCGGAAATTCGTCCTCCTCTGGGTGTAATTTGCCCTTGAAGTACTCCATTAGGACGCATGCTTTCAGTAACTTTTGATTCAGTATTGTATGCAATAATACTTCTTATATGCGGATTGTAAGTACCAAGTTCTCTTTGGTCATTTGAAGCACGAACAGCATCAATTTCTACAAGTCCTAAAGTAGTATTTGGTGCAATAAAACCTGGGTAAACATGTTTTCCATCAGCTTTTATAATAGTCCCTTTATATGGGATTTTACTTGTTGTAGCATTTGTAACAACAGTAAGTTTGCTATTTTCAAAAATAAGCAATGAGTTTTTTATTACAGTCCCGTTACCAATATGTGCAGTTGCTCCAACGATTGTAATAGGTTTAGATTGCTTCTTACCTGGTGTCTGTTGAGAAAACCCCAATGAGCAAATAAGTAGTGTTATATATATTATGTTTTTCATAAGTGATGAACTAATGTTATTTGAAAAAATTGAATATTATTGGTAATCTCCTTCGAAATCACAATGTATATGTGGTCTTTTGTTTTTCTTAGGAGATTGAGTTTCTCCTCCTTTATTTTTATAATCAAGCATTAAATTAATTAAAGTGTTGCGTTCTTTTTTGATGTTCTCACGACTTTTTAAATCACGTGCAAGATCAAAATAAACAACTCCTTCAATAATTGTTTTTTCAGCTTTTGCATATATAGATAAAGGATTGTCATTCCAAAGTACAATATCGGCATCTTTACCTATTTTAATACTTCCAATTGATTTGTCTAAATGTAAAAGTTTCGCAGGGTTTAAGGTTACAAATTTCCAAGCCTCCTCTTCTGAAACACCACCATATTTTACCGCTTTAGCAGCTTCCTGATTTAAACGTCTACTCATTTCAGCATCATCCGAGTTAAATGCTACAGTAATACCTTGCTTATGTAAAATAGCTCCGTTATAAGGTATGGCATCATTTACTTCATATTTGTATGCCCACCAATCACTAAAAGTAGATGCGCCAACTCCGTGTTCTTTCATTTTATCAGCTACTTTATATCCTTCTAGAATATGCGTAAATGTATTGATGTTAAAATTGAATTTATCAGCTACTTTCATCAACATATTAATTTCACTTTGAATGTACGAGTGACAAGTAATAAAACGTTCTTTATTTAGTATCTCAGCAATAGTTTCCAATTCATCATCTTTCCTATATGGAACACCACTTTTCTTTTTAGCATCATATTCCTTAGCACGGGTAAAATAGTCGATATATACTTGTTCTACTCCCATTCGTGTTTGAGGAAATCGTGAATAACTTTCCCAGTTACTTTGTTTAACATTTTCTCCTAATGCAAACTTGATTGCTTTTGGAGCATTTGGAATTAACATTTTGTCAGGAGTTTCTCCCCACTTTAGTTTTACAAGAGCCGATCGTCCTCCAATAGGATTTGCAGAACCATGCAGAATCTGAATAGTTGTTACTCCACCAGCTAGATTTCTGTAGATGTTTATATCGTTTGATTTTACAACATCTTCAATGGTAACTTCTGCTGAAGAATTTTGTCCACCTTCATTTACCGATGAGGTTGCAATATGTGAATGCTCATCAACAATCCCTGCAGTTAGATGTTTCCCAGTACCATCAATAACAGTAGCATTATTACTACTAAGATTTTCCCCTATTTTTTTGATTTTACCATCTCTAACTAATACATCCGTATTTTCAAGAATACCTTCTTTTTCGTTCGTCCAAACTGTAATGTTTTTAAATAATAGTGTTTCTTGTTTAGGAGAAGTATTAAACCCATAACTCATATTTGGATAGGAAATGTCTACAAGAGTAGGAGCAGCGTTTTTATCTTCATTTTCTTCTTCATTTTCCTTGTCTTTAGATTCTGAATAGTTACCTGTAAAAGTAGTTTCTATTCCATTTGCTAAAACAGCTTTACCACGTATGTTTGCTTTTTCTTGTGTGATTTTCGCAATTAATCGAATATAAGAATTAGCGTCTTTTTCTGAAAAATGGATGTTTAACCAATCATCTTTAAAGGTCATTTTACTAGTAAGCTTAATAGTGTCTTGTTTCAGTTCAACTTTAAATTTAGGTGCTTTACCAGAAAGCGTTAAAGTGTACTTTTTATTATTTACGGAAAGCTCATAATCTCCACTAATATCTTTTGAATTCATATCAGAAAATGAGTTTTTGTTTCCCATAATCCAATGTTCATAAAGTATTGTTTTTGAGTCAAAAACATCTCCCGAAGTAATCATGAAATTTGCGTAGCTGCCTTTTTTTAAACTACCAATTTCATTTGATTTACCTAAAAGTTTTGCAGGAATAGTAGTAAGTGCTGCAAGTGCATCGTTTTTATTTAAGCCATGTTTAATAGCCTTTTGCAGATTAGCATTAAAATCAGATACGGATTTTAGTTTATGTGTAGTTAATGCAAAAGAGATATTTTTTTTAGTAAAAGCACTTGGGTTTGTTGGTGCTAAATTCCAATGCTTCATATCTTTTAAAGAAACTTTTGATGCTTGAAATGGGTTTTCAACATCATAAGCTTTTGGGAAGTCTATTGGGAGTATATAAGTCGTATTTGTAGCTTTTATATTTTCTATGCGTTGGTATTCATCTCCACCACCAACTATAGTATAGTTTACACCAAATTCATCACCAAGTTTATCAACTCTTAAATCATTTAGCCAATTACCAGCATCAAAAATATTAAGTCTGTTTTTATTTGCTAGAAAAGCTTCTAAGGATAAATCTTTTTCTTCAATATTTCCTTTACTATACCAATCTGCATCATGATGTACTTGTCTAATTAACGCCATTCCTCCCATAATGGAACTAGGGTAAGATTGTCTAGATAATTTGCTTTTATTAAAGGAAAAGTATTGCGCCGATTTTTCTTCTATAATTTGAGTTGCAGCACTACCTTTTTGATCTAAAGCAATTAAAGCACCTGAACCACTCATAATAGCATCATGAATATGGGTATTGACAATACCAAAACCAGCTTTAAGCAATTCTTCTGCTTTTTTATTATCATATTTAAAAGAGCTGGAAGAATTAGTTTCGGGTCTAATATGGTCATTCCAATAATATCCTTTTCTATTGGCATCATACTGAGGAGAGTTATTTCCTTTCTCTCTTTTAAGTTTTTCAAAACCGAATGAGCTATAGATATCAATAAATGAAGGATAGATAGTTTTTCCAGAAAGATTTATTGTCTCCGTATTGTTTGGGATATTTACAGTAGTGCCAATTGCAATAATTTTATTGTTCTCAATTAGTAAGGTTCCATTATTGATAATTTCCGACGGACTTACATGTATAGTAGCATTTGTGAACGCTATAATAGAGTAATTGGGGTTTTTTACACCATTCGTTTTCGGGTGATATTCTTGAGAATAAGATATACTCATCATTAAAAATAAGAGCATACTAAGTTTGATTTGGTTCATTAGGTAGATTTAATTTTAATGTTTTTAAAGATAGCTAACTAAATTAACATCATTGAATTTTAAGAATTCTTTAACATATTGATTGTGATCATATTTTGGGTATATGATTATAAACCTTCCTTCAACTCATAATTAACAATTAAAGCAACAACATAACTATAACTTTTAATCCCTTTCTGTTGGTTGTTGCTTTTTAAAAATAGATCAAAGCCATATTTAAAAACCACTTCCATTGGGTTTTGATAACTGTTCCAGAAATTTTGACTTTCTTGAAAATCTTTTCGGACTCCAAGGTTTAGCTTTTGAAGTAAATACTCATATTTGTTTTCGTCTCTTCTATAAACTTCATTTAAGCAATAACGAATAGCAAATGTTGAACCTGCATAATTAAAGTAGATATCAGGGTTTTCCATACAGGCTAAATAACCAATGAAGTTAGTTTCATTTTCGGCAGCATACCCTATTTGATGTGCTTCTTCATGACAACTAACCAGCGGAAAATGATATTTAGGAATTAAGTAATTTACTTGTGCTTCATTTGTAAAAGGATTTAAATAACCACTGTATCCTGAATAGGTAAGAGGTAAGGACCATATTGATTTTTTAATACTTCTGGGTTGGTAATTTAATTTTGGATATTGCTGTTGAAGTATTGTATAACCATCAATTGTTTTATTAAATATTTGAGACCTATCGTAAGGAATTACAGCTTTAGTACTATCATTCGGTGCTATTTTTAAATGAATATTATTTACATTAGTAATAAGGTTTTCGGTTACCTGTAACAATTGTTCTGTGGTGTATTCTTTCTCTAAAGCTAAAGTTTTATATAATGGGTTTCTATAATAATTCATTCCCCATAGAAGATGAAATAGAAAATAGAGAATTGAAAGAAAAGCAAAAACACTAATAAATGTTTGTTTTGGGTTTTTATAAAAGTTTTTCCAATTTTTAATAAACCATCTAATTAAAAAAATAGTTAAAGTAGCATATAATAGGTCTCCAATAGAAAAAGGGATCCATCCAAGTAAGTAACGCAGTGTTTTTGATATAAAAAGATACAACCCATTACTATAGTAAGTATCAATGAAGTTAGGGAACTGTCCCAGTATTTTTATGAATACTATTTGTAAAGGAAATAATACTGCTAAAAAGAGTTTTTTGTTTTTAAGTATATCCAAAATGATTTTCTTTCTGTTATTAGAAGTTTGATTGAGATTATAAAATTAATGAAATTAAATAAATCAGGAATCATCTGAATATAGAAATTGAGTAAAAACTCACTATCTTTGGCGCATATAAAAACAGGATATAATGAATCAAGAAATAAGAGAGTTAGAACCAAAGGTTTTATGGAATAAATTTGCGGATTTAAATGCAGTACCTCGTCCATCTAAAAAGGAAGAACGTGTAATTGCGTTTATGAAAAAATTTGGTGAAGATTTAGGATTAGAGACTGTAATAGATACTGTTGGAAATGTAATAGTAAGAAAGCCGGCTACTCCAGGTATGGAAGATAGAAAAATGGTGGTATTACAATCACATTTAGATATGGTGCACCAAAAAAATGCAGATGTTAACTTTGATTTTGATACTCAAGGGATAGAAATGTATGTTGATGGTGATTGGGTACGTGCTAAAGGGACTACTCTTGGAGCTGATAATGGTCTAGGGGTTGCTACAATTATGGCAGTGCTAGAATCTAAAACAATCCAACATCCAGCATTAGAAGCATTGTTTACTATTGATGAGGAAACTGGAATGGGTGGAGCTTTCGGTTTAAAAGGAGGATTGCTTAACGGTGATATTCTTTTAAATTTAGATACGGAAGAAGATGATGAAATTGGTGTAGGTTGTGCTGGTGGTATTGATATTACTGCTACAAAAACATATACAGAAGAAAAAACTCCAGAGGGAACAGTAGGGTATACTATTGAAATTAAAGGATTAAATGGTGGGCATTCAGGAATGGATATCATCAAAGGTTTAGGAAATGCAAATGTATTCATGAATCGTTTATTGTTTAAAGGATATGAAAAATACGGATTACGTGCTTCTTCTATAAAAGGAGGTAGTTTACGTAATGCAATCCCAAGAGAAAGTTTTGCTACAATAGTAGTAGATAAAATTCACACGGTATCTTTTGAAAAAGAGTTGGCTATTGAAGTTGCTCGTATTAAAGCTGAATATTCAAGCTTAGAAGCTGATTTAGAAGTAATCATTTCTGAAGCTACTTTACCAGAAAAAGTAATGGAATTGGGTGCTCAAGAAAATGCTATTAAGTCAATTTATGCAGCCTTAAACGGTGTACATAGAATGAGTCCGGATATTGAAGGTTTAGTTGAAACATCTAATAATATAGCAAAAATTATTATTGCTGATGGTGAAGCTACGGTTATGTGTTTGACACGTTCTTCTGTAGACTCTAATAAAGATGATTTAGCAAACAAACTTACTTCTTGTTTTGAGTTAGGTGGTTTTGAAGTTGAATTGTCAGGGTCTTATCCAGGTTGGACTCCTAATATGAATTCTTCAATTGTAAAGTTAACAGCTGAGGTTTATAAGAAAATTAATGGAGAAGAAGCTAATGTAGCAGCTTGTCACGCAGGATTAGAATGTGGTATTTTAGGAACTCATTATCCTGAAATGGAAATGGTTTCTTTTGGTCCAACAATTAAAGGAGCGCATTCTCCTGATGAAAGAGCATGTATTTCTTCTGCACAAAAATACTGGAATTTCTTTTTAGAGGTTTTAAAAGAAACTCCTAAGAAATAACAAACTGAGTTTGATCTAATAAAAAAAGCCTCGAATTACTTCGAGGCTTTTTTGTGTTTAATATTGAAATTTAAAATATTACTTCGAATGAAGTTTTTGAAATGTAATAGAAAATGTTTTGTATCGAGAAATATTAGTTATCGATACAATTTTCATTTAGTTTCCAACTTTTACAAGTTCAATATCAAACATTAAGATAGCATTTGTAGGAATAGGCCCTCTTCCTCTTTTACCATATCCTAGAAATGAAGGGATTACCAAACTAGCTTTTTCACCTTCCTTTAATAACATAATTCCTTCATCCCAACCTGGTATAACTCTACCAGTTCCAACAGCGAAAGAAATAGGTTGACCTCTTTCTACAGAAGAATCAAATTTAGTTCCGTCTAACAAAGTTCCTGTATAATGAACTTGAACATTATCTCCTCTTTTTGCAGGCTTTCCTTCTGCATTAGTTTGAGTTATTTTATAACGTAATCCTGTTGCTGTTTTTTCATAACCTTTAGCAACTTCTTCAATAGTCTTGTTCATTTCAGCTTGTGCTTTTTCTTGAGCGTCTTTTTCAGCAGAAAAATGACTATTGAATAAACTAGCAGCGTCAAACTTTTTAGCAGCACTTCCTTTTCTGATAATTTTTACTGATATAATAGTGTCATTCCCAGCTATAGCATTAACAATATCTTGTCCAATTACTACATGACCAAAAACAGAGTGTTTGTTGTTTAGGTGTGGTGTAGCTTTATGAGTAATGAAAAACTGACTTCCGTTAGTTTTTGGTCCAGCATTTGCCATTGATAAAATACCTGGTTTGTCATGAACTAGACTTGGATCAAATTCATCTTTAAACTTGTATCCAGGATCTCCAGATCCTAAACCTAAAGGACATCCACCTTGAATCATGAAGTCAGCGATAACTCTATGAAATTTTAATCCGTCATAATACATTTTTCCTTTGTAGTCATCAGAAACCATTGTGTTTGTTCCTTCAGCTAAAGAAACAAAGTTAGCAACTGTAATAGGTGTTTTTTCAAATTCTAACTGACAAACAATCTTCCCTTTGTTAGTGTTGAATTCAGCATACATTCCGTCTCCTAAGTCAGGATATTGTTGGTTACATGCGGTAGCGGCAAAAAATAATGATAAAAATAGTAATTTCATGGTGTTGATTATTTATTTATAGTTCTATTTAATGATTCTTTAGTCACAAGTTCTTTTAATGTTACGGTACATATAATAGGCTTATTAGCATTTATTTTTTTGCCATCACCTCGATATCCGTAAGCTAGTTGCGAAGGGAAAATAAACTTAATTTCTTCTCCAACTTTTATTAATTTCAGCCCTTGACGAAAACCTTCAATTATTTTGCTTTCTTGATCGATATAATATGATTTATCTCCAGTTTCTGAAGTAGTATAAACGATGTTATTATGTATATCTGTAACCGAATAGGTATACAATAATCCATCCCCATAACGAGGTTTGTAGTTACTAACAGAGTCTTTTTTGATATAACAATATTTAAACCCTTTATTAGAGTTTATATAAATATTTGTTGAATCGTTGTTGATGTAATTAGTTATTGCATCATTTTCTAATTGTAGAATTTTTTTAGTACGCTCAACTTGAACAGAGTATTCTCTTGAAAACCCAGATTTTACCGTTACTGGTTTTCTAGGCTGAGGTTCTTTACAAGCTGTAATACTTAAAAGCAACAATAATAGAGTTATATATCTCATTAACTTAGTTCTTTTTTATAGCTTGGTAATATACTAATAAATTTCTCAAGTGTTTCTTCTAGAGTTAGCTTGCTCGCTCCTCCAGCAGCATTTGTATGTCCGCCACCATTAAAGTGTGCTCTTGAAAATTCATTTACAGAAAAATCTCCTTTTGATCGTAATGATATTTTTATCAATTTACTGTTTTGATCTTCTTTAAATATAGCAGCTAATTTTATTCCTTGTAATGAGAGTGCATAATTAACAATTCCTTCAGTATCTCCTTTTTGAGCATTGAACTCACTTTGTTCATCAGCCGATAAACTAATGTAAGCAGTGTTTAATTCTGGAATAACTTTAAGGTTAGTAAGTGATTTTCCTAAAAGTTGTAACCTATTATATGAGTTGCTATCATATACATTCTGATGAATTTTTGCATTATCAATACCAATGTCAATTAAATTAGCAATAACTCTATGTGTTGTACTAGTTGTTGATCGGAATCTGAATGAACCAGTGTCAGTCATAATCCCAGTATAAATACAGTTTGCAATATCAGTATCTATTGTGTTTACGTCCTCCAAGGCATCAATAAAATGATACACCATTTGACAAGTAGAACATATTGTGGTATCCGAATATGTAACTTCTGCATAATCATCAGGTTGTTGGTGATGATCTATCATTATAAATTTTGCAGAAGCATTACTAAGCGCTTCTTGCATGTCACCAGTTCTATGCAATGCATTAAAATCTAATGTGAAAATTAAATCAGCATTATTAATTATAGTGTTTGCAGTTTCTTTGTTTGCATCATATAATATAATGTGTTCACTTTCAGGTAACCATTTTAGGAAAAAAGGAAAATCATCTGGAACAATTACTGTTGCATTTTTGCCTTGTTTCTTTAAGTATAAGTATAGTGCTAATGATGATCCTATCGCATCTCCATCAGGTCCTTTATGACAAGTAATTACAATGTTTTCAGACGATTGTAATAAATTCTCGGTTTTTTTTATATCTTTTGCCTCCATAATTAATGCGAATATAAGTATTCGGAAAAAATTATGGCATAATTTGTGCCTTAAATGCTATAATGAAGGGTGTGGATTTGATAATTTATTAACAAATGTCTATGATGTTGTTGTAAAATTAGTAGTTTTGCACCGAATTAAATAAAACCTTTAAAATAATTCAAAATGAAAAAAAAATACATTTTAAAAACTATTCTATTAATGTTAGTGTCTGTTTCTTTGTCTTTTGCACAAGGAAATGATCAAGCTTGGCCAGAAATGGTAAAGGTAGAATCTGGGGCTTTCATGTTTGGTGCCAATAAAAAAGACATGCAAGCAGAGAAAGATGAAAAGCCTCAACGTAAAGTTTCTGTTAAAGAATTTTACATGAGTAAATTTGAAGTTACCGTTTGGGAATGGAAAGAATACACAAAAGCAAATAGGTTAAATATGCCTAAAGAACAAGCTTGGGGATGGAATAATGATTTTCCTATCACTAATGTAACTTGGGAGCAAGCAGTTGATTTTTGTAACTGGTTAAGTGAGAAACAAGGATATGATAAAGCATATTCTAAAGTTGGGCCACGTTATGTATGTAACTTTGACTCAAATGGATTTAGATTACCAACTGAAGCAGAGTGGGAATTTGCGGCACATGGTGGAAGAAAAGGAAAAGGATATAAATATGCTGGAGCTAACGATTTAAAGCTAATTTCATGGAATGTTGAAAATAGTGAAGCTAGACCACATGCTTACGGATCAAAATATGCTAACGAGTTAGGTATTTTTGACATGAATGGTAATGTATGGGAATGGTGTTGGGATTTCTATGACGAAAATCATAATAAAGCTGTTAAAACCGGAATGGTTCAGGATAGTAATAACAGAGGTCCTAAAAGAGGAGAGAAGCGTATTGTAAAAGGAGGATCATGGGATAGTAAATCATCTTTTTGTAGAATATCAAACAAAGTTTCTACTTTACCTGGTAATACATATGAGTTTTACGGAATACGTTTAGTACAAACAAAACGTACTAAGTAATCATATTACTTATAAGAAATAATTAAAAGAGCAGTTTTTACTGCTCTTTTTCTTTTTGGTAAAAACATGTTTGTAGATATAAGTAAAATAACTACTTTTGCACAAAAATTTAAAAATATTAAAGATGGCAACGAATAGAACATTTACTATGATTAAGCCTGATGGAGTTGAAAACGGACACATCGGAGGAATTTTAGGAAAAATTAATTCTGCAGGATTCAGAATTGTAGCAATGAAGCTTACACAAATGACTAAAGCTGATGCTGAAGCATTTTACGCAGTACATAATGAAAGACCTTTCTTTGGTGAATTGGTTGAATTCATGACTCGCGGACCTATTGTTGCAGCTATCTTAGAAAAAGATAATGCAGTTGAAGATTTCAGAACTTTAATTGGAGCTACAAATCCAGCTGAAGCTGCTGAAGGAACAATCAGAAAATTATATGCTACTTCTATTGGAGAAAATGCAGTACATGGTTCTGATAGTGATGAAAACGCTGCTATTGAAGGTGCTTTTCATTTTTCTGGAAGAGAAATGTTCTAAGAAACCCATTTCAAATCATATAAAAAGCCTAAAGAGATTTTCTTTAGGCTTTTTTGTTTTCTTTTTTTACTTAAAATAAAATGTGTTTAAGCTAAAATCAATTCTTTAATAATTTCTTGTCTTAAATATTCGTTCATGTTAACGATTATTTTTGACTTCCCATAGCTTAACTCTTCTCGTAAAGGTGAAGAGCTTAATCGCACAACAAGTGTTTGGTTTTTTAGTTCTACGCTATCAGTATATGCTTCTATAGATTTTCCCATTACAGCATACCATGCATTTTTAGTGTCAATTTTATTTAAGCCTTTGTCTAAGTTATTCTCCTTGATAAAACCTTTTAAGACATCAGCAATACTCATGTTTTCTTTATTTCTTTTCGCCATAATATTTTTCCGTGTAAACGAAAATGCCTTTAGTTGTTGTTAAATTTTTCGTGCTTATTGTAGTAAAATAAAATTCCTTTTTCATTTTTTAAAACAAGCTTTTCAGGAGTTAAGTTAATAATTACATCTTCCCAGTTATCAAGAGAAGTTGATGTTTTAATTATAAAAGTACCGTTTTTATCTTCAATTACAATTTTATCTTTGATATTATTTGTCTTGTATGTTCCACTGAAATCAAGAGTTGTTTTTTTTCGATATCCTTCGTTTTTGTCATTTACAAAATAATAGTCAATAGTGCTATTAGCTCCGTATTCTGTAACCTTTTTATCAACAGATTCCACTTTGTCAATATCCCAATAACCATTAAGGTTATGTAAATCTTGTTGTGTGACTTTATCGGAGCAACTGATAAGTATAAAGAATAGAAAAGGTATAAAATATTTCATGCTGTTATAGTTTAAAGAGTTGATAACTTTTATTGGTTTTTTGAATTATATTTTCAGTACGATCAGCGTGTGTGTCAGAAATAAATATCTGTCCAAATTCGTCTTTGTTGACCAAGGCAATTAATTGACTTACTCTTGATTCGTCTAATTTATCAAAAATATCATCTAATAATAAGATAGGTTTAATGTTTGATTGTTGCTTTAAAAACTCAAACTGCGCTAGTTTTAATGCGATTAAAAATGATTTTTGTTGTCCTTGACTTCCGAATTTTTTAATAGGATGTTCGGAAATACCAAATACCAAATCATCTTTATGAGTTCCAACAGAGGTGTATTGTATTATTTTGTCTTTTTGAAGATTATCACCTAGTAACTCTAGGAGTGGTTTATCTTCTAGCTGACTTTTGTATCTTAATGTAACCTCTTCATTATTGTTACTTAGTGCTTTGTATTTGTCTAGAAAAATAGGAATAAATGTAGCGACAAATTCTGTTCTAGTTTTAAAAATTAACTGTCCAAATTCAGAAAGTTGCTCATTGTATACCGCAAGTGTATCCGCATTAAAGGTGTTATTGAGGGAAAAATATTTTAATAGTGAATTACGTTGCTGTAGTGTTTTGTTGTATTTAATGAGTGTTGTAAGGTAGTTTTTGTTGGATTGGGAAATAATACTATCTAAAAATTTTCGTCGAGTTTCACTTCCTTCGCTAATTAAATCATTATCCGCAGGAGAAATAATTACTAAAGGTAAAAAACCGACATGATCAGAAAAACGATCATAAGCTTTACCATTTCGTTTAATAACCTTTTTTTGATTCTTCTTTAAGCTAATAATAATTTTTTCGTTTCTATCCGCTTTCAAGTATTCACCGTCAACTACAAAAAAGTCAGCATTATGATTTATGTTTTGTGAAGCAACTGGGTTGAAATAACTTTTTCCGTACGATAAATGGTAAATAGCATCCAGTACATTCGTTTTCCCTACGCCATTATTTCCAACAAAGCAATTTATCTTGTCGTTGAAATCAAATGAAATTGACTCAAAATTTTTATAATTTACTAAAGAAATCTGTTGCAAAATCATTGTGAAAAGGGACTATTGGAATTGAATAAATAAGAGGTTTGCAAATTATTGAAAAATATCAAAACAATAGCGTTAATATTAAAAGAAAAATTATATTTTTGCTCGACACACAATATTAGATTATGGCTACATATAAGAAAAGAGGATATAGAAAACCGAAAGAAAAGGTTGAAGAGGTTATAAATGACGAACTTACTAATGAAGTAGAAGGATACGTTGAAGGTGAAAGTACCACTGAAGATGTTTTTAATACATTGGATGACGGAGCTAATAAAGCTGAGGAATGGGTTGCTGATAACCAAAAGTATATTTTCGGTATCGTAGGAGTTATTGCTTTAGGAGTGTTAGCTTATATGGCATTTGGAAAGTTTGTTACTGAACCAAAAGAAGCTGAAGCATCAAATGATGTGTATAAAGCACAGTCTTACTTTACTCAAGCAGTTAGCGCAACAGGTACAGCTAAGGATTCATTATTTAACTTAGCCTTAAATGGAGGTGAAGGAAAATTAGGTTTGTTAGATGTAATAAGTGATTACAGTGGAACAAAAGCTGCAAACTTAGCTAATTATACAGCTGGTATGGCATATTTAAATATGAATGACTACAAAAATGCAGTTACATATTTAGATGAGTTTAGTTCGGATGACGAAATTTTAGCTGCAAATGCTAAAGGTGGAGTTGCTGATGCATTTGTACAATTGAACCAATTGGATGATGCTTTAGGACATTATGAAAAAGCAGTACAAACTACAACTAACGAGTATACTACTCCTAAATTTTTATTTAAAGCATCAATAGTTGCTTTAGATTTAGGAAAGAATGATGTTGCAGTAAAATATTTAAACAGAATAAAGGACGAATTTTCAACTTCTTTAGAAGCTGGAAAAGTAGATGCTTTATTAGGTAAAGCGCAAGCAAAATAATAATGGCTACAATACATAAAAATTTATCTACTTACGATAAAAATACAATCCCAAATGCGAAAGACTTTCGATTTGGGATTGTTGTTTCAGAGTGGAACCCTGCTATTACAGAGGGGTTAAAAAAAGGTGCTTTAGAGACTTTGTTAGAAAACGGAGTAGCGGAAGAAAACATTGTTACTTGGGATGTTCCAGGAACTTTTGAGTTGCCTTTTGGAAGCAAACACATGTTACAAACACAGGATGTAGATGCAGTAATTGCTATTGGGAGTGTTATACAGGGTGAGACAAAACATTTTGATTTTGTATGTAGTGGTACTGCTCAAGGAATTATGGATTTAAATATTCATGGTGATGTGCCAGTAATATTTTGTGTTTTGACGGATAACGATATGCAACAAGCTATTGATAGGTCTGGAGGAATTCACGGAAATAAAGGAACAGAAGCTGCTGTAGCAGCAATTAAAATGGCGACTTTAAGTAAATATTAAAGTGCTATTTTATTTAGAATATAGACAAAGCTGATTTTATATAAAATCAGCTTTGTTATTTTATATGGTTATGTTAACAAAAATTAGCATTCATACTGCGGTATATATACGGTAAATGATTATTTTTGATATACTACATTAGCAATCGTTTATGAGACTCCCAACACTTTTTAAGCAAAACAAAAACAAATCATTCGGTTATAAACCTCGTCATTATGATGAGCGAAAAGAACGTTTGGAACGTTTGCATGAAAAACATCATGGAGCAAAGGATGCGACTTCTATTAAAGGAAGTTTTAAACGTAGGTCATCTTTTAAAAATGATTGGAAAGCCGAGGCTAAAGAAACTGATCAAAAACAATCACAAATACGTTTGATTGTGATTTTTGTGTTATTAGTTTTAGTAGCGGTTCTTGTTTTAGATAAATATAACATCAAACTTTTTTAATGTCGGATATCATTCAGTTATTACCTGACCATGTTGCTAATCAAATCGCAGCTGGTGAAGTTGTACAAAGGCCTGCTTCTGTAGTAAAGGAATTGCTAGAGAACGCCATTGATGCAAAGGCAACATCTATACAGTTACTTATAAAAGACGCTGGAAAAACCTTAGTTCAAGTAATAGATAACGGTAGCGGGATGAGTGTTACTGATGCACGTTTATCTTTTGAACGTCATGCAACATCTAAAATTTCTTCAGCAGAAGATTTATTTCAATTGAATACAAAAGGGTTTAGGGGAGAGGCTTTGGCTTCAATTGCCGCTATTGCTCATGTTGAAATGAAAACCAAGCGTAATGATGACGAATTAGGAACAATATTAAAAATTGAAGGAAGTAAAATTACCGAGCAAGAAGTAGTGGTTACCCCTAAAGGGACTTCAATTGCAGTTAAAAATTTGTTTTTTAATATTCCTGCACGACGTAATTTTTTAAAGTCTGATCAGGTAGAAATGCGACATGTAATTGATGAATTTCAACGTGTGGCATTAGTACATCCGGATATTTCGTTTAACCTATACAATAACGGTAATGACTTATTTAATTTGCCTGCATCTAATCACAGACAGCGAATTGTAAATGTATTTGGAACAAAAACAAACGAAAAATTAGTTCCTGTTAATGAAGAAACTGAAATAGTTAATATTACAGGTTTTGTAGTAAAGCCTGAGTTTTCTAAGAAAAGCAGTAAGGAGCAGTTCTTTTTTGTAAATGATAGATTTATAAAGAGTTCTTACTTAAACCATGCGATAACTTCAGCGTTTGAAGGTTTGTTAAAGGATAGGGCATACCCAGGATATTTTTTATATTTACAAGTAGACCCGAAAACGATTGATATCAATATCCATCCAACAAAAACAGAAATTAAATTTGATAATGAGCATGATTTATATGCTATTATTAAATCTACTATAAAACATAGCTTAGGGCAATTTCAAATAGCTCCAGTACTAGATTTTCAAAGAGACTCGAGTATGGATACGCCTTATGAATATAAAAATAAAAAGGTTGGCTCGCCAACTATAGAGGTTGATAGGAGCTTTAATCCATTCTCGGATGAGAAAATAGGTTCAAGAGTACCGTCTTCTAATTCTTTTAGTTCGGTACATGTTCCTAAAAAAAACAGTGATGATTGGGAGGGTTTATATGTTGGATTAGAGTCTAAAATGACATTGGAATCAACAGATACTTCAATGATTGAGTTTGAATCTGAGGAGGTTACAGGTTCTTTCTTTGAAGATACAGATGTAGTTCAAGAACATGCTACATTACAAGTTCAGAATAAGTACATAATTAGCAAAATTAAATCGGGAGTAGTTGTTATTCATCAGCATAGAGCACATGAACGTATTTTGTTTGAAGAGTTTTTACAGCATATTACAATTAACCAAGCCGTAAGTCAGCAATTGTTGTTTCCGGTTCAAGTAAGTATAGCTAAAGATGAACTTTTGCATTTTAATGAAATAAAAGAGGTGTTAGAAAATACAGGTTTTATGTTTTCTAATGTAAGCGATGAAGAAATAGAAATTAGTGGAATTCCTGCAGCTATAGAAGATAGTAAAGCTTCAATAATTATTCATGATTTGTTATCAAGTATGAGTAATGAAACAGAAGAGAATGGGCTTCATGCAAATTTAGTTGCAAAGTCAATGGCAAAAAGTATTGCTATTAAAAGTGGGAAATCACTAACCTCTCAAGAACAAGAAGATATAGTAAATAGATTGTTTGCATGTAAGGAGCCAACAGTTTCTCCGATTAATAAGCCAATATTTATTACGTATAGTACCAACGATTTTGACAAAAAATTATTGTAATGATTAAAATAACAGACACAGTAAAACATTTAGTAATTATTAATGTATTGTTTCTTATAGCAACATTTGTAGTTGCTAAAAGCGGAATAAACTTGACGGAGTATTTAGGATTGTTTTTTATTAAAAATGAATTGTTCAAACCATGGCAGTTTGTGTCTACTATGTTTATGCATGCAAACATAAATCATATTTTATTTAATATGTTGGCATTATGGATGTTTGGTAGTGCGATAGAACAAATGTGGGGAAGGAATAAATTTTTAGTTTTCTATTTTTCCGCTGGAATTGGAGCAAGTTTAATTTATACTTTAGCTAATTATTTGCAATATCAAAATGTATATGATAATTTAATTACTGCTGGGTTATCTGCCACTGATATTTCAACAATATTAGAAACAGGTAGTTATAATACCTCAATTTTAAAGTACGTAAGTCAAGAATCGTTGAATACTTTTTATGGGGTGTTTAATACTCCGGCAGTAGGAGCTTCTGGAGCGATTATGGGGTTATTAGTAGCTTATGGAATGTTATTTCCAAACTCTGAATTAATGTTATTGTTTTTCCCCGTACCGGTAAAAGCAAAATACTTTATTCCAGTATTAATTGGTTTAGATGTGTTTTCAGGATTAACAGGTATTTCAATTTTTAGTCCTAATAATACGGCTTATTGGGCGCATATTGGTGGCGCATTAATTGGATTGATAATGATGCTGTATTGGAAGAAAACACAGTTTAACAAAAACCGTTGGAATTAATGACTAAGAAAGAATTATTACATAAATACAAGACATTAAACGTAGCTGAAAAACTGATTGCAATCAACTTGGTTGTATTTATATTGTTTGGTTTGACTTCTTTTTTGTTTAAAACTAATTTTTTATTTGATTGGTTTGTATTATCGAAAGAAGCTTCAGTTCTTATTAGTAAGCCCTGGTCAATAATAACCTATTCTTTTTTACATCAAGGATTAATTCATTTTGCAATGAATATGGTAATGTTGTATTATGTATCAAAATTATTTTTCTCTCGCTTTAGTGCGAAGTTGTTTTTGAACACCTATTTGTTAGGTGCTTTAGTAGGTGGAGTATTGTTCTTATTATCATACAATCTATTTCCTGTATTCAATAATCAAATGGGCTTCTTAGTTGGTGCTTCAGCATCTGTAATGGCTGTTTTAATCTTCATTTGTGCTTCTTTGCCTCAAATGGAAGTAGCGGTATTTACTTTTAAAATAAAGCTATGGCAATTAGGAGCGTTTTTTGTCGTTTTAGATTTAGTACAGATTCCTAATGGGAATTCAGGTGGGCATATTGCACACATAGGAGGGGCGTTATTAGGTTATTTATATGCTACTCAGTTAAAGAAAGGAAATGATATTGGTAAAGGTTTTGGAAAAACGATAGATACAATTACATTATGGTTTTCTTCAAAAAGTAAATCAAAATTAAAAACAGTACATAAAACTAAATCACAGCGTAGAGCTACCGATAAAACTGTACACCAGAAAAAGAGAGCTAAACAAGAACAGATTGACGCTATTTTAGATAAGATAAGTAAAAGTGGTTATGAAAGCTTGTCAAAAGAAGAAAAGGCCTTTTTATTTCAATCAGGGAAAGAGTAAGTAGGGGATTGTAACTTTAGACTTTTGATTTAAGAAAGATTGCATAATCGTCAGTTCGAGTAATTTTCGACTTTAGGAGAAAATTGTATTGAGAACTTTTATAAATTAATAAAGATAATAAGAGCAGATTCCTGTTTGCACAGGAAATGAATATGAAAAAATTAAATTTAATAGATAAACTAATTTACCTTATAAACGGTATTGTAGCAGTGGTTTTACTGTTGGCATATCTATTACCGTTTGTTGCCCCAAAAACGGTATCAATTCTTTCTGTTTTAAGTTTATCTGTACCAGTATTATTGTTGCTCAATGTTTTTTTCTGTTTATACTGGCTATTAAAAGTTAAAAAGCAATTGTTGTTATCTCTAGTGGTATTACTTCTGGGGTATGATAGTTTAAGTACGTTATACAAGTTTTCTTCAGTAGAGAAAAACACAAATACCAGCTTATCAGTAATGAGCTATAATGTAAGGTTATTTAATATATATGATTGGATAGATACTCCAAACATTGAAAATGATATCCAACAATTTGTGTTAACGGAGAATGCTGATGTTGTAGCTTTTCAAGAGTATCATCCACATAAGAATTTTAACTTAAAAAGTTATCCATATAATTACGAAAGTCTTTCAGGAGGTAAAACTAAATATGGTCAAGCGATATTTTCAAAGTATAGAATTATAAATAGAGGGGAGATTAAATTTTCAAGTACTGATAATAAAGCTATTTATGTTGATGTATTAAAGGCTAGCGATACAATACGAATTTATAATATACATTTTGAATCGTTACATATTAATCCCGATGTTAAGCACTTGTCTGAGCAAAAAACAGAGTATTTGGTAAAACGTATAGGGAAACGTTTTGAAATGCAGCAAGAGCAAGCAAATTTAGTTTTAAAACATCAAAATGAGTGTGGGCATAAGAAAATTATTCTTGGAGATTTCAATAATACTGCATACTCTTATATCTATAAACAATTCAAAAATGAGGGGTATAGTGATGCTTTTGAAATCGCAGGAAATGGTTTTGGGAAAACATTCAATTTTAAGTTTTTCCCATTACGAATAGATTTTATACTTGTTGATGAAAACTTAGGAGTTGCTCAGTTTTCAAATTTCACACATAAATATTCTGATCACTATCCAATTAAGGCAACTATTTCTTGGTAGTTATTGCTTAATTGAATTGATGAAATTCTCTTCTTCCTCCGTGCTTAGTATGGAATTGTTATCCCAAAAATTATTTGTGTGTTGGTTTCCATTTTTGTAGATGGTTGTGTTCTTGTATCGTTTATTACGATCTAATTTACCATTAAACTCTTTATAGGATAAGGTATTTAGGCTAGTGTAGAATTCATATTCAGTATCGTATTCTTTTCCTAGAGCTTTATATAAATGAAGTTTGTGGTATTCTTTTTTATAAACTAAAATATATTTGTCTCCATCTATTCTATAACTCGCTTTTTGTCTAACATCAAAGTACTTGAATGTGAGTATAAAGTTTTTCATGTATAAAGCATCGCTATCAGAATTTGATGCTTTTTTTAAGTCCATATCTAGGATAAGTTTCGAAGCACTATCGTAAACTACTTTTCCTTTAAATAAGAAATTTCCGCTCAAATGCTTGCCATCATAATTATCATTAATTACGGTGTCTTTAGGTTTAAATTCTATGATATTGTGTGTTAAACTATCGTTGTATTTTTTAGTTTTTAGTACAAAATCATATCTATCTTCTCTTTTATAAAGGTGTTTTAGTAATTCATAATCGCCAAAACCTTCTTTAATTTGATCTTTAACATCGTATTTAATAGGAATAGATTCTATAACTTCAGAGGCGTTTTTTGATGTAGAAGTCAAAGTTCTACTTTGTTTTAGATATGTATCAGACTTAATTTTCTTACCGTTATTTCTAATATGATATTCTACTATTCCATCAGCAAAATAATTGTATTCTCCGTTTATTTTTGAAAACTCTCTATTGTATGTTTCTTGTAATAATGGTTTTTTTAAAGCTTTTTTAGTTGATTTTAACACGTCTTTTAAAATGCTGCTAACACTATTATTGGTTATTAAAACTTCTTCTAAAACATTATCATGCTCCGATAGGAAAATCTCATTTGGGATTTCAAAACTATTAATTACAGTAGTTTCATACCCTAAATAACTAAAGGTAATAGTAGTGTTTTCCGCTTTAAAAGTGAACTTGTATTTTCCTTCACTATTGGTAACTGTTCCGTAATGTGTGTTTTCAATATATATGCTAACGGACTCTAAAGGTTCTTTAGTGTTACTATCGTAAACCTTTCCTTCAATAGTAGTTTGTGAGAAACAGAAATTTATAAAAATTAAGAATATCGTAACAATTATATTTTTATTCATGTTGGTTAGTTTAGTAATAAGAAAACGATTTGTTTACAAATTTATTTTACGCTTACCAATTATTTAATGTCATATAGCAATCAATCCAATCTGTAAGCATGTGAAATAATAATGCAAAAGCTATAATCCTTGTTTTCTTTGGGATTAAAAGCAGTGTGTATATGAGTATTGCGTAATAGGAATGTAAGGGGTGAAAGTTTATACTACATCTATTAGGGTCAAAAAATGGGTTTGCTAATAAATGATCTAAATCCACTAACATTGAAAGTGCAAAAATCAAGTAGATTTTTTTCCATTCTTTCCTAAAAAATAAAAATGCAATGAGCAGTGGTGCGCCAAAATGAAGGAAGTAGTGTATATATGCTTGCATTACCAAAAACTAGCTTGTGATTCAAGGTAATTCAGTGTGTTTGGTCCTTCATTAAATAGTAAGTCTAAAATACTTAGATTATTTAGATACCCATATTTATCTCCAAAGACTTGAGTGTAGTTTTCAAACTGAGTAGCTATTTCTTTTTTAGCGTTTACTAATGTTCTTAAATCTATATAATTTTCGGTTTTATACTCTTTAATAAAAGATGTTGTGTATTCAATATTGATATCTAGCTCAATACATTCACAAATTATTTTAATGATAGATAGGTTTAGTTGGAATAAAGAAGTTTGAGGAGTGAAAAATAAGTCTTTAATCTCATCTTCGTAATACTCAAAAAAAGGTGATGATTTATATGCAGAAACTATTGATTTCCAATGTTGTTTTTGCCAGTCTTCAATATTTTCAATTTCAGTTTCCTGATAACTGGTTTTGTTGCCTTCTTTATTGTGTTTTGTAGGGATATTTAATAGTAGTTTTCCATTGGCACCATATATAAACATTCTGTTTCTAAAGGTTTGCTTCTGGAAATTATCTGCAGTTTCAAAACAAATAGTTTTAGCCTTTGCAATAGCAACAAAATGAGCAACAGTAGGGAAGTATGTAGGATGGATTATTAAGTTCATTTGTTATCTATTATAACTTAATACAACGAAATAATAAGTGATTTATAACAGATTATTTCGTTGTATATGTAATGAGGTAAAAGACTAATTACTCGTCGTTAGCTTTTTTCTTTTTCTTATAAAATTTATATCCTTGCCATAATATTAATAAGACTAAGAAGTATGGTAAGTATGAAACAGGTTTTCCGCTTCCTCCAACAGTTGTAAAAATACGTTCTTTATTGAATACCCAGTTTTTGAAATTTCCTAAACCAAGTTCAACACCGCTAATACTCATCCAAACAAATACAGGTTTTCCTACAACGTGATCAAATGGTACGTATCCCCAATATCTTGCATCTAATGAGTTTTGACGATTATCTCCCATCATCCAATAGTAATCTTGTTTGAAGGTGTAGGTAGTAGCTATTTTTCCGTTAATGTAAATATCACTACCATCTGTGTTTAACTTGTTTCCTTCATACTCAGTAATTATATCCTTGTATAATGGTAATACTTGCTTGTTTAATTCTACCGTTTTTCCAGCTTCAGGTATATAAATAGGTCCGAAATTATCCCCATTCCATTTATAGTCACTGTATTTAGGGAAAATGTTTCCTTCTCTTTCGCCTTTTGGTTTAAATACTCTTGTGATAGAAACTACGTTTGGGTTTTTGCTAAGTTTTTCTTTTTCTTCTACAGACATATTGATACTGTATCGATCAGTTTGTCTGATTTCAGGATTATCAATATTCATTTTATGATTTATCTTAGCTAAAATATAGGTAGAATCGGTAGGGAATTTTGTTATGTCAAAATATTTTTTAAAGTTTTCTTTATATTTTAATGGAGCTTTGTAGTATATATCAAACTCAGTTGTACCAATTTCTTCTTTTAAATACTTTGCAGTTAAGTATTTCTTTGAAATAACGGTATAATAAAACTGTGTTTTAGCTCTGTCTGGTAATTGAGTTTGTTTTCCATCAATGAAAACATAACCATCTCTAATTTCTAAAGAATCTCCAGCAATACCAACACAACGTTTTACATAGTTTGTTTTTTTATCAATTGGTTTTTCATATTTCTTGTCAGCTTGTTTGTACATGTTAAATAATGTATCAGCAGGCCAGTTGAAAACAACAATATCATTACGCTTAATTTTCTGGAAACCTGGAATACGTAAATATGGTATTTGTGGTTTTTTCCAATATGAAGGAGTATTCACTACAGGTAAGGTGTCGTGAACCATTGGTGCAGAAACAGCAGTCATAGGTAAACGTGCACCATAATGAAATTTACTTACCAATAAGAAATCTCCTTTTAACAATGTTTTCTCTAAAGAAGAAGTAGGTATAACAAATGGTTGCATAAAGTAGGTGTGTACTAAAGTAGCTGCTACAATTGCAAATAGTATGGAACTAGTCCATTCCCCTGAACTACTTTTAGGGTCAATACTTCGGTCTTTTATATGTGTTAAGTCTTGTGTGTAGTTTAAATAAGCTACATATAACCCACAGCTAAATACAGCTAAAGCAGTGTCTAAATATGTGTTTTTTCCAAAACTTCTACAAGTTTCAACCCATACTACAGGAAACATAATTAAATTGATAATAGGAACAAATAACAAGATTGTCCACCATTTTGGCCTATTAATAATTTGCATTAACACAATAGCGTTGTAAACAGGAACAAAAGCTTCCCATGCTTGTCTACCAGCTTTAATGTATAATTTCCAAGTGCTTAATCCATGTATTGCTTGAATAATTAGGAAGAAGATAAACCATTGTGTAAGTGTCATAGTTGTTATTGTTTATATTCAATTTTTTAAATAATTGAATTGTACTTTATTTGTTTTCTAATTAGTGTGTGCTAATTAGCCTTTGTTACTATTTTATCATTTATTTAACGTACTTATAGTCCAAGTACATCTTTCATGGTAAAGACTCCTTTTTTATTTAGAATCCATTCTGCAGCAATTACAGCTCCTAACGCAAAACCTTCCCTGCTGTGAGCGATATGCTCAATTTTAATACTATCCACTTCGCTTGAATAATCTATTGTATGTGTTCCAGGAACATCATTTATTCTTTTAGCAATAACAGAAATTTCGTTACTATTGGTTGGCTCATCCATTTTCCATGAAGTTTTGTCAGAGTTATTAATAATCCCTTCAGCTAATGAAATTGCAGTTCCGCTTGGTGCGTCCAACTTTTGAGTATGATGAACCTCTTCAAGGTTTACATTGTATTGCTTTAGGTTGTTCATTATTCGAGCTAAATAATTATTTAACTCAAAAAATACATTTACTCCTAAACTAAAATTTGAACCGTATATAAAAGCACCGTTTGTTTGATTGCATAAGTCAACCATCTGATCATAATTTTCAAGCCAACCAGTTGTTCCTGAGATTACAGGGACGTTATTATTAAAACATGTTGAGATATTATTTACGGCTGCATCTGGGATGCTAAAATCAATAGCTACATCTGTTTTGGATAAATCAATAGTTGAAGTATCTCTACCTGATTTAAAAACAATAGTATGTCCTCTTTCTAAAGCGATACGTTCAATGACTTTACCCATTTTTCCGTAACCTAATAATGCAATATTCATTAAAATTTATAGTTAATTGTTAAACCTACTTTTGGTTTGTATGAAAATTCATCCTGATAAAAACGGGGGTTTAACGTTAAATCTTCATTTACGTTAAACTGCGCTAAGTGTGCGGAAACATTTGCTTCAACAATGTTTAAAATATAAAATAGAGCAGTCCCTAACAAAGCTAAATCTCTGTTTTTTTTATGGTAACGTTGAGCATCAATTATAGTTGCGTCAGATAATTTTTTATCTCCTTGAAATTCATCATCAGTAAATCCAAGAATTCGTCTTTTGTAGGCGTCTCTATAGCGATTGTATTCTCTGTTTTGATATGAATAAATTGACACGCCAACACCTAATCCAGCATAAATAACGGGTATCTTCCAATATTGTTTATTAAACGCTTGTCCTAATCCAGGTAGTACTGCAGAATAAAAAGCAGCTTTTGCTGGGGAAAGCTGATCAATATGAATCTTCTTAGTGATAATAGAATCTTGAGGCTTTATTTTTAGCTTGCCATTTTGTCCAAATGCGCTAACTGAAAATAGTACTAAAAGTAATGTGATTAAAAAACTATTTTTCACGATCTAAAAGTTTTTTAATTCTATTAAAATCTTCTTCTGATGAAAAAGGAATTGTTATTTTTCCCTTTCCAGATTTCCCAACATTCACATTAATTTTCGCTCCAAAAAATTCTGAGAAATCTTTAATGCTTTTTTTAATATGTTTTGGATTTTCGGTAGGTTCAGTCGGAGTAGTTGCGTTTGTCGATTTATACTGTTGAACTAACTTTTCAGTATCTCTAACTGAAAGCTTCTTAGTTAATATTTGTTCGTAGATATCTAATTGATCTGATAAATCAGAAATATTAATGATTGCTCTACCATGACCCATAGAAATAAAACCATCCTTCATTCCTGTTTGAATAATAGGATCAAGCTTTAATAAACGTAGGTAATTAGCAATTGTTGAACGTTTTTTTCCTACACGATCACTCATTTGTTCTTGCGTAAGGTTTATTTCATCAATTAAGCGTTGATAAGATAAGGCTACTTCAATTGGATCTAAATCCTGACGTTGAATGTTTTCAACTAAAGCCATTTCTAACGATTCTTGATCGTTAGCTAATCGTACAAACGCAGGGATAGTTTTTAATCCAGCAATTTTTGAAGCTCTAAAACGACGTTCTCCAGATATTAATTGAAATTCATTTACACCAGTTTTTCGTACTGTAATTGGTTGAATAATTCCTAATTCTTTTATAGAAGTAGCTAACTCTTGTAAAGCTTCTTCTTTAAAAGTAGATCTTGGTTGAAATGGATTTACTTCAATAGCGTCAATATCCAAGTCAATGATATTTCCGACTACTTGATCTGCATTTGCGTCTGATACAGATTTTATATCCTGTTCGGGATCTTTTAAAAGGGCAGATAATCCTCTTCCTAATGCTTGCTTCTTCATTGCCTTTGCCATATGTCTGCTTACTTATTTTTATTAATAATTTCTTCGGCTAAACTTAAATAGTTATTAGCGCCTTTACTACTTGCGTCATAGCTAATGATGCTTTCTCCAAAACTAGGAGCTTCACTCAAACGAACGTTTCTTTGAATAATTGTTTCAAAAACCATTTCATTAAAATGCTTCTGTACTTCTTCAACCACTTGATTAGATAATCTTAAACGAGAATCATACATAGTCAATAGTAGCCCTTCAATATCTAAATCTTTATTGTGAATTTTTTGAATACTTTTTATAGTATTTAATAGTTTACCTAAACCTTCTAATGCAAAATATTCACATTGGATTGGGATTAGAACTGAATGCGCAGCAGTTAGTGCATTTAGAGTTAGTAATCCTAGAGAAGGAGCACAGTCAATTAAAATATAGTCATAATCGTCAATAACATCTGCTAAAATAGTTTTTAGCATATATTCTCGATTTTCTTTGTCAACTAATTCAATTTCAATTGCTACTAAATCTATATGAGAAGCAATGATGTCTAGATTAGGAGAGTTTGTTTTTATAATAGCTTCCTTTGCTGTATTCGAATGTTCTAAAATTTGATACGTACCAATTTCTACAGATTCAACATCTATTCCTAAGCCTGATGTAGCGTTAGCTTGTGGGTCAGCATCAATTAAAAGCACTTTTTTTTCCAGCACACCTAAAGAGGCCGCTAAATTTATTGATGTAGTAGTTTTTCCAACTCCACCTTTTTGATTTGCGATTGCAATGATTTTACCCATTAATATGAAATTTATAGTAAGATGTAAAAATACATTATTTTATGATTTATTCAAGTGAAAGTTGTTAACCATTGGTTAAAGTAAAAAGGCTACCTGTTTAGGTAGCCTTTTTGTTTGAATGTAATATGAATTTTAGCTATTCTCTGGTAATAAAGTACCTACAATAGCACCGTTACTAAGGTATTTTTTAGCTAAATCTTGAATTTCTTTCACTGTCATTGCTTTAACAGCAGTTTCAAATTCTAAAATTGTATTAATATCTCTTTTGTCAAAATCAGCATCTCCGATTTTAGATAACCAAAATCTATTCTTTTTAAGTTGTTCTTTTCTTCCAACTAAATGCCCTTCTTTTGCTTTATTAAGGTCTTTTTCTGAAGGTCCGTTGGCTATTAAGTTTGTTACTTCTTGCAAAGCAATGGTCTTAAGTTTTTCAGTGTTTTCTGGTCCACATCCGAAAGATATGTTTAATGCAAATGAATCGTATATCCCGTCACTCATTCTTGCAGAAACTCTTGGAGAGTAAACACCTTGTGCTTCTTCACGTAATTTTTCTACCATTTTGATAGATAAAATATCACCTAAAGTTTTCATAGCCAAGGCTTCTTTTGCGTTGTAAGTTGTTTCTCCTTTGTAAAGGATAGAAACTTGACTTTTAGGGTCATTTCCTTTATGGATCGTTTTAGTATGACTTCCTGATAAAGGTCTGAAACCTGAATCCTTAAAGTTTTCACGAGCAGCATTCGCAGGTAAACTTGCGATATATTGTGTTGCAAAATCTTTTAATTTTGCTTCATCGATTGCTCCTACAAAATAGAAGCTAAAATCTCCTGCATTTGCAAAACGTTCTTGGAATTTGTTGTAAGCTAATTCATAATTAGTTTTATCAAAAGCTTCTGCAGTAGGGAATCCTGTATATCTAGGGTTCTTGTTATATTGAAATTTCCCGAATTCATTCATGAAATAATACTGCGGATTTGCAAGTAAGTTTCCATAAACTCCTTTTTGCTTAGTAGCATATGATTGAAATGCAGCTTCATCTTTATTTATAGATGTGAAATTCAAGTGAATTAGTTGAAATAAAGTCTCTAAATCTTTAGGTGTAGCGCTACCGCTCATTCCTTCTGAATCAGAACCTACATATGGCCTTACACTAGCAATTTTTCCTGTCATGAATTTTTGCAATTCATTTTTATTTAATCCAGCGATTCCTGCTTCAGTTACTGCTCTTAATGCTAAATGAGATGCTAAATAATTTTCAGTACTCATTAATGATGTACCACCATAACTTTGACAACTAAAAAGTACTTCGTCATTTTTAAAGTCAGTTTTTTTATAAGTAACCTTTGCTCCGTTACTTAATGTAAAGGTTTTAATTCCTAATTTATCATTAGAAGTTTCGTTAGTTATAGTTCCTTTTTTTGGAAGACTAGTAAATAACGATTCTTGAACAGCTTCGTCAACATAAGGTTTGATTTCAGTACTAGTTTTTACTGTTTCTAATAAAGTTAATACTTCTTCGTCGGTTGTAGTTTTCTCTTTACCAGTAATAACTACAACTCTGTTTGTTTCATTAATATAATTCTTAATTAATGTATTTACTTCATCCAATGTAATTGTAGGAAGTTGTTGCTTTGCAAAATTATATCCCCATTCAACACTTTGCATTGATTCATTTTTCAAGAAATTATCAACATAAGCTTGAACGAATTGCTTAGATTCCATTTTATCTTTATTTTCAAAAGCTTTTTCATAGTAAGCAAAAAACGATTTTTTTGCACGTGCTAATTCACCTTTTTGAAATCCAAAACGCTTAACTCTTTCGTTTTCTTCAACTAAAGCTCTTAAGGCAGTAATATGATTATCACCAGCAACCATTGCTACTGATTGATATGCTTCTTTTGTTCTTACAGATGCAGAACCATTAAATGAGTATCCATATACAAATGGAGGTGTAGGACTATTACGTAATTCTCCAAGACGAGCATTAATCATTTGAGAAAATAAACCTTCAACCAGTGATTTTCTAGCGTCAGCTATAGTGCGTTCTGGGGTAGGTGTTCCCTCTGATTTGTAGTACAAGTGTACTTGATTACGTGTTGCTTCTTTGTCGGATTCTATCGCAATAAAAGTTTCATCGTGATTTTCAACATTAAATACTTCACGCTTTCTTGGATTTTCAACTTTAGGTTGTTTCCCAAAATGTGATTTAATTTTTGCTTCTAAAGTAGCTACATCAACATCTCCAACAGCAACTACAGCCATTAAATCTGGACGGTACCAATCTTTGTAAAACCTACGAATAGCTTCTGGCTTGAAGTTTTCGATGATTTCTTTTTTACCAATAGGTAAACGCTCAACGTGTTTCGAGTGGTTAAGTAGTTTAGGGAAATAGTTGTTACGCATACGAGTGTTTGCACCTAATTCTCTAGAACGGTATTCTTCTAAAATAATACCACGTTCTTCATTAATATCCTTATCAGTTAATAAAGCATTAAATGCCCAGTCTTCAAGAATTTGAAATCCTTTTTCTAATTTTTCTGGGTCATCACTTGGTATAGGTAAAATATATACAGTTTCGTCAAAACTTGTGTAAGCATTTAAATGTGCTCCAAACTTAACTCCAATACCTTGTAGATAATCTACTAGTTCGTTTTTCTGAAAGTTTTTAGTCCCATTAAAACACATGTGCTCCATGAAGTGAGCTAAACCTTGTTGGTCATCATCTTCAACAAGTGATCCAGCGTTAATTACTAAACGTAATTCGATTTTATCAGCCGGTTTTCCGTTGTTTTGAATGTAGTATTTTAATCCGTTACTTAGTGTTCCTGTTTTTACTGCAGGATCATTAGGGATTAATTGTTCTGTGGCAGTTTTTGCAACTGTTTTTGTTGTTTCTGCTGCTTTTTCTGTAACTTCAGGTGCTTGTGTAGGTTTACAAGCCATAATAGTAGCTAAGGCAACTATTGATAGGATTTTTTTAGACATAATTAGTTAGTATAAGTTCAATACAAATGTAAACAATAAGATAGTTTTGTGTTGTAGAATTATGTTAAATGGTATTTACTATAAGCTGAATGGTAAAGTTTTTTGAATGTTATATTCTTAAAAAAAAAGGCAAGTTAATTGTTTGTTTTTAAGTTCTTTAAGGTGTTTCTTGCTTGAGGAAAAACTTGCGTTACCCATTTTCTAGAGGTGATTTATTTTATTTTTTAACAGAAAGTGTTAGTAAGTTTTAATAGGAATTTTTAAAAAGTAGGGTTTTACATTTAAAACCAAATACTTACTGAACAAAGTGTTAAAATGATTGCTTTTTATCCAGTTTTAATCGTTTTATCCAAAAAACGTCAGCTTCTAGAAAAAGAATACTTGGAATGATAATCCTGTTTGATTTGTCTCTTGGGTGTTTGCTTTTGTGAAAAGCTTTAAAATTATTGAAGTTTAAATTGTAAGTACTGTCTATATCGGCTTCTTGAGTATGAAAATAGATGTGGTTTTTTTTAGATGTCCATGTGCCTCTAGCGGCTTGATGATCTCTTTGATCTGGTTTTTCATTAGAAAGTTTAGGATTTATGCTAGCTTTTAAATCTCTGTCAAAATAAAAACTAAATAAGCCATCTTTGTTTAAGTTTAATTTCCATTCTATTGTACCTTGTTTTTCAGAGTGAAAATAGAAACCATAGGTTCCCGAAAACTTTTCTGATTGAGCAGAAGTGGTAAGGGTTGTGGTTAGTAAGAAGGAAAGAATAAAATATTTCATTTAGGTAAGTTTTTGATAGTGGTTTATTGGTTTTAAACAACTATCAAAAACCAAACCTTTTTACTCAAAGCTATTAATTAAGATCTGTAATATTTCAATAGCAGCTTCACTAATTTTTGTTCCTGGACCGAAAACTGCAATAGCTCCAGAATCAAACAGATATTGATAATCTTGATGAGGAATTACTCCTCCTACAATTACCATAATATCTTCTCTTCCGTATTTTTTTAACTCTTCAATAACTGCAGGTACTAGTGTTTTGTGTCCAGCGGCTAGTGAAGATACCCCTAAAATATGTACGTCATTTTCAACCGCTTGTTTGGCTGCTTCTTTTGGAGTTTGAAATAATGGGCCAATATCTACATCAAAACCAATGTCAGCATATCCTGTAGCAACAACTTTTGCTCCACGATCATGGCCATCTTGCCCCATTTTTGCAATCATTATTCTTGGTCTACGACCATCCAACTCAGCAAATTTATTGGCTAATTCTTTTGCTTTGGCAAAAGACTCATCGTTTTTTATTTCTTTACTATACACACCAGTAAATGATTTAATTTCTGCTTTATGTCTTCCAAATACGATTTCTAATGCATCGGATATTTCACCTAAAGTAGCTCTTTCTCGTGCAGCATCCACTGCTAAAGCTAATAAATTCCCTTGTTCTGTTTTTGCAGCTTCTGACAATTTAGTCAAACAGGTTTTTACTTTCTCAGAATTTCTATCTTCTTTTAATTTGTCTAAGCGTTCAATTTGAGATTTACGGACAACAGTATTGTCAACCTCTAATATATGAAGTGGATCTTCTTTTTCTAAACGATACTTGTTTACTCCAACAATAATATCTTGTTCAGAGTCTATTCTTGCTTGTTTTCTTGCAGCAGCTTCTTCAATACGCATTTTAGGAATTCCTGCTTCAATAGCTTTAGTCATTCCGCCAAGTTCCTCAACCTCTTGTATTAAATCCCATGCTTTTTCAGCTATGTCATTTGTTAAATTTTCAACATAATAACTACCTGCCCAAGGGTCGACAGTTTTGGTAATATGAGTTTCTTCTTGTAAATAAATTTGTGTGTTACGTGCTATTCTTGCAGAAAAATCAGTAGGTAAAGCAATTGCTTCATCTAATGCGTTAGTGTGTAAACTCTGTGTTCCTCCTAAAGCAGCTGCGGTAGCTTCAATACATGTTCGAGCAACATTATTAAACGGATCTTGCTCAGTTAAACTCCATCCAGAAGTTTGACAATGTGTACGTAAAGCTAAAGATTTTGCGTTTTTTGGATTGAATTGTTTTACTAATTTTGCCCAAAGCATACGTGCTGCACGCATTTTGGCTATTTCCATAAAATGATTCATTCCAATTGCCCAGAAAAAAGACAAACGAGGAGCAAATGCATCAATATCCATTCCTGCTGCAATACCTTTTCTTATGTATTCTAATCCATCTGCAAGAGTGTATGCTAATTCAATGTCACAAGTAGCGCCGGCTTCTTGCATATGATATCCTGAGATACTGATAGAATTGAATTTAGGCATGTTAGCCGTAGTATATTCAAAAATATCAGATATGATTTTCATTGAGGGAGTAGGAGGGTATATGTAAGTGTTCCTAACCATGAATTCTTTTAAAATATCATTTTGAATGGTACCTGCTAGTAATTTTTGATCAGCACCTTGTTCCTCAGCTGCAACAATATAGAAAGCCATAATTGGTAGAACAGCTCCGTTCATAGTCATAGAAACTGACATTTTATCTAAAGGGATTTGATCAAATAAAACCTTCATGTCTTCAACTGAATCTATAGCAACACCAGCTTTTCCAACATCACCAACTACACGTTCATGGTCAGAATCATATCCTCTATGAGTTGCTAAATCAAAAGCGACAGATAGTCCTTTTTGTCCAGCAGATAAATTACGTCTATAAAAAGCATTTGACTCTTCAGCAGTTGAAAAACCAGCATATTGACGAATGGTCCATGGCCTTCTAACATACATGGTTGAGTATGGACCACGTAAGTTTGGTGCGATTCCAGCAACAAAATTCAGATGCTTCAAATGTGAGGTGTCCTCTTTTGAATATGACGATTTCACAAGGATGTCTTCAGCTGTTTTTGAAGTACTTATGTCTTGTGAATTCGTTTTTTTAGAATCCGTTGTAGAAAGGCTAATATGTTGTACGTCTTTTCTTTTCATCTTAATGGTTGTGTCCATCATTTGGACCGTGTGCTTCTGTTTTTTTCTTTTTTACATCAAGATCTAGTGCTTTACCTATTTGTGGTGTTTTTGGTGCTGTCTTTGAGGTTGGAGCAGCTATAGGTTTTGCTTGTTCAGTTAAAAAGGTAACCTTTGAAAAATCAGTATTGAAAAATTTAGCGTAATACATATCTAATGCTGCGTATGTCATTAGGGCTTTATCTTTATATTGATCTCTAATAGCTCTGTTGTCAGTCATTGCTGAAACCATTAATTTAGGAGATAAACTCTCTACAGAACGTAAGGTGTTAAATGATTTTTTTATTGTTGGATTAGAAATAGTATTCCCAATACACTCTGTTACTGTAGCTTTGTCTTTTAGCTGTGGACCATTCCAGATATCAAGTTTTTTTAATTCATTGAATACTAATAAACTCTCTTCAGTGACATAGTCTGTAATTTTGATTGTTCCTCTAGAACGAGAGATAAAATTCCTTAAAGCGTATTCAGAAGTGATTTTAAAATTAGGTTTTCTATTTGAGTTTTTTGCTTGAGTAACGATTGCATTTTCAAAAGCATAATAAGCTTCACTAAACAGTTTAATGTCAGTTTCTTCGCAAGTAATTGTTACTGGTTTGTCAGTGTGTTTATATTCTAATGAAGCTTCATTTTTACAGCTTAATGCTAGTAAGCTTATTGCGGTTGCTAAAACTATTTTTTTCATTGTTATTTTATTGTTTTTATTATTCTTTATTCTTGTTCTAATCTTTCTTTGTCTGACTTTTCTGAAAGTCTTCTTGGTGTTATTGGGGCTATTAATGTTTTTCTAGCCTCACGAATTAGAAAAGGTTGTTTTTCTAACTCATGTTTCATTTTATCTTTTTCATTAGGGTGTTTGTTTGTTCCTAATAAAACAAGTGAACCATTATCGAACTGTTCTTGTTCTTTTAATGCGCTTTCTTTTATTTTTCGTTGAATTGTACCTTCTTTTAATTGCGCTAAGAATCCACCTCCGCTTTCGATCAACTTGAAAATTCCTAAAGCATTTTCGGCTAATTGCTGTGTAATGCTTTCAATATAATAAGTTCCGTCAGAAGGATTATTTACGTTTGCGAAAGCGCTTTCGTGTTTTAAAACTAGTAATTGATTTCGTGCAATACGATTTCCGAATTCATTTGAATTATGATAAATATGGTCATAAGGAAGGTTGCAAATGGTATTTGAGCCTCCTAAAATAGCGCTCATACATTCAGTTGTGGAACGTAACATGTTTACATTATAATCATATATAGTTTTATTTCTGTAAGAGGGGTAACTTAAGATGGTACAATCAGATTCGTTAGCATCGTATGCTTCAGTAATTGTTTTAAACAACAATTTTAGTGCTCTTATTTTTGCTATTTCAAAGAAGTAATTTCCGCCAGTAGTGGTTATAAACTGAATTTGTGGTAGTGTAGCGTCTTTGAAATTGTTGAAATATTCATTTGCGTGAGCTATTGCATATGCTAACTGCTGAGTAATTGTAGCTCCAGAATTTTGGTATACGGAAGTATCTACACTTATAATATGATGTTTAGGGTATTTTTTGACTAGGGTTTTGATAAACTTAAAGTCTTCTTTTAATGAAGAATACCAATTACCTGTTTGCGCTAAGTTCCCTATGATATCAATATTCAAATAGCATTTAGGTAAATTAAGTTTTATTAAGTCTTCAGACATCTGGATACTTAATAACTTGAATTTAATCTGAATAGCTATGATGTTAGTATCAATATTTATTAATAACGCTTGAATGTCTAACTCATTATTTATTTCAAACACAATAGTTTCTGCACCTTTTTCAATAGCTTCAAGGGCACTTTTGTTACCTTCACTTTCGGATGAAACTTTTATTAATTGCGCGATTGACCAGTTGTTTTTTGAAATATCAGGAGTAACAATTTTTGCGTCTTTATGATAAAAAGGCTTTACAGTAATGCCTTCGTTTGTTTTCCATAAAAGTGTATCGTTATAGTCAGCACCTTTCAGGTCTACTTGAATTTGTTGTTTCCAAGCGTTTGAAGATACTTCTTCAAATTCTTTAAATAAGAAGTTACTCATTAGTATTCGCTTTAGTAGATTTGTTGTCGTATTCAATAATATAAATCTCTTCGTTATCTTTTTTCATGTAATATTCTTCACGAGCAAAGTTTTCAAGATTGTCATCATTCTTAAGTTTATGAATGTCTTTTTTATCCTTTTCTATTTCTGATTGATATAACTCAATTTCAGCTTCTTTTTCATTAATAACTGTGTTTAGCTCTTGATGAAACAAGTATGAATTATCATCAAAAAATAATATCCAAACTACATAAACTATAAGAATAGCAATATATCTGTTGAGTGCGTATTTGAAATACTTATGTTCTTTTAGTTTTTCTAGAAACATTCTTTTAAAATAAAGCTTAAAAATACAATTTCTTTAGGACAATTTTTCGTTAATAATGGTTTTTACAATATTAATTCCTACAGTGTTGAATTTGTTATTTGGGATGATAATATCTGCGTATTCTTTTGTGCTTTCAATAAACTGCTGATGCATTGGTTTCAAGGTATCTTGATAGCGATTTAATACTTCAGTTAAATCTCTACCTCGTTCAGTGATATCACGTTTTACTCTTCTTATTAGCCTTTCGTCGGAATCTGCGTGAACATAAATCTTAATATCAAATAAATCTCTTAATGCAGGATTGTTGAATATTAATATTCCTTCAACAATAATTACTTTTTTTGGACTTGTAGCAATCGTTTCATTTACTCTATTATGTTCAACAAAAGAATAGACTGGTTGTTGGATAGTATTTCCTTCTTTTAATTCCTTTAATTGCTCTATTAATAATTCAAAGTCAATAGATTTAGGATGGTCAAAGTTAATTTGAGTTCGCTCTTCAAAAGATAATTCAGAGGTGTCTTTATAGTAGGAGTCTTGAGAGATGACTGAGATTTCATTTTCAGAAATTTCATTTAATATTTGCTTTACTACTGTAGTTTTTCCACTACCAGTTCCGCCTGTAATACCTATGATTAGCATGTGCTGTTTTTTTTGTTGCAAAAGTAGGCTATATTTTTAGTAAAGTCAAAACTAAAAAAAAAGAGAAATAAGAGTTTGTTATATGAATAAATTAGTAGTACATTTGCAGTCGTTAATTTCGGGGTGTAGCGTAGCCCGGTCATCGCGCCTCGTTTGGGACGAGGAGGTCGCAGGTTCGAATCCTGCCACCCCGACTGAAATTAATAAAGAGTCTTAATTATCATACGATAGTTAAGACTTTTTTATTTTGTAATGTGACTAGTTATAAAACGACTTTATAGTCTCATAAAAAATATTGATTTGCAATTATAAATAAGTTGTCATTTAAAGTTTTATTTTTGTTATCGATTTAACCCCACTATAATTAAAGAATTTAGATATGTCTGATACAATAGAAAAAGTAAAATGCCTAATTATAGGTTCTGGTCCTGCGGGATATACTGCTGCAATTTATGCTGCTAGAGCAAATATGAAACCCGTAATGTATGAAGGGTCTCAGCCAGGAGGACAATTAACTACGACTAATGAAGTAGAGAATTTTCCAGGTTACCCAGAAGGAGTTACTGGTCCTGCGATGATGATTGAATTACGTAATCAAGCAGAACGTTTTGAAACTGATGTAAGATCTGGTTGGATTACTAAAGTTGATTTTTCTGGAGATATACATAAAGTATGGATAAATGATGATAAGGAAATTCACTGTGAAACTGTGATTATATCTACTGGTGCAGCAGCCAAATATCTAGGATTACCATCTGAACAGAAGTATTTAAAAATGGGTGGAGGAGTTTCTGCTTGTGCTGTTTGTGATGGATTCTTTTATAAAAATCAAGAAGTAATTATTGTTGGAGCTGGAGATTCTGCTTGTGAAGAAGCGCATTACCTTTCAAAAATATGTAAAAAAGTAACGATGCTTGTTCGTAATGATTTTAGGGCTTCTAAAATTATGGCAGAAAGAGTTGGTAATACTGAAAATATTGAGATCTTATTAAGAACTGAAACGGTAGAGGTTTTAGGTAGTGATTATGGTGTTACTGGGGCAAAAGTGAAAAATAGAGATACTGGAGCAGAGCATGATATTTCAGCTACAGGATTCTTTGTAGCAATTGGACACAAGCCCAATACTGATATTTTTAAAGACTATCTTACTTTAGATGAAACTGGGTATATAGTAAATGAAAAAGGAAGTACAAGAACAAATGTTCCTGGAGTATTTGTTTCTGGAGATGCTGCTGATCATGTGTATAGACAAGCAATAACTGCTGCTGGTACTGGGTGTATGGCTGCATTAGATGCTGAGCGTTATTTGGCAGCTAAAAATGGATAGTTAAAAAAAGATAATAAAAAAAGATAATAAAAAAAAGCCAAACGAATTCGTTTGGCTTTTTTTGTTGGTATAAGTTTTATTATTTTTTAAAAATGGAAGCAGAGTCTTCAAATTTTTTCAAATCTATTTTTGGGGTATTGTAAATGTTTATTTTAGAGGAACCAGAAGCTTCAAGGACTAAAGTTTCTTTAACTTCAATGTCACAATCGGCACTACCTTCAGTAATAACCGTAGCATTAGTTATTGAAAGCTTTTGCCCTTTGTAATTAGCGGCATTATCAACTCTTAAATTTAAGTTAGTTACTTCACCTTCTATCTTCGCGTTTGCTTTTTGATATAAATCAATTTTAAGCTCTTCTGCATTAATTAATGCTTCTAAATCTGTTGATTCACTTAATTGAATTTCCCCTTTTATAGTAGTTAGGTTTAATTCAGTTTCTGAATGTTTTTCTGCAGTAAACTTAAACTCATTTGTTTTTAGAGTTAAGTAAATTTTAGAATTGTCTTTAGCAGTAATGGTCATTTTGTCGAAATCCAAATCGATTAATGAATTAACAATTGCTTTATCAGAAATTATAATTGAATTGAAACTATTAGTAACTGTTATTCGGATGTTTAATTTCTTTTTAGACGTAATCTGATGCGTAGTTTTAAGGCTAAGGACTCCATTATCAGAAATTAAAAACTGAATTACTTCATGTAAGTTTTCATCAGTTTCAATTTCTATTTGCGGTGTACTTCCTTTTAAAAGGAATACCTCAAAATTCCCACTTAAGTTTAGCTCGTTAAAATCAGCAATTTGATGTTGCTTTGTTTTAACGAATTTATTCCCTTTAATTTTTTCTTTTTTTTGGGCAAAACTAAATGCTCCTATTATTAATGTTAAAACTAAAATTTTAAATTTCATTGTTAGTGTTTATTAATTGTTCTTCATTATAGATAAGGCAAAAATGTTGCCAACTTTATATTATCAAGAATGCTTTAAGTTGACAATATAAAAATAAATATGTTTTTATGTGGCAATGAAAATTAAAAACACAAAAAAAGCCGCTAAAAAAGCGGCTTAATTTTATTATAGTTTTGTTTAATGTTTTGAAATACTTGCTGCGGAACTCTTTGACTTTGAAACCGATGTTGGGTTTCCGGCATAAGAGGTATTTGATCCACTTGAAGCTTTTGCATCAATTACTGACTTACAATTCACATCTATATTTGCCCCGCTAGAAGATTTAGTTGTACAATTGTCTGCTATTAAATCACGTGCATCAATAACGCTCCCGCTAGACGCGTTTGCAGCTATGTTATCAGTTTTCCCATTTAATTCAATGTTTGCACCACTTGAAGTTTTACAATCGATGGTAGAAGCTTTAATTGCTAGTTTTTGATGACTTCCGCTACTTGCTTTTACAACAATGTTATCTGAAAGAATAAAATTAGTAGTATGAATTTCAGCCCCACTAGAGCTAATAATTTCATTTAAGTTAGTAAAGTTCACTAACACTTTTTTAGCACTTGCTTTTCCTACAGATTCTTTGGTGTGAATATGCAAAACCCCGTTCTTAATTTCTGTTTCAATTAGTTCTTGTATATTTTCATCAGCTTGAACTTTTACAGCAGTTGAAGTGCTTTTAGTTAAATAGACATCTAAGCCTTCAGAGGCTTTAATTTTAGAAAAACTTACATCAGATAACCTGCTTTCAGTTACTACGTTTCCATTCCCTTTTACTCCGGAAACGTTAAGGTCAAAACTACAGCTTAAGCATAACATGCTAATAAGCAATACTACTAAATACTTTGCGATTGTTGCCATTTTGATTTATTTATGGTTAGTTAAGCAACGAGTTATTCGTTGCTTTTAATTTTTATACCGTTTTCATCTATTTTCATTTCAAAACTGTCCCCACCAGTTTCGTTCACGTCAATGTCAATTCCGTTTTCACCAATAATCACTTTTCCTTTTTCTCCGTCCTCATTGATAGTGATGTTAATACCGTTTTCATTGATGATTACATTTCCATGTTTGTCTTCATCATAACTTTCAGGGCAGTCTAAACATTCTGTTGATTTTTCTAAAACTCTCAAATAATGTTCTTCATTTTCGTTTTCAAGAATATCACCATATCTGTCGTCATTTCTGTGGTAGTAATACGTGTTGTCATCAGCATAAATAACAGTTCCTTCTGGTATGTATAAAGTAACTTCTACTTCCTGACTGTTGTATTTTTGATCAGCACTTGCTAAAAAATAATTATTTAATAATAAGTTATTGTTTTCTAAAGTATATTGATAATCAATGTCTTTAGCTCTAGTTCTTGCAGCATCATGAGAATGACCGTTAGCTTCTTTTCTAATTCTGATACTTCCAATAGAATCTTTTGTAGATTTAACTATTAAACGGACATCTTGAGAAAATATATGTTGTATGTTATTTTCGTCATACACAAACTTTTCATTATCACTTCTTCTTAAACTTGATGAATATAATTCATTAGTATTCATTGTTATTCTAAGAGTATCTTGAGCAGTTACTGCAAGTTCTTCTTTGACAAATACATGATCGCTTTCTTTTTGTTTTACTGCAGTTTTTAAACCAAATACAGATAAAGTAATTACAGATAATAACCAAACTCCTAATAAGCTAAACTTAGCGATACTTCCAATTGATTTTAGGTTTGATACTAATATCTTCAATCCCAAATAAGCAACGAAAAAGAATGGAATTGCTACTGCAAAAAAACCAAGAACTGAAACTATCCATACTGGCCAAACTGGAGCGTAATCATATAAATCTAATTGATTTGTAATATCTAAATTAAAAAGATCAAAAGAAGACATAGTAAACATTCCTATTAAGGAACCTATTACTGTAGCTGTTCCGACAAGTAATAAAATTACTCCAATAAACTTTCCAAACACTTTAAATAGCGTCATGAATATTGTTCCTATAGCGTCAAAAAAAGAAGATATTCCGCTTTGTGCTTTGTTACCATACTTTTGATAATCTACATTTTTTACAGTATCTGAAGCTGAATCAAATCCTTCTTTAATTTTTTTTTCAATGTTGGAAATATTAACAGGATCCCCAGTCATAGCTATTTTTTCAGCAGTGGTGTGAGCTTCAGGTAATAATATCCATAAAATGATATACACTAATAAACTACCAAATGATAATGTTAAAATAAAAATTAACCTAACCCAAATTGGATTTATACCTAAGTAGTGTCCTAAACCTGCAGAAACACCTCCAATGTATTTACTGTCAACATCTCTATATAATTTCTTTATAGTAGAAGAACTGCTTTTATGTGATCTAGGTTCTTCCTCAAATATATCTTCGTCAACCATATAATCTTCTGGTTGTCCCATAACTTCAATTACTTCGTCTATTTCCTTGTTACTTACAACTTGTTTGTCATGTTGTAGTTTTTGAGAAAATAACTCTGCAATTCTACTTTCTATATCAGAAACTATTTCATCTTCTCCAGAAGCACCTGCAAAAGAACGTCTAACTGCATTTAAATAATTTTGCAGCTTCAGATATGCATTTTCATCAATATGAAAAATCATACCTCCTAAATTTATATTTACTGTCTTATTCATCGTTAGTGTTTTTTTTGCTAGTTACAACTGTTACTGCTTGGTGTAAGTTTTCCCAAGTCTTGGTCAATTCAGTTAAAAATGTTTTTCCGTTTTCCGTTAAAGCATAGTACTTTCTTGGCGGACCAGATGTAGATTCTTCCCATCTATAATTTAATAGCCCCGCATTTTTCAATCTTGTTAGTAAAGGATATATTGTACCTTCTACTACAAGCATTTTAGCGTCTTTTAATGTGCTTAAGATTTCTGCAACATAAGCATCTTGACCGTCTAGTACAGATAAGATGCAATATTCCAACACACCTTTTCTCATCTGAGCTTTTGTGTTTTCTAATTTCATAGATTTAATCTTTTAATGTTGTGTAAATTGTTCATTTTTTGATTGATGATGATTATTTAATAAATTTGATTGCTAGTGGGTACTTATATAGTTCCCCTTCACTTGCTTTAATAGCTCCCATAATGGTTGCATATAAATCAATTACTAGTAATACTATAGTTAGTAAACCAAGTAAGATAAAAGCGATGATACTTCCTGTAAAATTAGTTAAGTCATAAGGAGTAATATCACCTTTAATTTCTTCTAGCTGTTCAATACTGAAACCGAAATTAATTGCTATCGGAACACAGATAAGTACCATAGTGATGAAGTATAGTAATACACTGATTTGAAAATTAATAACTTGTTTTCCGTTTTTGTCAATAAAGTCAGAACGATCTTTGTTTACAGTCCAAATAAGCAATGGTGCAATAAAATTTCCAAAAGGGAAAAAATATTTTGCAAATGTGCCTATATGGATAAAGCTTGCAATGTTTTTGTGATTTTTAGTTAGCATAATGATTGATGATATAGTATTGTTCTATGCAAATATATGGATAAAAGAAGGTACTATGCAAAACAAAGTACTAAAATTTAACATTATATTAACATATGGAAATAGAATAAATCTGTGTATCTTTGAATAATTAGCTAAAGACTAATGAATGGTAAACGTATTGTTTATCAGTGTTTTGTTAGTTTATTTGCTATCTAATTAATCCTGATTTTAAAAATATTAATAATTTATCAATATGAAGTTAACACCAAAAAAAATTAACTTATTCCTACTTACAAAATTACCTTCAGCGTATTTTTGTGGTGTACGGTTGAAAAAATTAAGTACTATAGAAAGTACAACAAGTGTTAAATTTAAGTGGATTAATCAAAATCCGTTTGGATCGATGTTTTGGGCTGTACAAGGTATGGCTGCAGAGTTAGCAACAGGAGCTTTAGTAATGCAAAAAATTCAGGAGTCAGGTAAAAACATATCCATGTTGGTTGCTAGTAATAATGCACAGTTTACTAAAAAAGCAAAAGGACGTATTACATTTATTTGTAAAGATGGAGCTAAGCTAGATGCAGTAATGGAAAAAGTAATAGAATCTGGAGAGGGACAAGTAATTGTAATGAATGTTGTTGGTGCTAATGACGAAGGGGTTCAAGTTTCATCATTTAATTTTGAATGGACATTGAAGTTAAAGAAAAAGAAATAATTAAAATTGTGCTGTAACAAAATAGGAATTATCACTACCTATATATTGAATCAATTAAAAAATAAATCAATGAAAGCACACGAAATAGATTACGAAATACACGGAGAAGAAATGCAATACGTAGAAATTGAGTTAGATCCTCAAGAAGGCGTTGTTGCAGAATCGGGTTCCTTTATGATGATGGAAGATGGTTTAGAAATGAGTACCATTTTTGGTGATGGATCTAATCAAAGTGAAGGTGTATTGGGAAAATTATTTTCTGCAGGGAAACGTTTATTAACTGGAGAAAGTTTATTTATGACGGTGTTCTCAAATGTTTCACAACAAAAACGTAAAGTTAGTTTTGCTTCTCCTTATCCGGGTTCAATCATTCCAATTGACTTAGCAGAAAAAGAAGGGAAGTTTATCTGTCAAAAAGATGCTTTTTTATGTGCTGCTAAAGGGGTTTCAGTAGGGATTGAATTTTCTAAAAAATTAGGAAGAGGCTTTTTTGGAGGAGAAGGATTTATCATGCAAAAACTAGAAGGAGATGGTATGGCGTTTGTACATGCTGGAGGAACTGTTTGTAAAAAAGTATTGGCTGCTGGAGATACCTTAAAAGTAGATACTGGTTGTTTGGTAGGTTTTTCACAAACGGTTAATTATGATATAGAATTTGTAGGAGGAATTAAAAATACAGTATTTGGAGGAGAAGGATTGTTCTTTGCAACTTTACAAGGTCCTGGAACAGTTTATATACAATCTTTACCATTTAGTAGATTAGCCTCTAGAGTTATTGCTGCAATACCTAGATCGGGAAATAACAAAGGTGAAGGAAGCGTTTTAGGTGGAATTGGAGATTTATTAGATGGTGATAATCGATTTTAATCTATTAATATGAGGCAACTTATACTTAGTTTGTCTTTAGATTATTGATTGAAAATAAAAATAGTTTTTAAAACATGACTAGAACTTAATCTAGTATAATTAACTGGTTTTTAATTAATTAGTGTAACTTGATTAAATTGTGAATTATTTATAAACATAAACTATAACTTATTAATATTTAAGAAACTTTAACAGTTATATTGCAATTTTCATAATATTTATTCGTTTATTTATATAGTTAAAAACCCTAATACAACTTAAATACATGGCAAGAGCAATGTTTGATTACACAAAAACGATACTTGAAAGAGTAAGTTTTGATGCTAATCTTTTTTGTAGAGAACTTCAAAAAGCAGTTGAAAGGTTATTGCCTTACGAAATTGTAGAATTAAAGATTTGGATTGGAGACCTGACGCTACAAAAACCAGAATTAAATCAATGTTTAATTTATTTAGATAAGTAACAAAAAAAGGCAACCATTTGGTTGCCTTTTTTATTTTCCTGTAATTGTTCAACGATACTATTACTAGTAATCTAAACGAACAAAACCTATGTTAGTAGCACTACCAGTATTTCTTTTAAAACCTTCTAAATATGGTGTTACAGTTAATGAGTAGGTTAAATCGAACTCTAAATCAAAAGTACTATAAGTACAAATTAGTTTCCCTGCAGGATTAAATTCCCAAGTTCCGTTTGAAGTAGTTCCATTATCGGTAATATTCATTGTACCATCTATATTAAAAGTAATAGCCATACTTACTGTAGTTGGAGTAGATGGATTAGCATCATTGTTATATGCTCCGTTAAAAACACCGCTAAATTGATGTAGTAAATTAGGTGTAGTAGTAGCAAAACCTGCTGAATTGGTTGCTGTAACCATGACTACATTATTTCCTAATGGCAAATCTTCATTCCATGATAAAGCTCCGGTAGTTTCATCTAAACTTACTCCAGTATAACTCATGTCTAATGTGTACGTTCCAGTTTCATTTCCCCAGTCAATATTAGGTGAAACACTACCATGTGTGTAAAAAGGAATAGGTGTTTCTCCTGGGTAATAAAAGTCAGATGGAGCACTTACCGAAGTATCATCTTTATCAGACGAACACGAAGTAAATGTGATACACATAAGTAATATCCAAAATGTATATTTTAATAATGTCATAATAAATTTATTTAAGTTTACAATATAGTATTTTTTTTAGGACTGATAATATTAACATTATGAAACGCAATAGCGCCTCTAACAACGGAATCAATAGTCTCTTTTAAAGCATTAGTGATTTGAATTTTTAACTCACTTTTGTGGTATAACAAGCTTACCTCCCTAGCAGGTTTTGGGTCATTGAAATGTTTTAGGTTTATAACATCACATTTTAATAATTGTTTAGAATGTAAATAAGGTAATAAAGTCATTCCTAATCCTTCATCAGCTAATTTAGTAAGTGTTTCAAAGCTTCCACTTTCTAGTTGAAACCTTTTAAGTGTATTGTTTTTTGATGCGCTACATAAATTAATAATACCATCTCTAAAGCAATGGCCGTCTTCTAATAGTAAAATATCGTCTAATGATAAATCAGCAACGTCAATTTTTTCATGATCACTTAACCTATGATTTTTAGGGATATATCCAACAAATGGTTCATAATATAAAGGGCGTTCAATTAAATTTTCATCATCTAATGGTGTAGCTGCTAAAGCGGCATCTAATTGTCCGTCATTCAATTGTTTTATGATTTCCTGTGTTGTAAGTTCTTTTATCTTTAGCTGAACTTTCGGGTATTTTTGAATGAATGTTTTTAAAAACATAGGTAATAATGTTGGCATTATTGTAGGGATGATACCAACTCTATATTCTCCACCAATAAACCCTTTTTCTTGATCAATGATATCAGTAATCCTATCCGATTCGTTTACTATGTTTTTAGCTTGAGCAACAATCTTTTTCCCAACCTCAGTTAATTCAATTGGTTTTTTACTTCTGTCAAAAATCTTAACAGCCAATTCATCCTCTAATTTTTGAATTTGCATACTCAATGTAGGTTGAGTAACATATGAATGTTCAGCAGCTTTTGTGAAATTCTGATGTTCAGCAACAGCTAATACGTAATTTAATTGTGTTATAGTCATAGTCGATAAATTATGATGATAAAGATATAAAAACTATCAATTAAAACTATAGTTATTTTTGTTTTAATAGATATTACTTTTGGTAAAAAAAATTATAGATATCATGAAAACAACAATTTTAGGGTTAAGTACAGCATATACTAATGAAGTGTCAGAAGGTTTAAATGAATTATTGGCAAGTTTTCAAACTTACTATCAGAATTTACGAGGAATACATTGGAACATTAAAGGGAAACAATTTTTTGAGTTGCACTTAAAATTTGAAGAATTGTATACAGATGCAAATATTAAAATTGACGATATAGCAGAACGAATTTTGACTTTAGGAGAAGTGCCATTACATACTTTTGAAGACTACCAAAAACATAGTAAAGTTTTAGTTGGAAAAAACATTACTAAAGATGAAGAAGCTGTTCAATTGATAATAGATTCATTATCGTCATTATTAAATATTGAAAGAGTTGTTTTGAATTTATCAGATGAAGCCAGTGATGAAGGAACAAACTCATTAATGAGTGACTTTATAGCGGAACAGGAAAAAACTATTTGGATGATGCAGTCTTGGTTGGGAAATTAATCTCTAACAGGGATAACTAGCAAAAGGGGAGGAGAAATATAGTAATCTATTTGATGAAAAAGATGGAAGAAGTAACACTTCTTTGACTAAATCAGTAGGTCAAAAATTAATTCATTTTAAGTAGAAGTTAATCATGCATTAAAAAAGCAGCTCAATTAGAGCTGCTTTTTTTGTTAAAATTATTGTGTTGGATATTTGGTAAAAAGGCGTGAAACTAATTTGGTCATTGTCTAGCTTACAAGCGAATTTCCAAATCCAAATTTTTATCAGTAACTTTAAATTTAGCATCTTCAAACATTGGAGGACCAAAACTCATGTTATTGTTTGACATCCCGTATGCCTCTTTAGGCATTCCATTTAATTCAAAATCCATTCTATTATTAGCATTTTCATCGTGAACTACCATAATAGCATAGTTACCTTCTGGAACATTTTTAAACGTTACTTCAATTTTTCCATTTTTAATCTTCTCTTGAATACGGTTTAATGCTGGAGTATTAGTATTCGTAAAAGTTTCTTGATTGTGTAACCCAAGTAAAACAAACCCATTATCATTTTTAAGGTTGTTTATTTGTACAGTGATATCAATTCCTGTTGATTCCTGTGAATGCGCAATATAATTAGTGATTGCTAATAGTATTATTAAAACTAATGTTTTCATATCTATTCATTTATTGATTAATAGTAGTACAAATATCTTTAAGTTATTTTGTTAAATAAAAAAGGGATTACTGAATTGTAGCTTTTTGTAGATGAACTGTTTTTTTAAGTAAACTTTATAAAAAAAATCTCTACTAAATTAATAGTAGAGATTTTTACCCCAAAAAAACTTACTTATCTTCATAAGGATTAACCTATGAAGAATATAAAGATACTAAATTAACACATGTTATAAAATAGCTATTATTGGGTATTTTTACATAATAATAGTGATGACATTACCGTTGATTAGTAAATACTAACGATTAAGCTAATATCCTTAATTGGCCATTCTCCTTTGTCAATTGATTCTTGAGCTATTTTATCTACAACATCCAGTCCTTTAATAACTTTTCCAAATACAGTATGTTCATTATCTAAATGATGTAAGCCTTTTTCCTGATGAACTATAAAAAATTCATACGCATCAGATAGTTTCTTAGGGTTTTCATTCCATCTCCTTGCCGAAGATAAAGCCCCTTTATAATGTTTGTGCTTAGTAAATTCTGGAGGAATTTTATAATTACCTATTTTTTTTCGTAATTCACGAGTACTGTTTTTATCAGATTGTCCCGCTTGTATAATAAAATCTTTAACAACTCTATGAAAGCAACTGGTGTTAAAATATCCTTCCTTGGTTAAGAGTATGAAGTTTGCCCTATGTAAAGGAGTTTCATTAAATAATTGAATATGAATATCACCAAGTCTTGTTTTAATTAAAACATTATTTTCTTTATTTTTTGAAGCGTATTCGGTTAAAAATGGAGTAACTGTTTTTTGAGAAATTATTGGTTTTAATTCTTTTGGAGTAACTGTTTTTTTTTCAACATCAATTGTATGTTCCACCTCTTTTTTTTGTTGAGTTTGCTTATCTTGGCAACTCAACAGTGTCATAAAAAAAACTATAAACAGATATTTTATTTTAATCATGACTTTAAAAGATTTTGAGGAATTAGTTCCAAAAATAAAAAAATCCTCTTTACCAGGTATAGATTCGCAGTTTAAATTAGCACCATCTATTCGAAAAAAACTCGGGAAAGAAATTAATATAGAAGAGAGAAACCCTAATATAGCAGCCGTATTATCATTGTTATTTCCTGATGCAATGGGTGAAATGCAAATGGTTTTTATGTTAAGGAAAACATACAAAGGAGTCCATTCTAATCAAATTGGTTTTCCAGGAGGAAAAGTAGAAATTGATGATGATAACTTAGAAGCAACTGCTTTAAGAGAGACTTATGAAGAAATAGGGGTTTCTTCCGTAAATATTACAGTACTGAAAGAGTTAACGGATGTGTACATACCACCAAGTAATTTTTTAGTGAAGCCTTTTTTGGGGATTATTAAAGAAAGGCCAGAGTATATTTTGGAAGAAAAAGAAGTAGAGCGTTTAATAGAAATACCACTAAGGTCAATACTATCTGATAAATTTATAGCGTCAAAAATAATAACCACTTCTTATGCTAAAGAAATAGAAGTTCCGGTATTTAAATTTGAAGAAGAGATTATTTGGGGAGCAACAGCAATGATGTTAAGTGAGATTAAAGATTTAATTTTATCGGAATAGCTATTTATTTCGATACATTTGTAATACAAAAAAAGAAAATAATGGGGTTGTTTAAAAGAAATCCTTTCGGACATATATTGTTTATTAAGAAAATGCTAATACGTATCGTAGGTGTTCTTTCTCATAGACGTTTTAGAGGGTTTAATGAGTTACAAATTGAAGGTTCTGAAGTAATCAAGAACTTGCCAGGTAGAAATGTTTTATTTGTTTCTAATCATCAAACTTATTTTGCAGATGTCACAGCAATGTTTCATGTGTTTAATGCAAGTTTAAGCGGTAGGGGAGATTCTATTAAAAATGTAGGCTACTTATGGCAACCTAAATTGAATATATATTATGTTGCTGCTAAGGAAACAATGAAATCTGGTTTATTACCAAAAATATTAGCTTATGTAGGAGCTGTGAGTATTGATAGAACTTGGAGAAGTAAAGGTCAAGATGTTAATAGACAAGTAAAAATGAGTGATATTAATAATATTGGTAAAGCCCTTGATGATGGTTGGTTGATTACTTTTCCTCAAGGAACAACAACTCCTTTTAAACCTATTAGAAGAGGTACTGCTCACATTATTAAGCAACACAAACCAATTGTTATCCCAATTGTTATAGATGGTTTTAGAAGATCGTTTGATAAAAAAGGATTGCGAATTAAGAAAAGAGGAATTCTACAATCATTCATTATAAAAGAACCATTAGAAATAGATTATGAGAATGATTCGGTTGATGATATAGTAACTCAAATTGAATATGCAATTGAACAACATGAGTCCTTTTCAAAAGTGATACCAGTTAAGACACTAGAAGAAATGGAAGGGTTAAATAAATTAAGAGAATGGGAATATTGATTTAAGGATTATATATTTAAACAAAAAAGGCTTACACAATTGTGCAAGCCTTTTTTGTTTAAAGTTATTTATAAATCTAGCTGTTTTAGTTCGTTGTGGTTCTTATTTAGTTTACGCATTAATATTCCGTATAATAAAAAGTAAATACAAAGACACGCTCCAATTACTATAGCAGTAAAAACTAAAATTATAAGTGCTAAAATGAAATAATCTTTAATTGTAATTAATGGGTAAGCTATTTCATTATTAACTCCTATTGGCGTTGTAAGTGTATAAAATAATGTAAAAGCCACCATAATAGCTATTAAACTTAAGTTTATGAGTACAAATTGTTTAACCGTTTTACGGGTTTTGATAATATTGTCTAACAACTCTTTTACGCTACTTGTTGTATTGATTGTTTGATAGTTTTTGAAAAATTTATAGGAATAAATAATCGGGATTAGTATTCCGGCTATAGTCACAGTTGTTTCTAACCAAGAAGGTAAATTTAATTCGTTTTTAGGGTTTGTAATTAAAAACACTCCAGAAATTAAGCCAAGAGCTAACTCTAGCGTGCAAATGATGAATATCCATTTTACTGCTGAAGATGATTTTTTTAATATCATCTTATATATTGATTCAGCTGAAACCTTTGGGTGGATGTCTTTATTCCAGCTTTTTTTTAATTTATCTAATTCTTCCATAATTATGGGTTTAATATTTTTTTAAGTTTTCCTTTAGCTCTATTCATTTTCACTCGTGCATTAACTTCACTGATACCCATGGTTTCGGAAATTTCTCTGTAGCTTTTTTCTTCTAAATACAAGAATATTAAAGCCTTTTCAATATCTGATAATTGCTTTATAGCAGCATACATTAATTTTAATTGTTCTTCTTCTGTATCATCATATTCTTCCGACTTAATTTTAAAATTGAAATCAGCAATATCGTTAGTTTGAATTCTACGTTTTGATTTCCTGTAAAGTGTTATTGCTGTATTTAAAGCAATACGATACATCCAAGTACTAAATTTTGCTTCCCCTCTAAACTTAGGAAATGCCCTCCATAATTGAATGGTAACTTCTTGAAATAAATCATTATGGGCATCTTGATTATTAGTGTATAATCTACATACCTTATGAATGATGTTTTGGTGTTTCTCCAATTGAGTAACAAAACTATGTTCGAGCTCTTTTTCCACTTATTTGAGTTGTTCTTTAAAGTAAGTCTTCAATTGTATTGATTTGTTACAATACATTTTAATATAAATTATAAAATTACAATTCAGTATCGTAATTTGACAACTCAGAAAATAATTTTTTTATAAGGAATACAAATTATTGACCTTTGTATAAGGCTAACAACAAACTATGAATGATTTAGTAAAACATATTAAATACGCATTTCTTTCAGGAATAGCAATTTTTGTTATCATGACAGTAATTTCAATCCTTATGGGAGGCTCTTTTGCTTTTAATTTAAATTTTGGAATTCAGTTTTTATGGTATATGCTCTATGCAACAGTATTATATGGTGTAAACTTGAGTGTATATTTATTTTTTGATAAAAAATATGGAAAAGAAAACTATAAGGTTAGTCGTATGGTTTTAGGTTTTTTGAGTTCAATAATAGTAACTTTATGTGCCGTTTTTTTATTGAGGATAGTTGAAGATGTTATAGTTGAAGGAGAGTCTTTCGCTACTTTTTTAAATGAGGAAACCCCAAGAAATTATATTATTCCATTTGTAATTACTGTCGTAGTATCGTTGTTTTTTATTGCTTTTTATTCATTTAAAGCATTACAGGACAAGAAAATTAAACAACAAAAAATTATTGCAGGTACAGCAAATGCTAAATATGAAAGCTTAAAAAGTCAGCTAGATCCTCATTTTTTATTCAATAGTCTTAATGTATTAGTGTCTTTAATAGAAGAAGATACGGATAAAGCACAGAAATTTACGACATCATTATCTAAAGTATACCGTTATGTATTAGAACAAAAAGACAAGGATTTGGTTTCACTAGAGGAAGAATTGGCTTTTGCAAAAACATATATGCTATTGTTAAAAATGCGTTTTGAAAATGCAATTGACTGTGAAATACCGGAAAAAGTTCATAATCCCCAAGCTAAAATAGTTCCGTTATCATTACAAATTTTATTAGAAAATTGTATAAAGCATAATATAGTAAGTGAACAACAACCGTTACATATAAGTATAGTAGAATCGGTAAACAATTTAACGGTAACTAATAATTTTCAAGAAAAGAAAACATTAAATAAATCAAGCGGTATCGGATTAAGAAATATTACAGAACGATATCAAATATTATCAACAAGAACAATTTCAATCAATCAATCAAAAAACGAATTTAAAGTAGAATTACCATTATTAACTAAAAAAGCATCAATTATGAAAACATCATCATCATCACATACAAATTATGAAAATGCAAGAAAACGATTAGAAAATTTAAAAGGACTTTATTGGAGTATAATAGCTTATGTTATTGTTATCCCGTTTCTAATATTTGTCAATTTTAAAACAAGTTGGCATGAGCACAAATGGTTTTTTTACCCAATGTTAGGATGGGGAATTGGTATAGCTTTTCAAGCCTATGAAGTTTACGGAAAAGATAAATACTTTGGTAAAGCTTGGGAAAATAGAAAGCTAGAAGAATTTATGAAACAAGAAGAAGAAGGTAACTTGAATCGTTGGGAATAAGTTAATACTTGCAAAAGATAATATTATGGAAAAATATAATGAAGAAGGTCGATATAATAGAGCGAAGAAGAAAGTAGATAAAATAAAAGGTTTTTATACCCACGCAAGCGTATATGTAATTATAAACGTATGCTTATTAATATTTTTTTATAGTGCTTATGAGGATAAATCGGAGTTTTGGAACTTAGGTTCTTTTTCTACGGCTATTGGTTGGGTAGTAGGTTTGTTAATACATGCTATCTCGGTATTCGGCCATGGAGTGTTGTTTAGTAGAGTATGGGAAGATCAAAAGATAAAACAATTTTTAAAAGAAGAAGAACAGAGCAATCATAAATGGGAATAGTTATGGAAAATTATAAAGAAGAGGAGCGTTATTTAAGAGCAAAAAAAAGAGTAGAAAAAATTAAAGGGTTTTATTGGCATTTAGCCTCGTATTTAATAGTGAATATATTTATTAGTAGTAGTAAAATTATTAGTGACTTAAGTGAAGGGAAAAGTTTCATAGATGCATTTTTTGATTTTGGAACTTTTGCAGTTTGGATATTTTGGGGTATAGGTATCTTTTTTCATGCCTTTGGTGTTTTTGGAAAGGATATTATTTTTGCTAAAGAATGGGAAGATAAAAAGATACAGCAGTTTTTAAATGAAGAGAAAGAGCGAGAAAGTAAATGGCAATAATATTTTTATATTAAAATAAAAGGAATGAAAGTATTAATTATAGAAGACGAAAAGCCTGCTGCAAGAAGACTGAACAGAATGTTGGGGAAACAACAGGTAGAAGTTAGTACAATGTTACATTCGGTAGCAGAGGCAAAAGATTGGTTTCTGACAAATGAACATCCCGATCTGATTTTTTTAGATATTCAATTGTCTGATGGGATTTCTTTTGAAATATTTGAAGAAATTGAAATTAAAAGTGCAGTAATATTTACAACAGCCTATGATCAGTATGCATTAGAAGCATTTAAGCTAAATAGTATTGATTATCTTTTAAAACCAATAGACGAGGATGATTTGTGTATTGCTATTGAAAAATTCAAGTCTTTTAAACCACAACAAGAAACATCAGTTGTTTCTTTTAATGAGATTAAACAATTATTATTAAAAGACAATGAGAGAACCTATAAAAGTAGATTTACAATTAAGGTTGGCCAGCATTTAAAAATTATTGAGGCCGATGATATAGAGTGTTTCTATAGTAAAGATAAAGCTACCTACATTTATGTTAGCTCAGGTAGAAGTTATTTAATTGAAAATTCATTGGAACAATTAGAGGAGCAACTAAATCCTAAACATTTTTTTAGAATTAGTAGAAAATTTTTTATAAATATAAATGCAATTAATGATATTGTTTCCTATTCAAATACAAGATTAAAAATTCAATTACATAAATTTCAAGAAAATGAGCTTGTAGTAAGCAGGGAAAGGGTTAAAGAGTTTAAGAACTGGTTAGATTAGGTTATAATATTATTTGTGATTACAATCAATTGTTTTTCTTTCTAAATTAATCACATAGTCTTTTAGCGGTTTTTTTATTGCTTTTACCGATTTTTTGTTACATTTAACACTTTATTAACCTTGGATGATTTATTAATCCCAAATTCATTATATATGATTTTTAATTTAAAGAAGGCTACGCTAACATTTTTAATGTTAGTTTTTTCAGTAGCTATTTACTCTCAGGAGCAACGAACTTGTGGTACAGATGCGTACATGCAAGAGAAAATGCAGGACCCTGGTTTTGCTAAAAAGCAAAAAGCGAAAAATAAAAGATTTAAAGAAGAACTTACTAAAATTCAGTCAAGTAGTTATCAAGCTAAAATGGCAACGTTAATTATACCGGTTGCTGTTCACTTTCCAGAGGGGAATGAAGCACAAAGACCATGTTTAGAAGCTTTGGCACAATCTCAAATAGATGTTTTAAATCAAGATTATAATGGTACAAATCCTGATATAGCAAATTGGGCTGCTGCAAGTGGATTCTATCCAGGTACAAATACAGGATCTTTTGATGTTGAATTTGTAATTGCAACAAGAAATCACCCTGCAGATACTGATGATGATTTAGTTGAAGGTGGTCTAGCAGTTTCAATTGGATATAATTTTGGAGCTGGTGGTGATGCCGATATTAAATGGGCTGGATATAAAAACTTTTTAGTAAAAACTATCGCTGGAGGTATTTTAGGGTACTCCCCTTTAGGAGGAAGTATTGCTAACGGTGCTGCTGTTGTAATGAATCCTGCTGCTTTTGGATCTGATGCAATTACAACTGGTTGTGCGAGTAATGGAATTAATTATATTCCAGGTGCTCCTTATAACTTAGGTAGAACTGTAACTCATGAATTAGGTCATTATTTTACCTTAAACCATACATTTCAAGGTGGTTGTGCAGGTGTTAATGATGGGCTTAATGATACTCCAGCAATTGCTAATCCAAATTACGGATGTCCTGCAGATGGTTCAGTTGCCGGTTGTGTTGCTGGTGAAAAAGCATTGACTATGAATTATATGGATTATGTAAATGATGCATGTATGTGGATGTTGTCTGAAGATCAAGCAGATGCAATGGCAGCATATTGGGCTGTAACAGCAGCAGATTTAAATACCGATGTTGTTACTACTGATTATGCGTTAAATTTTGCAGCTACTGAATTAAGTGCTTGTGATAACGCAGCAATGGTTTATACATTTGATTATGATGCAGATGATTCATTTTCTACGCAAGTAGATTTTACCTATGATGTTACTCCAGCTGGAGCTACAGTTGTTTTTTCTCAACAAAATGCAACAGCTGATACTAATGGGATAACAGCAACAGTATCAAATGCAACTGCAGGAACTTATACTATTACTGTAACAGGTACATACGGGACTGAAGTACAAAATTATGTTTTAACATTGAATGTATATAATGGAATGCCTAGTTTACCAGTATTGAATTCTCCTGCAAACGGAGCTGTAGGTGTCTCAGATTATACTCTTACTTGGTCAGCTGATACAAATGCATCTTCTTATGAAGTAGAAGTAGCCACTGACGTAAGTTTTGGGACTATCGTTGAAGGGCCAACTTTAGTAAATACAAATCAATATACTGTTGTTGGTTTAAGTCCGTTAACGGAGTATTTCTGGAGAGTGAAAGCTATTAATTCATGTGCAACAACCGCTACCTCTGTACCTTTTAGTTTTACTACTGATGTGTGTACTGTGTGTCCTTCTGTTGGAACTACACAATATGCTACAAGTACTACAAGGGTAGCTATAGGAACAATAGACAATGCATCAGGAAAGCCTTCTGGTTATAGTGATTATACAGCAATGTCTACTGATGTATTAATTAATAATTCATACGATTTAATAGTTCAGGTAAATACAGATGGAAATTATGCAGTTAATTCAAAAGCTTGGATTGATTGGAATCAAAACTGTGTATTTGAAGTAGCAACTGAAGAATATGATTTAGGTGGTGGTGCAAATGTAGCAGATGGTGCTGTAGCAAATTCTCCTTTATCTATAGTTGTTCCTGCTGGAGCAGTCTTAGGGGCTACTACTATGAGAGTAACAACTAAATACTCCGACTCTATTGGTACTGATTTACCTACTTCATGTGAAAACTCTCATGATGCTGAAGTTGAGGATTATACAATTAATGTAATAAGTCCTGTTCCTGATTATGCTGTAACAGCAACAAACAGTCCTATTGCTTTATGTAACTCTGTAGCGAGTGCTGTTTTTAATTATGATTTCACAATAGTTAATGGGTATTCTGCTAACACTACTTTAGCGGTAACTTCAGCTTTACCAGCAGGAGCAAACGCAGTAATATCTCCAACTTCAATGAATGCGGCTGGAACATTTACAATGACTGTAACTGGTTTAGTAAATTTTCCTGCAGGAGATAATACTATAACAATAACTGCAACAGGATCTGATGTAAAAACTGTTGATGTAATACTTAATGTTTCGGCAGGATTACCTGGAGCGCCAGTATTGACGTCACCTGCTGATAATGCAGTTGGTGTAGCATTACCATCTGTTGTTTTAACATGGAATGCTATAGCGGGTGTGACTTCATATACTGTAGAGACAGCAACTGATGCTGCTTTCACAATAGGAGCAACAACAAATAATGTAACAACAAACAGTTATACAGCTGCAAGTTTACTTGCGGGTACTACATATTACTGGAGAGTAACAGCAACAAACGGTTGTGGTGATTCTGTTCTTTCTGGAGTTAGGAATTTTGAAACGGTTTTCGATACAGATAATGATGGTATTTTAGATGGCGTAGATAACTGTGTGAATACAGCAAATCCAGGTCAGGAAGATGTTGATGGAAATGGAATTGGAGATGCTTGTCAGGATACTGATTTAGATGGTGTTTTAGACATCAATGATAACTGTCCATTAGTTGCAAACCCAGGTCAAGAAGATGTTGATGGAAATGGAATTGGAGATGCATGTCAGGATACTGATGCTGATACAATTTTAGATATCAATGATAACTGTCCTACAGTAGCAAATACAGATCAAGCAGATGCTAATGGAAACGGAGTTGGAGATGTTTGTGATGATTTAGATAATGATGGTGTTTTAAATGCTGTTGATAATTGTCCAACAACAGCAAATCCAGGTCAGGAAGATGCTGATGGAAATGGAATTGGAGACGTTTGTCAGGATACTGATTTAGATGGTATTTTAGATATCAACGATAACTGTGTAACTACAGCAAACACAAGTCAAGCAGATGTTGATGGAAATGGAATAGGAGATGCTTGTCAGGATACTGATTCAGATGGTGTTTTAGATATTGATGATAACTGTCCATTGACTTCAAATCCAGGTCAAGAAGATGTTAATAATGATGGTATTGGAGATGTTTGTGAGTCAGTTGAACCAGCAGATACATTAACACCAAACGGAGATAGTTTTAATGATACTTGGAATATCAAGAATATTGATAATGTAAGTAATACAGTAAAAGTATTTAACCGTCATGGAGTAAAAGTATTTGATGCTTCAAACTATGTGAATAACACATGGGGAGGAGAGTCAACAGAAGGAGGAAGCGGATTATTACCTTCTGGATCTTATTACTATGTAATCGAGTACACTTCAACTCAAGGAGAGGAAAAAGTTGCAAAAGGTTGGATGTATATCAATTACTAATAAATCATTTAAAGAAAAAACTTACTAAGTGATAAGTCATTTAGTAAGTTTTTATAAAACAAAAATACACATGAAAAAAACATATAAATTTATAGGTGTAGTCGCATTGTTATTCTCTTTAGGAGCAAGTGCACAACAGACACCAGAATATACGTTTTGGCGTCAAAACATGAGTTTGATCAACCCTGCTTATGTTGGTAGTACAGAAAAAACTGAGGTTAATATCATAAGTTATAAGGATCAGTTTAATGGAATTCAAGATGGTCCACAAACACAATCCTTAGCTGCTCAAGGTAGTTTTAATGATAAAGTAGGAGTTGGATTAGAGATAGTTTCTGATAGAGTATTTATTCAAAAAGAAACTAATGTATTTGCAAACTTCTCATACAAATTATCTTTTGGAGAAGGAAAAGATTTATTTTTAGGATTAAAAGCTGGAGGAAGTTTCTTTAGTGTTGATTTTAATAAATTGCAAACTAAAAACGACCCAATAAATCAAGGGACTGTAAGTAAGTTTAATCCAAATTTTGGAATTGGAGCATATTATAAAGCGGATAAATACTTTGTTAGTTTATCAGCACCAAGAATATTGCAAGCAGAACGATATGAGGAGTTAAGTAATGGAAGTGAGCAAAAAGCTACTGACGCAGCCTTAGTAATGTTTGGAGGAGGATATTACTATGATTTAAATGAGGATATTCAATTAATTCCAGCCTTAATGACTAGGTATGTTGATGGAGCTCCATTTGGATTAGATTTCAGTGCAAGTGCACGTTTTTATAATAAATTCGAATTAGGAGGAAGTTACCGATTGAACGATTCAATGTCAGTAATGGCTTCATTTGAATTAGCTAAGATGTTAGATTTAGGATTTGCATATGATTTTGCAACGTCTGATATTAAAGATCAAACAAGTGGAGGACCAGAATTTTTACTAAAAGTAAAATTCTAATACAACACAAATTAGTATTAAAAAAGGTCTTCCTAGCGGTAGGCCTTTTTTTTTTAGACAATTTTAAATAGCCTCAAAATATGCTAAGTGTTTTTTTTTTTTTACATTTAGCTCTTTATTAACCTATTAATACTATAAAATTTAAAGTATGAAAATTAATCTACCTATGAAAATGTTGTTTTTATTACTGGTTATGCTAGTAGTGAATCTTGGTTTTTCCCAAAACAACAATAAAGAAATTTGGACAGAAGTGTCTAAATCAAGCTTTAAGCAAACAACTCAAGCAAGTATTCCTTTAAAAGCAAAAGCTTATAAGTTAGACTTAGAAAAAGTAAAGCTGCAACTATCAACAGCTCCAAAAAGAGGAGAGATATTACCAGCGAATTCTAAAGTAATTTTAAGTTTCCCTAATTCAATTGGGGTATTTGAATCATATAGAATTATTGAGGCTTCAGTAATGTCCCCAGAATTGCAAGCTCAGTTCCCGAACATAAGATCTTATGCAGGGCAAGGTATTGACAACCCTTCGTCGACTATTCGATTTAGTGTGTCTGATACAAAAGGTATTTCAAGTATGCGAAGAGCTGAAGGAATGATAACTTCATTTATTGAAATGTATTCAAATCAAGAGGGGGTATATGTTGCCTTTGACAGGTCAAGTACAACAAAATCAGATTTTGCATGTGATACAGATGAGCAGTTTGGAAAGAAAATGAAAGGTAATGTTGCTAATGCATCAAAAGATGCAGATACGGGAACATTTCATACATTTCGTTTAGCATTATCTTGTACTGGTGAATATGGTGCAGGAGCTGGTGGAGGAACTGAAGCAGGTGTTATGACAGAGTTTAACAATACAATGACTCGTGTTAATGGTATTTTTGAAAACGATTTTGCTACAACGATGGTAATGATCACTAATGAATCAGATATCATACATTTAAATCCAGCTACGGATCCATATACAGGAGCTTTAAATGGAGAGTTACAAGCGCATTTAACTGCTGTTATTGGAGAGGCAAATTATGATATTGGTCATGTGTTCAGTCAAGCTGGTAATAACGGAAATGCTGGTTGTATCGGTTGTATTTGTGTTGATGGTTCAAAAGGTAGTGCTTTTACACAATCTACTGTACCAACAGGAGTTAATTTTGATGTAGATTTTGTTGCTCATGAAATGGGGCATCAATTTGGTGGAAATCATACTTTTACTCATAATAATGAAGGAACAGGAGCTAATTTAGAGCCAGGAAGTGGATCTACAATAATGGGATATGCTGGTATTACGGGGCCTACAGATGTACAACCAAACAGTGATCCATATTTTCATTTTTTTACAATAGAACAAGTTACTGCTCATGTTGCTTCTAGAACATGTGATGTAGAGGCTGGTTTAACACAAGCTACTCCTACGGCTAATGCAGGAGCTGATTATACAATTCCTTCAGGAACTGCATTTAAATTAACAGGTGCAGGAACAGTAGATGGTGCTGGTGCAATTTCATATTGTTGGGAGCAAAGTGATATTGGAGGACCAGGAAATACACACCCAAGTTCAACAGATACTTCAGGGCCGTCATTTAGGTCGTTAGATCCTACTATTTCTCCAACTAGATATTTCCCTAATTTACCAATGGTAATGGGAGGTTCTTTAGGTGTTGCAGGAACTCCTGGTGATTGGGAAGTAATTAATACGGTTTCTAGAGATTATACATTTAGATTAACTGTAAGAGATAATATAGCTGGTGGAGGTCAAAATAAAATTGATGACATGGCTGTTGCTGTTGATGATACAAATGGTGCATTTACCGTTACATCTCAAACTACAGCTTCTAACTGGAATGCAGGTTCATCTGAAACTATAACATGGAATGTTGCAGGAACAAATGCTGGAGCAGTTAACTCTCCTAATGTTAACATCTTATTTACGGATGATAATGGAGTCACTTTTACAACACTTTTAGCAAACACACCTAATGATGGATCTCAGAGTATTGTAGCTCCATTGATTACCACTTCAATCGGTAGAGTTGTTGTTGAAAGTGCAAATAATATATTTTATGCAGTTAATTCTGGAGCAATTACTATTCAAACTGCTGAGTTTGCAATGATTTTTGCAGATTCATCTATGGATGTTTGTGTGCCTACTGATGCAGTATATAATTTTACATACAATACTTTTTTAGGATATGTGGGTAGTACTACTTTTTCAACAACTGGACATCCAGCTGGAAGTAATGTAGTGTTTTCTCCAGCTTCTGCAACTGCTGATGGAACACCGGTTACAATGACGGTAACTAGTATAACTGGAGCTGCAGTGGGGCAAAGTAATATAACAGTTACAGGAACTGGAACACCAGCAACCGTAACTTTTGATTCTCAAGTTGTATTAAATGTTTATGATGGGTCCATAGTGGTTCCAAGTTTAACTACTCCAGTAGATAGTGCTGTTGGTGTTGCTTTTCCTTATACGTTAACATGGGTAGCTGATTCAAATGCAGCAAGTTATGATGTTGAAGTTGCTACTGATGCAACTTTTACTACTATTGTTGATACTGGTTCGGTAACTACAAACCAATATAATCCATCGGGGTTAAGTCCAACTACTCAGTATTACTGGAGAGTGAGAGCTGTAAACACATGTGCAACTACAGCTTATTCTACAGAATGGAATTTTACAACAGAAGACTGTACATTATGTCCTTCTGTTGCAAATACGGATTATGCAACAAGTACTACTCGAGTTGTTTTTAATACAATAGATAATGCATCAGGAAAACCTTCAGGTTATAGTGATTATACTGCTATATCTACTGATGTATTAATTAATAATTCATATAACTTAACTGTTAATGCTAATACAGATGGGGCGTTCACGACAAAAACAATTGTTTGGATAGATTGGAATCAAAACTGTGTGTTTGATGTGCCATCTGAAGAATATGATTTAGGCGATGCTTTTGATACAGTTGATGGAGCTACGGATCTTTCTGCATTATCAATTACTGTACCAGCTGGAGCACTTACGGGTAATACTATAATGCGTGTAACTACAAAGTTTAAATCCGATGGGTTGCAAACTTCATGTGAAAATGATGCAGATGCTGAAGTTGAGGATTATACAATTAATGTAATAAGTCCTGTTCCTGATTATGCTGTAACAGCAACAAACAGTCCTATTGCTTTATGTAACTCTGTAGCGAGTGCTGTTTTTAATTATGATTTCACAATAGTTAATGGGTATTCTGCTAACACTACTTTAGCGGTAACTTCAGCTTTACCAGCAGGAGCAAACGCAGTAATATCTCCAACTTCAATGAATGCGGCTGGAACATTTACAATGACTGTAACTGGTTTAGTAAATTTTCCTGCAGGAGATAATACTATAACAATAACTGCAACAGGATCTGATGTAAAAACTGTTGATGTAGTACTTAATGTTTCGGCAGGATTACCTGGAGCGCCAGTATTGACGTCACCTGCTGATAATGCAGTTGGTGTAGCATTACCATCTGTTGTTTTAACATGGAATGCTATAGCGGGTGTGACTTCATATACTGTAGAGACAGCAACTGATGCTGCTTTCACAATAGGAGTAACAACAAATAATGTAACAACAAACAGTTATACAGCTGCAAGTTTACTTGCGGGTACTACATATTACTGGAGAGTAACAGCAACAAACGGTTGTGGTGATTCTGTTCTTTCTGGAGTGAGGAATTTTGAAACGGTTTTCGATACAGATAATGATGGTATTTTAGATGGCGTAGATAACTGTGTGAATACAGCAAATCCAGGTCAGGAAGATGTTGATGGAAATGGAATTGGAGATGCTTGTCAGGATACTGATTTAGATGGTGTTTTAGACATCAATGATAACTGTCCATTAGTTGCAAACCCAGGTCAAGAAGATGTTGATGGAAATGGAATTGGAGATGCATGTCAGGATACTGATGCTGATACAATTTTAGATATCAATGATAACTGCCCTACAGTAGCAAATACAGATCAAGCAGATGCTAATGGAAACGGAGTTGGAGATGTTTGTGATGATTTAGATAATGATGGTGTTTTAAATGCTGTTGATAATTGTCCAACAACAGCAAATCCAGGTCAGGAAGATGCTGATGGAAATGGAATTGGGGACGTTTGTCAGGATACTGATTTAGATGGTATTTTAGATATCAACGATAACTGTGTAACTACAGCAAACACAAGTCAAGCAGATGTTGATGGAAATGGAATAGGAGATGCTTGTCAGGATACCGATTCAGATGGTGTTTTAGATATTGATGATAACTGTCCATTGACTTCAAATCCAGGTCAAGAAGATGTTAATAATGATGGTATTGGAGATGTTTGTGAGTCAGTTGAACCAGCAGATACATTAACACCAAACGGAGATAGTTTTAATGATACTTGGAATATCAAGAATATTGATAATGTAAGTAATACAGTAAAAGTATTTAACCGTCATGGAGTAAAAGTATTTGATGCTTCAAACTATGTGAATAACACATGGGGAGGAGAGTCAACAGAAGGAGGAAGCGGATTATTACCTTCTGGATCTTATTACTATGTAATCGAGTACACTTCAACTCAAGGAGAGGAAAAAGTTGCAAAAGGTTGGATGTATATCAATTACTAATAAATCATTTAAAGAAAAAACTTACTAAGTGATAAGTCATTTAGTAAGTTTTTATAAAACAAAAATACACATGAAAAAAACATATAAATTTATAGGTGTAGTCGCATTGTTATTCTCTTTAGGAGCAAGTGCACAACAAACACCAGAATATACGTTTTGGCGTCAAAACATGAGTTTGATCAACCCTGCTTATGTTGGTAGTACAGAAAAAACTGAGGTTAATATCATAAGTTATAAGGATCAGTTTAATGGAATTCAAGATGGCCCACAAACACAATCCTTAGCTGCTCAAGGTAGTTTTAATGATAAAGTAGGAGTTGGATTAGAAATTGTTTCAGATAGGGTTTTTATTCAAAAAGAAACAAACGTATTTGCAAACTTCTCATACAAATTAAGTTTTGGAGAAGGAAAAGATTTGTTTTTAGGATTAAAAGCTGGAGGTAGTTTTTTTAGTGTTGATTTTAATAAATTGCAAACTAAAAATGACCCAATAAATCAAGGGACTGTAAGTAAGTTTAATCCAAATTTTGGAATTGGAGCATATTATAAAGCGGATAAATACTTTGTTAGTTTATCAGCACCAAGAATATTGCAAGCAGAACGATATGAGGAGTTAAGTAATGGAAGTGAGCAAAAAGCTACTGACGCAGCCTTAGTAATGTTTGGAGGTGGATATTACTATGATTTAAATGAGGATATTCAATTAATTCCAGCCTTAATGACTAGGTATGTTGATGGAGCTCCATTTGGATTAGATTTCAGTGCAAGTGCACGTTTTTATAATAAATTCGAATTAGGAGGAAGTTACCGTTTAAACGATTCAATGTCAGTAATGGCTTCATTTGAATTAGCTAAGATGTTAGATTTAGGATTTGCATATGATTTTGCAACGTCTGATATTAAAGATCAAACAAGTGGAGGACCAGAATTTTTACTAAAAGTAAAATTCTAATACAACACAAATTAGTATTAAAAAAGGTCTTCCTAGCGGAAGGCCTTTTTTTTTGGGGGTATTTTAAGTAGTTTTGTACTATGGTAAAAGAGCTACAGTTACGAGTTTCAATTAAAGAAGAAAGGATAGAAAATATCCTGAAGATAAAAGCAGCAGGATTTTTGAAAATTGATAGAAAAGATATCAATACAGTTAAAATTCTTCGCAAATCAATTGATGCAAGGAAGAAGTTAATTATGTTTAATTATAAAGTAGCTGTTTATATTAAAGAGATTCCGCCTGAATCCTCTGACTATGCTTTTGATTACAAAGATGTTTCCTCTGCTAAGGAAATACATATTATTGGTTTTGGGCCTGCAGGAATGTATGCTGCATTGCGTTGTATAGAATTGGGGTACAAACCAATTGTTCTAGAACGTGGTAAAGATGTACAAAACAGAAGGCGCGATTTAAAAGCTATCAATCAAGATCATTTTGTAAATGAAGATTCTAATTATTGCTTTGGAGAAGGTGGAGCAGGAACGTATTCGGATGGAAAACTATATACTAGAAGTTTAAAAAGAGGTGATGTACGTCGAATTTTTGAAAACTTAGTGTATCATGGAGCTACAGATCAAATTTTAGTAGATGCACATCCACATATTGGAACGAATAAACTGCCTAAGGTAGTTACCAATATTCGTGAGACTATATTGAAGTATGGAGGAGAGGTTCATTTTGAAACTAAAGTGGTTGATTTTGTAGTAGTAGATGAAAAGATAAAAGCTATTCACTTAAAAAACGGATCAGAAATGACTGTTAATGCAGTGATTTTAGCAACCGGACATTCTGCTAGAGATATTTATGAGTTATTACATGATAAAAAGATAGCATTAAAAGCAAAGTCTTTTGCGATGGGAGTTCGTGTAGAGCATCCGCAACATATAATTGATTCTATTCAATATCATTGTAGCGATGAACGTAATGAATTGTTGCCAGCTGCAGCATATAGTTTGGTGCATCAGGTGCGTGATAGGGGAGTGTATTCATTTTGTATGTGTCCAGGAGGGTTTATTGTCCCTGCAGCAACAGCAAATGGTGAAGTAGTAGTCAATGGTATGTCGCCATCTAAACGAAATAATGAGTTTGCGAACTCAGGAATTGTTGTAGAAATTGATATAGAAAAAGATTTTCCTAAATACAATGACTTCGGAGTATTAAAAGGATTAGAACTTCAAAAAGATTTAGAAGTATTAGCATTCAATGCTGGTGGAAAAAGTCAAGTAGCTCCTGCTCAACGATTGACTGATTTTGTAGAAGGAAGATTATCAAGTAGTTTAAATTCTACGTCGTATCAACCTGGTTTAAAATCAGCGCCATTACATTCGTTATTGCCTAAAGCTATAGGAGGACGTTTGAGAAAAGGATTTGCTGCGTTTGGTGAAAAAATGAATGGATTTTATACGGAAGAAGCAAATGTTATTGGAGTAGAATCAAGAACATCATCCCCAGTAAATATTCCAAGAAAAGATAATTTAGCACACCCTGAAGTAGAAGGGTTATATCCTTGTGGTGAAGGAGGTGGTTATGCAGGAGGTATTATATCTGCGGCTATGGATGGAGAACGATGTGCTGAGGCAGCAATTGAAAATTTAAAATAACCCTTTCATGAAAATATTAAATTTAAAACCTTTTGCAGAACTGCAAACAGAAAGGTTGATATTAAGACAACTAAAACCTTCTGATGCTGAAGATCAGTTTATTCTTCGTTCTAGTTCTGAAGTGGGAAAATATATAGCAAGAGATTTACAAACTGATGTTAGTCAGTCTGAAAATTTCATAGAAGATAGAAATAAAGATATCGCTCAAAATAAAATAATGTATTGGGCGATAACTTTAAAAGGCCAAACAAGGTTGATAGGGACCATTTGCTTGTGGAATTTCACGGAGGATAATACAGTAGCTGAAGTTGGGTATGATTTGAATCCGGAATTTCAGACAAAAGGCATCATGTCTGAAGCATTAAAAGCGGTAATCTCCTATGGTTTTCAAAAATTAGAGTTTTCTAGAATTGAAGCTTTTACGCAAAAAGAGAATGAAAGCTCGAAGTCGTTATTGCTAAAAAATAAATTTCAATTGCACCCAACTCGTATTGATGAAGGTTTCCCAATGAATATTATTTTTGAGTTATATCGTGATGATTACCTTTCAAACTCATTTTAGAATTGAATTCATCTACTAAAATATTAATTATTGGTTTTGTGTGGCCAGAGCCAAATTCATCGGCTGCAGGAAGTAGAATGATGCAATTAATTGAATTGTTTCAAAAACAGAGTTGGGAAGTTCATTTCGCAACAACTGCTACGGAGACGACTCATATGGTTGATTTGTATGAGCTTGGTGTGTCAACAAAACAAATTCAATTAAATCATGATAGTTTTGATGAGTATGTAAAGGAATTACAACCGAATATGGTGTTGTTTGATCGGTTTATGATTGAAGAGCAATTTGGTTGGCGTGTTGCTGAGCAATGTCCTGATGCTATTCGTGTTTTAGATACGGAAGATTTACATTGTCTACGTAAAACCCGACAAGAAGCATTTAAGAAGCATATTGAGTTTACTACAAACATGCTACTGAGTTCGGAGATAGCAAAACGAGAGTTAGCGAGTATATATCGGTGTGATTTGACACTTATTATTTCGACTTATGAAATGGAGTTATTACAAGCTGTTTTTAAAGTAGACAAATCATTACTTTGTTATTTGCCATTTTTAATTGAGGAAATTACTGATGATAAAATTTTAGAACTACCTAATTTTGAAGATAGACAACATTTCATGTGTATTGGTAATTTTAGGCATGAACCAAATTGGAATATGGTATTGTATTTAAAACAAACCATTTGGCCGATGATTAGAAAAGAACTGCCAAAAGCGGAGTTACATGTATATGGTTCGTATCCTTCAGAGAAAGTGACACAATTAAATAAAAAAACGGAAGGCTTCTTGATTAAAGGTTGGGTAGATGATGTAAACCGAGTAATGCAAATGTCTCGTGTTTGTTTAGCGCCAATTCGTTTTGGAGCAGGGATTAAAGGGAAGTTTACCGATGCTATGCAAAACGGTTTGCCGAGCATTACTACTTCTATTGGAGCAGAAGGAATGTGTGGTGATTTACCTTGGAATGGGAGTATCGTTGATGCTTCAGAGGAAATAGTTTCTAAAGCTATTGAATTGTATGGAGATAAAGGTTTATGGTTGCTGTCACAACAAAACGGGATTGAGATTATAAATACAATTTATAGTAATGTAGAGTATCAAGAAAACTTTATAGCAATACTTAACTCATTATCTAAATCCTTAACGCAACATCGAACTTCAAACTTTACTGGAGCTATGTTAATGCATCATACACTTAAAAGTACCCGGTATTTATCTAAATGGATAGCTGAAAAAGAGAAAAATAAATAATCCTTCTTTTAAAATAGCTGTTTTAAGCTGTTTGTATATTTTGTTTTTTAGAATCACATGTTTTCCGGAGTGTTGAATTTGAATTAAGGCTTGTTTTAGTCTTTTTAAGACGTTTTCTACTTGAATAGGCAATGTTGACAACTATGAGTATTCTATCTGTTAGAACTACTGTTATCTTGTTTCAATTTCTTATATTTGTCTGTCTTCATAAAAAATGAAGGAATAATAGCAATTATTTATGAGCGAAGAAAAGAAGCAAAATAGTTATTCTGCAGATAGTATTCAGGCATTAGAAGGAATGGAGCACGTACGTATGCGTCCTTCGATGTATATTGGAGATGTAGGAGTACGAGGATTACACCATTTAGTATACGAGGTTATTGATAACTCTATCGATGAGGCAATGGCTGGTCATTGTGATACTATTGATGTATGGATAAATGAAAATAATTCGGTTTCTGTTTTAGATAACGGTCGTGGTATTCCAGTTGGAATTCATAAAAAAGAAGGAGTTTCTGCTTTAGAGGTAGTAATGACTAAAATTGGTGCTGGAGGAAAGTTTGATAAGGATTCTTATAAAGTATCTGGTGGACTTCACGGTGTTGGTGTTTCTTGTGTTAACGCACTTTCTAATCACTTAAGAGCTACGGTTTATAAGGACGGTAAAGTTTGGGAGCAAGAATATCAAAAAGGTAAAGCCATGTATCCAGTGAAGCCAATTGGTGAATCTGATAAAAATGGTACAATGGTTACTTTTACGCCAGATGATACTATTTTTAAAGACACAACAGTATACAACTATGATACTTTAGCTGCACGTTTACGTGAGTTGTCGTATTTAAATCAAGGCTTAAAAATATCACTTACCGATAAACGTCATCAAGATGAAGAAGGTAATGATGTTACAGAAACATTTCTTTCTACTGAAGGGTTGCCAGAATTTATCAGGTACCTAGATGCTACAAGAGAGCAGTTAACTGCGAATGTTATTTCAATGGAAGGGGAGAAAAATGGGATTCCTGTAGAAGTTGCAATGGTGTACAATACTTCGTATTCAGAAAATTTACATTCTTATGTAAATAATATCAATACGCATGAAGGAGGTACGCATTTATCTGGATTTAGAAGAGGATTAACACATACCTTGAAAAAGTATGCAGAAGCATCCGGAATGTTATCAAAATTAAAATTTGACATAGCAGGAGATGATTTCCGTGAAGGATTAACAGCTATTATTTCGGTAAAAGTTGCAGAACCTCAATTTGAAGGACAAACAAAAACAAAATTAGGAAATAGAGAAGTTTCTGCAGCAGTAAGTCAAGCAGTTTCTGAAATGTTAACTGATTATTTAGAAGAAAATCCGGATGAAGCAAAAATAATTGTTCAAAAGGTAATTCTTGCTGCACAAGCACGTCATGCTGCTACAAAAGCACGTGAAATGGTACAGCGTAAAACAGTAATGAGTATTGGAGGTTTACCTGGTAAACTATCCGATTGCTCAGAACAAGATCCTGCAAAATGTGAGGTATTCCTTGTAGAGGGAGATTCGGCCGGTGGTACTGCCAAGCAAGGTCGTGACCGTGCCTTCCAAGCAATTTTACCATTAAGAGGTAAAATTTTGAATGTAGAGAAAGCAATGACGCATAAAGTTTTTGAGAATGAAGAAATCAGAAACATGTTTACGGCATTAGGAGTAACTATTGGAACTGAAGAAGATAGTAAAGCATTAAATTTATCGAAATTACGTTATCATAAAGTTGTAATTATGTGTGATGCCGATGTCGATGGTAGTCATATTGCAACATTAATACTAACATTCTTTTATAGATATATGAAGGAATTGATAGAAAACGGACATATATATATTGCTGCACCACCTTTGTATTTAGTTAAAAAAGGAGCTAAAGGAGAATATGCTTGGGACGATAATCAGCGTGATGTGTTAATGGCAAAGTATGGTGATGGAGCTAAGATTCAGCGTTATAAGGGTCTTGGGGAAATGAATGCAATTCAGTTGTGGGAAACTACAATGGATCCTGAATACAGGACTTTACGAAAAGTAGTTATTGATAGTGATGTAGAGGCAGATAGAGTGTTTTCTATGTTAATGGGGGATGAAGTACCGCCGCGTAGAGAATTTATTGAGAAAAATGCAGCTTACGCAAATATTGATGCATAAGGATTAAAGAGAACACAATTAATAATAATATAATACATAAAAAATGAAAGTAACAGTAGTAGGGGCAGGAGCAGTAGGAGCAAGTTGCGCAGAGTATATCGCAATTAAAGATTTCGCATCAGAAGTAGTAATTTTAGATATTAAAGAAGGTTTTGCTGAAGGTAAAGCAATGGATTTAATGCAAACTGCTTCTTTAAATGGTTTTGATACAAAAATTGTAGGGACTACAGGAGATTATTCAAAAACTGCAGGAAGTGATATATGTGTAATCACTTCAGGAATTCCTCGTAAACCAGGAATGACACGTGAGGAATTAATTGGTATTAACGCTGGTATTGTTAAAATGGTTTCTGCTAGTTTAATAGAGCATTCTCCAAATACAATTGTTATTGTAGTGTCTAATCCTATGGATACTATGACTTATTTAGTACATAAAACTACTGGATTACCTAAAAATAGAATTATCGGAATGGGTGGAGCATTAGATTCTGCACGTTTCAAATATAGATTAGCTGAAGCTTTAGGAGCACCTATTTCTGATGTTGACGGTATGGTAATTGGTGGGCATTCTGATAAAGGAATGGTGCCATTAATTTATAAAGCTGCTAGAAATTCAGTAAAAGTTTCTGAATTCTTATCTGCAGAAAGAATGGAACAAGTTGTTCAAGATACTAAAGTTGGTGGAGCTACATTAACAGGATTGTTAGGTACTTCAGCATGGTATGCACCAGGAGCAGCTGTATCAGCAATGGTACAAGCAATTGCTTGTGATACTAAAAAGATTTTCCCTTGTTCAGCTTTATTAGAAGGTGAGTTTGGATTAAGTGATTTATCTATCGGTGTACCATGTGTATTAGGTGCTAACGGAATAGAGAAAATTGTTGAAATTAGTTTATCAGATGCTGAAAAAGCTAAATTAGCTGAATCTGCGGAAGGAGTTAAGAAAACAAATCAATTATTAGAAGTTCCTGCAAACTAATATTTACGGAATTAATATAGTAACAAAAGCCACCTAATTTAGGTGGCTTTTGTTGTTTGTCTCATAGGTAGACTTTAATGTTGTTTTTTATAGTCATTTCGACTTTAGGAGAAATCACACAAGAAGCTAAACTACAATATTTCAGACAATGAATATTAAATTTATGCGATTTCTCATTCTGCTACGCATCATTTCGATATGACATTTTTATAAAGATTATATTTTTTGATTAAAACTCATGATTTTCAAATTATTTATTTACTGATAAAAAGAATATCAGATCTTTTAGATATGCTTTAATTTGTTTGTTTTTAATATGTTAGTGTGATAAAAAGAGTAAGAAGTGTAACAAAATTGAATTATGATAGTCTAATTAATAGAATTTATAATAATAAACTTTAAGATGAAAAATATAATAGTATTAGTAGCATTAGCAATAAGCACAATTGGGTTTGCTCAAAAAACAGTAAACGAAGGAGTAATAACAACAATACAAACTATCTCAAGTCCAGATGAGCAAGTAAATATGCAAGTGGCTATGATGGGGCAAATGATTACCACTACATGGTTTAAAAATGACAAGTCTCGTTCTGAAATGTCTAATCCAATGGCAGGTAACACTATAGTAGTAATGGATGGTTTGGCAAACAAAATGCTGTTGATGACGGATAATGCTATGACGGGAAAAAAATATATGCTGAATGATTTAACACCTTCTGAAGAAAAGTTAAAAGATGTTAGTATTGTTGAAAGTACTGATACAAAAACTATTTTAGGATATGAATGTAAAAAGTATGACGTTACTATGATGAAGAACGGAACAGAGGTTAAAATGGCATTGTATGCTTCTGAAAAAGTTCCTGCAAAATCTCAACATGCTGCAGGTTTAGGAAATAAAATAAAAGGATATCCTATGCTTATGGAGATGAAAATAAACCAAATGGGTGCTGAAATTATCATAAAAATGGAAGTTACTGAAATTAAAGCAGAAGAAGTTGCTGAAGCTAAATTTGATATGACTCCGTTAGAAGGTTATGAAAAAACAGAGCAATTAGGGATGTAATAATCATCTTATTAATAGATATTAAAAAGCCAGCGTTTTTATGCTGGTTTTTTATGTTCATAAATCTTATAAAAACTGCTTAAATATATTGTTATTTAACCGCAGAAAAATTATATTTGCTCGTTTGAAAACAGAAATTGATAACTAATAATAAATTATAATGCAAAACAAAGGAATAGTTAAATTGTTTGCTTTCTTATTTGTAGCGGTAGGTATTTACCAGCTATCATTTACGTACATAGCAAGTAAGGTGGAGAAAGATGCTGCGGCATTTGTTAATGGAGCTGATAATGCTGATGAGTTAGAGAAGAAATATCTTGATTCAATTGGAGGAGAATCAGTAATTGCTGGAATTACTTACGATTACGCTAAGAAGAGAGTTTTAAATGAAGGTCTTGATTTAAAAGGTGGTGTAAACGTAATTCTTCAAATATCTACTAAAGATATCTTAAGAGGTTTGGCTAACAATTCAAAAAATCCGGTATTCAATCAAGCTTTAACTAAAGCTGATGCTTTACAAACAAATTCAGATGACACTTATTTAGAGTCGTTTTTCACTGCTTTTGATGAAGTAAATGCAAACGGAGGAACTCCAACACTTTTAGCTGCTACTGATATTTTTGCAAATAAATCATTAGATGGTACTGTAAGTGCTACTATGACAAATAAAGAAGTACAATCTGTACTTACTAAAAAATTAGATGAGTCTATCGAGTCTGCTTTTGAAGTAATCAGAAAACGTATTGATAAATTTGGTGTAACACAGCCAAACATTCAACGCTTAGGAACATCTGCTCGTATCCTAGTAGAATTACCTGGAGCGAAAGATGTTGAACGTGTTAAGAAATTATTATCAGGTACAGCTCAATTAGAGTTTTACGAAACGCATAATTTCAATGAAGCTGCTCAATATTTAATTGCTGTAAATGGTAAATTAAAAGAAGAGCTTGCTGCTAAAGATGTAATTGCTGAAACTAAAGAAGATACTGAAACTTCTGCTGATGCTTTATTAGGAGCTGAAAATGATTCTATTAAAAAAGCAAACGAACCAAATCCTTTATTTGATGTTATGTCATTAAATCCATACGGATTCCAAGGACAAAATGTTAGACAATTAGGTGTAGCTAAAGTTGCTGATACAGCTAAAATAAATGGGTTTTTAAAATCGACTAAAAATTTAAGAACAGGAGTTATCAAAAATGCAAAATACAGATGGGGAATCTTATTTACTGCAAGAGATAAAGCTGGTTTTGGTATTGCTGAAGATGACGTTAGTAAATACGTTCCATTATATGCATTAAAATCTGACAGGGGAGGTAACCCTGCTATGTTAGGTGATGTGCTTACTGATGCAAGACAACAATATACACAAGTAGGTGATGCTTCTGTAGGACTTTCTATGAATTCATTAGGTTCTAAGCAGTGGGAAGAACTTACTGGTAATGTAGCTAAACAAGGAAATGCAATTGCTATTGTATTAGATGGTATTGTTTATTCTGCACCTGGTGCAAGTCAAGCTATTTCTGGAGGACAGACTGAAATTTCTGGAAGCTTTACATTAAACGAAGCAAAAGATTTAGCAAACGTATTAAGAGCTGGTAAATTACCTGCTTCTGCTGATATTATTCAATCTGCTGAAGTTGGACCATCTTTAGGTCAAGACGCTATTGATAGTGGTAAAATGTCATTTATGATTGCCTTATTAATGGTGTTCGTTTGGATGATATTCTATTATGGTAAAGCTGGTTTATATGCAAACATCGCCTTAGGTTTAAACATTTTATTAATATTTGGTATTCTTGCTGGATTAGGAGCTGTATTAACACTTCCTGGTATTGCTGGTATCGTATTAACAATAGGTATGTCGGTTGATGCCAACGTACTTATCTTTGAACGTATTAAAGAAGAATTAGCTTTAGGGAAATCTCAAGCTGAAGCAATTAAAGATGGATTTAGTAATGCATTATCATCTATTTTAGATGCAAACGTTACTACCTTATTAACTGCAATCATCTTATTTATGTTTGGTACAGGACCAATTCAAGGTTTCGCAACTACATTAATTATTGGTATTGCAACATCATTATTTACTGCAATCTTTATTACAAGGTTATTAGTAGACTGGAGTTCAGAAAAAGGTGGTGTATTACCATTCTCTACTGGAGCTACTAAAAATGTAATGAAAAACATGGCAATCAATTTCTTAGGAAAAAGAAAGCTGACATACATTATCTCTGCAGTATTAGTTATAGCGAGTTTAGGATCATTGTTTACAGGTGGTTTAAATGAAGGTATTGATTTTGTTGGAGGGAGAACTTTTCAAGTTAAATTTGATAAAGCAGTAAATACTGCAGATGTTTCAGATAAGTTAACTAAAGTTTTCGGAAGTGCTGAGGTGAAGACTTATGGTGGTGATGATCAATTAAAAATCAGTACTAAGTATAAAATTGCTGAAAAAGGATTAGCAGTTGATGCAGAAATTAAAGAACTTTTGTATGGTCAATTAAAAGAAATGTTACCTGCAGGAATGACTTTAGCGCAATTTACTAAAGGTGAAAATGGTCAAGGTATTGTTCAAACTATGAAAGTAGGACCAACAATTGCTGATGATATTAAAAAGAACTCTTTATTAGCAGTATTAGGATCGTTATTAGTAGTATTCTTATACATATTAATGCGTTTCAAATGGTGGCAATTTAGTTTAGGTGCTGTTGCAGCTGTATTCCATGATGTTATTATCGTATTAGGAATCTTCTCATTATTACGTAATGTAATGCCATTTAACATGGAAATTGATCAAGCATTTATTGCAGCAATCTTAACAGTTATCGGTTATTCATTAAATGATACGGTTGTTGTATTTGATAGAATTAGAGAATACTTTAACAACAATGAAGACTGGGCATATGGTAAAACTGTTAATCAAGCATTAAACTCTACATTAAGTAGAACGTTAAATACTTCTATTACTACGTTAATCGTATTAGTTACTATCTTCATTTTAGGAAGTGAATCTATTAGAGGATTTATCTTTGCCTTAATTATTGGTGTAGTTGTAGGTACTTACTCATCTTTATTCATTGCAACTCCAGTTATGTTTGATACTGTAGGAAGTAAAGAATTAAAGAGAGATAAAAAAGAAGAAGAAGAAATTGAAGAAGAAGTTGTGGCAGCATAATTTTAATTCATATTCATATTCATATTCATATTCATATTAAAAAGTCCGAAGTTTTACTTCGGACTTTTTTTTGTGCAAATTTGTAAGTTTAATTAATTTATTCGACTGATTATTTTAATTAACCAATAACCAATAACCAATAACCAATAACCAATAACCAATAACCAATAACCAAATATGAAATTTTTAATATCCTTTATCTTCTTACTGGTATTAATTTCTTGTAATAAGAATCCAAAATTGACAACTGAACTGCCGATAGAAGTTAAAAATGTAGGAGAAGTAACACCAGTTCATAAGAGACCTGTTTCAGTAGAGAATGGTAAATTTTTCTCTAAAGGAAATCAGAAGTTTTTATATGGTGGAAAGGATAGCTTGCAACATTTTGATATTACAGACTATGCTTTAAAAGATGAACAATTTCATTATGGTATTGGTCGAGAAGTTTTCCCTGCGCTATTAAAACCAGAATTCATTAACTTAGAGGAAGCATCAAAAGTATGGAATGATAGCATACGTTTTCTATTAGCGCATTCTGCCGACGATGTAAAAGCATATTCAATAAAAGATTTAACACGTCACGAAGTGGTTAATGATGTTTTAAACGGAAAGCCTATAATGGCAGCATATTGTGTTTTAGCTGATTTAGGAGCTGTATATGATCGTAATTACAATGGTAGAGAATTAACATTTGCATTGAGCGGATATACGTATTATGATAAAAATGTTTGGAATGGATTAGATGGTTTTGTGTTGTGGGATAGAGAGACAGAAAGTTTGTGGTGGCCACTTATTGGTAAAGCGGTTTCTGGAAAATTAAAAGGCGTGAACTTAATAGAATTAAATGAAACGCTATGGGAAGACACAACTTGGAAAGATATTAAAGAAAACTATCCAACAGTAAAAGTATTAAAATCAGGTCAAGATTTTGAGCGACCAAAAACTTGGAAACAATATGATGATGTAGCAGATATTGTAAAAGTGTATAGTGCTAGGGAATAATATAATTGTAGTTATTATAGTTTTGTAAAAGAGATTTTATCTCCTTTTTTTACATCCCATTTTTCGCTTAAACCTGCATTGATTTCTAAAACATACTTAGCAGGAGCATCAGAATATAATGAAGTTTCATTTAATGGTTCAGCGTTTTTTACAATATTGATGATTGTGTTTTCGGCATCTATATAAATAATATCAAGCGAAATATAAGTGTTTTTCATGTAGAAGCTCTTTATTTCACTTTTATCAAAAACAAACAACATTCCTTTATCGTTGTCCATTTTTTTGCGATACATTAATCCAGTTTGTTGTTCAAAATCGTTGTCAGCTATTTCTATTTGAATCTCTCTTATAACCGATTTAGTACTGTTTAATAAACTTAGATTACCTTCGTGCTTGAACTCTATTTTAGTTGAAATAACCTCATGTTTCTTATCCTTTTTACAAGATTGAAGTGTTAGCAAGCTAAGTGAAAGTAGTACAATAGAAACAGTATAAAAACGCATTAAGCAACTTTTTTAGTTGGACGAAACATAAAGTATAAACCAATAATAATGAATGGAATACTTAACCATTGTCCTGTAGATAATAGATTTCCTAGTGAGTCTTCAAATCCTCCTTGAGATTTTTTATAAAACTCAACCACAAATCTAACTGACCATAATAAGACTAAAAACAATCCGAAAATATAAAATGGTTTCTGTTTTTTGTCAGTTTTCCAATAGGTGAACATTAAAATTGCAAATACAAATATATAACATACCGATTCATATAATTGAGCAGGATGGCGTAAAGGAACGGCTTCTAATAAAGTAGCAAATTTAGGGTTGTTTACTATGGAGTCGTATGCTTTTTCAGCTGTTTTAGCGCCAGTTAATTGTATGGCTTCAAATGAGCGGTATTGTTGTTGTATGAATCGGAAACCATAATCAGAATTTGTAACCTTTCCGATTATTTCTGAGTTCATTAAGTTTCCTAAACGAACAAAAACAGCTCCAAATGCAATTGGTATAACTATGCGGTCTAATATCCATGATAATTTAATATCTGGGTGTTTTTTGTGGTATAAATACATAGCTACAATAACCCCAATTGCTGCACCATGACTTGCTAGTCCGGCAATTCCTGTGTATTTAAGGGGGCTGAATCTAAAAGGCAATATAATTTCTAGTAAATTGTTTTGATAATAAGCCCAATCGTAGAAAAAAACGTGTCCTAAGCGTGCTCCAACTAAAGTTGATACAACGGTATATATAAATAAAGTGTCTAGTTTTTCTTCGGCAACACTTTCATTCTTAAATATTTTCTTCATTATTTGTAAACCTCCTAAAAAGGATATTACAAACATTAAACTATAATACTTTATGGGTATTGGTCCTAAGTTAATTAATGTGTCACTTGGGTTCCAGTTAATAAATAATAAAGTCATATTTTGGTGTTTCTTTAAAGGGTAAAGATATGTATATCCGTTTAATTTATGATATAATATTTTGTTAATCCTAAGGAGAAGATAAATTATTAGTAATGCGTTTATGTGTGATTAATTATTTGGTATATTCAGGAATTTCTTTTAAAAATTGATAACGTTCATTATCATAATCCAATTGGCAGTAATAATGGTTTAACCCGTTTGTTACCATTAATAGATTTGCATTTAAAGTAAGGTTGTATTGTGCTATTTGATCAAAAGTTTTTTGTGTAATTGGGACTTTAGGTGCTTTGCATTCTATTAAAATATTAATGCTTCCATCAGAATTATAAACAACAATATCGTATCGTTTTTTTCTGCCATTTATAAATAATTCTTTTTCAACGTTAATCAATGATTTTGGATATTTCTTTTCAATCATCAAGAAGTTAACACAATGTTGACGAACCCATTCTTCAGGAGTAAGAACAATAAATTTTTTCCTGATATCATCAAAAATACTGGGTTTATTTTCGCTATTTTTGAAGCGAAAGGGATATGTGGGAAAATTTAACTGTTGCACCATTCAAAAATAGAGAATCTTTTAGAATGTCATGCTGAGCTTGTCGAAGTATTTTTCAAATAATTTATGGATAAAGTAAAACAAATAGTTTCAGATATAAAAAAAGGAAATACCAAACCTATTTATTTTTTAATGGGGGATGAACCTTATTATATTGATGCTATTGCTACTTATATAGAGAAAAATGTTCTTTCAGAAGAGGAGAAGGGTTTTAATCAGATGGTGTTGTATGGTAGGGATGTAACAATTGATGATATTGTTTCAAACGCCAAACGATACCCAATGATGGCAGAAAAGCAGGTGGTATTGGTTAAAGAGGCTCAAGATTTGAGCAGAACAATTGATAAATTGGAAGCTTATGCAGCTAATCCGCAACCAACTACAATTCTAGTAATTTGTTACAAATATAAAAAACTAGACAAACGAAAGAAGCTTTATAAAACAATAGAAAAGTCTGGTGTACTGTTCGAAAGTAAAAAATTATATGATAATCAGGTGCCTGATTGGATAAGACGAGTTTTATCTGGAAAAAAATATACCATTAATCCAAAAGCAGCTCAAATGCTAGTTGAGTTTTTAGGAACTGATTTAGGGAAAATTAATAATGAACTAGACAAGTTACAATTGGTACTGCCTGAAGGTTCAGAAATTACTCCGATACATATAGAAGAGAATATAGGAATAAGTAAGGATTATAACAATTTTGAATTACGAAAAGCAGTTGGTGAACGCGATATTCTAAAAGCAAATAGAATTATTAACTATTTTGCTCAAAATCCAAAAGATAACCCAACTGTAGTTACAGTGTCATTATTATTTAATTTCTTTTCTCAATTATTACAATATCATGCATTAACCGATAAATCACAATTTAGTGTAGCAAAATCATTAAAAATAAATCCATTTTTTGTTAAAGAATATCAAGCAGCAGGAAAAAACTATCCAATGAGAAAAGTAAGTCAGTTAGTTGCTTTATTGCGCGAAGCTGATTTAAAGAGTAAAGGAGTTGGAGCTAGTAATTTACCACAAAGTGATTTATTAAAAGAGTTGTTGTTTAAAATGATGAATTAATGTTTATTTCTATTAAACAACCAATTGTGTATAGGTTTTAGTACTAAATTAACAAGCAGGATTATTACAGTTCCGATTAGCGCTTCTATAAAATAACCAGCAGCTGAAAGGCATCCGATGGCAGCACTACACCAAACAGTTGCAGCAGTAGTAAGTCCGTGTACATTTAATCCTTCTTTAAAGATTATTCCTGCCCCTAAAAAACCTATACCTGTTACAACTTGACCAATAATTCTTGTAATTCCTTCGCTTTCTTTATTAATATTAATGGATAGTAGAACATAAAGTGCCGCACCTATTGCAACCAAAGTATTGGTTCTGATTCCTGCCGATTTATGGTTCCATTGTCGTTCAAATCCAATGAGCGCCCCTGCGAAAGCAGCAGATAATAGCCGTATGGTAAATTCAGTAATTGTCATCTATTTCCAACAAGTTAAGTATCTTCTATTGCTAAAGTTACTAAAATTTACGTTGTTATAAAAGTATGAATTCAATTAATGACCTTAAATAGGAGTGTTGCTAGTATTCTGTTTCTTTTCTTTTTTTGGACTTAAAAATAAATAAATCCATAATACTCTAGATAATTTAAAGTTTGTGGTAGACAATAGTATTATTACCCCAATTATATATGGGATAATTCTCAAGTCAAATGCTTTTTCAAAAAATAATTGGCCTATTAAATAAGTGATTATACCTTCAGCTACAGTTAACACATAGCTAACATACATAGCTCCGTAAAAAAAACCAGGTTCAACATGATATTTTAATGAACATGTAGGACAACTAGAATTCATTTTTCCAAAACTGAAAACACTTTTATTAGTAAAAATATTTCCTTTTTTGCATTTAGGACATTTGTGTTTAATGAGAGATTTCAATAACATGATGTTTTTTTTGCAAAGTTAAGTGATGTTTGAATTTACAAATTGATAGAAACACGTTTTTACTAGGACAAATCACGCTTTATGTGTAGCTTTGGTATATGGATTTTTTACCGATATTGAATATAAAACAATTTGAATTTAAAGTTGACGAGGGTGAATTCTATGCGAATAATTTTTCGACACATTTAGAAAAATATCATTCGTCAATAACAAAACCTCACAAACATGATTTTTACTTAATTGTACTATTTACTGAAGGAAAAGGAGTACATGAAGTTGATTTTGATTCTTATCCCATTGAGCGAGGAGCGCTTTTTTTAATGAATCCAGGTCAAACCCATCATTGGGAATTCACTGAAGAGGCAAAAGGTTTTATTTTTTTTCATTCGAAAGATTTTTATAACTTATCATTTCCAAATAAAAATATTGACGACTACCCTTTTTTTTATACTTCATATAATTTCCCTTTTTTAATGTTAAAAGAAAAAGAGTTAGATTTATTTAGTCATTATTTCAAAATAATTCTTGAAGAATTTGAATTAAATGAATTTATGAGGTATCAAAAATTAGCACTTATAGTTGATTTATTATATATTGAAACTACCCGTTTGTATATTAAAACAGAACAAAATGATGTTCATAAAGTTGAAAAAGGAGTTATTTGGTTTAGGAAATTGGAGCAGTTAATTGATCAAAATTTTCTTACTATGAAAAAAGCCAGTGACTACGCATTTGAATTAAATGTAAGTACCAAGCATTTAAATAAAGTTGTAATTAATACAGTTGGGAAATCAACAACGGATTTAATTCATCAACGTATTTTATTAGAAGCAAAAAGACTGTTAACTCATGGAGAGTTAACAGTGCAAGAAATTGCTTTTGAGTTGGGATATGATGATGCATCATATTTTTCAAGACTGTTTAAAAGTAAATGTGGGGTTTCCCCTTCAATATTTTCAAAAAAATATATTAACAAATAACTTTTTCAATTTTGAAAGGTGTTAATTAACGAACGGGTCAGCCCATTTTTCATTGGTATATACATCTGTTCCAGATAAAGTTTTTAAGAAGCTAACCAGATTATTTTTTTCATTATTAGTCATATTTAAGTTTTGTAAATTACCACCTGGCTTTAATCTTTGATCTAATTGTGCATTGTCTGATCCTGTAGGTATTTGGTTGTAATGCTCAATAACTGAATTGATATTTGATATACTAGTATGCATTAATCCTCCATTTAATGTACCATCAACTTTGAATAAATCTCTTAAAGATGGAGCTCTTGTTACTGTTAAGTCTGTATCAGAGGTATTTAATACTCCAATAATACCATTATTTAAAGTGTTAGGATCAATGCTAAATTCTGGAGCTGCATGACAACCAGAACAACCAACACCGCCTCCGGTTCTAACTCCAGAGTTATCAAAAGTTGGTGGAGCTAAAAATAGTTGTTTACCATTGTTTTCTTCAGCTGTAAAATTTGTAAACGGAACTTGGTCATTTGGTGCAAATGTTCTTCCCACGTCATATTTAGAGTCAAATGATTGAATACTTCTTATGAATTGTGCTAATGCATTTTGTATGCGTTGTTCAGTAATAGTATTATCACCAAAAGCAAAAGCAAATAATTCAGGATAATATTCAACATCATCAAGTTTAGTGATTAAATCGTTAAAATCACCATCTCCATTTGTGCCACTGAATCCCATTTCATTATGATCTTGAATTGGCATTGTAGTTTGTTCTTCTAAAGTATTTGCTCGCTCATCCCAAAAAAACTTTGCTTCATTTGAAAAGCGAGTATTTATAAGTCTCATGGAATGTCTACCGGTTAGTCCGTTTACTCCATTACTTGCAACATCTGTATCACTAAACGCATCTACTTGCTGATGACATGTACTACATGATACGGTATTGTCAGACGATAAATTTTTATCATAAAAAAGAATTCTTCCAAGTGTAGCGCCTTCATTAGTAATGGGGTTGGCTACAGTGTTATCTTTTGTTATGTAAAGAGGTGTAGCTTGAAATGCATAATTTGATAGATTATTAAAATCGATACTTAAATAATCAGTAAAATCAAAAGTAACTGGTGTTACGGTTGCTATTTGATTTGAATTGTCATCACTACAGGAAGCAAAAAATACTAAAGTAATTGTGCAAAATACAAGGAGCTTTTTCATATGAATTGGTTTTAAGTTTGCTTTAAGACCAATACTTTTTAAAAAGGTTTAATTAATGAAGTGTTTTTTTTAATTTATTTCCACTTAAGCAAATCACAATTATTTTTGGAATAAGATAAAATTACTTATTACCCCGAAGTAAATTAACGCTTACGGTTGCTAATTCATTATTAGGAAATTTTGATGCATATTTTGGAACGGGATGTAGTCCAGCTTCAATAGCTATTTTATGAAAAACATCTATTTCTAAAATAAACTGATCGGAATATCCATGCGTAGCATCATAAGCTGTAGCTGCTGTTTTTCCAATGTTTTTCGCTACCAATTCTGGAGCTACAGTATGAAGTTCAATAACTAATAAGCCAAATTTTTCGGTATATGGTTTCCATTTTAATAAGTGTTCTAAAAGCGAATCTTCAACTAAACTATTTTTAATATACTTCCCTTTATGAGTATATGCACCAGTTGAAGTACTTATTCTTCCTGTTGTATTTAAAGGCATTTCCCAAATTCTATTGTGGTCTAAAAAAGTTCTTACATTTAATAAATCTTTAAGTGCTATGTTGTAATTTTCTTTTAAATCATTTGCTAATAAATCGGGTCTTCCAATATCGCCCCAAATAACTTTTGCCCAAATATCTGCTTTAATTAAATTGGCCCTAGTTACTTTTAAAGCGGCTTGGTTGAAATCAGCTCCAACTAATAATAACGGATAATCATCTAATAATTTTCCTCGTAAAGTTTGATGCTCTATTATTTCGAATATATGTTGAATAAAAGCACCATTACCACAACCCATGTCTAATATTCCTTTTGGTTGTTCTTCAATTGGTTTATTAAAAATGTTGATGATAATTTCGTCAACAACTTTAAAGTAGGTGCTATGAGCACCTCCACTTCCCCAAACATTCATTTCTCTGTGCACGTGCTTTTCAGTTTCGTTTACAGTAGAGTTTAGTATAAGCGGATTGCCAAATATTAATTCATCTAGTTGTATTAAGGTTGGCAAGTAAGAAACTGTAACTCCATACGCACTTGCTCTTTTTGCAAAAAATAAACCTTTATTAGTGAATTGATAGGTGTCGTTTTTTTTTGTAAACCAGTTGAGGTGTACAAAAAAGTCTAATATTTTTTTAAAGCTTTCTGGGTCTTTATGGTATTCTTGTGCTCTAAAAGAAGCTTCCATAAAGTATTTATGAAACATACCATTTACACCTAATAAAACAATTATTGGAGCAGTAATTACTCCTTCAATGTGATTTAAAACCTGTCTTTCAATGGTGTTTATTTCGGTTAGTTCATAATTACTTACTAGCTTTTTAAAAATCTGCTCTAAATTATTAAAAGCATCAGCGCCAATACCTTCTTCAGGAAATTGAACACTGTATTTTAGTAGATTTACGGCATCTTCAAACAAAGGGATTAATTCAAATGCTTTTTTACTATTGATATTAGTATTAAAATATACATTTTCATCTTTATGTATTTGAGTTAACCATCCTTGAGAACATAAAATTCTCAATGCAACATTCAAATAACCTTCATTAGCATTAAACGTTTTAGAAAGTTTATTTAATGTAACACTATCATTTTTTAAGAGATAAGCTAAAACACCTTTTTTATGTAATGCATATGCTGTGGTAGCAGTTGCAAGACCATCTAAATGACAAAAGAGAGTGCTTCTAAATTCTGATTTTTCTTGTTTTGTGAGCATAAGTTAGTAGTAAGAGATTACTTAAAGATACAAAAAAAAGGGTCACTATTTGAGCAGTAATTTGGTTAGTATTTTTACTTGATTTTCTCATGAAAATCAAGTATCTTTAAGTGCCTTATTAAATTTGCGAATAAAACCTGTGTTATTCATGTAAGTAAACAATTTAAAATTTTAAATATGGGATGTTATAATTCAATTGTAATTAATAGTGATGCTGATAAGGTTTGGTGTGTTTTAAAAAACTTTCACGACTTATCATGGAGTAAAAATGTAATAACGAATGTAGAGGTAGTAGGAGATGTATCGTCAAATAATATTGGCTCAAAGCGAATATTGAATGATGCTTTTCATGAAACACTTTTAACGGTAGATAATGTAAGGAGAAGGTTTACTTATAGTATTGATGATGGACCATCGGTAGTATCTAAAGATAATGTTTCTGGATATATTGGAGAGGTTACTGTATTCTCTGTTTCAGAAAATAATACTTCTTTTGTGTTATGGACTTCCAAATGGGATTCAGCTAAAGAGAGTGGGGTAGCCGATTTTTGCAACCCAATATATCATGCACTTTTACAAGATTTAAAAAGTCATTTTTCTTAAAAATATAATTATTTAAAATATAACTATGAAGAGTTATGTATCTTAGATATGTAACAAAAAAAAGCTCCAATGAATTAAATTCATTGGAGCTTTTAAATTTTATAAGAATATATGATTTAAAATAAAGAAGGAAATTTATTAGGATTAGCTTCATTCATCATATCATATACTTTTTCAAAAATATCTTCTGCAGAAGGTTTAGAAAAGTAATCTCCATCAGTTCCATATGCTGGTCTGTGTTCTTTAGCTGCTAAAGTTTGTGGTTTACTATCTAAAAATCTATATGCATCTTGTTTTTCTACAATTTCTTGTAAAATATAAGCAGAAGCTCCACCAGGTACATCTTCATCAATAACTAATAATCTGTTTGTTTTTTGAACAGACTTTACAATATCATGATTGATATCAAACGGTAATAATGATTGGATATCAATAACCTCAGCATCAATACCAACTTGAGCTAATTCCTTAGCAGTTTCTTCAACAATACGTAAAGTAGAACCATAAGAAACTAAAGTAATATCAGCTCCTTCTTTAATAGTTTCTACAACTCCAATAGGAGTTTTAAACTCACCTAAATTAGATGGCATTTTCTCTTTTAAACGGTATCCATTTAAGCATTCAACAACTACTGCTGGTTCATCACCTTCTAATAAGGTGTTATAGAATCCTGCGGCTTTCATCATGTTTCTTGGTACTAAAAGGTGTATACCTCTTAATAAGTGAATCAATCCACCCATTTGTGAACCTGAATGCCAAATACCTTCTAAACGATGCCCACGAGTACGTATAATTAACGGTGCTTTTTGCTTTCCGTTAGTTCTGTACTGTAAGGTTGCCAAATCATCAGACATGATTTGTAAGGCGTATAAAATATAGTCTAAATACTGAATTTCAGCAATAGGACGTAAACCTCTCATAGCCATTCCAATTCCTTGACCTAATATGGTTGCTTCACGAATTCCTGTATCAGAAACTCTTAATTCACCATATTTTTCTTGCATTCCTTCCAATCCTTGATTTACATCACCAATATGACCAGCATCTTCTCCGAAAATTAATGATTCTGGGTATTTAGTAAAAATAGCATCAAAGTTATCACGCATGATTAAACGTGCGTCAACCATTTCTGCATCATCATTATATTTTGGAGCTTCAGCCTTAATGTTATCAGCTCTTAAATTACTTTCAGAATATAAATTTGCACTATATTTTGGTTGAATTTTTGCTTTGTAACTAGCAATCCAATTGATTAAGGCAGTTTTCGCTTCTGATTTTTCAGTAGTTAAATAACGTAATGCTTTTCGTGTAGCGATTAATATTTCTTTACGAATAGGTTCTTTAATAACGTCTAATTCGTTCGCTAATTTTTCAATAAAAGCTTTATTGCTTGAGTTACCTGCAGCAGCTTTTAATACTGCAACAGCTTCAATTTGCTCTTCTTTTTGTGGTGTTACAAAGGCAGTCCAAGCAGCTTGCTTTCCTTTACGTACTTGCTTTTGGATATCTTTTTCAATTTCTTTAGCTTCTTCATCAGTAAAGATATTGTTCTCTATCATCCATTGACGCATTTTTGTCATGCAATCAAATTCAACTTCCCAAGCTAATCTTTCTTTAGATTTATAACGTTCATGTGATCCAGAAGTAGAATGTCCCTGAGGTTGTGTTAATTCATTTACGTGAATTAAAACCGGACAATGTTCCTTACGAGCAACTACTGCAGCTCTTTGATATACATCAACTAAATTTGGGTAATCCCAACCTTTTACTCTAAAAATTTCGTAACCATTTGTTCCTTCTTCTCTTTGAAATCCTTTTAAGATTTCTGAGATATTTTCTTTTGTAGTCTGGTGTTTTGCATGAACAGAAATACCATATTCATCATCCCATACATTCATTACCATTGGTACTTGTAGTACTCCAGCAGCATTAATCGTTTCAAAAAACAACCCTTCACTGGTACTTGCATTTCCAATAGTTCCCCAAGCAATTTCATTACCATCTACAGAGAATTTCTCAGTATCAATACCTTTAACTTCTCTATATATTTTAGATGCTTGAGCTAATCCTAATAAACGTGGCATTTGGCCAGCGGTAGGAGAGATGTCCGCACTAGAATTTTTTTGTTGTGTTAAGTTTTTCCATGAACCGTCTTCATTTAAACTATGTGTAGCGAAATGTCCACCCATTTGTCTTCCTGCTGACATTGGCTCTTCAGTAATGTCGGTATGACCATATAATCCAGCAAAAAACTGTTGAATGTTTAGGGCTCCGATTGCCATCATAAAAGTTTGATCACGGTAATATCCTGAACGGAAGTCACCATTTTTGAAAGCTTTAGCCATTGCTAACTGTGGTACTTCTTTACCATCGCCAAAAATACCAAATTTAGCTTTACCTGTTAATACTTCACGTCTACCTAGTAAACTACACTCACGACTTGTTACAGCAATTGTATAATCACTAAGTACTTCTTTTTTAAAATCGTCAAAAGTGATGTCTTTGGTAGTTTTACTTGTATTACTCATAAGTGTATATCGATTTTCGTGAATTGCAAAAGTACAAAAAACTTAAATTTTATGCAAGAGTAGTAATGATGAAAATATTGAGTAATTCTCAGTAAAAAGCACTTTGTTTTAGTAAAACCTTAAAAAAAGAATAAAACTATAGTTTATGGCTATTAATTATTTAATTGAGTTATAGCCATTTTCGTGTAAATAACTTAAGTAATACTTTTGGAGTTAGTGTTATTTTAAATCTAATTTTATCAGAATAACTCGGTTGTCCAATCTCCCATCCTAAGTTTGAGTATACAGGAAAGTAGAGCTCAAAATAATCGGGCACTAAATTTATATGAATCCCAGAATCATAAGCAAAATTTGTAACACCATTATTGCCAACAAAGCCGGCATCACCATATGCGAAAATATATTTCCATATTGTAGTGCTTGTATTAATGGTGGTCATCCACTCATTAGCTAATGGGGTATTTAATTTTGATTTGAATCCGCCTTCTGCAATAATAATTTGCTGACTATAAATTCCTGTGCTTTCTGATCTACCATAATAATTGTAGTCAAAAAGATAATCTTGTGGCCTATCTAAAGAAAAACTAAAATAATCTGAATTGGTATTGTTATACATAAACCCACCAGCAAATGCTCTAAAGTTTATTTGTCGATTATTTGAGAATATTTTTCTGTATTCATAATTTGCAGATATTTTACCAAAATCTTTTGCAAATTGAATATCGGTATTCAGTGATTTTAGATTGAGTAAATTAGCATCTGATATTCCTGCTTTTAGATTAAAGACATTGTAATTTGGAGTATCATCGTCGGTAGTAATTAGATCCTTTTCACGTTGTACTGTTATGTTCCTAATTGTAATGTATTTTCCTGCATTATCCCTTAAATCTTTTTTATCTCTAAAATTGAATACTATGTACGGATTAAATTTTTGGTACATTAAGTTTTCTTCATAATGATATTGATTGTACGAAAGACCATACGTAACACTAAAAAGGTCCTTATGCTTGTAATATTTTGTGTAATTGGTTGAGACACTTCCTACTAATGCTTTACTTTTCAAACCATAAATAGGTTTAATTTTATAGGTAAAGTTTTTCCTAAGTAAGGTTTTATTTGTGAATGTTATACCAGGTGAAAATCCATCATATAAATTAAAACCCAATTCAGGAACATAAAATAATTGACTGTGATTAGGAGCTTCAGAATCTTTTATAAAACCTAGTTTTATAGGTTTGTTGAATAAGTGTGGTTTAACTTTTTGAGTGTTATCTCTTAAATTAAATTCAGGAACTATCCCTTCGTAGTTTAGTATTACTCTATCTGGTTTATTGTTTTGAATCCTAACGGATTTTTCACCTCTAAAGCCCTCAAGATATTGTTTGCTAATTACTTTATTGTCTTTTATTTGATAAATAGAAATAGGCGTTTTAGTGTGTTCTTTGTTTTTAAGATCAATTACTAATTCATTATTATCTTCAATGACATCTTTAATAGTGTAATCAATTTTTTTATTTGAATTAATGTAATCATCAATGAACCAACTAATATCTTTAGTAGTTTTTGACTGTACTAAATCAATAAAAGATTTAGAGTCAATTGTTTTGGTTTTTTTATCGATATAAAATTCTTTGACAGAATTGTTAATTATGTCATTTCCTAAATAATCATCTAAATAAAGAAAACCAACACCAGCTCTGTTTTTATTTGAGATGTTTACATTGTATTTAAGTAAAGAATCTTTTGGACTACTTAATTTTTGGTCTAAGTTTTTTCGTGCTGTATATTGACTAAAATAATAATACTGGTCATTAAACCCTTTTTTTGCGACCTCAAAAGAACGAATGCCCCATATCTTTGATAATGTACCCATTAGTTTCATGTTTGGGTAGTTTTCCTTAATGTACATCGCCATCAGATAGCTTTCAATAGCATCATTCAGCCAAAAATCTGTTCTTGGATTTGTGTTGAACGTAGATTTAACATATTTAGCTATTGTTGCTTTTAAAATTTTCACTTCATATTGAAATCCATCAGGGAAAGGGCGAATAAAATCAGGTAATTGATTTAATCCATATACAGGGTTTCTCTTGTATGAAGTATTTGATAATAATATTTTATTATGAGGATAATCACCAAGTTTTTTGTTTAAGAAAACAACAACATTATCATGAATAATAGCTTTTAATCCAGCCCCAATTCCTTCATCTTCAATATTGGAGGTTATGGTAACTTTATCAGTAATAACTTCAGAAAAATTAGAGTTTTTAGTAATGTGTATTTCAGAATTAATTCTGTTATACCCTTTTAACTCTATTGTTTTAAGGCTGTCATTTTTTATATTACTTACTTCATCAAAATCACTTATAATAGTATATTCCTTTGGAGTAATTATTTTTAAATTAATATTACTATTTGGGAAGTACAAATCGTCTAAATCTTTGTTGCTATAATATTGCCACTTATCAGTTAATTTAGCAGGTATTAAAAACCATTCTTTCAGTTTCATGTTCTGTTTTGAATCTATCCCAAAACGAGTAAACTTATCAGAAGGTAGTTGTAATGTGTACTCTAAATCAATAGTAATACTTTCATTAGGTTTTAAAGTGTGTTCTAAATTTACAGATAATATATCAGCTTTTACTCTGGTATAATTTAAATTCTTACTATTATTTTTAATGGATTTTATGTCAGTAAACCCTTTATCTTTTTCATTAGAAAAATGCAACTTAGTAGAGTATTCTTCTGCAAATCGTTTTGCTAATTCAGTTTCTCTAGAGGAGTAGGAATTATTCCAATCGTAGAAATAAATACTATCTAAAGATTCATTGGTAGTATTGGTAATAGTTATTTCTTGCTTAACGTTAACTTTATTCAGTTCTGGTTGAAATTCAGCTGAAATAGTTAAATTGTTTTGTGCATAGGTAGATTGTGTAATGCAAAAAAGAAAAGTAATGACTAAGAATATTGTTTGCCTCAATGTATACGTGCTTGTTAGTGAAACTTATTATTCGAAGATAGGAAATAACCATTAGAAATTAATCTAATGGTTAGTTAAATAAGTGAGCTATGATACAAGTATTATCTTTTCATTGAAAAATGTGCTTTAAACTCCTTGTCTTCACCATTTCTACCTTTATAGAAAAGCACAAACCAATAGTCAGTTGATGGTAATTGACTGTTGTTATAGATTCCACTCCATCCATTACCTACAGGAGATATTTGTACTATAAATTTCCCAAAACGATCAAAAATATTAATTTTTGCTTCTGGCTGGTTCGATAGGTTTACAATGTTCCAGGTGTCATTAACACCATCGCCGTTAGGTGTGAAAAACTTAGGGTATTTTAATACAAAAACTGGTAATTCATATTCCCCACAATTTCCATAAGTATCTATTATTGTTACAATATGATCTCCTGATAATACATTATGAAATTCATTACTGTTTTGAAAAGGCCCATCATCTAATTGATATTGATAAGTTCCTCCGCCATTTGTAACAGTAATTGTTACGGTTGCATTATCTTCAAAATCGTCAGTTATGCTATAGGTTGCTATTGCCGTACTAGACTCTAATACAGTAACAGTAGTTGAGTTGTAATTACAGTTTGGAGGGTTTTCCACTCCAAGAATTACTGTTTCAACTGTATATTCACCAGGTTGTTCCGCATAGTAATCAGCACCAGTAAATACTAAACTTCCATTTAAGTACCAGTTGATGGTAAATTGGGTAGGATTAATGCCAGATTCTAACAACACATAATTAGAGGGGATGGCTATTCCAGTTTCAGGGTTTACACAAATGATAGCGTCATTAACGGAAAAATTTAATAATGGGTAAATTGTTATTGTAAATGAATCAAAATCTAAACAAGCTGTATTTCCGGTAGCAGTTGCGTGTACATATATCGTTTCGGTATATGGAGTACTTTCTCCTTCAGGAATGGTTCTAGGTATATTTGGGTTTATTAAGTCGGCAGCATTACCTCCTGGAGCAGTGTAATAATTTACATCATAAGTTGTACTAATTGTGCTTGTTGCTGGTAAAAGGAATTCACCACATACTACTTCATTCGGAAATAAAGGAAGTACAGGAGTATTAGAAATGGTTACAGTAAAAGATTCTTCTGCCTTACATAAAGCAGGGTCACGTTCAGGAATACCATTTTGGGCATAAACGAATATCGTTTGCGTGCTAGTAATGATATCTCCCGCATTTAATTGTTGAATACCAGGACTTGGTGTTACTCCTAATTGTGCTTCAGTAAAATAATTTCCAACTGCAAGTGGGGGTAAGGTGTAACTGTCACAATGATCTTCATTGTCAAATGTACCAAGATTGATACCTAAGACATAAACCGTAAAAACCGTTTCTTCAGAACAACCTGTGATATCATCCCACTCATTATAGATATAAACAGGTATAGCTTCATTCGAGATTGTTCCTGGTTGTATAGTTTCACCAATTGGATTACCTCCAGCTTGATAAATATCAAGGAGTGGGTCATTTACTCCGCCAGGAGCGTTAAAATAATTACCATTAGTTAAAGCAGGTAATTCATAAGGCTCACACTCGTAAACATCAGTAAAGTTATCTACTAAAGGAAGGTCTCTGATTTCAACTGTGAAACTACTTTCCGCAGGACATCCATTTACTTCATTATAGATGTAAATAGTATGAAAACCTACTGTGTTAATGGCTGTTAAAGGTGCAATTGAATTAGCCATAATTGGGCCACCTGGTCCGTCAAAATAAGCCCCGTTTGTGGGTGCTGGTAGTATATATGGGTCATTAACACAATTTTTAATTTCATTGTTTACATCTCCTAAGCTATCTACTTCTGGAGTAACATTAACCGTTAGTGTAAACATGTAGTTGTCCGAACAATTTGCTACGGGAGGAACTGTAGGTGTAGTTACGGTATGGACATAAATATCATAGCTGTTATTTACTGGAGAAGCAGCATCATAAATAAATTCCGTTCCTGCAGCTATATTGTTTCCAGTTCCATTTGGTCCTTCAAAATACCCTCCTTGCTCAAGTATTGGTAATGTATAAGTGTCACATGCCGAAACATCTGCTGGTTCGTTAATTATTGTAACTTCAAATGAACTATTAGGGCTTGAGCAGGTAATGCTATTAGGTGTGCCATCAGTATTTGTGAAGTTATGAGTTTCGGTATTAAAAATATATACAGTTTGTGAACTCATTAAAGTTAAGTTTGTTATTGGATCTAGACCGTTAGGACTGTTGTAGTATGCGCCATTAGTTAGAGGCTCTAATGTATAACTAACACAAGTGACAACATCTGATAATGTATCAACTAGTGGTAAATCGTAAACCGTAATATTATATTCCTCATCCATACATACAGAAGTTATTCCTGTTACAGGGTCTGTAAGTTCTGCATAATAATATATAAAACTAGGAATTGTAGCAGAGTTATATGAAGCTCCAGTAGCTAATAATGTTCCGTTACCACCAGAAGCACTAAAGAAATTCCCAGGAGGAAATGATGGTATTACAAACTCATTACAATTGTATAAGTCAGGTTCATATTCATCAATAAAAGTTAGTGTGAAGCTAGATTCATTATAGCATCCGTTAGCATCTGGGCCAATATGGATATATACTATTCCTCCTTCTTCAATTAAATCACCAACGGATAATTGAGTCCCTGTTCCGTTAGGTCCATCTGTTGCATCATAATAATTCCCATCTGGAATTCCATCACCATTTACATCAGGAATAGGAGGTAAAGTGTACTCAGTACAGTCCAATACGTTAGCTAAGGTAGCAACTTCTGGTAGTGGGTTTATAGTAATGTTGAAAGATGTAGTGTCAAAACAATTTACATTACTGCTGCTTGTCATCAATACAAAAATTTCTTGAGTAGCGCTTCCTGAAAGAATATCAATGTTGTTTCCTATTGGGTTTTGATTATCCAAGTCTGCTTGTGAAGCATAATAAGTAATAATAAAATTTGCGGAGTTAAGGCCGTTTAATACATCGCTATCTTGAGTTGTTAAATCAACAGTAGTGGTAGTTGTACTTTCGCAAACTGAAATGTCGTTTGGTTGTGTGGCAACCGGCGATGCGCTTGTTGTTAATTGAAATGGTAATTCAACATCACAAAATTGTCCTGTTTGGTTGTTGAAAATTTTAATAAAAATTGTGGCTGGAAGGTCTGCCTCTAATACTGGATAACTGGTAATATTAGTTGTAATTGGTGTGTTATCAATAATTGCTTGTGCTGATGCATAATAAATAAGATCATAATTATCAGGGTCAATACCTAAAGCAACTTCATCATTAGTGTTTAAGTTATAAGTGTATGATGTTGAACCATCATTACAAATTGTTAGGTCAACAGGAGTGCCTATAACTAAATCAGTAATTGTAATTGTCCCTGGTATTTGACATGCAGTACCATTTTTGATAGCAATAACACCGTAAGTTCCAAATTGTGTAGCAGTTAGTGTATTACTTGTTTCACTAGGAACAACAGGATTCCCATCTAAGGTCCATGAATGACTAAAGTCAGCTTCATCTAAGCCAGTGGTTAAATCGATACTGTTTCCAGCACACATAGTAGTATTTTCTCCTAAATCAATTTCTGTAGTAAATGATCCTGTATCAATAAATACAGCAGAATCAAAGGTTGAGTTTTTATAGTCAGCAATCGCTAAGCGTATTGTATAGGTTTCTCCAGGTGTTAGTGTAGAGGAAGCGTTTAATACAGAAGTATGTCCACGCATGTTTAAAGTAGAACTTGCAGGGGTGTCAACATTGTAAGTGCTAAATAAGCTAGCGTTTTCAGAAGTACATCCGCTATTGTATGTATTATCTCTAATAGTTGAAACTGTTATAGGGTCGGTAGTTCCAGGAATGATTGCAAGATTTGTAGTTGTTCCTGAGCTATCTGTTAATAAGAAAGCAAATACATCAGAAAACCCACATTGCCATTGTCCGTATTCGTTTGAAGCAAAAACGAAATTAAAACTAAAATCACTTGAAATTGGCACAAAATTAAATTGTAAAAAAGCAGTGTCCGAAACAGGATCGGTTTGTCCGGTACTATTACTAATAGTTTGTAAGTCTGGATCACTATTACTGTTAACTTGACTACTCATGTTTAAGCCAGTGTAAATACCTTCAGTATGTTTAGCTATACCAGTACGTATAATAATTCCTTCCGTTAGCGGGAAAGTTGAACCATTTCCATCAAATTGAGCTACTGACAAAGCATCTGAATAAGAAGCATTAGTAGGGTCAACACACGAGCCATTTAGTAATAGGTTTGCTAACTGTGTTTCGGAATAACTAGTATCGTCAACTGTAATAGTTTGAGAAAATGACAAACAGGAAAAGAGTACTAAAAAGTAGCTAAGTTTTTTTAACATGATCTTGGGGATATAGTTAATAATATATTAACCTTTGTTAATTGGTTAAAAAATTCAAGGTGCAATAATATACGAAATATTTTTATGAGCAATCATGAAATACTATTTTTTAGAGGAAGTGTCATTAAAAGCCTATAAAAGAACATCCTTGTTTATACCAGCCATTAATAAGACTGGTATAAACAAGGATGTTCTTTTAATTTGATAAACCTTTTCTGGTTTGCTATTGTCTGTTAATCGGCTTAGAAATTCGGACTTAGCGCGTACTTTCTGTAGAAATTATCTAAGATATTTATAACTTCATCTTCTGTGTCAACTATATCAATTAAATCTAAATCTTCAGGACTAACTGTTTTATAAGTTTCAACCATAGTAGCTTTAACCCAGTCCATTAATCCTGACCAGTATTCAGTACCTACAAGTATAATAGGGAACTTTTCAATTTTTTTAGTTTGTATTAATGTAATAGCTTCGAATAATTCATCTAAAGTTCCAAAACCTCCAGGCATTACTACAAAACCTTGTGAATATTTTACAAACATTACTTTTCTAACAAAAAAGTAATCATGATCAATACATTTATCTGCATCAATATACGGATTATCATGTTGTTCAAAAGGTAGTTCAATATTAAGGCCTACAGAAGTTCCTCCTCCTAAATGAGCACCTTTGTTACCTGCTTCCATAATTCCTGGTCCACCACCAGTAATTACCCCGTAACCATGTTCTACTATTTTATTCGCCACTGCAACAGCAAGCTCATAATACTTATCTCCTGGTTTGGTACGTGCTGATCCAAAAATAGATACTGAAGGACCAATTTTACTCATTTTTTCGAATCCGTTTACGAATTCACTCATTATTTTAAAAATAGCCCATGAATCGTTAGTTCTTATTTCGTTCCAGGTTCTATTTAATTGTTCTTTTCCCATATTAAGTATATTTACTGATTATTTTTTTCAAACCTATCAAAAGTACTCTTTTTTATGAATTACGCTAATTTTGAAGCGTAAAAAACTATTTTAGTTCCTTTTTTAGGTATTTAGCAGTATAACTATTTTTAGTTTTAATGATTTCTTCAGGGGTTCCTTTTGCTAATATTTTCCCTCCATTTTTTCCTCCTTCAGGTCCTACATCAATAATATAGTCAGCTAGTTTTACAACATCCAAATTATGTTCAATTATTAACACAGAGTTTCCTTTATCAACTAATTTGTTTATCACATTCATTAGTACTCTGATATCTTCAAAATGTAATCCAGTTGTGGGTTCATCTAGAATATAAAATGTTTTTCCAGTATCTCTTTTAGAAAGTTCTGTAGCTAATTTAACACGTTGTGCTTCACCACCAGAAAGTGTTGTGCTTTGCTGCCCTAGAGTAATGTATCCTAAACCAACATCTTTAATGGTTTTTAATTTACGGTATATTTTTGGTATGTTTTCGAAGAAATCAACACTTTCATTGATAGTCATATTCAGTACATCAGAAATTGTTTTTCCTTTATATCGTATTTCTAATGTCTCTCTATTAAATCGTTTTCCTTGGCATGTTTCACATTCCACATAAACATCTGGCAGAAAATTCATTTCTATCACACGTAAACCACCACCTTGACAAGTTTCACAACGACCACCTTTTACATTAAAACTAAAGCGTCCTGGTTTGTAACCACGGATAGCTGCTTCACTAGTTTTAGTGAATAAACTTCTTATCTCACTAAATACACCTGTATATGTAGCTGGATTTGAACGTGGAGTTCTCCCAATAGGGCTCTGATTAATATCAATAACCTTATCAATATGCTCTAAACCTTTTATTTTCTTATAAGGCATCGGCTTTTTAACGGCATTGAAAAAATGAGCATTTAAAATTGGGTATAATGTTTCATTTATTAATGTAGATTTTCCACTACCAGAAACACCAGTAACACAAACTAGTTTCCCTAATGGGATATCTATAGTTACATTTTTTAAATTATTACCAGTGGCACCAGATAAAGTTAATTTTTCACCATTACCTTTTCTACGCTTTTCTGGTACTGCTATTTCTTTTTTACCATTTAGGTATTCAGCAGTTAATGTGCTTCCGCTTAATAATTCTTTTGGTGTTCCTTGAGAAATTATTTCTCCTCCATTTTTTCCAGCAAATGGACCAATATCAATTACATAATCGGCTTGTTCAATCATGTCTTTATCATGTTCAACAACCAATACTGAATTACCAATGTCTCTTAACTGTGTTAATGAATTGATTAATTTTTCGTTGTCTCGTTGATGTAAACCAATACTTGGCTCATCAAGTATATATAATACACCTACTAATTGTGATCCAATTTGTGTAGCTAAACGAATACGTTGTGCTTCTCCACCAGATAGGGTTTTTGAACTTCTGTCCAAAGCTAAATAATCTAAACCTACATCTAATAAAAATTGTAAACGTGTACTAATTTCTTTAATAACTTCAGAAGCTATTTTTTGTTGTTTTTCAGATAAATGATTGTCTAAGTCCTTTATCCATGTTATTAAATCAACAACATCCATTTTTGCTAATTCAGAAATATTTTTCTCATTAACTTTAAAATGCAACGATTCCTTCTTTAAACGACTTCCATTACAAACGGAACAGTCATTATGATTCATATATTCTTTTGCCCACCTTTTTATAGAGGTAGAACTACTATCATTATATTGAGAGTTTATAAAGGCAACAATACCTTCAAAATCGATTTTATAATTTCTAGTAACACCTAAGTTTTTAGACTGTACTTCAAACTGTTCATTTCCACCATGAAGAATAATTTCTAAAGCTTCTTTAGGAATTTTTTTAATTGAATCAGTTAATTTAAAATTATAACGTTCCGCAATAGTTTCTAATTGCTTGAACATCCATGAGTTTTTTTCTTCTCCTACTGGAGCAATACCTCCATTAGCAATAGATTTTTTATCATCTGGAATTATTTTATCTACGGCAACTTCATATAATTTACCAATACCATTACAGTTATTACAAGCTCCTTTTGGGGAGTTAAAAGAGAATGAATTTGGCTCAGGATTAGGGTACGAAATACCAGATTCAGGACACATTAAATCTCTTGAAAAGTATCTTGCTTCCGTTGTATTATGTTCTATAATCATCAATACATTTTCACCATGATACATGGCTGTATTGATAGTTTCTGTTAAACGTTTGTCATTATCTACATCATCAGAAATTTTAAGTCGATCGATAACAATTTCAATGTCATGAGTTTTATATCTATCTAATTTCATTCCCTTAGTAATGTCAAGAATTTCTCCATCAACTCTTACTTTAGTAAAGCCTTGCTTAGCAATGTTTTCAAAAAGCTCACGATAGTGTCCTTTTCTCGATTTTATAACAGGAGATAGTACTACAATTTTCTTGTTTAAATAATCTGTAAGGATGAGGTTTTTAATTTGTTCATCTGAATAGCTAACCATTTTTTTACCAGTTACATAACTATGAGCGTCTGATGCACGAGCATAAAGCAAACGTAAGAAATCATATATTTCTGTAATGGTACCTACTGTTGATCGAGGACTTTTACTAGTTGTTTTCTGTTCAATAGCAATAACTGGAGAAAGACCATCAATTTTATCAACATCTGGACGTTCCAATCCTCCTAAAAACTGACGTGCATACGCAGAAAACGTTTCAATATATCGTCGTTGTCCTTCAGCATAAATAGTATCAAAAGCTAAAGATGACTTTCCAGAACCAGATAAACCAGTAATCACGACCAGTTGTTCACGTGGAATTTTTATATCGATGTTTTTAAGGTTATGAGCTCTTGCTCCTTGAACCTCTATATATTCTTGTGTCTTTGACATACTTATTAATTGCTAATCTAAAATTTAAGCAAGAAGCAAAGTTACTAATTTCAAAGCATATAGGCTATTAGGTAGATATTAGTTTTTTAATAGCTCTAGCTAATAAAGTAGCTGCATCATGATGCTTTCTAAACCATAACTCAGGCTCAATTAATTCTATTTCCGAGATAGCTAATTTGTTATTGTTGTCAATTATAACATCAACTCTCGCATACATAGGTTTTTCAATACAAGCTTTTACTGCATTTTCAGCGAAAGAAATTTCCTCCTTGGTAGCGTTATGATTGTGTACTGTTCCTCCAAAATCATCTTGAACTCTGAAATCACCAGGTTTGGCTACTTTTAGTACAGCATGTGTATATTTTCCATTAATTAAAACAAATGAATATTCTCCTTGAGTAATTATATTCTCTTGAAATGGCTGTAACATCATTGCTTCATTAGAAATAAGTTCTTGAAAAATAGCTTCGTGCTTTTCAAGTACAGCTAATTCTAACTTATAGGTATGTCGTGCAGAACCAGATATGCACGGTTTTAAAACTGTTTTCTCCCATCCTAGTTGTTTATGTAATTCTGCTAGAGTAGTAGTTATCCCTTTTTCTATAAAATAAGACTCACAAATATGCACTCCTTTTTCTTTTAAGTCAATCAAATAATGTTTGTCAATATTCCAATGAATAATATTAGCAGAGTTTAGCAGAGTTGTTTTTGTGCTAACAACTTTTAACCATTTACTAAACTCTTCATAACGATCAAAGTAATCCCACGTTGTTCTAAAGATGATATATTTTGTTGTCTCCCAATCGAAATCTGGATTACTCCAGCTCTTTCGTTCAACGTTTAAACCTTCTTTTTTTATGGCATCAAAAACAAGCTGATCTTCTAATAATATATTTTTATTATATTCATTAATAACAGCAGGATTTACATATCTATCTTCTGTAAGTATAACAATATCTATGGCCTTCATAAGTGTTTCTTTAAGTACTCGTAAAGATAAAAAAAGACGTCGAATTTATGGGCTAATTATATACTTGATAATTGTACTTGAATTTTTTTAATAATTCCGTAAATTGCGAGCCATAAACACAAGATTTATTACACATGATACAAGCAACACCATACAAACCAAAATATAAAATCCGTATTGTAACTGCCGCAGCCTTATTTGATGGGCATGATGCAGCTATTAATATTATGCGTAGAATTATTCAAACAACAGGAGTTGAGGTAATTCATTTGGGTCATGATAGAAGTGTTGATGAGGTAGTAAACTGTGCTATTCAAGAAGATGCCAATGCTATTGCAATCACATCATATCAAGGTGGTCATAACGAGTATTTTAAGTACATGCGTGACTTATTAGTTGAACGTGGCGCTGGACACATTAGAATCTTCGGTGGAGGAGGAGGAGTAATCCTTCCTACGGAAATCAAAGATTTAATGGATTATGGTATCACTCGTATTTACGCTCCAGATGATGGACGTGAAATGGGGTTACAAGGAATGATTAATGATTTGGTTGAAAAATCTGATTATGCAATTGGTGATGTATTAAATGATGAAATAAATCATTTAGCGGATAAAGAAATTGGAGCAATTGCTCGAGTAATTTCATCTGCTGAAAACTTTCCTGAAGTAGCAAAAGACACTTTAGATAAAATAAAAGAAATAAATAAAGAAAGTAAAACTCCGGTTTTAGGAATTACTGGAACTGGTGGAGCTGGTAAATCGTCTTTAGTAGATGAACTTGTTCGTCGATTTTTAATTGATTTCCCAGAAAAGACAATCGGATTAATTTCTGTTGATCCATCTAAACGTAAAACAGGAGGAGCGTTATTAGGAGATCGTATTCGAATGAATGCTATTAATAATAGTCGTGTATATATGCGTTCATTGGCAACGCGTCAATCGAATTTAGCATTATCTAAGTATGTAGGTCAGGCAATTGAGGTATTAAAAGCTGCTGAATTTGATTTAATCATCCTAGAAACTTCTGGTATTGGGCAATCTGATACAGAAATTATTGAGCATTCAGATACTTCGCTATATGTAATGACTCCAGAATTTGGAGCTGCTACACAGTTAGAAAAAATTGACATGTTAGATTTCGCCGATTTAGTGGCGATTAACAAATTTGATAAACGTGGCGCTTTAGATGCATTGAGAGATGTGAAGAAGCAATACATGCGTAATAACAATTTATGGGATACGCATATGGACGATATGCCAGTATTTGGTACTATCGCCTCTCAGTTTAATGACCCAGGAATGAACTCGCTGTACAAATCTATCATGGATAAATTGGTAGCGCAGTCTGGAGCAGAGTTAAATTCTAAGTTTGAAATAACAAAACAGATGTCTGAAAAGATATTTGTAATACCTCCAAGTAGAGTTCGTTATTTATCTGAAATAGCAGAGAGTAATAGAGGTTATGATGTTAAAGCATCAGCTCAAAAAGAAGTAGCACAAAGATTATATGGTATTTATAAAACTATTGAAACAGTAGTTGAAGGAAAAATAACCTTAGATAAATCAGGAATCGATAGTGAATCAATTAATGAAGTATCTGAAGAAAACAAAGATTTCTTACGTTTATTAGTCGCTCAATTTGACAGCGTAAAAATGGACTTAGATCCTTATAATTGGGAAGTAATTACTGGCTGGGATGAAAAAGTAAATAAGTACAAACAACCTATTTATGAGTTTAAAGTTCGTGATAAAGTAATTAAAATAGAAACGCATTCACCATCATTATCTCAAACTCAAATAGCTAAAGTTGCTTTACCAAAGTATACAGCTTGGGGAGATATTTTAATATGGTGTTTACAGGAAAATGTACCAGGAGAATTCCCGTATGCATCAGGACTGTATCCGTTTAAACGTGTAGGAGAAGATCCTTCACGTATGTTTGCTGGAGAAGGCGGACCAGAACGTACGAACAAACGTTTTCATTATGTAAGTGCAGGTATGCCAGCAGCACGTTTATCAACTGCTTTTGACTCGGTTACTTTGTATGGTAATGATCCAGGAACGCGACCAGATATTTATGGTAAAATTGGTAATGCAGGAGTTTCTATTTGTTGTTTAGATGATGCTAAGAAATTGTATTCTGGTTTTGATTTAGCCGATCCAATGACGTCGGTTTCTATGACAATTAATGGTCCAGCACCAATGTTGTTAGGATTCTTTATGAATGCTGCCATTGATCAACAATGTGAAAAATACATCAAGAAAAACGGTTTAGAAGCTGAAGTTACAGCAAAAATCGAAAAAATATACAAAGCAAAAGGAGTTGCTCGTCCTCAATACCAAGGGAAATTACCCGAAGGGAATAACGGATTAGGATTATTCTTATTAGGTGTAACCGGTGACATGGTCTTACCTGCTGATGTATATCAGGAAATAAAAGTATATACCTTAAGTTCTGTTCGTGGAACGGTACAAGCTGATATTTTAAAAGAAGATCAAGCACAAAACACCTGTATTTTCTCTACAGAATTCGCATTGCGATTAATGGGAGATGTACAAGAATTCTTTATTGAAAAGAATGTACGTAATTTCTATTCAGTATCTATATCAGGATACCATATTGCAGAAGCAGGAGCAAATCCTGTAACACAATTGGCCTTAACATTGTCTAACGGATTTACTTATGTAGAGTACTATTTAAGTAGAGGAATGGATATTAATAAATTCGGACCTAACTTATCATTCTTCTTCTCTAATGGTATCGACCCAGAATATGCAGTTATTGGTCGTGTAGCACGTAAAATTTGGGCGAAAGCTTTAAAGTATAAATACGGAGCTAACCCAAGAGCTCAAATGTTAAAGTATCATATTCAAACTTCTGGACGTTCATTACATGCTCAGGAAATTGATTTCAACGATATTCGTACAACTTTACAAGCATTGTACGCTATTTATGACAACTGTAATTCATTACATACCAATGCGTATGACGAAGCTATTACAACACCTACAGAAGCATCTGTTCGTAGAGCAATGGCAATACAATTGATTATCAATAAAGAATTAGGATTAACGAAGAATGAAAACCCTATTCAAGGTTCTTTTATTATTGAAGAATTAACTGATTTAGTTGAAGAAGCTGTATTATTAGAATTTGATCGTATCACGGAACGTGGAGGAGTATTAGGAGCAATGGAAACAATGTACCAACGTTCTAAAATACAAGAAGAAAGTTTGTATTACGAAACTTTAAAACATAACGGTGAGTTCCCAATTATTGGTGTAAATACCTTTTTAAGTAAAGATGGTTCACCAACAGTAACTCCAGATGAGGTTATTCGTGCAACTGAAGAAGAAAAACAATATCAGATTGATATGTTAGGTGATTTGCATAAAATGCATAATACTGAAGCAATGTTGAAAGATTTACAAGTTGCTGCAATAAATAATGAAAATATCTTCGATAAATTAATGGAAGTATGTAAGGTTGCTTCTTTAGGAGCTATTACAGAATCATTATTTGAAGTTGGAGGACAATATAGAAGAAACATGTAAGCAGAGCGCTACTTTTTATTTTTGTAAAAAGTGTGTGAATGGCTTACCCCAAAAGTATTCGATTTTATGAGAGTATTATTTGGTATCTATTTTCCATAAAAAAGAAACCCAGACTTTAATTTAGTCTGGGTTTCTTTTTTTGTAGCCCTAAATAATTAGTGTAATTTAGTACGCAAACCAAAATAAAATAAATGGTATCAGCAATTGGGTATTATGTTACTGCTATAGTATGTATTATTACTTCATTCGTAATACATCGTATATATTATAAAGAAAAAAGAAGACAAGCCTCTGTGGTTTCTCTTAATGGAATAAAGTGGTTTGGTTTGGCAATTTTTTCATGGGGAGTAGGAGCTTTAGTTGAAATTATACTGATTTCAATTTTAGGGTTAGAAACAAACCATAAGTTAATAGTTAGTTTTGGGGTATTTTTCTCGTTGATTAATTCACTTTTTATACTCATGTCACTACCTTCAATTGAACATGAAGGGAAACGAAATTTAGTAATACAAATCATTGAACGTTTTTCAGAGAAAGAAGTCTTTGTGATATTCGGAGGATTGTTATTAATGCTTGCTTCTGTCTTTTTAGTATCCTTCTATACCAGTACTCAGGATATTTCCAACAATAGTGTTATTTGGCTAATAGATATTCCTATCTCCTTGGTTGTAGCTTTTTCTTTATTAAACGAATTAAATAAAGCGTTTAGGAAAAGAGGAATGAAGTTCATGTATTTGCCAACATTTGCGTTGTTTTCATTAATAGTAATAGCTGTATTGCATCGGATAGTGCCCGATCATCAAGCTATAAAACTAATGGAATTGTCTAACTGGAACTTTATAGGTGTATTAACAGCACTGTCCTTTAAATTCTTATTCGTGTTATTATTTACAATATTATTGTACAGTTGGAAGTTATTAGCGGAAAAAGAAGAACAGCATACGGAGTTTACCAAACTACAACAAGCTAAATCACAATTAAAAAAAGATAAAGAAATTTTAGAATTAGCTAACGAAAGCCATTTAGATACAATTAAACATTTAAAAGATGATCTTTCAAGTAGAAAGAAGAAATACAAAAAACTAAAAAAATCTTCTAAAGTAGAACTTTCTGATCGTCAAAAGGAGGTATTGGCAAATTTAGGAGTTTGTGGAAGTACAATGTCATATACTGATATTGCTGAAGCTATGCATATTGGAGTAGATGGGTTTCAGGCTCATATTTACCAAATAAAAAAGGTGTTGAATATATCTGGTTCAGATGGGAAAGAGCAATTAATAGCTTATGCTATTGAAAAAGGCATCTTAAATTTAGCTACAGTATACCCCAATGATAATAGTGCTTAAGTAGTAACTTAAGTACTTAAGTAGTTTAATTTCATCAGTACGTAAGCCCTTGATTTTGTTTGATTGTTGTCAACTTAGCGGCAATCATAATCAAAAAACGGATGAAACGGACATTAGCTTTAGTATCACTTTTAATAATGCCCTTTTTAACATTGGCACAATCAAATTGTTCAAATCTAGACGAGAAAATCAATCAACTTTTTGCAAATGCTACTGGTTGGTTTCCTGCAGTTATATTTGCGAAAATTCCAATCACAGAATCTGTAGGAGTACCCTGGGTTTTAATTGTATTAATTGTTGGAGCAGCCTATTTTTCTATTTATTTTAAGTTTATCAATTTTAGCGGATTTTTCACAGCTATAAATGTAGTACGAGGAAAGTATGATTCTGTAGATATACATGAACCTCAAGAAGATATTCTAAAAACTATTAAAATTGAAGGAGAAGGAGAGGTTACTCATTTTCAGGCTTTAACTGCGGCCTTGTCTGCAACGGTAGGTTTAGGTAATATTGCTGGAGTTGCTATCGCCTTATCTATTGGTGGTGCAGGAGCTACTTTCTGGATGATATTAGTGGGGTTATTAGGGATGGCTACCAAATTTGTGGAATGTACTTTAGGAGTTAAATACCGAGAAATAGCCGCAGATGGAACCGTTTTTGGAGGCCCAATGTATTATCTAAAAAAAGGGATTGGAGAACTTGGTTTTATAAAACTAGGGAAAGTGCTTTCCATCATTTTTGCTATTATGTGTGTTGGAGGTTCTTTCGGAGGAGGAAACATGTTTCAGGTAAACCAAGCATTTAAATTGTTTGAATATGTAACAGGAGGAGAACAAAGTTTTATTTATGGTAAAGGTTGGCTATTTGGATTAATAATGGCTGTTTTAGTTGGTATTGTAATTATTGGTGGAATAAAAAAAATAGCCAAAGTAACTGATAAAATAGTGCCTTTAATGGTAGTAGTTTACATATTGGCAATCGTCATTATTTTAGGAATTAATTTTAATGAAATACCTAATGCTTTTACCCAAATTTGGAATGGAGCATTTATCCCTATAGGTGTAGCTGGTGGATTTGTTGGTGTTTTGATTCAAGGATTTCAACGAGCTGCATTTTCCAATGAAGCTGGAATAGGTTCTTCCTCAATAGCTCATTCAGCTGTAAAAACAAATTATGCAGCTAGTGAAGGATTAGTTGCTCTATTAGAACCTTTTATAGATACCGTAGTAGTTTGTACCATGACGGCTTTGGTGTTGATTATAACAGGTCAAATCACCACGGGTATGAGTGTTTCTAATGAACAAGGAGCTATTTTAACTGCAAAAGCTTTAGAAAGTGGTATTTCATGGTTTCCATATGTATTGGCAGTTGCGGTAATATTATTCGCATTTTCATCTATGATTTCTTGGTCGTATTACGGATATCAAGCATGGTCATTTTTGTTTGGAAGAAATAAAAGAACAGGAAATATTTATAAAATTATATTCTGTGTATTTACAGTTATAGGAGCAGCTGCAAGTTTAGGGGCTGTAATTAATTTTTCCGATGCCTTAGTATTTGCTATGATGGTTCCCAATATGATAGGCTTGTTGTTGTTAGCACCTAAGGTAAAAGCTGAGTTGATAAGATATAAAAAAATAATAAAAGTTTAAGATAAAAAGAATAATTAGAGTACTGTTATTAAGTCTGATAACAAATGTTGTAGTTGGACAAAGTGTAGAAAATCAATTTCAAAAAGTTTTAGATTCAGTTTATAAAGCAAATACAGAAGCTATAGGAATTATGATTCATGTAGAGTCTCCGGATAATCATATTTCATGGTCATCTGCAGTTGGAGTATCTAATAAGGAAACCAATGCACTTTTGCATAAAAAGCATTCCGTATTAATAGCAAGTAATACGAAAACATATGTAGCTACTGCTATTTTGAAATTAGTAGAGAATAAACAACTTCAATTAAATCAGCCGATAAAAAAGTTATTAAATGGAGAAACAGCTGAAAGTTTTAGCAGAGCAGGATATAATTTAAAAAGCATAACGATAAAACACTTACTGTCACATACTTCAGGAATAAATGATTATGTAACCGATGAATATTTTGAGTTTGTAAAACAGAAACCAAAATATGAATGGACAAGAAACGAACAAATTAAAAAAAGTGTTTTGTTAGGAGAACCTTATGCTATAGCAGGTACTAAATTTAAATACGGAGATATTAATTATTTGTTACTTACAGAAATTATTGAAAATAGTACTAATCAACCATTTTATACAGCGATAAGAGAATTGATTAATTACAATAGAATTAGATTGAATAATACTTGGTTTATCAACCTAGAAAAGCAACCTGAGATATCTAATTCTTTAGCACACCAATATTCAAATAAACTAGGTATGAATTCTTATAATTTAAACCCTTCATGGGATTTATTCGGAGGTGGTGGATTGGTATCTACAACTAAAGATATGGCGTTGTTTTTTCAAGCATTGTTTGAAGGACGTATAATTAAAGATAAGCAATTAGTAAAAGAAATGCATACTTATGTGCTTCCAAATGAAGAATCTAATTATTGTTTAGGAATTAGAAATATTTCATTTGGTGATTATGAAGGATATTATCATGGAGGTTTTTGGGGGACTGATGTTATGTATTTACCTGAAATAAATACTTCTATAGCAGTTTTTACACTTGAGAAAGATAAAAGAAATAGTATCAACCCAATTTTAAGTAAAAAAGTGCTTTCAATATTAAAACACTACTCATTTAATGAGTAGTGTTTATAATGGTTAACTTTTTTTCTTTGCAAAAAAAAACTAATAAAAGAATCTGTTATTTTTTCTTGAAAACTCTTTGTAGTGTAATTGCTAATTTAAATCCAGGAGTTTTAAAAGTATTTTGAACAAGCCTTAGGTTATAAAACAGACTATCATTATCAAAATCTGTGTTTTCACCTTGCGCTTTATTTATGAATATAGTTTCGATAATTTGACTTGTAGAATTATTTATTATTTCAAGTTTTAAATCTAACTTAGAGGGCCATTTGACAACTCCTAAATCATACCCAGAATAGATCCAAAGTACATTTACTTTCATTGTGTAATTGGTTTTTATGTCAGAATATAACAGGAATTCTGGGCTTGATGTTTATATAAACTTTTATTTAATTGATTTGTAAAAGTTTCCTTCCAGTGTATGTCTTTTGAATTTTTGTAATAGGTGTACCAAATTTATGGGTAATTTACCTCTTTTTCCTTTTTTCAATAGATTCTAATTCACTTATGTGATCTCCTCCTCTTGTGTGATTATCATAGTTGAAAATAACGTTCACAGCTTTTTCAGTTTTTAAAAAAGAAAGCCTCTTTTTGTTAATTTTTATATGTTGAGAATAACTAGATAAGCTAATGACTATAAAAAAAGGAATGTAATTATTGATTTCATATTAAAAAGTAGGTTAACATAGTAAATATACTTAATCAGCAGTTTTTTGCGTAAATTTATATAAGAAGATGCATCTTTTTAAGCAATCTTGCGTCTACTGTATGAATTTAAGATATAAAGATCATGAAAAACGATAAAACATGTAGTTGTAACTGCGAAAACTGTCAGAACGGAAATTGTACCAATTGTACTTGTGAATCATGTACTTGTACAGGTTGTAATTGTTAACTAATATTCCCACGAAAGTGGGAATATGTTTCAAATAAACATTAATGAATAGTACAGAGTTGTGGGAAATTTATCATGCCGATATTACGCGTTTCATTTTTAGTAAAGTTAAAAATGAACAAGTAACTAGTGATCTTGTTCAAGAAACGTATATAAAAGCACATACAAAATTAGATGCTTTGAAAGATGCATCTAAGGTAAAATCATGGTTATTTACAATCGCTCGTAACACGACAATGGATTATTTCAGGAAAAGTGATAAAACGGTTCAATTAAAAGAATTTGACATCGTTGATGAATTTTGGGAAGAAGAAAAACATTCTGTAAAAGATTGTTTGCCAGGGATTATTAAGCATTTACCAAAAAAATATCGTGACCCATTGTTTCTTTCTGATATCAAGGGAATGAAACAAGCTGAGGTTGCTAAGCAACTAAATAGATCATTATCAACAATTAAATCACAAATTCAACGTGCTAGAAAATTGATTGCAAAAGGATATATGGATTGTTGTGATTATACTATAAATGATAAAGGTTTTTTAGTTGGTGAAACTAAAGAGAAGGACAATTGCAAAGTATGTGGTTAATTAACCTTCCAAGGAGTATTCAACCTGTTTTCTCCAGCAAAAAAAAATAATAACTTTATGTCCGTTAGGATCAAATAAGCTTGCTTCACGCCATAGCCATGATTGATCTTCTAGCAATGTATGAAAAACAATCCCCTTCTGCTGTAACTCATTTATAGTTTTATCTATATTATCATCTTCAAAATAGATTGTAATTCCATTTCCTTTCGGGACTTCATCTACTAAATGAATCGAGAAAGTGCTGCCCCCATTGGGGCATTTAAATCTAGCGTATCTAGGTAATGCATCAACTATTAAATGTAATCCTAATTTTTTGTAAAAAGCTACCGATACAGAAAGATCGGTAGCTGAAATAGTAATTTGATTTAAATTCATACGGGTATTCTTTTAGGCTTTAATTGCTGTCTTAAAACAAATAGTAGTAACATACAAACTAAGGCAAGCGCAGATACAACTAACCATGTGTTGTCATAACCGATACTTTCAATTAAATGCATCCCTCCATTATGACTAAATATATGAGCTACAGAAAATGAAATACTATATAAAGCCATGTATTCCCCTTTGTTTCCTTGTTTAGATCGGTCCATAGCAAAAGCATTAGAAAAAGGAAACGCTATCATTTCTCCAACAGTAACTAAAAGCATACTAACAATTAATATTCCTACCCATGAAGTTGTGGTAAGTATAATAAAACTCAAACCTGTTAAGGTTGCGCCAATTAGCATGAGTCCAGATTTAGTTCGCTTACTCTTTTCTAACCATTTAACCAATGGCATTTCCAATACGAAAATAATAAATCCATTCATCCCCATTAATAGTCCAATTTCCAATTCACTTAACCCATGTGCTTCTTTATAGTAAAGAGGGATTGTTGAGAAAAATTGTAAGAAAACAATTCCGAATAGGGACATAGCAACAAGGAAAATCCAAAAAGTCTTATCACTGTAAGCTGATTTAGGATTAACTACTTCAATTTCGTCAATAGTTTTTGCAGTTTTTGGATTTAATACATTTAGCAATAAAAAACTAGCCAAAATACATGTAATTCCATCAACCCAAAACAACCCGCCATAACTTAAATAGGTGATAATTAATCCTCCAATAGCTGGTCCTGCAGAAAAACCTAAGTTAATTGCTAAACGGATTAAGGTTACAGAACGGGTTTTATTTTCGGGTTTACTATAAGCGTTTAATGCTACAAACATTGCTGGTCTAAAAATGTCAGCAACTAGCATAACTAAAAATATTCCGAAACAAAAAGAACTAAATGTAGTTAAGTACTGTAAGCCAATAAACAAGAATCCTGTAGCGAATAAGCTAAAAAGCATTACTTTGTAATAGCCAATTTTGTCGGTTAATTTTCCGCCTAACCATGAGCCAAAAACAGAACCTAATCCAAATGCTGACATAATCCATCCTACATTACTAAGGCTGAAATTCAAACTCTCTGTAAGATATAGTGACAAGAATGGGATAACCATTGTACCCGCTCGGTTAATTAAAGTAATTAATGCTAGCCACCAAACTTCTTTGGAGAGTCCGCGAAAAGAATCGATGTAATTAATGTATAATTTTTTCATATAATTTTATTTTTTGAAGTCACTTATTAAAGTGGCTTATGTTAGTTTAATAAGTTGTTTCTGGAAGTTGTGTAAAAGTAAAACGCCCAACTGAAAAGTTGGGCGTTTATATATTGTAAAAATTTATACCGTTATTGAGATAACAAATAAATACAACAGCCCGAACTTCTCTCTTGAGAAACCCTATCGACCTTTATAATTATTTGTTTGCAATTCATAATGTAGTAATTGTATGACAAAGCTATATAATTTTTGAGTATAAAAATGTATTTTTGAATTAAATTTTTTTTAGATGAAACAACTTTTATTTTTTATAGTTTTAATATCATATTCCTTAAATGCCCAAAATACTGAGGCTATTAAAGAGATTAAAACGCATCAAGAAGAACAAAATACTCAGTTTAAAACAAAAGGGAAATCTCCATTAACTGAAGTAGATAGGAAGCATTTTAAAGGGCTAGATTTCTTTGACATAGATTTAAAATATCGAGTAGCCGCAAAATTTATTAGAACTCCAAATGAAGAAGTTTTTGCAGCTGGAACTTCTTCTGGTAAGACAAAATTTTTAATTAAATATGGCTTGTTAACTTTTTCTATTAATGGTACAGACTTAACTTTAGCGGTGTATCAAAGCCAGCAGCTGTTAACTAATCCTATATATAAAGATTATTTATTCTTACCTTTCAATGACTTGTCAAATGGAGACACTACATATGGTGGTGGACGTTTTATAGATTTAACTATCCCTAAAGGTGATACAATTATAGTAGATTTTAATCAGGCTTATAATCCGTATTGCGCTTATTCTGATGGGTGGAATTGTACAATTCCTCCAATAGAGAATAGTTTAGAAATTGAAATTCCAGTTGGGGTAAAAAAGTATAAAGATCACTAAAGTAAAATAATATGGGAAGAAAAAGAAGAAAAAGAATTAGTTGCCCAAACTGTGACAAACAGTTGAAACAAGACATGAATTTTTGTCCTAATTGCGGACAAGAAAATCATATAAAAAGGGTTTCTATGAAAATGCTTGTATCAGATTTTTCATCTACATATTTTTCTTTCGACTCTAAGTTATTTTCATCACTAAAATATTTATTGGTAAAACCAAGTTTTCTTTCTCTTGAGTATTTGAATGGTAAAATAGAAGCGTATTTGCGACCAATTAGACTTTATGTTTTTATAAGTTTCGCTTTCTTTTTGCTCAATAATATTATATCTACTGGTGGGAGTAATTTCGATGAATTTAATATTGCATTCGATAGTGATTCCACAACAATAGAAGAGGTTCAAAGTGAATTAGAAAAGGCGAAAACGGTAAATAATGATAAGGAAGATGTCACTTTTTTAGAATTAGATGAACAGTTTTTTGATGGGAAAATAAATAAAATACTATCTGATAAAAAGGAATCAAGATTATTTGCACTGTTTTTAAAATCTAAACTTCCAATACTGTTTTTCTTTTTAATACCCATTTTAGGACTATTATTATTCTTGTTTTTTTATAAAAAGAAGTACTTCTATGTCGATCATTTAGTTTTTGCATTGCACCTACAATCATTCTTGTTTGTGTTACTTATTATAAGTATAATTATTGAATGGATATTTAAAATAGATTTGGTAGGATTTGCTGTTTTAGGAACCTTGATATATGGCTTTGTTGCAGCGAGAAAGTTTTACGAACGTGGTAAAATAAGTACGTTTGTTCGTTTATCCTTTGTAGGATTTGCACACGTTATTTTGAGTACTATTATTTTTGGTTTGTTCTTTTTATTGGTGCTTAAAAATTATAATATGTAGCTTGTTTTAGCTTTTTGTTTTATTTAAAAAAATGTTAATTGTAATATAATCAGATATTTATGGTTAATTTTGATTAACTCCTTGATTACTTATTTAACATAATAACCTTTTTACAAAAAGGCACCCTATTTAAATTTCCGCTAAATTATTTAAGCTAACTCCCTATGGAAAATAATAGGAGAAAAAGGATTTATTGTCCAAATTGTAAAAGCCAGTTAAAAGCACATATGAATTTTTGTTTTGACTGTGGTCAAGAGAATAACATAAAAAGGGTTTCCATAAAAATGCTTTTAAATGATTTTTTTTCGACCTATTTTACGGTGAATTCTAAGTTGTTGCTTACGCTAAAGTTATTGATGATTAAACCAGGGTTTTTATCTATAGCTTATTTAAGTGGTAAGATAGAAGGCTATTTACGTCCAATTAGATTGTATGTATTTGTCAGCTTTGTATTTTTCTTGTTGTCAACTAATGTAACATCGTATAAAAGTACAATAGAAGGTATTAATTTAACATTAAATGAAATTCCAGTAACTATTGGTGACTTTGAAGATGGTTTTAGTGAATCAGAAAAAACACCTGAAACAAATGAGAATTCACTAGATAAAAAAATAGAAAAGATCTTTTCTACAGAACGTGAAACCACTATTTTTTTTAATTATATGTTGGCAAAGTTCCCTATAGTTATGTTTATAATGATACCGGTTTTGGGCTTGCTCTTCAATCTGTTTTTTTTCAATAAAAGCTATTATTATATTGATTATTTAATATTCTCATTGCACTTACAATGCTTTTTATTAACACTACTTATAATTACGACTTTAATAGATTGGTTGTTGAAAATAGACTTAAGTACAGTTGCTTTTTTAGGCTTACTAATTTATGGATACATAGCAGCATTAAAATTTTATAAAAAAAAGAAACTAATTACGTTTTTAAAACTCTGTTTAGTAGGTGTTTTTCATACAGGCTTAATAGTAGTAGTATGTATATTGTTCTTTCTATTGGTAATGCAAACTTACAGTGTGTAATGAGGTGATATTAGAGCATTACTTCACTAAATACATTCCTAAAAATACTGCTAAAAAACCAATAACAAAACTACCTATAGTATATAGGGCAAAAGAAAGGAAATCTCCTGATTTTAAAAAAACATGATTTTCATAAGCAAAAGTAGAAAAGGTAGTGAAGCCACCACAAAAACCAGTTGCTAATAATAAGGTCTGATTTTGAGTAAGTACGTTCCCTTTTGCGGAAAGCCCTAAGATAATCCCAATTAATAAGGAACCTAGTATATTAGCAGCAAAAGTTCCGTATGGAATACCAGTAAAATCTGAGTTTAATGTTCTATTAAGTAAGTATCGTAAAACACTTCCAAAACCACCTCCTAAAAAAACTAATACTATTGCTTTCATTTCACCAGTTGAATTACTTGCGAAGATATAAAAAATACTGTCAGGTTTTAAATTGTGAATATCTATGTGTAGTTATATGTAGAGTGAGATAAATGTTGACCTATATTTGCCATCCTAAAAAATAAAGAGATGAGCACAACTTGGTATGAATGTAAAGTGAAATATAGAAAACTAGATGATAATGGAGTGCAAAAAGTAACTACTGAGCCTTACTTGGTTGATGCGGTGTCATATACAGAAGCAGAATCTAGAATAACTGAAGAAATGTCAATGTACATTAGTGAGGAGTTTATGATCACGAATATAAAAATGGCAAATTTTGCTGAAATACACCCGTTTGAAAATTCTGACCGTTGGTTTAAAACAAAAATTTCTTTAGTGGCATATGACGAAGAAAGCGGTAAGGAAAGAAAATCAAGCATGTATTTATTAGTTCAAGCTAATGATGTAAAGGAAGCTTTTGATAGTACAAATGTAGTAATGAAAGATACTATGGGAGATTATTCCATTCCATCAATAGCTGAATCCCCAATTATGGATGTGTTTCCATATTTTGATGGAGAAATAGATAAGCTTGCAAAATTTAATGCCATTAAGGCGAGTGTTCCTACTCAGGAAGAAGTTGTAGCCGAAGAGTTAGTTTAGTTAAAAAGTTATATAATACAAAAAGGGTTGCTTGAATAAGCAACCCTTTTTGTATTAAAACCTATATGAGGTTATTTAACCGGATAATGAATTTCAGTTTCAATGTCTTCTGGTTTAACTGTACCAGGGTCATTTACATATAATTCCCAAATAGCTCCGTTTTGTTCTAAACCATTTTCTTTTAGATATTTGTCTATAGCCATATGCGCTTCTTGATCTCCAGTTCCATATTGTCCAAATTTAGAAAGCATTACATTTTTACCAGCGGGTAATTCCAATTTCTCCATACCCGTGTCTAAAGTAACATCTTTTCTAACTACTAAACCAATATAAAATTCTGCTTCTCCTTTTTCTTCATCCCATTTAGTAAAAACAGCAGCAGGAGTATAATCTTCAGGAGCTAATTTCTGAGCATGAGCATGCATACCAGCTTTAGGCATAAACTCCATATACAATTTAGTCATTGCATCATGGTCAATTTTAGTTACTTGTTTGTAACCAATAAATTGTTGAGCATCTTGTTTAATCCCAACAGGGCTTCCTAAAGTAAAAACTCCTTTAGGTTTAGGAGGATTATTAATCATTTCTTCTTGAATTACTTTGTCTAGATTTTCTAACCCCTTACCAAGCATTGGACCAAGCATATTGTCCATACCACCGCTCATTGCAGCACCAAACTTAAACATAAATGGTATTTCTTCAGCTTTCATTCCCCAAGTTACATTAGTACCCTCTTCAGTTTCTTCAAAAGTCCAATAAATATCACTTGGTTCATAGTCAGAAAATTGAATTTTTTGTTCTATGGATTTATTTTCTTCTAACGAAATAGTTTTCATATTACCTGGTCCTTGTTCGCTAGTCCAACTATACGCTCCACCAACTCCTATTGTTTGATCAGAATAAGTTTCAACTATTGATGGATCATCATCGTACCAAGGGCCCCATGATTTCCAGTTTTTGTAATCATTAACATTATTAAAAATAGCACTTGCTGGTGCTTTAATTAATTTTGAGCGTTTTACATCATAACTATTTGGTTGTAGCGTAATATAAATAGCTCCCCCTATTAGTACTACTAATAGTAAAAAGAATAAATACTTAAGAATTTTCATTTGGTTAGTGTTTAATTAGCCGTTTGATTTGACTATTAGATTAGTAAAATTACTATTGAATGTTAAATATAATAAAATTAACATTTCTTTTTCTTCATTAGATTAATTACTTTTAAGCGAAATTTAAAACAATCTTAAATCAAACATAATGAAAATTAAACCAATTATAGGTTTGGCCTTAGCGTCAACCTTACTAATTTCATGCGGTAATACAGATAAAAAAGTAACACAAGACGCTACAGAAGTTATAACTGAAGTAAAGAAAAAAGCATCCACAGATTTTGATTATACTGTTGAGCAGTTTGCTGATATTAAGGTATTACGTTACCAAATTCACGGATTTGATGCATTAACATTGAAAGAGCAAAAATTAGTTTATTATTTAACTCAAGCTGGATTAGCAGGTAGAGATATGATGTGGGATCAAAACTACCGTCATAATTTAACTATCCGTAAAGCTTTAGAGAATGTATATGCTAATTATACTGGAGATAAAACTTCTGATAACTGGAATAATTTTGAAGAATATTTAAAACGTGTGTGGTTCTCTAACGGAATCCACCACCATTATTCTAATGCAAAGTTAACTCCAGCATTTGATCAAGCTTATTTACAGACTTTATTGGAAGCAACAAATACAGAATTAAAAGGAGATGCTTTAGCGGTTATTTTTAATGATAAAGATGTTAAAAAAGTAAACTTGGCTAAAGGAGTTGATAATGTTGCAGCAAGTGCAGTAAATTTTTACGGTCCTGGTGTAACTAATGCAGATGTAGAATCTTTTTACGGAAAGATGATCTCTCCAAATAAAAAACAACCATTGTCATACGGATTGAATTCTCAGTTGGTTAAAGAAAATGGTGTGTTAAAAGAACGCGTATATAAATCAGGTGGTTTATATGGAGCAGCTATTGACCAGATTGTTGGTTGGTTAGAAAAAGCACAAGGAGTTGCGGAAAATGAAGCTCAAGGAACTGCTTTAGGATTGTTAATTAAGTATTATCAAACTGGAGATTTACAAACTTGGGACGATTATAACGTAGCTTGGACAGCTGCTACTGATGGAAATATCGATTATATCAATAGTTTTATTGAAGTGTATAATGACCCAATGGGATACAGAGGTTCTTATGAAACTGTAGTGCAGATTAAAGATTTTGACATGTCAGAAAAAATGTCAGTAGTTTCTAATAATGCACAATGGTTTGAAGACAATTCACCATTAATGAAAGAACACAAAAAAGATAGTGTTGTAGGTGTAACATATAAAGTTGTAAATGTTGCTGGTGAAGCAGGAGATGCATCTCCAAGTACACCAATTGGTGTAAACTTACCAAATGCAAACTGGATTCGTACTGCCGTAGGAAGTAAATCAGTTTCTTTAGGAAATATTATTGGTGCTTATGCAAATGCAGGAGGATCTGGTAGATTAAAGGAATTCGTTCATGATGAAGAAGAATTAAAATTAGAAGAAGAATACGGACAATTAGCAGATAAATTACATACTGCATTACATGAAGTAATTGGTCATGCATCAGGGCAATTGAATCCAGGAGTTGGAGAAACTAGAGAAACACTTAAAAACTATGCGTCTACTTTGGAAGAAGGAAGAGCAGATTTAGTTGGATTGTATTATTTATATGACACTAAATTACAAGACATAGGATTAGTTGCCGATTGGGAGAAAGTTGGTAAAGCAGCTTATGATGGTTATATCCGTAATGGGTTAATGACTCAATTAATTCGTTTGAATTTAGGTGATGAAATTGAAGAAGCACACATGCGTAATAGGCAATGGGTTGCTGGTTGGGCCTTTGAAAAAGGAAAAGCTGATGATGTAATTGAAAAAGTTACTCGTGATGGGAAAACATATTTCAATATCAATGATTATAAGAAGTTACATGACATTTTTGGACAATTATTACGCGAAACACAGCGTATAAAATCTGAAGGTGATTTTGCAGCAGTTGAAGCTTTAGTAGAAGGATACGGTGTAAAAGTAGACCAAGCAATTCATAAAGAAGTATTGGACAGAAATGCACAGTTCAAATCAGCGCCATATAGCGGGTTTGTAAATCCGGTTATTGTACCAGCAACTAATGATGCAGGAGAAATAACAGGTTTTACAATTGAACAACCAAAAACGTTTACTGAGCAAATGTTGAGTTATGCAAAAAATTATAGCTTTTTACCAGCTGTAAACTAAATCTTGTAAATACATTTTGAAAAGGCGTTTAAACTAAGTTTAAGCGCCTTTTTTTTGTTGCTATTTCATGCAGTGTAAATTAACAGAATTTCATTACATTTACCGTTTTATTTTTGTATATTAATAATAGGAATTGGTAGAAACCACAATGAAGATCTTAAGTTACATACTATCACCGTTTTTTTTGATTTCATTTTTGTTGATACTAATAGTGTTTCATCCACTACAATGGTTCAGCTTAAAGTTTTTAGATTTTAAGCATTATCAACGAGTAGTTGATTGGATGAATTTTTCATTGGTGAAAAATTTATTACTAATAGGTGTTACTGTAAAAGTAGATAATCAACATGAATTGCCGGAAGACACTACTTTGATATTTGTGTCTAATCATCAAAGTTTATTTGATATTTCACCTGTTTCATGGTATTTCAGAAAGCACAACCCTAAGTTTGTCTCAAAAAAAGAATTAGGAAAAGGAATTCCGAGTGTTTCTTTTAACTTAAGAAACGGTGGAGCAGCTTTAATTGACAGAAATAACGGAAAACAAGCTATAGTTGAATTAGCAAGATTTTCTAAAAATATAAATAAGAATAAGTGGTCTGCTGCAATATTCCCTGAAGGTACCAGAAGTAAAGATGGAAAACCTAAAGAGTTTGCTGCTAATGGCTTAAAAATGATAGCAAAGTATAATCCTGAAGGATATGTTGTACCTTTGACAGTTAACAATTCATGGAAAGTATTTAAGTACGGAAAATTCCCTTTTGGAGTTGGAAGTCCGATTACAATAAAAACGCATGCCCCAATAAAAATTAGTTCATTACCATTTAATGAGCTTGCTAAAAAAGTAGAACTTACAATAATAAAAGATATTAACTAAGCTATGTCTATAAAAAACATAAGAATAGAAGTAATGCAAACACTTGAGAAAAACATCGATGTGTTTGTAGATAAATTCTTGATACCTGTAGAGAAAATTTGGCAACCAACAGATTTTTTACCAAATTCTCAAAAAGACACTTTTATTGATGAGGTAAAAGAAATTCAAGAAATATCTAAAGAATTAGATGATGATTTCTGGGTAGTAATGGTAGGTGATATGATTACTGAAGAGGCATTACCAACGTATGAATCTTGGTTGATGAATTTAGAAGGAGTGGAGCAAGATCCAGAAAAAGATAGAGATAACGGTTGGGCTAAATGGGTGAGAGCTTGGACAGCAGAAGAGAACCGCCATGGAGATGTTTTGAATAAATACTTGTACTTATCTGGAAGGGTAAATATGAAAGAAGTAGAAATGTCTACACAACATTTAATTGCCGATGGTTTTGATATTGGTACTGCAAATGACCCTTATAAAAACTTTGTATATACAAGTTTTCAAGAGTTAGCTACGTACGTTTCTCATAACAATGTTGCTAAAATTGCACGTCAAAAAGGTCATACTGCTTTAGCAAAAATGTCAAAAATTATTGCAGGAGATGAAATGCGTCACCATATTGCATATTCACAATTTGTAAAAGAAATTTTTAAAATTGACCCAAGCGAAATGATGTTAGCATATTTTTATATGATGAAAAATCAAATAGTTATGCCAGCAATGTATTTGAGAGAATCTCATGCTGAAAAAGCATCGTTATTTGATCAATTTTCTATGGTAGCTCAGCGTGCGGGAGTATACACAGGATTTGATTATGTAGATATTATGCGAAAATTGAACGTGCTTTGGGAGATTGATAAAGTTACAGGTTTAACTGCTGAAGCAGAAAAAGCTAGAGACTATTTAATGCGTTTGCCAGACAGAATGTATCGTTTAGCTGAAAGAGCTGTAATTCCAGATACAGAATACAAATTCAAATGGATGAATAAGATATAAATTTATCTGTCTTTATAATATAAAATCCCTTTAACGAAAGTTGAAGGGATTTTTTTATAGGTTTATTTATATATTAAAGATTTTAGCGCATAAATTAAACTAAAAAAAACGATCAAACCAACTAATACCCAATAACTACCTTTGTAGTATTTCTTGTGTACTTTTAAGTCTTTTCTATAAGACCAAATCATAACCCCAACAAAAGTTAAGAAAAATAATACAGCAAAAATAAGTTGACCAGAAGTAAACATAAAAATTTTATTTATTTTTAGGCAAAATTAATTAAAGTTAATCATTTAAATACCCATACAATGAAAAAATATACTGACGCAGTTACAGAATTTCATACAGCCTTCAAAATTGGTCACAGAGAAACACCAAAAGCTAATTTAGGAGAAGCAAAAAATACCCTTCGATTTAATTTAATGAAGGAAGAAAATGAAGAATACCTTGAAGCGGCTCAAAATAACGATTTAGTTGAGGTTGCAGATGCTTTAGGTGATATGTTGTATATTTTGTGTGGAACAATGATAGAACATGGTTTACAAGATAAAATGGCTGCCGTTTTTGATGAAATCCAACAAAGTAACATGAGTAAGCTTGGTGAAGATGGTCAACCCATTTATCGTGAAGATGGAAAAGTGTTAAAAGGCCCCAACTATTTTAAACCAGACATAACTAAAATACTAGGTAATTAAATTTCATAATAAAAAGCGACTTATAGTCGCTTTTTTAGTACTTAGGAGTGTAATTCGTATTCTTTAACTATGCACGCATAGTTAAAAAGCGTATATTGGGGGAACTACAGTAACATATTACCAAACCAATTATTGATTTTTAATCATAAACAACACAACTAAAATGAATATAAAAAAGGTGCTTGTAGCCAATAGAGGTGAAATTGCGATAAGAATTTTTAGAGCATGTACAGAAATAAATATTAAAACGGTAGCCGTCTATACTTTTGAAGACAGGTATTCTTTACATAGGTATAAGGCAGATGAATCATATCAAATAGGGAAAGATAATGAACCCTTAAAACCTTATTTAGATATTGATGCAATTATTAGAGTTGCAAAAGAAAATGATGTAGATGCAATTCATCCTGGGTATGGTTTTTTGTCAGAGAACGCAAATTTAGCACAGAAATGTGAAGATAATGGCATTATTTTTATCGGGCCAAAAGTTTCAGTACTTAAATCTTTAGGAGATAAGATTAAAGCAAAAGAAGTTGCTATTGCTAACAATATTCCAATTATAAAAAGTAATGAGCATCCTTTAGAAAATATTGAAATAACATTAAATGAAGCTCGAAAAATTGGGTATCCTGTTATGTTAAAAGCCGCTTCTGGAGGTGGAGGAAGAGGAATGCGTGTGATTTGGGGTGATGAGCAATTAAAAAGTGCGTATCCTGAGAGTAAAAGAGAAGCCTTAAACGCTTTTGGAGATGATACCGTGTTTTTAGAAAAATTTGTAGAAAACCCTAAGCATATAGAAATTCAAATTATAGCCGATAATTACGGGAATACAGTGCATCTATTTGAGAGAGACTGTTCGGTACAGCGTCGTTATCAAAAAGTTATTGAATTCGCGCCTTCATTCGGATTAAGTGATGCTACAAAAAATGCATTATATGATTACGCTACAAGAATATGTAAAGCTGTAGATTATAATAATATTGGTACTGTAGAATTTTTGGTAGATGATGATGGTTCAATTTATTTTATTGAAGTAAATCCAAGAATTCAAGTTGAACATACCGTTACTGAAGTAATAACTGATATTGATATTGTTAAAGCGCAATTGTTTGTTGCAGGTGGTTATAAACTGTCTGATGAACAAATAAAAATACCTAATCAAGCCGCTGTTAAAATAAATGGATATGCATTACAATGTAGGATAACAACTGAAGATCCTGCAAATGATTTTAAACCTGATTATGGTACTATTTCTACTTATAGAAGTGCCTCAGGTTTTGGGATTCGTTTAGATGCGGGGAGTTTGTATCAAGGCGTTACTATTTCACCTTTTTTCGATTCAATGTTGGTAAAAGTCACTGCTAGTAGTAGAACTTTAGATGGTGCTTGTAGGAAAATGAGAAGAGCAGTAGCTGAATTTAGAATTCGCGGTGTAAAAACCAACATGCCATTTTTAGATAATATATTGAAGCATCCAACTTTTAGAAAAGGAGAAGTAACTGTTAACTTCATAAAAAATGAGCCAGATTTATTCGTGTTTACAACACCAAGAAATAGAGCAACTAAGTTAGTAACTTATTTAGGAGATGTAATTGTAAATGGAAATACTGACATTAAAAAGGTCGATCCAAATAAAACATTTGTTATTCCAAAAATCCCAAAATTTGATGCCACTGCTTCATATCCAGAAGGAACAAAAGATTTATTGACAAAACTAGGGCCTGATAAATTTTCAGAATGGTTAAAAAATGAAAAGAAAGTACATTATACGGATACCACTATGAGGGATGCGCACCAAAGTTTATTGGCAACGCGTATGCGAACTTATGACATGCTTAAAGTAGCAGAAGGATTTGCTAAAAATCATCCTGAAATATTTAGTATGGAAGTTTGGGGAGGTGCTACTTTTGATGTGTGTTTACGTTTCTTACAGGAAAACCCTTGGGAGCGTTTACAACAATTACGAAAAGCAATGCCTAACGTGTTGTTGCAAATGTTAATTAGAGGGTCTAATGGTGTTGGTTATACTGCATATCCAGATAACTTAATCGGTAAATTTGTTGAGCAATCAGGGGAAAATGGAGTAGATGTATTTAGAATTTTTGATTCGTTAAATTGGATGAAATCTATTGCACCATGTATCGAACATGTCCGCACTAGAACAGAAGGACTTGCTGAAGGTTCTATTTGTTATACAGGCGATATTTTAGATCCAAAAAATCAGAAATATAACCTAAAATATTATGTCAATTTAGCAAAAGATATTGAAAACGCAGGAGCACATATATTAGGAATTAAAGATATGGCTGGTTTGCTAAAACCTTATGCGGCTTATGAGTTAATTTCTGCTTTAAAATCGGAAATAAACATACCAATACATTTACATACCCATGATACGTCATCCATACAATCTGCAACCTATTTAAAGGCAGTAGAAGCAGGAGTAGATGTATTAGATGTTGCTTTAGGAGGCCTTTCTGGCTTAACCTCGCAGCCTAATTTTAATTCGGTGGTGGAAATGTTAAAATTTCACGAACGTGAAAATTCGTTGAATATAGATTCGTTAAATGAATATTCTAATTATTGGGAAACCGTTAGAGAATATTATTATCCATTTGAATCTGGTTTAAAGGCTGGTTCTGGTGAAGTGTTTAAACATGAAATTCCAGGTGGGCAGTACTCTAATTTAAAGCCTCAAGCACAAGCATTAGGCTTAGAAGATAGGTTTCACGAAATAACAAAAATGTATGGTGAGGTAAATGAGCTTTTTGGCAATATTGTAAAAGTTACCCCTAGTTCAAAAGTTGTTGGTGATATGGCACAATATCTAGTTAGTAATAATTTAACGATTCTAGATGTTCTTGAACGAGGTGATACTATTTCTTTTCCGCAATCTGTAATTAGTTTTTTTAAAGGAGATTTAGGGCAACCTGTTGGTGGTTTTCCAAAAGCATTGCAAAAAATAATATTGAAAGACCAAGAAGCATATACAGACAGGCCAAATGCACACCTAGAAGCATTGGATATTGAAGAAGAATTTAAAGAGTTTTTAACTATTTTCGATAAGGAAATGGGCCGCCCAACGAATATTACAGATTTCTTATCCTATAAATTATACCCGAAAGTATTTTTAGATGCTTATAATAAGCATGTGAAGTATGGTAACTTAATGAATTTACCAACTAAAAATTTCTTCTATGGAATGGAAAGAGGAGAGGAAATAACTGTAGAAATAGATAAAGGGAAAACACTCTTAGTAAGTTTGGATTCTGTTGGAAGACCAAATGACGAAGGAATGGTAACCGTGTATTTTAAAGTTAATGGGCAATCTAGAAGTGTGAAAATTAAAGACGAATCTATTAAAATTGATTTGGTAGTACATGTCAAGGCAGAAAAAGGAAACGATAAGCATATAGGTGCTCCTTTACAAGGATTGCTTTCTACTGTATTGGTAAAGAACGGTGAAAAGATACTTAAAAATCAGCCCTTATTCATTATTGAAGCAATGAAAATGGAAACGACTATTACCGCAGTAGCTGATTCAGTTATAGCTGATGTTATTTTACAACCTGGAGTAATGGTAAATTCTGACGACTTAATTGTTGTTTTAGGTTAAGCTAAGTAAAACCTAAAAAGTAAAAGCCCTTATTTAAAATAAATAAGGGCTTTTTATATATAATGTTACAAATACTATTTGTAATTGAATTTATATTTTTTGTGTCCAATTAAAAGTGTCTTCAGCTTCATTGTATTGAATATCTAATAACTTCCCTTTTAACATTGTAGAATATGCATTATCTAACTTAGGTAAATCGTAATGATCATCTTTGTATCCAACCCCTGTAATTGGTACTACTACAGCAGCAGTTCCTGTTCCGAATACTTCTTTTAATTCACCTTTTTTTGCAGCCTCAATAACTTCTACAACACTTACTTTTCTTACTTCAACTTTTAATCCTTCCTTTTCAGCAAGAGCGATGATACTTTTTCTAGTAACACCATTTAAAATTCTATCATCAGTAGGAGCAGTTAATAACGTATCTCCAATTCTGAAAAACACATTCATAGTTCCTGCTTCTTCTAAATACTCATGAGTAGAGTTTGTCCAGATAATTTGTTGGTATCCTTCTTCATTAGCTTTTTTAGTTGGGTAAAACTGAGCAGCATAGTTACCTGCAGCTTTAGTTGCACCAACACCACCATTAGCAGCTCTTGAATAATGATCAGATATTTTTACTTTAACATCTCCTCCTTTATAGTATGCTTGTACCGGAGTACAGATAATCATAAATTTATATTCCTCAGCAGGAGCAGCAGATACACCAGCTTGAGTAGCAAAAATAAATGGTCTGATATATAAAGTGTTTCCTCTTCCTGGGACAACCCATTCGCTATCCATATTCAATAAGGTTTTTAAACCATCCATGAATATTTCTTTAGGAATTTCTGGCATTGCTAATCTGTTTGATGAAAAACAAATACGTTTCCAGTTTTCCTCAGGTCTAAAAATCCAAACATCACTGTTCTCATCCTTATATGCTTTCATTCCTTCAAAAGCAGCTTGTCCGTAATGGAAAACTCTAGCTGAAGGATCTAACTGTAAAGGTTGATAAGGTGTAATTTCAGGTTGTTGCCATTCACCATCTTTAAAATCACAGGAAAACATATGGTCAGTATATACTGTTCCAAATGCTACATTATCTAAATCAATTGATTCAAATTTTGATTTATCAACGCGAGTAATTTTAATATCTGTTTCCATCGTCATTTAGTTGGTTTTAATAGTTTTGCGAATTTAATCAATTAATAAAATTATAACGACTAATTATTTGTTAATTTGTATAGATGTACAAAACTATACGGTTTGTATAGGTGAAAAAAGAATTTGGAACTATGAAACGAGAAATAATCATTACTGAAGACGGATCTACCTCTATTAATTTACCAGAATTAAACGAACAGTATCATTCTAAAAAAGGCGCTATTCAAGAAGCGTATCATGTTTTTATAAGAATGGGGTTGGATTTGTTTTCTGATAAAATTGCAGTATTGGAAATAGGTTTTGGTACAGGACTGAACGCTTATATAACTTTTTTAGAAAGTAAAAGAAGAGATTTAATTATTGATTATACTGGAGTTGAAGCTTATCCAGTAATACAAGAGGAAATAGCGGGACTAAATTATGTGAGCCAGCTAGATGCAGAAGAATATAGGCAAGCATTTGTTGATTTTCATAAAACTGATTGGGAAACTAAACAAGCTATATCTGATCAATTCTCATTAACTAAAAGGAAGCAATTTTTTAATGATATAGTAGATGATAACTGCCACGATTTAATCTATTATGATGCTTTTGGTTCTGGAGTACAGCCCGAATTATGGGGAGAAGAGATTTTTGCTATAATGTATAAAGCATTAAAACCTAATGGAGTTTTGGTAACTTATGCGGCAAAAGGTAGTGCACGTAGAGCAATGCAATTTGTTGGATTTACAGTTGAACGCTTGGATGGACCTCCAGGGAAACGTGAAATGTTAAGAGCAAGGAAAATTATAAAGTAAAAAATGAAAATATTAATAACAGGTGCTACAGGATTGGTTGGGCGACATTTGATAGCACATTTGTTAGAAGAAGGTTTTGAAATTAATTTTTTAACTAGCCGAAAGGAAGCAGTAAATTCTATTGCAAATTGTAAAGGTTTTTACTGGAATATCAATAATCAAATTATTGACGTTTCATGTATAGATGGAGTGACTAAAATCATTCATTTGGCAGGAGCTAGTGTTTCTAAACGCTGGACTAATCCATATAAAAAAGAAATTATTGCTAGCAGAATAAAGTCTTCAGATTTATTATATCAAACATTAAAAGAAAATAAACATGTTGTAACACAGTTTGTGTGTGCAAGTGCTGTAGGAATTTATAAAGATTCTTTATTTAATTGCTATGAAGAAAATTCAAAAGAATTATCTGAAGGTTTTTTAGGAGAAGTAGTGCAAAAATGGGAGCAATCTGTAAGTGTTTTTTCTAAATTAAATATAAAAGTCACTAAAGTTCGTGTAGGAGTTGTTTTAGCTAAAAATGGAGGAGCATTGCAACAAATGAAACAACCAATTGCTTATGGTTTAGGGGCGTCATTTGCTTCAGGAAAGCAATATGTGAGTTGGATTCATATTCAAGATTTAGTTAAATTAATTAGTTTTCTAGTAGAGAAAAATAAAGAAGGAGTTTATAATGCAGTATCACCGAATCCAATCACAAACTCAGAACTAACATCCTCTATTGCTCAACAATTGAACAGGCCTTTGTTTTTGCCTAATATTCCAAAATTTGTATTAAAATTGATGTTAGGAGAAATGCATCAAATTGTATGCGATAGCCAAAAAGTATCTTCTCAAAAAATCAAAAAATCAGGATTTAATTTTCAGTATCCAGATATTGAAGCTGCTTTAGCGAACCTTCTCTAGTAAATTTCTTTAAAATAATTTGTGACAAATTGGCATTTCATTAGAATTGGCAATACTTTTGCAAACATTAAAATTGTAACAAGAAAAATTTATTCATTAGAAATGAGTACAGAAGATATACAAAAAGAAGAGCTTAAGGATCAGGTTGAAACACAAAACACTGAAGCTACTGAGGTAGAAGAGCCAAAAGAAGATGTAGTAGAGTTATCTGCTGAGGAGCAATTAACGATTGATTTAACAAACGAAAAAGATAAGTTTTTACGTTTGTTTGCTGAATTTGAAAATTACAAAAGAAGGACTTCAAAGGAGCGTGTAGAATTATTTAAAACAGCAAGTTCTAGCGTAATGCAAGCAATGTTGCCAGTTTTAGATGATTTAGACAGAGCTTGGGTTGAAATAGAGAAAAGTAAGGACAAAAACCTTATCAAAGGTATAGAGCTTATTAGTACAAAACTTAAAGTTACTTTAAAGGATAAAGGGCTTGAGATTTTAGATGTTAGAAAAGGAGATGCTTTCAATGCAGATTTCCATGAAGCTATTACTCAAATTCCTGCACCAACTGACGACTTAAAAGGAAAAATCATTGACGTGATTGAGAAAGGATACAAACTAGGAGAAAAAATAATACGTTTCCCTAAAGTTGTAATCGGACAATAAGCGAAAATGTCATTCTTGTGAAAACAGGAATCTAAAAAGAATACCCCAATAATTTGGGATTAGAAAAAGTATAAAATGGCTAAGAAAGATTATTACGACGTACTTGGAGTTTCTAAAGGAGCTACTGCGCAAGAAATAAAAAAAGGTTATAGAAAAATGGCCGTTAAGTTTCATCCAGATAAAAACCCTGGTGATACTGCTTCAGAAGAAAGTTTTAAGGAAGCTGCAGAAGCGTACGAAGTACTTAGTGACGATAATAAAAAAGCAAAATACGATCGTTATGGTCACGCTGCATTTGATGGTGCTGGCGGTGGCGGCGGAGGTGGCTTCGGTGGCGGTGGTATGAACATGGACGATATCTTTAGTCAGTTTGGCGACATCTTTGGTGGCGGCGGAGGTGGCTTCGGTGGCGGCGGAGGTTCAAGACAACGAAGAGTAAAAGGAAGTAATTTACGTATTAGAGTATCACTTACTCTAGAAGAAATTGCTAACGGAGTTGAAAAGAAAATAAAAGTAAAACGTAAAGTTCAGGCTTCAGGTACAACTTATAAAACATGTACTACATGTAATGGAGCTGGGCAAGTAATGCGTGTTACGAATACTATTTTAGGTCGTATGCAAACGGCTGCTACATGTACAACTTGTGGTGGTTCTGGTCAGCAAATTGATAAAAGAGCTGCTGGAACAGATGCTCACGGACTAGAAGCATCAGAAGAAACAGTGTCAGTTAAAATACCAGCTGGAGTTGTTGATGGAATGCAATTGAAAGTTTCTGGTAAAGGAAATGATGCTCCAGGTAATGGAATAGCAGGAGATTTATTAGTGCTTATAGAAGAGCAAGATCACGCAGAACTAAAACGTGAAGGTGATAATTTACATTACGATTTGTATGTAAGTGTACCTGATGCTATTTTAGGTACTTCTAAAGAAATTAATACAGTAACTGGTAAAGTTAGAATTAAATTAGATGCCGGAATTCAATCTGGTAAAATATTACGTTTGCGCGGAAAAGGTATACCTAGTATCAACGGATATGGAAAAGGAGACTTATTAGTTCACGTAAATGTTTGGACTCCACAAGAGTTAAATAAAGAGCAAAAAACTTTCTTTGAAAATATGAGAGAGGACGAGCATTTTACTCCAAACCCTAAAGAGAATGATTCATCTTTCTTTGATAAGGTAAAAGATATGTTTTCTTAAACATAACATTATAATATTTAAAAACCTCGAAGACTCTTCGAGGTTTTTTATTGAATTAATATAGATAAAAAATAAAATAGTATTTCTGTAACATAATTGTCACTTGAGATACTTACATATAAACTAATTATTTATGGATAATCTTCTTGTTGCTGAAAACATCGTCAAAAAATATGGCGATTATACAGCGCTTAATAACGTATCACTAACTGTCCCTAGAGGAAGTATATTCGGATTATTAGGACCTAATGGTGCTGGTAAAACTTCTTTTATCAGAATTATTAATCAAATTACGATGCCTGATAGTGGTTTGGTAACTTTGGATGGTAAGCCTTTAGAGCAAAATCATGTTAAAGATATAGGGTATTTACCTGAAGAACGTGGTTTGTATAAATCAATGAAAGTTGGTGAACAAGCTTTGTATTTAGCGCAGTTAAAAGGGTTGACAAAAACGGAAGCAAAAGAAAGGTTAAAATATTGGTTTGATCGTTTAGAGATTGGTGATTGGTGGAATAAAAAAGTGCAAGAACTTTCTAAAGGAATGGCACAGAAAATACAGTTTGTTGTAACGGTATTACATCAGCCAAAATTATTGATTTTTGATGAGCCTTTTAGTGGTTTTGATCCTATAAATGCAAATTTAATTAAGGATGAGATATTAAAATTACGTGAAGATGGTGCAACTGTAATCTTTTCAACTCACCGAATGGAATCTGTAGAGGAATTGTGTGACCATATTGCTTTGATAGATAAATCGAATAAAATATTGGACGGAAAATTACTTGATATTAAAAAACAATTTAAGTCAAATACATTTGAAGTTGGAGTAGGTTCTGCAGACGAAAATGAGTTAAGAAGTCTATTGGATAATAAATTTAATATAGCTCCTGCATCTTTTAAGTCTATACATGATGACATGAAGATGAAAATTCAAATAGACCCTTCAAGTACACCAAATGAATTGTTATCATTTTTAACTAGTCATGGGCAAGTAAATCATTTTACAGAAGTAATTCCTTCTGCTAGTGATATTTTCATTCAATCTGTTCAAAACAACTAATTCCTTTAAAGATGAATCATTTACCACTTATTATAAAAAGAGAATACCTAAATAAGGTAAAGAATAAATCATTTATCATCATGACTTTTGTAAGTCCGTTGATCATGATTGGTTTGGGACTATTGATTGGTTTCTTAACCAATATTAATAAAAACAAAGAACGTATAATTGATATAGTTGATGAGTCAGGTTTTGCAAAAGTAATTTTTGCAGACACTACATCTTCTACCAAGTATCGTATTTTAAATAATATTGATTTGGCACAAGCTAGACTTGATGTTGAGGAGCAGGAACATTATGGGTTATTATATATCCCTAAAGTTGATAGTATTAGCCAGTTAGAAAATAATGTAAAATTTTACTCTAAGGATACGCCTTCAATAACATTAATAGCTGAATTAGAATCAAAAATTGAAAAGCAACTTACGGATATAAATTATAAAAATAAGGGCTTAGATATTGAGAAGATTAAGGAAGCAAGAATTCGAGTTGATATCAATCAAGAGAGTTACGCAGGTGAAAAAACTTCTAAGCTAAGTGGAGGTTTAAAACTTGGTTTCGGTATGGTATCAGGGTACTTATTATTTATGTTTATCATTATTTATGGTAACATGATTATGCGTAGTATTATTGAAGAAAAAACAAGTAGAATTATTGAGGTAATTATTTCTTCTGTTAAACCAATGCAATTAATGCTAGGGAAAATTTTTGGAACTTCATTAGCAGGGATTACTCAGTTTGTAATTTGGGTATTGTTGTTAAGTATATTATCAATAGTTCTTTCTTCTGTTTTCGGTGTTAATATGTCAGAAATGCAAAGTCCTCAACAGGAAATGGTGCAAGAAGCAATGAAAAATGGCGATATGCAAGAGAAAATTAGCTTATTGTTAAATGAAATATACAATTTACCATTAGCTAACTTAATAATAATGTTCTTATTATTTTTTATTGGAGGATTCTTACTTTATAGTTCATTATATGCAGCAATAGGAGCAGCAGTAGATAATGAAACTGACACACAGCAATTCATGATGCCAATTATGGTGCCGTTAATTTTAGCAGTTTATGTTGGAGGATTTACGGTATTGGAAGATCCACATGGAACTGTAGCACAAGTGTTTTCATTTATACCATTTACATCTCCAGTAGTGATGTTAATGCGTATTCCATTTGGCGTACCAATGTGGCAACAAATTTTATCTGTAGTGCTATTATTTGCAACCTTTATAGGTACAGTTTGGTTTGCAGCTAAAATTTATAGAGTGGGTATTTTAATGTATGGAAAAAAACCAAGTTATAAAGAAATCTATAAATGGTTGAAATACTAAATGGAAAAAATCAACACTTTTTTGAATTTTGACTTTGAGTTAAGTCAAGGAATACATATTACAGTAAAGCAAATTTTACTTGTATTAATTGTTCTCGTTATTGCTACCTTTATATTAAAGGTGATAAAAAAGATAGTTACCAAAAAGTTAAATGAAGGGGATGAATTAAAGTTTAACTCTATTTTTTCCTTTTCTAAGTACTTCATTTACTTAATTGTAATGTTGTTGACTTTTGATAACATGGGGATTAAAGTCACCTCTATTTTTGCAGCTTCTGCGGCATTATTAGTAGGTGTTGGTTTGGCGCTGCAAACCTTTTTTCAAGATATCATTTCAGGTGTTTTTATTTTAATTGATAAATCTGTTCATGTAGGCGATATTATTGAGTTAGAAGGAAAAGTAGGTCGTGTATCAGAAATCAGATTGCGTACAACTAGAGCGGTAACAATAGATAATAAAGTACTTATAATACCAAATCATAAATATTTAACATCTTCGCTTTATAACTGGACTGAAAACGGAGTATTAACTCGTGAAAATATTACTGTTGGAGTAGCTTATGGCTCAGATTTGGAATTGGTAAAAAAATTATTGTCACAAGCTGCCAATAGTAATCCTAGTGTTATTAAAAACCCGGAACCTTTAGTGTTATTTACAGATTTTGGAGATAGTGCATTAAGTTTTAAGCTGATATTTACCTTAAATAATAGTTTTGAAGCCTCAATACCCAAAAGTGAGATTAGGTTTGAAATTGATAAGTTGTTTAGAGAAAACAATATTAAAATTCCTTTTCCACAAAGAGAAGTATATATAAATAAGTAAAATACTTATAATAGATGCAAAAAAAAATGTTTGATAATAAATTATCAAACATTTTTACCCCAAAAAAACTTACTTAATCTATAACTTCTTATAGACAGAATAAATATATAACTTATCGTAATACAATGAAATACCCAGTATTAGGTATTTTACATTTTTAAGAGTGTGTTGTATCGAACATTATTGCTTTTTAACAGATTATGTGTTTGTATGCTGGTAGTTGCTTCTTTTTCTAAGATCAAACGACTTAAAGTTTTTAAGTTTAAAATGGGTTTTAAAACAAAAAAAATCTCTGACAGAAAAACTATCAGAGATTTTTACCCCAAAAAAACTTACTTAATCTATAACTTCTTATAGATAGTATAAATATATAACTTATTGGAATACAATGAAATACCCAATGTTGGGTATTTTTAACAAATGTTAATATAGTTGATCGGTAAATTGTGTTTTTTATCTGATTTTTCAGTTTATTGCATATTGGCTGTTCGGAATAGGCTTCAGAATTCGAGAATAATGTATATTTAAATATTCAATTTTTAATACAATAAAATGTCAAAAATATTAGTAATCGAGGATGAGGCTGCAATTAGAAGAGTACTCGTTAAAATACTTTCTGAAGAAAGTAAATCGTATGATGTTGAAGCTGCAGAAGATGGCTTGATGGGACTAGAGATGATTAAAAAATCTGATTATGACTTAGTATTGTGTGATATTAAGATGCCAAAAATGGATGGTGTTGAAGTGTTAGAAGCTGCCAAAAAAATAAAACCTGAAACAGCAATGGTAATGATATCTGGTCACGGAGATTTGGATACAGCAGTAAAAACTATGCGAATGGGTGCGTTTGATTATATATCAAAACCGCCAGATTTAAATAGATTATTAAATACAGTACGTAATGCTTTAGATAATACGGAGCTTGTAGTAGAGAATAAGCGATTAAAGAAAAAGGTATCTAAGAAATATGAAATGATTGGAGAGAGTAATGCTATTTCTCATATAAAAGAGATGGTTGACAAAGTTGCTCCAACAGATGCTAGAGTTTTTATTACTGGTCCAAATGGAACAGGTAAAGAGTTAGTTGCTCATTGGATACATCAAAAGAGTAACAGGGCCAAAGGACCAATGATTGAAGTAAATTGTGCAGCTATTCCTTCAGAATTAATAGAAAGTGAATTATTCGGGCATGTTAAAGGAGCATTTACTTCTGCTAATAAAGATAGAGCAGGGAAATTTGAAGCCGCAAATGGAGGAACAATTTTCTTAGATGAAATAGGGGATATGAGTCTTACGGCTCAAGCAAAAGTGTTAAGAGCTTTGCAAGAGAGTAAGGTGCAACGTGTAGGTAGTGATAGGGATATTAAGGTTGATGTTAGAGTAGTCGCTGCCACTAATAAAGATTTGAAAAAGGAAATTTCTGAAGGTAATTTTAGGGAAGATTTATACCACCGTTTGGCAGTAATCTTAATTAAAGTTCCTGCATTGAATGATAGACGAGATGATATTCCGTTATTAATTCGTCATTTTTCTGGTAAAATTGCCAGTGAGCAAGGAGTTGCAGAAAAAGAATTTTCAAAAAAGGCTATAAAATTATTGCAAGAATATGATTGGACAGGTAATATTCGTGAATTGCGAAATGTAATTGAACGATTGATTATCCTAGGAGGAAAAGAGATATCTGAAGAAGATGTAATGCTATTCGCAAGTAAATAAATAATTAAAAAGCCACTCAAATGAGTGGCTTTTTAATTATTTATTTTTTAATCGGATTCTCCTTATTTAATGTGTCGTATTTTAAAAACCACATAGTTGAACCATCAGGCATAGTCCACTCATGGTAAATGTCAAAACCATAGCGTCTGTACACAATCATATTTTTTCTAATAGATGTTTCTGAATACATCGGTATATTTTTTTCATGTGTATCCGCATAAATTTTATCACGTAATTCAGCCATTGAAAAAGTAGCTGAATCCATTCCTTGATAGTTTGGGTTTACACCAGAAAACTCCCAGTACATATAAGGCTCGTTTTTAGGACGCTGACTTTGAATGTATTTTTGACGTTTAGCTATAGCTAGTGCTTTTTTAATACCTGAAACTCCAAAAGCAAATTTTAAATCATGTATAAAATCAGAAAAAGTTTTTTTGTTATTTTTCGGGTCAATTACATATGCTACTGCAACACCTTCTTTGTTACTTGAAAGGTGTAACCCATTTTTTTTGATTGCGTTATGATATACATAAGTGGCTAGTTTTTTATAACGAATATCCCTTTTGCTATCTTGTTTTACCAACTGGTCCCCAGCAGGAATAACCTTAAAAGCTTCTGCAATGATATTTATAGTTTTCTCTGACATCAATCTTTATTTTATATAAGCCGTAAGATATTAAATTTTAATATATTTATAGGATTAAAGGTATTAGAATAAGTACAATTGTTAAAAATTTATTTTAGCTAATTTTCAATATAAATAATTGAAATATATAGGTATGAAAGATATAAGTATAGAAAATTATAAAGTTACTTCAGTAATTGATTTGTCAAATATTGAAACCAATATTCAAATAGATAAGGATGACGAGGTAAAAGATGAGCTTAAAAAGATACGAAGGAAATTAGGTAAGCTTCAAGATACATTATATGCACATGGAAAATATAGTGTGTTAATTTGTTTGCAAGGAATGGACACTGCTGGAAAGGATAGTTTGATCCGTGAGGTATTTAAAGATTTTAATACCAGAGGTATAGTTGTCCATAGTTTTAAAGTTCCAACTCATTTGGAATTAGGGCATGATTATTTATGGAGACACTATATAGCATTACCATCTAAAGGAAAATTTGCTGTTTTTAATAGGACACATTATGAAAACGTATTAGTAACTCGTGTTCATCCAGAATATATATTAAATGAAAATTTACCAGATGTAAATTCTTTAACAGATATCAATGAAGATTTTTGGGAAAAGCGTTTTGAGCAAATAAGGAATTTTGAAAACCATATTGCTGAAAACGGAACTATAATCTTTAAATTTTTCTTAAACTTAAGTAAGTCCGAACAAAAAAATCGGTTATTGCGTAGAATCGAATTGGAGGAAAAAAACTGGAAATTCTCCCCAGGTGATTTAAAAGAACGAAAGTTGTGGGATAATTATCAGGCTTGTTATCAAGATGCTATTAATAGAACATCAACAAAACAAGCTCCATGGTATATAATTCCTGCAGACCATAAACCTTCAGCAAGATACATAGTTGCTAAAACTATTTATGACAAACTAAAGGAGTTTGATGATATTGATGAACCAGAGTTAAGTGATAAAATTAAAGAAAACTTGGCTCAGTATAAAAAAGAATTAAATGAAGAATAGGTTTTTATTACTGATAATATTTTTTAGTGTAATATCATTTGCGCAAACGGAAGACACTAAAATGTTAAAAAACATTTATGATACTTCATTAGCTAATGGGAAATCATATGACTGGCTAAATCATTTATCCAATCAAATTGGAGGAAGATTGTCAGGGTCTTATAACGCTGAAAAAGCGGTAAAATATACAAAAGAAGAACTTGATAAATTAGGTTTAGATAAAGTTTGGCTACAACCAGTGATGGTTCCTAAATGGGTAAGAGGAGCTAAAGAATATGCATTTGTACAAACTGCTCCGGGAAAATCTACAGTACTACCAATTTGTGCTTTAGGAGGTTCTGTGGCTACACCAGTAGGTGGTTTGAAAGCTCAGTTAATTGAGGTAAATAGCTTTGAAGAATTAGAACAATTAGGAAAAGAAAAAATAGCAGGTAAAATAGTTTTTTATAATAGACCAATGCAAACTGAGTTGATAAATACGTTTCAAGCGTATGGCGGCTGTGTAGAGCAACGTTATAAAGGCGCTGAAAAAGCAGTAGCTTATGGAGCGGTTGGAGTATTGGTGCGTTCTATGAATTTACGATTAGATGATTATCCTCATGCAGGATCAATGAGTTATGGTGATGTATCTGTCGCTAAAAGAATACCAGCAGCAGCAATAAGTACTAATGGAGCGGAATTATTAAGTACGATGTTGAAATTAGATAAGAATATTGAATTCTATTTTTCGCAACATTGTAAGCAGTTAAAAGATGTACAATCCTATAATGTTATCGGTGAAATCACTGGGAGTACTTATCCGAATAAAGTAATGGTAGTTGGAGGGCATTTAGATTCTTGGGATTTAGGAGATGGCGCTCATGATGATGGTGCTGGAGTTGTACAATCTATGGAAGTATTACGATTATTTAAACAAACAGGATATAAGCCAAAACATACCATTCGTGTAGTGTTGTTTATGAATGAAGAGAACGGATTACGAGGAGGGAAAAAATACGCGAAAATTGCTACAGCAAAGAAGGAGAATCATGTGTTTGCTTTAGAGAGTGATGCAGGTGGGTTTACACCAAGAGGTTTTTCTTTTGATTGTTCTGATGAAAATTTCGATAAAGTGCTGTCATGGAAATCGCTTTTCAAACCATACTTAATACATTATTTTGAAAAAGGTGGGAGTGGAGCAGATATTGGTCCGTTAAAAGGAGATAATGTATTATGTGGTTTACGACCAGATTCTCAACGTTATTTCGACCATCATCATGCAGCTAATGATACTTTTGAACACGTAAATAAAAGAGAGTTGGAGTTGGGAGCAGCTACTATGACTTCGTTAGTTTATTTGTTTGATAAATACGAGGTGATTCAAAAATAAAATTTCAAGAAAAATTAAAAAAAACTAGAAAGTTATTCTCCTAAAAAAACATTTATTTTTGGTTGTGGATTTCCTGCAATTCTTCGCCAACTTGTAATTTGACCAATATGGGTTAGACAATCGGAAATATGACCGTTTATTAAGTACCAAAAAGGAAATTCACCATTTAAGGATTTGGGGCTTACTTTATAGTTATTTAATGAATTGTCATTATTAATAGATTTCAAATGTTTACTAACTGCTTCATAAAGCGATAGTATTTCATTTCGAGCAGCTATAAAATTATTAAATGATTCTTTTTGATAGGGAGCGGTTAGTCCAAAAGTTTTATGAGTGATATATGCTAAGTCATAAATATGAAGGTTTAATTCAGTCATATTCATACTGTCATTACCAGGTGAAAATAAAAAATCGGTATCTGTTAAGGCTTCAGTAGCCCAATAGTAACGAAATCCAATTCCATCAATCATTCGTGCAATACAATTTGTGCTATTTATTTCTGGTGGAGTTTCTGGAATTTGCACGAAGAAGTTACTCATAAATCTCTTTTTAACGAAGATACTGTTTTTTACAAGTCTATGACTTACATTTGCATTCACAAAAAATATTAAGTGACTTTAACTACATACACGAAAGAATTTCGATACAATTTAAAACTTGCTTATCCAGTAATATTGGGTATGGTTGGTCACACCATGGTTGGTTTGATTGATGATATTATGGTTGGTAAAATTGGTACTACTGAACTTGCAGCAGTATCATTAGGGAATAGTTTTTTATTCATTGCTATGTCATTAGGAATTGGATTTTCAACAGCAATTACTCCTTTAGTAGCAGAAGCTGATGGAGAAAGGAATGTTGCAAAAGGAAAGGCGGCTTTCAAACATGGATTATTTTTGTGTACTCTTTTGGGTACGGTTTTATTTGGATTGATATTGTTGTCTAAACCATTAATGTATCACATGAAACAGCCAGCTGAAGTAGTAACTTTGGCAATTCCTTATCTAGAAATTGTAGCATTCTCATTAATTCCAATGATTATGTTTCAGGCTTTTAAGCAATTTTCAGATGGACTATCACAAACAAAATATGCCATGTGGGCTACGCTGTTGGCAAATGTGATAAACGTTGTGCTGAATTATTTATTGATTTATGGAAAGTTCGGATTCCCTGAATTAGGAATTGTAGGAGCTGCTATTGGAACACTGATTTCAAGAGTAGTAATGTTGTTGTTTATTTGGGTATTATTAAAATCTAGAGAAAAATTTAAGCCATATATAACAAACCTAAACTTCTTGGTGATTAAAAAAGCAGTCATAAAAAAAATACTTTCTTTAGGAGTGCCATCAGCTTTACAAATGTTTTTTGAAGTTGCTATTTTTACAGCAGGAATATGGTTGTCTGGAGTTTTAGGAAGTAATGCTCAAGCTGCAAATCAAATAGCGTTAAAACTGTCCTCATTAACCTTTATGGTGGGAATGGGGTTAAGTGTAGCAGCTACAATTAGAGTAGGGAATCAAAAAGGATTACAAAATTTTAAAGAATTAAGGAGAGTTGCATTTTCAGTATTTTTATTAACGCTGTTTATAGAAATTATTTTTGCTGGAATATTTGTTGCTTTTCATAATATATTCCCTGATTTATTTGTGAATTATAATAATATAGCTGATTTATCAAATACTATGGAGGTTGTTAAAACTGCATCCGTACTGTTGTTAATCGCTGCTGTGTTTCAAATTTCTGACGGAATACAAGTTGTGGTTCTAGGGGCATTACGTGGTTTACAAGATGTGAAAATACCAACAGTATTAATATTTATTGCATACTGGGTAGTTGGTTTCCCTATCAGTTATTATTTAGGATTACATACAGATTACAAAAGTTCAGGGATTTGGTTGGGGTTATTAGCTGGTTTAACAGTTTCCTCAATACTGTTATTCCTGAGATTTAATTATATTACTAAAAAATTAATCAAGATTTAAAAGATATTATGGAGTTACCAAAGTTTATTTTAGGAGATAATTCTGAATTTCCAACTGCAATTTTTATTATTCATACAGATTTTCCAAGATTTATTATTAATTTAGAAAATGATGAAATTGAATGGTTAGAAGATTTTGATAAAAGTGAAGAAGAAGAGTTACTTGATGAAGCTGAAATTTGTATTAAAGAAGCTACAGAGTTTTATGATAAGGAAATAGCGTTATACGAAGAGTAATGGAAGAGTTAATACAGCTAGATAAACAGTTATTTCAGTATTTAAATAGTTTAGGATCTACCACCTGGGATGGGTTTTGGATGTTTATTACAGGTAAATGGAATTCAATTCCATTGTATGTTGTTTTAGTGTATTTATTGTATAAAAAAACAAGTTTAAAAGCAACGGTTATAGCTGTATTAATAATCGCTTTGATGATTACATTTACGGATCAATTAGCTAATGTATTTAAAGATGGTTTTATGCGTTTAAGACCATGCTATGATATTGGTTTTTATGAAGCTATGAGAAGGGTGAAGCCATCATGTGGTGGGAAATATGGTTATTTTTCTGCTCATGCAGCCAGTTCAATGGCATTAGCAATTTTTTTAGGAAAAGTTTTCAAACCTTATTTTAAATATGCGGCAACTATACTTGTTACCTGGGCTATTGTAGTCGGGTATAGTAGAATTTACATTGGGGTTCATTTCCCTGGTGATGTGCTCACAGGGATGTTTTTTGGGGTATTGATTGCTTTGATATTGTATAAACTATACGAGTTACTGCTCAATAAAATTCAATTTAAATAGTAAAACACTTGTGATACAAGGTTGTGTAAAATTCAATGTAAACTGAATATTATTGTTTAGTTTTTTTTTTGTAACTTATAAAAGCTCAAATATTTCATAGTTTAACTTTGGAATATTTTTTTTGCTACTTTTTGATACTGTAAATTTTTCTAAAATATCTTTTTTGTAAATAGAAATAGTCCAATCGTTATCTTTGAAAAGTTCTTTGATATCACTTAAACGGGTATTTGATGAAAACCTATTTTTATATTGCTCTTTGCTTCTTTCAGAAAATAGATGTTTTATATTTTTGCTAGATATACTAGAGCTATTGTTGTTGTTTATTATGATGCTATCAATTTCTTTAAAAACGCTTTTGCTAATAAATGACAAGTTAATTGTAGTAATGTCTTTAGTTTTGCTTTTATCTCTGAAGGTTAAATCAATTTTTAATTCTTCATTTGAATTATTGTAGAATGTTAGTGGTTTTATAAAGTACTGTGTACCCTCTTCACCTACGAAAAAGGTTTCATATAACTTTTTACCAGATTTAGTAGTACTTGGTTTTATACCTGAACATGATATAAAAGTAATCATTAGTATAAATAGAAAACTGTATTTATATAATTTTGATTGATCTATTTTGTAATTGCTATTTTTCACTTATCGTTTGTATTTATTCTTTTAGAGAGCTCTACCTTATTAAAAAGCAAATCGGATTGTTTACTTGAATTTGATACAGTACAAATATATACTAATGATTCATTGTTATATTTTGCAACATATTTTGAGATGAATAATTCACCTTTTTTATACTGACTAAAATAATGTAGAGAATCTTTAGTACTACTAATACTATTATTTGCTTGATCTTGGGTAATAGCTTCTAATGATGTGTTGTAAGGTATACCTATGTACAACTCATAATTTTTATGCTTAATATATTTAAATAACGGGACTTGAATTTGATCACTATCAAGGATTTCAATATATCTATTGTTAATTATCGGATTCAAATTTGCAATATTCTCTCCTTTATGAAGATTAAATGTTAGTTCATTGAAAAGTTCAATTACATTTTTATTCTCATTCGAACATGATATAATAATAGTAGTTAGTAGTAATATTAATATACCTAGTTTTTTCATTTTCATTGAAAATATTTAAAATTAAAATAAAAAAATATGGTGCTAAATAATTTTAGCACCATATTTTATTGAAATTGGAAATTACTCTCCAGTAACAATAGTTTCGTAAGTTACAATAAGGTTTAAGATACTACCTTTTTTGATGTCTACAGTTGAAATTTTTGTAATTCCACCATTTTTTGCAGCTGTACGTATACTTGCATCTTGGTTAAAAAATAAAACCCCCAAATAACCAGTAGCTTTTGATGTTCCAACTTTGCTACCTACAGAATTACTAGTTGCATTAACTGGTAAAGTTACAGCACAACTAGATAACATTCCTACAACTGCAACAAATGCAGCTACTTTTTTCATTTTTTTTAACATGCTTAAAAAAATTATTTTTTCCTACTCGTAAGGTTTTTCGGATTACACCTCGTTTTTTATGTGGTTATCTAAACTCCACTTTTAATAAAACTTATTTGTAATAGTTTTAAAGCTAATTCAAGTAAATCTTAAAGTTTAAATATACTCTTTTTTCATAAAGTAAAAAATCAGTTTTTGTTTTTTTATTATAAAAATTTACTGGATATTTTACTCTTGTATTATTGTTTATTAAGGAGTAAAGTTTTGTTGTTGATATTCAGTGTTTTACTTGTGTTTTTTAAGATTGTAAAGTTAGAGTTGGTTCTATTGTATCTAATTATAATAGGTTTTAAATATACTTAACAATATTTCTGGAGGAATATTATTGTTCTTGTATTTCTGCATAATCTCCAACGTTTTATCAATGGCTTGAATATTAAGTCCCATTTTCAAACCTAATTGATGAATCTTCTCTAATTCGGTAAATTCAATTTCTCTATCTACATTCATTAATAGTAAAAGTCTATGAAACTGTACAATACGTTCACTTTCTGATTGAAGGTTAATGTGAGGAACAGGATTAAGTAAAAGTTCATCAAATACTTCTTTTGTTACGCCTATCTGATTGGCTATTGTCACTAAAAAATCATATTCGATATCTTTTATTGCTTTTCCAGTTCGAGCAAAAGCAATTAACTGACTTAAGGCACTTAGTTTTTCTTCAGTACTCATAATAAATAGTTTTGGGACTAGGTACCGAATATAACAAAAAAAGCTCAAACATAATGTTTGAGCTTTTTTATAATTCCTTATGAGTATTCAGTAAGGGATATGAGTTGTTTTGTTAATCCTAATAAAAGGATTAAGCTAAAACAGCTTTTACTTTATCAGCAGCTTCTTTAAAAGCAGTTGCAGATTGTAATTTTAATCCAGAATCTTCAATTAATTTTTTAGCTATATCAGCATTTGTACCTTGTAAACGAACAATTAATGGTACGTTCATAGCGTCTCCCATGTTTTTAAATGCAGCGATAATCCCTTCAGCAACACGATCACAACGAACGATTCCTCCGAAGATGTTTACTAAAATACATTTTACGTTAGGATCTTTCAAGATAATTCTGAAACCAGCTTCAACACGTTCAGCATCAGCAGTACCTCCAACATCTAAAAAGTTAGCAGGTTCACCACCTGACATTTTAATTAAATCCATAGTAGCCATTGCTAAACCAGCTCCGTTTACCATACATCCAACGTTACCATCTAAATCAACATAATTTAAACCTAAAGCACTAGCTTCAACTTCAATTGCATTTTCTTCTCTGGTATCACGCATTGCTAAATAATCTTTACGTCTGTAAAGTGCGTTATCATCAATAGTAACCTTAGCATCAACAGCCATGATTAAATCATCAGATGTTTTTAACACTGGGTTAATTTCAAACATAGAAGAATCAGATTCTACATATGCTTTGTATAAAGCAGAAACAAACTTAGTCATTTCTTTATGTGCTTTTCCTGATAAACCTAAGTTAAAAGCAATTTTACGTGCTTGGAAAGGTATAATTCCTGTAGCAGGATCAATTTCTTCAGTAAAAATTAAGTGTGGCGTGTTTTCAGCAACATCTTCAATATCCATACCACCTTCAGTAGAATACATAACCATGTTTCTTCCAGTAGCTCTGTTTAATAACACAGATACATAAAATTCACTTGTTTCACTATCTCCTGGATAATATACATCTTCACAAATTAATACTTGGTGTACTCTTTTCCCTTCCGCAGAAGTTTGAGGAGTAACTAAGTCCATTCCTATAATTTGTCCAGCTATTTCTTTAACCTGATCTAAGTTTTTAGCTAACTTAACTCCACCACCTTTTCCACGACCACCTGCGTGAACTTGTGCTTTAATTACGTGCCAACCTGTACCGGTTTCTTCAGTTAATTTTTTAGCTGCTTCTACAGCTTCATCAGCAGTTTGTACTACAACTCCTCTTTGGATTCTAACACCAAAACTGCTTAATATTTCTTTACCTTGATATTCGTGTAAATTCATAATGTACTTGTTATCTTTTTAAAGCTACGCAAATGTAAAAATATCAGCGTAATAAATCCCTTTTAATTCATTTTATTTTTATTCAAAAATATTTGTTATTAAATAAATATAACAAAATGTTGTAAATATATTTAATTTGTTTGTTTTTTAGTTGATGATCGAAATATATGATAGGTTTGTCATTAGTAATAATTTAAAAAGTAATAATGAAAACAAGAGATTTATTAGCGATTGCCGAAGAATTCCATACTCCGGTTTATGTGTATGATGCAGAAAAAATTGAAAATCAATACAATAAACTTATTTTAGCGTTTAAAGGAGTAAAGCGATTAAAAATTAATTATGCTGTAAAAGCATTGTCAAACATCTCTATATTAAAACTTTTTAAACAGTTAAATTCTGGTTTGGACACCGTTTCAATACAAGAGGTACAGCTAGGTTTGGCTGCTGGTTTTCAGGCAGAAGATATTATATATACTCCAAATGGAGTTTCGTTATCAGAAATTGAAAATGTAGCTGCTTTAGGTTGTCAAATTAACATTGATAATTTATCTATACTGGAGCAGTTTGGAACTAAGCATCCGGAAGTGCCTATCTGTATTCGTATAAACCCGCATGTTATGGCTGGAGGGAATGCAAATATTTCAGTGGGACATATCGATTCTAAATTTGGAATATCAATACATCAAATGCCGCATGTTCTTCGTATTATTAAAAATACGGGCATGAATATTAATGGCATTCATATGCATACAGGGTCTGATATATTAGATATTGATGTGTTTTTATATGCGTCTGAAATTTTATTTAAAACTGCCTTACAATTTTCTGATTTAGAATTTATTGATTTTGGGAGTGGCTTTAAAGTGCCTTATAAAGAAAATGATATAGAAACCAATATTGATGAATTAGGGCAAAAGTTAACAAAGCGTTTTAATACTTTTGAAAAGGAATATGGTAAGCAATTAACTTTGGCTTTTGAGCCAGGTAAATTTTTAGTAAGTGAAGCTGGATCATTTTTGGCAAATGTTAATGTGGTTAAACAAACCACATCAACAGTATTTGCAAGTGTTGATTCTGGGTTCAATCATTTAATTAGGCCAATGTTGTACAATTCGCATCATGATATTGTTAATTTATCCAACAACAATGGGAGGGAGCGCTTTTATACAGTTGTAGGTTATATTTGTGAAACGGATACATTTGCAACCAATCGTCGCATTAATGAAATAACAGAAGGTGATATTTTGTGTTTTAAAAATGCTGGTGCATATTGTTTTTCAATGACGTCAAATTATAATTCACGGTATAGGCCTGCAGAAGTATTATGGTATAAAGATAATGCACGTTTGATCCGTAAACGCGAAACTATTGATGATTTGTTGCGGCATCAAATAGTTATAGATTTAGAGCCAGAAGCGGTTTTGGAAAATTAAATTAAATCGATAGGAACCTCTATGAAAATTTTGGTTCCTTTGTCTTTTTCGGAGCTTATTTTTATGATTCCTCCAACACTATTAATCCTTGCTATTATTTGACTTAAACCAATACCAGAATCAGGACTTATTTTTGAGGTGTCAAAACCAATTCCATTATCGGATATTTCAAGAAAAAAGATATTCTCCTTTAATTTTAAGTTTATAATAGCCTTTGAAGCTTTACTGTGTTTGATAATGTTATTGACGCATTCTTCGGTAATGTTATGCATTTTAATTTCGCAGTCTTGACTAAAGCGTGGAATTTTATCTTCACTTTCTAATTCAATTTGCAATTCTTGATTGCTATATTTCTCACATAAATCATATAGCGAATGTTCTAAGCCAAACTTTAACAATATAGCAGATATTAATTTGTGTGATAAATCTCGAACTTTTTCTGAAGCTTCACCAATAATTCGTTGTGATTTTTCCAATTCATCTATTGGGGTAGTACTTTTTTTCTTGGCTACCAGTAAATGCATATTAGCAGAGGATAATAAGGAACTCACACTATCATGAAGTGTTTGTGCGATATATTTTCGCTCTTTTAATCTTCCTTCTAGAATAGCGTTAAGTACTTTATTCTGATTCAGTTCTTTTAGTTTTTGAAGCTCTTGTTGTTGGTTGTATTCCTTTTGAATTAATGTTAAAGATAGGTTTCTAGCTTTCAATTTATTGTTTCTAAATAATGCAGTTCCAAAAAGAAGTAGTGAGAGTCCTGAAATACCTGCTATACCAAACCATAGTTCTCCATTTTCTCTTTTTTCTATTTCAATATTAGTTTTTGCAATTTCTTCCTGTCTTGCACTTTCCTCATTGTGTTTTGCTTCAATTTCTTCTAAAGTTCTATTAGAAGTCTTTTCTAAATAAACAAGATTCAATTTATGAGATTCTGCTAAATAATCAATTGATTCCTCCAAGTTATTTAATCTTCCGTAAATGAGTGCTAAATTTGAAGAATTTACTTCTTTAAAACGTAATATTTTAATGTTAGAAGTATCTTTTAGTAAGGGTATAAAACTTAAGCATGTTTGCTTGGCTTCCTCAAATTTTTCTCGGTAAATTTGGCTAGCACTCAAATTTATTTTTACGCCTATAATAGAAATTGTGTCTTTTAGTTTAGTGTAGTAGGTAATGGCTTTTTCAGAAGCATCCTCTGCCTTATCAAATTCAGCGCTATATGAGTATAACCCTGTAAGGTTTGCATAGGTTTTGGCAATAATTTCTCCCGCGTTTTTTGTGTTTTTAAAATTAGCAATAAGATGGTTGAAATTTTTAAAAGCTGCTTCTTTTTTATCTAATGCAACATTAATATTTTGTTCTTGGTAAATAATATTAGAGTATTCAATAAGGTTTAATGATCCAATATCAAAATAAGCTGTTGCTATGGCTAGAGAATCTTTCGACTGAATGCTAAGTTCTTTAGCTGTATTGTAATAGGCAAGAGCAACAGGAAAGTTATTGTTCTTACTAAAAAGTTGCCCAATTTTACTATTCCATTTAATTTGTAATGGAATGGTATTGTTATTTGTAACACTTTCAAGTTGTGCGATGGCTAACTTTAAAGCTTCTTCTTTATTGTCTTCTTTAATATACTGTTCAACTTTATCAAAAACAGTATCTGTTAATTTTGATTGACTAAAACCATAAAAAGAAACGCAAAATGTAAAAACGAGTAAAGTAAAATATTTTAGAGTATAGGTCACGGATTGGTGTAGTTGTAGTTAGTTATCTAGTTTACAAAAATAAGCTTGTTATCTAAAACAACCATTTATTTAGATTAGAATTTTTAAATAAAATAATAGAGCTAGTTCTTGCAAATTATTGAGGGTGAAATGTATTCTATTTTTATTATCTTTAGTTTATGAAACAATATTGTGTTTATATACTAACAAATAAAAATAATACGGTTTTGTACACGGGGTTTACTTCTGATTTATTGAAGCGAATATATCAATGCAAAACTAAGTATTTCAAAAAATCATTTACATCAAAGTTTAATTGCGATAAGTTGGTTTATTTTGAGAATTGTCAAAGCTCAGAAGAATCTATAGTTCGGGAGAAACAATTAAAAGGAGGTAGTAGGGCAAAAAAAATTGCACTGATAAATAAAGAAAATCCCGATTGGTCTGACTTGTCTGAAGGATGGTTGTCTGATGTATAGGGATTTAAAACGAACTATAACAAACGAGTAAAGTAATCTTTCAGTACAGTAGTATTAAATGTAGTAAGGGATTGATAATTTAAATCATGTATTTTCCACAGGGACTTGCATTACAATAGAAGTACCGTGATTTATTTTAGAATCAATATTAAAAACACCTTCCATATTTTCAATACGCGCTTTTATCTGGCTTAATCCAATTCCAGAAGAAGGACTAATTTTAGAAGCGTCAAAACCAACACCATTATCGGTTATAGTTACGTGTAAGGTGTTATTAGTTAATAAAAGCATTACTGAAGCTTCAGATGCTTTACTATGTTTCATGATATTATTAATACACTCTTCAATAATATTATGAATTTTTATTTCAAAATCCTGATTAAAACGTGGTATTTTATCTTCGCTTTCTAGTTCAAATTCTAAATCCTGATTGCTATATTTTTCACACATGTCATAAACAGCGTGTTCCAAACCAAACTTTAATAGAACTGCCGAAATTAATTTATGTGAAAGATCACGTACTTTACCAGAAGCTTCATCAATAATGCGTTGTGATTTTTCTAACTCTGCAATAGGAGTAGTGGCTTTCTTTTTAACTACCTGTAAGTGCATGTTGGCAGAAGAGAGCAGGGCACTTACACTATCATGTAGGGTTTGTGCAATTTCTTTGCGTTCTGTTTCTCTACCGTCTAATGTAGCATTTAATAGTTTGCTTTGGTTTTTTTCTTGCAGTACGCGTAAAGTCTTTTGTTGGTTTAATTCCTGTTCTATCAAGTTTAGTGATAAGTTTTTTGATTTCAGTTTGCTGTTTCTGTATAGTACTGAACCAAATAAAATAATAACTACCGACGCTAATCCAGTACCTGCTAAAATATATTGAGTACGTTCATTCTCTTTTTCTGCTTTTACGGTATTTATTTTTTCTTTTGCTCTTGCTTTGTCTTCGTTATGTATTGCTTCTATAGCGGTTATTTCAATTGCTTTTTCTTTTTCTTTAATAATAAAAGCAAGATCATATGATTCCACTAGATAGGTATACGCTTTTTTGTGTTGATTAGTTTTTTTGTAGATATATGCTAGGTTGTCTAGTGCTACGCGACTGGTATTTAAGGACTTAACTGTTGAGGTGTCTTGTGCTTTGTTTAGCACTTTTAAGAGGGTTTTTTCAGCAGCTTTATATTTTTCTTGATAGATATATATTAAACCTTGGTTGTTTAGTGCGCCACCTAACACTACTGGAAGGCTTAGTTTTGTTTCATATATATTTATAGCTTCGGTAATATAATATTGCGCTTTATCCAACTTATTTAAATCTGAATACAAATATGCTAAATTACTGTAAGTCTGAGCGATATGCTTGCTTCCATGCGTAATGTTTTTATATTCAGCTATTATTTTTTGATAATAAAAGTCAGCACTGTCTTTATAGTTTTGGGCTTTTCTAGATTTAAAATCAGGGTGTAGGTCTCTAAATTTTTGTTGATGGATACGCCCTGATTTCAATAAACCCTCCATTATTGATAGAGAGTCTTTTAGTTTATAATTAATTGAAAGTGATCTTCTATAGTAATTAAGGGCTTTATTGAGTTCTTTGTTATTAATAAATATGTCGCCAATTAAGTTATTCCATTTTGCTTTTTTTGAAGTGCTTTTTGAGTACTTATCTACTTCTTTTAAGGCTATAGTTAATGCTTTTTCGTGTTTTTGTTTAGAAATGAGCGTAGTTACTTGTTGATATGTAGAATCATTTTGCATTATGCTTGTTTGAGCAGCACATGGGAATAGTGTGGTAAATTGTAGTATTAAAAGTAAAAATATTTTGTTCAAAATAATAATAATTAGATATAGTTAGTATAAGCAATATAATAAAAATATACGTCAATGCGAGTCAAGTGTAGCAATCTGTTTTAATTATAGTAATGCTATTTTATCAGTTTATCTTTTATTTTAGGAGTTGTGCCTCGGTTATCAAATTACTTCAGTTGTTCCTCCTTGGTAAGGGTTTAATGATTGTAAAATAAAAAAATGCGTTAACAAAAGCTAACGCATTTGAATTTTAAACTAATATCTTTTAAGGCCCCATTATTCCTTGAGGTTGCCCACCTCCTCGTTCAGTTGTTCCTGGTTGAATGAATGAGTATTTGAAGATTTTACTAGCATTACCGTAATTATTAGTAAATGCTTTTTCCCCTTTACTGTCAGTATTTACGGTAATTACGTTGTATCCCTCACTATTTGTAGAATAAACTACACTTGCTGGATCTGAAGTGTTAAAATCAAGGATGTAGTTTCCTTTTTTGTCGCATGTTACGCAATAATCTTGTACTAAACTCATAGTTGGTTTTTTGGTTAATAATTAATTTGTTTGGTTAAATGGTTGTTGTGTAAAAATTAAATTACTTCATAGGTGTCTTCTTCTTGATAACATATGTTACTAAGAATTAAAAGAAAGGTAATAAAATATTTTTTAAGTAACAGTATGTTACACTAAGTCATGCTTAATAGCATACTTTACTAGTCCGATAGTGTTTTTTACCTCTAGCTTGCGCATAATATTTTTACGGTGTGTATCAATGGTGTTGATACTAATGGTGAGTTGTTCGCTAATTTCTTTAGTAGTAAATTCTTTAACAACTAACTGTAGTATTTCCAATTCTCGTTTGGTAATGCTTTTTACAGGTTCATCATCAGTAGATGATCCGTTGCTAGAAAAAGAAGTGAGCATTTTGTCTTTTATAGAGTCACAAAAATATTGTTCTCCATTATATACTTTTCGTACAGCCTCAGCAATATTTTCACCAGCACACTTTTTAGACAAGTATCCGTTTGCACCAAGGTTTAGTACTTCTTTAATTAGTTTTATTTCATCGTGACTCGATAGCACAATAATTTTGCAAGGAATACCTTTTTTCTGAAAGTCTTTTAAAATATCAATACCGTCAATATCAGGCATGTTAATATCCATGATAACTACATCGGAATTATTAGCAGTAAGTCTTTCGTGAATTCCATCGCCATTAAGTGAGAAGCCTACTACTTCAAAATCATCTTCCATTTTTAAAACGGCTAATAATCCATCAATCACTATTTGATGATCGTCTATTAAATGTATTTTAATTTTCCCCATAATTAAAAAATGTCAATAAAAGTTTGGTTAGTACAGTCACTAAATATAGTGATTTTTATTCTAAAAAATGAGTGAAATTGTTAAATTTTTAGATTTACTTCATATTTCACAATTGTATTCAACACAATATGAAATGAGAAGATATTTTTTAAAAAACATAACAAGTTAAAAATTAAACCTACTATTTGGAAATCAAAAAATCCGAAGTTTTACCTTCGGATTTTTTTTACGCACTAAAAATAATACTAAGAGGTGTTTAGCGTAATCTGTCTACTGATTTTACAAGATCCTCATCTTTCTTTATTGCTTTGTTTGCCAAAACTAATAATACGATAGAAATGATAGGGAGAATCCCAACACCTTTCTCAGAAACTTCCATTTCTCCAGATGCAGTTAGTGAACTATACACAAACACGGCTAGTAATATAAAGTTTAATATGATGTTAAGTCGGTTAATAATAAACTGCGACTTACGGTTTTTAAACATGAATATACTTGCCAAACTCATTACTGCTGAAATTAAAAACCCAACTAATAAGTATTGTTTGTCAATTGCAAATACAGTTGCATTTTCAGTAGTTTTCCATAAATCAAAAACAAATGGCAAGCTTCCTGCAACTATGGCAGCTAAAGCAAGGTATACTGATTGAATACGTTGTATCATACACCGCAAAAGTAAGGAAACAAAAGTCAAAAAACAGCAATAAATTGTAATAATTAGTAAGTAGCTGTTATACAGTGTTTAGTATATTAATGATGAATGGGGAATAGTTATTTATGTTATTTTAACAAACTATTTAGTCGTAAATTTGTGTGTTGTTAAATAATAATGTGTATAATTGCAATAGCGATTGTAATTAAAAACAATCAATCTTCATTTAAATTAACCAAGTTCGGTTAGTATTACTTCAATAAATTACCTCAATTAGATGTTTGAAATATCACAATTAAAAGAAAAAAAACTTGCTGACTTGCAAGAAATAGCTAAAACGCTAAAAATTCCTAAGTTCAGAACATTAAAGAAATTAGATTTAGTATATAAAATTTTAGATACTCAAGCAGAGTCTGTTGAGGCTACTAAGGATGTAAAAAAAGATGCTCCTGTTGTAAAGGAAACTCCTTCTGAAGAATCAAAACCTAAGCGAGCTCGTGTTATGCGTGAGAAAGCTATACCTAATGTAAAGGGTGATGAAGTAAAGCAAGAGAAGGTGGCCGTTGTTGTAGAAGAAAAACCTGTTGCTGAAAATAAGCCAGCAGAAAATAAGAAGGTAGCACCTGCAGAAACTGAAGAGGCAAAGCCGGAGGTGAAGTTAACGCCTATGCAATTGAGGGATATTAGAAGAGCTAAACATGCAGAAGCTAAAAAGAATGCTCCTAAAAAAGAGCAGCCTCAAGCCAAAAACAAAAATCAAGACAATAAAAGTCAGGATAATAAAAATCAAGATAATAGGAATAAAGGTAAAAACGGTAATAAAGATACTCGTAACCGTTATAAAGAACCAGATTTCGAATTTGACGCTATCATAGAAAGTGAAGGAGTGTTGGATATCATGCAAGATGGATATGGTTTTTTACGTTCGTCAGACTATAATTATTTATCATCACCAGATGATGTGTATGTGTCGCAATCTCAAATAAGATTATTTGGTTTAAAAACCGGAGATACTGTTTTAGGAAATGTACGACCGCCTAAAGAAGGAGAAAAATATTTCCCTTTAATCAAGGTGAGTAAAATTAACGGATTGTCTCCTAATGTAGTTAGGGATCGTGTTTCTTTTGAGCATTTAACACCGTTATTTCCAGATGAAAAATTTAAATTAGGAGAAAAGGAGAGTACTATTTCTACTCGTATTATGGACTTGTTTGCGCCAATAGGTAAAGGACAACGTGCTGTGATTGTTTCGCAACCGAAAACGGGTAAGACCATGTTGTTGAAAGAATTGGCAAATGCAATTGCTGCTAATCATCCAGAAGTGTATCAAATTGTATTGTTAATTGATGAGCGTCCAGAGGAGGTTACTGATATGCAACGTAATGTTAAAGGGGAAGTTGTTGCTTCTACTTTTGATAAAGAGGCGCATGAACACGTTAGGATAGCGAACCTTGTTTTGGAGAAAGCAAAGCGTTTGGTAGAGTGTGGGCATGATGTAGTAATTTTATTAGATTCAATTACTCGTTTGGCAAGAGCTTATAATGCAGTTCAGCCACCTTCAGGTAAAATATTGAGTGGAGGTGTAGATTCTAATGCGTTACATAAACCAAAACGTTTCTTTGGGGCTGCCAGAAATATTGAGGGTGGTGGGTCATTATCTATTATTGGTACTGCTTTAACAGATACTGGTTCTAAAATGGATGAAGTAATCTTTGAAGAATTTAAAGGTACTGGTAACATGGAATTACAATTAGATAGAAGAATTGCTAACAGAAGAATATTCCCAGCAATTGATTTAATTTCGTCTAGTACGCGTAGAGATGATTTATTATTAGATGATAAAACAATTAAACGTATGTGGGTTATGCGTAAGTATTTAAATGACATGAATCCTATTGAAGCAATGGAATTTGTAAACGATAGAATTAAGATGACAAAAAACAATGATGAGTTCTTGATTTCAATGAATAGTTAGAACTTCTGATACTAAATATATTTAAAAAGCCTTGAGAGATCTTCTTAAGGCTTTTTTTTGTGCTTATTTACGTGGTTAAATTGTGGTTGTTGAGCTCTGTGCAGTGGAGAAGGGTTTAATCCGTGGTTTGCTTGATTTAGATAATCAGTCTTAAGAGGGCTAAATTATAGCTTTCATAAGAAGTTATTTTTAATGTATATTTTTCTGTTGTGAGTTGTTTAGGTTGATTGATTGGGGTATTGTTGAGAGATGTGTTAACCAGGTTGTTGTTTTGGGCTTATTGTGTAGAAGTTAGTTCGATTGCTTTTTAAGTAGTGCAATGTAATGAAATTGCACAGAGGGTATTTGTTTCTTTGTGTAAGATACTTGTTTGTTAAATTAATGTGTGTTGCTAGATGTTGTTGAGTAAGGCGGGTAGGGTTGCTATTTTGGTGTTTGTTCTCCGAAATTAAATATGTTCCCTTGGATTAAGTTGATTTTGGTAAAGCAATTACTTGGGGTTTTGTTTACTGGAGAATCTTGTATAGATGTGTATAACAAGTAAAGTCCTAATCTTTAAAAAGATTAGGACAAATATAGTTTTAAGACTAAATTGCTTATTAAAGTGCAGCTACAAATTTAGCTAAGCTTGACTTTAAGTTTGCAGCTTTGTTCTTGTGAATAACGTTGTTCTTAGCAATTTTATCAAGCAAAGAAACGATAGCTGGGAAAGCTTTTTCAGCTTCTTTCTTATCAGTTAACTCACGCAATGCTTTTATAGCGTTACGAGTTGTTTTATGTTGATATTTGTTACGTAACCTTTTAGCTTCGTTACTTCTAATTCTCTTTAGTGCTGACTTGTGATTTGCCATTTTATATGTGTGTGTGTTAAAATAAAAAAGTAGCCCATAGAAGAATCGAACTCCTGTTACTAGGACGAAATCCTAATGTCCTAACCTCTAGACGAATGGGCCGTAATTTCGATTAATACGTATAGCAGTTTGCTATTTGTATTTTGTAGCCCGTAGGAGAATCGAACTCCTATTTCATGGATGAAAACCATGTGTCCTAACCGTTAGACGAACGGGCCGTAATTTCAATTAATGTCTATAGCAATTTGCTATTTGTATTTTGTAGCCCGTAGGAGAATCGAACTCCTATTTCATGGATGAAAACCATGTGTCCTAACCGTTAGACGAACGGGCCAATTGTTTTTAATTGCGGGTGCAAAAATACAACTATTTTTGACTCTTGCAATAAACAATCAATCTTTTTTTCAAATATTTAATATGCCTTTGCAAAAAGGACTCTTCTTTTTGATGGTTTTCCAGAGAATACGCATGCTCCAGCTTCATCTTTTGCGTCTAAAGGAATACATCTTATAGTTGCTTTTGTGGCATCTTTAATCAGTTCTTCGGTCTCTTCAGTACCATCCCAATGTGCCGAAATAAATCCGCCTTTGGTGTCTAGTATTTCCTTAAATTCCTCAAAGGTAGTTACTTCGGTTGTGTGGGTATCTCTATAAGTTGCCGCTTTGTTAAAAAGAGCGTCTTGTATCTCATTTAGCAAATCATTTACATGAGTTCCAATTCCTTCAATATTTTGAAGCGATTTTTCCTTAGTATCTCTTCTTGCTAACTCAACTTGGTTGTTTTCTAAATCTCTTGGTCCAATAACTATTCGTACAGGATATCCTTTTAATTCATACTCTGCAAATTTAAATCCAGGACGCCTAGTAACATCTGTGTCTATTTGAACGCGAATACCAAATTGAGCTAATTCTTCCTTAATTTCAGTTGCTTTAGCTAAAAGCACTTCATTTTGCTCTTCTTTCTTTTTATTTAAGAAAGGAATGATGACTACTTGATATGGAGCTAACTTTGGAGGTAATACCAATCCTTCATCATCAGAATGAGTCATGATTAAACCACCTATAAGTCTTGTAGAAACTCCCCAACTTGTAGCCCATACATGTTCTTTTTTTCCTTCAGCTGTTTGGAATTGAACATCAAAAGCTTTTGCGAAATTTTGTCCTAAAAAGTGAGAAGTACCTGCTTGTAGTGCTTTACCGTCTTGCATTAATGCTTCTATAGTAAAAGTATCATCAGCACCAGCAAAACGTTCGCTATCACTTTTATATCCTTTTATAACGGGCATAGCCATCCAATCTTGAGCAAAAGTAGAATACACATCATGCATTTGTTTAGCTTCTTCAATAGCTTCCTGTTTAGTTGCGTGTGCAGTATGACCTTCTTGCCATAAAAACTCAGTAGTTCTTAAAAACAAACGGGTACGCATTTCCCAACGTACAACATTTGCCCATTGGTTAATTAGTAAAGGTAAATCTCTATACGATTGAATCCAGTTTTTATAAGTGCTCCAAATAATTGCTTCAGATGTTGGTCTAACAATTAGTTCTTCTTCTAGTTTGGCATCAGGATCAACAATTAGTTTTGATTTGTCTTCCGGATCAGTTTTTAATCTGTAGTGTGTTACTACGGCACATTCTTTAGCAAATCCTTCTGCATTTTTTTCTTCGGCTTCAAATAAGCTCTTTGGGACAAAAATTGGAAAATAGGCATTTTGATGCCCTGTTTCTTTAAACATTTTGTCTAATTGTTCCTTCATTAACTCCCAAATCGCAAAACCATATGGCTTAATTACCATACAACCTCTAACTCCTGAGTTATCAGCTAACTGTGCGTTTTTGACTAGTTCATTATACCAAAGTGAAAAATCTTCACTCCTTTTAGGTAGTTTGTTGCTCATATGCTATATTTTGGCACAAAAATTGTGATACTGTTAAATGTAAAATAGTTTCAGCAAAAATAACTATTTTTATAAGGTTCAACAATTTAAATGAAAGAGATATGAAAGATAATTATCAATTTAAAAGCAAAATGTTACTTCTTGTAGGAGGATTAACAAGTATTCTGTTGGCGTCTTGTAGTACATATCAAACAACTACATATGATGATGATGGTATTTATAGTAGCGACGCTCCGGTTGTTGCTTCAAATGAAGTAGTAGTTAAGGATAACACAAATGCAAAATACTATGAAGATTATTTTGGAAAAACAGTTACGGATTATGGACAAATTGTAGATGATGAGGTTTTTACTGATGTAGATTCTTACAGCTCACAAGGTATTGTTGAACAAAATACTGAAGTTGCTAGTGAAAGTTATGGTGCTTGGGAAGATGCTGATGATAATATTACAATAAACGTATATAATACTCGTCCATACTATTATTCGTATTGGAGGCCATATAACCATTGGAATAATTACTATTATAACAGCTGGAATTATTGTGCGCCATCATGGGGTTGGTCATATAATAATTTCGGATATTATGGTAGTCCTTATAATCACTATGGGTATTATGGTAATTCTTTTTATAATAATAGTTATTATGGATATTCAAACTATGGTTATAGAAATGTTGGTTATGCAAACGGAAGAAGAAGAGGATACGCATCTAATTCATATTATGGAAGAAATGCCAATAGGAATGCTGTAAATTTCAGAACAAACAGAAGATCAACTAGAGCGACACCTTCTAGAATAGCACCACGTAGTACACCAAGGGCAACACCTCGTTCAACACCAAGAAGTACTCCACGTAGCACACCAAGGGCAACACCTCGTTCAACACCAAGAAGTACTCCACGTAGCACACCAAGGGCAACACCTCGTTCAACACCAAGAAGTACTCCACGTAGCACACCAAGGGCAACACCTCGTTCAACACCAAGAAGTACTCCACGTAGTACACCAAGGGCAACACCTCGTTCAACACCAAGAAGTACACCAAGGGCAACACCCCGTTCTACACCAAGAAGTACAACAAGGTCATCTTTTTCTAGGAGAGGAAGAGTCTAATTCATAGAAAATATTATATAGTCCTGCTATAAAAAATTAGTAGGACTTTTTTTATAACATAAAATGATTCACGTATTATATCAATATATTTAAGAACCAATCAACCATAATAGGTAATGATTATTTTAAAATACGCTAAGCGTATGTGAGGCATTAAAAAAAAATAAACAAATGAAAAGACTAATACTTATTTTTAGTTTAATTACTTCAATTGGATTTACGCAGAATATAAATGACGCCATATTATTTAGTGGTGAGGATATACAAGGTACTGCACGGTATAATGCCATGAGTGGAGCTTTTGGGGCATTAGGAGGTGACTTTTCTGCAATAAATGATAATCCCGCAGGTAGTGCAGTATTTAAAAATAGTTTGCTAACAGGAACATTAGGAGTTAGGGGTGCGAATAACGATGCTGAATATTTCGGAAGAAGCACAAATGAATCAAGTGCTGGTATTGCGATAAATCAGTTAGGAGCGGCATTTGTTTTAAATAGTATAAAAGAAGGTTCTAATTGGAATAAATTTGTTTTTGCATTCAATTACAACCAAAGTCAAAATTTTGATAAAGAATATTTTATATCAGGTAAAAGTGATAATTCTGTTAGTTCTTATTTTTTAAGTCAAGCTAATGGATTGCAATTTCAAGATATTCAAATTCTATCTGGAGAATATATTGAAGAGGCATATTTAAATATATTGGAAGCGTATGGATATCAACACCAACAAGCTTTTTTAGGATACTATGGTGGTGTTATAGATCCTGCGGATGCATCTGACCCTACAAACACTTCATATGTTGGTACAGGGAATTATACTACGGTAAATCAAAATTACTATTATAGTAATAGTGGCGCAAATTCAAAATTTAATTTCAACCTGGCTACTCAGTATAAAGAAGCATTGTATTTAGGAGTGTCATTTAATGGTAATTTCATTAACACCGAACGTGTCACTAGCATCGTAGAAACCGGTTATGACGCTTCATCTCCCTTGGATTTTGTAACTTTTGATAATAGATTAAAAACTACTGGTGCTGGTTTTTCAATGCAAGTTGGGGCAATAGGTAAAATAGGTAAAATGCTTCGTTTAGGAGCGTCATTTCATACACCAACATGGTATATATTAAATGATGAGTTATCACAAAAGATTAATTCTAATTTAGCAGATTCAGATATCGGTTTTATAGGAGGAAATCAAGTGACTGTTTTTGAGGATTATAAGTTGCGTACACCAGCTAAATTGACTGGTAGTGCAGCTGTTATTTTCGGAAAACAAGGATTGTTAAGTCTGGATTATCATTATAAAGATTATAATAATATTAAAATGAGATCGAATACTGGTTTTACAGAAACTAATCGAAATATTAATAATAGTTTGAATGGAGCGTCATCTATTAATTTAGGAGGAGAGTATCGAATTAAGAGATGGAGCTTAAGGGCTGGATACCGTTTTGAAGAAAGTCCATATAAAAATAAAGTTGTAATGGATGATCTTACAGGGTATTCTTTAGGGTTTGGGTATAATTTTGGAAGATCAAAAATAGATTTTTCATATAACCAGACAAACCAAGAGGTAAGCCATCAGTTGTATGATGTAGGCTTAACTAATGCAGCAAAAATAGACGAGCGAAACTCAGCTGTAATGGCATCGTTTACGTTGAGTATGTAAGTTTGTAACACGTTAAATAAAAAAAAGCCACTTCAATAATTGAAGTGGCTTTTTTAATAAATCAGACAATGTCTGTTATTTTATCATTTCGTAACTACGAGCAATGAAGTTTGTTAACTCCTCACCAGTTAGTAACCCTTGAGATAAACGAGCTAAATCTAAACTTTGTTTGATTAAAGTCTCTTTTTTAGCAGTATCCTTTTCATTTAAGATGTCAGAAACTAACTCATGGTTTGAGTTTACAATCAAGTTGTACATTTCTGGGAAATTACCAAACATTCCGTTACCACCAGATTGTTGCATCTCTTTCATACGACGCATAAATTCTGGTTGTGTAATCATAAACGGAGTAGAATCTGAAGACATAGCTTCTAATTGTACTGTATATGTTGCTTTAGGAACAACAACTTCTAAAGCAGTTTTTAAAATCTCTTTTTCTTCTTCAGATAACTTAGAAATTTGTTCCTCGTCTTTTTTGATTAAGTTATCAATATGATCACCATCAACACGAGCAAAAGAGGTGTTTTCTTTTTCAGTTTCTAACTTCTGAATTAAGTGTGAAATAATTGGAGAATCTAATAATACAACTTTATATCCTTTGTCCTCAGCAGCTTTAATATAACTGTGTTGCTCATCTTTGTTAGATGTATACAATATTACAGTTTTACCGTCTTTGTCAGTTTGAGTATCTTTAATTTCTGTTGTTAACTCTTCGTAAGTGAAGTATTTACCATCAGTAGTTGGGTATAATGCAAACTTGTCTGCTTTTTCAAAAAACTTAGGTTCTGAAAGCATTCCGTATTCAATAACGATTTTTACATCATTCCATTTTGATTCAAATTCAGCTCTATCTGATTTGTATAAAGAACTTAATTTATCTGCTACTTTACGAGTAATGTAAGATGCTATTTTCTTTACATTTCCATCAGCTTGTAAGTAACTACGAGATACGTTTAAAGGAATATCTGGAGAATCAATAACACCACGTAACATAGTTAAGAACTCAGGAACAATACCTTCAACGTTATCCGTTACGAAAACTTGATTTTGGTATAATTGAATTCTGTCTTTTTGTGAAGCGATGTCATTTGTCATCTTAGGGAAGTATAAAATTCCAGTAAGATTAAATGGGTAATCAACATTTAAGTGAATATTGAATAATGGCTCTTCAAATTGTGCAGGATATAATTCTCTGTAAAATCCTTTATAATCCTCAGCTTCTAAATCAGCTGGTTGTTTTGTCCATGCTGGATTAGGATTGTTGATGATATTATCTACAGTAATAGTTTCAGGTTTAGCATCTTCAGCAGCTCCTTCAGGTAATGGTAAGGTTTCTTCCTTAGTTCCAAATTTAATTGAAACAGGCATGAATTTGTTATACTTTAATAACAATCCAGATATTTTTTGATCGTCTAAAAACTCTAAAGAATCTTCAGCAATATGTAAGATGATTTCTGTTCCTCTATCAGTTTTGTCATGCACTTCTAAAGTAAATTCAGGAGAACCATCACAAGTCCAATGAGCAGCTGGTTCGTCTTTATGAGACTTTGTAATTAACTCTACTTTTTCAGCAACCATAAAGGCAGAATAGAATCCTAAACCAAAGTGACCGATAATTCCAGAATCTTCAACCTTTTCTTTATACTGCTCTAAAAACTCATTAGCTCCAGAAAAAGCAATTTGGTTAATGTACTTTTCTACTTCATCAGCCGACATTCCTAAACCTTGATCGATAATATGGATTTTCTTTCCTTCTTTATCAATTTTTACTTCAATAACAGGAGTTCCGTAATCAGCTGTAGATTCTCCAATTTGCGTAAGGTGCTTTAATTTTAAAGTCGCATCTGTTGCATTAGAGATTAATTCTCTTAAAAAAATTTCATGATCAGAGTATAAAAACTTCTTAATCAATGGGAAGATATTATCTACCGATACATTAATATTTCCTTTAGCCATAATTTAATTTTATTTAAATATTCTCACGTAAGTGGGAATCTATTTGTTTTCTAATTAACTATTAGTCAAATAGAATACCAATGTAGTTGTGGTGTCAAGATGGCAGAAATAAAAAGGATGAGGGTATTTGTCATTTCGAAGGAGGTACGACTGAGAAATCTCATAAGAGGAAGCACACCAGAATGTATTGTCCTTTTGAAATGAGCGGTAGCGACTGAGAAATCACATCCAATCAGTACTTGATAACTCATATGCGATTTTTCCTTTTGGTCGAAATGACACGTCATTGTGAGGTTCAGTTTTTAATCAACTTCAGTTTCGAATTCAATTTCAAAATCCTTACTTTGCAGGATAATAAAATCGATATATGTACAATTCAAAAATAATAGGTTTAGGAAAGTATGTTCCTGATAATATAGTAACGAATCATGATTTGTCAAAAATCATGGATACTAATGATGAGTGGATTACGGAACGTACAGGGATTAAAGAACGTAGATGGGTGAAGCCTGAGAGTAAAGAAACTACGTTTACTATGGGGCTTGAAGCTGCTAAATTGGCTATTGAGCGTTCTGGATTGGATAAAAACGAAATCGACTTTATCATATTCGCAACCTTGAGTCCTGATTATTTTTTCCCTGGTCCCGGAGTTCAAGTTCAAGAAGCTTTAGGGATTAAAACTATTGGAGCTTTGGATGTGCGTAATCAATGTTCTGGTTTTATATATGCTATTTCTGTTGCTGATCAGTTTATAAAAACGGGGATGTATAAAAACATTCTAGTGATTGGTTCAGAACTGCAATCTAAAGGAATAGATAAATCTACCAGAGGAAGAGATATTTCAGTAATATTTGGAGATGGTGCAGGAGCAGCGGTATTAACTAGAGAAGAAGACAATTCAAAAGGTATTTTATCTACACACTTACACTCTGAGGGGAAACATGCTTTAGAGTTAGCTTCAGAGGCGCCTGGGATGGGCGGACGTTGGATAACAGATATTATTGCTGATAACAATCCGGATGACTTAAGTTACTTCCCGTATATGAACGGACAGTTTGTATTTAAAAATGCGGTAGTTCGTTTTTCAGAAGTAATTATGGAAGGCTTGATGAAAAACAACTTAGAAAAAGATGCTATTGATATGTTAATACCACATCAGGCAAACTTGCGTATTGCTCAGTTTATTCAGAAGAAATTCGGATTGAATGATGATCAAGTGTTTAATAATATTCAAAAATACGGTAATACTACTGCGGCTTCTATTCCAATTGCATTATGTGAAGCTTGGGAAGAAGGAAAGATAAAGGAAGGAGATACTGTTGTGTTAGCTGCTTTCGGAAGTGGATTCACTTGGGGAAGCGCTATTATAAAATGGTAATTTTGCTTAATAAATAATTATAAAAAAAATGCTCAAGTATCACTTGAGCATTTTTTAATTAGGGTGTCGAGGCTCTCGACTACATCATTCCGCCTCCACCTTGTTTTTCGTTATTGTCTCTTTGTTTGCGTTGTAAAGCTTTGTTTTTCCCTCCACCAAAACGATAATTAAATCCTAAGTAAGCTGTTCTGCTTTCCCAGTTAAATTGCCCGTTTTGTACATATGGTTGAGTAGATTCAAATTCGAATTTCATTCCTTTAAAAATGTCATTTACTCTAAAACTAATAGTTCCTTTGTTCTTTAAAACAGATAAGCTTGATCCTACGTTTATCATCCACATTGCAGATCGGTTAAACTGAATTCCATCTTCAGGTCCTCTGTACATTGAAAATAGTTGGAAACGTAGTTTTTTAGTAGCAGTAAAGCTATTGCTTAAACGCGCATTAAAACTATTCGCTTTTACTTCTCTAGTTAATTCTTTTTCTGTTTTTGCATAATAATCTAAGCTTGCGTTAGCTCTCCACCATTTTGCTACTTTATAGTTTGAAGAAACTTCAAAACCATATCTGTCAGCATTATCATAATTTGTATATGATAATAATTGTTTTGTACCATCTAAAGGATCAATAGTTGAGTAACGAGAAATGTTATCGTTTATTTTTCTGTAGAAAGAACCAAAAGTAATTGAACCATTTTTTATTTTACGGGTATAGTTTACTTCATATGAATTTGTAAACTGTGGCTTTAAATTAGGATTACCAACTGAAGTGATTAATGGAGTACTCCATTCTCTAATAGGATTCACTTGACCGATTCCTGGTCTGTCAACTCTTCTACTATAACTAACTTGGTATTGGTTTTTTTCTGATGGATTGTAGGTGAAAAAAGCAGAAGGATAGGCGCTGAATATTTTGTCAGTATACTTAGCATTATCAGCTCCCTTTTGGAAATTACCATCTACATTGTATTGCTCTAAACGAACCCCAAGTTGCATGGTTAATTTTCCAAATTTATGACCGTAATTTGTATATCCTGAAAACATTTCTCTATCATATCCAAAAGAAGAGTTTCCAATAGGTTGAGTTCCTATAACGTTACCAAGTAGGTCATACGTATTTTCATGTTGGTTAGAAATATTTAAGTTTGTTGTTTTATTGGTTCTAATTTCTCCCCCAATTTCTAATTTTCCTTTTTCAAAAAGAGGTAAAGTATAATCTAAGTTAAGTAAAAAGTTATCTGTTTCGTTTTCTACGTTGTTAGAGTAATTTGTAATTAAATCTAGTGGATCAATTAACTCATTATATCTAGCTTTTTCAGGAGAATCAGTGTTTGAATAGGTTGCTTCAAATTCTAAATGATGCTCATTCTTTTCGTCTAATTCTAATTTATAATTTAAGTTATAGGTTCCAGAATTTGATTTAGTTTTAGCTATGTTTGGAGCATTCGTTTCTAATGCATTTGCAATTGTAACTTTGGTTGACCCAACAGCGGTATTATCACTAAAATTTTGAGTGGTGTAAAAAGACAAAGTGTTTTTATCATTTAAATATACATCGGCACCAGCTTTTATCAAATGTGAATCTCTATCGGAATCAAAAGTAAACTCTTGTAAAGATGGTGTTGCACCAGTACGGCTAACATGCCCAAAATTATCGTTCTTACCAGTATTATATCCGTAATTCCCGAAAAAATTGACTTTACCTGTTTTATAATTCATGTTAAAAGAACCATTAAAACGAGTGTTTTCACCTTGAGTTAAACCTGTATCGACACTTCCATTAAATCCTTGATTGGCATTTTTGTGTAAAACAATATTAATTATACCACTCATTCCCTCAGGATTATATTTAGCAGAAGGATTGGTGATTAATTCAACTTGTTTTATAGAAGTTGAGGGAATTTGTTTCAATAAATCAGCAACGCTAATATTCGATGGTTTACCGTCAACTAAAACACGTACGTTTTCATTACCTCTTAAGCTAATGTTTCCTGTTTGTGAGTCAACACTTACTGATTGTACATTGTTTAATAATTCAGATGCAGTTGTTCCTGCTGAGGTTAAATCTTTCCCAACATTAATTACTTTACGATCAATTTTCTGAACTACTGTAGAAGTTTCTGCAACTACAACCACTTCATCTAATTGCGCAGTGTCTTCTGCTAAGGCTATAGAGCCTAAACTATGCGTTGCATTTTGACGGGTAAATGTTATTTTTCTAGAAACAGTTTTGTATCCAATGTATTGAATTTCGATAATGTTTTCTCCAGCAGGAATTTTATTAACATTAAACACTCCTTCGTCATTTGTAATTCCACCAGTTAAAACATTATTTGCGTTATCTTTAACAATAATATTTACATACGGTAATTTTTCTTTTGTAATTTGATCGGTAATTATACCATTTATGACACCTACTTTGGGGCCGTTGTTTTGTGCAAATGCTATAGATATAAATAACAGATGAGTTAATAGTAATAATTTTTTCATTTTAATTGATTTTTATGATTGATGATTTTGTAATAGTTTTGTTTACTAGACGACTATTAGATTGATATGTTACAGGATAAAATTTCATTAACACTAATTTAACAGATGAGTAAAAAGACATTAGTTTTCGGTGCTTCATTAAAGGAAACACGTTATTCTTATTTAGCAATTCAGAAGTTGTTGAAGTACAAGCAAGAAGTTGTTGCGTATGGATTAAGGCAAGGGAAAATAGCTGAAATAGTCATTGACACAGAGTTGAAGTTGTACCTTGAGATTGATACCATAACATTATATATGAATCCAGTAAGGCAGAAAGAATATTATGATCATTTAATAGATCTAAAACCAAATAGAGTATTATTTAATCCCGGAACTGAAAACCCAGAATTTTACAAGTTATTAAAACAACATAATATTGCATTTGAAGAAGCTTGTACTTTAGTACTACTGTCAACAAATCAGTATTAAACATCAAGTTATAATAAGAAACTCCCAGTTTAAATATATTTTAAACTGGGAGTTTTATGTATTACTAATTAGTAGTTAACTAACTAATGCTTAGTGTTGGTGTCCGTGTGCTCCGTGAACATGACCATGTTCAACTTCTTCAGTAGTAGCATCTCTCATTTCAACAATCTTACCTGTAAAGTGTAAGTCTTGATCTGCTAATAAATGGTTTACATCAACAGTGATAGTTTCTTCGTTGATTGAAACAATTTTACCAGGAATTACATTCCCGTTTTGATCTTGTAATGGCAATACGTTTGCAACTTCAACTTCAGGAATTAATTTTCCTTCGTTCATAAACATATCTTGAGCAAGTTCTATTATTGCTTCTTCTTTACGTGAACCGTAAGCGTTTTCTGATTTTATTCCAAAAGAGAAAGTATCTCCTTCTTTTAAATCTGCAACATTTGCTTCAAATTCTGGTATCATTTGACCTAAACCAGATAAGAATGCTAAAGGCTCTTTTCCTTCAGTAGATTCGATTAATTCTCCAGTAGCTGTATCTCTATATAAGTTATACTCTACGGCAATTGCTTTGTTCATTACTTCACTCATGTAAATAAATTTTCGGCAAAAGTAGTATTTAATTGGAGTTTAAGGAAATAGATTGCAACTTAATTCGCTCGATTTACCACTAATTTGGCTTTTTCTCTAATTAATAGTAGTCCAATGAATGTTAATAACCCATTTAAAATCAATATAAAGAATCCGAATTCAAAGCCAAACCATTTTAAACTGTTCATACTTATTACGTAAGATAGGATCGGTGATATAATAGCAATTATAGGAACAAGCTTATCTTTTATATTCCATTTGGTAAACATACCAAATGCATACAAACCTAATAAAGGTCCATAAGTATATCCTGCAAACTTGAATAACTTAGCAATAACACTAACGTCTTTTAAAATATATTTAAATGCGATAATTACTAAAATTAAAACAATAGAGATTAGGATGTGAATTTGTTTCCTAATTCTAACTTGTTTTTTAGTGTCGTACTTTTTTTCAATATCTAATATATCAATACTAAATGATGTAGTTAAGGATGTTAATGCGCTATCTGCACTACTATAAGCTGCAGCAATTAACCCAAGTAAAAAGAAAATGAACACTCCAACACCTAAATGATTTTTAGCAAGTAAGGCAAATAAATCATCCTTGTGAGCATCAATACCATTCTGTTTAGCATACATGGTTAGTAATAGCCCTAAGCTTAAAAACAGAAAATTTACAACAGTTAAAACTATGGTGAACCAAAACATGTTTTTTTGCGCGTCTTTTAACGTTTTACAGGTTAAGTTTTTTTGCATCATATCCTGGTCTAATCCTGTCATCACAATAGCAATAAAAGCTCCAGATATGAACTGTTTCCAAAAGTAGTTCCCTGCTTTATAATCGTCAAAAAAGAAAATTTTAGATAAGTCGCTATCTAAAACATAGCTTAATGTATTTTGTCCATTCATGTCTAAATTGTCACTCACAAAATAAATTGTTACACCAACAGCGATTAGCATAAATAAGGTTTGTAACGTATCTGTCCAGATAATAGTTTTAATTCCAGATTTAAAGGTATACAGCCATATTAATAAAACAGTAATGGTTACAGTTTGCCAAAAAGAAACACCTAAATCGTCAAAAAGAATAATTTGCAGTACGTTTGCAACTAGAAATAGTCTAAAACTGGCGCCAATAACTCTAGAAATTAAAAAGAATGAAGCTCCAGTTTTATATGAATAATTCCCGAATCTCCCTTCAAGGTAAGTATAAATTGATGTTAAGTTTAATTTGTAATATAGAGGTAGTAACACTAATCCGATTACAGCGTACCCAATAATATACCCTAAAACCATTTGCATATAACTAAACTGAGAGGCTTCAATCCATCCAGGAACCGAAATAAAGGTAACTCCAGATAGGGAGGCGCCAATCATACCAAAAGCAACTATGTACCAAGGAGATTGTTTGTTTCCTTTAAAGAATGCGTCATTTCCAGTTTTCTTTCCAGTAAAATATGAGACCAATATTAATAGTCCAAAATAGGATGCTATTAGTAAAATAATTTGTGTAGCGTTCATGTTATATTGCTTAAGAAAAACAAATTAACGAAAAAGGACTATATTGCTGCACCTTAAATCTATAAAAAATAAATCCATGAAAAAAATTACGTTATTATTCGCAATAACTTTTGCGATAAATTCTTGGTCACAGCAGTACAAGCAAATGATTTCCAAAGGAAATCACACAGTACTAGAAATTCAAACAAAAGCTGAAGCTCATTTTGATGTTGCAGGTCGAGGACGTGGGACTGGATATAAACAATTTAAACGTTGGGAATATAATGCGCTTAGAATGATGGATGAAAGCCAAATGCTTAAAACTCCAGATTTTTATTATAATGAGTTACAAAATTATAATAATTATGTAAACCAAAATTTTGAAAGTAGAGCTGCAGCTGTAACTGGAAACTGGGAAGAACTTGGTCCACAAACATGGAGTGATACTGCAAGTAATGGGTGGAACCCGGGTGTAGGTAGAGTAACATCAATAGCTGTTGATCCAGGAAATTCTAATCATATCATTATTGGAGCCAATACTGGGGGAGTTTGGAAAACAACTGATGGAGGTGTAAATTGGGCAGTACTTACGGATAATTTATCTAATTTATCGGTAACTGCATTAACAATGGACCCAACAAACACAGCTACATATTTTTGGGGATCTACTGGAGGTGTAATATTTAAATCAACTGATGCGGGAGCTACTTGGAGCCTATTTTCTGATACAGGTAATGGAAATGTGAATAAAATATTGATTGATCCTACAAACACTACTAAAATGTATTGTAGTGTTCAAAATGGTGGGATATACAAATCAACGGATAGCGGTGTAAATTGGACTTTGATTAACCCAGGTGCAACAACAGGATATGATGTAGAGTTTAAGCCAGGTGATACAAATACGATATACGCAACAGGAAGTCAGTTTTTTAGCTCTACAGATGGTGGTGTTACTTTTAATAGCCCTAATAGTTTGCCTTTATGGACACAGGAATATGCTAGTGGAACAACAAGTTGGATTACAGCTACTACTAATCAGAATTCAACAGTAACACCTAAAACTGGTGGAGCTATGGCATTTTTCTATATGGGTGACTTTAGTAATCCAATAACAAGGTTAGTCTCTCCAGCAATGAACTTAATAGGTAGTGCAGCTCCACAACTTAAATTTTCATACACTAATGTACAATGGTCAGGAGATATAGATGAATTAAAAGTATTATATAAAACTTCTGTAGGAGGAGCTTGGATAGAATTAGCAAATTACACTGCAGAATCTACTGCTTGGGCAGACATGACTATAAATCTTCCAGCAGCCTCAGCAACATATTATATAGCATTCGAGTCTAAAAGTAATTATGGTAGAGGGCTTACTCTAGATGATGTGTCGGTTGAAGACGCTACACTTGGTACAGTTTTTCAAGATGGATTTGAATCTGGACCTAATGCTTTTAGTGGAGGAGCAAAAATGATGGGAGTTTCGGCTAATGATCCTTCAGTTATTTATGTTTTAGAGGCAGCCGGTAGTGTTTTTGGAGGTTTTCATAAATCTACCAATGGCGGTGCAACATTTACGAAGTTGAATCATACAGGTAAAAATTATTTTGGATATAGTTCTACTGCAGGTGACACTAGTGGTCAAGCACCAAGAGATATGGATATAGCAGTAAATCCTGCTGATGTTAACGAAGTACATATTGCTGGAGTTAATACTTGGAGATCTATGGATGGAGGCGCGAATTTTAATATAACCTCACAATGGACTCCTGGTAATGCTGCTGGGCAAAATATCGGGTATTGTCATGCTGATGTTGATATTTTAGAATTCATTGGAAGTACGTTGTATGTAGGTTCTGATGGAGGGATTTTTCTTGCAGAAAATACAACTACAGTTTCATCAAGTTATTATAGAGACATTACATCCGGATTAGGAATACGTCAGTTTTATAAAATAGGGGTAAGCCAGTCTGATCCAGAAATTGTAACTGGTGGTGCACAAGATAATGGAACGTCAGTTTATGATACTACCGGAAATTGGAAAGATTGGTTAGGAGCTGATGGAATGGAATCGTTTGTTGATAAGGACAATAATGCTATTCTTTATGGAACTTCTCAAAGCGGATCTTTGTATAAATCAACTAATACCGGAGCTAGTTATTATGGATTGGCTGAACCAGATGGGAAATCAGGGAATTGGATAACGCCTTTTGAGCAAGATCCATTAATTACCAATACTATTTACTCAGGGTATGATCAAGTATATAAATCTACTAATGGAGGAACTTCATGGAGTGCGATATCACAAGTATTTAGTGGTAATTTAAATCATCTTAAAATAGCACCTTCAAATAGTAATACAATGTATGCTTCAAGAGGTGCATCTATGTACAGAACTACAGATGGTGGTGCAACGAATTGGACAACATTGACTGGTTTTTCTGGTTCAATTAATTCTATAGCGGTTCATCCAACCGATCCAACTAGAGTAGCTATAGCTACTACGGGTGCAAGTAAAGTGTATGTGTCAACTGATAGTGGAGCAACATGGTCTTCTTATTTATTCGATTTACCAAGTTTTAGTGCATTGGCGCTAGTTTGGGAAAATAATGGAAAAAACGGATTGTATTTAGGAATGAATTATGGGGTGTATTATATAGATAACACAACACCTGCAAATTGGTTGCCTTTTAGTAACAACTTACCAAATGTACAAATTAGTGAATTTGAAATTAATACTGCTAATAATAAAATATATGCAGGAACTTATGGTAGGGGAGTATGGAAATCGGCATTGTATGATGAGGTACTAAGTGTAAGTGATGTTGAGTTAAATACAATTGCTATTTATCCAAATCCAGCCACTAAATCGCTTAATTTATCATGGAACAAAAGTGAAGAAGTAAGTATAAGAATGTTTAATTCAATTGGTAAATTAGTGTTTTTTGCCAAAGAGATGAATTTATTGGAACCAATTCAAATAGATGTAAATTCATTTGCAACAGGAATGTATTTTGTTAAAATTAATACAGCAAATGGTATAACGACTAAAAAAGTAATAATTAATTAAACAACTATTATTTATACATATTAGCCCAATATAGTTTTTTCTGTATTGGGCTTTTCTATACTAGTAGGAATGAATATTTTGCAGTAATTTTGTTTTATGGAATTCTCTTCAAAACTTTTAGAAAATGCAGTTTATGAAATGTCACAATTACCAGGAATTGGTAAGCGAACGGCATTACGTTTGGTATTGCATTTAATGAGACAACATACTGATCAAACAACCAAACTTTCGTCTGCGCTACAACAAATGCGTTTAGAGATTAAGCATTGTTCTAATTGTCATAATATTTCAGATGTAGCTTTGTGTGAAATATGCTCTAATGTAACAAGAAACGATCGATTAATTTGTGTTGTTGAAGATATAAGAGATGTGATGGCAATTGAAAGTACAAGTCAGTTTAAAGGACTGTATCATGTGTTGGGAGGGAAAATTTCACCAATTGATGGTGTTGGACCTTCAGAGTTAAATATCGATTCATTGGTACAGAAAGTGTTAGATGGAAAAGCAGATGAACTTATTTTTGCATTGAGTTCTACTATGGAAGGTGATACTACTAATTTTTATATTTATAGAAAAATAGAAAGTGCAAATATTACGGTTTCTACCATAGCAAGAGGGATTTCTGTTGGTGATGAGTTGGAATATGCTGATGAGGTTACTCTTGGACGTAGTATATTACACAGAATTCCGTTTGAACAAAGTTTAAAAAACTAATTTGCCTATTGTCACTAAGGTTTTGTCGTCTATTCCTTATTTAATGGGTAACACAAAATAAGCATATACGAGCATATAATTACATTGAAATTTCACTTATATTGCACCCAAGTAATTATAAAACTTCACTCTTGGCTTCAGTAAAATTAAAATTAAAATCAACCCAAGTACTTGTTGATGGTTCACACCCAATAATATTACAAGTATTAAAAGATCAAAAAAAAGCAATTGTTTCTATTGGTGTAAGATGTACTATTGATGATTGGAGCAAAAAATTAAACCTACCTAAAAACCGCAGACTCTCGTTAATTTGTCAGAAGAAATTACTGGAAATGGAGGAGCTTTTATATGAGGGAATTGATAATGGCTGGACTGCTAAAAAAATAACTGATGTATATACTGGTAAGGATACAAAGGAACTCATGTTTTTTGCATATCACAAAACAATTGATTTTGAAGATAAAATAGGAATATCAACCAATTTACTTGATAATACCAAAATAAGGAAGTTTAAAGGCTTTTTGAATAATAAAGATATTTCGTTTAACGAAATTACTTTTGATCTGTTAAAAAAGTATAAAAAAGCTTTAGAAATAGAGGGATTAAAAAGCGCAACACGTTATTTGTCTATTGTTAGGCAAGTATATAATTATGCCATTGAAAATGATGATTATTCTCCTAAAAAGAACCCTTTTAAAAGCACTTTATTTAAAAAGAAAATAACAAGCACTACTGTAAACAGAAATTTATCATTAAAGAAAACGCAGCAATTAGTAAATATTGAGCAACCAACAAATAAGTGGAAAATTACTTATAAAACAATGGCGTTAGATTTCTGGAAATTTTGTTTTTATATGCGAGGTATTAATTTTGTAGAATTGGCTTTAATGAAACCTAAAGATGTAAAAACGGATTATTTTACTTTTACACGTACAAAACTAAAAACAAGAGTAAATACAAAACAAACTATTAAAATTTTCCCTGAAGCTCGAGCAATAATAAATAAGTACCAGGACCCAACACAAGAATATTTATTTCCTTTACTAGAAAACGGTTTTAATAAAGAGGATAATGTTAGGAGCTATAAAACATATAGTTATAAACTAGCTACAATAAATGCTAATTTAAGACGTATAGGTAAAGAATTGGAGATTGATTTTAATCTCACAACTATGTCAGCTCGTTATACCTTTATTAATTTAGCAAAGTTACAGGAAGTTCCTTTTTTATATTTACAAGAGCTTATAGGGCATAAAAACAATACTACTACCGATATTTATTTAGATGTTTTTCCGCAACATAAAATTGATGAATATCACAGGAAAGTAATAGATATAGTTTTAAACAAAAAAAGCACCTCATAGGAGGTGCTTTTTTTGTTTTGATTAAGTAAATTACTTAGATAACTATTGTTATCAACGCCTAGCTATGGTTAGTGCAGGATTTAAAAGCGATAGTTTAGCTAAAGCTTTGTGTTTTGTTTTTATCTTTTCATTTCTAAAGCTAAACCAAAGGTTTAGCGTGGTTCATTAATCGCTAAATTTTTTCAATTCACTACCAAAACTCGCATTAAATATAGGTGTTGTTAGGCATCTGTTTTGTCTACAGGAAAGCCTTCTAACCTTAGTTCATCAATTTCTGTTTCGTTAAATTGATCAATAATAAGGCTCATAAAGTAGGGGTCTTTCTTTCGTTTTAAAACCCAAGAATAAACGTCTCCCATGTCTTTATCATGAGTTGACCATCTCCCTTTAGTATTATTCTCAGGATCGTATCTAAACTCTTTCCACTCCTCAACTCTGTCTTTTGTTTTAGATGGAATAGACCAGTATCTCTCTTCGTTAAATTTTAATTCCCAAACTTGATTCAATTTTTCAATTGTTCCATCAGTTAAATTTTTCTTTTTCGGAGAAATAATCCCATTAAACCAATTTTGATAATTCACTTTTATGGGATCTTCATCGGATACTAATTTTTTTATGAATCGCTTTGTTGAAGCCTCTGGGCTTCTTCCTCTTAGATCATAATCAAATCCAATTGATTCAATTTCGGCTCTTAATTCTAATTTTTTTCCTTCTTTATTTCTTTGTGCCAAGATTGTTAGCCAAGTACCCAATGATTTGCCTTTATACTTATATCTATGATTCGCTTTTACATCTTCATCATTATCTAATGCATCTTGAAGAAGCTCAAGCCAATCCAATTCGTTTGCATTCACATTAGCCGATTTAACTTCCTCAATGATTGTTTCAGGAATATCTGTTTTTAAATATTTGTTCGCTTTAAATATTAGTTGGTCTGTAGTATAGAACCAAATGTTTTGGTTGGTTTTGTCCTTGAACTCATATAGCAATTCATGTCTTGGAGAGTCCTTGTGTTTACTATCCTTTTCCTGATGCCACCAATCTTCCTTTACATCATTTGTTACAAATATTATTGGATGACTATTTTCTTTAGCGTAGTCTATTATTTGAAACCAAAGAATAAGGTCTCCAAACATCTGAAACCCAATTTTGCCATCCTTATCTTTGTAGCCAGGAGGGATTTCATTTTCATACCTAAAATTTCCTTCACGAATAATAGACAACATCTTCTCGTAAGGATATTGAGTTCCATGAGAAAAAGAAGTGTTTAAGCGTTCTCTTAAATTATCTAATGTGGACTTGCTATCTATTTCTTTAATTTTCTGTTCAATTTGGGCTTTAGTGTCAGCTGACAGTTTATCAAAACCTGAACTTAATGTTTCAATATTTGATTCAAATTTGGTTAACTCTTTTATGAATTTGTTTATTGAATTCTGTTTGAGGTGTGGGTGCTTGTCATCTTTTATGGTTTTTTCTGACAGGGCATTAATTTGCCCATGAATAGTATTAGAATCCTTTCGAATATTGTTAATTGTATTTTTAACAGAATCTAAAAAACCACCTTCCTTTCTGTTATTACTATTTACCAAATTGTGATAGTCTCCTTTTGGTTTATTTATTACTTTCTCTCTATTCTTTTCAAATTCATATATTACTTGAGCAGGGAGCCACAAGCGTTTGTCTAGCGCTTTGAAAACCTTATTGAAATACTTACCGGATATTTTCTCCGTGTAACCATAAAAACTCAATAATGCAGATGAATCAAAGACAACATGTCCAGTTTCAAATAGTTCTTTTTCTTCTTTATCTGATATTCTGAAAATAGAGTCTTCCATTGTTTTTTTAATGATGCCTAACGTTTCGTATAAGAAACGTAGGGCAGGTGATAAGTATTTTCGTTTCGGTTTATTACTTAGCTAAATATAAATATTTTGCTTTTATCTTTTTTATTATAAATGCCAAATTTTATATTTAGCGGACTTTGTTAATATTCACAAACCTTTCGGTTTAGCACAAACGCCCTATGTTTTTTATACATTGTTAGGCAATCGTACTTTTTCTTCTCAGAAATAGGTTTTAGTTTTATACTAATTTTATTGCTTCATATTGTCAAAATGTAATTTGTCATTGTCTTTTATTAGGTTCATTAAATATTTTGCAGATTGTTGTATTTCTTGTGGATTCATTGAGCCGTTTATTGAATGAGAAAGAATATTGCAAACTTTAATTAGTAAACCAAGTTTTGTTTTTTCATTATTACTTTTGATTTTGAAATCATTTTCAATTTGTTTTTGAAGTTTACTTGTGAAATTTAAATTTTTACCAAGTTTAAAACCATACCACTCTTCAAAAATTCTACGCATTACATTTGGATAATGATAAATCTGACATTCTGATTCTAAGTCGTTATTATTTTTATTAGAAAACTCATAAATCTCTTTAAAAAGATAGTTGTAAGGTTTTTCTTTGCTCGACAGATTTACTAACTCACTAAATCCATTGTTTTTTCTTAATTCAAAAGTTGCAAAAGAATGATTATTATCTTGTCCATAAGATAAATTGCAATAGTCTTCCCAAGAATGAGTCATAACAAAAATCTGTTGATTTTTTAGTTCTAAAAGGCTTTTCATAAGTTCCAATATGTAGAACTTATTCGAATCATCCATACTTGAAATAGGGTCGTCTACAATGATAAGTTCTATTTCAGGTTTTATCTGCTGTTGTTTGTTGTCAATAAAAAGTTCAAAATAGAAAAATAATAAGGCTAAAAGATTCTTTTCTCCTTCGCTAATATCTTTTATTATTAATGTAGTATTTTCATTTGTACTTTTTATAATATAATTGCGATTATCAGAATCAAGAGTTACTTTTAATGATATGTTTATATCGCTAAGAATTTGTGAAACAAAATCAGCAAAATCCTTTGTAAGACTTTTTTGTTGTTTTAAATCTTGAATTTGTTTTTGAATTTTTATATTGTTTTCACTTTTGTCTTTTACCTCTCTTACTTTGATTTCAACATCTTTTAATTTGTCTTTAATGTTGGTTGATTTAGATATTTCCAAACCAATAGCACCTTTTACTAATGTCGTTAGATTATTTAATTTCTTTCTTAGTTCCGATAATTGCTCATTTTTGATTTTATTGATATTTACAATTGAATCTTCAATTTTCTGCAATATTGCTGTCAGAAGTTCTAAGTCAAAATTTTCTTGAATCTCAATTTTGTCAATCTTTGATTGACACGAATTTATTAGAAATTGAATATCATTTTCCTTTTCGGTAATTGTTGTAAAATATTGCTCAACTTCATTGCCAATATTGGTAGAATAAGTTTTAGTTTCTTTTTGAATAGTGTAGATGCTTTCTAAAAATTCTTGAAGTTGTTCTCTGAATTGTTTTAGTTTTATAGTTGCTTTATGTCTTTTATTTTCCTTGTAGTGAGTTATTTTAGATTTGATATTTGAATAATCTAATTTGTTATTACAAAATTTGCAATTATCACCATCTTTGTGAATTTTTATTCCCGATTCAATCCATTGAACTATTTCATATTCTGGGATTGAAATATCTTCTCCAAATTTTTCTTTAAAGATTATATTAACTTCTTCCTTTAGAGTTGTTGAAATGTTTGAAAATAATAACGGGCGTAAATTTTCATTTTGTGAGATTTGCTTTTCGATTGAATTGTCACCGTTAACTTCTATTAATTTATTATCGTCTGATTCAATTTTTTTTGCTTCCTTAAAATCTTTTTTGTAAAGTTCAATTACACGCTCAACAGTTTCATCTTTAGATTTCTTTTGAATATTAGATTTACCTTTCCTTCTATTGTGAATTGTGTCAATATCACTTCTGATTTCCTTTTTTAATCTGACAATATTTAAATCAAGTTTGTCAATTTCTGTTTTGCTTATTATAAGTTTTTCTAATTCTTTAACCTTATTTTCTATATCAACAACTCCTTTACCAAAACTTGCTTCAATCCCTTTAATTTTTCCGTCAGTGTTTTCGAGTAATAATGAGGTTGAAATATAATCTCTATCAAACACTCTAAAATTCCCTTGATTCTTGATTGGGTTTTTTAGAAATTCATTTTTAATACCAATAGCGATTGAGCTTTTTCCTTTTCCATTGTATCCAAAAAGAATGTTTTTGGTGCAAAAAAGTAAATTATTCGGGTTAGTGTAATCAACAAAAGATTTATGGGTGAAATTGTTTAGTTTAGTTATCATTCTTTGAAAATCTATTAATTTAGATTTGTTGCGTTAAGTTCTTGAGTACAGCGTGGTTTTTCGGTATGTTGCCAACAAGTATATAAACGTAATTACGTTTATTTCTGTTTTATCCCAAATATACTACCTTACAAGCTCTTATAAAATGACTATAATCAGGTATTTTTATCTCACTAATTATAGTGATGCTTAATAATGGTGTTTGGGTATTTCAATAATTTGAAAATTTAACAAAATAAATGGGTAACGTTTTTGTTAGCTAAGTAACTTAGCTATGAATAAGCACATGTAAAAAGAATTAATATTAACCCTAATTACCATGCTATCTAATTGTTTTTTAATGGATTAAAGCAATAAATTTGCATTCAAATTTATTTAAATAATCTAAAAAAAACAAATATGAAAAAAGTATTATTTATTGCAGTAATTATTACAATTAGTTTAACTTTTAACTCATGTGAATCAGATAGTAATTTGACGAGTGAGGAAAAACAAGAGCTTTTAGATATAAACGCTAAAGATGGCGATACTGGAAAAGACGAAGTAACAGACGATGACGTATAAACAATTACTTTATTCACTACTAATTATTATAGTAACGTTTTTTATATGCGTTCCTGATTTATTTGAAAGAGGAGCTAAAGGGTTCTTTGGCTTCTCTTCCTTACGAGTTACTTTTAACCAAATATCACTTATGATATTTGGTTTTTTAGCTTCCTTACGTTTGTTTCATACAGAAAAAGGAAAACCATACAGATTCCTTTATTTAGCCCCTATTTTATTGTTTGGCTATAACTTGTTTGTAAATGTTCTTAATGTAAGAAAAACAGACTACAATACATTTACCCCAAAGATTTTAATAATTTTAGGAGTAACCGTTATTGCTGTAATTTACTTTTTAATTGAATCGAGAAAAGAGCAAAAAAATGGATAGTTTTTTATTCGATATACTTGCTTTTGAAGAAAACTTGGATCAGTTTACACCGGAGGAACAACGTGAGTTATTAAATGAGTTTAAGGAAAAAATAGTTAAGGCTAAAAAGAAAAAAACTATTTACACCTTACTAAAAGTAATTAATAATATTTAAGGTATTTTTTTATCCAATTCATCTATTTTTTTTTCAGCTAAATAAATATCAATAGCCTGAAACTTATCCAAAGTAGGCTGTAAACGCTCCACTACTTTTGCTGCTATTATATCCTCAATTGCTGTTGATTCTTGTTGCTTGGTTGTTGATGCTTCCGATACTCCAGTTAATTTCCCCTGGTCTTGTAATAACATTTCGCCTTTTCCTGTTAGTAACCAATGTGGATTTAAAAAATCACATTTTGTGTATAAAAGTTCGTTATCAAAAGAGCTTCTTTTATACCAATTTGATAAAACAGTCGCCTTTATCCCTAAGTATTCTGCAAAATCTTTGTCTTTTGTGAATTTAAGAGTGTTTTGTATATCCCTAAGCATCAGTGATTTATCCATATATGAAATAAAAATGAACTCTTTTTGTGAATTATATTTGTTTATATCCACAAAAAGAGATTATATTTGTAATCGTAATACAATCGTTATTGCAATGTAATAAAAAGCAATAGCATAAAAAAGTAAGTTATGAGTAACCATACATTTAATTCATCAGGTAAAGACAGGGTAACGTCTGTTTTGGGGAGTACATACGCACCTAAGGTTTACCAACACATGGTTGCTAAAGGTGAAATAAAACCAACAACTGTGCCGAAAAAAAGGGCTAATAAGCTCTCTTACATACGTCAAGTAGTTTGTGGGCTGGTTAACAGTCAGTTGTATTACGAAAATATTATGGAGTTAGTTTTTGAAGAAGAAGCAAGAACCGAAAAATTTAAAACTTTTCAAGCGTAAGTTATGGCATTATTAGACTGGGCAACAACTGCAAAAATTGCTGAAGACACAGGTTTATCAAAACGTGCTATAGCAGATATGTTAAATGAGGGAAAAATAGAGTTCTCCAAAAAATCAAAAGCCAAAACATCAAGTATGTTAATTCGTGTTTCTTCTTTTAATGCTTATTGGCTTGGGAAAAGAGAAATAATACTAACTAAACACTAAAATATATTATGTCACCAACAAACCAACAAACTCACCAACAAACCAACAAAGTTACCAACAATGTTGATATTGTTGCTACTGAAGTACTAAACTTAACGCCATTAGCAACAGCTTATGAAGCCTTTAAAGGCGGTGTTTATACAGGTTTAAACATAATGCAAATAGGTTTGTTGGCTCAACTAAAAGAGATTAAATGTGACTTAAACAGAACTTTTCTGTTGGAAAGCAAAGCAGCTTATTTTAATAAATTAGCAACAGCTACCAACAGTACACCATACCAAAGAAGGAAAGGCTAACGCTTTTTCGCATAAAAACCCATTCGACGGCAATCGAATGGGTTTTAAATTTAGTTGTTGATTCTCAACAATCGGTCTAACACAATTATTAAGTATATATTTTATGGAAATATTACATTCAAGAAACAACGCCCTATCTACAAATGTAGTAAATACGGTACTTAACACCAAAAAATCAGCCAACTATTACAACTACCCATATATTGATGGTCAGAGCTTTAACATGGCAATGGTTAACTATTGTCAAAAAGTATTTGAATACAACTCATGGGTTGAAAAAGAGAACAAAGCAGTAAAATCCTACAACAATCTAGTAGTTGCAAATATTGAAGCAACAGGACCAACAGCAACACTGTTGGTAACTGTTGGTAAATTCCTAAAAAGCATTGCAACACTACCAGCAAAGCAGTACAATAGTGCGGTAGATGCTTTTAATAAAACACATGGGCCATTAGCAACAAAGAAATCCTTCATCACTATTAAACCAGTTACCGAAATGATTTTTCGTGTAATCCTGGTATTCTACACCAAACAATTAAAGCAGCGTAATTTAACACGTATGGAGCTGGGAGAATCATGTGCCGGAACATTACCTCAAGCACAATTAAATAGTTATGAGATAGGGATGCACAAGCTAAATGAGATACCAAGGCTTAACATGAACAAGCGTACAATACAACGTCATTTAAAAAGATTATTAGAAGCGGAAATCCTAGTAGGGTACGTTTTTAAGGGTACAAAGCGACCTACTGTAGCATACGTTTCTAACAAAGTTTTATTAGTAAAAGACAGCCAAGAAAATTTAAAAACATTCACTGAAAATCAGCCTTTTGCCCTTTTACCGACGACAAGTTGTCGTAATATAAATCATATTACTAGTACTAAAGAAAACAATATTAAAACAAGAGAAGTTAACAACTTGTCAGTTGCCAACTTCAATAATTACCGTTCAACGTCGGAGGGTAACGTGATACCTGGGGATGAAGTCACTCCTGCCACAAAGTACGAGAACACCAAAAAAGGAAAGCAAAATTTTGAGTCCTCGCAAAAATTTAATGCGAATTCTGAATTTTTAAAGCAGCGCATACAGGAACAGAATAAACTGGCGGCGGATTTTGAAGCAAAAAAGCACCAACAAACACCAACACTACCCATTCATATATTAAAAAAGGAAGCGGAATCCGGAACCCTAAGCCGTGAAGAGTTTAAAACCTTGTTAATTCAGGACTTTTTTATCTATTCATTAAAATTATGGCCTGACACTACGCCGTATGCTGGAAGTTTTATAAAAGCAATGCGAATGTTTGAAGATAATGAGTTTCAATCTCCAAACGGATTCATTTATCACAAGGATAGTATGCTGAAAAGTATCATCAAATACCGTTGGATGGTTGATAGAGCTGCAAGTTGGTTGAAAAACCATGGTAAATACACACTATACCCGCATTTGTATTTTGATTTCACACGTACTGAAAAGCATGAAGGTGGTTTTTGGCATTGGTCCAACCGTTACGATAGCCAACAGGAACGTAAAAAGAAGGCTCAAAACAACAAAGTTAGTCAAGTTGCCAAAGGAAAAGCACGTAAAACAGACCATAGAAAAGCCGTTAAACACATTAATAAATACTTAAAGGATAAAATGAATTTAACGGAGTTGCAAGAATATATAGCTGCTAATTTACCTCATAAATTCACTAGAGATTTAAGCAAAATGGTTGATAAAATAAATTTAAAACGCTTTAACTAAAATACTATGAAAATTAAATGTGATTGCACTTCAAAACAAGGTTTTACGTGCCCAAAATGTTCAAGAGTTAAGATGGTTATTTTATTAATGCCGGATAAAGAAAACTTAAAAGTACCAGGGCCAACTGATAAAAAAGTTAACCCGGTTTGGTACTCTCCAGTAAAGCAAAACAAATGGACCAATGATTATATAGTAAACGGAATGATTAAACGTTTTACAAATAATTCGCTTTATGCTCATACACGTATGCTACAGTTTTACGATCAGTTTACAGGTAATTTAATCCATCAAGCAGCTAGATAATGATACTAGAAAACATAAAACTAGAAAAAGTAAGTCCTTTTCATTTAAATGAAGCCATACGAGTGATAAACGTGTATAGCGCTGGCCTTATTGAACCAACAATGGATAATAAATTCAAGTTTGATTTAGCTAAACAATTATGGATCCAGTTTAATAAAAAAATTAGTAAGCAAGTAGTTCCCAGGAATAACAAAATAAAATTAAAGGTATATGAAGCTATTTTTCTGCTACAAATTATTGATGACGTAGCAAGTATTGAAAAGAAGTCTTCATTATACCCAATGCAAGAATCAATTGATAGACAATTAAAATAACCAACAAACCAACAAACTCACCAACAATGACAACATTAACAAATAGCCTAGTAGTAAACATCACAATTATTGTATGTGTATTAATAATATTCATAACGTTTTTATCGTGGGAATTATATTTAATGTCTAAAAAAAACAAAACACTTTCAGAAGAAGTTAAAGTATTAAAAATAAAACTTAATACTAAAAATTTAACCGATTCATTTAATAAAACAACTGGTGTTTGTATTGCTATAGCAGCTTTAGGGGCTGGGTTAAGTATGTACTTAGAAAGAAGAAAAGAAAAGAAAGCAGCTGAAGAGTTAGCCCGAAAAAAAGAATTTGAATTAGTAAAAGCTGTTTCGTTTGGCTGGTCATACGCTTCATTTTCTCCTAATAAAAAATACACTTTAGAAGAATGTGTAGATGATTATAGAAACAAATTCACCAACAAACCAACAAACCAATAAACCAACAAACCAACAAACCAACAAACCAACAAACCAACAAATTCACCAACAAACCAATAAAATCAACAACAATGATACCAACACTAACCAACAATATCGAATTTTTAACAGTACTACTAATAGCAATTTTATGCCTTTCAGGGGTTTATTTATCGGTAAAACTAGAAAACGCTAAAAAGGAGTTACAGAAAACACAATTAAAGTATTTATCTGAAAAATCAGCTGCAGCAGTATTGCGAGAAAAAAATATTGTTGTTGCTCAAGAAGAATTAATTGCAGCTGCAAAATATGGGTACAATTAACACCGTACTACACAATATACCCTACTAAGTTTTGAGAAAAACTGTTTAAATAATTTCCTCCAGACTTTAGAAAATAAAACGTTAAGAAAATGGGCCATATACTGTATGAAATAGAGTTAGAAAAAAGAGAATTAATAATAAAACAAAAAACCATGAAAGTAATTACAGAAGGACACAAGTACGAATTAAGAGGGTTTGAAAGCATTGAAAACAATCAGGTAATACAGTTTATTGAAAAAAAGCAAATAGAGGGTACAAGCGTACTTAAAACTATTAACGATGGTACAACCAACGAACAAGTACTTGAAGTATTAATTGATAGAATGAATTACTTACAAAGCAAGTTTCCATGTAAAGAAAACGCAATAGTTATTACCAATCTTCAAGAATCTTTAATGTGGCTAGAAAAAAGAACTAGTGATCGTAAGAAACGAAATGTAGAGGGAAAGCAAAAAGCTTAGTTTAAACCAAATAATCAATTATAAATACAAAAACCATGAGGACACGTAAAAAAGGAGAAAGCCCAAAGGAACACAAAGTAGTAAGAAACTTTGTTAAAGATTGTGAAGTAACAGCAAAAGCCAAAGTAATGGAAAAAACAGGCTTACAACCAAAGGCATTTAAAACAGCACATACCGATAAATGTTTTGTGTTTGTGGAAAAATAGCCATTAACCAACAGTCACCAATAATGCTACCAACATTGTTGGTGATTAAACCAATTAACTAACCAGTAATTTTATTTTTCATGTCTAATATTTCCCAAAATACAAACAGCGTGCCAAAGCACGACTTTACAAAATCAATAACTAAAGGAGAACTTAATGCACTATATGCTGGGGATGGTAAATATTGTAGGAAAGTAGCACAAAAAATAAGAGCGGTTATGATTGCTGTAACAGGCGATATACACGCTGATAGTAGAAATTACCTATCAACAAGTCAACAAAAAAGATACATGCAAGAGTATGGCGTACCTAAAGGATATGAGCTTGCTGATGTTCCTTTTATGAATGAAAGTGACTTATAACCAATAAAAACATTGAGTATGGAAATTTTCGTGCCTAGACCAATACTAAATCATTACTGCAAAGTTAATAGTGTGCAGCAGCTTTCAGAAAATAAAGCCAAAGAAATCATTATTCACAACAATATTAAATATGTAATAACCAGTTATGCTTCTTCTGGAGCAAAAGGATTTTTACGGTGTTCGGCAAAAAAAGTAGTTTTTCTTGATGAATATAAGGGGGATTTAAAACCATTACCTCATGATCTATGCCATATAGAAGTATCTGAAGGCAAACGAGAACGTGGATATAATGGTTTGTTATTTAGTTATGAAGGCAATCAATTTGTAACAATTAGCGGGAAATCAATCACATTTTTACCAACGGAACAGGGTACACAATTAGAATTATTTTAAAAAGAGAAATTTATAATTAATTGAAAAATGGGAATAGTTAGTATTAAAAAAGAAGTTAGAGAAATTACTGTAGAGGATAAAGTAATGTTTGCTCCTATAGTAATTGTAGCTGGAAAACATCATTTCTTTTCACACCTGGGGAACATAGTAAAGTTTGACACTAAAAAGGAAGCGGAAGAGTATAATGAGCTATAAAGGTTTTGTTATAAGTAGTTTTTAAGAGTAAATAAAGAATTAAAATATAGATAATGAAAAACTTAATCGAGGTAATAGATAGTTTAAATGATATTGATTCTCATTTATTAAAAATAGCAAAAATAATATTGGGTGATACCGATGAAACTCCTGTATTGGATGACAAGTTATTTGTAGGGGATAATGATTTTTTTTGGTTTTACTTTTCTGTACCTGAAAGTAAAAGTGATTTTTCTTTTACTATTTACAATGATGGTACAATGTATCTAAACCAAAATAGTGGTGACCCTGATATGCCAAATAAATTTTATGAACCAACAGCAAGGCTTTATAATGCTTTAAACGTGTATAAATACTTAAAGATAATTGGTTTTGAGCTTAAAATATAGGTAAACACAATTACTTATAATGTTTTAGCTATGGTTTGTTGCGGAATTAATAACTAAATAAAATAAATGAAACAAGATAAAAACTTAATGAATACACTAAGTATTGAAACACAACTTAGACATGCTTTGCAAGCGATAGAAGAGCTTACAAAAGAAAACAAAGTACTAACAAAGCAATTAAATAAAAGTGTTGTTAGCGTTTCGTTGCTTACTCGATTTATGGAACATATTTTTAATTGCTCTAACTCTAACTATGTTTCTGACATAGGTCAACCTTGGAGCAGTGTTAAATTTACTAAAGAAGAAATACAGCTATTAGAAAAATTACAAAAGGGAATAGATCCTGAGTAATAAACTCTAACGTTTAGCTATGAAGCGTTATTTTCAATGCTTTTTATAGGTTTTGTTAGCAACTGTAATTTTTAAAAATAGCCTGACTGAGGAACGAAGGAAATAACAAACAAATATGAAAAATAAAAAAACATTACAACTGAATTTAAAAAAGCAATGGTTTGATATGATTGCTTCAGGAGAGAAAAAAGAAGAGTACCGAGATTTGAAACAATACTATTTTGATAGGTTATTTGATGGTTTTGATTCTAATGAATGGACTGGAGATATAGAAGATTTTGACAGTTTTAAAGATTATGATACTGTTACGTTTTCAAATGGTTACTCAAAAGACCGTAGGCAAATGGTAGTTGAATTTGATAGTATTCATATTTCGATAGGTGCGGAAGAATGGGGAGCAAATGATAGGTATTGCTTTATAATCGGATTAGGGGATATATTAAGTAAGAACTTTTAACAGCCGAGTAAGTGGCTATTTTAATAATAATAGTTGCTAACAAGTATATAAACTCACTTTTACAGAAGCATGAACCCAACAGTAACCGTAATTTATACTATAGAATATGTAATTGACTTTGCAGAAAATTACGGCTTCACAAAATGCGGAAAATGTTTTAATTTAAAAACAGATTGAGAGATAAAACAAGCATTTAAAAGTTGCTGTATTGGTTATTATATAAATAGTAAATTTTATTCATTAACAAGGTTACGGAAACATTTAACCAAACCTAAAATAACCCCATTCCCTTTTTAAGCAACAATACCAACAATAACTATGTTGGTATTGTTGGTCAACACCCTAATTACCTTCATAAAGTGTAAAGTTTTGTAAAGTATTGTAATCTTTTGTAAAGTATTGTAATCTTTTGTAAATCAATATTTTGTTTCCCACATCTTGCAGCTCTAAAGTTTAACCCAAACTAACTGCAATATGAGTAAAAGCGCATTAAATAGAACCTTACAACGCCCCCTTTTGGATGGTTCTATGTACAATGCGTTTTTTTCTACTTCTAAATGCATACCTACTCCTTTAGGTGATGGTGATACGGAATTTACCATTAACCAAATGAAAGACCAGGTACTTAAATGGGCCAAGGAACTTGACACTAAAAAAGTTAAAAAGCTGTTCGCTAAACCAACACTATTAGCAACAGTAACCAACATACATAATTTTGAATATAATCATTATCAGTACAATGCTGATGGTTGGAATCAAAATTTACGATCTCCAAAATGTGCATGGGCTAGTAGATCAGTTGGTATTGATTGTAAAAGCTATGCTATTACAGCTAGTTGTTTGCTTTTGAATCTTAATATCAAACATTATATCCGTAGAATAAAACAGCCTTTTCACGATTATCCAAATGAGTACACGCATGTTTATGTAAATGTCCCCTTTGATCAAGTAAACGGCGATTTATCAAAAGGATACTATACAATTGATGGTACACTATCAACAATGGAAGAGCCATTAAACACAAACCCACACGATATATTTATGAGTACTAAAATGCCACATTATGCCTTAAATGGCTCAGGAATTACAGACGGAACAAATTCAGATGCTTTAGGTGATATATGGGGAAGTATTAGCGAGGGAGCTTCAGGAAGTGATGGCTGGTTAAGCAATATTGATTTAGGAGAAGCCTTTGGTTCAATTACTTCAATTTTTGGTGGTGGCGGTTCATGCCCTTATGGTGCTACTCAGTTAACTACTGATTTAGAAAATATCAATAATGTAACCCAGCAAACCATTCAAACTGCTTTGTCCCCTGAGTTATCTGATACTGAAAAAGAAACCATTTTAACCGATTTATATTTTAATGTAACTCAATATGTATTAGGTGTACAGGCTGCAAATGCTTCAAATTCATGTACACACCAAGCTACTGCAATGTTGGTAGATAATACAATAAACAACTATTTACCAGTTGTTTTTGCTGCTCTAAAACAAAACTTAGCAGCAAACGGTATTACAATGATTATACAAGATCATAACGGTACTAAAAAAGTGTATTTAAACGTAAGCAATGCTTCAGGTATTCCTAACACTTCAACAGGAACAGGAACAACAGCCAACACTAACCAACAACAGCAAATAGATGCTGGAAATGGAAAATCTAAAACCGCTGGTATGGGTGTATTTGGTTTGTTAATGCTGGCAGCAGCAGCTGGATTAGGAGTTAATGAGTATCAAAAATCACAAGCTAAAAAAGCAGCTGATAAAAAAAACGCTAAATAATTATGAGTAATCAAATATTATCAAGAAGAAGACGCTGGTGGAAAGTACTAGTAGCAGCAGTTGCAACAGCAATAAACCCCTTACTAGGCTTGGCTGTAGCAGCAGCGTTTGAGTATTTTAATCAACAGGATAACGAATCAAGAATTGGTTTAGTTCAATATACGGATGGTGAAGTAGCTACAGCAACCAATAACCTGAATAATGTTATTGTACCAACAGTAAATAAAATTGCTGAAAAACTACAAGCCATACACGCTGGAGTAGCTGCAAGGGTAGGTTTAAAAGGAGCAGCCGATGTTATTGCAACACTAAATGAGGTGTTAACAGATGTAGCTATACTACAATCCTATGTTGATTATGTAAAAACATTAAAGAACAATACACTTTTAATTTCCTTACAAGCAATTGAGCCTTTTTTAGCGCAGTTAAATGTTTTAGTTACGGAAACTATAAATAACAATAACCTACAGTCAAACGTTGAAAAAGCACCAGTAAAAGTTATTTCAAGTAACCATACAATTGTCAACGGTATGCAATTAAACTGGAACGGACAGGAAGTAGTTAAACAGTATGAAGCTCTAGTTCATGTAACAGGAAGCACTTCAGAAACGGTTATAACTGTATCTGACAATCAAACAATTTCTGATGCTATTCAAACCCCAGGAACAACACCAACAGCAACCAACACTAGCCAACAGCCAGCTAAAAGCAACGGAGTGTTAAAAGCTATTGGATGGACAGCGTTCGGAATCTTCATAACAAAAGTAGCAAGCTCTTCAAAAAAGAAGAGCAAATAAATAAGTATTCAATTTTAATAATTAATAAATAGTCAAATTATGGCAAAAAGCCCAAAACAAAAAGAGATCATCCAAACAGCAGTTTTGGGTGGTTCAGCAGCAGGAGGAATGTTTCTTGGTAAAGCATCAAACAGTTACTATCCTGAAGAAAAGAAAAAATCAGCTGGATTAAAAGTAATTACTGGTTTAGCAGTATTCGGATTAACTGCATTAGCATCTGCTAATATGGCTGATGGATTAGCAAACAAAGCAGTAGTAGGATTAGGAGCTGGATTAGGTGGAGAAAAATTAGTAAGCGCAGCTTCTGATTATATTTCAACTACTGATTTACTTGACGCTGAAATCGTTGATGGTAAAGAAGTGAAAGATTCAGTAAAGGATTTTATCTCAGCTGGATTAAAAGGAGCAGACTCAACTTGTGGTTGCACAACAGCATTACCACAACGTACAGTTTATCCAACTTTAAACTTTCCGATAATTCCAATGGTGGAAGTTACACCAAACAAATATACAGCGGAATCATTCGCTTAATCAAAACCAATTTTTTTTAAAAAAAAACACACAATGTACAAAACAGATAGAAGAGTAGAAGCAAAAGGAATATTAGCAGAATTTTTAAATAAAGAAAATATTACTGTTAGTGGAGCGCGCCCAGACTTGGTAGAGAAAGAGCATATCATTACTGCTCAAATTACAGGGAAGATAATTGAGTTTATTGATGTAAACGGAAAGGATGAAGTAGGGAAGCAGTCATTTCCTGCTGATATGTTAGAATCAAACAAACCATTTGTTATATCTGAAATAAAAGCAGAATACGGTGCGCAACTAACAGCGGATGCTTTAGCTGTAGATACTACCGATTATAACCTACCTGCACCAGCCGCTTTAAATAACGGGAACTTTAAGTTAGTTCAGGACGACAGAGGTACTATAGTTGATTTGTTAATGGCTTCAATCTTTAACAACAGCGAAACAAACAACAACAAAGATAAGTATCATGTGTTGGAAAAAATGGAGGTGTTAAAAGCGCAATCTTCTTTATTAGCAACAGGTAAATTACCAGCTGCATTAGATGCTTCTAAAGTGCACTTCATTAAAATTACAATGAAAGGTTACGTACCAAGATCAAAGTAATTCAGAAAGAATAATAATATTTAAAAAGCCTACCTAAAAAATAGGTAGGCTTTTTTTTAATCCAAAATTTAACATGAAAACATCAAAAGCAAAATTAACACTAATAGCAACTGAAAAGGATGCTGAGAGTGAATTTCCGCAAAAAACAGGTAGAATAATTGGTGCTTTTGTAACGGTTGCAGACGCTTCTTTATTACCAAAGGATATTGTAACCGCTACTTTGCAAGGGCAAGATGAAAAACCAATTGTTGCCTTAGATGTAAGAGAGTGGTTTAGGCGTTCAGGAGGTTCTTTTATGTCAAGTATGTTGCCTTTGAATCTTGAAGCTGAAAACCAAGTACTAACATTTACAATCATTACAAAAACAGCTCCAGCTACAAATGTAGTTATGGAAATGGTTTTAGTACATGAAGAAATAACTTGTACTAATGCTTAAATCTACTCTAAAAAAGAAAACTATAACCAAAGCTACACAGGAAGTTTTGGAACAAGTTTCGCAAATATCTATCTATAACAAGGGTACTTTAAACTTTGATGTTATGGGCGAAACCGTAGAACCTAATGGAAATCCTTTCCATGCGCCGTATGGTGGTTGTTATTATACTTTCGATTTAGATGAAATAAATTTTTCAGGAGCAAACGTAACCGAAAACAGAGCAAATATTATTTATCAAAAAGTAATACTACCAAAGGAAACACAACCAACAAACTGCCCCGGATAATGATACAAGACATAATAGACAAAGTAACCGATAACTTTAACTATGGTATTGCAGTAAAGGATAATACTAATGGACGATGGATTTTAAATTATAGCACATTAGCTGATTTAAAAATACAGGGAATAGCTAGTGTTCCTGATGCTTTAAATAATATTGAAGCTGCTGGGTATAAAAATATCACAGTTTTTTTAAAGCGTAAAAACGGTACTTCAAACGATTATGTGTGTAAAAATAAACAACGGGTAAAAGTAGTATTAAACAGTACTCAAAATACTAATATGGAAGTTAGTGAAAATGTAGTTCAGGCAGTGGCAATTAATAGCGTTGCTGCTCCTACATTACCCCAACAACCAACAACACAACCAATTATGGAACAACCACTACAAGTTGGTTTAATGGGCGGTTTAAATCAAGCTCAGGTACAGGCATTTAATACGTATTCTAAAGCTGATAAGTACGAAGAAACAAAGGAGTCTTTAGATACTGCTTTGCAGAATGCAAAAAGTTGGGAAGAAAAATACAATATTCTTTCAGATAAATTCAAGGATCAAAACTATGATATCCGAGATTTAAAAAGAGAATTTTCAACGCTTAAAGAAACTCACGAAAAGGACTTAGAAAAAGCTAAAAAACCTATTGTATCAGACAAAGGTGTAGAAGTAGCAGAAAGGTTTGTTCCTATGGTTCTTGGCTTATTTGAAAGGCTTGCACCAGCACCAGTAGCAGGTTTAGCAGCACCAGCCGAACAACCACCAAAACCAACCTATTCAGAGATAAAAACAAAGTTGTTAGATACAATAACAGCGGTTGATTTTACTGAAGTACACTCACAATTGTATTTAAACATAATTAACAAAACAATTTTCGATACTGAAACATTACAACAAATAAATAATTTATTACAACCAAAATAAAAATTCACAATATGGCTTCCAAATTAAACATACCACACGCAACAGTTTTTGAATTACAACACAAAACAAAAGCATTAGAAATAATTGCAAAACTAGATGTTGAAACACTTAACAAAGTAGCAATACTTGCTGAAAACCCAGTTAAAGCAAAAGATAAAATAAGTAAAAACTGGAACATGATTAAAATGATGTTTTAACACCAGTTTAACCCCTTAAAAACTAACCAATGAGTACAAAATTACCAACTAAAACCGAATTAAAAAAGACTGGAAAAAAAGCTTTTACTAAAGCAACTAAAACAGTTGAAAGTTTAGCAGTTAACCCTACTACTTACAAAGTTGTAGGAGGTTTAATAGTTGGGTACCTTTTATACAAAGGAGTTACAGGAATTGGTAAAAAAATAGCTGGCGAACCAATTGATGATAATGTAGGAGGAACTGGAGGTTCTTCAGTAGGATCTACTATTACACAAACAGAAGCTAATAATTACGCTCAACAGTTGCTAGATGCTTTTAATGATAAATGGATGGGTTTTTACGGTACTGACGATGATACCATTTTAGCAGTATTCGAAAAGTTTAAAAACAAGCAAGATTTTATAAAAGTATTTAATGCTTTTGGAACTAAAGATTATAATGGAAATAATTCTCCACCAACAGGAGCGTGGAGTTACTTAGATTCTTATGAAAAAAGAAACCTATTGTACTGGTTGAAATCTGAATTAAAAGACAGTACCGGAACACCAGTTTATGCCCTTGTAAAATCAGTTGTAAATAACGCTGGATTCACTTTTTAACTAACCAAATTAACCCCTAATTATAATATGTACCCAAGTAATACCAACCAATATACTGCCAAAGATACCGAACATTTTGAAGATTATGTTATTCTTCCTGGAGAGGGTTTTGGCGCACCTCCAATTACAATTTCAACATTAATTATTGATGCTGATAATGAAAAAGCAGAGGGCGCAACAATTAGCGTAATAGAAAACCCTACAAATTACAGTATAGCGCAAGCGGATGGTATGGTTTATTTACAAGAGGTGCAATCATACCAAAACATACAAGTAAACTATGCTGGAGCAGTTCTAAAATTTAAAGCAACTGAAGTACCTACAATTGTACAGTTTGGCAGTAATATGTTAGACACCGTTATAATTAACGCCCCAAAAAAGAAAAGTAATTGGTTGCCAAAAGCAGTTATAGGATTGTCACTAGCTGGGATACTTTATACAGTAGGTAAAGCAATAAAAGAAGAAGAACCTTTAAAAGCAGTTTTGTAATATGGCTAATTTTAAATTATTTATACCGTTAGTGCATTTAGCTGAGGGAGGATATCAAAAGTTACCAACTGATACAGGAAACCTAAATTCATTAGGGCAATTAGTAGGAACAAATAAAGGTGTTTCTGCACCAGTTTATGAAACATATTTAGGTTATCCACCAAGCGAAGCCGATATGCGAGCAATTACAACAGTAACAGCTAATGCAATTTACAAACGTAATTATTGGGATAAATTAAAAGCCGATAACATGAAAACCCAAGAGGTAGCAAATGTATTGGTGGATCATGGTGTAAATGCTGGTACTGGTGGAGCTGCTAAAATAGTGCAAACAGTTTTAAAAAATTCGTTTAGTAAAAATTTAGAAGTTGATGGTGCAATTGGAAACATGACAATAGCAGCTATTAATAGTGTAGATCAAATAAAGCTACAAAGCGCAATAGTAATAGCTAGAGAGCAATTTTATAACAGTTTAGCAGCACAATACCCTGAGTTTATAAGAGGTTGGCTAAACCGCTTAAAACCGTTTTATGAGGATAGTGTACAAATGGCGTTACGCTACAAAAAACCCATAGGCTTGGGTTTTTTGATGGTAGCGATTGCCGCTACTCTTCTTATTTCTTCAACTAACAATTCAGCAAACTAATATGGGAATAGGAGTAAAATCAAAATCAAAACGCATAGCTAGGATTTCGCAATGGTATAATGAGGGGTTTAGAGTTTACGGAAGAGCAATACCTGAGTTTTTCGGACAGGATATATTCCCAGCTTCTTTACATTTTGATTATGCTAGAGGATCAGATGTTAATTTGATTAGTCCTAATCAATATACAAAAGTATACCAAGCTCCATTTAATTGCAAGTTGCATAATTTTTACGGACAGTTAAATGAGCCAAATGTAGAGTATTGTTTATATAAAACAGATGTTTTGTGTACAACACCTATAAAAGTATATCATAAAACTATAAGTGGTACAAGTTCTGAACGTAGTATTGTTTCAGATATTGAAATTGAAGCTGGCGACTTTTTGCATTTATTTATAAAACGTCCTGATGCTAGTCCATCGTATGTAGAAGCAAGAGTGTTTTTTGATCTAATAGAAATTTTTTAATATGAAAACAAGAATAGTAAAAACACACCCAATAGCGAACTATCCTTTATTGTGGTTAGAAGAAAACCAAAATTCAGTAATAAATGGGGTACTAGTTTCTAAATGGGAATTAGCACCGCTATGTGATAAAGGATTTTTAACTCCACTTTATGTAAATAATGAATGGATTGAGGGAGCTACACAAGCGGATTTTATTGAACAAGCAAAAAAAAGTATTGATAGTGCTTACGATATGCACGAAAGCAAAGGAAAAGCCTATTCAAAACAATTTCAACGATCCTTAGCTGGAGAGTTTTTAATATTTAAACGCTTAACAGAAACAGAAGCTAAAGAGGTAGGAGCTGCATTAACAATAGTTTTTTTTATACTTAACGAGGGACAATGGAAAAGCGCACTAGATGAAATTAATTTAATAGCTGCACCCTATCCATACGTGCAGCCTTATTTAGAGAAAATACGTGCTGAAGTTGAAACATATATTAAAGACAATTATACTGCTTAATAATGAAAACCTACACATTAGATAATATATACAAAGAAAGCAAGCTATTTAATCCAGTAATAGTTAGTAGAATTATTGTTGGTAAAAAATGGCACACTTACCGTTTATATAAATCAATTAGAGTTGAATTATCTAACGAAATAGTTATTACTATCCCTAGAGGTTTTACATGGGATTTATCAAGTGTACCACGTTTTTTATGGGCTGTATTACCGCCTGATGGGAATTTTATAATTGGAGCTTTAATACATGATTATTTGTATCAAAATTGGTTTTGGATAACCTGGTTAAACTCAATGACTGATCCTAGAAAATTTACTGATACTGAAATGTTATTATGGAGTAAAGCCATGAACGGAACTAATAAAATATCAATTAAAAAAATAGACAATTACACACGCTTTTATGGTGTTCGATTATTCGGAGCAAAAGCATGGAAAACTAATTAATAACTCAACCCCTTAAAAACTAACTAATGGAATTACAAGATTTATTTGATATCATAACACGAATAGCTCCTTATTTATTTGGAGCTGGAGGATTGCTCGCATATTTCCAGGAGCGTAAAAAGCGCAAAGTAGAATTATCACATCAAGAAGCTGGAGCATTGCAATCAATGCAACTTGCTTACGATACGTTTGTTAATAATAGTATGGATATCATTAAAAGGCTTGAAAAAGAAGTTGATACGCTTAACACCAAAATAGAAGAGCAGAAAAAAGCCTTTGAAGACTATAAAAACCAATGTACAGTAAAACATTAAACTATGCTATCAATTCTCACAAGCCCTATTTTACGTAAAATCCTTACTGCATTAATTGCTGTAGGGATTGGTTTTTACTTTGGTTATTCCTTACGTAACGATCAAATAAAATCACTTAGGAAAGACACCAATTTTACTAAAGGACAATTTCAGCAATTAACAGCAAGTTACGAGCAGTTGCAAACAGTTACGGACACTTTACAAAATACAATAATCCATCTTGCAGTTCAGGAACGAATACAAGTAGCTAATTACATTTCTGATACAAAAGTAAAGGATGGTAGCGCCTTAAATTTCGTTCCCAAAACTAGAGCCAATTTATCAATAGTAAAAACAAATACAGTTGATGTAATACCGTTAGTAAGTGTGCCAATAAAAACAGATCAACCAATAATACTAATACCAAAAGAAGAAGAAAAACAGCCTAATTGGTGGCGTAGGAATTTTGGAAGAAAACATAAAATAACTCAACAGTAAAATAACATGAAAAAAGCCATCATCATTTCCTCGTTACTAGTTGCTTCAGCTTTTTTTTTATCAAAAGAAAAGGTAAAAACCCTACTTGCTGAATATGAAATTATTTTTAAGCAGCTAAAAATAAAATTAGCTGGTATTAGAGAGTTAAAAATAGCTAATAAGGAGTTAAAAGCAAATGTGATACTTACTATAACTAACCCAACTACAACCGATTTAGGGGTAGACACTAATAGCTACATTGCATTAAATAAGCTTTTTTTTTATACCGAGAACGGTAAATTTATTGGCACTGCATATCCTGAAATATCAAATATTCAGTTGCCAGCTGGAAAAATACTTACTACTCCTGAAATTCCAGTAATTGTACCCATAAGTCCTGATGTGTTTTTATCGTTACTAATTAACTCACAAAACATACAGGTAAAAGCCGAAATTAAAGCGTTAAACACTACTTACACTATATAAATATATGTTAGCATCAGTACAGAAATACAACGCTTTAAGTGGCGTAATCATCCGTAAAGATTTACAACAATTAGCAACAGATTTACAAAATGATGAACAAAATTATTTATCAAGTAAATTAACCAGTTTGTTAACCAATAATGAAACTGTAAAAAAGTTTGATATTGATGTAGCAAATCAAGGTATAGAAACTGTACCAGCTAGTTTATTGGGTTGTTTGGAATGTATTGCTGATCCTGAAGAATCGTTTACAGGGTTAAACAAAGCTGTTTCTGCTGATAATATTTATCAGATGGTAACGGATAAGATTATCAAGAACTTAGAAACTGCTGAAAAATGGAAAAAACCGTTTAATGCTGAAGCAGTTGAGGGGTATCGTTTGGCAATAAATTTCATTACTAAAAAACCGTATAGAAGTGTAAACCAATTAATTTTAGGTTCTGACCTAGAGTATATGTATGGCGATGGCTCGTTATTAGAAAATCCATATTACTTAACATTCAAACAAATTGAAAAACTAGGTGGTAAAATAAAAAAGGGTACAACCGCAGATCAGGCAATTTATTATACTGTTTTGTATACCTATAAAAACATTGATAAAAATATTGATTACGGTACTTACGATATTAAAAAAATGAACACTTATTTAAAAAATAAGGGATTCAGTAAACAAGATGTATTTTATAATGAATTACCAATTTTAAAGTACTACAATGTTTTTAATGGTAAAGATATTACAGGTATTGATTTTGAATTAGCAACAACTACAATTGTTGGATATGTTAAAAAAGGAGTGTCTAAGAAAAACACGTTAATTGATGGTGCAGATGCTATAATTAAAAACTTTCCTACTCCAGCACCAAAGCTGATTATAAAAGGAAAACAACCATTATACAACCGAAAATCTGATACTGTTGAAATACCAAATATTAAGCATTTTGATTATTCTGAAGCATACTACACCGTATTGTTTCATGAACACATACACGCAACAGGAAGTAAAGAGCGTTTAGATAGAAAAAAGGGTGCGAAATTTGGAGATAAAGATTATGCTTTTGAAGAGTTGATAGCTGAAATTGGAGCTTCTTTTTTAAGTTCAAACGCTGGTATATTACATCATACTTTGCGTAATGGTGCAGCTTATATTAAGTCATGGCACAATGTATTATTGAAAATATTAAAAGAAGATAATCGCTTTATTTTTAAAGCATCTACACAAGCACAAAAAGCAGCCGATTTTATTTTACAACCTGACGAAAATGGAGTGGCTAAGTATTTGAAAGGGCTAGAAAAAGCACTAAAAAACACCAAAAAAGAAGAAAAAGCATCAGTAGACAATGAAGTTTCTGCAATAGTAAATTTTGGAGATCCTAAAACGTATGACAATGATTTTGATTACAATACTGTTTATCAGTCGTACAGTTGGATTTCCTTTAGGCCAGAAGAGCGTGCAAAATCAGAAATTAAATACTGGGGTGTTGAATTGTCAGAGCAATACGAAGCCTTAGTAAAAGAATCCGTTAATTTTGATTTTGATATCAAAAGTTTGGATGCAGAATATGAGCGTTTTTATAATTATGTAAAAAAATTAAAAAATAAATACATTTCAGCACGTGGAAATACCTTTAGTTCAGCAATTACTGGCGGTTCGGGATTTAACGTAAGAAAACACGCAAAAATGAGTGGCTATTATGATACAGCTATGAATAATTATGTTGATGGTTGGAACAAAGGAATTAATAGTATTAGAAAAAAAATACACAATGTTCAAACTATAAAAACAGGATCAAAAGAAGCCGTTTTTTTATTAGAACAAAAAATAGAAAGTTTAGAAAAGTTAAGAGATATTTCTAAACTATTCAATAAAACTCTAATTGCTAAAAAATCAACAGCAGAGGAACGTAAAGCGTTTTTATTAGAAAGTGGCATAGCGCAACATTATAAAACGTCATACCCAACCTTTGGAAAGTTTGAGAGTGATTACAGATACAAAGATGCAGTAAATGGCGAAAAACTTGTGTTTGCTTATTTATCAAAAAAGATTTTAGATGCAAAAAAGCGTATTAAAGGCGAGGAATTACGAACAAAAGAAATTGAAGCTTCACAAGGAGGGTACTCGTTTGATGGAGGTACAGTAGAATACAATACAGAAGATAACAGAATACGATTATTTTTTGATGAAATACCAACTGATGAAATACGTACAAAACTAAAAAAGAACGGTTACAAGTGGAGTAGAAAATATACAGCGTGGCAACGTCAACTGACAAGAGCTGCTATTTATGCAACAAATAAATTGTTTCCTGAAGTAACACCAACTCCTAAACCACCAAAACCAGTAGAAACAAAACCAACTTTACCACCTGTAAAATTTGATACTAACGGACAAACCGCATTATTTGGTGTAGCACAACAACCAGTATTAAATTATGAAGTGGTAGAACCTAATGTAATAGCAATTGAACCAACAAATACAATCGTTCCGGATATCCCTACTAGTGAAATATTGGCAACTCCAGTTGAAGTTAAAAAAGTGGTTACTAAAACAAAAAGTAAAAATCCGTTAGTAAGGAATTTAACCAATACTAAGTTTTCAGCAAAGGATATTCAACAGTATAATATTACTGGCGATATATCTGAATTTCTTGGAGAATTAGAAATTAAACCGAAAGATAGTTTAGCAATTACTATTGATGCTGAACAAGGAGCTGGAAAAACACGTTTTGTATTTCAGTTATTAAATGAATTTGCAAGTTCAGGATATAAATGTTTATTCGTTTCATTGGAGGAACATCCTGAAAGTAAATTATTTAATGATAAAGTAGCCGAGTATATTAATCCATCAAATGAGCATTTAATAGATACTATTGGAGAGTTACCGAACTGGTATAAAGATTTAGCAGAATTAATACCACATTACGACTGTATTTTTATTGATAGTTGGAGTAAAATTGCTGAAGAAGATAGAACTGTAGATTTTGACAAACATTTGCGTAAAGGTTTTGATAGTAAATTGTTTGTTACCATTTTCCAGCGTACCACTTCAGGAACTATGCGTGGAGGAACAAAAAGCGCATTTGATGGCGATGTAATTTTGAAAATGGAAAAAGATGCTGATTTTAGAAACTCGTTTGTGTATGCTAATAAAAACCGTTATCAAAATAAACCGCTGGATAGTTTAAAGTATAACATCTTTACAAAATCATTAGTTAGAGAAAACGAACCAACACCAAACCAACAGCAACCAACAGCGTTGAATTATGAGGTTGTTGAGTAGTAATTAACCTATAAGTGAATAAAAAAGCTAATCGTAATTGATTAGCTTTTTTTTGTTTTGTAAATAACAATAAATAACGATATTTGTAACATATTCTTAAATAGAAAACATTGCTAAAATTCACTTATAATTCACTCAATAAAATTAACCATCTTGAAAGCGTTGATATAATTGAGTTTTTGGATTTTTATAGTATTCCGTTTGAACAATCGTTAAAAAATTAAAACGTAATGAGTTATCCAAAAATACCATTAGCTCAGCAAGTAATTCAATTGTGTGCGGCCAAAGGAATCTTACATGTAGTGATATCACCAGGTAGTAGAAATGCTCCACTAACAATTGGTTTTGCTTCACATCCTGAAATTAAAACTTATAGTATAGTTGATGAACGATGCGCAGCTTTCTTTGCTTTAGGGATGGCTCAAGAACTACAGCAACCTGTGGCAGTTGTATGTACATCAGGTTCTGCATTACTAAATTACTATCCTGCAGTAGCAGAAGCATATTATAGTAAAATACCATTAGTAGTAATTTCTGCTGATAGACCAAAACATTTAATTGATGTAGGTGACGGACAAACTATTCGTCAGGAAAATGTGTTTGAAAATCATATTTTATATGCTGCTAATTTAAAACAAGATATAGCGGAGAATAATGAACGTTTTTCAGGAGGAATAAGCATCCCTTCTTTTATTCAAGATAAGTTATTAGGTATTACTGAGGCAAGAATAGATAAGAATCAAGAGCAAATAAATAAAGCTATAAACATAGCAATTGAGAAAAACGGACCAGTGCATATCAATGTACCTTTTGCAGAGCCGTTATATGAAATACAGGATGGGTTTACTGAAGAAATTACCGTAATTAATCCAGTAAATAAGATTGAAGTACTTGATCAAGAAAATTTCACTGTTTTTTTAGATGATTGGAATTCAGCTAAAAAAAGAATGGTTTTGATAGGAGTAAATCCTCCCAATAAAATAGAACAAGAGTTTTTAAATTGCCTAGCAAATGATTCGGCTACTATAGTGTTTACTGAATCGACTTCAAACACACATCATCCAAATTTTTTCCCAGGTATTGATAAGATAATAGCGCCATTAAATGATAATGAATTTTCTGAATTGCAACCAGAAATCCTATTGACTATTGGAGGCTTGATCGTTTCAAAAAAGATAAAAGTTTTTTTACGAAACTTTAAACCTACGAGTCATTATCATATTGGAGAAAATAAATCATTTGATACTTTTTTTTGTTTGAAACATCATTTTAAAATGACAGAAGATTCTTTTCTCAAAAAGTTTTGTTTAAATAACGTTAATACTGAAAGTGGGTATCAAAAAAAATGGTTGACAGTAAAAAGTATAAGAGCAGAAAAGCACAATGAGTATTTAAATAAGCTTCCGTTTTCTGACTTTAAAGTATTTGAAACAGTTTTGAGTAAACTTCCTGATGATTTAATATTGCACTTAAGTAATAGTTCAACAATCCGTTACGTGCAATTATTTGATGCAAATCCTAAAGTAGTTCAGTATTGTAATAGAGGGACGAGTGGTATTGACGGTTCTACAAGTACGGCAATTGGTCATGCAGCAGCATCAAATAAGCAAAATTTATTGATTACAGGGGATTTAAGTTTCTTTTATGACTCGAATGCATTATGGAATACTAATATCCCAAACAACTTTAGAATTATTGTAATAAACAATAGTGGAGGAGGTATATTTAGAATATTACCAGGAGATAAAAACACAAAGAATTTTGAAACATACTTTGAAACTACACATAAGCTTACTGCAGAACATTTGTGTAAAATGTATGGCATAGAATATAGGTCCGCTTCGGAGAAAGGGGTATTGAAAAATGAGTTGGATAGTTTTTTTACAGAGAGTAATTCACCAAAATTATTAGAGGTGTTTACACCAAGAACAGTAAACGACACACTGTTAATCGACTATTTTAAGCACTTAATCGATTAATGGTGTTCTCTAGATATTTTTTTTAAATATTAAAGTAAAATCCTTATATTTGAGAAGAACATTTAAATAACAAACTAATATTATGAGTAAAAGAGACGAATTAATTCAAAAGTACGCAGCTGATTTAAAAGATAAATGTGGAGTAACTCCAGATATGGATTTATTAACTAAAGTAGTAATAGGTTGTGGTCCTTCTATTTATAATAAAGATGCTTCTACAGTTTCTGGTACTGACGATAAAGAATTAGCAACTGTAAAAAACAACTTCTTAATTAAAAAATTAGGGTTATCAGATGGTACGGCTTTAGATAAAGGGATAGATGCTGTAATGGAGAAATATGGTAGATCAAACAGAAGTAAATACAGAGCTGTTGTATATTATTTATTAGCAGTAAACTTTAAAAAAGAGTCAGTTTATAATAAATAAACTCTTTTTAATAGATATAAAAGCGTTCACATTGTGAGCGCTTTTTTTTGCTTTAAATTTAAAGCAAGTTAATTAGGAATTACAAACACAAAAAATAGTATTTTTGTACCCAATAAATTACAATTATGGAATTAGGTAGAGTAAATAGGCTTGAAATAGATAGAGATACACCTCCGGGATTATTCTTGTTAGATGAAGAAGGAAATGATGTGCTTTTACCAGGGAAACAAATTCCTGAATCATTTGAAATAGGGGATATGTTAGATGTGTTTGTCTATTTAGATAATGAAGAACGTTTAATTGCTACATCTGAAATGCCATATATTCAATTAGAGGAATATGGTTGGCTAAAAGTAAATCAAGTAACCAGACATGGTGCTTTTTTAGATTTAGGTATTGAAAAAGATTTATTTGTCCCTTTTAACGAGCAGGCTCGTCCTATGCAAGAAGGAAAAAGCTATCTAGTATATATGTTTTTAGATGATAAAACAGATAGACTTGTTGGAACGAGTAAAATAAACAAGTACTTATCTAACGAAACTCTAACAGTTGAGGAGTTTGATGAGGTTGATATTATAGTGTCACACATGACTGATATTGGTGTTAATGTAATCATTAACCAAATGCATAAAGGTTTAGTGTACGATGATCAGGTTTTTCAAGATATTCGTGTTGGTGATATTATGACAGGATATATTAAGAAAATTAGACCTGGAAATAAAATTGATGTTTCTTTCCAGAAAATCGGATTTAAAAGCATTGAGCCAAACGCAGCATATATACTGAAAGAATTAAAAGACAATGATGGCTTTTTAGGTTTGAATGATAAATCAAATCCAGAAGTAATTAAGCAGCTTGTTCAGATGAGTAAAAAGAACTTTAAGAAGGCTATAGGTTCTTTGTATAAAGAAAAACAAATTGAAATTAAAGAAGACGGTATTTATTTAGTAGGTGGTGATTTCGAATAATATTAAAATAATTATATAAAAAAAACGCTAACAATTATTGTTAGCGTTTTTTTTAGTTTTGGTTGGTAATGTTTTTTAGTTATTTAACATAACAGGCATTACAAGCATGGTAATTTGCTCACCTTCATCTAACCCGTCAATAGGGGTTAAGATTCCTGCTCTGTTTGGTAATGACATTTCTAAAGAAACATCATCAGAAGTTAAATTGTTTAGCATCTCAGTTAAAAAACGAGAGTTAAATCCTATTTGTAAATCGTCTCCTTGATAATCACAAGTTAAACGCTCTTCAGCTTTATTAGAGTAGTCAATATCTTCAGCAGAAATGTTTAATTCCGCTCCAGCTATCTTTAATCTAATTTGATGCGTTGTTTTGTTTGAGAATATAGAAACTCGTTTTACAGAGTTTAAAAATTGATTTCTAGCAATAGTTAACTGGTTTGGGTTTTCCTTTGGTATTACTGCTTCGTAATTAGGGTATTTACCGTCAATTAATCTACAAATTAAATCGATATTATCAAAAGTGAATCTAGCGTTAGATTCGTTGTATTCCATAGTAACTTCAGTATCATTACCGGATAAAATTCCTTTTAATAAATTTAAAGGCTTTTTAGGCATGATAAATTCTGCATTTTCAGAAGCTGAAATATCAGTACGTTGGTATTTTACTAATTTGTGAGCATCAGTTGCTACAAATGTTAAGCTTTCAGTAGAAAACTGAAAGAATACACCACTCATTACTGGTCTTAAATCGTCATTTCCAGCTGCAAAAATAGTCTTGCTAATAGCAGTTGCTAAAACATCACCTGAAAATAAAGTCTTACTTGGGTTTTCTAATGAAACAGATTTAGGAAATTCTTCTCCATTTGCATATGCTAATGCATATTTACCGTGGTTAGAGCTAATTTCAACAGTATTATTATCTTCTATAATAAATGTCAAAGGTTGTTCAGGAAAAGTTTTTAAAGTATCTAATAATAATCTTGCAGGAATAGCAACACTACCATTAGATTCTGATTCGACCTCTAAAGTAGACGACATAGTTGTTTCTAAATCACTTGCAGAAACGACTAATGTTGTTTGCTTTAATTCAAACAAAAAGTTGTCTAAAATTGGTAAAGTATTGTTGTTGTTAATTACTCCTCCAAGGATTTGAAGTTGTTTCAATAAATATGAACTTGAAACTATAAATTTCATTTGTTTTATTTTTTATACGAGTTACAAATATATTCTAATTACTTGGAAATAAGAAAGAATGTTATTAACAAGATTAGTAGTTTTTCAACAAAACTAGCTGTATTTACGCTTTCTGAAATAGTTAAATAAAAATCCGAACATACCTAAAAGTAATAATGGGAATAGGATATTGATTAATTGCCATTTTTGTTTTTCGTCGGCAATACGTTCTACGTCTAAAAACGGGATTTTAACTTCTTTATTTCTTACATCCATTAAGCCAGTATCGTCTAATAGATAATCTACTGCATTTAATAAAAACTCTTTATTTCCAAATTTTTGAGTAGGATTGTTTCTATCAAATCCTAAAGGCAATGGTTTTCCTTTTGAAAGCTGATTTTTGATAATATCACCATCAGCAATAACGATCATTTTTGAGGTATTATTTTCGTCTTTATGATTATCGTATTCAAAAGGTTTTACTCGGTGTTTATAAGCTGAAGTAAAACTACCTTCCAATAAAGCAGCAAGCGTTAAGTTCTTTTTTGTTAATGTTTTTACAATATCTTCTTGTTGAAATAACTTAATCTCATTTGCGCTAATTATTTTAGGCATTCCTACAGTTGCAGAATATTCAGAAGATTGTAATAAAGGTGTTTTTTTGATATTAATACCTTGCTTTAGTAGATCTATAGTATTGGCAAATTCAAAACGAATTGGATTGATGTTGTTTACAATTGGATGTTTAATTTTAGATATTACAACTGGATTATAAAGCCAAGGAGCTTGACTTGGTTGATTGTTATTGTCAAGTGTTCGGATATTGGCTGAATAGGCATCTTTTACTAATACAGGGTTTACTCTAAAACCATATTGAAAAAATAAATCTGTAAGTTTTAAGTCTTTACCTAAAGCTAGTGTTTCTCCACGTTGTGAGATACTGTCTAACTCCGCATGTACCTTATCAATTAACCATAATGATTTCCCACCATTAATAGTGTATTGATCTAGGGCGTATTTTTGTTTGTCAGAAAAAGCTTTTTGAGGTTTTGCTGCGATTATTAAATCGAGTTGCTCTAGGTTTTTTAATGTTTGTACGGGTTTAGTGTTTACCGAATCTAAATCAAAAGGAATGATATGATAGCTACTTTCTAGTGAGCTGAGGAAGTCATAAACATATTTGCTTTCCAGTTCACCATTACCTAATAAGAGTCCTATTTTCTTTTCTTTTTTACCAGTTACTTTTTTAATAGCGCTAGCAAAAGCATATTCCAAACTTTGTACAGAATTATTAATTCTATCTATTGGGTTGTTTGAATTTGTTTTTATAAGAGAAACCTTTTCAACTTTTTTATTGTGATTGATGACCGCCCAAGGAAAAATCACCTCTTGTGATGTTTTGCCGTTTTCCTTAACATCAACTTGTATAGCAGGTACTCCATACTCTTCCATTACACGAGTAAGCTCAGTAGTATCAGGGTTTTCTTCTTTTGGGTTTACATAAGTAACAATTAAATTGTCATTAATTTCTGAAAACTCTTCAAGCAATGTTTTTACTTCAGTTTGAAGACGCTTAAATTCGGAAGGCATTTCACCTGTTAAAAAAACATCAATATATATTGGTTCTTCAGTAATGGTAATAGTGTTTTTTGTAGCTTCAGAAAGTGTGTATCGTTTGTCTTTTGTAATATCTAGTCGAGAGTATGTTGTGCTAGAAATATAATTTATAGCAATAGTGGCAGCTAACGCAATCAGTACTTTTATAATAGTATTTTTAAATCCCATTTATTTGGTTTTAAATCTAGCGTTAATAGAATCTAATTTTTTATTGCTTACCTCTTCTTTAATTTCAAAAGTATAATCAGCTTGTGATAGTCTTACAAAAGTTACTTTGTTTTTTTTGAATGTAATTTCTACATCTTCTTTTATGTCTTCAAATGCACCTGGTATTAATCCTAATCCGTAGTTCCATGCATTAGGATCGAAATCTTTAGTTGCATCATTCCAACTAAGCCATTGTGTTTTTCCAAGTAGTTTTACTATATCCTCTTTTGATTGTCCAATTAAAAAATCAGTTTCAATCATGTTGTCAATCATTTCATAACGCAATCCTGGTTTTTCATTCCATTCAGTACTATTAAATTGTTTGTGATGATGATATGGCAGGAAAATTGTAGAAATTGGATACCATATATAAAAGTATAGCAAAGGTGTAATTAGAAGGGCTAATATAATATTTAACCATTTTTTTGAATCATCTATTGTATTGATGAATATATATAGTAATACAGCAATTATGATGCATGAAATAATTAATATAGGAGTAAAAATCACCATTATTTCTTTGTTAATGTTAAGCTTGTAAAAAATAAAAATAGACTAGAAACACTGAAAAAATAAATAATATCTCTAGTGTCAATAATTCCTTTACTGATATTATTAAAGTGTGCTTTTATTCCGATATTTTCAATTGATGTACCTGTAATTTCTGAAAGCCCTTCAAAACCATAATAGAGTGTGAAACATAGAAAAACAGCTAGTATAAAAGCGACAATTTGGTTGTTGCTAATAGAAGAAGTGAATATTCCAACAGCACAATAGATCATTGCGATTCCTAATAATCCAGTATAAGCACCAAATGCACTTCCGAGGTCAATATTCCCAACCGGATTACCTAATTGATATACGGTATAAATGTATAAAATTGTAGGTAGTAAAGCTAAAATAATCAACGTGAATGCACCTAAGAATTTCCCAAGAACTAACTGCCAATTGTGTATTGGAGTAGTAAGGAGGATTTCTAAAGTTCCTTGCTTTTTTTCTTCAGAAAAGCTCTTCATTGTAATTGCTGGGATAAGAAAAATAAATATCCATGGAGCAATAAAGTAATAGCCTGATAAGTCGGCAAAACCGTAATCTAAGATGTTAAATTCACCTTTGAAAACCCAAATAAATAATCCGTTAGTAATTAAAAATATTCCAATAACTAAGTACCCAATTGCGGTAGAGAAAAAGGAATTAATTTCTTTTTTTAATATAGCGAACATAACTTATTAAAGTTCTATTAATTGTGAATTTGACATAAATGAATTTTGTAAACGATCAAATTTAGGGTAGTATTTATCTGAAAAAACTAAATATTGACATTTGCTGATACTTTCAGTTAAACGTGCGATATCTGCATGCAAACTATTTGTTATTAAAAACTCAGCATCTTCTATAATTAATAATTGAAGTTCGCCTAAATGAACTCCATTAATATGATACAGTTTATTTAATCTTTTAGGTGTTGCAATAATAATGTCAACGCCATAATAGATGTCATCTTTTTGGTGATCAATACCTTGTTCATCGTAAACGGTGTAAACTCTTAGATCAGTGTATCTTGTGAAAGTTTTAAATTCAGCTTCTAAATCTAGTGCGGCTTTTTTGTCTTTTACAAAAATCAACGCTCTTGGGGAATCATCAAAAGCTTCACTTTTCAGCTTTTGCATCGTGTTTATGATCATAGCTGTTGTTTTTCCAGAGCCTTTTGGCGCAATACCAAAAACATCAGCTCCCCCTTTTACTTTGGGAAGTATACTTGCTTGAAATGGAGTAGGAGTAGTAAATCCTAGGCGTTCTAAGGATTCTTTTAATGGAGTATTAAGTTTTTTAAAAGACATGATTTACAAACGTATATTTAGTTGTTGCAATTTACAAAGCAGAAGTGAATTTATGAGCTTATTGGGAAATATTTATGCATAAAAAAACCAAAGCATTGCTTTGGTTTTTTTATAAGATTAAAATGTAATACTAGTTGTTTACAATAACTTTTTTAATGCTTTCAAAATTTTGATCTGTAATTACTTTTGTAATATAAGCTCCAGAACTAAGTGTGTTAGTAGGGAACGTATACTCAGTGTCATTACCTAAATTATGCTTGTTGAATATTAACTTACCTGTTACATCATACATAGTAAAATTCTTTAGGATGTAAGATTTAGGGTTTTTAATAACTAACTGATTACTTGAGTTGTTTTGAAATACAGTAAATGAACCAATAACTTCAGCTTCTGTAATTAAAAGTTCTTCATTAGCTTCTTTTGAAGCGTCTTTGAATACTATTTCAAATCTGTTGTCATATTCCCCTTGAGGTAATGTGATTTCAAAAGCACCATTTCTTATGTCAGTATGCGTATCTTCTTGTTTGTCATAAACAAATACTTCAACACTGTCTGAAACATTATTTAAAGCGTTGATAGTTACGCTATAAGTATTTGTCTCATTATCAGCGTTTAAACCAAAAGGTAATCTTGTATCAACATCATATTCAATTGATTTGATAACTAATTTTTCATCTTCAGCTATAAAGTATGTATCTGAACTTAATACTAAAGGGTTTTTTCCGTCACAAAATTTATTGTAAGATAAGTTAGTTGTTTCTCTAAATGCTAATACATTTTCTCTGTAATATGTATTATTAATTTTAGTGTGAATTCTTATTTCAGGAGTAACAGCTGGGTTGTTGATGATATTTTGATAATCAATACCATTGTGCGACATTGCTATTACTTCATGACTACTTGTATTAGTTACTTCTGTATTAGCGTTTTTTGCAAAAATATCCACATCAACTCCTGGTATTTCTTTTACATACAAACGCATAGAGTTGTCTATTTTCCCAGGTCCATTACCTGTTCCTGCACTTCGAACCATAAAACCTTGTCCGATAGCGGCATATCTTCTAAAATGTTCTGCAGCACCATAGGCAGTATTTCCGTTAGCTGAACCTGCTGCAACGATTCCTCCGGAACCATCATAAGTAGAAAAAGCGGCTAAAGCATAAGAACCGTCATCAGCCCAGTTAGCATGTAAAGGATTGTTGTAGTCTGCATCTGGAACTACTGCTCCAGGACTGTAAATAGCATAACCTCCATCATATGCTAGTAAGTAATGAGAGTTAGTCACGGCTTGTTGCCAAAAATAAACACTCCCATCAAATGTAGTTTTGTTTTCAGGTCTCATTAAAAACTTTTTTAAATCCATTGTAGAAGGATACGGATTCCCTGTTAATGTTTCTACTTGAGTACTTAAACCTGAAGTTGGATCTGCATCAGTACCTGTATATGTGCAATTAACATCTAATTCTCCTGTGTTTGGTCTTCCTCTAAAGTCAATTGTATTATTTGCAGTTGGGCTACCTTTCATGGTGAAACCATAAGCAGAAGAGACATTCCCTGTACCTGAAACTTGATTCCATTGTGCGTAACCTCCACCAGATTGCATTTGCCATAACCAATATTGGGCTATTAAACTTGCGGTACTTTCTAAAGAACCAGTAGTTCCGTAAGTAGCAGTAGTTATATCAGAACTTGTTGCTGGTGCAGTTGGTTTGTGTAAGTTGGATACGTCAAAGTTAACATTCGCTTTTGTAATTCCATTTACTGATACTCCTACTGGAGAAGACCAATAGTTGTACTCGTATACTCCTGTTTTTTGCTCTTGATAAACAGATAGTTCACCTAAATCAGAGTTTAGAGTATTGGTGTTTTGAACTAATTGTGCTCCGTCTCTTAGATAAATGTTTGAATCAGCTGCGTCTAAACGAATATCATCGTTTACAAATACAACTTCATCTTGTACAAACATGTAACTTGAAGGAGAAACATATAAATCCTGTGCTAGTACTAAGGCTTGAAAACCTAATAAAGCTATTAATGATAATGTAAATTTTTTCATAACTATCTGAATTTGATTGCTAAAATAATACTTGTGTATTAAATATAGTGCTAATTTGGGTATTTTTATAAACAATTTAGTATTATTTCTTTACACTTCTTAGATTTTGGGATGAAGTGTAGTTTTCTTGGGGTGAAACTCTTTTTTTGTTTTAATTAAAAGATACTGGGTAGCTAAAATTACTAATTAATGTATCAACTGTTCCAATAAAATTGTCATCATATATTAATTGTTCAAATGTAATTGTGTTGGTTAAGACTGTTTCTTGGATAGTAATCTTACAGGTGTAGTTTTGTGTTTTAGTATGATCTTTATATATGTCGTTAATAGTTTGTGTAGTTACTTGATCATTTAAGTAATCATGCCCTATTACGGGGTCAGTAATATCAGTTGTAGGGTCATTATCATTATTAGTATCTTCATAACGTGTTATTGTTCCGTCATTATCGTCATCAGTGTCTAGGTAGTCTGGAGTACTATCTCCATCAGTATCTTGAGCATCCGAAATATCTCCGTCACCATTTGGATCAGGTTTTTCGTTTGCAGTAGGAACATTATCTCCATCATCATCAGAGTCTAAGTAATTAGGCACGCCATCATTATCTGTGTCATCATTTGTTAAGTCACCATCATTGTTGATGTCTTCTAGGTTTGCTGGAATACCGTCGTTATCATCTTCAATTAAACTAGTTGTAAAAGTAACAGTTCCGCTAGTAGCAGTGTAATTACTTAAAATTGTAGGAGAAGAAGGTGGTAAAGAGTTGCAAAATATAGCTGATGGATTTCCTGAGTATGATCTGTAGTTAAACGTATTAGTAGCAGACAAAAGTGTTGTAGGATCAGTTGCGCTTAAAGTTGTGAAATTATCCTTATCACTAATTGGTAGTTTTATCGATAACGATTCGTAAGGTGATTCCTTTATGGAGTAAACTATTAAATCAGTGTTTCCTTCACAATACTGAAGTGTTTCGGGGAAGTGTAACTCAGAAACAAATACATCTCCATCATTGCATGATAAGATTGTGATTAAGAATGCTATTAAAAGAATAATTCTATTCATGAAAAATTTATGATTTTGTAATAAAATACAAATTAACGAATATTTGTTGGTATTTGCTTAATTTGAATTAAATTTACCAACCCTTTTTTATGAATATTAAATAAAATTTTAAGTGAAGAAAGTATATTTTGATAGTGCTGCTACAACAAGTGTAAGTGAAAATGTAGTTAAAGCAATGACGGCATGTTTGACAAATGATTATGGTAACCCGTCGTCTACCCATAGTTTTGGTAGAAGCGCAAAAGCATTGATTGAGCAAGCAAGAAAGAATATTGCAAAGCAATTAAAGGTTTCTGCGTCAGAAATTATATTTACATCTGGAGGTACAGAAGCTGATAATTTTGTTTTAAATTCTGCAGTAAGAGATCTTGGAGTAAAAAGAATTATTACTAGTAAAATTGAACATCATGCAATAGGTCATTCAGCTGAAGCTTTACAAGGTTGTTTTGATACAGTGGTGGATTTTGTTGAAACTGATGAAAACGGAAGTGTTGTTTTAAGTAGTTTAGAAGAGTTGCTACAAGAAGATAAAGGTGAAACGTTGGTTAGTTTGATGCATGTAAACAATGAGCTAGGAAACATATTAGATATAGAAAAAACGTCAGAGCTTTGTCAAAAATATAATGCGTTATTTCATAGTGATACTGTTCAGTCTATTGGACATTATGATGTAGATTTAAGTAAAGTAATGGTTGATTTTTGTGCTGTAAGTGCTCATAAGTTCCACGGACCAAAAGGAGTAGGTTTTGTTTTTATGCGTAAAAACACTGGGTTGAATTCGCTAATTTTCGGTGGAGGTCAAGAACGTGGTTTTAGAGCAGGGACAGAATCAGTACATAATATAGTAGGTTTGGATGTTGCTTTTAAAGATGTGTATGTAAATCTTGAGAAGGATAGTGCTTATATTAAAGGATTAAAAAAATATTTTATAGAAGAAGTAACTAAAGCTATTCCGTCTGTAAAATTTAACGGTTTGTCAGGTGACATGGAAAAAAGCACATATACCTTGGTTAATATGTTGTTGCCGGTAACAGCTCAAAAAGCATTAATTGTTTTGTTTCAATTAGATTTAAAAGGAATTGCTTGTTCTAAAGGAAGTGCTTGTCAGAGTGGAAGTTCAAAAGGATCACACGTATTATCAGAAATACTTAAAGGTGACGATATGATGAAGCCATCACTGCGTTTCTCTTTTTCTAAATACAATACTAAGGAAGAGATTGATTATGTAATTGATGTATTAAAGGAATTTGTTGCTTAGTTAAAAGTAATTAAATAATAGCATAAAAAAAATCCTGTCATTGACAGGATTTTTTTTATTTAGATAAGATCGGTAATTATGATCTTGTTCTTTTTTCTTTAATTCTAGCTTTCTTACCAGTAAGCTCTCTAAAGTAAAAGATTCTTGCTCTACGAACAGTACCTTTTTTGTTGATTTCAATTTTTTGTAATGCAGGCATGTTAACAGGGAAAATTCTTTCCACTCCTACAGTACCAGACATTTTTCTAATAGTAAACGTTTCAGTTGAACCGTGTCCTCTTTTTTGGATAACAACTCCTCTATAAAACTGAGTTCTTGTTTTAGCCCCTTCCTTAATTTCGTAATAAACAGTAATAGTATCTCCTGCTCCGAATTCTGGGAATTCTTTTGTTGTTACAAATTCGTCTTGTACAAATTTAATTAAACTTTCCATTTTATTTTATTTAAATAATTGATTTAAAACAACATACACGATTATCGCCAGAGGTTAATCTAAATTTGACTGCGAAACTAACCATTATTTAGTAATTGGCAATGAATTGCAGTACTTTTTTATGAATTGATTTATTTGTCAAATAAATCAGGTCTTCTTTCTTTTGTTCTTTGGTGCGCTTGATCTTCTCTCCAAGATTCTATTTTAGGAAAATTCCCCGAAAGCAATACATCCGGAACTTTTACACCTTTATAGTCAGCAGGTCTTGTGTATACAGGAGGTGCTAATAAATCATCTTGAAAAGAGTCGGTTAAAGCAGAGGTTTCGTTGTTTAATACTCCTGGAATAAGTCTGATAACAGCGTCACATAATACGTTTGCTGCTAATTCACCTCCAGAAAGCACAAAATCTCCTATTGAAATTTCTCTCGTAATGAATAAGTCACGTACACGCTGATCTACTCCTTTATAATGCCCACATAAAATAATCATGTTTTCTTTTAAGGAAAGTTCATTTGCAGTACCTTGATTTAAAGTCTTTCCATCAGGAGTCATGTAAATTACTTCATCGTAATTACGTTCAGACTTCAGTTTGGAAATACAAAGATCAATTGGTTCAATCATCATCACCATTCCAGCGCCACCACCAAATTGATAGTCGTCAATACTTTTTTGTTTGTTAGTACTGTAGTCTCTTAAGTTATGAAAATGGATTTCTACAATCCCTTTTTCTTGAGCGCGTTTTAATATAGAGTCGTTAAACGGACTCTGCATTAATTCTGGTAAAACTGTAATGATATCAATTCTCATAAAAACGAATTAGCTTCTGTTTTTGTTTAACTCATCTTGTAATTTACGCATTACTTTTTGTTCACGCTCTAATGCTGTTTTTTTGTGACTTTCGTATTCTTTTTCAACATCTGCAAGTTGAGTTCTAGCTTCTTGAGTAACAGTGTTGCTATTTTTGAATTTAAAGATAAAAAATAGTAATAGAATTGATAATACTGAAATGATTCCCCAAAATAAGTTTTTGAAAGCACCTTTTTTCATATCGCTCCCGATAAAAGAGATGTTGTCTTTATCGGTATTTACGGTAGTAATTTCGCTATTTAAAGTTTCAATTTTCAATTCCAATTTCTTGGTATTCGATTTTTGATCTTCAATAATTACAGCTAAAGCTTTAATCTCTCCTTTTTGTTTATTTACAGAGTCTAAAACTTGTTTTTTAATAGTGTGTAACCAAGTTCTTTTAACAACTTTGAATTCTTGAAAGTTATTAGATTTGGTAATGACGTAGTCAAACTTTTCATTAACAGTGCTGTTTGTAAGCGATAATTCTTTTTCAGATTTTTGTGCTGAAACAGTAGAAACACTTATTAAAAGTGCAAGTAAAAAAAAGTAAATCCTCTTCATGATATCTGTATTATTTTTTGATAAAAAATCCGTGTTATGTTAAAACACGGATTTTTATAATTTATTGTATGTTGTCTAACTACTAGTAGTAACTAAATCTTCTTACTTTAGATATATGCTTAGCTAAACGAATAACTTGGTGTGAATACCCATATTCATTATCATACCAAACATATAAAACGATGTTTTTTCCGTCGCTTCTAACAATAGTAGCTTTACTGTCGTATATTGATGGAGCAGAAGAACCAACAATGTCTGAAGATACTAATTCGTTATCTAAAGAGTATTTTATTTGCTCTACTAAATCACCTTCTAATGCGTATTTTTTGATGATAGCATTAACGGCTTCAACAGAAGTAGTGTTTTTAATTTCTAAGTTTAATATTGCTAATGATCCGTTAGGAACAGGAACTCTAATTGCGTTAGATGTTAACTTTCCTTCTAAAGATGGTAGCGCTTTTGAGGCAGCTTGTCCAGCTCCAGTTTCGGTAATTACCATGTTTAAGGCGGCAGCTCTACCACGACGGTATTTGCTATGGAAGTTATCTACTAAATTCTGGTCGTTTGTATATGCGTGAATAGTTTCTAAATGCCCGTGAACGATTCCTAAACTATCTTCAATTGCTTTTAAAACTGGAGTAATAGCATTAGTTGTACAAGATGCTGCAGAAAAAATATTTACTTCATCAGGGTTGTTTTCTAAGTGGTTTACACCGTGTACAATATTAGGGATTCCTTTCCCTGGTGCAGTTAGTAAAACCTTATCTGCTCCGTTAGAAGCTAATAATCTACTTAACGCTTCTTTATCTCTAAAAGCTCCGGTATTGTCAATAATTAAAGCATTGTTGATGCCGTAAGTTGTGTAGTCAATATCTTCTGGAGCATTAGCGCTAATCATTCTAACAGTTGTTCCGTTAATGATTAATGCTTGATTTTCTAAATCAGTAGTTACTGTCCCAGCAAAGTCACCATGTACAGAATCCTGTCTTAATAAAGATGCTCTTTTTTCTAAAACAACCTCGTCAATTTTACCTCTAGTAACAATTGCTCTTAAACGCATTTGCTGACCTTTAGCCATTTTAGACATTAACTCTCTAGCTAATAAACGTCCAATTCTACCAAAACCATATAAAACAACATCTTTAGGTTGTATGTCTTCAGATTTGCTAGCATCTTTTAATTTATCAGAAACAAACGCTATTGCGTCATTATATTTATCGTCTTCTAAATGATATTCATAAGTTAATTTACCGATATCTAATTTAGATAATGGTAAATCAATACTCTGTATAGCTTTAGCAATTTCAACTGAATCAAAAATAGAAATTGGCTTTTGAACAAATTCTCCTGCATATTCATGTAAGTTTAAAATATCACTTACATTTTTGTCAATCAATTGGTTTCTAAAAAGGACCAATTCAATTGATTTGTCATACCATAAATCACTAACTACTTTAATAAAATCTACACAAGCTCTTCTTCTATCTGCTTGAAAAGCTAGCTCTTTTTCGTAAGTATCATTGTTTGCAATCATTCTTGTTGTTGTTTGTGTTGTTGTTTGTGTTGTTGTTTTGAAAGTGCAAAATTACTAATTTTAACTAAAAGGTTACTTCTAAATGTGTGTTTTTTTATAACGTCGTTTTTTGTAAGTGTAACAGAAGGAAGATATATTGATACTTTGTTGTTTGAAAAAAAGACATATAAATAATTATAGTTAGTTATAATTGATGACTTAAATATGGCTTTATTTGGCTATTTCTTTTAACTCCATTTATAACTAACTTAGTATAACGTATAAACGTTATAAATATGAGGTGCTTTTCCCCTTTAATTAAACTGTTGTTAGAGATTCAATCCGTTGTTGAATCTAAGTTAGGTTTTACTTCTCGTTCTAAAAAAAGCATTAAAATTTTTAGAAACGAAAATAAAACTCATGCGGAGTGTTTGGAAATGAGTAACGAGATAAAGTCAGAGCTTAATGATTCAAATGTATTGCTTAATAAAGTGAAGCTAGAAAAAGAAATTTTAATTTGTTATAAAAATATTTTTTCTAATATTTATAAAAAACCTGTTGTTTAAATTAAAATAATTGCACAAAAAAACCTTACTTTAATTGGCAAGGTTTTTTTTTACATCTGTTTTTAACGCAGCCACCAGTTCTTTGAGTTCCCGTTTTTGTAGATTACTTCTAAATTATATAGGTTTTTAAAACTCAAGCTTTCAAGTTTATTTAAATCCTCAATACTCTCAATATCTTTTTCATTGATTTTGATAATGATACAACCTTTTGTCAGCCCTAATTTTTTCGCAAGAAAATCGTTATTAATAGTTACAACTTTTACTCCACTTTTTATTTCTAAATCGTTTATTTCATCACTTGTTAGGTTTTTTAATTCTAAATCAAACGCTTTTTGAGTAAGTATGCTTTTATCAGATAATTTTACAGGAATAATTTTTAGTGCTCCGTTCCTTAAAACAGTTATGTTAATAGTGTTTTCAGGTCTTTTGGTACTTAAGTAGCCCGTTAAATCGGATGATTTAGTGATTTTTGTTTGGTCAATATTCTTGATAATGTCGCCTACTAGTAATCCTGCTTTTTCTGCACCAGAGTTAGGTTCTATATGAGAGATGTAGTATCCTTCTGAGTCTTTTAATTCTAGTTTATTTGAAATATCGTTATTTACATTACCACCAATTACTCCTAATATGGCTTGTTGAACATTACCGTATTCCAAAATATCTTGCACAATTTTATTTGTTGTGTTTGATGGTACTGCAAAAGAGTATCCTATATAGGAACCTGTTTTGGAAGATATAGCTGTATTGATACCAATTAACTCACCTCGAGTATTTACTAATGCACCTCCAGAATTCCCAGGGTTTACTACAGCATCTGTTTGTAAGTAAGATTGGATATTATCATCTCCATCTAAATCTCTTGATTTTGCACTAATAATTCCTGCTGTAACAGTTGAGTTAAGGTTGTATGGATTACCAATGGCTAGTACCCATTCTCCAATTTTCACATTATTAGAATCACCAAACGGAATATAAGAGAGCTTTTCCTTGGCTTCAATTTTTAATAACGCAATGTCGCTTTTCTTATCAAATCCAATAACGCGTGCTTTGTATGATTTCTGATTATTTAAAGTAACAGTTAGCTCATCGGCATTATCAATTACATGGTTATTCGTTACAATATATCCATCTTCAGAAATCACAACACCTGATCCGGTTGACCCTTTTTGTATTTGTTCTCCTTGATTATTGTAATATTCAAAAATATTTCTTGGTTGTGTATATGTTGCAGTGTTAGTAACGTGTACTACTGCATGAATGGTTTTCTCTGCGGCAATAGTAAAGTCTGTGTTTTCTGCTAGAACATTCATTTTAGCTGAATTATTTGTAACAGGTATAGAAAAGGAATTTGTTGGATTATTAGTTTTAATTTCGTGCTTATATTCTTTTTCTATAAAAGCTTTATAACCAACTAGACTTAGTGTTCCACCAAGAATAGAAAACAAAGTAATTTTAAGTATTTCTCTCATGATATATAGTGATTTAGGTTATTTTTATTGTAAAGTTAAATTATTATTTAGTTGAATAATCTACTTTAACGTGTTATTAACGAGCTGTTAAGGAATGTTAATATAACTATGTTATAACGTTATATTATGCTGTTTTATTTTAGTTGATTTTTCATGTGATTCCTTACATTTGTAAAACAATCAAATTCCTTAGTTTATAAGCTTAGGTTTTAGTTAATAGTAAACACTTTGCCAAGATGTGTCTTGGTGATTTAAATCCATTAATGGTTTTTAATGATTAAATTTTATAAATATCAAGGAACAGGAAATGATTTTGTGATGATAGATAATCGTCAACAAGTAATTTCTAATGATAATTTGTCTCTTATCAATTCGCTATGTGATAGACGTTTTGGTATTGGTGCTGATGGATTAATTTTATTAGAGGACAGTGCTGCTACTGATTTTAAAATGGTTTATTTTAATGCAGATGGTAACGAAGGTACTATGTGTGGTAACGGAGGGAGATGTATTGTAGCGTTTGCAAAGTTTCTTAAAATTATAGAGAATGCTACTACATTTGAAGCTATAGATGGATTACATACTGCAACAGTATCTGGAGATGTGGTGAGTTTACAAATGCAGGATGTAACTGCGATTAACGATAAAGGAGCTGGTGTATTTTTAGATACAGGATCTCCACATCATGTTCAATTTGAAGAGCATATTTCTAATTTTGATATAAAAACTATTGGAAGGAATATCAGGAATGAAGTTTATGGAACTGAAGGAAGTAATGTGAATTTTGTCAAAAAAATAGATAACACAACATTTAGGTTACGAACGTATGAACGTGGAGTAGAGGATGAAACTTTGGCTTGTGGTACAGGGGCAACGGCAGTAGCTATTGCAATGAATTACTTAAAAGAAACAAATGCCAGCGATATTAAATTAAATGTAGAAGGAGGAGAGTTACACGTATCTTTTGATGTTAAAGAAGGTAATTATTCTAATGTGTTTTTAAAAGGGAAAGCAGTTCAGGTATTTAAAGGAGATATAGTATGTTAACATTAAAAGGAGAGCGAATTAATCTGAGAGCTTTAGAGCCTGAAGATTTAGAGTTGATATATGCTATCGAGAATGATGAGTCAGTTTGGGAAGTAAGTCAAACACAAACTCCATATTCTCGTTTTTTAATAAAACAATATTTAGAAAACTGTCATAAGGATATTTATGAGGTAAAGCAATTACGTTTAGTGATTGTAACCACTGATGATGAGGCGATAGGTTTTGTAGATTTATTTGACTTTGATCCTAAAAATGATAAAATAGGATTAGGGGTATTAGTGTTAGATCACGCTCGTGGAAAAAAATATGGACGCGAAGCACTGGAGTTACTCATTGAGTATACGTTTAAGAATTTATACGTGCATCAAATTTATGCAAATGTATTAGAAGATAATATAGCAAGTATCAAATTGTTTGAAAGTCTAGGTTTTGTGAAAACAGGAGTAAAGAAAGATTGGATTTTAGAAGGAAACCATTATAAAAGCGAATATTTATTTCAATTAATTAAAGATGTACATTAAAAAATTATTAGTAGTTATTGCTCTGTTGGGTTTAGTTGGTTGCGCGTTTTTCGCATATTATGTATATAATGCTATTTTTATACCAAATACGGCTTTTGAAAACGAAAAAGCGACTCTTTTTATATCAACAGACGCCTCTTTCGAGGATGTGTTAGTAGATGTAACTCCATTGTTAAAGGATGTAGAAACATTTGTTGCAGTAGCGAATAAGAAGAAGTATTCGGGGAATATTAGGCCTGGGAAATATGAGATTAAAAAAGGGATGAATAATAATGATATTATAAATACTTTACGAGTAAATAATATTCCGGTACGTGTATCCTTTAATAATCAAGAATCTTTAGAGAGTTTATCTGGTAGAATTTCAACTCAAATAGAAGTAGATAGCATTTCATTATTAAATGCATTTAAAGAAAGCGATTTTCTGGCAACTAACAAGTTTACTAATAGTACTGCTTTGGGTATGTATGTAGCTAATAGTTATGAATTTTTCTGGAATACATCTGCAGATGAGTTTAGAGATAGGATGCTAAAGGAGTATAATAAGTTTTGGTCAGTAAGTAGATTAGCTAAAGCTAAAAAAATCGGATTAACTCAAAACGAAGTGATTTCATTAGCTGCAATAGTTCAAAAAGAAACGGTAAAAATAGATGAAAGGCCAAGAGTAGCTGGAGTTTATATGAACAGGATTAAAAAAAGAATGTTGTTGCAGGCTGATCCTACGGTAGTGTACGCAGTTAAAAAAGCAACAGGTGTTCAGTTAAAACGAGTTTTGTTTGAACATTTAAAAATAAATTCAAAATACAATACTTATATGTATGCTGGAGTTCCTCCGGGACCAATAACAATGCCTGATATTTCTGCTATTGATGCAGTGTTGAATTATGAAAAACACCAATATTATTACTTCGTAGCAAATATTAAAAAAATGGGGTATCATCAGTTTGCAAAAACTCTTGCTCAGCACAATAACAACGCGGTTGCGTACCGAAATTGGGTTTCTAAAAGACACTAAGTCGCTGATTTCCTTTGTTTTAAAATAAAATCACTTTATCTTTGTTGTTCCAAAATTAATGATATCTTTGCCGACTGAAATTTTAAGCATTTCATTATTTCACCTAATACGTGAAGAAAGTTAGTCTTAAGAAGTCTATTATATGATAAAGAAATTTATGAAGGTTTTGTTTATCTCTGGAGCGATTTTTATGATTGCAACAGGATTTACATCAAAGAAAGAGTTAACTACATCAAATGTAAATAACTCTGAAGTAAGTGAAAGTTTAGGATTGTATTATACAGTTTTAAGTGAAAGCGAGATTGAAGAGGAAGCTGAAGAGTTTTCTTTGTTCTTAGGGAAATCATTTATCGGCTTTAAAGAAGCTGTTGGTTTTAAGGAGTCTCAAGGAAGATATTCAGTAGTGAATACTTTCGGTTACATGGGTAAATACCAATTTGGTAGAGGTACCTTAAAATTAATAGGAGTGTATAATACACGTACTTTTATTAAAGACCCGAATATTCAAGAAAAAGCTTTTGAAGCTAACTTGTCTAGAAACAAATGGGTTTTACGAAGAGATATCAAACGTTTTTCAGGAAGAGTAATAGGAGGAGTTAGAGTTACCGAGTCTGGTATTTTAGCTGCTGCACATTTAGGAGGTCCTGGGAATGTAAAAAAATTCTTAAGAAGTTATGGGGCAAATGTGTTCTCTGATGCTTACGGAAGTACAGTACGTTATTATATGAAAAAATTTGCAGGTTTTGATACTTCTTCAATAGAGGAGAACAAAAAAGCAAAAGTAGTATTAGATTAAATTATTTCGCCCTTTTGGGTATAATGTAGGAAAAAAGGAGCGCATGTAAATGCGCTCCTTTTTTAATTATAATATTTCTATTTACTTCTGAATTACAAAAATCGTTGGTTTTTTATGTAGATCAACTGGGTTTTTACTCCAGTATTGGGCAGTTTTGGTAATGATTAACTCTGAGGGTAAAGTAATGTCACATGCCACACATATTTTAGTGTTAGGATGTAATGTGCTACTTAAGTCCTCTAGCATCTTATTGTTTCTATAAGGTGTTTCAATAAAAATTTGTGATTGATTATAATCGTGAGAAAGTTTTTCTAAGCGTTTAATAGTTGCTTTTCGTTCTCCTTTATCAATTGGTAGGTATCCATTGAAAGTGAAATTTTGACCGTTAAATCCAGATCCCATCATCGCTAGTAGTATGGATGAAGGACCTACTAATGGTCTTACTTGAATGTTTTTATCGTGAGCAATTTTTACAACATCAGCCCCAGGATCAGCTATTGCAGGGCAACCTGCTTCTGATAATAGACCGACAACCTTTCCTTCTAAGCAAGAATTTAAATATGAAGGTATGTCTGCTGGATCGGTAAATTTATTTAAAGGATGTAAAATTAAATCAGGCTGTGATTTTTTAGGACATACTCTTTTAATGAATCGTCTTGCTGTTTTTTCGTTTTCAACAATAAATTCATTTGTCATTTCTAATACTTTTTTCACAGAAATAGGAAGTACTTCTAGTGGTTCGGTATCGCCAAGTGTGGTAGGTATTAAATATAGTTTTCCGTTTAGCTTCATTGTTGTTTGTATTATAGGTTGCTTGCAATTTGTGTACATGCTTCATTTAGCATTTGGTACACATTTTCAAATCCATCGTTATAGTATGGGTCAGGCACGTCTAAATCTTGACCTGGGTTTATTTCGTTCAGTATTATTTTAACTTTGTTTCTGTCATTATTATTTTTAGCCAGTGCAAGAACATTGTTTTTATTAGAATTATCCATGACATAAATAGTGTCAAATATTTCAAAATCAGCTGCTATAAATTGCCTACTTCTTTGGTTAGTAATATCAATCCCATATTTTTCTGCAACATCTATAGAGCGTTTGTCTGGTAATTCTCCGCTATGAAAAGCAGATGTTCCAGCAGAATCAACATGAATAAAATCAGAATCAACTTTTGCTTTTAGGATTCCTTCTGCTAAAGGTGATCGGCATATATTACCTAGGCAGACCATTAATATTCTTTTATGTATCATATAGTTTCTGTTAGTACAATTTAAGTATAAAAAAAATCATCAACTAAAATAGTTGATGATTTTTCCTGTTACCAGGTTTGTATTTATATTAAAGGTGTTACAGTGTTAATTTCTTCTGTAAGTCTTCAACGTATTTTTTAAATTGTTTGTCTGTATGAGCAAGGTTATCAACTGTTTTGCATGCGTGCAATACTGTTGCGTGATCACGTTTTCCAATTTGACTACCAATACTTGCTAAAGAAGCTTTTGTTAATCTTTTAGCGAAAAACATAGCTAATTGTCTAGCTTGTACAATATGACGTTTTCTAGTTTTTGATTGTAAAGTTCCAACATCCATTGAGAAATAATCAGAAACTACTTTTTGTATATAGTCAATTGATATTTCACGTTTGGTGTGTTTTACAAACTTCTCAACTATCTGACGTGCTAAGTCAATAGTAATTTCTTTTTTATTAAATGAAGATTGGGCGATAAGTGAAACTATAGCTCCTTCTAATTCTCTAACGTTTGATTTAATATTCTTGGCAACATATTCTACAATATCGTTTTCCATTTCTACACCATCACGGTATAATTTGTTTTTCAATATTGCAACACGTGTTTCAAAATCAGGTTTCTGTAATTCTGCTGATAATCCCCATTTAAAACGAGATAATAAACGTTGTTCAATATCTTGCATGTCAACAGGAGCTTTGTCAGATGTTAAAATAATCTGTTTCCCATTTTGGTGCAAGTGATTGAAAATATGGAAGAATACATCCTGTGTACCTGCTTTACCTGATAAAAACTGTACATCATCAATAATTAATACATCAATGATTTGATAGAAGTGAATAAAATCATTTCTATTATTTTTTCTAACTGCATCTGTGTATTGCTGAATGAATTTTTCAGCCGCAATATACAATACTGTTTTCTCAGGATATTTATCTTTTACATCAACACCAATAGCGTGAGCTAAATGTGTTTTACCTAGTCCAACTCCACCGAAAATTAATAACGGATTAAAAGCGGTTCCTCCTGGCTTATTTGCAACTGCTAATCCAGCAGATCTTGATAAGCGATTTGAATCCCCTTCTAAGAAATTTTCAAAATTGTAACTTGGGTTAAGTTGTGACTCAATTTTTACATTTCTTATCCCAGGAATAATAAAAGGATTTTTTAACTCAGGGCTTTTGTTTTTTAACGGAACATCAACATTTTGTGGTTTTACAGATGACCTATTTGTACTAGGTATTTTTTCTGTAAACGGTTGTTTGTTACCGTAAGTGTTTTCCATTTTAATGTTGTACACTAGTTTTGCTGAACCCCCTAATTCTTTTGTCAACGCAACTTTTAACAACTTCACATAGTGTTCTTCCAGCCATTCATAAAAGAATTTACTAGGTACCTGAATACTTAACACATTATCAGTGAGTTTTATAGGTTTAATTGGTTCAAACCAGGTTTTGTATGCTTGGGGTTGTATGTTGTCTTTTATAAAAGACAGGCAATTTTCCCAAACTGATAATGCTGTTTTATTCATTGAATATATTGGTTATATTTGTTTTTTTTTATTCGAGAATATTATTCTCGTTATGTATTCTTGGGGATGACAAATATGTGAACAAATTAGTGAAAAAAAAAACTCATTGCTATTGAATATTTAAAATATTTTCCTCATACTAAAACTTAATTACTATGCTTGCATGGTTAAATGTATATGATTTATGAAAGTACACCAGACTGAAATTCGAGTACGCTACGGAGAGACTGACCAAATGGGGGTTGTTTATCATGGTAATTATGCCCAATATTTAGAAGTTGCAAGGGTGGAATGGTTGCGTTCTATTGATATTTCTTACAAAAAAATGGAGGATGATGGAGTCATGCTGCCAGTAGTTAATTTGAATATTAATTTTAAGAAGCCAGCAGTTTATGATGAGGTGATAACTATTAAAACAAAATTACGAGAGAAACCAGGGTTAAAAATAACAATTGATCAGGAGGTTTATAACCAAAAGGATGTTTTAATAACAACTTCTGAAATTACTTTGGTGTTTGTGAATATGCAAACAAAAAGACCAATGTTGTGTCCTGATGAATTATTTGGGAAATTAGGTTTTTAAAAGAGTTAAAAATAAATTATTAATTAGTTTAATCGAGCTCTTTTATAGTTATTCCAAACATATTAGTGAAGATTTCAAAAATTTGATCTGCATTCTTTTTTCTAACTGGAATTGTATATTGACAATCTAGTTCGAGTTTTTGATGAGTAATGTTTAATTGTTTTTCTTTCACAATACGCATCACTTTATTCATGTCTTTATATTGAAAAGTGATTTGAAATACACGATCAATAGTTTTTTCTAGAATATTAGATGCCTCTAAAGCCAATTTAGAGCCTGTTTTATTGGCATTCATTAATCCTCCAACACCCAATTTTGTTCCTCCAAAATATCTAACGACAACAACAAGTATATTAGTTACACCAAAAGCTTGAATTTGACCGTAAATAGGTGGTCCAGCAGAATTACTTGGTTCTCCATCATCATTTGCTCTATAACGAATTTTATCAGTACCCAATTGCCATGCATAGCACCAATGCCTTGCAGTATGGTGCTCTTTTTTTAACTGTTCAATTATTGGTTTTACTTCATCTTCAGAACTTATAGGATAAGTGTACCCGTAAAACTTACTACCTCTATCTTTAAAGAATTCTCCTTTAGCTGGAGTATCAATTGTTTTGTATGTATCTTTTAGTTCAGACAATGTTGAGTATTATTATTGAGTAATCAAAAGTATAGAAATAATTGCGATTCCAATACCAATCCAGTTCTTAGATGTTAGTTTCTCTTTAAAAATGAGTAACCCAAGTAAGGTGCATAATGCAACAATTGTAACATTGTTGATAGAGAAAACTACAGCGCTAGAGATGTTTTTAATATCAAGTGCTTTTAATAAATAGTATATTGAATAGTAATTGATTATACCTAAAATTACACCTGCTATTCCGTTTTTAAGTGTAATAGGCGACGGTTTTATGCTGTAAATAATTATTCCAAATATACCAGCTAAACCAAATAAGATCCCAGAAAATAAATTAGTATCGCTACTCGGAACATAGTTGATTTGTACATATTTTATGGTAGTGTCTATTATCCCTGCTCCCAAAAATAGTAGTATAGGGAATATAAGTGATGCTTTTTGAACGATAGTTGACTTATTTTTTAGAGTAATAAAATATACAGCAAATATGGCTAAGATGATTCCTAATATTTTTTGAACGGTTAAATGTTCTTTATAAAGTAATACACCAAATAAAACAGGAATAACAACGGCCATTTTTCCAGCAACTGCAGCAACACTTACTCCATTTTTTTGTGAAGTAATCGCCATTACATTAAAAACACTAATAAATAATGAAGCAAGTACTATAGCTCCAATAAACCAGGGCTTACTTGGTAATTCAATAAAGTTAATTGCATTTTCGTGTGACAGAATTCCGATTGTAAATGCGGTAAAATAATTAAATACAATAGCTTGGAACGTATTGATTTTATAAGTGCCAAATAATTTAAAGATGATAAATATAGCACTTGAAAATAGCACGCTTAATAAAAGATATAGCATATTAAAAGAGTGCGGTTTTGATATTGAATAAATCTATAATTTCTTCTTTTCCAGGAATTAAATTCCAAGAATGAATACCTAAAGTCGAAGAAGCATGAGTGTTTTCTTTAGTGTCATCAATAAATAATGTTTCAGCTGCAATTAAGTTATTTTCTTTTAATACAAATTCATAAATATTTACATCAGGTTTGCGCATATTCATTTCATGAGATAAATAAAATTGTTCAAAGCAATTTTTAAACTCGTTATATAATTCCATTCCCCAATCATTTTTTATCCAATCAATATGCATTTCATTGGTATTACTTAAAAGGAAACAGCGGTATTTTTTACTCACCTGTTTGATAAAATCTAACCGATGTAATGGGAAATCGAGTAACATGCAATTCCAAGATTCTATTATTTTTTCTTTTGAAATATAAGGATATGCTGTGGTGTAAAACTTTATAAAGGCTTCTGTTGTAATGAGCCCTTTTTCATAATCCATATTGATTTGAATCATTTCTTGAGTCAATTCTGAAACCTCAAACAATTCTAAAGCACTATTTATAGCACCAATTTTATCTAAATTGATAAAAATATCTCCGAAATCGAAAATTATATTTTTAATCCCACTAGTGGGTTTGATTATTTTAGACTTGTCTTGATTGAAAAGAGGTGGTGTTAAACTCATAATATGGAAGTTAGATTGCTGAAGTTGGCTTATTGGTATAAATTATAAGTGTATCTTTTTTAACACTTTTAGACTCCATTATTTGTCCATTAAACCTAGGTGATTTGATTCCGTTTGTAAAAACAGTAGATCCTTTAAAAACATTAGCCTCATCCCATAAGTTTGCATCAATAAAACTCTGTAAAGTTTTACTTCCACCTTCAATAATTATCGATTGTAGTTGGTGTTTATAAAGAACATCACAAATTTGAGCAGGAATATTTTCTGAGAAATTAAGAGCTTCAAAAAAGAGGTTTTCTGAATTTTGTTTTTCAATCTCAGTAAGAACAATGGTTTTAACACTGCCATCAAATAGATGGTTGTTAGTTGAAACTTTCAATGTGCGATCTAAAACTATTCTAACAGGGTTATGACCTTTCCAAGTTCTAGCGTCTAGTTTAGGATTATCGGTAATTGCAGTATTTGTTCCTACTAATATAGCCTGTTCTTCGGTACGTAATTTATGAACTAATTGCCTTGAGAAAGTATTTGTAATCCAAGTGATTTCTGTGTTGTTAATAGGGGCTATAAAACTATCATTACTTTCAGCCCATTTTAAAATTATATACGGACGCTTTTTATTATGATAGGTAAAAAAGCGTTTGTTTAAAGCTGTACACTCATCTTCTAAAACACCAATGGTAACATTACATCCATTATTTTTCAATTTTTCAATTCCTTTACCTGAAACTTCTGAAAAACTATCTATACAGCCAATAACTACATTAGGTATTTGGTGTTCAATAATTAAGTTAGCACAAGGAGGAGTTTTTCCAAAATGACTACAGGGTTCAAGAGAAACGTAAATAGTAGCCTCTTTTAAGAGAGTTTTATCTTTTACGGAATTGATCGCATTTACTTCCGCGTGAGGTTGACCAGCTTGATAGTGCCATCCTTCCCCAATAATACTGTCGTTGTGCACAATAACAGAACCAACCATAGGATTTGTACCCGTGGTTCCTAGTCCGTTTTTAGCTAGTTGAATACAACGTTGTATGTATACTTGATGCTTTATAATGAAAGTTTTAACTCTTCAGTATGATCAATTTTGTAAGTAGATTTTATACCTACAACCTTATAATTTAAGTTTCCTTTAAAGGTCACTTTATGTGTTTTGTTGAAACTTCCAAGTACAGCTCCTAATAAACCACCATCTTTATTTCCAGGTATTTTATTAAATGGAATGGTTACTTCAAGTGGCACAGCAAATTCTTTAACAGCAGGAACTTTAAACTCCTTTGACTTAACTGTTGTAATTTCTTTTTCATCAATATAAACAATGATGTTTTCAGGAATTACTTTACCACCTAATATATTTGGGTTGTTAAATATTGCATCAGCACTTAAGGTGATTTCTCTGGAATCTAGCTTAATTATTTTAATGTTTTCAACATTTTGATATTCAATTTTTTTTGAAACACAAGAAGTAGTTATTGAAAATAGAAATAAAAGTATCGCAATTTGTTTCATAATTCACTAATTTTATCCCGCTAGTGGGCTTTGTTTTCGAGATTTGCCTCGAACGGAAAATATTATTGTTAATTCACACCTCGTGTGCTTTCGTCGAAAATATTGACTCTAGAATCACAAAAATAACCTTTTATATTGATGTCTGAAATAATAATAAGAGAAATAGAAGCTCGTGACAATGTAGCAGTAGCTAAATTAATACGAGAAGTACTGGTAGAATTAGGAGCTCCAAAAGTTGGAACTGCATATGAAGATAAGTCACTTGATGTTTTATCGGAAGTATACGAGAGTGATAATGCGACCTATTTTGTAGCAGAATTAGATGGAAAAATAGTTGGTAGTGCTGGAATATCTCAGTTAGAAAACACTACGGATAATGTATGTGAATTACAGAAAATGTATTTTCTTCCTGAAGCAAGAGGAAAAGGTTTGGGAAGTAAAATGATACAGAAATGTTTAACTACTGCTAAGGATTTGGGCTATGAAAAATGTTATTTAGAAACCTTACCGTATATGAAATCAGCAGTAAAATTATATAAAAGAACAGGTTTTAAAGCATTAAGTGAACCTTTGGGAGAAACGGGGCATTACAGTTGTACCGAATGGATGATAAAGGAGTTGTAGGTTAAAACCATCTTTTTATATCAAATTGTTCAATGAGCTCTTCGTCAAAATAATTTGAATCGTTTTTAAATTTTTGATGCAGGTAATTGTCGTTTTCAAGCTTGAGCGACTTGAAGTCTAGGTCATTTATTTTTAAGAGATCATCAGTGTTAAAATTTCTAAGGTGAAATATGTTAGAACCTAAGTTTGTGATTGTATTAAATACATCCAAAGGGGTTTTATAATTATAAGACGTGTTTAATGTTTCGGTTATGCTTTTTAATTGATTTTCTCCTAAATCATTTAAAGGCAGTGTTCCCCAAAACTTTAAAAAATAATTATTAACGAAGAGTTCTTTGATAGGAGAACCTTCAATTATTTCTTCAATCCAATCAAATTCTGCGTAAAATTGTTTTAGTAATTTATTTCTAAATATATTTACTTTTGCACCATCATCTTCATAGGAATTGAGGATCGTTTTATAATGCTTTTCATATGGTTTGAATACATAAGTATTAAACATTTCACCTTTGTATATGGATATAAAACTACTGTTATTAGCGTAATTAGAATTACGAATAATAGTTTTCTGTTCTATATTAATCACTTTTTTAAGTAATAAATCGAGGGTTACGCATTTAAACAAGTCATTAAAGGAAGTGTTTCCCCTTTCTAATATTAATAAGGTTTCGACAGTAGTTATATTTTTTAAAATTTCAGCCACTATTAATTTAGTTAAAAAAACATGAATCAGTTAGAATACTTTAAATATAAGATGCTTTGTTAAGCACCAATAATTGCTTGTTTATTCATCCCGTTGGCAATATAAATTAACACATCATTTTCTTTTAGTTCAAAATTGTTCTCTGGGTTCTTTATAAGTTCAAAATCTCTACTTACTGCAACAAGTACAATGCCTTTATCTTTTTTTAAATTCACATAACTATCAATATAAAGAGTGCCGATAAGTTCGTGATTTGTATTTAAAACGGTTTCACATATATCAAGATTTTCTTCTGTAGTAGAAGTAGAAATCAAGTCTTCCGTAAGTAACGCTACATTAGGTTCAAAAATATAGCTAGCAATAAACTTAGACACAATTTCTTTTTTAGGAATGATAAATTGCACGCCTAAATAATTAAAAGATGCTTTTAATTCAATGTTCTCAATTGCAACAACACATTTTACAAGATCATATTTTTTCTTTAAGCTAATGGTGTATACTAATGTATCAGTATCGTTTTCAAAGCTTATATACACTCGTTTTGCATCGGTGATATTTACTTTGCTTAAATTATCAAAGTCATTTAATTCAGAAAGCAATGCAAAGCAATTTTTATCAGTATATAACTGCTTAATTGCCTTTAAATCAGCTTCGTTATTCACAACAATTGCAAGATTCTCTCCAGCCTTAATAATTTGTTCAGCAACTTGTTTTGAAAAGGCATTCCACCCAATAATTATACAGTGATTATTCATAGTTGTTCCAAAGTACCCCATTTCTCTTTTTTTTACGTATTCTGATATTTTTAAACTTAATTCTGTAAGCACATAACCTAACATTCCTAAACTTCCTAGTACAAAGGCCATTCCTATAAAACGTCCCCAAAATGTAACAGGAAAAAAATCACCATAACCTACGGTGGTTAATGTAACTAAGGAATACCAATAAGTGTCCGATAAATTTTGAATGTTAGCGCCTTCATGACCAACTTCTACACTATACAGTATATAAATGAGCACATTGTAAATAAGAATAGTGCTGATAAATAGGAGTAGTTTTTTTGGCTTTATCATATACTGGTTAGACTTTTGAATAACTCCATTTTTTCCTCATTACAGCTACTTAATTCTACATAACTGGTATTGTTTTCTGGAAATGTATGAATTGCTAAATGGCTTTCTGCTAATAACCAAAAGCAAGTATATCCTTGTTGTTCAAAATAATGCTCATTAAATTGAAGAATAGTAAATCCACTTTTTTTCAAATAGGATTTATAACTTTCTTTTAATTGTTCAGGGTCGGTACTATCAACCCAAAGTTTGTGGTTGAATATACGCGCCTGTATTTGTTTATACGGTGTTGTCATATGATTAATATAAATCCCAGTTTCCTTTTAAATAATACTGATAAAGTACCGGATTATGTATTTTATTTACTTCAATACTTTCTTGTTCCGTTTTGTTTAAATAACTGTCTTTTCCAAATGATGTCAAAAGCTTCATTGCTTCTGTATTAATCCATTTAGTTGGAATATTTGAAAAACTTAAACTTTCTAAACGCCTTTTAAGTTCCGCTTTTGAAACACTATTGTTCTTCATTCCAATAATCCATCCCCATTCTCCCATTGATAGTACTTGATTGTGCATTGGTATTGTAGTGAATTTTGCAGATGCCATTGTTTTTTCAATACATTTAAATGCTTTTGTAGCGAAATACGGACTTCCTGCTTGGGTGATTAATATTCCATTCGGACGTAATTTTCTGTTACATAAACTATAAAATTCATGAGAGTATAATCGTCCTAATTCCACACTTCTAGGGTCAGGTAAATCAATGATGATGATATCGTAAAAAGTACTATTATCTTGTTCCAAATGTATGTATGCATCTTTATTATAAATGGATAGTTTTGAACTACTCATGGAACCATTATTGATATCAATAAGTACTGGATGGTCCTTTCCTAAATCGGTCATTTTTCCATCCAAATCAACCATGTCAATTGAAGTAACAGAAGGATATTTCAGTAACTCCCTAACTGCGCATCCATCACCACCACCTAAAATTAAGATATTCTGTGGTTTGCTGTACATTTGCATAACCGGATGCACCAAAGGTTCATGATACATAGTTTCATCAATAGAGCAGAATTGTAAGTTTCCGTTTAAATACAACCAGTGTTCATCTTTCCATTCCGTTAATACGATATTCTGATACTTTGTTTGCTCCGAATAAATAACCTTGTCTTTATATTTTTTTTGTTCTCCCCAAGCAATTATCGGATTGGTAAAACTAATACCAGTTATTAAAACAACCAATACAATACCTAAAATGTAATAGAGTCTGTGTAATTTTGGCTTTGTGAGTTTGTCTTTAAATCGATATAAAACAATTCCTGCAACAAAAAAGTTAATCAATCCTAAGATAAATGGAGTATAGGATAATCCTAAAATAGGTAATCCGATAAATGCAAAAAATACACCTCCTAATAAACTTCCGTAATAATCTTTTTCTAAAATAGAGGAGATGTTGGTTTTTAAATCGTCATATTCTGTATTGATTCTAACAACTAATGGTATTTCTAAACCTATCAGTAATCCGATAAGCATACTCAGTAGATATATGACTACTTCATAATAGGTAGAAAAGGCTGCTAATGTATATACTAATACAGAAGAGAACGCTACTAAGAGCGATAAGGTGATTTCTAAGAATAAGAAATTCTGAATCAAATTTTTAGTAATTCCTTTACTTAACCTACTTCCTAACCCCATGCAAAAAAGCATAAGTGAAACAATCATAGTCCATTGAAAAATTGAGTTTCCAATGAAATATGTAGCTAGTGTAGAAAGCACATATTCTGCTACAATACCAGCAAATCCAGTTGCGAATATTGCTGCTTTTAAAACAAAAGAATTCTTTTTTACAAACTCCATACTATCAATAATGCTGCTCCGATATATGCAAAAGCTTCTAATAATCCAGCGCCTACATTTGGTGTTTCTTGATTACTAATTTCATCTGTTAATGAACGTCCGGGTAATAATAGTTTGTCTGCTAACCATCTTACAATAGGTAATAAAACACAACCTAATACGGTGTGAATAGCAACATCTGTACAAGTGGTAGCCCAGTCAACAAAAGGATCAATTAAAGCATTCATAATAATGATACTGATAGCAATAATAGCTCCAGAAAAACTCACTCCAGCAGCAACATTGTCTTTTTCAATTTCATTATGGATATCATATTTCATCCAAAGTGAAAATACTTTTGAAGCTAGAATTAATACTACATTACCAATAAACCAATACACTACAAATGTTGTTATACCTTCAGCTAAACTGTTTGATTCCCCAACTAAAGCGGCGTATAATAATAATCCGTTAGCAACATAAATACAGGCTTCTATAATACCAGTTCCTGCATTTTTATCTGTAATAATTTCTTTCTTAATATCAAACTTTGGTAATATTAACTTGTTGCTTATCAGAATTGAAAGATGAAGTAGTAGGATTCCTAAAATACTATACAAACTAATTTGTGCGATATCGCTACCTAATCCATAAGAGTCTCCTTTAATGGCAGCTCCAATAATAATAATAATTCCTGTGAAATATCCTACATACGATAGAATGAATGCAAAGTTGTCTTTCTCTACAAGTTCACTTTTAATATTAATACTTCTGTGAAATAGACTGTAGATTAATTTACCAATACCGAATAAAACAATACTCGTAATAATATAAATTAATGAGTGTATAATTGATGTACTATCTAGATATCCTTGAATAGTTTCCATTTTTTTTATTTTTTTAAAGCTTAGTTATTACTTTCCGAATCCACCACTTCTTGATCGTGATGAACTATTACTATATCTTGAGCCACTTCTGCTAGTACGATTAGATTTACTGTAGCTTTTACTAGAAGAATACCCTCTAGAACGAAGTGTTGATGCACTTTTAGTAACCTTACTATTTACATTACTTTTGAATGTACTTGATTTTTTTGACCAAGAGCTATTTGTGTTTCTAGTAGATTTAGTACCATGTTCCTTATTAGCTCCGTAATAACTTTGCTTATTTCGGTAATTACGATTGTAATCATTATAGTGTGATCTAGAATATCCGCCATATCCATAACCTCCATATCTAGGCCCATAAAATAAATCAGACATTAAACGGTAACGACCGTAAAACCCCCAAAAAGAACCTCCGCTACTATTTGTTTGCCATTGTCCGTATTTTGGGTTTCCAACATAATTATCAACTCCAGCAGGTGATGAGTTTTTATCTAAAACACCATTTTTCTTACTTAAAATAGTCATTCCTAAATCACCTTTGTACTCATCAAAAGTTATAGGAGATACTTTTAGCCAATCCGTTTTTTCAATTTTGATATCAGTAGCAACTGCTGTAGTATCATTTAATTCTATTTGTGATAAGGTAGGAGCCCCTTCATCAATTAGAATTTGATATTTATGATAATAGCTATCAGTATCCTCCTTGTAGTCCATATCGGCAAGAATGACACTGTAATTACTTTTATCGATATATTTAGTAATGATATTATCGACTGGTGATTTTACAAATTTTGGTTTGTCTGAGCCACATGAGAAGAGTAGCATACAAATACACGCATAAAAAAGAGGTGCAAGTAGTTTCATTGAGTTATTTAGTTTTATTATTTCTGTATTATTTTTCGCGGTATTTAAGTCGCAAGATAATTGATTGTATTCGTTAGTCTGTATAAGCGGGTAAAATGTTACTGATATCTCTGTTTTTTATTACAATACCAACGCTTGCTTCAAAATCGTCATCGCCCCATTGCTCAATAGTTAAACATTTTTCTTCCTCATCATCTAAGTAGTCAAAAGAAATTAGTTCTTCCCAGTCTTCATTTTCAGTATTACGGTAAAACCCTGGGGACTCTTCATCTAGAAAATAAGTAGTGCCTAAATAGTTGATTTTTTTAGGTGGCTTTCCATTAAGTTCTAAGAAATCTAATACTTCAGGACCAAGTTTTCTGAATTTCAAATCTTCAGAAAGTGTAATGATAAGTTTTCCGTCATCTTCAATATGTAAATAACGTGTTTCGCCTTTAGATGTAATTGTAAATTCACGCGTAAAGAAATTGCTTCCCCAATCGTACTCAGACATTTTAGTAACTGTCCAGGTTTCAAAGTCGTAATCTAACAGGTAGCCGTTTTCTATATCAGTTACCTTTATGTTTGTAGGGTCGTAGTGTTTTCCTTCGTCCTTTTTACTTTTAAATATATCGAATATTCCCATAGTTTTTTATAATAAAATGTTATAAATAGGTGTGCTTTTTATTAATCTCCTCCGCAAGATGAGCAACTTGAACATGAAGAACAAGAACTGCAACCAGAGTCTGACCAACTTGTATCAGAATCACCTCCCCAAGAGTCCGAATCAAACCAACTTCCAGTGTCACTAGATATTGGCTCATTTATAGATATTGGGTCTTCACTAAAACAATTTGAATCTTGAAAATTTGTGCCAGACTCACTATTAAAAACATCGTCAGAAGCGTTTAACTCTTCTGCATATCCAATATCTTCTCCAGTTTCAGTTTCATAATGTGTATCTGTAATAATAGTATTGTGAGAATGCATAACATCAGACCATAGAAAACTATAGAAAAAGTAATCATCAATACCATAATAACCTCCATAAACACCTCCACGATTTGTATTGGTAGGGATGTCCTTCTTGGTTTTTACTTTTTGTTTAGGTAGAATATGTTTTGTTTTGATGTAAGTTTGAATGTCGTCAGCAGCAATTTGTTTTTTCAATTCTAATTTTAACTGATTTAAAAAATAGTCAAACAATGTAGTTTTTTGATCCTTGAACTTATTAAAAGCCTCTTGTGTATTGACTGTTTTAGTGATTTTTTCGCTAATATCACCAAATCTAAAATCATTAAACAATCCAGCGATTTTAATTTCTATAGGGTAAACACCAACTAAATGATCTCTATTGATATTTACTTCAATTAAGTATTTGAAGTTTTGATCATGATGTTCTAAAACTAATTTTAATTGCTTAAAATGAATAGACATTGCGTCATTAACTTCTATCTCATATTTATCTAATGCTAATTTTAAGTCGTTGTCTTTTCCTTCCTTATCGTGATAAAAATCAATGTCATCATGAGATATTTTGATAATGTTATTAATACCTAAGTTTCTGAAAGAAGCGTTTAATTGTTGTAGTATAGCTACAGCCGTAAAAGTTTCTCTTTCTTCTTTATCAGAAACTGCTCCAAGTGTAAGTTGGTGTAAAAACTTTTTAAAGGCCTTGGTAGGTTTTATTTTTTTTATTTGTGTGAGCTGTGATGGATCAATAGTTATAATTCCTTCTAAATACATAAGTTAGTTTTTTTTGTTAATTATGGCAAGAACCACATTTGCTAGATTCCCATTCTTTAAGAGCTTGAGTTCCCCAAATACGCTCTGGTGGCTTACCGTATTGTTTTATATAGCATTCTATTGTTTTTTGATAGATTGTGTGGTCTTCATTTTCACTAGGAGTATGATGTATAAACCTGCTAAAATGTGTCATACAAAATCCCTGGTAATATTTAGTAAAGAGAATAAATTCATGCCAAGCCAAATCTACAATTAATGAGGGACTTAATTTTTTATTAGTTACATGAATTAAGTTTAAGAATTTAACAGTTTCTAACAATAACTCTTCACTTGTAATATTATATTCTTCACAAATATGATTAACCTTATTTTTAAGTAAGGGGATATTGGTTTGTATGTCGTTTAGTTTTTGAATCATACTTATTACTTTTCAAACCCTTTAGACAATACTTCTTTGATCCCTTCCAAATTATCTGAGAATTGCATCAACTGATTTAGTACTTGAGCCATTTCATTTTGGTTTCCGAAACCTTTTAGCTTGTTATTTTTCACAAATGTTGTTTTTATGATTTCCCAACGCTGTAATTCATCTTCAGATAAATTGCTTGATAGCTCTTTATATTTCAATAAATTCGCTTCTGCAGCACTCGTTAAAGTCTGAGATTCACTTTCATAATGCGATAATAGGAGTGTAGTTAATTCCTTATCATTCATAATAGGAACAACTTTCGCTACTAACTTATTCATATCACGATATGATCCTTGTAGCTTAAATGAAGGTTCAGTTCTATACGCGTCTTCCATAGCAGCAGATTTTATATATTGCTGGTTAACACTTAAGACATCGTTACGAATTCTCAATACTTTTTCAAGTACCGAAATATAATCTTGTACTTCTTGTTTGGTATGATTTCCTTTTAAGTCTAAAGTTCCTTCACCACCTTGTTCTATATGATTTATAATAGTATAAATATCATCAAAGTTTTTGCTGCTCAATTGGCGTAGTAAATCGTTTGAAGTTAAAGCGTTTTCAATTAAACTTAATTTGAATAAATCGGCAGAATCACCAATAACATCTCCTAAATTATAAATGTCAGCACGGTTGGCTAACATATCAGGAATTCGGAACTTGTCACCGCTTTCTGTATACGGGTTACCTGCCATAATTACACAGAATTTCTTATCTCTAAAATCGTAAGTTTTAGTTACACCATTATAAACTCCTTCTATTTTACGCTGTCCATCTGCTAATGAAATAAATTTCTGTAAAAACTCTGGGTTGCAGTGTTGAATATCATCTAAATATAACATCACATTATTCCCCATTTCAAAAGCTAAGTTTAGTTTCTCTAACTCTTGTCTTGTGGCAGAATTATTAGCCGACATAGGATCTACTGAAGTGATATCATGACCGATAGCCGGACCGTTAATCTTCATGAAAATTAATCCTAAACGTTCAGAAATGTATTCCATCAAAGTAGTTTTACCATAACCAGGAGGAGAGATAAGCAACAACATTCCCATACGGTCAGTACGTTTGTTTTCTCCAACAGTTCCTAATTGTTTCGATAAATTATCTCCAAACAATGGTAAATACACTTGATCGATTAGTTTATTACGTACAAAAGAAGACAATACTTTTGGTTTGAATTCTTCTAGTTTTAAACTGTCTTTTTGTGTTTCAGTTAATTCTTTTTTAGCCGTTTTATAAGCTATGAAATCTTGAATAACTTTGTTATTGTATTGCTCTAATTTATGGACGAAATGATGATAATTAAACGAATAATCATTCCCTTCAATAACTCCATGACTTCCTTTTAAAGTAGCTATGTTTTCAATTGCATTAATATGATTTACTTTTTTAAGTATTACCGAATTAAGTAATAACAATGCAATAGTTTCTTGATGATAAAATGAATCATCTTGATTATATGAATGTAACCATTGGCTAACTAAAGCAACTTGCTCCTTAAGATTAGATAACGAAGCAATACTTTTTTCAAAAGTTTGTAAACCGTTATTGGTTTTTAAGTATCCTTGAAATTCTTCTTTTAATTCGATAGCTTTCGAACTCATGCAAAATTCATCATCGCTATATAATTCTCTAAATAAATAATTAGCAATAGCATTTGCATTACAGTCACTATTCCATTCTTGTAGAAAAGGAATTATTAGAACAACTATTTCTTCGATAACAAATTCATATTGATCAGAATCTGGAAAAATAGCCAATACACTACCGGAAGCTTTAATTTGTGTATTTAAGTTCTCTTTTTCTGTAGTATCTAAACTATTCCAGAAAAATTGAGCATAAGCTCTAGTACCTGGAGTGTATTTAAGTAATCCTAAGTTCTCTTCAGTTTTTATCAGAGTTGTTAAAATAGTAATAGCGTCCTCGTCATGAACACCTTTTACATACCCTTCAGCATAATTCTCACTACTTTTCTTTTTTACTAAAGCAGTTAAATCATCAGCATTTAAAAGTGATAGTTTCTTTACACCTTCAGACTGATATATTTTATACGCTAAATATTCAGAGCGATACACTTCTTTATTTTCAGAAATTAATTCTTGATTCCAGATATGTTGCGACGTATTTAATACTTCATTGTCTATCTTTTCATAGAAATCAGTTCCTGTTAAGTGGAAATATAAAGCATCTTTTTTAGCAACAATGTTGAGGTCTAAAGGTTGTTTGTTTACTCCAAATTTATGTTTACCAAGTTTGATGACATTATCACCGTCCTCGTATAAATCTAATTTATCTTTTAGTTTACGTACCGTCTCTTCTTTAGAAGATTTTAAATTCGATTCTAAAGTTTCTGCTTTACCAATTTCATCAATTCCTTTTAACTGCTTGATGATACTCTGGATTTTACTTACCATTAAATCGGAAGCAAAATATCCGTTTATTTCTTCGGCGTTTCTGAAAGTAGCAGCCTTTTTACTGATGCTTCCTAAAATTCGTTCGGCAGCACTTTGTAGTGTAATAGCTTTTTTATTTTTAGCTTCTACAATAGCATTTTTACGAGTTTCAAAAGCGGCATATACTTCCTCTCTTTTTTCAATGATTTGAGAAATGTACTCATCAAAATCAGCGAATTTACCTTCTAATTCTTCTAGTTGAACAGAAAGTTTAGTTAAGTATTCATCACACTTTTCAGCAGTATTAGCAATATCAATGAAGTTGATAATACTTTGATCGAATAACTTTAACTGTGCGATAAAATCGGCTTTACTCTCTGATTCATTTAAACTCTTTGCTTTTCTTTTTAAACCTGCCTTAAGCTGATTAATTTCAGCAAACAATAATGAAATGGTATCAATGATAGCTGTTGAGTGAGAAGTGTCATCTATTTGAAGATTGTTTACAATATCAATTAGCATTTCTAAATCAGTGCTAATTTGATTAATATCTCCTTCTAACTCTTTTGCATCAACTACCTTTTTTATGTTTTCTAATGCTGAAGCTTTTTCTGCTAATCTGTTATGATAGGGAAGTAGTGCTTTTTCATCTAATAGAAAGCTAACACATCTTCTTGAAATACGCTCAGTTTGTTTACTTATTTCAGCTGATATCTCTTCAATACGAGAGGTATTGGTGTAGCGAATATCTTTTAAACTAATAGTTGCTCCTTGAGCACCTCTAAGTCTAGTTAATACTTCAACAAAATCATCAATAGATTTAAAACTACTGTGTTTTATTTTATCGAATAACTCTGAAATATCTTGTTCAACTTTAGCGGTTTCGTTAGTAGCTGCCTTTTTTAGTTGAACTACTTTTTCAAATTCATCAATAGCAGCATTAGCAGTCGTCTTTAATTCCGTAAGAGGAACATCTAAACTTGCCGTATCTGTCTCGTTAATCCAATAATAAGAATCTAATACATCGGTAGCCTGCTTGCTGATGTCATCATACAAACCGTCGTAATTATCTTCTTTGTTTAACAGCGTAATTAGCTCCTGACATTCAGCCATAGCTTTTACGATGTCTTTATTTCCAATTTTATACAGTAACGAATCACTGTGTGTATTGGATACTTGTATCGTTTTAGAAAATGGTGTTTGCCAAATTTGAACTACATGATGTTTGGTAGCATCGTCTTCAGCTTTAAAATAGCACAATTCTCCATTTTCTAGAACTGTAAACCCATTACAAATAATAGGTGTGTTTATTCGTTGCTCTATGATGTTGTAGGTCATTAACACATAATCACCTTTTCCTTCTTCATAGAATACGTACAAGTAATCTTCTCCGTTAGGTGAAGCAATTTTCTGCTGAAATTTTACTTGCTCAATACTCTTCTCAAACTTTTTAAACTCACCTGTTTGCAGGTAATATCCATCAGGGAAAATTAATCCGTGATTATCGGGTAGGAGTACGGCAGTATCTTGAATACTTTGTATGCGTTCTACCTGTTGTACTTTATGATTGTAAACAAAGTAACGTGCATCTTCTTGGTATGGTTTAATACTTAATACTGTAAGATTTCCTAAATCGGCAAATAAAAACTTACCGTCTTCTAAGGTTTGATCTCTATGTTCAACGGGTTCGTTATAGATCCCTTTTCCATCATCAGTATTGTCTTCAATTTTAATAGTCAAATCACCACCAATTGTCTCTACAAATAATTTATCTAAAATAGAAACATGCGGGTGTGACCCATTGCGATGCATGTCATAATTGGTTTCTTGCCAATTGAATTCGTGTTGCGTAGGAAATTTGAATTCGTGATCACTACGGTTATCAATGTATGTTAATGACTGACCTTTAATGATCCATTTGAAGGCTTTTATATCAGAAGTGTTTCCATTTACCTGGAAAACCATATAAAGGTAATTCCCTATAATACTAAACTTAGCAAAGAATGTATTACGGTAGTATTTATACAAGTTTTGAAAGTCACTTATAAATAACTCATCGTTTATTAGGGTAAGCGGTTGCTGTTGAAAACGCTGGTCTTGATATGTATATATGCTAAAAACATCAGTTAGTTTTATTTCAGTACGCAATCCAAAATGAACGTTGTATCCGAAAAGACATTGATTCCCTAAAGCTACAATATCACGTGCTATACAAGAGTTTTCGGTATTGATTCGGTCATTAGCAATCAATTTTGTTTCAACTGCTCCGAATACTTCTTTTCGCGAAACATTTAAATTACTTAAACGTTCTACTAAATCAGTTTTATGTTTTTGAAGACGAGACTGGATAATCTCATATGTTCCGCCTTCTAGTTGGTTAGTTTGTTCTTGCATCTATTAAAATATAAATGAAATGATATTATTAGAAAAATATAAAATAATGCTGACACATAAAATAGAAAGACATGTATATCCAACCAATTTTTGTTGATAAGCATTATTGTTTTCTTTCATTCGATTCCTAATTCTCAAAAGCTGTTCTTTAGTAGCTTTTTTAAATTGAGGCTTTTTATTTTTTTTACTATTTGATAAATAAATACTTTCTTTATCAAAAGGTGTACGCTGTTGTCTTCTACTATTACTTTTCATTGAGCTAACCATAAATTGTGCAAATCCCATAATTTCTGAATATTAAAGTTAATAATCTGAATGTAAGAATGAAGCGCAGCGAATAGTGCTCTATGTGTAATAGAATTTCAACAAGCTCATTCTGACGTTTTATTTCGTCATGCAGAGCTTGTCGAAATAGTTTTTAATTCAATTTCTTGTCACCTAATCCTAAAGCTTTCGCTAAGTTAAACAGGTTTCCAAAGTTGTTTTGCTCATCTGTAGAGCTTGCTTTAGATTGTAGATCTAATAGCAATTTAGAAATAGTTAAGTTTTTGATATCTTCAGAACCAATTCCGTATTGTGTTGCAAAGTCTTTTATTTTACCTAATAAGTTTCCTTGTACATCGTCACTACCTAAAATAGCGTCTTTAACTTGAGTAAGGTTATCAGAATGATTTACCAATCTATCGATTCCTTTAGATTTTGTAATCTGACCAATAATTTGATCAAAGAACATTGTTTCACCACCAACAATATCAATATTAGATGATTTCAATGCTTGACCAATAACATCCGCTTGAGCATCCGCTATATCTTTCTGGATATTGATTTCAGCTAAGTCTACTTGTAATTGTTTGTCTAAACGTAATTTGAACTCTTCGTGATCTTTTCCAACACCGTCTAACTTCTTCATTGCTTCAGCTTTCTCTTCAATTCCAGCTGCTTCAGCAAATGCGATTTCTTTATCACCTGCAGCTTGAGCAAGTGCTTTCTCTTTAATAACATCAGCTTCAGCAATTCCTTGAGCTTTTAAAGCAGTTGCTTTCGCTTCAATTCCTGCAGCCTCAGCAATAGCAGTTTTTTCAATTATGATTGCTTCAACTAATCCCTTTTTCTCTTCAGCTTCAGCTTTAGCATGAATAACTTGTGCTTCAGACATACCCATAGTAGCTTCTTCTTTTGCTTTTGCTTCCGCTAATACTTTACGCGCTTCAGCTTCTTTTACAGATGCTTCTTTATGAGCTTGAGCTTCAATATTAATTTCTTCAGCTTTTTGCTTAGCAGCTTCTTTTTCAGCCTCTGCCATTTTAATACGCTTAATTAAATGCTCTTCAGCAGATTTTTCAGCTAAGGTAATAGCAACTTGTTTTTCACGATCAGCTCCTTTGAAAGCTTGTATATCTTTCATGTTTTCTTGTTCTTCAACTACTCCTTTTTCTAAAGTAACTCGATCACGAATAACATCTTGGATATTTTTCTTCTCAATTTCTACTGCCTTTTCTTTCTCAATTTGAGCAAGCGTAACAACTCTTTCACGTTCAGTAGCTTCTAAATCACGATCTTTTAATACGCGTTCTGCTTCAACAGCATCAGTACGTTCCTTGTTTTTAGCAGCAACAATTACTTGACGCTGTTTGTTTTCCTCTGCAATTTGTAATTTCTCTTCTGTAGATATACGAGCCGATTCTGATTTTAAACGTTCTTCTTCCGCAACTTTTAAAGTCTCAGCTTCTTCACGTGACATGATATTAGCAATCTCTCTTTTTTGTTGTTCTTCTTTCTCAGCCAATTGCTTGTCTAATTCTAAGATTGCTTCACGAGCTTCAACATCTTGCTTACGGATAGTTTTCTCTTCATCACGCTTAATCAAGTTTGATTTTACGTTTTGTGCTGCAGTTAATTCAGTAATTTTTTTGATTCCTTCAGCATCTAAAATATTATCCGCTTTTAGATGATCGATATCAGTTTGTTCCAGGTAATCAATGGCACAATCTTCTAATGTGTATCCGTTTAAATCTCTTCCTATTTCTGAGATAATTTTATCTCTAAATTCACTTCTAGATTCGTATAATTCAATAAATTCAAATTGCTTACCAACAGTTTTTAATCCTTCTGAAAATTTAGCTTCAAATAATTCGTTTAAAGTAGATATATGAGATGCTCTTTCGCAACCAATAGTTTGTGCTACTTCTATAATAGCATCTCTAGATTTGTTTACTCGAACAAAGAAAGCTACTTTAATGTCAGCTCTCATGTTGTCTTTACAAATTAATCCATCTGAAGAGATACGCTCGATTTCTATCTTTTTAACCGAGATATCCATGATTTCTACTTTGTGTAATACTGGTATTACATACATTCCTTTATCAAAAGCTACAGCTGTACCTCCGAAACCAGTTTTTACTAAGGCTTGTCCCTGAGCAATTTTCTTGTAAAACATTGCAATGATTGCAATGAAAACAATAAATAAAAATATAATACCCACAACAAAATAAATTGCTATTTGAGCTCCTAAGCTTAATGTGTCCATAAATTAGTTAGTTTTATAAGATTGAATGAAATAATATTTTTTATCAGGGGATTCTTTAATAATCAAAACATCCTGACCTGAATTGATTTTCTCTCCATTAAGAGATTTTGCGTAAACATTAATAGGACTTGAGTCAACAGTTAATTTTATTGATCCTAATTTATCTCCGGATAGGTTAGATAAAAGAGTACCTCGTCGTCCTAATAAGTCCAATGATTCCTCACCTTTTTTACTGAAGTTTTTAAAAAAACCTTTGAAAGGTGTTGTTAGTATTTTTGTTAAAAATAATGAAGGTATTATTGCTATAAAGAATATAATAAACCCAAAACTGTTGTCATAACTGTGGGTGAAGTTTGTGAAAAAGACAGTTAAAAACCACCAACATAAAATCCAAAATGTAAATGTGAACATAAATGGTAATTCAACAAAATTGAAGTACACTAATATTATTTGCCACCATTTTAAATCCCTTTTTCTGTTAGGAAGGATATTCTCTTTCTTTACTTCTGCATTTGCAAAATCATCAAAAGAAATTTTCCCAGAGTCTAAAGTTGCATCGGTATCAATATCCACGTCTACATCAAGGTCAACTTCCACATCAAAGTCTAAATCGAAATCTAAACCTGATAACATGGTTAGTATCCAATATAAAAATAGAATGATTAGTAATATCGTTAATGGCATGTTAACCGATGAAAAAAATATGTCAGTTAGTCCGTTCATGTATTATAGTTAGTTGTTATTAAATATTTTATGATTCCTTAGAATCATCACTCATACCTAATTGCTTTTTAAGTTTTTCTAAATCACTATCAGCACTTACTTCGGTAGTATCAATAGCAGCATTCAATTCGTCATCAATACTTTTTGAGTCGTTTGCAATATCACCGTAAGCTTCAGCCAAAGCTTCGTCTTGCTCTACTTTTTCTTTCATACGCTCTAACAAGCTAACAGTACTTGAGCTGTCAATTTCTGCCATTTGCTTATTTAAGTTTTTAGTAGCATTACTTACTTTAACTCTAGCTTTTAAAGTTTTTAATTCATTTTCCCATTTGCTAATGTTAGATTTTATGTTGTTTACATTTTTCTCTAACTGTGCTACAGAAATATTGAATTTTTCTGATTCAGCGCTAGTTCTAGCTGCATTTTTGCTGCTTTCGTCTTTCTTAATTAAAGCTTCTTTTGCTAAACGATCAGCGTCTTCTGCTTTTAGTTCCCCTTTTTGAGCTTTTTTAAGAATTAACATCGCTTTATTTTGGTAATCTTCAGCTTTTAAAGCGTATTCTTCTTTGTCATTAGCAGCTCTAATTGCCATTGCTTTTACTTGAGCTAATGATTCAAGACTCTTATCCAGGTCTTGTTTCATATCTCTAATTCCTTGCTCTGTTAATTTAATAGGATCTTCCATTTTGTCAATTGCTGAATGTGCTTCTGCTTTTCCTATGCTAAATAATCTTTTAAATATGTTCATGATATTGTTTGTTTTAATTGTTTGTAGTTTATTTCTGTCCTTAGAAATAGTTGGTTGTATAATTAGTATTTCGAAAATTCTATAATCTGCTCAGAGTATTCACTTAATAATAAGCTTAAAGAATTTATAGATCCTTCAAATTCGTTTAAATCTAAGTTTTCTAACTGCAAGGTGTCTCTAAAAATTACTTTCTCCCCAGTTTCGTCAAGCGTAAATGCTCCGTGAATAATATCTCTGTTTTTCTGTAATAATTGTTTGAATATTCCTTCCGAGGCATTGTTAATTTTGAAAATGTATTGCTCCATAATAAGTATTGGATCTGCAACACCTAAAATTAGGTTTTTAATACCATCACTTTCTTTTTGAACCATTAGTATACCATCACTTTTGTTTTCATGAGTAATGCTATAGTTTAATTCGATTAAATAGTCTTTAATGATGTCAAAATGGTTTTTCATATAGTAGTTTTTCATTTAAAGTTAGTTCGTTTTTTCGACGTTTAATATTACAAAAAGTTTACAAGATAAACGATGAAATTCGTGATGTATTTTAGTAAAGTTATAAGCAATAGTAACATGATTAATTTGTAAGTTAGTTTAACAATGTGCCAATTATATTAGTTTTAATATTCTATTTTGCTATATTTGTTAGCGGTTTAAAAGTTATAATGGCTCGTTTTAATAGTATTAGCTAATAATTATAGTGTAAATGTACATTAAATAAATTAAATTGCAAATTAAATTAGCAAAATATGTCATTCTTTGGAAAAAATATAAAAAAAATAAGAAAAGTAAAGAATTTAAGTCAACAAGCTTTTGCGGACTTGTTTGAGCTTAAACGCGCTACTTTAGGGGCTTATGAAGAAGGTAGGAGTGAGCCTAAGATTGAAACAATTATTAAAGTTGCTAATTATTTTAGCATTTATATTGATCAGTTGCTAACAAGAGAGTTAACTGTGAATGAATTGCTGAAATTTAAAGGTGATATTACTACAGATATAAATGAATTGACTCAAGAAAAGTTTACTGAGATCCCTTGTATAACAGAATCAAACATGGTGGACTATACCTTATATAGTGATAAAGCTACGTTTGTGAATCAAATGCCTAAATTGCAATTACCAGTAAAAAATAACCTGGAACTGCGTGGGTTTACTATTGTGAATTTAGAAATGACTACTCATGATAAAGGATTGTATCCTAATGATATTGTGGTAGGGCATTATTATCCTATAAATAAAATCAAAGAACTTTTAAACGGTACGTTGGTATTAGTACTTGTTTCAGGAAAGTTGATTTTACGTAGAATATATGTATTGAAGGATAAAGTTGTTTTAAGAGCTGATCATTCTAATATTGATGATAAGGAATTTGAAAAGAAGGATATTAAAGAAATTTGGAAAATAAAATATTCATTCTTTAAAAGAATTCCTGAGTTAAAAGATGATTTGGAAGATCAGTTATCACTACTTGCTAATGAGTTAAATAAAATTAAAAAGCAATTGAAATAATATGACACTTGCTAATTTAAAGATTGAGATGTATTCGGTTTTAGCTCCTGTTTTTGAAAAAACAGAGATCGAGACGTTTTTTTATTTACTTATTGATTCTCGTTTAAATTTGAGTAAAATGAGTTTTTTATTGAATACTAATGTAGAGCTTGGTTCTTTAGATATAGAATTCTTTAATTCTGCTATTCAAAAATTAAAAACGGAACAACCAATTCAATATATACTTGGAGAAACAGAATTTTACGGATTGGAATTTAAAGTAACCGAAAACACATTAATTCCGCGTCCGGAAACGGAAGAATTGGTGGATTGGATTATTCAGGATCAATTATTGGATAATAATAATCAATTAGCAATTCTTGATATTGGAACAGGTTCAGGGTGTATCCCAATCAGCTTGGCTAAAAACTTAAGAAGCGCAAAAGTTACTACTGTGGATGTTTCTGAAGAAGCTATAAAAGTAGCTCAGCAAAATGCTAAAGAAAATGAAGTTGAAGTTGACTTTATTAATGATAGCATTTTAGAACCGAAAATAGTAAACGATTCAAAAAATAAATTTGATGTCATAGTTTCAAATCCTCCCTATGTTCGTAATTTGGAGAAGCAAGAAATAAAAAAAAATGTATTGGATTATGAGCCGCATTTAGCTTTGTTTGTAGAAGATGATGATGCATTGGTTTTTTATAAGAAGATAACGGAATATGCATTGAATCATCTAAAAAAAGATGGTGCCTTGTATTTTGAGATAAATCAATACTTAGGAAAAGAAACAGTAGAATTGATTAAAAACTTAGGTTTTCAAACAGTAGAATTGCGAAAAGACATGTCAGGAAATGATAGAATGATTAAAGCATTCGGATTTTAAAATATAATATGACGAATAGAGTGAAATCTTTATTATTTTTACTCTGCTAATAAATATGTAAACCATGAAAAAACACATACCAAACATAATTACCTTATTAAATTTATTTTGTGGAAGTATAGCGGTAATTTTTGCTGTAGAAGATAATTTATTCATGGCAGCAGTTTTTGTAATGTTAGGAATAGTGTTTGACTTTTTTGATGGTTTCGCTGCAAGGTTGTTAAATGTGCAGGGAGAATTAGGGAAACAATTGGATTCATTAGCTGACATGGTAACTAGTGGTGTAGTACCCGGAATAGTTATTTTTAAGTTACTTGAAAGAACATCTGGATCATTTCCATATGCATTAAATTTTTCAACTACTGAATGGAATGATGGTGCAACGAGTTTTTTACCTTTAGTAGGTTTATTAGTAATATTAGCATCGTGCTATAGATTAGCTAATTTTAATATAGACACACGTCAGACTGATTCTTTTATAGGTTTGCCAACTCCTGCAAATACATTATTCATACTAAGTTTGCCGTTGATTTTAATCACTAATGATATAGAATGGGTAAATGAATTGGTGTTAAATAAATGGTTTTTAATCGGGTTAACGTTGTTTAGTTGTTACATGCTAAATGCTGAAATCCCTCTATTTTCTTTAAAAATGAAAACTTATGGTTTTAAAGAAAATGCGATGAAGTATATTTTCTTAATCATTTCAGTTGTAATGTTGGTGTTGTTTCAGTTTATTGCGATACCTTTAATTATAGTTATTTATGTATTGCTCTCTTTTATAAATAATTTGAGAAAATAAGATGTCATCAGGTAGAAAAGTATTGAAAGAAATACAGCGAAGAAAACCTATAAAGAAAAGAAAGTCTCCAAAGAAAAAGTTTTCGTTTAAGATACATATTATCCTTCCAATATTTTTGATAGGATTCTTGTATGGGGTATGGCATTATCGATACGCATTGTATTATATAGCATTTCAACGAATAGAAAGAAATGAGGCTATAAAAGTATCTTCAGTAACTACGCAATTACGAATATTTGATGTGTTGCAGCATCATCAGCAAAAAACATTTGGGATTGATGTTTCTCATTATCAAGGGAAAATAAACTGGGACAAAGTAACTAAAGTTCAAGATAGTTTTCCGATTTCCTTCGTGTTTGTAAGAGCAACAGCTGGTAGTGTGAAAGTGGATAGGAAATATAAAAAAAACTGGAAAAAATCAAAACAAAAAGGATTTGTCCGAGGAGCATATCACTATTATCGCCCTAATGAAAACTCTATTCTTCAAGCCAATAATTTTATAAATACTGTAAAACTTCAAAAAGGAGATTTGCCTCCGGTATTGGATATAGAGGATATACCGAGAATCCAGAGTATGGAGAATCTAAAAATAGGGCTACGTAAATGGTTGGATAAAGTTGAAGAACATTACGGGATGAAGCCCATAATTTATTCGGGAGAATCCTTTTATAATGATCATCTGTATAAAGAATTTTCTGAGTACACTTGTTGGGTTGCTAACTACAATTTTTATGTTGAGAATATTGATCAAGATTGGAGCTTCTGGCAGTTTACGGATAAAGGAAGTGTACGAGGAATTAAAGAATTTGTAGATGTAAATATCTATAATGGTAATAAAGAAAAACTCCTACAATTAGTTAAAAAGTAGGAGTTGTATTTTTTTAAAAAGAAGTGATTATTTAAAATCTAACTTCTTTTTACGTAATTCAAAATTTTGTCCTAAATAGACTTTTCGTACCATTTCATCTTCTGCTAATTCTTCAGGAACACCATGTTTTAAAATACTTCCTTCAAACATTAAATAAGTTCTATCGGTAATTGCTAAGGTTTCTTGTACGTTATGATCGGTAATTAAAATACCAATGTTTTTATCTTTCAAGTGTGCTATAATTCGTTGAATATCTTCTACTGCAACTGGATCAACTCCTGCAAAAGGTTCATCTAATAATATAAAACTTGGGTTGGTCGCTAGTGCTCGAGCGATTTCTGTTCTTCTGCGTTCTCCTCCAGAAAGTAAATCTCCTTTACGGTCTCTACGTTCTTGTAAGTTGAACTCTTCAATTAATTGTTCGGTACGTTCTAATTGTTCTTTTTTAGAAAGATCAGTTAATTCTAAAACACTCATGATGTTTTCTTGAACAGTAAGTTTCCTAAAAACAGAAGCTTCTTGTGCTAAATATCCAATACCATGTTGTGCACGTTTGTACATCGGAAATTTTGTGATTTCTGTCTGATCTAAAAATATTTTTCCTTCAGTTGGTTTTATTAGTCCAACAATCATGTAAAATGATGTGGTTTTACCGGCTCCGTTGGGTCCAAGTAGTCCGACAATTTCACCTTGCTTTACTTCAACAGAAATACCTTTAACAGCAAGTTTGTTTTTATAAGATTTTTGAATATTTTCAGCTCTTAAAATCATAATGTGTAATTATAGTATTGTAAAAGTAAGTGTTTAGGGTGTAATATAGAATTCTTTAGTAAATCCTTAACTATATAATTATTAGCAACAAGAATATAAATTATGTTTTAATACTACGATTTTTTGATTTATGAATAAAACCTTCTGGGTGTTTAGTCGTCTTGTAAGGCGTCCCAAAACTCATAAGCTCTACGTAAGTGAGGGATTACAATAGTTCCTCCAACTAAGGTAGATATGCTTAATGCTTCTGCAACCTCTTTTCCAGTTAAACCGGCTTTATGGCATGACTCCAAATGGTATTTTACACAATCGTCACATCGTAATACCATAGAAGCAGTCAGTCCTAATAATTCTTTAGTTCGTACATCTAAAGCTCCTTCTTGAAAAGCCTTAGTGTCCAAATTGAATATTCTATGAAGAATTTTATTGTCATCTTTTAAGATGCGCTTGTTCATTTTCTCCCTATACTCGTCAAAATCTTTAATTTTGTCATTCATGGCTTATGATGTTTCAAGTGCTTTTTTAGCTTGATTTTTTAATACTCTCTTGGAAATAAAAATACTTACTTCATATAAAATTATGACAGGAATGGCTACAATAATCTGACTAGCAATATCCGGTGGAGTAATTACTGCGGAAATAATTAATACAATTACTAAGGCGACCTTTCTGTTTTTTCTCAAAAATTCAGGAGTAACCAGTCCAATTTTAGTTAAAAAGTATATAATAATTGGTAATTCGAAAATTAACCCAGATGCTAGTGTGGAAGCACGTACTAGGCTGATATAGGAATCCAAATCAAAATCGTTATGTATTTCTTCAGCAACACTATAGCTTCCTAGAAAATTAATTGATAATGGGCAGATAATGTAATAGCCAAACAAAACTCCTAAAAAGAATAGAGATGAAGCTGAAAAAATAAAACCTCTAGATGTTTTACGTTCGTTACTGTGTAGTCCAGGGCTTACAAATTTCCAAAACTGATAAATTACAAAAGGAAATGCGATGATAAACCCGAAAGTTATGGAAACCCATATATGTGCAGAAAATTGACCAGCTAAAGTTCTACTTTGTATTTCAAATGGCATTTCAGTAATGCATAAACTTTCGTCTATTCCTAAGGTTTTTGAGAGGTTACAAAGGCCGTTGTAAGTAACAAATCCAATCTTGGCAGGACCTAGAAGAATTGTTTTAAAAACGATATCCTTACATACGAATGCAATTGAGGCAAAAGCTAATATTGCCAAAGTAGCTTTAATTAAGTGTCCTCTTAACTCCTCTAAATGATCAAGGAAAGACATTTCATTTGGGTTTTTATTTTTCATTTTATAAAATACCTTCTTTAATTAAATCATGTATGTGTACCACACCGCTAAATTGATTGTTGTCCTGTATCAATACTTGCGAAATGTTATTCTCTTCTAAAAGTTCTTTTGCTTCTACTGCCATAGCATCGCTAGTAAGTGTTTTTGGTGAAGCTGACATGATGTCGATTGCTTTTAGCGTATTTATGTCAGTAGTTTCTGCTAACATACGTCTTAAGTCACCATCAGTAATAATACCAATGATTTTGTTATTATCATCAGTAACAGCTGTTACTCCTAAACGTTTATTGGAAATTTCTATAATAACATCTTTAATTGATGCAGTAGCTTTTACGGCTGGCTTTTCATTTTTTGAAATAATATCAGCAACACGTAAATATAAACGTTTTCCTAAAGCGCCACCTGGATGGTATTTAGCAAAATCACTACTAGTAAAATCTTTTAATTTTAATAAAGAAACGGCTAAGGCATCACCCATTACTAATTGAGCAGTGGTACTTGTTGTAGGTGCTAAATTATTCGGGCACGCTTCTTTTTCGGCATATGCATGTAATACATAATCAGCTTCTGATCCTAAAAATGAAGTTCTATTAGAAGTAATTGCTATTAATTTGTTCCCTCCGTTTTTAATTAAAGGGACTAATACTTTTATTTCAGGAGTATTTCCGCTTTTAGAGATACAAATTACTGTATCGTTTTTCTGAACTGTTCCTAAATCTCCATGAATTGCATCTGCAGCATGCATGAAAATTGCAGGGGTACCTGTAGAGTTCAATGTAGCAACAATTTTAGTAGCTATATTGGCACTTTTTCCTATTCCAGAAATAATAACCCTACCATTAGAATCATAGATGTGATTTACAGCTTCTGCAAATTCATTATCAACTAAATTTTCTAAGTTGGCAATTGCTTTTTGTTCTATTGAAATTGTCTCTTTCGCTATTCGAATGATTTTTTCTAAATTACTCACTTAAAATAAAATTTAAAAATCAACAAAACTATTGTGTGTTACTTTTTTGCTGATTAAGTTTGTATATGAAAACCTTAAAAAGCATATTTTTTTTATAAAAAAGTTGCTTTAGGTTTTAAATAAAATACTATCTTTAATATCCTCAAACGAAATTACTTTTTTTTTATCAGATACATATAATGTATGATAAGAAAGTTGTTTTATTTAAGTGATAAAAATTAAATAGAGCATAAAAAATAAAATATTTAAATGGAATTTAATCAAATTGACATTCACGCTTCGTTAAAAAAACACTTTGGATTTTCACAATTTAAAGGATTACAAGAAGGTGTCGTTAAAAATGTATTAGAAGGAAAAGACACTTTTGTTATTATGGCAACTGGTGGAGGAAAGTCCTTATGTTTTCAATTACCCGCATTAATGAGAGAAGGAACTGCAATTGTAGTTTCCCCTTTAATCGCATTAATGAAAAATCAAGTTGATGCCATTAGAGGAATTTCTTCTGAAAAAGGAATTGCTCATGTATTAAATTCTTCTTTAACTAAAACCGAAGTCAAACAGGTAAAAGAGGATATGACAAATGGTATTACAAAATTATTATATGTAGCACCTGAGTCATTAACTAAAGAAGAAAATATTGAATTTTTACGTTCAGTGCCAATTTCTTTTATGGCAGTAGATGAAGCCCATTGTATCTCTGAATGGGGACATGATTTTAGACCAGAATACAGAAATTTAAAAAGCATTATAAAGAAAATAGGAGATAATATTTCAATTGTAGCGCTTACTGCTACTGCTACTCCTAAAGTACAAGAAGATATTACCAAGAATTTAGGTATGCCAAAAGCGGAAGTTTTTAAGGCAACTTTTAACAGACCAAATTTGTATTATGAAGTACGTCCGAAAACCAAAAATGTAGATGCTGATATCATTCGTTTCGTAAAACAAAATGAGGGTAAAAGTGGTATTGTATATTGTTTAAGTAGAAAAAGGGTCGAGGAATTATCTCAAGTACTTCAAGTAAACGGAGTAAAGGCAGTACCGTATCATGCGGGATTAGATACTAAAACAAGAGCGAAACATCAAGATATGTTCTTGATGGAGGATACGGATGTTGTTGTGGCAACTATTGCCTTTGGAATGGGAATAGATAAACCAGATGTTCGTTTTGTAATTCATCATGACATACCTAAAAGTATTGAAAGTTATTATCAGGAAACTGGTAGAGCTGGTAGAGATGGAGGAGAAGGACATTGTTTAGCGTTTTATGCCTATAAAGATATTGAAAAATTAGAGAAGTTCATGGCTAATAAGCCAGTAGCTGAACAAGAAATTGGACATGCTTTATTGCAGGAAATGGTTGCGTTTTCAGAAACATCAATGTCTAGACGTAAGTTTATATTGCACTATTTTGGAGAAGAATTTGATGGAGTAAATGGAGATGGAGCTGATATGGATGATAACATGCGTTTTCCAAAAAAGCAACATGAAGCACAAGATGAGTTGAGGATTCTTTTAGAAATCGTAAGCTTAACTAAAGAAAAATATAAAGCTAAAGATATTGTTAGCACATTATTAGGAAATAAAAACGCGCTAATTTCTTCACATAAAACAGATATAAAACCGTTTTTCGGAAACGGAAAGGGGAAAGACGGAGTGTATTGGATGGCCTTGATACGTCAAGCTATTGTAGCTAAGTTTATTAAGAAAGATATTGAAACATATGGAGTTATTCGTTTAACTGAAAATGGAACTCGATTTATTGATGCTCCTGAAAGTTTTATGATGACAGAAGATCATATGTATGTTGATGAAGGTACAGATGGAGTAATGGTTGCTTCAAAAGGGAGTAATGTTGCTGCAGATATGCAGTTGATGAAAATATTGAAAAGCTTACGTAAAACGGTAGCTCATAAATTAGGAGTTCCACCTTTTATTGTTTTTCAAGATCCTTCATTAGAGGATATGGCGTTAAAATACCCTATAAGTATTGAAGAGTTAAAGAATGTTCATGGAGTAGGAGATGGTAAAGCTAAGAAATACGGGAAGGAATTCGTAAAGTTAATAGCGCAATATGTAGATGATAATGATATTGAGCGCCCAGATGATTTGGTAGTTAAAAGTACTGGAGTTAATTCAGCTTTAAAACTATATATCATACAAAATGTTGATAGAAAACTACCTTTAATAGATATTGCTGCCGCTAAAGGAATGACGATGACTGAGTTCATTAAAGAGATGGAGCAAATTGTATATTCTGGAACTAAACTGAATTTGAATTACTGGATTGATGATCATTTAGATGAAGATCAGCAAGAAGAAATTCATGAGTATTTTATGGAGGCCGAAACAGATAAAATTACAGATGCAATTGAGGAATTTGAAGGAGATTTTGATGATGAAGAGTTGCGATTGTATCGTATTAAATTCATTAGTGATGTAGCCAATTAATACTACTTGTTATTTGAGAGTTCATAAAAAAATACAGCTCGAAAAAGGGCATAGTATTAAAAACAAATTGTTGCAATGGAGTCAACAATTTCGAGAAGTTGTGTGGTTAGATTCTAATGAGTTTCAGCAAACCTATTCAAGTTATGATGCTGTTTTGGCAGTTGATGCATTTACAACACTACAAACAGACGCTACTGAAGCATTCGATAAATTAAAAGAATACCAATCACGTACTAAAGATTGGTTGTTTGGGTATTTAACTTATGATTTAAAATATGATACAGAAAATTTGAAGTCATCTAATTTTGATGAACTCGATTTCCCTGAATTATATTTTTTCCAACCAAAAAAAATATTTCTATTAAAGGATGATGTTCTTGAAATTCAATATTTGCATTTTGTAGATGATGAATTAGAAGACGATTATTCAGAAATCATAGCTATTAATAACGAATCGGTTAAGTATGAAGAAGAAAAAGATCCAATAAAGATCAAACTTCGTATGACTAAGGATAGTTATTTTGATAAGTTTAAAAAAATCCACAATCATATTTGTAGAGGAGATATTTATGAAATGAACTTCTGTCAAGAGTTTTATGCAGAAAATTCGGTAATTGATCCGTTACAAGTATATGAAAATCTAAACGCAATTTCCAATCCGCCTTTCGCAACATTTTTAAAATTAGATGATAAATATTTACTTTCTGCTTCACCCGAAAGATATATCAGAAAAGAAAATACAACAATTATATCACAGCCTATAAAAGGTACCTCAAAACGTTCTTCAAATCCTATTGAAGACGAACAATTGAAAATAAATTTAGCACATGATGAAAAAGAACGATCAGAGAATATTATGATCGTTGATTTGGTACGTAATGATTTGTCAAAAACTGCGACCAAGGGAAGCGTGAGAGTTCCAGAGTTGTGTAAAGTATACTCATTTGATCAAGTACATCAAATGATAAGTACAGTAACTTCAGAGGTTCCGCACACAAAAAGTCCAGTAGAAGTATTAAGAACAACGTACCCTATGGGGAGTATGACTGGGGCTCCAAAAGTATCGGCTATGAAAATAATTGAGGAGTTAGAAGAAACAAAACGTGGATTGTATTCAGGGTCTGTAGGGTATTTTACACCTAATAATGATTTTGATTTTAATGTAATCATTAGAAGTATTCTGTATAATAAATCAAATAAATATGTTTCTTATTCTGTAGGCGGTGCTATAACAGTTAAATCCACAGCTGAAGCAGAATATCAAGAATGCTTGATAAAAGCTAAGGCAATGCGTGAGGCATTGTTAGCTTAATAATTAATGCATTAATTATGTTAGAAAAATTCAAAAAGCATATTAATCAAAACTTACCTTTTTTAACTAATAGTAAATTATTGCTTGCTATTTCTGGAGGAATTGACAGTGTTATTTTAGCACATTTACTTCATGAAATGCAATTGAATTTCTCTTTAGCCCATTGTAATTTTAAATTACGCTATGAAGATTCAGATAAAGATGCCGCTTTTGTTGCTGATATTGCTGAGAATTTAGGGGTTGAGTATCATACTATTGAGTTTAATACTACGTCGTATGCTCAAGAAAAAAAGTTGTCAACTCAAATGGCGGCAAGAGACCTGCGTTATAATTGGTTTGATGAATTAATTTCGGAATATGATTATGACTATGTGTTAACGGCACACCATACAAATGATAATATTGAAACGGTACTTATAAACTTAACAAGAGGTGCAAGTTTGCAAGGTTTAGTTGGAATCCCTGAAATTAATGGGAATATAGTTCGTCCGTTATTACCCTTTACTCGAGCTGAAATTGAGCAGTATACAATAGCGAATAATGTTTCTTGGAGAGAGGATGAAAGTAATCAATCTACTAAGTATTTCAGAAATAAAATACGTCATGAAGTTGTTCCTGTATTAGAGGAATTAAACCCTAGTGTGTTAGAAACATTTAATACGCATTTGTCATACTTGAAATTAGAGAAAAAAGTACTCGATAATCATTTTGAAAAGGTGAAAAAAGAAGTGTCTTTTTTTGATGGTGATATATTTAAGATTGATATAAAAAAACTAAAAAAGCATAAAGAATACAAAGCCTATTTGTACTATATACTTAAAGGGTGTTTTTTTTCGGAATGGTCTGATATTGAAGGGTTGTTGAGTGGTCAGTCAGGTAAATTTGTTAATTCGAAAACACATAGATTGATAAAAGATCGAGATTTTTTATTATTAGAAGAAAACAACTTACATTTACCACAATTAAAGGTTGAAGTTAGTGAAGATGTTACTAAAATTGAAACGCCAATTAGTTTGAGTTTCGAACTTGTTAATCAGGTAGGTTCTTCAGCTAAAAATAACATTTATGTAAATGTAGATATGTTAGAATATCCATTGCACTTACGTAAGAAAAAAGAAGGGGATTCTTTTTTTCCATTTGGAATGAAGGGAAAAAAGAAATTAAGTAAATACTTCAAAGACGAAAAAATGTCTTTGATAGAAAAAGAAAATAGTTGGTTGCTATGCAACGCTAAGGACTCTATTATTTGGGTTATTGGAAGAAGAGCAGATGACAGATTTAAAGTAGATGCTAAAACTAAAAGAATATTAAAAATTAAAATTAATTAGATGAAGAATTTTTTAAGCGCATTATTATTGAGTATCCTTTTTATAGGAACTACTTATGCGCAATTTGGATTTCAAGAGCCCGTAACTTGGAAAACTTCTGTTGAAAAGATAAATGAAGATGAATTTTATTTAGTTTTTGAAGCTAAAATTGAGAAAAAATGGCACATGTATTCTCAGTTTTCTGACGAAAATGGTTCAGGGAAACTAGAGATTGAAAGTGAACAAGCTGATTCGTTATTTACGTTTGAAGGAAAGGCTCTAGAGAGCACTGTTCATAAAGCATATAATGAAACTTTTGAGGTGACTGAAACTTTCTTTGAAAAAGAAGCTGTTTTAAAGCAAAAAATAAAAGTACTTAAAAAAGTAAACACTTTAGAGGTTTCTGTTTTTGGACAAGTTTGTAAGGATGCTTGTATTTTATTAAATGAAACATTTACATTTCATTTAGATAAGGCAGTAGCTTTAGGAACTACTAAATTTGGTAATGAAGATCATGTAAATAAGAAAGCTGAGGTTAAGAAATCTACAACTAAATCGAGTAAAAAAGATAAAGGTTTATTGAGTTTATTTATTCTTAGTTTTCTAGGAGGTTTAGCAGCATTGTTTACACCTTGTGTATTTCCAATGATACCTATGACGGTAAGTTTCTTTACTAAACAAAGTAAAACAAAAGCTGCTGGAGTTAAAAATGCAATTATTTACGGATTAGCTATTATAGCACTATATGTATTATTAGGAACTGTTGTAACTGCAGTTTTTGGAGCTGATGCATTAAATGCGTTATCTACAAATCCATGGTTTAATGTTATATTTTTCTTTATTTTAATAGTATTTGCTGCTTCGTTTCTGGGTGCATTTGAAATTATGTTACCAAACTCATGGGCAAATAAAGTAGACAGGCAGGCTGACAGAGGCGGAATGATTGGTATCTTTTTCATGGCTTTAGCTTTGGCTATTATATCGTTTTCTTGTACTGGACCAATAGTAGGAACAGCGTTGGTAGCTGCGGCTGGAAAAGGTGGCATTGCACCAATAATTAGTATGTTAGGTTTTTCTTCCGCTATAGCACTTCCTTTTACATTGTTTGCAATGTTTCCAGGTTGGTTAAATTCTTTGCCAAAATCTGGTGGTTGGTTAAATACTGTAAAAGTTGTTTTAGGGTTTTTAGAGTTAGCTCTAGCGTTTAAATTCTTGTCAAATGCTGATTTAGTGTTAGATCTTCATTGGCTAGAACGTGAAACATTTTTAGCAATTTGGATTGCTGTATTTGGAGCTTTAGGATTCTATTTATTTGGTAAAATCCAATTGCCACATGATTCTCCTTTAAAACATATATCGGTAGGGAGACTGTTTTTAGGCTTGTTGACTTTTACTTTTGTAATATATTTAATCCCTGGGTTGTGGGGAGCGCCATTAAAATTAATAAGTGGTTTTCCGCCACCACAAAATTATAGTGAATCACCATATGGGGTTGGGTTTACAAAATTAGGAGGAGGAGTTTCTTCTAATGAGAATTTACCAGAAGGTGCCGAATATGGCCCACATGATATTATTGCTTTTACAGATTATGATACCGGTATGGCATATGCTAAAAAAGTTGGGAAACCAGTGTTTTTAGACTTTACAGGTAAAGCTTGTGTAAATTGCCGAAAAATGGAGGAAAAAGTCTGGTCTGAAAATAAAATACTTCAAAAACTACAAAATGATGTAGTATTAATTTCATTATATGTAGATTATAGGAAGGCTTTGCCAAAGAATGAGCAATATGTATCAAAAACTACTGGTAAGAAGGTAAAAACAATAGGGAACAAGTGGAGTGATTTTCAAATGGAAAAGTACAAAACGAATGCTCAGCCTTATTATGTGATCTTAAATAACGACGGAGAAAACATATCTGATCCTATAGGGTATACTCCTGATGCTGATGAATATGAAGTTTGGTTGAAGTCGGGTATTGATAAATATAAAAAACAGTAAGACATTAAATATATATAATAAAAAAGAGGAGCTTAAAGCTCCTCTTTTTTATTTGTGTAAAGGTTTTAGTGGTTTTACAAAATTAACACGAGCACAACCTTTAATAAGGTTTATACGGTTAGGTACTTGTTTTGTTATACTTGAGTTATTTGTATAGGGAGTGTTTTGTCTAATATATAAGTTTTCTTATGTCAATTCCCTTAATATCGTTTATAGTACTAATCTTAAAGACTGTAATAAAAAAAAGCACATTTCCTTTTAAAAAGAAATGTACTTTGTATAAACTTAAACTATTGGGGTTTAGTTTAGTTTAGCTAATAATTGTTTAGCTTTTTGATGATTGTAATATGAGTTAGCTATAATTAATTGCAATGTCTTTCTAGTACTCGTAATATCTTCTTGTTTTAATGAAGTTAGAGCTAAATACCAATAAGCTTTGTTTTTATCTAAAGTGTCACTGTTTTGTAGTGAGTTAAATATTTGCTCAGCTTTTGAATACTCCTTTAATTCTAAATAACACATTCCTTTGTATAAAAGTGTATTTGCAGATTGAGAGTTGTATTTTTCATTGTACAGCTCAAGTGATCTAACAGCTCCAACATATTCTTCGTTTAAAAATAATTTTTCTGCTTCAGATAGTAACTTATCAGCGTCGCTTCTTTGGGTTAATGATGGTAATTCCGATAAGTTACTATAATCTGCATACAAGTTTTCTGGAGTATTTTGATTACCTGTAAAAGTATAACTAAAAGCTATTAATAACACTAAACTAGCAGCAATACTGTACCAACGGTAACGTTTTGTTGAGGTAATTGACTTACGGTTATATTTTTTGCTTGCATTGTTAATTGCTAATTTTATTTTTTTTGCATCGTCACTTAATAAGTATTCTTGGTAAGCAATACCATCCTCATTAAGTACGTTAATGTCTTCCCAAGATTCAGTTCCATGAAGTGCAAATAAGTTTTTGCTTATTTTAACTTCTTCAGCTAAATCATGATCAGTAAATAATTGCTTTTCAAATGCAATTAAATTCTCTCTTGATAATCTGCTGTTTAGGTAATCATCAATCGTTTGGTCGTTAGTGTAATCATTCATAATAATTTTATAATTTAAAAGGTTAATAGTTTGAATACTTGTATTGTAGGTTAGTATTCACTTATATATTCCCTTTTTTGTATTTATGTTACCCATTTTTTATTTTTATTTTTAAATTATTTTTAATTCATAAATTATAAGTTGAGATAACAAGCGTTTTTAAAGGCTTTTTAGTCTTTTGTAGGAAGCGTCTTTTTGAATAATTTTAGTCAATTTACTTTTACATTTAAATACTCGTTGTCTAACAACTGTTTCAGAACTGTATCCAAGTTCTTCAGCAATTTCTTTTTGCTTTCTCTTTTTTAGGAATAAGGAGAGTACTTTTTTGCAATTATCTGACAGTAGGTTAAAATTTCTTAAATAAACCTCTTTACGATCATTTTCAAGAATTTCTAAAGCCATTAATTTGGCATAGCTTTCATCAGTAAACTCTTTTATTTCTGCTGTAGTGCTCCATTTTTTTCTAAAACTTAATTCTTTCAACCAAAGATTTTTACAAATTCCATAAAGGTACCATTCAAAATTTTCTACAGGTTCGTAGTTTTTTACTTTGGCTTTTGTAGTAACGTGTAAAAGAGCTCTTTGAAATATATCCTCTGCATCTTCTTGATTACCACTATTATTTCTAATGTGTTTCCTGATTGAAGGAAATACTAATTCGTAAATTTCTAAGATACCTTTAGAGTCGCCTGTTATTAAGGCGTTGAATAGATTCTTTTGTTTGGTCATAACAATCATAATAATAGAGTGGATTACAGTAAAGCTAAATATTTTTTTTAAAAAAAGGGTAAATAAATAAAAAAATATATGGGTAACGTTTTTCACTTTATAGGAACTATAAAGTGGGGACTCGATTATTGTGTCTCTTTTTTTTTAATCCAAAAAAACCAAAAAAACATGAAAAATTTTATTCAATTATTCGCATTATTAGTTTTATCTACTTTCACAAGCTGTACTATTGATAATGATAGTTATGATAATATCATTGAACAAGAAAACAGTGTTTCTGAAAACAGCTATAAAACAGCAACGATCACTTATAATTCTAATACAGAAATTAAGAAGTTGGATGAGTTAAAAACAGAGTTAAGGGTACAAAAAACATTTACACAAGATAGTAATAAAATCATTTGGGTAATGTATAACAATGAGGATATTAGCTATTTAGAAGAATATTTGATGTTTGTTGATGGAGTTTTAGTTGTTGACGTAGTAAAAGGGGAATTCAACTCAGACGATGAGAAAGATGAAGATACAGTAGGGGATGAGTCAACTACAGGGGATGAAGAAAAAGATGGAGATACAGTAGGAGATGAGTCAACTACAGGAGATGAGGAAAAAGGTGGAGATACAAAAGGAGATGAGTCAACAACTGGAGATGAGGAAAAAGGTGGAGATACAAAAGGAGATGAGTCAACAACTGGAGATGAGGAAAAAGGTGGAGATACAAAAGGAGATGAGTCAACTACTGGAGATGAGGAAAAAGGTGGAGATACAAAAGGAGATGAGTCAACAACTGGAGATGAGGAAAAAGGTGGAGATATAAAAGGGGATGAGTCAACTACAGGGGATGAAGAAAAAGATGGAGATACAGTAGGAGATGAGTCAACTACAGGAGATGAGGAAAAAGGTGGAGATACAAAAGGAGATGAGTCAACAACTGGAGATGAGGAAAAAGGTGGAGATACAAAAGGAGATGAGTCAACAACTGGAGATGAGGAAAAAGGTGGAGATACAGTAGGGGATGAGTCAACTACAGGAGATGAAGAAAAAGGTGGAGATACAGTAGGGGATGAGTCAACTACAGGAGATGAAGAAAAAGGTGGAGATACAGTAGGAGATGAGTCAACTACAGGAGATGAAGAAAAAGGTGGAGATACAGTAGGGGATGAGTCAACTACAGGAGATGAAGAAAAAGGTGGAGATACAGTAGGAGATGAGTCAACTACAGGAGATGAAGAAAAAGGTGGAGATACAGTAGGGGATGAGTCAACTACAGGAGATGAAGAAAAAGGTGGAGATACAGTAGGAGATGAGTCAACTACAGGAGATGAAGAAAAAGGTGGAGATACAGTAGGAGATGAGTCAACTACAGGAGATGAAGAAAGAAAATCAGATACTGTTGGAGATGAATCAACTACAGGGGACGAAGAGTAATTAAGGTATTTGATGCAGTTTTATAGTTGTTCTTTTAAATAATAAAGCTTAAATTTGAGAGAACTAACTTAAATTTAAATCAATTGATTTTACAAAAAAAACTTTTTTTTTGTGTCCTCATTTTTTGTGCAAATCTATTTTCGCAAGAGCTGAATAAAGATGTTTGTGCTTCTATTTTAAATTTAAACAACTCTTACGAACAGGCTCAGCGTGGTATAGATTCTATTATTCAATTTAGAGGTTTGTCAATTTCTGATGAGTCCTATGTTTATCATTCGTTTGCTAAGTTTTTACATAAAAAAAACAAGCATAAAAAAAGTTTCTTTTACCTAAAAAAAGCGATTGAATTAAGAAGAAAGAATCAAGAAAACGATTTAAAATCTCTAAAACAAAGTTTGTATAATCTTGGGCTTTACCATAGTAGAAGTGGCAAATTTTATAAGTCAATTAATGCATTTAATGAGTTAATTGATTTGCCAAAAGAGGATAGATTAAGGATGAAAGCGTATTCAGAATTAATAATGTTATATTCAAAAATTGGTGATTTTGAAAAAAGTAAAAGCTTCTTTAAAAAGACTACTAACTATTATATAGAAAATAAGGAATATAAAAAACTATATAGGAATTATATGCGGATGTCAGGAATGTACGCATCAATGGGGTATAAGTTAAAAAGTAAAGAGATTATATACTATTTAGTTAAAGCGGACTCAATTGGTAGCTATACTCAAATAGTTAAAAAAGATGAAGCAATAATAAATTTAAGGTTAGGGATAGTATATGAACGGATTAATCAAAAAAAGAAAGCCTTACATCATTATTCTAAATCATTAGTCATTAATGAGGCATTAAAAGATTCTGCAGCTATATCATTACTTAATAATAATATAGGTGATTTATATTTATATGATTCCTCATTAGAAAAGGCGAAACTAGCATTGCAAAAAAGTTTGTTGTTTGCAGGTGATAATAAAGATTCTAAATCATTAGCATATAGTACTTTTGGAGCATATTATTTGAAATTAAAAGAGTTTGATAAAGCTAAAAATTATTTTGAAAAAGTAATTCAGATATTGGTTTTTGATGAGGAAGCTGATACGTATATAAATCCAACAATAGACGAATTGTCTATAAAACCAAATAAATTATTGCTATTTGATTTTATACATCAAAAAGCAAGGTATTGGAAAGACCGATTTGATAACGAGGATAAAAATGAATATTTAAATAAAGCTCTAATAGATTATAAATTAGCAGACCAGTTATTAGATGTAATTAGATTTGATAGTACTGAAAAAATCTCAAAATTATTTTGGAGAGAAAAAGGAGCAAGTCTTTATATGAAAGCTGTGGAGGTTTCTTATTTACTAAATGATATGGAAAGTGTTTATTTTTTCATGGAAAAAAATAAAGCTTTATTACTTTTAGAGGAATTGAATGATCAGCAAGCTAAAGTATTGAGTAATTTACCAGAACAATTAATTGAACGTGATTTTCTGTTCAAGCAAAAAATTATTGAGGCAGAGGAAGCTACTGTAAGTAATAAAGCAGACGTGATATTTGAATTGAAAAGAAGCTATGAGCAGTTTAAAGATTCATTAGCAATAAATTATCCAGCTTACTCAAAATTAAGAAAATCGCTACCTGTTTTAAGCTTTGATGATCATAAAGAGAATTTTATTAATAAAAATTCCGCAACACTGCAGTTTATAATAAATGAAAGTAAAGCATACGGTTTAGCAATTACTCATGAGAGTACTACTTTATTTCACATAGATGATGGGGTGACCTTACAAAAAGAAATTATTGTTTTAACTGAGCAATTACAGCAACCATTCAATACACAAACAGAGGTTGATGGATATGTTAAAAATGCGAATTCAATTTTTAAAAAGTTAATTCCGAATAATATTTTTGAGAAACTTAAAGGAAAGAAATTAACTATTGCAGCCGATGGGATAATTCAAAACATTCCTTTTGAAGCATTGATTAGTAATGTAAAAAATCAGAATTCATATTTAATTAAAAACAATGAGATTAATTATGTTTATTCTTTTTCATACTTATTGTCCAATAATAAAAAGGTTAGAAATCCTGAGCATACTTTTTTAGGATTTGCGCCTGAGAAATTTCAAGATAAATCCCTAGCGATATTGCCTAACTCTATAAACGAAGTAACAAGTATTAATTCAATTTTTTCTGAGAAAATTTTTATAAATGAGCAAGCATCAAAATTAAATTTTAAAACAAATTTTGAGAATTATAAAATAGTACATCTAGCAACACATTCAGGATCTAGCAATACAGAAAAGCCATGGTTGGCTTTTAATGATGAGAAAGTAAATTTAAATGAAATTTACGCTACTCAAAATCAAGCAGATTTGGTAGTACTTAGTGCATGTAAAACATCTCAAGGTGAGTTAAAGTCAGGTGAAGGAGTTATGAGTTTGGCAAGAGGGTTTTTCTTTTCAGGAACAAATAGTGTTGTTTCTACCTTGTGGAATATTAACGATAAAACTACTCAAGAAATAATGTATTCTTTTTATACAAATTTAAAGAATGGAGAGACAAAATCAAAAGCCCTACACGAATCAAAATTAGCCTATTTATCATCAAATGAGGGGTCAATGGCCTCACCTTATTATTGGAGTTCTTTTGTGTTAATTGGTGACTCCGGTATAGTTCCTATAGGAAGTAAAATGAATTGGATTTTATTATCAATCCTGTTAGTATTAGTAATAGCGGCAGGAGTGTTTTTTAAGAAAAGAATTAGAAAATAGTACTTTAAATAAAATATTGTAAAACCATCCTTTAAGCGAATTATTGAAAAAATAATGTAACTTAGTATATCCTCAAAATTTATTGTTTTTACTCAAAATTAAAAGTTAAGCTTTAAAATATATATATTAATTTTTTTAAGCTGACTTTGAAGAGTTAACCCCTCATGGAGGGATTAAAACCTTTTGTCTATGCTTGTTAAAGTTTATGGAAGTGCATTTTTTGGAGTTGAAGCAACTACAATAACAATAGAAGTGAATATTGTTAAAGGAGTTGGCTATCATTTAGTAGGATTACCAGATAATGCAATAAAAGAAAGTAATTATAGGATTGCGGCTGCACTACAAAACAATCAATATAAGATACCCGGTAAAAGAATTACGATAAATATGGCTCCAGCCGATTTACGTAAAGAAGGAAGTGCTTATGATTTACCAATAGCTATGGGAATATTAGCAGCTTCTGGGCAAATTAAATCGGAAAATATAGGTTCATATTTAATTATGGGAGAACTTTCACTAGATGGGAGTCTACAGCCAATTCGAGGTGCTTTACCAATAGCAATAAAAGCTAGGGAAGAAGGTTTTAAAGGGTTAATTTTACCTAAACATAATGTTAAAGAAGCAGCTATTGTAAATGATTTAGAAGTTTATGGGGTTGAAAACATACTTGAAGTAATTGAGTTTTTCGATAAAGGACATAAACTTGAACGAACAATAATTGACACGAGAGAAGAGTTTAGTAAAGGTTTAGATTTTCCTGAATTTGATTTTTCTGATGTAAAAGGGCAGGAATCTATAAAGAGATGCATGGAAATTGCGGCAGCTGGGGGGCATAATATTATTTTAATAGGTCCTCCTGGAGCTGGAAAAACTATGCTAGCAAAACGTTTACCATCAATATTACCACCAATGACATTGCATGAAGCACTAGAAACTACTAAAATTCACAGTGTGGTTGGAAAAGCAAAAGATACTGGATTGATGACTCAGCGGCCATTTAGAAGCCCACATCACACAATATCCAATGTAGCTTTGGTTGGCGGAGGAAGTTATCCGCAACCCGGAGAAATATCATTATCGCATAATGGAGTTTTATTTTTAGATGAGTTGCCTGAGTTTAAGCGAGATGTATTGGAAGTAATGCGTCAACCACTTGAGGATAGAGAGGTGACGATATCCAGGGCAAAGTTTACGGTTACCTATCCAAGTAGTTTTATGTTGGTGGCGAGTATGAATCCTAGTCCTAGTGGATATTTTAATGACGGGAATTCACCAGTAACTTCATCTCCTGCAGAAATGCAACGATATTTAAGTAAAATTTCGGGACCTTTATTAGATAGAATAGACATTCATATAGAGGTTACACCTGTTCCGTTTGAAAAACTAACAGAAGAACGTAAATCGGAATCTTCAGTAGAAATTAGAGCAAGAGTTACTAAAGCAAGAGCAGCACAAACAGAACGTTTTAAAAGTTCAAACATAGTACATTATAACGCACAAATGAATGTGAATCAAATTCGTATCCATTGTGTTTTAGATGTAGCTTCAAAAGAATTGTTGAAAAATGCAATGGAACAATTAAATTTATCAGCAAGAGCTTATGATAGGATATTAAAAGTTTCTAGAACTATCGCTGATTTACAGGATGATAATGACATTAATAAAACTCATATAGCTGAAGCAATTCAGTATAGAAGTTTAGACAGAGAAGGTTGGTTAGGATAAGTAGTTTTACAATAAAAGAAACAAGCTAATTGTAAAGGAACTTCATTTTATATTTTGGAGCTAGAACCTTCAACATTACTATAAAACATCTGATGTTTTGAAAGTATCCTATATAATTTATTTAGAAGCTACACGGATTGTAATTCAAGCTACAAAGAAAACAAATGAAGTAATGTAGTTTACATACATGCTTCCCAAATTGGTTCCTTAGGTACTGGTGCAGTAATTTTTATAGGCTCTTTTTTTACTGGATGGATGAATTCTAAATATCTGGCATGTAAATGTATGCTAGCATCCTTATTACTTCGTTTAGCTCCGTATTTTAAATCACCTTTTATATGGCAACCAATAGTAGTTAACTGACAACGAATTTGATGATGTCTACCAGTTTCTAAATTAATTTCTAGTAAGTTATAGTTGTCCAGCTCTTTAAGTAATTCATAATGCAGAATTGCTTTTTTAGAACCGTCAACTTCCTTTTTAAAAGCAGTAGATTTATTGTTTTTCGGATTCTTTTTCAGCCAATGCTCTAAAGTATCTTTTTGCTTTGGTGGAGCATCTTTTACAACGGCCCAATAGGTTTTATTGGCAGTTTTTTCTGCAAATAATTTATTAAGCCTGGGTAGTGCTTTAGATGTTTTTGCAAACACAACAATACCAGTAGTTGGCCTATCTAAACGATGTACAACCCCTAAAAACACATTACCTTCCTTGTTATATTTTTCTTTAAGATACTCCTTTACGATATCTGGTAAGGGTTTGTCGCCAGTTTTATCTCCTTGAACTAAATCACCAGCACGTTTATTGATGACAATAATATGATTGTCTTCAAAAAGAACTTGAAGGTTGTTTTTAGTACTTAGTACCTTGGTATTTTGATCTTTTGAGTTGATAGTAAAAATGTTATGATCTAATATTGTTCTTCTTCATTAGGGAAATCAACCGACTTTACATCTTTACAATATTGACCAATTGCATCAGTCATTTCTTCATATAAGTTCATATAACGTCTTAAAAAGCGAGGATTAAACTCATGAGTCATACCAACCATATCGTGCGTTACCAAAACTTGCCCGTCAACACCGCTACCAGCTCCAATACCAATAACAGGTATTGTTAAACTATCTGCAACCTCTTTTGCTAATTTTGCAGGAACTTTTTCTAATACTAAAGCGAAACATCCAATTTTCTCAAGCATTAAAGCATCTTTCTTTAATTTTTCAGCTTCTTCCTCTTCTTTAGCTCTTACAGTATATGTCCCGAACTTATATATTGATTGTGGCGTTAATCCTAAATGCGCCATTACTGGTATACCAGCATTCAAAATTTTCTTTACTGAATCTTTTACTTCTTTTCCTCCTTCAAGTTTTACTGCATGTCCTCCAGACTCTTTCATTATTTTTATAGAAGAACGTAAAGCTTCTTTAGGATCTGATTGGTAACTTCCAAAAGGTAAATCAACAACAATTAAAGCTCTTTTAGCAGCACGAACTACAGAAGAGGCGTGATATATCATTTGATCTAGTGTAATTGGCAATGTAGTTTCATGACCTGCCATTACATTAGAAGCAGAATCTCCTACTAAAATAACGTCAGTACCAGCCCCATCAACAATTTTTGCCATTGTATAATCGTATGAAGTTAACATAGAGATTTTCTCTCCATTTTTTTTCATATCGATTAAGGACTTTACAGTTACTCTTTTATATTCTTTTTTTGCTACTGACATTTTAGTAAAATTTTATAAGAACAAAATTAGTCATTTTGTTTAGCAAAAACTCAATAGTTTTTTAAAAGAATCGATTAATTGTGTTAAAACATATTTTAAGGAATGGTAATTGATTAATTTTGAGTGTAATCAAATAAAATGGCCATGAAATTACAAATTGTACTTATAGGAATGTTATTTACGGTAGTAGGTTTTTCACAGACAGATGAAGAATATAAAATTAAATATGCAATAGAAACTTTTTTTGATGGTTTTCATCAATCGGATTCTTTAAAAATGAAATCTGTAATGCATCCAAACATGGTACTACAAAGTATTCAGCCAGATAAGGAAGGTAAAGAGGCTTTAATAAATCAAAATGTAAGTGGCTTCCTAAAATTGGTAACGCAATATTCAAAAGTTAGAAATTGGGAAGAAGAATTAGAATCTTTTGATTTTAAGATTGATGGAAACTTGGCGCAAGTGTGGTGTCCATATAACTTTTATTTAAACGGAATGTTAAGTCATTGCGGTGCAAATTCACTGCAATTGTTTTATGAAAATGAACAATGGAAAATAGTATCCATTTTAGATACTAGACGTAAAAACTGTGGAGAATAACTTAATAATGAAGAGACGATTAATAATATTATCTGATCTCTGGGGGGATTTAAAAAATGAATGGATTGATTATTATTTTAACTCTTTGGAATCTGATTTTGATATTACTTATTATGACTGTTGTGAATTAGGAGCTGTAGATAAAGCAATAATGGTTAAAGAAGAGCTTCATGAGCAATTTGTTAATTACGGAATAACTACTGCGGTCAAAAAAATAATTGTATTAGAACCTAATGAAATTGATGTTTTGGCATTTAGTATTGGTGGAACAATTGCATGGAAAGCAGCTTTAAAGGGTTTGAAAGTTAATAAGATGTTTGCAATATCAGCTACAAGGTTACGACATGAGTTATGTAAGCCTGCTTGTAAAATTAATCTAATTTATGGAGAGCATGATTTTTTTAAACCTAGTATTGAATGGTTTAAAAAAATGGATATAGACTGTAGTATCATAAAAGGTTCTAGTCACGAAGTATATCGTAATAACAAAAAGATTGCTAGTTTGTGCGCTGAGATAAAAAAGTAATTAAATAGCTCATTTTTTAGCAATCTGCCATGTTTACCGAAATAGCTAATCCACCTTCTGAAGTTTCCTTATATTTTAAACTCATGTCTTTAGCAGTTTCCCACATAGTATCAATTACTTTGTCTAAAGGAACTTTTACATGAGCGGGATCTCTATCTAAAGCCATTTCAGCTGCATTAATAGCTTTTATTGCTCCCATAGAATTACGTTCAATACAGGGTATTTGCACTAATCCGCCAATAGGGTCACAGGTTAAACCTAAATGGTGTTCCATTGCTATTTCGGCAGCGATTAATACTTGAGCAGGTGAACCTCCAAGTAATTCACATAAAGCAGCAGCAGCCATTGCTGATGACACACCAATTTCAGCTTGACAACCACCCATAGCGGCAGAGATAGTGGCGTTCTTTTTAAACAAGCTTCCGATTTCTCCCGCAACTAATAAAAATTGTTTGATGTGTTTAAAATCGGCATCATGATTTTCAATGGTTAGGTAATACATTAACACGGAAGGAATAACCCCAGCACTACCATTGGTTGGGGCGGTAACTATTCTACCTAAAGCAGCATTAACTTCGTTTACAGCTAAAGCATAACAATCAACCCATTTTAAAATTTCTCGAAACTTAACTTCAGTTTTTCGAATACTTTGCATCCAGTTTTCTGGATTATCGTAGTTAAAGTTCTTTTTTAATTTTTTGTGTAAGTCAAAAGCTCTACGACGCACATTTAATCCTCCAGGTAAAAAACCTTCAGAATGGCAACCAATATATACACATTCTTGCATAGTATTCCAAATACGTAATAATTGTGTGTCTATTTCTTCTTCTGAACGTAATGTTTTTTCATTCTCTAAAACAATTTCAGAAATTAATTTGTTTTCGGAAACAGTATATGCTAATAGCTCTACAGCTTTTTGTATAGGAAAAGGGAAATCTAATTGATCAATAGCTTTATTTGCCGTTTCATCATCTTCTTTAATAACAAAACCACCACCAATTGAATAAAAAGTAGATTTAATTTCTCTATTATCTAAAGTTGTTCCTGTAAACACTAATCCATTTGAGTGAAAAGGAAGAAACTCTTTATTAAAAATAATTTGATTCGTTTCAAATATCAGCGCACGTTCTCCGTTAAAATCTAAAGTATTGGTGCTTTTGATATTGTCTATAATACCTTGAATATCTTCAATTGGCACATATTCAGGATCTGCGCCACTTAAACCTAACATCAGGGCTAAATCGGTTGCATGTCCTTTACCAGTTAGCGATAAGGAACCATATAAATCTATCTGAATTGAAATTATGTTATTAAATTCATTAGCATTTTTTAATTCTTTTATCCATCGTTCAGCTGCACGCCAAGGTCCAAGAGTGTGAGAACTGGAAGGTCCTACACCAATTTTTAACATGTCGAATACACTAATAAATTCCATAATAAATAATTCAGTCGGCTAAGCTAATTAAAAATTCAATTTGTACTAATTTTATTTAGAGCTTAACAAAAATAAAATGTTATATTTTTTCAAATCTCTTAATTTTGAACGCAATCTTTTTAGGTTTTTTATCCCTAAAAAAGCAAATTATATCCCACACGTGGTGTTAAATTTTTAAATTTTTGTATTTTTAAAGGAATATGAAATAATATATTATTCATTATACGTTAATTAAATTAAAGAGTATCAGTTCTCTATCTTAATTTTTGAAAATATGATAGAAATATATGGTAGTTTTTGTTCAGCTATTCTTTTATTAAGTATTGTTTATAGGCTAATTCTTATTATTTGGTAATATGAGTATTTTAAATATTAAATCATTCTTCACTTTAGTTTTTTGTTTTCTTCTTTTTAAAGGGGTTTCTCAGGAACTTAATTTAGATGATAATTTTAGTTCATTAAATATTCATGAAAAAATTGATTTTTATGATAATTTAAATGATTCAATAAAGATTTTAAAAAGGGACTCTCTAAAAAAATATTTTGAATTCAATGTCAAGGAAGATAACGACATATTAACTTCTCGGCATATAAAAATAATTATTGCACAGTTAAATTATCATTCAGGGAATTATATAGAAAGTATTAATACTTTAAGGAAAATTCTAGAAAATAAAGATGATAAGCTTACTACAAAAGATAGCATGTCAATTTATGATGATTTAAAAAAGTCGTATTATAAATTGTATTTGTATCCAGAAATATTTGAAGTTAATTCAAAAATTAAAATGCTCATAAATAATGGGGCTGAATATCCATTATGGAGTTATAATATGAACAGTAAGCTTTATGGAAGTCTTTATCAGTTTGATAAGGCAGTTATAGCTTTAAAAAAAGAAATTAAGGAGCTTAAAAAGTCTAAAACTAGAGACTCCTTAATTATACCCTCTGCCTATAATGATTTAGGGTATTATTATTTTTCTTCAAAAAAATATGATAGCGCATTAGTGAATTTTAATAAATCTCTAGAACATGCAGATAAATCTTTAAAGAATATCAGTAGTGAACAGTATGAACATATAACTGCAGTAGTAAAAGGAAATATAGCAGGGATTTATGTTAGTGAAAAAAAGTATAAAGAAGCAATACCCTTGCTTTTAGAAGATGTAAGAGTAGGAATAAAATCCAAATTAAATATAGGTAGTACTGTTCATAGTTATAATTTATTAGCTACATGTTATTTAGAATTAGGTGATTTAAAAAAAGCAAGTGAGATATTTAATAATATAAAGCCTTTTATTGATGAATTATCAGGTAATCCTTCGCTAGTAGGGTACTTAAAAAACAAAGCAAATTATTATCATAAAATCCAAAATATTGACTCTTCAAGTTATTATTTTAAAGAAGCTTTTAGGGTAAAGGATTTTATTGATAAAAAGGGGAAGAATCAAATTCTTGCTAGTAACGAATTAATATATAGCATAACAGAGGAACACCGACTTATAGAAAAATATGAAACCGATTTAAAAAATCAAGAGTTAAGAATTAAAAACAAGCAGAAGAACATTCTTATCATTTTTGCTTTAGTTCTTTTGTTGTTATTGGTATTGAGTTTATTTAATAGTTACAAACTTAAGAAAAGTAGGAAAGAGATTCGAGAAAAGAATAAAGAAATAACACTTAAAAATGAGCAGGTTAAAATAGCTTTGTCTGAAAAGAACGTACTATTAAAAGAAGTGCATCATCGGGTTAAAAACAATTTGCAAGTAATTTCCGGCTTACTGGAGTTACAAAATATATCGGTTACAGATGAAAGCGTAAAGTTAGCATTAAAAGAAGGACAAAACAGAATTCAATCTGTAGCCTTAGTACATAAAATGATGTATCAATCAGAGAATGTAAGTAAGGTTAACATGCAAAATTACTTAGAGGAATTACTTCAGGTATTAGAGTTATCCTATGCAAATTCTCAAAAAAACATAAAAACAGTAATTAGTGCTTTAGGAGTTGATTTTGATGTTACAATGGCTGTTCCAATAAGTTTAATTGTAAACGAAGCGGTTTGCAATGCATATAAGCATGCTTTTGAAAATAAAAAAACAGGTATAATAGAAGTCATAATCAGCAAAGAAAAAGAAACGGCGTATTCTTTAATAATTAAAGATGATGGGGTTGGTTTACCTGAAGGATTTGATATTAAACAATTAAAATCTATTGGTTTTGATTTGATCCATGGGTTAGCAAGACAATTAAAAGGAAAGTTAGTCGTAAATAATATAGAAGGAACAGAAATTAAAATAACATTTTCAAGCACAACATAAAATGGAAGAAGCAGTAAAAATATTGATTGTTGAAGATGAATATATCACAGCTAAAACACTTTCTAATTTTCTAGAAGCTTCAGGATATACTGTTGTAGGTTGTGCTATGGATACTGATGAAGCATTATCGTATTTAAAAAACACAGTTATCGATTGTGTGATTTTGGATATTAATTTAAACGATGAAAAGGATGGGGTTTGGATAGCTAATCAAATAAAAGAAAATTACCACATTCCTTTTATATTCTTAACAGCTTATACCGATAAGGAAACTATATCAAGGGCAGTGAAAGCAAGTCCATTTGGCTTTTTAGCAAAACCATTTCAGAAAGTTGAGCTTTTTTCAGCTATAGAAATAGCCCTTCATAAGCATAATGAATTAGCAATACTTAAAAATGATTCAATAGCTAATGAAGGTAATTATGTAAAAACTGTATTTTTAAAAAATGTAGATAGATTTGATAAAGTTGTGATAAATGATATCTGTTTTATAGAATCTCAAAAGAATTATTTATTCATTCATACTGACGTCATCGTATATAAACATAGGGCAACATTAAAGGAATTTATTGAAATGTTACCACCTATTGATTTTATAAAAACACATAGGGCATTTCTGATTAATAGGAATAAAATAATATCTGTAGATAAGTCCAGTCATATGATAAATATTTTAAATAATAAGATTCCTATATCAAAAGCATTCAGGCTTGAAGTATACAAGAAAATGAATTTTAATTAGTAGCATTAATTTTCATCCCAATAAATATGCTGATTATCCCTTAGATTGTTAAGTTATCAACATTAAGAGTATTTTTGAATTATATATTTAAAGTAAAACATAATTGCTAAGGTTACATTTAATTTTTTCGGGTAAATTAATTTCATGTCATAATTAAAGCAGTAAAGGGATTGATTAATTACATATTCAATTCCTTAATTATGGGTTACAATGACTTGTTGTGATTATTTATAAAGTTGAGTTTTAAAGTTAATTCGGGTATTAGTTTTAAAAACAAGTCATTAATTAATTTAAAGAGCGCTATTTCTAGCGCTCTTTTTTATTTCAAATAACACTGTCTTTTATAAGTGTCACAGTATTGGTTTTTAGCTTATTATATTTAAAACAGAATACTTCTTTATATCCCAGAAATTGTTTGTTCTGCCCCATTTTTTTTATAAATGCTATTGGAAGCTATATTCTTGTAGCTATATAAAATACTCAATATTGCTATGAAAAAAATATTACTTACATTACTATTACTGCCATTAGCTATCTATTCACAAGTAGGTATTGGTACTACAAACCCAGATAATAGCTCAATGCTAGAAGTGGTTGCTACTGACAAAGGAGTTTTGGTTCCTCGTGTTGCAATTGCAAATTTAAATACAGCCGCACCTGTAACTGCCCCGATTGAAAGTCTATTGGTTTATAACACAACTATTGCTACAGGTGTTGGTTTTCATTATTGGGATGGAGCAAAATGGACTCCATTATCAGGAGCAGCTGCAAATGATGGTGATTGGACCGTTGTAGGAAACGATATGTACAATGCTAATTCTGGTTATGTAGGTGTAGGAACAACTACTCCAACGGCTAAATTACATATTGAAGATACTTCAGGATCTAATATAATTGCCTTTAATGATGGCTTTGAAGATAATAATTTGTCTCCGTTTACAACTTCTGGAACAGGAGGTAACTGGTCTATAACTTCAGCAGCTGGTGAGTTTAATACTGGTACATATGGTGCTGGATCTGGATCAGGTGTGGATAGTAGCTCTTCAGATTTAGAATTAACAGTAACAATTCCAGCTGGAGGATCAGCCTATTCTTTTGATTATAGAGTAAGTAGTGAGTCTTGTTGTGATAAGTTAAGATTTTATATTGATGGAGTATTAGTTAGTGGAGCAGAATGGGGGGATACTAGTAGTGCTTGGAATAATCATGCAGGAGTACTTACAGTAGGAACACATACATTGTCTTGGCGTTATCAAAAAGATGGTAGTGTTTCAAGCTCTTTTGATAAAGCTTGGGTAGATGATATATCTATAACATCTACTGCAACGGGGCAACCTGTAATAAGAATTGTAGATGGTTTAGAACAAGCGGGAAGAGTGTTAACCTCAGATGCTTCAGGTAATGCTTCATGGCAAGATGCTGGAGATGATGGTGATTGGATTACTTCAGGAACTGATATTTATAGTGCTAATACTGGTAATGTAGGTGTAGGAACTACAAATCCTATTGAAAAACTACATGTTTCAGCACAGCATATGTTGTTAGAGTTTGACCCGGATGCTGTATACAGTACTAAAAATACTGGTACAGGTAAAGGATACGAACTTATAGGGTCATATCAAGGTTGGGATAATAATGCTATATATATAGGTGGTTATAATACAAATCATACAGGGAACAATTATGATGATGCAGACAAAATAATTTGCGGTGGTAATACTGCAGGTAATGTAGGTATAGGTACGTTAGCAATTACTGCAACTGCTTTTAATATATCTAGTTCAGAAAGGTTTAAGAAAAACATTTCAACATTAGAATATGGTTTGGATGCTGTATTAAAAATAAAACCAGTAAAATACCAATATAATTTTGAGAAATCTGGTTTGTATACAATTGGTTTTATAGCCGAGGAAGTTAGTGAAGTAATACCAGAAGTAGTTTCTCATCAAAATGAAAACCATAAAGTAGTTTCTCGTGAAGAAGGAATACCTGTGTCAATGGATTATTCTAAAATGAGTGCTGTTTTAGTAAATGCGGTTAAGGAACAATATTCAAAAGTACAGGAGCTTAAAGATAACAACGAAGCACTTAAAGTACGTTTAGCTAAAATTGAACAAGCGCTTTTAGAAAACGCTAAGAAATAATTCTTTTTATTAATTTTTAAAAACCATAATTAATGAAAAATCATATATTAAAAATATTATTAGTACTTCCTTTAGCTATCTTTTCACAGGCAGGTATTGGAACAACAACTCCAAACCCAAGTTCTATATTAGATGTTACAGCTACTGACAAAGGAGTTTTGGTTCCTCGTGTTGCAATTGCAAATTTAAATACAGCCGCACCTGTAACTGCCCCGATTGAAAGTCTATTGGTTTATAACACAACTATTGCTACAGGTGTTGGTTTTCATTATTGGGATGGAGCTAAATGGACACCTTTAGCAGGTGCTGCTGGTCTTGATACAGATTGGACAATTGTTGGAAATGACATGTACAATGCTAATACAGGATTTGTTGGTGTAGGAACAATTACTCCATCTGTTTTATTGCATATAGAAGATACGGCTCCTGCTTTACGACTAGTAAGTGGTACAGAATCTGCAGGATTAGTACTAACAACTGATGCTTTAGGAAATGCAAATTGGGGAACACTTAGTTTAGATGATGATTGGACAGTAGTAGGAAATGATATGTATAATGGAAATACAGGTAATGTAGGTATAGGTACAACTGCACCTATTGAGCCATTTCATGTAGTGTCTGATAGAATTTTATTGGAAAGTACAGGGAATGCTGTTTTAAGAACCAGAAAGAATGATTGGGATACGTCTAAACAGTACGATTTAATAGGTACGTATACAGACCCTGGTTTTGATGCTAATGCGATTTACTTAGGTGGCTATAACGCTAATAATACTAATGGAGATAATTATGATGCTGGAAATAAAATTTATCTTGGATGGGAAGGGCAAACTCAACTTGAAATAACTGCAACAGCGTATAATGTTTCAAGCTCTAGAAGAGCTAAAAAAAATATTACCACTTCAGAATATGGATTGAAAGATATATTGAAAATTAAGCCTGTTAAATATCAATATAAAAACAATACATCTGGTTTGTATACAATCGGGTTTATTGCAGAACAAGTTAGTGAAATAATCCCTGAAGTAGTTTCGCATCAAGATGAGAAAGGAAATGTAGTTTCTCGTGAAAAAGGAATTCCAATGTCAATGGATTATTCTAAAATGAATGCCGTATTAGTTAATGCTGTTAAAGAACAGCAACTTGAAATAGATGTTCTTGAACAAGAAAATTCAGTAATAGAAAAGCAAATAACAAAACTAGAAGGTTTGTTATTATAACATCTCACAAAAAAATCTACAATAAGAGTTAATGTATTCCCCAATGTTAACTCTTTTTTTTACCAACCAAAACTATTTAATATGAACAAAAAACTACTTATTGCGTTAATCTCATTATTTGCTTATTCAGAAATTAATGCACAAATTGTCAACAATCCACCTTTTATTTTGTCAGTTGATGAATTAAAAACATGGACCTCAGGTGGTGTTACTGCAGATGCTAATAACATTGCTACAGTAAATTTAGCAACACGTTTTACAGATGCTAGTACTCAATTAAATTCAGCACTTACGAATGATTTAGAAATCGCTTGGTTACCAGATGGAATGAATAATTTTGGAAATTATAATGGAGAACAACCTGTTTTTAATTATTATAATTTTACACACTGGGCCTATATTGATAAATTAGTATGGTTTGGTGGTACTGCCGATGATACAGTCCAAATCCCTTCAGCTCCATGGGTAAATGCTGCTCATAAAAATGGAGTAAAAGTATTTGGGAATGTCTTTTTTGCACCAAATGCTTGGGGAGGTTCTACAGCAACAATGACGAACTTTCTTGAAAAAGATGCTTCAAATAACTTTATAGCAGTTACAAAGCTTAAAGAAATAATAGAGTATTACAATTTTGATGGTTGGTTTATAAACGAAGAAACAGATACTAACGGGACTAACGGACAATTAATGTATGAGTTTGTTAGAGATTTAACTGCTGCTATTGAGCCTTTAGGTAAAGAAGTAATTTGGTATGACGCAATGTTGTTAAGTGGTTCTGTGAGCTGGCAAAATTATTTAAGCCCTAGTAATTACATGTTTTTACAAAATGATGAAAATACGCTACCTGGTGATGGTTATGAGCAAAAAGTAAGTAGTGCTATGTTTACTAATTTTTTTTGGAATACATATCAATGGCCAGAAGCATCTAACAATAGTGCTAATGCAATAGGAAGAAGTCCTTATGATGTTTTTTCTGGAGTAGATTTATGGCCAGGAAGAAATCAACCAGTCTTTGAAACAGGTGGGAATAATTGGATGAGTGATATTCATAATTCAGCTACATCTGTAGCATATACTTCATTAGGATTATTTGCTCCTAATGTCATATATAATAATGCACAGTATAGTAATTTTAATAATGATCCTAATGATAGGTTAAATTTCTATGAAGCTGAAAGACATATGTTTGGAGGGGCAGACCACAACCCTTCAATAGTTGATGCTTCAGGATTTAAAGGAGTGTCCAATTGGGTTCCTGCAAGTTCAGCGATTAGCTCACTGCCATTTGAAACATGTTTTAATTCAGGACATGGTAGAAAGAAATTTGTAGCTGGTATTCAAACAAGTTCTAGTGACTGGCATAATATGTCTGATCAGGATATATTGCCTACCTGGCAATTTGCTATTGAAGGGAATCAATCCATAGGAGCTTCTTTTGATTTTAATGATGCTTATAATGGTGGAAACTCAGTAAAACTTGAGGGAATGATTACAGGAGGATCACCTTCAACTATTAAATTATACAAAACAAACTTAACTGTAGGAACAGAAACAGTATTAGAGTTAACTTATAAAACCGGTCAGATAGCACCAACAAATATGGATGTGTTATTGGCATTTGATGATAACCCAACAAATTTGATCCCTTATAGTTTTGGGAGTAGTACATCAGTTGGGTGGAATACTGAAACTTTAAATCTTACATCGCATAGTGGAAAAAAACTTGTCATGATTGCTTTTGAATTAAGTTCAAGTACCACTGTAAACCCATATTCAATGAATCTTGGAAAAATATTGGTTTTTAATGATCCTGCTTTAGGAATTAACGATTTAAACTTTGAAAAGTTTACTATTTCACCAAATCCCAATAACGGAAACTTTAATATTGATTTAAAATCAAATTCAGGTAAAAATATTAACGTAGACATATTTGACATAAGAGGGATGAAAATATTTTCTGAGGTGTTTAATAATACGTTAAATTTTTCAAAAGAAATTAATTTAGAAAATGTAGCAGCTGGAATATACCTTGTTAATGTTTCTGATGGAGAGAGTAAAGGAATTAGAAAAGTGATAATAGATTAATAAAATTAGGTGTCAATTATAAAGAACAAATAATTTATTTTTATAAAATATTTCAAAGGAACACTATTTTTTAGTGCTCCTTTAAATTTAATAGACATTACTACTGACACCATGTCATATTTTTCTACTTGGCATACAAATTGACTATTAGCTAATTGTAAAAGTTAAACGAATACATAATTTAATATAATAAAGATGAGTAAAATAATTGGAATCGATTTAGGTACAACAAACTCTTGTGTTTCTGTAATGGAAGGTAATGAGCCAGTAGTAATACCTAATGCAGAAGGGAAAAGAACAACTCCGTCTGTAATTGCTTTTGTAGAAGGTGGAGAGATTAAAGTTGGAGATCCTGCGAAAAGACAAGCGGTAACAAACCCAACAAAAACTGTAGCTTCTATCAAACGTTTTATGGGAAATAAATTCTCTGAATGTTCAACAGAAGTAAGCAGAACACCTTACAGTGTTGTAAAAGGAGATAATGACACTCCTCGTGTTGATATAGACGGACGTTTATATTCTCCACAGGAATTATCAGCAATGATTCTTCAAAAAATGAAGAAAACAGCTGAAGACTATTTAGGACATGAAGTAACAAGAGCTGTAGTTACAGTTCCTGCATACTTTAATGATGCACAACGTCAAGCTACTAAAGAAGCAGGTGAAATTGCTGGTTTAAAAGTTGAAAGAATAATCAATGAGCCTACTGCAGCAGCATTAGCTTATGGTTTAGACAAAGCTGATGAAGACAAGAAAATAGTTGTTTATGATTTAGGAGGAGGAACATTTGATGTTTCTATCTTAGAATTAGGAGATGGTGTTTTTGAAGTATTAGCTACAAACGGTGATACTCACTTAGGTGGAGATGATTTTGATCAAGCATTGATTGATTGGATGTCTAATGAGTTTAAAGCTGATAATGGAAACATGGATTTAACTAAAGATCCAATGGCTTTACAACGTTTAAAAGAAGCTGCTGAAAAAGCGAAGATTGAATTATCTGCTTCTACACAAACAGAAATCAACTTACCATATATTACTGCTGATGCTTCAGGACCTAAGCACTTGGTTAAAACATTAACTAGAGCTAAATTTGAGCAATTATGTGATGATTTAGTAAAGCGTTCAATGTTACCATGTGAAAAAGCATTAAAAGATGCTGGGATTTCTAAGTCAGAAATTGATGAAGTTATTTTAGTAGGTGGATCAACACGTATCCCTAGAATACAAGAAGAAGTAGAAAAGTTTTTCGGTAAGAAGCCATCAAAAGGAGTTAATCCAGATGAGGTTGTTGCTGTAGGTGCTGCCATTCAAGGTGGTGTATTAACAGGAGATGTTAAGGATGTATTATTATTAGATGTTACTCCATTAGCATTAGGAATTGAAACAATGGGTGGTGTTATGACTGCTTTAATAGAGTCTAACACAACTATTCCTACTAAGAAATCACAAGTATTCTCTACGGCAGCTGACAACCAGCCATCAGTAGAAATTCATGTAATTCAAGGTGAGCGTCCAATGGCTACTGATAACAAAACTATCGGTCGTTTCCATTTAGACGGATTACCACCAGCACAAAGAGGAGTTCCTCAAATTGAAGTGACTTTTGATATTGATGCAAACGGAATTATTAAAGTTTCTGCAACGGATAAAGCTACTAACAAATCTCAAGATATTCGTATTGAAGCATCTTCAGGTTTAACAGAAGAGGAAATTGCTAAAATGAAGCAAGAAGCTGAAGAAAATGCTGAAGCGGATAAAGCTAAGAAAGAAGAAGTAGAAAAGTTAAACGAAGCAGATGCAATGATTTTCCAAACAGAAAATCAATTGAAAGAATTTGGTGATAAATTATCTGATGATAAAAAAGCGCCAATTGAAGCTGCATTAACGGAATTAAAAGCTGCTTACGAAACTAAAGATATTGCAACAATTTCTCCAGTGTTAGATAAAATTAACGAAGCATGGAAAGTTGCATCTGAAGAGATGTATAAAGCACAAGCTGAAGGTGGAGCTGCAGGAGCAGAACCTCAAGCTGAAGCTACAAATGAAACAGAAGATGTTCAGGATGTAGACTTCGAAGAAGTTAAGTAATTTTAACTACTTTTATAATTATAAAAAGAGGTAACCTAGGTTACCTCTTTTTTTGTTTACGATAATGAGTATTAATATGGTTACAGGTAATATATACCTATAAAAAGCTGTTATGTCCCATATTTAAGGATGTAAGAGTGTAAAAATTATTTTTGTATAAATTTTAAGTTTACCTTAAACTATTAATATATACAAAATGAATTACAAGCTAGAAATATGTTCTAATTCTGCTCAATCTGCATTTAATGGACAAGAGGCAGGAGCTAAACGAGTAGAATTGTGTGACAATCTATGGGAGTCAGGAACTACACCAAGTTTTGGAAGCATAAAAAAGGCTAGAGCAATCCTCTCTATAGAATTATTTGTATTGATACGACCTAGAGGTGGCGATTTTATGTATTCAGATCTTGAATTCGATATAATGAAAGAAGATATTATTGTATGTAAGCAACTAGGGGTAGACGGTATTGTGTCAGGGGTGTTAAATACAGATAACACAATTGACATTGAAAGGACAAAGGAATTAATTGAATTAAGTAAACCATTGCCTTTTACTTTTCATAGAGCTTTTGATATTACACCTAATTTATTACAATCATTAGAAGAATTAATGTTGTTAAAAGCAAATCGTGTTTTAACTTCTGGTGGATTAGATAATGCAACGAAAGCAGTTGATATGATATCTAAGTTAAATGAAATAGCAGAGGGTAAAATTGGAATACTTCCCGGTGGAGGAATTGATGAAACTAATATTCAAGACTTATTTGCCACGGGATGTTCAGAATTTCATTTAACGGGTAATGAACTTTGTAGAAGTCAGGCGAAAAAGCCATCACTTAAATTAAATGGAACTAGTGCTATTCCAGAAAGTGATTACCTTCAATCTTCTGTAATAAAAATTCAAAAAGTTGTTTCAAAACTTGAGAATCACTTTAATTAAAGAAGAGCTAAATTAAATTAATTGTCACATATTAATAAAATCAGAAATGAAAAATATACTAGTTACCTTAATAATATTAATTATTACATGCGGATGTAAGGAAAAAAATGATGTTGAGGTTATAAAAAAAGAACTTCCAAGAATTGCTATTGCTGGATTAGCAATAGAGTCAAGTACTTTCTCTCCAGCTTTAACTCACGAAGATGCGTTTCATGCAAAGGTAGGGGTTGATGTTTTTTCTTATTATCCTTTTCTATCCAATGACTCACTGAATAAAAAAAGAGCAAAATGGATACCGACAATAAAAGGGCATGCACTTCCAGGAGGTACAGTTACTCGAGAAGCATATGAATCTCTAGTAACTAAAACTCTTGAAATGCTTAAAAAAAACATGCCATATGATGGATTGTTCTTTGACATTCACGGAGCTATGAGTGTCGTTGGTCTTGATGACCCAGAGGGTGATTTTATTATCAGAATCCGAGAGGTAATAGGTAATGAAACTGTTATTTCAACTTCAATGGATTTACATGGTAATGTTTCCAAACGATTAGCTCAACATACAGATTTAATTACTTGTTATAGGTTGGCGCCCCATGAGGATGCTTTAGAGTCGAAAAAAAGAGCAGTTGATAATTTATTAGATAGGTTAGAAAGTGGAAAAGGGAAACCTAAATATAAAGCATGGATTCCAGTTCCTATTTTATTGCCTGGAGAAATGACAAGTACTAGGATAGAACCAGGAAAGAGTTTATATGCAAAAGTAGCACCTGCGACAAAGCAAAAAGGTATTATTGATGCAGGAATCTGGATTGGATATGCATGGGCTGATGAACCAAGAAATCATGCTGTAGTAATGGTTACAGGTGATGATGAAGATAAAGTGAAAAACACAGCTGAAAGTTTAGCAAATAGTTTTTGGGATGTTAGATCAGAATTTGAGTTTGTAGCTCCAACAACTACTTTTACAGAAAGTATTGAAAAAGCGATATCAAGTAATAAACACCCTTTTATTATCAGTGATATGGGGGATAATCCCACTGCAGGAGGAGCAGGTGATGTTACTTGGACTTTAACAGAAATACTTGCACGACCAGAATTTAAATCAACAAATGGTCCATCTCTTATATATGCATCAATACCAGGACCAGACTTTGTGAATAAAGCAATTGAGATAGGTGTTGGAGGATCAATTGAAGCTACCGCAGGAGCAGATATTGATAATCGATTTTCTCCACCTATAAAATTGGCGGGAATAATAAAAGCAATAGAATATGGAGATAAACATGCAGAAATTGAAGTTGTAGTTAAAGTAGGAAGTGTTCACGTTATTGTAACTAAAAAACGAAAACCATACCATAAAGAAATTGATTTTACTAGGTTAGGGTTGAGCCCTAGAGAGGCAGATATTTTAGTAGTTAAAATTGGTTATTTAGTGCCTGAGTTATATAATATGAGAGCCGATTGGATAATGGCATTAACACCTGGTGGTGTGGATCAGGACCTTAACCGTCTTGGGTATAAAAGAATTAATAGACCAATGTATCCTTTGGATAAGGAAATGAAAAAACCTAACCTTGATGCCCAATTAATTCCTTCATCAAGTTATATAAGTAAGGATTAAGTAAATAATCTATAGTATATAATTAGTATAAATCATTCAAGTGTTTGACATGTGAAAAAGAGAGTTAACTATATGAAGGAAGCTCTCTTATAGTATGAAAATTGTTAATTCTTTTAAATTTATTCATACCTGAAAAGCACTGTTATATCCCATATTTATTATAATTGAGAAGTAAAAATTGATTTTTGCATAAATTTTAAAATTCATGCCCTATGAAATCAATACTACTTCTATTGTTGTTACTTCTTCCCTTCTCTTTACTTGCTCAAGAGTACGATTGTTTTAATCAAATTGATGATGACGGTGATGGACTTACTGACATGCTAGACCCAGATTGTAGTTGTTTCCTTTTTAATGAAGTTGGTGACTCACAAGTAACCACAACACCCCCAGCTGGAAATACAGGGCAATATTGCTTTGATATTACTGATGCTGTAAATAGTCAATTAGGAGCTATTTGGTTGCAAAACAAAATTGACTTGAGTAATGATTTCGCTTTTAGAGCTGAAATTTATGCAGGGAATAATGATGGCGGAGCTGATGGTTTTGCAATTGTATTTCATAATGATCCAAGTGGTACTGCTGCTTCAGGACTTGATGGAGTGAATTTAGGTTTCGGTGGTTATGATAATTTTTGGGGTGCGTATGATGCATCTTTAGCGATTACACCTTCCATAGCATTTGAAATAGACACTTTTGATAATGGAGTTTCACAGGGAGATGTTTCTCCTGATCATATTGCTATTAGTATAAATGGAGATGTTACTAATCCAATAAGTACACCTAGTACTACTGCACTGCCAAATATTGAAGATGGGCTTTATCATGATGTATTGATTGAGTGGAATTCAACTTCGCAAACATTCTTTTTTGAAATCGATGGAATATATAATACGTCTTATTCAGCAGATGTAGTAAATACAGTTTTTTCTGGGCAGAACCTTATTAATTTTGGTTTTACTGGTTCTACAGGAGGATTTAATAACCGTCAGACAATTTGTATAACAGGTTTAGAATTACCAAGTGCTGGGACTTCAGGAACTCTTCAAATATGTAATGAGGTTCCTCAATTATTTAACCTATTCGATCAATTAGGAGGGAACCCTAGTGAAATTGGTACATGGGAAGATCCTTTAGGGAATTCATTTGGAGCATCACACTTAGGGGCATATGATGCAACTACTGATGTATTGGGAATATATACGTATACTGTTCAAAACAACTCTGGTTGTAACGCTCCTTTTTCAACTGTAAACGTTACTACTAGTACAACAACTTACACTTTAAGTTCAACAAATAATACTGCTTGTGATTCAGGAGATGGGAGTTTTATTTTTTCTAGCCTTTTGCCAAATACTGTTTATGATTTAATTTATGATTTAAACGGGAGTACATTATTTAGTTCTATTAGTTTCTCTTCTGATAATAATGGTGGTTATGTATTAGATGGTCTAGAAAATGGTGATTATACTAATATTTTATTAAGTAATCAAGGATGTGTTGCTATAGCTAATACTGTTAAAATATATAATGTATGTGATATTCCATCAGGATTTAGTCCTAATAATGATGGTATTAATGATAGTTTTGATGTTGCTTGGTTGGAAGCATTAAATATTCAGATCTATAATAGATATGGAACGGAAGTTTATCAAAAAGAAAATTATAGAGATGAATGGTATGGAGTATCTGATTCTGGAAAAGAGTTGTCTACAGGAACATATTATTATGTAATTGAAGTTGCTCAAAGATCGCCAATAACTGGTTGGGTATACATCAATAGAGAAAACTAAAATAATTCAAGATTTAAAATTTACAAATGAAAAAAATAATTATAGCAACAGTTGTACTACTTGGATATAGTAGCACAACTGTTGCCCAACAAGATCCACAGTATACACAGTACATGTATAACCAGGCAGTAATTAATCCTGCATATGCTGGATCAAAAGATGCCTTGTCAATTGTTTCACTTTACCGTAATCAATGGACAGGATTTGATGGAGCACCAAAAACACTAACTTTATCTGGACATGGTCCAGTAGGAGAAAAGGTAGGATTAGGGTTGTCTTTTATATCAGATCAACATGGACCTGTTAAAGAGAATAATATTTATGCAGATTTTTCTTATACTATTAATGTAGGAGAAGTATCTAAATTAGCATTAGGTGTTAAAGCTGGGGTTACTTTACATGACATAGCTTTAAACAGTGGAGTTACAACAGCATTTGCTGGAGATCCATTATTTGCAAAAAATGTAAGTAAAACTAATCCAAATGCTGGATTAGGAGCATTTTATTATACCGATAAGTATTTTGTAGGATTATCAATGCCAAACATTTTAAACAGTGTTCATTTAGATGAGGATGGTAAAAATTATGGTAGTGAGGTTCAGCATTATTTTCTTAGTGCAGGTTATGTATTTCAGTTAACTGAGAATACAAAGTTAAAGCCATCATTTTTAGTAAAGTCTTCATTTGATGCACCTGTTTCATTTGATGTAAATGCAAACTTCTTGTTCTATGATAAATTTGAAGTAGGAGCATCATACAGAAATACGGATTCATTTAGTGGATTAGTAGGATTTGCTTTTAATGATAGTATTCGTTTAGGATATGCTTATGACCATATTATTAGTGATCTTCAAAATGTAGCGTCTTCATCACATGAAGTGTTTTTGCAATTTGACTTAAACTTTCCAAAGAAAGTATCACGTTCACCAAGATTTTTCTAATATAAACAAACGAAACAATGAAAAAACACATATATACAGGGTTGTTCTTATTGGGAATGTTTAATGTAAACGCTCAGAGTAAGTCAACAGTAAAAGCAGATAAACACTTTGATAATTTAGAGTATGTTGATGCTATATCAGATTACTTAAAAGTTATTGAAAAAGAAGGAGAAAGCGAATATGTACAAAGCCGTTTGGCCGATACGTATTATAACGTTTTTAATACAGCTGCTGCAGAAGAGTGGTATGGAAAAGTAGTTTCTACAAGTGAAAACAAAGAGCACTTTTTCAAATATGCTCAAATGTTAAAGGCAAATGGAAATTATGATAAGGCTAATTTATGGATGGATAAGTTTGCGAACATGGCGCCAAGCGATGTTAGAGCAGTTGCTCATAAAAACAATCCAAATACTGTAGGTGAATTATTAGGAGATACTCCAAAGTTTACTGTTAAACCAGTAGAAGGGTTTAACACAAAGTTTTCAGAATTTGGACCAATCATGCATGAAGGTCAAGTATATTATGCTTCAGCACGTAGTGGAAAGTCAAAAAAATACGGATGGAATGAAGAGCCATATTTAGATATTTATGTATCAGATTATGATGCTGCTTCTGGATCATTAACAAATGAGTCTGAACTTTCAGGAAAAGTAAATACAAAGTTTAATGAAGGGACTGTAAGTTTTAGTCCTGACGGAAAAACGATGTATTTCTCAGGAGAAAGTCTTGATCGTGATGCTGGAGTTTTTGGAAAAAAATTCAAGAAGGATGACTCAGGAAAAAGTACTATTAAAATATACTCAGCAAGCTTAACTGGTGGTGAATGGACAAATGTTATGACATTGCCATTTAATAATGAAAACTCAAATGCGAGTGGTCCTGCAGTTAGTACAGATGGAAAACGTTTGTATTTCAATTCTGATATGGAAGGAACTTTAGGAGGAGCCGATCTTTGGTATGTAAGTATCAATGAAGATGGAACATATGGAGAACCTGTAAACTTAGGAACCGATATTAACACTGAAGGAACGGAAATGTTTCCATATATCAGTAGTAAAAACATCATGTATTTTTCTTCAAATGGTCATCCTGGTTTAGGAATGATGGATGTATTTGCATCTCAAATGGAAGGGAATGATTTTGGATCAGTACGTAATGTAGGAGCTCCATTAAACTCTGGAAATGATGATTTTAGTTTTACAATAGATGAGGATTCACAAAAAGGATTTTTTGCATCTAATAGAGCTGGAGGTTCAGGAAGTGATGATATTTATGCTTTTGATCAAATCGTACCAGTTTGTGATGTTGCATTAGCAGTACAAGTAGTCGATGCAAAAACGGGTAATGTTTTAGCAATGACAGCAGTTGCTATTTATGATGAGAGTAATAATAAAGTAGCTGATAAGACTACGGATGAAAATGGATATGTACGTTTCAAATACGAATGTAATCAATCCTTTAAAGTTGAGGCGAATAGAGAAATGTACTCAATCAATAGTGTAGTAATAGCAAAAACTGATGAGCCGGATGTATTAGAAACATTAGCATTATCTCCAATAATCGTTGAAGATAGAGTAGTGTTAAATCCTATATACTTTGAGTTAGATAAGCATAACATTACTGCTCAAGGAGCAACTGAATTAGATAAGTTAGTAGCGGTAATGAATAAGTACCCAAAAATGATTATTAAGGCCGCATCTCATACAGATAGTAGAGGAAAGGACTCATATAACATGGCTTTATCTGATCGAAGAGCAAAATCAACAGCTCAATATGTAATTTCAAAAGGAATAGGACCTGATCGTATTTCAGGAGAAGGAAAAGGAGAGTCTGAATTATTAAACCAATGTTCAAATGGAGTGAAGTGTTCAAAAGAAGAGCATCAAGCAAACAGACGTTCAGAGTTTATTATCATAAAGAAGTAACTAAGTTTAAAGTTGTGTTAGTCAAGAACTTTAAGAATAAGTGTCTCATAATTTGTTTATGATTAAGGGGTTAATAATATACATTGAGACATTTTAGTAAATAGGCCAAGTTAATTCTTGGTCTATTTTTTATTTTATTGGGTGATTAAAATGAGTTAAGGGTTTTTCGTAGTTTCTTCTTACATAGTCTAGTGTGTGTTTTAGTAATTCGCCCATGTTTTTACTATGTTTAAAATTTACATCTGAAGTAAGATCAAAAGTTTGTTCTACTAGTAATTTAATGTTTTTTTCGGTAGAAATGGTGTCATTTGTCATACAGTGAATAAGTTCTTTAACTCTAACTTCAAAACTCAAAAAACGTTTTACTATCATAGAACGTTCTTCAACTTTATATTGATCTATTGATGATTCCGGCAGTTTTTCTTGAACCAATTTTACCATCTCATAATTTTCTTTAAAAAATTGCGGACGATATACCTTTAATTTACCTTCGTAGCATTGTTGGTCAAAATCGATGGCACGTATATTATAAACAATTTGATCAAAGTCATGTATTGGTATAATTACGTAATTATAGGAACGCATATCACCTAAGTAACGTACCATAGCACGTTCATTAAACTTAACGAATTCTTTGGCTATTTGTGCTTTTTCTGGACCTGTACATTTTGGAAGAAAATCTTTTATGAAAACATCACCAGGAATACCTGCAATATGTTCTTCTATTAAAGTATCTTGATATATTAAAAAGTTAAGATTGTAAGGAGAAAGCATGTGCTCTAATTCTAGTCCGTAAACACGAGAGGCATCATTTTTTTTAACATAGAAATAGGTAAAGTTATCATTTAAAACATTTCTAACCTTCACTCTAAAAGGTTTAGAGTTTCCAAAAGTACAATAGTCTACAGCATCAATATTAAGGTATTTTACGTTATTTTCATTACCATCAGAATATAAAATTGTGTAAACTTTTTTTAAGCTTAAGTCAATTTCTGCTCTTTCTGAATCGGTATAATATACACGTACCCATAAAGTGTCTTCATCATTTTTATCATAGACTACAACAGATCCAGAAAAACGCAATAAATCATCATAGAATATAGGTATCTCACTAACTCTTTTATAGTCAATAAGGTAGTCGTTTAGTAGTTCTGAAATGGGAAATGCAGGCTTTTTCTTTGACATTAATTTTTCTTCCATGTGATCCTTTTTTTCAAAGCTACACAATTTTGACTTTAATAATTCTTATTTTAGACGAACTAATAAAATTATACCTCACAGGATGAAAAACATATTTGAAAAACCCAACGCTCAGGAAGTTATTAACCGTATTGAAAAGCTAACTCCTGATACTAAAGGCGAATGGGGTAAAATGAATGTTGATCAAATGCTCGCGCATTGTAATGTAACTTATGAGATGGTATTTGATGATAAGCACAAACGTCCAAATGGATTTGTACGATTTATGTTAAGGCCATTAGTAAAACCAGCAGTAGTTGGAGAAAAAAGATATCCAAAAAACGGAAATACTGCCCCTCAGTTTTTAATTAAAGGAAATCAAGATTTTAAAAAAGAGAAGAAAAGATTGATTACATATATTAATAAAACAGTGAAATTAGGTGAGGCTCATTTTGAGGGGAAAGAATCCCACTCATTTGGTAATTTAAAGGCTAATGAGTGGAATAATATGTTTTACAAACATTTAGATCATCATTTAAATCAGTTTGGTGTTTAGGAATAAATAAGTGATAACGTTTTTTAAGAAAAATTAATAATGAGAATTATCTTTTCAATTTTATGCCTTTTAGTTATTCAACTATTAAATGCTCAAGAAGCGGCGTTACCAATACTTAATAATTTTAATAAAGTACGCGATTTTACAATCAGTCATAATCAAACTGAAGCTTATTTTACGGTACAAAGCCCTAATGAAGAATTGTCAGGTATTTTTAAAATGATAAAAATAAAAGACGAATGGCAAAAAGCTACTTTAGTTACTTTTTCGGGACAGTTTAAAGACCTAGAACCTTTTTTATCTCCGGATGGATTACAATTATACTTTGCTTCCAATCGTCCATTATTGGTTTCTGAAACTAAAACTAAAGACTTTGATATATGGGTTGTTGAACGCAAATCAATTACTGATAAATGGTCTGAACCTAGAAATATAGGAGCTCCTATAAATTCAGAACATAATGAGTTTTACCTATCTATGGCAAACTCAAAGAATATGTATTTTACAAGTGATCGTCCTTCTGCAAAAGGAAAGGATGATATCTTTCTGTCAGAGTGGAAAAACGGAAAGTATCAGGTTGCTATTTCTATGTCCTCAGCTATTAACACAGAAAGTTATGAATACAATGCATACGTAGCTCCAGACGAAAGTTTTATACTTTTCGGTGGCTATAAAAGAACAGATGGTTTAGGAAGTGGCGATTTATATATTAGTTATAATGATGATGGCAAATGGTCTCTAGCAAAAAATATGGGAGATACAATTAATTCAAAATATATGGATTATTGCCCATTTGTTAATTGGTCAACTAAGACCTTGTATTTTACTAGTAAAAGGTCGATATTGAAGGCTGATAAGAAGTTAAATAGCTCGGAGTTTTTAAATGAAGTTAACAGTTATAATAACGGATTGAGTAGAGTTTACAAAATAGACATCAGTACTTTACTAAATGAATTAAAATAAACCAAAATGCAATCTAAAGCTACAACAACCGAACAGTATTTAGCAGAATTGACAGAAGATAGAAAGCCAATTATTGCCAAATTGCGTCAAGTGATATTAGATAATCTACCTGAGGGGTTTGAAGAAGCAATGAACTATGGAATGTTAGGTTATGTGGTTCCGCATAGCTTATATCCGGCTGGGTATCATTGTGATCCTAAATTACCTCTCCCATTTATAAATTTAGCCTCTCAAAAAGCACATATAGGCTTTTATCATATGGGAATATATTCTGATGATAAACTCTTAAAATGGTTTACACAGGAATACGCTAAAACTGGAATTAAAGTAAAACTTAATATTGGAAAAAGTTGTATTCGTTTTAAAAAAGAAGCGCATATTCCATTCGATTTATTAGGGCAATTGGTTTCTAAAGTTACAGTTCAAGATTGGATTGAAACTTATGAAGGAGCTTTTAAAAAGTAATATGGCAAAGAAAACCTGGATAGAGAAAAGAGATACTGATAAAGACTATATAGTTAAGGTAATTGAAAAACGATTTGCCGATATGCCTGAAGGATGTAAAATGTTTATCGCAACTCCAAAAATAGTAGATGAATATGTAAAATGCATTCAACTTGGTAATGAGTTGGATATACCTACAATGCGCAATGATTTAGCTGTTGAATATCAGGTAGATAAAACTTGCCCGGTTACTTCTAGTATTTTTTTACGTACAGTTTCAGAAGCTGCTTTGGAAGAATTAAATCAAGGAAAAACCATTGAGGAAATCACTCCATTTTGGAGAATGATGACTCCTAAAGATAAAATTGCTAAAAAATTAAGTTGTGGAATTGAATTTATTAAAATTCAAAGAACTAAAGAAGGATTGAATTAAAATGAAAGCATACACAAAACACAATTTCTTTAAACATACTTACTGTGAATTTCAGGAAGTGTCATCAACTATTTTTAAAGATAATACTGCTCATTATAAAAGTAAGTCTGACTCTATGTACCATTATACTTCAGAAGGCGTGTATAGGTATTCTGATCATTGGGGGAGAGTAGCAAATTGCAGATGGAAATTAGTAGCTAATGATAATTATATGAGTCAAGTAAATCATTTAGGATTTGCAAAATGGTCAGATTTTCATGCAATTAATGATTTTGAAAAACTATTCTACCTACAAGTCAATTATGAACTTAAGAAAGTAAATTTCAAACATAAAGAAATAGAATTCTCAGATTCAAATTTCCTATATACAGCACAAGAAGCTCAAAAGCGTCAAAAACACATTAGAGTTTTATTAAAAGAAGAACGTTGGGCTAAGTATTATGATCAGGATATTGAAACTCTAAGGAAGAGTATTATTTCTGAATTTATTACTAGTAACAAAACATTGCAAGAGTTAAAATTAGCGCACAAATAAAATACTATGCTAGCATAGTATTTTATTTGTATCTTTATCCTTTTAAAATTTAATTATGACAAAGTCAACTTTACAGGAATTATTGAAAATAGAACATCCAATTATTATGGCGCCAATGTTTTTGGTATCTAATGTGCCAATGTCTATTGAAGGGATGAAGCAAGGTATTGCTACATGTATTCCTGCTTTAAATTATAGAACTCTTGATGATTTAAGAACAGCTTGTAAAGAATTAAAAGCTGCTAAAACGACTAATGGAGCATTTGGATTTAACTTAATTGTAAATAAATCAAATCCAAAGTTTAAAGGACAATTAGAAGTAATTTGTGAAGAGGGAGCTGATTTTATTATCACTTCACTCGGAAGTCCACAGAGTACTATTAAAGCTGCCCATAAAGTGGGGATTAAAGTATTTTGTGATGTGGTGGACTTAGCAATGTCAAAAAAGGTAGAAAGCTTAGGTGGCGATGCAATTATAGCTGTTAATAATCAAGCCGGTGGTCACAGAGGTGATTTATCACCTGAACAATTGATTAAGGAAATTAATAAAAATTGTTCTTTACCTGTAATTTCTGCAGGTGGAGTTGGATGTAAAGCTGATATTGATGAAATGATTTCTTATGGAGCAATAGGAGTTTCGGTAGGAAGTCCGTTTATAGCAAGTGAAGAAGCATCTGTTTCTCAGGAATATAAACAAGCTTGTGTAGACTATGGTGAAGAAGATATTATAATGACTGAACGTATTTCAGGAACTCCATGTACCGTCATTAAAACTCCTTATGTAGAAAAAATAGGAACTAAAAACTCATGGTTAGAATCTATTCTGAATAAAAACAAGAGTCTAAAAAAATGGGTAAAAATGATCCGTTTTACTATAGGTATGAAAGCAGTTGCTAATGCAGCAAATAAAGCTACGTACAAAACTGTTTGGGTTGCTGGACCAAGTATTGAATATACCAAAGCTATTTTACCAGTGAAAGCTATTATAAATAAGTTGGTTAAATAAATTAAATTTTAAACCAAACTTTCTAATTTATCAACACTCCAAGCCTCAGGTTTTGCATTAAACATAGGCTTGGTTACTGCCCATATTCCTTGAAATAATTCAGAATGTCTGTAGTTATTTAAAGCATCTTCATTATCCCAATAACTATAAGTGAAAAACACATTTTTAGCATGTTTGTCATTATACAGTTCTAAAAACTGACAACCAGGAAAGTTTCTAATAGAAAGTTTTTGATCATCAAAATTGGAAAGAAATTCCTTAATTTTATCTTCTTGTAAACTTAATTTTACGATGCGTACTAACATAAATATTTATTCTTTTTCTGAAAATGTAACAGAAACACTGTCTCTATAGTTAATTCCTAAAAGGGTTGAAGCTCCTCCAGAAGTTTCTAAGCTACTTTTGTATAATGCAATTTCTAAATATGTATTGGAATTGAATAACGCAATTCTTTTTCCATCATTCATTCTCTTTTCTTTAGGAGTATCATAATTTACAAACTCTCCGTAAGAATTATATATGGTGTCAAAAACAAAATTTCTAACAGTTACTTTAAACTTTCGTCCTTTTGCAATACGAGTAATTAATTCTTTTGAAAGGTTAGTAATAATATTACCATAATTATCAATGTATTGTATGTGTCCAACAATGATAGTTTCATCGAGGTTTACTGCAGGCATGATATTAGTAACTTCTTTAAGATCATTAAAAGGTCTGCCAATAACATCTAAATTACCACCTCTAGCCAAATGACAAGCTACTTTAGCAAAAACAGTTTTTACAGGAAAATTGTCGTGTATATTTTGATGTGTAGTAATTTCAATAACTTTCTCAGGATGCTTAGTTGTATTTAAAACGGATAAAATTCCGTTGTTGGCACATATAAAATAGTGACCATCTAATAACATTGCTAAATGTTGAGACTCTCTATTTATCTCAGAATCAACACCTATGATGTGAATTGTTCCTTTTGGAAAGTTTTGATACGTGTTTTTTATAATATAACTAGCCTCATTATAATTAAAAGGTGTAACTTTATGAGAGACATCAACAATGGTTATATCAGGTATTTCTGAATAAATAACACCTTTAACCGCAGCTACATAATGGTCTTTTAGTCCAAAATCTGTTGTTAAGGTGATTATTGCCATTAATATATTGTTGAATGTTAGGTTTGCCTTGGCAAAATTGCGTAATTTTGTGGAGTAAATCTAATGAAATTTTAGTTAATTCTTAACAAAAAAACCTTTAGCATTTGAAAGAACTTATATTTGAACTTACCGAGATTAATCCGAGAGAATTCTGCGGAGAGCAAAACACCAATATTGATTCTTTAAAAAAATATTTCCCAAAGCTTAAAATTGTAGCGAGAGGAAATAAAATTAAAGCCATTGGTGGGGAAGAAATTTTAGAAGAATTTGATAAGCGCATGCGCATGTTAGTGATGCATTTTACCAAGTATAATAAAATTGATGAAAATATAATAGAAAGAGTACTTACTTCAAATGGACAAGAAGATATACAAACGGCTAAAAGTAGTGACGGTGTATTAGTTCACGGAGTTGGTGGTAAAATGATTAAAGCCCAATCAGTAAATCAACGAAAGTTGGTAACAATATCAACTAAAAATGATATGATATTTGCTGTTGGTCCAGCAGGAACTGGTAAAACATATACAGCAGTTGCCTTAGCTGTAAAAGCATTAAAGGCAAAGGAAGTTAAACGTATAATTTTAACCAGACCAGCAGTTGAAGCTGGAGAAAACTTAGGTTTTTTACCTGGTGATATGAGAGATAAATTAGATCCGTATATGCAGCCTTTATATGACGCATTACGTGATATGATTCCAGCTGAAAAATTAGAATCACATTTAGAGAAAGGAATCATCCAAATTGCACCTTTGGCATTTATGAGAGGTAGAACCCTAGATAATGCTTTTGTAATTTTAGATGAAGCCCAAAATACAACTCGAGCGCAAATGAAAATGTTTTTGACCCGTATGGGGAAAAGTGCTCGTTTTATCATAACTGGAGATCCTGGTCAAATTGATTTACCAAGAAGAACAGTATCTGGATTAAAAGAAGCACTATTAGTACTGAAAGGAGTTACTGGTATTGGATTTATTTATTTAGATGATAAAGATGTTATTAGACATCGATTAGTTAAAAAAGTTATTGCAGCTTACAAGGATATAGAAAACGAATAAACAATTTACTACTACAAACAACTACAATGAGTACTACGATTAACGACACAAATTTTAATTTCCCAAAGCAACAAAACATATATAAAGGGAAGGTTAGAGAAGTTTACAACATTGACAACGAAAAATTAGTAATGATTGCATCTGACAGATTATCTGCATTTGATGTAATTATGCCAAAACAAATTCCATATAAAGGGCAAATCTTAAATCAGATTGCTGCTAAAATGATGGATGAAACCAAGGACATTGTTCCTAATTGGATTCTTGCTACACCAGATCCTAACGTTGCAGTTGGATATTTATGTGAGCCTTTTAAAGTAGAAATGGTAATCCGTGGTTATTTAGCTGGTCATGCCGCTAGAGAATACAAATTAGGGAAACGCACTCTTTGTGGAGTAGCTTTACCTGAAGGGTTAAAAGAGAATGATAAATTACCAATGCCAATCATAACTCCTTCTACAAAAGCAGAAAATGGTGAGCATGATGAGGATATTTCTAGAGAAGCAATTTTAGCTAATGGAATAGTATCTAAAGAAGATTATGAGGTTTTAGAAAAATATACTCAAGCTTTATTTCAAAGAGGAACTGAAATAGCTGCCAATAGAAATTTGATTTTAGTAGATACTAAATATGAATTTGGAAAAACAGCTGACGGAAAAATTGTATTGATTGATGAAATCCATACACCAGATTCTTCTCGTTATTTTTATGCAGAAGGCTACCAAGCGCGTCAAGATGCTAATGAAACTCAAAAGCAATTGTCTAAAGAATTTGTAAGACAATGGTTAATTGAAAATGGATTTCAAGGTAAAGACGGACAGCAAATTCCGGAAATGTCAGAAGCAAAAATAACTGAAATATCTGAGCGATATATTGAGTTATTCGAGCAAATTACTGGAGAGCAATTTGTAAAAGCAGATTTAAATAACATTGAGTCTCGAATAGAAAAAAATGTGTTAGCTTATTTGGGTTAAACGCAGTAATCATAATTATACTAAAAAGGCATCATTTATTGATGCCTTTTTTTGTAGTTTTAAATCCTTAAAATAAACTGTAATGAAAAAAATATTTGTATTTATTAGCTTAATCTCAGTGCTTGCTTGTAAAAAAGACAAACAAGAAGTAGTAATGGTAGATAAAGAATTTAAGGCAGGAAGCTATAGAGCATCTTTAGCTATTAAGGACCAGAAAGAACTACCTTTTGTATTTAAAGTAGATTCTACTCATACCATGACAATTTTTAATGCAGAAGAAAAAATAGTGGTAGATGATATAAATATTGAAGGAGATTCAATTTTTATTAAAATGCCGGTTTTTGATGCTCAAATCAAAGCTGTAATTAATGATAAAGGAAATTTAAAAGGGAGTTATTCTAAAGGACCAAAAAATCAAAAAGTTCCATTTGAAGCTATTTATGATGTGCACTTTAGGTACCCAACAACATCAACTACTCATAACTCTATTGCAGGAAATTGGGAAGTTACTTTTAGTCCAAATACAGAAGACAGTTATAAAGCAAAAGGTGTTTTTAAAGATGGGCCAGATAATAAAATTACAGGTACATTTTTAACAGAAACAGGCGATTATCGCTTTTTAGAAGGGGTATTAGATGAGGAACGTTTGAGTTTAAGTTGTTTTGATGGAGCTCATGCTTTTTTGTTTGATGGATTGGTTAAAAATGACAGCATCACTTCTGGTATGTTTTATTCTGGAAATCATTATAAAGAACCTTGGGTAGCTGTTAAAAATGAAAAATATGAATTATCAGATCCTAATACGTTAACTTTTTTAAAAGAAGGGTATGATAAAATTGAATTTTCATTTCCTGATTTAAATGGCAAACAAGTTAGTTTAACTGATGATAGATTTAAGGGGAAAGCAGTTATTATTCAAATTATGGGAAGTTGGTGCCCTAATTGTTTAGATGAGAGTAAATATTTAAGTCAATTTTATAAAGAGAATAAAAGTGATGATTTAGAAATTGTTGCCTTAGCTTTTGAAAATGCAAAGACGATAGAGAAAGCAACAAGTAATTTGAATAGGTTAAAAGATAGAGTAGGAATTGAATACCCAATTTTAATTGCACAGCATGGATCAGCAAGAAAGTTATTAGCAGCTGAAAAATTACCGATGTTAAATCATATATTATCGTATCCAACTACAATATTTATTGATAAAAAAGGAACTGTTCGTAAAATACATACAGGATTCAATGGTCCAGCAACTGGAGATAAATATACTCAGTTCACAAAAGAATTTGAAGCGTTTGTAGCTACGTTAGTTTCTGAATAAATCATTATATTTATAATAACCAATAAGAATATCCATGCAACACCTCAGAATAAAATCACTTCAAGAGTATGAAGATACATATCAAAAAAGTATCGAGCAACCAGAACAATTTTGGGATGAAGTTGCTAATAGTTTTGTATGGAGAACACCTTGGAATAAAACACTTGAGTGGGATTTTACTAAACCTGAGGTAAAATGGTTTGAAGGAGGTAAGTTGAATATTACCGAAAATTGTTTGGATAGACATTTAGAAGAAAGAGGTGATAAAACAGCTATTCTTTTTGAACCAAATGATCCAAAAGAAATAGCGCAACATATTTCTTACAAAGAGTTGCATTCAAAAGTTTGTCAATTTGCCAACGTGTTAAAAGCTAACAATGTAGGTAAAGGAGATAGAGTATGTATTTACATGCCAATGGTTCCGGAATTAGCTGTCGCTACTTTAGCATGTGCTAGAGTTGGGGCGATTCATTCAGTTGTATTTGCTGGATTTTCAGCAACTGCATTGGCAGCAAGAATTAATGATGCAGAATGTAAAGTATTATTAACTGCTGATGGAGGATTTAGAGGAAGTAAAACTACTCCTTTAAAAAGTATTGCCGATGAGGCTTTAGAAAACTGTAATTCAATAGAAAAGACAATAGTTTTAAATAGATGTAATTTGGATATTACATTAAATAAAAATCAGGTTTGGTGGCATGAAGAGTTAAATAAAGTAAATGATGTATTTGAGGCTGTAGAAATGGATGCGGAAGATATGTTGTTTATATTATATACTTCTGGTTCCACCGGAAAACCTAAAGGAATGGTACATACTTGTGGTGGATATATGGTGTACACAGGATATTCTTTTTTAAATGTATTTCAATATCAAGAAAATGATGTGTATTGGTGTACAGCAGATATAGGCTGGATTACCGGTCATAGTTATATAGTTTATGGACCACTATTAAACGGAGCTACGACTGTGATGTTTGAGGGAGTACCAAGTTATCCTGATTACGGACGCTTTTGGGAAGTATGTGAGAAGCATAAAGTAAATCAATTTTATACAGCGCCAACTGCAATAAGAGCATTGGAAAAGCATCCCTTAAGTTTAGTAGAGCGGTATGATTTGTCTAGCTTAAAAACTTTAGGAACTGTTGGTGAACCTATAAATGAAGAGGCTTGGCATTGGTATGATGAACACGTGGGGAAGAAAAATTGTCCGATTGTAGATACATGGTGGCAAACAGAAACAGGAGGAATAATGTTGTCGTCATTAGCAGGTATAACTAATGATAAGCCAACCTTTGCAACTTTACCATTACCAGGAATTCAACCGGTTTTAATGGGGACAGAAGGTATCGAAATTAATGAACAAGTAGCAAAAGGAAGATTGGCTATAAAATTCCCTTGGCCAAGTATTGCAAGGACCATTTATGGAGATCATGAACGATACAAACAAGTGTATTTTTCGACATTCAAAAATATGTATTTCCCTGGTGATGGGGCTTTACGTGATGAAGATGGAGATTATAGAATTACAGGTAGGGTAGACGATGTTGTAATTGTTTCTGGCCATAACTTGGGTACTGCTCCAATTGAAAATGCTATTAATGAACATACTCAAGTAGTAGAAAGTGCCATAGTCGGTTTTCCGCATGATATTAAAGGAAATGCATTATATGCTTACGTAATATTATATAATGATATTCCTCCTTCAGAATTTTTAAAAATTGAAATTAATCAGCTAATTTCTGATAAAATAGGACCAATTGCTAAATGTGATAAAATTCAGTTTGTTTCTGGGTTACCCAAAACACGAAGTGGTAAAATAATGCGACGAATTTTACGTAAAATAGCAGCTAATGAATTAGATAATTTAGGAGATGTGTCTACGTTGTTAAATCCTGAAGTTGTTGAAGAGGTTATAGAGAATAAACTTTAGGCATTTATAGCTTAATAAAGATATCAATAAGTCATGCAGAAATGTATGACTTATTTAGTTAAATTAGTAGTTATAAAATTTATGAGTTATGAAAAGTAATATTGTGATTTTAAGTCTGCTAGTTTTTTTGTGCTTTGGTTGTAAAAAAGAAGTATCTGAAATTAATCTAGAAAAAACATGTATCGACTATTTGGATAATTCTAATAAAGAGGATCAGTTTTTAGGCGGGATTAAAATGATTCCTATTAAAACCCCAAAAGGAGAATTCAATGTATGGACTAAGAGGGTAGGAAATAACCCAACAATGAAAGTGCTTTTATTGCACGGTGGCCCAGGAATGACTCATGAAATATATGAATGTTTTGACGGGTACTTTCCGCAGGAAAATATTGAATATTATTACTACGACCAATTAGGATCCTATTATAGTGATCAACCAAAAGATATTTCACTTTGGGATTTAGATCGTTTTGTAGAAGAAGTGGAGCAAGTACGAATAGCGTTAGGATTAAATAAAGATAATTTTTATTTATACGGACAATCGTGGGGAGGAATTTTGGGGATGCAATATGCTTTAAAATATCAAGAAAATTTGAAAGGTTTAATTATTTCAAATATGGTTGCTTCAATTCCTGATTATCAAAAATATTCTGATGAAGTTTTAGCTCCAAAAATGGATCCTAAAGTTTTAGAAGAAATCTTGGTTTATGAAAATAAAGAAGATTATTCCAATCCTAGATATATGGAATTGGTAGTGAATAATTATTATACGGAGCATGTTATAAGGATGCCTGTTGATGAATGGCCTGAACCAGTAAATAGAAGTTTCAAACATTTAAATCCAGATGTGTACGTAACTATGCAAGGGCCAAGTGAGTTTGGAATTAAAGGAGATGCAACCTTAAAGAATTGGGATGTAAAAAGTGAATTACATAAAATAACAGTTCCTACGTTAACAATTGGAGCTACACATGATACAATGGATCCTGAGCACATGAAATGGATTTCAGAAGAGGTTAAAAATGGAAATTTCTTATTGTGTCCTAACGGAAGTCATTTGTCACAATTTGATGATCAGAAAGTCTTTTTTAAAGGATTAGTAAGTTTTATAAAATCGGTTAATGACGGAAGTTTTCATAAAAATAAAAATTAATTGACAAGTAAAAATACACATGCAGCATTATAAAAAAAGTACAACTCAAAAAAAGCCTAAAGTTACGATGGTTAAAGCCTTTAAAACCATTATTTGGCCAAGACGAAATCTAGTTTTTACTGGCTTGATATTGATAATATTGAGTCGATTAGCAAGTTTAGTATTGCCATGGCAGAGTAAAGTGTTATTAGATGATGTTATTCCTGAAAAAGATTTTAATCAATTATATGAATTATTATTAATTGTAGGAGTGGCAATATTAGTTCAGGCAGTAACATCTTTTTTACTAACTCGAATTTTAAGTGTTCAAGCACAATTTTTAATTAGCGAATTGAGAGCTCAAGTTCAGAAAAAAGTATTGTCATTACCTATTAGTTTTTTTGATAATACAAAATCTGGAGCATTAGTTTCTAGAATAATGAGTGATGTTGAAGGAGTCCGTAATTTAATAGGTACAGGATTAGTACAATTAGTAGGAGGAACATTTACAGCAATTATCTCATTAGTGATTTTAATAAAATTAAATCCGTGGATGACACTATTTGTGTTTGTGCCAATTTCAATATTCGGTTTTATAGCTTTAAAAGCATTCAAGTATATCAGGCCAATTTTTAGAAAAAGAGGAAAGATTAATGCAGATGTAAAAGGACGATTAACTGAAACCTTAGCAGGTGTTAGAGTAATAAAAGCCTTTAATGCCGAGGAACAAGAGAATAAAGTTTTTGAAAAAGGAGTTGATCAACTTTTTCAGAATGTAAAAAAGAGTTTGACGGCAACTGCTTTAATGACGAGTTCATCTACGTTTTTGTTAGGGATAGCTTCAACGGGTATTATGGGAATGGGAGGTTATTACATGATGGAAGGAACCATGACAGTAGGAGAATTCTTGTTCTTTACGCTTATCCTTGGTTTTATGATAGCTCCAATAATTCAGATGAGTAATATTGGTAGTCAGTTAACTGAAGCGCTTGCTGGTTTAGATCGTACTGAAGAATTAATGAATATGACTGCAGAAGAAGATGATGAAAACAGAACTATTCAATTAGATAATATTAAAGGAGATTTAGTGTTCGACGATGTGTCTTTTTCTTATGAAAAAGGAAAAGAGGTATTACATAATATTAGCTTTAATGCTCCAGAAGGTTCGGTAACTGCTTTGGTGGGGAGTTCTGGTTCTGGAAAATCGACAATTGCGGGGTTATCAGCTACTTTTTTAAATCCCGTATCAGGTAAAATAACCATTGATAACAATGATTTAAGTAAAGTGAATTTGAGTAACTACCGAAGTAATTTAGGAGTAGTGTTACAAGATGAGTTTTTGTTTGAAGGAACTATTCGTGAAAACATTATGTTTCCACGCCCAAATGCTACAGAAAGTCAATTATTAAAAGCAGTAGCAGCGGCTTATGTAAATGAGTTTACAGATCGTTTTGATGAAGGGTTAGATACATTAATTGGAGAAAGAGGAGTGAAGCTTTCAGGAGGTCAGCGTCAGCGTATTGCAATTGCTAGAGCAATTTTAGCTGATCCGAAAATTATTATTTTAGATGAAGCTACTTCTAGTTTGGATACTGAAAGCGAAGCGTTAATACAAAAGAGTTTAGCAGAATTAACTCGTAACAGAACAACAATAGTTATAGCCCACAGATTAAGCACCATTAAAAAAGCAGATCAGATTTTGGTGATTGAATCAGGAGGTATTGCTGAACGAGGAAATCATAACGAGCTTATTGCTGCTAAAGGAAGATATTACGACTTGTATACATATCAAGCAAAAATATAATATCATACAGTTTGAAAATTATAAAATAAGTCTTTTAGAAATTTCAAACTGTATTTAATAAAACATATAGGTTTTATCGGAGTTTTATTACCTTATTGTATAAATTATGTATTGATTAATTTTTTTTTTCTATTTTTACAATTCAGAGTTTAATTTTACTTGAATTACTGTATAAAAAACTAACTTAGTAATACATAAGGGGTTATGTGCAATAAAAAAAGGAAATATGAATTCAGAAATAACAGACACGGATCAGGTATGGTTGGCTTTACTATCAGAAGCAATTAAGTCTGGTGATGAAGTAAAGGCAAATCATAGATATAGATTTAAAGATCAAAATTTAGGGACATATTTAGTTGGTTTGAAGAAAAGAGGGAACCCTAAATTAGTAGCTAAAATTAAAGAGATTGGGTTTGACTTAAATAAAACGAGTAGAACTCCAGAAAATTCTGCCGAAAAGTTAATTAAAAAGCTTTTAACAAGGCCTAAAATAAAAAAAACCACCATTCAAACAGAGTTTAACAACTCCGTATTACTAAAAAAAGAACATCTAAGCGATGAAACAATTCAAAGAATAAACAAAATCTGGGAAGAATGTTATAATGAAACTAGATCTTGGGCTCCTCCGTTAACCACTATTGATAAAATTATTAAATGGAAAGAGTTTAGGTATGATAAAAAACGAAATCCAAATAAAAAATGGCACCAGGGGTTAAGTTATATGGGCGATTTGTATACTTGGGTGTATAATATTAAAAAGGATGAAAATAAAATTAATTCGATCATTGGAGTTTTTAATGAAAAGGAAAAAAGAGAACTGATTAGTGAGGGGTTTCCTGTTAAATAAAGGAGTCATAATAAAACAAAAAACCTCAGGATTGAATTCAATCCTGAGGTTTTTTGTTTTAAGAGTAACTTATAAGTTATGACTTTGTAGTGTTTCTATTTAAAATAAGAGAAATCTTCTCCATCCTCTATTTTTAATAATGTCTCATAAATTAACTTAATTACATTTTCAACATCATCTCTATGTACCATTTCTACAGTAGTGTGCATATAACGTAACGGTAATGAAATTAGTGCAGAAGCAACTCCTCCATTACTGTATGCGAAAGCATCAGTATCAGTTCCGGTAGCTCTTGAAGAAGCCATACGTTGGAAAGGAATTTTGTTTTCTTCAGCGGTATCAGTAATTAAATCACGTAATTTTTGTTGAACAGCAGGAGCATATGTAATAACGGGTCCATCACCCATTTTAGTTTCACCTTCAGTTTTCTTCTCAATCATAGGTGTTGTAGTGTCGTGACAAACATCAGTAACAATAGCAACATTGGGTTTGATAGTATGAGTAATCATTTCAGCACCACGTAATCCAATTTCTTCTTGTACAGAATTGGTAATGTATAAGCCAAAAGGAAGTTTCTTTTTATTCTCATGTAACAAACGAGCAACTTCAGCAATCATAAATCCACCAGCTCTATTGTCTATTGCTCTACAAACAAACTTGTCTTTATTCAAAATATGAAATTCATCTGGGTAAGTAATAACACATCCAACATGAACGCCAAGTTCTAAAACTTCTTCCTTTGTTTTACATCCAACATCAATAAAAATATTGTCTAGTTTTGGTGCTTTTTCAGACGCTCCTTTTCTAGTATGAATAGCAGGCCAACCGAACAGTCCTTTTACAATTCCTTTTTTAGTATGAATATTAACAACTTTTGAAGGCGCTATCTGATGGTCACTTCCACCGTTTCGGATAACATAAATTAATCCCTCATCAGTTATGTAGTTTACGTACCATGAAATTTCATCAGCATGTCCTTCAATAACAACTTTAAATTTAGCATCAGGGTTAATTATTCCAACTGCCGTTCCGTAAGTGTCCGTAATAAAAGTGTCTACATATGGTTTAAGGTAGTCCATCCAAATTTTTTGTCCTTCCCATTCATATCCCGTTGGGGCTGCGTTATTAAGGTATTTCTCTAAAAACGCAATCGATTTTTTATTTAATATAGATTTCTTTGCCATGTTTCTTGTTTTATTCATGGCTAAAGTAATTGTTTTGTAAGGAGTATACAATTATTATTAGGGCGTTTCCTTCGGTCGGGCTATTCATTATTACGCTTCGCACTTCGTTTTACTCAGGCTGTAGGGTAGCCATTACTGTCCCTAACGCAAAAGAAAAGTATTGTATTGGTGGCTTTTATTTTTTGATATTTGGTTTGTCATTGAATTAGGATTAAAAAAGCATTGCTTTTTTAATCCTACAATCCTACAATCCTACAATCCTACAATCCTACAATCCTACAATCCTACAATCCTACAATCCTACAATCCTACAATCCTACAATCCTACAATCCTACAATCCTACAATCCCACAATCCAAAATTATTCAGTAATTTTGGAATGATTTAGCAAGTAAAAATCTAAAATATATAAATGAAGTTTTTTCTATACCTATATATAATATTGTTTTCAGTAGTTCTTTTTGCTCAAGAAGAGAAAGAGAAAGTTGCAGATACAATTAATAAGGAATACTTTTTAATTAAAGGGGATACTTTATATACAGATGCGATAGGGTTAGATGATGTCGTAGTGCTTAAAAAGATAAAGTTCTCTAATAGGAAAGATAGGATCAGATATCTTATACTAAGAAGAAAGGTAAGAAAGGTGTATCCTTATGCAAAAATGGCTTCTGATCGTTTAACGGATTTACAAGATAGTTTGATACATATAAAGAGTAAGCGTAAGCAGAAAAAATACACAAAGCATATCCAAAAATACATTGAAGAGGAGTTTTCAGAAAAGTTGAAAAAGTTCACAAGAACAGAAGGTCAGATATTGATCAAGTTAATTCACCGTCAAACAGGAA
>CAXYDR010000003.1:2500-5000 GCA_964276095.1 uncultured Flavobacteriaceae bacterium | reverse complement strand
CTTTGCTTATCTGAAGCCTAACTCCTAACGGAGAACAGTGCGTGGTGGGTAGTTTGACTGGGGTGGTCGCCTCCAAAAGAGTAACGGAGGCTTCTAAAGGTTCCCTCAGTACGGTTGGTAATCGTGCGTAGAGTGCAATGGCATAAGGGAGCTTGACTGAGAGACATACAGGTCGATCAGGTACGAAAGTAGAGCATAGTGATCCGGTGGTTCCGCATGGAAGGGCCATCGCTCAAAGGATAAAAGGTACGCCGGGGATAACAGGCTGATCTCCCCCAAGAGCTCATATCGACGGGGGGGTTTGGCACCTCGATGTCGGCTCGTCACATCCTGGGGCTGGAGAAGGTCCCAAGGGTTGGGCTGTTCGCCCATTAAAGTGGCACGCGAGCTGGGTTCAGAACGTCGTGAGACAGTTCGGTCTCTATCTGCTGTGGGCGTTAGAAATTTGCGTGGATCTGACTCTAGTACGAGAGGACCGAGTTGGACTGACCTCTGGTGCATCAGTTGTTCCGCCAGGAGCATTGCTGAGTAGCTACGTCGGGAAGGGATAAGCGCTGAAAGCATATAAGCGCGAAACCTACCACAAGATGAGATTTCTTTAAAGGGTCGTAGGAGATTACTACGTTGATAGGTCATAGGTGTAAAGGCAGTAATGTCATAGCCGAGTGATACTAATAACCCATAGGCTTATGTACGCTCTTTTCTTATTTTTTTTACAAGTTGTTTTTTATATCTCAATATGTTAAGTTATTAGTTACTTATTTTAAGTGACAGTGTTGTGCGCAAGTACAAGCACTTAAAACTTAAGGTGGTTATAGCAATGGGGCTCACCTCTTACCTTTCCGAACAGAGAAGTTAAGCCCATTAGCGCCGATGGTACTGCAGTTATGTGGGAGAGTAGGTCGCCGCCTTCTTTAAATCCTCAATATCTTATGATGTTGGGGATTTTTTTTGCAATAAACTCAAGGAATGTATGATTGATTATAAAATTGGTTGCATGTATAACGAGTATATGGTATAAATAAGAAAAGGAATACAATAATGTATTCCTTTTCTTTTATGTAATTATTTATTTCTAGAATACTTCCCTAGCAATAGCTTCTATATTACTAGATTTCCCCATAGAATAATAATGCACAACGGGAACTCCAGCACTGATTAACTCTTTACTTTGTTGTACTGTCCACTCTATTCCTACTTGTCTGATTTCTTTGTTACTAGTACATTTTTCAATTTCATTAACGAGTATATCAGGTAAATCTAAACGGAATACTTGAGGTAATATTTGTAATGATAGAAAAAAGGGATATATGTTGTGTTGATTTATGATAAAATTTAAGGTAATTCATAAGGTTGTTTCAGGTTGTTGATTTGTAATAAAGTTTCGTGCGTAGTAAACTGCGTCAAATTATTGAGTTTGTTTAATGATTTTACGATACAATGATTTGATATTTATATCTAAATAAGTGTGTTGTCTGTTTTTTTTATGAAGATGGAAGTGATTTTTCACTGTTTTGTTGTCGTGACCTCTGATTTAATATACTTGTTTTGTATTTAATAGTCGTTCAATTGATGATGCAGTAGTTGAAAATATTATAGAAATAGTCTTGCCTATGGCTAAATGTAGTGGGTAGGGCTAATTTTTAAGTTTTGTATTAAGACTGTTCTGGAGTTTGATATTGTAGTCTGTTAGTCATCTTTTAAAAGTAAACAAGTTTTTCTCTCTACAAAACATGGTGTTTCATTAGAGTCAATCCTCACGCTACCAGTACATAGCAAAACACTTCAAAAAACCTTCATAAAAAGTTAGGTTATTAGATAAGAAAGGTAGTATATTTGCACCCGCAAAACGGATGAGTTTTTAACGAATTCGAAGCAGTAAAAAGTTCTTTAAAAAATGTGATTTGAGTTTGATTTTTAAGAGTTAAAAACTTTTAAAAAAAGAATTAAAAAAACATTGTGAGTAAGAAATAAGGTTGTAAGTTTGCATCCGCTTAGCGAAACAACGAGAGTTGAAAAGCTAGAGAAGTTCTTAAAAAAAATAGAGTTATAGGAAAGTAAGTTAGTTCAAATCTAACAGCTCAACAAACGATAATTTAGGTTATCATTTACAAGATCTCTTAATGAGATTTCGTTCATTGAAATATTGATTGACAGCGCGTATTATGAAAATAATACAATAATAATTAAAGTAAACCATTTTGAGTTAATTAATTTCGATTGTTGTTAGATTTAGAATAATATTTAAAATTTAACGATGAAGAGTTTGATCCTGGCTCAGGATGAACGCTAGCGGCAGGCTTAACACATGCAAGTCGAGGGGTAACATTGTGCTTGCACAGATGACGACCGGCGCACGGGTGCGTAACGCGTATAGAATCTACCTTACACTGAGGGATAGCCTTTGGAAACGAAGATTAATACCTCATGGTATCATTGAATGGCATCATTTAATGATTAAAGGTTACGGTGTAAGATGACTATGCGTCCTATTAGCTAG
>CAXYDR010000002.1:0-313424 GCA_964276095.1 uncultured Flavobacteriaceae bacterium | reverse complement strand
TCAGGTAAGTCTAAACGGAATACTTGTGGTAATATTTGCAGATGACGTTCTACAGCAATTGGTTTAATACCTGGGATAATTGGAACTGTAATTCCATATTCCTTAGCTTTAGCCACAAAATCAAAATATTTTTGATTGTCAAAAAACATTTGGGTCACCACATAATCAGCACCAGCATCGACTTTTTCTTTTAAACGTCGTAAATCACTTTCTAAACTAGGTGATTCCAAATGTTTTTCGGGATAACCAGCAACACCTACACAAAAGTCTGATTTATATGGTGTTTCAATTATTTCATGTAAATATTTCCCTTGATTTAAATCGTTAATTTGCTTTACTAAATCAGTTGCATATTTATTACCACCATTAACAGCTTTAAAATATTGTTCATCTTTTCTAGCGTCTCCACGTAGTGCCATTACATTATCCAATCCTAAATAATGACAATCTACTAAAAGATATTCTGTTTCTTCCTTAGAAAAACCACCACAAAGTACATGTGGTATCGCATCTACATTATATTTATGCTTTAATGACGCACATATACCAACTGTACCAGGTCGCATGCGTGTTACTTTACGATCCAATAGTCCGTTTTCTTTTGGAAGATATACATATTCTTCTCTAGATGTTGTGACATCTATAAAAGGAGGATTGAATTCCATTAACGGATTGATATTATTATATAATTCCTGAATATTTTGTCCTTTTTGAGGAGGGACAATTTCAAAAGAAAATAAAGTTTTTTCTTTCGCTTGTTGTATGTGTTCTGTTACTTTCATATTTCATTTCCCATGAAAATGGGAATTTATTATTTTAATTGTCACTCCCTTGGAAAAGGAATCGTTATATCGTTTTTAATATTTTTAAGAGTTTTCCGCCTACTCGGGAATATAGCTAAGCATCAGCTAAGCTTGGATGTAACCATTTTCTTGCTTTCTCTAAGGTTATTCCTTTTCTTGAAGCGAAATCTCTAACTTGATCATCAGTAATTTTTCCTAGTCCAAAGTATTTTGAGTCTTCATTACCAAAATAATACCCTGAAACTGCAGCAGCCGGCCACATGGCTAAACTTTCAGTGAGTTTAACTCCTATACGTTCCTCAACTTTTAATAAATCCCAAATGGTTTTTTTTTCTAAATGATCAGGACATGCAGGGTATCCAGGTGCAGGACGAATACCTTTGTATGTTTCTTTAATTAATTCGTCATTAGTTAAATATTCATTAGATGCATATCCCCAGTGTTTTGTTCGAACTTGATGATGCAAATATTCAGCAAATGCTTCTGCAAAACGATCCGCTATTGCTTGTACCATTATGGCATTATAGTCATCTTCTTTATTTTTGTACTTCTTGGCCAATTCATCTGCTCCGTATATAGCTACACAAAAAGCACCCATATAATCTTTCTTTTTAGTTTCTTTTGGCGCTATAAAATCAGACAATGCTATATTGGGTATCCCTTCTCGTTTTTTTAATTGCTGACGTAAAGTTCTAAAGACTCCTATTTCTTTTCCTTTTTTCTGAATAGAGATATCATCATCATTAACAGTATTTGCTTCAAACAATCCGAAAATTGCTTTAGGTTTTAATAACTGTTTTTTAATTATTTCTTTTAGTATTACGTGTGCATCTTTATATAAATTAGTTGCTTGTTCTCCTACAATTTCATCGGTTAATATATCAGGAAATTTACCATGTAAATCCCATGATATAAAGAAAGGTCTCCAATCTATAAAAGGTAATAAGTCCTTTAAACTTAACTGTTCCAAAGTTTGGATACCTAACTCATTTGGTTTTACAATATTGCTGGTATTCCAATTAATTTTAAACTTACGTTCTCTTGCCTCTTCAATGGATACATAAGCCTTCGTTTTCCCTCGTTTTAAAAACTTGTATCTGAATTCATCATAATCTTTCTTTAGTTTTATGACGTATTCATTATTCGTTTTTTTATTCAGTAAATCCCCAACTACGGTGACTGCTCTTGAAGCGTCATTCACATGAACTACGGCATTTTTATATTCAGGATCAATCTTTACAGCTGTATGGGCTTTTGATGTAGTTGCTCCACCAATTAATAAAGGAACAGAGAAATCTTGACGCTCCATCTCTTTAGCTAAATACACCATTTCATCTAATGATGGCGTAATCAACCCACTCAAACCAATAATATCTACATTCTCTTTTTTTGCAGTTTCTATTATTTTTTCGGGAGATACCATTACTCCTAAATCAACAATTTCATAGTTGTTACATCCTAAAACTACACTTACAATATTTTTACCAATATCATGAACATCTCCTTTTACAGTAGCCATAAGGATCTTTCCTAAAGCTTGTTGTTTTTTTCCTTTTTCAGCTTCGATAAAGGGATTTAAATACGATACTGCTTTCTTCATTACACGAGCAGATTTAACTACTTGGGGCAAGAACATTTTTCCAGCTCCAAATAAGTCACCAACGACATTCATCCCTATCATTAAATTCTCTTCAATTACCTCAATTGGTTTTTTTGCTACTTGGCGAGCTTCTTCCGAATCTTCTACAATAAAAGTGTCAATTCCTTTAACTAAAGCATGAGTAATTCGTTCTTGCAATGGTAAATTACGCCATTCTAGTGCAGTTGTGTGATCTTCTTTTTTCTTTCCTTTTACTGTTTCTGCAAAATCAAGTAAGCGTTCGGTGGCATCATCCCTTCTGTCAAGAATAACATCTTCAACATGTTCTAATAAATCTTTAGGAATGTCATCATATATTTCCAGCATGGTAGGATTTACAATTCCGATATTCATACCTGCTTTGATGGCATGGTATAAAAAAACAGAATGCATTGCTTCACGAACTCCATTATTTCCTCTAAAAGAAAAGGATACATTACTTACCCCTCCACTAACATTGGCATTTGGAAGATTTTGACGTACCCATCGAGTCGCTTCAATAAAATCAATAGCGTTTTTACGATGCTCTTCCATTCCTGTTGCTACTGGAAAAATGTTTAAATCGAAAATAATATCCTCTGAAGCAAAACCAACTTTATCAACTAAAACCCTGTAAGATCGCTCTGCAATTTCTATTCGGCGTTCGTAGTTATCAGCTTGTCCAACTTCGTCAAAGGCCATGATAATTACTGCTGCTCCATAGCGTTTTATTTGAGTTGCTTCCCAAATAAATTTTTCTTCTCCTTCTTTTAAGGAAATAGAATTAACTACACATTTACCTTGTACAACTTGTAATCCAGCTTCAATGATTTCCCATTTGGAGCTATCAATCATTATTGGAACTCGGCATATATCAGGTTCAGCAGCAATTAAATTTAAAAACCGAACCATTGCTTCTTTACCATCAATAAGTCCATCATCCATATTGATGTCAATAATTTGTGCGCCACCATCTACCTGATGTCTTGCTATTGCTAAAGCTTCATCAAATTGTTCTTCTTTAATTAAGCGTAAAAACTTTCGAGAGCCAGCTACATTAGTCCGTTCGCCAACATTCATAAAATTACTGTACTCATTGAGAATTAAAGGTTCTAGTCCTGATAGTTTTAGATATTTACGTTCTTTCATATTCCCTTTCGTTTAGTTATTTATTGCATTTGAATTGAGAGCACGTGGGTTATATTTAGCAGCTAAACCAACAATTGCTTTTATGTGCTCTGGGGTAGTACCACAACATCCACCGATAATATTGATTAGGTCTTTTTTTAAATATTCTTCAATTTGTTCTGCCATCTCATCTGCAGTCTCATCATATTCTCCAAAAGCATTTGGTAAGCCAGCATTTGGATGAGCTGAAATAGCAAAGTTTGTTTTTGAAGCAATGGCTTCTAAATGAGGTTGTAGTAAGTTAGCACCAAGAGCACAATTAAAACCTACTGAAAGTAATGGAATATGAGATACAGATATTAAAAATGCTTCGGCAGTTTGTCCAGATAATGTTCTTCCACTAGCATCTGTTATTGTACCACTTAGCATTATAGGTATATCAATATTTCGTTCTTCTTTTACTTCTTCTATAGCAAATAGTGCGGCTTTTGCATTTAAGGTATCAAATACTGTTTCTACTAATAATAAATCTACACCACCGTCTAACAACGCTTCTGTTTGTTGTTTGTAAGCAATACGTAATTCATCAAAAGTCACCGCTCTGTACCCCGGATCATTTACATCCGGGGACATGCTAGCAGTTCGATTTGTAGGACCGATAGACCCTGCAACAAATCGAGGTTTATTGGGGGTTAACTTGGTAAATCCTTCGGCAACTTCTTTTGCAATTTTTGCTGATTGATAGTTTAATTCATACACATGCTCTTCCATCTGATAATCTGCCATGGCTATGGTAGTACCAGAAAAAGTATTAGTTTCTATGATATCAGCTCCAACTTCAAAATATTTTGTATGTATTTCTTTAATGGCTTCAGGCTGGGTAATCGATAGTAAATCGTTATTTCCTTGTAATGGGGTTGGATAATTTTTAAAACGACCTCCTCTGAAATCGTCTTCTGTGAATTTATAGGCTTGTAGCATAGTACCCATAGCACCATCTAAGACTAAAATTCTTTTTTGTACTTCTTTGTATATATTACTCATAGTTTTATAAATTAATTATAAAAATGAGTTCGTTACTTGCGTATGGGATTGCAGTGGCATCCTTTTTATTTTTGTTAATAAAAAGATACAACGGAAAGCCCGACCCAAAGGGATACGCTAAAAAAAAGTTATCGAAAAAAGTAAGAGATTATTGTTTGAAAAAAACTCTGTGTTATCTATCCCATGTTAAGTAAACATGTGGTAGAATGTAGCACCTTCTTTACGCAATGTAAAGGGTTGCCAAGGCTTCATAGGGTCTAATCCCTCCGCCTTTCTTGATAACAATTAAATATGGTAATGAACTTATTGACTGCAAAGTAAAGGAATAAAACCTTACCAAACTTAGTTTTTAAATAAAAAATATTTTTAGATTATGAAAAGAGGGGAGAAGATAAGTACCTATCTCCTCGATCACAAACTACTGTTACGATTATTCCTTCGTCTAATGTATTTGCAAGTATTAATGCACTTGCTACGGCACCACCACTGCTCATTCCTGCAAAAACTCCTTCTTCTTTCGCGAGTTTTTGACTCATGTTTTTTGCTTCGGATTCACTAATTTCTATCACTTGATCTACTTTTGATTTGTCAAATATTTGAGGTAAATATTTTTCTGGCCATTTTCTTATTCCTGGGATTTTTGATCCGTCAGTTGGTTGAACACCAACAATAGTAATATCCTTGTTCTGTTCTTTCAAATAGGTTGAAACTCCCATAATGGTTCCTGTGGTTCCCATTGCAGAAACAAAGTGAGTTATTTTTCCATCAGTAGCTTTCCAAATTTCTGGGCCCGTAGTTTTATAATGTGCTTTCCAATTATCGGGATTTGCAAATTGGTTAAGAATATGATATCCTTTTTTTTTTTGTTGAGCCAAAGCATAATCCCTAGCGCCTTCAATTCCAATATCGGACGATGTTAGAATAACTTTTGCTCCATAAGCCCGCATAGTTTTAACACGCTCAATAGTGGAATTTTCGGGCATTACTAATATCATTTTTAATCCTAGTAAGCGTGATATTGATGCTAAAGCTATACCTGTATTACCGCTAGTTGCTTCAATTAAAGTGTCCCCTTTTTTTATGTCACCACGAAGTAAAGCTTGATTAATCATATTAAAAGCAGCTCTGTCTTTTACACTCCCTCCAGGGTTATTTCCTTCTAGTTTTAGAAATAGGCGAACTCCTTTTTTTTGAAGTATGTTAGTGACTTCTACTAATGGAGTGTTTCCTATTTGATCTGTTATTTTTTTTGATATAATCATGATTTATGTTTATTGTCACCCTCACCTTAATCCTCTCCCTGAGGGAGAGGAAACTGTTATAGTAAAATTAAATATTTAAGATATTTCTTGATTTAATATTAATTTCAGAATGATATGTTATTAATGAGTTTTTTGCAATTGATTTTGTTATCCAAACATTTGCACCTATAACACTATTTGCACCAATTATAATATCACCTCCTAAAATGGTAGCATTAGCATAAATGGTTACATTATCTTCAATGGTTGGGTGTCTTTTAGTTTCACTTAAACTTTTCTTTACTTGAATACCACCCAAAGTAACACCCTGATATATGGTAACGTTATTTTTTATGATTGCAGTTTCTCCAATTACTATTCCTGTGGCATGATCTATAAAAAATGAATCACCAATACTTGCTCCAGGATGAATATCAGTACCGGTTATCCCATGTGCATATTCACTCATCATACGTGGTATAATTGGAGTGTTTAATAAAAATAATTCATGACTTAATCGATAAATAGCTATAGCATGAAATCCTGGGTATGCTAAGTATACTTCTTGTAGGCTTTTGGCAGCAGGGTCATTTTTGTAAGCGGATAATGCATCTAAATCTAATCGTATTCTGATAATTGCTAAACGTGATACAAAATTATTCCAAATATACTCTCCTTCAAGAATAGTAAGTTGCTTAGAAATTTCTATAAACAGTTTTTTTATATTTTTAAGCTCTTTTTCTTGAGCTTGTTGTTCGTCAAATAAAGCATAAAATAATCGTTTTGTAAATTGTTCAACAATGTCTTTTAAGCGAATGTTATAGGTGCTTTTTTGGACTTCTTTGTCAATGTATAAGCTCATGTTATTTTAGGTGTTAATACTTGATTATTTTACCCTCTCTATCTGTAATTTGTAAGGTTATATCTGAAATAATGTTGTATTCTTAGTTAGTTTAAATTTCTAAAACAGGAACATTAGATTCGATGTTGATTTTAATTACTTCAGATTTTTTAGCAACTTTTTTGGTTCCATCAAAACCTTCTACACCACCAATAGTAGTGTATTTCATCACATATTTTTTATCTGGATTAATCAATTTATAAGCGTATTGAACAGCAATGGTAGCTTCATGAAATCCGCATAAAATCAGCTTTAATTTACCAGGATAAGTGTTTACATCACCAATAGCATATACTCCAGGGATGTTAGTACTATAATCTAAACTGTTATTTACTTTAATGGCATTTTTTTCTATTTCTAATCCCCAGTTTCCAATAGGACCTAATTTTGGAGACAATCCAAATAATGGGATAAAATGATCACATTCCTTAATGAAGTTTCCTTCAGTTTTATGCTTAATTGTTACTGAATCTACATGTCCTTCACCATGAATTTCTTTTACTTCAGCTTCAGTGATTAAGTTTATTTTACCTGCTTTAGATAATTCAACAACTTTTTCTACAGAATCTAATGCTCCTCTAAAATCGTTACGGCGGTGTACCAACGATATTTCACTAGCCACATCAGCTAAAAAGATGGACCAATCTAAGGCGGAATCTCCACCTCCAGAAATAACTACGCGTTTGTTGCGATACAATTCTGGATCTCTAATGATATATTCAACCCCATGATCTTCATAACTTGTAATGTTTTCAATAGGCGGTTTTCTTGGTTCAAAAGAGCCTAATCCACCAGCAATAAATACTACTGGTGCTTTGTGCTTTGTACCTCTATTGGTAGTAACAATAAAATGCCCATCTTCTTGTTTTTCTATCGTCTCAGCACGTTCTCCTAATGTATAACTAGGTTCAAATGGTTTAATTTGTGCTGCTAGATTATCTATTAAATCACCTGCTAATACTTCTGGGTATGCAGGAATATCATAGATTGGTTTTTTAGGGTATATTTCTGAACATTGCCCTCCTGCCTGAGGTAAAGCATCAATTAAATGACAACGTAATTTTAATAACCCTGCTTCAAAAACTGTGAACATCCCAACTGGTCCTGCTCCGATTATAAGTATATCTGTATGTATCATTTTATTCTGTAATTAAACTTTTTGTTAATTGATTTAAGTGGGCAACTTTTTCTTTAAAATTTATTTTTAGAGTTTGCCTATAACTATTTAAATTTTCAGCTAATGAATTAATATCATCTGGGATAACGTCTTCAAACAACTGACGTAATCGTTTTGCCATTGTAGGTGATTTCCCATTAGTTGAGATGGCAATTTTCACATTTCCTTTAGTTACAATTCCTCCCAAATAGAAGTCGCATAATTCTGGAGTATCAGCAATATTGACTAAAATGTTTCTGATTTTGGCTTCTTTTTGAATTGTTTTGTTTATTTCCTTATCATTTGTGGCTCCAATTACTAAATGCTGATTTTGTAGAGAAAAATAATGATAAGCTCCTTGTTGAATATTAACGTGGTGTTTTTTAGCTAATGATAATAACTCAGTATCAAATTCTATTGCCAGTAATGTGACTCTAGCATTAGGGCTAGATTTTAATAAAAAGCCTAATTTTTCTAAGGCTACATTTCCACCTCCAACAATCAGTACATTTAATTGATGTACTTTTAAGAAAATGGGATATAACTCGTTTTGTTGTTTTGCTATCATGACACTAATTCTTTTATGATTACCTCTTTTTTAACCTTTGCAAGTTGTGCTCGATGACTTACAACTTCTCCAAAAACAATAATTGCAGGATTTGAAAGTTCGTTTTCATAAACTACTTGTTCAATGGTATCAACTGTTCCAATACCAACTTTTTCTCTTACAGTCGTTCCATCTTGAATGATAGCTACCGGTAATTGATTTTTTCCTTCTGATTTAAATAGTTTTACAATTTCAGGAAGTTTTTCCATTCCCATTAATATTACTACTGTTGCATTAGACTTTGCCGCTAGTGCAACATCTTGTGATAATTTATGTTGTTTAGTAGTACCAGTAATTACCCAAAAACTTTCAGTACTCCCACGTTTTGTTAATGGAATATTTTGATTAGCAGGCACCGCTAGTGAAGATGAAATTCCAGGAACAACAGCTGTTTCTAAACCGAAACTTGCAGCGTATTCCATTTCTTCAGCACCACGACCAAAGATGAAAGGATCACCTCCTTTTAATCGTACTACATGGCCATCAGATTTTGCTCTGGAAACGATAAGTTCATTTATTTGTTCTTGTTGGTATTTATAACACCCTCGTCGTTTACCCACAAAAATTAATTCAGCATTGGGGTTTGTATACTCCAAAAGCTCTTCATTTACTAAGGCATCATACAAAACTACATCGGCACTTTTAAGCGCTTTTATAGCTTTAAGTGTGATTAGGTCTGGGTCACCTGGACCAGCGCCAACTACAGTTAATTTTGGTTGCGCATGATTTTTTATTTCTGTTTTCATTGTATTCTCTTTTTAGTTGAAAGAATGATTGTCACTTCATCCTAACCTTCTCCTCAAGGAGAAGGGACTTAAAATTCGTATTTGAATTAGTTACTCTGTAATATTTGACCAGCTCTAAATTCATCTACTTGTTTATAAAATGTTTTAGCATGGTTTAAATATTTTTTAGCAAAAACTTCTGTTGGCTCATTTTCTTTTAATTGGAATACCAATTCATTAAATGTTCCTGTTAATTCAAAAGCTTTAGTTGCTACAAAATGCTCGTCAAAGGATTTAATAATACCTGTTTGAGTATTTGTTTTTACTCCTTCAGCGGTTAGTAAAGCCTTTGCTGTGTTTACTAAAGCTGTATAAGAATAGAAAATACTGTCTGACCATTGCTTTTTAGATAATGACCCTTCTGCGCTTTCTAATTTTTCTTCACTTTCAAATAACAACGTAGCTACTAAATCAATTACAACACCCGCACATTCTCCTACACCAATTGCTTTTATGTATTTTTCATCATGTCCCCAATCAACAAAATCACTATTTTCTAAATTTGTTAAATCAGCTAATGGCTTTAATAAATCATAGAAATATATTTTCCCTAAACGATCGTAATAGTTTAAGAATGTTTCATCTTCCTTAACATTTTCATCATAATCATTTAATATTAATCGTAGCGCTTCTGGACCTCTTTTACTAGGTACTTTAATTACTTTGTCAGAGAATCGCCCTTGTCCATTTCCTATAATCCCACCTCCTAATAATATTTGTACAGCAGGAGCTAATAAAGCACCTACTTTAACGGACATTCCTTGGAAACCAATTTGCGCCATATTATGCTGACCACAAGCATTCATACAACCACTAATTTTAATAGCGATTTCTTTATTGTTTGTATATTCTGGATACTCTTCTTTTAGCACTTTTTCTAAAACAGCGGCTATACCAGTACTACTTGAAATGCCTAAGTTACACGTGTCAGTTCCTGGACAAGCAGTAATATCTTGTGTGCTGTTATAACCAAGATCAGTAAACTCTAACTTTTCTAATTCAACATAGAATAGCGGTAATAATTCTTCTTTTACATGACGGATTAAAATATCCTGACGTAGAGTTAATCTCAATTCATTATTAGCATATTTTTTAATCAAATCAGCTAATAGTCTTGCCTTGTCAGTATAGAAATCTCCTAAAAAAACTTTTATTCCTATAGCAAATAATCCATCTTGTTTTTGTTTAATAACATTAGTTTCTTTCCATAAGTCAAATGCTTTTTGATCTTTAAGTACAACAGAAGGGATTGTAATAGAATTTATTTCAATAGCCTTATCAAATTCACTTGTATCAATAGGATATGTTTGATATGCTAAAGCTTTTTGCTCTTCTTCAACTAAAGTTAAAAATGCAGCTAATCCTAAATCTTTAACCAAAAATTTCATTCTGGCTTTTGCACGTTTAGCACGTTCACCATTTCTATCAAAAACACGTAATACCCCTTCAATGAATGGGATTATTTTATCCGCTTCTAAAAACTCATAAGCTACATCAGCATGACGTGGTTGAGAGCCTAAACCACCAGCAAGTAATACTTTAAAACCTCTTATAGTTTCACTATTAATAACTTTTGTTTTAGCAATAAACCCTACATCATGAATAAAACTAATAGCGGTATCGTCATCAGTCCCTGAAAAAGACATTTTAATTTTTCTGCCCATTTCTTGACAGATAGGGTTACGCAAGAAAAATTTGAACGTAGCATCTGCATAAGGAGAAACATCAAACACTTCATTTACATCAATCCCAGCAGTTTCAGATGCGGTAATATTCCTTACAGCATTACCACAAGCTTCACGTAATGTGATGTCGTTCTTTTCTAATTCAGCCCATAACTCAGGAGTACGATCTAAACTTACGTGGTGTATTTGGATATCCTGACGTGTTGTGATGTGTAACCTTCCTCTAGAATACTCATCAGATACATCGGCAATTCGATGTAGTTGTTCAGAAGTTACTCTTCCAAAAGGTAGTTTGATACGAATCATTTGTACTCCAAATTGTCGTTGTCCGTATACACCACGAGCTAAACGTAGACTTCTGAAGCGTTCTTCATCTATTTTACCTTCTTTGAATAAGCGAATTTTACGTTCCAATTCTAAGATGTCTTTCTCTACTATTGGATTCTCTATTTCTGATCTAAAACTTTGCATGCTGTTGTGTTATTTTTTTGTTTTGTGTTTAAAAAAAAGCCCTAATGACTTATGTCAAAAGGACTTTTTTATTAACCAACTTAATTTAAAAAATTGTCCTTATGTATTTATGAAATATGTGCATACAGCCCATCATCATAGTTTGTAATCTGTTATTTGAAATTGTATAATTCATATAATTTTGGTATAATATTATTTAATAAACCCAGCTCCAACTGTATTATTTGACTGTGAGTCGATTAAAATAAATGATCCGTTTGTCCTATGGTTTTCAAATGCATCATAAAACATTGGTTTGTTTAATTTAAAAGAAACTGAAGCCAAATCGTTCATTCCTAAACCAGTTACATTTGTGTCAATACCAGAATAATCAGGGTTTATTTTATGATGAATCGTATCAACTTTAGCTATAACTTTATTTACACCGTGTTGAATAGTGTATTTTTTCCCTGCAGTTAATTCATTACTGTCCATCCAACATACAGTTGCTGTAAGTTGTTTGTCAATAGTGGGTAAATCATCAGTTTTTACAATCATGTCACCTCTACTCACATTAATGTCGTTTTCTAAAGTTATCGTAACAGAAGATCGTCTTGATGCAGTTTGAAATTTTTCATCATAAAAATAGATGTCTTTAATTTTTGATTTTGTTTGTGATGGTAAAACCACAACGTCATCACCTACACTTAATTCACCTCCGTATACCTTTCCTGTATACCCTCTAAAATCATGATATTCTTCTGTTTTTGGACGTACAACAAACTGTACTGGAAACCTGGGAGTACCTTGATTGTAAACATCAGAAGTGTTTAAAATCTCAAGATGATTTAATAACGTTTCTCCTTTATACCATGGTGTTTTTTCAGATTTATTTACCACATTATCACCTTGTAATGCACTTACTGGAATGAATGTTATTTGCTGATCTTTATAATCACGCTTATCCATTAAGGCTTCAAAGTCAGCTTTAATAGCATTGTATTTTTCTTCAGAAAAATCTACTAAATCCATTTTGTTTACCGCAACAATAACATTTTTAATACGCAATAAGTTATTGATAAAAAAGTGACGATTGGTTTGTTCAATTACCCCTTTACGTGCATCAATTAATATAATTGCTGCCTGAGAAGTTGAAGCTCCTGTAACCATGTTTCTTGTATATTCAACATGTCCAGGTGTATCTGCAATAATGTAACTTTTCTTTTCTGTCGAAAAATAAATATGTGCTACATCAATTGTAATTCCTTGTTCTCTTTCGGCTACTAAACCATCTGTAGCTAAAGAAAAATCTAAATAGTCATATCCTTTTTGTTTACTAGTTTTTTCAATCGCATCCAATTTATCACTAGTTAACGATTTTGTGTCATAAAGAATTCTACCTATTAGAGTACTCTTTCCATCATCGACACTACCTGCTGTTGCTATTTTTAAAACTTCCATTCTTTATATTGTATGCTGTTGCTAATTTTAAAAGCATCAGTATTTAATTTATGTACTAACTAATTTTCTTGCTGCAATTCTAAAAATAACCTTGTTGTTTACGCTTTTCCATTGCTGCTTCTGAGCGTTTATCATCAATTCTAGCTCCTCGTTCAGAAATTGTTGAAACCCTAATTTCCGCAACAACTTCACTAATGGTTTTTGCATGAGAACTTACTGCTGCTGTACAACTCATATCTCCAACAGTTCTAAAGCGAACAGTTCGTTCCTCTACTTGTTCATAGTCTTCACGATATACATGTTCAGAGGCTGTCCATATCATTCCGTCTCTTAAGAATGTTTTACGTTGGTGTGAAAAATAAATTGACGGTATTTCTAAAGTTTCTTTTTCGATATAACTCCAAACATCTAATTCTGTCCAATTAGAAATGGGAAATACACGTACGTTTTGTCCGTGTTCTATTTCACCATTCAACATGTCGAATAATTCTGGGCGTTGGTTTTTTTCATCCCATTGCCCAAAATCATCACGTACCGAAAATATACGTTCTTTAGCGCGTGCTTTTTCTTCATCTCGTCTTGCTCCACCGATACACGCATCAAATTTGAATTCTTCAATTGCATCTAATAGGGTAGTAGTTTGAAGTGTGTTTCTACTGGAATATTTTCCAGACTCTTCACGTACTTTACCTTGATCAATACTATCTTGAACATTACGTACAATTAATTCCAATCCTAATTCCTCAACCAACCTATCTCTAAATTCAATTGTCTCAGGGAAATTATGTCCTGTGTCAATATGCATTAAAGGGAATGGTATTTTTGCTGGATGAAATGCTTTTTGAGCCAATCGTACTAATGTGATTGAATCTTTTCCTCCAGAAAATAATAATACGGGCTTTTCAAATTGAGCAGCCACTTCTCTAATAATGTAAATAGCTTCGTTTTCTAATGGACTAATATGTGCTGTATTCTTCATTTTTTTATTTCTAAATTATTCTTTGATCATTTTATAATGACAGAAAATAGGTACATCATTTATTGTTAAGAGTGTAAACCGCACTCCCTGTTTTCTAATGCTTTTGTTGGGTCGAAATAGTTGATTTCATTAGGAAGATTATATTCAGTTAAATATTGATCTAATTGTTCATCAGACCAATGATAAAAAGGACTCACTTTTAAAACCCCATCTTTTGAAAAGCTGAAAATATCCAAGCTATCCCTTAATGCAGTTTGTCCTTTACGTAGGTTTGTAAACCATACATCTGGTTGATGTGTAGACATCGCTCTTTTAAACGGTTCTAGTTTTACTTGTTCAGTAAATAATTGGTGTTTAGGATTTTCAATCTTTGGTATTCCCATTATTACATCTCTAAATGCCTTTGATTGTTTTGGAACATACAAGTCAATGTTAAGATTCAATGTTGAAATTAATTCCGCAGCATGTTTATACGTATTAGGTGTATTGTATCCTGTGTCGCACCATATTACTGTAAGATCTTTTAATAAAGTGGAAGTTGCATGTAAGATGCTTGCTTCATAAGGCCTAAAATTGGTTGTAATAACTGGCTTATTTGCAAAACTTAGTACCCATGAGATAATTTCTAAAGGTGATTTTCTAGCAAATTCTGAGTTGTATTTATTTAATATTTCTTCTCTATTTTCCATTTCAATAATTTGATACTTATTTTTTTTTAATTGTCTAAATGATAAACTTACTTTCCCCATTTTATAGAGTTCCATGCACGCTCATGAAAAAAATACAGAATCATCTTGGATACTAGTTCAATAGCACCAATGGAAAATGCCAGTGCTAATGTTCCGGTAATAAACCATGAAATTAATACAGTGTCTAGTGTACCGATGAATCTCCAACTAATAGTTTTTATTAGGCTCCTTTTTATTTTTTCTTCTGATTGATCAGCGGTTTTATTTCTATTTAAAACAGTATCTATAATCATGATGTTTTTCTTTACTATACAATCCCCATGGTTTTAGTAGGGAATTGATGCAAATGTAATATGTTTTTTAGATTGAGCAAATTTTTTCGAATTATTTTATTAAAATAATTCGTTAATAATCAGAAAGGAATAATAATAAATTTAACCTAAGTAAGGTCAGCTAGGGTGTTGTTTTTAAGTACTTGCAAAGTATTGTCTCGAACTTGAATCATTAATTTATGTACGCTACATGCATCTTCATCCGGGCAATCGTCACATTTTTCGTAATAATTTAAACTAACACATGGAACCATTGCGATAGGACCTTCTAAAACACGAATAATATCCGTCATAAGAATTTCGTTTGGTTCTTTTAAAAGGTAATATCCACCACCTTTTCCTTTTTTTGAACCGAGAAAACCAGATTTACGAAGTGTTAAAAGTATGCTTTCTAAAAATTTGTGAGAAATGTTTTCACTTTTGGAAATAGTTGCAATTTGGACAGGGTTTTTGTCATCTTGTCGAGCAATAAAAGTAATTGCTTTTATTCCGTATTTAGTCTTTTTTGAAAGCATACTGCAAATATATATAAAAAATATTTTTTTAGCTCTTCAACGCTTGTTTTAAATCACTTATAATATCGATTATGTTCTCTAAACCAACTGAAATACGTACTAATCCATCAGTGATGCTCACTTCCAGTCTGTCAGATTTGGATAATTTACTATGAGTGGTAGAAGCAGGATGTGTAACAATAGTCCTTGTGTCTCCTAAATTGGCTGATAGTGAACACAGTTTTATATTGTTTAAAAATTGTCTTCCTGCCTCAATTCCACCCTTTACTTCAAAAGCAACAATATTTCCCCCAAGTTTCATTTGCTTTTTTGCAACTTCATATTGCGGATGTGATTTTAAAAAAGGATATTTTACCCAGTTAACTTGGTCATGTTTATCTAAAAACTTGGCAGTTTCTAATGCGTTTTCGCAATGTTTTTCTACACGAATAGCTAAGGTTTCTAAACTTTTAGAAAGCACCCAAGCGTTAAAAGGTGACATTGCTGGCCCAGTATTTCTGGAGAATAAATATATTTCTCTAATTAAATCTGCTCTTCCAACTGCAACTCCTCCAAGTACACGTCCTTGACCATCCATTAATTTAGTAGCTGAATGTAATACTAAATCTGCGCCGTATTTTATGGGATTTTGTATGTATGGTGTAGCAAAGCAATTATCTATGACTAATAGTATATTGTGTTTCTTAGCTAATTTCCCTAATAAATCTAAATCAATAATATCAATTGCAGGATTTGTTGGAGATTCTGCATATAATATTTTAGTATTTGGAGTAATTAAAGCTTCAATAGTTTCTGGTTTATTGATATCAAAATAACTAGTTGTGATATTCCATTTGGGTAAGTATTTGGTAAATAGGGTATGGGTAGACCCAAATACGGATTTTGCAGAAACAATATGATCTCCAGATTCTAATAAAGCACCAAATGTTGAAAATATAGCAGCCATTCCTGTTGCAAATGCATATCCAGCTTCGGCACCTTCCATAGCTACTACTTTATCAACAAACTCGGTAGTATTGGGGTTTGAAAATCTACTGTATAAGTTCTTTTCCTTTTCTTCATTGAAAGAAGCTCTCATGTCTTCAGCATCATCAAATACGAAACTTGATGTTACATATAAAGGCGTTGAATGTTCAGAATACTGTGAACGTTCTGTTTGTGTTCTTATGGCTTTTGTTTCAAAATGATCACTCATATCTATAAGTATTATGTCTTTATTTAAAATTAATTCTTTTCTATCAAACGTAGAATGTCCCCAAAAACTCCTCTTGCAGTTACTGCAGCACCAGCACCAGCACCTTGAATAACTAATGGGTTTTCTCCATAAGATTTAGTGTAAATTTCAAAAATAGAATCTGAGCCTTTTAAAGACCCTAAAGCTGAATTATTTGGTACAGATACCAGTTTTACTTCAAGTTTAGCTCCATTTGGTTTTGATAAGTCACCGGAGAGTTCACCAATATAACGCAACACATTTCCTGATTTTTGTTGTGCCTTTATTTCCTGATAAGGAGCATTTAAGCTGTCTAATGATTGTAAGAATGTATTCGTGTCAATAGCTCTCAATTGTTCTGGAATTAAGTTTTCAATGTTTACATCAGATAACTCATTAACAAGATCTAATTCTCTGGCTAAGATTAATAGTTTTCTGGCAACATCATTTCCACACAAGTCTTCTCGTGGGTCTGGTTCAGTAAAGCCTTTATTGATAGCTTCTTTTAATACTTCTGAGAACGGCCTATCTTCATTAGAAAATGTATTGAATAGATAACTCAAAGAACCAGAGAATACTCCTTTTATTTTTACAATATCCTCACCTGAATGATGTAGTAATTTTATAGTGTCTATTAATGGTAATCCAGCACCTACGTTAGTCTCATATAAGTATTGTTTGTTGTTTTCTTTTAAAATATTCCTTAATTGAATATAAAACTCATTAGTACTTGTATTGGCTATTTTATTCGACGACACTAAATCAAATCCAGCGTTAACTAGAGGAATGTATTGCTGAATAAAGTCGTAACTAGCCGTATTGTCAACTGCAATTAAATTCTCTAAATGATGGGCTGCCGCAAAATCAATAATAGTATCCGTTGTATAATTTTCAATACCATTTTGTAGTAATTCTGTTTCCCAGTTTTCTGATACTCCATTTTTATTTAATAGTACTTTTTGAGAACTGGCAATTGCAACGATATTCAGCTGAATTTGACGACGTTTTAAAATGGCTTTAGTATTACTTAAAATTTGATTGATTAGTGTACCTCCAACTAAGCCTTTACCGAAAACAACAATATTTATTTTTTTAGCAACTCCAAAAACTTGTCCGTGAATTACATTAACAGCTTTGTGTAATTGATTTTTCTTTACGATAATACTCACATTTTTACCAGTAATTGTATTATTGAAAAGTAACGGTGTAATTTGATTTTTTATTAGTGCATTAAAAGGCTTGTGGAAATCATTTAACTCTTGTCCGATAATGGATATTACAGCAACGTCATCCAAAACACTAATTTTGTTTACATCTCTCTTGTAAAAATCTGTTTCAAATTCTTTCTCTAATGCCAGAATTGCATCAGTAGCTCTATTTGTTTTAATTACCAATCCGATACCTCTTTCAGATGAGCCTTGTGAAATAATACTAACACTAATATCCTTACTACTTAAAGCTTTAAAAATTCGTGCATCTACACCTACTTTTCCTAATAAACCACGCCCTTCGAAAGTTAATAATGAAACATCGTCTAAAACAGAAATAGATTTTATTCCCTTTTGAGTATCATTTTTAGAAATGATTGTCCCGTTGTCGCTTGTGTTAAATGTGTTTAATATACGTAATGGAATATCTTTTTTTATTAACGGTAGAATAGTTTTTGCATGTAAAATTGAAGCTCCGAAATTTGCCAATTCATTTGCTTCGTTAAATGATAACTGCTCTATTTTTTGAGCATCAGCAACTAAATCAGGGTTTGCGGTAAAGATACCATCAACATGAGTGTAGTTTTGAAATTCACTGGCATTTAAGTAGTTTGCTAAAAGTGAAGCCGTATAGTTACTTCCATTCCGACCAAGAGTAGTCGTTTCTCCAGTAGTATTAGAAGCAATAAAACCAGTGACTACATTAATAGTATTTGAATCAAGTTTATTAAAATATGCAAGAACTTTTTCCTGAGACTCTTTTTCTAAAGTAAGTGCGTCTCCAAAATTACTATCGGTAACTATTAATTTCCTAGAATCAATAAAGTTTGCTTTTAACCCTTCTTTTACTAGTAGTTGAGCAACTTGTTTGGCAGATAATAGCTCGCCAAACGATAGTACTTCATCTTTTATTTTAGGGCTATAATCACCTAAATAACTAACTCCTTTTAATATATTTTCTAAACCAGTAAAATCTTGCTCTAGTTCATTTGAGTTGTAAGGACTTAGTTGTTCTTTTTTTAAATATTCTAAAGCAACTTGGTAATCCTTTTTTTGTTTAGCAGTTTCTAACAGTTTTTCTAGTTGATCTGTTGTGTTTCCTCTTGCGGAAACAACTATAACCAAGTTTTTATTAACTGTTTTTTTGTCTTTTATAATGCGTAAGACATTATTTAATCCTGTTCCGTTGGCTAATGATTTCCCGCCAAATTTTATAACTATAGTACTCATTTTTCTAATTTTTTATTTCTCCTGTAGAGATTACACAGTAAGTGTTTGTGCAGATGGTATTGATTTATGTTTAAATATGTTTTGTAATAATATTTCTAGTTGTTCAAATTCAATTAAAAAGGCATCGTGCCCGTGAATTGATTTTATTTCACCGTAGTGAACATTGTTTTTTGTTTTTGATAGGGTTAAGAAAGTGTCATTGTTTTCTTTAGCTGAAAAAAATAAGTCACTATCAATTCCAATAATAAATATGTTTGATTTTATAAGTGAGGCGACTTCTAAAAAATCACCTCTATCACGTGTAATGTCAATAGTGCTTAATAAATGATTCACTAGTTTATATGAAATTAACTGATACCGTTCCTGTAATTTTTTAGCATGATGTAATAACCAGTTTTCAACGTTTGGGATATTAGTATTGTGGTCGACACATCTGTTGAATTTTGAATGATATGATTCAGGAGTTCGGTACAAATTCATGGCATGTACTCTTGCATCGTGAACTGGATTTGATGAATTGTTTAAAATTAACTCTTGAACTTTAGTGTTTGCTAAAAGCCAATCAGTCGCTTTCCAGTCTGTAGCAATTGGAATTAAATTTTCAATTAATTCAGGGTATAAGGCTGCAAGTTCCCATGCAATTCCACCACCAATAGAGCCTCCAATAGCGGCATACAGTTTTTTAATGTTTAAAATATCTAAGCCAATTTTAAAAATAGCAGCAATATCTCTTGCAGTAAAATCAGTATAACTTTTAATTAAATAATCATCAATTCCATTTCCGGGAATATTAAAGGCTATAATTGAGTATTTATTGGTGTCAATCAATTTATTTTCCCCAACAAGATCTTTCCACCAGCCATTTTCTCCAGTAATAGTGCTGTTTCCTGTTAATGCATGATTTACTAAAACTATTGGTGCAGTATCAGTTGATTTCCCAAATATTTGATAGCTTAATGGTAATGAAATGTATTTTCTGCCCTTTTCGGTAGTATAACTAGGTATTTCTATATGCTGTACTTGTGTTGTGCTCATCTGTATCTATTTTGTATTGTAATTAAACGCCCTTCAATTTGTTGATATTACCAAGGGATTATTTATTTAGGTAATATCAATTCATAAAGAAATACATACAATTGTTACTTTGTAATAGATATAATTTTTGTGTGCGTACGATACTTTTCATTTTATAAAAAATTGAAAACTATTCAGAAATATGCAGATGTAGGACCGCTTTAGATTTGTAATAAATACAAACTAAAAAATCCACGAAAAGTGGATATATGGTTAAACAAGAAAATGAGTGAGAATTGTTCTTTTAAGAATTTAAAAGAAACTTTTTGCGTTATCTACCCTAAGTTAAAACTTGGTAGAATGTAGCACCTTCTTTACGCAATGTAAAGGGTTGCTAAGGCTTCAACGGGTCTATTCCCTCTGCCTTTCTTGATAACATCTAATAAAAAATGAACGGTTTTATTATGGGGCAAAGATAACAACCAAAAAAGTTACTATCCAAACATATTTTAATTAAATTGCTTTTAAACTCTTAAGTTATTCCTAAAAATGACAGTTTGCACTCTCAAAAAAATGCGTAAATAAAGTAGTAAAATTATGCTTTTTTGAATCTGCTTATTTGTTTAAATAAAAGCCTGAAATAATAAAAGTTATCAGTTTAAAGAGTTTAAGAAATCGGATAGATTTTGTTTGTTTCCGACCCCCAATTTTGACCTAATAGATGCTCTGTAATTATCAACGGTTCTACTAGCTAATCCCAACTGAACAGCTACCTCTTTTGATGATAAACCCATGACCAAATAAACAGCGACTTGAATTTCTTTTTTATTCAATCTTGGATTGATTTTTTTAAGATTATAAACAAAATATTTTTTATAATCTTTTGTTTTCTCATTAAGAACAATTTTCTCTTTATTGGCTTCAATATTTTGACTTAAACCTAGGAGTAAATTATTTAAATCTTTTTTTACATCTGGTTCATCAATTTTTTTTGAAACCTTCTGTAACTCCGTTTTTAAAGTTTTTAATAGCTTTAATTTATCTGAAATATTTAATGCAAAATCACGAGTTTCCCTTGATTTAAATTCTAATTTAAGGTCATTTTCTTTTTTTATTAATTCATTTACTTTTTGCTCATAATTTAATTTCTCGTTAGTGATTTTTAACCTTTTGTTTCTATTCTTAATATTTATAAATAAAAATAAAAATATGATAAGAATCAAAAGGATACTAAACGATAGGAATATTATTCTAAACTTAGATAGTTCATTGTTTTGGCTTACAATTTTTAATTCTGACTTAGAATTTGTTAACTCTTTTTCCAATTCATTGAATTCTATGTTTAATTTATACTGATGATTTTTTTCACTTTGGTTAATATTGTTTATGCTATCTTTTATTTCTGTATAATTTTTATAATTATCTAAAGCTTTTTTTATATCACCAGTCTTTAGACTTAATTCATGTAAGAAATAATAGTTTTTTTTTATAAACTCTAAATCGTTTATTACCAAACAACTATTTAGAGATTTTTTTAAATAAGATTTTGCTTTTATATAGTTTCTTTTTTTTAAATAGAAGACGCCATATAGATGATTAGCTAAAGCTTTTTCACGCGAAGAGTTGTTTTTATTAAACAAATTAAAGGCTAAATCTATTTTGTTTAACCCCTCATCGTATTTTCCTAATTCATAATAAGCTTCCCCAAAACTGAGTAATATAATACCTTGTGCATGTTCATCATTTAGTTCAATAGCTACAATTAAAGCTTTTGAAAGAACATCCAAAGCTTTATTATAGTTGCCAGTAAGCAAATATAAATCGCCTAAATTTGCATAGCTTGTAAGAATGCCCTTTGGTTCATTTATTTTTATAAAAAGATTCAAAGTTTGGTTATAATACTTTATGCTTTCTTCATGTTTATTTTCGTCAAAAGTATAAATCCAAGCAATTATACCAAGTGTTCCAGCTTGATCATAAAGATTTTTAGATTTTTCATTTATTTCATATGCTAAACTTAAAACCTCTAAAGCTTTATCATAATTATAGACCATAGCATATGAATGTCCCATGCTATTTAGCAACTTAGATTGATCCTTATTTTTTATTTTACTTCTTATATTATTATAATGAATTATTGCTTTATTATAATTATTTGAAGTTTTATATATGTCCCCAAGTTTTTTTTCTGCTAGTACATATTCATATTTTGTTTTATCACCTTTTTCTAATATTTCTTTAAATATTTTCTCCGCATTTATAAAGTCCTTTTTTAAATAAAAATCAGTTCCAACTTTAAAATAATTTTGAAAATTAAAAACATCTTTTTTCAACATTTCATACTCAACAATTAAGTTGTTCTCAAAAACCGTGTCGTTACTTATTTTTTGAGAATAAATATTAATAGTCGCGAATAATAAGATGGTAAATGTTTTTAAATAAGACATTTGAGATTTTTTTTGTGACAAATATATGACATCTGAATAAGTTTTAATGACATTATTATGACATAAATAAAAGCGTTTCAGGTGTATTCCAACCTAATTTTGCCTCGAACCCAAATGATTTAATTATTATGAAAAAATATTTAACTGGAACATTCTTCTTATTATTAAGCACTTTTATTTATGCGCAAGTAGGAATTGGAACAACTACACCAAATGCTGATGCAGCTTTGGATATTAATGGAGCAAGTGGTGGGTTGTTATTACCTAGAGTTGCTTTAACAAATACAACTAGTCCAGCTCCGTTGAGCACAGATGTTGCCGGAATGGCGGTTTACAATACTGTAACTACTGGAGATGTTACTCCTGGATTTTATTATAATGATGGTGCTTTATGGGTTCGTTTAGAAGGAGGGATTTTAGCTAACTCTTGGGGTTTAAATGGAAACTCCGGTACCACTAATGGAGTGAATTTTATAGGTACTATAGATAACCAAGCTTTAGATTTTAGGACTAACAATGAAATTAGAGCTAGATTAACAATTATAGGTCAGTTGGAGTTAATTAATCCTAAACGATCTGTACTTGTTGGAGAGAAATCAGGAACAAATAGTTCAGGTATAAACAATGTAGGAGTTGGTTATAACAGTTTAAATAGTGGAAGTGGAAGGTTTAATGTAGCTATTGGCCATAGTGCAATGACTAAAACAAACGGAAGTGATTATAATGTTGCAGTTGGATATAAAGCAATGGAAAATAGCCTTGATGGTGCTGACTGGAATACTGCTTTTGGATATGAATCCCTTCAAGATTTAGTTGGAGGTGATGGAAATACTGCAATTGGACATCTTAGTCAAACAGCTAATTTAGATGGAGGTAATAATACCTCTCTGGGATATCATTCATTATATAAAAATCAAACGGGGAACACTAATGTTGCAATTGGACATGCAGCTTTGAATAATAATGTTACTGGGAATAGTAATGTTGCAATTGGTTCCAGAGCTGGTTATAATGAATTAGGTTCTAATAAGTTATATGTCGAGACAAGAATTTCAGATACTCCTTTAATAGGGGGGGATTTTTTAGAAGATAGAATAGGAATTAATTATGATATTAACTCCTTAACACACACGCTTAATGTTGGAGGGAGTGTGAAAATAGATGCTTTCTTAAGTTTAACACCTTTAGCTACAGCGCCTGGTGCTCCAGCAGAAGGTGATATCTATTATAATAGTGCGTTAAAAAAAGTACAAGTATATAACGGTACAGTTTGGGAAAATTTAAACTAAAACTTTTAATACAGTAACTAATTATCTCTAATAAAATAACTGTCGATTCCCCTTAATTATAATAAGCCAGTTTTTTAATTTTCGATTATATTCGGGTTATAATCTTAAGTTAATGAGGTTTACAAAAAAACACACAATTCTTTTTATTGTTTATCCTTTTGTATGATTTTTTCCTCAAAAGGCCTGATTTCGTCGGGTAATCAGGCCTTTAAAAAACACATTAACATGATTTTACTTTCAATTTTAACGATTTTTATAATCATTTATATAATTCATTTAAATAAAGCATTAAAACAAATGTTGCAATTAAGGTATTGCGGGATAAACCCCGCTAAAAAAAACAAATATTATAAGATTTTGGCCATAGTTTTTTCTTATAAATTCTAGATGCTTTTTAATAAATAACTAGAAGTTTTATCTCAACATTTTTTTAGATTTTTCTTGAATGATTATATCAAATGGTTTGCCGCTAATTTTACTCTCTAACCATGACAAAACATCGAGGTATAAAAACGCTCTTTTTTCATACGGATGATCTTCATATTTCAGTAAGGAAGCATGTAGTTTTTTAAAAGCTCCTTTGATTTGATACGGGTAAAGATCAACAACTTCTCGTAAAAATTTTAGCATTTCTTTTTGAATGGCATGTAGGTCATCCATTTTTAACAAAAACCTATAAGTGTCCTTTAGTTTGGCTTCTAAATTCTCATCCAAACCAGCGTCAAAATGTGCTACTAAATTTAATATTCTAGCAAAACACATGAGGTCTTCCCTAATGGTGAAATTTTTGGTGCCAATTATTTTGTTTAAATATTTAATGCAAGAATTATAATCACCTACTCCAAAATACATACATGCAATTTTGTAATAAAATAACATAATATGATGTTGGTCAATTCTGTTTTTATGAAAACTTATTTGTTGTTCAATTTCAGTAACTAATGGAAGTCCCTCTTTAAAACTACCGCTTAAAAAATGAATGTTTAATTTGTTTGTATATAGGTAAATAAAGCTTAATACTTTTGTATTATCATTCTGTAAAATTAGTTCGGTATTTAAGTTTTTCTCTAATTTATTTAGGGTCTCATTAAATTTTGTTTGATATAAAATAGGGACTCTAATAAATAATGAACACCTTTTAAATAAAAAACAGGGTTCACTCTTATCATGTTTGGGTTTGATTCAAATAAATCTACCCATTTTCTAGCATATTTATAACAAGATAAAAAGTCTTGAATTAAGAAACTATACCACAAGTATGCTTTGTAAAGCCATAATTTTTCACGAAAACCTAATTCATTACTGTTGTATTTAGGAAGTCTTTCATGGAAATAGGTATATACGTTATCATAATCTTTTTTGTTTTTTACATATCCTTCTTTTAGTAATAAATTATATAACTGAAGGGATAAATTTGAGAGTTTACTAGCAATTACGTTTTGTGTACTTAATTCTTTTGCCTGTATAGCCAATTCATCAGCTCTATTTTCTATACTTCTAGTGATATACTGACTTTCAATTACTTTTTCTAGTTCAACAATTTCATATGCAATGTTTTTTTCTCCATTTTTTAGGGCAATCCCTTTTGCCTTATCTAATATTTTTAAGCTTTGTTTGGATAAGCCTTTGTCATATAATATTGTGGCATAGTCTAGTTGTTCTCTTAATGCAACTCTAATGTTTTGATTTGAAAACCCAAGACGTAAGCTCTTAAGTATTTGTTTGTACAAATTTGCTTTTAAGTTGGACAACTGTAACTTTGATACTATACCTTTCTTGAGGATGTTTTTTTCATTATAACAATCGTGTTTATCTATATAATTAAATAGCGATAAGAATTTTGAGTCAGTATTCCCTTCTAGCCGTCCAACAAACAATTTGAATTGCCTCTTTTCTGATTTTGAAAGTGACTTAATTAAAATAAATAAGGGCTCTTTTTGAGTGTTTAACATTGTAAAATTAAAAGGGTTAATCTTTTGTTTTTGAAATAATTATGTTTTTTATTTGTGTTTTAAACAGTGTATTTTTTAATGCAAGTAACACAGCTTAGAGCTATTACTAAAGTATACTTTAGTTTTATATAAATGAAATAATCATATAAAATTTTAAAAGATGAATTCTAAGAAAGTTTCTGAAATTTAAAATGTGATGATAAACGTAAAGGACTGTAGTTTAACTGTAATCTTTCAAAAACACATAGCGGTTGTCTCGGTTGTTAGAGAAGCAATTTAAAAGTCTACTATATTAAGTGTTTCTACACCAGGTTTAAATATTGAAAGTAAGTACATGACAGTTAATATTGATGAATTTGTTATAGAACACAAAACTTTAGCATGGTTAAAATAATGAGGTTTTTTAAAAACACTAGGGTGATGAAACATATGTGTAAAACATTGGTAATCAGCAATAAAAGACGTAACTTTAAATAAGTGTTAATTTGTTAATTGATTGTAATGAATCCGATGGTTGTATTTATTTTTGTCTTTTTGTTATTCCTTTTGTCAGGAATACGGATAGTTTATGAATATAAACGAGCAGTCAAATTTAGATTTGGAGGTTATGTTTCAGTATTACAGCCTGGGTTTAGATGGATTATACCTATTGTCGATTCAGTACAATTTGTTGATATTCGTGTAATAACTGCAAATATTCCCGCTCAAGAAGTAATGACTCAAGACAATGTACCTTGTAAAATTAATGGTGTTCTTTATTTTAGAATTGAAGATGCTAAACTTGCTATTTTAGAAGTAGAGGATTATAATTTTGCAATATCACAACTCGCACAAGCTGCCTTAAGAGATGTTTGTGGTAAAGTTGAACTTGATGTTATTTTGTCTAAAAGAGAAGAGATAGGTAAAAGTATAAGAGGTATAGTTGAATCTGAAACGAAACCCTGGGGAATTATTATTGAAGATGTAAAAATTAAAGATATTGAGTTGCCAGAGAATATGAAACGTTCCATGGCAAACCAAGCAGAGGCAGAGCGTTCAAGAAGGGCTCGTATTATTTTAGCTGAAGCAGAAGAACAAGCTGCTGGAAAATTGTTAGAAGCAGGTAAAATAATTGACCAATCACCTTCTTCAATAAAATTACGTCTATATCAAACTTTAGCTGATATAGCTTCTGAAAAAAACTCTACTATAGTATTTCCTTTCCCTGAAGAGTTTTTGAATTATGGTAATAAAAAAGACAAAAAAAAGAAAAAAGGCTTTAAATCTTAGTTCGATTTTAGCAAGTTATAGAATAATTAAAGAAGGTTTCCATTGGAGGCCTTCTTTAATTATTTACACCAAAAACTGAAATAGATCAGGCTTCAAATTTAAGTAATCACCATAGAAATTTTTCTCTTTCATTCGTGTTATTAAAGGTTGTAGATCTGAAGTTTTTTTTAACACAACACCTACAATAGCAGGCCCTTTCTCTCTAGAATGTTTTTTAGAATATTCAAAATGAGTAATATCATCATCAGGTCCAAGTACCTCAGCAACGAATTCTTTTAAAGCTCCTGCGCGTTGTGGAAACCGAACAATAAAATAATGTTTTAAGTTTTCATACAATAAGGCACGTTCTTTAATTTCAGCAGTTCTGGTAATATCATTATTGCTTCCACTAACTACACAAACTACATTTTTTCCTTTTATCCTATCATGATAAGTATCTAAAGCGGCAAGTGTTAATGCTCCAGCTGGTTCTACAACTATAGCGTCCTTTGTATATAATTCTAATATGGTCTGGCATACTTTTCCTTCAGGAACAGTAATCATGTCATCTAATAACTCTTTGCAAATATCAAAGGTTAAATCACCAACACGTTGTACAGCTGCACCATCTACAAATTTTTCAATATGAGAAAGTGTTGTGTTTTTTCCATTAGTTAAAGAAGTACTCATGGATGGAGCTCCTTCTGGCTCTACTCCTATGATTTTTGTGTTTGGTGATAATTGTTTGAATATTGAACTTAGTCCAGAGGCTAAACCACCACCACCTACTGGTACAAATACATAATCAATTGGTTTGTCAGTTTGATTAAAAATTTCTAAACCGATAGTACCTTGACCTTCAATAACTTTTTCATCATCAAAAGGGTGCACAAAAGTTAGGTTGTTTTTTTGTTCAAATTCTTTGGCTGCTTTTTGTGCGTCATCAAAAGTATCTCCAATTAATTTTACAGTAACAAAATCTCCACCAAAAAGATTTACTTGTTCTATTTTCTGATTTGGAGTAGGTACAGGCATAAAAATAGTTCCTTTTATTTTTAACCTATTGCATGAATAAGCTACACCTTGTGCATGATTTCCTGCACTCGCACAAACAATACCATTAGTGCGTTGCTCGTTATTCAAAGAGCTAATTTTATTGTATGCACCACGAATTTTATAAGACCTTACTAATTGTAAATCTTCTCGTTTTAAGTATACATTTGCTTCCGTTTTTTTTGAAGCTGTAGCGTTTAATTGTAAGGGTGTTTTAGTTACTACATCACGTATTGTTTCAGCTGCTTTCTTAACTGAATCTAATGTTGGTATGTATGTTACTTCTTTAAGTTCCATTATTTTTAATTATAAGAAAGAGGTGATTATTTAAACACCTCTTTCTAATTTCACAAATTTAAAAGACAATTTTTCGATTAGTTCATATTGATTTTCTTCATTGCCGTCATTGAAGCTCTTAATTTAGCTCCAACTGTTTCAATAGAATGATTTCTAATGGCTCTATTAACAGTAATAAGTTTTTGATTATCTACCTGATTTCCTCCTTTGAAAGGTTTTCCTAAAATTGAGGTGTCAACAGACTTCATGAAATCTTTTAATAGAGGTTTACATGCGTGATCAAATAAATAACAACCATATTCGGCAGTATCAGAAATTACACTATTCATTTCGTATAGTTTTTTTCTTGCGATTAAGTTTGCAATTAATGGTGCTTCATGTAGGGATTCATAATATGCCGATTCAGCTCCAATTCCGGCTTCAGTCATAGTTTCAAAAGCTAGCTCTACACCAGATTTTACAAAAGCCACTAACAAAGTTCCTTGGTCAAAATATTCTTGATCAGAAATTGTTGCGTCAATAGCTGAAGTTTTTTCAAAACTAGTTCTTCCAGTAGCTGCTCTCCATGTTAATAAATCATGATCATTGTTTGCCCAGTCTTTCATCATTCCCTCAGAAAAATGCCCTTGCATGATATCATCCATATGTTTTTGAAATAACGGACGCATAATTCCTTTTAACTCCTCCGATAATTCAAAAGCTTTTATTTTAGCTGGGTTTGATAAACGATCCATCATGTTGGTAATTCCACCATGTTTCAAAGCTTCAGTAATGGTTTCCCATCCATACTGAATTAATTTAGCGGCATAACTAGGCTCAATACCTTGTTCTACCATTTTATCAAATGATAAAATAGATCCTGTTTGTAATAACCCACATAAAATAGTTTGTTCACCCATTAAATCAGATTTAACTTCTGCAATAAATGATGAATGCAATACACCAGCTCTATGTCCTCCGGTTCCTGCAGCATAAGCTTTCGCAATTTCCAAACCATCTCCTTTTGGGTCGTTTTCAGGATGAACAGCTATTAATGTCGGTACTCCAAAACCTCTTTTGTATTCTTCTCTAACTTCTGTTCCGGGACATTTAGGAGCCACCATTACTACCGTAAGATCATTTCTAATTTCCATTCCTTCCTCTACGATGTTAAAACCATGAGAGTAAGCTAGTGTAGCTCCGTTTTTCATTAAAGGCATTATGGCCTTAACGACAGTAGTATGTTGTTTGTCAGGAGTAAGGTTGCATACCAAATCAGCAGTAGGGATTAACTCATCATAAGTACCAACTTTAAAATCGTTTTCTGTTGCGTTTTTGTAGGATTGACGTTGCTCTTTTATCGCTCCTTCTCTTAAAGCATATGAAATATTTAACCCTGAATCACGCATATTTAATCCTTGGTTTAACCCTTGGGCTCCACATCCAATAATTACAATTTTTTGCCCTTTTAATTTGTTTACGCCAGCTTCAAATTCTGATAGATTCATGAAGTTACAAGTACCTAATTGTGCTAATTGTTTGCGTAAGGGTAGTGTGTTAAAATAATTTGCCATTTTTTAATAATTAAAGTTTTGTAAAGTTTTTGAGATGTTCATTGCTTCTTTTGAAACGGATATTCTACCTGAGCGCACAAATTGTTTAATTCCATAGGGAGTTAATTCATTGTACAATTGTTCAGTTTCTTTTCGATTGCCTGTTTTTTCAATTACAAAATAATCTTTCGCAACTGTGACTATATTTGCATTGCTCTTTTTTATAATATGTTGTATTTGTCTATCATCAAACAATAAATTAGTAGCGATTTTATACAATGCTGATTCTTGATGAATCGTTTCCTCATCTGTATGATAATAGGTTTTAATAACTTCAATTTGCTTTTCAATTTGTCCGACAAGCTTACGTACTTTATCTTCTGACAATTTGATTACAAATACAAATCGGAATACATTTTTTATCTCTGACTGAGATGCTGTTATGCTTTCTAAATTAATATGTCGTTTTAAAAATATTGCTGATATTCTGTTCATCAACCCTAAATTATTCTCTGTGTATACCGATATGGTATAAGCTTTTTTTTCTTCCATAACACTTAACTTAATCTGCATTCTGATACTGCAGCTCCTGTAGGAACCATAGGAAAAACGTTCCCTTCTTTTTCAATAACTACTTCTAAGAAATATGATTCTTTACTTGCAACCATTTCTTGTATTGCTGCTTGTAAGTTTTCTCTTTTTTCTACTTTATTGGCTTTTATATCATATCCTGCGGCAATTTTCACAAAATCAGGGTTTACCATTTCAGTAGAAGCATATCGTTTATCAAAAAACATTTCTTGCCACTGACGAACCATACCTAAAAAGCTATTGTTTAGCACCACTATTTTAACAGGTACTTTCGTTTGAAAAATAGTACCTAATTCTTGTATGTTCATTTGATAACCACCATCTCCAATAACAGCAATTACTTCCCTGTCCGGGGCGCCCATTTTAGCTCCAATTGCAGCTGGTAGTGCAAATCCCATTGTACCTAATCCTCCTGATGTAACCTGACTCCTAGTTTTTGTGAATTTTGCATAGCGACAAGTAAACATCTGATGCTGGCCTACATCTGAAACAATAATTGCATCACCATTAGTCTCTTTGTTGATACCTTCTAAAACTTCACCCATAGTCAAACCTATTTTGGTAGGCTCAAGTTGTGGTTTGATTACTTTTTCATGTTCAATAGCATACAAATCTTTAAATTCTTCATGCCATTTAGTATGTATTGTTTTATCAATTAAAGGAAGTAATGCAGTTAGAGTTTCTTTTACATCACCTAATACTGCTACATCTGTTTTAACATTTTTATCTACTTCAGCAGGATCTATTTCAAAGTGAATAATCTTTGCTTGTTTTGCATATCTACTTAAATCGCCAGTAACGCGATCGTCAAAACGCATCCCTATTGCAATAAATACATCGCAATCATTCGTTTTAATATTAGGTGCATAATGTCCGTGCATGCCAACCATACCTACATGTAAAGGATGGTCGGATTCTAATCCTGATAAACCTAAAGCAGTAGAAGCGGTTGGTATACCTGCTTTTTCAATAAATTCTTTTAGTTCTATTTCTGCATTACCGATAATAACACCTTGCCCCATTACTATGAACGGTTTTTTAGCATTATTAATTAATTCTGCAGCAGCTTTAACTTGATTGATGTTCATTTTAGGTTTTGGAATATAACTTCTAATACCTTTACATTTTTCGTAAGAAAAATCTAAACTTCCCATCTGTGCATCTTTGGTTATATCGATTAAGACAGGTCCTGGACGACCAGAATTTGCTATATAAAATGCTTTTGCAATAGCGGATGGAATTTCTTCAGCTTTAGTTACTTGATAATTCCATTTGGTTATTGGTGTTGAGATCCCTATTATATCTGTTTCCTGAAAAGCATCTGTTCCAAGTAAATGAGACGCTACTTGACCTGTTATACATACTAGTGGTGTAGAATCTATTTGTGCATCAGCTATTCCAGTTACTAAATTAGTTGCTCCCGGACCTGAAGTAGCAAACACCACTCCTGTTTGACCTGTTACCCTTGCAAAGCCTTGGGCAGCATGTATTGCTCCTTGTTCATGGCGTGTTAATATATGAGTGAATTGATCTTGATATTTATAAATTTCGTCATAAATAGGCATAATTGCTCCACCAGGATATCCATATCCTAAAGTAGCATTCTCTGCTAATAAAGACCTTATTACAGCTTCAGCTCCTGAAAGCATTGTTTTTTTTATTACTGTTTTGGGTTCTAATACTTGTGTTTGATTTTCCATAGTTTATGAAAATTTAATATTCTTGATCTTATAGGTTTCATAAGCCTTTATGATCTGTTTATTATTATGTATGCGCTACGCAACCTTAAAAGATTACTCGGGTTAGAATTCGTCGGTTACACATCCTTTAGATGCTGATGAAACTGTTTTTGCGTATTTATATAAAACTCCTCTATTTACTTTTAATGGAGGTTGCTCCCAGGCGATTTTACGTAAAGCCAATTCTTCATCAGTAATTTCTACATGAATACTATTTTTTTCTGCATCTATAGTGATGATATCATCATCTTTAACAAAGGCTATTAATCCTCCTTCTTGTGCTTCAGGTGATATGTGTCCTACCACAAAACCATGAGTACCTCCAGAAAATCGACCATCGGTAATTAAAGCTACATCATTTCCTAATCCAGCTCCCATAATAGCGGCAGTTGGTTTTAACATTTCTGGCATCCCTGGCCCACCTTTTGGTCCTTCATAACGAATTACGACTACATCACCTTTTTCTACTAATCCATCTCTAATTCCATCATTTGCCGCATATTCCCCTTCAAATACTTTTGCTTTCCCTGTAAAGGTCAATCCTTCTTTTCCAGTTATTTTTGCTACAGCACCTTCTGAAGCTAAGTTTCCGTATAACATTCGTAAATGCCCTGTTGCTTTTATTGGGTTCGAAATAGGTTTAATTACATCTTGCCCTTCTGATAAACTAGGTACATTGGCTAAGTTTTCTGCTAATGTTTTTCCTGTTACTGTTAAACAATCGCCATGTAACAATCCTTCTGCTAATAAGTATTTCAATACAGCAGGGATGCCTCCAACAGCGTGTACATCTTCCATTAAGTATTTACCACTTGGTTTTAAATCTGCTAAAAAAGGAGTAGTGTCGCTTATACGTTGAAAATCTGCCAATGTAAACTCTACATTTGCGGCTCTAGCTATCGCTAAAAAATGTAGCACAGCATTGGTAGATCCTCCTAAAACGGTTACCAAACGTATTGCATTTTCTAATGCTTTTTTAGTAACGATGTCAGACGGTTTTATATCGTGTTGCAATAAGTATAACATTGCTCTTCCTGCAGCAATTGACTCTTCTTCTTTTTGTTTGCTTTTTGCTGGATTAGAAGCGTTATAAGGCAATGACATACCTAAAGCTTCAATTGCTGACGCCATAGTGTTTGCTGTATACATACCTCCACAAGCACCTGCTCCTGGACAAGCTTTTTTAACGATGCTTTTAAATTCAGATTCTTCCATAGTTCCCGCAACTTTACTTCCCCATGCTTCAAAAGCAGAAACGATATCTAGTTTTTTCCCTTCATGACAACCAGAATCAATCGTTCCTCCATAAATTAAGATAGAAGGTCTATTAACGCGTAACATAGCCATTAATGCACCAGGCATATTTTTATCGCAACCCACAACAGTAACCAACCCATCATAGCTCATGCCTTGAACTACTGTTTCCATAGAATCGGCAATAATATCTCGTGAAGGCAATGAATAACGCATACCTGGAGTCCCCATTGAAATTCCATCACTTACTCCAATTGTATTAAATATTAATCCAATTACATCAGTTTCAGCAGTTCCTTGTTTAGCTAATTTTGCTAAATCATTTAAATGCATGTTACAAGGATTTCCTTCGTATCCAGTACTTGCTATACCAACTAAGGGTTTTTGGAAATCTTCTTCCGTTAAACCAATAGCATGTAGCATTGCTTGTGCAGCTGGTTGTGTATCATCTTGCGTTACTTGCTTACTATATTTATTCAATTCCATATTCAACTAATTCAAAGTTTTTGTATACAAGTCTGTGGTTGCTTCTGAAGCTTTTAACCACTTTCCATCTAAAAAAATATTAGTGTCTTTGTTGTAATACATTTCAATTTTCGATGTAAAATTATTTATCTCTTATTTAAATTATTCAATTTGTTTTTTTTGATACACTGTTCAAATCATCAGTTTTTCATGTGTATGTTAATGTTTTTAGTGGGTTAAAGTGATTTCGTTTACGCTTTCTACGGCATAAAAAAAGCCTGCATCTAAAAGAAGATACAGGCTCATGTTTTCACATTATAGCAAAGCTGTATCAACTCGGAGGTGAATTAATAATGACAATGACGATAATGATGACTATGTTATTCATTTTTTAATTATTTATGAGTTTGGGGTTTTAATAAACTCTCAAACTCGTATTGTTAATTTCATTTTAAATCAAAAAAAAAGCCTTCCGTTTCGGGAAGGCTTTTAAATTTATATATTATAAAATTATTATACCGTTCCTTGTTGTAGTGAAATAATCACGACAATAATAATAGAGACGATATTTAAAATTTGTGTATTCATTTTGTTCCTGCAAATTTATGTGATAATATTTTTAATATGCAAGTGAAATCATGTATATTATTTTAATCATCTTTAGGTCAGTCATTAACGTGTTATTTTTGTTAGACGAAAAAAGAAAAGATAGCGTTTTTTATTTGATGAAAAACAATATTCCTACTAATTCACTAGGATTTTACTTAAGTTATAATTCAATTATTGATATGAATACCTCATGAAATTCTCATAAACCGAGCTAATTCAAGTCTGAGTAAAATCTTTAGCTAATTGAGGTTTAATTCTTAATTGTTATTTTAATATCTTTGTGTGCTTAACAGCAACAACACAACACATTATGAAACAAACTCAAAAAACCTACGTTTTTGATTTTGACAGTACATTGACTAGAGTAGAGGCTTTAGACGTATTAGCTGAAATTACCTTGGCTAATAATCCACAAAAAGAAAAAATTATTGAAGAGATTATTGACATCACCAATAAAGGAATTGATGGAGATATTTCATTTACAGAATCTTTAGAACGGCGTATTAAATTACTGAACGCCTCTAAGTCTGATTTGATAGTTTTAACGGAACGGTTAAAAGATAAAGTATCTAAGTCAATTATTGAAAACAAAGAGTTCTTTGAAAATTATGCAAATGATATTTATGTCATTTCTTGCGGTTTTAAAGAATTTATTGACCCAATTGTAGCGGCATATAATATACCTGCAGAACGCGTATATGCGAATACTTTTGTTTTTAGCGATGAAGATAAAATTATAGGTTTTGATGCCGATAATTCTTTAGCAAAACATAATGGTAAAATTGAATGTTTAAAGAATTTAGATTTACCCGGAGAAGTACAAGTAATAGGAGATGGGTATAGTGATTATGTAATGCGTGAAGCAGGTATAGCAGACAAATTTTTTGCATATACAGAAAATGTTTCTCGTGATAAAGCAACTACAAATGCTGACCATGTTACTCCAAGTTTAGATGAATTTTTATACCTTAATAAATTGCCTAGAAATATATCCTTTCCGAAACACCGTATTAAAATTTTATTATTAGAAAATGTACATCCTGATGCATTCGAAAGGTTATCAAGTGATGGATTTACGGTAGAAACAGTATCACACAGTTTAAGTGAGGCTGATTTAATTGAAAAAATAAAAGATGTACATGTTTTAGGGATTCGATCTAAAACACAGGTAACCGAAAAAGTAATTGCAGCTGCTGAAAAATTAATGGTAGTAGGAGCATTTTGTATAGGTACAAAACAAATTGACCTTGAAGCATGTAAAAATAATGGTGTTGTTGTATTCAATGCACCGTATAGTAATACTCGTTCAGTAGTAGAATTGGCGATTGGACAAATAATTATGTTGATGCGTAGTGTATTTGCTCGAAGTACTGAGTTACATCAAGGGCAATGGAATAAAACTGCTAAAGGATCTAAAGAGGTTCGTGGTAAAAAGTTGGGTATTGTTGGTTATGGTAACATTGGAAAACAATTATCAATACTTGCAGAAGCTTTAGGAATGCACGTGTATTACTATGATATAGAAGATAGATTAGCTCTTGGGAACACTAAAAAGTGTAACAGTTTAAAAGAATTGTTGAGCACAGTTGATGTTGTATCATTACATATTGATGATAATTCAAATAATAAAAATTATATAGCTGCAGAAGAAATTAGCTGGATGAAAGATGGAGCCGTATTGGTTAATCTTTCTAGAGGATTTGTAGTTGATATTCAAGCTTTAAAAGAAGCATTGAACTCAGGAAAACTATCAGGAGCAGCAGTAGACGTTTTTCCTGTGGAACCAAGAGCTAATGGTGCTTTTGAAACAGAACTGAAAGGAATACCTAATGTAATTTTAACGCCTCATGTAGGTGGAAGTACAGAGGAAGCACAACGTGATATTGCTGATTTTGTACCAAGTAAAATTATGGGGTATATGAATTCAGGAAATACAGTAGATGCTGTGAATTTTCCAAATATTCGTTTGCCACGTCAGGAGAATAGTCACCGTTTTTTACATATTCACAAAAATGTACCTGGAATTATGGCCGCTATTAATAAAGTATTAGCGAAATATGACATGAATCTTACGGGACAATATTTAGCTACCGATGCTAGTGTTGGATATGTAATTGTTGAGGTTGATAAAGAATATAATAATGAAGTATTACAAGCATTGAAAGATATAGAACACACCATTAAATTTAGAGTGTTGTATTAGGTTTTAGTTTCATTATGAGTTTATTGAAAAAAGCCAATAGTTAACACTATTGGCTTTTACATTCTGATACTTCTTATCTTTAAAGATCTATTTTTGGCCTTTAACATTTGTTTATTGTATGTTTGTAGCTAAACTAAAAACCAATTGAAATGAATAAAAAATTACTTTTTTTAACATTTGTTTTTTCAATAATTACAAGTGTAATTCAAGCACAGTATAACAAAGTATTTTATATTGATGAAGATAACCGTGAATTACGGGCAATGAATTTGAATGGAACAAATGATCAAGTGTTTTTTAAACAGACAGAGACATTGCGACCACGTTATTTAGCGACTAACAGTACAACTAATGAGCTGTTTTTTACAACATCATCACCTTATAAAATTTATAAGAAAAACTTTGATGGAACTCTAGAACAAGAATTATACACATCCTCTGTTACAATGTATAATTTAGCAGTAGATGAAACAAATTCAAAATTATACTGGATTGAGTATCAGGAATTAAAAAGAGCCAATTTAGACGGTAGTAATGTGGAAACAATTATTAATCTTACTGCAGATGTGTATTTAAGAAATATGACCATTAGTGGAAGTGAATTATTCTGGGTAGAGCGCTTTTATAATACAGGGGATTTTTCAAATACCTATTATATTAAAAAAGCAAATCTAGATGGTTCAGGTGTAACAACCTTACATACTGAATATGTAGCCTCTTCCGGAACACCTAGTAATATGGGAACTGTTTATGGTATTCAAGTGGATAGTGTTAACGGTCATATATACTGGGCGTCAAATACTGCAGATGGTATTTATAGAAAAAATAGTGATGGTTCAGGTGGGGTAAGTACTATTTTAAACAGTACGTATGTATTGTCTCCTAGGAGTTTAGTTATAGATGTTCCTAATAATAAATTATATTGGACAGATACTCATAGTAGCTTTGACAATGTAAGAAGTGCTAACTTAGATGGTTCTGGCGTTACAGTTTTAAACAACACTGTGGCAGACCCATATGGAATAGCATTAGCTACGGTTACAGCTAACCCAGCTGGTTTGGCAGAAATAGATATTCAAGGAAATAATATAAGTATTTCCAATAATGACACTACTCCAGATACTATTGATAATACAAGTTTTGGAGCTGTTGCTTTAAATAATAACTATAAAGATCATTATTTTTTTGCTAGAAATTTAGGAGGAGCTTCCTTAACAATATCTGGTGCTCCAAAAGTAATTGTTTCGGGAGCTAATGCAGCAGACTTCATACTTCAAACAGATGCTATTTCTCCTATAGATGCAGTAAGTAGCTCTTATTTTGTTATTAGGTTTGATCCAACGGTATTAGGTACAAGAACTGCTACTGTAACCATAAACTCTAATGATTCTGATGAAGGTATATATACTTTTAATATACAGGGTGAAGGAAACGTATCTAGTGGAGAAACAGGAACCAATGATATTAGAATTACGACTCATGCTACAGGTCAATCTTTAGACAATGAAGATCCAGGTGTTGCGTATGATCCTACCTTAGATCGTTTCTTAGTTGTTTTTGAAAAAGAGATGATTAATAGTGATGAGGAAATTTTTGGTCAGTTTGTTAGTAATGCTGGAGTGTTAATTGGCGGAGAATTTAGAATTTCAGTAACTGGAGTTGATGGAAACATTGCTGTAGATGCTGCTGATCCTAAAATAGTTTTTAATCCTATAACAAACCAATATATGGTTGTGTGGCGTGCAGATCAGTTAGACGGAGACACCGAAATGTATGGTCATCTGGTAAACCCTGATGGGACTTTAGTGAATGGATTAGGAAATGAAATTAGAATTTCACAAAATGGACCTGACGGAAATAACACCTATTATCTAAGTACTCCAACTATTGAGGTTAATACAACAAGTGGAGAGTATTTTGCAGTTTGGCAAGCGAATGCAACGAGCGCTACATCAGACTATAATATTTATGGACAACGATTAACATCTGCTGGAGTTTTGGTAGGTGGTTTAGGTGCTGAAATTCAATTAAGTCAAACAGGGGTAACAGTACCTGATTCACAATATGGAAGTGTTCCTTCTATAGCATATAACCCAATATCAAATGAATATTTAGTAGCATATCATGCTGATTTCCCTACAAATAATGATAATAATGTCTGGTCAAGAATAGTAACTTCAACTGGAACATTGGGTAGTCTTACCCAAGTAACAAATGTTGGTGCTGGCAGGGATGCAGATAATGCTAGAGTAGAATATAACCCTATTTTAAATGAATATTTTATAGTATACCAATCAGACCATGTAAATACTGATAATGAAGAGGAAATATATGGGCAACGATTAAATGCTTCAGGTACTTTAGTAGGAGGTGAATTTCAAGTTAGTTTTGCAGGTGTTGATGGTGATGGTGAAGAAACAAGCTCATATTCTGATGTTGTTTATAATGCTACTCATCAACAAATTTTAGTTACTTTTCAATCAGAAGAGCCTGGAAGTGCTGCATGGGATATTTTTGCAACAACTTTTGATGCTACTAATTATGCAGTTTTAGAAACACAAAGTAGAGTAAGTGATATGGGGGACGTAAACGGGGTAAACACTTATATGGCTCAAAAACCAAAACAAGCATACAACAGTACAGATGGATCTTATTTTATTGTTTGGGAAGGTGATGATAACATACCTGGAGATGGAGAAGATGAAGTTTTTGGTCAAAAATGGCAATCACCTCCAACAGCGGAAATAGATATACAAGGAAATGCAGTATCAATAGTAGATGGAGATACTACCCCAGAAATTAATGATAACACAGATTTTGGATCAGTTGAAGTAGGGAATACTATAGTTAAAAGTTTTACAGTATTTAGTACAAATACGGAACAATTAGTTTTGAATGGTACAACAACAATTAGTATTACTGGTGTAGATGCTGCAGATTTTTCTGTTACTTCTGCTCCAGCGACGGTTATTTCTCCAGGTAATTCTACTACTTTTGAAATTACTTTTTCAACTGCGACCGTTGGAATTAGTAATGCTAGTATAAGTATAGCAAATAATGATGTAGGAGAAGGTCCTTATAATTTTGACATAAGAGCAGCAACCACTGTTTTAAGTACTCAGGAAATAACACTTTTAAGTGTTTTGTCTAGTATTTATCCTAACCCTAACAAAGGTAATTTCACATTGAACTATTCAGGTCAAGAACAATTAAAAAAATTGGAAGTGATTGATATGTTAGGAAAAATGGTGCAAACGATATCATTAGAAAATTTTGACAATACCCAAGAAATAAACTTAAGAACCTTAGCAAAAGGAATGTATTTTATTTCAATACAATCAGCATCTGCTAAAGTAACTAAGAGAATGATTATTGAGTAATTAACTAATAATTTATAAATAAAAAATGCCACGATGTACATCGTGGCATTTTTTATTGTGATAATTTCAAAAGAACCTACATTTCTTCAGGAGCCAAAGTAACTTCCAATCCTTCCATTTCAGGAGTAATATGCAGTTGACATCCTAAACGAGAATTGTCTTCTACATTAAAAGCTTCAGCAAGCATTGCTTCTTCGTCATATTCCATTTCTGGTAATTCATGAGTCGAAGTTACATAGCATTGGCATGATGCACACATGGCCATTCCGCCACATGTTCCTATAGTTCCTTCAGGGACTAATTCAAAACCTTTAATGACTTCCATTAAATTCATAGCCATATCCGTAGGAGCTTCTACTTCATGTAAGTTTCCTTCTCTATCGGTTATTTTTAGTATTACGTCTGACATTCTGTTTAATTTTTAGTTAGATTAGATTTATCATATAAATGAGATCTAACATTTGAAATTTAACACCTATTATAGGTCTTTAATATTTAATACTTGTTCTTTTTTGGCTATTTTTTTAGAGCCATCAAATCCAGTTACCCCACCAACCGTAGTATATTTCATAACATACTTTTTACCAGGATTGATACGTTTGTATGCACTTTGACACATTAAAGTAGCTTCGTGAAATCCGCATAATATCAATTTTAATTTACCAGGATAAGTGTTTACATCACCAATAGCATAAATACCTTCAATATTGGTTTGGTAGTCTAAGGCGTTATTTACTTTAATCGCATTTTTTTCTATTTCTAATCCCCAATCTGCAATTGGACCTAATTTAGGTAACAATCCAAATAAAGGAATAAAACAATCGGTTTCTATACTAAATTCTCCTTCAGTTTTATGTTTTATAATAACACTTTCAACTGTAGTATTACCATGAATCTCTTTTACTTCTGCTTCGGTTATTAAATTTATCTTACCGATTTTAGCTAATTCAGCAACTTTTTCAACAGAGTCTAAAGCTCCTCTAAAGTCATTTCTTCGATGTACTAAAGTAACTTCTGACGCTACATCAGCTAAAAATATTGACCAATCTAGAGCAGAATCTCCACCTCCAGCAATAACCACTTTTTTATCTCTATATACTTCAGGATCCCTAATAATATAAGCAACTCCTTTGTCTTCAAAATCCGCAATATTTGGAATCGGAGGTTTACGAGGTTCAAACGAACCTAATCCACCTGCAATGGCAACTACTGGAGCTTTGTGTTTGGTTCCTTTATTTGTAGTAACAATAAATGTACCGTCGTCTTGTTTATCAATAGTATCTGCTCTTTCTCCTAAAGTAAAACCAGGTTCAAAAGCTTTTATTTGTTCCATTAAATTATCAACTAAATCACCAGCCAAAACTTCCGGAAAAGCAGGGATGTCATAAATAGGTTTCTTAGGGTATATCTCCGAACATTGACCACCAGCTTGTGGTAAAGCATCAATTAAGTGACATTTTAATTTTAATAAACCAGCTTCAAATACAGTAAATAAACCTGTAGGTCCAGCTCCAATAATGATGATATCTGTAGTAATCATGTTATGATCTTTAATTTAACTACTGCAAAAATCATGAATTTTATAATACTATTAGTTGATTTTTATCATAAATGTATATTAATGAATTAGTTTTTTTTTAAAAAGTGCTTGTTTCTAAATAGTAATTATGTAGTTTTGCACCTTAATTATTATTGTTGAGGAAAGATTTGACTGATTGCGACCTCGTAAAAAAAAGCTAAAGCAGTGTAAACTTCTTTAGACTTTTCCGTCAAATTTTCTGAATACTTTAATAACGTAATAGGTTTTACGAAAACGAGTGAATACTAATCTCTCAGGATTATTGTGTTGAGAGTCAGAAAAATAGGAAGATAGTATGGCATATTTATTTACCTCTGAATCAGTTTCAGAAGGACACCCAGATAAAGTAGCAGATCAAATTAGTGATGCATTAATCGATAATTTTTTAGCATTTGATAAAGATTCTAAAGTTGCTTGTGAAACATTAGTAACTACAGGGCAAGTTGTTTTAGCAGGAGAAGTAAAATCAACTACTTATTTAGATGTTCAAAAAATTGCTAGAGAAACGATTAATAAAATTGGATATACAAAAAGTGAGTATATGTTTGATGGGAATTCTTGTGGAGTGTTTTCTGCAATTCATGAACAGTCAGACGATATTAATAGAGGAGTAGATAGAGCAACAAAGGAAGAACAAGGAGCAGGAGACCAAGGAATGATGTTTGGTTATGCTACTCGTGAAACTGAAAACTTTATGCCTTTAGCTTTAGATTTATCTCATAGAATATTAAAAGAATTAGCAGTATTACGTAGAGAAAATACTGATATTACTTATTTACGTCCAGACGCTAAAAGTCAGGTGACAATTGAGTATTCTGATGATAATACACCACAACGTATTGATGCAATTGTGGTTTCTACACAACATGATGATTTTGGCCAAGACGATGAAATGTTAGCTAAAATTAGAAAAGATATTGTTGAAATATTAATTCCAAGAGTAGTTGCTCAATTACCTGCAGAATTGCAAGAGTTATTTAATAGCGATATAAAGTATCACATTAACCCAACAGGAAAGTTTGTTATTGGTGGGCCTCATGGAGATACTGGATTAACAGGTCGTAAGATTATTGTTGATACTTATGGAGGAAAAGGAGCTCACGGTGGTGGTGCTTTTTCAGGAAAAGATCCAAGTAAAGTAGATAGAAGTGCTGCGTATGCAACGCGTCATATCGCTAAAAATTTAGTTGCAGCAGGTATTTGTGATGAAATTTTAGTGCAAGTTTCTTATGCAATTGGAGTAGTAGAACCAATGGGAATTTTTGTTGACACTTATGGTACTTGTCCATTTAACATGACCGATGGTGAGATTTCTGAAAAAATAGCTAAGGTATTTGATATGCGTCCAGCAGCAATTGAAGAGCGTTTAAAATTGCGTAATCCTATGTACCTTGAAACTGCCGCTTACGGACATATGGGGCGTAAAAATGAAACTGTAACCAAAACATTCTCGCAACCAAACGGAGCAACTAAAAATATTGAAGTTGAATTGTTTACTTGGGAAAAATTAGATTATGTAGAAAAAGTAAAGACTGCTTTCGGATTATAATTGGAAGCTTCATATCTTAATAATAAAAAAGCCTTTGAAGTATTTTTCAAAGGCTTTTTTCATAAAGGCAGTATTAGTTGTTGCTTATTTTATTTCAATATCATAAGGCAATAACATTTGTGTTCCTTGCATTTGAGTAATGTTTTTCATTTTGGTTAAAATACGGTAGTTATGTATTCCTAACTCTTCTTTTAGTAAATCCTCTTTAGTTTTCACCAACCCAAAGCTTTCAAACATTTTTTCAAAATCTTTTTTATAGATAGGTAATTCTTTTATTTTATATTCTTCAAGTTCAGCTGCTTCTGCTGCTCTAGTTAAGGCTAAATCTAATCCTCCTAATTCATCTACTAAACCAATATTTAATGCATCAGCTCCTGTCCAAACTCTTCCTTGAGCAATTTCATGTACAGCTTCTTGCTTCATACCTCTTCCTGTAGCAACACGGTTAGTGAATAATTCATAAATGTCAACAACACCTTCTTTAATAATAGCTCTTTGGTCATCTTTCATTGGCTCAAAGAAACTATAATCGATTGAGTTCTTATTAGTCGTAACTTGTTCAGCATTTATACCAATGTCATTCATGAATTCATGAGCGTTAGGTAAAGTTCCAAATACACCAATACTTCCAGTAATTGTACTTGGTTCAGCGATAATTTTATTAGCGTTACAAGCGATATAATACCCTCCAGAAGCTGCTAAATTACCCATTGAGACAATTACTGGTTTAACAGCTTTGGTTAGTTCAATTTCTCTCCAAATTAATTCACTAGCTAAAGCACTACCTCCTGGAGAGTTTACACGTAAAACTATTGCTTTAACCTTATCATCTTCACGAGCATTTTTTAATGCTTTATTAATAACACCTTGACCAATTGTTTTTTCATCACCTTCACCATACATAATTTGTCCTTGTGCATAGATAACAGCTATTTTGTCTTTTATTTTAATTTGCTTAGAGCGATTTTTCTTAGCAGTGTGTTCAGCATAATCATAAATTCCAATTGATTCGTAATCCTCATCATTAGCTACACCAAGTTTGTTTTTGATAATATCATTAAACTCATCAATGTAAATTAGTTTGTCGATTAGTTTTGAAGCAACTGCTTTTTTAGCATTTCGTGCTAATAAATTATCAGCAATTGTATCTAATTGTGCTATAGAAACATTTCTACTAGCTCCAATTTCCTTTTTCATTTCTGACCAGATAGAGTTTAAGAATACAGAAATTTGCTCACGGTTAGCATCACTCATTTCTTGTGCTAAGTAAGGTTCTACAGCACTTTTATATTTCCCATGTCTGATAACTTCCATTTTAATACCATACTTGTCTTGAAAATCTTTATAGTATAATATTTCCGTAGCTAAACCTTTAAAATCTAAAGCGCCTACAGGGTTTAAGTAAATTGAATCTGCAACAGAATTTAAGTAATAATCTTTTTGACCGATGACATCACCATAAGCTAAAATGAATTTCCCTGATTTTTTAAAATCAACTAAAGCATCTCTTAAAGCTTTAGTTTGAGCCATTCCGGCTTTTAAATTATTATTTACAATGCTGATACCTTTTATTTTGTTATCAGTAGTTGCATATTTAATAGCATCAATTACATTGAATAAACCATTGTGTTTTTTGTTACCTTTAAATAATTCATTCAACTCACCATAATCAAATTTACCTGCATAGTCTGGTATTTCCTTATCTAAGTTCAGTTTTAGGACAGAGTTGTCTTCTACGGTTACTTTATTTTCATTTCCACCACCTATTGCAGCTCCAATAATTATAAGAAAGAAAAAGCAAAGCCCCAGAAAAACTCCAATTCCTACAACTGTTGATAAAACTCTTTTTAAAAAATTCATTTATATATATTTAAGGTTATTGTCCAAAAAAGGACGTTTTAAGATTAAAATTTCTGTAGTTTTGTGAACCACAATAATTGTTAAATAATAAGTCTGTATTTTATTGAATTTGTTACAAAAAATATTTATTTCTTTAGGAACCAATGAAGGTAATCGATTGCAAAATTTGCAAAAGGTTGTTGATGTATTACATGAAGAAGTGGGGAGTATTCTTACTATATCTCCTATATATGAAACAAGTTCATGGGGTTTTGAGTCAGATGATTTTTTAAATTGTTGTGTAGGACTAACTTCTAGTTTGTCTCCGAAAGATCTTTTAGTAGCCTTTAAAAGGATTGAGAAATCTTTTGGCAGAAAGGATAAAATAGGAGATTCTTATCAAGCTCGAGTTATTGATATTGACATTCTTTTTTACGAGAATGAAATAATCGAGAATGAAAATTTACAAGTACCACATATAGCATTAACAGAGAGAAGATTTGTTTTACAGCCACTATGTGATATTGCGTCAAATTACAAGCATCCGAAGCTTAATACAACAATAAAAGAATTATTGGAATCATGCACTGATACTAGTGAAGTGATATTGTATCCGGATAAATTAGAAAATCCGTTTAATGCTCATATGTTTTCAAAGTTTAGTTTTATTGCAATTGAGGGTAATATAGGAAGTGGTAAAACGACATTGGCAAAAATGATAGCTCAGGATTTTAATGCAAAATTTATCTTAGAGCGATTTGCTGATAATGCTTTTCTTCCAAAATTTTATGAAGATCAATCACGTTTTGCATTTCCGTTAGAGATGAGTTTTTTAGCAGATAGGTACAAACAATTATCAGATGATATTTCTCAATACGATTTATTTAAAGAGTTTGTGGTAGCAGATTATCATATATCAAAATCATTAACCTTTGCGAAAGTAACATTACCTGAAGATGAATTCGCACTGTACCGTAAGTTTTTCAATGTAATATATAAGGACATGCATCAACCAGATGTATATGTGTATTTATATCAAAATACTGAAAGGCTATTAAGTAATATTAAGAAGCGTGGTAGGGATTATGAACAGAATATTCAGCCCGATTATCTAGAAAAAATAAATAAAGGCTATGTGGAGTTTATCAAATCCCAGCCAAATTTAAATGTAAAAATAATTGACGTATCTGAATTAGATTTTGTGCAAAATAGATCTGATTATCTGGAAGTATTAAAGGAAATTTTAAGTTAATTATTTAATTTTACCTAATAAATCCCAAAGCACAACACCGCAAGTTACTGAAATGTTTAAGGAGTGTTTAGTTCCATGTTGCGGAATTTCAATACACACGTCAGAATTGGATACAACCTCTTGTTGGACCCCTTTTACTTCGTTCCCCATAATTATAGCCATTTTTTGATTATTGGGAGGAGTAAAATTATTTAGGAGTATAGAATTTTCTGCTTGTTCAATACTGGCTACATAAACACCATCTTCTTGTAGCTTTTTAATAACAGTAAATGTGTCTTCTGCATATTCCCAATTTACAGAATCTGTAGCGCCAAGAGCAGTACGTTGAATATCTTTATTAGGAGGAGTAGCAGTTATACCACACAAATATATTTTTTCAATTAAAAATGCATCGCTAGAACGAAAAACAGATCCAACATTATTACTACTACGGATATTATCTAAGATAACAATAATAGGTGTTTTGTTGGCATCCTTAAATTCAGTTACTGATTTTCTGTTTAGCTCGCTGTTTTTTAACTTTCTCAAAATAGATCTTTTTTACAATTACAAAAATCAATAAAATATACCACAAAAAAAAGCACTCAGGTGAGTGCTTTTAATATTATAAGTAAATGTTTACTTTATTTTACTGCTACAGCAGGTTTAACAGGCTTTTTTGAAGCTGCTTTTTTTGCATTTGGGTTTGCTAATACTTTTCCTTTAATCTTTACGATTTTAGTTGGGAAATTTACTGCATTTGAAGTTACAGTAATGCTTTTAGAAAAAGGTTGGTTTGCTCTTTTTGTATCATATTTCACTTTCATAATTCCAGTTTCACCAGGTAAAATTGGTTCTGAAGGTTTTGTAGGTACAGTACAACCACAAGATCCTTTAGTACGTGTGATCACTAACGGAGCATCTCCGATATTTTTAATTATAAATTCACGTTCTCCATTTGAAGCATATTCAACTTCTCCATAATCAATTACTTCTTGATCAAATTCTATTTTCGCACCTTTTTTTGCCGTTTCTTGAGCGTTAACTGTACTTCCTGTAAATAAAGCGATTGCAAATACGAATGTTATTAGTTTTTTCATGATAATTTAAATTTATTTTATTTAATTATAAGTTCTTCAATGACTATGCCAAAAAACTTGATTATCAAAAATACTAAATATCTAAAGAATATAAAAAGTTATAGTAATTTAATTAAATTCGCATCATAATAATGAATACCTTAAATTTAGGTGCTTAAAACGTAAATTAACAGTATTGTTTTTTTCAATAGAATAGTAAAAAATAATACTTATACGTATAATTTAAAAGAAATTACATTGGCAAAAAAAGTAGAAAAAGAGAAAAGAGTAACTCCGTTAATGCAACAATACAATACCATTAAGACTAAATATCCTGATGCAATGTTGTTGTTTCGTGTTGGCGATTTCTACGAAACCTTTGGTGATGATGCTATTAAAAGTGCACAGATTTTAGGTATAACTCTAACCTACAGGAATAATGGTGGTGATAAGTTGGAGTTAGCTGGTTTCCCACACCACTCTATAAATACGTATTTACCAAAGTTGGTAAAAGCAGGGTTGCGTGTTGCTATTTGCGATCAATTAGAAGATCCTAAGCAAACAAAAACGATTGTTAAACGTGGGGTTACAGAATTGGTTACTCCAGGTGTAGCTTTAAATGATGAAGTTCTACAATCTAAAACAAATAATTTTTTATGTGCCTTACAATTTGGTAAGAAAAATATAGGGGTTGCTTTTTTAGATGTTTCTACAGGGGAATTTCTAGTATCCGAAGGAAATCAAGAATATATTGATAAGCTTCTGCAAAACTTTAATCCGAGTGAAGTTTTAGTTCCTAAAAATAAAAAGCAAGTATTTAAAGAAGCTTTTGGATCGGGATATCATTCGTTTTATTTAGAAGATTGGATTTATAAACATGATTATGCTAATGAGGTGTTAACCAATCATTTTAAAACAAACTCCTTAAAAGGTTTTGGGATAACACAGTTGGAAGAAGGAATTGTTGCATCAGGTGCAATTTTATACTACCTATCCGAAACTCAACATAATAAATTAGAACACATAACCGGGATTAACCGTATTGCGGAAGATGAATATGTATGGATGGATCGTTTTACGGTTCGTAATTTAGAATTGTACGGTTCACAGTCGGTAAATGCTGTAACCTTATTAGATGTTATTGATAAAACTGTATCGCCAATGGGCGGGCGAATGTTAAAACGTTGGTTAGCATTGCCGTTAAAAAACAAGCAAAAAATAGAGCAACGACATCAAGTAGTTTCATATTTGTTAAAAAACACTGCCTCGTTTGATGTTATTCAAAACAATACGAAACAAATAGGTGATTTAGAACGTTTAATTTCTAAAGTAGCCACTCATAAAATAAGTCCAAGAGAAGTTATTCAGCTTAAAAATTCATTAGAAGCAATTGTTCCTATAAAGGAATTGACAAGCAAAAGTGAAAATGAAGCATTAAAAGTAATAGGTGATAATTTACACGGATGTGATTTGTTGCGTAGTAAAATAATAGAAACACTTAATGAAGAAGCACCAGTAAATATTATAAAAGGAAATGCTATTGCAACAGGTTTTTCTGATGAGTTGGATGAATATAGAAGCCTAGCATATTCTGGTAAAGATTACTTAGCCAAAATGTTGCAGCGTGAAACCGAAGCAACAGGAATCTCTTCTTTAAAAATTGCTTCTAACAATGTCTTTGGATATTATATAGAGGTTAGAAATACACACAAAGATAAAGTTCCAGCATCATGGATTAGAAAACAAACCCTTGTAAATGCGGAGCGTTACATTACAGAAGAATTAAAAGAGTACGAAGTAAAAATATTAGGTGCTGAGGAAAAAATTGGAGCTTTAGAGCAACAATTATTTGCAGATCTAGTACAATGGATATCTAATTACATACAGTCTGTACAACAAAATGCAAGTTTAATAGCGCAGTTAGACTGTTTGTGTTCATACACAGATTTAGCAAAAACAAATAATTATATATTGCCTGTTATTGATGAGTCTTATGTATTAGATATTAAAAACGGACGTCACCCAGTAATTGAAAAGCAATTGCCTATAGGTGATACTTATATTGCTAACGATGTTTATTTAGATAAAGACACACAACAAATGATTATGATTACTGGACCAAATATGTCTGGTAAATCGGCTATTTTACGTCAAACAGCTTTAATAGTATTGTTGGCACAAATGGGGAGTTTTGTTCCCGCAGATTCTGCTAGAATAGGTTTAGTAGATAAAATATTTACACGAGTAGGAGCTAGTGATAACATTTCTATGGGAGAATCTACCTTTATGGTGGAAATGAATGAAACTGCTTCCATATTAAACAATCTTTCTGAAAGAAGTTTAGTATTGTTAGATGAAATTGGTCGAGGTACAAGTACTTATGATGGAGTATCCATAGCTTGGGCTATCTCAGAGTATTTACATGAACATCCTTCAAAAGCAAAAACATTATTCGCAACCCATTATCATGAGTTGAATGAAATGACAGAGACTTTTAAGCGAATTAAAAACTTTAATGTATCGGTTAAGGAAACTAAAAACGATGTGTTGTTTTTACGTAAATTAGTAGCAGGAGGGAGTCATCATAGTTTCGGAATTCATGTAGCAAAAATGGCAGGAATGCCACAACAAGTAATTAGAAAAGCAAATAAAATACTAAAGAAGCTAGAAAAGTCTCATTCCTCAGAGGAACTTACCGATAATTTAAATGCGGTACAAGATGAAATGCAATTAAGCTTTTTTAATTTAGATGACCCGTTGCTTTCTGATTTAAAAGAAGAAATTATTCATACCGATATCGATACACTAACCCCAATAGAAGCTTTAATGAAATTAAATGAAATTAAGCGAATGTTAGTGAAGTAGCTAGTTTATTAAGTTTTTTTGTTAAAACTTGTTTTCCAGATGATTATGATTTTTTTTTGTTGTGAAAATGTAATTTCTTGTTGTGAAACTATTTTTTTTTATATATATTTGAAGTCTCCAAGAAAACATAACTAAATAGTTAATAGTAAAACAGTTATGTTATGAAAAAAGTGTTTTTGTTATTTATTACCAGCTTTTTATTTTTATCATGTAGTAATGATGATGGGGTAATAGTAACTCCGGTTACAGAGGGTGATGTTTTAGGAAAATGGGAAGTGGCTTATCTAGAAAAAGTATCAGGTGATGCGACAGCAACCTTAAACGGTTTTATTTTTGAATTTAAAGCTAATAATGAATTAATAATTACTAAAGAATCAGAAGCATTTTCAATTGGTGGTTTTTGGAGTGTATTAGAATCTAAAAGCGGATTACGTATTTTAATTCCTACAAAAAATGAGCCTTTACGTATGTTTCACAATGAATGGGGTCTGAATTCATTATCAAGTTTAAATATTTCATTATCAGGATTAAGTAATGATTTTACTGGGAATATGGAGCATGTGAATTTTGAAAAATTATAATTGAATAGCCCAATATTGAATGTCCTTTATGGATAGTTAAAAGCTCAAAAGCATTAGTTTTTGAGCTTTTTTTATGAAGTTTTTAAGTATTCCAAAACTTTTAGAGTAGCTCCTTCATTACTTTTAATGTAACTGCTATTGATCTCACCAGTATTTAATCTATATGAGGATGAGGTTAGAAGTTGGTGTATAATACTATGGTAGGAATCTTTATTTGAAACGGATAGAATTCCTTTTTGTGCTACTAAATCAACTGCTTCTTGAAATTTCTGATATTGGGGTCCAATTACGACAGGTATTCCAAATACTGCGGGTTCTAAAGTGTTATGTAATCCTGTTTTGAATCCCCCTCCAACATAAGCGATGTCAGCATAGCTATAAATTTTGGTAAGTAAGCCAATAGTATCTATTATTAATACATCATAATCTGCTAAGTTTTTACCCTCAATTTCAGAATATAAAATAACAGATTTTGTTATAAGGCTTTTTAATTTAGATATTTTATGCGGTTTAATATCATGAGGTGCAATAATATGTTTGGTGTTTTCAGAATTGTTTAAACTGTCTAAATAAATGACTTCGTCATCATTCCATGAGCTTCCGTAAACAATAGTTGTCTTATGTTGTTTAAATTGATCAATGAAATTTAATTGATTATCTCTAGTTACAATTTCCGAAACTCTATCGAATCGGGTATCTCCAGATACAGTTACATTTGTGAATTGAATAGAATTTAATAGCTCTTTTGAGTTTTTGTTTTGAACAAAAAAGTGGTCAAACGTAAGTAGTGATTTTCTCATTCCTTTTCCAAAAACTTTAAAGAATATTTGATTTTCTCTAAAAATACCTGAAACTAATAGTGTTTTAATATTTCGTTTTTTTAATTCATTTAAATAATTAGGCCAAAATTCATATTTCACGAAAATTGCAATATCTGGATGAACGATATTTAAAAAACGTTTTGCCTTGGTTTTAGTGTCTAAAGGTAAATAGATAATCACATCGGCATGTGGACTATCCTTTTTTACTTCATAACCTGAAGGAGAGAAAAAACTAACTATTATTTTGTGAGCTGTGTATTGCTTTTTGAGCTCTTTTATAATAGGTAGTCCTTGCTCAAATTCACCTAAAGAAGCACAATGAATCCATATAGTTTTATCTGTTTCTGAAATAGAACTTTCCAGTGATTCAAAAACAGTTTTTCTACCATCAACAAATTGCTTTATTTTCGGGTTAAATAAAGCAATTCCTTTTAATAAGTAACTAGTGATATGTATTAATATATTATAAAAAAATAACAAGATGTAAGTGCGTTTAATCCCATTGTTGGGTTTTAAATTTTTCGAGACCTTCTTCGAACGAAATATTAGATTAAATCCATGCCTCATATACTTGCGTCGAGGGCATTGATTATTCTGAATGCTAAAATACATTTCTTAACTCAAATTCAAGACATAAACAAATTGGATTTTGTATTTTTGATCAAATTAACGAAGAACGTATATAATGAAAAAGATTCAAATGGTAGACCTTAAAGGTCAGTATGAAAAAATAAAAGAAGAAGTTAATGCATCAATTTTAAATGTATTAGATTCTACAGCATATATAAACGGACCTGAAGTAAAAGGATTTCAATCAGAATTAGAGACGTATTTAGATGTAAAACATGTTATACCATGTGCAAACGGAACTGATGCGTTACAAATAGCAATGATGGGACTTGGTTTAAAGCCAGGAGATGAGGTAATCACTGCTGACTTCACTTTTGCGGCTACAGTTGAGGTTATAGCATTATTAGGATTAACTCCAGTTTTAGTAGATGTTAATCCAGACGATTTTAATATTGATATTGCTGCAATTGAAAAAGCAATTACTCCAAAAACTAAAGCTATTGTTCCAGTGCATTTATTCGGACAAAGTGCCAATATGGATGCAATAATGGAGTTGGCTGAAAAGCATAACTTATTTGTTCTTGAAGATAATGCTCAGGCTATTGGAGCAGATTATGCTTCGGCTGATGGAACAAAAAAGAAAGCCGGAACTATAGGTCACGTAGCTTCAACGTCATTTTTCCCATCTAAAAATTTAGGATGTTATGGTGATGGAGGTGCAATTTTCACTAATGATGATGAACTAGCACATATTATTCGTGGGATCGTTAATCACGGAATGTATAAAAGATATCACCATGATGTAGTAGGGGTAAACTCTCGTTTGGATTCTGTGCAGGCAGCTGTATTAAGAACGAAATTAAAAAACTTAGGGAATTATAATTCAGCACGTCAATTAGCAGCTTCAAAGTATGATAAAGCTTTTGAGAACATTGACTGTGTTACAACTCCTTTTCGTAATGGAGACCATGTATTTCATCAGTATACCTTAAAAATAAAAGGTATTGATAGAGATGGGTTGGCTCAGTTTTTAAATGATAATGAAATCCCTTGTGGAGTGTATTATCCAATCCCATTGCATAGCCAAAAAGCATATGCAGATGAGCGTTATAACGAAGCAGATTTTACTGTCACAAATCAACTAATAAAAGAAGTAATATCATTACCAATGCATACTGAATTAGATGATGAACAAATTGAGTTTATTACTTCAAAAGTGATTGCGTTTGTAAATAAATAATATATTATTGATAATAAGGTAATTAAGCTCAGTTTTGATTACCTTGTTTCATTATTAAAAATTTAATATGAAAGTACTTGTAACTGGAGGCCTTGGTTTTATAGGTTCACATACTGTTGTTGAATTACAACAAAGAGGATATGAAGTTGTTATTATAGATAACTTATCAAATTCTACTCTAGCTGTTTTAGACGGTATAGAAAAGGTTACAGGTATACGTCCGTTTTTTGAACAATTAGAATTACGTGATAAATCGGCTGTTTTTTCTTTTTTTCAAATGCACCAAGACATTATTGGTGTAATTCATTTTGCAGCAAGTAAAGCTGTAGGAGAGAGTGTAGAAAATCCATTGTTGTATTATGAAAATAATTTAACAACATTAGTTTATGTATTGCAAGCTTTAGAAAAGCATCAAATACCAAATTTTATTTTTAGTAGCTCTTGTACAGTTTATGGACAAGCAGATGAAATGCCAATTACTGAAAATGCACCCGTTAAAAAAGCAGAATCTCCTTATGGTAATACAAAACAAATTGGAGAAGAAATTATTCAGGATACGTGTAAAATATCTCAACAGTTAAAGGCAATTGCATTACGTTATTTTAATCCAATTGGTGCACATCCAACTGCTGAATTAGGAGAGCTTCCTATTGGAGTTCCTCAAAATTTAGTGCCGTATATCACTCAAACAGGAATTGGAATTAGAAATGAATTATCGGTGTTTGGAAATGATTATCCAACAATAGATGGTACTTGTGTTAGGGATTATATTCATGTAGTTGATTTAGCTAAAGCACATGTTGTAGCAATTGAACGATTGATTAATAACAATAATACAGCTAATTACGAAACGTATAATATTGGTACAGGAAAAGGAAGTACAGTTTTAGAAGTGATTCAGTCTTTTGAAAGAGTGTCTAATACTTCTTTAAATTATAGATTTGCTCCAAGAAGAGCAGGAGATATAATTGAAGCATATGCTGATACCCAAAAAGTAACTTCTGATTTAGGTTGGAAAGCGGAATCAACTTTAGATGAAGCTATGCTTTCTGCATGGAATTGGGAAAATAAAATCAAAAAATAATAACGTAGTGTTGTTTAAGTTTTAAAAACGGAATTAGCTGTATTATTAATGGAGTTTTTCGAGATTTAAATACGTATAACATACTAATTAATAGTTTTTTACGTTATAAATATAAATAAGCCCCATTTGATGCATCTGTTCTTAAGAAAATCACCTTACCTACTTATGTTTGCTATTTGGTTTATGATGTGTATTCAATGTACAGATAAGCATACAGCACAATTAGATTTCCCTAAGAACAGGTGGTATCAATCCGATGTATTGTCGCTAGATTTTAATAATACATCTCCCAACCAATTATATTCTATTCAATTTGATATTAGTTATGTGCATGGATTTCAATTCTCAGAAATTCCTTTGGAGGTATATATTACTTCTCCTTTACATCAAATTTACAAAGTCCCTTTCTCATTGCAATTATTAGATGAAAAATCAAATGAAATAGGCGACTGTGTTGGTGATTATTGTGATCTTAAATCTATAATTATAAAAGAGTATAAATTTTTAGATCAAGGTATTTATAAAATAAAAGTACTGCATACATTCGATCATAATTACCTTCCAAATGTACTGTCTGTATCACTTCAGGTAGATTGATTTTTATTTTTTACAACTTTTTTAAACTATTTCTAAACCTGAAACACCTAATTTTCTTATGTAAAAATTTGTATACATTGTTTTCTTATGTATATTTGAATTATGCATAAGAGAAGTTTATAAACAAATTATAATAATTTAAATCACATTAATTATGAAAAAGAGAACTTATATAATCGCATTTTTAACTTTTTTTTCTTTCGGAATAGGAACCATGTTTGAATTTTTCCATTGGCCATACAGGGGGTTTATAATGTTTGCAGGATTTGTATTGTTAAATTTCGCATTACTACCATCATTCTTTATGGATAAGTACAAAGGAGCTTTAAAAAATAATTAATATCGTTATAGCTATCTAGTTTACTGTATAATAAAAAACACTTTCGTGAATTTCCTAATAATCCAAAAATAGAGTTAATTTTAGGTCAGAAGGATGAATTTGGATCTCAAGATAAAACTCGATATCATTTTAAAAGAAATGGTAAAAAGGGTGTAATTTTTTCAGTTGCATCAGGAGGAGTTGTAAAAGATATTCTATTTAAAAAAACACACAATAATATGTACTCATCAGAATTAATAAAGGGAACATTAAAAACGATCATTTTAAAGCTTTTAAAGGAGCAGGGTAAAATGTATGGATACGAAATTACCAACCGAGTAAAGGAATTAACCGATGGGAAAATTCAAATTACCGAAGGAGCACTTTACCCTTCGTTACATGCTTTGGAAAAAAAGGGGGAGTTGGTTACGGAAAAAGTTTTTATAGGTAAACGAGTACGTAAGTATTATTCGTTAACAAAGTCAGGAAAAGTGTCTGTAGAAGAAAAAGTTACAGAGTTTTCGGAATTTATGAAAACTATGCAAGTGTTATTAGGGACAAATACTAAGGCAGAAAATGTTTAAGGTTAGCGATGAACATATTGATTTTATTATAGCCGATTTAAAAAGGAAAGAAATTGTTTTAAAAGACTTGCAAGAGAATATTGTAGATCATGTTTGTTGTTTAGCTGAAACAGAGCTTTCTGAAAGCGGAAATTTTGAGACACATTATGAAAAAATAATACCTCGGTTTTTTAATCAAGAATTAAAAGAATTACAACAAGAAACGGATAGTTTAGTTAATTCGAAAAGTATTGACTTTCTAAAAAAAACACTTCAAATTTCAGGTGTGCTTTCCGTTTTGTTACTAGGGTTTGGTGTGTATTATAAAATACACCATTTAACCGGTACTGGTATTATATTATTTGTTGGGATGTTGTTCTTTAGCTTATTTTTTTTACCATCTCTTATCATATTGAAGTTTAAAGATACTGATGCTAAACATAATATAGTTTTAGTGTCTACGGCCTTTTTACTTACGTTAGCTGGAGGAGTTGGTTGCTTGTTTAAGATAATGCAATGGCCATATGCAAGTATTTTAATGACCATTAGTGTTGTGATGTTTTTAGTGTTATTTATTCCTATGTATTTTGTAATAATGAATAATAAACCAGAGCGAAAATTCACAACATTCATTAATATAATTTTAATGTTAGTTGTAGGGATATTGTTGTTTATCATGACTTTGTGAAAAATGGATTTCTATAAAATAATAAAGGGGTAGCTAAATTAGCTACCCCTTTATTATTTTATAGAAAATGAGATTAAGCCTCTATATTCAAGCTAGCTCCATCAGCGTCAACAGTTCTATCAATTTTACGCATTAAACCCTGTAATACTTTACCTGGTCCAACTTCAGTAAATGAAGTTCCACCATCAGCAATCATTTGTTGTACAGATTGTGTCCATTTTACTGGAGCGGTTAATTGTAAAATTAAATTCTTTTTAATTTCTTCTGCATTAGTTACAGCACTTGCAGTTACATTTTGATAAATAGGACAAGTCGGGTTACTGAAAGTTGTGTTTTCAATTGCTGCTGCAAGTTCTTCACGAGCTGGTTCCATCATTGGTGAGTGAAATGCTCCTCCAACAGGTAAAACTAAAGCTCTACGGGCACCTTCTTCTTTTAATGTTTCACAAGCAGTATTAATTGCATCTATTTCTCCTGAAATTACTAATTGCCCAGGACAGTTGTAGTTTGCAGCGACAACTATACCTTCAGTCATTGCACATATTTTTTCAACAACATCGTTTTCTAATCCTAAAACAGCAGCCATGGTACTTGGTTGTGCTTCGCATGCTTTTTGCATTGCCATTGCTCGTTGAGAAACTAGTTTTAATCCATCTTCAAAAGTTAAGGCTCCAGCGGTAACCAAAGCAGAAAATTCTCCTAAAGAGTGTCCTGCAACCATTTCTGGTTTAAAAGAGCCTCCTAAAGTTTTAGCTAAAATTACAGAGTGTAAAAATATAGCAGGTTGTGTAACCTTTGTTTCTTTTAATTGTTCAGCTGTTCCTTCAAACATGATATCAGTAATGTTGAATCCTAATATCTCATTTGCTTGTTCAAATAGTTTTTGTGCTTCAGGTGAATTTTCGTATAAATCCAATCCCATTCCTGAAAATTGAGCCCCTTGACCAGGGAAAATGTATGCTTTCATGATATGTTTTTTAAGACTTCTTATGAAAAGAAGCTGGTAGGTTTAATTTTGTAATGCAAAAATACGTAAATAAATAGAAAAACCTCACATGTGTTTATTGCAGGTGAATTCAATTTTAAGCTAAAAACTAGTTAATTTATACATCTTCAAATATGTCTTATTCTGAAGTTGTTGCTTGTAGGTCTTTAAATTTAATTTCAATCACGGCTCCATTATTATTATAGGTGCTTAAATGTCCATCAATTTGTCTTGTAAGTACTTTGATTAAATACGGATTTGTTTGTTTAATTTCGTGTATAGGGAAGCCTTTACCATTGTCTTTGAAAATGAAGTCAACTTCATCGTTACGTCTTGTCAAGCCTATGAAAATATTTTTTTCTTCTCCATTTATAAAAGCATGTTTCAATGTATTTATATAGCATTCAATTAAAATCAATCCCAAAGGAATTAGATTATCCATATTCATGTTAGTATCCTCTATTTTAAAATCTATGTCATAATTTTTAGAGTTGACTTGGTTTTTTATAAGAGCTTTTATAAATGTGTTTACTTTAATTGTTTTCAAGTCGTTTGAAGCATATAACATATCATGTACAAAAGCAATTGCTAGTATTTGTTGTTTGCATTCATCAAATAGCACTTTTGATTGTACGTCTTTTGCTTTTGTTTTCTGACGATTTAAAAGGCTTGAAATAACCTGTAAATTGTTTTTTACTCTATGATGAATTTCCCTTAAAAGAGTTTGTGCTTGTGTGAGTTCTTTATTTTTTTCTTTTGATATTTTTTTAGGAAAAAGTTCTCTTTAAGAAGTAATTCTCTTTCAACAGTATTTTTAATATAGTCAGCTATATATTTAATTACTTCTAAATGTATTTCAGGATTTTTAGGTTTCTTTTCATACAGGCAGGTTATGATAATACTAGGTTTTTTTTCTCCTTCGGGAACAATTGAGACGCCAATGTATCCGTGTACGTCAATTTGTTTTAAAATATCATCTTTAGGAAATGCTTCTTGAACATTTGTAGGGTAATAACCTAAGCAGGAATCAATAACTTCTAAGCAAGGAGTATCTTTTAAATCGTATGGAAGATTTTCCATGTGAACCCCATGTTTTAATGAAACAATAGGGTATGCCTTTGTCAATTTTTGTGATAAAAATGTAATCAACTTCAATTGCTTGATTAATTGTGTCTGCAATTACGGAAAAGTATTCTTGCCCAAACGCATGTTTTGTACCGGTAGATATTTTGTCTAAAATAATTTGCTTATCAAAACTAGAGTTCATGTGTTGTTTTTAATTATGAAAATCAGTTAGTTTGTAAGTAGTTTTAATGAACACTAATGATAAACTAAAGTTAGTCATTATTTCATAAAAAGTCAAATATATCTGTGAAAGAGTATTTTAGTATTGTTTTGTGTAAAAAACAACAAAGCATCATCGTTATTTATAGCAAGGCAAGTTGTTTATAAAATTAATCCCATGTTTAATCTATTATCACTTCAAGTTTTGAGAGGGAATGGTTTAGGTTAATCATAAAAAATATATTGTTCTACACTCTTTCGTAGGTGATAAAACTATAATCGAAATCGTGTTTTTCATCTTTAAAACAATCTTCCCTGTAAGTTTCTTTCCATGATTTATTCAATTCAGGAAAGTAGGTGTCTGCTTCAAATGGATGATGTACTCTTGTTAATTCAACTCTGTGTGCGATACTTAAGGCTTGTTTGTATATTTCACCACCACCAATAATAAATGGCTGAGTATCTTCTTTAGTTGCCTCTAATGCTTCTTCTAGAGAATGTACAACAACAGCGTTTTCGGCAGTATAATGACGATCTCTAGTAATTACTACGTTGGTTCTGTTTGGTAAAGCTTTTGGGAAGCTTTCAAACGTTTTGCGCCCCATAATTATGGCGTGACCTGAGGTTAACTTCTTAAAACGTTTTAAATCATCACTTAGGTGCCAAATTAATTTATTGTCTTTTCCTATTTCGTTGTTTTCTGCCGCAGCAGCTATAAGAGTGATCATTTGCTTGTTTTTTTGGTAAGTAGTTACTTTTTCTTGGATGTTAAATTCTTTTAAAACTTTTCCTTCCAGTTTGGTGACTTTTTTGTCATGCTTCGCTAAAATTTTATCAGTATGAATACGTTCCCATTCTTTTCCAAAAAAACGATTGGTTACAAAAACGTTTACGACATGAATCAGGAATAAAAAAGCCCAAATAACAATAGCTATTAAATACCAGTTATTAATGATTTCTTTGCCAATTCCTAAGCCTTTGTTTAGTATGGCTAAAGTAATAGCACCTAATATAAATAAGATAAAATGAAAATACAAGCGTTTTTTTTGCTTGGTGCGCTTGCGGGCATTTTCGTATTGTTCGTGTTGGTTTTGCATAACGTTTTTATAGTATAACTTTACTTTACACAATGTACTAAAATTCTTGAAAGTGAACGGTCATTATGATACTAAATGGAGTGTTAATAGCTTTCCCATTCGAGTATCCAGGTTTTTTGAACTTAGGAATACGCTTCAATACTCTAATAGCTTCTGCAGCAATTGCTCTATGGTTTGCTTTTGCAGATACTTGCTCTACCTTCCCTTTTTTATTAACAACAAATTCTACTTTAAATTTTGTTGATTGTTTTTGTGGGAAAAGATTACTTGCAAGTTCAGTATCAAAACTAACTTTTATATAGTTGATAATTTTATCGATTGTACATTTTTTTAGGTAATCATTTCCTAGATTTTCTTTACAGCTCCTAAATACAGGGAAAATTTCTGGCTGGATGTTATTATTGAATCTTTGGGTTGCCTTTTTTTTAGATTTTACGTTTTCATCAACTTCAAATATAATAGGCAAAGAGTATGGTACTGTTACAGGTTTTCCTCTTTGGTGACCTGGCTTGGATTTTGGGAGTAATTTAATAACTCTAATAGCTTCTTTTTCTAGAAAATGATGAGCACCTGTTGCGTTTATATCTATAACATTTCCTAATTGGTTTATCTTGAAAGCAACATTAATACGTTGCTTACCAGTAAGACCTAAAGTATATGCTAAGCGGATATTGAACTCTTTACTTATAAGCTCATTTATTTTAGTAGACATGCATTTTTTGATGTCCGAGTTGCTGTTATTTACATCACAATCAGGGTGAACAGGTGCATTCTCAATAATTTTAAATTCAGCCTTTTTGTTAGAATTTTGAGCAATTATAAAACTTGAAAAACAACAAGTAATTAATAGAATTATTTTTTTCATATTTATACGGCAACGATTCCTCTAATTCCAGGATGTGGATTGTAGTTTACTAATTCAAAATCTTCAAAAGTGAAACCAGTAATGTCTTTAATTGCTGGATTCATTTTCATGGTTGGTAATGCTCTTGTTTCTCTAGATAATTGTAATTTAAATTGTTCTTTATGGTTGTTGTAAATATGAGCATCACCAAAAGTATGTACAAATTCACCCACTTCTAAATCGCATACTTGAGCAATCATCATAGTTAATAAAGCATAAGAAGCAATATTAAAAGGTACACCTAAAAAGATATCGGCACTACGTTGGTATAATTGGCAAGATAATTTTCCATCAGCTACGTAAAACTGAAAGAATGCGTGACAAGGAGGCAAAGCAGCCTTGTTATTCGCGACATTTTCACTAAAAGAAACAGAAGTATCTGGTAATACAGAAGGGTTCCACGCAGCAACTAACATTCGTCTGCTATCAGGATTGTTTTTAATAGTAGTAATTACTTCTTGTAATTGGTCAATATCATCGCTATTCCAGTTACGCCATTGGTGTCCGTAAACTGGTCCTAAGTCACCATTTTCATCTGCCCAATCGTTCCAAATTTTCACTCCGTTGTCTTGAAGGTATTTGATGTTTGTGTCTCCTTTTATAAACCATAACAATTCATGAATGATTGATTTTAAATGCAGCTTCTTAGTAGTGACCATAGGGAAACCTTCACTTAAATCAAATCGCATTTGATATCCAAAAACACTTTTAGTTCCTGTTCCTGTTCTATCTTCCTTTTCATTTCCGTTAGCTAAAACGTGTTCCACTAAATCGATATATTGTTTCATATTCATTTCCCATAAATATGGGAATCGGTTTTAATTATTAGAAGTTACTAAATTAAAAAAAAAGCTTCAAGCAAGATGCTTGAAGCTTAGTATTTTATTAAAATGTTATCAACCGAAAAGGTTAAGTAATTTATCTGTAGTCATTTGCTACTTATCCAATAATCATTCCTGCAATAGTTGCTGAAATTAAAGAGGCTATTGTTCCTCCAATTAAAGCTTTCATCCCGAATTGTGATAATGTTTTACGTTGCCCAGGTGCCAATGATCCTATTCCTCCAATTTGAATACCTATAGAGGCAAAGTTTGCAAACCCACATAACATATATGTTGCCATGATAATAGATTTATTATAGGTAAGGTGAGTAGCATTGGCCGCATTTTTTAGGTCAGCTAATTGTATGTATCCTACAAATTCACTTGCTGCTAATTTAATACCTAGCAATTGCCCCATCATCATAACGTCTTCTTTAGCAATACCAATCAACCACATTAAAGGAGCAAATACAGTTCCTAAAATAGCTTCTAAGGATAGTTTCGCATATGGTGTATTTGCTACCATGAAATCATTTACTGTTGTAACATCACCAATCCAGCCTAATATTCCGTTAATCATTGCAATAAAAGCAACAAATACCAATAACATAGCTCCTACGTTTACAGCTAATTTTAATCCGTCAGTTGTTCCGTTTGCAATAGCATCAAGAATGTTTGATCCAATTTTTTCTGAAGAAACTTTTACGTCAGTATTTACGGGTTCTGTTTGTGGATATAATATTTTTGAAATTACAATAGCTCCAGGTGCTGCCATTACAGATGCTGCTAAAAGGTGCTTTGCAAATTTTAATCTTAACACAGGATCGTCTCCTCCTAAGAAACCAATATATGCTGCAAGAACTGCTCCGGCAACTGTAGCCATACCACCAATCATTACTAATAGCATTTCTGACTTATTCATTTTTTCTAAATAAGCCTTTATCAATAAAGGAGCTTCAGTTTGTCCTAAGAAAATATTTCCAGCAACACTTAAGCTTTCGGCTCCAGAAATTTTAAGAACTTTTGATAAAGCCCAAGCCATTCCTTTAACTACTTTTTGAATAATTCCTAAATAAAATAATACAGAGGTTAATGCAGAGAAAAATAAAATAGTAGGTAATACTTGGAAAGCAAAAATAAATCCGAAAGTATCCATATCAACTACTAATCCTTGGAATAGAAATTGACTACCAGCTCTAGTGAAATCAAGTACACTTACGAAAAGTTGACCTATCCATTCGAAAATCCCTTGAATAAATGGAACTTTTAAGACGCAAACAGCAATAATAAGCTGAAAACTTATTCCAATCCCTACGGTTTTCCAGTTGATGTTTTTGCGATCACTACTGAAAAGAAAAGCGACGAATATTAAAGAAATCATTCCTAAAACACCTCTCCATAAGCTTTCCATTGAGAAGCCTTGACTAGGAATAATTGTGTCAGTTGTAGTTGTTGCTGCTGAAGCTTCTACTGTTTTAAGCTTGTCTTTTTTGAATGAGTATTTAGTCGTGTTTTCTGTAAAAACTAGAGTAGAGTCGGTATGTTCAGTGATTCGATATCTTCTAATGGTGTCATTAGGTTGTGTGTAGTAGAAGATTAATAAATCATTTTGTAAAATATAATCACCTTTAGCTTTTAAGTTGTTTTTTGCGGCTAATTGGTATTCAAACTGATTATTTTGAAGAGTTAAGAAATCAGTGTCAGAATCTATTTGAATGACGCTTGAGTCATTTTTTTTAATATCGCTGAATTGCCATTTTTGGTCAATATTTTGTCCAAATGAAATAGCGCTAATTAAAATGATTAGACTAATTAAAAAATGTTTCATATTAAGTATAAAGTATTATGAGTAATTTGGGTTAACATTAAACTAACAACCACAATTAGTTTATTGTTCTCTTTTGGAAATTTCGTCTCTAATTCTAGCGGCAGCCTCGTAATCTTCATTGGCTACTGCTTCACCTAGTGCTTCATTTAATTCTTGTAAAGTTAGGCGTGAATAATTTGTTGTTGTTTCTTGTTCTTCAAAAACAATATCTTCATTTAATACATCTTCTGGATCGTCATCTTTGGCAGGTAAGTTTAAATATATCCCTGCTTTATCTAAGATGTTTTTATAAGTAAATATTGGAGCGTTAAAACGTAATGCTAATGCAATAGCATCAGAAGTTCTAGCGTCAATAATTTCTTCTATTTTGTCTCTTTCGCAAATAATACTTGAATAGAAAACACCATCAACTAATTTATGAATAATTACTTGTTTTACAACGATTTGAAACCTGTCAGAAAAACTTTTGAATAAATCATGTGTTAGCGGTCTAGGAGGTTTGATTTCTTTTTCTAAAGCAATAGCAATTGATTGAGCTTCAAATGCTCCAATAACAATTGGTAGTTTTCGCTCACCATCTACTTCATTTAAGATAAGTGCGTATGCGCCATTTTGTGTTTGGCTATAGGATATTCCTTTAATATTTAGTCGTACTAAACTCATCAGCATAATTAAAAAGATGTCAATTGAAATTATCAACATCAATTAGATAAAATAAAAAAGCTATCTAAATTTAGGACGCTATTGGTCACAAATTTAGATAGCCCATATAGAGGCACAATTTATAAAAAAATTATGCGTTTTGCGCTTTAAAAGCTTTTAATTTTTCAATTAGTGTTGGAACAACTTCAAAAGCATCACCTACAATACCGTAATCAGCAGCTTTAAAGAAAGGAGCTTCAGGATCAGTATTTATAACTACTTTTACTTTAGAGGCATTAATTCCTGCTAAATGTTGGATAGCTCCAGAAATACCAATAGCAATATATAAGTTAGAGGCTACTGGCTTACCAGTTTGTCCTACGTGCTCATTATGAGGTCTCCATCCTAAATCAGAAACTGGCTTTGAGCATGCTGTAGCTGCGCCAAGTATATCTGCAAGCTCTTCTACCATTCCCCAGTTTTCAGGACCTTTTAAACCTCTTCCTGCAGAAACTACTATGTCAGCATCAGCAATAGTCACTTTACCTGTAGTTTTATCTACAGCAGTTACCGTTGTTGCTAAATGAGCATCGTTTATTGTTGCAGCAAAGTCTTCTTGAGTTGTGCTAGTTGCATTCTCTTTTAATCCAAATGCATTTTTAGCTAAAGCAATTACTTTATTTTCACTTGAAATTTCAGTAACACTAAATGCTTTATTAGAAAAAGCAGTTCTTTTTATTTTAAAAGGAGATGTGCTTTCAGGTAATGCTATAACATTTGAAGCATAACCTGCGTTTAAATTACTAGCAACTAAAGGAGATAAATATTTTCCGTTAGTTGTAGAGGACATTACAACAAGAGTTGCGTTTTCTTTTTCGGCAGCTTGTTTAATTACATCAGCATAAGCTCTAGCATTAAAGTTCTCTAAGCTTGGGTTAGTTACTGTTAGTAATTTATCAACTCCGTATTGAGCTAATTCATTAGTTTCTGAAGCATTAATAGCTACAGCAGTAACAGTTGTTCCTAATGTGTTTGCAATTTCTTTTGCGTATGAAGCAACTTCTAAAGTTGCTTTATTGAATTTTCCGTTATTTGATTCAGCGAATATTAAAACAGACATAATTTATTATTGTTTTTTGTCATTTCCATAAATGCGGAAATTTACAATGATTTATAGTTTGATTTAGATCCCGAAACAAGTTCGGGGTAATTTAATTTATAATTAAATTACTTTTGCTTCGTTATGTAATAAACTGATTAATTCATCAATATTATCAGGGCTAACTAGCTTTACTGCCGATTTTTCTGCAGGCTTTTCAAAACTTACAACGTTTGTTTTATATTCTAGTCCAGTAGCTTCTAAAACTTGTAAAGGTTTTTTGCGAGCCATCATTATTCCTCTCATGTTTGGAATACGTAGTTCACTTTCCTGAACTAAACCTTTTTGACCACCAACAACTAAAGGTAAACTTGTGCTAACTGTTTCGTTACCTCCATCAATTTCTCTTATTGCTACAGCATTGTTTCCGTCAAGTTCTAATGAAGTACATGCGTTAATAAAGTTATAGTCTGTAAATCCAGCTAACATACCAGGGACCATTCCACCGTTATAGTCTAATGATTCTTTTCCAGCAATTACTAAATCGTAATTTCCGTTTTTCACCACTTCGGCTAATTGTTTAGCTACAAAAAATCCATCTTTAGCTTCAGCGTTAACTCTTATAGCATTATCTGCTCCAATTGCTAATGCTTTACGTAAAGTTGGTTCAGCATCGGCTCCTCCAACATTTACAACAGTTACTGTTGCTCCGTTTTGTTCTTTCAAAAACATCGCTTTTGTTAATCCAAATTCATCGTTAGGATTAATTACAAATTGAACTCCGTTAGTGTCAAACTCTGTGTCACCATTAGTGAAGTTAATTTTTGATGTAGTGTCTGGAATATGACTAATACACACTAATATATTCATGATATTTATATTAAAAAGTTGAAATAATTATATGGCACCAAATATACAGATATTTTTTAAGAATCACTACTATGCACGCACAGTAAATTTATTGGATTTTTTCGAGTATAAATTTCATGAATTGTCTATTTTTGTTTGTTATTAGAAATTAAATACTACTATTAATGAGAACAATTCAGTTTAGAGAAGCAATATGTGAGGCGATGAGTGAAGAAATGCGCAGAGATGAATCTGTGTATTTAATGGGTGAAGAAGTTGCAGAATATAATGGAGCATATAAAGCATCTAAAGGGATGTTGGATGAATTTGGAGCAAAAAGAGTTATTGATACGCCAATTGCCGAACTTGGTTTTGGAGGGATAGCTGTTGGTTCTACAATGACTGGAAATAGACCAATTGTTGAGTACATGACGTTTAACTTTTCGTTAGTAGGAATTGATCAAATTATAAATAATGCAGCAAAAATCAGACAAATGTCTGGAGGACAATTCCCTTGTCCAATTGTTTTTAGAGGACCAACAGGTTCAGCAGGACAATTAGGAGCTACACATTCACAAGCATTCGAAAATTGGTTTGCTAATACACCAGGTTTAAAAGTAGTTGTGCCATCAAATCCTTATGATGCAAAAGGGTTATTAAAAGCAGCTATTCGTGATAATGATCCTGTAATTTTTATGGAATCTGAGCAAATGTATGGTGATAAAGGTGAAGTGCCAGATGGTGAGTATGTATTGCCAATAGGAGTTGCTGATATAAAACGTAAAGGAACAGATGTAACTATTGTTTCTTTCGGGAAAATCATTAAGGAAGCTTATAAAGCAGCCGACGAATTAGAAAAAGATGGAATTTCTTGTGAAATTATCGATATAAGAACAGTTAGGCCTTTAGATACTGCTACTATTATTGAATCTGTTAAGAAAACAAATAGGTTAGTAATTTTAGAAGAAGCTTGGCCATTTGGGAATGTAGCAACTGAAATTACATACCAAGTACAAAACCATGCATTTGATTATTTAGATGCTCCTATTGAAAAGATTAACACAGCGGATACACCGGCACCTTATTCTCCAGTTTTATTAGCTGAATGGTTACCGAATATGAACGATGTAATCAAGTCTGTTAAAAAGGTTATGTATAGATAAACTTTTTAATAAAAAACTTATATTTGAGCTTCATTAGTAATTAATACTAATGAAGCTTTTTTATTTATATGAAAAATATACTAACGATACTTTTAATTTTTATTACAACAATACTATTAGCCCAAACTAAAGTTAGTGGGCTTGTAATTGATGAATATGATTATCCAGTTCCTTTTGCGAATGTGATTTTTAAGAATTCAACTACTGGTACAATTACTGATGAGAATGGACGGTTTTATTTAGAATCTTCAGAAAGATATAAAACATTACAAGTGTCTTTTGTCGGTTATGAAACTAAAAATATTGAGTTATTAAAGGCAGTTACCTATAAAATGAATGTCCTTTTAAAAGAAGGGGATCAATTAAGCTCTGTAACTATTTATTCGGGTAAACAATCAAAAAAGAACAATCCAGCTATTGATATTTTAAAGAAAATTTGGGCAAATAAACGTTCAAATGGAACGAAAAAGTTCAAGCAGTATCAATATGATAAGTACGAAAAAATAGAATTCGATTTTAATAACGTGGATAGCACTATGGCTAAAAGCAAGTTATTTAAAGGGATGGAATTTATTTTTGAAAAACTAGATACCTCACGTATTACAGGGAAAACGTATTTGCCAATCTTTTTGAATGAGTCGGTTTCTAAAGTATATGGTAATAATGAAAAAAAGAAAACAAGAGAGGATTTAATAGGGAATAAAAATTCAGGTTTTAGTAATAATCAAACTATGATATCTTTTGTAAAGGATTTGTATTCTGATTATAATGTGTACGATAACTATTTAAAAATATTCGATAAAAGTTTTGTAAGTCCACTTTCAAAAACAGGAGTGAATGTGTACAATTATGTACTATCAGATAGTGCGTATATTGGTGACAAATGGTGTTATAATATCGTGTATTACCCGCGCAGAAAAAATGAGTTGACTTTTAAAGGGGATTTTTGGGTTAATGATAGTACTTGGGCTATTAAGGATATTAATTTACAAGTATCGAAAAGTGCAAATATAAACTGGGTAAAAGATATTTATATAGAGCAAGAGTTTGATGTATTAAACGATTCTGTCTTTTTGATTAAAAGAGATTATTTTATGTCTGATTTTAGTTTTTCGAAGAAAGATAAAGCAAGGGGGATCTATGGGAAGCGTACTACTTTATATGAAGATTATGTTTTTGATAAAGATAGAGGAGTGGAGTTTTATAAAGATGAGTCAGACCCTTATGCTTTCGATATTTTTAATCAAGATTCAACCTTTTGGTCTGATAATAGGTTAGAGAAGTTGAATAAAGATGAAGAAGGTGTTTATAAAATGTTAGACACTTTAAAAACGGTAGCAAAATTTAAACGAATTTATAATACAGCAAGTATTCTAGCTTCAGGGTATGTAGAGATTCCAAAATTAAAATTAGATTTTGGACCAATATTTTCAACATTTGGATTTAATGACGTTGAAGGAATAAGAATAAGAGCAGGTGGAAGAACGTATTTTGGGCCAAACGATAAATGGAGAGTTCAAGGATATGGTGCTTACGGATTTAAAGATAATCAGTTTAAGTATGGGTTGTCAGGGAAATGGTTGTTAAGCAGAAAAAATAGGTGGATATTATCAGGAGGTAACAGACGAGATGTGGAACAAATAGGAGCTAGTTTGACTACAACTAATGATATATTAGGACGTAGCTTTGCGTCATCATCATTATTTTCATCAGGGTCTAGTGATAGGTTAACATCGATCAATCTTAGCACATTAGCAGTAGAAACCGAAGTGGCTAAAAACTTTGTAGTAAAATTATCAGGTAGTTACCGTACATTAAAGTCTGCTTCTTCAACTTTTGGGTTAGATTTTTATACTGATCAATCATTATCAATAGTAAAGTCAGAATTAAAGCAATCAGAAGCAAATCTGTCATTAACATATACCCCAAATAGAAAAACAACAGGATATGGAGTAGAGCGGTCAATAGTCAATGATAATCATCCAACAATATTTGTAAGCTTAAGTCAAGGAGTAAAAGGAATAGCTGAAAGTGATTTTGATTATTCAAAAGTACAGTTGTTTTACAGGCAACCATGGCAAATTGGTGGTTTTGGGAGGTTGTTTTCAAATATAGAAATAGGAAAAACATTTGGTGAAGTACCATTAGGTTTGTTAAGTGTTATACCGGGAAATCAAGCTTATTTTTCAATATTTAATACTTTTCCATTATTAGATTATTACGATTTTGTTACGGACACCTATGCGTCAGTACACTTAGAACATAATTTTAATGGAAGAATATTTTCAAGAATTCCATTTTTGAAAAAAATGAATTTAAGAGAAATTGTTGGTGTAAGAGGAGCTTGGGGTGATTTGTCACAAGAGAATATTAATCTAGATGCGAATACCCCCAATTTTATAACAACTCAAACTTATGGCGCTCCGAGCGACAAAATGTATTGGGAATATAGTTTAGGGGTAGGAAATATCTTTAAAGTATTTAGAATAGATTTTAACTTCAGAGGAAATTATTTTGAAGTGCCAAATGCAAGAAAATTTGGTGTGACGGGGAGTTTCGGGTTTAATTTTTAGGTTTTTCAACTCATTTGTAAGTACTCTATTTAGTTTCGACTTAGTATAAGATTAAATTATACTAACATGAAAAACCTATTCATAAAAGGGCTAGCTTTATTTCTTTTTTTACTTAGTTTTAGCAACGCATCTTCACAAGATCTATCACAATTCTTTGAAAAAACGACTGTTTTTTTTGAAGAAAATGTGTCAGAAGGAAAAGTTGCATATAAAAAAATAAAATCTTCACCAGAACAATTAGAAGAGTTGCTGGAACTAGCTTCGACTATCGAAGTTCAAAAAACAGATTCAAATAAATATAGAGCTTTTTGGATAAATGCTTATAACCTTACGGTTATTCAGTCAGTTATAGCCAAGTGGCCAATAAAATCACCATTAGCTATACCTGGTTTTTTTGATAAAAACACGCATCTGATTTCTGGGAAAAAAGTAACTCTTAATACTATTGAAAACAAATTGCTCAGAGGGCAGTTTAACAACGACCCACGATTCCATTTTGTCTTAGTGTGTGCTGGTTTAGGCTGTCCGCCAATTATTAACAAAGCCTATTTACCAAATACATTAGAGGCTCAACTCAATAGACAAACTACGTTAGCTTTGAATAATCCAGAGTTTATAAAAGTAAATAATAAGAAAAAAAGGGCTCAATTTTCTCAAATATTTGAATGGTATACGTCAGACTTTACTGCAGGCAATAAATCATTAATTGATTTCGTAAATATTTATAGAACAGAACAAATTCCGAATACATATAAATCGTCATATTATGCATATGACTGGACTTTAAATCAAGTAAAATAAAATACTAATAAACTTATTATGAAATTAAAAAATACACTTTTAGGAACATTTTTATTAATTGGTTTTTTAGGTTTTTCTCAAGAGGAAGCACCTGAAGAAACTACAAAAAGTAATATTCAAGAATATACTCCTTCTAAGTTATTAAATAAGGGGCAGTGGGATATTAAATTATTTAACAGTTTATACACCCAAACTGAAAGTACTGATGCAAGATCAAAATCTGTGAAAATTGATAGGGAAACCTTCTTTACTTCAAAATTAGAAGTGTTTACAGGGATAACGGAGTCAAGTAGGTTTAATGTAGGAGTGATTTTACAAACTAAATCAAATACTTTTGGAGGAGCAGGAGCTTTAGATGTATTTAGTTTTAAAGATGATAGAAAAACAACAAGAAACGGATTGTCATCAGTAGCACCATCGGTGAAAATACAACCATTAAAAAACGTGAGTAATTTTTCTTTGCAAACATCACTTTTTATACCACTTTTTGAGGATGTTCCTGGAGCTCCGTATTTAGATAAGAGGAGTTATGTATGGGAAACTAAATTTTTCTACGACAAATCATTTGCCGCGGATAAATTTCAATTTTTCGGAGAAGTAGATTTTGGATATAATTTTGGAGAAAAAAGCGCTGATGCCGACGCTGTAACGGAAAATACCGGAGAGCGTTTTGCTAATAATAGTTTAACATTACCATTAAGTGCTTTTTTAAGTTACTTTCCTTCTTCAAAAATAACAGTTTTTGTAAGTGGTCAACAATCGTTTTTAATTGATTTAGGGAATGATTTTGAGCAAAATTACACACAACTTGGAGTAGGAGGTAAATACCAATTAACACAAATGTTAAATTTAGAAGCTTCATTTGGGAAAATAGTTAGAGGGAATGGTTTTCAAGGCTTAGGACAAACATTCAGCTTAGGTGTAAGAGCATTGTTTTAATCGTTTAATATCTTTATAACTATATTTATAGTCTTATTAGCTAGGTTCAAATAAATACAAATACTTTGAAAAAAATAATTTCATCAATTGTAATAATTTGCTTCGGACTATGTTTTTCGCAAGAGAAGAATGTAGTTTCGTTAGAAATAAGAGGATTAAAAAAAACAAAAGCCTCTTTTTTGAATAAAATAATTGAGGTGAAGCAAAATAATATTTTGGATTCTATCCAGTTAGATCGAGATATGATACGCTTAAAGCGATTGCCTGGAATTTCACATGCATATTATCAGGTTTTTTTAACCGATACAAGTGAAGGATATAACGTGTTTTATAATGTAGAAGAAAATTTCACATTAATACCTAGCATAAATATTTGGACGGCTTCAAATAATCAATTTTCGTACAAAGTAGGATTATATGATTTTAATTTCCTTGGACGAGGTATTGCCTTTGGTGGTTTTTATCAGAATAATGGCTATGATACGTATAGTGTAAACTTTAGAGCGCCTTATCTTTTTAGTAAGAAATTAGGTCTTGCTGCAAATTATCAGGATTGGAAGAGTGAAGAGCCTTTGTACTTTAAAGATCAAAGTGCAAATTACTTATATAATAATAAATCGATTGAGATTTTAGGCTTATATGAATTAAATACAACAAACAAGTTTAATATTGGAGCAAGTGTATTTAATGAAAAGTATCAATATATATCAGGAGATATACCAGAAGAGGTTCCAAGAAATTTAGATTTAGATAAGTTGTTGTTGAAATTTGTTTATGACTTCGATAAGCTTAATTACTCATATCAGTATGTATCTGGATTTAGAAGTTTATTAACCTTACAGTCTGTGACATCGAATAATAAAATGCAAGATGATTTTTTTATAGGTTGGAATGACCTATTGTATTTTAAAAGAATATCTGATAAAGGAAATTGGGCTAATAGGCTTCGTTTAGGGCTGGCAACTAATAGTGAAAGTCCGTTTGCTCCATTTGCATTAGATAATAACTTAAATGTAAGAGGAGTTGGTAATTTAATTGATAGAGGAACAGCAGTGATATTATTAAATACTGAATACAGACATACGTTTTATGAAAAAGGCTGGTTTGCCTTACAGGGAAATGCATTTGTAGACAGTGGAACTTGGAGAGAGCCTGGAGGAGATTTCGGTGACTTTGTAGATTCCGAAAATATTAAAATTTATCCTGGAATTGGTTTACGATTGATTCATAAAAAAATATACAACGCTATTTTCAGAATAGATTATGGGGTTGGATTAGGAGAAAATTCAAGTAAAGGTATCGTTTTTGGTATAGGTCAGTATTTCTAATTGAAATTATGAGATTTAAAAATAAACAAATAGTACTTTTGATATGTATGTTTTCATTCATAAATAATCTTTTTGGTCAGCAGGATGCCGGTTTTAATAAAGCCGATCGTATTTTGAAAAAACTTGTTCGCAAGAAGAAAATCCCTGGTATTGCTATAACAATTGCTAAAAACGGAAGTATTCAATATTCAAAAGGGTATGGATATGCTAATTTAGAAAAAGAGATACCTGTTGATCCAGCTATTACAATTTTTAGAGTAGGGAGTGTTTCTAAGCCAATAGCAGCTGCCGGTTTGGCAAAAATGGTTGCTAATGGCCAAATTAAATTAAGTGATTCTATTCATAATTGTGTCTCATATTTCCCTAAAAAAGAGTTTGATTTTACTCTAAAGCAGTTAGGTGGACATTTAGCAGGAATACGTAATTATAAGGGCAATGAATTTATGAATAACAAACCATTGACTATTAAGGAAGGTGTCGCTTTATTTGAAAATGACTCCTTGTTATTTCAGCCAGGAAGAGGATATTCGTATACAAGTTATAGTTGGAATTTACTTTCATTAGCAATGCAGGAAGTAGCTCAAAAACCTTTTGAAGATATTGTGAAAGATGAGGTTTTGATACCGCTAGGCTTAAGCAATACTTTTCCAGATAAGCAACAAGATGTGGTTAGTAAAGCAGTTTTTTATCGTAAAAAAAGAAGAAAGGAATTTGTTGAAGCATCGCCAGTAAATAATTTTTTCAAGTTAGCTGGAGGTGGCTATTTGTCAACATCAGAGGATATTTCAAAATTAGGAAATGCGTATTTAACAAATGAGTTTCTGTCTCCAAAAGTAAAAGAGGAATTTGTTACTTCTCAAAAAATTGATGACAAACTTACGTATTATGGAGTGGGTTGGCAAGCAAGTTATGATCATGAAAACCGCCCATATTTTGGGCATATAGGAAATGGTTTAGGTGGCTATGGTATCTTTTATGTATATCCAAAAGAGAATGTAGTAGTTTCTATTTTAATGAACTGCTCCAATCCTAATCAGGATAAAAAATTTCAAAAAATAATAGATGCGGTATTTGATGAATTGAAAGAGGAAAACTCTATGCAGTCAGCTCTCTAAACATATTTTCCAAAGTAGCATTTTTGGTGTCCATTTTTAAAATCTTAAGTTCGTTTTCCTTCGCAAAATCAAAAATTAAAGAACGCATGTCTTCTTTGGTGTTAAAGGTAATTTCCCAAGTCATTCCAAAAGTATTCTTAGCGTCAGCAACATTTGGTAATCGCTTTAATAACTGGTCTTCAACTCTAAAATCAAACTCAACTTCAATTAACTGCTCCTGGTTATTCTTTAACTCGGAAATTGGAGTGTCAATAACTAACTCCCCTTTATTGATAATAATTACTCTATCACAAATAGCTTCAACTTCTTGCATGATATGAGTAGACAAGAAGATCGTTTTTTCTTTACCAAAACTCTTAATTAATTCTCTTATTTCAACCAATTGGTTTGGGTCTAAGCCTGTAGTTGGTTCATCAAGGATAAGCACATCGGGATTGTGTAATAATGCATTTGCAAGTCCAACACGCTGTCTGTACCCTTTTGAAAGCTGATTTATTTTTTTATGTGATTCACTAGTTAAGCCTGTTAAAGAAATCACTTCTTCTATTCGTTCTTTTTTTACTTTATAGATATCTGCATTAAAAGTTAAAAACTCTTTTACATACATTTCAAGATATAGAGGATTGTGTTCAGGTAAGTACCCAACACTTTGTTGTACATTTTTTTGTTGAGTAGTAACATCATATTCATTAACTGCTGCGTTACCTTCAGAACTATTTATATAAGTAGTAAGAATTTTCATCATAGTAGATTTTCCAGCTCCATTAGGGCCTAAAAACCCAACTATTTCTCCTTTTTTAATAGTAAAAGAAATATTGTTTAATGCTTTTTGATCACCGTAAAACTTAGAAATATTCTGTACTGATATTGACATGTAGTATTTTACCTTTTAGCGTTAAATAAATACCCAGTTGTATTTAGAGTGCTAAAATTAAGATAAAAAAAGTTGCGTACAAACAATTTTGTGATACATTTGTATCAACAAAACAATTATAATGTTGACACAAAGCACTTGGCAAAGTTTTTATTTTAACTTTTACTTTTTTAGTAAAAGCCGAGACTTTGCGTGTGTTATTTAAAAAATAAATTAAACAAATACAGTATATAAAGTCTCGAGAAATCGGGACTTTTTTTATGCAAAAAAATGAGCCGATTTCATAGGAGCATAAAAGAAGTATAATTATGAAGACAAAAATTGCCATACAAGGAATAGAAAGTTCATTCCATCATTTAGCAGTAAATAAACTGTTAGGAGAAGAAAATGTTGAGTTACTAAAATGTGATTCTTTTGAAAAAGTAACTAACTCATTAGTTGATTTTAAAGCTGATTTCGGGATGTTGGCTATAGAGAATACTATTGCTGGTTCAATACTTCCTAATTATAATTTAATTGATGGAAGTGATTTGGTTATTTTAGATGAAGTTTATTTAAATATTCAAATGCATTTAATGGCCTTGGAAAGTGAGTCGATACATGATATTAAAGAAGTGCATTCACACCCAGTAGCACTGTTGCAATGTAAAGAGTATTTAAGAAAATTCCCGCCTCAGTTTAAAGTGGTTGAAGGAAAAGATACAGCTTCTGAAGCAAAAAAAATTAAAGAGCAGAGGTTGACCGGAGTTGCTGCAATAGCCGGAGAGCAAGTAGCAAAAGAATTTGGATTGAAAATTTTGGATAGCAACATTCAAAGCATGAAAGATAATAAAACACGTTTCGTGTTATTAGGAAGAAAGCAAAATGTTCAGGTAGCGCATGTAAATAAAGCTTCAATTAAGTTTGAGTTGAATCATGATATTGGAAGTTTGTCTAATGTTTTACAATTGTTCAGTACCTTTAAGATAAATCTAACTAAAATACAATCACTTCCTGTAATTGGACAACCGTGGCAGTATGCTTTTTTTGTAGATGTTCTGTTTGATGATTACGAGTTGTTTTCTGAAGTAATAACAATGTTGGAGAAAGCGGTTAAAAAACTGAAGATTTTAGGAGTATACAGAAATAATAAAGAAAATATAAAAAGTGAATTGATTAATTTTCTTGAAGAGAGTTCACAAGTAGTGAAGTAATTCAACATCATTTAAAAAATTTATAAATAATAATAGAAATATTCCCATAAAGGGCCTTACTAGAATAGCAATATATAATGGAAAATAAAAAAGAATTAAGAAACTGGTTGGATGAAATGCAATTAACACATCCTTTAGTTATAGCCGGTCCATGTAGTGCAGAAACAGAAGAACAAGTATTAAGGATAGCGCACGAATTAAAAGATACTGATGCAACAGTATTGCGAGCAGGAATTTGGAAGCCACGTACAAGACCTGGGAATTTTGAGGGTGTTGGAGAAGAAGGGTTAAAATGGTTACAAAAAGCTAAAGCTGAAACAGGATTAATGACAGCTACTGAAGTAGCAAACCCAAAACATGTTGAGTTAGCATTGAAATATGATGTTGATATTCTATGGTTAGGAGCTAGAACAACTGTAAGTCCGTTTATAGTGCAAGAGATAGCTGACGCTCTGCGAGGAACTGATAAAATTGTATTGGTAAAAAATCCAGTAAACCCTGATTTAGCGTTATGGTTAGGAGCAGTAGAGCGATTATATACAGCTGATATTAAAAAGTTAGGGGTGATACATAGAGGATTCTCTTCTTTTGAAAAATCAAAATATAGGAATAACCCAGAATGGCAAATACCTATTGACTTACAGAATCGTTTTCCTGATTTACCATTAATTAGTGATCCTTCTCATATAGCAGGAAAAAGGAGTTTAATCTTTGATATTTGTCAAACAGCATTAGATTTTAATTTTGATGGATTCATGGTGGAAACTCATTATGATCCTGATAATGCATGGTCGGATGCTAAACAGCAAATTACTCCTGAAAAATTGGTTCAAATGATGATAGATTTAAAAGTCAGAAAAAAACAAGCATCATCAGAGGACTATTTATTGGAGTTAGCAAAGTTAAGAGCAAATATTGATGTGTTAGATGATAAGTTATTAAGTTTATTGTCAAAACGTATGCAAATTGCAGATGGGATTGGTCGTTTGAAAAAAGAAAACAACGTATCTATTTTACAAACCAATAGATGGAATGAAATATTAGGAAAAATGATTCTTCAGGGTGAAGAAAAAGGCTTGAGTGAAGAATTTGTACTTAAAATTTATAAGGCTATTCATCAAGAATCTATAGGTCATCAAAAGAAAGTAATTAATAAAAATTAATTGCTTTGTAAAGATGTTTATTCTCCATATTTTTGGAAAGATTAACCAAAAACTACAATTAAATTATGAGAAAATTATTACTGACTGCTATTCTAGTGATGTGTTCTGTTTTATTTACGAATGCTCAAAGTACTCTTGGTCCTATTACTATTACGCATGGTAAAGAAATAGAAAAAACTAATGGTAAAATTGTTCGAATAGCAGGTGAAGCTAATGGGAAAGTATATACGCTAGCAACTAAAGGTAAAAAATATTTCATTAAAGTTTTTGATTCTAGTGGTATGGCTTTAGAGTCTACTAACGAAATAAAACTGCCTGATTTTAAAGGGAAGGAAATTGATTTCGAAGAGATTAAAGTGTTAAACGATAGAATATACATACTTGGAAGTATATATAGTAGGAAGGAAAAAATTTCACGCCTTTTTGCAATGGAAGTGTCTGCTTCGGGTAAGATTACAAGTAACAAGAAAAAAATATTTTCTATAAAAGTGACTAAAAAGAAAGAGCGAGGAGCGTTTTATTTTAAGAAATCTCCTGATGGTTCAAAATTATTGATTCTTCATGCGGCTCTCTTTGATAAACAAGAAAAAATACAATATGAAGTAAAGTTATTAGATGAAAATTTGAATGTATTAATGTCGAATTTAAAAACTGTTCCGTTTAAAGACAGAAGAGGTTTAGAGTTTACAATTGCAGATTTTGATGTAAACTTTAAAAATGATGTGTTTTTGGTAGTTAATGAAAGTTATAGGAATAAAAAAACGAAGAAAAATATTGAAAAATTTCAAGTTCATTTATTTAAGGCTGAAAACGAATACAAAAGAGAAATTGTTAAAATAAACTTATCTAACAAGGAAATTATTAATTGTCAAATGTTGGCAAATAGTAAGAATAAAATACAGCTAGTAGGGTTTTACTCAAGTGTAAGAAAAAACGGAAAAGCTAATAAAGAGTTAAAAGGAGTTTATGCAATTGTAATTGACCCTGTTGCTAGTAAAGTTTCAAGTTTGAAATTTAATGAATTTGATTATAAAACAAAAGTTAAATTATTAGGAGAACGCAGAGCAAAAAAAGGTAAAGATTTAAAGCCTTTATATGTCCCACATACTTTAATTGAAAAGGAAGATGGAGGTTTTCTGTTATTATCAGAGTTAGCTTATATTATCGAAAAGAAAGGTGGAGGAATTGGACCATTGGCAGCTACAGCTATTGTGTATGTTAAAAACGAAATGATTGTAACGTCTCTAAACCCAGATGGAAGTATTGCTTGGACAAATGTATTGGCTAAAGAGCAAAAAGCGGCTTTTACAGCTTACTCTTTAAATTTAACATTTAGCTCAGGAGGAGGTGGTCTAACTGTTGGAGGAGGTTTGTCTATTCCATTAGGTATCGCTGGTAAAGGACCAGAGTATTTAAGTGTGTTACCAATCTATGAAAAAGGAGACCTTACAATAGTTTTTAATGATAATGTAAAAAACATTGGTATAACAGATATTGAAGAGATTAGACCATTAGGGAATTTTAATAAAGCAGTACCAACTGCCTTTAAGTTTGATAAAGTTACTGGGGATATCACTAGAGTTGATTCAGAAGGAAACAAGAAGAATCAATTAATTTTACGTCCAGGTGTTTATTATAGAGTAACCCCGACAGAGTATATTATATATTCTTCAAGAAAGTCTAAAGATAAGTTAGGACGAATGACAATATAAATAAATGATTAAAGGCTTACATTTATGTAAGCCTTTTTAGTTTTGTATTAAAATTATTTAGACCTTTGCTTTATGACAGGAACAGTTTATAAATCTACAGGGAGTTGGTACACGGTAAAAGCCGATAATGGAACGATTTATAAATGTAGAATGAAAGGTAAGTTCAGGATTAAAGGTATTAAAAGCACCAATCCTATTGCTGTTGGTGATGTTGTAGATTTTACAGCTGAAGATAAAAATAATAAGCAAACAGGTGTAATTCATGCTATTCATGATAGGATGAATTACATTATTCGTAAGTCGGTTAATTTATCTAAGCGTATACATATTATAGCTTCTAATATAGATCAAGTTTTCATATTAATTACATTAAATAACCCACCTACCTTCACCAGTTTTATTGATCGTTTTTTAGCAACTGCTGAAGCATATAATATAAAAGCAGTTTTACTATTCAATAAAGTAGATACGTATAATGAAGAAGAGTTGCTTGATGTTAAATATATGGCTGCTTTGTATAGAGAAATAGGTTATGAGTGTATAGGTGTATCAGCTTTAGAAGGAAGAAATATTGATAAAGTAAAGGATATGATGCTTGGTAAAACAAGCATGTTTGTTGGGCATTCTGGAGTTGGTAAATCTACATTGGTAAATACTATTGAACCTGGGTTGGATATCAAAACGAAAGAAATTTCTACGCAGCATAGTCAAGGGCAACATACAACTACTTTTGCCGAAATGTTTGATTTATCATTTGACGCGAGAATTATTGATACTCCAGGTATCAAAGGTTTTGGTATTGTTGATATGGAAAAGGAAGAAATAACTGATTATTTTCCTGAGTTTTTTGCATTAAAACAAGATTGTAAATTCAATAATTGTTTACACATAGAAGAACCACATTGCGCAGTTAAAAAAGCTTTAGAGAATGCTGATATTGCATACTCACGTTATAAAAGTTATGTGCAAATGGTTGAAGGAGATGATGAGCATTATCGTATTGACGATTATAAAAACGAATAACAAATAAGTCTCTCTAGTTAGGGGTTTTAAGAGAAGATATATGCGAGTAGTACTTCAACGTGTTTCAGAAGCTTCAGTTACAATAGAGAATACCATTGTTGCTAATATAAGTCAAGGTTTAGTTGTTTTATTAGGAATAGAAGAGGAAGATACTCAAGAAGATATTTCATGGTTATCAGCCAAAATTTCCAAAATACGTATTTTCTCTGATGAGAATGGACTGATGAATAAATCGGTTCAAGATATTAATGGGGATATTATTCTTGTAAGTCAGTTTACTTTATTTGCAAGTACTAAAAAAGGAAACCGTCCTGGGTTTACACGTTCAGCAAAACCAGATATTGCAATTCCACTATATAAATTATTTATCAAGCAATTAGAATCTGATTTAGAAAAATCCATCCAAACAGGAGAATTTGGAGCAGATATGAAAATTGCATTAATAAATGATGGTCCAGTTACTATTTGTATAGATACCAAAGATAAAGAATAGCTTCTTTTTTTAAGAAATTTAGTTTTACCGACTATTTATGCGCTTCACCTAATAGTAAGTTAGAAGTAAAATATTTTTCATACTTTGTTGATTCTTAAATTTATAACCGCAAAAAACTATGAAAAATATATATTTAATTGCATTCTTTTCGGCAATTTTATTTGTTAGTTGTTCTCATGAAGATGACATTCAGGTAATTGAACAAATAAATACAGGAACGGTAACAGGGAAAGTAGTTTCTAATAATGGGTCAGCAGTTGCAAGGGCATTAGTCTTCCATGATTATAAGGGAGAGATAGTGCATACATACTCTGATACCAATGGTGATTTTGAATTGTCTATTCCTGAAGGAACTGGAAACCTTCATATTCAAACCGGAGATGGAAGATTGTTTAGAACAGTATCTTCAATAACGATAGCAAAAGATGAGGCGTTAGATTTAGCAGCTAGTGCAAATATGGTATTAACGCAACAAGCTAATCTTGCATATTTAGCAGGAGCTTTTGACTCTATTCAGGATTTAGTTGTAGATATGGGTTATTCGATTTCTGAAGTTACTGTAGCGGATTTAAGTTCACCGGACTTATATAGTCAATATGATGCAGTATTTTTAAATTGTGATTTGGCCACTTTTGATGAAGCTACCAATACTAATATGGTAAATTATGTAGCTCAAGGAGGAAGTTTATACGCTTCTGATTGGGCAATAGGATATTTTATTGGAGCGGATAACGAATCTGGGACACTATGTGAAGCAAGACCAGGAGGGTTTATAAATGATGATACTATTTGTACTGAAAAAATGGGGTTAAGGCCTGAGCTATATAATAGCCCGGTTTTATCTGAAGAGTATCAAACCGTATTAGGAAAAACAGAAATGGATATTGATTCAGGTGTGTGGACTATTGTTCATGATATTGATAGTAGTTTTTGGGAAGTATTAGTTGAAGATACTCTTGGTACTCCCTTAGTAATAAGAACAAATAATATTACCAGTACAGAAGCTACTCCATCAAATAATGCCAATGGAGAATGGGTAACCATTTGTCACATTCCCCCAGGAAATCCAAGTAATCCTATTACAATTACTATTAATGCAAATGCTTTAGATACTCATTTAGCACATGGGGATACAATAGGTAGTTGTGATGATAATCAGTCAGGAAGTGTATATTACACTACATTTGAAAATCATCAATCAGGGCCGTCTGCAATTGTAGATGTTAAAAAAATATTAGAACATATTATTTTAAGCTTATAATATCATTAAATTTTATAAAAAAGGCTCAAAATGTTTGTTTTGAGCCTTTTTTATGCGCTTTACTTAATATATTTGCTAAAAAAATAAAGAATAATGGCATCAGTATTCGGACACGCGCTAGTAGGTGCTACATTATCAAAAGTGTTAGATAGAAATCAAATAAAATTATTATTGGTATTGGCAATGATTTCTGCAATATTACCAGATATTGATGTGTTAGCCTTTAAGTTTGGATATGCATATGAGCATTGGTTAGGGCATAGAGGGTTTACACATTCGATATTTTTTGCTGTAATTTGGTCAGGGATATTGAGCTTGATGTTCGGGAAATCAAATAAAAAGATATTTTTTGTTGTGTTGTTTTTAGCAACCATTTCGCATGCAATATTGGATGCAATGACGACTGGAGGACTTGGGGTTGGTTTCTTCATTCCCTTTGAAAACACACGTTATTTTTTTGGATGCAGACCAATACAAGTATCACCAATAGGGATTTCTAAATTTTTTTCTGAATGGGGAATACGAGTAATATTAAGTGAGTTATTGTGGATAGGAGGTCCATGTATTTTGATTTTACTATTTAATAAGATTGCGCATAAATTTTCAATGACAAAAAAAAAGTATTCATAATTGTATAATGTATTTTTGTAACTAAAAACTAACGATGATTAAAAAGTTAATTCTAATGCTATTTGTAATGGGTGTACAAATAGTAATTTCACAAGAGAACTATAGCTCTTACTCAATTCCTGAGGAACTAAAAAAAAATGCTAATGCTGTAATTAGGGAGCATCATACATCTATAGAAATCACGTCATTGGACCATATGATAATAACTCAACGTAGAGTTGTTACTGTTTTAAACAGGTTTGGGAATCAACATGTAGATATATATGAAGGTTATGATGATTCAAGAACTATACAAAAATTATCGGTTTTAGTGTTAGATGAAAATGGGGAAATTATTAAAAAATACAAAAAAGGTGACTTTAAAGATGTAAGCGCTGTTTCGGGAGGTCAAATGTATACGGATAACAGGGTTAAGCATTTAGAATATTATCCTACATCATATCCCTATACAGTTGTTTTTGAGTCAAAAGCAAAAGAAAAATCTACCGCTTTTTTAAATAACTGGAGCCCAATAGAAGGGTATTATGTTAGTTTAGAACATTCAACTTATCAGCTAATAAATCATACAAATTCGAATTATAAATTTAAAACCTATAATTTGGAGGACTATGATTTTAAAATCGAAGATAAAGGAAATGAGTTGATTTTTTCTGCAAAAAAACTTAAAGCTGTTGAGCAAGAAAGAATGTCGCCAGATTTTTCAATAATAATGCCTTGGATTCGTGTAGCTTTAAATAATTTTGAACTAAAAGGAGAAGCTGGAAACGGGAAAAACTGGAAAGAGTTTGGATTGTGGCAAGAGATGAAACTGTTAACTGATAGAGATATTGTTAATGAATCTACAAAAAAAGTAATAGCGGAACTAATAGCCGATGCTCCTTCTAAACGAGAGAAAATTAAACGTATTTATAACTATGTTCAGGACAACACTAGGTACGTTGGTGTACAATTAGGAATTGGTGGCTGGCAACCTATTAAAGCAACTGAAGTCGATAAAGTTAAGTATGGTGATTGTAAAGGGTTAACTAATTACACTAAAGCATTGTTAAAGTCGCAAAACATTAACGCATATTATACTATAGTTCACGCCGGTAATTCAAAAAAAAATTTAGATAAAGATTTTGCGTCAATGCAAGGGAATCATGTTTTTTTAAATGTTCCTTTAGATGAGGAATCAATATGGTTAGAGTGCACAAGTCAAACAATGCCTTTTGGATTTTTAGGAAATTTTACTGATGACCGTGATGTTTTAGTTGTTACTCCAGATGGAGGTAAAATAGTACATACTCCTATATATGATGAGTCTTTTAATACATTTAATGCAAATGTAAATATCATATTAGAGAGCACAGGTGGTTTTAAAGCTAATTATACAAGTGTATCTAAAGGTATTCAATATGATCAACAATCATATAAAATGAGAATGAATCCAGAGGAATTGGAAGAAAGGTATTCAAGTATTTGGGATTACCTGAACGGGTTTTCGATAATTAGTAAAGAATTGACTATAGATAAAGATAAAGTTGAATTACATGAAAAATTAAATATTTCAGTAAGTAATTATGCAACTAAAGCTGGAGATAAGTTATTGGTGGCTATAAATCCTTTTAATAGATTATCTAAAGTTCCAATAAAATATGAAGAGCGAAAATTACCTTTTAAAACAAGTCGTTCTTCTTTTGATTCCGATTCTTATGTGATTCAAATACCAAATGAATATACTATAGTTGCCCTCCCAGAGAATTATGAAATTAATAGTGAGTTTGGGTCCTATAAAGTGACTATTGAAAAAACAGAGGGTAATAAAATAAAATATATTAGAGAGTTAACTCTTAAAGAAGGGTGTTTTCCGAAAGAAAAATACAATTCATATAGAGGTTTTATAAAAAAGATCTCAAAAAAAGACAAGTCAAAATTTGTGTTATCTAAGTAATTATAAAAATGAGAAAATTATTATTAGTACTGTTGTTACAAATTGGGATGTCAACATTATATGCACAAAACTTTAAATTCGGAAAGGTATCAAAAGAAGAATTACAGGAAAAATTTAATCCTGCAGACTCTTCAGCGAATGCTACTATTTTGTTTAGAAAGGAATATGTGAGGTATAATACGTATTCAAGATTTTCACAGATAAGAGAAGTACACGAACGAATTAAAATATATAATAAAGAAGGTTTAGTTTGGGCTACGAAGTATATTATGTTATTTTCTGGGTATAGCGTTAATGGATTAAAGGGGGCACATATATAAAGTGAAATTTATTCCTGAAAATATTAAAATGATTATGTCAGATAATATTGGAGAATATAGTTTTTTAATAAATCAAGAAGGAAACAAAATACAAGTTCTAGAAGAGTTTAAAATTAATTACCCGATAATTGCAGTGAATTATTATCCTGATTTGAAAGAGGTATATAATAAATTGATAGAAAAAAAATCAGAAAAAATAGTTTTAGAAAAAATATAAAAGACAATAATTAAAAGGTAATACCTTAATTTTAAAGTGTATTTCAAAAAATAAAATTCAAACTAACTTAACAATCAAAAAATGAGAAAATTATTATTAGTGCTTTTGTTACAAATGGGGATGTCAACATATGCACAAAACTATAAATTCGGAAAGGTTTCCAAAGAAGAATTACAAGAAACAGTAAATCCATTAGACTCTACTGCAAGCGCAACAATATTATACAGAAAAGTAGATGTTAAATATGCATATAATGCCAGTGATGGTTTTATACAACAAAGAAGCATTCATGAGCGTATTAAAATATATAATAAAGAGGGGAATAAGTGGGCTACTAAACGTATTAAGTTATTAGCACGTTCAAGTGGAAATAAAGAAGAGCTAATAGGGTTGAAAGGATATACATATAATTTTTCTGAAGGAGATATAGATAAAAAAAAACTTAAAGGCGACGGCGTTTTCGAGGAAAAGAAAAATGATTATTGGAAATTCACATCCTTTACAATGCCTAATGTTAATCCTGGTAGTGTAGTTGAATATAGGTATACTATTGAGTCACCTTATATGCAAATTGATGATGTTAATTTTCAAGAGTTAATTCCTATCAAAAAATTTGAAATGAGTATTAAAGTCCCCGAATATTATGGTTTTAACAAAATTCTTAATCCACGAGCGGCTTATATACCTAAATTAAAAGAAATTAAAACAAATAGGGTTGTTAAGATTAATTCCAAAGAAAGGATAGATCGTGGTGGTTTTAGCGCTGTAAAAACGCAATTTAATTCTTCAGAATGGAGGTTTGCAGAAAATGTTACAGAAGCTAATTTGGATAATATACCAGCTTTAAAAAACGAGGGATTTGTAGATAATTTGAATAATTACAGAGCAAAACTTATTTTAGAATATGCGTATTATAAAGGTTCAAATGGGCAAATTGAAAATTACGCTACAGATTGGAACTCGGTAACTAAAACTATTTATGAACATAACCTTTTTGGAAATCAATTATTAAAAACAAATTACTTTAAAGATGAATTGGATGCATTGTTACAATCCAAATCAACAAATGAAAATAAGGTTGCAAAGGTGTTTAACTTTGTTAAATCTAAAGTGAAGTGGAATGATTTTTATGGTGTTTATTCTGATAAAGGTGTGAAAAAAGCATTTAAAGAAGGGATAGGAAATGTTGCAGATATTAATTTAATGTTAGTTGCGATGCTTAGGTACGCAGGTATAAAATCTAACCCCATTTTAGTGTCAACAAAATCTAACGGAGTACCATTGTTCCCTACAAAACAAGGTTTTAATTATGTAATTTGTGGGGTGGAAGTAAAAGATGAAGTTTTACTACTAGATGCAACAAAAGAGTTTACTACAATGAATGTGCTCCCAGAAGAAATTTTGAATTGGCAGGGTAGAATTATTAGAGAGCGTGGGAGTTCTGCTTGGGTTGATTTGTTTCCTAAAAGGAACTCAGTTAATACAACGATGGTCTCAACAACGTTAAGTAATGATTTGGTTTTTACAGGAAAAGTGCGCAATCAAATAACTGATTATTATGCATATAATTACAGAAACAAAAATACAGGCGTAATAAATGAAGATTTAGTTGATAGAATTTCAAAAGATAAAGGAGAAATTGAGATAAAGAAGTTGAGTATTAAAAATGATAAAAATCTGGAAAAACCTGTTCAGCAAACATATGAATTTGTGTATGAAGACGGTGCAGAAGAAATTGGCACAGAAATTTACATAGCTCCGATGCTATTTTTAACAGAGGATGATAATATATTTAATAAAGAGATAAGGAATTATCCAATTGATTTTAGCTTCCCGAGAACTAATAAGAGTATAGTGAATATTAATATTCCTGATGGGTATAGAGTTAAATCTATCCCAGAAAGTATTAAATTAATATTATCAGATAATTTAGGAGAGTATAATTTTTTAGTTAAACAAAACGGAAATGTAGTACAGATATCCGAAGTGTTTAAAATTAATTTCTCAATGATTCCTGTGACACATTATTCTGATTTTAAAGAAGTTTATAAAGGATTAGTGAAGAAAAATTCAGAAAAAATAGTTTTAGAAAAAATATAATTTTATGGACATTAAAAACGCACAACTAGAAGTAGATAATTGGATTAAAGACCACGGAGTTCGTTATTTTAATGAGTTAACCAATATGGCTCAACTTACCGAAGAAGTAGGAGAGGTGGCTAGAATTATTGCTCGGCGTTATGGAGAGCAAAGTGAAAAAGAAAGTGACAAGAATAAAGATTTAGGTGAAGAATTAGCAGATGTAATGTTTGTAGTTTTATGTTTAGCTAATCAAACAGGTATTGATTTACAAGATGCCTTTGATAAAAAGTTAGATATTAAAACAAAACGTGATCATGATAGACACCATAACAACGAAAAATTAAAGTAATGAGTTTTATAGAAAAAATAAAAGCCCCAGGTTTTTGGAGAAAAGTAAGTTTAATAACTATCCCGTTTTTTATTGTATTAGTAATTTTTTCTTTATTAATGAGTGATGCAAGCGCATTTTTTTCTTTTGATTTAGAAACTATTTCTGAATTAAATTTTAAGGATGGGAAATGGAAGTCGTTTTTAGGAATTAAAATAGTAGTTAGTTTTTTTTACGGGGTATTAATGGCTACTAAGAAAAGTAAGTGATTCTATGAATATAAACCTTCAAAAGTCGTCAATAATTAATAACGAACCGTTAATTCAAATCACTGGTTCTAAATCTGAGGCCAATAGGTTATTAATCCTGCAGGCACTATTTGAAGGGTTAAAAATTGATAATCTTTCCAATTCAGATGATAGTCAAGTATTACAAAAAGCGTTACAGACATCTTCTGATGTGGTTGATATTCATCATGCAGGAACTGCAATGCGATTTTTAACAGCATACTTTTCCATTCAAGAAAATCGTGAAATTCTACTTACGGGTTCGTCAAGAATGAAAGAACGTCCGATAGGGGTTTTAGTTGATGCTTTAAGGATGTTAGGAGCGGACATAAGTTATGAAGAAAGTGAGGGTTTTCCTCCATTGCGAATTAGAGGAAAGCAATTATTAAAATCAGAAGTTAATTTAAAAGCAAATGTTTCTAGCCAGTATATATCGGCATTATTACTAATTGGTGCTGTTCTTAAAAATGGACTAACACTTTCACTTGAAGGAAAAATAACATCTGTGCCATATATTAATATGACACTAAATTTATTAAATGAAATAGGAGTTAAAACATCTTTTAAAGAAAATGTAATTAGCGTTTATCCTAAAGAAACGTCTTCGAGAAAGAATAATGATAAATTAATTATTGTTGAGTCTGATTGGAGTTCAGCTTCTTATTTTTATAGTTTAATAGCATTGTCAGAAATAGGAACTTCTATTACACTTTCATCTTATAAAGAAACGTCTTTACAAGGAGATTCAGCTTTAGTTGAAATATATAAGCAATTTGGAGTAGAGACTACTTTTGTTAAAAATTCAATTCAACTTAAAAAAACTGAAGACAACAGGGATTCGAAAACATTTCATCTGGAAAATACACCAGATATAGCGCAAACAATAGCTGTTACTTCTTTTGGTTTAGGAATTTCATGTGATCTTTATGGATTGCATACACTAAAAATAAAAGAGACAGATCGATTAGAAGCATTAAAGGTTGAGTTAGAAAAACTTGGAGCAACGGTAATAATTACTGAGGAGTCACTACATTTAAAAAGCTCATCGTCTATCAAAAATGATGTGTCAATTGATACCTATCAAGATCACAGAATGGCAATGGCGTTTGCGCCTTTAGTACTAAAAATTAGTTTAAAAATAAACGAAGCAGAGGTTGTTTCTAAATCTTTCCCATCTTTTTGGACGGATTTAAAAACGCTTGGAATTCAAATTAATAAAATATAATTGCTTATTTACTTGACAACCCCTATGTTGAGATTGTATATTAGCAACCTAATTAAAGAAGCACATGAAATTATCACAATTCGAGTTTGAACTTCCTGAAGAATTATTATCAGAACATCCTGCAGAACATAGGGATGAGTCTCGTTTAATGGTTTTAAACAGAAAAGAGCAAACAATAGAGCATAAGCAGTTCAAGGACTTGATCAATTATTTTGATGAAGATGATGTTATGGTGTTGAATAACACTAAAGTATTTCCAGCTCGTTTATTCGGAAACAAAGAAAAAACCGGAGCAAGAATTGAAGTGTTTTTATTAAGAGAATTAAGTAAAGAACAACGCTTATGGGATGTGTTGGTTGATCCAGCAAGAAAAATAAGAATTGGAAACAAGTTGTACTTTGGTGAAGACGAAAGCTTAGTTGCTGAAGTTATTGACAACACTACTTCTAGAGGAAGAACATTACGTTTTTTATATGATGGAGGTTATGAAGAATTTAGAGAGAAGTTAAATGCTTTAGGAGTTACACCATTACCTAAATACATTAAAAGAGAAGTTGAACCAGAAGATAAGGAAAGATACCAAACTATTTATGCAAAGCATGAAGGAGCGGTAGCTGCACCTACAGCAGGATTGCATTTTTCTAGACATTTGTTAAAGCGTTTAGAAATTAAAGGAGTAAATTTTGCTGAGGTTACTTTACATATCGGATTAGGAACATTTAATCCTGTAGAAGTAGAAGATTTATCGAAGCATAAAATGGATTCTGAAGAGATGTCTATTGAAGAAGATGCGGTTAGAATTATAAATGGAGCAAAAACTAGAAAAAGAAGAGTCTGTGCTGTTGGAACAACAGTAATGAGAGCTTTAGAAAGTGCAGTTTCTTCTAACAGAACATTAAATACTTTTGACGGTTGGACGAACAAATACATTCACCCACCTCATGAGTTTAGTATTGCCAACTGTATGATTACAAACTTTCATACACCTAAGTCAACATTATTGATGATGGTTGCTGCATTTGCTGACTATGATTTTGTCATGAAAGCTTACGATGAAGCTATTAAAGAAAAATATAATTTCTATTCGTATGGTGACGCAATGTTAATCATATAAAGAGATATTTATTACTATAAAAAAAGGATTCATTGCTACAATGAATCCTTTTTTGTTTATTCTTATTACTTTTGCATTAATTATGGATATTACGAAAAAAGACATCAGGAAATTATCTAAGGAAGAATTACGTACATTTTTTGTCGAAAATGGCGATAAAGCTTTTAGAGGAAACCAAGTATATGAATGGTTGTGGGGAAAGGGAGCTCATGTTTTTGAAGACATGACTAACTTATCAATTACTACTAGAGAAATGCTGGAAGCTAATTTTGTAATCAATCATATTTCGGTTGATCAAATGCAACGTAGTGAAGATGGTACTATTAAAAACGCTGTAAAATTACATGATGGTTTAATAGTTGAATCCGTTTTAATTCCAACTGCAACAAGAACTACTGCTTGTGTTTCAAGTCAAGTAGGATGTAGTTTAGATTGTCAGTTTTGTGCAACAGCTCGTTTAAAGCGTATGCGTAATTTAAACCCTGACGAAATTTATGATCAGGTATTGGCTATTGATAAAGAAAGTAGATTATATTTTAATCGCCCATTGTCTAATATTGTTTTTATGGGGATGGGAGAGCCGTTAATGAACTACAACAATGTTATTAAGGCAATTGAGATGATAACTTCTCCGGAAGGATTAGGGATGTCGCCTAGACGTATTATTGTTTCTACATCAGGTGTTCCAAAAATTATTAAAAAAATGGCTGATGATGAAGTAAAGTTTAAGTTGGCAGTTTCATTACATTCAGCAATTGATGAGGTAAGAACTAAGATAATGCCGTTTAATGAAACTTTTCCGTTAGAGGATTTACGAGAATCTTTAGCATACTGGTATGCAAAAACGAAGAGTAGGATTTCTTATGAATACATCGTTTGGAAAGGAATTAATGATAATCAAGAAGCAATTACAGCATTATTGAAATTTTGTAGTTATGTACCCTGTAAAGTTAATATTATAGAATACAACCCTATTGATGATGGAATTTTTCAACAAGCAGACAGAAGTATGGTTGATGAATATCTACATCAATTAGAAAAGAATGGAATCCCAGCAACTGTTCGTCGTTCAAGAGGAAAAGATATAGACGCCGCTTGCGGACAATTAGCGAATAAATCTTAAGAATTATGTTGCTAAAATAACAGAAATAAAAAAAGCCTTTGAAGATTCTTCAAAGGCTTTTTTTATTAGTGAAATATTTTTTATTTTATAGAAAGTGCTGTTTTTACTTTATATGCAGGAATAGCAAATCCTAAACCTTCAACACCAACTCCAGAAACTTTAGAGGTTACTATACCATATATTGAGTTGTCTTTTTTACTGATTAATGGTCCACCACTATTTCCAGGGTTAACACTAGCATCAGTTTGTATTAAATTAATATCATTTTTATCTCTTTCTCCAGAAATAATACCTTTACTAATACTTTGTCCTAATTCAATAGTATTAGGAGTTCCAATTACGAAAATATCATTCCCAATTGAATAATCTCTATTCTCAGGTAAAGAGAAGTGTTTTTCAAAAGTTGCGTCAAACTTTATTAATGCAACATCTAAAGACTCATTCTTTCGGATTAATTTTGCTTTATATTCTTTTCCATCTTTCGTAATAGCAGTAAGGTCATCTTGTGATGTTGCTACAACATGAAAATTGGTTAATGCGTAACCATCATTACTTATAGCTAAGCCACTACCGTGTCCATCTTTTGTTTTGATAGTGATAGTTGAACTCATAGCTTCTGCAAGGGATGTGATTTCTCCTGATTTTTTAAGAACAATTGTGTCGTCATACTTTTCTTCATCCTTATCAGTTTTCTCAAGTAATTTTCTAGTTTTCTTAGTATTGATGAAAGATAAAAAAGAAGCTGTTATTGCATCGTCTAATGAGTTTATAACAGTGTTTTCGCTGTTGTAATCGTAAGAAAATTCACCAGATGTACTAGAAAGAGTCTTTTTGTATTTTACTTGTCCATAAGTATCTAACACAGACCAAGTAATACTCATTTTCGTTTTCAAGAAGTTTTGGTGTTGTCTTGCAGCTCGTTGATAGATATATTGTAAATCTATTTTGGTAACTTCTGCACTTAAGTATACAGAGTTTGTTTTACTCTTAAATATAGTTTGTGTAGTATCTCTATATTTATAGGTTGTTAAAATGTCATTTATAGACTTAGAGAATATTGAGTTGTCAAAGTTTATTACTTCATCATTTGATTCAATCTCTTTAAATTTATTTTTTTTATTTTTTTTAAGCTGGCTATGACGAATTTTTCTAACCTTTAAAGCATCTTCTTTGATGTCAAAAGCTGTGTTTTTTAAGAATATATATTTCTCATCTAAAGATTTTTCTTTTATTGGAATTAGTTTTTCCTTAACAGATACTTCTTTTTTGTAATTAAAACTTTTTGGTCCAATATCTAAAAATGGAGTGTAAATAAAAACACCAAATGGGATCCAAGACATGATGTACCAAGGAGATTTTCTATCTTGATAGTGAACAATGTACTGATCTTTATACCCTTCGGTTTCAATCCTTATTTGTTTAACCTTAGCGTCCCTCTTCATTTTTGCTTTAGCATGTCTACCAGAAGCTTCTTTTTCACCATTTATATAAACTTTTGACTTAGAGGTTTTAGAGTGTACAGTGACTTTTTGGAATTTACCATTAAAAGTACTTGCGCAACTAGAAAATAAAATTGTAATTATTAATAAAGCTAGTATATTATTCTTCATTGGTTATGAATTTGTTAAAAAAGTTAGAATTCAAAAATATCAATTTTTAATCAATTTCAATCAGAATATCACCTTTTTTTGAGAAATAAAACAAAGACATAAAATAGCTATTTATAGTTGTTTATAGCGGAATTGATATTTGTTATTCAATAACTTAAATGCGTACCTTTGCGCTTTTAATTTTCTATAATATGACGCAATTTAATGAAGAGGTGAATGCCGAAGTTAGTAATGAAGACATTGAAAAGTGTATTGCTATTTTAGAGAGATTATCTGAAAATACCAATCAAGTATTTGATCTTCCTGAAGAAAAACGTATCGCTTTAATGAAAGCAGCAGGAATGCTTTCTCGACCAAATAGAGACAAGTTTCAGCAAAGAAGAAAAGATGCGAAAAAGGCTTCTAAACGTAAAATGATTGAGCGTGATAAACATGTACGCAAAAAAACAGGAATACGTAGTGCTAGAGAAGCAACAGTTTTTATAGCGCCATCACTTTTAGAAATCCCTAAGGATGAAGAAATAGGTGAATTAGAGTCACCAAGAAACTGTTATGTTTGTAAAACAGTCTATACTAAAATGCATCATTTTTATGACACTATGTGTCCGGAATGTGCAAATTTTAATTATGCAAAACGTTTTCAAACTGCCGATTTAACTGGTCAAGTAGCAGTAGTTACTGGGTCAAGACTGAAAATAGGTTATCATATTGTTTTAATATTATTACGTTCTGGAGCAACAGTTGTAGCAACAACACGTTTCCCAGTAGATTCTGCATTACGTTATTCTAAAGAACCAGATTTTTTAGAATGGGGCCATCGATTAAAAATTCATGGGTTGGATTTACGTCATATTCCTAGTGTTGAAATTTTCTGTAACTTCATAGAACAACAATACGACAGGTTAGATATATTAATTAACAATGCTGCACAAACTGTGCGTAGACCTGCTGGTTTTTATCAGCATTTAATGAGTAAAGAAGAAAAGCCTCTTGAGTCATTGCCTCAGTATGCACAGGATTTATTAGCTGATCATAATTCTTGTTTACAAGAATTAGAAGATTTAACAACAGGTGTAGCTGCTACAGCACAAAATAATACATTACCAGTTTCATGGCATGGGCCAGAACCTGGAATTGGAATAAGGTCGTCTGCAAAATTATCACAAATACCTTATAGTTTTGACAACTCATTACAAGCTAGTGAGGTTTTCCCAGAAGGAGAATTAGATGCCGATTTACAACAAGTTGATTTACGTAAAACAAACAGTTGGCGTTTGAAACTTGGTGAAATTGAAACTACTGAAATGATTGAAGTACAGTTAGTAAATGCTGTTGCTCCATTTGTATTGTGTAACAGACTTGCTAAGCTTATGCGTAGTGAGAATACTGGAAAAAAACATATTATAAACGTATCAGCTATGGAAGGGAAGTTTCATAGATTTTATAAGGAAGATCGTCATCCACATACTAATATGGCAAAAGCTGCCTTGAATATGATGACACATACTTCAGCATTAGATTTCGCTAAAGATGGTGTATTCATGAATGCTGTTGATACTGGTTGGGTAACTGATGAAGATCCTGCAGAGTTATCAAAGAGTAAAGTTGAGGTACATGATTTTCAACCACCTTTGGATATTGTTGATGGAGCTGCAAGAGTATTAGATCCGTTAATAGATGGAATTAATACAGGGAAACATTGGTGTGGTAAATTCTTAAAAGATTATCAACCTATAGATTGGTAGAAAAAATAATAGTATAAAAAAAGCCCTTTGAATTAATTTCAAAGGGCTTTTTTTGTGAAGGCTAATTCTATGTTTTTATAAGCTGTATATTATTCTTGCAGTTAAAAAACGTGGTTGAATATAATAATCAGTTACACTGGTAGAAATACTACTTGTGTTTGAATTCGTTTGAGATCTAGTATCTAGTAAATTACTAGCTTTTAATTCAAACTCCCATTTGCTATCTTGGCCTTTACGGTATGCTAATGAAGCATCCCAAAACTGGTAGCTGTTTAATGTTTTATATTCATCACTGAAATTATTGTACGTGTATTCTGTTTTAAAGGTTAACACTTTCCATATAAGTGCATCAAAATTTATTGATGGTGCTTTAGTATAGAATTTTGATCGTGTTGAACCTTGATCATTGTCCTGTATTGTATGTCTGTAACTTACTTCAACATTTGGAGCTTTTTTGAAATTGGTTCTAAATTGCCCTCTGTAAGTTTGTGTGTAATTTTCGTATTCAATAGGTGTTAAACCAAAGAAGTTAGTGTTTTTTGAATAACTAAAATTACCACTAGCAGTTGCTCTTAGTTTTCCAAAAGTTCTTTGAAATCTACCACTAGCACTAACACTTTCGTCAGAAAAATCCGAATTAAAAGGTGTACTTGTTCTTATTACACTCCCTGGGGTAGATATAGTTCTAATCCCGTCGATGTTTTTGTTATAGTTAATGTTAGCAAATACATTCGTATAATTAAACATATTAAAACTAAAGTAGCTCAAGTTTACATTGTGTGATAAAGCACTTTCTAAAGTAGGTTCTCCAGAAAAGAAAGAATTGTAATTATTCATAACAATACCTCTTGCTAATTGTGATACATCAGTGAAGTTGGTCTTCATGCTGTAATTTATATTGATATTCTCTGATTTTTTTAATTGAATTCTTGTATTAAAATCAGGTAATACTCTAAAGAAATTATCTGTATGAGTTATTCCAAGCTGTGAGTTTTTAGCACTATATGCGTGTCCGGAAACCCCTGGTGTAAAGGTGAATTTACCAGTTATAAAACGATAATGCAATCCTACATAAGCATCATTAAATGTATACTTAGTTTTATTGTCTGTTAAATCTCCATTTATTGGTGTAGGAGTAATTGCGTTTCCGTTGTCTAAAAATTGAAATAGATTAGTGTCAAATTTTTGAGAACTATATAAGTTTCCTGCAGTAATATTAATGTTACTCTTGTCATTAATTACATTCCAATAATCCAATTTTGCGTCCACTTGATTAGATTTTACTCGTTTTCCCTGTGCAATATTGTAGTTTGATTGGTTGTTGTCTAAATCTAACTGAGTAGCAGTTGCCGAATAATTTGCTTTGTCCTCTAATATAGCATTGTAAAAAGGGTCTTCATCTTGTAATAAATGTTGCGCTTCTAATGAAAAAATATTCTTCTCGTTTAGAGTATAGTAGTAACTTAAATTCTGATTAATGCTATATGGATTAGATTCTTCTTTTTGGTCAATTCTACCTAATACAGAAGATAAAGTATTTTGATATTGAGTTTCTTTCGAAGTTCTTCCAAGTATATCATAATCTAGTTGATTATTACTATTTGGCTTATATTTAGCACTCAATTTAAGCATCGCCAAATCACTTTTTTGAGAAGTGCTATTTTGTGTAGATTCTGTAGGAATTACTGGAGTAGCTGAATTGTTATCATCAGTATATTGTACGGTACTGTTTTCTTGTAATTCATTTCTGCTACTTGAGAAAATTCCAAAACCACTTAAATCTAAAGCTTTATTAGGCGCAAAGCTAAAGTTAGCTGCACCAAATTTGGTATTGATATCTTTTGCTTTGTTGTTTTGAAGCGTTAAAAAACCTAGATCGTTATTTCCAAGACTTATGTTTGTTCCACTTTGTCTACTGGGGTTTTTGAAACCTCCTGTGAAGTTGAAATAATCACGACGTGTAAAGGCTACTTCACCAATGTTGTTTATGTCTCCAATAAAATTAACACTGTATTCAGGACTGTAATAAAACAGTTTTGGTTGTGCCAAATATAGTCCATCGTCATCAGAAATTCCCCCTCCAGCAGTTACGGTACCAAACCAAAAGTTCTTTTTACCATCTTTTAATTTAATATTTAAGGCAATATTATCCTGATTGTTTTGAACACCACTTAATTGACCTACATCGGAATGATTTCTTAAAACTTCAATTTTATCAACCGCGTTTGCAGGAATATTTTTTGTAGCTAATTTTGAATCACCATCAAAGAAATCTTTTCCTTCAACCATTACTTTACCAACTACTTTTCCTTCAACCTCTATTTGTCCGTCATCGTTAATTTCTACTCCCGGTAGTTTTTTTAATACGTCTTCTAATTTACGTTCTGTTCCGTTTTTAAAAGAGTCAGCATTATAAATTAATGTATCTCCTTTAATAGTAACCGGCATTTCATAAGTCAATTCTATTTCATCTAAAGTATTATCTTCAAGTAGATTGAAGCTTTTTGAGAGATCACTTTCTTTTGTTGTTATGATTTCTTCATAACTCTTCATTCCTATATAGCTTACTTGAAGTTTATAAGAAGTATTTTTTTTAAGATTAAGTTTATAACGACCCTTGTCATTAGTGATTCCATAGGAATCTAAAGCTTTCGTTTCTTGATTTATCGCGATAACATTTGCTAGATCTAGAGGGGTTCCAATACTGTCCTTTACAATACCTTCCACTTTAATTTGGGCAAAAGAATAACTAGCTACTATTAGTAGTAGCGCTGTTAATAGGTGTTTCATTTTGTTGTTGAATTAGTTTTCTACAGTGATGTAGTTATGTTAATGTATTGAATTAATGACCTCTACCGTGACCTCTTCCTCCACGACCACCGTACATTTCTCTCATTTCTTCCATCTTCTTTTTTACAATGTCATTGTATTTTTTCCTTGTAACTTCTTTCCCTTTTGAAGGTGCTTTAATTTCTTTCTTTTCAGAAGGGTTTAATACTATTTTAGTACACAAAATGGTAGTTTTATCAGCATTAATTTCTAGTATTAATCCTGGTAAACCATTGTATTCTCCCGGACCTTGACTCACAGGAATTTGCATAGTATACCAAGCAGTAACAATCGTTTCTTTAGGTATTTCTATATCCTTCATAGGATCATTACTTACTTCGGTAGAATCTTTCTTTTTTTCCTCATCATCTTTTTTCTTCCCTCTTCTACGCATGCTTCTCCAGTCCATTTCATCAATTTTCTTTACTGCTGTAGCTTTGAAACACATGTATTTACCAATTTGTTTTGTTTCACTTTCCATTTTCCATTCTAGTTTTGGAAGCGAATCTTTTATCAAAAATTGCTTTCCGAAAAATTCTTGATCTTGTAATACTAATTGGTCCTTAATGTTTTTATACTGCTTTCCAGGAGTAAAACTACTCATCATACCACCCCATCTATTACCTCCTTGACCAGGTGCCGATAGTTTTTCTTCCTCTTTATAAATTGATTCAGTTTTATTGAACGTTAATTCATATGTTTTTTCAAACATCCCTTTCATGCGTTCAGCCATCATTTTTTTACGTTCAGGAGACATGTTTCCACCTCCCCATTTATCCATATCAACTGATGTTTTTGATTGATAAGTAGCTTGTCCTTGAAAATCTTGAGCAAATAATGTTGCTGTGAATAAGGCTAAAAAAGTGGTTACAATAAGTTTCATTTTCTCGATCTGTTTTAATGATATCCTAATAAGACGACTTATGTCGTTTTATGTTACAGTGTTAGAATATATTTTTGATCAAAGGTTTAATTGCTTATTGTTAATGTTTTGTTAAAAAAGCAATCAATTAACCACCTATTCTAATTTCAATAGTCTCTCCATCACGAGAATTTGGGCTATAACGTTCTTGCATCTCTTTCATTTTCTTTTCTAGAATTGTTTCAAATTTTTCTTGAGTAACTACTTTACCTTTTGAAGGCTCTGATAAAGTAGCCTTGTTTTTAGGATTTAGGACTATTTTACTACAAACGATTGTTTCCGTACCATCATTAACGGAGAGTATTAATCCTGGAAGACCATGAAAATTACTAGGTCCGTTACTAACAGGTATTTCTAATGTATACCAAGCAGTAATTGTGATTTCTTTCATTTTTGGAGTAGTATCTTCTTTTTCCTTATCATTATTTCCATTGAAGCTGATACTACTTTCAATGTCTTCAACCTCTCTTTTTAAAGTAGCTTTGTAGCAGGCGTAATCTCCAATGTTTCTAGTTTCGTTCTCCAGCTTCCAATTGATCTTCTCTAAAGAGTCTTTTATTAAAAATATTTTCCCAAAAACATCATTTTGATTTGTATAACGGTTCTCTTTTGTGTTTTTGTATAAAATATCAGAACCGTCAGAATTTACTATTCCTACTTCCATTCCAGAAGGTTGTTGTGGCGCGCCTAATTTCACCTCCTCTTTATAGATAGATTCATTTAGATTAAAAGAAAGTGTATAGGTTTTTTCAAATTGTTTTTTTAGCATTTCAATCATCTTTGATTGCATTTCAGTATTTGCTTGAGTACTATCTAACTTAATATCTACCTTTCTTTTAGATTTATAAGTAGCTTTCCCTTGAAAATTTTGCGCGAATATAGCACAGGAAAAAAGTATTGCTGTAAGTAATGTAATTGTATTTTTCATCTGTTCGATTTTTTATGGTTATAATATTTTTTGAGGTTCTTTTTAATTGCTTTAATTTTCTTCATTAAAGCATCAGTTTTATTAGAATTTCCTTTTACTGTAAAAGATAAATTTGAAGTTAGTTTAGAATTTTGGCTAATAATATTATTACATTCAATGGAAAATTCAATTGGTTGATCTTTTTTAGACTGATTGAAAATATCTCTGATATCAATAAGGTTAAAGTCATTTAAGTCCTCAAGTGAATCAATAGTCATTTCTAGGTTTAAATTTTCTAAAACTTGTTCATCTTCAACATTACTTTTTTGAGCAAAAATTAGTGTCGAATAAGTAAGTAATAATAGTGCAATGAAATTTTTCATATGGTGTATGTTAGTTGTTTGCAAAGTTGAGAAGTAATAACTCTTTTTTGAGTTAATGAGTGTTAACGACTGTTAAGTGACTTCATTTTTAAGAATTATCAACTACTTTTGAGATATGAACGACCTGAAGTACAAAAGAATTTTATATGTAATTATTGTAGTAATTGCAGCTACAATAGGGATTCAGTCTTATTGGAATTATAATAACTACCTTGTTAATAAACAGCAATTAGTTAATGATGTTCAGGTAAGTTTAGATAATGCAGTTGAGAGGTATTATGCTAATCTTGCGGAAATAAATACTATTGGTTTTGCTATTGAAGAAAATTCTCACAAAGACTTTTTTACTGAAAACGGAAAATTTGATAGTATACTTGGGGAAGTAGGTTTTTCGGATAAAAACTTCAAACAATTTAAGAAATTAAAAGATGATACTATAAGCGGAGTAAAAGTTTTTCAAGGAATTAAAGTTGATTCTTCTCTTGAGGATTTTCATTTTCAACAAAAGTTAATCTTAAATAATCAAGATCAAAATGGAATAAAATGGCTGAAAGGAATGCCGTCAGACTCTATTGCTAAAAACCACTTTGAAATATTAACTTCTAAAGTGGTTATTTCAATGACAAATGATTCGTTGTCATTGAAAAAGGTAGATTCACTTTTAAAGAAGGAATTAAACAGGAAGAGCATTAAGGTAAATTATGAGTTGAGTTTTAATAAAGATAAAAAAGTAGCAAATAAAAAAGCTAAAAATGTTACTAAAGAAACAAGATTAAAAACGATATCTAAATCTCCTTATTTACCTGAGGGAAGTGAATTAACAATTTATTTTACAAACGAAACAAAAATAATATTAAAGCGAATTTTTGTTGGGATATTAATATCTACCTTTCTGATATTAGCAGTAGTTTTATGTCTGTTTTATCTATTAAAAATAATCAAACATCAAAAACAGTTATCTGAGGTAAAAAATGATTTGATAAGTAATATTACGCATGAGTTTAAAACACCAATAGCAACTATTAGCGTAGCTTTAGAGAGTATAAAAGATTTTAATGAAGTAGAACATAGTGAGCGAACTAATCGATACTTAGATATGTCAACCAATCAGTTGTCAAAACTAAATGTAATGGTTGAAAAATTGCTAGAAACAGCTACCTTGGATAGTGATAGTTTGGTGCTAAATAAGGAAAAAGTAAATACTTCCGAATTACTAAAAACTATTGTAGAAAAGTTTCAAGTTTCTAGCTCAGAAAAGAAATTGAATTTTATAGCACCCACCAAAGAATTGTTTTTGAATTTAGATTTATTTCATTTTGAAAATGCAATAAATAATATAATTGATAACGCTGTTAAGTATGGGGGGGATAATATTTTAATAGAATTAAGGCCTGAAAATAATAATGTAGTTATAAATGTTATTGACGATGGTACAAGTTTAGAAAATCAATACAAGGAAAAATTGTTTGAGCAATTTTATAGGGTTCCAAAAGGAAATATTCATGACATAAAAGGATTTGGGATAGGTTTGTATTACACCAAGAAAATTATAGAAAAGCATAATGGTACAATTCAATTAGAGTTACAAAAACAACAAACGGTATTTAAAATAACACTTCCTAATGGATAAAATGGTAAAAATACTATTAGCGGAAGATGAGCCATCTCTAGGGCAAATCATAAAGGAAAGTTTGGAAACAAGAAACTTTAATGTGTCTTTGGCTACAGATGGGGAAGTTGCTTATAAAATGTTTAAGGAACAAGATTTTGATATATTAGTGTTAGATGTAATGATGCCCAAAAAAGATGGGTTTACATTAACAAAAGAAATACGTAAGGAAAATAATGAGGTTCCCATATTATTCTTAACAGCAAAATCGCAAGCTAAAGATGTGGTTGAAGGGTTTACCATAGGAGGGAATGATTACCTCAAAAAACCATTTAGTATGGAGGAGTTGATTGTGCGTATTCATAACTTACTTAGCAGAAATACTTCAAAGCCAAAAGCAACACTGTTGGGCGAGTTTACTTTTGATTTGTCAAAACAATTTTTGCAATATAAAAATGAAGAGAAGATAACAGTTACGCATCGTGAAGCACACTTATTACATCATTTACTTAAAAATAAGAATCAAGTATTGGATAGGTCTAAAGTATTGAAAGAACTTTGGGGAGATGACGATTTTTTTAACGCAAGAAGTATGGATGTGTTTATAACCAAGCTACGCAAGAAGCTAAAAAAAGACGAGAACATACAAATTGTAAATGTCCGCGGGTTTGGGTATAAGTTAATTTGTGATTAAGCCACTTATTACTTTATCATTTGTTATTTTTACAATGACCTATTATTGGAAATTAAATGAAAAACCTATTATATATATTATTCCTCAGTTCGTTTTTCCTTTTACAAGGGCAAGAAGGAATAGAAGTGAAATTGGTTAAAAGTGTTCCTTTAAATGCGGATACTTTTATAGGAGTAAATATGTTTGACGAATTGTTTTATATAAAAAACGATGTGTTATCCAAGCAAACAAAATCAGAATATCATTCTTATCAAAATAATTTATACGGTTCGCTTAATTCGGTAGATATATTAAATTCATTAGAATCTACATTGTTTTATAAAAACTTCAATACAGTAATACAACTGGATAGAAGACTTGGTGGAATCAGTAAAATTGATTTCAATCAATCCAATAGTTTTAGTACAATTTCACATGCTTCTTCAGCAAGTAATAAACGCCTATGGATTTTTAATACTGATACACAACAGTTGCAAGTGTATAATCCAAAACAAGATATCGTTGAGGCGTCTAGTCAATCAATTCAAGAAGTTATTGTAGATTTTTATAGTAATTATAATTTTTGTTGGATTTTGACTAAAACTAAGTTGTTACAATATAATATATACGGAAATCAGTTGAATAGTTATGCCTTAAAGGGATATGATGCATTTGTTTATTATAAAGATTATTTTGTTTTAAAGAAAGATGCTCAGTTATATTCATTGGCAGTAGCAGATGAGAATCCTAAATTAATAACGCTTCCAGAATTATCTATTAAAGATTTTTCTGTAACAAATGAAACCTTGTATATTTACAACGGAAAAGAATTGCATTCTTTTAAAATTAACCTGAATAAAGAATAATACATAAACTTATGCACGTAGCAATTGCAGGAAATATTGGAGCTGGAAAAACAACCTTAACAAAGTTATTAGCGAAACACTATAATTGGGAACCTCAATTTGAAGATGTTGTTGATAATCCGTATTTGGATGATTTTTATAACAAAATGGAACGTTGGTCATTTAACTTGCAAGTATATTTTTTGAATTCAAGATTCAGGCAAGTATTGCAAATTAGAGAAAGTGGTCAGGATACTATTCAAGATAGAACAATTTATGAGGATGCTCATATTTTTGCGCCTAACTTGCATTCTATGGGATTAATGACCAATAGAGATTTTGAGAATTATAAATCTTTATTTGAATTAATGGAATCGTTGGTTCAAGGACCTGATTTATTAATATACTTAAGAAGTTCTATTCCTAACTTGGTAGGGCAAATTCATAAGCGTGGTAGAGATTATGAGAACACGATAAGTATAGAGTATTTAAGTAGATTAAATGAGCGCTACGAAGCTTGGGTACATGATTATAAAGGAAGATTGTTGGTAATAGATGTGGACGATTTAAACTTTGTAGATAATCCAGAAGATTTAGGAAGTATCATTAATAAAATAGATGCAGAAATAAATGGACTGTTTTAGTAGAAGAAAATAAATAGTAATAAAAAAGCCAGCTAATTAGCTGGCTTTTTTATTACTTTAAAATAAGTTTGTTATTCATTTCTAATTTCTGAAATTCTCTTTTTTATTGTTTCTGAATCACCAATAATAGATTCTTTTTCGGTCTTAGAAACTCCATTTTCAGTAGTGGTAGTTATAATAGTGGCAGAAGAATCGTGACTGCCATTTTCGGTAAATTCTATTATAATTTCTTTTTGAATACTATTAGAAATAGTTTTATGACTTGTAGCTGAATGTCCTCCTAAAATAGGAGCGATAACCAATCCAATTAAACAAGTAAGCTTAATTAATATGTTCATTGAAGGCCCTGAAGTATCTTTAAAAGGATCACCAACAGTGTCACCAGTAACAGCCGCTTTATGAGCATCAGAACCTTTATAGGTCATTTCGCCATTAATTTCTACACCAGCTTCAAATGATTTTTTAGCATTATCCCATGCTCCACCGGCATTGTTTTGAAATATAGCCCATAATACACCACTTACAGTTACTCCAGCCATATATCCACCCAGCATTTCAGCAACAGCCATTTTAGGCATTCCAAATAGCAGTGGAACGAAGGCAATTAATAGTGGGAATCCGATAGTTAATAACCCAGGTAGTACCATTTCTTTTAAGGAAGCCTTAGTAGAGATGGCAACACATTTATCGTATTCTGGTTTTCCAGTTCCTTCCATAATTCCTGGAATTTCTTTAAACTGTCGTCTTACTTCATATACCATTTCCATAGCGGCTTTACCAACGGCATTCATTGCTAAGGCGGAAAAAACTACAGGCACCATTCCACCAACAAATAACATTGCTAAAACAGGTGCTTTAAAAATGTTTATTCCATCAATTCCTGTGAATGTAACATAAGCAGCAAATAGAGCTAAAGATGTTAAGGCTGCAGATGCAATAGCGAATCCTTTTCCAGTTGCTGCAGTTGTATTCCCTACGGCATCTAATATATCAGTACGTTCTCTTACAATAGGTTCCTGTTCACTCATTTCTGCTATACCACCTGCGTTATCGGCTATAGGTCCAAAGGCGTCAATTGCTAATTGCATAGCAGTTGTAGCCATCATTGCAGAAGCAGCAAGTGCTACACCATAAAATCCTGCCAAAGCATATGAAGTCCATATTGCTGCAGCGAATAATAAAACAGAAGGGAAAGTAGAAATCATACCCGTTGCTAATCCTGCAATAATATTTGTCCCTGCACCTGTACTAGATTTTTGAACAATTTCTAAAATTGGTTTTTTACCCAATCCTGTGTAATATTCTGTAATAGATGAGATAACCCCACCAACAAATAAACCAACCAACGTTGCATAGAATACTCGCATTGACGAAATATCTTGCAGTCCTTCTCCAAAGAAACTCATTTGCATTGTTTCTGGTAACATCCATTTAACAAATACAAAGCATGATATGGCAACTAGAACAATTGAAACCCAGTTTCCGATATTTAATGCACTCATTACTTGAGCTTCTTTCGCATCATTACTGTTTATTTTTACTAACATGGTCCCAATCAATGAAATGATAATTCCAGCTCCAGCAATTGCCATTGGTAATAGGATTGGGCCAATTCCTCCAAAGGCGTCAGAAATACTTCCGCCCATATCTCGGATAACATAATTTCCTAGAACCATTGCTGCTAATACTGTTGCGACATATGATCCGAATAAATCTGCCCCCATTCCTGCTACATCTCCTACATTATCTCCTACATTATCAGCAATTGTTGCAGGGTTTCTAGGGTCATCTTCAGGAATTCCAGCTTCCACTTTTCCTACTAAATCAGCTCCAACATCCGCTGCTTTTGTGTAAATCCCTCCACCAACACGTGCAAACAAAGCAATTGATTCTGCTCCTAAGGAGAATCCGGCAAGTGTTTCTAAAACAATAGTCATATCATCAACTGATGTCCATGCACCATTCATAAAAAAATGAAAGAAGAAAATAAAAAATGCGGTTAACCCAAGTACTGCTAAGCCAGCAACTCCTAAACCCATTACTGTTCCACCGCCAAAAGAAACCTTAAGAGCATCTGGTAAACTAGTACGAGCAGCTTGTGTAGTCCTGACATTAGTTTTAGTAGCGATTTTCATTCCCATATTCCCAGCTAAGGCAGAAAATATTGCCCCTAGAATAAATGCTATTACGATTAGCCAATGCGTGGTTGGTATTATATAGGATACTATTGCAAGTAATACACTTACGATTAGAACGAAAACAGCGAGTAGCCGGTATTCGGCGTTTAAAAAGGCTAAAGCGCCTTCGTAGATATGGTCAGAAATTTCTTTCATTTTACCATCTCCAGCATCTTGTTTCATAACCCATGCTTTTTTAATAAACATGTAGATTAGGCCAATAACTGCTGCAGCAATTGGCATATAAATCATCATTGATTCCATATGTTAGTATAGTTTTTAAAAGATTAGTTCTTCTAAAAGTATTAAAAATCAATGAGATATAAAAAAAAAGGCGATACTCATAATGAATATCGCCTTTTTGTATTGTATTGGAAAATACTAGATAGTAAAGTTTCCGTTTGTTTTGTGCTCGCTTTCTTCGTAACGCTCAATACACTTGTCTAAAATGTCGTATGCTTCTTTAGCATCTCCCCACCCACCAATATCAACTTGCTTCTTTTCAAGATCTTTATAAACTTGGAAGAAGTGAGTGATTTCTTTAACTAAGTGTGGATTTAAATCTGATAAATCATTTAAGTTATTCCAAATAGGATCAGAAACAGGCACACAAATAATTTTTTCATCTGGTCCTTTTTCATCTGCCATATGGAAAACACCGATAGGCTTAACTTCCATAACACACATTGGGAATGTTGGTTCGTTACCTAATACTAATACATCTAATGGGTCACCATCTAATGCTAAAGTTTCAGGAATAAAACCGTAATCAGCAGGGTACATCATAGAAGAAAATAACATTCTGTCAAAACGTATTTTTCCTAATTCAAAATCGTATTCGTATTTGTTTCTACTTCCTTTTGGAATTTCTATTAAAACATCAAATGTTCTTTTTAGTGCTGCGTTCATAGCTATCTTTTTTTTTATTTCACAATTTGGAGTGAAACTCGGATATTAAATCCAATTAATAATATTTTCAATTTCTGAAGAAGAAAAGATTTATTGTAAAATACAATTCTTCTAAATCCGTGCGCGAAAATACATAAAATATTGATAAAAAAGCTACAAAAAGATGATTTTGAAAAAGCTGTGTTTCATATGTGTTTGTATGAGAGTGGTTTACTTGTTAGTATTGCTAACTGTTAAAAGGTTTAATTGGTTATATTTGCGCTGATATTAATCAATGCTCTTAATTTTAACATACTTGATATGGAATATAATATAAACACTTTCCGTTTAAAGCATGCCTAGGGAGTTAAACCCACAGGTGGGATGAAAAGAAATATAGTTACACTTTTATTATTATGTTTTAGTTTGCTTTCTTTTTCCCAAGAGGCAAAAGATACTCAGGTTTCTACCATTGATGTTAATTACATGTATGGGGTTATTGCAAACCATAACTCAAATATTTTACATTTAATTACAGGTCACCCAGAAGGTGTGCTTGTAAGTTGGAATAGAAAAACTTTTGGAAAGCAAAAATGGGAAGAACGATTTAATTACCCAGATGTTGGTGCCTCATTTCTATATCAAGATTTTAAAAATGAATATTTAGGAGAGAATTATTCTTTGTATGCACATTATAATTTTTACTTTTTGAAAAGAAATGTACTATTTAGGATGGGTCAAGGTATTGCGTATGCAACGAACCCTTATGATAGAAATTCTAATAACAGAAATGTAGCTTTTGGTACTAGATTCTTGAGTAGTACTTATATGATGTTAAATTATAAAAAAGAACGTTTGTTTAAATCACGTTTCGGAATTCAAGCTGGATTGACATTAACACATTATTCTAATGCTAACATAAAAGCGCCAAATACGAGCATAAACACAATTTCTACAAATGTTGGAGTTACGTATAGTTTAGGAGATAAAATAGAACAAGAATATATTAAAAGAAGCAAAGACTCTTTGCGTGTACGAGAGCCGATTCGTTATAACATTGCTTTTAGAGGAGGAATTAATCAAGGTGATGTTATTGGAACAAAACAATATCCGTTTTATGTAGCGTCTTTTTATGCTGATAAACGTATTGGTAACGTTAGTGCAATTCAAATTGGAGCAGATGTGTTTTTTTCTGATTTCTTAAAAGAAGAAATAAAGTTTAATTCAATAGCATACCCAGAAAATAAAGTTGATCCAGATACTGATTATAAAAGGGTAGGTGTTTTTGTTGGACACGAATTATTTATAAATAAAATGTCGTTAATCACCCAATTTGGGTATTATGTTTACTATCCGTATGAATTTGAAACTCGAATTTATGAGCGAATAGGAGTAAAGCGATATTTTGGAGATAAAATATTCGCGTCAGTAACATTAAAAGCACATGCTGCAGCTGCTGAGGCATTGGAATTTGGAATAGGAGTTAGATTGTAAATAGATATGATGAAAAAGATATTACTAATTTTTATAGGAATTATATTATTGTCATGTGACAAGGATAATGCTAATGATTGTTTTCAAAAAACAGGAACGATTATTAGTCAAGAGATTGTTGTTGATAATTTTACTAGAATTAGAGTAAATAGAGATGTTGAGTTGATTTTAAAAGAAGGAGCAATACAGAAAGTAATAATTGAAACAGGATCGAATTTATTAAGTGATGTATCGGCAGTTGTTAATGGTAATCAATTAGTTTTAACAGAGAATAATTTATGTAATTATGTACGTGATTATAATATTACTAAAGTATATGTTACGTCACCAAATATAACCGAAATAATTAGTTCAACCCAGTTTCAAATTAGTTCAGATGGAGTGTTAAATTACCCTGTTATCGATGTCTTATCAGAAGATTATACTGATCCTTCAGTAATTGCAGTAGGGACTATTAATTTAACATTGAATTCACAAGATGTAAAAGTAGTGGGTAATAATTTAACTTCTTTTAATCTTAGCGGAGTAACCGAAAACCTAAATGTGAATTTTGCAGCTGGTGATGGAGTGTTTAATGGGGTTAGTTTAATAGCAAATGAAGTAAATGTGTTTCATAGAGGAACTAATAGTATTATTGTGAATCCACAAAACGTATTGGAAGGAAGGCTGGTTAGCACAGGGAATTTGATTTCTGTAAATTATCCTCCTTTGGTTGATGTTGAGGTGTTGTATACGGGGAGTTTGATTTTTCAGTAAACGGAATTGTTGATATAAAAAAAGACCGCTATTAAGCGGTCTTTTTTTATATCAACAAGTAATTAAAACTTATCCTTTAATAAGTCCTCTTGAAATTACAATTTTCTGAATTTCAGAAGTTCCTTCATATATCTGAGTGATTTTTGCATCACGCATTAAACGCTCTACGTGGTATTCTTTCACAAATCCATTTCCACCGTGTATTTGCACAGCTTCAACAGTATGAGTCATGGCAACTTGTGAAGCATATAGCTTAGCCATAGCACTACTCATGTCGTAATTGTTTCCTTGATCTTTATCCCATGCAGCTTTCATTACTAGCATACGTGCCGCTTCAATTTCGGTATACATATCAGCTAATTTAAAAGCAATTGCTTGGTGGTTACAAATTTCAGTTCCAAAAGCTTTACGCTCTTTAGAGTATTTTAATGCTAACTCATAAGCTCCAGCAGCAATTCCTAATGCTTGAGCAGCAATACCGATACGTCCACCAGATAAAGTTTTCATGGCAAATTTGAATCCAAATCCATCGGCACCAATTCTATTTTCCTTAGGAACTTTTACATCGTTAAATTGTAACGTATGTGTGTCTGAACCTCTAATTCCTAATTTGTCTTCTTTTGGACCAACATGAAATCCGTCCATTCCTTTCTCTACAATAAAAGCATTAATACCTTTATGTCCTTTTTCACGATCTGTTTGAGCAATTACCAAATATACATCAGCACGACCACCACTTGTAATCCAGTTTTTTGTTCCGTTTATAAGGTAATGATCACCTTTGTCAATAGCTGTTGTACTTTGTGAAGTTGCATCAGATCCAGCTTCAGGTTCTGATAAACAAAACGCTCCTAAATATTCACCAGTAGCTAACTTTGTTAAGTATTTTTCTTTTTGAACTTCAGAAGCATAGGCTTCCAGTCCGTAGCATACCAATGAATTGTTTACTGATACCATTACAGAGGCAGAAGCATCAATTTTAGATAATTCTTCCATAATTAATACGTAAGAAATAGCGTCCATACCACTTCCTCCGTATTTAGGATCTACCATAATTCCCAAGAAACCTAAATCTCCCATTTTCTTAACCAATTCTTGAGGGAATTCTTGTTTGTTATCTCTTTCGATAACTCCTGGCAATAATTCAGTTTGTGCAAAGTCTCTTGCGGCATCACGAATCATTATATGTTCTTCTGTAAGATTAAAGTCCATTATATGTGTTTTTGTTGTGAATTTTTTAAAAATAAAGTCCAAATATACAGTTTTATTGCGAATTTTTAAATTCTAATTTTAATGAATTCATCAGATGTGTCTCAATTCATATTCTTGTATATTCGTATGATTATAGAATGTTTGGTATTAAAGACTATGAAAAAACAAGAATACTTCGTGATAGGTGTAATGTCTGGAACATCTTTAGATGGGATTGATTTGGCGTATATTCATTTTAAAAAAGATAAAAAATGGTCTTATAATATTATTTGTAGTGAAACAGTTGCGTATGATACTAAATGGGAGGTTAATCTTAGGGATGGAGTTGGGTTTTCTGAAATTCAGCTTGAAAGTTTAAACATATTATATACTCAGTTGTTGGTTGAGGTCATAAATTCTTTTGTTAAAAAAAATCAATTGAAGGATATTGACGCGGTATGTTCGCACGGTCATACAATTTTACATCAACCTGAAAATAAACTCACTTTGCAAATTGGTAATTTAAAAGAGTTGTCACAATTGATAAATCAAAAAGTAGTTTGCGATTTTCGAGTTCAAGATGTAATCTTAGGGGGGCAAGGAGCGCCTTTAGTACCAATTGGAGATCAATTATTATTTTCCGATTATACCTATTGTGTTAATTTAGGTGGTTTTTCTAATATTTCTACAGTATTAAATAATGAGCGAATAGCATATGATGTTTGCCCAGTAAACATTGTATTAAATCATTACATACAAAAAACTGGGGTGTCATATGATGATAAAGGTGTGTTGGCCTCTTCAGGGGTAGTTTGCGAATTGCTTTTAGAAAAACTAAACGAATTGAGTTTTTACAAACAATCGCATCCAAAATCATTGGGGTTGGAGTGGGTGAAATCAATTGTGTTTCCATTAATAGACTCTTATAAAATATCCGTAAAAGATATATTGCGAACCTTTATAGAGCATGTAGCAATTCAAATAGGAAGTGTATTAGTAAAAGAAAAATCGTCAGTATTGTTTACAGGGGGTGGAGTTTATAATTTGTTTTTAATAGAAAGAATTGTAGAGTTTTCAAATTCTGAAATTGCTATTCCAAATCCTGAATTAATAGAATATAAAGAAGCGTTAATATTTGGTTTTTTAGGGGTGTTAAAGCTAAGAGGAGAGGTTAACGTTTTAGCTTCGGTTACGGGTGCAGAAAAGAATCATTCTTCAGGAAATATATTTCTTGTATAAGAAGTCGTTTTAGTTTGTTATATTTGGCCTTTATTTAAAAAAACTCGTAAATGGAACAGCTTTAACTCCCCTTGGGGATAGATATAAAATTATACTTAAAACAAGTCAAATAGAAGGATTTGACATTTCAATTTTACATTAAGAGTTAAAGAAATTATAGATGAAAGAATTACTAAAAAAATACGAAGAAAAACAACCAGAAATAGTTTTTCATTGGAAAGATCAAGTTACTGATGCAGAAGGATGGACAGTAATTAATTCCTTGCGTGGTGGTGCTGCCGGAGGTGGTACACGTATGCGTAAAGGGTTAAATAAAAATGAAGTATTGTCGCTAGCAAAAACGATGGAGGTGAAGTTTACAGTTTCTGGGCCTGCAATTGGAGGAGCAAAATCTGGAATTAATTTTGATCCAAATGATCCTCGTAAAAGAGGAGTATTGGAGCGTTGGTACAAAGCGGTTACTCCGTTATTAAAACATTATTACGGAACAGGTGGAGATTTAAATGTTGACGCTGACAAGGATGTAATTCCAATTACTGAAAATTGTGGTGTTTGGCATCCGCAAGAAGGGATATTCAATGGTCACTTTAAACCAACAGAAGCAGATAAAATTAACAGAATTGGTCAGTTACGTCAAGGAGTAATTAAGGTTATTGAAGATAAAACTTTTTCACCAGATTTAAATAGAAAATATACTGTAGCTGATATGCTAACTGGTTATGGTGTTGCGGAAGCAGTAAAACACTACTATGATATTTACGGAGGATCTATAACCGGTAAAAAAGCAATTGTTCAGGGTTTTGGAAATGTAGGGTCTGCAGCAGCATATTACTTAACTCAGTTAGGGGCTAAAGTTGTAGGAATCATTGATAGAGAAGGTGGGTTGATAAATGAAGAAGGATTTTCAATGGAAGAAATGAGAGCTTTATTTTTAAATAAAGACGGAAACAAATTGGTATCAGATCAAATGATACCTTTTGCAGAAATTAATGAGAAAATATGGAATTTACCTGCTGAAATATTTGTTCCTGCAGCAGCTTCAAGATTAGTGTCTCAAGATCAGGTGAAACGAATGGTTAACTCTGGTTTAGAGGTTATATCCCCTGGAGCAAATGTTCCTTTTGCTGATAAAGAAATTTTCTTTGGACCTATAATGGAGTATACTGATAAACAAATAAGTTTGTTGCCAGATTTTATTTCAAATTGTGGTATTGCTAGAGTTTTTGCATACTTAATGGAAGCAAGAGTAGAGCAGCCAATGTTAGATAAATCAATATTTGATGATACTTCAAATATTATAAAAAACGCGTTAACTAAAACGCATGGTAATAATAGTAGTAAAACAGAAATCTGTAAAACTGCTTTTGAAATTGCGTTGAAGCAATTAGTGTAAAAAAATTTTAAGAAAAAGTAAATTAAGAAAAAGTAAAAATGGAAATATTTATAGTATTAATATTCGTGTTAGGGTATTTAGCAATTACACTAGAGCACAATTTAAAAATTGATAAACTAATACCGGCTGTTGTTATGATGGCTGTATGTTGGGCGGCAGTAGCTTTTGGAATTGATGATTTCCAATATTGGTTTGATTCGGGACAACACAAGCTTCTTGATTCATTTGGTGCTTTAAATCATGAAGCAAAACTTCACTTAATGGAGGAGACACTTCTTCATCATTTAGGTAAAACAGCTGAAATCTTATTTTTCTTGCTTGGAGCAATGACTATTGTTGAGATTATTGATTATTTTGATGGATTCTCAACCTTTAAAAGTTACATTAAAACTAAGAATAAGAAAAGACTATTATGGATATTTGCTTTCTTAGCATTTATACTTTCTGCAATTATTGATAACTTAACTGCAACTATTGTTTTAATAACAATTTTACAGAAAATAATTAATAAAAAAGAGACTCGTATTTGGTTTGCGGGTATGATTATTGTCGCTGCAAACGCTGGTGGAGCATGGTCTCCAATAGGTGATGTAACAACTACAATGCTTTGGATAGGTAATAAAGTAACTACAGATATGTTAATAACATACTTAATGATTCCTTCATTAGTATGTATGGCTGTCCCTACTTTTATAGCTTCTCTAACAAAACCATTTAAAGGCGATCTAGAAGAAGAAATAGAGGTAAAACCTGCTGAAATTCATGATACTACATATAGTTCAGTTATGTTGTATTTAGGGTTAGGGATGATTTTATTTGTTCCAGTATTTAAAACAATTACACATTTGCCACCATATGTTGGTATGATGTTGTCGTTAGGTGTTGTGTGTGCGTTTGCTGAAATATTTAGTACAAAACAATTCAAGATATCTACATTAGGAGATCATGCTGAAGATACTGGTCATCATAGTCCAGTACATAAATCATTGTCTAAAATTGAGATGCCTAGTGTGTTGTTTTTCTTTGGAATATTAATGGCGGTAGCGGCATTAGAGAGTTTAGGAATGTTATTTCATTTTGCCGAAAATTTAAATACTACGATACCAAATTCAGACGTTGTAGTTATGTTGTTGGGTATAGGTTCTGCAGTAATTGATAATGTGCCTTTAGTAGCGGCAAGTTTAGGGATGTTTCAAAATGAATTGAATGATCCATTATGGCACTTTATCGCGTTCTCTGCTGGTACAGGAGGTAGTATGTTAATTATTGGTTCAGCTGCAGGAGTTGTTGCTATGGGTATGGAGAAAATTTCTTTTTTCTGGTATTTTAAAAATATCACATGGTTAGCTTTTATAGGATTTGTTGTAGGATCTGTAACTTTTATTTTTATCAGAGGATTGATAGGAGCGTAATTAAAAATAATGAAAGACAAGCATTGAATTGATTCAGTGTCACATATAAATAAAAAAGCCATTCAAATTGAATGGCTTTTTTATTTTAACAAAATTTAAGATAAAAACAATTTACTATTTGTATTTTCGTTTGTATAATAATAATCACATAAAAAAAGAGAACATATGTCGCTAACTATTCAAGAAGTTGCTGAAAACCTAGAAGGAGAAGTAGTAGAGAAAAAAACACTATCCATTATTAATTTAATTAATGAAGGAGGTCTTGGGGGGCAAATTATTATCGGGATGTTATTTGTCTTGTTGGTAGTAGCATTATATATTTATTTTGAGAGATTATTGGCTATAAAAGAAGGGTCTAAAGTTGATGTAAACTTTATGAATCAAATTAAAGATCATGTCACTAACGGAAAAATAGAAGCAGCTAATTTATTGTGTTCACAAGATAAATCTCCTGTTTCAGCATTAATTCAAAAAGGGATTTCAAGAATTGGAAAGCCTTTAGAGGATATTCATACGGCAATTGAAAATGCAGGTAGGCTAGAGATTTACAAGTTAGAGAAAAACGTAAGTGTACTGGCTACTATTTCTGGTGTAGCGCCAATGATAGGGTTTCTTGGTACAGTTATTGGAATGATTATATCAATATTTGAAATTGCAAATTCAGGTGGTAACATTGATATAAAAACATTAGCAGGTGGTTTGTATACAGCAATGACTACTACCGTAGCAGGTTTAGTTGTAGGTATTGTAGCATACATGGCGTATAACCACTTGGTTGTAAAAACAGATAAGATTATTTATAAAATGGAAGCGAATTCATTAGAGTTCTTTGACTTGTTAAACGAACCAGCGTAATTTTATAACATATGAATATTAGAGGAAGAAATAAAGTTACTCCGGAATTTAACATGTCCTCAATGACAGATATTGTATTTCTGTTATTGGTGTTTTTTATGATAGCATCTACTTTGGTATCTGCAAATGCAATTGACTTGCTGTTGCCGAAATCTGGTGGTAAAACAACTCAGTCAAAGAGTTTGTCTGTAAGTATTACAAAAGACTTGGATTACTATGTTGATAGTCAAAAAGTAGCTAAAAATAAACTTGAAGCATATATCTTAGATAAAATTGGTGATTTAGAAAAACCAAGTATTGTTCTGCGAGCTGAAGAAACTGTAGAGTTGAAAGACTTTGTGTATGTTATGGATATCGCAAATAGAAATAAGATAAAATCTACTTTGGCAGTACGATCAAAGTAAAAATATATTGAATCATGAAAAAACTATTTAAAGATGAAAATGAAAAACGGGCAGCGATATTGACGTTTCTGACTGTGTTTATTCTGTTTTTGTGGATGTTTTTTCATTCAGCATTTGAATATCAGGATCCTCCAGAAGAATATGGTATGGAGGTAAATTTTGGAACTACTGATTTAGGAAAAGGAGATGATCAGCCGTTGGAAGAAATTAAAACACAACCAGTAGAAGAAGTGGTTCCAGAGGAGCCAGTTGAAGAACCTGTGGTTGAACCTGTAGAGGAAATTATAGAAACTCCAGTTGAAGAAGTTGTTGAAGATGTGATAACTGAAGAAACAGTAGAAGAGGTTCCTGTTATTACTCCTGTTAAGGAAGTTCCAAAAGAAACACCTAAAGAAGAACCAAAGGAAGTGCCTAAGGAGGAACCGAAAGAAACTCCAAAAGAAGAACCAGCTCCGCCAAAACCTGATCAAGCAACTCAAGATGCGTTGTCAAGTGTTTTAAATGGACCACCAGCAGATGGTACGGCGTCTGGTAGTGAGGGTGATGATGATGAGGCTGGAGATAAAGGAAATGAAAACGGTGATCCTAATGCGCCTGATTATTATACGAACCCTGGAAATGGATCAGGAGGAAATTATGATTTAATCGGTCGTTTACCATTGCGTAGACCAAGTCCTATTTATACTTGTAGTAAAGAAGGAAGGGTAGTTGTGTCTATCAAAGTAAATCGAGCTGGAAAAGTTATTTCAGCTACTCCAGGGACAAGAGGAAGCACAACAACAGACGCTTGTTTGTTGAATCGTGCAAAAGAAGCTGCTTTGAAGACTAAGTGGCAATCTGCAGCTAATGCACCTGAAAAACAAGTAGGGAAAATAATATATAACTTTAGCTTACGATAAGTATGTTTAAATGTATAAAAACTACGCTTACACAGTTGATTTTAATCAATTTGTGTAAGCGTAGTTTTTTTAGGACCTAATATAGTATTGAAATGATGAATTATAAAGAAACATTAGTATGGCTGTTTAGTCAGTTGGCAGCATATCAAAAAATAGGAAAATCGGCTTATAAAGCTGATTTATCTAATATTACTAAGTTGAATGGGTATCTTGATAATCCGCATAAAAAATTTAAAAGCATTCATGTAGGAGGAACAAATGGTAAAGGTTCTTCTAGTCACATGTTAGCTTCAATATTGCAAGAAGCAGGGTATAAAGTAGGTTTGTATACTTCACCACATTTAAAAGACTTTAGGGAGCGTATAAAGATTAATGGTAAAATGATTTCTGAGGAGTATGTTGTTGATTTTGTAGAAAAGCACCAGTCTTTTTTTACTGAAAATGCACTATCCTTTTTTGAAATGACTGTTGGGATGGCATTTGATTATTTTGCAAATGAACAAGTTGATGTTGCTATTATCGAAGTTGGCTTAGGAGGTAGGTTAGATGCTACTAATATTATCACTCCAGAAGTATCGTTAATTACTAATATAGGGATAGATCATACTGCTTTTCTTGGTAATGATTTAAAAAGTATTGCATTTGAGAAAGCTGGGATTATTAAGGAGAATATTCCAGTTGTTATTAGTGAGACTCAAGCGGAGACTCAAAAAGTATTTGAAGATAAAACCACTTCAGTTAATGCACGATTAGTATTTGCAGATAAAGAAGTTGTTAAGGCTTATGAAACTGATTTACTAGGCGAGTATCAGCAAAAGAATATCAAAGGTGTAATTGCTGTGGTTGATCAATTGAAAGGTTTTTGTGTAAATACTTCTGAAATTGAATCGGGGCTTTTGAATACAGTAAAAAATACTGGTTTATTGGGAAGATGGCAAATACTACATTATGAGCCAAAAGTTATTTGCGATACTGCACATAATAAAGAAGGGTTAAAATTAACAATGGAGCAGTTGTTAAAAGAACCTTATGAGGAGTTGAGAATAGTTTTTGGAGTTGTATCTGATAAGGATTTGACTTCAATTTTACCACTATTACCTAAAAATGCGCATTATTATTTTTGTTCACCTAATATTCCAAGAGCAATGCCAGTTGAGGACTTGTGTGAGTCTGCTACAGATTTTGGATTGAAAGGGGTGAAGTACAATTCTGTAAATGAAGCTCTTAAGGCTGCAAAAAATCACTCGTTTCAAAATGATGTGATATATATTGGAGGTAGTACTTTTGTTGTAGCAGAAATTCTTTAAAAATTAGTTTAAAAAATAGTTGTAGACTCCAAAATAGATGTTATATTTGCACCCGCAATCAGTTATTAGGGCAATTAGCTCAGTTGGTTCAGAGCACCTCGTTTACACCGAGGGGGTCGGGGGTTCGAATCCCTCATTGCCCACTTAGTTCTTGATTGTATTTATTGAAGGGTTATTAGCTCAGTTGGTTCAGAGCACCTCGTTTACACCGAGGGGGTCGGGGGTTCGAATCCCTCATAACCCACAAAAAAAGCGTTACAGTTATGTAGCGCTTTTTTTATGTTTATTATTTTGTGTTTTTAAAGCAGTTCTAGGATGCGTTCTAAAGCCATTCCTCTTGAACCTTTTATCAATATGGTGTAATTGTTCAATTCATTAGAGTAGCTATCTGAAAGCGAACTAAAATCACTAAAGGATTTTGTTTTGTTGTTGTGGTTTGTCTTTTTAAAATTTTCACCGATAATGAAGCTATGTTTTATGTTTAGGCCTTCTAAGTAGTCTATAATATTCTGATGCTCTTCTTTGCTAGTTTCTCCAAGTTCAAACATGTCGCCAATAAATACAGCCTTGTTTTCTGTTTCAAGCTGACTAAAACTGTCTAACGCTGCTTTCATGCTTGTAGGGTTAGCGTTGTATGCGTCAAGAATGATTTTATTGGTGTTTTTGTGGATTATTTGTGACCTATTGTTGTTTGGTGTGTATGTTTCAATTGCTTCAATAATATCTATACTATTTACATCAAAATATAAGCCAATACTTATTGCGGCTGCAATATTAGTGAAGTTGTAGCTTCCAATTAAATTACTCTTAATGTTTTGTTTTTTGTAGTTTACTGTTACTGTAGGGTTAGCTTTTAGAAAAGTGATTTTACTGTCTGAGCTGTCATTTTCTGAAAAAGTAATAGAGTCTATGTTGTTTGATTGCTCAACTTGTGTGTTGTTATTTGAATTTACAAACGCTTTTTTTTGATTGTTTCTTAAGTAATCGTAAAGTTCGCTTTTGGCTTTTATAACGCCTTCTATATTTCCGAATCCTTCAAGATGTGCTTTTCCGAAATTAGTAATATATCCGTAATCTGGGTTTGCTATGTTGGCCAATAATTCTATTTCCCCAAAGTTATTTGCTCCCATTTCTACGATCCCTATTTCAGTAGATGTATTCATAGATAATAGTGTTAATGGAACGCCAATATGGTTGTTTAAATTCCCTTTAGTGGCTGTGGTTTTGTATTTCTTGCTCAGAACACAATTGATTAATTCTTTTGTGGTTGTTTTTCCGTTACTTCCGGTTAGGGCTATTATTGGGATATTTAATTGTGTTCTATGGTGTTTGGCTAGCTCCTGAAGGGTTTCTAAAGTGTCTTTTACTAGGATTGTGTTTTCTTGTGTATAATTTTTGTCGTCAATAATAGCGTAAGCAGCTCCTTTTTCAAGTGCTGTTTTGGCAAACTTATTTCCATTAAAGTTTTCTCCGCTTAATGAAATGAATAGATTGTTCTTCTTAATTGTTCTAGTATCGGTGCTTATTCCGCTAGATTTTTTAAATAGGTTATATATTTCTGTAAGATCCATTTAGTTTAAATTTTACACAAAAAAAGCCCTAATAAAAATTAGAGCTTTTTTTGTTATGCATTAAATCTCTTTAGATTATCTAGGAGATTTTCTATTTCCTTTTCCTTTTGATTTAGCACCTACTCTAGACATTGCACATCTAAATCCGATGTAGTCAGTTGCCATAGCTTCTGGATAAAATCTTCTTTGTGCTGGGTCAAGCCAGTATTCTCTATCTTTCCATGATCCACCTTTGTAAACTCTTACTTCATCATTTACAAGAGAAGTTCTTTTAGATGATCCGTCATATTCTTTAGTCATTACTCCAGCAGAATCAACAGTTACAGAGTGTTTAGGGGAGTTGTACATACCTCTTGTTTCATCACCATTGTTTCCTTCTTCATCTCCTTCGTCGTCGCCACCTGCAGAGAAATATCTACTAGATGCTTTGTCACCATCTCTAAAGTTGATGTTGTCAGATTTGTTGAAGTTTGTTCTTAAGTAAGTTTCATTATCGTCAACTGGTACTTGAGCAATTTGCCCAGGTAATGTTGTTGCAATAACTTTTCCTGTTGCTAAAGTGTCATATCCAATAGAGTCAGCAGTTATAATAGCTACTTTTCCGTCTTCTCCAATTTTATTTTTTGTAAATACGTTACCTCTATAGTAGTTAAAGTCACTCATTTCATCATCTACAATAGGTCTGTAAACATCAGCAACCCATTCAGCAACGTTACCAGCCATATCGTATAATCCGAAATCATTTGGATCGTAAGACATTACTTCTGCAGTAATATCAGCACCATCATCAGACCAACCTGCGATTCCACCGTAATCACCATCTCCTTGTTTGAAGTTAGCGTTATGATCTCCTCTTGTTACTCTTTTTCCTGATCTTGTATATTGTCCGCTCCAAGGGTATTTTTTTCTACCTCTATGTACGTTATAACTTCTTAATTCAGACATTCCTAATGCAGCAAATTCCCATTCAGCTTCAGTTGGTAACCTGTATCCTGGTTGTAAAATACCTGTAGATCTTGTTGCGTAGATGTTAATTTCTTCACCTTCTGCATTCGTCTGTGGGTTTTTACTTTTCTTTTTACCTCCGTTTAGTATATCTTCATTACCTCCGTAAGTAGATGAAGGAGAAATAATATAAGTGTTTGTACTAAAATTAGAGTCTGCAGTTACGTCAGTAATTTTAGCGTCTTCTTTTAAGAATCCGTTTCTTTCTAATGCATCCTCATTTATACGGTCAGTTCTCCAAACACAAAATTGATTCGCTTGAATCCAGCTAACTCCAACTACTGGGTAGTTTTGGTATGCAGGGTGACGTAGGTAGTTGTTCGTCATAACTTCATTGTATCCAAGTCTGTTTCTCCAAACTAATGTGTCAGGTACAACTCCGTTGTATATTTGTGTAAAGTTTTCGTTTTCTGGCGGATATACTTTTTTAGTCCAGTCTAAGTACTCCATGTACATTACGTTCGTAACCTCTGTTTCATCCATATAGAATGATTGAACGTGTTGTTGGTTTGGTGAGTTGTTCCAATCGTGCATTGGATCGTCATTCACTTGACCTTTGGTAAATGTACCTCCTTCAATAAACACTACTCCAGGTGCAGTTTCCTGCTCTTGATATTTTGTGTTGTATTGAAATCCACCTTCTTTGGAATTGATTTTCCAACCAGTAGCTCTTGATCCTCCTTTTTTACCTTTATTACAACTTGTGGTTGCAAATACAGTAAGGATTACTAAAAATTTTAGGGCAAAATGTTTTCTCATATACATAACTTAAATTCAGAGATAGTTCAAGTCCGCAATATAATAAATATACATTATAATGCAACACTTTGTAAAAAATAGTTTTGACTTCGTTAAATAGTTCTGTCCTGTTTTAACGACAGATAAGACAAATATATTGTTTACTTTTGAAAAAAAGAAATTTACACTAAAATTGATAATGATACGTTTTAGCACTATGAATATAAGAGAGATACTACTTTTTAGCCTATTATTTTGTTTTTCACTAGTTACTTTTTCTCAAGAAAATGAATTCGTTTTAAAATGGGAGAACAATAAAGAGGTGCGTTTTACTGCCAATAAATCTACTAATGTCCATGGTTTTCAAACAGAAAATTTCATTTATGATGTGGATAAAAAAACTTTGTTGTTCGCAGCTAATATAAAAACACCTATTTCAGGATCCAGCGGTAGTATTGCATCAGTAGTTTATGAAAACATGACTTCTGTTCAACTTAAAGGTTATAATGTTAAGTTGATTAAAAGTGAAATTAACTTTACTGTAAAAAGAACTGATTCTAGAGGGAATATAGGTGGTTATGTGGAGTTTAATCCAATAGTAAAAATAAATGGTCAGTATAAAAAAGTTACATCTATTAAATTTGATTTTGATCAAAGTAATAAAGCGTCTTTTTCTACACCACCTCCAATGTTATCCGACTCAGAATTAGCAAACGGGTTGTGGTATCGATTTTTTATATCTAAAACCGGAGTTCATGTTTTAGATAAAAACTTTTTAGCTAGCTTAGGTGTTAATGTAAATGGTGTAAACCCTAAAAACATTCGTCTTTTTGGTAATGGTGGTAAGGCAATACCTTTGTCTAATTCTGAAGTAAGTGAGTTTGATGTTACTGAAAATGCAGTACAATTTATAGGGGAAGATGATGGTTTTTTTAATGATCAAGATTACATGCTTTTTTATGGTGTAAGTTCATTTGGTTGGGATGCAGATAATGACACTCATATAAATCCATATAACGATAGGACATTTTATTATATCAATGTAAGTACAACTCCTGGGAAAAGAATTCAAACAATGGTTGAGCCTTCTGGAGCTGTAACTAATACTTTTACAACCTTTAATGAAAGTCAATTTTTTGAAATTGATAAAAATAATATAGTGCAATTAGGTAGAAGGTGGTTTGGAGATAATTTTGATGTAAATTCAAATCAGAATTTCACATTTAATTTCCCTAGAATTGATACGTCAGTTCCGGTGCGGTTAAGTGTTAAAGCTGCGGCTGCATCAAGTACAGTAACGAGTATGCAGTTAAGTCTGAATGGGGTTTTGAGGGATACTTTTTCTTTTGCATCCATTTCTTCCACTTCATTAGCGTCAGGGGATTCGTATTTTAATTTAGAAAATGTAAATAGTACTAGCTTAGTAGTTGGGTTAAAATATTTTAATAATGGTAATCCTAGTGCTAATGCTTACTTAGATTATATCTCAATTGAAAGCACCTCTTTTTTAAAGTCATTAGGATTTCAATTTCCATTTAGTAATAAGCAAGCAGCTGCTTTGTCTGGAATTGGCGAGTATGTGTTAACTGATGCTATATCTGTGACTGATGTTTGGGATGTAACCGATATTTATAATGTAAGTTCAAAAGTAAATCCAAGTGATGCTACCTTTTCTTTTAAAGCTAATTTAGGAGAACAAAAAAAATATGTAGCCGTTGTAGGGACGGATTTGTATATTCCTTCAAAAGATTTGTCAACAATTGTTTCGCCATCTAATCTAAAAGGGACAATATTTAACGGGCTGAATGGATCTCATGAAGATGTAGATTATTTGGTGATAACTCCATCGGTATTCAAATCTCAAGCAAATCGTTTAGCTAATATCAATGCTTTGAATTATGGGTTGCGTACAAGAGTTGTTACGCTTGAAGAAATTTATTCTGAATTTAATACTGGAAACCAAGATATAGGTGCAATTAGAAATTTTGTAAGATATGTGTACCAAAACGGGGTAACTGATAAGTTAAAATATTTATGCTTGTTTGGTGATGCTTCTTTTGATATGAAGGATAGGATTTCAGGTAACACTAATCTGGTTCCTACTTTTCATGCATTACAGAGCTTTAGTTTGGTGTCTGGATATATGTCAGATGATTATTTTGGTATGATGGATGATGCTGAAGGAACAATGGGTTCAGCCGATAGATTAGATATTGCGGTAGGTAGAATTATTGCAGGTAATATTCAGCAAGCTGTTGAAATGGTTACTAAAGTAGAGCAGTATCATCAGCAAGAGTCTTATGGTAGTTGGAGGAATAGAATGATTATCCTTTCTGATGATGTTGATGTTGATTGGGAATTTTCATTAGAAAACGAGTTGGATGCTCTAGCTGATGAAATTGTTTTGCAAAGACCATTTGTTAATATGGTGAAGTTGCATTCAGATTCATTTTCGCAAGAGTCTTCTGCGGGAGGGGAGTTGTATCCTCAAGCAACAGAATCTCTTTTAAATAATATTCAGTTAGGAAGTTTAGTTGTTAATTATTTTGGTCACGGAGGAGAAGACGGATTGGCACATGAGCGTTTATTTCAGAAAAATGATGCGCAGGAACTAAATAATATATGCAGGTATAATTTATTAGTTACGGTTACCTGTGAATTTACTAGGTTTGACAACCCATTAAGACCAACCGGAGGTGAGTTTACGTATTGGAATCCTAGTGGAGGGGCAATTTCCTTAGTAGCAACTACAAGGGCGATATTTGTAAGTTTAGGAGTAGTAGTTAATAAGGAGTTAGTAAAACATCTTTTCGACTATAATGACACCGGGTATGTTTCTATTGCTGAGGCTGTAAGACTATCTAAAAGTAATATTTCAAATTCATTAAAAAGGGTTGTGTTTAGTGTTGGAGATCCTGCGTTGAAATTATCTATACCTAAGCCAAATATTAAATTGACAAAAATCAATGGCGTACCTGTTACTGATCCATCTGTTGAAACATTAGAAGCTTTGGGTAGGGTAACGTTAACTGGAGAGGTGGTTGATGGCTCAAATATGTTGATTTCAGATTATAATGGTAAGTTGTCAACAACTATTTACGACAAAAAACAAAACAGATCAACTTTAGGTAATGATGGAACAACAGGTAGTGCTGGTTTGTTAATACTGGATTACGAAACATTAGGGGAAATTGTTTTTAGGGGGCAAGCAACAATAACTAATGGGGTTTTTGAATTTGACTTTGTTGTTCCGCAAGATATTTTAATGCCTGTTGGTGACGGAAAGGTGAGTTTTTATGCGAAAAGAGATGGGGTGTTAGAAAATCAGACAGGAGTTGATAATACAATAAAAATAGGTGGGATAAATACAGCCGCTCCGGATGATAACTTACCTCCAAGAATTGTTGCGTTTATGAATGATGAGAGTTTTGTTTCTGGTGGAGTAACAAATGAATCTCCGTTTTTATTATTGAAATTAGAAGATGAAAATGGAATAAATACTGCAAGTGGAATAGGTCATGATATCACCGCAATAATGGATGGAGATGAAGCAAATCCATTAATTTTGAATGATTATTATGAAACTGAACCAGATGATTTTACAAAAGGGAACGTAAAATATCAATATAAAGACTTGGATCCAGGATTGCATACTTTGACAATTAAAGCTTGGGATGTATACAATAATTCTGTAAAGACTGAAATACAATTTATTGTAGTAAATGAAAATGATGAATTGATTTTAGAAAGAGTGTTAAACTACCCAAATCCTTTTGTTAGTTACACGGAGTTTTGGTTCAAACATAATAGTAGTTCAGAGTTAGATGTGATGGTGCAGGTGTATACTGTAACTGGAAAGTTAATAAAAACTTTACGCGGAAATTCATCTACAGGCAATAAAGGAGGAAACGCTTCGTTATTTAGAGGTCTTCCTTGGGATGGGAAAGATGATTTTGGAGATAGAATAGGTAAAGGAGTATATGTGTATAAGCTTACTGTTAAGTCTATAGGTACGAATAAAAAGGCAGTCAAGTTTGAAAAACTTGTAATACTGTAATAAAAAAATTATATTTGCTTAAATTATGCGAAAAATCAATTCAATGAAAAATTATATAGCTGTATTAGTAATATTTGTCGTGTGTGGAAACATAAGCGCGCAAACAATAACACAGATAACACCTAAGCAAAATGATACTAGGGTTATTACAACGGGTACTGCTTTCATGGCAATAGCAGCTGATGCAAGAGCTGCAGGTATGGGGGATCAAGGAGTAGCAACTTCTCCAGATGCTTTTTCACAACAATGGAATGTATCAAAATATGCTTTTGGTAAATCAGAGCAAGGTTTCTCATTCACGTACACGCCTTATTTAAGTGCTTTGGTGAATGATATTTTCCTAGGGGGGTTAACTTATTATAAAAAATTAGATGATAGAAGTGCAGTTTCTGCAAGTTTTCGTTATTTTAGTTTAGGTGAAATTGAATTTAGAAAAACAGGAGATCCTCTTGAGCAACCGTTAATTCAAAAACCAAATGAGTTTACTGCTGATATCGCGTATTCACTAAAATTGAGTGATCAATTTTCTATGGGGGTAGGGTTGAAGTATATACGTTCTGATTTAAAGTTGAAAGGAACTGAGTTTGCTGCAGCTTCTGCTAAAGCAGCAAGTTCTTTTGCTGTTGATCTAGGAGGGTATTATGAGTCTGAAGAAAAAGCATATAGTAGCTTTAATGGGAAATGGCGTGGAGGTTTTTCACTTCAAAATATTGGACCAAAAATAAAGTATGAAGAAGATGGAAATGAAAGTTTTTTACCAACAACGTTGCGTTTAGGTGGAGGGTTTGATTTTATTTTAGATGGAGCTAACAAAATAGGTGTAACAGTTGAAGCAGCGAAATTAATGGTGCCTACACCACCTGTTTATGGAACAAAAATAGATTATGTTGATGATGGTGATAATGGGTCGACTATTACTCCAGGGAATGGTCAGTACGATGATGGAGTAGATACTCTTGTTGCTCAAGATAATAGTTATATAATTGAAGGTAGTGATCCTAATGTAAACTTTACTTCAGGAATGTTCCAGTCTTTTGGAGATGCTCCAGGAGGTTTTAGTGAGGAATTAAATGAATTTACATACTCTGTTGGTGCTGAGTATACGTATCAAGATGCTTTTGCATTTAGATTAGGGTATTTCAATGAGCACGAAACTAAAGGAGCAAGAAAATTCTTTGCTTTAGGAGCAGGGTTTAAATATAGCGTAGTAAATATTGATGTGTCATATTTATTATCTGCATCAAAAACACCTAGTCCATTAGAAAATACATTACGTTTTTCTTTATCGTTTAACTTAGGTGGAAACGGAAATAATTAATTAAATAGATATAAATGAAAGAGCTTACTATAAGCGCAACATTTAAAATATACGAACAGCTGTCGGAACTTCCTTCAGCTGTTTTTAGTCTAATGGAATCTGCGGTTTCTGCACGAAATAATGCATATTCTCCATATTCTAAATTTAATGTTGGTGCTGCTTTGTTGTTGGATAATGGAAAAGTTGTTATTGGTTCAAATCAAGAGAATGCTGCTTACCCATCTGGTCTATGTGCAGAACGTGTAGCTATTTTTCAAGCTGGCGCTTTGTATCCAAAAGCTAAAATTAAAATAATGGCTATTACAGCTACTTCTGAAAATCATAAAGTGGTTGAACCTATACCTCCTTGTGGAGCTTGTAGGCAATCGATAGCTGAATATGAAACCAGACAGGATGAAGGTATTGAGTTATATTTCATGGGTGAAGAAGGCGCTATTATGAAATCTGAATCGTTGTCAGATTTATTGCCGCTAATGTTTAAAAAATCACATTTGTAATACTGTTTTGTGATTAAAATATAAAAGTTAAAAAAATCAACTATTTGAAATTGTCAAATAGTTGATTTTTTTTGATAAAGAGTTTTTTGATTCATTTTGAAAGACTATTTTTGTTAACTGATTAAAAATTAAAACTACTTCAAAATTCAGAGGAGATGAAAAAAATTACTAAAGCAACTTATTTAAAATGGTATGAGGACATGCTGTTTTGGAGAAAGTTTGAAGATAAATTAGCTGCAGTATATATCCAGCAAAAAGTAAGAGGTTTCTTGCATTTGTATAATGGTCAAGAAGCTGTTTTAGCAGGTTCGTTACATGCAATGGATTTATCTAAAGATAAAATGATTACTGCATATCGTAATCATGTTCAACCTATTGGAATGGGAGTAGATCCTAAGGCAGTTATGGCTGAGTTGTATGGTAAAGTAACTGGTACTTCAAAAGGTATGGGTGGATCTATGCATATCTTTTCTAAGGAGAAAGGGTTTTATGGAGGTCATGGTATCGTTGGAGGTCAAATCCCTTTAGGTGCTGGTATGGCTTTTGGAGATAAATATCATAACACAGGAGCTGTTTCTTTATGTTATTTTGGTGATGGAGCTGCTCGTCAGGGGTCATTACATGAAACATTTAACATGGCTATGTTATGGAAACTTCCAGTAGTATTTATTGTTGAAAACAATGGATACGCAATGGGAACTTCGGTTGAACGTACAGCAAATCATACTGAAATTTGGAAATTAGGATTAGGTTATGAAATGCCTTGTCGTCCTGTTGATGGAATGGATCCTATAGCAGTTGCAAAAGAAGTAGATATTGCTATGGAACATGCAAGAGCTGGAAATGGACCTACATTTTTAGAAATGAAAACGTATCGTTATAGAGGTCACTCTATGTCAGATGCGCAACATTATAGAACAAAGGATGAAGTAGCAGAATATAAGAAGATAGATCCTATAACAACTATTAAGGCAACTATTTTAGAAAAAAAATACGCTACTGAAGATCAGATAGAAGAAATTAATAAGCGTGTTAAAACGTTAGTTAAAGAATGTGAGCAATTCGCTGAAGATTCTGCTTACCCAGAAGTACAACAAATGTACGATATGGTTTACGATCAAGAAGATTATCCGTTTATATCTCATAAATTATAAGCAATGGCAATAGTAGTTAACATGCCCCGTTTAAGTGATACCATGACAGAAGGAGTGGTATCAACTTGGTTAAAAAATGTTGGTGATAAAATTGAAGAAGGAGATATTCTTGCTGAAATTGAAACTGATAAAGCAACAATGGAGTTCGAATCATTTAATGAAGGAACTTTATTGTACGTAGGGATTCAAGAAGGAGAAACTGCTCCTGTTGATTCTTTATTGGCAATTATTGGAGAAAAAGGAGAAGATATATCTGCGTTAATTACAGGTGGTTCTTCTGAAGTAAAGGAAGAAGTTGCAGTTGATTCTTCAGAGTCAAAAGAAGTAACATCAAATTCGGTTGAGATTCCAGAAGGAGTTATAGTAGTAACTATGCCTCGTTTAAGTGATACAATGACGGAAGGAACTGTGGCAACATGGTTAAAGAACGTTGGAGATGCAGTTAAAGAAGGTGATATTCTTGCCGAAATTGAAACTGATAAAGCTACAATGGAGTTTGAATCTTTTAATGAAGGAACATTATTATATGTTGGTCTTCAAGAAGGTGAAGCAGCTCCTGTTGATAGTGTTTTAGCTATTATTGGTCCAAAAGGTACTGATGTTGCTAATCTTGCAGCTAATTATGCAAAAGCAGAAGAAGCTCCTAAAAAGGAAACGGCTAAAGTAGAGGTGTCAAAACCTGTTGCTATAGTTAAAACAGAGAAAAATAAAGTTGAAAAGAAAGCTTCAACTAGTACAGAAAGGATATTTGTTTCTCCTTTAGCTAAAAAGATGGCTGAAGATAAAGGAATAACTTTAAGCAAAGTTTCAGGTTCTGGAGAGAATGGACGAATAATTAAAAAAGATATCGAAAATTATCAGCCTGCTTCTAGTGGTGCTAATGTTGGTGTTTTTGTTCCTTCTGGTGAAGAGAAAACTGAAGATATTTCTAATTCTCAAATGCGTAAAGTAATAGCACGTAGATTAGGAGAATCTAAATTTACTGCACCTCATTACTATTTAAATGTTGAGTTTGATATGGAAAATGCAATTGCCTTTAGAAAGCAATTCAATACACTTCCTGAAATTAAAATATCTTTCAATGATATCATTGTTAAGGCGTCTGCTTTAGCATTAAAACAACATCCACAAGTAAACTCTCAATGGTTTGATGATCGTATTCAGTTAAATCATCACGTACATGTAGGAGTTGCTGTTGCAGTAGCAGATGGGTTAGTAGTTCCTGTAGTGGAATTTACTAACGAAAAATCATTACCTCAAATTGGAGCTGAAGTAAAGGATTATGCGGTTAGAGCAAGACAAAAGAAATTGACTCCTCAAGAAATGGATGGAAGTACGTTTACAATTTCTAATTTAGGAATGTTTGGTATAGAGAGTTTTACGTCAATAATTAATCAACCTAACTCAGCAATCCTTTCAGTAGGAGCAATAGTTGAAAAACCAGTTGTAAAAGATGGTCAGTTAGCAGTTGGAAACACAATGAAATTGACTTTAGCTTGTGATCACAGAACTGTTGATGGAGCAACTGGAGCTCAATTTTTACAAACCTTAAAAGGGTTTATTGAGAATCCTGTAACGATGTTAGTATAAATAAATTTATATAAATCACATATTATAAATCCCGTTTCAATTTTGAAGCGGGATTTTTTTATCTTTAGAAAAAATAAAATCAATGTTAAAGAAAATATTAGTATTAGGAATATTGGTAAGCATGATAGCTTGTAGTTCAACAAAAGCTACCGATGGTAATTCAGGTAAACCTGATGAAGCTCCAACTCAAACTGAAGTAATAGATGAAACTGAAGTAGCGGAGAATACTTCCACAGTTCGTAACCATGGAGAAAATAGTGAGGTTTCGGCAAATGCCATGAAAACGATTGTTTCCTATTTAGCATCTGATGCTTTAGCTGGACGAGATACGGGAAGTGACGGGATTGAAAAAGCAGCAAATTATATAGCTGATTATTTAAAAACGAATGAGGTAGGGCCATATTATTGTACTTATAGAGATGTGTTTGATGTTAACGGAAAAGAAGCATTTAATGTAATAGGTTTGTTAGAAGGAACTGATCCAGTTTTACGAGATGAATATGTAGTTATTGGTGCGCATTATGACCATATAGGGAAAGGAAAACAAGTAGGTGATGATGTTATTGCTAATGGAGCTAATGACAACGCTGCTGGTACTGCAGCAGTAATGCAAATGGCAAAATATTTTGCTAAAGTGAAAAGTAATAAACGTAGTATCGTATTTGTGCTATTTGCAGCAGAAGAAAAAGGCTTGTTAGGGTCAAAGCATTTGGCAAAACAAATGAAAGAAGCGGATAGAAATGTATATGCAATGTTAAATTTTGAAATGATAGGTGTGCCATTGGAAAAAGATTATACTGCATATGTCACTGGGTATCATAAATCCAATTTAGCAGAAAAAATGAATGCATATGCAAATGCCAGTTTAGTAGGTTATTTGCCAGAAGCTAAGGAATATCAATTATTCTCAAGATCAGATAATTACCCGTTCTATTCGGAGTTTAATATTCCAGCACAGACTTTCTGCACATTTGACTTTACAAATTTTGATTATTATCATCATGTAGATGATGAAATTGATAAGTTAGATTTTAACCACATGGCTAGTTTTGTAAATACATATTTGCCAGCGATAGAAAAAGTAGTAAATTCTGCTCCAAATGAAATTAAATTAAATGACTAAAAATATAATAATTACAGGAACTAGTAGAGGTATTGGGTTTGAACTAGTAAAGATATTTTCCAAAGCTGGCCATCAAATACTTAGTTTATCAAGAAATAATACTCCAATAGCAAGTTTGAATTTGAAAAACGTTACTGCGTTATCATTCGATTTATCAAACGAAAGCGATTATAAAAAAGTTTCTGATTTTGTTTCTGAAAAGTGGAAAAACAAAGTTGATATTCTAATTAATAATGCGGGGCTATTGGTGAATAAGCCATTTGAGACAATAACGCAACAGGATTGGTTAAAAGTATACCAAGTAAATGTGTTTGGAGTGGCTGAGTTAACAAAAACAGTACTCCCTTTTATGAATTCAGGAAGCCATGTGGTTACCGTGAGCTCAATGGGAGGTATTCAAGGCTCAATGAAATTTCCTGGTTTAGCAGCATACAGTTCAAGTAAAGGAGCTGTGATTACGTTGTCGGAAGTATTAGCAGAAGAATATAAAGAGCAACAAATAGCTTTCAATGTATTAGCTCTGGGAGCAGTGCAAACCGAAATGTTAGAAGAAGCTTTTCCTGGTTATGAAGCACCTCTTAAAGCTGTTGAAATGGCAAATTATATTTATGATTTTTCATTAACAGGAAATAAATTTTATAATGGGAAAGCCCTAGAGGTGTCTAGTACAACACCATGATTGTTGCAAATGAATTTTTTGTGAAGCATTAAATACTAACTAATTGACCAATATATATGTAGTTTTTAAAAAAACTATATATTTGAATACTTTTAAAAATAAATATAAGCTTTGGGGAAAAAATTATTACTTTTTATAGTAGCATGTTTTGTTACTATAAAGCTATCTGCACAATGTGGACAAACGGAAACAATTGTCATTTGTGATATGACGCAAATTGACATTAATAATGATGGAGTTCCAGACGGAATTATTAATTTATATCAAGAATATACTAACCAAACAGGAAATACACTACCAATTGGAACTTGGTTTGATCCAGGTTTTAATTTTGCGTTAAATGAGACTATTGGGGATTTATATATATGGGATTTAGATAATTCCACTGTAGAGTCTGACCCTGCAACAGAACCGATTGATTATTATGAGTTTGAGTTATATAATTCTACTTGCGGAACTGACCCAGTTATAACAATTCAAATACACTTAGGAGCTTTTTCAGGTTATGCTTTGCCTCCTTTCGGGATTAGTAACATTAATGTCGAAGTTTGTGATCAAGGTTCTACTCCAGAAGACGAGTGTGAAGACAGTCCATCTCCCGATATAGATTTATTTGAAGCTTTAGTTTCCTTACCAAGCGCACATGCTAATGGCGAGTGGGTTTATGAGGGGTTTAGTCCAAATTTTATCGATGTAATAGGGTCTAATTTATATGTGACGATTCCTTATCAATCAGGACCTCCTTTAGTAGATGAAGAAACTTTTGAATTGATATATAGGGTTCCAGGAGTTGCGCCTTGTTTTATTGAAGTAGAAACTAGAGTGAATATTTCAGTAGTAAGACAGGTTTTTTCAGGGTATGCTTCAAGTACTAAAATCTGTGAAGATGAAATTATGAATGGAGCTTATAATGGCGATTTAAACCTTACAGACGACGCTTATTTGTGGTATGAAGATACAGAAGGAGTTTGGGGAACTAGTGACCCTTATGGACAAGTAACCTCTCCAGGAGATTCTCAAATTAATATTAAAGATGTATATGATCAAATTATGGCTGCAAATCCCAGATTTGGTTGTGTTGAATTAGAATTTCCATATACTGTAGGGCAACGTTCTGGAGTTTGTTCAGATGCGGTATCCACTGTTAGGTTTAAAATATATGAGGCTTTAAGACCCTTTTCTCAAATAACTCCTGTAGAGTATTGCGAAACAGATGTTTTGCCAACATCATTAAATTTATATGATTTATTAGAATTCACTACAGAAAATGGTGTTCTGTATGAATATGATAGTAACTCTTGTACGGATTGGACTTTAGAAAGTGGACCATCTTCTTTAGGGTTGGTAACCAATAATTCGTTAGATTTATGTGTTCCATCTCCTGGGTACTCTCATTTTGGAAATGTAGATTTACAAAATGCAGAGCCTGGAACGTATGTTTTTCAATATACCGTTCTCTCAAGAGTAAATTGTAGAAATGATGGGTTTTGTTCAGAAAATTTTATAGCTGATGGAGATCATTGTACTTCTTTTTCAGAATGTTCAGTTAATCCATGTGATTCATTACATGCAGAAGTAACAATTGTGATTCATCCTAAAAACTATGCTGGTGAAGATACAGGGATTTTAGAGTTCTGTGAAACTGAATATTTAGATGCTAGTAATCAACCAATCCCAATAGATTTAATATCATTATTAGAAATGAATGGTATTGATGACCCAATTTATGTTGGCCCACTAGGTACATGGACGAATACAGATACAGGGCTAGTAATAATTAACCCGTATACTCTGCCAACAATAAACGGTCAACAAACTTTCAATTTTATATATAATACTGATACATTGTTGCCAATACCTGACGGATGTCCAGACGAAGCAACCTTATCATTTACTGTTTATGAACCTAATGATCCTGGAGTGGGAACACCACAAGATCTTTGTACAAATAATGGGTCAGTAAATTTATTCGATTTACTAAGTTGGAATCCTGATAACAACGGAACTTGGACGGGACCAAATGGATACACTTTTTCTAATAATTTAGGAACAATAGACACTGCGGTAGCGGATTCAGGAGATTATACGTATACTGTTCCTGTAAACGGAACTTGTCCTGAAGCAAGTACAACTTTCTATGTAACAATCTATGAAGCGCCAAATACAGGAGCTGATCAAATGCCTCCATTAATATGTAGTACGGTAAATACAGTAGATTTATTGTTATTAATTGATTCTACTGCGGATACGGGAGGAACTTTTGTTGACGTAAGTGGAACAGGTATGTTATCGGGTAGTGTAGTAACTGTTACGAATTTAACTGCTGGAACCTATTATTTTGAATATCAAATACAGGGTAACGTAGCATGTAACCTACAAATATCAACAATAACACTTACTATTGAAACATCTCTTAATCCAGGGACAGCTATGCCAGTAGTAGTTTGTAGTGATGGAAATGTAATAGATTTATTTAATTCATTAACAGGAAGTCCTAATACGTCTGGTACATGGACTGGTCCTGGAGCTTATACAACTGCAACAAATTCAGCAATGATTAATCCTGCTGTTAACATAAGTGGTAATTACGTGTACACAGTCCCAGTAAATGGAAGTTGCCCTTCTGCTCAAGTTTCAGTTAATTTAACAATTAATCCAGCTCCAGAAGCAGGTTCTGATCAAACAGAAACAGTATGCCAGTCTGATGGCGTAATAGACTTAAATACATTAATAGATCCTATGGCAGATGGTGGTGGAATATTTTACGATCTTGACGCTACTGGTATGTTAACAGGTAATGTCTTTGATGTTTCTGGTTTACTAGCAGGGACATATAACTTTACATATGAATTGCCAGCAACAGCTATTTGTAATTCTGACACAGCTAGTTTATCGGTAACAGTTTTAACAGTACTACCTCCAGATGTTATAAATCAATTTTTTTGTGTTAATCTAGGAGCAACGGTATCAAATTTATTAATCCTCAATGCAGAAGATCATAATTGGTATGATACAGCAACTTCTACTATAGCATTAGCTGATGACTTGTTATTGATAAATGCAGAAGATTATTTTGTCTCAGCAGTAGATTCAAGCGGATGCGAATCCGGTAGAGTACAAGTAATAGTAACATTATTACCATTAAGTAACGCTAATTGCGATGATGGTGTTGCTGATGGAGTTTCCGATAATAATGATGGTGAAAATGACACACTTGATATTGGAGGTTTACCCCTAGCATATCCAAATTTTGAAATCCAAATCTTTAATAGGTACGGAACTATAGTTTATAAAGGGAACATTAATACAAATCCATTTGATGGATCTGGAAATGTATCTCTAACACTAGGAGAAAAGTTGCCTACAGGGGTATACTTTTATGTATTCAATCCAAATGATGATGTAACAGAACCTTTCCAAGGAGATTTTTATTTAAGTAGATAACTAACTAATTACAAGATGAAAGTTAAATTTTTAATCATAGTTGTATTATGTAGTTTTTCTATATACGCACAACAAGAACCACATTATACACAATACATGTATAATATGAGTACAGTAAACCCAGGATACATGATCAATGAACCTGGATTAATAAAAGTAGGAAGTTTATATCGAACGCAATGGGTTGGTATAGAGGGGGCTCCTAAAACAGCAAATGTATTTGCGCATATTCCGTTGAGTGAACGTATTGAATTAAGTGTGAATTATTTAAATGATAAAATAGGAAGTAAAGGAAATCTACAAGAAAATGTATTTAATGTTGATGCTGCTTATAAAATAAAACTAAAGGAAGATTTAAATATATCTTTCGGAATGAAGCTAGGTTTAGGACAATTAAGTTTTGATTTTTCAGAATCAAGTTTAAGTTCAGACCCTGCTTTTCAGAACAGTAAAAAAACATTATTCAATGTAGGTGCTGGAGCTTTTCTATTTAAAAAACAATACTATTTAGGATTATCATCTCCTAATTTAATACCTAGTGATGTAAGCAATAATACAGAAACTGTATACACAAACAAACCACATGTGTTTTTAATAGCGGGTTATGTGTTCACAATTAATGACAATATTAAGTTAAAACCATCAACTGTAGTTAAACATGTAAATGGAGCTCCGTTATCGTTTGATATATCTGCAAATACATTATTATATAATAAATTTGAAGTAGGAGTTTCGTATCGCTATCAGGATGCTGTTGCAGGTTTATTAGGTTTTCATGTAACTCCAGACTTGCGATTAGGATATGCTTATGACTTTAATACAAGTAATTTGAATGACTTTAATGATGGAAGTCATGAGTTTGTTTTGTTATACACATTTGATGTTTTAGGGCTTAGTAAAAAATATGATTCACCAAGATTTTATTAAAATGAAGATAAAAAATATAGTAGTAATACTAGTCTTGTTGATGATTCAAACAACACTAGCACAAAGAAAAACAAGAGCTGATCGTTTTTTTGAAAAAGGAGACTACACCAATGCAGCAAAATATTACGAAGAAGAGTTAGGGGAGCAACGACATAAAAAAGCCCTAGAAAATTTATCAGTATGTTATTACAACACGTTTCAATATAGAGAAGCATCTCGGTATTTAAAACAATTTGTAAAAGGAAAGTATAGCGAAAAGGATAAAAGCTATGAGAACATATATAATTTTAAATTATATCAAGTATTATCAGCTCTAGGAGATTATGAAACTGGGTTAGATTACTTTAAATTATATAAAGAGAATTTGACGTTGAATTTAGATAAACCAAAATCTATTGAAACGATTGAAGAGTTTAAATTAAAGAACCCGGATTATACAGTAAAGAAAGCAAACTTTAATTCTGAAGCATCAGACTTTGGAGCTGTAAAACTTCAAGACAGTGTGTATTTTACTTCTGATAGAGATAATAAACAGTTATTAGGGAAAAAGTATAAATGGACACATCAACCATTCTTAGATATTTACGCAGTTAAGGTAAATGAGAAGTTGGATAGTGTAGGAACTTTAGCTGTATTACCAGCAACAATTAACTCAAAGTTACATGAAGGTAATTTTTGTTTTTCTAAAGATGGAAATACAATTTATGTTTCAAGAAGTAATACAGATCAAGGCAAAAAGGTATTTAATGAAAAGAGGAGTAATAATATTCATTTATATAAATCAACCAAAACAAATGGAGTTTGGGGAGGTTTAGAGAAGTTGCCATTTTGTATAAACGGATTCTCATATCAACATCCAACATTAAGTTCGGAGGGTAAAAAACTATATATATCGTCCAATCAAACTGGAGGCTTTGGTAGTTTTGATTTATATGAAATAGCTGTAAAGTCAGATGCTTCTTATGGAGAACTGGTAAATCTAGGAGAGACTATTAATACGCCTAATCGTGAGCATTTTCCGTTTGTATCAGAAAAAGGAAATTTGTTTTTCTCATCTAATGGGCATTTAGGTTTAGGAATGTTAGATGTATTTGTGTCTGAAAAAATAAAAGGAGAATTTACAAAACCAATTAATATAGGAGTTCCTGTAAATTCAAGATACGACGATTTTAACTTGAATTATTTTAATGAAAAGGAAGGCTTCTTTTCCTCTAATAGAAAAAAGAACGATGATATTTATAGTTTTAAACAAACAGGAGAAATATTTATAAGAGAATATATTAATACATTTGAAATTAGAGATATTGAAACGGAAGCGTATGTTCTTAATTCAAACGTTGTTTTAATAGATAAAGTAGGAAAAGAAATATATGTAAATACCTTAGATTCTATTGCTAGTTTTAATGTAAATCTATTGGCTGGGAATTATCATTTAAAATCTGATAATGAGTTGTATAAATCAGGAGAGTTAGTAGTGAAAGTGTTTGAGGAACAAGATCAAACACATATACTTTATTTAACAAAAATCCCACCTCCACCACCGCCTCCTCCATTGGATCCGTTAGAGGTGTTAATGGCAGAAAAAAACATTACTAAGGATTTAAAAGAAAAAGATCCGGAACGTTTTAAGATGCTTACTGATACTGACGGGCCTCCAATTGTAGAGAAAGATGGTAAATTGTTTTTTGATTTAGAGCCTATTTATTTCGATTTTGATATGTGGAATATCCGAAAAGATTCTAGATTAGTATTGAACGAATTGGCAAAAAAATTAGAACGTTATCCTAACATTCATTTAAAAATAAGTTCGCATACGGATAGTAGAGGTACAGCGCGTTATAATCAGATATTGTCTGAACGACGAGCAGAATCTACCAGAAACTATTTAGCGTTGGAAGTATACATTAATGCTAGACGCTTTACGTTTGCTGGTTTTGGAGAATTTCAGCCAATTGTTTCATGCCCAATGATGGACTGTACTGATGAAGAGCATCAGTTAAATAGACGTAGTGAGTTTGAAATTATAAAATATTAGAATAGTTTATAACATAAAAAGCCTCTCGAATTTTAAAATTCAAGAGGCTTTTTTAAGCTCAAAAAACACTTATATTTACTTCATGGAAGAAATTCTATTAAAATATTTACCTGAACGATCTGTTTCAATTATTTTTGAGTTAATCAAAAACAATAATGTTAGTTTAAAAATAGTGAGTGAACGTGTTACTAAACATGGTGATTACAGGCGTACACAAAATGGAGAACATCAAATAACAATAAATGCGAATTTGAATAAGTATCGTTTTTTGATGACGATGGTTCATGAAATAGCACATTTAGTAGCTATTGAAAAATATGGGAGAAATATAAAGCCGCATGGTATAGAATGGAAACACACGTATCAACAATTAATGTTACCATTCATAAATCCATCAGTTTTTCCAAATCAATTGTTACCAGATATTGCAAATCATTTTAAAAATCCGAGAGCAAGTAGTGATACTGATGCTAAATTATCGGTATTATTAAAACAATTCGACGAGAAAACAGATAAAAATTATATTTTTGAAATACCTTTAGGAAGTACCTTTCGTATTCATAACGGAAAAGTATTTAAGAAAGGGAACAGACGCATTAAACGTTATGAGTGTATGGAGTTGAGTTCAGGTAGAGTGTACTTATTTCAACCAAATGCAGAGATTGAATTGCTTAAAGCAAATTAAATAATAAAACTAAAAAAATAAGTTTTCCTTTTTCATGGGAAAGACAACTAATTGTCTATGAATAAAAATTATTACGCAATATTAATGGCAGGTGGTGTAGGGTCACGTTTTTGGCCGGTAAGTACTTCAGGATTTCCAAAGCAGTTTCACGATATGTTGGGAACAGGAGATACACTTATTCAAAAAACGTTTTCTAGATTGAGTAATTTAATTCCAAAAGAAAATATTTTCATTTTGACGAATGAAAAATATAACGATTTGGTTTTGGAGCAATTACCAGAAGTTACTCAACGCCAAGTGGTTTTGGAACCCGCTATGCGTAATACTGCACCGTGTATTTTATATGCATCACTAAAAATTCAAAAAGAGAACCCAGATGCTGTGATGATTGTAGCTCCGAGTGATCATTGGATTGAAGATGAACGAGCATTTACCAATAATGTTAAACAAGCATTTGAATATTGTTCAAAAAGTGACGCACTAATGACTTTAGGAATTCAACCAACATTCCCAAATACCGGTTATGGATATATTGAGTTTGATAAAACCACTCAGGTTGATATAAAAGAAGTAAGTCAGTTTAGAGAAAAACCTGATTATGCTACTGCTAAAGAATTTATTGCTCAAGGGAATTTTTTATGGAATGCCGGTATTTTTATGTGGAGTGCAAAAAGTGTTGTAAATGCTTTTCAAAACTTTCAACCGAAATTGTATGAATTGTTTGAGAAAGGAATTTCGGTATATAATACTGATTTTGAAGATGATTTTATAAGAGATAATTATGCAAAGGCTGAAAACATTTCGGTTGATTATGCTATTATGGAATCGGCAAAAAATGTATTTGTATCTCAAGCTACTTTTGATTGGAATGATTTAGGGACATGGGGAAGTTTATATGATAAGTTAGACCGTGATGATAATAACAATGCTGTTGTGAATGCAGAAGTGCTAGCAGAAGACGCCTCAGGGAATATGATACGTACTGAGAAGCAAAAATTAGTGGTAGTTGATGGATTGAATGATTATATTATTGTAGACAAGGAAGATGTATTAATGATTTATCCGAAATCTAAAGAACAAGATATCAAACAAATTGTAACTAAAGTAAAAGAAAACTTTAATGCTGATTTAACATAGAGAATATGGCTGAAGAAACTAAACTGACACCAGAAGAAGAAAAAGCATTAGGAACCGATGTAAAAAAAGATGCAAAAGGGTTATTTAAAAGTGTTACTACATTTTTATCTGAACTGCTTGATATCCGTGGGGAGACTGATAAAGATCAAACCATTGATGATATCAAGAAAGATATTGCTTTTAAAGGGCATACTGCTTGGATTTTAATTTTCGCAGTATTTATAGCTTCTATTGGCTTAAATGTTAGTTCTACAGCAGTTGTTATTGGAGCCATGTTAATATCGCCATTAATGGGACCTATATTAGGAGTTGGCCTTTCTTTAGCAATCTATGATATAGACACCTTAAAACGTTCCTTAGTGAACTTAGGTGTAATGGTAGGTTTAAGTGTATTTACCGCTTTCTTATATTTCTGGGCTTCACCTTTAACAGAAGAAACTCCAGAGTTGGTAGCAAGAACATCTCCAACAATTTTAGATGTACTGATAGCTATTTTTGGAGGATTAGCCTTGATTGTAGCGCGATCTAAAAAAGGAACAATGGCATCTGTCATTTTTGGTGTAGCAATAGCAACAGCTTTAATGCCGCCTTTATGTACTGTAGGTTACGGTTTAGCAGTAGGTGATTCTAAATTTTATATTGGAGGATTGTATTTGTTTACAATTAATACAATTTTTATAGCCTTGGCAACATTTGTTGTAGCAAAAATACTTGCTTTTCCTCTAGTAAAATATGCTAACGAAGCGAAACGTAATAGAATAAAGTGGACAGTTACAGTCATTGCTATTTTAGCAATTGTACCAGCAATATTCACTTTTATTTCTGTGTTAGAAAAAAGTAACCAGGACAGGGATGTTAGAAATTTTGAGAAAAATGAAATAGACGGGAACTCAAAATTATTTTTAGGAAGGCGACCTGATGTTGATTATGAAAATAAAATAGTAACACTTACTTTTTTAAATGAATTATCCGAAGCTACTGTTGCCGACTTACAAAATGAGAAAAAGACGGGCTATCCTCATTTGGTTGATTTCGAACTAAAGTTTAATGATAATAAAGTTAAGAGTTTTGATTTAATATCAAGTGCCTATCAAGATGCTCAAAAGCGTTTAGATGAAAAGAATAATGTAATTACAGGTTTGCAAGGAACTATTGAAAGCTTAAAATCGGAGTTAGAAATTAAAAATGGAAAAGTACCATTAGACTTTTTGCAAGTATCTAAAGATGCAAAGATTAATTTCTATGATTTAAAGAATATTAGTTTTTCAAAAGAGTTAAAATCTGATTTTAGAAAAATTGACACCTTACCAACTGCTAGAGCAATTTGGAAATCAAATTTAGTTGATAGCTTAGCATCTAAAAGAAATTATGAGCTAACTATTTGGTTAGAGAAAGAAATGAAATTAGATACTATTTATGTTAAGTAGTACATTAGAAAATAAAGGAATACTAAGTATAAGACTTCTAGAATTAGAGGTCTTTACTTTTTTAGATGCTATTCAGTTTGTAAAAAGTTTACCTTATGGGAGAACTTCTGATAGATCAAATCCTGATTTGGTTTTAAAAGAACTTAAAGGAACCTGTAGTACAAAACATGCTGTACTGAAAAAAATAGCTATAGAGCAATCTTATGATGAGGTAAGGTTATTTTTATGTCTATTTAAAATGAATGGAAACAATACACCAAAATTATCGGGTATACTTAACAAGTATAATGTTCAATATATTCCAGAAGCACATTGTGTGTTAAAAATCGATAATGACTTTATTGATGTAACTAATGCTGCTTCTAATTATGATAATTTAAAAGATGATGTGTTAGAGTTAATTGAAATTCAACCAGAACAAATTGATGCTTTTAAGGTTAATTACCATCAACACTATTTAAAAAAATGGTTGGAAGAGAATAATACCGAATATTCATTTGATGAATTTTGGACTATCAGAGAAGAATGTATAAAAGTACTGAGTTCTTAATTATCTTCTAAATATACTTTACGTACTTTTTTCATTAAGTTGGAAGAGTAGACAAAATCTGTTACAGCTTTATTATCGGTTCTGAATATATCTTGATTACTTCCTTCCCATTCTTTAAGCCCGTCTTTTAAGAAGACAATTTTTTGCCCAATTTCCATAACAGAATTCATATCATGAGAGTTAACAACCGTAGTAATGTTATATTCTTGGGTAATCTCTTGTATTAAGTTGTCTATTAAAATAGATGTTTGAGGGTCTAATCCAGAGTTAGGCTCATCGCAAAACAAGTATTTAGGATTCATAACTATCGCTCTTGCAATTGCTACTCTTTTTTGCATCCCTCCAGAAATTTCAGATGGGAATTTATGATTAGAGTTTACTAAGGCAACACGTTTGATTACTTCATTTGCTCTATCACGTTTTTCACTATCAGACATTTTAGAAAACATTTCCATAGGGAATAATACATTTTCTTCCACGGTCATAGAATCAAACAAGGCACCACCTTGAAAAAGCATTCCTATCTGTGCTCGTAAATCTCTTTTTTCACTTTTTGATAAAGTACCATATATTTTATCATGAAAGGAAATAGTACCTTCTTCGGGAACATGTAGTCCTAATAATGATTTTAAAAAAACCGTTTTTCCAGAACCACTCTGACCAATAATTAAATTAGTTTTTCCTTGTTCAAAAGTGGTAGAAATTCCTTTTAAAACTTCTACTCCATTAAAACCTTTATGTAAATTAGTTACTGTAATCATTAGGTAAGCATTAATTGAGTGATGATGTAATTTACAATAATAATAACAACACTTGTCCAAACAAATGATGAGGTTGATGCTTTACCAACTTCTAAAGCTCCGCCTTTCATATAATAGCCATGAAAAGAAGGAATAGTAGCAAGTATAAACCCAAAGAAAAATGTTTTAATATATGCGTAGGTAATGTGAAATTCATTAAACTCATATTGTAAGCCCATAGTAAAATCCTCGCTAGTTGCAAAGCCTCCATACACACAAGCAACCCATCCTCCTAAGATTCCTAAAAACATAGATAAGGTAATGACAAACGGATATAGCATTAAAGCTATAATTTTAGGGAAAACTAAATAATTTAAAGAGTTAATACCCATTACTTCCAAAGCATCTATTTGTTCAGTAACACGCATACTACCAATACTTGAAGTAATAAACGAACCTACTTTTCCTGCCATGATAATTGACATGAAAGTTGGAGCAAATTCTAGTACAATACTTTGTTTAGTAGCAAAACCAACTAAGTATTTTGGAATTAGCGGATTGTCAATGTTTAATGCAGTTTGAATGGCAATTACACCACCAACAAAGAAAGATATAAAGGCTACAATACCTAAAGAATCGATAATTAAATCGTCAATTTCTTTAAAGATTAATTTCTTTAAAGCACTCCATTTGGTAAACTTGCTAAAAATGTCTTTTAGCATGATAAAATAGAGCCCAAAGTCGTGTAGGTATTTCATAAGGAGCTAAAGTAATAAATCTATTGTAACAAAATATTATGATGTCTTATAAAAACGGTATTTTTGAAAAAAAAACAATAAATGAAACAGTTTTCTATATTCGTTATTTTCCTATTGATAATCTCTTGTAAGGCCCAGGAGGTAAAAGTGAATTCAGATGATGCCAAACCAAAATTAGTTGTTGGAATTGTGGTTGATCAAATGCGTTATGATTATTTAACTCGTTTTGAAAGTAAATTTGGTGATAATGGATTCATGCGTTTGGTAAGTGAAGGTTTTAATTTCAAGAATCATCATTTTAATTATGTGCCAACTTATACTGGTCCAGGTCATGCTTCAGTTTTTACAGGAACTTCACCAATGAATCACGGGATAATTTCTAATTATTGGTATGATAAGTTCACCGATAAATCTGTGTATTGTGCTTCTGATGCTTCTGTTAATGCAGTAGGTGTTAAAACAGAAAAAGAGAAGATGTCTCCAAGAAGAATGAAAACAACAACAGTTGCTGATCAACTAAAGCTACATACGCAAAATAGAAGTAAAGTAATTGGGATTTCATTAAAAGATAGAGGAGCAATTTTGCCAGCAGGTCACTCAGCAAACGCCGCATATTGGTTTAGAGGTAAAGATGACGGTAAGTTTATTACAAGTACTTACTATAGTGACAAATTACCAAAATGGGTAAATGATTTTAATAAAAACACCAATTCGTATCTAAAAACATGGAATACTGTATTGCCTATTAATGAATATTCTGAAAGTGGAAGCGACAACACTATTTTTGAAGAGTCTTTTAAAGGAAAAGAATTGCCTGTTTTTCCATACGATTTAAAAGAATTAGCAAAAGAGAATGGCGGATATGATATTTTAAAAGCAACTCCTTTTGGAAATGAAATGACAACTGATTTTGCAATTGCTGCGATTAAAAATGAAGCATTAGGGAATGATGCAATCACAGATTTTTTAACTGTTAGTTATTCATCAACGGATTATGTAGGACATCAATTTGGAGTTAACTCTGTTGAAGTAGAAGATACTTATATCCGATTAGATAAGGATTTAGAAAAGTTGTTCAAGTATTTAGATAAGCAAGTAGGAGAAGGAAAATACACCGTTTTCTTAACGGCAGATCATGGGGCTGTGAATGTTCCTAACTATTTGAAATCACAACATATTCCTGCTGGATATTTTAATAAAAAGGAATTTGCTGCTAATGTGAAAAAAGCTTTAGTTGAAAAATTTAAGTTAGAGGATTTGATTAAGAATATTTCTAACAATCAAATATTTTTAGATAGAGAATTGATAAGAAATAACAACCTGAACTTAATTAGTATTCAAGAATTTCTTGCGCAAGAAATAGTATTATATGCGAATATTGATAAAGCATATTCTGCAAAAACCTTAGCTACTACTCAATTTGTTACTGGAGTAGGAGCGTTAGTGCAAAACGGATTTCATCAAAAACATTCAGGGGATGTAGTATTTGTATTAGAACCAGCTGTAATTTCTTATCCTGAAAAAGGGTCTACTCATGGGAGTAGTTTTAGTTATGATACTCACGTTCCGTTATTGTTTTATGGAGCAGGAATTAATAAAGGAACTAGTTTAATAAAAACAGAAGTTATTGACATAGCGCCTACAATATCAGCTTTATTAGGAATATCTTTTCCTAACGGTTGTACTGGGAATCCCTTAGTTGGTGCATTGAAATAATTAATATTAAAAATAAAGATCTGTTTTCCTAAAGTATGGCTTAGAAAAACAGATCTTTATGACGGCTAAGTCAAATAATTATTTTTTGTATCCTTCATCGTGTACATTAGTAACAGCTCTACCAGAAGGATCATTCATGTTTTTGAATGATTCGTCCCATTCTAATGCTATTGGAGTACTACAGGCTACTGATGGAACCGAAGGAACTGTTTTTGCAGCGGTATCACTCGGAAAATGACTTTCGAATATAGTTCGGTAATGATATTCTTCTTTGTTCTGTGGTGTGTGAATTGGAAATCTATAATGAGCATTTTTCATCTGATCATCGCTTACTGCAAGGGCTACCAACTCTTTTAAATTATCAATCCAACTATAGCCAACACCATCCGAAAATTGCTCTTTTTGTCTCCAAGCTACCGATTCAGGTAAATATTTTTCAAAGGCTTTTCTAAGAACCCATTTTTCCATTTTATCAGGCGTAATCATTTTATCTTGTGGGTTTAAGCGCATTGCAACATCCATAAACTCTTTATCTAAAAATGGTACACGTCCTTCAATTCCCCAAGCAGCCAACGATTTATTTGCACGGAGACAATCATATTCATACAGTTTATTTAATTTTCTAACTGTTTCCTTATGAAATTCTTCTGCGTTTGGTGCTTTATGAAAGTATAAATATCCTCCAAAAATTTCATCAGCTCCTTCTCCTGATAGTACCATTTTTATTCCCATTGCTTTAATGGCTCGAGCCATTAAATACATTGGAGTAGAAGCTCTGATTGTTGTGATGTCATAAGTTTCTAAATGATAAATTACATCTTTGATTGCATCCAAACCTTCCTGAATGGTGAATTTTATTTCATGATGTACGGAATCAATATGTTTCGCTACTTTTTGAGCAGCAGCTAAATCTGGAGATCCTTCAAGTCCAACCGCAAATGAATGTAGTTGTGGCCACCAAGCCCCTTGTGTATCGTTTGTTTCAATTCTTTTTTCGGAATACAACTTTGCTAAAGCTGAGGTTACTGAAGAATCTAAACCACCAGATAATAACACGCCATAGGGAACGTCACTCATTAATTGTCGGTGTACAGCATCTGCTAAAGCATCGTGTAATTCATCTAAATTCGAACTGTTACTTTTTACAGCTTCGTAGTTCATCCAATCTCTTGTGTACCATCTTGATGGTTGAGAGTCGGTACTATGCCAATAATGCCCAGGAGGGAATATTTCTATTCTACTACAAATTCCTTCTAGTGCTTTCAATTCTGAAGCAACATAAAAAGTCCCGTTTTTATCCCAACCCATGTATAATGGAATGATTCCCATATGGTCACGAGCTATAAAGAATTCATCTTTGGTGGTATCGTATAAAGCAAAGCCGAATATGCCGTTTAAATCATCAATAAAGTCAATTCCTTTTTCTTTATACAAAGCCAGAATTATTTCACAATCGGATTGTGTTTGAAAGTCATATTTGTTTTTCAAGTTTTTGCGTAACTCTAAATGGTTGTAGATTTCGCCATTTACGGCTAATATTATTTTTTTATCCGGACTTAATAATGGTTGTTTCCCAGATATTGGATCAATAATAGCCAATCGTTCATGACTCATTACGGCATTTTTATGTGTGTAAATTCCACTCCAATCAGGACCGCGATGACGGAGTTTTTTACTCATACCTAATATTTGAGTACGTAGTTTTTCTGAGTCTTCTTTTAAATTAAAGGCGCAAACAATTCCACACATAATATATTGTTATTATTGATTAGTAACTATTATATGAAATGGGGGTATTAAGAAATTCCGGGAATAATTTAAGTCGCTTTTACAAGCAATAAAACGTGTAGGTAACTTTAAAGATACTAAAAATCAGTTAATTAACTTTTGTGTTAGATGAGTTTTTTTCGAATTCCTTTCCAACGAAGTGATCTTATATATTCACCTTCTTTTTTATTTACGAGCTTTGAGGTGTTGTTTTTAAAGGCTTTAAAGTATCCTTTTAAATAATCAACTAGTAATAAAGGTTGTTTTTTTAATAGCGCTAATTTTGTGCTAGCAATTGTTGTAAGTAAAAAACCATAATCTAATTTATAGAAGGCCTCTCCTTGTTTATAACGAGCAGTTTTGTTATAAGTTTTACCTGTTGGTTTTAAATGTTTTGCTTTTAGATTTTCATCAGTTTTAATTTTCCAACCGTGGTATTGCGCAAGTAATTCATCAACAGTGTCCCAACCCATTGAAGGTTTTAGCTTACCAATATCTAAAAAACATTGTTTTCTATAGGCTTTAAAAGCACCACGGATATGATCCTTATTGGTTAGGTTTTCTAAAATCCAGCTTCCTTTTTTTTCAATGTATGCAAATCCACCAACCATACCGATTTTTTCATCAGAGTTGAAATGATGAATTAAGGTTTCAAAATAATTTTTCGATAAAATAATGTCAGCATCTAGTTTTACAATGAAGTCATAACTTTCATCTAAAGTTTCATATCCTTTATAAAAAGCTTGGATTACTTTGCTTCCTGGGAGATGTTCTGTTCCGGATTGATTATTTACTAAGTATATAAACGGATACTTGACAACATAATTATTAACTATTTCAGCTGTATTGTCAGTAGAATTATCGTTAACAATTACCACCTTTTTAGGTAGTACTGTCTGAGTAACAATACTATCCAATGTTAAGCTGATAAAATCAGCCTCATTATGAGCAGGTATGACGATGTAGTAATTCAAAATAATTATACTTTTTCAGCATACACCATATAATATCTAGGAGTAAAAAACCTGAGTAAAGGTCTGAAGCCTATTTTTTTAACTGGATTAGTAAATTTTTCACGCGCAATGACTTTCCATCCAGCTTTTTCCAATAACCAATCAAATTGCCAGTCTTCAAATTCGTGGTAATGTCTGTCCCATTTGTCTGTTTTACTTCTGTAAGCAGGTGCAAACCACAAACGCATTGGTATAGAAGCCACTAGTTTGTCGCCTTTTAAATCGCGTAATATTTCTAAAGGAGCTAACAAGTGTTCAAAAATTTCAAAAGCTGTAGTTACAGTATAACTTTCACTTTGGATTGTATTATGATTTATATCTAAATCTTCCCCTTTTGTATTCTTAATTGTGTACCCACGTTCTTTCATTATTTTAGAAAATGGATTTTCAACTCCTAAATCTAAAATATCAGCATCTTTAGAAATATATTTTTCTAAAAACTCAATGGTATGCTTGTAGCGCTTGTTTGGGAAAGTGTTTTCGTACATAGAATCAAAACTACTCTTTTTTAAATTAATAATAAAGTGTTTTAGGTTTTAGAAGTAAATACGACTGATAATAAAGAAGTATCTTTACTAAACTAATAATTGAGGTATTATGGATATTACCAACAAGCATATTTTACCATTTAATGTAAGTTTGAGCTTTGAGTTGTTGCAAAAACATTATCAAGATAGGTTTGAAGTTGAAGAAAATGAAATTATCAAAACACATTTGAAAAATATTCTAATTTGTTTTGAGAATAATCCTAGTTTAGTTTCGGGCATAAAAACATCTAGTGAATTAGAAGGACTGAAAGATCCTATTGGTTTTTTGTTGGGAGATTTATTTCCGCAAGCACTTACACTAAATGAAATTAAAGCTGCAACCATACCATTTCAAGCACAATATTTTCATCATTCAAAACGCTTTGAAAATATTATAGAAGCTGCAGGAGAAGATTTTAAATTTCACTTATTAGATTTTTCAGAAGATGAAATGTACGTGATGACATGTAATTTCATACTAGCTGCTAAGTATGGTGTGAAACCAAATTATCAAAAACCATTTTATTATACCATACCAGATAAAGCAGGAGATAAAAAAACATACCGGTTAACAATGAATGCTGATTTCATCAGTATGAAACCAACCCCTTGGTTTAAGGAGTTAACCTCAGAAGATATAGACGTTTTGTTGCAAAATTTTGAGAACATAGCTTTATGGAAAGAGAAATTCCCTCCTAATTCGTGGGAGTTAAATGGTTTCGTTTTGATGACTTTGTCAGATGTAACTATCGATACAATTGTGTCTGACTTGAAATCGGATATGTTAAATCATTCAATTAGTTCAGATAATTTTGAGGAGTTTCAAGAAAACTTTAGGAGGTTTTTTAAAAACCCTAAAATTAGTATTGGTTTTTCACAATATGATGCAGATTTAGATAGTTTTGTTAGCTCTTCCGGGAAACCGGTTTCTAGTTTTGTACTTGGGGATACTCTAGAATTGAATTGTAAAACAGGACTTTGCGCTCATTCTTATAGTAAGTTAATTCAGCAAAAAAAGTATTTTACTATTTCGGATATTAATAGATCGCTATCTAAAGGAGAAAATTATGTGTTAAGTCAAATTCAAAAACAAGGGTTTAATAGCTGTATTATAGCGCCAATTGTTGTTGATGATGTGTTAATAGGAACTTTAGAAATTGTATCGCCAAATAAAAATGATTTAACCTCGGTAAATGCAAATCGGTTAGATGCTATTATGCCTTACTTAATAGCAACTGCAGAACGTTCCGCTCAAGAATCTGAAAATTATATTAAAGCTATTATTCAAAAAGAATGCACTGCAATTCATCCCTCTATTTTGTGGAAGTTTGAAGAAGAAGCTGCAAGATATATGGAAACTACATTAATTGATAAAAACAATAAAGCACAGTTTAATGATGTGGTTTTTGATTATGTACATCCTCTTTTTGGGCAAATTGATATTATAGGTTCTTCAACTGTTAGGAACGAAGCAATTCAAGCTGATTTTGTTAAACAGTTAAAACTGGTAAAGGATATTTTTAAAAACGCATATACTGTAGAGTCTTTAGCTTTTTATGAACAAATGATTCTTCGTATAAATGATTTTATTGCTGAGTTTGAATCAGATTTTAATACCACTAGTGAAGAACAACTATTACACTTTTTAAAGAATGAAGTAAACCCGATAATGGTTCATATTAAAAGTTTATCTGAAGCATTAAAAAGCCAAGTTGAAACTTATGATGGAGAGATAAATGAAGAAACAGGTATTGTATATGATAAGCGGAAAGAATATGAAAATTCCGTTCAGATAATCAATACAAAAATTTCAGGGTTATTAGATGACAAGCAAAAAGAGGCACAACAAATTTACCCACACTTTTTTGAACGTTTTAAAACAGATGGGGTTGAGCACAATATGTATATAGGACAATCCTTAGTAAGGAATAAAGACTATAATAAAGTATATTTAAACAACTTACGCTTGTGGCAATTAACCACAATGTGTGAGATGGAACACGAATTTTATAATATACAGAAGAACAATGCTTTTCAATTGGATTGTGCTTCTTTGGTTCTAGTGTTTGGTAATAGTTTATCTGTTCGTTTTAGAGTAGATGAAAAAAAGTTAGATGTAGATGGAGCTTATAATGCGCGCTATGAGATAATAAAAAAGCGAATAGATAAAGCACATATAAAAGGAACAACAGAGCGAATTACGCAAAAAGGTAAATTGGTAATTGTTCATTCACAAAAGAAAGATGAGTTAGAATATTTACGTTACATAAAATACCTGCAGTCTAAAGGTTATTTAGAAGATTTTGTAGAAACAGTAGTTTTAGAAGATCTGCAAGGAGTTGTAGGTTTAAAAGCTATACGTGTAAATATTAAATACAATACTGTTCAGAAGAAAATAACATATGATGACTTGGTAAAAGAAATTGAAAAATAGGATATGGATGATGTTGTTGTAAAGCAAATATTTGAAGTTTCAATAGAAACACTTTGGAGTGGAATTACTGAGCACGATCAAATGATTCAATGGTTTTTTGAAAACATACCTTTATTTAAACCAAGTGTAGGATTTAAGACACAGTTTTTAGTAGAAAACGAAAGAAGAAAGTTTACTCATTTGTGGGAAATTGTTGAAGTTATCCCAAATCAGAAAATAGTTTATAACTGGAAGTATGAAGAATATGAGGGAGAAGGGTTAGTGTTTTTTGAATTACTAGAGCATGAAAAAGGAGCTACCTTAATACTTACCAATAAATGGATAGGAGAGTTTCCTCAAGATATTCCAGAATTCTCTAGAGAAAGCTGCATAGGAGGTTGGCAGTATTTTATAAACGGTAGACTAAAAGAATATTTAAGCAATAAATAATTACTTCCCTAAACTCAAAAAAGCCAAAAAGAAAGATAATACAGACACAACAATTCCTATTGTAAATACGGTATACGTAGTACGCAACAATTTGTATTTTCTGTTTAGTACTAAACCTAGAAAGTACAAGTCTTTAATCATTGAATCATACAGGTATTCCTTATCTTTCATTACTTCTTTCATTCCCCATTTGAAATCTTCTAAATTCATTTGATGAAAATTCCCAAAAAATAATAAGTTAACCTTCTTTTGAGCAACATCCTCTTTAGTGAACTGTCCCTCTGTAACTTTTGGACGAGTAGATTGTATTGCAAAAATGATTGAAACTACACTGAATCCGACTAAAATAATGGTGGGGATAATTAAATGAGCATTTGAAGGATTGTCTAATCTAGGGACTAAACTACTTAAAGCAATAGAAATTAAAATTGCATTTACTGACAATAAAATATTCGCTTTTGTATCTGCAATCTGGCTCAATTTATTGTGGTTTCTTAATGTAACACGAAACATTGTTTCTACTCCTTTTTCAGGAAGTTCAGCTTTTTTTTCTTTTTCTTTTAAAGCTTTTTTCTTTTGCTTATTTACTTTGCGTTCTTTCTCTAATTTTTTAACTGATTTGAATAACTCTAATAGATTAGATTGTTTTTTCTCTTGCCAATTTTCAATGGCGTAATTAGTATAAAATTGATGGTTAGTTAAAAAAGTAATATTTCCTTTTTTCCAATCTAAGTCAGAATGATCTGCAGTATTAGTTAAGCGTAATTCTTCTTTTAATAAATCACTTGTTTGGTTAAAACTTTTTGAAGACAAATGAGAACAATCCGCGTCTTTTATAATACGTTCTAGTTGGTTAATGGGTTTGTGTCCCATTTTAGTAGCTAGAATTAACTGTTCTACAGTTGCAAAATCATCATCAGAAATTTTACTTTTTAAAAAATATTTAGCCAATTGAACGCCAGACTCTTCATGTTTATTAGCTCCCTTGACAAACCCTGAATCATGAAACCAAGCTGCTATTTGTAATAATTCAGCTTCTTTTTCAGCAACACCTTCACCTTTTATAAGTTCTTGAAGTTTTTTAACAACTCGTAAGGTGTGAGGAAAATTATGGTAAATGATGTGTGAAGGTAATTCGTCTTGTAAAAGAGAAAATACATATTCTTTACATTCATTTATTAGATTGTTCATAGGATAAAAGTATATCTGACTAAGTTATAAAAAAAGACTAAATTAGTTAGATATCTGTCGTATAAAAACACCATAAATTTCGAAGATGATTATATTTTTGATAAATAGTTGGTTGTAAGAAATAGTTATATAAATCGACAGAATGTAATACTTGAAAATAATTTTATTTAAAAAATTATCAAAAACAGCCTTCATTAAAGCAGTTTTATAGTATCTTATTTAGTCTATGGGTATGCATTAGTTAGAGTAAAATGTTGCCTTAATAAAATGATTGTTATTTTTGATTGAAATAAAATATACCTGTGAAAAAATATAGTTTATTATTAAGTTTTTTTGTTTTGATATCATGTGTTTCTCAAGAATTTAAAATGTTAGAAATAACAGGGGATTTGCCAAACAGTTTGAAAGAATCTTCTGGGGTTGAAAATTTGAATAGTTCTGATAATTTCTGGATGATAAATGATTCTGGGAATTCTAATGAGTTATTTGAAGTATCTGAATATGGAAAAATACAACAAGTAATTACGGTTAAGAATGCTAAAAATAAAGATTGGGAAGATTTAGCTACCGATGGTCAGGATAAATTATTTATTGGGGATTTTGGAAACAACGGTAATAAAAGAAGAGATTTAGCAATATACACGGTGTCAATTTCATCAATTAATAATGGAGAAGTAATTGCAGAGAAAACAACTTTTCACTTTGAAGATCAAGAGAAGTTTCCGCCAAAAAAAAGAGATAGGAATTTTGATGTAGAGGCTTTTGTATTTATGGAAGGGTATTTTTATTTATTTACAAAAAACAGAAGCTCTCACTTTAACGGAACAACAAAACTATACAAAATTCCTGCTGATATTGGGGATCATACCGCTCAATTAATTAGTGAGTTTATAACATGTATTGATTCTAAAACGTGCTTGATAACTAGTGCAGCTGTTTCAAATGACAATAAAGAATTGGTTTTACTAACACATGATAAGTTATTTTTATTTACTAATTTTAAAGAAGATGATTTTTTTAATGGAACAGTTTCTGAAATCAACTTATATCATAATTCGCAAAAGGAAGCGGTTTGTTTTAAAGGAGTTGATATGTACATAACCGATGAAGCTACTAAAAATAGTGGTGGATATTTGTATAGAATAAAAAACTAAATTGATGAAAAAACTAGCGATACTACTGACTATTCTATTAGTTTCTTGTGCTACATATCAAGAGCAAGTAGATGAAAAAATAGATCAATCATTATCAGGAATTTATAGTGAATTGTCTCATCGATTTTATTTTATTGGTGACGCAGGAAATGCGGATTTGAATGAGAGTACTTTTCCATTAGAATCTCTTTCAAAGCGATTGAAGGATGAAGGTGAAAATACAACAGTTTTATTTTTAGGAGATAATATCTATCAGCATGGATTGCCCAAGAAAAGTGATGAAGGTTATGAATTAGCATCGCATAGATTACAAACTCAAATAGATGTTGTTAAAAAATTTGAAGGAAATAGAATATTTATTCCAGGGAATCATGACTATTATACTGATGGAATTAAAGGGTTAAAAAGACAAGAGAATCTTGTTGAAAAAGCTTTAGGTAAAGGAAGTTTCTTGCCAGAAAGTGGTTGCCCAATTACTAAGTTAAAAATATCAGCTGAGGTTACTTTAATTATTTTAGATACGCAATGGTATTTGGAAAATTGGGATGATAATCCAACTATGAATGACGATTGTGATATAAAAACACGTAAAGATTTCTTTTTGGAATTTGAATCGTTAATTAAAAAGAATAGGAATAAAACAACTATTGTCGCTTTACATCATCCGCTATTTACGGATGGTGCTCATGGAGGTAATTTTTCAGCCAAACAACACATATCTCCTAACAATCGTTTTCCATTGCCAGTTTTAGGTACTTTGGGTAACTTCATTAGAAAAACTGGTGGAATTTCTCCTCAAGATTTACAAAATAAAAATTACAGATTTTTGGTCAATAGATTAACTACAATGGCGCAAGAATCTGATAGAGTAATTTTTGCTTCTGGACACGAACATAATTTACAATATATTGAAAAAAACAACTTGAAACAGATAGTTTCTGGCTCAGGGAGTAAAGCTTCAGGAGTTAAGAGATCTAACGAAAGTAATTTCGCATTCGCAACCTTGGGTTATGCGGTTTTAGATGTGTATAAAGACGGAACTACTCAAGTAAAATTTATTCAAGCAAATGATATTGATGATAAAATAGTATTCACTAAAGAAGTTTTTGAAGCGTATAAAGAAGTTGAAAAGTCAAAGTATTCTAAAATAGAAGCAGGAGAAAAGAAAGCTACAATTTATGAGCCTTTGGCTACACAAAAGAGTGAATTCTACAAACGTTTATGGGGTGAGCATTATAGAGCCGCTTATGGAACAGAAGTTACAGCGCCAATTGCAAATTTAGAAACCTTATATGGTGGTTTGAAGCCAATTAAAAGAGGAGGAGGGAATCAATCAGTGTCATTACGCTTAAAGGATAAGAAAGGTAAGCAATGGGTAATGCGTGCTTTAAAGAAAAATGCAGTTCAGTTTTTACAAATTAATGCGTATCAACAAAAATATATCAAAGAAGATTTAAAAGGAACTTTTTTAGAGTCATTTATTGAAGATGTATATACCACAACACATCCATATGCATCGTTTATTCTGCCAACACTTTCTGAAGCAATAAATGTTTTTCATACCAAGCCTAAATTGTTTTATGTGCCTAAACAAAATGGACTAGGAGTGTATAATGAAGATTACGGTGATGCATTGTATATGATAGAAGAGCATGTTGGAGAAACTCAAAATTCCCAAGAACATTTTGGAAATTCGGATGATATTATTAGTTCCTTAGATTTGTTTGAGAAATTACATAAAAATCCAAAGCATCAAATAGATGAAAAAGCATTTGTAAGAGCTCGTTTATTTGACATGATTTTAGGTGATTGGGATAGACATCAGGATCAATGGCGTTGGAGTAAATTTGAAGGAGAAAAAGAACATTTGTATAAACCTATTCCAAGAGATCGAGATCAAGTGTTTGCAAATTATGATGGAGCCTTATTAAGAGTAGTAACACAATTGTTGCCAAGTTTGAGGAAAATGCAAACATATACGCATGAAATTAGAGATTTAAAATGGCATAATACTAATGGGAGACCAGTAGACATGAAATTGTTAAAGATGTTAACCATTGAAGATTGGTTAACGGAAGCCAAGTTTATTAAGGACAATTTATCAGATGAAATTATAGAAAAGGCATTTAGTCAGTTTCCTTTGGAAGTACAAAATGAAAAAATTGCTAATGCTAAAAGCGTATTGAAGTATAGAAGGAATGAGGTTGAAACAATTGCTGCGGCATATTATAAAATTTTAGCAAAATCAGTTATTCTTACTGCGAGTGATAAAGATGATAAAATTATTGTTTCGCGACAAGATCAAGGAAAAACCAAAATTCAGTTTTATTATAAAGATAAATTAAACTTTGAAAGAGTTTATGATAAAAGAGAAACCAAGGAAATTTGGCTATATGCTTTAGATGGAGAAGATGTGGTTGAGGTAAAGGGTGAAAGTGATTCGTATATTAAAGTGAAAATAATTGGCGGACAAAACAATGACACCTTTATTGTAGATAATGGAAAAGGGATTACTATTTATGATTTTAAGAGTAAAAAGAATGATGTGTCAAAAGCTCAAAAAGCAAGGGTTAGGTTATTAGATGATTATAAAACTAATACATATGATTATTATAAACGAAAAGAAGTAGTAAATCAGTTATTACCAGTTTTTGGAATCAATAAAGATGATGGAGTGTTTGTAGGTGTTAATAAAACGATGACATTTAAAAACTTACGACAAGCCCCTTTTTCACACAAGCACAATATAAAAGCGAATTACTTTATAGGGAATAATGGCTTTGACTTAGGTTACATAGGCGAGTATGGAAACATCTTTAATAAGATGAATATTCAGTTTGAAGTTCATTACACAAGTCCTAACTATGCAACCAATTTTTTTGGATTAGGGAATGAAACAGAAAATCAAGAAGATGATGATAATTTAGCTTTTAATAGAGTGAAATTAGCACAGTTTAAAACAAATGTAGGAATTGTTAAGCGTGGTAATCAAGGAAGTAAATTAAACTGGTTAGCTACTTTTGAGAGTAATAGAGTTGAGAATACACCAGACAGATTTATTGGTTTTGTAGCAACAGGATCTAATTTATTTGACAGAAAAAACTTCATTGGTTCAGAAGTTAATTATCGATTTAAAAACTATAATGATTCAGCATACCCAACTTTAGGAATGGATTTTCAATTAAATGTGAGTTGGAAGCTGAATGCAGAAGATACCAAGCAGAGTTTTGGTTATGCAGTGCCATCATTTAGTTTTATACATAAACTAACAAAAAATGACCGTTTAGTTTTGGCAAATAAAACGAAAGCGCATTTTATGTTTAGCGATAACGTCGAGTTTTATCAAGGAGCTTCCCTTGGGGCTGATGATGGATTGAGAGGATACCGATTTCAGCGTTTTAGAGGAAATACATCATTCTATAATTCAATGGATGTACGTTATAACTTAAGGAAGTTAAAGTCAGGTTTAGCACCAATGAATCTTGGGTTTTATACTGGCTTTGATTTAGGTAGAGTATGGTTAAGAGATGAAAATTCTAAAAAGTGGCACAATTCATATGGTGGTGGTTTATGGTTGAAAGTAGCAGAAATGGCTACAGCAAACTTAGGAGTTTTTAGTTCAAATGAAGATACGAGAATTTCATTTGGATTAGGTTTTGGAATATAAACAACTAAAAAGTTAACGTAACGTCTAAATCAAATTCATCATTAATAGCTTTGTTTTTTAAGTTATCAAAAAAACTAGTAGACCTATATTTAATGTTATAGTGAGTTCGGTTAATTTTTAGTTTTGTTGTAGCTTTATTATCTACAATACCCATGTAAATAGATACGGGTTTGGTAATTCCTTTAATTGTTAAATCTGCAGTTATAGCATATGAATTTTTAGCTTTTATAACCTCAGTGAATATCAAACTAGAAGTAGCATGTTTTTTTACATCAAAAAAATCATCACTTTTTAGGTGTTTGGTAAGGAACTTTTTTTTCATTCCTTTCAGGTCATCTACTGTTAAACTAGTCATGTCAACAATAAACTCACCTCCAATTAGGATATCGTTTTCAAATTTCAAAACCCCATCTTTTAATTGAATGGTTTCATGATGTTTATCTGTAATTTTATAAGCGTTCCATTTAATAGAGCTTTCGTCAGTAATCTTTCAGTATTTAAGAAGTTATTTAGTTATACTATCGAAAGAAGTTTTAATTCCCTTGATTAAAGCAGAACTAAACCCTTGATGTTCCATTTCATTTAAACCTGCAATAGTGCAACCTTTTGGAGTAGTTACTTTGTCTATTTCTGCTTCTGGATGATTTCCTTTTTGCAATAATAATTCACTAGCACCTTTTACTGTTTGAGTAGCTATTTTTGTAGCTGTTTGCGCATCAAAACCTATTTCAATACCACCTTGAATCATACCTCGAATAAATCGCAATACATAAGCAATCCCACAAGCACCTAAAACAGTAGCTGCATCCATTAAAGTTTCGTTAATTTCAACAGTTTCGCCTAAAGAGTTGAATATGGTAGTGACAGACTTTAAATCTTCTACAGAGGCATTATTGGAAGCTAAACATGTCATTGATTCATTTACAGAAGACGCTGTATTCGGCATTGCTCGAACTATTGAGGGTGTGTTGCTCAAGTTTTCTTCAATTTGTGCAATTGAAAAATCACTCACTACTGAAACAAGAATTTTGTCTGATGTGATAACCGAATCTATTTCTTGTAGTATTTCTGCAATTTTATAGGGTTTTACAGCAATGATAACTACTTGAGCATTTTGTGTAGCTTCAATATTGTTATTGCTAACGTGTACTCCCTTTTCTTTTAAATTATTTAATAATTCAATTCTATTACGGGTAATAGTAATATTTGCTGGAGCATAGTTGTTTTCTAATAAGCCTTGAGCTATAGATTTCCCTAAGTTTCCTCCTCCTAAAATTGCAATGTTCATTGGTTGTGTGTTATAAAATATGATACAAAGAAAAGATATTATTTGTTACAAAATGTGGTGTATAAAAAAACTCTCATAAATCATTAAGAATTATGAGAGTTTGGATTAATGAATTACCTATTAATTAATACTGATAAGTAATTGCATTTATATTCATACCCGCACCAACACTAGCAAACATAACTATGTCACCTTTTTCTAAGTTGTGCTTTTTGTAGTTTTCTTTTATAACGAGATCAAACAAAGTAGGAACTGTTGCTACAGAGCTATTACCTAGTTCATTTATGCTCATAGGCATAATGTTATCAGGTACGTCTGTATTGAATAATTTGTAGAAGCGTTCAAGAATTGCTTCATCCATTTTTTCATTTGCTTGATGGATGAATATTTTTTTCAAATCTTTAATATCAGTACCACTTTTGTCTAAGCATGATTTCATTGCTAATGGCACATTGTTTAATGCAAATTCATAAATTTTACGTCCTAGCATTTTAATATAACGTGTATCAGAGTCACTTTCGTCATCGTACGTTTCTCCAAAGAAAATATATTCTGATTCAGTAAAAGTATGAGTTGCAGATTCATGAGAGAGTATACCTCTTTCGTTATCTGATATCTCTAATATAGTTGCCCCAGCACCATCAGAATAAATCATTGAATCTCTATCTGAAGGATCAACAACTCTTGAAAGTGTTTCAGCTCCGATGACCAAACATTTTTTGGCAATTCCAGACTTCATAAATGCATGTGCATGAATCATAGCTTGCACCCATCCTGGACATCCAAACAATAAATCATAAGCAACACAACTTGGGTTTTGAATACGTAATTTATGTTTGATTCTTGAGGCCATACTTGGTACAGTATCACATTGGGTATTCCCGTGTTTTACATCTCCATAATTACTGGCAACGATAATATAATCTAACTCTTCAGGATTAATATTAGCATCTTCAATAGCTTTTTGAGCGGCTATGAAACCTAAGTCAGAAGTAACCTGATTGGTTTCCGCATAACGTCTTTCTTCAATACCAGTAATAGCCTTGAACTTTTTAATAATGATGTCATTATTTTGTTTAAAAGCAGAGCCATCTTCATTTAAAAAAACAGATTGTAAGAAATCTTCATTCTTTTTAATGATGTTAGGTACATAAGAACCAGTTCCGGTTATTTTGATATTCATAGGAAAACGTATTATGGGTCGTCTATAAGAGAGCTAATTTAATTAATATTATTGTACTAATACCTTGTTTCATAGTAGAAAAGCTTCATTTTTATGATATGCTCAAAAAAACACAGTTAAATAATGAAGAATGAATAAAAAAGACCTCACAATTGCTAAAAATTGTGAGGTCTTTAAATTTTTATAAAGTGCTATTGTGCTTCTTCATATGCTTCAATACCAATACAGCTACAAATTAAGTTTCTGTCACCGTATGCATCGTCTACTCTACGTACAGTAGGCCAGAATTTATTTTCTGCGATATAATCTAACGGAAATGCAGCTTGCTTTCTTGAGTAAGGTAAATCCCACTCATCAGCAGTTAACATTTCTTGAGTATGAGGTGCGTTTCTTAAAGGATTGTTAGGATTGTCTGTAGTTGCTTCTGCAATTTCTTTTCTAATAGAAATTAAAGCATCACAAAAACGATCTATCTCTGCTAAATTTTCCGATTCAGTAGGTTCAATCATAATAGTTCCTGCAACAGGGAAAGAAACCGTTGGAGCATGGAAACCATAATCCATTAAACGTTTTGCAATATCTCCCGCTTCAATTCCGTATTGTTTGTATGATCTACAATCAATAATCATTTCGTGTGCAGCACGTCCCATTTCACCTGTATATAGTGTGTCGTAATGACCACTTAAACGTTCTTTAATGTAGTTAGCATTTAAGATAGCGTTCATTGTTGAGTTTTTCAAACCATCAGGTCCTAACATTGTAATATATCCGTAAGAAATCAAACACGCTAAAGCAGAACCCCAAGGAGCTGCAGAAATAGCCGTAATAGCTTGATCACCTCCAGTAGTAATTATAGGATTTGTAGGTAAGAAAGGAACTAATTGTGGAGCTACACAAATTGGTCCAACTCCTGGACCACCACCACCATGTGGTATAGCGAATGTTTTGTGTAAGTTTAAGTGACATACATCTGCACCAATAGTAGCAGGATTTGTTAATCCTACTTGCGCATTCATGTTGGCACCATCCATATATACTTGTCCGCCATTATCATGAATTATTTTTGTAATCTCACAAATAGCTTTTTCAAATACACCATGTGTAGATGGATAAGTTACCATTAAAGCAGATAAATTATCAGCATGTAAAATTGCTTTTTCACGTAAATCAGCTACATCAATATTTCCTTTTTCATCTGTTTTAGTAACTACAACTTTCATTCCTGCCATAACTGCAGAAGCTGGGTTAGTACCATGTGCAGAAGAAGGAATTAAACAAATGTTTCTGTTGTGATCATTTCTAGATTCATGGTACGCTCTAATAACCATCAAACCAGCTAACTCTCCTTGAGCTCCAGAATTTGGTTGTAAAGAAGTTCCTGCGAAACCAGTAATTACATTTAATTGATGTTCTAAATTCTTTAAAACTTCTTGGTATCCTTGTGCTTGTTCTAAAGGAACAAAAGGGTGAATATTCCCCCAGTTTGGATTACTTAAAGGTAGCATTTCTGAAGCAGCATTTAGCTTCATAGTACAAGATCCTAAAGAAATCATAGAATGATTTAAAGATAAATCCTTACGTTCTAATTTCTTGATATAACGCATCATTTCTGTTTCAGAATGATGTGTATTGAATACTTCATTATCTAAAAATGAAGTGTTTCTTAATAAGTTGTTTTCAATACTATCAGTTCCTGAAAATTCAGTAACAGTTGTAGCGTTGAGATTTAAAGCAGTAGTAAATACCGTAATTATTGCATTAATGTCTGCTATACTTACCGTTTCATTTAATGAAATAGAAAGCGTATCTGTATCAATATAATTAAAATTAATTTGAGCAGCTTCAGCAATTGGTCTGATTTTATCAGAAGGAGCTTTTACTGTAATTGTATCAAAGAAAGAAGTATTTGTTTGCTCAATTCCTAAGTCAGTTAAAGCATTTGCTAAAGTAGTAGCCGATTGGTGTACTTTGTTAGCAATATATTGCAATCCTTCTTTTCCATGGAATACAGCATACATACCAGCCATAACTGCTAATAATACTTGTGCAGTACAAATGTTAGAAGTAGCTTTTTCACGTTTAATGTGTTGCTCACGAGTTTGTAATGCCATACGTAAAGCACGCCCACCATCTTTATCTTGAGTAACTCCGATGATTCTTCCTGGTATACTTCTTTTGTATTTATCTTTAGTAGCAAAATACCCAGCATGAGGACCTCCATAACCTAATGGAATTCCAAAACGTTGTGTTGTACCAACTACAACATCAGCTCCAAATTCTCCAGGAGCTTGTAATTTTACTAATGATAAAATATCAGCAGCAACTGCTACTTTTATATTATTAGCATTTGCATTTTCTACAAATCCTTTATAGTCGTTAACTTGTCCGTGTTTACCAGGGTATTGTAAAATAGCACCAAAGAATTCTTCAGAAAAGTCAAAATTTTCATGATTTCCGATAACTAATTCAATTCCTATAGGAGTAGCTCTCGTTTGTAAAACTGATAAAGTTTGAGGTAGTATTTCTTCTGAGACAAAAAACTTAGAAACATTTGTTTTTTTCTGAGCTCTTTCACGAACATCAAATAATAAAGCCATAGCTTCAGCAGCAGCAGTTCCTTCATCTAATAAAGAAGCATTTGCTAATTCCATACCAGTTAAATCAACTACCATAGTTTGGTAATTCAGTAACGCTTCTAATCTTCCTTGAGCAATCTCTGCTTGATATGGAGTGTAAGCTGTGTACCAACCCGGGTTTTCTAAAATGTTACGTTGTATAACACTAGGGACAATAGCTTCATTATAGCCTAAACCAATATAGGTTTTAAAAACACTGTTTTTAGTAGATAACTGTTGAATATGATTTAAGTATTCATATTCACTCAAAGCAGCAGGTAAATCTAAATCATTTTTTAATCGAATATCATCTGGGATAGTCTCATAAATTAACTGATCTAAACTATCTAAACCAATAGCTTTTAAAATAGTAGCACGACCTTCAGAACTTAGGCCAATATGTCTTAATTGAAATGAATCTGTTTTCATTCTCGTTGAGGTTATAAGTGTTGTGTTTTTAATGTTTGCAAAAGTACGGATTATTCTGAAATTATTTTAACCCATAATAAGTAAATATTAACTAAAAGTAATGGTTGTTAACAGTTTAAGTTAGAATGCTAGTTTTTGTATGTGTCAGACAAAATATAAGTTTATTTTTACACTGTGAAAAGATTAAATAAAATAGTAGATTTTTGTGTTAGTTCCAGTATTTGGGTAGCCATTTCTGTTGCTTCATTGGTTGGTGTAACATACCGTAATTTAGAACTCCAAATGCATAATGATTTGTTATTATTTGTTTTTTTTGGAACGATTTTCGGATATAATTTTATAAAACATTTTGAAAAAGAAAAATTGAAAGGCTTGCAATTAAAAAAATTAGCTTTTGATTACAACTATTTTGTAGAGGAATTTCAGAAATTAAAATCTAAAGAAAAAACGACTTTTATTATTAGTTGTGTCAGTTTTGTAATGAGTTTATTTTTTCTTTTTAAATTAAAAAGCGAGACGATTTTGTCGCTGATAATACCAGTGTTGCTCACTTTTTGTTACGCGGTTTCATTAGGATATAAAACACTAAGAAACATTTCAGGGATTAAAATTTATGTTGTTGCTTTTGTTTGGGCTTTTGTAAGTGTGTTATTACCAATAATAGAAAGTGAAATAGAATTTTCAACAGATGGTTGGATAATAATATTTCAGAGGTTTATATTTGTAGTAGTGTTAATCCTCCCTTTTGAGATCAGAGATTTATCAATTGACGATAAATGGTTAGGAACACTTCCTCAGAAAATTGGGGTAAAAAACACGAAGCTTTATGGTTTGCTATTGTTACTGGTATTTTTCTTTTTAGAATTTTTTAAAGAGGAATTATTAGCAATTAATTTACTAGTAATGCCTTTAATATTTCTAACAACTATTTTGTTGCTGACACTATCAAATGAAAGACAATCTAGATATTATTCAAGTTTTTTTGTTGAAGGAATACCAATTTTATGGGTTGTTTTATTGATGGTTTTTTAGTTCCTGCTCAAATTTAGTTTTTAATTTAGCTTTTGATTTAACTTCCATGCAATCAACTTTTTTATCAGTTACTAATTTTGATAATTTTTGATTTCTCTTTGAGTAAGCTTTAGTTACTTTACAATAAAGGAGTCTAATATTTAAGCGAAAAAGTTCCCACCAAGTTGATTCATTGTATTGTGCTTTATCACAAATATGCTTAGCTTCTTCGCAATTTATAAAAAATGTATTTTTTCCTGCTTCCATATTCATTCCCACCAATGTGTTTGATTTGTTAATTTTCTCATAGTAAATGCGTTTTAATTTTGCTATTTAAACCAGGTATCATCTAAACAACCAGCTAAAGCTGTCCTTGCTCTATGGATGATAACCCAAAGATTAGACGCAGAAATATGAAACTCATTACAAATAGCTTCAGTATCAAAGTTTTGAATAGTTTTCATTTTAAATATTTCAGCTTGTCTTTGTGGTAATTTTTCTAGGCAATTGTGAATAGCCAATCCTAACTCTTCATTTTCAAGAGTGCTTTCTGCATTTTTATCAAAAGGATCTGCCACACGTTCTTCAAGCCAATCTCCTTCAGACTCTCCTTCATTATAGTTGATACGAACTTCAGCTTTTCCTTTGTTTGAATTTATCTTACGATAATGATCAATTATTTTACGTTTTAAAATAGAAACTAACCAAGTTCTTTCAGAGGCTTCTCCTTTAAAGTTTACTGCAGATTTTAATCCTGAAAAAAAAGTTTCCTGAACTAAATCTTCAGCAATATCTCTATTGCTTACACGTGTGATGGTGTAATTAAAAAGATAATCAGCATAACTGTCAATCCACTTATTTGGGTCTAATTGATGTTTCGGCATTATTGGCTTTTAATTGAATCAAATGTACGGAAAAAATTCTCAAATTTATTTTTTATTTTTATAACAGATTCCGAACTCTTATGTCTCTTAATAAGTCTAAATTAAACTTTTATGAAAATAGGACATAAGAATCAATTTTATAATTCTGCAAGCTGCTTTATTTTTCTACTTCTTTTTTCAAGAACGATGGTAAGATGTTTCTTAAGTAACAGCCAATCAAAGAAGTTTCCAAAAATACCATAAGGAGTTTGATAACAAAATTTGTCAATCATATTCGTAACCCCGTTTTCATGTTTAAAAATATGCTCGTGTTTTAACCATTTAAAATGCCCTTTTTTCATTTCATCAACAAAGTAAGTAGGAGAATCCATGGTCGTGATGATGCTTTGATGTTGTATGCGTAATCCGAAATGTTTACCTTCCCATGTAACTGTTTCATTATTATTTATTAAACCAGAAGTTACTCCTGCAATGGCCTTTTCTTGGGTGTAACCCATGCTTTGCATGTGTACATCGATATTTCGTGATAAATCAAATACAGTTTTTATAGGAGCTTTTATTTGTATACTGAGATTGATTGTTGTCATTTTTGGTAGTTATTTGAAATTAAGTTATTCAGTGTTTCATTAATGGTCTCGTATTTAAATTTGAAACCATTATTAAGTAACCGTTTGGGGATTACATTTCTACTTTTTAAAACTAATTCAGTTTCAGTTCTCAAAAAGAATGTGCCAATTTCTAGCATCCATTTTGGTTGAGGTATACCAAAGGGTATTTTTAACTCCTTTCGGATAATACTCATTAATGTTTTGTTGTTACTTGGATTAGGAGCTGTAACATTCACATTGCCATTAATCATTTCATTCTCTAATAAAAAGGCTATTGCTCTAGCAAAATCATGCTCGTGAATAAAACTTACCTTTTGATTTCCACTTCCTTGTTTTCCTCCTAAACCTAACTTAGTAATGCTTTTTAATGGGATTAAAGCTCCACCATTTTTACCAAGAACAATAGATGTTCTAATTGCTATTTGTCTTGTGTTAGGAAGATTATGATTGTAAAATGCCTTTTCCCATGATTTTGCAATATTCATAGAAAAATCATCTCCAATATCTCCATCTTCTTCAGACATTTCTTTTTTTAATGAGTATTGATATATTGTTGCAGTAGATGAATTTATCCAAACTTTCGGAGCTTGTTTACATAGTTGTATAGCTTCCCCAATGACGTTGGTAGAATCAATTCTTGATGAATAAATTACATCTTTATTTTCCTGGTTGTATCGGCAGTCAACTGATTTTCCTGTAAGGTTTATAACGGCATATGCATCTTCAAATTCATTTCGCCAAGTACCTAATTCCTTAGCATTCCATAATACATGATTGGCTTTTTCAGGACTTCTTGATAGAATAGTAACTGCGTATCCATTTTTAGTTAAATGATTTTCTAATACTTTACCTAAAAACCCAGTTCCTGCTGCTATGATTATTTTCTTTTTCATAATGATTTAATGTATTAATAAAATTGGAATCCATAATACTCGATATAATATCCATGTAAAGGTTAGATATATAGGGAGGGTTAAAAATGATACTCTTCGTCTGTGTTCTAGAATCATTAAACAAACAACAAAACCAAAATAGACAATATTGTGTAATTCGGATATTTGAAAAAAATGATTTATGATTAGGATTGGAATTAAAGCTAATGATCCCAAAAAAGATATTGAAATCATATTCCCTAAGTAATTTAGATACCCTTTTTTAACTAGTGAATACATAACAATTCCTTGAAAGAGAATTTGCCCTGAACACATTATTAATTCTCTAATAAATGAACTTTCTGTTATAAAACTTGTAAGTAAATTTGAATATTGATTAAGGATCAATGACGAAATTAATGAGCAAAATATAATATATGTCCATCTATATTTAATACTAAAGTCAGGTGTGCATGAATGTTTTGTTTGTTTTACAGTAATAATTACTTTTCTATTGTAAGAAATGAACTTATAACATTTTTGTAAAATATAATTTATAGGTTTTAAATTTCCTATTATTGATATAATAGGAAATGAGTTTCCTAAAATAGTTAATAATGAATCTATGCCATATATTACTTCGTTTGTTTTTGTATTTATTAAAGCTATTTCATTTGAAGCTTTATGTATATCAATAATTTCCTTGTCTTTTTCAGTCAGTTTTGAAAACGGTTTTTTTCCTTTTTCATCAAGTAAATTATATTTTGTGAAAGCATTTGTATATCCTACACAAAGTGGACAATCTGTATCGTATATTAATGAATGGTTATTTAATGTACTCATGTTCTGATCTTTTAAAACTTTCAGTAATTTGTGAAAGATGTATTGAAAAATAAAAGGAGTTTTACGTCCTTTATGGTTTAATTCGAAGCTATACTGAAGATTGACACAGTGTGTCATTTTATAAGTTTAACCAATGTTTTAGTTAACCAATTTTGTTCTTGATTTACAATTTTATTCATCATAGTATCAGCCGTATCTGCTAACTCATATAGCTCTTTTGTTTTCTTAATCAGTTCTTGTGTATTAGCAGTACCATCATCCTTTATACTACATACTTCTTTTAGTATTTTTAATGTTGGTCGTATTTCACGTCTACTGCGTTCTTTTGCAATGATTCGCCCAAGTTCTTGAACATCTTTCTCAGAAGAAAAGTATTCTTTTCGTTCTCCTGCAATTGAGGTTTTATAAACGATACCCCATTCAATAAGCTGACGTAAATTCATACTTGTGTTTCCCCTTGAAATATGTAACTCTTCCATTACATCTTCCATGGATAAAGGTTCAGGAGAAATAAATAGTAAAGCATGAATTTGAGCCATAGCTTTATTTATTCCCCAAAGTGTCCCAAGGCTTCCCCAGGTGTTTATAAATTTGTCTTTTGCTGCTTGGTATTCCATAAGTGTATTATAATATTAGTACAAAGATATATATATAATTATTAAACTTTCAGTAATTATTGAAAGTTTAATTCGGAATTAGGAAGAGTCCAAAAAAAAGCCCTTTCATTTGAAAGGACTTAGGTGTTATTAATTTAATAAACCAGCTCGCTTTAAGAGCGCTTCGGGTTTAGGTTCCGCTCCTCTAAATCGTTTGTATAAAGTCATAGGATGTTCTGTACCTCCTTTACTTAGTATATGTTCAGCAAATGCTTTTCCAGTTTCAGAATTGAATATTCCGTTTTCTTTAAAAGCTTCAAAAGCATCAGCATCTAATACTTCTGCCCATTTGTAACTATAATACCCAGAAGAATATCCTCCTTGAAAAATATGTGAAAATGCAACACTCATACAGTTTTCTGATACATCAGGAAATAATGAAGTATCACTAAAAGCATTTTTTTCTTGTGATTTTACATCTGTAATGTTAGTTGGATTAGCTCCGTGCCATGACATGTCTAATAAGCCAAAACTTATTTGGCGCATAGTAGCCATTCCTTCCTGGAAATTTGCAGAAGCTTTTATTTTTTCTACAAACTCCATTGGAATAATTTCTCCAGTTTCATAATGGGTTGCAAATAAATCCAGACATTCTTTTTCAAAACACCAGTTTTCTAAAATTTGACTTGGCAATTCTACGAAATCCCAATATACACTTGTTCCTGATAAACTTGGATAAGTTGTATTTGCTAACATTCCGTGTAAACCGTGACCAAACTCATGAAATAACGTAGTTACTTCATTAAAAGTTAATAATGAAGGCTTCGTATCTGTTGGTTTTGTGAAGTTACATACATTAGATATATGCGGTCTGTCATTTATACCATTTTTAATTTTTTGTCCTTTAAAAGAAGTCATCCAAGCACCATTTCGTTTTCCTTTACGAGGATGGAAATCTGCATAAAAAACTGCAATAGCGTTATTGTTGTTGTCAGTTACTTCATATGTTTTGACATCTTCATGATAAGTGTCAATAGTAGAAACTTGCTTGAAGTTTAGCCCGAATAATTTTTTGGCTACTGTAAATACACCTTCAATTACATTCTCTAGTTTAAAATATGGTTTTAGTTTTTCATCATCTAAGTTGAATAACTTGTTCTTTAATTTTTCAGAATAATAAGCGCTATCCCATTTTTCTAAATGACCAATATTATCTAATTCCTTTGCGAAATTTTCTAACTCTGCAAATTCTTTTATTGCTACTGGTTTTGCTTTCTCTAACAAATCATTTAAAAAAGAAGTTACTTTCTCAGGCGAACCTGACATACGTTCTTCTAAAACAAAATGTGCATGGGTATCATAACCTAATAACTGAGCACGTTGAAAACGTAAGTTTACTATTCTTAAGACAATCTCTTCGTTGTTAAAGTCATTTTTTTGAAAGCCTCTAGCTCCAAATGCTAAAGCCATTTTTTTACGCAACTCACGAGAATCGGCATACTTCATAAAAGGAATATAACTCGGGTAATCTAAAGTAAACACCCATCCTTTTTTATCTTTTTGTTGAGCTATCTGTACAGCAGCCTCTAACGCTCCTTCTGGTAGGCCTTTTACATCATCAGAATTAGTTAAGTGTAATTCATAAGCATTTGTTTCTGCTAGTATGTTTTCGCCAAAAGTTAATTTTAGTGTTGCTAACTCTTTATCAATACCTCTAAGGATTACTTTTTTATCTTCAGGAAGATTAGCTCCGTTTCTGGAAAAACCTTTATATTTTTTGTCTAATAAAGTTTGTTGCTCTGCTGTTAAATTTGAGTGTTTTTGATTAAACACAATGCTTACCCTTTTAAATAGTTCAGTATTTAAAGCAACATCGTTACTAAATTCTGAAAGCATTGGCGAAACCTCTTGCGCTATTTTTTGGATTTCATCACTTGTTTCAGCTGAGTTTAAATTAAAAAACACACTTGAAACACGATCTAATTGCTCACCAGAATAATCTAATGCTTCAATAGTATTTTTAAATGTAGGTGTTTCATTATTTTCAACGATTGTATTTATCTCTTCTTTTGCTAATTCAATTGCATTCTTGAACGCAGGTAGAAAGTCTTCGTTTTTAATTTTCGAAAACGGTGTGATGTCAAATTTATCTAATAACAAGTTCATATTCAGTATGTTAAATGATTTAATATTGTTTTTTATCGATAAAAAAATACACTTTATCGACAATGTTAACTTATCTGGTTGATTGCCAATATTTTAATGAGTATTATAACGAATTTTACATTAGTAAGTCGAAAGAAGGTTTTTATCTCAAAAAATATCGAATTTAGGTTTTTATCCCAAAACTAAGAATCAACCCAAACAAAAGTATAAAAAAAAATAGCCTACATGGGCTATTTTTTTTGTCTAAATTTATTAATGTAATATTACTACTCGTCGATAGTAAAGAGTTATTCATCTATACTTGTTCTGTAGTTGTCTTTTTTTCTGTTGTTAAAGCTAGTATAATATTAAATTTGAGTAATGGTTGTCGTTTTTTACCCCAAAAAAACAATTATTAATACTCTCTATTATCAAAAATAGCCTTTATAGGCTATTTTTTTTTACTTCTTCTGCACCTTTTAGTACTTTCTGTTTCAGTCCTTCTTTGTAAATGAGAACCTTATCAAGAACACATTTGTCAGAAGCTCCAATAATTTGAGCTGCTAAAATACCTGCATTCAAAGCTCCATCTAAAGCAACAGTTGCTACAGGAACACCTCCAGGCATTTGTAATATTGATAGTACAGAATCCCATCCGTCAATAGAATTTCTTGATTTTACAGGAACGCCAATCACAGGCAATGGAGATAATGATGCTACCATACCTGGTAAATGTGCAGCTCCACCGGCACCTGCTATAATTACTTTAATTCCTCTTATGTGTGCGTTTTTACTATAGTCAAATAATTTTTCTGGAGTTCTATGAGCAGAAACAATATCTACTTCTACTTCAATGTCAAAACCAGCTAAAATATCTATTGCTTGTTGCATGATAGGAAGATCACTTGTGCTTCCCATTATAATTCCTACTTGTGGCATGTGCTGCGTTGTATTTAGTTACTAATAACTTTAATTGTTTCTTTTACTTTTTGTGCAATTTCTCTTGCAACGGAAATATCTTCGTTAACAATAGTAACGTGTCCCATTTTTCTGAATGGTCTAGTTTGTTTCTTTCCGTAAATATGTGGTGTAACACCATCCATTCCTAAAATAGTATTCATGTTTTCGTATACTACATCTCCTGAATAACCTTCAGCTCCTACTAAGTTTACCATAATCCCTCCCGTTTTACTATCGGGATTTCCTAATGGTAAGTCTAAAATAGCTCGAATGTGTTGCTCAAACTGTGAGGTATATGATGCTTCAATTGTTTGATGTCCAGAATTGTGAGGTCTTGGCGCAACTTCGTTTACTAATATTTCATCTTCTTGAGTTTGAAATAATTCAACGGCTAATAGGCCAACATGATTTATTTTTTCAGAAACTTTCAAAGCAATATCAATTGCCTTTTGCGCTACTTCGTCAGAAATTCTTGCAGGACAAATAACATATTCTACTTGATTTGCTTCTGGGTGAAATTCCATTTCTACTACAGGATAACTTCTTATTTCTCCAGATGGGTTCCTTGTAACAATTACTGCTAGTTCATTTTTAAATGGAACCATTTCTTCAGTAATACATTCTACATTTGGTAAACCAACCAAATCTTCAATTTTTCGTATTACTTTCACACCATTTCCATCATACCCAAATTGAGCTGCTTTCCATACAGAAGGTAGTTTTATACCTCCGTTTGTAATTGCATCGTTTATTTCGGATGTAAAAGCAAATCTTGTAAAAGGTGCTGTAGGAATATTATTATCAGTATAAAACAATTTTTGAGTTGCTTTATTTTGGATAATGTTTAATGTTTTACTCGACGGATATACGGTAACACCTTCTTGCTCTAGCTTTTGTAAAGCTTCAATGTTAACGCTTTCAATTTCAAAAGTAAGTACATCTACGTTTTTACCAAAGTTGTAAACGGTATCAAAATCTAATAAATCACCTTGTTCAAAATGATTAGCATACGCTTTACAAGGAGCGTCTTTTGAAGGATCAATCACATAAGTTTGAATGTCAAACTTATTGGTTTCTCTAAGTAACATACGTCCTAATTGACCGCCACCAAGTATTCCTAATTTAAAATTTGAAGAAAAGTATGTCTTCATCTTATATGTTGTGTTATTGTGTTGTGTGTACAAAAATACATTAATTATTTAATGCGTTTCTAAAAATGCGAATCAAAAGAATAGAAATCGTTAATCAATTGAGTATCTTTGCATCTTTCAAATTCATATTATGAAGATCAAGCTTCACGACAAATATTTTAAGCCATTTATTTCTGCAAAAGAGATAGATGCGGCTTTAGATAAAATGGCAACTAAAATGGCTGCTGATTTAGGAGATGAGATACCAATTTTTATTGGTGTATTGAATGGCTCATTTATGGTGGTTAGTGATTTTGTGAAAAAATATCCAAAACCTTGTGAAGTAAGTTTTGTAAAACTAGCTTCATATGATGGAGTTGAGTCCACAGAAGATATTAAACATTTAATAGGATTGAATGAAAATGTATCAGGAAAAACTGTTGTTATTCTTGAAGATATTATAGATACGGGTAATACTTTAGAGTCTATTTATGATATTTTTGATAACAAAGAAGTGAAGGATTTGCGTATAGCAACTTTGTTTTATAAACCTGAAGCATTTAAGAAAGATTTAAAAATAGATTATATAGGTATTGAAATCCCAAACAAGTTTATTGTAGGTTATGGCTTAGATTATAATGGATTGGGAAGAAATTTACCTGAAATTTATCAAATAAAAAACACACAACCCATGACTAACATTGTTTTATTCGGAAAACCTGGAGCAGGTAAAGGTACACAAGCAGAATTTTTAAAAACTAAATATAGTTTAGTACATATTTCTACAGGAGATGTTTTCCGTTACAATATGAAAAATGATACTGAATTAGGGAAACTAGCTAAATCATTTATTAATGAAGGGCAATTAGTTCCTGATTCGGTTACTATTGATATGCTACAGGCTGAAGTAGAAAAAAACACAGATGCTAATGGATTTATCTTTGATGGATTTCCCCGTACTACAGCACAAGCAAAAGCTTTAGATACTTTTTTAGAATCTAAAAGTATGGAGCTTTCAGGTACAGTTGCTTTAGAAGCAAATGATGAAATTTTAATAGAACGTTTATTAGAAAGAGGAAAGGTTTCAGGAAGAGCTGATGATCAAGATGAAGCAAAAATTAGAAATAGATTTGAAGAGTATAATGAAAAAACCTCTCCATTAATAGATTTTTATACAGCACAAGAAAAATTCCATTCAGTGAACGGAATTGGAACTATTGAAGATATTACTGCGCGTTTAAGTGCAGTGATTGATTCATTAAAAGTAAAGGCTTAATAAATATAATTTTAAATTATATTTGAAATAAGAGTATTAAACTAAAGGGAGTTCTTTAATAAGATTCCCTTTTTCAAGTAAATATAATGACTGAAGGAAATTTTGTAGATTATGTGAAGATGCACGTAACTTCTGGTAAAGGAGGTAAAGGATCTATGCACTTACATAGAGAGAAGTATATAGAAAAAGGTGGTCCTGATGGAGGAGATGGTGGTCGAGGAGGTCACATTATTCTTAGAGGTAATGAAAATTACTGGACACTAATTCACTTTAAATTCAGGCGTCATCATAAAGCCTTACAAGGTGGTCACGGAAGTAAAAGTAGAAGTACAGGTGCTGATGGAGAGGATGTTTATTTAGACGTGCCTTTAGGAACCGTAGTGAAGGATTCAGAAACTGAAGAAGTATTGTTTGAAATCACTCAGAACAATGAAGAAGTAATTCTTTGTAAAGGTGGTAAAGGTGGTAGAGGGAATTGGCATTTTAAAACGCCAACAAATCAAACTCCACGTTACGCACAACCTGGTTTAGAAGGAGAAGAAAAAAATGTAACTTTAGAGATGAAGTTATTAGCAGATGTAGGATTAGTAGGTTTCCCTAATGCAGGAAAATCAACATTATTATCGGTAATTACTTCAGCAAAACCAAAAATTGCAAACTACGAGTTTACTACATTGAAACCTAACCTAGGAATCGTTGAGTATCGTAATTTTCAGTCTTTTGTAATGGCAGATATCCCTGGTATTATTGAAGGAGCTTCAGAAGGAAAAGGATTAGGGCATTATTTTTTACGTCATATTGAACGTAATTCAACTCTGTTATTCTTGATCCCAGCTGATGCAGATGATATTGTTAAGCAATATGGAATATTATTGAACGAATTGAAGGTATATAACCCTGAAATGTTAGATAAGGATCGTTTTGTAGCAATCTCAAAGTCTGATATGTTGGATGAAGAGTTAGAAGCAGAAATGAAGTCAGAATTAGATAATACTTTAGGAGTGCCTTATATATTTATATCTTCTGTAGCTCAGAAAGGTATTATGGAATTGAAAGATAAATTATGGGGAATGTTAAACCCATCTTAGTGATATAATATATTACCAAAACCTTAAGTAAAAAAACTCGTTTGTAAAATCAAACGAGTTTTTTTTGTTTAACAAATTGATTTATAGCGGTCTTTATAATAAAAAAAACTATTCAAGGTGTTAATTTTTTGACAGGAGTGTGTTTCAGCGGTTTTTTTAACTCACTTAACGAAAAGTTAAAGAACGTGGGTAACTTTTATTAAAAGAGTTCTTATATTTAATTTACAGTTAGATGTTTATGTCTAATGTGTTATTTAAAAAAAAATACTCAATCCCAAAAAGAGTAGCTTAAAAACGAGTGATTGCGTAACAATCAAAATAAATAAAAATTACTTCCCCAAAAGTATACACTTATTTGTAGCCTAATTAAGGCTGTTTTGTGATTTACAATAAATTATTTTTGATATAATTCTTCCCAAAAGAATTCATTACTTACTCGCCCCAGAGAAAATTGTTTGCGTTTTTAAAAAAACGTTTAAAGCCCTAAGCTTTAGTATATAATATAGTTCTGCCCTATACGGATTATAAAACAATAATAAGTAATACACATTGTTTATGAAAAACTTTACACAAATTTCAGGAAAACTATTCAGAACATTTTTATTTATAACCATTAGTATGAATGCACAATTGCATTCCTCACCAACTTGTGGAGAAAACTTCACATTAGATTGGGCCTTAACTCCTATAGCATCTAATGAGTATAATTGGTTGTCAGCAGGAGCATTAACTAATACATATACGGATGTAGATACTTCTGGTATCGATTTTACAGTCACTTTCACGGGAGATACTGGATCTTTAGGTTCGTGGGGAGGAGTTCAAACTCCAAAGGTTGGAACTTCTGCATCGGCAGGTGTTTATGAAGGTTTAGATATAAAAACGGATGGGTATATAGCTTCAGGGATTACCTGTACAATAAACTTTAGTTCACCAATTTTTGCTTTATCATTTGATTTAAATCACGTAAATGCAACTGGAGCCAATGGTGATAAATATACTATTAGTGCACAAACTTCTATAGGTGATACAATTTACCCAACTTTCACAAACTCAGCAAATCCTTCTTATACTAGTAACAATGCAACAGGTGTAGTTAATGCAAATGCTGGATCTACTAGTGGTACTGATGCAATAGTTGGGGTTAATTTTTTAGATAATAATTATATAACGAGTATTACTTTTTTATGGCAAGATTGTTTAACATGTACACCAGGAAATGTTCATGGTTCTGGTTTAGGAAATTTTAGTTTTTGTATACCTCAAACATTAGATTTTGATGGAGTAAATGATTTTGTGAACAGAAGTGCTTTTTTAGGAGATAAAAGTGAAGCGAGTATGATGTCATGGGTAAAATTAGATGATGATTTTATAGGCGGAGAAATTATGGGGCAACGAAATTTTAGACTTTTTGTAGACTCTAGCAATAGATTAAAAGCATTTGTAAAAACTAATGGAAGTGGTGCTAATTCGATTGTAACACCAAATGTTGATGCTCCAGTTTTAGAAACAAAAAAATGGAATCATGTTGCTGCAATATATAATGGTGCTTCTGGTGGGCTTGATTTATTTTTAAACGGAAATAAAGTTTGGACTTGTACGAGTTTAACAGGAAGTAAAATCGATAACTCTTCAATATGGAATTCTGATCATGATTTTGAAGTTGGAAGAAATACAGAGTTGAATAACAATTATTTTAAAGGAGATATTTATGAATGTAGAGTTTATAAAAAAGCATTAACTGACACTCAATTACATCATCAAATTAATCAAGAAATTGAAAATAATGGAGGAAACGTAAGAGGGGTAGTTTTAAATAGAGATATAGCAGGATTATTATGGAGTGATTTAGAGTTATACTATAAAATGGATATAGTAAACACAGGGGTCACGCTGGATAATTCTATATGTAGTGTGAATGGGGATTTAAATAACATGCGAACTTATCAAGAACGAACAGCGCCACTGCCATATGTTACTAAATCTGGAGGCGACGGAAATTGGTCAAGTAATACTAATTGGTTGTATGGAGACGTTTGGGATATTACTGGATCTCATCCAGATTGTGCAATTGTAAAAATTGAAGACAATATTGAAACAAGTATTGAACATGAGGTTTTAGGTTTGTTAGTTGATGTGGGTGGTAAATTAGAAATAAAAAATAATCAAGGATTAACAGTTTCTAGTTATTTGAAACTAGATGGAGCTATTGATTTAGTGGGCGAGTCACAATTGGTTCAAGAAGCCTATAGTGAGTTAGATATAACAAGTTCAGGGTCATTAGAAAGAGACCAACAAGGAAAAGGAGATATTTATTCGTATAATTTTTGGTCTTCACCAGTAAGTTCGGTAAATGCTACGGCAATCAATAAACCTTATACTATAGATGAAGTATTACGAGATGGTACCGATGCTAATAACCCACAAAACATTACTTGGACTACGGGGTATAACGGTGCACCAACAACACCAATTACATTGAGTAATTATTGGTTGTTTACATTTGATAATCAAGTAGAGGCATATGCATCATGGCAACAAGTAAATCAAAATCAAGATGTAAAAGTTGGTTTGGGATATACTATGAAGGGATCAGGATCAGGAGCTACTTCAAATTCACAAAATTATATTTTTGTAGGAAAACCAAACAATGGAGATATTAGTCATGCATTAACTTCAGCAAACACTTCATTACTCGGGAATCCGTATCCAAGTGCCTTAGATGCTGATCAGTTTATATTGGATAATATAGGAGTTATAGACGAAGATGGTGATGTTGTAAGCGCAGGAATAACAACAGGAGCATTATATTTTTGGGAACATTTTGCAACAAATAACAGTCATGTATTGGCAGAATATCATGGAGGATATGCTACGTATAATTTATCAGGAGCAACAATGGCGATTCCAGATCCTATGGTTTCATCCAATGGAACGGGGTCAGTTTTACCACAACGATATATACCTGTAGGTCAAGGATTTTTTGTTGAAGGAGGAGAAGGTGGAACAGTTCAGTTTAATAACGGACAACGCATATTTAAAAAAGAATCCGGAGGAGAGTCAGTTTTTACAAAGTCAACTGAAGTTGTTTCAAGCACTAATAGTAATGTGTCTCCAATAAGAGCTGATATAAATAGATTGTATTTTAATGCAAGTTTTTCAAATGGTTTACAAAGACAATTATTACTTGCGGAAAAAGAAGGAACAACCCAAGGAGTTGATTTTGGATATGACGCAAAGTTATTAGATTTGAATCCAGTTGATATATCATGGAGTTTATCAGACGACACATATGTTATTCAAACGATAGGAGAAATAACGGATGAGTTAGAAGTTCCTTTACATGTAAAATCTACCTCAGAAGGAATAGCACATTTTTCTATTGAAGAGTTGCAAGGAATAGCTTCAGAAATTGAGATTTATTTTGTGGACAAACAAACAAGTGTATATACTGACCTTCGAGAAACGGCAGCAGAGTTAAATATGGAAATAGGAAATTCATCAGATAGATACGCAGTGGTATTTAGAATTTCAGAATTGTTATCCGTAGAAGAAGAAATAGTGATTTCAGACGATTTAGTTGTGTTTTATAATACAGCATTACACAGTATACAAATAAATAACGTATCATCATTTTCTGCTAAAAATATCATGTTGTATACTATTTTAGGACAAGAGGTTTTGGTAAATAAAAATGAGTATACACAGGTGAATGAAATCAGCATACCAGTAAGTGTAGCAACAGGAACTTATTTAGTTCGTTTTGACTATAATGATGGTAGTATGATTACAAAGAAGATAATTGTTAAATAAAGGTTTTATATATTTTTGGGTAAATTAATATATAATTATTTGGGTAAAAGACCAGCTGGGGAGCTGGTCTTTTTTTTTGTTTTTAGGATGTTAGTTACACATGAAATCTATAAGCAGTATATTTGCAACCCAGAACTTATAACGGATATTTATCACATGTCAATTAAAACACTATTAATCACACCTCCTTTTACACAATTGAATACCCCGTATCCGGCAACGGCATACTTAAAGGGGTTTTTGGATGAGAAAGGTGTGCTTGTGGAGCAATGTGATTTGAGTATTGAGTTATTCTCAAAAGTGTTTACAGTTGATTTTATTCGTAAAGTATTTCAGGAAGCCAATCATCATAAAAGTTATGAACATCCTTTAGTTTGGCAACAACGAGAGGAATATATTCATAAAGTTGAAATGGTAATTAGTTATTTGCAAAACCAAGAAGTAACTCAAGCATATCAGATTTTACATCATGGTTTTCTACCTCAAGCGCATCGTGCTTTAAATATTGAGGAGGATTTAAGTTGGGCATTCGGAAACTTAGGGATATTAGACAGAGCCAAGCATTTTGCTACTATTTTTGTTGAAGAATTAGGGGATTTCATTCAAGCAAATGTCGATGAGTTTTTCTCTTTTACACGTTATGCCGAGCAAATAGCTACTTCGGCAACTAGTTTTAATGGATTGGAAGAATTTCTGCAATATGATCCAACAATTATAGAAAAGGAACTATTGAATCTTTTGGAAGATAAATTAAAGGAGCATCAGCCAAAATTGGTGTGTTTTTCGATACCATTCCCAGGGAATTTATTTGCAGCTTTACGTAGTGCTCAGTTTATAAAGCGTAATTATCCAAAAATTAAAATTGCTTTTGGAGGTGGATATTGCAATACAGAACTAAGAAGGTTAGAAGATACTCGGGTTTTTAATTATGTAGATTTTATTAGCTTAGATGATGGAGAAGCACCATTGTTACGTATTACAGAATACTTGGCAGGTACAATAGATGAAAATGAATTAGAGCGTACTTATGTATTAGAAAAAGGAAGGGTAGTATATAAGAATAAATTGCCAAATACGATTTTTCATCATAAAAATTTACCGGCACCTAGTTATGTAGGTTTACCTCATGATAAGTATTTGTCTTTTTTAGATGTCATGAATCCAATGCATCGTTTATGGAGTGATGGTAAATGGAATAAACTAACTATTTCACACGGATGTTATTGGAAACAATGTACTTTTTGCGATGTGAATTTGGATTATATCGGGAACTATCAAAATACTACTGCTGATGATTTAGTTGAGAAAATTCAAAAGATTATTTCAGAAACAGGAACAACTGGATTTCATTTTGTTGATGAAGCTGCACCGCCAAAAATGTTACGCGCATTAGCAGAAAAGCTCATTGAAAAACGTGTATATATTACTTGGTGGACCAATATTCGTTTTGAGAAAACATTCAATGTAGAATTATGTGCCTTATTAGCAAAATCAGGATGTATTGCAGTTACTGGAGGATTGGAAGTTGCTTCGGATAGATTATTGAAAAAGATGAAAAAAGGGGTGGACATCGGTCAGGTAGCTCGGGTTACCAATGCGTTCGCACAACATGGTATTATGGTACATGCCTATTTAATGTATGGTTTTCCAACACAAACAGAACAAGAAACGATTGATTCCTTAGAAGTCGTACGTCAGTTATTCGAAAACAATTGCATCCAGTCTGCTTTTTGGCATCAGTTTACAACTACGGTTCACAGTCCGATTGGAGTAAATCCAGAAGAATTTGATATTACAATTACCGGACCTGCTTTTGAAGGATTTGCTCAAAATGATTTATGGCATGAAGATCCAAAAGGAGCTGATCACACCAAATATAAAACCGGATTAAACCTTGCCTTACACAATTATTTAAATGGAGTAGGTTTTGATATGGACTTACAAGAATGGTTTGACTTTGATATAGAGCCAACCGTACATCCATATACTATGATAGAGACTTACTTATAAATTGTTAATAAATCGGAACACTTCAATTTTAGCTGATTTTTTAGCAATGTTATCTCCAATCATAGTGCCTCCAAAATCATATTCATAAGTTTTTCCATCAATATTTATTTCTCCAGTTCTTTCAGATGTGTCAGTGTCAGAATCGGGGTTTCTTGAAATAAGATGCCCAGAATTTTCGTATTGAATGTTTTTGTAAGTATACTTAAAATTATTCTCACGAAGTCTATTTTCAATCATATTAGCCATTAATTCAGAAGGCCAAACGCCATCATTTTTACCAGATAAAAGTAAAATGGGGCCCTTTGTTTTTTCAACTTTGATTATTGCATCTTTCACATAATTATGTTTGCTCAAGCCAGTTTTCCAATATTTTAGAGTATTTATTTCTAAAGATGTGCTTCCTGTAATTTTATCCATTGGAATATATGGGATATCAATTCCTTTGTATGTCCAACTTGCTTTTACTATATCAGAATTATATGGTAAAACTGTATTTGACCATGATACAGCACTTGGGGAATAAGCTATAACTCCGCTAATAAGTTCTGGGAAAGTTGAGCCAAGTACAAGAGCCAATTCGGAGTTTCGTGAAGCTCCCAGCACAATAATTTTTTTTGGATTCACTTCTGGCTGAGCTTTTAGCCATTTTATTGCATTCTCAAAATATTCTAACGGAATTTCTTCAGTTAATTTTGGTAAGTCATCGTTTCCTATGTAGGATAATGATAGTCCAACATAATCTTTTTGAGCAAATTGTTGAGACCAATAATCACCCCATTGTCCTCCGCCAAGTGAAATTATAGCAGTTTTATTTTTGATGTTTGGTTTTGAAAAATAATTTGCTTGAAAACCATTTTTATTAATGTTCTTTGGTCTAATTCCATCGAATAATATATTGTCTATAATTAAAAATGCTATAATGAGGGATAGAGTAATTCCTATACTTATAAATATTTTTTTCATACTTGAGGTTCAATTAAAAATACCAATCTAAGATAATATTTTATTTATCCATTCTGTTGGCTAAAAATGAAATTTGAAGCTCAATACGTTTCAATTCTCTTTTTAAACTGTTTTTATCCATTTGATTCCATAGGAATAATTTGAGCATAGAAACAATAAGCATACAAAAAGTACCTGCTATTCCCCATTTGATTAGTTCATTGGTAACCTCTGTATCAAAAAATTGAATTGCACAGTAAATAAATAACCCAAATACTCCAATGATGATTACATTCATTAGCAAGATTAACCATTTCATTTTTCCGTCAAATAAACCTCCGAGCATTTGAAATAAGTTTTGTTCGTCTAATTCGGTATAGAATTTTGCTTCTTCTTTAGTTAATGCTTCTTTAATTAAATCGTCTATTTTTTCTGTTTCGTTACTCATGATTTCTGATTTTTAATAATTATTTTTAATTTCTCTCTCGCATAAAATAAACGCGATTTCACTGTTCCTTTTGAAAGGTCTAATAAACTGCTAATTTGTTTTAACGAATAGTTTTCTATGTAAAACAATTGTAATACTGTTTGCTGAATGTTCGGTAATTCTTTTATTGCTAATAGCATTTTTTTACTGTCTTCAGAAATGTTGTTTTCTTCTGAGAAATTATTCAGTACTTTATGATAGTCTATCTGTTGTTCTAGAGTTTTACTTTTTTTCCGAGTCCAATCAATAGCTTTTCTACAAACAATAGCTAAGGCCCAATAACCAAATTTTTCAGCATCTTTTAAATCATTTAGCTTATGTATGATAACATTCCAACTGTCCTGAGCAATGTCTTTGGCAGTATCTTTATCTTTTGTATACCAATAAGCTTGCTTACAAAATTGTTTATGCCATCTCTTAACCAAAATAGCAATGGCTTTTTCGTTACCTGATTGGTATGCTAAAACTAACTTAGCATCGGATGTATTGCTAGAATCTTTCATTAGAAGGTTTACATACTAAAGACGTGTAAAAAGTGAAAAGGTTCAATTTAATTAAAAATTATTTTTCAAGACTAATTTATGGCATCTAAGTATAGTCAAAATTGATGTTAATATATTAACAATCAATTTTGATTATCAAAATACTTATAAACTTTCGTTACCTTTATGTTAAAGTTAATTCGGTAACTACCCAAAAATGAATTAGTTAGGTTTAAGTTCAATTTAATCAATATATGTAGATTATGAGTGATAATAATGGAGATATAAGTAAATGCCCATACCTAAACGCAGCCAAAACACAAACTGCAGGTAGTGGAACATCAAATAGAGACTGGTGGCCAAATCAATTAAAATTAAACATTCTGCGTCAAAACACTTCAAAATCTGACCCTATGGGTAAAGAATTTGATTACGCTAAAGAATTTAAAAACCTTGATTTAAAGTCTATAAAAAAAGATCTTGTTGAATTAATGACTGCATCACAGGATTGGTGGCCAGCAGATTACGGACATTATGGGCCGTTTTTTATTAGAATGGCGTGGCATAGTGCAGGTACATACCGTGTAACTGATGGTAGAGGGGGAGCTGGTTCAGGAACGCATCGTTTTGCACCACTAAACAGTTGGCCTGATAATGGTAACTTAGACAAAGCACGTTTACTATTATGGCCAATTAAACAAAAATATGGGAAGAAAATTTCATGGGCAGATTTAATGATTCTTGCAGGTAACTGTGCTTTAGAATCCATGGGGTTTGAAACATTTGGTTTTGCAGGTGGACGTGAAGATGTATGGGAGCCAGAACAAGATATTTATTGGGGAATGGAAACGGAATGGCTTGGTGATAAACGTTATTCAGGAGAGCGTGATTTAGAAAAACCTCTTGGAGCAGTTCAAATGGGACTTATTTATGTAAATCCTGAAGGACCAAACGGTAATCCTGATCCGCTTAAATCAGCTGTAGATATTCGTGAAACATTTGCTCGTATGGCAATGAATGATGAAGAAACTGTTGCTCTTGTAGCTGGCGGACATACTTTCGGAAAAGCTCATGGTGCTGCAGATCCAGATGAATACGTTGGTAGAGAACCTGCTGGAGCTGCTATTGAAGAACAAAGTAAAGGATGGAAAAATTCTTTCGGAACTGGTCATGGAGATGATACCATAACAAGTGGTATTGAAGGAGCTTGGACACCAAACCCAATACAATGGGATCATGATTATTTTGAAGTACTTCTTAATTATCAATGGGAGTTAACCAAAAGTCCAGCCGGAGCCTTCCAATGGACACCAACGGAAGCTTCTAAGGCTAAAAAAGCACCCATGGCTGGTGATGCATCTGAAAATCAGGCTTTAATGATGACAACTGCTGATATTGGATTAAAGAAAGATGCTGCTTATCTAGCTATCTCAAAGCGCTTTCATGAAAATCCTGCTGAATTTGAAGATGCATTTGCTAGAGCATGGTTTAAATTAACTCATCGTGATATGGGGCCAATTGCTCGCTTTTTAGGTTCAGAGGTGCCAAAGGAAGAACTAGTTTGGCAAGATCCTATTCCAACGGTTACACATGCAATAATTAATAATGAAGATATTACTTCATTAAAAAAGATGATTCTAGCTTCAGGCTTATCAATATCTCAATTAGTTTCTACTGCTTGGGCTTCGGCATCTACTTTTCGAGGATCTGATATGCGTGGTGGTGCAAACGGAGCACGTATTCGTTTAGCTCCACAAAAAGAATGGGAAGTTAATAATCCAGTAGGTTTATCTAAAGTTTTACGTGCTTTAGAGAATATTCAAAAAGAATTTAACAGCGCTCAATCTGATGATAAGTCAGTTTCTGTTGCAGATTTAATTGTTTTAGGTGGTTCTGTAGGTATTGAACAGGCAGCTAAGAATGCGAGGAACGATATTAAAGTAGGTTTTACTCCAGGTAGAGCGGATGCTTTACAAGAACAAACTGATGTAGAGTCGTTTGGCTATCTTGAGCCAACTTCTGATGGATTTAGAAACTTCATAAAGAAGAATCATATTGCGTCTGCAGAAGAATTATTAGTTGATAAAGCACAATTATTAACTCTAACGATTCCAGAAATGACAGTTCTTATTGGAGGGATGCGTGTATTGAATACCAACTTTGATAATTCTAATCATGGAGTTTTCACCAATAAATCCAATGCACTTACCAATGATTTCTTTATTAATCTTCTTGATTTGGGAACAACTTGGAAAGCAATTCCTGATGATGATACTATATTTGAAGGAAGGAATAGAGCAACAGGTGATATTAAATGGACAGGAACAAGAGTTGACTTAATCTTTGGGTCAAATTCAGAATTAAGAGCTTTAGCTGAAGTTTATGCTTGTGATGATTCGAATGAGCAATTTGTACAAGACTTCGTATCTGCTTGGACGAAGGTGATGAACCTTGATCGTTTTGATTTAGTATAATACATAATATAAATTCACATTAAAAAAGGCAGTCTAAAATATAGACTGCCTTTTTTATATCTTTTTATTAAATTATTGTTTTTCCTTTTGAGTAATTAATTATGTCAAGTAACATATCAATAATATTTTCAGGGTCGCTTTTTTGAAGCTTTTTATACTCGCAAAAAGAAACTATTTTTGTTTCAACTTGATAGACAAGAGTACCGATATTTATGTTTTCAGGTAGACTAATGATAACTATTTGATTCATAGTTGTACCTTTTCCATCACAATATAAACATTTCATTTTCCAAGAAATATTCTCATGTTCAGTTGACAAGTTATTTAATAAGTTAAAAACTGTAGCCCTTTCATGCATCTAGTATTGGTAATATGTTTCTATTTAAAGATACAAAAAAAGGATGAATTAAAACCTTATTTTCCTTCTACAGAAATACGTACACCTCTACTATGACTCGAAAACTCCGGAGCATACATGCTTTGTATGGTGGAAATTCCATTAGAAAAATCTCCAGCGCTATTTACACGCACATCATATTCTAATACATAAGTTCCTTTGTTTAATCGATCAAAAAAGAAATGTGTAGCGACATCTTTTGTGCTTTGGTAGTATCCAGTTCCGTCTTGCCATTTATAGCTAGAAATAACATCTACAGGCTCAAAAGCACTTGCACGCATATCTTTTAAATGTATAAACTCAAAGTTGTCTTTTACTTGTAATTCAATACGCACAGTAACTAAATCACCTACTTTTAAGCTTGTATTTTCAATTTTAGTTAAGGTAGGTCCATTATCCGTGTTTTTCTTTAAAAAGAGCTTTTTATGTAATTGGATATCACTTTTGTGTTCCTCATTGGTAATTTTATCTAGCTGTTCAAAATATTGCCAGTAATAGGTTCCAAACTGTGTAACCTCAGAAGTGTTTTTAATAGAGATGTCTGCCATTTTGGGAGTTACTTCACTAGCATTCCATGCCATTTTAAAATAACCACTACCAGCTTCTAATTTAGTTTCGGCTAACTTTTTAGTGTTAATTTTTTCGTTACCAATTTTAATTTTAGCAGAACCTTCTACTGATAACCAATCATTACCTTGTAATAACAGAGCGTAAGTAGCTTCAGTGGTTGCTTTAGTGGTGTTCCAATCTTGTTTACGTTTGTTGTTTAATAACCAAATTTGTAATTCTTCAATAGTGTTTTTATCATCAGTAATTTCAGAAAAAGCCTCAATTAATAAAGCTTGAGTTTCTATTGGAGCTTCATGCCAATACCAACCTGCTGTATTGCTTTTCCAATACATTCCTTTTTCTTCACTAGTAATAGCAGTTTCTTTTAAATGTTCTAAAATTAACATTGGTGTTTTTCTGTCATTAAAACGATGCAATACCATACTCAACATTGTTTTTTGTAATAGACTGTTGTCTAACCACTCTTTTTTAGCTTTATTGATATAAGTATTTACAAGTGGTTTAACTGTTTTATTAAACGGAATAGTGTTTTTAAAGAAACTGCGTGCATATAAATAATGTAAAGCATAATTACCTGCCGAAATATCTTCTAGTTTCAGGTACGTTAATTTTCTTTTATGATTTTCTAGAAATTTAGCATCTAAAAAAGCAACTGCTTTTTCAATAATCTCGTTCTCTTTATCAGAAATGTTTTTGACACCTAGCTGTTGTAAATGTCCAAATCCTGCTACAATATAACGGGTGATGTATTCATTTGCTTTTCCTCCACTAAACCAAGGGAAACCACCAGACGACAATTGCATTTGTTTTAGTTTTTTCAAAATGTTTTTTTCATCTGTGGCTAGTTTTTCGATATCAAATAATAGTCCTAATCGTTTTTTCTTTTCAGCATCTGACTGTGCATCTCGTAGCCAAGGAGTTTCTGAAATTAAAATTTGTTTTAATTCTTCATTCTGCTCTAATTTTGAAGTAAGTTTTCCATTAGCTTTCCAAGAATCAAATACAGTTTTAATTTTAGGTTTGCTATTTAGGATATGGCTTCCAATACTATTTGCATAATACCTGCTAAAAGTTTGTTCGGCACATTCGTGAGGGAACTCCATTAAATAGGGTAGACTTTGTATCGCATACCAAGCTGGGTTAGAAGTATATTCTAAGGTAAGTTGATGATTGCGTAAAGTAGTAGAAGTATTGCTTTTTAATTTATTGAAACTGTAGGTTTTGCTACTATTGGAGCGCACTGTAATAGGAATATTTTCAGTAACCAGCATGTTATTTGTTAATACGGGTAATACATTAGACTCACCGTCAGTGAAGTTTCCTGCCTTAGCCAATACTTTATATTCTACCGCTTGTATTCCTTCTGGGATAGTTAATTTCCATGATACAGAAGTATTTCCTTTTTTATTGATAGTGAAGTTCTGTATAGCGTTGCTGTTGTTTAATTGGGTGTCAATTACCTTTCCAGTAACTCCATTGTATAATTCAAGTTTAGCAAAACCATTCAATGATTTATCAGAAAGGCTAGCAATTTTAGTTTGAAAAATTATAGTGTCATTCTCGCGTAAGAATCGTGGTGGGTTTGGCATCACCATCAGTTCCTTTTGAGTAACTACATTTTGAGTAAACTTACCAGAAATCCCTGCTTTTGTATGCCCAAATAATTGAACTTTCCAGCGAGTTAATGCTTCTGGTGTTTCAAATTCAAAGGAGACGTCACCTTTTGAATTTGTTTTTAAATGCGGATAAAAGAAAGCTGTTTCGTTGAGGTTTTTACGAGCAACGATTGTTGAGAAACTTTCCTCGAAATACCTTTGAGAAGCTTTGTCACCATCTTTAAAGTTAGTTCTTAAGTATGTTTCGTTGTCATCAACAGGTACTTGAGCAATTTGCCCAGGTAATGTTGTTGCAATTACTTTTCCTGTTGCTAATGTGTCGTATCCAATAGAATCAGCAGTAATGATAGCTACTTTTCCATCGGCTCCAACTTTATTTTTAGTAAAAACATTTCCTCTATAATAATTGAAGTCTGAGAACTCTTCCTCTGTATCTTCAATAATAAGACCAGACACTTGTCCTCTTAAGGCTCTTTGAATGCTATAAAGTGTAAAACCAAACTTATTTAAGAGTGAGTATTTTTTGTTAAAATTATAGTTGACTTTATTTTGAAGATTTATTAATCTAAAACTACTGGTATTAAAACTTCTACTACTTTTTCTTGCATAATTATTATAGTAATAATCATTTATATTAATGGAGTTTGTCCAGTTATGATGTTTAAACTGATCCAACGAAGCATCATACATACTAGCTAATACTTCGGCTTGGACGCCTTTTTTGTTTTTAACAGTAAAGCTCCACTTTTCTTTAGTACCTGGTTGTAGTTTATCTCTAAAAGTTGTTGTTTCAATACTTAGTTGTTCTTTTGGTTCTACTAATGAAACTGTTGCTGTTTTGGTAAGATGTTGATTAAAACGAACCAAAGAGAATTGTAGCATTACTGAACTATTTGGATTGATAGTTCCTTTATCAAGAAAAGCTAATGGAATGCGAAGTGTATTATTACCATTAATTAAGGTGCTTTCTTTATAGATAATATCATTATTAAAATATGCTTCTGTAAGTACGTGTAAATTCTGATCGGCGGTAAGTAGTTTTACACTTATAAAACCATCTTTTTTTGCAGTGTCAGAGTTTAAAATTTTAAAATCAAATAAACTTTTGTCTGATAAATAAGTGTCTTCTGAATTAGAGAATAAAAAACGTTTTTCTTGTTCAATAGGAATGTCAAAAGCATCTTTTCCTTTGGCAACGATCACATAATTACCCGATTTCCAATCTAGCTTATTTAGTTCAAGGGTAGTTTTGTCTTTAGTATCAATGGTTTCTTCAAATACTAATGTTCCTTTTTTCCATTTGGAAATATTGCCTTCATCTATATATGCTTCATGAGGAAATAATGCTTTAAATTCTTGCTCAGAAAGCAGTGGAGTATCTGGTACTTGCCATTTTCGTGTTCTTAAAATATGATTAGGCGCTTGTAGTTTATATACTTCAACGACAACTGTTGCTGGTACATACTCATTATTCAAATTTGTGGTGTTGATGTTAATGGAGTTGTTATCAGTAGCATTCCATCTATTAGAAGTAATAAGCCCTAAATTCATGGAGTGATACCCAACTTTTACGTTTGTTGTAGTCGATCTTGTTTCGCCATTTACATCGGTTACATCGGCTGTTATTTCATAATTAAATATTGGTAAGCCTTCTTTTTTACTGGTTAAATCAGGTACTGCATTGAAATTTATTTCAAACTCACCATTTTCATTTGTTATAACCTCTCCTTGTGCAATTTCTTGTGCTGCAGTTTGTGCATACCTGTTCCAATACCTCCAGTGAGAATATTGCGTTTTTCTAACTACTCTATAAGACACTTTTGCATCGGTAATAGTAGAACCCGCTAAAGCATTAGCATTCCCTTTTATGCAAATGTTTTGATCTACTATATAACTTTCTTTTATAGGATTAAAGAGTACTTCAAATTTTGGGCGTTTGTATTCTTCTACGGAAAAACGTGTATGTCCACCATTAAAAATAATAGAATTATTTTTTTTAAGTGGCTCAATATTAATACTGAAGTTACCAGTTAAAATATTTTTAGGTAATTTAAATTTATCAGAAAAGGAACCATATTCATTAGTAGTCAATTCAAATGATTTTAACTCTTGGTAATTGGCATCTTTTATAATGATGTTAAAGGTTTCTTTTGCAACAATACTAGATTTATAATCCTTTCGAGCTAATACAATTCCTTTAAAATGAACTTCTTGCCCAGGACGATAAATACTTCGATCTAAAAATAAGAATCCTTGAGTTTTCGTTTTTCTACTATCATTATTAGGTTTCCTGTAATAATTATTGGCATAAATATTATCTAATCGTAATTCATCATTTTGGTGTGTAATTATAACATTAAGCCTGTCTTTTTTTGAATAGGTAATCTCTCCAAGAGAGTTAGTATATTTAGTATTTCCATCGATTTTAACATTAGCGTTTTCAATTGAAGCTCCACTTATACGATTTAAAATCTGTAATATTTTTTTGCCATTATAGTTAGATTCTATACAGGCTAAATTAGAGACTATTTGATAGTTGTAAGCAAATAAGTCGTCAGTATTTTTTATAATATCCGTTGTTGCTAAAGTTATATATAGTCCACTTGGTAGTTTAGGAATTACAATTTCAGTAGAGTGGTTGAAGTAATCTTTTTTTTGTGATAATTGAACAGTGAATTCTTTAAAAGGTTTTACTGTTTTAAAGACTTGTTTAATTAAAGAATCATGCTTTTTATATTCGTTTTTGAAAATTTGGTGTTCATAATTTATTTTGTAAATAGCAAGATGTAATTGCTTGATATTTTGAAAATTCACTAAAACTTTAGAATGTTGATTGATAGGAATTATTTCTTCATTTTGTAATTGAATAGTTTTATGAAGGATTGTGTTTTTTAAATTGGTTGCTATTGTAAAACCTTCGGACTTAGGATACTCATTAATAATTTCATTACAGATGTCTAAAGCTATGGTTCTGTAGTCAGAGTTCTTTTCTAAAGTTGCATCATAATATATAGCTCTTGCATAATATGCTTTTACAGTTGCGTACGCTTTTCCTTTAGGAAGATTTATATAAGTTTCTTTTAAAGATTTTGTGTATAATTCAGTTCTGCCTTGATGATTGGTGCTATTATTTTTAACAAATTTCAATCGATTAATATATGAGTCAACTAGGGCATCAGTATTGTTGTTTTTTAAATGAAGTTGTTCTAATTTCTGATAAGTTTTTAATACCTCAAATTGTGAAAGTATACTATCTGTAGCTTCTATGTTTAGCTCAGTAAATTTGGTACTGGTTGAAAAATAAGAATCGTTATCAATATGAAATCGTTCCTTTGGTTTTGTAATGCGTGATTCGTTTGTTTTAAAAAACGCTAATGCTCTGTTTGCTAATAAATCATATAAAGTAGGGCGTAGATTTTCTGTTTCCGTTTCATTAATTAAAATGTAATTGAAATTTGAAATAGATAAATTTTGTAAAGCGATATTGTTAGCTATAGAGTTTTTAAAATCAGTATGAATAGATGTAAATAACGCGTTTAAATCCCAAGTTCTAAAATCAGTGTTTATAATTTCAGTCGTTTTTGTTCGGTAATAGATTTTCCAACGATGTTGTTGTAAATACTGCCATTTAAAATCGGCTAAAATAGATTGGAGTATTGCATTGGTTGGAAAAATAGATTCTGAAATTTCTTTTTCTAGTTTTTGAACTATTAATAGTTCCGCATCTTCTTGTAATATCAAAGCAAACTTTGATTGATATAACAACGATTTGATTAATTGGTTACTGTTGTTTTTCTTTTTTGATTTCTTATAAATTGTAGTAACTACTTCGTTTGCCGATTTAGTTTTTCCTTCCAGCTCAAAAACTTCTACTTTTGTCCAGAGTTTTTCAAAGCTATTTTGTGCTTGTATTGATGTTATAATGATAATGCTTAATATAGTTAGTAGTTGTTTCATGTATTTGATTTTATACCTTTTCAAGGTAAAGTAAAGGTAAAACAAAAAGCGTTCCAATCGTAAATGTGTGAAAGCTGCTTTTCAATGAGTAAAACTCACTAGCTACTTATTGTAAAAAAAAAGGAAGCCAATTGGCTTCCTTTTTTAGTTTATGTATAGTGTGTTTATTTCAGTAATTTAAATTCACAACGTCTATTTAGGTCAAACTCAGGATCAGTACAGTTGTTTCCACATTTATTAAGAGGTTGCATTTCACCATAACCAATAGATTTTAATCTACTAATTTCAATCTCTTGACTCACTAAGTATTCTAAGGTGGACTTGGCTCTTTTGTGAGATAATTCTAAGTTGTAATCATCAGAACCTCTGGCATCAGTATGTGCACTAACTTCTATCTCCATTTCAGGGTATTTTTTCATTACAGAAACCAATACATTTAGTTCTTTAGCGGCATCTGGTCGGATATTCCATTTATCAAAATCGAAATATATTTTATTAATTTTAACTTGTGTAGTTCCGTCAGTAGAGGCAACGATGTTTTCTTCTTTATCAGAATATAATTCAAGATCTAGTACAATGTCATGACTAATTTTTCCTTCTGTGTCCGTAGAAAAATTAACATCATATGGGTTATATAGTTTACGGGTACCTCGAACCATATATTTCTGATTAGGGTCAAGTTTAAACAAATATTTACCATCAGCTTTTACAATCGTATCTGCAATTACATTATTATCATCATCCATTAAAGTAACTAAAGAACCGGGTAATATTTTTCCTGTTTTTTTATCTGTTACAACCCCTTCTACTAAATAGACTGGTTTGATGTATTCTTCTCGTTTAAATTCAAAAAGGTTATCATCATTGTTATCTCTATTAGAAGAGTAATATCCTTTATCTATTCTTTCATTAATGATTAAAGAAAAGTCATCCAGGCTACTGTTTATAGTGCTTCCTAAGTTTTTTGGTTCAGAAAATATATTTTCCTCAATCTGACTTGAGAATAAATCTAGATTACCTAATCCTAAATGGCCGTTAGAGGCAAAATACAATGTATTGTATTCACTCATATACGGAAATTGCTCTCTTTTTTCAGTATTGATTTTAGGCCCTAAGTTTTTTGGAGTTCCAAAAGAACCATCTTTATTGATGTCTACTTCAAAAATATCCATACCTCCAATGGTACCAGGCATATCAGATACGAAGTATAATTTAGACTCATCAAAATTTAATGCAGGATGATATGTTGAGTAAGAAACATCATTAAAAGGTAATTCTCTAATTTTTGCCCAGGCACTATCTATTAATTTTGCACTGTATATTTTAAGATGTGTAATTTTATTCTCATCTTTTCCTTTTTTACCTTCTGTATAATTAGTTCTACTAAAATACATGGTTTTCCCATCTTTAGTAACCGCTGCGTTTGCTTCGTGCTTTTTAGTGTTTACAAGCCCTTTTAATAATTGAGGGTTAGTTAAACTTCCATCTTCAGCAATATCTGCGGTATATAAATCTAAGTACGATTGATCATTCCACTTATAGTTTTTTGCTTTAGGATTCCTTGATGAGGCAAAGATGATTTTATCTTCTCCTAAAAATGATGGTCCAAAATCAGAAACTTCGGCATTTATTTCAGAGCTTTTAAGTTCATAAAGAAAGGGAACATTAGCATCTATTTCTGACATGAATTCAGTTGTGCTTTCTGCTTGAGCGGCTTCGTATTTGGCCATCCAAACATCAGCTTCTTCATAGTTTTTAACACCTTTTAAAGCTTGTGCATATCTGAAAAGATAGGTATTGTCAAGTCCTTCACTATAATTCTTTACTAAGTCTCCATACCATTTGGAAGCCTCTTTCATTTTAGTATTGAAATAATAACTATCACCAAGATTCATTAAGATTTCTTGGTTCTTTTCAGATCTAGAATAGAATTCTGCAGCATCAACGTAAGCTCTTTTTTCAAAAAGATTATTCGCTTTTCTTAATTCCCATCTTTGTGCAAAAGTACTGGTAGCACAAAATAAAATTAGTAATGTGGTTAGTATGTGTTTTTTCATTGTAGTTACTTTTAATATTCCTAACAAGTATAGTTTAAAGATGTCTTTTTGTTTTTTTAAAAGAATCTAGGTGATTTCTCGTATCCTCTAGTAAAGCCTATTTTACCAAGATCAAAAAGGATCATTATTTCATGCGATCCTGAATTGTAGTCACCTAAGTTGCTTAAGGTGTAATCATAAGCATAGCCTATTTTTAAAGTAGGTGTAATTTTAAATCCAACTAATCCACTAACGGAATCATCAAATCTATAAGCAGCACCTGCTTCAAACCGATTGTGAATTAAAAAATTAGCTGTTAAATCAACTGATAAAGGAGCTCCTTGAACTGCTTTCATCATTGTTGCAGGTTTGAATTTTAAATTGTCATTGATGTCAAATACATATCCTCCGGTAAGGAAAAAATGAATTTCATCTACGCCAACTGCTTTAAAACCATTACTGTCTTTTAAATGTTTATTTGGCAAAAAGTTAGGGACAGATAGTCCTAAATAATACTTTTCAGTATATAAAAAAGCACCAGCCCCAGCATTAAAAAATGTCTGATTGATGTTGTTAAAAGCAGGGTCGGAACTATTTAAACCAACAATTGAACCATCGGGCAATCGTCTTCCGTTTGGGCTTGTATTAAATAAATTTACTCCTGCTTTGGCACCTAGGGAAAGTTTTAGGGTCTCATTAAGTTTTAGGATATATGCAAAGTCACCCGAAATCATATTTTCGCTGATAGTACCGTCACCTAAATTGTCATTCAGTATAGATATACCAACTTCTATATTGTCTTTCAATGGTACATGTGCAAAAACAGATGTTGATCGAGGGCTTCCTTCAGCACTTACCCATTGTGAACGATGGATGGCCCCAAAATTAATTACATCTAAATCAGATGTGGCATAAGCGGGATTTATTACACTCATGTTGTACATGTATTGTGTAAATTGAGCATCTTGTTGTGCTATCCCTTTAAAACAGATGCATGTTAAGATTAGTATGAATAAAATATTATTTTTCATCTTTATATAGTTAGTTCTTTAACTTAAATTATCTGCTTAAATATAAATGTCCTTGTTCTGGGCTTCTCTTACTATCATTAAAATCGATAATATAATAGTATACTCCTACAGGAAGGATATCCTCAGAAATGAAACTGTTTTGATTTGATTTCCCATCAAAATCAGCGGTATTAATATTTCCTTTATATACTACGTTACCGTAACGGTTATAAATTTCTACTGTGTAATTAGGGAATAAAATATCAATATTAGTAATGGTGTATGTATCATTTTGTCCATCACCATTAGGAGAGAACGCATCAGGGATTATTAAGTCTGTGCTATCACAATCAGTTAAGTCTGCAGTTACAGGGAATCGTACTGAACTTTCACATGGCACAAATGTAAATGAAGCATAATATGTTTCATCATGCACCAAAGGTGTTGTTAAATTTAAAACATTCCCGCCAGTAGAAGCATCATACCAGACTATAGCATAATTATTGTCGTTAATTATTTGAATTTCTAAATCAGCTAAAGTAGGATTGTCAACTACACAATATTGATTTCCATTTAACGAAATATCTGGAGTTCCAGGGTCGTCAATTGTTGCTATCATAGCAACTCGTAAAGATTCACATCCGTTATCTTGCGATACCCAATAGTCTTCACCATCAATTAAAACGTCAGTATTTGCTAATGGAGTTGTACTTGTTTCTGAACCGTACCATAGTAAAGCAGTTCCAGTTGCTACTAAATTTGCTACAGTAGGATTACTTGATAAACAAAAAAATTGATCATTAACGGTTGGTAAACCAGGATTTTGCAGTGTAATAGTTACTACTGCTGAAGCATCAATACAAGGTGCTGTTCCGGCAACAGTATAAGTATAAGTGTTTGGACCATCATCAACAGGACTATAAGTGTTTGTTCCACTGGTTAAAACTGGGGACCATGTTCCATTTGTATCAGGAGTTCCTCCTAATAATGTAGTTAAGTCAAAATTTGCATCAGAGATACATGTAGTAGCGGCATTATTATCTGTTCCTGCATCAGGGGTTAGGTTTATCTCTACTGTAAACGGAACTTGAATTGTACAAGTAGGGCCATTACTATCATTCATATAAAATGTATATGTTCCTGCAGTTGTAGGCATAAATTGACTTCCTGCAGTAAAGGAAGTTCCAGATCCATCAGCTTCAGAATTATATGAAGGGTTATTTAAGTTTGTCCCTGTAATTCCTGGGAAAACAAAAGTATCACATACAGCGGCTGGAGTTATTGGATCAATTACTGGTGTAGTAGTAATTGTAACGGTAAAGCTTTCTTCATCACTACAAACAGTAGGAGAGGTTTCATCATATATATAAACTGTAGTTATACCTACAAAGGTTATGGTTGTTAAAATTGAACCACCTCCATTTGGTGCATCATAGTAGTTCTGATTCCCAGTTAAGTTATTACCTGTAATAGGAAGCCCAGATAAATCATAATTATCGCAAGCTTGTTGATTTCCTGGATTATTTATTTCAGGAGTCAGAGTAATATTTACTGTTACTTGAGCGGCAGGTGTGGCAGATCCACAAGTGTTTGTTACAGTATATGTATATGTAGTAGCAGTATCCATTAATGGGTCAAAAAAACCAGTTCCGCTATTAAGTACCGGTGACCAAACCCCACCAGTATCTGGTGATCCTGTTAAAACAGTAAATAAATCTAGTACAGCATCTGTAGAACATAAGTTTTGATCTAAACCATCTGTACCTCCATTTGGTAAAGAGTCAATTGTAATGTCAAGAATTGCCGTTGCATCCGGACAAGGGACAATACCAGTAACAGTATAGGTAAATGTGTGTAATCCATCTGTTAATAATGTTGGGTCGATAGTTCCTTGATCGCCATTTGTTGTAGCTATTGGACCTGTCCAAGCTCCTCCATTATCAGGTGTGCCATTTAATAAAGAAAATAAATCTATTAGTGTACTTGAAGTTGTACAAACAGATGAATTACCGTCTAAACCTGCATTAGAATTGGCATTAACCGTAATAATGATCATTGTTCTTGGATTACTTTCACAACCAGCCCCTACTAAATCTTGTTCAGCAGCATAAAAGGTATATGTATTAGGTACAAGTATTGTTGTAGGATCTAATGGGATTCCTCCAGTATTTACATCATAGATATTTATTGCACCTCCTAATAAAGCAGTAAAGTCATTAATAATATCTTGAACAGTTATATCTCCTGAATTAGGACAGTATGTATTTGTACCTGTATATACTGGAGCTGGAATATCAATAACTGTTATTATTACATCTCCTAAATCTGGACTACAATCAACACTTGTATTAGATGAAGCGTGATATGTAAATATTGTGCTTGTTCCTATTGTTGAATTGGCTATTATTTCGGCCCAATCAATAGCTCCCGTTAATGGATTTGTAAGAGTTGATGCAGGTGTAGCAGGAACAATTGTCCAATCTACAGTTCCTGGAGTTCCAGGTGCGATTACAAAACTATCTAATGTAGTAAAAGGGATAGTTCCCGCAACAAGATCTGTCAAGCAAACGTTTAAGGTAGCGTTAACGGGCTCTGGTATTGGTTCAATAATAATATTTACTTGTGCTGTATCAATACATCCATCACCATTATCAATGCTGTATTCATAGGTATACGTTGCAGCTCCTAAAGCTTGTAAAGTAACGATGTTTAGGTTACTTGGTAAAGTTAATGCTCCAGTGCCTGAAAGGTCTGACCAAGTTCCACCAACATCTTCACCAGTCAATATTGTAAATAGATCAGCTGAAGTAGGAGTAGTTGCTGTAATACATACATTTAAATTTCCATTAGTACCAGCTTCAGGTGTTTCAACTAATATAATTGTAACAGTTTCCATATCATCAGGACATGAGGCATTTGAAGCGGTATATGTAAAATCATATCCTGCTGGATTGTATGGTAAAACAATAGCTGTTAGGTCAACGGTATTACCGGTTAATGCGCCTGTACTACTATCATCCGTCCAAGATCCACCTGGGTCATTAGCTGTTAATAGTGTAAATAAATCAAAATTGTTTATTAGGTTTGTTTCACATATAATAGTAGAACTTGGTGTACCAGCTTCGTTTTCAGGATCAATTACTATAACCATGTTAACATCACTGTTACAGCCATCTCCATTATCTACAAAGTAATTAAAGGTATAAGACCCATCTCCTAATCCTTGAAGTAAAGTTACGTCTATTGTGCTAGGAAGTGTCAATGCGCCAGTTCCATTTGTATCAGTCCATACACCGCTTCCTCCTGATGAATCAGTAGTCAAATAAGTAAATAGATCTATTGTGCTAGTAGTGTTATCTGTGATACAGAAGTTTTCAGGAGAATTAATTACCAAGTCAGGAGCTTCAGTAATAATAATAGTTACTGTTTCTGATTCTGGAGGACAAGCTGTACCGTTATTTACAGTGTATGTAAAATCATATCCTGTTGGATCATATGGTTGTGAAATCGCTGTTAAATCAACAGTATTCCCTGATAAAGCACCTGTTCCTTCGTCGTCATTCCAAGTTCCTCCAGTATCATGACCAGTAAGTAAAGTAAATAAGTCAAAATTATTAACAAGATTGTTTTCACAAATTATCGGTGGGGTTGCAGCTATACCAGCAAGAAGTATTGGATCAATAACTATCGTGATTGTAGTAGATGAAATACATGTATTTGGTGGGGTTCCGTTAGTTACAGTGTAAGTGAAACTATATGAGCCAACACCTAAATTGTTATAGATATTTTGTGTGCTTATTGTAGTGTCTGAAGCATTAGCCAATTCACTCGTTCCACTATCTTCAGTCCATACGCCACCTGCATCAACAGTTCCAGTTAGCATTGTTGTTAAGTCATCATTAGTTGGTAGAGTACCAGCTATACCTTCAGTTTCACAAAACGGTCCAATTGGATTAGGAACTCCTGTTTGTGGTTGAATTTCTAAATTAGGAATTATTACTCCAGGAACACTAGGGCATGGTATTGATTCTATAACAGCCCAATAATCTTCTCCATCAATAACAATTTCTGAGCTCAATAACGGGTCGTTACTTGAATCCCCATCTCCAGGAAAATCAGTTGTAGCGTCATTTTCAGTGTCATACCATAATATTGTATTTCCCCCTGCATTAGTAACATACGCGTTTAAATCGGCAACGGTAATGTTTACTCCAGGTAATAAACAAATAGGGTCTGGAAGGCTAAATACAGGAGGAGTGGATGGAATAATGATAAACTGCATTAACGAACGTTCACTTTCACAACCGTTCTCAATATAACTAATATAAAAATTTGTAGATGAAAATATTTGAGTACTTTCTGCTAATGGCGGACCTCCAGTTGGCGCACTATACCATAAAATATCATCTCCTATAGGGACAAAACCATTTTCAGCATCTGTTAATGTATCTCCATAACATCTCCCAGAGGCAAAACCGACCATATCTGAAGGTGTTCCTTCACCATCTACAGTTACTGTGATAGCAATTCTTGGAGAACACTCAGCTAAATCAGTATCTAGATAATAGATTCCATCAGTTAAATTATTTGTGGATAAAATAAAATTTCCACCAACTATAGCATCATACCATTCTAAATTTGGGTTTCCACCCGTAATTATGGCTAAAGCAGTAAGATCAAAGACTGTTGTTGTGTTTGTCCCGTCAAATGCACATGTTGTAATATTTGGGTTACCTACTGTTGGACATTGTGCAAAACTTTTTTGTGAAATAAAAATACTAGCTATAACAAAAGAAAAAATTTTTCCATAGCTGTTAAGTAAGCTTAATTTAGTTTTCATTAGGAAGAAAATTTGTTTTTTTTTAGAAAAAAAAACTGTTAGTCGCTACAATTAACAAATGTTATTGACAAAGAAGTTGTTTTTTCGACCAACTACTTGTTTTTTCGACAACAAACAAAAAACACTACTAAATTTTATGATATTTTTGGGTAACGTTTTAAAAATCATATATATAATTAGAAATTGATTAATGATTTATATAAGTTTACAGTAATAAGTTTACACATGAGATTTTATTATTTTTTTTTATTATTAAACACAGTTGTTTTTTCTCAATCAACTGATTTTGAGAAAGGTGTTTCCTATTATGAAAAATCGGAATGGAATACTGCGAAACCTTATTTTTTATCAGCTCTAAAAGCGAACCCAAATAATATTGAATCTCAAGAATATTTAGGAGATATAGCTGCTTATGCTAAAAAGTGGGATAAGGCTTTAAAATATTATAAACCATTAGTGTTGCATGATGATTCAAATGCGAATTATCATTTTAAATATGGAGGGGTTTTAGCGTATAAAGCACAATCTTCAAATAAACTAAAAGCACTGACTTTAGTGGGAGACATCAAGAAGCATTTACATCGTGCAACAGAATTAGACCCGAAGCATATTGAAGCGCGTTGGGCATTGGTGGAAATATATATCAGTCTGCCAAAATTGGTTGGAGGGAGTGAAAGGAAAGCAAAGAAGTATGCAAATGAATTGTTGCAGTTATCAAAGGTTGATGGTTATTTGGCTTTGGGCTATGTTGCTGAATATAATGACAGACCATCAGACGCAGAATCACATTATAAAAAAGCAATTGCAATAGGAGGTTCGGCTCATACCTATAAAAAATTATCTGGGTTGTATGAGAAAACAAATCAGCCAGAAAAAGCAATTTATAACTACGAAGTCGCCTCTGAAAAACTACAGCGTAATCATTTAAATTATTTGATTGGTAAAGTTGCAGCTCAGTATAATATTTCTTTAGATAAAGGATTACGATGCCTGCAAATCTATATCAAAAATCATTCAGAAAAAGATGGGGTGCCTAAATCATGGGCTAATTACCGTATAGCTCAAATATATCGGTATAAATCAGACAAGAGGAATGCCTATAATTACATACAAAAGGCATTACAGGAAAAACCTGATTTGGTAGCTGCTCAAGAAGAGAAAGTGTTAATTTTGAAGATGAAGAATTAATCTATTGCCTTTGTTTTAATTTCTTATAGCGAAGCGGTATAAAATCTTTTCAAATACTTATATTTACTTTAAGTAAGAAAATCAAACTATGCAAATACATTTTATAGCTATTGGAGGTAGTGCAATGCACAATTTAGCCATGGCATTACATACCAAAGGATATCAAATAACAGGAAGTGACGATACTATTTTTGAGCCTTCAAAATCTCGTTTAAATGCTAAAGGGTTATTGCCAAAAGAATTTGGTTGGTTTCCAGAAAAAATAACAACAGAATTAGATGCTGTTGTTTTAGGGATGCATGCTAAAGCTGATAATTCAGAATTACTAAAAGCTCAAGAGTTAGGTGTGAAAATATATTCGTACCCAGAGTTTTTATACGAACAATCAAAACATAAAACAAGAGTTGTTATAGGAGGTTCTCATGGGAAAACGACTATTACTTCAATGATTTTACATGTAATGCATTATCATGATAAAGAAGTAGATTACATGGTTGGGGCACAATTGGAAGGCTTTGATACCATGGTACATCTTACTGAAGAAAACGACTTTATTGTTTTGGAAGGAGATGAATATTTATCTTCTCCAATAGATAGGCGACCTAAGTTTCATTTATACAAACCTAATATTGCTTTGTTAAGCGGTATTGCATGGGATCATATAAATGTATTTCCAACTATGGAGAATTATGTGGAGCAGTTTGAAACATTTTTGACTTGTATGTCAAATGCAGCCATCATGGTTTATAATGAAGAGGATCCTATAGTAAAGAAAGTTGTAGAAGAATCGGATAAGCATATGAAACGTTATCCGTATCAATTGCCTACCCATGAAATTATAGACGGACAAACCTATTTGGAAACAAATGAAGGTCCAATGCCTATTGAAATATTTGGCGATCATAACTTAAGTAATTTAGCAGGAGCAAAATGGATTTGCCAGCATATGGGTGTTGACGAGGATGAATTTTATGAAGCAATTGCAACTTTTAAAGGAGCAAGTAAACGCTTGGAGAAAATAGCCGAAAGTAAGGGGAAAGTTGCTTATAAAGATTTTGCGCATTCACCTAGTAAAGTAAAAGCAACTACTAATGCAGTGTCGGAACAATATAATACACGTAAAACAATTGCATGTTTGGAGTTGCATACCTATAGTAGTTTGAACGCTGAGTTTTTAAAGGAATATGAAAACGCGTTAGACGCAGCCGATGAAGCTATTGTTTTTTATTCACCAGATGCAGTAGCGATTAAAAAACTAGAAGAAGTTTCTGAACAGCAAATATTTGATGCTTTTAAACGTAATGATTTAAAAGTATTTACCAATCCCGAAGGTTTTAAAGAGCATTTGTTTAATATGAATTTAGATAATTCAGCATTGTTATTAATGAGCTCAGGAAACTATGGTGGATTGGATTTTGATGAGGTTAAGTCTATAATTAATAAATAACTATTGAAAAACAACTTTTCCATAAAAGATTGGTCTGAAGAAGATAGACCTCGCGAGAAATTACTCGCTAAGGGAAAAGTGTCATTAACGGATTCAGAACTGTTAGCCATCTTAATTGGTTCAGGTAATAGAAACGAAAGTGCAGTTGCATTATGTAAACGAATATTAGCTTCAGTTGATAATAATTTAAATGCATTGGGGAAATTATCCGTTTCTCAATTACAAGAATTTAAAGGCATAGGAGAAGCAAAAGCAATTAGTATTGTTGCCGCCCTAGAGTTAGGAAGACGCAGAAGAGAAGGGGAGAAGCTTTTTTTTGATAAAATAAATTCTAGCAAATCGGTTTTTGAAATAATGCAACCAATATTAGGCGATTTACATCATGAAGAATTTTGGGTGTTGTTTTTAAATAATTCCAATGCAGTTTTATCAAAACAACAATTAAGTAAAGGTGGTATTACAGGCACACTAGTAGATATTAGGCTACTGATGAAAAAAGCACTAGAAATTGGAGCGACAGCTTTAATAGTTTGTCATAATCATCCTTCGGGGACTTTAAAAATAAGTGAAGCAGACAAACAAATTACTGCTAAAATAAAAACAGCAGGAGAAGCGCTAGATATAAAGTTGCTAGATCATTTAATAATTACAGAGCTAGCATATACTAGTTTTGCTGATGAAGGAGTATTGTAATGAAATTACTAATATACACACATAAAATTACTCCAAGAGTCAAATATGTATTTAAGCATATTTGTACAAGAATACTTGGTGTGCAAGTTGATTTCACTACAGTAGTTGAAGAATTTATCGCACACCAAGGATTAAAATTATCTTATACAAAACAACCCTTAGCTAAGGAGTTATTCATTCAATCGCATTATTTGTTATTTGAAGAAGGGGTTTCTGATGTTGAAATTTCAATAAAGAGTTGGAATGATACGAAATGCTTCTTCCCATGTGGAATGAGGAGTAGTCTGCCGTTCGATATTTTTGCAGCTAGTTTTTATATGCTAAGCAGGTATGAAGAATATTTGCCTTATGTAGCAGATGATTTTGGACGATTTCCTCCAGAAGAGAGTATCGCTTATAAGCATCATTTTTTAAAATCGCCAGTTATTGATATTTGGGCATATGAGTTTAAAGCTATTTTACAAGAGCAGTTTTCCGATTATGAGTTTCCAGAAAAAAAGTTTGAGTTAAAACCAATAATAGATGTTCCCGTTGCGTATAAATATTTACATAAAGGAGCCATTAGAGCTATAGGAGGTGCGTTAAAAGATGTTGTTAGTCTTAATTTTGTAGAGATATATAATAGATTTTTGGTGTTATTTAAATTACGGAAAGATCCTTATGACACTTTTAAATGGTTAGTGAATAACCATAAAAAGCGACAATTAAAACCTGTTTTCTTTTTTTTATTAGGTGATTATACTATCTATGATAAAAGTATTAATTACCAAAATAAACATTTTGTATCCTTAATAAAATCAGTTGCTGATTATTTTGAAGTTGGATTAAAAGGTTCCTATTTAGCATTAGATGACAAGGAAGTATTAAAAGAAGAAAAACAACGTTTTGAGGCTATATTTAATAAACCTTTGAAACATACAAAAAATTCTTTTTCAAAATTGAAACTTCCTCTAGTGTATAGGAATTTAATTGATTTAGAAATCACATCAGATTATACTATGGGGTATGTTTCAGAATCAGGATTTAGAGCAGGAACATGTACGCCGTTTTATTTTTACGATTTAGATTATGAAATGCAGACACCATTAAAAATTAATTCATTTTGTGTGTTGGATTATGTATTCAGAAATAAAGTTAATGCAGTAAGTGAAATTAAAACATTAATAGACGCAGTAAAAAAAGTAAACGGAACATTTAATATGGTCGTTCATAATTACACATTCAGCGAAGATGAACATTGGAAGGGTTGGAGAAAAACCTATGTTGAGTTGTTAGACTATTCAACTAAATAATTTATAAAACTAGTATAACTATTAAATGAAACACATCACAGATATATTTTTCGATTTAGATCATACACTTTGGGATTTTGATAAAAACTCAGAAATCACCTACAAAATAATCTTTGATGAGTTGAAAATTGAGGTATCATTAACTCAGTTTTTAGGAGCCTACGCCAATATAAATAAAAATCTATGGAAGCTTTTTAGAGAAGAAAAAATTGATAAGGAAACCTTACGATATAAACGATTAAGGGACACGTTTACTGAAATTAGTGTGGTTATTTCTGATGAATTATTGTTCATAATAGCTGATCAGTACGTATACCATTTATCAAAGCAAACACATTTGTTAGATGGTACAATTAAATTGTTAGAGTATTTGAAACCTAAATATACACTACATATCATTACTAACGGATTTGCTGAGGTTCAAGAAGGGAAGCTAAATAATACAAATTTGGCTTCGTATTTTGATGTAATTGTAAACTCAGAAATGGCAGGGGTAAAAAAACCGAACCCCATTATTTTCGAGAAGGCCCTTAGTTTGGCAAATGTTTCAAAAGCTACTTCTTTAATGATAGGTGATAGTTTGGAAGCGGATGTTTTTGGTGCATTGGACTTTGGAATTGATGCAATATGCTACAATTATCATAATGAAAACTTGCCAAGTCATATTAAGTATGTAAATCATTTAGAAGAGTTAATGCGCATTTTATAACTTAAAGCGGTTGTTTTAAAACTGATTAAATATTACCAAAATTATTATTATGAAAAAACATTTTTTATTATTTGTCTTGTTTATAGGGGTTACAGCTTTTGCACAAAAAGAGTTAAATGCATATAGATATGTGGTAATTCCTTCGAAGTTTGACTTCCAAAAAGAAGCAAACGAATATGGTATTAATTTGTTATTAAAGTATAAATTCCAAAAACTTGGATTTGAAACTTATCTAGATACAGACGTTTTACCGGAGATATTACGTGTTAATACCTGTTTGATTACTTATCCAGTATTGCATGTTAAAAATAACATGTTTAAAACAGTTACGAGTATAGAATTGCTTAATTGTAATAAGGAATCATTGTTTAAAACACAGTCTGGAACAAGTACTTCTAAAAACACTAAAGTATCATATAATGAGGCTATTAGAAAATCATTAAAATCATTTGGAGATTACAAACTAGATTATTCACCTGTGAACGAAGATGTGGTTGTTTCAGAAAAAGAAAAAATCGAGGAAAATGAGCATGTAAAACAAATTGCTGATTCAAATACTCCAGAGGACAAATTGAATACCGGTAATTTTATTTATAAAAATCAGAAGTATAAACTAATCAAAAAAAGTTTTATGCTTTTCGAAATACAAAAATTAAATTCAAATGAAATTGTAGGAAATATGATTGCATCAGGAATTAAAAAAGGAATTTTTCATATTAAGTTAAACGATAAAATCGGTTTTTGTTATTATGGAGAAAATGAAAATATGATTATGGAATTTATGTCTTCAAATAACTCAGTTGAGATGATAAGTTTACCGAGAATAGATTAAATTCTAATACCCGTATTTATCTTTCCATCTGTTTTTGAGAAAATCACGCTGTAAATTTTCTCTAGAATTATTCCCAGGTTCATAAAATTTTGTTCCACTCATTTCTTTGGGCATGAATTCTTGTGCAGCAAAATTATTAGCATAACTGTGCGAGTATTTATATTCATCTCCGTAACCTAGCTCTTTCATTAATTTGGTAGGTGCATTACGTAACGATAAAGGAATACTTAAATTACCCGATTGCTTAACAGCTTGTTGAGCGGCATTAATTGCCATGTAAGAAGCGTTACTTTTAGCAGATGTAGCCAAGTAAATTACACACTGACTTAAGATCAGTCTAGATTCAGGAAACCCGATTATGGTTACTGCCTGAAAAGTATTATTAGCCATTATTAAAGCAGTAGGGTTCGCGTTACCAATATCCTCACTTGCTAAAATAATCAATCGCCTAGCAATAAATTTTACATCTTCACCACCCTCAATCATTCTTGCTAACCAGTATACGGCAGCATTAGGGTCACTACCGCGTATAGATTTTATAAACGCTGAAACAATATCATAGTGTTGTTCCCCAGTTTTGTCGTATTGTATCGTGTTTTTCTGAACTGACTTTAGAACCAATTCATTTGTGATTTCAATAGTGTTACTGTCGGTGTTATTAACTATTAATTCAAAGGTGTTTAAAAGTTTTCGTCCATCACCTCCGGAAATACGTAAAAGTGTCTCTGATTCTTTTATTTTGATGTCTTTTGTAGCTAATACTTTATCTTCTAATATTGCTTTGTTTAATAGGGCAAGTAAATCATCTTTTGAAAAATGATTTAAAATATAAACCTGACACCTTGACAATAATGCTGGGATTACTTCAAAGCTTGGGTTTTCGGTAGTAGCACCAATTAAGGTGATTATCCCTTTTTCAACAGCTCCTAAGAGTGAATCCTGTTGTGATTTACTAAACCGATGTATTTCATCAATGAATAAAATAGGGTTTTTAGTGGTAAACAATCCACTGTTTTTTTTTGCAGATTCAATAACCTCCCTGATGTCCTTTACTCCAGAATTAATTGCACTAAGGCTATAAAAAGGCCTTTTAGATTCCGTTGCAATAATATTTGCTAAGGTAGTTTTTCCGGTCCCAGGAGGTCCCCAAAGAATCAATGAAGGAATAATACCTTGGTTAATTTGGTGGGTTAACGATCCGTTTTTTCCAACTAAATGTTCTTGACTGATATAGTCTTTTAAGGTTTTTGGCCTTAATCGTTCCGCTAATGGTTTATTCATGAAGTAAAAGTACTAAATTGTATGCTATTGACAATTTTACCGATTATCAAATGTGGTAAACTTTTTGTAATTTTAATAGTATCAAGATAGCAAAACAAATATTCGATATTCTAGTGTTCCCATTGTTAATTATATTAATAATGTGGATCGTTTTTTTGTATGAAATTAAATACGGATTTAATTTTAATCACTTTAGTATTTATCCTCGAAAATTAGATTCCCTTTTAGGTATATTAGCTTCACCTTTTCTACATTCGGATCTTTCACATATAACGAATAATACATTGTCCTTTTTTGTTTTAATGTTGATGGTTAGGTATTTTTATTCGAAAAGTTATCTAAAAGTTTTCTTTTTTGGTATGTTAATATCAGGATTTCTTACCTGGATAATTGCTAGACCAGCATATCATTTAGGGATGAGCGGTGTAATATATGTATTGGCTAGTTTTATTATTTCTAAAAGTTTTTTCTCCAAACAATACAATCTCATCGCTATTTCATTTGCTGTAATCTTTCTTTACGGAAGTATGATATGGTATGTGTTTCCTATTGACAAATCTATATCTTGGGAAGGTCATTTATCTGGTTTGATAGCAGGAATACTCCTAAGTTTTTTCTTTAAAAATGAAGTAGAAAAAGAAGTGCCTATACCTTTGACGATACAGCAGAACTTATTTTTAGAACACTTTGATAATAGGGGGAAGTTTGTTGCTAATCTTCCTTTTTTGGATGAAAACGGAAATTTAATAATTGAAGAGGAAGAATAGTAGTGTTTTTATAAAACGACAAAAGCTATTCAATTGAATAGCTTTTGTCGTTTTATGGTATAAGCTAATTAACTTAACTTCTGTCTCATAGACTCGTATAGAAAAGCACCACAAGCTACGGAAACATTTAATGAGGCTATTTCGCCTTCCATTGGTAGTTTCGCTTTGTGGTCACATATTTTTAATGTTGAGGGGTTAATTCCTCTTTCTTCAGAACCCATAATTATTGCAGTAGGTTTTTTTAAATCTACATCATAAATTAAATCATCTGTTTTTTCAGTAGCAGCTACTATTTGAAACCCTGATCCTTGTAAATAGTAAATCGCATCTTTTAAATGATTTACCTTACAAACAGGTATTTGAAATAAAGCTCCTGCAGAAGTTTTTATAGCATCGGCACTTATAGGGGCACTACCTTTATCTAAAATTACTATTCCTTTAACTCCTGTACATGATGCAGTACGAGCGATTGCTCCAAAATTACGAACATCCGTAACTTGGTCAAGTAAAAGAACAGTAGGATTTTCTTCTAAATCTAATTGTTCAGTTAATTCTTCAATTGTAATTGTTCTAACTAAAGCAATTTTAGCAAATACTCCTTGATGATTCTTATCTTCAAATTTCCTAAATTTTTGAATAGGCACAAACTGATGAGCTATTTTATTTGATTTAATTAAAGAAAAAAGCTCTTTTGATAATTCATTTTCAGCCTCTTTAAGTATATATACTTTTTCTATTTGTGTATCAGCATTGATAGCTTCAATAATAGCTCTCGATCCGAAAATTTCGTTTGTTTTCATGTTATAAAAATTATGAGTGCAAATGTAGTGATTTATAAGCATAAAAAAACCACCTCGTTAGAGGTGGTTTTTAAAACGTTGTTATAAATTTTATTAATTTATAACATTTCCAGCATTATCAGTAATAATATAACTATTACCATGTATAACAATTTTTGCAGCTAGTTTTTCACCACCTGTTCCGTTGTTAGAATCTTGATCGTCAGTTCTATATAGGCTAGGTAAAGATAATGTAATATCATTACTTACACCTCCTGTTACTATAGTAAATACCAAGTCCATTGGTACGTCTTCATGATTAGTAACTGCTGGAGCACCAGAAGCATCCCATAAGTCAATCCACACGTAGTAAGTTGCATCACAAGTGTCAGCCCAATTATTAGTGTCATTGTCTAATAATTCAGATCCACCACCTGCAGATAATAATTCGTTACAAGGTCCATCCCAGTTATGAATAATATCTGTATTTGAAGTTTCACTATCAGAAATGAAGATGTCAAAATCTAAGTTACACTTGTCATATGCGTTACCATCAACAGTAATAGAACCATCAAAGTCTAATAATACATCTAAAGTTGTAGGAACAAAGTCACTCAAATTTACTGTAAACACCAAATCGTTAATATAACCTTCAGCAGCTAATATAGAAGTCAATTTGAAATCAATTGTTTCTATACCCTCAACGTCAGCATCTAGTATTGTATTAATAGAGAATTCTTGTGAAGTTTGATAAGGGGCAATAGTTCCGATATAACCAAATTCTCCTTCAAAGATACTAGTACCATCAAAGTTATCCATATCAAAATCAACACCTTCTTCAGCAGTACCACCAATTACCTCAATTCTGAACTCTACAGCATCCTGTATAGCTTTACTTAAGTTTATTGTGAATTTTGCACAATTACCCTCGTCAGCACTAATAGTGTTGGCAGCAAGTGTAGCGATAGGTCTGTCGTTAGCTCTAATTAATGACTCGTCTTCTTGACAAGAAACTGTAAATAAACTAGCAGCGGTAAAAACCGTTACTGCTAGTTTGCTATATAAATTATTTATTTTCATAATTTTTTTTTTAGATTTTATTATGGATTAAGAACTAAGTCAAAATCGAAATCAACATACCATGGAACACCAGCAACATTTAAGTCGTTAAAACTTAAAGTACTAGTTGCAGGGTTATATGTACCACTACCAGTTAAAGGGTTACCTCCTTGAAAATCCCAACCTGTAATTGTAATAGCATTTGTTGTTGGGTCATGCGAAATTTGCCATGTGTAATCAGTTGAAAATGGTTCTAGAATATTAATACTATAAGTATTACATCCAGTAGCAGTCATAACTGATGCATTACCGTTTGGTACAGTATAAGTAGGATCTGCTGGATCAGAGAAATTTTGTACAGTATAGTTACCATCTAATGGAGGGTCACATTTTGTCATGTTAATTACTAATGGTGCAAATTGAGCAGCAGCAATAACATTTCCTGAAATAGGAACTAAATTAATAATTAAGTCTAAACTCTCACCAATATTTAATGCAGAAGGAATTACTTCATAGTTAAAATTTTCTGAAGTGAAATTAGTTCCAGCAGGTATCGTAAATTGATTACCTGTGTTAGTAATATTGTAATGAGTTCCAGCTATAGCTGTACTAGAAGGATCAACTTGATAGCTCAATACAATATCTGAATTAGAATTGTTAGCGTGCATACCTCCGATAAGGTTAATATGAACACTTTCTTCTATGTTAGACGTTTGAGCAGGTGTAATTACATGATTAATTGCACTTCTGTTAAATCCTACAGAATGAGGCGTAGTAGCAAACTCTTGCTTTGGCGCATCATCATCAACTAAACAGGATACACTTAAAAGAGAACCTATAATAGCTACGAATAATAATTTTATTGTTTTCATAATGTTTTTTTTTAGTTTGCCCAAAAAGGAGCAGTGTTAAAAGCGTCTGACCTACTTTGAATAGTAGAGTTCCCTGCATTACCGGTAACTTCCGATTGTGGGTATAATAATCTTGTAGGATGTGCTACATCAGAACTTCCAAATGGTAATGGAATTGCTGGATAACCAGTTCTTGTGTGCTCAATCCATAATTCAATACCGTTAGTACCACCAAGCGCAAGCCATTTTTGAGTCATGATTGCTTCTAATTTAGTTCCAGAAGCATCCCATCCTAATCCAGGTACTGTATTTATGGCAGCTAAATACCCTACAGCTGATCCAGCTCCTAACATATTAAATGATGCAGTAATACCTTGTTCAAATGATGTTTTAGCAGTACCAGACAATAATCCAGCTTCTTGTGCTTCAGCTTGTAAAAACTTGCTTTCAGCTAAAGTGAATAATTGACCATCTTGTGTAGAAGATTGTATTAATCCAGGTCCTAAGAAACTTAATTTTTGACCAGAAGGAACATCCGCAAACAATTGATTTTGCTCAATACCAAAATATGTTTCAGCACCAGCTGATGCAGGAGCAAATAAACGCTCTAATCTGTTGTCATCTACACCGTTTGTATTGTTAACATTAGTGTGATCCATAAACTCAATAATGTGCTTAGTTGCAACAATTCTTTCTCTAAATGTAGCAGGTACAAGTGGAGAAGTGTTTGGTTCAAATCCGTAAGCTGCATAAAAAGGGTTTTGCTTATTTGCATCATCAGCATAACCAGGGTTTATTGTAGCGTTAGTATCAATAAATTGATCGTTAGCTACGTCCATAGCAGTAATAATGTTAGAAAAATAAGCAGCTTCACCAGTAGTGTTTGATCTACCTCTTAAAGCCATACGTAATTTTAGTGTGTTAGCAAACTTTACCCAGTCACTCATAACACCACTATAAATACCATCTCTTGATCCTGGATCTAAAGCATCAGACGGTGCATTAGCTATTAATGCTAAAGCAATGTCAATATCACTAATTAAAGATTTGTAAATAAACACATCGCTATCATAAGCAGGTGTTAAGTTTTCATTCCTAAAGTGCATTTCAGTATATGGAGAGTCTCCATATAAATCAGTTAAGTATTGGTGATAAAATGATCTTAAAATATAAGATATTGCCTTGTAGTTAGACCAGTCATCATTACTATTATCAGTATAATTGATAATGTTTGTGTAATTTGAAGTTCTTCTATACAATACATCCCAATTGTCACTGTAAAAACTACTTGACATGTTGAATCTGAATTCAGAACCAAATGGATCACCAAAAGAAACTACATTACCACCCCAATGACCGGTAAATAAGTTTCCTAATCTATTCATTCTGTTAGCGAATTGATTATAGGTTAATGTTTGTGCCGCAGGCAATACAATATCAGGTGATGTATCTGATATCAATGCTTGGTTAGGACTCGTGTTTACATCTAAATAATCTTCACATGATTGAAATGTGAATACTATTAAAGCTATAAAACTTAGTTTAAAAATGTTTTTCATAATATTTAAATTATTTTTTAGTGTCTAATTAAAATGTAAGGTTTACACTGAAAGTATAAGTTCTTGTTGAAGGAGTAAAATCAAATGTTCCTAATCCATTACCTAATTCAGGATCACCATAACGGTTCTCTTTTGGTAAATACATAAAAAGATTTCTACCACTTACACCAAGTGTAACTTTGTTTAATGGTAATTTTTCTAACATTTTAGCAGGTAAACTATAATTTAAAGATACCTCACGTAACTTTAATGCAGTTGCGTCATAAACAAAATTTTCAGCAAAACTTCTGTAGTTGTCAGCAAAATAATTTTGGAATGAAGCGGCACTATTTCCTCCTGTTAACACGTTAGTGTTCGCTACAAAAGTACCTGATCCTGCTGATGTTTCAACAACTGAGTTAGGGAATAAAAATGCTTCACGACCACCTTCAGCTGATTCAATACTCATACCTGTAAACGCATATTGATTTGCGATATCAGAATAGTATTGATGACCAGTTCTATAGTCTAAAGTTGCTCCTAATGTTAAGTTTTTATACTTAAAAGTAGTATTGTAGTTTATAATATAATCAGGAGTTGTTTTACCTAAAATTTTATATTCACTACTTTGAACTGGGTTACCGTTAGCATCTAACATAACTCTTCCAGCTCCATCTCTTACATAAGCAGTACCTTTAATTAAAGGAAAAGACTCTCCTTCTTCAGCAAATAAACCGATATTAGTATAGTTATCATTACGAATTTCTAATGAATTTTGTTCGTCACTAACTTTTTCTGTAACGGTATCATAAGTAGTATAACCTACTTTGTTAGTCCAAGTAAAGTTATCTGTGTCAACTGGTATAAAACCTAATTCTAGTTCAAATCCATCAGTTTTAGTCTCTCCAATATTAACTAAAGAGCTTAAAGCTCCAGATGCAGTTGATGGACTTATGTTAATAATTTGATCTTGAGTTTTTGTTCCGTATACAGAAGCGTCAAATGTTAATCTAGATCCTTTAAAGAATTCTAAATTCATATTTAATTCTGTAGTAGTACCAAATTCAATTTTTAAATTAGGATTAGCTGTTTGACTTGCAGCAGCAAAACTGTTATTGTTTAAAGGAAAACCAACTGGTTGAAATACCAAATTATTTATTTGATACTCATCTACAGAAGAAGAGTTACCAACTTTTACCCATCCTCCAGAAAGTTTTGCCTTTCTAAGAACTTTACCTTTAATTGAAGGGAATGCTTTAGTAGGGATGAAAGATGCACCGATACTTGGATAAAAAGCTGAACGTGTTTCAGGATTTAAAACAGAAGTCCAGTCATTTCTAGCAGTCATGTTTAAGAATAAATAGTCATTATAAGCTAAGTCAACATTTGCAAAAACTGAATGACTTCTGTATAAGAATTTTCTATCAGCAAGTACAGGAGTGTTTATTATGTTAGAACTGTTGTAAAGTCCCCCTATTAATAAACCTTCACCTTGAATGTTAACTCTTGTTGATCTACGCTCAGTTAGGTTTGTTCCAACATTAGCCTTAAAGCTTAACTTTTCAGTTAAGTCATAGTCAAAGTTCAACATGAAATCATTATAAAGATTTCTACTGTTTTGTGATTGTGTTTCGTAGTATGCAATAATACTTCTATCACCATCTAATTGTCTATTGTCATTAAAAGCATTGGTATGTGCTGTGTAGTTTGCATTAAAGAAGTTTACGTTACCAAGCAACTTTGCACTAATGTTGTCATTAATTTGGTATAATAAATCTATAGTACCATTAAAACGATTTGTTTCATTTTCAACACGTTGGTTTTTTAATATCCAGTATGGACTATCTGCATATAATGTCCAGTGATCTTCATTGTTTCCAGAATTGTATAAACCAATGTTTACGTTTCCTGGAGTTTGAGATAATTGGTCATATAAGTTTGCGCCAGCTCTATCTGTTTTATCAGTAGTGTATGTAGCGTTAGAGTTAACAGTCCATTTTCCAGTAGTTTTTCCAGTTCTTACACTAAAATATTCTTTATGAAAACTATCATCAGGAACTAAACCTTCAGTAGTTTGTTTTTGTGCTGAGAAGTTTACATATCCTGTTTTTACATTACCAGAAGATAAACTAATACCATTTTGATATGTTACACCAGTATTGAAAAATTCTTTAATGTTATCCTCATTATGTGAGTATACATTGTATCTATAATCTCCTACATTAGGGTAATCAATACCAGAAGGGTGTAATAAACCATCGTATTCTGGTCCCCATGATCCTTGATCAGTTACATCTAATAACCCTTGATACCCTTGACCAAAACGATCTTGAGTTTCAGGTAAAAAAGCAACTTCTTCAAATGCAACAGATGAACTTACTCTTACAGTAAATTTATCTGCATTTCCAGAACCTTTCTTAGTTGTAACTACCATAACACCGTTTGCACCTTGTTGCCCGTATAAAGCCGAACCATTTGGTCCTTTCATAACGTTTATAGACTCAATACTTTCAGGGTCAAGATCAGATAAAAGAGAAGCAGAAGCAATTGCACCATCAATAACGATTAAAGCACCGTTGTCTCCTGTAACAGATCTTGTTCCTCTTAATTGAATGTCTGTGTCTGGTGTTAAACCTGTAGAAGTAGTTGTAATTGTTAAACCAGCAACTTTACCAGCAAGTCCTTGAACTACATCAGGGTTTTTTGCTTGAGTTAACTTTTCAGCTTTTACAACTTCATTTGCAGTTGTAATTTCATCTGGTTTCCTCTTAATACCTAAAGCAGTTATTACTACAGCTTCTAAACTTTGATCTAACGTTAAAGATATGTCAACTGTGCTTTCAGCACCAACTGTTATATCTTGCTCGCTGTAACCTACATATGAGAATGTTAGTACATCTCCTGTATTTGCGTCGATGGTGTATTTTCCATCAAAATCTGTTGAAGCACCTGTTGTGGTACCTTTAATTACGACAGTTGCTCCGGGTAATGGCATATTGGTTTCATCAACCACCGTACCTGAAATTGTCTTCTCTTGTGCAAAGGTAAGTTGCACAACAAACGCTAATAATAGCGTTAAAATTCCATTAAACTTTGTTTTCATTTTATAATTTATTTGAATTAGCCAAGTCCAAAAATCATAAAATAAAGTTAATAAAACAAGCTTATATGTGTTAAATGTGTGATTTTAATATAAAATGATATTAATAAAACGCAAGAAACCCCTTGAAAGTTAGACCTTCAAGGGGTTTGTTATCAAATGTTAATTATTTTAGTTTCCTTGAAGAACAACGTCTACATCAACTAAAACACCTCCAGATGTTAATAAATCTTGCGTTAGTGTTAATGTTAAAACATCACCACATGGGTCATATGTTCCAGATCCACCAACTACATATGGAAAATCAAGTTCATTACCAGCTCCAGTTCCTTCTCCACCACTAATTACAGTAACTGCAAAAGTAAGAGGGTCAATTGAAAATATTATTGGAGCAATGTAATTACCTAAGCCAACACAACCACCGCAAAATAAACTTACGAAGTTAGGTCCCCATGATGTATCTAAAGAATATTGATTAGATCCAAGGTCAGTTAAAACAACTGCATATCCACCATCTGCATATTCATTTCCTCCAGTCATAGCTGAGATACCAGTAAAACTAGTAGAAGGAGAGATAGGACATGGAGTAGAAACTCTATATCTGATATTACTATCTGCTTCAATACCTACAGTTACTGATGGTACATCTACATTTGTAAGTACAACATCAAAAATAACTTGAGTAGTTAATGTATTTAAATTAGCAAAAGCTAAGTCAATACCTGCTGAATCTCTCTCATCAGCTGGAGAAATAAACACATTATTACCTGTAGTTAAGATACTTGTATAGTCACCTTGAACTGCTTCAATTGTATAAGCAATGTTTAATCCGCCTTTGTATACTGGTACATTTACATCTATAGGTAATCTTAAGTCTGTTGTAGACCATCCAATACTTGTTGAACTTACTGCTCCAGAAAACTCAACCCACCCTTGTTCAGCGTTATGGTCGAATCTTTCATCGTCTTCACTACAACTAACAAAAGCAATCGTTAGTACAGCAAGAAACATTGTTTTTAAGAAATTAATTTTCATAATTTATGTTTTTTATTGTTTAGTAAATAAATATGTTGTGTAAGCAACTGCTCCACAGTCTCCTAGTTGATCATCTGCAAAAGTCAAAGAAAATGATGTGTCATCATTAGGATCATAGTTCTCTGGTGTTGCAGCTGGTCCAAACCAGTCAGTTCCAGAAGTACAAGGACATGAATTGTTTTGTACAGGTACAATTAATTCATTACAAACCATATTGAAAACAAACGCACTTGGCGCCGCACAATAAAGTGGGTAATTTGGTGTGTCAAATGATCTTTGTGTTTCAGATGGCGCCGTTAATTCAACAATTGTTCCGTCTCCTAAAGTAGCTCCGTCAATTAAAGCAGAAGTTTGTGTAATTAAATACATACCTGTAAAAGGCGCATTAATTGGACAAACTTGGAAAATACTTACATTATGTATGCTTGTACTTACAACACCTCCATCAACAGAATCTAGCTTTAATGCTATGTTTTCAGGAGCAGTATCTACAGTTACGTCAGTTCCAGTTACAGTTAATATTGCAAAATATTCATTTGCAGGGATTGTAACTACTGGGTTGAATGAGTAGTTAGCAGCATCAGCAGTTGTTGATGATGCTATTAATGATACATTGATAGTCCTTGGTGTAACAGATATTGTACTTACACTAATTTTAATATCAACTGAACCAGTATCATCAACAGTAACAGCTAAACTTGAACTAGATTCGTTAAAAGAAGCGTATGGCTGTCCGTTAACATTGTCATAAATTACTTCTTCGAACTCACCACATGAAGTAATGATCAACGATAAAATAAATATTTTTATTATATTTTTCATGTCTTTTTTTTTAAAGATTAGTTATAACCAGCTGTTTGGGTCATGTTTGAGTTACCATCCATTTCTTGTGCAGGAATAGGAAGTGTAAATCTATAGTCATTTACGTCTAGACTACATTCTAAAGTTCCAGAAGTACCACCACAATCATTTAAGGCAGATGATCTAACAACACCTAGGTTTGTGATACTTCTTGTTCTTTTGATGTCGATAAAACGATGTCCTTCAAAACACAATTCTAATCTTCTTTCAAGTAAAATATCATCAATAGCTGCGCTTAAGTCGGCATATACTGGTGCAGTACCAACAGCTCCTGTACGTGCGTCTCTAATAGATTGAACCATTAAAGCAGCTCCAATTAAATCAGTAGTATGTGCTCTTGCCTCTGCATTGATTAACACCATTTCTGATGAACGGAATACTTTAATATCATTTAAGTATCTGTTACCACCAGATCCAGGGTATTTATTTACGTGTTCCTGTGTGTCAGCAACAAAATTTGCGTCTAGGTTAGACCAGATTACTGTATTTCTAACATCTCCAGCAGGTATAATGCTAACTAACTCATTTGATACTTCTAAAAATGAACCACCAGAATTTGAAAACATCCATAAACCACCAGCTAATCCATCGTTTACCACTCTGTCAGCTTTAAAAATAACTTCAGTATTGTCAGTGTCGTTAAACATATTAACATACTGTGTTTGGTTTGCTAACGGATAGTCAGCTGCTAATTGAGCAGATAATGTCATAGCAGTTGGGTAATCACCTTCGTATAATGCTATACGAGTTCTAACAGCTTTAATGAAGTCAGGAGTTATTTTTGTGATATCAGTAGCTGCAGGGTCAATTAAGCTTTCTGCAAGTGCTAAATCATTTTTAATACCAGCAATTACTTCACCAACACTATTTCTTGCAAGTTGTTCAAGTACTATAACTTGATCAACATAAACAATAGATTCTGTTGTTGGATTATAGTTTTGAGAATAAAACAACATCATGTCCAAGTGTATAATTGCTCTTAATGCGTAACAATCACCTTTAATTGAATTGTATGTAGCTAATTCAGAAGCATCACCTGGTGTGATACTTTCTGCTGCTTTTAAAAGTCTGTTAGCACTGTTAATCGTTGCGTAACCACCTGTCCATATGTCATTTGCTATACCTGAACTAGCAGTGATCTGAAAGTTGTGTGTGTTTATTTTCTGACCAGCATTGTCTTCTCCAACTTTTGTGTCGTCAGAAAGAGTTGATGAAAAATCAATATTTGCCTCAGGATAATAATTTGCATATACAGCATTCATTCCAATAACTAAATCTGGTACGGTTGTAAACGCAGTTTCAGAAACAATAGAGTCTTCTGGTAGCACTTCGTATGCGTCACTACAAGAGTATAAAAATGATACTGCTATAATGGTCGCTATAAAATTTATTTTTTTCATTGTTTATTTTTTAAAAGTTAATATCTAAACCAACTGTCCATGTCTTAGGAGTAGGAAACTCAAAGAATGTAGATTGTAAGTTTGATTCTGGATCAAATCCTCTCCATTTGGTAAAAGTTAATAAATTTTGCCCTTGAGTATAGATACGTACACCAGTGATGAAATTAGTTTTCTTTAAGAATTTTTTATCTAAATCATATGCTAATGTGATATTTCTTAGTCTTAAGAATGAAGCGTCCTCTAGGTATCTGTCAGTTCTTGTGTTTCTTGTAGAACCATAACTACTGTGAGGAATATCAGTAATATCACCTGGGTTTTCCCATTCTCTTAATATGCTCGTAGATTGATTTGCAAAACTTGCTAATGTAGGGTCTTCAACAACACCTAAACTACCATTAATACGGTATTGTTCCATAGCGAAAGTAAATAATGTGTTTAAAGAAAATCCTTTGTAACTTACATTAGTACCAAATCCACCTGTATACTTCGGGTCAGAAGTTTTGTCAGATACTCTTCTGTTGTCCTCAGTATAAGTTTCAGTAATGTTTCCGTCTAAATCTAAGTATAAAGGAGCTCCGTTTGCAGGGTTTACACCAGCCCAAGGAACAAGGTTGAATGAACCGTATGCTTCTCCTTCTTTTAATGCAGTCCAACCACTTGTAATAAGTCCATCACCAGTAAGTTTTTCTATTTTGTTTTTGTTATAAGCAATATTACCATTAACAGACCATTGTAAGTCTCTTGGATTGTCATTTTTAATAATACTGTAGTTAAGTGATAATTCAAGTCCTTTGTTACTCAATTCACCAACATTTGCACTAAGAATATCAAACCCAGAAAGAGTAGAGATTGGTTGGTCTAAATATAAATCAGATGTTATTTTAGAATACGCATCTATAGTACCACTTAATCTTCTATTCATTAAAGTAAAATCTATACCAATGTTTGATTGTGTAGTAGTTTCCCATTTTAAATCTGGGTTACCTAGTTTAGTCAACCAATATCCGTTTGTACCTTGGTACCCTTGAGTGTTACCGTTGTAATTACCATCAGTACCAGGGTCTGTTGATATTTGATCAAAAGCATCAAAATCTCCTCCAGTTCTGTCGTTACCTGTTGTACCGTAACTAGCTCTTAATTTTAATTGGTTTACAAAAGTAACGTCGCTCATAAAGTCTTCATTATGAATATTCCATTTACCAGAAACAGACCAGAATGTACCCCACTTGTTTGTTTTGTTAAATCTAGATGATGCATCTCTTCTTAATGAAGCTTGAATACCATACTTGTTATCATAATCATATTTTGCAATACCAAAATAAGAAAATATACCTCCATTTACTGTTTGAGAAAAAGTTGAAGGAACATAGTTATATAAAAGTGCTGTACTTGGTCCTTCAGTAACTGCTCCATCAGTGAAACCACTTCCTGATCCAGGTAATTTAGGGTCAAGTCCAAAAGCTTCAAATCCGTAAGTATCTATACGTCTCTTAAAGTATTCAGTAAATGCAGATACTTCTAAACTGTGCTTGTCATTAAAAACATTCTTATATGTAGCATAATAGTTTACGTTAATGTTTGCATTACGTCTGTAACTTTCAGCATGTGCACCTTTTATTAATGCAGCTGTTGGATTGTTTGTATCATTGTTTAATCCTCTTAAACTTCCAGGAGTAGTAATGTTAAGGAAATTGATTTGCTCGTAATCTAAACCAACAGAACCACCAGTGGTAATGTTCTTGATAATCTCAAAACTAGCACCAATTTTACCAACAATTTTAAGTTCTTCTTCACTAGAAGTATTTAAAGTGGCAGTGTTTAAAGAAACAACTGGTGAATTTGCAAATCCTGTAGATCCGTCTCCAGTTAAGTTTAATGACCCGTCTGGATTGTAAGGATTTAAAGATGGTAATCCAATATATGAGTTGATAAATGTATTATCAAGAGATCCACCTGTTCCACCTGCATCGTTAGACACACTATACCCTAAAGTTACATTAGAGTTGAATTTGAATTTATTATTTTCAGAACTAGATGATACGTTGTTTCTTACTGTGAAACGTGTTAAATCACTACGTAATGTAATACCTTCTTGTTTGAAATAGTTAAGTGACGAGTAAGAAGTTGTTCTTTCCCCACCAGAAGTAATGTTTACCTCATGAGACATAGTGTCTCCAGTATCCATTAATATGTCAGACCAGTTAGTGTTTGTTTGTGCAGCTCTTGCGTTTATTTCAGCATCACTAAAACTGTTGAATCCTCTTTTTCTTGCGTATGTTAAGTACTGTTGAGAGTTCATTAAGTCAAATCCAGGTTCTATTCTGCTAGATTGTCCATATAAACTTCTGTACTGTACTTTAGTTCCAGAGTTTAATTTACCACCTTTAGTAGTTACAATAATAACCCCACCTGCGGCTCTGTTACCATATAAAGCAGATGCTGATGCATCTTTTAATACAGATATGTTAGCGATGTCATTTGCATTAATACTTCTAAAGTTGTCCTCATTAACTGGGACTCCATCAATAATGAATAATGGTTCACTCTCTCCGTTTATCGAGTTACGTCCTCTTAATAATATTGTTCCAGATGCTCCTGGTTGTCCTGTACCAGTTTGAATATTCAAACCAGCTGCTTGCCCTTGTAATATTTGGTCAATAGAAGCATTAGGTACTTGTTCAATGCTTTCAGCTTTTACAACTGATATTGCAGAAGTTACATTTGAAGCCTTTTCAGATCCATAAGCAACTATAACAACCTCGTCTAAAGAACTGTCTATTTTCATTGTCATGTCTATAGTGCTCTCTGCACCTATAGTTACTGTTTTATCCGCATAACCTACATAAGAGAAAGTTAGTTTGTCTCCAGTATTTGCGTTGATAGAATAATTTCCATCAAAATCAGTTGAAGCACCTGTAGTGGTACCTTTAATAACGACAGTTGCTCCAGGTAACGGCATGTTGGTTTCATCAACCACTGTACCTGAAATTGTCTTCTCTTGTGCAAATGTTAATTGCACAACAAACGCTAGTAAAAGCGTAAGAATTCCATTAAACTTTGTTTTCATGTTATAATTTATTTGAATTAGCTAGGCCAAAAATCCTAATTAATTGTTAATTAAACAATAAAAAAAGTTAAAAATCCTGTAAAACTTATAGGCAATTGCACTTTATCGATAAAAAGATACACTTAAGCTATAAACAATTGTTAAGCATTGACGTTTGTTTTAGGAATCTGACTTAAAAATGCCAAATATTGGTTGTCTGTTAATGGGGTGTTGGTTTATTATTGGTTTTTGGAACTGTAATATTAAAACCTAGTACTTAGGCTCAAATGTATTTTTGAATTTGAAAATATAATTGGTTCATTTTTGATTTTGCTGTTAGCGAAAACAAAACGCAGGAGGTTGTTGTTTGTTTTAAGTCCAAAGCCAATGCCGAAACCAAATATGTTGTCAAAGTTGTTGTTGGAGTTGTTTTTTGTTATTGCGTAATCAATAACTGTATGAGTGTAGAGTGTTTTGTTTAGTTCAATGCGATATTCGCTATTTATAATGGAATACTGTGAGCTCGGTATGCTGTTTTCTTTTATCCCTCTAATAGAATTGATTCCTCCAATGTAGTGTAGTTCGTTTTCTAGTGTAGTCTTGCTGAAAAGGTAGTAGTTTTGACTTTTTAAGAAGAAAGTGTTTTTTCTGTTTAATTTGAATATGTATTCCGAAGAGATAAAAATGTTCTGTTGTGGTGTTTTTTGTAGTTCAGTTTCTCTAGTCGCTAGAGCAAGTTCTAGTGTTGTTTTAGTTTTATATGGAAATAGGTTGTTTTGTTTGTTAGGTTTATGATGTTCAAAGCTAAATATGTATTTTTTTTTCGTAAAGTCTTCGGAGTTGATTGTATTCTTTATAAGTGAATTTGAGGAATTGAATTCTAGTCCTGCTCCTGTTTGAATGTTTCTGGAGATGGTGTACTTTGTGTTTATTGCTTGTGTATTGTTCGTGAAGCTTGAATCTTTTTTAAAAATATCTAATTCCCCTTCTATGCTAAATGGGGAATTAAATATGTATGGTAGCTTAAGTTTTATGTTGGTGTGTTTTTGCTCGTTTTCGGTTGATTGATATTTTAGGTGTAGTTCTTCTCCTGAATTTAGGTTGTTGATTAGTTGAAGGTTTATGTTTCCGTTAAATTCTATTTTGTTTGATTGTTCATTGGTTGAGAATCCAAGGAACCCCTCAAATGAGTTGCTTTTTTGTTTCTTTAAATACAGGTATACGATTGTTGAGTCTTTAGTGAATAGTACTTCAGGTTTTTTAATTTCATTTGCAAATAAAAGGTTGTTGATCCCTTCGGATTTTTCTTCTAGATCTTTTAGATTTAGTTTTTTTTGTTTTTTTATTTTTAAGTAGTGTTGGATAAATTTCTTTGGAAACCTTTCGTATCCTTTTATTTTTATATCAGAAATATAGTTAGTTTCTGAAATATCCATAAGTAAATCTGCAGACACTTTGTTTTTTTTAATATTTATGTTGCTGAGTTGAATATTACTAAATACTTTTCCTTTGTTAGTGAGGTGTCTTATAATGTTATTAAGGTTGTTTTCTAGTAGTGTAGTGCTTATTGTGAAATTATCTGTATTTAATTCCGAATCCTTATCTAAAACATCGCCTAGTTCGAGTTCTGTTATTTGCTTGTTGTTGTAGTTGAGGGTGATTTTTTCGTATCTATAATTTACTGTGATTTTTTGTAGATAAGTACTATCGTTTGATTTGGTTTTCGTTGGGAAATTAGCGTTAAAATAGCCTAGATGTAGCGCTTTTTTTTGGATTTTGCGTATCTCATCTTGAAGTGATTTTAAATCTTCAAAGTTTTTTTTGGTGTTTGTTTTGTTTAGAAATGATTGTGAAACACTATCTGTTCCTTTTAGTTTTAGGTATAAATTCTGTGAGAAAGAGAGGTTGAAAAAAAGTATATATAATATATGGTATAATAAAATGTTTCTTTTCATTGCTTTTTCAGTTTGAAAACAGTTGTCTTCTAGTAGTTGTTTGATGTGTAAAGCTACTTAGAAAAACATTGATTTGTTGTGTTTTGGACTTAGTTTTTTAATCTTGTTGAAAATTAGTGGATTAGCGTTTGATAAGTGGATTTTTATTTTTACATTTGCAGACCCTTAGAAAAGGGAATTATAACAAAAAGAAATTTAAGTAAAAATTTAGTATGCCAACAATTTCACAATTAGTACGAAAAGGAAGAGCCAAAATAACTAAGAAGAGTAAATCGGCTGCTTTAAATTCGTGTCCTCAACGTAGAGGTGTTTGTACTCGTGTTTATACTACGACTCCTAAAAAACCAAACTCAGCGATGAGAAAGGTTGCTAGGGTTCGTTTAACAAACGGAAACGAGGTGAATGCTTATATCGGTGGAGAGGGTCACAATTTACAGGAGCACTCGATAGTATTAGTTAGAGGTGGAAGGGTAAAAGATTTGCCAGGAGTTAGATATCACGTAGTTCGTGGAGCTTTAGACACCGCAGGTGTTGAAGGAAGAACGCAACGTAGATCTAAGTATGGTGCAAAACGCCCAAAGAAGTAATTTTAAAAACTTTAATGTTAAGACATGAGAAAAAGAAAGGCTAAAAAAAGACCACTTTTACCAGATCCAAGGTTTAACGACCAATTGGTAACACGTTTTGTGAACAACTTGATGTGGGACGGTAAAAAGTCTACTGCTTTTAAGATTTTTTACGATGCAATGGATATCGTAGAAGAAAAGAAAACGGACGAAGAAAAAACAGCTTTGGAAATCTGGAAAGAAGCGTTATCTAACGTTATGCCTCACGTAGAAGTACGTAGTCGTAGAGTAGGTGGTGCAACATACCAAATTCCAAGACCAATTAGATCGGATAGAAAAGTTTCTATGGCGATGAAATGGTTAATTAGTTATACTCGTAAAAGAAACGAGAAAACTATGGCTTTAAAATTAGCAAATGAGGTTTTAGCTGCGGCTAAAGAAGAAGGTGCTGCTGTTAAGAAAAGAGTTGATACTCATAAAATGGCAGAAGCAAACAAAGCATTCTCTCACTTTAGATTTTAAGAAATGGCTAGAGATTTAAAATACACAAGAAATATTGGTATTGCAGCACATATTGATGCTGGAAAGACCACTACTACCGAACGTATATTATATTATACAGGAGTTTCTCATAAAATTGGAGAAGTGCACGATGGTGCAGCTACAATGGATTGGATGGAGCAAGAGCAAGAACGTGGTATTACTATTACTTCTGCGGCTACTACATGTGAGTGGAAATTCCCTATAGAAAATGGAGAATCTACTCCTGAGACTAAAGAATATCATTATAATATTATTGATACTCCAGGTCACGTTGATTTTACAGTAGAGGTGAATCGTTCATTAAGAGTTCTTGATGGATTGGTTTTCTTATTTAGTGCAGTTGATGGTGTTGAGCCACAGTCTGAAACTAACTGGAGATTAGCTGATAATTACAAGGTTCCAAGAATTGGGTTTGTAAATAAAATGGACCGTCAAGGATCTGATTTTATGATGGTTTGTCGTCAAGTAAAAGAAATGTTAGGTTCTAATGCAGTGCCTATCGTTTTAAATATTGGTGATGAAGATGATTTCAAAGGTGTTGTTGATTTAGTTAAAAACCGTGCAATTGTATGGCATGATGCTACTCAAGGAGCTACTTTTGATGTTATTGATATACCAGAAGATCTTAAAGAAGAGGCTAGAGAATTAAGAGGTAAACTTATTGAAGAGGTTGCTGCTTATGACGAGAATCTTTTAGAGAAATATATGGAAGATGAAGATTCTATTACTGAAGAAGAAGTGCATGCTGCGCTTCGTGCTGCTGTAATGGATATGTCAATCATTCCTATGATTTGTGGTTCTGCGTTTAAAAACAAAGGAGTACAATTCTTGTTAGACGCTGTTTGTCGTTACTTACCTTCTCCTATGGATAAAGGTGGTATCGTTGGGGTGAATCCTGATACTGACAAAGAAGAAACTCGTATGCCTGATGCAAAAGAACCTTTTGCAGCATTAGCATTTAAGATTGCTACTGATCCTTTCGTAGGTCGTTTAGCATTCTTTAGAGCGTATTCTGGTCGTTTAGATGCTGGTTCTTACGTATTGAATAACCGTTCTGGTAAAAAAGAACGTATTTCTCGTATCTATCAAATGCATGCAAACAAGCAAAATGCAATCGATTATATCGAAGCTGGTGATATTGGTGCTGCTGTTGGATTTAAATCTATCAAAACAGGAGATACTTTATCTGATGAGAAGCATCCTATTGTGTTAGAATCAATGGACTTCCCTGATCCAGTAATTGGTATTGCTGTTGAGCCTAAAACTAAAGCTGATGTTGAAAAACTAGGTATGGCTTTAAGTAAGCTTGCAGAAGAAGATCCTACTTTTCAGGTTAAGACTGACGAAGTATCTGGGCAAACAATTATCTCAGGAATGGGAGAGTTACACTTAGATATTATTGTTGATCGTTTAAAGCGTGAATTCAAAGTAGAGGTTAACGAAGGTGAACCACAAGTTGAGTACAAAGAAGCATTAACAAAAACTACAGAGCACAGAGAAGTTTATAAGAAACAATCTGGTGGACGTGGTAAGTTTGCTGATATCGTATTTGATATGGGTCCTGCTGATGATGATTTCGTAGGTGAAGGTTTACAGTTTGTTGATGTAATTAAAGGTGGACGTATTCCTAAAGAATTTATTCCTTCTGTTGAAAAAGGATTCAGGACAGCTATGAGTAACGGGCCTTTGGCTGGGTACGAAATGGATAGAATGAAAGTTACTTTAAGAGATGGTTCTTTCCATGATGTCGATTCGGATGCATTGTCTTTCGAATTAGCAGCTAAATTAGGGTATAAAGCTGCTGCAAAAGCTGCTGGAGCCGTGATTATGGAGCCGATTATGAAATTAGAGGCGCTTACTCCTGAGGAAAACATGGGAGATATAGTAGGTGATTTAAATAGACGTAGAGGTCAGATTTCTGACATGGGTGACCGTGCTGGATCTAAAGTTGTTAAAGCAACTGTTCCTTTATCAGAGATGTTCGGTTATGTAACTTCATTAAGAACATTATCTTCTGGTAGAGCAACTTCTACAATGGAATTTTCTCACTATGATCAAACGCCATCAAATATATCTGAAAAGGTAATTGCTGATGCTAAAGGTGCTAACGCTTAATTTTAAGAAAAATGAGTCAAAAAATTAGAATAAAATTAAAATCTTACGATCACATGTTGGTAGACAAGTCTGCTGAAAAAATCGTAAAAACAGTAAAGAGTACTGGCGCTGTAGTTGTTGGTCCTATTCCTTTACCTACTCATAAAAAAATATTTACAGTATTGCGTTCTCCGCACGTAAATAAAAAATCTAGAGAGCAGTTCCAATTGAGCTCTTTCAAAAGATTATTAGACATTTATAGTTCTTCTTCAAAAACGATTGATGCGTTGATGAAATTAGAATTACCAAGTGGAGTAGAAGTAGAGATTAAAGTTTAAGTTGTTCTGAGTTCAGAATGCTGAATTCAAAATAACTATAACATGTCCCGAGCTTTGTGCGAGGGAAAAACGGTAAATACATTCAGGGTTGAAAAGTATTTTTTTGACCCTGAAGTTTTTATAATAATTAGTAATAATCAGATGTGATGATTTAGGATAGTCCTAAGTTGCGCATCAAAAATCAAAATTCAATTATGTCTGGGTTAATCGGAAAAAAAATCGGTATGACTAGTTTGTTTGATGAGAACGGGAAAAATATTCCTTGTACTGTTATTCAAGCTGGACCATGCGTTGTTACCCAAGTCAGAACCAATGAGGTTGATGGCTATGAAGCTCTTCAACTTGGTTTCGATGACAAGGCAGAAAAACGTGCTACTAAAGCGGCTAATGGTCACTTTAAAAAAGCAGGAACTTCTCCTAAGTATAAAGTCATCGAATTTCAAGGTTTTGGAGAGGAGTACAAATTAGGTGAGTCTATCACTGTAGAGCACTTTACTGAAGGTGAGTTCGTGGATGTTTCTGGAACTTCTAAAGGTAAGGGTTTTCAAGGGGTAGTTAAGCGTCACAACTTTGCTGGTGTAGGTCAAGCGACTCACGGTCAGCATAACCGTCTTAGAGCTCCTGGTTCTATTGGAGCTGCATCTTATCCTGCTCGTGTATTCAAAGGAATGCGTATGGGTGGAAGAATGGGTGGAGACACAATTAAAGTTCAAAATTTAAGAGTTTTAAAAGTAGTTGCTGAAAAGAATCTACTTGTGATCAAGGGAGCAATTCCTGGACACACTAACGCTTATGTAATCATTGAGAAGTAATGAAAGTAGCAGTTTTAGATATCAACGGAAAAGAAACAGGTAGAAGCATTGAGCTTTCTGATGCTGTTTTCGCTGTAGAACCTCATAATCACTCTGTTTATTTAGATGTAAAGCAGTATTTGGCTAATCAACGTCAAGGTACTCATAAAGCTAAAGAAAGAGCTGAGATTTCTGGGTCTACTAGAAAAATTAAAAAGCAAAAAGGAACTGGTACTGCAAGAGCAGGTTCTATCAAGTCTGGGCTTTTTAGAGGTGGTGGGCGTATGTTCGGACCAAGACCAAGAAGCTATAGTTTCAAATTAAACAAAAATGTAAAGCGTTTAGCACGTAAATCTGCATTAACTATGAAAGCTCAAACGAATAATATTATCGTTTTAGAAGACACAGATTTTGCATCGCCAAAAACTAAAGAATTCAAGAACTTATTGAGTTCGTTAGGGTTAGCAGACAAAAAAGCTTTGTTTGTGTTGGGTGATTCAAATAATAATGTATATTTGTCATCACGTAATTTAAAACGCTCCAAAGCGGTAACTGCATCAGAATTAAATACTTACGCATTAATGAATGCTGATAGTGTTGTTCTTTTTGAAGGGACTGTTGAAGGAGTTGTGTCGAATTTAAGTAAATAAGAACAGACATGAGTATCTTAATAAAGCCTGTAATTACAGAGAAAGCAACAAAAGCAAGCGAGTCTAACAACTGTTTTACTTTTCTTGTGAAGAAGAATGCGAATAAGGTAGAGGTTAAAAAAGCAGTGGAAACTGCTTATGGTGTTTCTGTTGAAAAAGTTCGTACAATAACAGTAAGAGTAGAAAGAAATAATCGTCATACAAAAACTGGTATGGTAACTGCGAAAAAAGGTGCTTATAAAAAAGCCCTTGTTCAGTTAGCTGAAGGAGATGTAATAGACTTTTATACTAACAATTAACTAAAGACAAAAGATGTCAGTTAGAAAATTAAAACCAATCACACCAGGGCAGCGTTTTAGAGTAGTAAATGGGTTTGACGCCATAACTACTGATAAGCCGGAGAAGAGTTTACTTCGTCCGATAAAAAGATCTGGTGGTAGAAACAGTCAAGGAAAAATGACAATGCGCCATATAGGTGGAGGTCATAAAAGAAGATACCGTGTTATCGATTTCAAAAGAGAACGATTTAATGACGCTGCGGAAGTGATGTCAATTCAGTATGATCCTAACAGAACTGCGTTCATCGCGTTATTACAATACGCAGATGGAGAAAAAAGATATGTAATTGCTCAAAACGGATTAGAAGTTGGGCAAAAAATTATTTCTGGAGAAAATGTTGCTCCGGAAGTAGGAAACGCTATGACATTGGCTAATATTCCTTTGGGAACTATTATTTCATGTATCGAATTGCGTCCAGGACAAGGTGCTGTAATGGCTCGTTCTGCTGGTGCATTTGCTCAGTTAATGGCAAGAGATGGTAAATACGCTACAATCAAGTTACCTTCAGGGGAAACTAGATTGCTTTTAGTTGGGTGTTTAGCTGTTATTGGTGTTGTTTCAAATTCAGATCATCAATTACTTGTGTCAGGTAAAGCTGGTAGAAGTAGATGGTTAGGAAGAAGACCAAGAGTTAGACCAGTTGTAATGAACCCTGTCGATCACCCAATGGGAGGTGGAGAAGGTAAGTCTTCTGGAGGACATCCTCGTTCTAAGAATGGTATACCTGCTAAAGGTTACAGAACACGTTCTAAAACGAAAGCGAGTAATAAGTATATTGTAGAACGTAGAAATAAATAATATAAGATATGGCACGTTCATTAAAAAAAGGACCTTATATACATCATAGTGTAACTAAGAAAGTTGAAGCAAACATTGAATCGGGTAAAAAGGCTGTTATTAAAACATGGTCAAGAGCTTCAATGATTTCTCCAGATTTCGTAGGACAAACAATTGCTGTTCATAACGGTCGTCAGTTTGTACCAGTATTCGTTACAGAAAACATGGTAGGTCATAAGTTAGGAGAATTTTCACCAACAAGATCTTTTAGAGGTCATGCAGGTGCAAAGAATAAAGGTAAAAGATAGAAGCTATGGGAGTTCGTAAAAGAGAAATGGCCGATAGAATAAAGGCTGAGAAAAAGCAAATGGCTTTCGCAAAGTTGAATAACTGTCCTACTTCACCAAGAAAAATGCGTTTAGTAGCGGATTTAGTAAGAGGTGTAAAAGTAGAGAAAGCGCTTCATATTTTGAAATTCAGTTCAAAAGAAGCATCACGTCGTGTAGAAACTTTATTAGTTTCAGCAATTGCTAACTGGCAAGCGAAAAACGAAGATGCTGATTTAGAAGAAGCAGACTTATTTGTGAAGGAAATTAGAGTTGACGGAGGATCTATGTTGAAGAGATTACGTCCAGCTCCACAAGGTCGTGCACACAGAATTAGAAAAAGATCAAATCACGTAACATTAGTGTTAGGATCAAATAATAATACACAAAGTTAAGATAGATATGGGACAAAAAACAAATCCAATCGGAAATCGCCTTGGTATTATCAGAGGATGGGAATCTAACTGGTACGGAGGTAATGACTACGGTGATAGACTTGCCGAAGACGATAAGATTCGTAAGTATATTCACGCACGTTTATCTAAAGCTAGTGTTTCAAGAGTAATTATCGAAAGAACTCTTAAACTTGTAACCGTTACTATCACTACTGCTAGACCTGGTATCATTATCGGAAAAGGTGGGCAAGAGGTAGACAAGTTAAAAGAAGAGCTTAAGAAAATTACTGGTAAAGAAGTACAAATTAACATCTTTGAAATTAAGCGCCCAGAATTGGATGCATTCTTAGTAGGTAGTAGTGTTGCTAGACAAATAGAGAATAGAATCTCTTACAAGCGAGCTATTAAAATGGCTATTCAAGCTGCTATGAGAATGAACTGTGAAGGGATTAAGATTCAAATTTCAGGACGTTTGAATGGGGCAGAAATGGCTCGTTCAGAATCGTTTAAAGATGGACGTATTCCTTTATCAACATTTAGAGCTGACATTGATTACGCACTTGTTGAGTCGCACACTACTTATGGTAGATTAGGTGTGAAAGTGTGGATTATGAAAGGTGAAGTTTATGGTAAAAGAGATCTTTCTCCACTTGTTGGCTTAGCCAAAAAGCAAAGTGGCGGAAAAGGATCTACTGCTGGACGTGGTGGGAACAATAGAAAACCTAACCGTAGAAAGTAATTAAAAGACAAGAAACAAGATGTTACAGCCAAAAAAAACAAAGTATCGTAAGGTACAAAAAGGCCGTATGAAAGGGAACTCTGAAAGGGGTCATCAACTTTCAAATGGTATGTTCGGTATTAAATCACTAGATTCTAAATTTATTACTGCTCGTCAAATAGAAGCTGCACGTATAGCTGCTACTCGTCACATGAAAAGAGAGGGTCAACTTTGGATTAAAATATTTCCAGACAAGCCTATTACAAAAAAGCCTCTTGAAGTACGTATGGGTAAAGGTAAGGGTTCAGTAGAGTATTGGGCCGCAGTTGTAAGACCAGGAAGATTAATTTTTGAAGTTGGTGGAGTGCCAATTGAAGTTGCAAAAGAAGCGTTACGTTTAGCAGCACAAAAACTTCCAGTTCAAACTAAATTTGTTATAGCTAGAGATTATCAAGCGTAATTGTAAATTTTAAGATCATGAAACAATCAGAAATAAAAGATCTGTCTACAGATGATTTACAAGCTAAGCTTGTAGAACTTAAGAAGAGTTATACTGAATTAAAATTTGCTCACGCTATCCAACCTTTGGATAATCCGTTACAAATACGTACAGTAAGAAGATCAGTTGCACGAGTTGCAACTGAGATAACTAAAAGAGGATTACAATAATAGTTACTCTACTGAAAGATGGAAAAAAGAAATTTAAGAAAAGAAAGAATAGGAATAGTTACTAGTAATAAAATGACGAAATCAATTGTGGTTTCTGAAGTTAAGAAAGTAAAGCATCCTATGTACGGAAAATTCGTTTTAAAAACGAAAAAGTACGTTGCACACGATGAAACAAACGATTGCAATATCGGAGATACTGTAAAGATCATGGAAACAAGACCTTTAAGTAAATCTAAATGTTGGAGATTAGTAGAAATAATTGAAAGAGCAAAATAATGGTACAACAAGAATCAAGACTTAGAGTTGCAGATAATACCGGAGCAAAGGAAGTTTTAACTATCCGTGTTCTTGGTGGAACTAAAAGAAGGTATGCTTCTGTTGGAGATAAAATTGTTGTTACAATTAAAGATGTTACTCCAAACGGTAGTGTAAAGAAAGGACAGGTTTCTACAGCTGTTGTAATTAGAGTTAAAAAAGAGATTAGAAGACCAGATGGTTCTTATATCCGTTTTGATGATAATGCATGTGTGTTGTTGAACCCTACAGGGGAAATGCGTGGAACACGTGTTTTTGGACCAGTATCAAGAGAACTTCGTGATAAAGGATTTATGAAGATTGTATCATTAGCACCTGAAGTGCTTTAATATTTTGTAAAGATGACAAAGTTAAAGATAAAAACAGGAGATACAGTTAGAGTAATTGCTGGAGATCATAAAGGATCTGAAGGTACTGTTACAAAAATTCTTCGTGAAAAAAACAAAGCGATTGTTGAAGGTGTAAACATGGTTTCTAAGCATGTTAAACCTAACGCTGAAAATCCTCAAGGAGGAATCGTAAAAAAAGAGGCTGCTATGCAAATCTCTAATTTATCTTTATTAACTAAAGATGGTAAAACTACCAGAGTTGGTTATAAAGGTGAAGGAAAAGATAAGGTAAGAGTTTCTAAAAAATCTAATGAAGTAATTTAGTTATGGCTTACGTTTCAAGATTAAAACAAGAGTACAAGGACAGAATCGTTACTGCTCTTACAGAAGAATATAGTTACAAGAATATAATGCAAGTACCTAAATTAGAAAAAATTATTATTTCTAAAGGTGTAGGTGCTGCAGTATCTGATAAGAAATTGATAGATCACGCGTTAGAAGAAATCACTAAGATTTCTGGACAACAAGCTGTATCTACATTATCTAAAAAGGATGTTGCAACTTTTAAGTTACGTAAAGGAATGCCAATTGGTGTTAAAGTTACTTTGCGTGCTGAAAGAATGTATGAGTTTTTAGACAGATTAGTTACATCGTCTTTACCACGTGTAAGAGATTTCGGTGGAATCAAAGCCGATGGTTTTGATGGAAGAGGTAACTATAGTTTAGGAGTTACTGAGCAAATTATTTTCCCAGAAATAAATATTGATAAAGTTAATAAAATTGGCGGGATGAACATTACATTTGTAACTTCAGCTGATACTGATAAAGAAGCAAAATCATTGTTAACTGAATTAGGGTTACCTTTTAAAAAGAATTAAGACATGGCTAAAGAATCGATGAAGGCCCGTGAGGTCAAAAGACGTAAGTTAGTTGCTAAATATGCTGTCAAAAGAGCTGCTTTGAAAAAAGCTGGTGATTATGATGCATTGCAAAAATTACCGAAAAATGCATCTCCAGTTCGTTTACATAACAGATGTAAATTAACAGGACGTCCAAAAGGATACATGCGTACGTTCGGAGTTTCTCGTGTTACATTCAGAGAAATGGCAAACCAAGGTTTAATACCTGGTGTAAGAAAAGCCAGTTGGTAAAAGTTTATAAATTGGTTTAAGGTTCGGCAGTATTGTTTACTGCCGAAAACCAAAGCCGCAAATTAATATATATGTATACAGATCCAATAGCGGATTACCTAACGAGAGTTAGGAATGCAGTGAGAGCCAATCACAGAGTGGTTGAAATTCCTGCTTCTAATTTAAAGAAAGCTATAACTAAGATTTTATTTGATCAAGGTTATATTTTAAGTTACAAATTTGATGACGAGTCAGTACAAGGGACAATTAAAATTGCCTTGAAATATGATGAGAACAAGCAATCTGTAATTAGAAAAATCGAAAGAGTAAGTAAACCAGGTTTACGTAAGTACGTCTCTTCTACTGAAATGCCAAGAATTTTAAATAGTTTAGGTGTTGCAATTGTTTCTACTTCTAAGGGAGTAATGACAGGAAAACAAGCTCGTAGAGAGAATGTTGGTGGAGAAGTTATTTGTTCAGTTTGCTAATTTTTAAAATCTAGAAAGCATGTCAAGAATAGGTAAAAGTCCAATTGTAATTCCAGCAGGAGTTACAGTTGATGTAAAAGACGGAGTAGTTGTAGTTAAAGGTAAAATGGGTGAATTAACTCAGGAAGTTTTAGATATAACTGTTAAGATAGAAGAAGGAGTAATTACTTTAGAGCGTCCATCAGAAGTTAAAGATCATAAAGCAAAGCACGGATTGTACAGAGCTTTGATCGCTAACATGATTGAAGGTGTTGTTAAAGGTTTTACTAAAGAATTGGAATTAGTAGGTGTAGGGTATAGAGCAAGTAATCAAGGTCAAAGACTTGAGCTGGCTTTAGGTTTCTCTCACAACATTGTTTTAGATGTAGCTCCAGAAGTTAAAATCGAAACAGTATCTGATAAAGGTAAAAATCCAATTATAAAATTAACATCTGCAGACAAACAATTAGTAGGGCAAGTAGCGGCAAAAATCCGTTCTTACCGTAGACCAGAGCCGTATAAAGGTAAAGGTGTTAAGTTTGTTGGAGAAGTGTTAAGAAGAAAAGCTGGTAAATCAGCTTAATATTTTTAAAGGCGATATAAAATAAGTAAGTCAACAATCATTTTTACGTTAAATTTTAATGATTGTTGGTTTTATAAATTTTGTAGAACCGTTAAAATACTAAAAATCGACAAATGAAATTATCAAAAAACGATAGAAAAACAAGAATCCATAACAGAGTTAGGAAGATTGTTTCTGGTACTTCAGAAAGACCAAGATTGGCCGTTTACAGAAGTAATAAAGAAATTTACGCTCAAGTAATTGATGACGTAACTGGAAAAACAATTGCTGCATCTTCTTCAAGAGATAAGGGTTTTAGTGCTGAAAAAGGTACTAAGTCTGAAATCGCTACTTTAGTTGGTAAAGCTGTTGCTGAAAAGGCTATCAATGCTGGTGTTAATACTATTTCTTTCGATAGAGGTGGTTCTTTATACCATGGTAGAATTAAGTCATTAGCTGAAGGAGCTAGAGAAGGTGGATTAAAATTTTAAGAAATTATGTTTCAAACTAATAAAAATGCAGAACTAGTAAAACCTCAGGGTTTAGATCTTAAAGATCGTTTAGTTGGTGTAAATCGTGTTACTAAAGTAACAAAGGGTGGTAGAGCATTCGGATTTTCAGCTATTGTTGTAGTTGGAGATGAAGCGGGTGTTGTTGGTCACGGTTTAGGTAAATCTAAAGACGTTGCTAGTGCTATCGCTAAGGCTATCGAAGATGCTAAGAAAAACTTGGTTCGTATTCCTTTAATTAAAGGAACTTTGCCTCATCAACAATTAGGTAAATTTGGTGGTGCTAGAGTTAACATTATCCCAGCTGCTCCTGGTACAGGAGTAATTGCAGGTGGTGCTATGCGTCATGTACTTGAGGCTGTAGGTGTACATGATGTATTATCTAAATCTCAAGGGTCTTCTAACGCTCATAACGTAGTTAAAGCAACATTTAATGCTTTATTACAATTAAGAGATGCTAAAGATGTTGCAAAACAAAGAGGTATTTCTTTAGAAAAATTGTTTAAAGGTTAATCAAGTTAAAGATGGCAAAGATTAAAGTAACATTAGTAAAAAGCGCTATAGGTAGACCAGAGAGACAAAAAAGAACATTAGTTTCTTTGGGTCTTAGAAAGTTAAATCAAACTATAGAGCATGATGCTACGCCAACAATAGTTGGTATGGTAAACAAAGTTCAACATTTAGTTTCTGTAACGGAAGCTTAATTAAAACATTTATAACATGGATTTAAGTAATTTAAAACCAGCTGAAGGTTCAGTACGTAACAATTCTAAGAGACTTGGTAGAGGTCAAGGTTCTGGAAAAGGTGGTACTGCAGCTAGAGGACATAAAGGAGCAAAGTCAAGATCTGGATATTCTAGAAAGATTGGTTTTGAAGGAGGTCAAATGCCTTTACAACGTCGTGTTCCTAAGTTTGGTTTCACAAACATCAATCGTAAAGAATTTTCAGGTGTAAACTTGGATACTTTACAAGAATTGGTAGACGCTGGAAAACTTACTGATACTGTAGATTTAGACGTGTTGATAGCTAACAGACTTGTTGGTAAAAACGACTTGGTTAAAATTTTAGGTAGAGGAGAGTTAAAAGCAAAGTTAACAGTTTCTGTTCATAAGTTTACTGCAAATGCAAAAGCGGCTATCGAGGCTGCTGGAGGATCTGCTGAAGCTTTATAATATTATTTCATGAAGAAAATTATAGAATCAATACAAGGAGTTTGGCAAATTGAAGAATTAAGAAATAAAATTCTTATTACTTTAAGTTTATTACTTGCATATAGATTTGGAGCACAGATTGTGTTACCAGGTATAGATGTAAGTCAATTGTCAGGATTAAGTGATAAATTCGATGATGGAGGTTTTTTAGCCTTAATCAACGCTTTTACAGGAGGGGCTTTAGCTAAAGCTTCTGTATTTGCACTTGGTATAATGCCTTATATTTCTGCTTCTATTGTTGTTCAATTAATGACTATAGCAATTCCTTATCTTCAAAAACTACAAAAAGAGGGTGCAAGTGGGCAAAAGAAAATCACACAAATTACACGTTGGTTAACCATCGTTATTTGTGTAGTTCAAGCTCCATTTTATTTAGGAAGTTTACCTAGTTTAGGTGTTCCTGAAGCAGCTTTTGTTTTTGGTAGAGGAGGAATGTTTTGGGTTTCTTCTATAACGATCTTAGTTACAGGGTGTGTATTCGCTATGTGGTTAGGTGAGAAAATTACTGATAAAGGAATAGGTAACGGTATATCACTATTGATTATGGTAGGGATTATTGCTAGTTTACCTGGTTCTTTTATGCAGGAAATTGGTTCTAGAGTATCAGGAGATGGTGGTAACGGTGGTGTTATGATGCTTTTGATAGAAGTAATTGTTTGGTTAGTAATTATTCTGCTTTCAATAATGTTAGTTTTAGCTGTGAGACAGGTTCCTGTTCAGTATGCTAGACGTTCATCAGTTGGAGGTTATGAAGAAGGAGCTAGACAGTTTTTACCATTGAAGTTAAATGCTTCTGGGGTAATGCCAATTATATTTGCTCAAGCTATTATGTTTGTTCCTGCTGTTGTAGGAGAAGCATTTGGTGAAGGAGCAGTTGCTCAGTTCTTAAAAACAGAGTTTACAAATATGTTCGGGTTTTGGTATAACGTAGTGTTCGCATTATTAATTATCATCTTTACATATTTCTATACTGCAATCACAGTTCCTACCAATAAAATGGCAGAAGACTTAAAGCGTAGTAATGGTTTTATTCCAGGTATTAAGCCAGGAACTGAAACTGCTGATTATTTAGATAAGATAATGTCTCAAATTACATTACCTGGTTCTATCTTTTTAGCGCTTATTGCTATTTGTCCTGCAATTGTAATTAAATTAATGAACATTCAACAAGGGTGGGCATTGTTTTACGGAGGTACATCATTACTGATTTTAGTTGGTGTAGCAATGGATACGATGCAACAAGTTAATTCTTACTTGTTAAATAAGCATTATGACGGATTAATGGAAACTGGTAAAAATAGAAAAGCAGTAGCGTAACTATGGCAAAGCAACAAGCAATAGAACAAGACGGAAGTATTATTGAAGCATTATCAAATGCGATGTTCCGTGTTGAGTTGGAAAATGGTCACATTGTAACAGCTCATATATCAGGTAAGATGCGTATGCATTACATTAAGTTGTTACCTGGTGATAAAGTAAAGCTTGAAATGAGTCCTTATGACTTGTCAAAAGCAAGAATTACATACAGATATTAAAATAATTGTCAAAAAATTATTAATATATCTAACAATTATTTAGTTTTGCAATCTCGTAAAACTAAATAGTTGTTATGAAACAAGGAAAGTAGAGAGTGATTTCTGTTTTCAAATTAAAAATTAAGAGATGAAAGTAAGAGCATCAGTTAAAAAAAGAAGTGCAGAGTGCAAAATCGTACGTCGTAAAGGTAGATTGTACGTTATTAATAAAAAGAATCCTAGATTTAAACAAAGACAAGGGTAATGGCTAGAATTGCAGGTGTTGATATCCCAAAACATAAAAGGGGTGTAATCGCATTAACTTACATATTTGGTGTAGGTTCGACTAGAGCTAAAAATGCTTTATCGACAGCGGGAGTAAGTGAAGATACAAAAGTTTCAGATTGGACTGATGAAGAAATCGGTAACATTCGTGAGGCTATTGGGTCATTCACAATTGAAGGTGAATTACGTACGGAAATTCAATTAAACATTAAACGTTTAATGGATATCGGATGTAATAGAGGAATTCGTCATAGAACTGGTCTTCCATTAAGAGGGCAAAGAACTAAGAACAACTCTAGAACTAGAAAAGGTAGAAGAAAAACAGTAGCTAACAAGAAAAAAGCATAATATTATGGCAAAGTCAACAAAAACTGCTAAGAAAAGAAAGGTTGTTGTAGACGCGGTAGGTGAAGCTCACGTATCATCGTCATTCAATAATATTATCATCTCTTTGACAAACAAAAAAGGTGATGTAATAGCTTGGTCTTCTGCTGGTAAGATGGGGTTTAGAGGTTCTAAGAAGAATACTCCTTACGCTGCTCAAACGGCTGCTGAAGATTGTGCAAAAACCGCACACGAAGCAGGATTAAGAAAAGTAAAAGTATATGTAAAAGGACCAGGTAACGGACGTGAGTCTGCAATCAGATCTTTACATAATGCAGGAATTGATGTTACAGAGATTATCGATGTAACTCCTTCAGCTCATAACGGTTGTAGACCTCCTAAAAGAAGAAGAGTTTAATCACTTTTTGAAAATAAACTGAAATGTAACTATTGTTATGTTTCAGTTCTTTTTATATTTAATAATCACTGAGTGGATTACATGGTTGTCGAAGGATAGATAAGCCTTAATTCATAACCCCGCTCTTAATAATTTAGAAATGGCAAGATATACAGGACCAAAGACTAGAATTGCTCGTAAGTTTGGTGAAGCAATTTTCGGAGAAGATAAATCTTTTGAAAAAAGAAATTTCCCTCCAGGACAACACGGTAACACTCGTAGAAGAGGTAAGAAATCAGAATATGCTATCCAATTAATGGAAAAGCAAAAAGCTAAATATACTTATGGTATGTTAGAGCGTCAATTCCGTAACTTATTTAAAAAAGCATCTGCTGATAAAGGTATTACAGGTGAGGTTTTATTACAGTTATGTGAGTCAAGATTAGATAACGTTGTTTACAGAATGGGTGTCTCTCCTTCAAGAAGTGGAGCTCGTCAATTAGTTTCTCATAGACATATTACTGTTAATGGAGAAATCGTAAACATACCTTCTTATTCATTAAACGCAGGTGATGTTGTTGGAGTAAGAGAAAAATCTAAATCTTTATCTGCTATTGAAAATTCATTAGCAAATAATAGTAATGTTTTTGAGTGGATGACTTGGAATAACGCTACTAAATCAGGAACTTTTGTTGCTGTACCAGTACGTTTACAAATCCCAGAAAACATCAAAGAACAATTGATCGTAGAATTATATTCTAAGTAATAAATTAATCATATTGAGATTCAGCCAAAGGGTTTGTTCGTATTTCTTCACACTTAGAAACCGCGCAACTGAATAACAATTAAAATGAAGAAAAAATGGCAATTTTAAATTTTCAAAAACCAGATAAGGTTATCATGATCAACTCGTCTGAGTTCGAAGGTAAATTCGAATTTAGACCATTAGAGCCTGGTTATGGTTTAACTGTAGGTAATGCACTGAGAAGAGTATTATTGTCTTCTTTGGAAGGATTTGCAATTACTTCAACTCGTATTGAGGGAGTAGAGCACGAATTTTCTACTATTTCAGGAGTTGTAGAAGATGTTACAGAAATTATCTTAAACTTAAAACAAGTTCGTTTTAAGCAACAAATAGAAGATGTAGACAACGAAACTGTATCTATTTCTGTATCAGGTAAGAAACAACTTACAGCTGGTGATTTTCAGAAATTCATATCAGGATTCCAAGTATTAAATACAGATTTAGTTATCTGTAACTTAGATCCTAAAGTGAATTTCAATATGGAACTTACTATAGAAAAAGGTAGAGGATATGTTCCTGCTGAAGAAAATAAAAAAGCTAATGCACCATTAGGAACTATTTTTGTTGATTCAATATACACTCCTATTAAAAATGTATTGTATAAGATAGAGAACTTCCGTGTTGAACAAAAAACTGATTACGAAAAATTAGTATTTGAAATTCAAACTGACGGATCTATTCATCCAAAAGATGCATTAACTGATGCTGCTAGAATTTTAATTCACCACTTTATGTTATTCTCTGATGAGCGTATCACTTTAGAGGCGGATGAAATTGCACAAACAGAAACTTATGACGAGGAATCATTACATATGAGACAATTGCTTAAAACTAAGCTTGTTGATATGGATCTTTCAGTTCGTGCATTAAACTGTTTAAAAGCTGCTGAAGTTGATACTTTAGGAGATTTAGTGTCGTTCAACAAAAATGACTTAATGAAGTTCCGTAACTTCGGTAAAAAATCGTTAACTGAATTAGATGAGTTAGTAGCGATTAAGAACTTAACATTCGGAATGGACTTAGCAAAGTACAAATTAGATAAAGACTAAATTATTTAGAAAGTAGTATTGTAATTAATTATGATACTACTTTTCTATTCTTTTATTCAAACAAATAAATTAATACATCATATTTTGCTCCTTATAATGAGTTGAAGCAAGATGGTGTGAAATACCAATTACAATGAGACACGGTAAAAAAATAAATCACTTAGGTAGAAAGAAAGCGCATAGAGTTGCGATGTTGTCTAATATGGCTTGTTCTTTAATAGAGCACAAACGTATTAACACAACAGTTGCTAAAGCGAAGGCTTTAAAGCAATTTTTTGAGCCTTTAGTGACTAAGTCTAAAAGTGATACTACGCACAATCGTCGTTTAGTATTTGCTAAATTAAGACAAAAAGAAGCAGTAACTGAATTATTCAGAGACGTAGCTGTAAAAGTCGGAGATCGTCCAGGAGGTTATACTCGTGTGATCAAGTTAGGAAACCGTTTAGGGGATAACGCTGATATGGCAATGGTAGAATTAGTTGATTACAACGAAATCTATAACGCTGGTAAGAAAGAAGCTAAAAAGACTACTCGTAGAAGTAAGGCTAAGAAAGCAGCTCCTGCAGCAGCAGACACAGCAGCTTCTAAGGAAGAAGAATAAGATGTTTTTAAAATCTTAGCATTAAAGGATAAACTTTTTAGTTTATCCTTTTTTTTTGTATTAATTTTGCGCAACTAATTACACACAACTAAACAACAATAGTAATGAAGTATCAAACTCGAAGAAAAGCAATACTACTGTTAGCTGATGGTACAATTTTCTATGGAAAGTCAGTAGCTGATAAAGAAGGGACATCCTTTGGAGAAGTTTGTTTTAACACAGGAATGACAGGGTATCAGGAAATTTTCACTGACCCATCTTATTTTGGTCAGTTAATGGTAACTACAAATTCGCATATCGGAAACTACGGTACTGCTACAGATGAAAATGAATCAAATGGAGTTAAAATTTCAGGATTGATTTGTAAGAATTTCAGTTATGATTATTCAAGAGATATCGCTAATAGATCTTTAGAAGATTTTTTAAATGAAAGCAACTTGTTTGCTATTTCAGATGTTGATACTAGAGCTTTGGTTTCATATATTCGTGATAATGGAGCTATGAATGCTGTAATGTCAACTGATGTTGATAATATTGAAGGATTAAAAAAGCAATTAGCTGAAAGTCCTAATATGAACGGATTAGAACTAGCGTCTAAAGTTTCATGTATTGAGCCTTATTATTTTGGAGATGAAAATGCAACATATAAAGTTGCGGCTTTAGACATTGGAATTAAAAAGAGTATATTAAAGAATATCTCATCTAGAGATGTTTATATAAAAGTATTCCCTTATAACGCAACATTTGAAGAAATGAGCGCTTGGAATCCTGATGGGTATTTTTTATCTAACGGCCCTGGAGATCCTGAGCCTTTAGTAGAAGCTCAAGCCGTTGCTAAAGAAATAATAAAAAGAAACCTACCATTATTTGGTATTTGTTTAGGTCACCAAGTTATTGCTATTGCAAATGGAATTTCTACATTTAAAATGCATAATGGACATAGAGGTATTAATCACCCAGTAATGAATATAGCAACTGGAAAAGGGGAAATTACTTCTCAAAATCATGGTTTTGCTGTAAATAGGGATGAGGCTGTAGCAAATCCTGAAGTAGAAATATCACATACGCATTTAAATGATCATACCGTAGCTGGATTAAAGATGAAGAATAAGAATTGTTTTTCTGTTCAGTATCACCCAGAGGCTAGTCCTGGACCACATGATTCAAGATATTTGTTTGATCAGTTTGTAGCAAATATAAAAGAAGCTAAATTACAAAACGCATAATATTAAAATTCAAACCTCACAGGACTTAATCTTGTGAGGTTTATTTATTAAACTAAAATACAACACAATTATGAGTATGATTATTGGTGTTCATGCAAGACAAATTTTTGATTCAAGAGGAAATCCAACTGTAGAGGTTGATGTAACTACTGAAAATGGATTTATGGGACGTGCAGTTGTACCTTCTGGTGCATCTACAGGTGAACATGAAGCTGTTGAATTACGTGATGGTGGAAGCGCTTACATGGGAAAAGGAGTTTTAAAAGCAGTAGATAATGTAAATACAATTATTGCGGGTGAGTTATTAGGGATTTCTGTTTTAGAACAAAACAGTATTGATAAAATAATGATTGAACTTGATGGAACAGAAAACAAATCAAAATTAGGAGCTAATGCTATTTTAGGAGTTTCTTTAGCATGTGCTAAAGCAGCTGCAAATGAATTAGGATTGCCTTTGTATAGGTATATTGGTGGAGTGTCTGCTAATACACTTCCGGTACCAATGATGAATATCATTAACGGAGGTTCTCATAGTGATGCGCCAATAGCATTTCAAGAATTTATGATTATGCCTGTTAAAGCAAAAAACTTTACACAAGCAATGCAAATGGGAACTGAAATTTTTCATAACCTTAAAAAGGTGTTGAAAGATAGAGGTTTGTCTACAGCTGTAGGTGATGAGGGTGGTTTTGCGCCAACATTAGATGGTACTGAAGATGCTTTAGATTCAGTTAAATTAGCTGTTGAAAATGCGGGTTATAGTTTTGGAGATGAAATTATGGTTGCTTTAGATTGTGCTGCAGCAGAATTTTATGTTGATGGTAAATATGATTACACCAAATTTGAAGGAGCTGGAGGAGCAATAAGAACTTCTGAAGAGCAAGCTCAATATTTAGCTGATTTATGTGCTAAATATCCTATTATATCTATTGAAGATGGAATGGATGAAAACGACTGGAATGGATGGAAGTTGTTAACAGATAAAGTTGGTGATAAGGTACAGGTAGTTGGAGATGACTTATTTGTTACTAATGTAAAACGTTTAGAACGTGGTATTAAAAATGAAACTGCAAATTCAATTTTGATTAAAGTAAACCAAATTGGAACTTTAACGGAAACTATAGCGGCTGTTAATATGGCACATAATGCAGGGTATACATCTGTTATGAGTCACCGTTCTGGAGAAACAGAAGATAATACTATTGCTGATTTAGCAGTAGCATTAAATTGTGGTCAGATTAAAACGGGATCTGCTTCTCGTTCAGATAGAATGGCTAAATACAACCAATTATTACGTATTGAAGAAGAATTAGGTTTTGTGGCATATTATCCACAAGAAAATGCTTTTAAAGTGAAGTAATATTAGTATAATATTCATTAAATTATTAAAGCAGTAGAAAGTTTACTTTTTACTGCTTTTTTTATGCGTGAATAGTTTCTTTTTTAGGGCTATTTTTCGTAAATTCGTCGGATTGAATAATTAACCCTTGCTAATAAGAAGTATTAGCACAATAAAGCGAAGGAGAAAAAACTATGGCAGATATAGCTACTTTAGAAGTAAACGGTAAAAAATTAGAATTTCCAGTAATTAAAGGTACTGAAAATGAACTTGCAATTGATATTAAAACATTAAGAGGTGCATCTGGTGGTGTTGTAACCATTGATCCAGGATATAAAAATACTGGTTCGTGTACAAGTGCAATTACTTTTTTAAATGGAGAAGAAGGAATTTTAAGATACCGTGGGTATTCTATAGAAGAATTGGCTGACAAAGCAGATTTCTTAGAAGTAGCATATTTATTGATTTTTGGAGAGTTACCAACAGCTGAGCAATTAGCAAAATTTGATGCTGATATTAAGGCAGAAGCACATGTTGATGAGGATATCAAAAAAATATTAGACGGTTTCCCTAAAACAGCTCATCCTATGGGAGTGCTGTCGTCTTTAACAAGTGCATTGATTGCTTTTAATCCAAACTCTGTGAATGTAGATTCTGAAGAGGACATGTATAAGGCAATTGTTACTGTATTAGGAAAGTTTCCTGTATTAACAGCTTGGGCACATAGAAAAAAAATGGGATTACCGTTAGATTATGGTGATGATTCATTAGGGTATGTTGAAAACTTCATGAAAATGATGTTTAACAAGCCAAATAAAGAATACAAAGCAAACCCAGTTATTAACAATGCAATAGATAAGTTACTTATATTACATGCTGATCATGAACAAAACTGTTCTACATCTACAGTACGTATTGTAGGTTCTTCTCATGCAGGTTTATATGCGTCACTTTCTGCAGGAATATCTGCATTATGGGGACCATTACACGGTGGAGCTAATCAAGCAGTAATTGAAATGTTAGAAGCAATTAAGGCTGATGGTGGTGATACTAAAAAATACATGGGTAAAGCTAAAGATAAGCAAGATCCTTTCCGTTTAATGGGATTCGGACATCGTGTTTATAAAAACTTTGACCCAAGAGCTAAGATTATTAAAGTTGCAGCAGATGATGTTTTAGGTGCTTTAGGTGTTGAGGATCCAATTCTTGATATCGCAAAAGGATTAGAGCAAGAAGCTTTATCTGATCAGTATTTTGTTGACAGAAAATTATATCCTAACGTAGATTTCTATTCAGGAATTATTTACAGAGCTTTAGGTATACCGACTGAAATGTTTACACCTATGTTTGCTTTAGGTCGTTTACCAGGTTGGATAGCGCAATGGAGAGAAATGCGTTTAAATAAAGAACCAATAGGTCGTCCTCGTCAAATTTATACAGGAGAAAACTTACGTTCTTTTAAAGAAGTAGCAAAAAGATAATATAATTTAATAAAGTATATATAAAATGCGTGTTGGTAGTACTAACACGCATTTTTTTATACCTATGAGTATAAAATGAGATAATTAGTTTAAAAGTAATAGTATAAACAATTACTTTTGTCATCTAATTCTTAATCTATTAAAACCAAAATAATGAGTAAAACAATAAAAATAATCAAGAACAGATCAGATATTGGTGCAGGAACACGTGGTGCCGATTTGGGGGTTGATGCTATTGAAATTGCTGCTATCAACGAACAGAATGATTACTTTACTCAATATGACTTTGAAGATCTAGAAACAGAAAATGAGTCTATATACAATAAAGTAAATAACTCTTTTGGGAAGCGTATTGAACAAGTATATAACCAATGTGCTCGTTTAAGTGATGCTGTGCAACGTAATTTAGAAGCTAATAATTTTCCTTTAGTATTATCTGGTGATCATTCATCAGCTTTGGGTACTATTTCAGGAATAAAGGGTGCTTATCCAGATAAGAGAATAGGTGTAGTTTGGATAGATGCTCATGCTGATATTCATTCGCCTTATACCTCTCCGTCTGGGAATATTCATGGAATGCCATTAGCAGCTGCATTATCAGAAGATAATATAGCATGTAAAGTGAATGAGATTTCTGCCGATACTGAAAAGTATTGGACTGCAATGAAAAACATAGGTTGTGAGGGAGCTAAAGTTCTAGCTAGCGATGTTGTGTATTTTGGAGTTAGAGATACTGAAGAACCAGAAGATAAACAAATAGAAGAATTAGGAATCAAAAATTATATGGTGCACGAAGTGCGTTATAGAGGTTTAGAGGTTTGTGTAAATGAGACATTAGCAACATTGGCTGAATGTGATATGATTTACATATCCTTTGACGTTGACAGTATGGATTGCGATCTAATTTCTTATGGAACAGGAACTCCTGTACCAAAAGGATTCGATCAACATGAAATAGTGGCTATTATAAATCAATTGATAGCTTCTGAAAAAGTAGCTTCTGTTGAATTTGTAGAAGTAAATCCGTTATTAGATTTTAAAGGAAATAAGATGGCTGAAACTGCTTTTGAAGTATTGGATGCAGTATCTAAAACTATAAAAGCACACTTGTAAAATGAGTAAACAATCTACAAATACCGTTTTAATGATTCGTCCAGTATCATTTACTAAAAATGATCAAACGGTAAAATCAAATCATTTTCAGCAATCAATGGTGTTGTCGCCTAAAGTGATTCAAGAAAAAGCATTAGCTGAGTTTGATTCTTTTGTTGAGCAATTAACAAAAGCTGGTGTAAAGGTTTTAGTGATTAAAGATACCATGAACCCGCAAACGCCAGATTCGATTTTCCCTAACAATTGGATTTCTTTTCATAAAGATGGGGTAGTTGCTGTTTATCCTATGGAAGCAGCGAATAGAAGAAAAGAAAGGAGAGAGGATGTGATAGCATTTGTAGAGTCTCAAACCGGTATTGAAATAAAAGATGTAGTTGATTATACTTCTGCAGAGGAGGATGAAATCTATTTAGAAGGAACAGGGAGTGTTATTTTAGACAGAGTACATAAAATTGCTTATTGTGCTGAATCATCAAGATCAGACGAAGAGTTGTTTATTGAGTTTTGTGAAGATTTTGATTATGACCCGGTATTTTTTAAAGCAAGTCAAAACGTTGGAGAAAAAAGGAAACCTATTTATCACACAAATGTGATGTTGTGTATAGGTTCTGATTTTGCGGTTATTTGTTTAGATGCTATTGATGACAAAAAAGAAAAGAAAAACGTAATTCAGCATTTAAAGAAGTCTGGAAAAGAGGTTGTCGCTATAACAGAAGCTCAAATGAATTCTTTTGCAGGAAACATGTTAGAGCTTCAAGGAGAATCAGGAGCTATATTAGTGATGAGTAAGCAAGCAAACGAAAGTTTAACTAAAGAACAATTGTTTAAATTAGAGAAACATGCTACAGTTTTAGTAGTTGATTTAAAAACAATTGAAACTTTAGGAGGTGGAAGTGCAAGATGTATGTTAGCAGAAGTATTTTAAAATACCCGTAGCTTTTAATAGAGCTTGTTATTATAAATAAATTAAAAAAGCATGAAGAATTAAATTCTTCATGCTTTTTTAATTTACAGAATAGAGATTGTTTACATAACAGTTTTGATCAAAGAAAAAATACCCGCCCACAAGTATTCAATTCCTAATGCAATAACGATAAAACCTATTATTCTTGAGATAGAATTAATTCCGTTCGGACCAAGAACTCTAATAATATGTTGTGAACCTCTCATCATGATGTAGCAAATTAGACATACTACTAATACAGCTAATATTGTAGTTGCAATTTGAGGAGTGCTATTGTATTCTTCGTTTAAACCAATAAGCAAAGAGATTGATCCGGGTCCAGCCATCATAGGTATGGCTAATGGAGTAAGAGAAATTCGTTCTCTTTCATGTGCAGCTTCCTTACGAGCTTTATTCATTCCCCTGTTTTTATTGAATTCTCCTTTTAATAAAGCAAATCCAGAGGAGGCAATTACTAATCCTCCAGCAATTTTTAAAGCACTTAAGCTTATACCGAAAAATGCCAAAACATAGTTTCCTAGAAAAAATGAAATAACTAAAATTACAAATACATTAATACTTGTGAGTAATGATGTTTTATTGATTTCTTTTTGTGTGTCACCTTCTGTTAAACTAACAAAAATAGGCACAGTTCCTAATGGGTTCATTACAGAGAATAAAGCTCCAAATATGTATAAAAATAATTCCATTGATTTAAAAATTTGGGCAAAAAAAAGAATTTTTAACTAATTAAACTTTATTTAAATGATAATTATTTAAAAAGAACACAATTTTTCTTTAAACGGTCAAAAATGTCGATAAACCACATTGTGTAGTTGTTATTATATGGTAATTAGTGGTTAAGTAATATTTTACCTATTAGGATGTGCGTTTTTAATTAATAGAATAAGTATGTACTATTTAAATGAATAATTCTTTTAAGAAAATATAATTTATTTCATCCTTAGGTTATCTTTGTAACTTATAAAATTTAGATAATGACAATTCAAGAAACATTAGCATTAAAAGTTAAGGAGGCATTTGTAGCTATTTACAAATCAGAGTTACCAACAGTAGAATTTCAAGCTACTCGTAAAGAGTTTGCAGGAGATATTACCGTAGTTGTATTTCCTATGCTGAGGATTGTTAAAGGAAACCCAGTACAAATTGGTGAAACTTTAGGGCAGTATTTAGTAGATAATGTTACCGAAGTAGAAGCTTTTAATGTGGTTAAAGGATTTTTGAATCTTGTTATTTCTGATGCTCATTACCTTGACTTTTTTCAAGCAGTAAAAAATGAAAAGAAATATGGTTTTGTTGCGTCAAAAGTAGATAACGATGCTGTTATGGTAGAGTATTCTTCTCCAAACACGAACAAACCTTTGCATTTAGGGCATGTTAGAAATGTGTTACTTGGATATTCTGTTGCAGAAATTATTAAGGCATCAGGGAAAAAGGTGTATAAAACACAAGTAATTAATGACAGAGGAATACATATTTGTAAAAGTATGTTGGCCTGGGATCGTTTTGGAAATGGAGAGACTCCAGAGTCTACAGGTTTAAAAGGAGATAAGCTTGTAGGGAATTACTATGTAAAGTTTGATCAAGAATATAAAAAGGAAATTACCGCTTTAGTTATAGAAGGTAAAACAGAAGAAGAGGCTAAAAAACAAGCACCTTTAATTTTAGAAGCTCAAGAGATGCTTCGCAAATGGGAAGCGGGTGATGAAGACGTTATTGCTCTTTGGAAGAAAATGAACCAGTGGGTGTACGATGGTTTTGAAGTAACGTACAAAAACATTGGAGTAGATTTTGACTCTTATTATTACGAAAGTAACACCTACTTACTTGGGAAAGATAATATTTCAGAAGGACTTGAAAGCGGTGTCTTCTTTAAAAAAGAAGATGGATCCGTTTGGTGTGATTTAACTGAGGATGGATTGGATGAGAAAATAGTATTGCGTTCGGATGGAACTGCGGTATATATGACTCAGGATATCGGTACTGCAATCCAGCGTATTAAAGATAACCCTGACGTTGGTGGTATGATTTATACGGTAGGTAATGAGCAAGATTACCACTTTAAAGTATTGTTTTTAATTTTAAAGAAATTAGGGTATGCTTGGGCTGAAAACTTACATCATTTAAGTTACGGTATGGTTGATTTACCTTCAGGGAAAATGAAGAGTAGAGAGGGTACCGTTGTTGATGCAGATGAACTAATGACGGAAATGGTAACCACTTCAAGAGAAATTTCTGAAGAGTTAGGTAAATTGGAAGGATATACTGATGCTCAAAAAGAAGAAGTATATACTACTATTGGAATGGGGGCTTTGAAATATTTTATTTTAAAAGTAGATCCTAAAAAGCGTATTTTGTTTGATCCTAAAGAATCAGTAGATTTTCAAGGAAATACAGGACCTTTTATCCAATATACATATGCTAGAATTCAAGCAATTTTAAGGAAAGCCGAAATAGATTATTCTAAAAATGTAACATTACCATTACATGAAAAAGAAAAAGAGTTACTGAAATTAATTGAGTTATACCCAGAAGTAATCCAGCAAGCAGCTGCTAATCAAAGCCCAGCTGTAATAGCAAATTATACGTATGATTTGGTAAAAGGATATAATTCATTCTTTCAAAATGTTTCTATTTTTGGAGCCGACACTGAAGATGAAAAAATATTTAGAGTTCAATTGTCTAGTTTAGTAGGGAATGTAATTAAGTCTGCTTTTGGGCTATTAGGAATTACAGTTCCTGAAAGAATGTAATGAATTTGAATATTAAAATAAAAAAATAATTGTCTGATTTAAAACAAATAAGACAATTATTTTTTGAAATGATAGCTGTAATACTATTCATTTAAAAGAGATTAAAATAAAAGTAAAATTTTCACAAATTTTAATGTAGTTATAGCTATTCTATAACATTGAGTAAAGTGTAAATTAAAGATATAAATGAAATCACGATTAAAAGAAATTTTCCCAGATTTTAAAGAAGAGGAGCTTATTGAAGAAATTGCTAAACATGGTATAGTGAAATCTTTTAGTAAAGGGGAAGAATTTTTACGTCCTGGGAAATTTATTAATTCAATCCCTTTAGTTTTAGAGGGGATTATTAAAATTTCCAAGAAAGATGATTTTGATAATGAGGTAATTTTATACTACTTAAAAAAAGGAGAAACCTGCGCTCATAATTTACACTGTTGTATGGTAAATGAGGTTAGCCAGATAAATGCTGAAGCAGAAACCGATGTTACCCTTTTGTTTATTCCTTTGGAGTTTTTAGATAAATGGTCAACAGAATATTTGAGTTGGAAAAGATTTGTTTTAAAAACATTTAAAAATAAGTTTGATCAATTGCTTCAAGTTATTGATGAAATTGCGTTTAATAATATTGATTTTAGGTTAATTAATTACCTAAATGAAAAGCAGAAAATAGCAAAGGATAATATTATTAAGACTACCCATCAGGATATTGCTATCGATTTAAACTCTTCAAGAGAAGTAATTTCTAGGTTGCTGAAAAAAATTGAGCACCAAGGAAAAATAAAACTAGGGAGAGGTAAAATAGAGTTGATAAACCTTATGTGATTCAGGTCACTTTGTGTCCCTTAAATTTAAAGTAACTTTGTATAGTAACACAAAACTATTCAAATGTATAGCTTTAAAAATACACGATTTTTTATAATATTTTTTCTACTACTAACTGTTAGTCAGCTAAACTTAGCCCAAGAAAATACCCTTGTTTCTAAAGAAGATGTTCTTGCTAAAGTATTAAAAAATAATGCATCTATAAAAATATCTGATTATGAAGCATCTATTGCTAAAGGTGATTATAATCAAACTAATGCATTTTTTTTGCCAAATATTACAGTTTCTCATGCTGCAATTACAACCAATAACCCTTTAATGACTTTTGGGTCAAAGTTGAATCAAGAAATTTTAACATCTGCCGATTTTAATCCCGACTTGTTAAATAACCCATCTCAAATTCAAGATTATATTACAAAGGTTGAAATTAATCAACCAATAATTAATGTAGATGGAATATATCAACGAAAAGCAGCTAATGCAAAGTTGATGGCTACCAAGTTAAAGTCAAACCGTACTAAGGAGTATGTAGTTTTAAATGTAGAGAAAGCCTATATGAACTTACAGTTGGCATATAAAACTGTAGGGGTTTTAGAGAAAGCAAAGGAAACTGCTTTAGAAAATAAACGATTGGCAAACAATAGCTTTAAACAAGGGTATTTGCAAAAAGCTGATGTATTGTCTGTAGATGTTCGAGTAACGGAAATAGATAATCAGTTACAATATGCTAAGAGTAATATTTTAAATGTGTCAAATGAGTTGTCATTTTTAATGAATGACAACTCATTTGATATCATGAAACCTTCAGATTCGTTAACAGTAATTACAGAAAACATTTCAATAAGTAAGCTTTCCGAAAACAGAAATGATGTAAAGGCAATGCAACAAGTTTCAGAGGCTTATGAGCAAAAGTACAAGGCTGATAAGATGAGCTTTCTTCCTCGGTTAAATGCTTTCGGAAGTTATGAATTACATGATGATGAAATTTTTCAAGGAAATGCTAATGGATATCTCCTCGGAGCAGAATTACGTTGGAATGTTTTGGAAGGAACGAAACGATTTGGAAAAGCTAAAAAAAGTAAAGCTGAGTTTGAAAAATCGAAGACTCAATATCAACAATATAAGGATAAAAGTCAATTGGATCTTAAAAAGGCATACCGTATGTATAAAGATACTAAGAACAATTTAAGGTTAACAACTTTAGCTTTGGAGCATTCTAAAGAATCACTTCGTATTCGTTCTAACAGATTTAAACAAGGTTTGGAAAGAACAACAGATTTATTGATAACAGAAACGCAATATGTAAAAAAGCAATTGGAATACTATACAGCTGTTTTTCAACATAATTATGCATTAGCATATATAAAATTTTTAACAAATGGATAAGATTAATATACTTAATAAGATGAAAATTAAAATATACTCAATACTAATTTTTCTTACTCTATTTACAGTTTTTAGCTGTAAAGAAAATGTGCAGATAAAGGAAGATAGTACTCCAGCTATTTCAGTGAAAATAGCTCAAGTTTCTGAAAATGATTCAAACTCTGTTTTAACTTCCAGCGGGAAAATTGAAGCTGGTAATAGTGCGAGTTTAAGCACAAGAATAATGGGTTATGTAGATAAAATTCACGTAAAAGTTGGAGATAAAATTAAAAAAGGTCAGCTACTTATTAATATAAATAGCGCGGATTTAATAGCAAAGCGAGCACAGGTAAATTCGGGTATATCTGAGGCAACAGTAGCCTATAAAAATGCAGAAAATGATTTTAATCGTTTTACGGTTTTGTTTAATGATAGTAGTGCTTCCCAAAAAGAATTAGATGATATTACTGCACACTATAATATGGCTAAAGCTAGATTAGAAAGTGCTAAACAGATGAAGAATGAGATTAATGCTCAGTTTTCTTATACGCATATAAAGGCTCCTTTTAGCGGTGTAGTAACTAATAAGTTTATTAATGTTGGAGATATGGCCAATCCAGGAGTGCCTTTATTAGAAGTTGAGGCGCCTGAAAATTTTCAAGTACGTGCAATGGTTTCAGAATCTAATATTTCTAAAATTAAGGTAGATTCAGAAGTTCAAGTGGTTGTAAAATCATTAAACAAAAAAATAAAAGGGAAAGTAGTTGAAGTAAGTACGTCTTCAAAAAATACTGGAGGACAATATTTAGTAAAAGTTAGTTTGGAGTCAACTGATGTAAAAATAATGTCTGGTATGTACGCTACTGTTCAGTTTCCAAATCTTAGTAAAGAAAAATCAGACATTGTCTTGATTCCTCTTGATGCTATCGTAACTAGAGGACAGTTATCGGGAGTTTATACAGTAAGTCAAACTAATAAAGCTTTGTTGCGTTGGTTACGTTTAGGTAAGACTTTTGGTGATAAAGTAGAAGTGTTATCAGGTTTGTCAGCTAATGAGAAGTATATTATTTCAGCTAGTAGCAAGTTGAGTAATGGTTCAATAATAACAATTCAATAAACATTAATAATAAACTTATGAAAGAAGGTTTAGCAGGGAAAATTGCCAAAGGCTTTATGAATTCAAAGCTTACGGTACTTCTAATGGTTGTGTTTATGATTGTTGGGGTATATAGCTCGTTTTTAATCCCTCGTGAAGAGGAACCACAAATAGATGTGCCAATGGCAGATATTTTTATTGGGTACCCAGGGGCAAGCCCTAAAGAAGTAGAGGCGAGAATAGTAAAACCATTGGAGAAGTTTATCTCTAACATAAAAGGGGTAGAGTATGTATACGCAACAGCAATGAATGAACAAGCAATGGTTATCGTTCAGTTTTACGTTGGTGAGGATATTGAGCGTTCCTTTGTTAAGCTTTATAATGAAATAAGTAAACACATGGATCAGATGCCTCAGGGTGTTACGATGCCTCTTGTGAAGACTCGTGCGATTGATGACGTACCTATGTTAGGGGTAACACTTTGGAGTGAGAGTTATGATGATTATCAATTAAAACAAATTGCTCAAGAACTTACTAATGAAATAGAAAAAATAAAGGATGTTGCTGTAACAAAAGTAATTGGCGGAAGAAATCGACAAATGCGAGTTGTAGTAGATAAGGATAAAATGGCTGAAAACGGCCTAGATTTCTTGTCTGTATCAAAAATGATTAAAGCTAATAATCATCAATTAGGATCTGGAAGTTTTACTAAAAATGACACAGAGTTTTTAGTTAGTACGGGTAAATTCTTAAAAACAGTTGATGATGTAGAAAATCTGGTGGTTGGTGTTAATCAAAATCATCCAGTATACTTAAAACAAATAGCTGCAGTTTTAGACGGGCCAGAATTACCTAGTAATTATGTGTCATTAGGTTTTGGTGAAGCAAGCGAAAAGGCATCAACGTTTAAATCAGAATATTCTGCGGTTACAATTTCTATAGGGAAGCGTAAAGGAGCAGATGCTATGAAAATCGCAGATGTTATTCTGAATAAAGTTGAACGATTAAAGGGGAGTTTAATTCCAGATGATGTACATGTAGAGGTAACAAGAAATTATGGAGAAACAGCATCTCAGAAAGTTTCGGAGTTATTATTGCATCTTATAGGAGCTATATTTGCGGTGACTTTTGTGGTAATGTTGGCCATGGGTTGGCGTGGAGGTTTAGTGGTATTCTTATCAGTACCAATAACTTTTGCTTTAACGTTATTGAGCTATTATATGCTTGATTACACCTTAAACAGAATTACTTTATTTGCTTTGGTGTTTGTAACTGGGATAGTAGTAGATGATTCTATTATTATAGCCGAAAACATGCATAGGCACTTTAAAATGAAACGCTTGCCTTTTAAACAAGCAGCTTTGTATGCTATTAACGAGGTTGGGAATCCAACAATTTTAGCAACATTTACAGTTATAGCATCTGTGTTGCCAATGGCTTTTGTCTCTGGTTTAATGGGGCCTTATATGTCACCAATGCCAATTGGAGCATCTATTGCAATGTTGTTGTCGTTATTTGTGGCATTAACTATTACCCCTTATTTAGGGTTCCTATTTCTTCGTGAAAAGGATAAAAAAGGAAAGAAAACGGAAGAGAAAAAAATGGAGGATACATTCATTTACAGAATGTATGATAAATTTGAAAGACCTTTAATAGAAAACCCTAAAAAGAGGTGGTTATTTTTAGGAATTACGTTTGTGCTTTTAATAGGTTCTGTGGGGATGTTTTTTACAAAAGCAGTAGCAGTAAAAATGTTGCCTTTTGATAATAAAAACGAGTTTCAGGTGGTTATTGATATGCCAGAAGGAACAACTTTAGAACGAACAGCTGTTGTTGCTAAGGAAATAGGACAGTATTTATCTACAAGACCTGAGGTAGTCAATTACCAATCTTATGTTGGTACATCTGCACCGATAACCTTTAATGGTTTAGTGCGTCATTATGATTTACGTGGTGGAAGTAATATGGCGGACATTCAGGTGAATTTAATTGATAAGAATGATAGAGAGGCTCAGAGTCATGATATCGCTAAACTGCTAAGGCCGGATATTCAAAAAATAGCGGGCCACTATAATGCAAATGTGAAAATTGTTGAAGTACCACCAGGGCCACCAGTATTTTCAACTATTGTAGCAGAAATTTATGGACCTGATTATGAAAAGCAAATTGACATTGCTAATCAAGTACAAGATATTCTGAAAAATACGGATGATGTTGTTGATATAGATTGGATGGTTGAAGATGATCAAACCGAGTACGATTTTGTTATAGATAAAGAGAAAGCAATGTTGTACGGAATTGCTCCTCAACAAATTGCTTATACGATGAATATGGCGATGTCTGAAAGAGCAACTACTAACTTATATGATGAAAATTCTTTTAGTCAAATTGATTTGGTATTGACTCTTGATGAAAAAGAAAGATCAACAGTTAATGATATTAAGCAACTTAAAGTTAAATCTTCAAGAGGGAATATGATTTCTATTGGTGATTTAGTAGAAGTAAAAGAAAAAATAAGAGCAAAAAACATCTACAGGAAAAATCAAAAACGAGTTGTATATGTTATGGCAGATATGGCTGGAGTTTTAGAAAGCCCTGTGTACGCTATACTTGGAATGGAAGATAAACTGAAAAATATTAAACTCCCAAAGGGTTTTACTTTAGATGAACTGTATATAAAACAACCTGATTTTGAAGAAGACTATACTGTTAAATGGGATGGAGAATGGCAAATTACTCTTGAAGTTTTTAAAGATTTAGGAATAGCTTTTTTAGGAGTTATTGTGATGATTTATATACTTATCGTTGGATGGTTTCAAAATTTTAAAGCCCCTATTGTAATGATGGTTGCGATACCTTTATCACTAATAGGAATTGTGTTAGGACACTGGTTATTGGATGCGTTTTTTACCGCAACATCGTTTATAGGTATGATAGCCTTAGCTGGTATTATGGTTCGGAACTCGGTGTTGTTAATAGATTTTGTGAACCTGCGTTTAGACGAAGGTATTCCGTTAAAGCAGGCAGTTATTGAAGCGGGTGCGGTACGAACAACACCTATATTATTAACAGCAGGAACGGTAGTTATTGGGGCTTTTGTAATCCTTTTTGATCCAATATTTCAAGGGTTGGCAATTTCGCTAATGGGAGGAACAATAGTATCAACAGTATTAACATTGCTAGTTGTTCCGTTAGTGTATTATTTAATAGAACGTAAAAATTATAAATAAAATGAAAAATAGATTAATTAGAGCTATAGCAGGAACTTTTGTGTTGATTAGCGTAGCGTTGGCAATTTATGTGAATATTAACTGGTTGTGGTTTACAGCTTTTGTAGGGGCAAACCTTTTACAATCATCTATCACCAAATGGTGTTTGATGGAGGATATTTTAGGGAAACTAGGGGTAAAGGATTAAGTGTTTAATATAGGAGTAGCCTGATGGTGTTATATGAATTTTTTTAGTTAAAAAGATTTACATTTTCACCATCATAATACCCAAAGCCATATTGCTTGGTTAAAAATACAAATCTGGTTTCATCCATAAAAACCATTTTACTTACATTCATAACATTTCCATAGTTGTGAGGTATTTTTTTAGTGTACAACAATACATTAGGGTCAATGATTAATTCATTTTTATAACCTGATTCACTTTTTTGCAACTTGAAAAAACCATAATTAGAATAGTAATACAACGATTCATTAAAGTTATTGTATCCCATTGTTCCAATAATTTCATTTTGTTTTTTAAATGAAGATTCACTGTTCTCTATGATTTTATAAAAACGTTTTTCTGAAGTTGTTTGGTATTCATAGATTCCATTCTTTTTATGAGAATAGGCGAGACCTTCACTGAAGTAATAGTTTCCTAATTTGTCTTGAGTAATTGATTTAATTCCGTAGTAAAGAGGCAGTTCAGTAGGGAATTTATAAATGTATTCTTTTCCTAGTTTCTTAACATGATATGGGTATTTTTTGAATTGTTTTTTTCTGAAACTTTTTAAATAATCTTCTTTGCTATTAAATGTTTTCTTCTCATCAAGTATTGAAAGCGGCTTATGATTTAAGAAAGCAGATTTTTTAGTATCAAATATAAATACTTCAGAAAATTTCCCAAAATCATAACTAATCCAAATTCTGTCCTTTTGATCAATATAGGTTAGTTGAGGTTTTCTTAGCTTATTGTTTTTAAAACTATACATGCCATTACCAATTCTATTTTTTTCTTTGGGAATGTAATATTTGTTATTATACTTAACTCCTTTGCTAGAAATTGACGCTATTTTATTTGTAGCAGTTGTGAAAATAGCAAATGGTGTTCCGGTAAAAGTACCGACTTTCTTCCATTTATTCACTGTTGTTTCTTTTTGAATTTCACCATCAAGAGTTACACAGTATATCTCATTTTTTTGATTAGAATAGATACAAGAAACTTCTTTTCTAATATAAGAAATATCTCCATTGTTCATATTCCAAACTACTAACTTGTGTGTTTTTGAAAGCGCATAAATCAAGTTGTTTTTAGTAGTTACATCAGTATATCTGCTTTCGTATACTTTTTTGTTTTGCGCATGTGTAGTTGTAGCCGTTGAAAACAGGAGAAATAAGAGATATATAATTGATTTTTTAAGCATATGCTTTTAGTATTGAAGTTTTTTAATAGTTGTTATATATTAAGATTTAAAAGAGTTAGTTGGATTTTTTTTGGCGCAAAAATTTAACTCGTTATGCAAAACTCATATATGATTTTACTCACAATTGACAAATTTTTGCTAAAAGCACAATGTGCTAGAATAATAAAAATACATTTTTTATTAGAATATCAGCCACTATTCTTGTATAATAACCTTTGTTTGTCAGTGCATTTTGCTTAATTTTGCGTTTCTCAAATAAGGTATAGATATATGTTTGATAATTTAAGTGATAAGTTAGATAAAGCACTTCATGTTTTAAAAGGACATGGAAAAATAACAGAAGTAAACGTTGCAGATACACTAAAAGAAGTTCGTAGAGCTTTATTAGATGCCGATGTTAACTTTAAGATTGCTAAGGATTTTACTAAAAGAGTAAAAGAAAAAGCATTAGGTGCTGATGTATTAACTGCATTGCAACCTAGTCAATTAATGGTTAAAATCGTAAAAGATGAATTAACTGAATTGATGGGTGGTGATACTGAAGGTATAAACATGTCTGGTGCACCAACTGTAATTTTAATGTCAGGATTACAAGGTTCTGGTAAAACTACATTCTCTGGTAAATTAGCGAACTACCTTAAAACTAAAAAAACAAAGAAACCATTATTAGTTGCTTGTGATATCTATCGTCCAGCAGCAATTGATCAGTTACATGTTGTAGGTGATCAAATAAATGTTGATGTATATTCTGATAGAGGAAATACTGATGCAGTTGCAATTGCAAAAGCAGGTGTTGCTCATGCAATTGCAAACGGGCATAATGTAGTTATTGTTGATACGGCTGGTCGTTTGGCTGTCGATGAAGAAATGATGACTGAAATATCTAATGTTCATAAGGCTATTCAGCCTCAAGAAACATTATTTGTAGTAGATGCCATGACAGGTCAGGATGCTGTTAATACTGCAAAAGCCTTTAATGATCTATTGAATTTTGATGGGGTTATCCTTACGAAATTAGATGGTGATACTCGTGGTGGAGCTGCAATTTCAATTAAATCAGTAGTAAATAAACCAATTAAGTTTATTGGTACTGGAGAGAAAATGGAAGCTATTGATGTTTTCCATCCATCTCGTATGGCAGATCGTATCCTTGGGATGGGTGATGTTGTTTCTTTAGTTGAGAGAGCGCAAGAACAATTTGATGAAGAAGAAGCTAGAAAGCTTCAAAAGAAGATTGCTAAAAATCAATTCGGATTTGATGATTTCTTAAAACAAATTCAACAAGTAAAGAAAATGGGTAATATGAAGGACTTAATGGGGATGATCCCAGGTGCTTCTAAAGCCATGAAAGGAATGGATATTGATGATGATGCTTTCAAGTATATTGAGGCTATTATATATTCAATGACTCCGGGTGAACGTCAAAAACCATCTGTGATTAATGCTAATAGAAAGAAACGTATTGCTAAAGGAGCAGGAAGATCTGTTCAAGAAGTGAATCAGTTACTAAAGCAGTTTAATCAAATGAGTAAAATGATGAAGATGATGCAAGGTGGCGGCGGAAAGAAGATGATGCAAATGATGCAAGGAATGAAATAAATAAAAAGTGCGCTGCCAAGAAATTGACGGCGTTTTTTTATAGATGAATATAACAACACAATTAACAATGCTATAGTAACTAGTTATAGCTAAAAATTAAAAGAATGATATTACTAGACGGTAAAAAAACAAGTAATGACATCAAAGATGAAATTGCTGCTGAAGTAACAAAAATGAAAGCTAATGGAGAAAAAGTTCCTCATTTAGCTGCTGTTATAGTTGGTAGTGATGGAGCAAGTATGACTTACGTTGGTGCTAAAGTTAAAGCTTGTGAGCGAGTAGGTTTTGAATCAACATTAGTACAGTTGCCAAATACGGTAAGTGAAGTTGAGTTGTTAGATAAAATTAATGAGTTAAACCTGAATGATGAAATAGATGGGTTTATTGTTCAGTTACCGTTACCGAAACAAATTGACGATCAGAAAGTATTAATGGCAATTAACCCAGATAAAGATGTAGATGGTTTTCATCCTGCAAACTTTGGGAAAATGGCATTGGATATGAGTACGTTTATTCCGGCAACACCATTTGGAATTTTAGAATTATTAGAACGTTATAAAGTAGATACCCAAGGAAAACATACTGTAGTCGTTGGTAGAAGCCATATTGTTGGGCGACCAATGAGTATTTTAATGGGGCGTAAAGGTTGGCCTGGAAATTCTACGGTAACCTTAACACATAGTCACACGAAAAATATTACGCAAATAATCAGTCAAGCTGATATTATTATCATGGCATTAGGAATACCAGATTTCTTAAAGGCAGAAATGGTAAAAGATGATGTAGTAATAATTGACGTTGGAATATCAAGAGTTCCTGATGATAACGCACCAAGAGGGTATGTGATCAAAGGAGATGTTGATTTTGAAAATGTAAGTAAAAAAGCAAGTCATATTACACCGGTTCCTGGTGGAGTAGGGCCAATGACAATTGCAATGTTATTAAAGAATACTTTATTAGCAAGAGAGCGTCATAGAGCGAATTCATAAACTCAAGAATATAAACAACTAAAAAGCCAAAATCTACATGATTTTGGCTTTTCGTTTTTATAATTATAAAGTGTTATTCTTTTCTTACATTAATCTAAATATTAATTAGTTTAAATGCTTTTGCAAAACGAAACCAGTCAAAGGAAGATCTTAGACCTAATTTTTTAATAATGTTTCTTCTATGCGTCGCAACAGTTGTAGGCTCAATAAAAGTTGAATGGCAACATCTTTTGTTGAGTTTCCAAGAGTAATAAGGCGTAGGATTTGAATTTCTTTATGAGTTAATTCATTATATTTTACTTGATTGTTAAAAACAAATTCTTGATCACGATTTAAATTCTTAATTGAGTCAATAACATGTGGTAAATCATTGTAACTAACATCAAGAGTAATTGAAGCAGATCTTATTTTTGTCTCTACATGAAAATCTATTTTATGAATATTGTTTTCCTGATGTTGGAAAGAGTTAATAGCTTCTTTTTCATGTAAAAAATACTGCGGATGTAAAGATGTTTTTACCGAGTCGACAGATTGTATAATTGAAAGCTGAGCTAAAGTATGTTTTGATACAATAAAGCCTAATTTTCGTAAGCCTAATTCTTCTTGTGGCTTTAGAATATCAATTGCTATCCAGTCAAAAAGCGATGGAGGAATGTCTAGGTCGAAACTCTCATTATTCCAGAGTACTTTTTTTGGTTTTATTTTTTTTTAAAACGCTAAGTATTGTTTTAGTTCTTGTTTAAAATCTTCTGGAGTAAGTACAGTATTTTTCCAATCCTGGATTAAAGAATCGTTTTGTTTGTTGATAGACAAAAATTTTGAATTGTAAATTTCCATAATCAAATTGTGATTATATGAAGTTACAATTATTTTTTGTTTATTAAAATGTTTTACTAGATTCTTCCGTAAGAGATATTAGTTCTTTTAGTTCTTCTGGAGTAATATCACGCCATTGTCCTACAGGAACATCCAAGGAGATGTTCATAATTCGTACACGCTTCAGTTTAATTACTTCGTATTCTAAATACTCGCACATACGTCTAATCTGTCTGTTGAGTCCTTGAGTTAATGTTATTTTAAAAGTAAGTTTACTAACAGGTTCTACTTTACAATTACGAGTTACGGTATCTAAAATGGGAATACCGCTAGCCATTTTTTTAAGAAAATCTTGTGTAATTTGTTTATCGACAGTTACTAAGTATTCCTTTTCATGGTTGTTTCTTGCGCGTAATATTTTATTTACAATATCGCCGTCATTAGTTAGGAAAATTAATCCTTCACTAGGTTTGTCTAATCTACCAATAGGGAAAATACGGGTAGGGTAGTTAATGTAATCTACAATATTGTCTTTTTCAACTTTGGTATCTGTAGTACAAACAATTCCAACAGGTTTGTTGAAGGCTAAATACACGGGTTTTTCCTTTGATTCGGAAATCAACTTACCATCAACTTTTACTTCGTCTGTAGGGGCTATTTTCGTCCCCATTTCGGGTACTAGACCATTTATAGTTACTCTTCCTTGGTCAATTAATTTGTCAGCTGCTCTACGGGAACAATATCCAGCTTCACTTAAAAATTTATTGATTCTTGTTAATTGAATTTCTCCCATGTCTTGGTTTGTCTTTTTTTAAGAGGTATAAAGGTACAAAAAAAGCTATCTGTTTAAAGATAGCTTTTTTTATATTTAAGAATGATTACTTATATTTTAGCAAACATTTTCTCCATTTTCACTTTTTGTTCAGCTGCTAATTCAGCATCTACTAAAATTCTACCAGAATGCTCATCAGTAATTACTTTTTTACGACTAGCAATTTCTACTTGAACTTGTGGTGGAATTGTGAAGAATGATCCTCCAGCAGCTCCACGCTCAATTGCAACAATAGCTAAACCATTTTTTACATTAGTTCTAATTCTGTTGTAAGCAATCATCAAACGCTCTTCAATTTGCTTTTGATATTTAGCAGATTTTTCTAATAAAGCTTCTTCTTCTTTTTCAGTTTCAGAAAGAATTTCGTTTAAAGCATCTTTTTTATGAGATAAGTGAGTTTCTTTATCAGTTAAACGCTCTTGCGCTTTTCCAATCACCTCGCTTTTGTGCTCTATTTGTGCTTTAAATTCTTTAACGTTCTTTTCAGCTAATTCAATTTCCAATTCTTGAAATTCAGTTTCTTTAGCTAAAGAGTTATACTCTCTGTTATTACGAACGTTATCTTGTTGTTTAGTATATTTTTTAATTAAAACTTTAGACTCCTCAATACCATTCAATTTTGCTTTGATATTGTCTTTAAGCGTTTCAATGTCATTGTTGAAATTTTCAACTCTTAAGCTTAATCCAGCTACTTCGTCTTCTAAATCTTCAACTTCTAAAGGAAGCTCTCCTCTTACATTTCTGATTTCATCAATACGAGAATCGATTAATTGCAAGTTATATAATGCTCTTAACTTATCTTCTACTGAAATTTCTTTTTTCTTTGCCATATCTAAAAATAATTGACTGGATTAGTATTAATGCCTGATAAAACGATTGCAAAATTAGGTATTTTTTTACTAAGAAACTCATATAAAAGTGTTTTTGTGTACTGTTCACTTTCATAATGCCCAATGTCGCATAGTATAATACTGTTTTCTGCTTGGTAGAAGTCGTGATATTTCAAATCGGATGTAATATAAGCGTCTACTCCTGATGCTTTTGCGTTTTTAATTGCGCTACTACCAGAACCTCCTAAAACGGCAATTTTTTGAATCTTTTTACCAAGTAAATTTGAGTGCCTTACGCAAGAAGTATTCATTTCCTTTTTTAAGAATGCTAAAAAATTATCTTCATCCATTGGAGTAGCTAATTCTCCAGTCATTCCTAAGCCAATATTTTGATGTGTATTGGTAAGTTTTGTTACTTCGTATGCAACTTCCTCATACGGGTGATTTGTAAAGAGTGTTTTTAATATTTTCGACTCTAAATGTTTCTCAAACGTCACACTGATTTGAGTTTCGTTTTCAGTGTGGAATTCTCCTTTTACTCCTATTTTTGGGTTAGAGTTTTCGTTGCCTTTATATGTTCCTTTACCTGAAATATTAAAGCTACATTCATCATAATTTCCAATATTCCCTGCTCCAGCAACAAATAGTGCTTTTCGAATTTTCTCTGCATTTACATCAGGAACATATGTGGTTAGCTTGTATATGAAATCAGATTTTGGAATTAGGGTTTTTCTATTAATTAAGTTTAGCTTATCACAAATAGTACTATTAACACCGTTCTGAACATTGTCCAAGGCAGTATGGGTAGCATAAATTGCGATGTCATTTTTTATAGCTTTAACTATTACCTTGTTTACATAATCTTGACCATTAAACTTTTTAATACCAGAAAACACTATCGGATGAAAACTCACAATCAAATTACATTTTTTAGCAATTGCTTCATCAACTACTTCCTCAAGTGTATCGTGTGTTATGAGGATGCCTGTTAATGCTGTGTTTTTGTTTCCAACAAGTAATCCAACATTGTCGTAACTCTCTGCATAAGCCAAAGGAGCCAATTCTTCCATGTGTTGAATAACATCTTTTATTTGCATAGTAATAGTAGTTGAAAAGATTATTAATAATTGAATTTCAAAGATACATATTTATCATTTGCAAGTACAGTATAGATAGTTTACTTTCGTGTTGTGCTATTCTTAAGAAAAATATTATACCCGTTTTCAATCATTTATGACATTGTAACATCTGTTAGGAATTTCTTTTTTAATAAGGAGATTTTTAAAAGTAAAAGTTATGATTTCCCTGTTATAGCAGTGGGTAATTTATGCGTTGGAGGAACTGGTAAATCGCCAATGATTGAGTATTTAATTCGATTGTTAAAGGAAGATTTTCAGGTAGCAACCTTGAGTAGGGGTTACCGAAGAAAATCTGAAGGATTTTTACTAGGAAGTTCTACATCTACAGCTGATGATTTAGGAGATGAACCTATGCAATTTCATCAAAAATTTTCGGATATTAAAGTTGCGGTAGATGCTGATAGACAAAATGGAATTTCACAATTAGTACAAAAAATAAATCCGGATGTCATCTTATTAGATGATGCTTTTCAGCATAGAAAAGTCACCGCAGGATTTTATGTGTTACTAACAAAATATGAATCGTTATTTGTAGACGATTTAATATTGCCTGCAGGGAATTTAAGAGAATCAAAACGTGGCGCTAAAAGAGCGAATGTAATTATTGTTACAAAATGCCCTAAAGGTTTATCACTTGAAGAACAAACTAAGATTAGAAATAAGCTAAATCCATTACCAAGTCAACAAGTGTTTTTTACTTGCATATCATATGCCAAGGATGTAAGGGGAAATAAAGAGACAAAATTTCTAACATCATTAGATAATTTGAAGTTCACTTTAGTTACAGGGATAGCTAATCCAAAACCATTAGTGGAGTATTTAAATAATTTAAATCTTAACTTCGAACATATCTCTTATAAAGATCATCATAATTTTTCGGATAAAGAACTCAATGAGCTTTCTAAAAAGCAGTTAATTATTACTACTGAAAAAGATTATATGCGTTTGAAAGATTCACTTGCAAATGTATTTTATTTGCCTATTGTTACAGAGTTTTTAAATGAGAAAGGTGCTTTTGATAAAAGTATTCTATCATTTGTAAGTAACTAAAATAATTAGATTTTAAATAAATACAAAGAATGGTTAAAAAGAAGAAGCCTATAAAATAGGCCTCTTAAAAAACTAACCAATTTAGAATTTTTTTGAAAATCCTGAAAAACTAACTTACTTAGTATAAATCAATAAGTATGCCAGTATTTATTTTGTCAATTGTTGGTGTATTTTTTTAAAGAAGGTGTCAGATTTAAAGGGCTTGGATAATATATCGTCAAAACCTGCTTCATTAAATCGTATTAAATCTTCTTTTTCAATAGTAATAGCGGTAAGTGCTATAATAGGTGTTGTAGTATCAAATGCACGTATTTGTTTAGTGGCTTCTATTCCTCCAATACCAGGCATATGAATATCCATTAGTATTAAATCAAATTGCTGTTCTTGAGCTTTCAAAACCGCTTCTTCACCATTATTAGCAGTTACACAATTAATTTCTTTTTTAGTAAGTGTTTTTTGTGTGATAAGTTGATTTATTTTGACATCATCTACTAATAAAACATTTTTATTTTGAAGTATTTCAAGCAAGTCTGTTGGGAATATCTCTGTGGTTTTTGGCACGTCAATACTTTCTATTTTAGCAAGGTCAAGAGTGATTTCAAAGTAAAAAGTTGTTCCAACATTTGGTTGACTCTTTAATTGAATTTTACTACCCATAATTTCTAATAAATTTTTAACTATGGTTAAGCCTAAACCAGTACCACCATATTTTCTGTTAATCTCCACAGATCCTTGGGAGAAACTCTCAAATATTTCATCCTGCTTGTCATAGGAAATACCAATTCCACTATCTTTTACCTCAACTAGTAAGTCAATAGTATTTAATGTGGCGTCAGTTTTTTTAACATTCAAATTTACATTTCCGTTTTTCGTAAATTTGATTGCATTACTAGTTAGGTTAATTAGGATTTGAGAAAGTCGTAAAGAATCACCTAATAAATACTTTGGAATATTTTCTTCATAGTTTAAATGAAGCTTGGTGTTATTGTCTTTTGCTGCTTTGTTTTGGGTAAACAAAACTTCTTCTGTTAATTTTTTTAAATCGAAAGGTATTTTTTCTAGCTCCACCTTTTTAGCTTCAATTTTGTTTACATCAAGTATGTCATTAATAAATGTTAGTAAGTAATCTCCTGAGAAGCGCAAAGATTTTAAATACCCTTTTTGAGATTCTTTTGGATCTTCGTCTAATAATAAATCTGTTAAACCTGTAACGGTGTATAAAGGAGTTCTTAACTCATGTGTAATTGTTGAAAGAAAATTAGCTTTAGCTTTTGTGGCTTTTTCTGCTTCATCTTTAGCAATGACAAGCTGGTAATTAGTACTCTGTAATAATAAATTAGCCTTCTTCCTTTTTTGATTATTGTTGAATAAAAAGATGATGAATGAAAAGAATAAAATTAAAAAAGCTAATCCTAAAAAGGTTAATATTTCTTTCTGTTTTAACTGTTCTTCTTTTTGTTGAATAATTTCTTCTTTTTGCTCAATAAGTCTATCCTGTTTGTCGAAATCTAATTTTGCAATTGACTCTGCAGACAGTCGAACTTCGTTAATACTATAGATACTATCCATTAACTTATTATGCGTCTTTAGTAGTTCAATTGCCTTTGAAGGGTCTCCATTGTCTTCATAAATAGTACTAAGGGTTTTATATCCAGTAGTAATAATCAATTGATATTTATTCGCCATACCAATATCAATAGCTTTCTTACAACTATTAATTGCATCTGTATGTAGGTTTAATTCGTTTAAAGCTTGGGATTTCTGAAGTAATATGTCAGCCTGTTCTCTTGTTTGTTCAAATCTTTTTGCTTCCTTGTAAGCTAGGTCAAATGCTTTATTTGCTTTGCTAAAATCCTCTTTTCGTAAATATAATTTCCCTTTGTTTTTGAAAATTTTGGTTCTAGTACTAAATAACGATAAAGATTTATAAATTTTTAATGCTTCGTCAAAGTAAACTAAAGCTTGATGATAGTTGCCTAATTTGGTATGCAGTAATCCTTGTGCATTTCTTGTTTTTGCTAGCTCCTCCTGAAGTTTATTATCATTTTGAATTTTCGAGGCTTTATTTAGGTTGATACTGGACTCCTGAAGTTTTTTATTATCCATTAAAATTGTACCTATTTCACGGTACACCTTTGCTTGGTACTCCGGGTTGTCAATTTTTATAGCTAGAGATAATGCGGAATTGCAATGTTTTAATGCTTCTTCATAATCAAGAATCCTTTTTACATCTTTTGCTTTCTCTAAATAGTCAAGAATTTCATATTCAATTTGGGCATCGCTTTGGGCGAAAAATGAAGTTGAAGTTAAGAGTAAGACACAGAAAATAATCTGTTTTATAAGTGGTTTCATGTATGTGTTGTTAATATGTAACTCGCAATTAATTATCTACAAACTATAGAGATAAATAAAGTGCTAGTTTTAAAGGAAATAAAGATACACTATTTGAGTAATTCGTGCCAAATAGTTTTCTTGTAATATTAATAGAGTAGATTATCTACTTAAAATTTTGATTAAATCAACCAGTCGATTACTGTAGCCTATTTCATTATCATACCAGCCAACAATTTTTACCATTTTACCAATAACAGAAGTTAATTGCGCATCAAAAGTACAAGAGTAAGGGTTGTTAATGATGTCTACTGATACTATTGGGTCTTCAGTATAATCTAGTATTCCTTTTAAGTTAGTGTTAGCTGCTTTTTTAAAGGCATTGTTGATCGCTTCTATACTAGTTTCATTTGTTACATTAAAAGTAATGTCAGTTAAAGAACCGTCTGGTACTGGAACTCTAATTCCACAGCCGCCAATTGTATTGGATAGTTTAGGAAAAATACTTGTTAATGCTTTTGCAGCGCCAGTTGTAGTTGGAATTATAGACTGTGTAGCAGCTCGTGCTCGTCTTAAATCTCTATGTGGCTGATCGTGTAAACTTTGATCTGTGGTAAAAGAGTGTATTGTTGTAATGTACGCTTGTTCAATTCCACATAACTCATCTATAACCTTAATCATAGGTGCGGCATTGTTTGTAGTACATGAAGCATTAGAAACAATTGTTTCTGTTCCGTCTAAAATAGCTTCATTTACTCCAATAACAACCATTTTAATATCATCTGATTGTGGAGGTACGGCTAATATTACTTTTTTAGCTCCGTTATTTAAATGGTGGTTTAATTCTGTAGAAGTTTTAAATTTCCCTGTAGCTTCAATTACAATGTCAACATTAAAAGGTTTCCAGTTAATTGTTTCAATGGTTTGGTTGTTACTTATCGGAATTATAGTATTGTTTATTAGTATTTGATCGTCATTTGCAGAAATTGTAGCGTTACTAACTCCATGAATACTGTCGTACTTTAGTAAGTGTGCTAATGTTTTAGAGTCTGCTAAGTCATTAATAGCAACAACTTCAATAGTAGGGTTGTCGATAAGCAATCTAAAAAGACTTCTACCAATTCTACCAAAACCGTTTATTGCTATTCTTGTTTTATTTTTCAAGAGCTATAAAATATGTTTATGAGCTTTGTATGAAGAACGGACTAATGCACCACTTTCTACATGTCTAAAACCAAGCTCTTTTCCGATTTTTTCATACTCAGCAAACTCATCTGGAGTAACAAAACGTTGTACGGGTAAATGTTTCTTACTTGGTTGTAGGTATTGGCCAATGGTTACAATATCTACATTTGCATTTCTAATATCGTGTAAAGTTTCAATAACTTCTTCTTTCGTCTCTCCTAAACCAAGCATGATACCGGTTTTAGTTCTTCGTTGTCCGTTAGCTTTTAAATATCGTAATACTTCTAAACTACGTTCATATTTTGCTTGTATACGTACTTCTCTAGTTAATCTTTTTACTGTTTCCATGTTATGTGAAATAACTTCTGGAGCAACAGCAATCATTGTATCTAAATGTCTTTCTATTCCTTGAAAATCAGGGATCAAAGTTTCTAGAGTTGTATTTGGATTCATTCTTCGGACTGCTTTAACAGTTTCAGACCAAATAATAGTTCCCATGTCTTTTAAATCATCTCTATCAACAGAAGTTAATACAGCATGTTTAATGTTCATAATCTTTATAGACCTACCTATTTTTTCAGGTTCATCCCAATCTACAGTTTCTGGTCTACCAGTTTTTACTCCACAAAATCCACATGATCGTGTACAAGTATTCCCTAAAATCATAAAGGTAGCAGTTCCTTCTCCCCAGCATTCCCCCATATTTGGGCAACTACCAGAGGTACAAATTGTATTTAACTTGTATTTGTCTACTAAACCTCTTAATTCAGTATATTTTTTTCCAACAGGTAGTTTTACTTTTAACCATTTTGGTTTTCCTTTTGGAGGTAATACGCTAGATTGATCTGTGTTCATAAAAATTTATTTCTAAGGGTAGACAAAGATAAACAGAAAATTAGTATTATTTATGGTATTATTTTAAATGCGTGTTTTTTTGCATATTTAAATTTTTCATTGATGTGGTTTTCTCCGTCTTGGTATTCTATTCCCAATGATTGTTTAATATTAATATCACTTAATCGAGAAGCATATTTTTTATGCTTCTCGACTATCGCTTTTCTGTCGAGGTACTTGTAGTGTAATAATTTAAATTCAATAAGATGATTTTTTTTTACATCTATTTTTGAATTCAGGATTACAAGTATGAGCACCATAATCATAATTAATTTCTTTTATATATTTGGGGCTAAAAAGAATCGTTTTATCAAACCTATAATTTCTTACGCCATATTTTACTTGCTCTAAAATAGATTTGTTATATTTTGCAGGAAACTTCTTAGAGAACATTTCATAGCCAATAATACTGCAAACAGAAGGTTTGTATTTTTGAAGCTTTTCAAACTCTAAATTAAAGTTGTCACTATATAAGAACTCATCCATATCACAGACAATTACATAGTCAGCTTTACTTTTTTTCCAGCAAGTGTTTTTTAAATTAGTTTGTATATCTTCTCTACATTGGTTGTTAGTTTCAAAAGAGATGATTTTTACATTTCGATACTCATTAGTAATTATAGCAATAGTTTCATCATTACTACAATTATCCATTACAGTAATTTTATCACAGAATTTAGAATAATGATTAAGTGTATGACGAATCATTTTTTCTTCATTATAACAAAAGATGAATGCATCTATATTCATGCTAATAAAATTTATTAAGGAGCATTAAATTATAGGAAAGTATGTTATTTTTTTTGCTGAATAATTTCTGCTAGTAGTTTTCGAGCACGTAATAACTTTACTTTTACGTTTGTCATTGGCTCATTAATTTCTTTAGCAATTTCTTTATAACTCATTTCCTGAAAGTATCGTAATTGAATTACTTCCTGGTAATGAGGCTTCAATTTTTTTATATCACGTAATAATTTTGCTAAATTTTGTTCATTGATAATTTTATCTTCTGCTGAAGGAGCGTCATCAATAATATCAGGAAGCACATGATGATCTTTGTTCAAATTATTTAAAGTGATAGATGTCTTCTTTTTGCGTAAAATATCATGATGAATATTTTTAGATATAGTGATTAACCATGTACTAAATTTATATTCTTCGTTGAATAAGTCAATTTTATTAAAGGCTTTAGAAAATGTTTGTATAGTGATGTCTTCAGCATCAATTTCATTTTGAGTTCTTTTTAACTGAAATCCATAAACTTCTTTCCAATATGTGTCCAATAAAAAATTAAACGCACTCTGGTTGCCCTTCTTAGCTTTCACAATCTGCTGTAATAGTATGTCGTTATTTAATTCCAATGATTTGGTTTTGAAAACCTATTAGTTATAAATATAGTTAATTGAAATAGAATTAAAAAGACTTCTAAAAAAGGAATTGCTAAAATTAGATCTTGCTCTTTTAGTTTTTTAGCTGAAAACCCATAAACAAGATATTGAATCAAAATTCGTGTACAGAAAATGATTAACACCAATTCCCATTGGAAAAGAAAACTTATTAAGATAATGAATAGTGTCCAGAACAGAATTTGAGATAAATAGAATAATCCCAAAAAGAGCTGATCTTTTCCTTTGTAATGGTTAGCAGTAGAAACATGTCTTCTTTTTTGCTTGAACCATTCAGAAAATGTTTTTGAAGGGTTTGATAGCGTATGTGATTCTTCTGAAAATTCAATGCAAGTATTTTTTTTTGTAGCTAATTGGTTAACAAACAAATCGTCATCGCCAGAACGAATTTTCATATGATTCATGAAACCATTGGCATTAAAAAATTCAGTTTTATGATATGCTAAATTTCTCCCAACTCCCATATAAGGATTCCCAACTTTGGCATATGAAAAATATTGAATTGCTGTTAGGAGTGTTTCAAATCGTATTAAAGCATTAAGTATTGAGTATTTTTTCTTTTTGTAGGCTCCATACCCTAAAATAAATGTTTTCTTTTCAGAAAAACTAGCGCTCATACTTGAAATCCATTGATTAGATTTTGGAGTACAATCAGCATCAGTTAATAGTAAATAATCATTTGAGCTAGCTTTAATACCTAGTGTTAGTGCGTATTTTTTACTACCCCAAAAAGCTTCGTTGTTTTCTACATTTACAATTTTAATGTTTGGGTGTTTCTCTTGAAAGGATTCCATTACTTCTAATGTGTCATCGTAGGAAGCGTCATTAATTAAAACAATTTCAAAGTCAGGATACTGTTGATCAATAATTGAAGGTAAAAATTCTTTCAAATTTTCTGCTTCGTTTTTTGCGCAAATCAGTACTGAAACAGGAATATTACCTTCTACAGATTTATTCTTTTTTGAAAAAGAGAATCTGCTAAAAATTAATAGAAAATAAATAAGTTGAATACTAGTAACAGCTATAAAAGCATATAGTAAAATTGTAAGCATATATTGGGTAGGATAGAGGAGAAGTTATTAATCTTCGTGTTGAGGTTCGTCACAGTTACCGATTTCATCGGCTGGTTTTCCGCAAAATCCACAAGCTTCACCATCTTTATTAAGCATTGGGTTTTGGCTAGCACAAGTACCAGCAAATTTACCATCTTTTTTTGCCCAAAGTTTTATAGCAATTCCTATAACAGCTAAAGATAGTAGACCAAAAGTAAGTAAGAGAAGTTTCATTGAAATATAATTTATATTACAAAGGTAGTATATTTTAAGCAAAAAAAATGACTCACATAGCGAGTCATTTTTTAAATTATTTGGTTGGTCCTATGATTTTATTTAATAACTAATCTTTTAAATAACTCAGTATTTCCAGTTTGTATTTTTAATATATAAATTCCTTTAGCTAAGGAATTGAAATTAATGGTTTGATTGAATACGTTTGAATTAGTTTCAAAACGTTGCTCAGTAACCTTTCGTCCTCTAATATCATATGCTGTTAATGCAATTGATTCATTACCTTTTGTATTAAAAGAAATATTGAACGTTCCTTTGTTAGGATTAGGCCATAAAGTAAAAGTGTTATCAATATTTGTATCTTCAATAGCTAATACTGGGCTCCCGCAAATTTCTATACTCCATGAAGTTATTGCTCCGGTGTCATCTGTCCAGTTATCATAAGCAGATAAAGTCCAGTTTCCAAGGCTGTTCTGTCCGTTTAAAACTGATAAAGGGTTTTCTGGAGAGTAAGTTGCTGTAAAGGGAGCGTTAGCTGGAACAGTGGATGTTATAGCTGTGGCTCCAGCATCATCAAAAATAGTATTAGTGAAGTTTGCTCCACTATTATTAGCAAGGTTTTTGAATAATTCAATAGTAGTTCCAGTAGGGCTGGTTAATACCAATCTTAAATCTTCAACATATCCGTAAGTAATATTCACTGTAACATTAATGTCAGTTATAGTTACGTCATTAGTAATGTTGATAGTTGAAATTCCTGGCGCTGCTTCAGTTCCGTTTGTCGTAGCATTTGGTATTGCAGTACTATTACTATTTGCTGTTGTTACACAAGAAATAGAAGCAGTAGTAAAATTGAAAATTGAAGAATAAGAAGATTCTCCACACCCGTTTACTGCTTTAACTCTCCAGAAATATTGAGTTCCTTGAGTTAGTCCTGTAGCGCTATAATTTGTTGTTGCAACGGAGTTTGAAATTAAATTTGCTGTAAATGTATTGTTCGTTGCTGTCTCTACAGTATACGTAGCTGCATTAGTAGCTGCAGTCCACACTAAGTTTACTGGCATAGTTACACCAGCTAAATTGTTGGTTGGTGTTGTTAATGATGCTAAAGCTGGTGCTCCAGCAACAACTGTTAAGTTAACAACTGTAGTTTTTGTTGTTGTTCCTACAGCAGAAACAGTAATAATAGAATTTCCAGGTGTAGCTAATCCACTTATTGTCATTGTAAAAGAACCGGCTGAATTTCTTGATGTTGGACTAAAAACGACTGAAGACCCTACTGGATTCCCTGAGGCACTAAATGTAGTTGTAGTATTGTATCCATTTTCTATGCCAAATGAAAAATTAAATACAGCATTCACCCCTGTACAAGCAGATACTGTACTATCTGTAGCTATAACTGTGAAATCAGGCGTAGTGTCACAAGCTGTAGGTACTGCGTCTATTGAAACTAAAGAGCCTCTGTTTACAATATTATTAACAGGGTTTAAGATAGCTCTCATACGTGCAACCTGATCATTTGTAAATGTATTCATACACGAATCATTAGAGTAATCCATGTAGTTTTCAATTTGATCAAGCGAACCACATGTGTTTTGGTTTGTGGGACATCCACTTGATTGAGCTTGTTGTGTAGGCGTGTCTGCACAATTGTCATCGCCACAATTTGCATCACCAGAGATGTGTTTTAATCCTAACCAGTGTCCTACTTCATGAGTAACAGTTCTTCCTAGGTCAAAAGGAGCGTTATAGTTACCTGCGGGGTATTTTTGAGAAGACCCAAAAGTTGTTGCTCCCATAACAACGCCATCAGTATTTGCAGTACTACCTCCATAACCTCCAGTCATACCTGTAATTACTCCATTAGCATGAGGAAACTGAGCATATCCTAAATCTTGAGCTCCTAAAGTAGCAGTCCAAATGTTACAGTATTTAGTAGGGTCCCATATTGATCCTGGTTTGAATGCGTCTAAAGCAGAACCAGCCCAAGATGCTTGACCTCCATTGTGTCGGGTAATTCCTGTTGTTGCATTTCCGTTAGGATCAATTTTTGCTAAACAGAATTCAATAAAAGAATCTGCTCCTGCAGCATTTGTACTTGCTCCGTTTGTTCCTGCCATTTTTCTGAAGTCTTCATTCATGACTTCAATTTGAGCTAATATTTGAGCGTCTGAAATGTTTGGGCCAGAACCGATAGCTTCACCATTATGTACTACGTGTACAACTACAGGTATTCTATAAATTGGCGCCAATTTTCCTTGTGTAGCATCTAGCTTGTCTTGTATAATTTGCTGAGCAATAACTTCTTCTAATGCTTCAGCTGAAGATAGTTTACCTTGCTGTCTTAATTTGTTGTTGTATTCATAAGATGTACATACGCCTCTTTCAGGGTTTGATCTTAGGTATTCTTTATTGATTTCAGATAGTTTTAAGCTATTTCGGTTTTGTGCTTGTAGGTTGCAAACAAATAATAAGGTCATCAATAATCCTAGTAGGGTAATTTTTTTCATAGCATGTTTGAGTTTTATTTGCTTCAAACATATCGATTAAATGTATTTTTTTAACGACGAAATGAGTTGTTAGTGAGTTCGGAATATGACTTTTATGAGGTTTTTATGAGTTTTTATTATACAACAACGAGTATAGGTTATTGTTTTAGAGTGTTTTATGTTTTAAGTAGAAGTTTTTATCAATAATAAATGAGTTTATTTTGTCCTCAAAAGTGAATGATTTTGAGGTGGTGCTAACATCAATCCAAACTAACTTTTTATTAACCCAAACCTTTACGGGTATATTGAAGTTACTTACTGCATTTTTGAATTTATAGGATAGTTTATTCTCTTTTATTTGATATTCTAAAACAGGAATTTTTATAGTCCTTAAATATTGATCAAAAAAACCATCGATTTTTAAATTACCATTTTCAATAATGTAATCTTCTATTTGTTTTGTAGTAACTTGTTGGTGATAAAATTCCTTATTTAATCCACGAAGTATAGTTCTCCATTTTTTATCATTATTAATTATTTGACGTAAAGTATGTAGCATATTAGCTCCTTTATAATACATGTCACCAGAACCCTCATTGTTTACATTGTATTGTCCAATAAGAGGTTTGTCATTTTTTATTGATCTTCTTGTGCCAATTACATAATCTTCTGCTTCTTTTGTAGAGAGATGGTAGTCAATAAATAGGCTTTCTGAATAGGCGGTAAAACTTTCGTGAATCCACATATCTGCAACATCTTTGTTGGTTATATTATTGGCAAACCATTCGTGGCCACTTTCATGAACAATTATGAAATCAAATTTTAAGCCTATACCTGTTCCGCTTAAATCAGAACCTAAATAGCCATTTCGGTATTTATTTCCATAGGTAACAGAGCTTTGGTGTTCCATACCTAAATATGGTGCTTCAACTAATTTGTAGCTATCTTCATAAAAGGGATATGGTCCAAACCAATGTTCAAATGCTTCTAAAGTCATTTTAGCTTGTTTGAATTGTTTTTGAGCTTTTTTTAGGTTGTGTTTTAGAACCCAATAGTTACAGTCTAAATTTCCATTTTCTCCCTTGTAGGTTTCTGAAAAATGGGTGTAATTCCCAATGTTAATATTTACGCCGTAGTTGTTAATAGGATTAGTAACTTGCCAATGAAAAGTTTTTGTTTTGGCTTCTTTATTGTGAATTGTGTTAATTAACCTTCCGTTAGAAACATCTGTTAAGTGTTTTGGAACAGTAATATGCATATCTATACCGTTTTCAGGTTCGTCGTAGCTATGATCTTTGTTTGGCCACCAAATACTTGCGCCAATTCCTTGGTTTGAAGAAGCGATAAAGTCATTTCCTTTTTCATCTTTTCTCCAAGTAATACCACCTGACCATGGTGGGTTTCTACTTTCAATAGGCTTTCCTTCGTAATAGATAGTGATTTTTTCTTCTAAGCCGAGAGGAAGGTCTTTCGAGAAATTTACCCAATATACATTCCCTTCTCTCGAGTAGTTTAATGATTTGTTCTGATGAGTTATTTTAGTTATTTGTAGAGGTTCTTGTAAGTCAATTTGCATTTTTTTTGCAGACTTTAAAACCTCAAAACAAATGGTATTACTTCCTTTGATAGTTTTAGTTTTTGGAAATACTTCAACAGATAAATCATAGTGTTTTAAATCCCACCATTCTCGTTCAGGTGTAATACTACCTCGTAAAGAATCTTGACGTGTGAAATTTTCTTTATGTTCAAATAGGCCGCTTTGTGCCGAGAGGAATATTGGAAATAGGAGTAATAGTGTAAAAAATTTCATCTGAATTTATTTTACACTAAAATAGGTATACGATTGAAATAGTATGGTGTATAATTGTTAAAATATATAAAAAGCTTATTTAATACACATTCACTTCCGGGTTAATTTCGATTCCAAATTGTTCAAGAACTGCAGTTTTTATTTTCATAGCTAAATTCCAAATTTCTTGTCCGCTTGCGTTTCCGTAGTTCACCAATACTAAAGCTTGGTTTTTATGTACACCAGCATCGCCAAATTGCTTTCCTTTAAATCCAGCTTGTTCAATTAACCATCCGGCTGGAATTTTCACCTCACTATCGGAAACTCGATAACTAGGAGCTTCAGGGAATTTGGATATAAATTGTTCAAAATCAGTTTGAGTAATAACTGGGTTTTTAAAAAAGCTACCACTATTGCCTAATATTTTTGGGTCTGGTAGTTTTGATTGTCTAATTGCAATTACTGCATTAGAGATTTCTTTTAAAGAAGGAGAAGTTATGTTTTGGTTTTTGAGTTCGTTTTCAATAGCACCGTACCCAGTATTTAATGCATGATTTTTTTTAGTCAATTTAAATGTAACTGAGGTAATAATATATTGCCCTTTTAATTCATTTTTAAAAATTGAATTTCGATACCCAAATTTACAGGTCGATTTGGAAAATATTTTTGATTTACCAGTAGCAACTTCAACAGCAGTACATTCTACAAAATTATCTTTTAATTCCTTTCCGTACGCTCCAATGTTTTGTATTGGTGCAGTACCTACATTCCCAGGAATTAACGACATGTTTTCTAAACCACCATATCCTTTATCTAAACCCCAAAGAATAAACTCATGCCAATTTTCTCCTGCATTTACGGTAATCCAAGCAAAGTCATCATTTTCTTTAATGATTGTTTTTCCTTTAATATTTACATGAACAACTAACGCATCCTCAATATTTTTTGTGAGTAGCATATTACTACCTCCACCTAGAATAAATAAGCTTTGATTTTTTAGTTGTAGTACTTTTAGTAATTCATTAGTAGTAGTTACGGCAATAAAATCTTTTGCTGTAACATCAATACCAAAAGTATTGTAGTTCTTTAGAGAAATGTGATGGGATATATTCAAAATAAAGATTCCCGCCGTAGCGGGAATTAGTGTATTATATTAGTAATTCCTTTACGGAATGTAAAGTACTTATTTTTTCTGATATTCAGCTAATGCAGCTTTTAAAATATTAGCAGCGCTAATTAAATCTTCATTTTTCAAAACGTAAGCTATACGTATCTGGTTTAGTCCAACTCCTGGTGTAGAATAAAATCCAGCGGCTGGAGCAACCATAATAGTTTCTCCGTTTAAATTAAAATCTTCTAATAACCACTGAGCAAAAGCATCAGCATCAGCAATAGGTAATTCAGCGATACAGTAAAAAGCTCCTTTTGGAGTTGCTACTTTTACACCGTCAATTTTTTTCAATTCAGAAATTAATGTATTTCTACGTTCTGTATATTCTTCAATTACATCAGTAAAATAACTTTCTGGTGTATCTAAAGCTGCTTCCGAGGCAATTTGTGCGTATGTCGGAGGACTTAAGCGAGCTTGTGCAAATTTCATTGCAGTAGCCATGAAAGCCTTGTTTTTTGAAACAATACATCCAATACGTGCACCACACATACTATAACGTTTAGATACAGAATCAATAACAATTGCGTGCTCATCTAAATCATTTTCTGCTAAAACAGAATGATGTTTTAATCCGTCATAAGCAAACTCACGATATACTTCGTCAGCTACTAAAAACAAATCATGTTTTTTAACGATAGCTGCTAGCTGTTTTATTTCTTCTTTACTATATAAGTATCCAGTTGGATTACCGGGGTTGCAAATTAATATTGCTTTAGTTTTTGGAGTAATTAATTTTTCAAACTCCTCAATAGCAGGTAATGCAAACCCATCATCAATACTTGACATAACAGGTACAACTTTAACTCCAGAAGCGGTAGAAAACCCATTGTAGTTTGCGTAAAATGGTTCAGGAATAATAACTTCATCACCAGCATCCATAATACTACCAAAAGTAAATAATAATGCTTCAGAACCTCCAGTAGTTACAATAATGTCGTCGTGATTAACATTTACATTATGCTTACTATAATAGGTTGCGATTTTCGTTCTGTATTCTTCTGATCCTTCAGATCTTGAATAAGCAAGAACTTCTAAATTATTGTTCTTAATAGCATCAAGAGCAATTTTAGGAGTTTTAATATCAGGTTGACCAATGTTTAAATGAAAAACTTTGTTCCCTCTTTTTTTAGCGGCTTCTGCAAATGGCACCAACTTACGAATTGGTGATTGTGGCATTGCGTTACCTTTAGCTGAGATTTTAGGCATTTTATTATTGATTTTAGGAACAACAAAATTACATTTTTTATTGAAATAAGAAAACGTTTTTAATACGTTAATTTTTGTTAAATTAGAATTTGGTTCACTTATATTTTTGTAACTTTTATTAATACACTCAATAGATGTTTTTAGATATAAAAAAATACATATTTATTATTGCTTGCTTGACTCTTACAACGTCACTATTTTCTCAGTCTTCATTTGAGATGGATAGAAATGAGAAACAGGTTAAAATCCCTTTTGACCTAGTTAGTAACCTTATCGTTGTCCCAGTAAAGCTCAATGGTGTAGAGTTGTCGTTTCTATTAGACACTGGAGTAAGAGAAACTATATTGTTTAATGTAAGTAAAGTAGATTCATTAATGTTAAACAATGCGAGAACGTTTACGGTAAAAGGAGCAAATGATGTTGAAGTAACTGCGCTAAAATCAAAAAATAATTTTTTAGAAATTGGCGACCTTAAAAGTAAAGATCATGATGTTTACGTTGCGTTTAATCAGGACACAAACTTATCGTCTTATTTAGGAGAAGAAATACATGGTATTTTGGGATATCATTTGTTTAAAGATTTTGTTGTTGAGTTGTCTTATAGTAAGAAGTTTATTAAAATATTGAAAAAAGGGGGGTATAAAAATAAATGGAAAAGATATACACCTATAGATTTATCATTTTCAAAAGGCAAGCCGTATGTCGTAGCAAAAATACGTAGTGAAGACAAGAAATTTCTGTTAGATACCGGTATGAGTGACGGAGTATGGATGTTTAAAGAAGATAGTTTATCTACAGCTAATTATGGGTATTATGAGGATTTTTTAGGGATGTCCGTTTCTGGAGTAATATTAGGGAAAAGAAGTAAAATTGAGCAACTAACTTTTGCGGATGAAACGTTTAGGGATGTTAAAATATCTTACCCTGATGAGACTAATTTGTCAAAAGAAATAAAAGGGTTTAAAGAAAGGTCTGGTAGTATTGGCGGAGAGTTACTGAAGCGTTTTACCATCATTATGGATTATCCCAACTCAAAAATGTATTTAAAACCTAATTCGTACTTAAACGATCCTTTTTATTACAATAAATCAGGAATAATACTGAGGCAAGATGGTGAGGCGGTAAATAATAATAGTAATAAAGAATTATTGAAGAATTTGGAAGCAGATAATTTCATATCTTTTGTAGATCTTACCTATTTGTTGACCCCAGAATTTATAATAGATGTTGTTAGAGAAGGTTCTCAAGCGGACTTAGCTGGATTACAAAAAAATGATATATTGTTAGAGATAAATGGATTAAAGGCTTTTCATTTTACATTAAAAAAAATTAATCGTCTTTTTTACGACGAAGACGATACCTTAATAAGGTTAAAGATTGAACGTCAGAGACGAGTCTTGTATAAAGAGTTTTTATTAAAATCACCATTAAAAAAAGCCCACTAAGTGAGCTTTTTTTAAGTTTTATAATTTAAAATGAATTTATTGATCCATTATAGATTTTGGTTTCTCTTCCTTTTTTTCAAGAATACTACTGTTGTCTATCTTTTTAATTTCTCCTTTAATCTTTAAATAAGAAACTCCGTTTTTTACATTTGTAGCGTTAGAGGTTACAGTTATTGTTTTTCTTATAAAACCAGTTCTTTTGGTGTCATATTTCACTTCAATTTCTCCTTTTTTACCAGGAGCAATTGGTGCTGTAGGTTTTTTAGGTACAGTACAACCACAACTTGATTTTACATTTGTAATAACCAGTGGAGCAGTACCAGTATTTGTAAAAGTGAATGTTCTTACGCCATTGCTTCCATTTTCGATTTTTCCGTAATCAACTGTGTCGTCTTTAAATTCAATTTTAGCAGCAGTTTCTTGAGCGTAAATACTAATGCTAAATAGACTAACGAGTAAAAGGGTGAATAAATTTTTCATTGTTCTTTGTGTTATTTACTTAAATTTCAAGTAATAGTTTTAGGGTATTATAAAGTCAAATATATACAAAAATAAATACTTCATATAATATGTCATTAATAAGTATAGAAATGTGTTGTTTGTTTTTACTTATTCCCTGATTTAAAATATTAATTACAAATGCAATAATCTCTTTTTAAATAGCATTGTAATGGTTACTTTTGTTGATTATATTACAAATATTAGACCAAATGAGTGATTTAGGGAAATACAATGCTAAAGCAGTAGAAGAAAAATGGTATAGCTATTGGATGAAAAATAATTATTTTCATTCAACTCCAGATGAAAGAGAGCCATATACAATTGTAATTCCGCCACCAAATGTCACTGGTATTTTACATATGGGTCATATGTTAAATAATACTATTCAGGATGTTTTAATACGTCGTGCTCGTTTACAAGGGAAAAACGCCTGCTGGGTTCCTGGTACTGATCATGCGTCTATTGCTACAGAAGCAAAAGTTGTTGCTCGTTTAAAAGAACAAGGAATTGATAAAAATGACTTAACAAGAGATGAGTTTTTAAAACATGCTTGGGATTGGACCAATGAATACGGAGGTGTTATTTTAGAGCAGTTAAAAAAATTAGGATGTTCATGTGATTGGGATAGAACAAAATTCACTTTAGATGATGATATGTCTGAAGCAGTAATAAAATCCTTTGTTGACTTGTATAACAAAGGGATGATATACCGTGGATACCGAATGGTAAACTGGGATCCTGAAGCGAAAACAACACTTTCTGATGAAGAAGTTGAATATGTTGAGCAAAATGGTAAGCTATATCATATTAATTATAAAATTGAAGGGTCGGATGAAGTGCTTACTGTTGCAACCACACGTCCTGAAACTATTTTAGGTGATACTGCAATATGTATAAATCCTAATGACGAGCGTTACACGCATTTAAGAGGGAAAAAAGCAATTGTACCTATTTGCAACAGAGTGATTCCTATTATTGAAGATGAATATGTTGATTTAGAATTCGGTACTGGATGTTTAAAAGTTACTCCAGCACATGATATAAATGATAAGGCACTAGGAGATAAACACAAGTTAGAGGTTATTGATATCTTTAATGAGGACGCTACATTAAATAGTTTTGGTCTACATTATCAAGGAAAAGATAGATTTGTAGTTCGTAAAGAAATTTCTAAGGAATTAAAAGAATTAGGTGCTTTGCCAAAGGTGGAAGATCACTTAAATAAAGTTGGTACTTCTGAGCGAACAAAAGCTGTTATTGAGCCAAGATTGTCTGATCAGTGGTTTTTAAAAATGGACGAGTTGGTTAAGCCTGCATTGAAATCTGTTTTAGAAGACCAGGATATTAAATTATATCCAAAGAAAATAGAAAACACTTACCGTCATTGGTTAGAGAATATTAGAGATTGGAATGTGTCACGTCAATTATGGTGGGGGCAACAAATTCCAGCATATTTCTATGGTGATGCAAAAGAAGATTTTGTAGTTGCAGAAAATAGTGCGGAAGCGCTTAAATTAGCAAAAGAGAAAACAGGTAATAATTCACTTTTGGCTTCCGACTTAAGGCAAGATAATGATGCTTTGGATACATGGTTTTCATCTTGGTTATGGCCAATATCTGTTTTTGATGGAATTAGAAATCCAGATAATGAAGAAATAAATTACTACTATCCAACAAATGATTTAGTCACTGGGCCAGATATTATATTCTTCTGGGTTGCTAGAATGATTTTTGCAGGATATGAGTTTAAAAACGAAAAGCCTTTTGAAAACGTATATTTCACTGGGATAGTACGTGATCAACAAGGACGTAAGATGTCTAAATCATTAGGAAATTCTCCTGATGCTTTAGGATTAATAGAAGACTATAGTGCAGATGCCGTACGTGCAGGAATGATGTTGTTAAGTTCAGGAGCTGGTACTGATTTATTATTTGATGAATCTAAATTACAACAAGGAAAAGCATTTAGTAATAAAATACTTAACGCCTATAAATTAGTTAGTGGGTGGGAGATCAGTGAAGCTATTGATCAACCAGAGTCTAGTAAAATAGCTTTAGAATGGTATGATAATAAATTTCAAGCTGCTTTTGCCGAAATTGAAGATCACTTTTCTAAATATCGTTTATCAGATGCCTTAATGACAACCTACAAATTAATTTGGGACGATTTCTGTTCTTGGTTGTTAGAAATGATAAAACCAGGATATCAGCAACCAATTGATAAAGTTACTTTTAATGCGGTTATTGAAATGTTTGAGAATAACTTGAAAGTATTACATCCGTTTATGCCTTTCTTAACAGAGGAATTATGGCATCAAATTGCTGATAGGAGTAAAGAGGAGGCTTTAATAGTGTCCATGTACCCAGAAAGTAAGAAGATAGATCAAACTATTTTAAAGGATTTTGAAATCGTTGCTGAGGTAGTTTCTGGAATAAGATCGGTAAGAAAGGATAAGAACATTTCATTTAAAGATACAATTGAATTTTCAGTATTAAATAATGAAAACTCAGCAACACGTTTTGATTCGGTAATAAAGAAATTAGGGAATATTTCTGAGTTAAATTATGTATCTGAAAAAGTTGATGGTGCATTAAGTTTTAGAGTTAAATCTAACGAGTATTTTATTCCAATGGCAGGAGCAATTGATGTTGAGGCTGAGGTTAAGAAGTTAACAGAGGAGTTAAATTACACAGAAGGTTTTTTAAAGTCTGTTCAAAAGAAGTTGTCTAATGAACGCTTTGTGAATAATGCTCCAGAAGCCGTTATTACAAGTGAACGCAAAAAAGAAGCTGACGCTTTAGCCAAGATAGGAACTATAAAGGAAAGCTTAACTTCCTTAAGTTAAATTTCAGAATGTTAGAATAAATAAAAGCCCCTCACAACCTTGTTTGTGAGGGGCTTTTATTTCTAAACTTCTTTTAGAATGCTTTTTTAGTTTACGAGTGATTTTTTATTGATCACCTCCACCATTATCACAGCTACCAATAGAGTCACCGTGGTTTAAATGCGCTTCTAGTGCGTTTATACTAACTCTAATCGTATGAGCATTTTCAGGGTTTCCTGGAGGAATATGGCAGATTGTAATCTTTTCCCCTTTATCTTGTTTTTCGGTAGTATTGCTTACGAATATAAACAATATAGCAAGTGCTACTACGAGTGTTAAAATAAAATTTTTCATAATGAACGTTTTTAATAGTTAGAGGTTATAAGATACAAAATAATTAAATTTATTTAATTATTTTAACACTTAAATTATTGATTAGTAGCTAAATAGGCTTATCATGTAGTTCTTGTATTGTATTTTAACAGAAATGCGTACAATACATTAATTATTGACTTATTTTAATATTTTGACTTTATGACATAAAAAAAACCACGCATATGCGTGGTTTTTTATTGAAAGAATATTTTTTTTAGTTTGATTTTAAAACAGCAGTAGCGCTAATTGCAACATCTTCCCATGTTCTACTAATTCCATCTTCACCAGTATGTAATAGTTCGCAAGCTTTATGTAGTGATTTGAATGCGTCCTCCATTCTCCAGTCCATTAAATTTGTAATGGTCCCGTTAATGTCAACTTTGTTGTCTGTGATTGTATATTTCATAGGAACGGCTATAGTTTCACCGTTCATTTTTAAATTTAATGACATCGCTCCCTCTTCTTCATTCCCAGTGATGTTTGAAAAATGACCAGAAATTAGTGTTGTTTCTTTCATTACTCCAAAGAATAATGCTTTGATTTTATTATCTCTAACTTCATTTTTAGAAAAGAAACTAGAAACTGGAATACTAAACTCTAGGTTTGCAAATGCACCTTGTTTACTGTCACTTTGTATAGGTTTTTCGATATTTAAATGTGTGAAAATTCCTTTTACAGGTGTTTTTGCAGTTGTTTTATATGCAGTCCAATTTACTTCTGTAGTGCTTGTGTCAACACTGTAGGTTGGGCTTTTTGCTTCTTGCGTGGTAACTTCTGGTTGTTTAACTTCTTTTTTACAAGAAGTGATGAATAGAGAACTGACTAGCAAGCATAGAATTACTTTTTTCATAATTATTGGTTTTATTTAGGTTGATTCCCACTAGTGGGATTAATTTATCGAAGTTTACCTTATTGTAAATATTTAAGGTTTGATTCCTGTTTAAATCAACTTCGAGTAAGTTTTATTTAAATAAATTCAATGTCAACGTTATACTTTTTAATAGTATCGTTAACTAATTCAATGTAAGCTAATTTGGCATCGTCAATAGATAAGTGTCTTACCTGTAGCATTGCATTCATTTTAAATGCATTTCTTATTTGATCTGGATCATTTGAAGAGTAAAATGCCGAAGAGCTAACCGTAGCTTGCTTATAGTAGGCATAAAATTGCAGTCTTAAATCTATTGGAATCAAAATGTCATCCATTGAATTAGCCGCTTCAAAAGCTTTTGAAAATCGTGTATGTAAAGTGTCTGTTTTACTCATTAATAGCAACTATTGTTTCTCCCCCTTTAACAACGTCGTTTAATTTTATGTCTAGTTTGGTGTCTAGTGGTAAAAAGATGTCTACTCTAGATCCAAATTTAATAAATCCAGCGTCGGTACCTTGAACTACTTGAGTTCCTTCTTTTGCGTAATTTACAATTCTTTTTGCTAATGCTCCTGCAATTTGTCTGTATAATACTTCGCCAAAAGTTTTATTCTCTACAACAATAGTGGTTCTTTCGTTTTCTTCGGAAGCTTTTGGGTGCCATGCAACCAAAAATTTACCTGGATGGTATTTACTAAACTTTACCAAACCACTTATCGCGTATCTTGTAACGTGTACATTTATTGGTGACATGAATATAGATACTTGCAATCTTTTGTCCTGAAAGTATTCTTTTTCAAATACTTCTTCTATTACAACAACTTTCCCATCAACTGGAGCGATAATATGATTTTCGTTTTGCGCAGTGTATCTTTTAGGGTTCCTGAAAAATTGCAAGATTATTACTAATAAAAATAATGCAATACCATAAATAATGTATTGTATTATTTGATTACTAGTAACGTATTCCGCTCCTAAAAATAGTGCCACTACTACGAATAGTGTTATTAAAATTGACTGATGTCCTTCTTTATGAAACATAATTGATTAATTGTAAGTATAAATATACGAATGATGAAACAAAAATTAAGCTGTCTAGTCTGTCTAAAAATCCACCATGTCCGGGAATTAAATTACTACTATCCTTAATGTTTGCTTCGCGTTTAAATTTTGAGGCAACTAAGTCGCCAATTGTGCCAAAGATACTAATAATAATACTCAGAACAATCCAATGAAATATAGAAAGACTTGAAGTTGTATAGGCAATAATAAGTGCCGAAATAACTCCAAATATCATACCTCCAACAAAGCCTTCAATTGTCTTTTTAGGAGATACTTTTTCAAATAATTTACGTTTTCCAAAGTTCTTTCCAATTAAATAGGCAAAGGTGTCATTTGACCATATAATTATTAGTATTCCGAAAATGATATGCGGATTATATGTGTTGTTTACTATAGATGGTATTAGCGTTATTATCGAAAATGGTATTAAAATATAAAGTAAAGGTAGTTGTTGTTTTAATATGCTGTTTTCGTTTACTTTTTTTAATTTGAATAAATTATTAGTTAAAAAAAGATGAGTTATAGATGTTCCAATAGCTAAAATTAGAAAGACAATACTAGAAGTATGTGTGTCTCCGGTTATAGTCAAATAAGTAAAATATGCTATAATAACTAATTGAAAGTATGATCTTGAATTATTTATCTTAAGTAGGTTGTTGAATTCCCAGCATGAAATACCAGCAAATAGAAACATTAATCCAGCGAAGATAAGTCCATTGTCAGAAAAGTAAATAGCAGAAATTAGTACTGTTATGTATACTAATCCAGATAAAGAGCGGGTTAAAGTTTCGTTCATTTTATAAATCTTCCAAAAGTAGCAAATATAGGTTTTTTGTGCTATTCCCGTAAGTCATAAAATCTTTTTCTTTTGAAAATTTGAAGTGTTTTAAAGTAGTAATGTTTGAAGGTAAGGACTTTTGACGATTGTTCTTAATTGTTCTTAGTCCTTCGCTAATAGTCTCTTTTAATTGGCTTGTTGTAGCGAATAAAATAAAATCATTAGGCAAGTCATCCAATTTCTGTTCTTTGATTTGATTAGAAGAAATTAAAATAGATCCTTTATCGGCAATTAAACTTTCGCAATTGGTAAAAAAGAAAGATGGGGTTTTAGTAGTGTAGTTTATTTTAAAGCTCTCAAATCGTTTTTTAAGAGAGTCATTGTAGCAAAGTACATTTTTGATGTCCCAATTGTTTTCTTCTAAAATAGCATTGAAGTTTTCAGAAACTTCACTCATGGAATCACAGTAAATAAATTTACCGCCGTTTTTCATGAAATTTATAGTGAATAGCTCATCAACAGGCATATTCTCTTTAGGCATGTACTTCCCTTGTTCGCCTTTATTAGACGAAGTAGTTTTTTTGTTTTTGCCAAAAATCTTTTTAAATATCCCCATAAATTGAGAGAGCGTTTTTTAAAGTGGGGTTGTTAATCCAAATATATAAAAAAAACTTAATTTAAATCAGATTTAAATTAAGTTTTTAAGATGTTTTATAAGAGTTAAATTATTCTTCCTCTAGATCGTTATCTTTAGCTTCAACTTGAAAAGGTCTTTTACCAAAAATACTTTCTAAATCGTCTCTGAAAATAACTTCTTTTTTAAGCAAAACTTCTGCTAATTGAGTAAGTTTATCTTTGTGACTCTCAAGTAATTCAATAGCTCTTACGTATTGTTTTTCAATGATGTCAGAAATTTCTGAATCAATTAATTCAGCAGTTTTTTCACTATATGGTTTGGTGAATCCGCTTTCTTGACCAGAAGAATCGTAGTATGTAATATTACCTACTTTCTCGCTTAATCCATATACAGTAACCATTCCACGGGCTTGCTTAGTAACTTTTTCAAGATCACTTAAAGCACCAGTTGAAATTTTATTAAAAATAATTTTTTCTGCTGCACGACCACCAAGAGTAGCGCACATTTCATCTAACATCTGCTCAGGACGAACAATCATTCTCTCCTCTGGTAAGTACCAAGCAGCACCTAGAGCTTTACCTCTGGGAACAATAGTTACTTTTACAAGTGGAGCAGCATGTTCTAACATCCAACTAACTGTAGCGTGACCAGCTTCATGAAATGCAATTGCTTTCTTTTCAGACGGAGTGATAATTTTATTTTTCTTTTCTAAACCACCAATAATTCTATCAACAGCATCTAAGAAATCTTGTTTGTCAATTTCCGTTTTACCATTTCTAGCTGCTATTAAAGCTGCTTCATTACACATGTTTGCAATATCGGCTCCTGAGAATCCAGGAGTTTGTTTAGAAAGAAATCTAGTATCTAATCCCTTTTTGATTTTTAAAGGTTTAAGGTGCACTTCAAAAATCTCTTTACGTTCTCTAATATCTGGTAAATCAACATATATCTGTCTGTCAAACCTACCTGCACGCATTAAGGCTTTATCTAAAATATCGGCTCTGTTGGTTGCGGCTAAAACAATTACATTGTCATTAGTTCCAAAACCATCCATTTCTGTAAGTAGTTGGTTTAGCGTATTTTCTCTTTCGTCATTACTACCCGACATTGCGTTTTTACCTCTTGCTCTACCAATGGCATCAATTTCATCAATGAATATGATTGAAGGAGATTTTTCTTTCGCTTGCTTGAATAAATCACGAACTCTAGATGCTCCAACACCAACAAACATTTCTACAAAATCAGATCCTGATAATGAGAAGAAAGGTACTTTTGCTTCACCAGCAACTGCTTTAGCAAGTAAGGTTTTTCCTGTTCCAGGAGGACCAACTAGTAATGCTCCTTTTGGAATTTTACCACCTAAGGCTGTGTATTTCCCTGGGTTTTTTAAGAAATCAACAATTTCTTCAACCTCTTCTTTTGCGCCTTCTAATCCAGCAACATCCTTAAATGTTGTTTTTATATCTGCTTTTTGATCAAATAATTTTGCTTTGGATTTCCCAATGTTGAAAATCTGACCTCCAGGACCGCCTCCAGAACCACCAGACATTCTTTTCATAAAAAACAACCACAATCCAATGATAAGTACAAATGGTAAAAGCCCCATAAGTAAGTCGGTAAACGTATTGTCTTGCTGTTTAACGTCTAATGTGAAACTTAAGTTATTCCTTTGCTTTTGTTCGCTTAAGTAGTTTTCGAAGTTTTGAAGATCAAGATACTGTACTGAGAAGTCAGGGGCCTTTCCTATAAAAGAAAGTCCTTTTTTCTTAGTAAATTCTTTGTATTCCTCTTTCTTTAAGGCAGCATCAGTAAGGTAAACATGAGCTAACCTCATATTTGGAACCATTACGATTTCCTTAATATCGTTTTGAGGAACGTATTCTTTAAATTTAGAAAAACTTACTTCGCTTTCTGTATCAGTATTGTTGTTAAGTACAAAAAAAAGTAAGACTAAAGATATTGCGCCATAAATCCAAAATACATTGAATTTAGGTTTTTTAGCTTCATTCTTGTTGTTGTCTGACATACGTCTGATTGATTTAGTATTCTGTTTTTATTGAAGTTATTTTAGCGTCTCCCCATAATCCTTCTATATCGTAGTACTCTCTAATGTGAGATTGAAAAACGTGTACAACAACATTTACATAATCCATTAAAACCCATTCAGCATTATCACTTCCTTCGATGTGCCAAGGCTTGTCTTTTAGTTCTTTACTAACTATTTTTTGTACAGAACCCACAATAGCATTTACTTGTGTATTTGAGTTTCCGCTGCAAATAATAAAGTAATCAGATGCCGTGTTGTCTATTTCACGTAAATCCAATATATCTATGTCATTTCCTTTAACCTCTTCAATTCCTTTAATAATCATTGAGATTAAATCGTCAGTATTAATTGTCTTCGTTATCATTAATTGTAATTTGAACTTGCAAAAATATTATTTTTTTGTCGTTTAATGGTTAGAATTATTATAAGTTTTACATTTGTTTTATCAAAATAATCAAACTTCATACCATTCCATCAACAAATGACTACTTAAAAAAGTATATGTCACAAAATATTGTGGATGATTTTACCGTTATTTCTGCTCAAAATCAAACTAATGGAAAAGGGCAGTTAGGAAGTGAGTGGAGCTCTAATATAGGAGAAAACCTTACGTTTAGTGTATTTTTAAATACATCATTCTTACAGGCTCAAAATCAGTTTTATTTAAACTGTGCTGTATCGATATCTGTTTTTAATGTATTGAAAAAAATATTAGTTCCTCATTTAAGTATTAAATGGCCAAACGACATATTGGCACATCACAAAAAAGTATGTGGAATATTAATTGAAAACATTGTTAAGTCCAATGGAACTTCACATTCCGTAATAGGTATTGGTATAAATGTGAATCAAACAATTTTTAATCCTGAATTTAAAGCAAGTTCACTAAAAAACATTATGGGGAGTCATTTTGATTTAGATGAATTGCTGATTTTAATTATTGTAGAATTACAGCGTCAAGTTATAACGTTGAAAGATGGTAAACATTCTGAACTTCATAAAGCTTACGAAAAGGATCTGTTTAGAAAAAACAAACCTTCTACATTTAAAAATGCAGAAGGCGAATTGTTTTCTGGTTTTATTAAAAATGTAACTTCGTCGGGGAAATTACAGGTATTACTTGAAGATGAAATCTTACAAGAATTCAGATTGAAAGAAGTAAAACTAATGTATTAAATCTGACCTAGTTTTTCTGATAATTGACCTACAAACTTAGTTATTGGACCTTTTACCATCATTGCCATCATTGCATTAAATTCACCTGTAAATGATAATTGAGTTTCAGTTGTTGAAGCATCAATTTCGTTAAGGTTTGCTACTAATGTAAATGGTAACTTGTCACTTGCAGCACCTAATATTACCTTGTCTTCAGTTTGCTCTTTTAAACGAAGTTTTATTTCTGGCATCCCTTTTAATCCAAAAAGAAATACATCATCGCTTAATACTTCAAACTTTGTGTTTTCAGGCATTAGTTGTTCAAAATTTTCCATTTTTGTTAAAAATGTAATAACTTCAGATTTTGATTTTTTTATAGTTACTTTGTTTCCTTCTATATTCATTTGTGATATTTTTATTAACTTATTTGCAAATAGCGTTCCATTCAGAAGGATTTGTTCTCCATTCTTGTAATGTTTTTATTTCATCGGTTGAAATGTAATTTGTTTCAGCTGCTTGCTCAATTAAATTTTCATAGTTACTAAGTGTGTATAACTCTACATTAGCATCCTCGAAATTTTTTGAAGCAACATCAAATCCATAGGTAAATAAGGCAATCATTCCTTTTACTGTTGCACCATGTTCTTTTAGTGCTTCAACAGCTTTCAGGCTACTTCCTCCAGTACTAATTAAATCTTCTACTACAACAACATTTTTTCCAGTGTCTAAAAACCCTTCAATTTGATTTTTTCTTCCGTGTTTTTTAGCTTCTGGTCTAACATATACAAAAGGTATACCTAGCTCTTCAGCAACTAATGCTCCAATAGCAATAGCGCCAGTAGCAACACCGGCAATAACATCTGGTTTTCCATATGCTTCTACTATTTGAGTAGCTAACTGTTGTCTTAAAAAAGTTCTTACCTCAGGAAAAGATAATGTTATTCTGTTGTCACAGTAAATAGGAGATTTCCATCCTGATGCCCATGTAAATGGGGTGTTTGGTTGAAGTTTAATAGCGTTAATTTGCAATAAAGCTTCTGCGGTTTTTTTAGCGATGTTTTTGTCTAATATCATGCTGCAAAATTACATTATTTTTCAATTAAATTCAGCTAAAAGTCTAAAAATAGATTAACTTTAGCGAGTATAACTAACAATTTTCAGCTTAATAATGTATAAAATTTTCGTTAATGACAGACCAATCATTCTAACTAGTGTAATGATGAAGGAAGATGGATTTAAAGTTTTTCTTCTAAAAAGCGTTGATATGGATTATGTTATCCGAAAGTTACAACGAAATGATTTAAGTGAAGTGTACTTATATCATCCTGATTCAGATAAATTACTTTCTATTTTTAAAGATAGAATGGGCTATATAAATGCTGGTGGAGGATTAGTGAAAAATGAAAAAAATGAGCTTCTTTTTATTGAACGAAATGAAAAATGGGATTTACCTAAAGGGCGTGCTGAAAAAGGAGAAGATATAGAAACCACATCCTTGAGAGAGGTAGAAGAAGAGACAGGAGTCGAAAACTTGTCTATTGATAAGTTTCTACAAGAAACGTATCACATCTATAAAAACAAGGGGAAGTATAATTTAAAAGTTACCTATTGGTATTTAATGAAAACGGATTACTCCGGGAAGTTGAAGCCACAAACAGAAGAGGGGATAACCCAAGCTGTTTGGAAAACAAACGAACAAGCAAAGGCTGCAATGAGCAACTCGTACTCTAATGTAGTGTTACTTACAGAAAAATACTTAGCCAGTTTGTAAACAGTTTTGATTCTTCTTATAAGTTAGGTTTTGTGTTATAAAACCATTTTCAAGTATTTAATAAAATATAAAATTAATAGTGTTGTTTAGTTTGCAAATAACACTATTTTTGCACGCTTAATAATTTAGTTAGTAATTGAGGTAACTACCTGAAACAATATAAGTTAACATATATGAATGCACTAATACGTAAACACTCAGCAAACGCAAAAAATGATATATTAGCAGGAATGACGGTTTCATTAGCAATGATACCAGAAGTTGTTGCCTTTGCCTTTGTAGCTCAAATAAATCCGTTAATGGCATTGTCAGGTGCTTTTATGATAGGAATAATAACAGCTATTTTTGGTGGTCGTCCGGGATTAATTTCTGGTGCAGCTGGAGCAGTTGCGGTTATTTTTGTTTCAATGATAGCTGAAGGGCATACTAAAGGAATGTTATTCGATCAGCCGGTAGAGAATATGGGAATATTCTATTTAATGGCCTGTGTAGTTTTAATGGGGATTATTCAAATTTTAGCTGGTGTGTTCAAGCTAGGGAAATTTGTTCGTTTAATACCACACTCAGTAATGATGGGGTTCGTAAACGGACTGTCTATTGTTATTTTCTGGGCGCAAGTAAAAATGTTTACACATAAAAAATCAGAAGTATCTGCTGAAGGTGTTAAGGGGTATATTAATGAGTATATGCATGGAACTGAATTGTATACAATGCTTGGTTTAGTTGCTTTAACAATGGGGATTATTTGGGGATTACCTAAATTGACTAAAAAGATACCTGCAGCATTAACAGCTATATTAATTACGACGCTTATAGTTGTATTTACTGGTTTAGATGTTAGTACAGTAGGTTCATATATAATAGAAGGCGGAGGAACTGGTTTAAAAGGAGAGTTTCCAACGCCTAATTTAGAATTATGGAAAAACTTACCAATTAACTTAGATACATTAAAGTTTATAGCACCATTTGCCTTTTTAGCTGCCTCGGTAGGTTTAATAGAGACTTTAATGACAATGAATTTGGTTGATGAATTAACTGAAACTAGAGGAAAAGGAAATCGCGAGTGTGTGGCTCAAGGAGCTGGAAATATTGTAAGTGGATTGTTTGGTGGTACTGGAGGTTGTGGTATGATTGGTCAAACGGTTATTAATATCAATAATGGTGGTCGTGGACGTTTATCAGGAATTATGATGGCGGTAACCTTATTGTCATTTATTCTTTTTGCTGATAAGCTAATTGAGCAAGTACCAATTGCTGCTTTAGTAGGAGTAATGTTTATGATGGTAATTGAAACATTTGCATGGTCAAGTTTTAGAATATTAAAGAAAATACCTAAAGCTGATGCTGCTGTATTAATTATTGTATCTGCTGTTACAGTAGTGTACGATCTAGCTATTGCGGTTTTTGTAGGGGTAATTATTTCTGCTTTAGTATTTGCTTGGGAAAATGCAAAGAAAATTAGGGCGCGTAAACGTATAAAAGATGACGGAACTAAGGTGTACGAAATATTCGGACCGTTGTTCTTTGGAAGTATTCAAGCGTTTAATGAAAAGTTCGATATTAAAAACGATCCTGAACAGGTAGAAATTGACTTTCTTGAATCACGTGTTTCTGATCATTCAGCCCTAGAAGCATTGGTTAATTTAATTGAGAAGTATGAAAAAGCAGGAAAAGCAGTTAAGTTGAAGCATCTTTCGGAAGATTGTAAAAACTTAATGGTAAAAGCTTCTCCTAAATTAATGGACGCTATTGAAGAGGCTATTGATGATCCTCGTTACCATGTAATGGCAAAAGGAGATTTTATTTAGAAGAACATATTATTTTATGAAAAAAGCCTCAATTGTATTTTTACAATTGAGGCTTTTTTGTGTGATTAGTTTAATGGTTGGTGTATCGAAAGTGGAGCGTTTGAAATTATGGCACTATCGATTTATCTAAGTTAGTTGTTAACTCTTCATTCCTAAAGAAACAGAATTAATGCTAGGTTTAAAATGAAGAAAAAAAAACTCAAGCCCAAAATCGAATTTAATTTTGAAAACTCGTTTTTAATCATTTTCATTTAAATATTTAGCTAAATATACACCAGTGCTTGCGCAAGCTTGTAATAGGTATCCTCCAGTTGGAGCGTCCCAATCTAACATTTCGCCAATGCAAAATTGATTGGGTATGTTTTTAAGTTCAAAATTTTCAGAAACTGCATTTATGTCAATTCCTCCAACTGTAGAAATAGCTTCATCAATAGATGCAGTATTTAATATTTCTAGAGGGAATTTTTTGATATTTAGTGCTAATGATTCTGGATTTAAGTAAGACTCTTTAGATATATATGTTTTTAATAAATCTATTTGAGCAGCACTCAGTTTGAGTTCTTTTTTTAAGACATCAGTCGTATTTCTGTATTTAGATGATTTTATTTTATAATTAACACCTTCTAATGTTAATGAAGGTTTTAAATCGATAAAAACGGTTGCTTTTGAATTGGTGTTCAACTGTTCTCTAATTTGCGGACTCAACCCATAAATGGAATTTCCTTCTAAGCCAAATTTGGTAATAACCGCTTCTCCTTTTTGAAAAACGTTGTTGCAGGAAATGGCAATGTTTTTTAAGGGAGTCCCTTCGTGTTTTTGAATGAAATTAGGATTCCAGTCAATTTGATAACCGCAGTTTGATGCTTGAAATGTTTTTGTCTTGATTCCTTTTTTAGAAAAAGTATCAAGCCAGTTTCCATCAGATCCGGTAACTTTCCAGCTTCCTCCGCCTAATGAAAATACAGTGTAATCTGTTTGTATTGTTTTGTTATTGATAATCGGGTTATCATTATCGTCCCAATCAGAAAAAGTATGTTCATACTTAATAATAACTCCTTTTTCTTTAAGAAATTTTAGAATTGCATTTAGAACTTCAATAGGTTTAATACCTTCTTTAGGATATACTCTTTTACTACTTCCTATATATGTAGGAATACTAATTTGATCTAACCAATTCCTGAAGTCAACATTGGAAAAATTAAGAAGCACTTTGTTTAAAAAATCATTTGGTGTGTAACGTTTAATAAGTTGGTCAATCTGCTCAGAATGAGTTAAGTTAAAACCACCTTTACCAGCAACTAAGAATTTACGACCAGACGTTTTGTTTTTTTCATAGATGGTAATCTCAAATTTTTCAACATCTAAAAAAGAGGCTAATAAAAAAGCTGATGGCCCGCCACCTATAATAGCAATTTGTTTTTTCATGAAACAAAAATAGTTGTTGTTAGAGTTGGATGTAATATTTTAATAATAGCCTGATATTCCTATAAGACTACTCTTTCTTGGCTGTTGTGCGTTTTGATATTACATATGGCTAAGCTAAATAAATAAAAATATGCACCGTATTTTATAAGCTCTTTTTTATGTGGTTCCTTTAGTGGTTTTGTGTTTGAGTATTATGGGGTATAAAATTCGCAGATTTTCGTGTCGACATAAGTCAAAAGCTTTTTGTTTTGATTTTAGTTTGTCGTTTTAAAAAAGCCAAACTAAAAGGTTTGGCGACTATGTAAAGATACGCTTACGTCTCGAATTGTACACCGAAACCCGTATTGTTTATAGGTTTTGTTAGTGGTAGTTTTTAATTTAATTCCTTTTTAAATAAATTAGCATATTTCTCAATTTGTGTATTTTCATTTGGCCACTTTTTTAACTCATTATACCACTCATTAAAATGTTTCTTATCTTTTTTTATGTAAAAGAATTGCATAATATTAAAGCAGTTCTCTGCATTGTAAGGGTTGTTTTTTATTTCCTTTAATGATTTGTAATATTGAGATGTTGCTTTTTCTATGTCGTCTGTTTTAGTAACACTATAAATGAACTCTTTATTAACATAAGCATCTTTAGGTATTTTTTTTATTTCATCTTCCAATACTTTAATTGCTTTAGAATATTCTTTCAAGCAATTGTATGAATATGCTATTTCTACAGTTAGCCCCTTAAAATCAGGATCTATTGTTCTAGCTTTTAATAAAAATGGGAGGGCTCTCTTGCACTCGTTCCATCCATTATACATAAACCCCCATTTGTATTGTCTTTCAGCTGTATTTACGTCAGTCTTGTAATGTTTTAACCATTCTGGTGTTTCTGTAATTTTCAATGATTGAAATAAATCATTTGGGATGATTGAAACTTTTACGTTATTTGGTTTAAGTCTAATCTTAATATTTGTTTCTTCAATTTTATTGATTTCGAAAGAACCATTGTCAAGAAGTTTAAATGTTCCTTCACTATTTAGGGTTAAACCTGCTTGCGCATCAATGTAAATAAACCCGAAATTATACGTACTGTCGTCATTCATTTGAAATGCAACCCATTTATCTTCACATTCTACAAATCTTTTGTCAAAAGTTAATTCAACTTGTGCATTTGACTGAAAGCAAATGATTGTAAATAGTATTAAAATGATCTTATTCATAAATTGTGTTTTGTAATTACCTACAACGCTAAGATAAAAATGAGTTTCAATTATTTTTATTGGTTGTTAAACGAAGTTAGTTGATTTGTATTAGAAACTGCAAGTTGCAGTAGCTTTATTATTATTTGTTATTAGTGATAATTTTAGTGATAGAGTTAGCAATTATTTTTGCTCCTATTGGTGACCAATGGGTGTCGTCAACAAAATAGATGTCTTTAACCCCGTTATTAATATGTTCTTTGAGTATTTTTTTAGAATCAATATAGATGTATTCTTTTTTTAAATCACGCATACGATCAAAAAACAAGGGAACTGGTTTATTTTTAGTCGTTATATATTCATAATGAATATCGTATTTGTCGGGACTTGGAAGGACTATTAATGTAATATTTTTCTTTTTTAGTTTCTCGGCAAGTATGTTGAGTTTATTGTTTAGTTGTAGAACTAATTTTAAATCATTGTTTTTCTTTAATGCGATAAGATCGTTTTCTAGAAATAATAATTTATTATTGGCAGAGAATACTTTCTTGTTGATACTTTTCTGATGTATTGGTGAAAACAGTGCGTTATCACTAAAGTGGTATAAAATACTGTAACCCGGAAATTTTAAATAGTCTGAGTAATTTTCAGTAGCAGCACTATGGTTACTGTTGCTCTTAATTTTTTTGAATGACTCCAGTTGTTTAGTAGTGATTATAGCGTTTCCATCTATATTTTCACTTCTAGTAATAATAGACCTCTCTACAGATTGTAGAATTAGGTATTTAATAGGTAGTTTATTAAACACGTCACCATTAGCTAATTTGTATGCAAAATCAATTGGGTTGTATGATGGTATATTAAATGCTCTTGTATCAAAATTTAGAATACTAGTGGTATCTGTTGTCATGTAATTCTGATAGCTGTGGCTTCTTTGTTGCGAAAAGGAGTCGCCAATAGTAAGTATGTCAATCTTATTTACTTCATCTAAATTTAAGGTTGAAAAGTCAGTGTAATTTTGAGGCTGGTCATAATCCTTTTGAAACTGAATTCTGTAGTCTTCGTCTATAGAAATTTTCCCTAGCCTATTTAAGTCACCACCAGTTTTAGTGTAACACAATTTTGTGATTCCGATTAAGATTATAAACGGACTTGCAAAAATAAGTATGGAATAGAGGAAGCGTTTCATTGTTAAAATTGAAAGTAAATAAATTCTTGTTGACTCGCACCATATAATACTATAATTATAACAATGCTATAATATAAAGCCCATCGATATATTCGGTTTTTATTAGCTCCTATTTTTTCAATTGCATATTCATTATTTCTGCCAATCCATTCAAAAGTCATAAATAGGATTATTAAAATAAGAGTAGTAATAGAATCTCTTCTTCCTGGAAAGTCTGGAATGCTAAGTAATGAGCTCGAAAATATTTCAGAAAGATAAGCGAATGCGTGTTTAATATTTTCTGCTCTAAAGAAAATCCAAGCCAAAACGGTAAGTAAAAACGTATAACTTATTTGAATAACTTCTTTAATTGTAGGGAATGCTTTTCCTTCAGCTATTGTATCTAAATGTTTTCTGTTTCTTTTAGTAAGTAATAACGGAATAAAATAACAAGCATTTATAAAACCCCATGCAAGAAATGTCCAGTTGGCTCCATGCCAAAACCCACTTACTAGGAATACAATCATGATGTTTCTAATGGTAATCCATTGGTTGTTTTTACTTCCGCCTAACGGGATGTAGAGGTAGTCTTTAAACCAAGTAGATAGTGATATATGCCATCTTCTCCAGAATTCTCCTATGTTTCTTGAGAAATAAGGGAATGCGAAATTTTTCTTGAGATTAATTCCAAACAATCTTGATGTACCAATTGCTATGTCAGAATATCCGGAGAAGTCACCATAAATTTGAAAAGTAAAAAATAGAGCCCCTAATAATAAGGTGCTTCCAGAATATTCATCAGAGTTATTAAAAATAGTATTGGCATGTTTAGCGCAGTTGTCTGCTATAACTATCTTTTTGAATAACCCCCATAATATTTGTCGTAAACCATCAATAGCTACAGTGTAATTGAAGGTGCTCTTTTTTTGAAATTGTGGTAATAAATTTTTAGCTCTTTCAATTGGTCCTGCAACTAGTTGCGGAAAGAAGTTTACAAACGCAAAAAAAGAAACGAGATCTTTAGTTGGCTTCATTTTATTGCGGTAAACATCAATGGTGTAACTCAGGGTTTGAAAGGTGTAAAAACTGATTCCTACAGGTAGGATGATATCTAGTCTTGACGTTTCAAGCGATTGTCCAAATAAAGTAAAGGCATCGGAAAAACTTTCCAAAAAGAAATTGAAGTATTTAAAAAAACCAAGTAACCCAAGGTTAACAACTATACTCGCATATAGAAGTAGTTTTCTGTTTTTCGGATTTGTGGTTTCTGAAAGTTTTAATCCAATAGTATAATCTACTGCAGAGCTAAAAATAATCAAGATTAAAAAACGCCAATCCCACCAAGCATAAAAAATATAGCTGGCTAAAAGGATTATAATGTTTTGTACTTTTAAATTTTTAGGAGCAATAAACCAATATGCTATAAAAACAAGAGGTAGAAATAATGCAAATTCTATTGAGTTAAATAGCATGTAGTATACGTGTGTTTAAATAATCCTATTTTACTCGAACACTGTCTGGAACCAATATAGTGAAATCACCACCATTTCGAAGTACGTCTCTTACAATACTTGAGCTGATGTATGAAGTTTCTGCGCTTGTTAATAGAAATAAAGTATCGATACCTGATAGCTTCCTATTTGTTTGTGCAATTGCTTTTTCAAACTCAAAATCTGCAGGATTACGCAGTCCACGCAACATATAGTCCGCATTTACTTCTTTACAGAAGTGTATGGTTAATCCTTTATAAGTGGTTACAGTTATTTTTGGTTCGTTTTTGAATGTATCTTTTATAAATTGAACACGTTCATCAAGAGAAAACATGTATTTTTTAGCCTCGTTTATTCCAATTGCAATAATGATTTCATCAAACAATGGTAATGCTCTCAGAATAATATCCTGATGACCTAAAGTTATTGGATCAAAAGATCCCGGGAAAACTGCTTTTTTCATTATAAAAACTTGTTTGTATAATTCCCGAGCAATCGGGAATCTTAGTTTTGTAAAGTTACATTATTAATTGGAGATAGTATTTCAAAAATGTATTTCTGACTTCTGACTACATTGCTTCTTCAATGGTGTTCATAAATAATTCTTCTAATGAAATCCCAGCCTCTTTAGCTTGTTTTGGTATAATACTTTCTTCCGATAATCCCGGATTTGTATTTATTTCAATAAAATGAGGTGTTCCGTTGTGAAAAATAAAGTCAGAACGAGATAAGCCGCTCATGTCTAGCAGTTCGTATACATCTTTGGCGATTTTACTAACAGCTATTGCTTGTTGACTTGTAATCCTCGCAGGAGTAATTTCTTGCGATAAACCTTCGTACTTAGCTTTATAATCAAAAAAATCAGTTTCTGATACAATTTCTGTAATCGGCAATACTTTGGTTTTTCCTTTATAAGTAATTACACCAACCGAAACCTCTATTCCGTCAAGAAATGATTCTATTAAAACTTGAGAATCCTCTTTCAAGGCATGGGCAATAGCGTTAGGAATTTCTTCTTTGTTGTATACTTTAGTTATACCGTAACTAGAGCCAGCTCTATTTGCTTTTACAAAACAAGGTAAGCCAACTTTGGAAACAATACCATCTATATCTATAGTATCTCCTTCGTTGTAATAAACTGAAGTTGCCATAGGAATTCCGTATGGACGTAATACAGATAATAAATCACGCTTATTAAAGGTTAAGGCAGATTGATACATTTCACAACTTGTTTGAGGAATGTTCAATAAAGCAAAATATGCTTGCATGTGCCCATCTTCTCCTGGAGTTCCGTGTACTGTATTAAAAACGCAGTCAAAATTGATTTTAAAATTATCTACGGTTACAGAAAAATCACCTTTATTGATGGGGTACTCATTTTTAAGTTTATCAACGTAAACCCATTTGTCTTTTAATAAATGAACTCTGTAGGCGTTACAGCTATCTTTAATATTGTTGTAAACTACATTTCCAGAGTTTAAGGAAATTTGATATTCGCTTGAATACCCTCCCATAAGTATTGCAATGTTTCTCATTTAGATGCAAATAGTTGAATTAAAAATGTCATTATGAGTTATAATGAACGTTAACAAAAATACTATTATTATATTTGCCGTCTAAATAAAAAGTATGGGTCTTTTAAAATTTATTTTCAGTAAAGCTTTTTTGAAACAATTGGGGTTGGCATTAATCGTATTTCTGTTGATTTTGTTTGCTCTTATAAAATGGATGGCTAGTACAACAAACCATGATGAGTTTAGAGAAGTGCCTAATTTAGAAGGAAAGAAGTTAGAAATAACGAAAAACCTTTTAGAGGAAAGAGAATTGACTTTAGGTGATATTGAATATAAAGATTATAACCCAAAATTCCCGAAGGAAGCAATAGTTGAACAAACTCCTGCAGCTGGATCAAAAGTTAAAGTTGGTAGAAAAGTTTATATAACAGTAAACAAATCGGAATATAGATTAGTGCGTATTCCAAATTTGAAAGATAAAACAAAACGTCAAGCAGAAAGTACATTGAAGGCAATTGGTTTTAAAATCGGAAAAATTACATATAAACCACATTTTGCAAAAAATGCAGTTTTAGATATGTTGTATAAAGGAAAGAAAATAAAAAAGGATGATAAATTACCGTACACTTCTGTGATTGATTTGGTGTTAGGTGATGGAAAACTGAATTATAGCGATAAGCCAAAGGCAAATTCAGATAATAATGTTGATGTAGTAAATTAAGATATGATAGAGAATCAAGAAGAAATAGGGCCAAGTAAAGATTTATACGAGCATCATTCGTTTACTGCTACACCAGGGCAAGAGCCATTGCGTGTAGATAAGTATTTAATGAATTTTATTGAAAATGCTACTCGTAATAAAATCCAACAAGCAGCGAAAGATGGTAATATTTACGTGAATGATAAGGCTGTAAAGTCTAATCATAAAGTAAAAGGAAACGATGTTGTAAGAGTAATGTTTGCGCATCCACCTCATGAGAATTTATTAGTAGGAGAAGATATTCCATTGGATATCGTGTATGAAGATGATGATTTATTAGTAGTGAATAAACCAGCTGGTATGGTTGTTCATCCAGGTCATGGTAATTATTCAGGAACACTGATTAATGCATTGATTCATCATGTTGATAGTTTACCGAAAAATTCAGATGAACGACCAGGTTTAGTACATAGAATAGATAAGGATACAAGTGGTTTGTTGGTGGTTGCTAAAACGGAGCATGCAATGACTCATTTAGCAAAACAATTTGCTGACAAAACTTCTGAACGTAAATACCATGCATTAGTTTGGGGGCATGTTGAAGATGAAGAAGGAACTATAGAAGGTAACATTGGTAGACATCATAAAAACAGGTTGCAAAACACAGTTCATTATGGAGATGAAGCAGATTATGGTAAGCCAGCAGTTACACACTATAAGGTTTTAGAACGTTTTGGTTATGTGACTTTGGTTGAGTGTCAGTTAGAAACTGGACGTACACATCAAATTCGTGTACATATGAAACATATCGGGCACACTTTATTTAATGATTCTCGTTATGGAGGAGAAAAAATATTAAAAGGAACAACCTTTACAAAGTATAAGCAGTTTGTTGATAATTGCTTTAAGATTTTACCTCGTCAAGCATTACATGCAAAAACATTAGGGTTTATTCATCCAACAACTGATGAAAAAATGAGTTTTACTTCAGAAACACCAAATGACATGTTAGAATGTTTTGATAAGTGGAGAGCTTATGCAAGACATAGAGAATTGTAGAGAATTTTATTTTTTTAAACCATAAGTAGAATGGTTTTCAGGAATTATATAATTTATAAAAAAATTAAACCCATAGAAAGGGCTTATTATAGAATAAGAAAAAGATGCCTTAAAAGGTATCTTTTTTTGTTTGAGCTTTAATAACTTTGGTTGCAATAAAAAGATAGAAATGAAAATAGTAATATCTCCAGCAAAGTCTTTAGATTTTGAAACAGCATTACCGACTACTAAATATTCAGAAGCTTCTTTTTTAAAGGAAGCTAAAAAAATAAATGGACTTTTAAAAAAAGAGTCTCCAGCTAAGTTGTCGAAATTGATGAAAATTTCAGAAAAGTTGTCAGAATTAAACTGGCAACGAAATCAAGATTGGAAATTACCTTTTACTTCTGAAAATTCTCGTCCAGCAGTTTATGCTTTTAATGGAGATGTTTATACAGGTTTGGATGCATATAATTTAGCAGAAAATAAAATTGAACAATTACAAAATTCCTTGCGAATTTTATCTGGATTATATGGAGTGTTAAAACCATTGGATTTAATGCAGGCTTATAGGTTGGAAATGGGAACGAAATTTCCTGTAGGAGAAGCTAAAAATTTACATTCCTATTGGAAGCCCTTGGTTACTGAAAAGTTGAATTCTGAATTAACAGAAGATGAACTGTTTGTGAATTTAGCTAGTAATGAGTATTTCGCTGCAGTAAATGTAAAAACATTAAAAACATCAGTTGTTACTCCGATATTTAAAGAGTGGAAAAATGATAAGCTTAAAGTGATTTCTTTTTTTGCTAAAAAAGCTAGGGGAATGATGGTTCGTTATATAATTGATACGAATGCAAAGTCTATTGAAGACTTAAAAGGGTTTGATTATGAAGGGTATTCTTTTTCTGAAGAAAATTCTAATTTAGATAAAAACGAATTGGTTTTTGTGAGGTAGTTTTTATTATCACTTCGAGTGATTTTCGAAGTAAAATGTAGAAAATAGTATCGAGAAGTAGTCATTAAGTTTTATGTGCAAAATAATAGTTATATTAATTTGAAGTATAAGTTATTATTTCGACGATAGGAGAAATCTCACAATGAATACAGTTTGTATCTTTTTTTTTTAATAAAAACTTACTGAAGGTAAAATAAATATGAAAAACATAGTAGTATTAACAGGAGCAGGAATGAGTGCAGAGAGTGGTATTGCTACTTTTCGTGATGCTGATGGTTTGTGGGAAGGGCATGATGTAATGGAAGTGGCTTCTCCAGAAGGGTTTTATAATAATCCTGAGTTAGTATTAAATTTTTATAATCAGAGAAGGGCACAATTAAAGTCTGTAAAACCAAATCAAGGACATTTTGATTTGAAAAAACTGGAAGCGAATTATAATGTACATATAGTTACTCAAAATGTAGACGATTTACATGAGCGAGCAGGAAGTAAATCAGTTTTGCATTTACATGGAGAGTTACGAAAAGTTCGCAGTGTTAAGAATGAGCAATTAGTATATAATTGGGAAGAGGATTTGATTTTAGGAGATTTATGCGAAGAGAAATCTCAACTCCGACCACACATCGTATGGTTTGGTGAAGCAGTTCCAATGATAGATGAAGCTGTTGAATTGGTTGAAAAAGCAGATATCCTTGTGGTTATTGGATCATCTATGCAGGTGTATCCTGCGGCTGGATTGGTGAATTATGCTCAGCCTAAAACCCCTATTTATTTTATTGATCCCAAGCCATCAGTTAAAGCATCTGATTTTGATAATCTTACTATAATTAAGGAGGGAGCTGTTAACGGTATAGTTACATTGGTAAATCTGTTATTTCATGCTTAATTTTTAAAAATGTTATCCAGTCAGTTAGCAATCTGATTTCTGTATCAGATAATTTAGCTTCGCCATGCGTAAGTATGTAAGATTTCAAAGGCATTTCTCTATCATTTATCATTTCAATACACTCTTCTAGTTTATGCGCCTTTCTTTTAGCGCTATATTGATTCCATAAGGAGAAGTTTAATTCTTTTTTAGCTTCTTTGATATGTCCGTTTACCCAAAAATTAACAGGAGTGATTTTGTCGTACCAAGGGTATCTTGTATTGTTAGAATGACAATCATAGCAAGATTCTTTTAATATATCAGCTAGTTGTTCAGGTGGTTTTTCTGTTAATATGAAATCACTCTCAGGAGTTTCAGTGTATTCGTTTTTTTGAGGATTGAAAAACTGTGCAATTGCGAATAAAATAATGGATACAGTAATTATTTTTTTAAACATGGTAAATGTGTCTATAAATGAATAATAGTTAAAGATACTTTTTTATTACATATTTCAAATAGCATATAATCATTTTAAAAAAGAGTATCATTATTTTGTAGTGTTCCGTATCTTTGCGCCTTATTAAAAAACACACAGCAAAATGACACTTACAGCTTTAAATGCAATTTCACCAATTGATGGAAGATACAGGAGTAAAACAGCTAATCTAGCGCCTTATTTTTCTGAAGAAGCATTAATTAAATATAGAGTATTAGTAGAGATTGAATACTTTATTGCATTATGCGAAATTCCTTTACCTCAGTTAAAAGATTTTGACAATTCATTATTTGATAGTTTACGTGATATCTATAGAAACTTTACAGCAGAAAATGCTCAAGCTATAAAAGATATTGAAAAAGTAACAAATCATGATGTAAAGGCTGTTGAGTATTTTATCAAAGAAAAATTTGAAGCACTTAATATTTCAAAATACAAAGAGTTTATCCATTTTGGGTTAACCTCTCAAGATATCAATAATACTGCAATTCCATTATCTTTAAAAGAAGCAATTGGTGATGTGTATATTCCTGAATATACGGCATTGTTAAATAGGTTGTCTGAGTTAGCTTCTGATTGGGCGCATATCCCAATGTTAGCAAGAACGCACGGTCAGCCAGCTTCGCCTACGCGTTTAGGAAAAGAAATTGAAGTTTTTGTAGTTCGTTTAAAAGAGCAATTTAATTTATTAAATGATATTCCAAGTGCGGCTAAGTTTGGTGGTGCTACAGGAAATTATAACGCACATAAAGTAGCGTATCCAAATATCGATTGGAAAGCATTCGGGTCTAAGTTTGTAAACAGTTTAGGTTTGTATCATTCATATCCAACAACGCAAATTGAGCATTATGATCATATGGCTGCGTTGTTTGATAATTTAAAAAGGATAAATACCATTATTATAGATTTAGATAGAGATATCTGGCAGTATGTAGCAATGGAGTATTTCAAGCAGAAAATTAAAGCAGGGGAAATAGGTTCTTCGGCAATGCCACATAAAGTAAATCCTATTGATTTTGAAAACTCAGAAGGTAACTTAGGAATTGCAAATGCAATTTTTGAGCATTTATCGGCTAAATTGCCAATATCAAGGTTACAGCGTGATTTGACGGATAGTACTGTTTTACGTAATGTAGGGGTTCCTTTTGGACATACTTTAATCGGATTCCAGTCTACATTAAAAGGATTGAATAAATTATTGTTAAACGAGCCTAAGTTTGCTGAAGATTTAGAAAACAACTGGGCAGTTGTGGCAGAAGCAATTCAAAATATATTAAGAAGAGAAGGGTATCCTAATCCGTACGAAGCGCTTAAAGGTCTAACAAGAACTAATGAGAAAATTAACAAAAGCTCTATTGCGAATTTCATAGATACATTAGAAGTTTCGGTTGAAATCAAAAACGAATTAAAGCAAATTACTCCTAGTAATTATACCGGTATATAATAAGGAGTAAAATTAACGTTCTATATATTCAAGCCGTTCCGAAAGGGGCGGCTTTTTTTATGCATTTGTGAGAGAGGTAATTTGTCACCTGGGTTTTAGATGTGTTTAGTTTTGATTGTTTCTCTGGGCGTTCCCTTTCGTTGTCACTTCAGGTCGCGCTATCCGCTATATCTTTTTCATATGATTGCAAATTAATTGAATTGTAGTTTTATAAAGGGCAATAGTGTTCTAATGTAGGTTGGTCTATTATAAGGATGAAAAAGGATGTCACTACTATCGCTAACGCAAAATAATATTATTAATGTTGTGAGATGAATTGTCATTTTGATGAAGGGGGAAATCGAGTTAGGTTGCGTAAGTAGTGTTTAAGGAGGTAGTTTGCGTGGTTTAAATGTGGTTTTTTTTTTTGATGATGGCGCTATATGTAGGGGTAAAGTATATCGGTTTTTCTGAAAATCATATCACAACCATATTATAAGAGTGTGTTTCCGGTATGTCATTATGAACGATGGGGAAGTAACCTGTCAGTTGTTTGAAGAAAACATGTTTTTATTCACCACAAAACATAGCGTTTCACAACAATCAATTCACACGTTTCTAGTCGTTAGCAAAATACTTCAAAAAACCTGTTTAAAAAGTTAGGTTACTAAAGAAGAAAGGCGGTATATTTGCACCCGCAAAACGGCTGAGTTTTTAACGAGGTTTTAGTAGTGAGAAGTTCATTGATTAGTGTGTTTTTAGATTAGTTTATAAGGTTGAAAAACTTTTAAAAAATATTCAAAAAAAAACATTGCGAGGAATTAAAAAGGTTGTAGGTTTGCATCCGCTTAGCGAAACAGTTGTGTCGCTAATAAGTTCTTTAAAAGATGTGATTTGAGTTTGATTTTTAAGGGTTAAAAAACTTTTAAAAAAAAGATTTAAAAAATATTGTGAGAAACAAAAAAGGTTGTAAGTTTGCATCCGCTTAGCGAAACAACGAGAGTTGAAAAGCTAGAGAAGTTCTTAAAGAGAATAGAGTTATAGGAAAGTAAGTTAGTTCAAATCTAACAGCTCAACAAACGATAATTTAGGTTATCATTTACAAGATCTCTTAATGAGATTTCGTTCATTGAAATATTGATTGACAGCGCGTATTATGAAAATAATACAATAATAATTAAAGTAAACCATTTTGAGTTAATTAATTTCGATTGTTGTTAGATTTAGAATAATATTTAAAATTTAACGATGAAGAGTTTGATCCTGGCTCAGGATGAACGCTAGCGGCAGGCTTAACACATGCAAGTCGAGGGGTAACATTGTGCTTGCACAGATGACGACCGGCGCACGGGTGCGTAACGCGTATAGAATCTACCTTACACTGAGGGATAGCCTTTGGAAACGAAGATTAATACCTCATGGTATCATTGAATGGCATCATTTAATGATTAAAGGTTACGGTGTAAGATGACTATGCGTCCTATTAGCTAGATGGTAGGGTAACGGCTTACCATGGCAACGATAGGTAGGGGCCCTGAGAGGGGGATCCCCCACACTGGTACTGAGACACGGACCAGACTCCTACGGGAGGCAGCAGTGAGGAATATTGGACAATGGAGGCAACTCTGATCCAGCCATGCCGCGTGAAGGATGACTGCCCTATGGGTTGTAAACTTCTTTTATACAGGAAGAAACACTGCTACGTGTAGCAGCTTGACGGTACTGTATGAATAAGCACCGGCTAACTCCGTGCCAGCAGCCGCGGTAATACGGAGGGTGCAAGCGTTATCCGGAATCATTGGGTTTAAAGGGTCCGTAGGCGGACTAATAAGTCAGAGGTGAAATCCCGCAGCTCAACTGTGGAACTGCCTTTGAAACTGTTAGTCTTGAGTTATTGTGAAGTGGTTAGAATATGTAGTGTAGCGGTGAAATGCTTAGAGATTACATGGAATACCGATTGCGAAGGCAGATCACTAACAATATACTGACGCTGATGGACGAAAGCGTGGGGAGCGAACAGGATTAGATACCCTGGTAGTCCACGCCGTAAACGATGGATACTAGCTGTTCGACCGCAAGGTTGAGTGGCTAAGCGAAAGTGATAAGTATCCCACCTGGGGAGTACGTTCGCAAGAATGAAACTCAAAGGAATTGACGGGGGCCCGCACAAGCGGTGGAGCATGTGGTTTAATTCGATGATACGCGAGGAACCTTACCAGGGCTTAAATGTAGATTGCATAGAGTAGAGATATTCTTTTCTTCGGACTATTTACAAGGTGCTGCATGGTTGTCGTCAGCTCGTGCCGTGAGGTGTCAGGTTAAGTCCTATAACGAGCGCAACCCCTGTTGTTAGTTGCCAGCGAGTCATGTCGGGAACTCTAACAAGACTGCCAGTGCAAACTGTGAGGAAGGTGGGGATGACGTCAAATCATCACGGCCCTTACGTCCTGGGCTACACACGTGCTACAATGGTAGGTACAGAGGGCAGCTACCCCGCGAGGGGATGCGAATCTTTAAAACCTATCTCAGTTCGGATCGGAGTCTGCAACTCGACTCCGTGAAGCTGGAATCGCTAGTAATCGGATATCAGCCATGATCCGGTGAATACGTTCCCGGGCCTTGTACACACCGCCCGTCAAGCCATGGAAGCTGAAAGTGCCTGAAGTCCGTCACCGCAAGGAGCGGCCTAGGGTAAAGTTGGTAACTAGGGCTAAGTCGTAACAAGGTAGCCGTACCGGAAGGTGCGGCTGGAACACCTCCTTTCTAGAGAAAGAATCTACGATGATTGAATAATATACACAGAGATGTGTTTACTTTAGCTGTTAATTAAATAAAAGAACAAAAAACTAAAAGAAAATAGAGTCTCATAGCTCAGCTGGTTAGAGCGCTACACTGATAATGTAGAGGTCGGCAGTTCGAGTCTGCCTGAGACTACTAATTTTTTTAAGAAGGAAATTCTATAAGTTGAGTATAAGTTAGAAGTCTAACTACTAACTTTCAAATACTAGCTAATAGTAAATGGGGGATTAGCTCAGCTGGCTAGAGCGCCTGCCTTGCACGCAGGAGGTCAACGGTTCGACTCCGTTATTCTCCACCATTCTTCAGGTTTTTGTAGTACGACTACGTGATAATAGTAACTTATTAGTATCCGAAAGTAATGCATAAGCTGTTATAACAAGAAAAACGTTCATTGACATATTGAGATTAAAAAACACGAGCGATAGTTAGCACTAGGATGCTAATTATCAAACAAATTTAAGAATATAGAGTAACAAAAAGTACAATAAGCTAAATAAGGGCGTATGGGGAATGCCTAGGCTCTCAAAGACGATGAAAGACGCGATAAGCTGCGATAAGCTGCGGGGAGGGGCACATACCTTTTGATCCGTAGATTTCTGAATGGGGCAACCCGGCATGTTGAAGACATGTCATCCTTTCGAGGAAGTAAACCCGGAGAACTGAAACATCTAAGTACCCGGAGGAGAAGAAAACAATAGTGATTCCGTTAGTAGTGGCGAGCGAACGCGGATTAGCCCAAACCAGTAATGTTACGGCATTGCTGGGGTTGTAGGACCACGATATCGAATACATAATGAATTAGAATGCTTTGGAAAGAGCAACCGTAGAGGGTGATAGTCCCGTATAAGTAAAGAATGTAAACGTAGTGGTATCCTGAGTAGTGCGGGACACGAGTAATCCTGTATGAATCAAGCGGGACCATCCGTTAAGGCTAAATACTCTTGAGAGACCGATAGTGAACTAGTACCGTGAGGGAAAGGTGAAAAGAACCCTGAATAAGGGAGTGAAAAAGATCCTGAAACCATACGCTTACAAGCGGTCGGAGCCCTTTGGGGTGACGGCGTGCCTTTTGCATAATGAGCCTACGAGTTACCGATATTAGCAAGGTTAAGTACTTCAGGTACGGATCCGTAGCGAAAGCGAGTCTGAATAGGGCGACCATAGTTAGTATCGGTAGACGCGAAACCGTGTGATCTACCCATGGGCAGGATGAAGCTTTGTTAACCCAAAGTGGAGGTCCGAACCCGTTGACGTTGAAAAGTCTTGGGATGACCTGTGGGTAGGGGTGAAAGGCCAATCAAACTCGGAAATAGCTCGTACTCCCCGAAATGCATTTAGGTGCAGCGTTGATTAAAAGTTTTATAGAGGTAGAGCTACTGATTGGATGCGGGGGCTTCACCGCCTACCAATTCCTGACAAACTCCGAATGCTATAAAATGTTTTTCAGCAGTGAGGGCATGGGTGCTAAGGTCCATGTCCGAGAGGGAAAGAACCCAGACCATCAGCTAAGGTCCCAAAGTGTATATTAAGTTGAATAAACGAGGTTTGTCTGCTTAGACAGCTAGGATGTTGGCTTGGAAGCAGCCATTCATTTAAAGAGTGCGTAACAGCTCACTAGTCGAGCGGACGAGCATGGATAATAATCGGGCATAAATATACCACCGAAGCTATGGATTTATAATTTATTATAAGTGGTAGGGGAGCATTGTAGTGGCGCTGAAGGTGTTCTGTAAGGAATGCTGGAGCAGCTACAAAAGAAAATGTAGGCATAAGTAACGATAATGCGGGCGAGAAACCCGCACTCCGAAAGACTAAGGTTTCCACAGCTATGCTAATCAGCTGTGGGTTAGTCGGGACCTAACGCGAACCCGAAAGGGGTAGTGGATGGACAACAGGTTAATATTCCTGTACCTGCTCTCATTAAAAGTGACGGAGGCGAAAAGTTGGTGCGCACAGACGGAATTGTGCGTTGAAGGAAGTGGTAACACTCCGATAGTACACAGCGGCTACGGCCAATGTGATAATCCAGCAAATCGACTTCCAAGAAAAGCGAGAGAAGCAGCCCGTACCCTAAACCGACACAGGTAGTTGGGATGAGAATTCTAAGGAGCTCGAGAGATTCATGGTTAAGGAACTAGGCAAAATCGACCCGTAACTTCGGGAGAAGGGTCGCCCATCTTCGGATGGGCCGCAGTGAAAAGGTCCAGGCGACTGTTTATCAAAAACACAGGGCTCTGCTAAATCGAAAGATGATGTATAGGGCCTGACACCTGCCCGGTGCTGGAAGGTTAAGTGGAGTTGTTAGCTTCGGCGAAGCAATGAAATGAAGCCCCAGTAAACGGCGGCCGTAACTATAACGGTCCTAAGGTAGCGAAATTCCTTGTCGGGTAAGTTCCGACCTGCACGAATGGTGCAACGATCTGGACACTGTCTCAACCATGAGCTCGGTGAAATTGTAGTATCGGTGAAGATGCCGATTACCCGCAGCGGGACGAAAAGACCCCGTGCACCTTTACTATAGCTTCGTATTGACTTTGGATAAGTAATGTGTAGGATAGGTCGGAGACTTTGAAGCGGCGTCGCTAGGCGTTGTGGAGTCATTGTTGAAATACGACCCTTTGCTTATCTGAAGCCTAACTCCTAACGGAGAACAGTGCGTGGTGGGTAGTTTGACTGGGGTGGTCGCCTCCAAAAGAGTAACGGAGGCTTCTAAAGGTTCCCTCAGTACGGTTGGTAATCGTGCGTAGAGTGCAATGGCATAAGGGAGCTTGACTGAGAGACATACAGGTCGATCAGGTACGAAAGTAGAGCATAGTGATCCGGTGGTTCCGCATGGAAGGGCCATCGCTCAAAGGATAAAAGGTACGCCGGGGATAACAGGCTGATCTCCCCCAAGAGCTCATATCGACGGGGGGGTTTGGCACCTCGATGTCGGCTCGTCACATCCTGGGGCTGGAGAAGGTCCCAAGGGTTGGGCTGTTCGCCCATTAAAGTGGCACGCGAGCTGGGTTCAGAACGTCGTGAGACAGTTCGGTCTCTATCTGCTGTGGGCGTTAGAAATTTGCGTGGATCTGACTCTAGTACGAGAGGACCGAGTTGGACTGACCTCTGGTGCATCAGTTGTTCCGCCAGGAGCATTGCTGAGTAGCTACGTCGGGAAGGGATAAGCGCTGAAAGCATATAAGCGCGAAACCTACCACAAGATGAGATTTCTTTAAAGGGTCGTAGGAGATTACTACGTTGATAGGTCATAGGTGTAAAGGCAGTAATGTCATAGCCGAGTGATACTAATAACCCATAGGCTTATGTACGCTCTTTTCTTATTTTTTTTACAAGTTGTTTTTTATATCTCAATATGTTAAGTTATTAGTTACTTATTTTAAGTGACAGTGTTGTGCGCAAGTACAAGCACTTAAAACTTAAGGTGGTTATAGCAATGGGGCTCACCTCTTACCTTTCCGAACAGAGAAGTTAAGCCCATTAGCGCCGATGGTACTGCAGTTATGTGGGAGAGTAGGTCGCCGCCTTCTTTAAATCCTCAATATCTTATGATGTTGGGGATTTTTTTTGCAATAAACTCAAGGAATGTATGATTGATTATAAAATTGGTTGCATGTATAACGAGTATATGGTATAAATAAGAAAAGGAATACAATAATGTATTCCTTTTCTTTTATGTAATTATTTATTTCTAGAATACTTCCCTAGCAATAGCTTCTATATTACTAGATTTCCCCATAGAATAATAATGCACAACGGGAACTCCAGCACTGATTAACTCTTTACTTTGTTGTACTGCCCATTCTATCCCTACTTGTCTGATTTCTTTGTTACTAGTGCATTTTTCAATTTCATTAACGAGTATATCAGGTAAATCTAAACGGAATACTTGAGGTAATATTTGTAATGATAGAAAAAAGGGATATATGTTGTGTTGATTTATGATAAAATTTAAGGTAATTCATAAGGTTGTTTCAGGTTGTTGATTTGTAATAAAGTTTCGTGCGTAGTAAACTGCGTCAAATTATTGAGTTTGTTTAATGATTTTACGATACAATGATTTGATATTTATATCTAAATAAGTGTGTTGTCTGTTTTTTTTATGAAGATGGAAGTGATTTTTCACTGTTTTGTTGTCGTGACCTCTGATTTAATATACTTGTTTTGTATTTAATAGTCGTTCAATTGATGATGCAGTAGTTAAAAATATTATAGAAATAGTCTTGCCTATGGCTAAATGTAGTGGGTAGGGCTAATTTTTAAGTTTTGTATTAAGACTGTTCTGGAGTTTGATATTGTAGTCTGTTAGTCATCTTTTAAAAGTAAACAAGTTTTTCTCTCTACAAAACATGGTGTTTCATTAGAGTCAATCCTCACGCTACCAGTACATAGCAAAACACTTCAAAAAACCTTCATAAAAAGTTAGGTTATTAGATAAGAAAGGTAGTATATTTGCACCCGCAAAACGGATGAGTTTTTAACGAATTCGAAGCAGTAAAAAGTTCTTTAAAAAATGTGATTTGAGTTTGATTTTTAAGAGTTAAAAACTTTTAAAAAAAGAATTAAAAAAACATTGTGAGTAAGAAATAAGGTTGTAAGTTTGCATCCGCTTAGCGAAACAACGAGAGTTGAAAAGCTAGGGAAGTTCTTAAAGAGAATAGAGTTATAGGAAAGTAAGTTAGTTCAAATCTAACAGCTCAACAAACGATAATTTAGGTTATCATTTACAAGATCTCTTAATGAGATTTCGTTCATTGAAATATTGATTGACAGCGCGTATTATGAAAATAATACAATAATAATTAAAGTAAACCATTTTGAGTTAATTAATTTCGATTGTTGTTAGATTTAGAATAATATTTAAAATTTAACGATGAAGAGTTTGATCCTGGCTCAGGATGAACGCTAGCGGCAGGCTTAACACATGCAAGTCGAGGGGTAACATTGTGCTTGCACAGATGACGACCGGCGCACGGGTGCGTAACGCGTATAGAATCTACCTTACACTGAGGGATAGCCTTTGGAAACGAAGATTAATACCTCATGGTATCATTGAATGGCATCATTTAATGATTAAAGGTTACGGTGTAAGATGACTATGCGTCCTATTAGCTAGATGGTAGGGTAACGGCTTACCATGGCAACGATAGGTAGGGGCCCTGAGAGGGGGATCCCCCACACTGGTACTGAGACACGGACCAGACTCCTACGGGAGGCAGCAGTGAGGAATATTGGACAATGGAGGCAACTCTGATCCAGCCATGCCGCGTGAAGGATGACTGCCCTATGGGTTGTAAACTTCTTTTATACAGGAAGAAACACTGCTACGTGTAGCAGCTTGACGGTACTGTATGAATAAGCACCGGCTAACTCCGTGCCAGCAGCCGCGGTAATACGGAGGGTGCAAGCGTTATCCGGAATCATTGGGTTTAAAGGGTCCGTAGGCGGACTAATAAGTCAGAGGTGAAATCCCGCAGCTCAACTGTGGAACTGCCTTTGAAACTGTTAGTCTTGAGTTATTGTGAAGTGGTTA
>CAXYDR010000001.1:982500-1354959 GCA_964276095.1 uncultured Flavobacteriaceae bacterium | reverse complement strand
GGAATGTATTATTGAGTTATTTCAGATAAAAAGAGGGGCCATTTTTGTGTTTTTAATATTTTGTGGCTTAGATTTAGATTGATTATTTGGTTAACTAATTCAATTAGTTTATTTTTAAGAAATAAGTGTTCAATTACTTATATAACCTCAATACTTAACCTAATTATATAATGAAATTCATTACAAAAGTTACCAATGCATTTTTATTTTTATCTATCACACATTTTGGAATTGCTCAAACTCATAATACATATTATCAGGGTATAGTTGATAATTGTAATTTATCATCTGCTACAACAAGTTTAAATGAATTTGTTGGACATGGTGTAAAATCTGTTGGTTCATCAGAAATTGATAATGCAAAAAATTGGCTAAAATCAAAATATTTAAGCTATGGCTACACAGATATAGTTGAAGATACATTCATTACAGGAGGAAATTCTACAACTAATATTGTTGTTACTAAAGTTGGTTTAGTGTATCCAAATACTTATGTAATTGTTGATGGACATTATGATACTATAAATGGTGTTGGAGCAAATGATAATGGTAGTGGTACTACATTAATTTTAGAAATAGCGAAACGACTAGCAAATGTGCCTACTGAATACTCTATTAAATTTATAAATTTTTCTGCTGAAGAAACGGGTTTAAATGGTAGTCAACATTATGTGAATAATGTTGTTAATGCTACGAATCCTAAGTTAGATATTAGGTTGGTGTTAAATATTGATCAGGTAGGAGGAAGAAGCGGTATGACAAATGATACTATTATTTGTGAAAGGGATACGAGTAGCCCTACATCGAATAATGCAGCATCAAATACAATGACAAATGAATTAGCGACTTGTATTGGTTTATATTCTAGTTTGACTACAGAAATTTCATATGCATATTCATCAGATTATATTCCTTTTGAAAATAATGGTGAAATAATTACTGGTTTATACGAAAAAAATGAAACACCTCATTCACATTCTGCAACAGATGTAATTGCAAATATGGATGTAAATTATTTATTTGAAATTATAAAAGGAACTACAGGAGCAGTATTACATTTCGCAGTAGCAAATCAAGCATTAGGTGTAAAAGAGAATATTTTGAATGAAGTAAGGTTTTATCCTAATCCAACTAAAGGTTTTATAAATATCAATTCTGGTAATTTAAACTTAAAAAATTCGAAAGTTAGATTAATAGATTTGTCAGGAAAAGTAGTTTATAATGAGGAGATTGTTATTGAGTCAAAATATCATAAAATACCTCTTGTAAATGTAAGTGCTGGAGTTTACTTATTGGAATTAATCATAAACGATAATAAAAAATCTGAAAAAATAATAGTCCAGTAATAGAAATAGTGATAAAATAAAAAGGGTTTCATTTATAAATGAAACCCTTTTTATTTTATCAAGTAATTAGATTATCTTAATTCGGCACCTAATTGTTTTTCAAATGAGTTTTGTAGTTTACTCATAATTTTATCTATTTGCTTATCTGTAAGAGTTTTTTCTTTGTCTTCTAGAGTAAAGCTAACTGCGTAACTTTTTTTACCAGATGGTAATTTTTCACCTTGGTAAACATCAAATAAATTGACATCTTTTAATAGTTTTTTCTCACTCTGTTTTGCAATAGTGTGAATTTCTTCAAAAGTAACCTTCTCGTCAAGTAGTAAGGCAAAATCTCGTTTTACTTCAGGGTACTTTGAAATAGGACTAAATTTTATTTTATTAAACTTAGCTACTTCAATAATATTATTCCAATTGAAATCAGCAAATAAGACTTCTTGTGATATTCCAAATGACTTTAGCGTGGCTCTTTTTACTATACCAAATTCTACTAGTTTCATTTTTCCTAAACTTAATGTAATTCCTTCAGAAAAAACATCATTTTTAATAGGTGATGTTTTTAGTTTAGTAATACCTAATCGACCAAAAATACTTTCAATAATTCCTTTTAAATAGAAGAAATCACTTGTTTTATTTTGTGTGTTCCAAATATCAGAATTTCTGTTTCCAGTAATTAATACCGTTAAATGTTTGTTTTCAGTATACCCTGATTCAAAATTATGGTAGGTGTTTCCGAACTCAAAAAACTTAAGGTTATTCTGCTTCCTATTGATGTTATAAGACAATGCTTCTAATCCAGAAAATAATAATGACTGACGCATAACTGCTAAATCATTACTTAAAGGGTTTAACATTGTAACATTATGTTCTTCTTTTAGTAATTCAGATAACTGCGTATATTTAGCCGTAGTTAATGAATTAGCCATCATTTCATTAAATCCTTGAGCAATCAATTGGTTAGCTACAACATTCTGAATTTTATAATCTTCAAACTTTGATGCATGACTCATTGTTGCATTTAGTTTATCTGAAGATTCTATATTGTTATAACCGTATACTCTTAAAATTTCTTCAATGATATCGGCTTCTCGCTGAACATCTGTTCTATAAGAGGGTATTGTTAATCCTAAACCTCCTTCAGTTACACTATTTACTTTTATATCTAAAGAAGTTAGAATATCTTTAATTGTTTCTTTTGGAATTTCTTGACCAATTAATTTTGTTGTTGTTTCAAAAGATAAGAATACTTGAAAATCTTCTATTTTATTAGGATATAAGTCTTCTATACCTGAAGATATTTCTCCCCCAGCAATTTCTGTAATTAATAAAGCTGCTCTTTTTAATGCGTATTCTGTTATATTTGGATCAATACCTCTTTCAAATCTAAAAGAAGCATCAGTATTAAGTGCGTGTCTTTTAGCCGTTTTTCTAATTGTTACCGGATTGAAATATGCACTTTCAAGGAAAATTGAAGTAGTTTGATTAGTAACACCAGAATCTAATCCACCTAAAACACCTGCGATACACATTGGTTCTTCAGCGTTACAAATCATTAAATCATCTTCATGTAACTCACGTTCTACACCATCAAGTGTAGTGAACTTTGTTCCAGAAGCTAATGTTTTAACTTTAATTTTATTTCCTTTTACTTTTGTTGTGTCAAAAGCATGTAAAGGTTGTCCTAACTCATGTAATACATAGTTTGTGATATCAACTATATTATTTTTAGGGCTTAGTCCAATAGCTTTTAATCTATTTTGAATCCATTCTGGAGAATCAGCAACTTTAATTCCTGAAATGGTAACACCACAATATCTTGGTGCTAGTTTATTATCCATTACTTCCGAATCAATTTTCAATGACCTATTATCAATATGAAAATCACTTACAGAAGGAGAAATTAATTCTAAATTATGACCTTGTTGTAATAATCCAGCTTTTAAATCACGTGCAGTTCCGAAATGACTCATTGCATCAGAACGGTTTGGAGTTAGACCTATTTCAAATACTTGATCATCTTCAATATTAAAAACATCAGCGCAAGGAGTACCTGGTTTTAATGATTCGTCAAGAACCATAATTCCGTCATGTCCTTTGCCTAAACCTAGTTCATCTTCGGCACAGATCATTCCGTGAGATTCTTCTCCGCGAATTTTCCCTTTTTTTATTTTGAAATTATTTCCTTCTGCATCATAAAGAATTGTTCCTATTGTAGCTACAGGTACTTTTTGCCCTGCTGCAACATTTGGAGCACCACACACTATTTGTATAGGTTCGCCGGTTCCAATATCAACTTTGGTAACACGTAATTTATCTGCATTGGTGTGTTGTTCGCATGAAAGTACATGTCCAACAACAATTCCTTCTAAACCACCTTTAATTGATTGGTAATTGGTTAATCCTTCAACTTCTAATCCTAAATCGGTAAGTAAATCTCCAGTTCTTTCTGCGTCCCAATCTATTTTTATAAATTGTTTTAACCAGTTGTATGATATCTTCATTGTAGTGACAAATTTTCTGGTTGCAAATATAAACATCCTCAGCGTATGCTGAAATTATAATAAGGGTTTATTACATAATTTATGGGTAGAATGATAAAGAAATATTGACTTAACAACTCTCTTTGCAACATTGGTCATCTTTAACCAGCCTACAGCTTAAAACAGCTAGTATAGCACCAATTATAGGAGCTAGTATGTAAAGCCATAAATGTTCTATATGTCCAGAAATTAATGCAGGCCCTATAGATCTTGCAGGATTCATGGAAGCACCAGTTATTGGTCCTGCAAATTGAGCTTCAAACCAAACAACCCCTCCAATAGCAATACCTGCCATTACACCTGTTTCTTTAGAGCCTGTTGAAACATTTATAATAACTAGCATTAAGAAAAACGTAAGGATTACTTCAAATAAAAATACACGCCAAACATCAATTTTTGGTAGGGTTGTGCCTAGAAATTCATTTTCAGGAAATAGAATTAATAGTAACACAGCCGCAATAATAGCGCCAATACACTGTGCAAAAATATACTTGGGGACTTCTTTTACAGGAAACCTTCTAGCGTAGGCAAATGCAATAGTTACTGCTGGATTAAAATGAGCCCCGGAAATTTCACCAAAGGCATAAATCAATGACATAACAACTAAGCCAAAAGTTAATGCAATACCTGAATGTGTAACTGTTCCTTGAGAGAATTCATTTGTAACAATAGCACCACAACCGCAAAATACAAGTGTAAATGTGCCAATAAATTCAGCAATATACTTTTTCATTCTAATTAATGTTTACTTGTTTATTAGGGTTTCCACCTCTGTGTTTCCAACGTTTATGAGTCCATAAATAATATTCAGGAGCTTCATGTAATTGTTTTTCGACTTCTTTTAAAAATAAATTTGTGATTTCGAATTTTTCGAAATCTTTAGGGTTCTCTGCTAAAGGAACATAAGTAGCTTTATAGTAGCCTCTTTTTAATTTTTCTACTTTGAAATAACAAACTGCTAAGTCACATTTTTTAGATAACATTTCTGCACCAGTAAATACCGGGACATTGTAATTCATGAAATCAGTCCAATAGGTAGATTTGTCAAGTTTAGGAGATTGATCACTTACAAAACCATACAATGCTTTTACTCCTTTACGATGATTTCCTAAAACTGTAGGGATTGTTTCTTTTGTGTTTATTAATACGGAATTGTATTTAGCTCTAATGTCACGCACTAATTTGTCAAAATATGGGTTTTTAATTTTCTTATAGACCCCAAATGCAGTTGCTTCAATGTCTCTTTGTAATATAATTCCCCATTCCCAACTAGCATAATGTGACGCCATAACCATAATGTTTTTGCGTTTTTCCAATTCTTGAACATAAGGGATGTTAGTTATTTGAAAACGCTTTCTCATTTCTTTTTCTGACATAGACATTGTTTTTATCATCTCTAAAAACATGTCGCACATATGCTTATAAAATTTTTTTCTGATAGCAAGTAACTCTTTTTCAGGTTTATCGGGAAAAACTAATTTTAAATTATCATAAACTACTTTTTTCCTATAGCCAATAATATAGTAAACTAGAACATATGCTAAGTCTGAAAACAGGTAGAATATTCTAAATGGGAGGATAGATATTGCCCAAAGAATTGGGAAAACTAAGATGTATATTAATAAGTGCATTTACCGTAAATTTTGACAAATATAATGTATTTCTATATGGAAGAACTAAAATAAATTTGTGTAGATTTGAATTTAAACACAAATTTATGGGCTCATTAAACATTTACCTACTTATTATCATAGCTTTAAACGGATTAATATCCTACAAAGGCTTTAAGGATTATACTTTTTTTGAAAAATTTAAGTTTAATGTAGGGGCTGTTAAAGCAGGAGAGCAATACAGAAATATTAGTTCAGGTTTCCTACATGCTGATATGCAGCATTTATTGTTTAATATGGTAACCTTGTTTTTTTTCGGGCCAATAGTTATAAATTATTTAAGTGGATATCATTTTATATTAATTTATATAGTTAGTTTATTGTCAGGGAGTTTATTGTCGTTATATTTTCATAAAGACGAGCCTCATTATAGTGCTATTGGAGCTAGTGGAGCTGTAACAGGGATCTTATTTTCAGCAATACTTTTTGAACCGATGATGACTATTAATTTTTTTATTCCAGGTTGGTTATTTGGTGTAGGGTATTTATTTTACTCTATTTATGGAATGAAAAACCGAGTAGGAAATATAGGTCATACAGCTCATTTTGGAGGAGCAATAGGAGGGTATTTATTAACGATACTTTTAGGAGCTGAATATGTAATGAATAACCCAATAATGACTGGACTAATTGGAATTCCTATTATTGTGTTATTTATATTAATGAAAATGAAAAAGATATAAAATAAAAAAGCTTCAAGTAAACTTGAAGCTTTTTGTGGGGAGAGTAGGATTCGAACCTACGAAGTCGAAAGACAGCGGAGTTACAGTCCGCCCCGTTTGGCCGCTCTGGAATCTCCCCCTTTGCATTTGTTAATGCGGTTGCAAATATAGCACTGTTTTTATATTGTGCAAAACATTTTAAAATTTAAATTTAAAAGAATTACTAACTCATTGAAACGAAAAAGGTTGACTCAAATAAAAAACACAAAAAAAGAGTTGTTACTGGGTAAAAACAAGCCTAAACGCAAGGTTTTTGCTGTTTTCATGCTTCTTCTTTGCTCGTTTTTTGGGTTTAGTCAATCAAAAAATATAGATTCTGTATGGATATCTGTGTATAAAAAAGATTCTAGTAACGTTTCTTATAGTTCCACTTCAATAAATTATAGCGATTTATTTTATAGAAACATTCAAGTGCCAGTTTATGATTCAATAAAAGAAGGTGAACAATTAATACCAATTGCTCAATCTATTGAAAATTTATTAAAACAAACTCAGTTAAATAAATCTTATACTATATCTGAAATAAAAGGAACTGAGTTAGAAAAATCATTGAAAGAAGTAGAATTACTTTCATACCCTTTTTCAAGTTGTATTACTTCTAAGTTAGCTTCAAAACTAAATCTGCAAACAAATAACCCGATTTTAGTTTCAAACAATGATCAATTACATCAATTAGTAGCATTTGATGACGAATTGATTTCTACAAAAAATATGTTAGGGCTATTACATAAAAATACAGCTGTTCAAATTGATAAAAATGCTTATTTGCGATTTAGATTATTGAGCTTTATTATTGGAAGTTTTAATACGAATCCAGATATGTATGTTTGGAAAGAAACTGCTGGTCAAAAAATGGTCCCTTATATGAATTCGTATCAAAATCAGTACATGAATTTTGATGGAACATATAAATTAATAACTAAACTAGTTAAATCATATAAACATCTTGAATCTTATTCAGGTAGAATAAAAAACATTAAAAAGAGCAGCCAAAATTTCATTGGCTTTGATGTGAATATTTTAAGTAGTCTACCGTACTCACAATGGGAAAATGAAATTGTAGCTATTCAAAATTTATTAGATGATGATGCGCTTAAGGAAATTGAAATATCCTTGCCCAAAGGAATTTTATCGACAGAAACAGAAGAACTCTTTTCAATTTTAAAAGAAATGATATTAAATCTAAATCAGATTGGAACAGAATATTATAATTTAATTTCTCCTAATAAAATAGTTGTAGCTACTAATGAAAACAATTTGATTGATGTGACAAGGGTGGAAGAAGGCACATTGATTGAGATGTATAATGAAAAAGAAGGCAAAGACACTTCAATTAAAAGTTATAATTTCTCGTCAATTGATACAGAAGAAATATGGATTTACGGGTTAGATGGGAGTGATTATTTTGAGGTTTCTGGAACTAGTAAAAAACACATTCCATTAAAATTAATTGGAGGGAATAATTCTGATAAATATGAAATTCAGAATGGAGAAAAAATTATAATTATAGATAGTAAACACCAAACATTTGTAGTAGAAAAAGATAAAGCTAAACTGCATTTATCTGAAGAAAACTATATAACTTCATATCAAAGAGAGAAGTATAAACACAATGTAAATACCATAAAACCAAAGTTTGGAGCCAATCCTGATGATGGTTTGTTTATAGGTATTCTTGATGAATATAAGGTTTTAGGTTTTGATCAAAACCCTTTTACTACATTACACCAAGTATCTGCTAATTTGTATTTAGGTACTTTAGGTTTTAAAGCCAATTATTATGGAGAAAAAGCTAATGTATATAAAGATTTTAATGCTTTTGGTGGACTAGGTTATCAAAGTCCAAACTATAGCACTAATTTTTTTGGTTTTGGAAACGAAACACAAAATTTAGATGATAATTTAAAGTTAGATTATAATCGAATTAGAATGTCAACCTTTGATGTTAAATTTGGGCTATTGAAAGAAGTATCTCAATATGAATTTTCTACTAACTTATTTTTTGAAAGTATAAAAATTGATGAAACTCCTGATAGATTTGTTACTTCTGAAACTTTGTTTTTTCCATCAGTTGATTTTTTTGAACGTAAAAATTATGTTGGGTTATCAGGATATTATCAATATAAAAATATTTCATTATCAATATTTGAAAACTTAATAATCCTACCTAAAATTGATTTAAAAGTTTCAGCTGATATCAATGAGTCTAGTAAAACCAATGTAGCGCTACAGCCTAGTTTATATTTGTCTCACCCAATGTATGGAGATAAAATTATGTTAGATACAACTATTTCATACAAACATGTTATTGGTTCAGAGGTGCCATTTTATCAAGCCGCTAATTTAGGAGGGAATACTGGATTGAGAGGATATCGAAACCAGAGATTTACTGGTCAATCACTATTTTATACTAGTACAAACGTGAAATTGCATATTAAGGATTTGAAATCAGATGTGTTACCACTTCAATTCGGAATTTTAGGAGGTTTTGATGTTGGAAGAGTATGGCAAAAAAACGAAGCATCATCTCAATTATATTCAGATTTTGGAGCTGGATTTTGGTTGCAAACTGCAGACCTAATAAAAGCAGAACTGCAAGCTTTTAAAGGAGATGAAGGTTTGCGATTTTCAATTAATATTGCAATTGGATTTTAAGTTTTTATAAAATAACTATTCTTCAGAGAGATTGATTTATTTTGACTTATTTTTGTATAAAATAAGTACACCATGATTCCTCAAGATACTATTGTTGCATTGGCTACTCCATCAGGAGTTGGAGCTATTTCTGTTATTCGCCTTTCTGGTGAACAAGCAATCACTATTGCTGATAGCTGCTTCAAGTCTGTTGTAAAAGAGAAATCTTTATTAAAGCAAGCAACCCATACAATTCATTTAGGACATATTGTAGATGAAACGAACATTGTAGATGAAGTATTGGTTTCTATTTTTAAAAATCCTCGCTCGTATACCGGAGAAAATGTAGTAGAAGTTTCGTGTCATGGTTCTGTATTTATTCAGCAAGAAATTATTCAACTTTTTTTAAACAAAGGTTGTAGAATGGCTAATAATGGGGAGTTTACTATGCGTGCTTTCTTAAATGGCAAGATGGATTTAAGTCAGGCAGAAGCTGTAGCCGATGTTATTGCATCTAATTCAGCTGCATCGCACCAAATGGCTATTCAGCAAATGCGTGGAGGTATAACTAATGAATTGAAAGAATTACGTATTCAATTACTAGATTTTGCTGCTTTAATAGAATTAGAGCTAGATTTTTCAGGTGAAGATGTAGAGTTTGCTGATAGAACCAAGTTCAAAGAATTAGTTGCAAAAATCACTTTTGTTTTAAAACGATTAATTGATTCATTTGCTTTCGGTAATGCCATGAAAAACGGGATTCCTGTTGCTATTATCGGAGAGCCAAACGTAGGAAAATCTACTTTACTTAATGCGTTATTAAATGAAGAACGAGCAATTGTATCTGAGATTGCTGGAACTACTCGAGATGCTATAGAAGATGAAATTATAATTGAAGGAGTTGCCTTTAGATTTATTGATACAGCAGGAATTAGAAAAACAGAAGACATAGTAGAGAATATAGGAATTAAAATAGCATATGAAAAAGCGGAGAAAGCACAATTGATTTTATTTTTAATTGATGCATCTAAAGCACAAGAGTCTATTGAATCTATTCAAAAGGATATAGAAACAATACAGACTAAGTTTCCCAATAAACGACTATTAACTATAGGAAATAAAGTTGATAAGTTAAGTACTACAGAATTAGATAAGTTGAAGGCTGAAATACCTAGTTTATTACCATTAGTAGCAAAACAACAAGTTGGTATTGAAGAATTAAAGCAAGAATTAACTTCATTAGTAAATACGGGGGCTTTAAGTAATAATGAAACTATCGTAACAAACTCCAGACATTTTGAAGCCTTATCTAAAGCTTTAGAAAGTATAATGGAAGTGCAAAATGGTATTGACCTTGGTATTACTACCGATTTGTTTTCTATAGATATTCGTGAGTGTCTTCGTTACCTTGGTGATATCACAGGTGAATACGATATAGATAAAGATATTTTAGGACATATTTTTGGGAATTTCTGTATCGGTAAGTAATTCTATTTTCCTTTAGCTTCTCTTGATCTGTTTATTGTTGACAGACAGTGAGTTGTTGGTGTTTTTGTTCAGTTTTGTTTTCCTTTTGTCTGATAATAGTTGTACTTTTATTACTTCTAAAGTACATCTTTTTAGAAAAAACAATATTGAGGTGTACTAAAATACACCTTTAATATGAAAATTAGTTTAAAAGAGAAAAAACTTAAAAGCGGTAAGTTCAGTTTATATTTAGAATTTTATAAAGGATCTTATATAGATACTAATGGAACTAAGAAACATAATAGAGAATTTGAATATTTGAAACTCTATACTTCTCAAAACCCAAAAACTTCACAAGAGAAAATACAGAATAAAGAAACTCTCCAGCTAGCAAATCAAATTTTAGCTATCAGACAAGCTGATCATATTCAAGGTAAATACAAAATTAAAAATTATAGAAAAAGTAAAATTAATTTTTTAGAGTTTTATACGTACCTTAAAAAAGAGCGCTATGAAAGTAAGGGTAATTATGATAATTGGGATGCAGCCCAAAAACATATAGAAAGATTTTGCTCTCCAACCACTACGTTCAACGATATTGATATTGATTTTGTTAAAGGTTTTCAGAAACACTTGCATACAGTAGCGAAAGCAAAATCAGGTTCGCTTCTATCTCAAAATACAAAACATACCTATTACAATAAATTTAGAGCTTGTTTAAGGGCTGCTTTTGAAGAAGGATATCTTAGTGAAAATATTGTAAATAAAGTTAAAAGTATTCCTATGGGAGAAACTCACAGAGAATATTTAACTATGAATGAGCTTCAAAATTTATCAAAAACAGAATGTAGAGTTCCTATACTTAAAACAGCATTTTTATTTAGTTGTTTAACAGGGCTTAGATGGTCTGATATTAATAAAATGAAATGGAGCGAAGTAAGAGATGAAGGAATTGATGAAAAAGGGGATGAAATTTTCAGAGTTATTTTTACTCAGAAAAAAACTAATGGTGTTGAATATTTATATATTTCTAAACAAGCAAGAGAATTATTGGGCAAAAGAAAAGAAGAGAATGAAAGAGTTTTTGTAAATCTTCACTACAGCGCACATATGAATATGATTCTACTTCGTTGGTGTATGTTTGCAGGAATTACAAAGCATATTACTTTTCATAGCGCAAGACATTCAAATGCAGTACTACTACTTGAAAATGGAGCTGATATATATACGGTATCTAAAAGATTAGGGCATAAACAACTGAGAACCACAGAGATATACGCAAGGGTGATTGATTCTAAAATGAAAGAAGCGGCTAATATTATTCCAAAATTAAATTTAGATTTATGATTGAATTTATTATGTCAAGGTTTATAAAGAAGAGTGAATCAGAAATAAAATATAATATTAATTTTAAGAGTAAGACTCTTAATTTTGAGGATTTTGATAAGATTTATTCTAAAATTCATAGTGTGATAAATGACTCAAGCTTGCTGAAAGAAAGTCATATTAAAAGGTATGATCTTTTTTTTAACTCAAAAGAAGTATTAGAATCCTTGCTGTTAGAACTATACCATAATCATAAGCGACTATTCGAATTTCAAAATTTGAAAAAGTTCTATGAATATAATTATATAAGACATGAAGGTGATAAAATTGATTATTTATTAATAAAAGACTTGTTTGATAAATTAGACACCAATGTACGTATTAGCAAGCGATGTATTTTGGCTATTAAAAAGAGTAATCTCTTTCACCAAAAATATTGGCCTTTTAAAACAATTTTAGATTTAGATAGATTTTTAATATCCAAAGAATTAAAAAATTTAGGTATTGAACCTTTTTCTGGAAACTTTATCACAATAGATGGATCTATTTCATCTTTAGAGTATTATTACAAGCTAGTTACTCAAAAAATTAGAGAATCAAATCAAATCTGTATATATGAATTAAAAAAGGAATTAAACAGAGTAGAGTATTTTAAAGGATATTCTAACTGTAGTTATTTAAATGAATATATCTCAATATTGAAATCAATAATAAAATTCTCCCCTATTATTGAATTGAATAACAAAGAATCAGATTTACTTGCTCAAACTGAAAAGGAAAGAATAGAAAGAGAAAGAGAAAATTTTAAGGTAAATCAGGCTCATGAAAAAAGTTGTATAACTTCAAAGTCAGTGAAAAATTTTGGAATTAAATTAAGTAAAGAAAATTTACATTTTCTTTATAATGAACTTGAAGAGAAACTTGATTTTTTTAATGAGTTAACTACAAATGAAAATTGGATAAATGTTTTACTGGGTGATTTAAATAATCCAACAAAAATTTATTTTAACGCAAAAAACATTAGCCAAATAAGTTACTTGATTGAAGAATTGTTTATGAAATATAGTAATTGTAATTTAAAAGAATTTTGTGAATCAAGTAAGTTCCTTTATAAAGGTAAAGAGTTAAATTATGATTCTGTTAAAACAACAAAATCTAAATTAAAACAAAAAAGCTTTAAAGGTAAGTCCGTTTTAGATTCAATCATTTTCTCCATAAGGTCAAAAAAAAGTTTACTTAAGTAAACCTCTAGGTAAATAAGCTACTTTTTAATTTTCCTATAACAGTATCTTAGCTGAGAATTCAACTAAAAGAAAACAAAAGCGCTTTTGTTCATTGTTAAATTAAATTTTTAATAAAATGAACAGTATTAATTTAGATGAGCGACTAGCTCGCATTGAAAAACTACTTATTTCAAACAAGAAAGTATTAACTTTTGACGAGGCTTGTGATTATACAGGTATTTCAAGAAGTTACCTGTATAAATTAACTTCATCAGGGGGTATCCCATTTTCAAAACCAAATGGAAAAATCATCTTTTTTTCAAAAGAAAAATTGAATCAGTGGCTACTTCAGAATATGAGTAAATCCTCAAAAGAAGTAGAGGAAGAAGCTCTTAGTTATACTTTAAAGAATAAATTAAGCTAATCCCTTATTAAGAGATGAATCAGGTTAGAAACACAATAAAGCGTGATTTTACAATTGTTCCTAATGAGTTAATTAATGACAACATGATTAGTGATAGAGCAAGGTTTTTATTTGTGTATATGCTTTGTAAGCCAGAAGAATGGACTTTCTATAATTATCAATTAACAAAAGCTTTAGGATATTCTGTAGATACATTAAGGAAATATATTAATGAACTTATATCAACTGGTTGGGCTTCAAAAGAAAACCAGAAAAGAGTTAATGGAAAGTTTACTGCTAATGTCTATGTGTTATACCAAAAACCAATCATAATTTTACCGTGTCTGAAAAATACCGACACGGTAAAAAACCCCAACAGAAAAAACAAGGCACATAGTAATATAGAGTATAGTAATAAAGAGAATTATAAAAACTTTAAGTTATTTAAAGAAAAAAATAAAAATTCAATTTCAAAAACTAAACGAGGGCAACCTTTAAAATAAACAAAAGGAATAATTAAAGATGAAATCGATATTTAATCTAATAAATAATTCTGCTTTTAATTTTAAAAGTGAAAGCCTAGTTATGAAAAAAAAGAAAAGATTTATGACGACTGATCAACTAAAACAAATTTTTAATCTTGAAGCCAAAACTTATTTTAAATCAAAGAGTAGAGTTTTTGAAGTAGATGATGATAATAAAAAATTCTTAAATCTATTTTGCAAATATTTTGCTCAGGATGAAACTTTTGAAACTATTCATAAAGGTGAACTTCAAAAAGGACTTTATATATACGGCTCTAATGGAGTGGGAAAAACATCAAGTTTTCAAATCATTCAAAATATTTCTAAAAAGAATGCGATAAAACAGCTTTGGTTTCCGTCTATTGAAGCATCAACAGTGGTACATAAATTTAATACAGAGAAGAATAAAGATTATGTAATTAAGAGTTATTCAAAAGGAATTTTTTTGTTCGATGATTTAGGAGCTGAAACAGTAGGGAGTAATATTCATATTTATGGTAAAGAGGAAATTTTTGTCCGCATTTTAGAGTCCAGATACAATGAGTTTAGGAACAAGGGAATAAAGACCTATATAACTTCTAATTTAACATTATCAGAAATTGGAAAACGATATGGAAGTAGAGTTCAAGATAGGTTTTTTGAAATGTTCAATTTTCTTGAATTGTCAGGTGATAGTAGAAGGTGATTTTTTTCCTTATGTTTTTTATTATTAAATCTTTAAGAGTATTAAGTAAACGCGAGTAAGTGTTTCTTGAAAAGAATAGCAAGTTGAACAGGGGCAGAGCCCCTATTTTCAACTTGCTCTGCGAGGCAAACCCTTACTATTGCTAGTCTACGGTGATTTTTGAATTATAAAGTATTATAGTTAAAATATAAACATAAATGTAAGTCGTTGTTTTTTAACACTTAAAAGTATAAAATGAAGAAAAAAAGCATAATTATTAATGAGTTTCATCATAAAGATTTAGTTAAACTATCTAATGTTTTTGGGATGCAGTATGGAGGATTGGTAGAGAATATGATTCTCTATTTTAAGAAAACAGGAATTAATCCTATGGATGCAATTAATGAAAATCCTTCAGTAATGGTTAAGACATTAGATAAGCGAATTGTTTCTTTTTTGAAGGTTCAAGAAAGAGATATTTTAAAACCATTAAGGCAGGAAGTTTATGTTTATTCTGAAGCACAAAAAAAAGGTTTTATAAAGCTTACAGATTGGATTGAATCTGTAATTATAAAAATTGATCAAGTAGATAAAGATCGAACAAAATTTGTTGCTTCAGAAATAAAAAAACAAAATGAAAAACAAATTAAAATACAGCAAGCAATTGTTGAGTTGTCTCAATTAATAGATACCAAAAACAAATCGGGGATTCAGGGGAAGATTAAAAATCTATTTGAATAATGCCAATCAGTAAACCTCATAGTACTTTGGGAGCCACGAATACAGGTAGCTGTTCTAAATTGACACTTTATTTAGATAAAGAGAATCAAGAGCTTGAAAAAATGATTAATAAATCAAACACGATTAGTGAAATTAGTCTTCTAGAAAGCAGGAAACAACATTTTTTTAATAGCGAAAGATCTGGTATTAGTTGTATAGAGGTAATTGATTCTATTGATCAGAATATTAAAAAGTTAGGTAAAAAAGATTCAAAGTATTTTGCTCCAACAATAAGTTTTAGTCAATTAGAATTAGAATATTTAATATCTATAATTTCTAAAGGGGAAAAAGTAAAAGATGTTTGGGACTTGCAAACTGATCATTTTAATTCGTTTAATAAGCTTGTAAGAGAATATATACGATTGGTAATGAACAATTATGCTAAAAACTTTAATAGACAAGAAAAAGGATTGGCTTCGGGTAGTGATCTTGTTTACTTTGCTAAAATTGAACATTTCAGAAAATTTAAAGGAACAGATAATGATGTTAAGGAGAAATTAGTTAAAAACGATAGTTTTAAGCCAGGTCTAAATACGCATGTACATATTGTTGTTAGCAGAAAAGATAAGAGTCAAAGATTAAAACTAACACCTATTTCTAAGGAACGTTTAACAGATAGAAAAATAGGAAAGAATTCATACCGTGTAGGATTTGATAGGATGAATTGGATTAATATGAATGAAAAGACATTTGATAAATTATTTAAATACAATAGACCACTAAAAGAGAAGTTTGAGAATCAGTACATTCTGAAGAATGGATCTCCTAAGGAAAAAGATGTTTTATTAAAACAAATAAAACTTGAGCAACAATCAATCAATAAAAATAAAACACCTCAAAAAAATGGCCAAAATAATTTTAATTATGCACCAAAAAGGAGGAGTTGGTAAAAGTACTCTTACTTTTAATTTAGCACAAAATATAAGTCAAAATTCAAGGGTAGTAGTCTTAGATTTTGATTTACAAGGAAGTTTATCTCAGCTTAAAGAATTAGTTACGGATTTTGATATAATTCCATATCAAGATAATATTGAGGGAATAAGAAATATGGACTATGATTTTGTGTTTATTGATACACCTCCATATTTATCTAATCAATTACCTAGTTTAATAGAAATTGCAGATTTAATAGTTGTACCAACTAAAGCAGGTGTTTTAGATTTATTAGCAATTGATAATACTTTGGCTCTGATTAAAAAACAAAATAGAGGAGAGGATACACTTATTGTGTTTAATATGATAAAATCAAATACAACCTTAACGATTGATATATTAATTGAAATTGAAGGGTTTAAAATTGAAGTAGCAAAAACCCATATAAGTGATTTAGTAGCTTTTACACGTTCTGTCTTACTTAAAGGTGTTGTGGGGTCTAATAATGCACAAAGACAAATAGATAATTTAACAAAAGAAGTATTAACAAAGCTTATATAAAAATACAATTATATAAAGCTGTAATTATATAATTATGGAAAAAATAGATTTGAGCAAGCTAATTAATAAAGCTAAAGAAAAACCTATTAAACAGACTGTGCAAAAAGTAGTTCCAGTTGTTTTAGAGCAGATAAATGAAGTGCAGTTTTCTTTTTATATAGATAAAATTTTATTGAAGCAATTAAAGGCAAGAGCTTTGGAGGAAGAACAAAGTATAAAATATTTAATTAATGAAAGTATAAAAACTTATTTGAGTGAGTAAGCTTTAAAAAGATTACTTAAATTTGAATTAAAAATATATAGTATAAAATAAAAAACAAAAAGTATTAAAATATAAAGCGTTTAGCTTTTGATTTGGGATCAGAAAATCGCCAGTTTTTAAATCCACCTATTTCAAAGTTAAGACGCCCACGTTTCGGCGTGGGCTGTTCTTATAGGTGGATGGGTGTTTGGCGATACCTCTGACAACATAAGATTCAGTTCCACGCTTTTTTTATACCTAAAAATGATATGAATACAGTTGAACGAGCAAAAGAGATAGTAATTGAGTTACTTACAAAACACTTTAAAATTGATAATGATTTGTATAAGGCAATTTTACCTTATCTTGATAGTGAGGAAATATCAATTAAAATTATGGAGCATTGTATAGCGGTTAATTTCATACTAGAAAATAATAATAGTCAACATAATAAAGAGGCAATTTACATGGTAGAAGAGGCAGTAGCGTTACTGCTAGTTGATCCAAAAGCTCAGTTAATAGAGTTAGATATAAATTAATTATTAAATATATGCTTAGAAAACATGATATTGAAAATTGTCATGAGTACTTTGATTCGCACAGGGATTACATTACTTTAATGGAAGAATATTCCAATACAGTACTATTTAAAGAGATGATTTTGTTCATGGATTTAGCTTTTCCAGAATGGACTACTAATAGAGGTATTGGTGGTTGGGCTGCTGAGTTTATACAAAGTAATATAGATAGTCTTGATTATTTTAAAGAAAAAGTAAATCTTTCAACTTTAGATATGTTAAAAGATTGTTACTTGAGTCTAGCTGATGATTATGAAAAAACTAAAGCTCAATACAGTCATATTGTAAACGAATTATTGATAACTGAATTTAATACTAAATTTGAAACTGAACTCATAGAAAAATCAAATTTAGCTGTTAAAGAATATGATGAGTTTTACGATTTGTTATTTAAAGATTTTCAAGAAAAATTCCTCAATAAAATAGCCTATCGTTTTGATGAATTTGAAATACATATATAACTCTATATTTATATTTTTATATAAATACTTAAAAATTTTGTTTATAATTTTCTTTAATAATTACGGTTTCCCTTTTTTTTATTTGCCTTTTCTTTCCTATTTTTAACATCCCCAAGAATTATGCAATGAAGAGTATTAATTAACCTCCAGGAAAGCAATAAAAATGTTTTCTTGAAGCAGTTTCTATGTTACATAAAGTTTAAATAAGGTTCAAGAGTTAAAATGCCGTTAGGGTGTATTTTCCAATCTTTTAAAAGCTTACTGGAACACTGAATGAGAACTGCGAAAGACATTTAAAATCTGTTTAATGCTAAACAAAAAAGAACTAACTGAAAGAGATATTTGTACCAAGTACATAAACCCCGCAATTGAAAAAGCAGGGTGGGATATGAAGAGGCAAGTTCGTGAAGAAGTCTCTTTTACTGATGGTAGAATTATTGTCCAAGGGAAATTATATACTCGTGGTAAGAGAAAAAGGGCAGATTATATTCTCTATTACAAATCAAACGTACCAATAGCAATAATTGAAGCTAAGGATAATAAAAAGCCTGTTGGTTCAGGAATGCAACAAGCATTAGAATATTCTGAAATATTACAAATTCCATTTGTGTTTACGTCAAATGGAGATTCTTTTGTATTTCACGACAAAACAAATAAGTCCGGACAATTAGAAAAAGAAATTACTTTAGATAATTTCCCTTCTCCAGAGGAGTTGTGGGAAAAATATTTAAAGCACAATAATATTGAAACGCCACAAGCAAAAGACATAGTTGAAAAAGACTATTATGCAGATGATAGTGGAATGACTCCAAGGTATTACCAACAAAATGCTGTTAATAGAACATTAGAAGCTGTTGCTAAAGGACAGGATAAAATTATCCTTGTTATGGCAACAGGTACAGGGAAAACTTATACAGCTTTTAATATCATTTGGCGTTTATGGAAAACAGGAGTTAAGAAGCGTATCTTATTTTTAGCAGATAGAAATGCTTTATTGACTCAAACCAAAAATGGTGATTTCTCTCCTTTTGGAAATGATATCATGCATATTATTAAAAATAGAAAAATTGATAAATCCTATCAAATATATTTTGCACTATATCAAGGATTAACAAGTACTGATGAAGATAAAAATGCGTATAAAGAATTTAGCCCAGATTTTTTCGATTTAATAGTTATTGACGAGTGTCATCGTGGGAGTGCTTCGGAAGCTTCTGCATGGAGAGATGTGTTAACGTACTTTAATTCGGCTACACAAATAGGTTTAACGGCAACACCAAAAGAAACGAAGGATGTTTCTAATATGGATTATTTTGGAAAACCTGTATATTCTTATTCTCTTAAACAGGGAATTGATGATGGTTTTTTAGCACCTTATAAAGTAGTAAGAATTACAACTAATATTGATGATGGTTGGAGACCAACTAAGGGCTTGGTAGACAAATATGGTAATGAAATAAAAGACCGTATTTATAATTTAAAAGATTATGATAGAACGCTGGCTATAGATGAACGAACACAAGTAGTCGCACAAAAAATCACTGAATATCTAAAAGCGACTGATCGTTTTGCTAAAACAATTGTCTTTTGTACCGATATTGATCATGCTAACAGAATGCGTCAAGCACTAATTAATGAAAATGCTGATCTAGTAGCGAAACACTGGAATTATTGTGTTAAAATTACTGGTGATGATGAAGTAGGTAAGCAAGAGTTGGATAATTTTACAGATGTAGAAGAACGATTCCCTGTAATTGCTACAACTTCAAAAATGCTGACGACAGGTATTGATACAAAAATGGTAAAATTTATTGTTTTAGAATCAAATATTCAATCTGTTACAGAGTTTAAGCAAATTATTGGTAGAGGTACTCGTATAAGAGAAGAAGAAGGGAAAGTGTATTTTACCATTATGGATTTCAGACGAGCGACAAACATTTTCGCAAGACCTGGTTTTGACGGCGACCCTGTTCAAATATATGAACCAGAACCTAATGATCCTGTTGTTCCACCAGATGGAGGTGATACATCACAACCAGATAATGGAGAACCAATAGATCCAGATGATTTTAAGCCAACAACTCCAGATATTGATATAGATAACCCAGAAACAAAGAATAAAAAATATTACGTAAATAAAATTGATGTATCAGTAATAAATGAACGTGTTCAGTATTATGGAAAAGACGGAAAGTTAATTACAGAATCATTAAAAGATTATACAAGGACTAATATTAAAAAAGAATTCTCTTCATTAGATGTTTTTCTTCAAAAGTGGAATACTTCTGATAAAAAAGAAGAGTTAATAAAAGAGTTAGCAGAACAAGGTGTTTTACTAGAGGCATTAAAAGAAGAAGTGGGTAAAGATATGGATGCATTTGATTTAATTTGTCATGTAGCTTTTGATCAACCTGTATTGACTAGAAAAGAACGAGCTAATAAAGTACGTAAAAGAAATTACTTTGCTAAGTATGGTGAAGTAGCTCAAAAGGTACTGACTAGTTTGCTTGATAAATATGAGCAAGAAGGAATTGTTTCTATTGAACAAGGTTCAGTATTAAAAGTACAGCCTTTAAATAAAATGGGGTCTCCTGTAGAATTGGTTCGTGCGTTTGGGAAAAAGAAAGACTTTGAACAAGCCATTAAAGAATTAGAAAACGAAATATATAACATAGCTTAATGAGTAACATAACAACCAACATAAAAGGGATACGCGATATCATGCGTAAGGATACTGGAGTAGATGGAGATGCACAACGTATTTCACAAATGGTTTGGATGCTTTTCATGAAAATATTTGCCGATAAAGAAGAGGAATGGGAAATTACCATTGATGATTATGTGTCTCCAATTCCTGAAAACCTAAAATGGCAAAACTGGGCAGCAGATGATGAAGGCTTAACGGGAGATTCCCTAATGGAGTTTATAGAAACAGAGTTATTTCCTGTATTAAAAGAGTTGGATATTACCATAAGTCCACAAGCAAAAATTATACGTTCTGTATTTGATGATACGTATAACTTCATGAAAAACGGAACATTGTTCCGTCAAGTCATAAACGTTATAAACGAGATAGATTTTAACAGCACTTCAGAGCGTCATGTATTTAATGATATTTACGAAACCATTTTAAAAGACCTACAATCTGCAGGTTCTTCAGGTGAATATTACACTCCAAGAGCAGTTACGCAGTTTATGGTAGATATAATAAACCCTCAATTAGGAGAAAGTGTATTAGATCCAGCTTGTGGAACAGGTGGTTTTTTAACCTGCACTATAGATGCTGTACGAAATCAATTAAAAACGCCAAAAGACAGAGACGTATTACAAAAATCAATTCGTGGTATTGAGAAAAAACCACTACCACATTTACTGTGTACTACCAATTTGATGCTACATGGTTTTGATTTACCTGCTGTACGTAGAGACAATTTACTAAGCAAACCGTATGCAGACTGGGGAGCAAAAGACAAACTAGATATCATTTTAAGTAATCCGCCATTTGGTGGTGTAGAAGAAGATGGTACAGAAACCAACTTTCCTAAAAAATTTAGAACCAAAGAAACAGCCGATTTATTCTTAGCCCTAATTATTAAGTTATTAAAAAATAACGGTCGTTGTGCTATTGTTTTACCAGACGGCACCTTGTTTGGTGAAGGGATGAAAACACGTCTAAAAGAAGAGTTGTTGGACAAATGTAACCTACATACCATTGTACGTTTACCAAATGGTGTATTTAATCCCTACACTAGTATTAAAACGAACCTGTTGTTTTTTGAAAAAGGAACCCCAACCAAAGAAGTTTGGTATTACGAACATCCATATCCAGATGATGTAAAAAGCTATAACAAAACCAAACCCATTAACATTAAAGAGTTTGATTCAGAAAAAGCGTGGTGGAATAATCGAAAAGAAAATAAACAAGCTTGGAAAGTCTCTATAGAAGAGATTAAAAAACGAGGTTATAATTTAGATATTAAAAACCCACATGTTATAGCGGAAGAAAAGTTGTTATCTAAGCAAGAATTGATTGAGAAATTATTTGAAAATCAAGATAGAATTAATAACATTTTAGAGCAACTAAAATAATGGCGAAATTATCTTTTAAGTACATACCGCTTACATTTATTTCAAGTCAGAAAGAGATTCAAAGACAAATTAGAAATACAATAGTATTTAGTTATTTGAATAATAAATATAATGATGTAAGAGAGTTTTCAGAAATATTAGTAAGTACTCAATATGGACTTAATGCTGCTGCTAATGATTCTGGTCAACATAAATTTTTAAGAATTAGTGATATTAAAGAAGGAGAAGTAAATTGGGATAGCGTTCCTTTTTGTGATTGTAAAGATGAAAAAACTTATAAATTATTTAAAAATGATATACTTGTTGCAAGAACTGGAGGTACAACAGGGAAAAGTTTTTTAATAAAGTCTCCACCAAGTAATGCTGTTTTTGCAGGCTATTTAATTCGATTAAGAGCTAAAGAGGATATAAGTCCAGAACTTATATATGAGTTTCTAAATAGTTATGCTTATTGGTCTCAAATATCAGAAATGAAAATGGGTTCTGCACAACCTAACGTTAATGCTCAAAAACTTAAAAAATTAAAAATTCCATTAGCTCCAAAAAGAGTATTGGAACAGGTTAGTAACCTTCTGTTAGGTAAACAATCGAACTTGCCTGAATTAGAAAGTCTAATTGAAAAAGGTATGTTAGGTTATAATACTAGTCAAAACGTTACTAATTTATTTGTAGAACAAAAAGACATTATATTAAATCTTGGTCAATCTATTTTACAAGAAGCAGTAGAAGGAAGGTTAACAGCAGGTTGGAGAGCTAGTAATCCAAACATAGAAGATGCTTCAACTTTACTAAAACGCATTCATGAAGAGAAAGTACAACTGATTAAAGACAAAAAAATAAAAAAGGAAAAAGCCTTACCACCAATTAGCAAAGATGAAATCCCTTATGACTTACCTGAAGGTTGGGTTTGGTGTAGGTTGGGAACAGTTACAGATATAATTGCTGGAGCTAGTTTTAAAAGTGGAGATTTTAATGAAACAGGGGGTGTAAAATGCATTAAAATTACAAATGCAGGTGTTCGTAATTTCGTTGAAACAGATGATTTTTTACCTAAAGGGTTTGATGAATTGTACCCCAATTATTTAATAAAAGAAGGGGATTTAATCTTAGCATTAACAAGACCTTATATAAAAGATGGTTTAAAAATATCAATTTGCCCACGAACATATAACAATTCTCTACTAAATCAACGCGTTGCCTCAATTAGGTCATTGACAAATAAAATTTATCATCCGTACATATTTTCTTTTATTCAATCACCAAAGGTGTTAAACTATTACAAATCAAAATTTGATGGTAAAAGTCAGCAACCTAATATGAAGATGGGAGATATTACAAATTTATTGATTTCACTTCCACCAATAGAAGAGCAAAAAGCCATCGTAAACAAAGTAAATGCTTTAATGGGTTTATGTGATACTTTAGAGCAAGTAATACAACAAAGCCAAGAACATAGTGCCCAGTTAATGCAGAGTTGTTTGAGAGAGGTTTTTGAAAATAATATTACGATATAAATATGAGGTTAAAAGAAGTTCACATAAAAGGAACTTATAAAAATTTAAAAGATTTTAAAGTCTCGTTTGATAGTAATAATTTTTTAGAAGTTTTTGTAGGTAAAAATGGTACTGGTAAATCTAATTTTTTTGAGGCTATTTTAGAGATTTTCAAACATTTATCTGAAGAAGATTATTCAATAGCATTTAATTATGCCATGACCTATGAAATCGAAAGGGAAACCATTTATCTAGAATGGAAAGATATAAATTGGATTAATAAGGAAGAGCAAGTTATTACTCCTGATAAAACAAAATTACCTGAAAATATTTTAGTGTACTATTCTGGTCATAACAAAACCATTGGTAGTCTATTAAAGTCTACAAATGAAAGGCATAAAAAGCTTATAGATAGCAATAGAAAAAATGAAAATTTATTAAGTGAAGTAACGAGACGTTTTACAGGTATTGATAATCGTTATAAATCATTGTTGCTTAGTGTGTTGTTGCTACAAGAAGACACTAATAAAGCCAAAACTTTCATAAATGAAAAACTTGGAATTACATCTATTGGTAATGAAATAAGACTAGATTTAAAAAGACCAGACTATGCAAATGTTCCTGACAGTTATAAAGGTACAGAAAAAGACACCTTTAACTTTGATGAGTTTGATAATGATAAACGGTTTTGGTTACCAGAAGGATATTTCAAAACGTTATTAAATGAGGTTTGGATTGTAAGTAACTTTGATTACCAAGGACGAGCAAGAGATCAAGGGAAAATAAATGAAGATGAATATATACTATATAAATCCTTAAGCAAGTTTCAAGAAACTTTTCAAGGTTATTCTCCTCTCGAATTATTTATAGCTTTTGATAATTTAAAAACTATTGGCTATTTAAATGATATTAAAATTGATGTAACTCTAACTTCAGGAAAAATAATAAACATAGACCAATTTAGTGATGGGCAATTTCAATCCATTTATATCTATGCGCTTACGGAATTATTTAAAGATAAAAACTGTATTACACTCTTAGATGAACCAGATTCTTTTTTACATCCAGAATGGCAACACAAGTTTTTAAATCAAGTAAATGAAATTAGTGATGCATCTGCAAAAACGAATCACGTTTTGATGAGTAGTCATAGTGCAGTAACTTTGGTAGGAGATCAGGAAAAAAGAGTAAACCTATTTAGGTTTCATGAAAACGATTTAAAATGTCATAAAGTAGGGAAGAACTTTGCAGTGAACCAACTATCAAGTCAACTTTTCAAAGTCAATTACGATAAGCAAATATTAAGTATTATGCATACGCATAGTCAGGACAAACCTATATTATTTACTGAAGGATTTTCGGATCCTATTGTTTTATATGAAGCTTGGAGTCGTTTATATGATTATGAAATACCATTTGATATATGTTTTGGTTTTGGTTGTGAATATTTAAGGAAAATATTAGGCAGTGATAAATTTCAAACAGAAATGGGTGGGAAGCCAATTTTTGGTTTATTTGATTTTGATGAAGCTTACAATCATTGGAATTCGTTAAAAATTGATGGAGTTTTATTAGAAGAAGATCCATTTAAAGGAATTTGTAAAAAGGTTGAAAATAAAAATAGTTATGCCTTTTTAATTCCAGTTCCTCAAATAGATGAAATAAAGAATCAAGTTATAAAAGATGAAGCAACCAATGAAACTTTTGGTTATCAATCTAAAGTAGAGATGGAACACCTATTCTATTCAAGTGAGACCAGTAATAAATTCAATACTAAAAATGGCGTTGGAGGTTCGCAAATTATTGAAATAAGTGATTCGCAAAAAATAGCGTTTGCTCAAGAAACTGTACCATCATTAGATGATGCACATTTCGAAGTGCTAAAACCAATGTTTGAGTTTATTATTGACAAAATTTAGATGAAATGAAGGGATTTAAGTTGTTAGGAATAAAAACGAAGGACAGAGTTGATATAGAAAACGATTCAACACTAACGGATTATTTAAAAGTACTTAAAGAGAATACTTATTATAGCTTTTATTCAAGTTATGAGTTTGATAAAGAAAAAGTAACGTTTACTTACCTACCAGAGAAAGATGTTGATCTCTATTCTATTAATAGAGATGATCAAGATCCTTTACATGTTAATATTTCTGCAATAGTTGGAGAAAATGGAGCAGGAAAAAGTACATTAATAGAATTGTTATTTTTAGGTATTCATAATTTAGCAGCAACATGTAAAATACTTAAAAATCCTGATGATCCTAAGATTAGCTCGCCAATTGAGAATGGTGTTATGTTGGATCTCTTTTACTCAATTGATAAAAAGATTTATTGCATTAGTTTAAATGATTTAGATGTTACTTATTCTTATCAGTCCATTAAAAAAGATAATAGTTTTTCAAAGTTTACAACTCCTAAAAGAGCAACAAAAAAACATTTGCAATCTTTTTTATATTCTATAGCTATTAATTATTCTTTATATGGTTTAAATTCTAAACATGTAGGCGAATGGGTTAGAGCGTTGTTTCATAAGAATGATGGTTATCAAACACCATTGGTGATTAATCCTATGAGGGATGAAGGTCAAATTGATGTTAATCAAGAAGAAGATTTAGCGAAATCAAGATTATTATCAAACTTACTAATTCAAACTACATCAAATGAACATTTAAAACTAACCAATAAACAGATTGCTACTGCTATAACTTTTACGTTGAATAGAATTAAAATAGAGAACATCTATAATCATGTATGGGCAGATCCACCTTATGTATACACTTTTGAGAAGTTATACTCAGATTATTTAAATGAGAATAATAAACATGGTATTCTAGATGTTATTTATGATGATTTAATTAAAGTAGATAAAGACAAAGAAGTAAAGTATAAAAAAGAGATTGAAAAATATATTGTTAAAAAGCTATTTAAAATAGCACGTACTTATGATAAGTATAAAGTGTTTTTAACTGATAATTCAAAAAACCAAAGAACACAACCTTCTTTTTATAAAAAGGGAGTATATAGTTTAAAAAACTATATACAAATGTTAAAATTGGATGATAGTCACATAACATTTAAATTAAACCAAGCAGTAAACTATATTAAAAATAACCCATTAGTCGAAGATGAGCAGTATAAATGGAATCTAGAGAATGAACATTTTTATATTCCAATTAAAGAATTAGCAGAAAGAATAAATACTCAAAAGCTTTCTGAAATAATTAATTTAATACCGCCTTCTCTTTTTAATATAGAGATACACCTTGAAGAAATAGAATTTGAAGAGAATAAATCGGTTTTTAGTGGTTTAAGTTCAGGTGAACAGCAGTTAATTCATTCGGTACAATCTATTTTATATCATATTATAAATGTTAATTCTGTATTTGGAAATAATACTTCAGAAGGTATTAATTATTCATATATTAATTTAATACTTGATGAGATAGAATTGTATTTTCATCCTGCTCATCAAAAAGAATTTATTCAATATGTTTTAAACGGTATAAGGTCTCTAGATATTCCATATATTAAAGGTATTAACATGTTATTTTCAACACATTCACCTTTTATCTTATCAGATATTCCCTCGTCAAACATTTTAAAATTAAAAAAAGGAGAAGCAACAATTAACAAACAACTAACCTTCGGTGCAAATATTCACGATTTACTAGCAAATGATTTCTTTTTAAAAGATGGATTTATGGGTGTTTTTGCTCAAAATGAAATTAAGAATGTAATTGAAGCATTAAATTATACTCATCTTAATAATTTAAAGGTTGAAAAACAAAAGCAAGTCAATTTGGCTGATGAGGACAATTTTAAAATCAGAATAGAAAGGGAGTTAAAAGATGTTGAACATAAATTAACAAAAACAAAGAGACCTGAAGAGAAATACAACGAAGAATATTGTAAAAAGGTAATTGAGGTTGTAGGAGAGCCTATTTTGTATATGAGTTTAATGGAATTATATACAGTTGCTTATAAAGGCTCTAAGGATGCATTTATTGATGAGCAAATTCAAAAATTGAATGATTTAAGATGATAGCAATTCACGAAAATAAGGTAAAGTATGTTCAATCTAATTTCTTAGCTGAAATTGAAGATCAAAGAGAGCAGGCTATTACAAAATTAAAAAAATTAAATAAAAAAACTAATGATCAAGGAGACAAAACTTATCTAAAATCTGTAATAGATTTATTTGTAAAAAATAAAGATATTTTGGTTTGGGACTCAAAAAAAGTAAGTGATGAAAAGGGTAAGTTAGGTAATGTTCCAACTTATTCTAAAACTAAAACAAGTAAGAAAGGTAAAGTAACAACAACATATCATAAAACAGAAATAAAAGATAAAATTCTAACGGCATTAGGATATACAACTTTAAGAAGTAGTTTCTATCCAGAATATTTTAAAGCTATCGGTATTAAAGCTTGTGTATATTGTAATTCTCAACTCACAATATCGGCAAAAAAATCAACTACTAACAATGATTATTCTGCAAAGTTTGATGTTGATCATTACCATTCTAAATCTGAATATCCATTTTTAAGTATTTGCTTGTTTAATTTATATCCTGCTTGTGCTTCTTGCAATAGAGTTAAAAGTAATAATGTAGTTGAATTTGAATTATATACAAATGACGAAACTAAAACAACTAAATCAGATTATAAGTTCAAATTAACTCCTTATTCTAAAGCTAAATATTTAACCACTAAAGACGCAAATGATATTGGCTTTACTTTTGATGAGCCAATACCTTCAAATATAAAAACTCAAACATTTAATGAAGTATTTCACATTGAAGGAATTTATAAAACCCAAGCAGATTTAATTGAAGAGTTAATTATTAAAAGTCAAATGTATAACAAGTCATATTTGAAAACATTAAAATACAGCTTTGACAAACTTTCTTTACAACCTGAATTATTCAAACGTACATTAGTTGGTAATTATACTGAAGATAAAGATTTACATAAAAGACCAATGAGTAAATTGGTTATGGACATAGCTAAAGATCTTGACTTAATATAAAATATTGGCTTTAAAAATACTCAATGACTAAACCACAAACCATACAAATATTTTTACCTGACGGACAGCCAACAAGTATTCGTGAAGCAGAAATAACTAATAGACTTGTAAAAGCTATTTTATTCCCAAGAAATAAAATGCAGGAAGTAGCTAAACGTGAAATGGTTCATTACACAGGTGTCTATTTCCTTTTTGGCAACACTGAAGATGGATCTAAGCCACTTGTGTATATAGGTGAGGGAGAAGATTGTTTTAAAAGAATACAATCACACAATAGGAAAAAAGACTTTTGGACACATTGCGTTATCGTTACTACCAAAACAGATGAATACACTAAAACAGACGGAAAATATTTAGAACACTATTGCCTGAATAAAGCACAAGAATTCGGAAGATATAATACTGATAACGATACTGGTTCAAAAAAGCCATCATTACCTGAGAGTAGAGAATATGACCTATTGGACAATTTTGATACTCTAAAAATTCTTTTAGCCACATTAGGCTACCCACTGTTTGAGTCAAAGAGAAAAGCTATTAGCAAAAAAGAAACTTTTATCTGTAAAGGCAAAAAAGCCATTGCAGAAGGTGAAATGACTGATGACGGATTTGTTGTCTATAAAGGAGGAAAATGTACGTTGGAAGAAACCCCAACAGCAGGTAAATGGATTATTGGTATGAGAACAAGATTAGTTGAAGATCATATTCTAAAAGAAGACAATGGGGTGTTAGTTTTTCAATCAGATCATATATTTAACTCACCAAGCGCAGCTGCAGGAACTATTTTAGCTAGAAGAGCAAATGGATGGAAAGAATGGAAAGATAAGTCTGGTAAAACAATTGATGAGTTGAAGAGAAAATAATTTATGGATAGAAAAGAAAAGGTAATAAACGATTTGAAATCAATAGCCATTGAAGAATTTAAATATTATTCTAGTAGGTGTATAATGGGGTTAATCATACTTTTATTAATGCCCTAATTTATTTTATAAATGATAAAATACACAAAACTTTTTAAGTCTAAACTGTTTAAAAAAATAAGTGCTATCCCTGGTGTTTTTGATGTTAAAACCGATGATTGGAATAATTCGGGTATAATACATTTTTTGAATAATATATGGGATTTAAAAGCATTACCTTCATTAGATGATAGATATACAAATGCTTATGATGATGCAGTTCAACATTTGGTTAATAATGATGATTGGAGCATTGAATATACATTTATTGATAGATTTCAACTATTAGAAAATGACGAAGATTTTACTAAGTTTTTAGAAACTGTTGTTCACCCTGAATTCAGATATGACATTCAAGATATTGAGAAATATGTTGCTCTAATAAATACTGAATTAAGTAGTCAAGATTATACGCTAGCAATAACAAACTATCTAAACGATTTACCTGTTTATAGTATTAGGTTTAATACTAATGTTAAAGCAATTGACATAGTTGAAAACAATATACCTTTTTATGTGGATAAGCACACAAGTACTTATCCTTATTTCCATTTGAAAAGTAATGGTTGGGATGATTATGATAATGAAACTACTTTTTACTTGACTTATTTTGAATCTAAACTTAACTACAATAACATTGGAAAAGTTAAAATTACGGATGGCGAAAATGTTATTACTGAAAATGTAATATTTAAAGGGTTTACAACATTGCCTACATCTTTTTGTTCTATTGGTCAAAGTGAGGAGTATTATAAAATTATAAAAAAAGTATTTAAGCAAAAGTTCAGGAGTATTTTACTAGCATTAAGAGATGCTGCATATTTTACCGAAATAAATGATCTGTTTTCATCAAACCCAATTTTTATAAAATCTCTTTTACGTGATGATGATGTTGAAAAACTATCTAGAAATCTTAGGTATATATTAGAAGGGAGAAGTGTATTGAATAAATATAAATTCACATATAATTTTACGCCTAATTACGCTAAAACAGCAATAAATATTGAATTAAACTATAATGATTCTTTAGAATTTTCAGATAGAATATATACAATCATAGGTAAAAATGGTACTGGGAAAACACAACTGATTACTAATTTACCAGTTGATTTATCTAATAAAATATCAGAAGCTTTTTCACCTCACAAACCATTATTTAGCAAGGTAATTGCAGTTTCATATAGCATATTTGATAATTTTAATGCGCCTAACCCCAGTACTGATTTTAATTATGTTCATTGTGGTCTATTAAACTCTGATAAAAAATTATCTACTCGCGAAGAAAAAAATACAGAGTTAATTAATGCTTATAAGAAAAAAATAAAGTATCATTATAGGGTAGATAGATGGAGAAATATTTTATTGAATTTTATTGATAAAGATCTATTAAAAGATGTTTTTTTAGAAAGAGAATGTGAGTTTTATAAAGATAATTCATATGAATTAAATGAGAATAAGTTTATCTCCATTATTGATAAACTAAGTTCAGGTCAAAGTATTATGTTAGAAATTATTACTAAAATAATTGCTAATATCAGATATGACTCATTGATACTGTTTGATGAGCCAGAGACTCATTTACATCCAAATGCAATAGCTCAACTAATTAGTTCTATCTATGAATTAGTTGAAGAGTTTGATTCCTATTGTTTAATTACTACGCACTCTCCAATAATCATTCAAAATGTATTTGGAAAGAATGTTTATGTAATGGAAAAGGATGGTGATTATCCTATATTACGTAAAATAAATAATGAATGCTTTGGTGAAAATTTGACGGTTTTGACAGAAGATGTGTTTGGAAATAAAAATGTAGAAAAACATTATAAAGTTATCCTAGACAAGATGATAGATACTTATTATGACTATGAGTTTATAATTAGCATTCTTGAAAAGAATAAAATTCCGTTGAGCTTAAATGCCAAACTATACTTAAAAAGTAAGCTCTCATGAAGAATATAAAGCCATATGCTGGAGATTCAATGAGTTTTCATAAAAGTATTGTTATTGATAGTCTAAATGATAGTGAAACAAAGCAAAATCTAGTTGAAAATGAGTCACTTATTAATGGGCAATATGTCGTTTATAAAGATAAGTTTGATAATAAAGATTTACATTCAATAGATCCATATGGTTTTGATGGTGAAGATAAATCTAGTTTATTAAAATTATATTCTTCCCAGCGTAAACCGCTTAAAGAATTAAGAGTAGTGTTAACTACTAATGAGCGTAATGAAAGAGACAACCTTTGTCCAAATTGCACAATAGGGGAAGTAGCTTCATTGGATCATTTTATTCCTAAAGATGAGTTTCCAGAATTTTCTGTGAACCCAATAAATTTGGTTCCATGTTGTAGTACTTGTAATTCAAAGAAAAAAGATAATTGGAAGGATAATGATAAGATGTTGTTCTTAAATCTATATGCTGATGTTATCCCAAATATACAATACCTTTTTGTTGAGGTTAAATCTAAACTAGACTTTAAGTTTGTTGTAGATAACAGAAACAATATTGACGAGAATTTATTTGAAATAATTGATAGCCACTATGAAAAATTAGGACTAACTCAAAGATTTAGAGAAAATTCTGATAAAATTATAACAGAATTGGCAGGATTGATTTCTAGCTTTTCAAGCTTGGTTCAAGAAGAAGAACTAGTGAGGGTTATTAAAAAACATTATAAAGACAAAGAACCAATTCTTGGTGTAAACAATTGGGAAATCGTTTTGTCAAATGTAATGATTGATAGTGGAATGTATTTTTAAATTTAAATAAGAAGTATTAATATGAATTGTATAAAAACCTATGATAATCAATTACAGTCAAAATTACAACACTTAAAATTACATTCAGCATATTTGCCACATATAGGCCTAAAGTATCAAGAATCAAAGGCGAAAACCATTATTATAGCAGAAAGTCATTATGTTCACTCAGTACATAACAATAAATTTTCTGTTGAGGACTGGTATACAAATCCAAGTTCAATATACTCAGCACTAGATAATCATAGGGAGGTTGATAGGAGTTGGTTTAATACCAGGAAAGTTATTGATTATTACCAAAAGGCCAATAAATTAGCAAAGGGGCATGGTATTTTTAATAATCTTGAAAAGGCATACCAAACCATAAACAAGGAAGTTAAATTATTTGAAGAGTGTGTGTACCTTAATTACTTCCAAAGACCTTCAGAGGTTGAAGGAGATACGATAAACATACATGAGATTGATAGTAAAATTGCTTTAGAAAACTTATTGGTATTAATAGAAGTTTTACAGCCTAATAAAATCATTTTTGTAAGTAGTAAAGCATATCATGATTTTATAAAAAACACTACAAAATCTCAAAGAGAAAAATTACCATTTATAGGGTCAGTTCCACATCCCTCGGCAAGTTCTTGGTGGAATAGAAAATCAAAAAAATACGGTCTAAATGGAATGGCTGTAACTGGCAAAGAAAAGTTCCAACGAATAATGAAACCTAAAGTATAAAATATGTTTTTTTTAACTGAACAAGATCCTAATTATAGAATTAAAGGTTCTAGAGATCCATTAGGTTTTCAGCCTATATGGCAATCTTTAGGAAGAAATGTAGTAAAGTATTTATCTACAGTATCAAATAACTTAAAAGACTTTCAAATTTTATCCTATGCCTGGTATTTCTATGGAGATAAGGATCCGAAATATTTTTTAAACTTCTTTATTAAATTCGAACAAGCTTTTGGTTTTGCAAGAGGCGAATATTTAAAAGATGACCGTTTTAACGGTATTGACTTTGTTAGAAAAAACTTAAACAACAACACCTTTAGTTTTAGTAATAAAAGTGAACACACGCTTTTAAGTAACCAAAAGAGTTATGGGATCTACGGTAAATACAATAGGCCATATACAGAAATGCGTATAAAAGAACAAGATGATTTTGCTGAAGTAATGGAGAAATCATTAAGAGCTAAAGTAGATTATAATACATTAGAGCAATATGTAAGTCGCCTACTATTAGAACCAATTACAACATTTACAAAACAGGAATTACAAGTTTTTTCAGATTGTTTAAAAAGTACAGTAAAGGAGGAAAAAGAATTTTACAAACGCTTAATTTTAAAAACTAATGATTCCCATGTTCAAAATGATATATTCAATTTATTTGAAAATAAACCAGAACTATTAGAGGTAGAATCCTTTAATTTATACAGTTTTATAGATACTTTAAAAGCCAATTCAGGATCAGAAGAATTGGACAGTAAATTACTTAAAATTAGAAACGCTGAACAAATCCTAGCACCCTATTCCTACTTGTTTAGAACCTTACAATCAGAACCCTCTTGGATTGCTACCACAATAGAAGAAGCGTCCATATTCGAGTCTTTTCCTGAAAGCTTGAATTATAATTTTAATAATGAAGTGTTAGATAGTTTTAATACCTGTTTGAATAATGAGAATTACGATATGGCTTTAGCCGTAATAAACCGCAATAAAGCAATAAGTGAAAATAGAAAAAATGTACCGTGGATTAAAGAAGAAAACGGTAATGTAGTTATTTGTTATTCAGATGGAGCAAGAAAAATTACAGAGTTTGATAAGGAGTTACATTTTGAAAACAATTATTTCTTACCAACCTATATTTCACTTTATAAACAAATTATGTTAAGCAATGACTAAATACGTACTAGCCGAACATTTAAAAGAAGAGTTAAACGGAAGACAAGTAGTTGCTGCTGTTTTTCATACATTTAATTTTGATTCTGAGTTTTTTGAAAACTACTTACTGCCATTATTTTTACCAGATATTCCGTTTGGAGATAACAAAATTCAAAATACCATCCTTTGGAAAAAGTTCCAGCTTGATTTACCACCAATTACAGTGTATTGCGATTTTCATGCTAAAGCACAAAAAGGGATTCATTTAAATTATCTAGTACGACCAATTGATGTTCCAAAGCAAAAAAATGGTTTTAAGCCATGTTACCACCCAAAACATAGTTTTATACTATTAGATGATAATGAACTTTTGATAATTACAGGTTCTAATAATTTAACAGAAGCAGGTTGGTGTAGTAATTTAGAAGGCGTTAATTTTTTTAAACTTAAACCTAATCATAATTTCCCTAGAGGATTTAAAGATCAATTAAAACACTTTAATAGAGAGATTCGTTCTATTTATTTTAAGGAAGGTTTTCAAGATCAAGATTCTAATAGTAAAGCAGATAATATTATAGATAGGTTCTTTAGAGCGCAAGGTTATACGCTTGAAAATGAAATAATGTATTTTGATACAAATACTAGATCTGATACATATTTGCAAGATTTTAAAAGCTTTATTAAATACATCAAAATTGAGCTAAATGAAGATGAACCATTTGAAAAGGTAGAAGTTGTATCTCCTTACTTTTCTAAAGGAATATCATTGTTTAATGAGTTAAAAGAAGTTACGGAATGTGATGATGTTAGTTTGTCTATTCCATTCGAAAACACAGATTTAGTTGCATTGGATCAATCATTATTTGAAGAAGTGGAGTCTCAAGGATTTCAATGGAAATCTATAATAGCAATTAATGACACGAAAGGCTATCGTTTTAATCACTCAAAAATATATCAGTTTGTTGGTAGAGAAAGTGTATTCACTGTTGTTGGTTCTGTGAACTTTACCAATATGGCTTGGAAAGGTGTTAAAGCAGGTGGAAATCATGAATCTGCAATGCTTTATACTAATCCTAAAGAAAAATTTAAAAGCTTATTACAATCGTGCTCCTTGGATGATTTAACATTCGCAGGACATAGTGAAGAGGAGAAGATGCCTGACAATAGAGAAGATGCTTTTAAATTAAGCTTTGTGTTAGATTGGAGTAGTAATACATTAGAAATTATTAATCATGATGAGCCTAGCCAAAAAGGTGAAATTGAATTTGAAAATTTATCTTCAGTACAAATAAATAGATCAAAAACGATTAAGTTAAGTGATGAGCATATTCGTTTGTTATCTAACAACCCTATTTTAAAAGTAAAACCTTCAAAACAGCAGTATTATTTTTATTATTACCCAATACATAAAAATATTGAAGCCAAACCATTACCCGAACACCTTAATCTTAATGATGCCGAATTACTTCAATTATGGTTAGACCTTGATGCATCAAATGATAAAGCTAATACATTAAGAATAATAGATCAATTTATAGAGAGAGTAACTGATGAAGCAGGAGATATAAAAGAAGAAGAATTATATAAAACAGGTAGTACTCTTAATATAATGGCAACACATTTAAGCGGTTTATTAAAATTGCAAAAGCGAATGTTTACAGTAGGTAATACTATTTCTGAAAAGAATGCAAACATTAAAATGAGAGATTACTATCTACTTACTAATAATGTAGATACCATTAGGGGCTATAGAAACTTAATTGTTAAAATGGTTGATGATGATAAATTGAATAAAGGGTTTTATTGGTTGCTCTTAAATTGTATTGACATATTTTTTTATAAAGAGTTGAAAGAGCAAGACTTTAAACAATCTAGTGATTTTTCAAAAATTGAAGAAATAAGAAAAACATTAAAGAAAGAAATTAATGAATTATCAAAAAAGTTAGTGAATGGAAAGCTAACAGAAAAACACTTAAAATGGACTCTAAAAATGTTGCAGAATGATATTAAGTGAAGCTGAAGCAAGAAAAATCATCAATTTGAATCCTTATAATTCTATAGATGATCAAATAGCAGAAAGACAATTTCAGGTTATTTTAAAAGGGTTTAATTACCTGATTCAAGAGGAATCAGAAATGTTATATATAGCTGACGAAGTAGGATTAGGGAAAACATATGTAGCTTTAGGGATTGCTTCTTTATTAAGACACTTCGCTTCTTCAAAAAGGCAGGCGATTTATAAAGATGTTGTTTTGGTTCCTAAACGTAACTTGCAATATAAATGGGTTAAAGAAATTAATAATTTCGTTAATCATAATTATTTGTTAGAATGTAATATAGTTAAGTCTGTGTTAGGTTCATCTGTAGGTATTTGTAATGATAAAAGTGTCCATCATCAATTAGATAGTTTTGATAATAGCGGCCCTTCATATGAAGTATTTAGAAATTCATCATTTAGTATATCAACTAGCGATAATTTTGATTGGAAATCAAAATTAGAGTATGTATTACCAGATGATTTAAAAACAATTTTTAAAGATGGTGTAGAAAAATTTAAATTAGCCCATCAGGAAATATACTTAAAGCGCTTATTTGCCTTTTTATTAAATATTTCTTTTCCTAAAGTCGATTTATTAATTGTAGATGAAGCTCATCATTTTAAACATGGTATTGGTAATGGAGTATCATATAGAAATCAAGTTGTTTCAAGATTAATGGGAGTGATTCAAGAAGAGGATGAGGTTATTTTTAATCAATTTCCAGGATTAAAATCCAGAATCACACAAAAAGCGAAAAAGGTTATTTTTCTGTCAGCAACACCAATTGATAATGGTTTGCATGAGTTAAAACAACAACTAGATTGTTTTTTACCTAATCATCAGTTTAAAAAATCTGAAAATAATAGTGATGAGGTTAAGGAAAAACTAAACACCTTCATGATTAGGGGTTTAATGAAAATTAAATTAGACCAGGATGGTGATGTAAGTAGAAACATGTACCGACATGAGCATAGAAGAGGTAATGTAGAAAAAACGGAAGATGCCAAACCTCAGTATATTGAGGATGATTTAGAGTCTATTATTATTGGATTACTTCAATTAAAAACACTAAAACATTTTAACGAGTCGAATAATAAAAGTTTTGAGATTGGTATGCTAGCTGGTTTTGAAACTTTTAAAACTCAAAATACTGAAGAAAAAGAATTTGAAGACGCTACTGACAATAGTAAAAAGGCAGAAGATCATAATATTATAAAGGACATTTCAGATTCTTATTTTGAAGAGTTTTCTTCTCATTTACCACACCCTAAGCAAGATAATTTAATTAGAGTTTTGTTTGAAGGTATTAAAAAAGGGGATAAGTCTTTAGTCTTTGTTAGAAGAATAGCTTCTGTTGTAGAGTTAGAAAGAAAACTAACCATTGAAGTTGAAAATTGGCATTATGCTAAAATTGAAAAGTTCTTAAATAATACAGCTCGCTTAAAGCAATTAAAAATAGCTTTTGAAGAACGGCATCAAATTTCAGAAATTGAAAATGTTTTAAGTCATTTAAGTGCAAAAATTTATGAGTATTATAAAAGTGATTATGATGTTCTAATTATAAATGAGGGCATTAATGTGTCACAACTAATTAATGATTATATAATAGCAATCTATAATTCTGAAGAAGATTCAAGCGAACTTTTTTCTTTTAGAGAACAGGTTAAAAAGCATATAAAATTAAGAGTAATTAAATCTGAGTTAAGACAATTGTCTAAGGTTTTATTAGATTCACACATAAAATTAAAATCTACAAATTCTGATGAAGATGATCTGGAATTAGAGGAGGTTGAAGATTCGTTTGGATATTTCTTTTCATCATATTTTAGTTCTAAGCGATACCAGGAAGGTTTTAACTTCAGAAAACGTGTTGCAACAAAAGATTGGTACCAATTTAATGTGTACCATTTGAAAGATCTTCTTATAAATCTTGAATTTGACGCTTCAAAATTATCAGCAGTTGAATTTACTGATAAAGAAAGAACAGAAGCCAAAAGAATGTATGTGATTAATGAAGTGCTTCTTGGAGCTAAAATAAAAGAGAATAGACTAAACACCTATGATAGTGTTGATTCACACTTTAAAAAGAAAACATTTTTTAATCATTTAGTTGAAGGCCCTTTGAAACCCGAATTTAATTCTTGGGCATTAAGTAAATGGAATACACCTTCAAAAGGGTTTGATTTTTGGGAAGACTTAAATGCTTTAAATGAAATAATTCAAGGTGTTTTTAGAAACGGATCTGGATTGCTTCCAGCATATATTGCAGAATGTTTAGATAAAGATAAGTTTGAGGTTAAGTTGATTGAAATCCTTGAAAAGGAATTTCCAGAAGTAATAACAGAATTAAAACAAGTGTTAATTGATTTCGATAAAATAATTGCTACTAATTTTTCAAATCGAGATAGAATTAAAAGAGCACTCTATGGCCAGCATCCGATTGCAGGTGTTAGTGGTTCTCATAAAAGAGATGTAAGTAGAGTAGCCACACAATTTAGAATGCCTGGGTTTCCTTATGTATTAATTACTACTGATATTCTTAAAGAAGGGGAAGATTTACATTTATATTGTAAAGATGTTTATCATTATGGTATTGCATGGAATCCATCTGATATGGAACAAAGAACCGGACGTATTGATAGAATAAACTCAAGTTGTTATTTTCAATTAAAAAAAGAAGGGGAACGTAATTTCGATAATGCTTTGCAAGTTTTTTACCCTTATTTAGCAGATACATTAGAAGTCAATCAAGTAGCAAAAGTCTTTAATAAAATGAATAATTTTGTAGAGACATTTTATGATATTTCTGTAATTAGGGAAAGAGATACGAAAGCTTCAATTGATGAAATAGTTAAAGAAATCCCTGTTCAAATTAAAGAGTTATTATCATCTAAATACGATGTTGAAGCTTTTGAGGGGATTGCAGAAAGAAATAAATCAGATATAAAGGTTATAAATAATGTTGGTCATAAAAAAGAAGATCTAACACTGATTTTAAATAGTACTCTAGTAGCTGTAAAAAACAACTTTATTCATTTTGAAAACCAACTTCCTATTATAGATAATGAAAGATTTACAATAAGTGCTAAAGTAGACTTGGATGGTAGAAGAGCTCCATTACAAATAAGTTTAATAAAAGGAGATGATTTTGATTCAATTTTATATTCTATAGAATCAATTATTTGCCGTAATTCAGAGTTGAGGTCTAGACATCTTAGGGATGAAATAAGAAATTTTCTAGCAGAAAAATCGTTGGTTTTACTAGAAAGTAAAGACCATTTGTTAGTTCAAAAAACTATAGAGATAAAGTCTTCGTTAGATAATCAAATAAGAGAAATTAAAAATGTAATTCAAGTAGCAGATAATCTTGAAGAAAAATATATAGGCATTGATGGAGATGATTTCTTTTAACGAATGGATTAATATATAAGTAAATGAAAAACATCCTATTTGTCTGTTCAGCTAATAAGCAGCGTTCCAAAACTGCAGAAGATCATTTTGCTTCAAAATATACCAATTATCAATTTGATTCAGTAGGGACCAATCAGAAGATATGTAATAAAGAAGGGACTAACTTTATTACGGAGGACCATTTAATATGGGCAGACATAGTGTATGTAATGGAACAGCGTCATAAAAAAGCAATTAACGAGCATACGGAGCGTAAATACCGTCATAAGATAACAGTACTTAACATTCCTGATCGGTTTAAATACTATCAAAAAGAATTGATTGAAATATTAGAGGATAGAATTCAATTTTAATAAAAATAAACGAAACGTATAATAAAAGCATGGGGGAATTAATAGCACTAGTATTACTGATAATAACAATAATTTTAATAATTTATGTTTTTAGGTTAAAAAAGAAGAACATTACTTTAGATGAACTTGCTAAAAAATCTACTAAAGAAAGAGACTTAGCGATTGAAAAGGAAAAAGTTGTTGCTAAAGATTTAGAGCAGAAAAAAATTGAAAACCTACGTTTTGCTTTAAACCCGCACTCCTTTAGAAATACATTAAATACAATAGAACATTTGGCGAAAAGCACCTTAGATTCTGTAAATAGTTTATCGGGCATTTTTGACTATATGCTTTATGATGCAAAAAATCAATTCGTTTCATTGGAACAAGAAATTAATTTTGCGCAAGAATATCTTAAATTATATCGACTTAGGTTAAAGCCTATTGTAAATGTTCGGGTTTCCATAGATGATAATTTATTGAATGGATGGTCTGCTAATAAAACTATAGCCCCATTAATATTTGCTCATTTTATAGAGAACGCTTTTAAACATGGTGATCTAGAATCTGATGATGCATTTATATATATAAATATAGAAACACTTAATGAAAATGAATTAATTTACTCTGTTAGAAATAAAATTGCTCCTAAAAAGAGTAATCTTAAAGGAGGTATTGGTAACAGTTCTTTTTCTGAGCGATTAAAACTATTGTATAAAAATAGTCATGCGCTAGATTATAAAAATGAAAATGATGAGTTTACTGCTAACATGAAAATAACACTAAACAATGAATAAACCTTTATGCGTTTTAGTAGATGATGATGAGTCTTGTTTAAGTGCTCTTAGAAGTCATATTGAAGAGTTGAATTTATTGACTATTGAAAGAGCTTTTTTAGATCCAGATAAGTTTTTAGTTCAATTAGATAAACTTGATTCAGATATAATTTTCCTTGATATGGATATGCCAATATCTGGAATAGAAGTTGCTCAAAAATTAAAAAACAAGTATGTTATTTTTGTTTCAGGACATAAGGAACAAGCGTATCAAGCTTTTGATATAAATGCAGTGGATTTCGTCCCAAAACCAATACGTCAATACCGTTTAAAACAGTCTATTGATAAAGTGCTTTTAATTCATGAAAAAAAGAAAGCAAATGTATTGGTTGTTAAAACACAAGATTCAAAAAAAGAGGAGATAAATTATACAGATATTGTATATTTTGAATCATCTGAGAAAGATAAAAGAGATAAGATTATTCACTTAACAAAGGGAAATAAAATCCTTGCAAAGAACATTAAATTCGATGACCTCTCTTCAAAACTTTCTAACGATTTTCTTAAGGTGAATAAGAATAACATAGTTAACTTAAACCATGTTACTAAATTGATTCAATCAGACCTCATTGGAGTAAACCATAATAATACTATTAAGGAATTGACTTTGAGTGATTCACACAAGGAATTGTTTTTTAATTTCAAACCACATTTTAAATAATTACATACTTTCTAAGGTTGATTACATAAAATACTCTATTCATTACATCTGGTAATTTGAAGTTTAGATTATTTGTTCATTTGATATAAATCAAGTGAATATGAAACCCATTATACCGAGTATTAATTATCATCTAACCAAAGCTTGCAATATGCAATGCAAGTTTTGTTTTGCTACATTTAATGATTTAGGAGTTGTAAAGCATGATGCTGAAAAGTCCAAAAAAATAATAGCAGAAGTTGCAAAAAATGGTTTTGAAAAAATAACCTTTGCTGGAGGTGAACCAACGCTCGTTAAAGAATTACCTGCTCTAGTTCAATATGCAAAAGAGTTAGGTTTAATAACTACAATTGTCACTAATGGAGCAAAATTAGCTCAAGAGGAGTTACTAAATCAATTAGCTCCATATTTAGATTGGGTTGCTCTTAGTATAGATTCTGTTAATGATGCTACAAATTTAAAATCAGGTAGAGCCTTAAATGGTAAAGCTACTGTATCAGAATCTTATTTTGTCGAATTAATTCCGAAATTGAAAAAACAAAATATAAGAGTAAAGATAAATACAGTAGTTTCTAAATACAACTGGGAAGAAAACTTACACTCATTTATTATCAACGCGAAACCTGATCGTTGGAAAATATTACAAGCACTTAAAGTGAATGGCCAAAATACCGAACATCAAACGGAATTTGACATTTCTAAACATCAGTTTAATAGCTTTCTTCAAAACAATTCCAAAGCAATTACTCAATTTAAAAATGCTATAGAGCCTATACAGCTAATCAAAGGTAGTTATTTAATGATAAGTCCTGAAGGGAAATTATATGACAATACCACCGAATCATATACCTATAGTGACGACATTTTACAAATAGGATTAAATAAAGCACTTAGTCAAATAAATATTGATAAATCTAAATTTATTGATAGGAATGGATTTTATGATTGGTCTAATTCAAGCAAAGCAATGACCAGAAAACAGCATATTGCCTAAGAGATAGGTAATTATATATGAATACAATTAACTATAAAATTTTAAATTATGAAAAAAGAATCAAATCACAATGCAGACATTAAAAACCCCAACAAAGGTAACCCAGGAACCAATAAAACCTATGATAAAAATCAAGGAAATAAAGGAAAACAGTTAAATCCTAATAGAACAAAAAAATAATCTTTTACATGTAATGAACAAACAGCCTTATGATAAACCGTAAGGCTGTTTTTAATTTTGTCATTTTATAAAAGCCAATTTTTAAATAATGAACACCTTTAAATTAAATAAAAAGGAGGTGAGTAAATTAAAAGATTTGACGTTGCTTGTAAGTATACACAAGCTTTCAAATTTATACATTAAACCCGTATTTATTTATAGGTATTGTTAGCGACTTTATTTCTTTCTAGCCGAGAGTGAAAGTGAGCCATCAGTATTTCTTATAAATTGTAACACATCATTTTCTCCTACTGAAATATCGTCAAATTCAATTACCTCAGAAATAACTTTATTTTCGTCACGATAATTTTTTACTCGGCTTATAGGTTTTTGCTCATGAATTAATTTGAATTCCACAGCCATATTTATTTGAGATATTTTTGACTCTCTATTGCTTGATTTTAGAAGGTAACAATCGTCAGAATTTGAAAAATTCAAATTTAGTTGGATGGTGAGAGAAGGACCATTAGGTACAAGTGAATTTAATGGTTCAATTTTATTGATATTACCCGCTAGAATATCATTTAGACTAGAAACTTCATCATCTATAGTGCGGTTAATGAATTTATCATTCACTTTTTTACCTTTGAGTTTGTCAACTACCATTTTAGGCTTTTCACAGATGATTTGAGATGATTTAATAAGATAGGATGTCCTTGCTACTTGGAGGTGTTCTACTTTCCACCAATCTCCAATAACATTAGCATTTACTTCTTCTAATAACCTAGTTTCTATTCCATAATGAATAGCTTTCTTTAAAGCAGGTCCTGTAAATTTACTAGATGAAACGGCGATTACCTTGTTCGCGTTTAAATCATTTACTTTTGTCGCAATTTGTTCTATCCATTGAGTGTCTTGCGATGATTTCCTATCTCTACACTCAATAATTACCATAATTTGCACTGTCCCTAATTCATATTCAACCAAAACATCAACCTCTCTTTGCTGTCCAGTGATTTTATCCTCTATAAATCCAGGTGATTTTATTAATGCACCTTCTGGAAGTGAAGAGCTCTCAATCTTTTCGATTATTAATTCAAGTTCACGTCCCTGTCGTGCCATAATTTTAATTGTTGCTAACGGTTAGTATAAGAATAGTAAGGGATTAAAAATACACTTACTTTCAGTTTAGCACTTAGCCAAATTTACAATTTTACCGTTATTTTTCTTTTATCCGTCAAATTGAAAATTTGTCGAACTTTGTTAATATGCACCAACTTTGGTTTTGGCACTTAACCCTTATTATTTTATACATTGTTGCCCAACGTTTTTTATTTCCAATCGTATTTTGTCTTTCCACATCCACCACATCTTATTTCTTTTGTAACAGTGTCAATATTTCTAAATGAAACTGCGGGCTTTCTACAACCTTCTTCTTGACAATAGAATATATGTTCCATTTCCTGAATATCTGCCCAAAAAGATTTAAGGTCTCCAATTTTAGGATTAAACGGATTGTCGTGAGAAAGTAAATTCCCTAAAATTGACGAGTTAGCAACTCTTTCAATAGTTGGATAATGCTCTTTTAAATCTTTGCTTTTAGACTTAATTCTTGATTTTAACTCATTAATTAATTCGTCTGGCATTCTTTTCTCATTAATTTCGTTTAGTCTAAAACTTACCTTAACATCAAGGTTCATACAAATCTCTTTTAATATTGACTCTAGATACTTTCTGATAGGATTACCCAATCCATCAATCACAGATTCTAATAGTTTTTTCTCAATCCTAGATTTAATGTCACCTTGCGATTCTTCAAAATGTGTTCCTTTTGCTTCTGTCCATTTTATTTCATTTACTAACCAATTTTTTTTCTTTGCAAGTGGTTTAACAAAATTCCTAAACCATTCCTCTTCGTGTGTGAGTAGAATGATTTGTCTCTCAGAAAACTTTTCAAATAATAACTGAGCAAATCGTTTTCTATGATTAGAGTCAAAACTTGATATTACATCATCTAAAACAATGAACTCGTTTATATCGTTAAATGCATCTACTGAAGCAAGAAAGAATGAAATACCAAAGCAATTAAGATGTGATTCACTAAAATATTTTTGAGGAGGCGAAACCCAAGCTCCATTATATTTATATTCTATAGTTATTCCATTAAGTTCGTCTTCTTCTCCCATTGTGACAATCTTAATTTCCTGAAATGGTTCATCAGGATTCATATATTGGTAGTATTCATTTATTTTAGAAGAGAAAGAGTCGATAAAATTTTCTAAGCCTTCTTTTTGAACTTTTATAAACTCATTATAAATTATAGATAATGATGAGCTCTGCTTTTCAAGTATCTTTCTCTCTTTTTCTAAAGTTTTAATTTTAAGAAAAGCATCTTTAGAGGCCGAAATATTTGCATAAATTTCGGTTATATTATCTTTTTTTATAGTCTCTTTTAATTTCTTAATTCTTACTGCTAGACTATCTAAAAAAAGAAAGTCGGAAATATTAAATGTAATGCTTTTAGAATCTTGAATTTTATCTCCTGAAGAAGGTTTTACTAAACTTGCTGTCTCCATAAGTTTTAGTTTTCCTTTTATAGAATCTAATTCATTTTTTAATTGTTCGTTTTCTGGAAGTTTTAAAAGAGGCTCTGATAAAAGTAAGTCAACTCTTTTTATTCTTTCAGTGCTTATACTTTTTATCAATTCTAGAGCTTTCTGAAAAGCTTTTAACTTTTTTTCAGCTTGCTCAATCTCTTTTAAACGTTCTGCTATCTCTGTCCTTAAGTCGTCTTTGCTTTTAGGCTGCAAGCATAATGGACAACTCTCATCTTTATGGAACTTTTTAATTACTTTATCTCCAAATTTTAAAAGATCACCAATATAAATTTTGATTATTCCTTCTACATCAGCTGCGATTTTTTGGAATTCATCGTAATACGTGTCGAAATGAGTATTTATTATTACGACCTCACTTTGAAGTACTAATAAGGCTGTTTGAATTTTTTCTAAAAAGGTGTTTTCTTTAATCAGCTTTTCATTGGTTGCAGATTTAAGGTGTTTTAATAGTGCATTGATATCCTCAATACTCTTGATATCCATTTTTAATTTTAACGGAGCTATTTTATTTTTAATTATTTCAAAAAAGTCTTTATCCAAACTTACTGCTGCACCAATTTTATCAATAAGTATGGCTTTCTGCCCATTAATTTGGCCTTCAAAATTTTGATTCTTTATTTCTGTTTTTATTGAATTGAAAGCCTTTCTGAGGACTTCTTTCTTTTTAGTAACTTCCGAAAATCCAATTATATCTGATAGATATTTGAGTTTGTCGCCTTTAGTAATATCCACAAAGTCATTTAAACTTTTATAGCGTAGTAATAAATTCTCCTCCTTAGACTTCACTAAATAGTCACGTATCTCATCTGATTTTACAGTATAATCTTGTTCTATCTTTCCTCTTTTTGTAAAAAGTGTTTTCCCTGTGTCAAAGTCACTTTTTTTAAGAAATTTCAATGCTACTTCAGATACAAAATCTTCTTCTAAAGAAGCATTTCTTAAAGCATCTTTTAAATCAATTTCAGTCCCTGAAAGGTGTGCTACTTTATTTGTGTAAAACCACTCAATAGAATCAGAGATGCTGCTTTTACCCATTCCATTATCTCCATAAAGAACAACAGATTTTCCATTCAATTCTAATGATAGAGATTCCTTTATCCCACGCAATCCTTTTATGTCAATTTGCTTTATTTTCATTCTGTTCTTGAATTCGTAGTTGTTGCAATTCGTTTTTTATTTTAGCCTCAGTTAGCGTACCTTCTTTATATAGATTTGATATCATTTCCGATATTTTTGAATCTACACCTTCTATAGACTCAATAGTCTCAAAAAAATCATCCAATATTTCCTGACCTGATTTTACTTCTTTGCTCATTGTTTTTATTTAAAATATTCCCAGTTAATTCGGAAACTGGTGATTAATTCATTTTTTAGAATCTCAGAACTAGTCTTATTGTTACATATAGGATAGACACCATATTTATCTACAAAATCAAGCAGAAAATAACTTTCTAAATCTTCAATTTTGTACTCCCAAACACTTCTTAACATTTCGAAATTAATATAGGTGAAAAGTAATGGTTCTTTTTTTCTATAATTAGATAGTCCAGCATTTTTAGATTTGCCATCATAATGTCCTATAAGTCGTCTTCCTATACTATTAGTTTTTTTTTCACTCATACCTATGTATAAGAGTTTAGAAATGTCAAAGGGATAGTTAATATCTATAGATTTACTAAAAATAAAATATAAGCCAGCTATACCATTAAGAGGTCTTATGTTTTCGGGTGTAAAATCTTTTGGAGAGTCAAAATATATAGTTATTTCATTTATCATTTTTTTCAGGTAGTCATTTTTTTAATGTTGGGTAACGTTTAGTATAAGAAACTTAGGCTAGGGATAGGCATTACATTTCGGTTTATTACTTAGCTAAATATAAATATTTTGCTTTTATCTTTCGTTTAAAATCCAAATTTTATATTTAGCGGTCTTTGTAAATAGGGGAGAACCTATGGGTTTTTCACTTATTAGCTATGTTTTATACACGTTGTTACCCACAGATTTTATCCTATAGGGCTTAAGTGATTTTCATTGGCGCTCATAGTTCCCAAATAATCAATAGTTTCTCCATTATCCGACTTTTCAATAAAAAGTAAGTAATCATAGCCTTCTTCTGGGTATATTTCTTTCTTGTGCATAGGGTGAATTTTTGGTTTATATGGACTCTCTTTTGTTCCTATAACCATACATTTTTTTCCAGTTAGATTATTAAAAACTCTCTGATCAATTTGATATTTCATATTATGTGATTGGTGTTATTTCTACTGTATAATCACCAATTTCTTTTTTTGGATGAGTTCCAGTAATATTTAAATATTGGTTATTTACATATTCAAAAGTTTGCCAGTTAGCCTCAAAATCTTCAGGAAATTCATACGGATTAAGTTCGCTATCTAAAATTGTTAATTTTCCAGAACTTTTAAATCCATCAAACCTTATCATAACTTTCTTTTCAATTTTAGCAAAGTTTTCAGCGGTTGATAGTTCAATTTTTGCGTAAAAGAAAATATTGGAGTTTTTATCAGATAAATCTTTGTCAAGAACGAACTCTTTTAATTCAGATGTGTTTTTGTGTTTTTTCATTTTTTTTAACTTGTGGGTAACGTTTAGCTATGAATAGTACGGTGCAGAAAATCCGCGGATTTTCGTATCGACACAAGACAAAGCCTTTAAATTTGTTTTAATTTTTGTCGGTTTAAAACTCAAATATTAAAAGTTTTGGCGACCAACTAAATATACACAAACTACAGAAATTACAGCCTGAACCCCGTATTATTTATAGGTGTTGTTGTAAGATGGCTTTTCTATCCACTTTTTAATTTCAGTCACAATTATATCAGTATTTTCATTAACGTCTTTTCCTGTGTATCTTAAAACTTGAAATCCTAATTCTTGAAGTTTTCTGTCAATTCGTTTGTCTCTTTGCGCTTGTTCTTCAGTTCTTTCGTGATAAGTATGTCCATCTGTGTAAATACACAATTTCACATCTCTTTTTTCGATATAAAAATCCGCAACAGTAAGAACTTCTTTAAAGTTGTTTTTCGGGTTGTTATATGTTTTTCCTTCTATAGATATGTTTTCACCTTTCCAATTTAATGGATATTGAGATTGAAACTTAACATGTTCTTGTTTTAGTGCGAGAAATAGTTTCCTTTCAAGTGGACTTTGTAATTCAAAAACACAAGTCAAACAGGCATAGGATAATTTATATTTGCAATTTCCGCAAAGTTTATCTTCAGAATAATGCTTGTCAAGTATACCTGCTTTCTCGTTGGATATGTTTAACTTTTCAGCAGTTGTCGTTGTTTCAATTAATTCGGTTATTTCATCTCTTAATCTCGTTAATTCTTTTAAATCACAAAAGATAGTTTTTTTCCAATTATGTCCCTTTTCTGTTACAGAAATTAGATATTCGGTACTTTCATTTATAACATTATCTCTATTCCGAGATACTTTTTTAATTTTCTCTATTTCAATTGGAATTCTTGCCATTTTTTTATTTATGCACGATTATTTTTCGCTTGCTTACAACGGTAATATAAACACAATTGTGTTTATATCTTGAATTTCATATATAAAAAACATTGTTTATATATATTATTATTTGAAAGTAAATCTACAACTATCTTATTTATTTTTTTTTGAAAAAAAAACATTTTTAAGGAATTTATATAAATAAGAAACATTGTTCAATGAGTTAGATTTTTGGGGCTTAAGCTTATTTGTTAATACCCTCTTTCCCTCAATATATAAACTAATAAGTCTTTGAGTAAAACTAGGTTAATGTTATTCTCTTCAAAACTTACGTTATACTTCTAGTTACGTAACCTAAATACCGTGATAATATTTAAAAAGCTTACCTCATTCAACTACACAAAATTCTCGTTAAGTCTTAAGAACTCCTTACCTTAAATCTTTGTTTGTTTCATTTCGTTAAGCTTTTTAAATATTAATCAACAAGAAAAGTGATTAGTCTTATTTGTGTCTAAAAATGTGTGAAGTCATGGGTATAATATTTTTACTTATGTTTCAGTTTTTAAAGCCAATAAAAGAAGATTTTGAAGACTATTAGGATTTAACTTAAGGTATTTATATATTCATTATTGTTGCTGAATTATCATATGAGTCGATTAAAACTTGAAATCAACTCATATTTTAGTTATATTTGAGCCGAATAATTTATTTAATCGGCTCATGAAATATAACTGGCAACAAAAAGATTGGACAAAATTTTCTTATCACATAGAGGAATTAGAGGATAAATTATATCTATTTGCTGAAAAAACAGGTAGAATACAAGGGATTACAAAAGGTTTATCTAAAATATCTCATACACAAACTTCAATTAATTTTCTGGTAACTGAAGCTATTAAAACTTCAGAAATTGAAGGTGAGTATTTGAGCAGAAAAGATGTGATGTCTTCGGTGAGGAACAATCTTAATATAAATGCTTCACATGAGAGTGTAAAAGATCTTAAAGCAAAAGGAATTGGGGAATTAGTAACTAATGTTCAAAATACTTTTGATGATAGTCTTACTAAAGAAATTATATTTAATTGGCATAATCAGTTATTACAACACGAGAAAAGTATCAAAGTTGGTGCTTGGCGAACACATCAAGAACCTATGCAGGTAATTTCTGGAGCTATGGGGAAAGAAATAATTCATTTTGAAGCACCTGCTTCTATAAATGTACCAAAAGAAATGGATCAATTTATAACTTGGTTTAATGATTCTTCTCCTAAAGGAAAAATAACGATAAAACATGCAGCAATTAGAGCTGCAACAGCGCATTTATATTTTGAAAGTATTCACCCTTTTGAAGATGGTAATGGTAGGATTGGAAGAGCTATTGCTGAAAAAGCGCTGCTACAAACTATAAATAGCCCTTTATTAATTAGTCTTTCTAGTAGTATCGAAAAAGAAAAAAAACAATACTATGAAGCTTTAGAAAAAGGACAAAAGAGTAATGATATAACTCCATGGCTGCATTATTTTATTGATGTAATTCTAAATGCATTAGATTTTTCTGAAACTATTATTGATTTTACTCTTAAAAAAACGAACCTTTTCGATAAGTTTAAATCTAAACTTAATGATAGACAGCTAAAAGTAATCAAAAGAATGTTAGAAGAAGGTGTTGATGGGTTTGAAGGCGGTATTACTGCTAAAAAGTATATTAGTATTACTAAAACTTCTAAAGCAACCGCTACACGTGATTTACAAAATTTATTAGAAAAAGGAATTTTAAAGCTACTTGGTAAAGGACGAAGTACTTCTTATCAAATTAATTTTAATTAATAATATAGATTATTAAATCAACCAAAAGAAACTAAAGTATTACACCCTATTTGCACCTCGAAGTCTGTGAAGTCAATGAATACGGTGATAGTTACTTTCTGTATCGGAAAATGATTAAACTTCTATAGGGATGTTTGTTTTTTAAAAATACACCTAGTGTTTAATTTGCGAGAAAACGTAAAATAATTCAGTTGCTATTTGCAAACTTCTTTCATTATATTTCTCTGCCATTTGTGGAGTATTGTCAAATGCTTTAGGGTCTTCAAAAGTAATTGGAATTCGTTTTTCTGCACCTGCAATAAAAGGACAAGCGCCATCTGCTTGCGAACAGGTCATAATAGCTGCAAATTCAGATTTTGGATTAAATTTAGTATCTAGTTTTTTAGAAAAACCAATAATAGGGTGCTCGTTTTCTCCATATTTAATATTGTAAATAGGATTGTTTCCATCTGAAATTGTATTTATTTCAAAGCCCGAATTTTTTAAAGTTTCTGAAACCATAGGAAAAAGTGCAGTAGTTTCTGTTCCACTAGAATAACAAAAAATATTCTTTATATTAAAATAGTACGCCATTGTTTGTGCCCAAACTTGTGATAAATGACTTCTTCTAGAATTATGTGTACAAATAAAATTGATTCGTATTTCTTGATTTGCATTAATTTTGTTTTGAATAAAATCAATTAATGGTTGTAGAGTATCTTTACGATCACTTAAAATACGCTCAACATTTAAAATAGCAATTGTATGATCAATTTTTTTATATAAAGGCATTATATTTATTTTAGGATAGTTTTGATTTAGCAGCATCCGCTACCAGGGGCACATGAAGTTGCAGTTTTAATTTCAGATAATTTTACTTTTGGCTTTTCTACCGGTATACCACATTCATCTTTAGCCAAGCAATCAGTTAATTTTGTAGTTAACAAAAAGTTTATTCCATCAAAATTTAATCCGAATTTTCCAATTGTGTCAGCTTGGTATTCCACTTCTATTTCTAAATCACCAATTCCTAAAGTTTTTTCTGACAGCTCAATAATTTTCAATAATTTATCTGGGTGTAACCTGTGATCATAGTCATTTGCATTCCAAAGTTGAAAGTTTACAACTTCTTCATTACGAACAGTTCCTCCGCAATCAATAAAGTGTTTTGTGATTTTACCAACTTCTGTAACGTGAAAATGATTAGGAATTAATTCACCATTGGGTAATTTGAAACCTATTGTTTGTGACTTTTTCAATATCAATTTTATTTCTGATAATTTCATTACGAATATTTTAGTTTATTAACAACATTTAGTTTTTTGTAACATATCTTGATTAATAAAATCAGACATGACAGATTTCATTTTAATCCAATTTTCTTTATCAATACAATAACAGACACTTGTTCCTTCAATATTTCCTTTAATTAAACCTAATTGTTTTAGTTCTTTTAAATGCTGTGATATTGTTGGCTGAGCAAGTCCTATTTTAGTCACTAAATCCCCACATACACAACTGTCAATTTTAAACAAATATTGTAAAATAGAAACTCTTGCTGGGTGCCCAAATACTTTAGCGAATAAAGCAATCTGATTTTGCTGTTTGGTAAATTTTTCTGTTTTAGTTACTCCCATTTAAGTATATTATTACATTGCAATATTACGATTAATATTTAGAAACTCAGTGTTTTTTTTATTCTATAATTAACTTATCTTCTTTATTACTCTGATAAATATCATAATATTAATTGTATTTGTTACTTAACTTTGAGTAAACAATAAAAATAAATAAACATGAGTAATGTAGAGTTGAACCAAGGTGAAATTAAAGTAAATTTAAACGAACTAAATATTGGGAAATTATCTTTTTCTGAATTAGGTATTAATAATGAGAGTAATAGTTTAGAAAGTGGATTACTTCGTTTAGTGTTTGATCTTAAAGGAATAGGTGAGCACAGTTATTATCAGGTGCCAACGATAGAAGTTTTTTATGAAGAAAACATGTCTGAAACTCATTGGGTTTGTGAGTTTAATGGTAAAACAATATTAGATAAATTGGATCATCATGGACACTCTACTGTTTTATTATTAAACAGAAAAGTATTAAATAACTTAGAACAACATCATGAGAATGCATTAATTGTTCATGCTGAATTCCCTCAAAAAGCTAATTTAAATTTAAAGAAATCTTATATACACTTTTTTAAATAAAAGCCATTAATCAACTATGGTATTAAAATGTGATTGTTATTAGTAAGGTTATGTGAATATTACCATAACCTTACTAAATATCAATACTATATATTATAATTTGTTTTGGCTCAATTTATAAAGTCCATAATTTTATATCCAAGTTACAATGTCTTTAAATTGTCTTCTTGATTTTTGATGTGATGGTTCTTCTTTTCTAAAACCAAGAGCTAACATATATGATAAACCATATTTTGTAGTATCAATTTTAAATTTTTCACGTAATAAAGACTCTGTCTTTTCTTGATGGAATCCTTCAATTGGACAGCTGTCTATTCCTGATAAAGCTGCTGCAGTCATCATATTACCTAATGCGATATATGTTTGTTTTGAAGCCCAGTCAAATAATTTTTTATCTGTATCCAAATTAAAATCACGCTCTTGAAATTCTCTGTAAAATTTTGAATACATTTCAACTACATCTTCTGGGAGTTGTTTTACATCTTTCATCATATTCATAATATAGTCAGAATCCCATTTTATCATGGGGGCTTTCATACTCAAACCTAAAATAAAATGACTCGCCGTATCTAGTTTTAATGGAGCTCCCCAAGCTACGGGTTTTAATAGTTCACGTAATTCTTGTTTTTGAACCACAATAAAGTGCCATGGTTCGAACCCAAATGAACTTGGAGATAAATTTGCAGTTTGTAAAATAAAATTGATTTCATCTTCTGATAATTTTTTAGTTTTATCAAATTCTTTGGTTGCGTGCCTAAACTGAAAAGCATTAATAATGTCTTTTTTTGAAATATTTGGTGTGTTCATACTTAATTTATACTATATTAATTATAGTTGCAAAAATAAGTATAGTATTATATATTTGCAATAACGGTCAAAAAGGATAGTTTAACTTTTTAATTTAATTATGTATAAATTTAGAGGAAAAGAATACCCTTGCTGCGCAAGTTTAACAATGGGTGTCATTGGTGGAAAATGGAAGACAGTAATCTTGTTTCATTTGATAGGGAAAACGTTACGATATAATGAATTAAGAAAGAAAATGCCAACTGTTACTGAGCGTACCTTAAGTTTACAGTTGAAAACATTAGAAAATGATGGAATAATAGAAAGAAAGGTTTATACTTCAAAACCACCTCTAAAAGTAGAATATTCCTTAACAAATTTTGGAATAACATTAGTTCCACTAGTACAGTCTATTGCAGACTGGGGAGTTAATGTAGTTGAAAATGAGTTAAAGTAGTTTTTTACTTGTTACCAATTTTTATTAAGAAAGGTATAGTAGGATACTTTTCGAACTTTAATATGAAGAGATGTCAAATTTTGTTGTCAGCAAATTATCGATTTGCTCGATGTCTGAAAGCAACTCTATATGGCTTTGCGTTAATGATGATTCAGGTGTTTTTTTCTTTAATATTTTTTTTAATTCTACTATTTTAAAGTAAAATGATTTAGATGTCAGTTCAATTTTTAGTAGTACTATCTTTTTTTCTATTATTTCTTTTTTTTGTTTAACTGCATTGATCGTTTCAAGAGCTGAATCAAAATCCAAATCCTTTTGTTCAATGGATTTTAAAAGTCCACAGTTAAAACTAGCACATTGTTTCGGCCTTTTAGAATAAATATTACAGCCCTCACAATAGTTGTTACAAGGTTGAAGAAAAAAACCATTCCCATTTTCATCTTCTATATCCATTAATTCTTTTAATACAGGTAACTCTTCAATATCGAGCTGTACATGACCAATCAAGGTTCCGTCACAACAGAGCCCACAAGGCAAACAAATATTTAATGAATCATCCATATTTTAAGAATTTAAACATCAATTAAAGATACTCTTTAAAAGGTGTTTTTAATTGATGGTAACGGTTATGTAAAGTGTCGATTGCTAAAATTTTCAGCAGAAAATCGACGAGTAAATATACACTTACTTTCGGGTTTAACCCCGTGCTTAAACAGGCATTTTATATGTTGTTGTGTGTTTCTTTCATTCTTTTAGGCTTTAAGAATATATATATCTTGAAAATCGTTACTATGGTTATTTAATACACTTTCTTTCCAAGATCCTTCTATCGTTTTTAACTTCTCTAATTTAGCTTGCACTATAATTTCATCCAGAAAATCTTCTTTCAACGCAATATTGGCAGACTTTACTTCGTTACTCATTAGCCTATAATCACCTTTGTTTATTGGAAAAGAGAATTTTTTATTATTAGAAATCACCTTTTCACTTTGAGTAGTATAGGTGAAAAAGGTTGAAAAACAGAGGCCTCCAGGTTTTAAAACTCGCTTTATTTCACTAAGATAGTGTGCTATTTCTATCACAGGCATATGTGTAAACACTGAAAAGAGAAAAACTTTATCGAATGAATTATCAGGGTATGGAAATTTAAAATTCTGTGCATCTCCTTTACTGTTATTATAAAGGTCATTGTTTAAGGGAATATAAATGAAATTGAAGTTAGGAAAGGTTTTTTTAATTTTTTTATTACACCATTTCACACCTTTTTCTACCACATCAAATCCTTCATATCTTCCTTCAGTTGTTAGGTATTCTGTTAATGCAACAGCTGTTCTACCAATGCCACTTCCTACATCAAGTACAGTGTCTACAGGTTTTAAATGAACGTATTCTTTTAGCAATTCTAGTTGATGAATTCCTTGAGCTATAAAATCACCTGAGCCGATGTAAATATCACCTTTCGAAGGTTCATACTTATGACGCTGACCTGTTATTGTTTTCCAAATATCGATAGGAAAAAAGAAAGCTTTACGTACAAGGAGTCGTAAATTAGGTGAAAGCTTATAATAAATTTTTCTCTGTAATCGTTTCATATTTTTATGGATCTATCAATATTATTATTAATAATTACAAATCTTTTTACCTCTTTTTAGTATATACAGTATGAAACATAAAGTGTTTGCATATGGTTTATTAAGTGCTTCCGACTTAGTTAAATATTTTTAACAAAGTCTAAAAATACTTTTTTATGAAGTTCAAGATCAATGTTAGGAGAAAGTGCTACACGGGCAATATAATCTTTGTCACCTTCTTTAGTAGTTCCTTGAGTAGATGTTGCTGGGATAGTCCAATAACAGCCCTTTAATTGTCCATAGCTCACACAGTATTTACTTTCGTGTGGAATTTCCGTAATCATTAAATTGATTAACTTCAAATTCAACGCTCTTTTATAGGCTTCTCTTTCTTCATCAGTATTCCCTTTAGTAGGAAGATCTAATGAAAACACAGATGGTGTAAACCCTTTTTCTGCCAATTCTTCTGAAACAAAATTGATTTTCGCTGCTGGTAAAGTAGCGTTAATAAAGTTTACAAATTCACGTGTATTTTTATACGCATCATGAATTCGCTGATTCATTGATGGCAACTGTTTTGCTAATATTTCATATTGAAGATTCGTAGCTTCATTATCACAAAGTCTTAGATGTAATTCTATTTTTTCCATCAAAGCTTCCGTTTTTGTATTTCCTACACAGTAACCAGCAGTACATTGCCCACCACTAGGAAATTTCGATCCACTAGCAAATGAAATGGTTCTAACCGTTGAGAGTATTTCATCATCACCTAAAAAGTGTACATTAGGACAAAATGTTTGATCTAAAATAAAAACCGGATCGATAGCAGTTTCACCACCATTTGTTTTACGTTCTTTACTTAAAACATTTCTTAATTGTATCAAATCTGGAACTTCAACTCTAGGGTTTGTTGGAATTTCAGCGATAATATATGGGATAGCATTTTCTGCAGCAATTTTAGCTAAAACGATATCAATACTTTGAACCATATCGTTATCACCATCAACAGGTAAATCCATCACCTCAACATTATCAATACAAGCAGCAACTCGTCTTGCTTGGTCATTTGTTCCACCATAACAATTTGGAGGTACTACAATTTTAATATCCTTTCCTTTATGCTTTTCTAGCGCATCGTGAACAAGTCCCATTAAAATCGCATATTGAATAGATAGTCCGCTTGAAGCAACTAGTGCTTTTGTGTTTGTACCGGTGATTTCATTAATTGAATTTAATACCGATGTTTTATCTGCCTCAACATTACTTTTCTTATGATCAAAAGAAGATTGCTCTCCTAATGAATTTAAGGCAGTAAGAGAATTGGCTGGTGTCATTGCAATGGTTTCTCTTCTACGTACGTGCTGAATTTCCGAAATATAATTTTCATTTTGTTCACCATTTACTAATAGAATACTCCCAAGGTGTGCATGAACATTGATAAAAAAGTCAATATTTGGATTCAAATTGAAATTACAAATATCACCCTGTTGCGAAAGGAATACGGTACTCCCGTTAAACGCAGAAATTTTTTCTACTTTCTTAATTTGTTTCAAATCAAATTTATAACCATAAATTTTCTTTAGAATTTCAGCATCAAAAGAATCTGGTAATTCGCCAGTATAAAGGATTTGGGTGTTTTTATTATCTAATAAATTTTTTCTAAGAATAGCCAAAACAGGAACTGTCTTTGACGAAAAACTAATTACATTATTTGGCTCTATATTATTTAATTTAGCAATTAACCATTCTAGTAGGCAGGATAACGGATGACCTAATCGAATATAGTCGAAAGCAGTGGGTAATTCACTTAGTGCTGATGATTCCGAATTATTGGCATTAAATAAGGTCTCAAACTGTTTTAAGAATTGAGTTTTAGCCAATTTTTCATCATAAATATCTAGTCGATGGGTTGTTAGATTCAACCAGCCAGTTGGCTTATTTTCTAATACATCTTTAATATAATTTATCATTTTATTGTCTTCCATAACTTCCACCTTTATATAGGTCGGTAATATACATTAATTAGATTTTTTTTAAGAGCTTTACATGACGTTTTGTTACGTTTTTGCCAAACGTTTATATAAAATGTCTTGACTGGATTTTCGACAGCAAACTCACCAGTAAATATACACTTACTTTTGAAATAGGAGATAAGCAAGCATGTATTTTAGATGGTGTTTTATATGGCCGGTTATTGTTTTAAAAACTTCTTTATTGTTTTTATATATTGAATTGGCTGTTCAATATAAATTGCATGACCTGCATTGGGTATTACAACCAGTTCACTATTTGGATATAATTTTAAATATTCTTGAGTATAACCCCATTTCTGGTTATCACATTGCCCCTTCATAATTAGTGTAGGAATGTTAGTTTTTTTATGTTAAAGCGATGATTTTTAATCTCTTTAAAGCTTTTTACTGTCATTATTTGTGCGTAAAAACTTGCTCCACTTTCAGTTTTTCGTATTTTTGAAGTATCAGCCAAAGTTGATTTGTTAAGTTCAGAATTTAGATAATTGGCAAACTCATCAGCTTCTTTATCTGAAGCCAATTTATTACCGAATACTTTTGCCCACTTAAGTATAAATATACTTCGTAAATTATATGCCTTTTCATTTCCTTGACGATTAGAATAATTGGGCTCTTTTAATTTTAAACTGTCTGGGGGAAAATGTTCGATAATTCTTTTCGTATAGGAAGAATGGGACCTGGTCCAGTTAATATCATACGATTAACTTTCTCTGAATTTTCAATAATGAACAAATTCGCAAGTATTGCACCCCATGATTGTCCAATTAATATAATTTTAGTTGCTCCAATATTCTTGATAATTTCTTCAAGATCTGATTTGTGTCGATCAGCTGTATAATCATTTATATTATCTAATCTACCGGAATGGCCTCCGCCAATTTGGTCATATAAATATATATCATAACCATCATCTGAGAGTTGCGACAATGAAGTTATATTGCTTTTATAAATTGAACCGCCAGGTCCTCCATGAAGGCAAATAATAGGGAAAGGTTTTTATTTGCATATTTAATTCTCCTTTATAACAAACTAGAGGATTGTAGTTGATTAGACCTGTCTTACTCAATTATAAAATTATATTAAATATGTAACCAGAAATTATGATGCAGAGCGTAACGATTCCAAAAAAGATAGCAATTAGTTTTAAAGTCATTACTTTCTTTAGAAGCATTGCTTCAGGTAAAGATAAGCCAACAACCCCCATCATAAAAGCTATTGCTGTGCCTAAAGGAATTCCTTTTGCAGCCAATACTTGAACCACAGGAAGTACACCTGAAGCGTTAGAATACATTGGTATAGCTAAAATAGTTGCTATTGGAACTGCGAATAGATTGTCCTTGTCCATATATTTTTCAAAAAAACCATCAGGAATATAACCATGCATCAATCCACCAATAGCAATACCTACTATTACATAAGGAATTATTCCTTTAAGGATATTAATTACCTCTTTCCAAATTATTGGTAAACGCTGATTTAAAGTTTGTTTTTCAGCAATAAAGATATCTTGATCTCTCTGTGCTGTGGCCAGAACCTCTTTGACCCAAGGAGTTAAATAAGGTTCTAATTTTAATTTATGAAGAATAACACCTGAAATGGTTCCTAATAAAACACCACTAATAATATAAATAATAGTTGTTTTAATTCCGAATAATCCAACAAACAAACCAATAGCCACTTCATTGACTAAAGGAGAAGTAATTAAAAAAGAAAAGGTTACGCCTAAAGGAATACCGCCTCTAACAAATCCAATAAATAACGGAACAGATGAGCAAGAACAAAAAGGTGTTACCACACCAAAAAGACTTGCCATAAGGTATTCTAGTCCGAATAATTTATTTCTTGATAAATAGTTTTTAACCTTGTCTATGGGAAAGTAACTATTGACGATTCCCATAAAAAAGATAACGACAAAAAGTAAGATTAGAATCTTTGTAGTATCATAAATAAAGAAGTTTAAAGCTTCTGCTAAATGTTGTCCTTTGTTTAAATTCAGAGCATCATAGACAAACCAATCTGCTATATTTTGTGTCCAATCAAACATTTTCAATCGTGCTAATATTCCCAGAAATTGAACAAGACAATTTTACAGTATTGTAGATTGTACCAAACTTTTCAATATTCTTTTTAAGTAAGTCTGAATTCAATTTTTTATCGTTACTATAAATTGTCAAATTGTAAATGATATTTTCCATCCTTGGCGGATTTTCAAGACGTGTCGCATTAACTTCAATTGTGGCTTTTGTGTAAGTAAATTTCATCATACCTGAAAAACGTTCAACATTTTTCAATATGCAGGAAGCAAAAGAGCCCAAGAATAATTCAGCAGGATTTGGTAAGATTTCAGCAGTCTTTGGAGCCTTACCAAATTCTATATTTGATTGCTTTATATTAACAACTGCATCTTGATTTGAAATGGATGAAGCTTTGATATGATAATTCATAGTTGTGTTGAATTATTTTAAAAGAGCTAATACTTCATCTTTTGAAGGAACTCTACCTTTTATTGTAATAACATCATCTATTACCAAAGCTGGTGTTGTCATTACGTTAAACTTCATAATTTCCATTATATCCTCAATTTTTTCAATAGTTGCATCAATGTTATTTTCTGAAATTACATCTTGAACAACACTTGTCATTGATTGACATTTTTGACATCCTGTTCCTAATATTTTGATTGATTTAGTCATAATTATTCATATTTCTTATAACAAATATAAGGCTGTGAATTATGTAATTATGTGATTTTTGTCACACTTGTATAAGTTTATTTCCTTGTAAACTAACTTTTGTATAAAGTATCGACCGACTAGATTTCCGGCTGAAAGTTCAAGTGTAAAGATACATTTACCTTTTTATAAGCTCACTTTCAATTTTTTAATTTCATTATCATATTTACTCATTAAAGCGGCAAGTTTTAGAAAACATACCTTTTCAATCAGCAGTATACCATCCCTCAAGCCATTTTTTTTGTTTTTAAATCAGTCAAAGCAATTTCTTCTTCACCATAATTATTTGAGTATGAAATAATAGTGTCGTTATTTGAAGTACAAGATACCCCATTTTTAGTTATACCAATCTCCACCTTTGTAACTACAGGAAATCTGTAGCAAGAATCTTTAAATATAAAAATTTCAGGTTATTTCTTGAATAAGTTTTGTTCGGTTGCTAAAGGAAGTTCTATGAATCGTTCAGAAATGTCATTTAAATTGTCGGATATGGACTTTTTAATGAGGGTTGATTCTCTGTATTAATTGATTAAATAATTTATGTGTTTTAAAATCACAATTTTGTATCCAAGGTATATGACTTATTGCAATGAGAAATAATAAAATGAGTCTTGTTTATGAGTAAGATAAGTTTTCGTTTAATCAACTTCAATGTTGGCTATGAATATTAAGGAATATAACACCCGGATTTTTTTGTATCTACACAAACCATAAGTTTTTATCGTTTTATAAAGCCAATTTTCAAATTACGAACACCTCTAAATTAAAATATTTAGTGATAATGTGAAAATAGATATGTTTTAGCTTTAATACCAAAAGTCATATTAATGATTACCATTGTTATGCATCTTTTCTTTTTAAGCAACGTCCTCTCGGCTCATCACCCTCATGGAGCACAATTTCGGAATGTAAAAATCGTGCAGCTGCTGCCGAATCTTTCACTTTTGAAGCGCTGCGCACTAACATTTCTGATTCAAACTCAGTTAATACACTTTCCCTTACTCCAGTTTCTCTCCATTGAGATAAAGGTCTACATCCTCTTGAGATTCCTCGAGCTAGAGACAATGCGTCCAAGAGCGCTTGATTCGCTCCCTGACCTTTAAAAGGACTCATAGGATGTGCTGCATCTCCGATAAGCGTTACTTGACCTATTTTTTCCAACAATTCTGATTGGAGTAATTCTCGATCATATACAGGATATCCAGAAACTTGAGTTTCCAAGGTAGCCGCTAATATTTGTGGAATTGGATCATGCCACTGAGTTCTCCGACACGCTTCTTCCTTAAGTGCTTTTGGACCTTTAGAACTCAGTAATTTAGCCTCTTTTTCTGACATAGGGAAACTTAGTTGCCACATTACGGAGTCTGAATCATAAGGCATCATGTAAATTCGCTCATTACCATTTGCGGTTTGAAATACGGTGGCCGAGTCTAGTAAAGAACGATCGATATTTTCAAGTGCCTTTAACGGACAAATACCCAATATAACAATACAGCCTAGGTAACATAAAGGGGTAATTTCTTCACCAATCAGTAACCTGCGTACCGTACTACGAATGCCATCGGCACCAACTACAAGATCTGCCTTGGCGCTCTTCATTTCTCCATTTACTAGAAAGTTCAGTCCTACACTATTGCCTTTACACTCTTTAAAATCTACTAATTGGTGATTCCATTGTACTGCATCATGTCCGCCTAGTTGCTCCAGCAAAGCTAAACGCAAAGATTGACGTGAGATATGTATATTTGTACGTTTAGAAGACTTTTTTTCATCGGACTGTATCCATTTTCTCATACCCCATTCCCCAATTACTTTTCCATTAGTAGTATGCACAATATGCCTTGTTGAAATCACTCCTTTTTCTAACGAAAAAATACCGAATCCCTCAATAGCTTTACTAGCTTGTTGCAGAGTGAGTCCGTAACCCTGAGATCGAGCATCGAAACTACTATCACGCTCATAAAGAGTAAAAGGGATTCCGCGGTGTAAACAAGCTACAGCCAGTGCCACACCTCCAATACCACCTCCAATAATAGCAACATGCGGGTAATTTTCTTTATCTGCTATTGGATGATTCTCAGAAGAAATTAAACCAGACCCAGAACAGTTCAAGCATGTAGACAGATGTCTCTTAGGTCGAACTGGAACAATCCCTTCACCATTTGTTTTTTCAAATTGATCTACCGCTCTCTGGTAGGAGAGACGTGTTTTTTTGCGAAGCTTCCTACTTTTTTTACCACGTCCGTTACATTCCAAACAGATAGTCCATGATGTGTTTTTACTTCCCACTTTTTTCTTTTCTCAGTATTTTTACAATACGATTAATAAAGACCTCCGATAAATTATAATTATATCCCTCAAAATCAGTGGTGTTCATAAATTGAATCACAACAGTGTCAATATCTTTATGGTATTCTGCAAGACTTTGATAACCGGGAAGCAAACCTCCATGCTCATAAACGTAAATAGAAGAATAGATTTCCTGTTCCCCTTTACTAAACACGGAGCCATCATTTAATGCTCTTAAAAATATACCCACATCTTCTGCTGTAGCTAACATTCCCTGATTCTCTGCCTTTAAATCTTCCTCATAACCAATGTAATAGCCACTCATTACATCATCTATATTCACTTCATTAAGCGATCCAAATGTATTTTTTAGGTCAAGTGGGATCAAAATTTCATTCTTGATATACTGTTGAGAATCATAACCTATGACCTTTTTAATGAGCTTGCGAAGCAATAAATAGTTGGTATTTGAATAGCCATAATCTTCATCTGGTTCAAAACTTGTAGGCATATCAAGTGCGAATTCAAGCGATTCTTTAGCGTTATGTGGTGCGTTTACCCAAAAATCAGGATTTTCTACATAATTAGGAATACCGCTTCGATGTTGCACCATCATTTTTATAGTTATTTTTTCGGCATATTCAATTTTCCCTACCAATTCAGGAAAGTAATGTGCAAGCGTTTTATCCAAAGATATTTGTTGGTCATTAACTAATTTTGTAATGGCAACGGCCACATATAATTTGCTTATACTGGCAATTTTGAACAATGATTGTGGATCGGCTGGTATCTTGTTTTTCCTGTTTTTCAAACCTGAAACATAATATGCCGGTGGTTTACCTCCTTCATCAACATAAACGATTATACCATCAAATCCATATCCAATAGTATCATTAACTTGCTCCTGTACGGTATCAGGTAATGGCATTATCCAAGCTTTTACGATTATCCAAGGTACGAAGTACAAAGAGCATATACTTGCAATAATAAATATTATTTTTAGTATTCGTTTTATACTCATGATGTTATCTGTTTTTAGAGTGATTTTTTTTTAATTACGTACGTTTAGCTATGAATAGTGCGGGGCAGAGAAGTGGTGACCTTTCGTTTTGGCACAAGCCATAAGCTTTTAGATTTTGATTTTAATTTTGTCGATTTAAAAAGCCAAATTAAAAGATTTGGCGACTATGTAAATATACACAAGCTATCAGTTTTACACACTAAAACCGGTATTATTTTATAGGTGTTGTTACCATTAGTTTTTTTTCTTGAGCGATATTTTAACATAGAATAACACATAACTCCTATGTTAATATATTTAGATACAAAAACAGCAGAGAGTGTAACAGAAACTCAAACATCAGGCTAAAAACGGTGTAATATTACTTACTTACTTACTTACTTACTTACTTACTTTTCATTATAATAGTTTATATTGCGCTTTTTTTTAAAAAAATTATAACTAAATATGAAAAAAAAGTACTCAAAAAGGTATTGGGTTGTTTTACTCGCACTTAGTTGTCTTACGCCATTATTGGCACAGGACATTTATGTAGGCGATGGTGCATCCTTTTACTTAAAACCCGCCTTAAATTTTGCTGCGGGTAAAAATCCTGTAACACATCATGCAAATGGTGTTTTTGGAGAAAAATCTGGTGTATCATGGGCAGATACAGCTACGTATGTAGATGGTAAAATTACTGTTTATGACGGAGGAACAACTATTGTAAATGTAGGCGATGTAGCACAATCTTTGATAAACATCACTACGGTAGCAACAGATGAGATAGTATGTGATTACACACGAACTGCGCCTACAGGAACTTTAGACCCTGCTTTGGTTGGTTATGAATTAAGTGACAATGAATATTGGACCGTTTCTAAAAATTCAGGAGCTTCAACAGATGTTAATGTTGGTATAATAGCAATGTCTGGAGCTAGCTATAATGGAGCACTTCCAGTTGTTACAGCTGAAATAGTACGTTATAATACCACAAGTACACAATGGGAGTTATATAGTGGTTCTGTTGGTTTTGGTGATTTTACCTTTGCGGCAAACCAAGTGGTATTAGGAGTAGACGATGTAGTTATAGCAGGTAGTTTTAAATTATACCCTAACCCAGTAAAATCAAACGCAGAAAGTATTAGTTATGTATTGCCAAGTGCTATAGATCAGTTAGATATAACGGTTTATGATATAACTGGTAAGCAGGTACAACAACAAACTAATGTTGCTATAGTAACAGGGGTAAATAGTGTACAAACCTCACAATTGGCAAAAGGGATGTATTTTATGCAGTTTTCTTTTAACAATAGTGCTCAAGTGATCACTAAAAAGGTATTAGTACAATAAGTCGTACTACGATTAAAAAACAATTTAAAATAAACAAAAAACTCCTCTCGATTGCTATCGGGATTAACAGGAATAAAATTAAAAAATCAATAAGATGAAAAAAATATTATTATCAGCTATATTCATAGCCACAGCACTAACAAGTTTTTCACAAGTAGGAATTGGTACTAACAGCCCAAACGCTTCAGCAGCATTAGATGTAGAAAGCACTACTTTAGGTTTTTTACCACCACGTATGACCAGTGCAGAAATGACTGCTATTGCTGCACCTGCAGAAGGATTAACAGTATATTGTAATGACTGTACCCCAAAAAGTTTGTACTTTTTTAATGGTACAGATTATATTGCAGCGGTAGATGGGACAGTAGTTTCTATACCAGCAGCAATTGGAGACTTTAGAGATGGAGGAGTAGTATTCTGGGTAGATCCAGCAGATAACACACACGGATTGGTATGTGCTATAGAAGACCAAAGTGCAGGTATACGATGGTATAACGGTGTAACAGCTCTTACAAGCGCAACTGGTAGTGCAATAGGTACAGGAACAACCAATACAGATGCTATTATTGCTGTACAAGGTGTTGTAGAAACTGATTATGCGGCTGGTTTGGCAAGAGCTTATAATGGTGGTGGTTTTAACGATTGGTTTTTGCCAAGTAATGATGAATTAAATGAAATGTATCTAAATAAAGCAACTATAGAAGCTGCAGCAACAGCTAATGGAGGTGCTAATTTTTCTATTACTTACTATTGGACTTCTACGGAGGTCACTCTTACTCAAGCAAACCACTATAATTTATTGAATGCGGGGCAAGGTTTCAACAATAAGGGGGTCGTCCACAATGTGCGTGCTGTTCGAGCTTTTTAGTTATTTATCAATTTAAATAAAAGCAGCATAAGCGAGTAGTTTATAAAAATTCAAAAACCAGTAGTGCTCTAAAAATGTACTATTGGTTTTTTGTTTTATAAAGACGATGATTCTAAGTTTCTTGTTTCGGAGTAATTAATGCTAACGTTTAGCTATGAATAGTGCGGGGCAGAAAATCCGTGGATTTTCGTGTCGTCACAAGTTATAAGCTTTTTGTTTTGTTTTTAATTTTATAAAGGCCAAATTGAAAGATTTGGCGACGAATGTAAATATACACAAGATCTCAAACTTAAATACCAAAATCCGTATTATTTATAGGTGTTGTTGGTAACCGTGTTTTTCAATATTTTATGGATTGTATTTTTTCCCATATATTTTATTAATTCAGTATGTTTCGGTTCCTTTTTCCGATTTATTATTGAAGAAAGAAATTACAATTTAATTGTCTTCAAGATTGCTACTTATTTTTATTTTGAATTCTCCATTTTGAAGTTCTTTAAATTGAGTATTATCGTCAGAATTATATAGTTTACAGCTAAAAGTTCCTTCTACAAAATAAACACCTCTTGATTCTTCAGTAAAAGTTGAAATTTCAAAAGTAGCGTTTGTATTATCCCCAAATCGAGAAGAATAATAATTAGAAGGACTACTATTAGGTGGGTAGTATTCGAAACCAACTTCATTAAAAACAACATTGTTGAAATCAAAAAAGTCTCTATAACTATAATTACCAAGCTCTAAATAATTTTCCATTGATATAATTTCATTTTCTAAAGTACAAGCGCCAACAGGTGTATTATAAAAATACATTTTCATGTGATCGTATGCGTTTGATTGATTTACATTTATTCCGCAAGAATAAATCCCTCTACAATTATCTATTCCATCATCAACATAGTCTAAAGTTTGGCTTCCTCCAAAATCAGTTGAATAAGGAATGTTATCTGTAGTTTCGATATATGAATTGTATACTTTTCTCTCTAGAGTAAATTCTTCATTGTCTAATGTTCCTCGAAAGTAATAATCTTCAATAAGTTGTGGTTCCAGAACTGTAAATACTTCTCCATCATTTGAATTGCAAGAAGTAAATAAAATACTAGAAATTGTAATAATTAAAAATAATAATATTGATTTTAGGTTTTGAATATGCATAAAATTGTGTGTGTTATTTTTGTGAAAATACGTTTACTTTTGAGAGAGAACAAACTTCTGCATGCGTTTTATATGTTGTTGGTAACAGTTTTTCAAATGACAAGCGTTATTTTTTGCCTTTAGGATTTATAAATAGTGTAATCATAAGACTGACTTACGTAAATATTACCTGGCCAAAGGTCTGAATGACTTAGCTTAAAAAGCGATTAGTCACTTCTTTTTTTTGCACACGTAATAGCTAAACAAATCGAGAATTAAATAAAATAGGGGAAGGGAGCAATTTTTAAATTGAAGCTGTTAAAGGTTTTTGCTTTACAGACAAACTAAAAAAATACGAACAGATCAGGTTCTGATAGAAATTTCATTAATTAAGGTAATTGTTTACAACGTTTAGCTATGAATTTTACGAGGCAGAAAATCCGCGGATTTTCGTATCGGTACAAGCCATATGCTTTTAGATTTTGTTTTTAGTTTGTCGTTTTAAAAAAGCCAAATTAAAAGTTTTGGCGTTGCTTGTAAATATACACAAGCTCTAGATTTTACACACCAAAACCCGTATTATTTATAGGTGTTGTTGTACACTGTTTTTAAGATTTTAAGGGTATAATCTTATATAGGTATTATAATGAATGATTTTTTTCTAGGCATCTAATTATAGTTGAACTTTCAACTAACCTGTAAAATATAGTTGAAAGTTCAACTAATGTTTTTATATTCGCATTCGAATTTACGATTCAATAAAAAAAATTATAATATTAAACTTACATTCAAGATGAAGAACTTAAACTATTTTTTTTCTATACTATTACTTAGTGTAACAATTAGCTATTCTCAAGTAGGTATTGGTACAACTACACCTAATGCTTCATCAATGCTTGATATAGAGTCAACTAATTCTGGTTTATTAATACCTAGAATGACTCTTGCACAAAAAACTGCAATAGCAACTCCGGCTACCGGACTTTTAATTTATCAAACAAATGGTACTGCTGGTTTTTGGTATTATGATGGTGCTATTTGGACAACATTTGGTGGCACAGATAATGACTGGACAGTCGTTGGCACAGAAATGTATAATGCAAATAGTGGGAACGTTGGTGTTGGTAACACTGCTCCTTCAGCACAATTTCATATAACCGGAACAACGGTTCCAGGCGGTGGTATAACAACAACACTATATTCAACTGATTTTTCTTCAGGGAGTTTGAACAATACACTAAATGCAGGTAATAGCGGCACATGTCCCTCTATCCCAAACATATGGCATATTACTGCAGCTCCAACATTTGATAATTGTACAACTTGTACAGGTGAAAGAGCTTATATTTATTATGCTTTTTGTGATCAAGATCAAACAGTAACTGAAGGGTCTTTTAGTCCAACAACAACTTCAATTGATGTGTCATTTAATTATGGCTATAGACATTATGGTTCAAGTAGTTTAACAGTAATACTATATAACGAAACTACAATGACAACCTCTGCAACGCTACTTACCACGGGTGCAAGTAATGATGATGCATTATATACTGGCACACATACTGTTGTTGCTGGAAATAATTATTCATTGAAATTTAATTATATAGGTTCTGGTGATTATGACGCATCGTTTGATAATATTTTAGTTACAGAAGTTGCAGCAGCAGGTGGTTCTTCTTATATGTTCCGATTAGAAGATGGTCAACAACAAGATGGTTACGTTTTAACTTCTGATGCAAACGGAAATGCTACTTGGGAGCCTGCTTCTGGAGGAGGCGGAGGAGGTACTTATACTTTTACAAATGGTTTAACGGAAGCCAGTGGTACTGTAAAATTAGGAGGGTCTCTTATAGAAGATACAAATATAGATCTTGCAAGTTATGACTTAACTTTTGACAGTACCTCTACAGGGTATTTGGAGATACAAGGTAATAATAGGCGAATAATGAGAACAAACGCTCCAGATGATTATGTTAGTTTTGGTGGAGGCTCAACCATTATATTGGGGCAAGATGGTACAACATTTAGAGACACGGGAAATAATTTATTTACAATGGATTTTGTGGCAGGTTTTTACGCAGGTGATAGCGGAGGTTCTGCAGTAGAGATAGGTTCAATAGAATATATTGTTGATGGTCATTCAGAATTCTTTTTTAGCAACAGTGTAAGTCCATTTACTACCAATATATTGAATTTAGGTGCTGACGCTGCTATTAATACTAATGATAGATACTGGAACAACGTTTATGCAAATAATTTTGTTGCAAGTGGAGGAACTACATATAATAGAATAAGTGGAAAATCTGAAAACAAAATGAAAGGATTGTCAGAAATTATGAGATTAAATCCATTTATATATAGAGAAGGGGCAAAAAAAATAGGAAGTAGAATGTCTACTGCAGAAGAAAATGATTTAGCGATTGGTTTTAACGCAACTGAACTGTTAGAAGTAATACCAGAAGCAGTTAAAACATCTGATTGGTATACGATAAAAGAAGGAGATGATTTGGTTAAAAAACAAATTGAAAATCCAAATGGAATTATGTATAATCAAATTATACCAGTTACAGTAAAAGCTATTCAAGAACAGCAAGGGCAAATAGAATTTTTGAAAACTGCTGTTGAAGAATTAAAAGAACAAAATAGATTACTATTACAATTATTGGAAAAGAAATAAGCTATTAAAATTCGGGTGTTATAATATTAATTCGGGTATTATTTTTATAACAGTAATGCCTCATGTAAACACATGAGGCATTTATTTTTGTCCCTTTAAATAGTTTTGTTTATTCAATTATCTTTAACCCAATATAAATATTACTTAACATACAATCTTTTTGTATACTTTAGTAGTTGCATAAATTTTCGTTAGAAGAATAAAAAATGGATAAAGAAATTTTAAGAGAAATTGGACAAATCTATAGAGCTGTAAATTCATTTTGTGATTATGTAATGAAATCAATTAATCTAGAGAAAGGGCAATACCAATTTTTAACACGTATAAAAGAAAACCCTGGGATCAATCAAAAAAAGTTATCAGCTTTGCTATTTGTAGACAAAACAACAACTGCAAAAGCATTAAAAAAATTAGTAAATAAAGGATATATAGATAAAAGAATAGATCAATCTGACAAAAGAAACTTTAATTTATATCTTACAGGAAAAGGGAAGAAAACGTGTGTTTTTTTAGATAAAGAAGAGGTTTTTTGTAATGAGGTTTTTCTAAAAAAATTATCAAAAAATCAGAAGGAGATCCTTAAAGGGCAATTGTCATCAATTAATGATTGTTCATCATTAATTTATGCAGATCTAAAAGAAGATAAAAAAGAATATTATATTGATTTAATAAATAAAGTGGAATTATAATTTTTTTAGACTTAACTATAATACATGTTATGCAAAGGGCTATATATTATAAACTAATTTCAAAATATTTTGCGTCTTCAATGGGGTTGAAATAGTATGGTTCAATTTCATAAAAACCACTTTTTTCGTAAAGACCTACTGCAGGAAGCATTGAAGATAAGGTATCCAGTCGCATTTTATTATATCCCAATTCCTTTCCAACTGTAATGGATTTTTCCATCATTAGTTTTCCTATGCCAAGCCCTCGAGCTTCTTCCTTTACATACATTCTTTTCAGTTCACAAATGGTGGTATTAAATGCTCTAATTCCAAAACAACCAACCGGAGAATTTTCATGATTATACACAATATAAACCACACCTTTCGGTCTTGAATATTTACTTTCAAGGTTCTCTACTTCTTTATTAAAATTTTGAAACCCTAAATCTATTCCAATATGAGAAGCATATTTCTTAAATAGTTTTATAGCAATATCATAGTCGCTACCAGACTTTGCCTCGTTCAATTTAATGATGCTATTTTTTATTTTAAAATTTCATTAATGATTTGCATTGATTGATTTTTTAGTTGTTTTGACACATGATATGTTAAGATAACAATTGCTCAAAAAAACCACCTATTTTAAGTTCTTTGTCAATAAAGTGAATTTCATAAATCCAAAACCGTTCCTCTCCATTTATATCTTTTTCTTTCATTAACAAATCATTATTGGGGTGGATATAATTGATTTCTTCTTCACCTAGAATTTTTTCATGAGGAAAATTACCAATTAAATGGCCACAATGATTATTTCCATATTCCCATCCATATTTTTTAGCTAATTCTCTAGTATAGCTATAAAAATCAGCTCCTGTTAATTGGTGTTTATTTTGGTCGTAGTATTCTTTTCCTTCTTTCCAGGCTAGTTCTACATCCCGTTTTAGTTTTAGTTTTTTTGGATTGTTTCCAAGTACATAAGTCTTTCCTACATCTGCTTCCCAGTCTTCAAACACAGGGCCAAAATCAAAAAACATAATATCATCTTCTTGAATTGTTAAATCGGGTGGATTTTCTTTGTAGGGGAGTAATGTATTTTCACCTGACCGAACAATTCGTTTATGCCAAAACTTTTTAATTCCAAATAACTCAAATGCCAAATTAAAAACTTCAGTATTTAATTGACGTTCAGTTTTTCCTGGAATGATAAGATCTCGGTTTTCAATTTCTTTAAATAAGAGTTCTGCTTTTTTCTCTGCTTCGATTAAGTTAATTATAGCTGGGGTCATATTTTTAATAGTGTACAACGTTTATATAAAGTGTCGTGCTTTAGGCACGGCTGATTGTCCGCAGGACAATCACATAGTATATATACACTTCCTTTTGAATTTATGACCTTATAAAAGCATGCGTTTTATATGTTGTTGGCAACAGTTTTCAAAATAGCAAGCGTTGGCTTTTAAAATTTAGCGTTTAGAAATTGTACGCTCATGAGATTGACTTTTGTAAATGTGACCAGGCTAAAGGTCTGAACGACTTTATTTGATTAGAAATTAGTTGTTTTTTAACACTTAAAAGCCAAACTAGTCAAAGAGTAAAATGAGAGGCACTTCCAACAATTTTTAAATGAGAGGTTTTAACTTTCTTTTGCTTTATAGACAAACTCAAAAGAGTAGGAGTTCGATTCCGAGTTGATAAACATTTTTTTGATAAAAGACTATTGTTGCCAACGTTTAGCTATGAATAGTGCGGGGCAGAAAATCCACGGATTTTCGTGTCGACACAAGACAAAGCCTTTAAATTTGTTTTAATTTTAGTCGCTTTAAAACTCAAATATTAAAAGTTTTGGCGACTGAGTAAATATACACAAACCTTCGGAATTACAGCCCGAACCCCGTATTATTTATAGGTGTTGTTACCACCAGTTTTTTTGTTAACCATTCATAATTTGGATTATTCTTAAACTCAGATATTTTTAAAATTCCTTTTCTCATTGCGATGTAAATATTATTCGAATCAACAATTGCAGAAGATGGATAAAACATTCCCCAGTAAAAAGGTGCTTTTAAAATTTCAGTAAGCTTCTCATTTTTGTCAAAGCTCAATAAATGTTCTGTTGTAAGAATCAATATATTATCATCTTCTATAATTACAAAATTAGGCGCATCAGGTAATTGAAAGTTTTTTAAAATATTCCATTTTTTATCTTTTTTAAGTTCAAAAATACTACCGTAACTCGAACCTAAATGAGCAAGTCCACGAATGACATACAGTTTATTGTTAAATTCAAAAATCTGTCGTACTCTAATGTATGAAGAGATTTCATAGGACTTCTTTCCGTTTTTTGATATAAACCAAAGACCGCCTCCAAACTCTCCACCATTAAGACCTACAATATATCCATCACTCACTTTTTTAACTACTCTAATTGAATAGTGATTCTTTATTTTTTTTGCAATTTGTTTTTGACTAAATGGAAGTGAATCACCTTTGATATAGTTGTAATTGTTTTGACGAATTTTTACTGAATCGCTTTTCTTCTCAATAAACCAATGAGTCTTTGAATTTTTACCTTTCCAATGATTTTGTTGAGTTGGGATTGAATCTGTATCAAAATCCTCTAATCCATAATCCTGTCCAAACATTAGAACTGTGCAGAAAAGAAATGTCAAATTCAGTAATTTTCTATTCATTAGGTTACTTTTCATAATAATTTTGATCTGTTTTCAAAATTATTATTTAAATAATAATGATGAATGAGTGAACATACTATTTCGTTGATGTAATACGTTTTTCCGAATTGTTGCCAACGTCTCGTATAAGAATAGTTGCGGGTTTACGTGCGAGGATTTTCCGCAGGAAAATCAGACGTAATAAGCTTGCAACTACCTTTGGTTAAGCCCAAAATCGAGTAATTATTTTTATACATTGTTGGCAAATTTTTTATTTTTTAATTAAATTTATTGACTATATATTATTTCCCTCTTTACAGCAACACACAACCAAGCAGGATCGAAATTATAGAAATGAGCGCTATTACTTTTTTATAAACGAGATTTAAAACTCAATACCAATCTGCTACGCACAAAACTTATTCAACAACTCCTGTATTGCATCATTAGGATACCCATAACCACGTTTCTTTTTACCAAGAACGCTTATAATCTTTTCATTAATATTGGAATTCAATTCGTCAACGTCTATATAATCAATATTGTCACTATAGTCTTCGGTAATATATCTCTTCATATCAAGGGTGGCATCCTGTATAGCACCCAATACCTTTCTATTATTATTGGTAGTTAAAAAAACAGGCTGTAACTCTTTCGTGATTTTATCTGTAAATTCAGATGGAAAGCTTATCTCATCATTTTCCAATTGCTTAAAAAAGCGCTCAGCAAATACTTCATGGAAATTCATTAAATCATTTTTTTTAAAATCAATTAAAAGCACAGAATAATAAGAAACATCATTCATTAGTATTACACAATTTTTCTTGCTAACCATAAACACATTAGCGTTCCAGTTACCAAGAGGAGAAGATTTATCCGATTTAACTATACGTGTTTTACCAACTACAGTTTCAAATTTTTGGGTACAGTATATTATTGCCATTATTTAAATTTCAAATTATCATTTATCTCAAACTCGTACTGCACCGCTTAGAAATAATCAAGTGCATTTCAATTCGTTTGGGTAAGCAAAGTTACAAATACTATATAATATACGTTCGGTTATTAATCAAAACACTACATGGTCCGACAAAGGGACACTAGGAGATGTTAGAAAAGCACAAGCTACTTTAGGGTTAAAGTTTTAAGTAAAATATTTATCAGTACTTAATGTATGATAAGGGACATCCTTTACACTAAGCCTTATTTATATTTGCCAACGTTTAGCTATGAATAGTGCGGGGCAGAAAATCCGCGTATTTTCGTATCGACACAAGCCATGAGCTTTTAGATTTTGTTTTTATTTTGTCGTTTTAAAAAAGGCCAAATTAAAAGATTTGGCGTTAAATGTAAATATACACAAGCTTTCAAATTCACACAACAAACCCGTATTATTTATAGGTATTGTTAGCAAATGTTTTTTCTTTTTTTTTGATTAAACGGAAAATTTCATCAAGATTATATTCACCTTTAGTAATGTAGTAATTTCCATTTTCATCAATAAGAACAAAACTACCACAAGGATAATTTATAGGAAAGAATGTTCGTTCTATTAAATTATCTCGATCAGGAAACCACTTTAGTTTTTCACCACATTTTTCGGTTCCTTCTACTGATTTGTATATAAAGAATTGATTAACATTATCAAACTTTTTGATTCTCTTTAAATATCGACCATGTATATCCGTTAAAAATGATTCTCTAGCGTTAGAAAAACATCTATCTAAACCAGGATGGTAGTTAATAACTAAAATATTTTCAGCTATTTTTTTGTTTGTAGTTTTTGTAAGTGTCTTTTTAATAGAGTCAAGTTTACTAGCTGAAATACGACCCTTTTTAATCTTTTTTACTTTTACATTTACAATTAAGGTATCTAAATCAAATCGTAAATTATATGTTTTTTCTTGGGTTTTTTTTTCAAATTCGGATTTCACAATATTGACTAAATCATCATTCATGTAAATTTCTTTGATCTGTCCAAAAGAACAATAACCAATTAATATAAATAATATTTTAATTAGATTGTATTTCATTTTAAATTTTTGCTAACGTTTAGCTATGAATAGGACGGGGGCAGAAAATCCGCGGATTTTCGTGTCGGCACAAGCCATGAGCTTTTAGATTTTGATTTTAGCTTGTCGATTTATAGATACCAAATTAAAAGATTTGGCGACTATGTAAATTTACACAAACCTTAGGATTTAACACCAAAACCCGTATTATATTATAGGTGTTGTTGTGTGTAGTTTTTATATAGTTCGTTGACCTTATTAAATTGAGTAGATTCCCCGATTTCATAAAAATAATTTAATTGCCATTTTTGAGTTCGCTTGGCTTGTTTGTTTTTCACAATATCCCAAGATGGGTATACTCGAAAAGCTCTTTTTCCTTCTTTTTTGTGGGTAGAGATGATTCCTTTTTTAATCAACTCTGATTTTGGAAATACAAATTGTCCACGTTGGTTTTCAGTCCGTACGTTCACAGTATAAAAGTCAATTCTGTCAGTTTCAAAAAAGGGTTCTATTGGTCCATTTACGTTTCTCTTCCAAAATGTAACGAACTGGCCAATTTTTTTCGGTGTTATTTTAGCATTTCTACAAATAATATTCAGTCTATTGAGTTTAAAACTACAAGCGGCATATTCTGTGCTCTCAGATTCGTATTCTAACTCAGATATTCGCAACTCACATTTGTCGTAAATCTCGTTTTTAATTTCTGATAATTGGTTAATCATTCCTTTTTATTCGAGTTTTTACATTACACACAACGTTTATATAAAGTGTCGTGCTTTAGGCACGGCTGATTGTCCGCAGGACAATCACATAGTAAATATACACTTACTTTGGGATTTATGACCTTATAAAAGCATGCGTTTTATATGTTGTTGGCAACAGTTTTCAAAATGGCAAGCGTTTGCTTTTAAAATTTAGCGTTTAGAAATTGTACGCTCATGAGATTGACTTTTGTAAATGTGGCCAGGCTAAAGGTCTGAACGACTTAATTTGATTTGGAATTAGTTGTTTTTTGAACACTTAAAAACCAAACTAGTCAAAGATTAAAATGATAGACAATTCCAACTATTTTTAAATGTGAGGTTTTAACTTTCTTTTGCTTTAAACACAAACTCAAAAGAGTAGGGTTTCGATTCCGAGTTGATAAATATTTTATTGATAAAAGACTATTGTTGCCAACGTTTAGCTATGAATAGTACGGTGCAGAAAATCCGCGGATTTTCGTGTCGACACAAGCCATAAGCTTTTTGTTTTGTTTTTAGTTTGTCGTTTTAAAAAAGCCAAATTAAAAGATTTGGCGACTATGTAAATGTAGAAAAACCTTTGGGATTAAGCACCAAAACGCGTATTATTTATAGGTGTTGTTACAAACAGTTTTTTTGTTCTTATTGTAGATGTTCTAGATCCCCGTTAAATTGTCCATTGATATTTACGCCATCAGATAATTCAATATTATAACTAATAATATAGTTAGAATTTGGACCATCAAATTCAATATCAATAACAGCTATATTAGGTATTGTAGAGTCTTCAATTTGTGTCAAATATTGACAAGCTTGCAAAACTCCATTAGTTGATTCACAATCAAACTCAAAGCTAGCATAACTAAAACTAGCGTTACTAGAATTAAACTCATAAGAATCACTTGGAACAAAATTTGCCGCAATATTCTGGTTATTTGGGTTCTGAATCCCTCTAAAAACAACAGAATTTGTACTAGTGATACTAAATTCAAATTCATTAGAATCTGTTAAAAATGATACAATTTCTCCGTCAGTTAAGATTATTAGAAAATCATCACCTTGTTCAGTTGATAAGTCTGGAGTATAATATCCTTTGTTTACTTTTTTGAATTCAGAGTTAATAAAAAAACCATTTGTGTTTTCTTGAATTAGGATTTGATCGTCATCTTGGTTACAAGAATAAATAGTGATTAAAGAGAGGACAAGAGGAAGAATAATTTTTTTCATAAATTAGTTTTGTAAGTAATTAATATTGGAAATAGCTGTCAATTACTATACCACTTTTCTCTTTTTTTTATTGTTTGTAACGTTTGGCTATGAATAGTACGGGGCAGAAAATCCGCGGATTTTCGTATCGACACAAGCCAAAGCTTTTGTGTTTTGTTTTATTTTTTGTTGTTGAAAACCAAATCAAAAGATTTGGTGATTTCATAAATATACGATTCCGTTTTAGTTAAGCCTCAAACCCGTATTATTTATAGGTGTTGTTGTTGTTGTTGTTGTTGTTGCCAGTTTTTATTCGTTTTCAACACCAAAACTTGCCCAATTCAATACATTAAATTTATTATCCCGATAATTTGAAGAGTCCGTTTTGTTAAACATAAGTTCCACATTATTTTCTATCCGGTCAAAATTTACAATCCAAGGAGAACAAATTCGGTCAGTCAATTCAATAGATTCTGAAATAGAATTAGTGTCATCAGTGATTTCTCCAATTATCTCAATCCGGTATGAGTTAGTCAGTTTATTATATTTAGAGATTTCAAATCCGTTTTTATAATTTAAGGTTTCGCTAATCGATTCCGCAAACTTTTTTCCTTTTTCAGGAGAATTTTGATTTTCAGTTATTAAGGTTAATCGAAATTTCTTCATTTTTTATATTGGCTACAACGTTTAGCTATGAATTTTACGGGGCAGAAAATCCGCGGATTTTCGTGTCGACTCAAGCCATAAGCTTTTTGTTTTGATTTTAGTTTTGTCGTTTTAAAAAAGCCAAATTAAAAGATTTGGCGACTAAGTAAATATAAAATTACTTCTCGGATTACATACTAAAACCCGTATTATTTATAGGTTTTGTTAGCGAACGTTTTTTAATTCCATTAATGTATTTACAATATTCGATTTAAACTCTACGTTGGCTGTAACAGTTTTTACTATACTTTTTACCATCAAGTTTTTGTCTAAAATCCAAACTTGTGGATAAAGATCTAATCCAGTTTTGTCATTATAATTTCTCGCGCCAATTACATGAGTAAAATCAAAATCATGCTTCGACAAGTACCGATTGACTTTCATTTTGTCTTGCAACGTAATTGAAATAAAGTTAACTTGTTTTCCAAATTCGGTTTTTATTTTGTTTAGAATTGGTGTGTCTATCACGCAATTAGGACAATGGGTAATCCAAAAATAAATTAATGTAGGTTTTCCTTTTAATGATTCAGATGTTATATTTCCTCCCTCTAAGAGTGTTAAGTTAAACTCAGGTATTGGTTTGTCTATTAACTCATAAACTTTGTTTTCTCTCTCTTTTATATATTCATCAATTGTTTTTTTAAGTTTTTCAACAGCAACAGGATCTATTGTTTGAGAAACAACTAGGTTAGAAGTGGATAAAAAAAGTAAAATAAAAATTGATGGAAAAGTTTTTAGGTGCATACTTTATAATGTTTGCTAACGTTTAGCTATGAATAGTACGGGCAGAAAATCCGCGGATTTTCGTATCGACACGAGCCATAAGCTTCTCGGTTTTGTTTTTAGACTGTTATTTTTATAAAGGCCAAATTGAAAGGTTTGGCGAAAAAGTAAAGATACACTTACGTCCCGAATTCAACACCAAAACCCGTATTATTTATAGGTGTTGTTGTGGTTAGTTTTTTAATATGTGTCACTTTTAATTTGGTAATAAATGGAAAAGGTATATTCTTTATTGAAATTATTAATTTCTATATGTTCTAAGAATGTAATAGAGATTTAAGTCTTTAATAACCTATTATATACAATTTTAGAATCTCTGTTAGTGGATTATTTATAATTAAGTTTATTACATTACGTGTTTTTAATTATTCTTTTCCAACTGTTCAATTTGTTTAAGCACTTTATCTGCCTCAGCTGTTTTGGCATCACTTAATTTTCTGTTGGAGGTGGACAATTTATGAGCTTCTTTTAATAATACTTTATATTTGTCGTCAAGCTTCTCGATTTCTGATTTCTTTTTAAATAATCCAAACATAATTTATTATTTTTAGTTAAATAATCGAGTCAGTATAACATTTCACGATTAGTTTTTGTTAATTAACCACAACGTTTAGCTATGAATAGTACGGGGCAGAAAATCCGCGGATTTTCGTGTCGACACAAGCCATGAGCTTTTAGATTTTGTTTTTAATTTTGTCGTTTTAAAAAAGCCAAATTAAAAGATTTGGCGATGATTGTAAATATACCCAAACTTCCGATTTCACACACCAAAACCCGTATTATTTATAGGTGTTGTTAGCTGTAGTTTTTTATTTTTTCTCAAAATATACAACAACATCACCTGACTCTTTTTGTATATAACCTTTGTCATTGATGATTAAAAAATTAGATGCGTAATATTTCCCTGCTTGTGCTGACCAATATTGTCTACAGAGTCGTATTGTATCATTATAGACTCTATATTGACCATAGATTGCTTTCTCTGTATATTTGACAGAAGTGGTTTCTGTGAAATAAGCAAATTTTCCATTTCTATAAAATTTAATTCCAGGTTTGAATTTTTTGATATGAAGCCTTGAGTTTTTTATAAATAAATCATTTGTATCTTTTTTCTGATCTACTATATCAACTTCTATGTATACACGACTTGTGTCTAATAATCTTTCTATATTGTGGTTCCAGCCAAGTTTATTATTAAAGCAAATTTTTTCTACAGATTTACATGATATTGTCACAAGTGTTATTGTAATTACAATAATTAGGGAACTCAATATTTTATTTTTAATCATTTATTAGTTTTGGCATTAATTTAATTGCTTTTTTTACTGTTATCATCTGATAGTCAATTTGTATTACAGCTAACGTTTAGCTATGAATAGTGCGGGGCAGAAAATCCGCAGATTTTCGTGTCGGTACAAGCCAAAGTTTTTATGTTTTGTTTTTGTCGTTTTAAAAAAACCAAACTAAAAGATTTGACGATATATTAAAGAAACACAGGCTTTAGTGTAAAAAACTAAAACCCGTGTTATTTTATAGGTGTTGTTAGCAAATGTTTTATTCTTTTATAAATTTAATTGTATTTCCATTTTCAAATTTCAAGAAATAAATTCCATTAGTAAGATTTTGAATATCAATTTGTTCATTGTTAGAAATTGTTCCTTTGTTAATTCGTTTGCCTAAAATATTATGTAGGTTATAATTCTCTGTTTTGCTAAGACCTTTAAATTGAATAAAATGAGAAGAAGGATTAGGAAATATTTTAACTTTATTTTGTTCAACCTCAAAGTTGTTTGTTGATAATACTTCAGCTCCCCAAGTAAAGGCGTCTAGTGCTAAGTAGTCAGCAAAACCAGTAGATGAAATTATTAATTCATCAATATTTTTATTAGAATTGTCAGTCCCCCCTTCAGTAACAAAATCAATAAATGTAAACCCATTATTTGGAGTAAATGTTGAGCCGTCAACTATACCAGAACTTTTAGTTATAGTAAAAACATTACTACCATCTTTTTTACCTTCAATAGTTATAGTTGTAGGTGTTCCAGGACCAGATAAATTCCTATTTGATACAAAAAGATAAAAACTTTTTACAGTTATATCTGTTCCATCTGTTGTCGTAATAGTAAAAGAACTTCCATCGCCAGTTGCAGGTGTTCCACTAGAATTATCTATAAAATTATCATCTACTCCTGTTCCATTCCATCCACCGTTAGTAAAAGTCTCAATATCATAAGTTGTTTCTCCAGTACCATTAGTAATTGTGAATCCCTGACCATTATCAGTAAATGTAGTTGAACCTATTGTTTCCGATTCATAATATTCAGTAGATTGGGCAATAAGATAATTACTATTTAGGAAGAATATCCCTAGTAATAAAAAAAATAAAGAGTAGTTTGTTTTCATAATATTGGTTTTTAATTTTGAATATCGTCAAATTTAGTTATTGATATTCAGTTAATTATATTTTTGTCAAATTTAACAATATTCACTAACATTTAGATTAATTTTTGCACTTTGTTAGCTCGAGGAATTTATTGAATTCTAATGTGGAGAATGTTTGCTAACGTTTAGCTATGAATAGTGCGGGGCAGAAAATCCGCGGATTTTCGTGTCGTCACAAGCCAAGAGCTTTTAGATTTTGTTTTTAGTTTGTCGTTCTAGAAAAGCCAAATTAAAAGATTTGGCGATAATGTAAATATACACAAGCTATCAATTTCACACACCTAAAACCGTATTATTTATAGGTTTTGTTAGCAAACGTTTTTAAAGAACAATCTCCCAGTATACTTTGTAAAATTTTCTATTTCTGTTTTTTTCTTTTTTAATTAATTGGAAAAAATAGTTTATTAATTCTTCTTTTTCTTTGGAAGTGTTTGTTAGTAGGTCGTTACTGTCCTTGTCAAAAACCATGATAGAGGCGTAGATTGGACCATTCCCTTCATCACCATTAGTAAATACATTGTATTTTTTGCCATTTGAAAATAAATCAACATTTTCCCAAGTTAAGATTGGATGTTTTTTGTTGCTAGGGTAAATTGCTTTATCCCATTTTCCAAATTTGTCAAACATTACTTTATGAGAGTAAAAAGCAGAAAGTACACATTCAAATTTTACTTCATTATATGTAATAGTATCATTATCATAAATTGTTTTGTACTTTTCATCTAATACTCTTATAAATTTACTGTTTCTTATATTAACACATGATTTTTGCTTCTCTATATTTTTTGAGGTAGAGCAGCTCACTACAATGATAAGTATAGTTATTAAGGAAAATAATTTCATCTGTGTTTTAATGTTTTCTAACGTTTAGCTATGAGTTTTACGGGGCAGAAAATCCGCGGATTTTCGTATCGTCACGAGCCATAAGCTTCTCGGTTTTGCTTTTAGTTTGTTGTTTTTATAAATGCCAAATTGAAAGGTTTGGCGAAAAAGTAAAGGTACACAAGCTTTCGAATTTACACAACAAACCCGTATTATTTATAGGTTTTGTTAGCAACAGTTTTTATATCCGATTAAAATTTTCAATCCATTCAGAGAAAGAGCTTGATTTTTTTTCAACCGTATCAAAGTCGTGATCAAAGAAATAAACTGGAGCATTTTCTTTTTTTTCTTTTAAGTCTGAGGTTAAAAACCCAAAAAGGCTACCCATAGAATCTAAAGCAAAAGGGATGAAGTCTGGCGATATTTGAGAAGACGACTCATTTTGTTTATCAAATATTATACTGTCAATATCCCAAAATTGTTGAACGTCATTAAAATCCAATTCATCATCAACAATTAAGTCGAGAATATCAGGCGTGTACATGTCTCCATATTCTTGCATGAAAATTCTATAATCTTTCGGCAAGTAAATATTAAACTCCGATTCAAGTTTTTCAATATCAGAAACGGACACCTTTTTCACGTCTTCGTTTTTATTATATTTTATTGAAAATTCTTTAAATATTTCCATTTCGTTTAATTGGTGCTAACGTTTAGCTATGAATAGTACGGTGCAGAAAATCCGCGGATTTTCGTGTCGTCACAAGCCATAAGCTTTTAGATTTTGTTTTTAGTTTTGTCGTTTTAAAAAAGCCAAATTAAAAGATTTGGCGATGATTGTAAATATACCCAAACTTTAGATTTCACACACCGAAAACCGCATTATTTATAGGTGTTGTTAGCCACTGTTTTTATTTTTCAGGTCGTTTTTTATTAATTCAATTTCTTTGGCTAGGTTTTTTTCGTCAAGATAGATAATTAGATTGTCTGACTTTATTTCAAAATTCCCACTATACTTTTCAATCCAGGTTGATGAAATAAAAGTATTTCTGTTATTCGGATCTGGGTAAAATGGTTTATCAAAGTCAACAGATTCCGATTCTTTTTTTAATTTATAGTTTTGCGAGTCAGATTCCGATTCTAATTGAATTTCAAATGGTTTATGTTCTTTGTAGGTCACTCTAATTTTGGGAGAGTAACAAAATCCAGTCATTTCTCCAATACTGAAATTTCCGTTTTGGTCAGTCGTAGAATGTAAGTTTTTACCAACCATTTCAATTTTCGCATCGCTGATTGGTTTACCAGTTCCTGATGAAATAACTTTTCCATTTACCTCGATCCAACAGTCACAAGAACTAAACAAAAGTAGAATTCCAATTAAAGTAAATAGCTTGATTTTCATAAGAATTACAAATAGTGGCTAACGTTTATATAAAGTGTCGTGCTTTTAGCACGGCTGATTGTCCGCAGGACAATCATATAGTAAATATACACTTACTTTGGAAATTTAGACCCAAACCTGAGCATGCATTTTATATGTTGTTGGCAGGTGTTTTTATTTACCATGTTGGTTATAACGTTCTTTTCCGCTCAGCTTTTCAGTCTAACTATCGACGCTCTGGGTTTCAATTTTAGTTATTATTCCGAACTGCTTTGTTGTCTAATTTTCATAACAATTTCGCAATTAGTTTTCAAACTCAATTCTGTTATTTATTTTTGATCTTTAAATCTCTAATAGTAAAAACCATAGCTAATATCAATAGAATATTTGAAACAATTCCTGCAAAAGGACCACTTTTAATGTTATTAAAATCTAGTTCAGAGATGTTATAAATCATTATAATAATACTTACAAAAATTATAAAATATATAAAATTAATTTTTTTCATTTTCCTTTAGGTTTTTAATACTTGCCAACGTTTAGCTATGAATAGTGCGGGGCAGAAAATCCACGGATTTTCGTATCGGCACAAGACAATAGCTTTTTGATTTGGTTTTAGCTTGTCAATTTATAAAAGCCAAACTAAATGGTTTGGCGACTACGTAAATATACACTTACGTTCGAAGTTACACACCAAAACCCGTATTATTTTATAGGTGTTGTTACCAAACGTTTTTATTTTGTCATGATTTGCTCGAGAGTCTTATAGTCTTTGTCTAAAAAGAGTTGTAAATTCTTAAGGGCAGATATTTTGTCAAAATTCCATTTATCAACGACTTTCATAACAGTTCTGTTACCAAGTAACCCAAACAAAACACGAGAGCTTTTAGGTCTATTATACCATAATGAAAATTCTAATTCCCCCTTTTTTAATTCTGCAGTTAAGCAAAGACTATGCTTGTCTTTAATGTTAGTAAAATCAAGAGAAGGACTGTAATTAATCTCTTCATTTGGAATTTGCTCCATAGATTTTAATATTTTTAACCAAGGGTAATTTTTGGCAATATCCGTTACTTTATAGCTGTCTAATACTTCAGATGGGTATTCTATTTCAGGTTTATCAGGGTGGCAAATTGAATATTGATATGTCATTTCTTTATAAACTAATTTATGTTAAAGCTGTTGAGGATACTTTCTCCAATTGTTTTGAAAGATTTATAACTTGCTTCTTCAGAAGTTAAAGTTAAAATATATGCTTTGTCATTTTCAACCCAAAAGTATTGTTCAAATTTTAAATCATAAACACCTTGTTTACCTGTATATATTATTTTGTGGTGTTCTAGTTTATTATTTTTTATTCTTTCACTTAAGACAATGTTTCCCTCGGTTATCATTGTCTTAATTTGATTTTTAGAAATATCTACATAATTATCAAGTGAAAGGTTATGACCGGTTAAGTCTTCGATAACTAAATTAACATTCTCTTTAAATCTATCTGACTTAGAGCTTAATGGACTTAACAAGTAAAAACTTACTCCCATTTGACCAGATTTATTTAAAGTCCAATTTTCAGGATATTGAATTGAATAATTTTTTTCGGATAATAATTTCCATCCATTTTGTATTTCAGTGTTTGTAGCTTGTCCACATGCGAGAAATATATTTATTAATATAAATGCTATTAAGATATTAAGTTTTTCCATTTAATTTTTCAATGTTTGGTAACGTTTAGCTATGAATTTTACGGGGCAGAAAATCCACGGATTTTCGTGTCGTCACGAGCCATAAGCTTCTCGGTTTTGTTTTTAGTTTGTTGTTTTTATAAATGCCAAATTGAAAGGTTTGGCGAAAAAGTAAAGGTACACTTACGCTCGGGTTTACACACCATAACCCGTATTATTTATAGGTGTTGTTGTAAACAGTTTTTAGTGGGCTTTATTCATTAGATACCACTTAACATAATTTTGAGTTATATTATTGAAATCAAAAGCTTTTCTAAAGTATGATTCTTCTGGTAAAATATTCAAAATAATCTTATTCACACTAAGGTTCACAATTCGATTAGTTTTGTTTGACTGGATTATGTCAATTGGTTGCCCTATATCGTAATGAGTTATGAATTTATATTTGATTGTGTCGCTTTTATTTATCGCTGTAATTGTTAGGTTTTTCCAGCTATCTGTCATTAGATACAAGGTTTTATCTTTTGGAGTCTCTTTCTCAAGAAATTCATCAAAATACATGAAGCGTAACAATTCATCTTCATTTTGTTTTGTGAAATTATAACTCTCATTAAGCATTTTTTTTAATATTGATGAACTTTTAGTCATTTGTATAATCAAATCTCTTTGAGGCTTTAAAAGTTTTTCTTTTAATAGAACAGAAGCAAAGTTTAATCTGTTTGTGTTGAGTTCATTTAGTAGATTTTCAACAATTTCAAAATCTATTAATTTAATTTGTTCTGTACTTAACTCTTCTATAGAATGATTATCATTTTTACCATCATAAGCCTTTTGTGATTTGGTATGTTTTTGAGTTTTATAATTCCCATTTTCTGTGAGATTAAGCTCTATGATTTCTTTAGTCTCAAAAACACCGATATTATTGGTAGGGAAATTTCCGTAATCGTAAACGAAGATTATTTTATCAAATTCCCCTGTGTTTTGAGAAGACAAATTTTGACATAAAATTAAGAATAATATATATATTAAATTTTTTCTCATTTTTGATTCTATATTGTTTACAACGTTTATATAAAGTGTCGTGCTGCAAGCACGGCTGATTGTCCGCAGGACAATCACATAGTAAATATACACTTACTTTGGGATTTATAACCCGAAAAAGCATGCGTTTTATATGTTGTTGGCAACAGTTTTCAAAATGGCAAGCGTTTGCTTTTTAAATTTAGCGTTTAGAAATTGTACGCTCATGAGATTGACTTTTGTAAATGTGACCAGGCTAAAGATCTGAACGACTTTATTTGATTTGGAATTAGTTGTTTTTTTCATACTTAAAAACCAAACTAGTCAAAGAGTAAAATGATAAGCAATTCCAACAATTTTTAAATTAGAGGTTTTAACTTTCGTTTGCTTTATAGACAAACCCAAAAGAGTAGGAGTTCGATTCCGAGTTGATAAACATTTTATTGATAAAAGACAATTGTTGCCAACGTTTAGCTATGAATTTTACGTGGCAGAAAATCCGCAGATTTTCGTGTCGACACAAGCCATAAGCTTTTTGTTTTGATTTTAGTTTGTTGTTTAATTAAAGCCAAATTAAAAGATTTGGCGAAAAAGTAAAGATACACAAACCTTCAATTTCACACACCAAAACCCGTATTATTTATAGGTTTTGTTGTGCGTTCGTTTTTTTATTCGGTTAACAATTTCAAACCCTATGTATTCTTTAAGCTTAGGGAATTCGCGTCTGTTATATTCATTCCAATAACTAATCATTCTGCTTTCAGTCTGTTGCCAATATTTTGGGTTTTCAGACCTGAATTCTGCGTAATAATCTAATGTACTTTCATTGATTTTTAGGTCAACTATTGGAAGTAACTCATAAACATATTCTCCGATCAGTTGAGTTATATAGGGAATTACCCATTTTTCAGAACTATTAGACAATAGATTTAATCTTTTCTCTCTTAAATAGCCATTATGATGTCTAAGAAAAATACAATTCAATATTTCTTTTTGCCGTTCAGTTAGAGCCAGTTCCAATTCTTTAATAGGTTCATTAAAATACAATCTGTACGGAATAGTCAGAGTTTCATTATCAACATTTACAGTATGTTCAGTCGGATGAATTAAAATGTCTGCTTCGTGAATTTCTCCATTACTTAATTCTACTTTGTTGTTTTCAAAAGGTAGAATTTCCATAACCTTTTTTACGTCCAGACATAGGTCATTCGGAAAAGCTTTTAAGAGTCTTTTCTGGTATTCAGATTTTGTATTTGGCTTAAAGATCTTTAGCATTTCATGTTTTATTCGAATGACGCACAACGTTTAGCTATGAATTTTACGGGGCAGAAAATCCGCAGATTTTCGTATCGCACGAGCCATAAGCTTCTCGGTTTTGTTTTTAGTTTGTTGTTTTATAAAGCCCAAATTGAAAGGTTTGGCGTTGATTGTAAATATACCCAAACTTTAGATTTCATACACCAAAACCCGTATTATTTATAGGTTTTGTTATGCCTTGTTTTTCTTCCGAACCGTTTAGGGTGTTTAGTAATTAAGCTTGTCGAATCGGGTTTGTTTTTATAATATTCAAATTTGTATAATTCGTTTATAGAATTTTTTTCATTTAATTTATAATCAAAACTTTCGGTCAAAATGAATGTACTATCGTTTAGTATTTTTCCTTTTTTCTCTATCAAATAGTAGTTGCCAATCCAATTTACATAGTATTGAACTAAGATTTTAGAATCTTCTGTTTTGAAAACACCTTTACCCCAAATCATAAGTCTATTTTCATCATTTACTATATCACATTCAAAATGTTTTTTAGCATTTTCAAAGGTGTTTATGTCAAGTAATCCACATTCCGTAGCATAATCAAATACTCTGTTTTCTTGAAATCCGTTTGAATAACCAAAAGTTCTAACTGTCCCATTTTTATTTAAAATTAAGGGAACGATTACTTTCTGTTGATATTGTCTAGTTGAGTCTTGGCTAAACCCTCCGTAATGATTTTTAAAATAAGGATATGCCATTTTTTCTTTTTCTTGATAATAGTATCCATTGGTATTTATTGGATGTAGTTTATCTCCGCTATCATTTAAATTTATTACATTTTTTTTATGATTTACAACATAACAAGAATTCAAAAAAGGCAAAATTAGAAGATAAAGAATTATTTTTTTCATTTTCTTTTGTAAATAAGGCATAACGTTTATATAAAGTGCTGTGCGTCGCAGACGCATAGCTGGATTCCCGGCAGGGAATCCACGAGTAAATATACACTTACTTTTGATTTTATAAACCAAACTTAAGCATGCATTTTATATGTTGTTAGCGATAGGCTTTTACTTACATAGAGGGGTATTCTTTATTCCAGTCTAAGCGTTTGTTATAGATTAACATTTTTAAATCCTCTAATTCTGAGTAATCTTCCCCTAGATTATTAATACTGTCAGAGATTTGATTTAATTTATTCATTGTCAAATGCTCATTCCAAATAAGTTCAGTTCCGAATTTATTGACGCCTTTTATATGTCTGTTTGAAATTGCTTTTTCAAATTTATTCCAATCAGATATTATTGTTTCAGCATGTCTTTTTTTTCGAAGATAGAATTGGTAGCGAATAATGATTGCTATACCACCAGTAATAATAAATGTTAAAATGAGAATAGTTCCGTTATCCATATATGTTTAACTCACAAGTTTTTCGTTTTGCTTATTGCTAACGTTTAGCTATGAATAGTACGGGGCAGAAAATCCGCGGATTTTCGTGTCGGCACGAGACAGAACTTTTTGTTTTGTTTTTAATTTTGTGTTTATAAAAGCCAAATTAAAAGATTTGGCGTTGATTGTAAATATACCCAAACTTTAGATTTTACACACTGAAACCCGTATTATTTATAGGTGTTGTTACCCAACGTTTTTATTCTATAAAATTCTTTTAACTGATTATACTAAGTGAATTAAAAAACTTGTTTTTCAGCTTTTCTACATTCTCCTCTTTTTCATTTTTTTTGTTTGTAGAAAATTGATAGATTATTAGCTTGTCTTTCACTAAAATGGTTCTTCTAAATGTTAAAATTTTAGTTTTATTTTTTAATTTTTTTAAAAATACTGTCTCATTTCCAATAAGACCATTTATAAGTATTTCATTTTGTTTGATAATTGTACCATTTAGTCCGTTAACATAACCATTTGAGTATGTTTTATATAATTCTGATAATTCTGATTTTGATGGAGATTCGGATAAATTAAATTGCTTAGAATCACGAACTGTTATTTGATATTTATTTTCTTCATAAGAGGTTGAATAATGAATTTTGTTGACTCCTTTTTTTTCTTCTGGATTATTTGGGAAATCAACTGTCAGTAGATTGTTAATTTCTGTTTTTGACCATTGTTGGCTAAATGAAAGATTTGTAAATAATAATAGTAGGATTAATTTTTTCATAATTTTCATTTTAGATTTGTTTTCAATGTTGGGTAACGTTTAGCTATGAATAGTACGGGGCAGAAAATCCGCGGGTTTTCGTGTCGTAACAAGCCATAAGCTTTTAAGTTTTGTTTTTAATTTTGTCGTTTTATAAAAGCCAAATTAAAAGATTTGGCGAAATATTAAACAAGTACAGACTTTAGCGTAATTTACTAAAGCCCGTATTATTTTATAGGTTTTGTTATGGTTTGTTTTTATTCCACATGTCTAACGATTCCTCTAAACTCGCTGCTTGTAGCATCATAGATTGTTAAATAATCTATTTTTTCTAATTTTAAATCATTCAAATCCCATGGTGTGTTAGAGTCATATTTTTGGTTAGGTACATGCTGTAAATCATGAGCGAAAAGTGTGATATAAAACTCTTCACCATTGCAATCAAAATAAATCTCTAACCCATTTAAGAAAATAGTCTCTCCTCTTGAAAACATATAATCTAAACTATTAGTAGCATTTACATAAGGTATATTTGTAAGGAATTCGCCAATTGTTTTTTGATCACCTACATAACTACTATAATCATAATTTATAAGTTCATTTTTTTGAGTAGTGGTTAAACTTGCATTTTGCGCTACTATTACATTTGCAAATAAAATAGCTATAATTATTATTAATTTTTTCATGATATTTTAGTTTACTAATTGTACATTATTACTAGTTGTTGTCTCATAAAACAATATGCCGTTCTGATTGTTTCCAATTACTTCCAATACAGATTGTTGTAAAGCATCTACAGTATTCATGTAGGTTGGGTCACCTTGTAAATTATTAAATATTTCTAAATACTTCTTTTTGATTTTCCTTTTTGTCTTCAAGTTATTATTTTGTAGCCAATTGTTTGCCTGCGTTTGATTAGTTACATGTACAACGTACGTTTTAGATTCGGTATATATAATTTCCATTTGACCTGCATAAGATATTTGTTTTAGCACAGTATCACTCAATAAAGATGCCATATCTATATGAGAAGGAGCTGCTTCTAAAGCCATATAGCCATTTATGTTTTCTACAGGAGTTGGATGTGTGTGAAAATATCCTATAACTTCTACTCCTGCAGGTAATTGATTAATCGTATTTTTAATATCTGGCCATTTAATTTCAAATTGCAATCCACTTGTGTATAAATCAGATGTTTTAATAACACCATTTTCTTTATAGATAATAAAACCATGTTCTGTAGGATAATCAAGACTGTTTATAGTAAGTTGACTAGCAGACCAAGCTTGTTCTGCTTTTGTTTTAATAGTGTTTAAAATTTCTTGCACATATTCCTGTGGTGTTTGGACTAGACCTAGTACTATCACGGGAGTTGTATTTATAATGACTTCTCCGTTTTCATCAAATCCATCAGTGGTATCATTACCACTAGTAGTATTTGTATTACTTGAACTTGTAGTTCCAGTATTAGTTGTCGAACTACCAGGGTTTCCAGTTGTTATACCAGAGCTATCTGTTGGTGTTCCTGTAGTGCCAGGTCCAGTTGATGCTCCTCCAGAAGTACAACTTTGGCTTAAGACAATTAAAAGAGTACATGGGTCATCTCCTGGTTCAGCATGATAACAAGTAGTGTTTTCGTTCCATGGCCATTGATCATTGGAATTAGGAGGTATATGATATGTTTCCATTGAAGTAGTGCAATTAGAAATCCTTAAGTATTGTGAAAAGTCACCATTAAGTTGTTCTATTTCCGCGCTATAATATGTGGATACATGATTGTTTTCATATATTTCATGAAGTTGCTCATTAGTTAAATGATAGCGAATCAATTGTGCAGTATATTCAGTTTGATTAACTGAAGATAGCACAAGGTTTTCTAGAGTGTTTATATCATTATTCTCCCTAATTATTTGAAAAGTATACGAATGACTATTATTTTCAAAATCTTGAATATATTTAACAATATCTGTATTTACAGTAAAACCGTATTCTTCATTATAGATTTCCCTTGCTGAACCTGAATTAACACTTTCTTTACTTTTAGTAAATAGGTTTTGAAGTTTTTTTGCGACTTTAGAGTTTGAATTTACTTGTTTAGAGTTAAGTGTTTCAATTTTTAGCTTAGATTTTAAGCTTTGTGGAGCCGGAACTTCTTCATTTAGGTCTTTTTCACAGTTGGTAAGTAAAAAAGAAATACAAAAGAGTAGAATTCCTAGTTTGAGGTAGCTTTTAAATTTATTCTTCATTTAAACGTTTTTGCTTTAAAGTTAGTTACACAATCAATAGTTCCTTAAAAGTGGTTTTTGTTACCCAATTATTTGAAGTTTTTTTTCAATACTTGAGTTTTAATAAACCATAACGTTTAGCTATGAATAGTGCGGGGCAGAAAATCCGCGGATTTTCGTGTCGTCACAAGCCATAAGCTTTTTGTTTTGTTTTTAGTTTGTCGTTTTAAAAAAGCCAAATTAAAAGATTTGGCGTTAATTGTAAATATACACAAACCTTTAGATTAAGCCCCAAAACCCGTATTATTTATAGGTGTTGTTGTAAATAGTTTTTATTTAGTTATATAATTTTCAATATCCTCAATAGAGTTAGATGAAACTTTAATTTCTCCATCATTTTCGATTAGTACATATGTCGGAAATGCTGAAATTCCAAAATCTTCAGTTATGGTTTTTGATGAACTTATTACCCTGAAGTTTGACCAATTGTAATCGTTAGATTTTAGGTAGCTCTTCCACTTTGAATGTTCATTGTCAGTTGATATTCCAATCAGTTCAATGTTCTGTTCTTTTAATAAATTTAGTTTTTTAGATATTACTTTATGGTCTCTAATACAGGGAGGGCAACTAACAAACCAAAAATCCAAAAGATATTTTTTGTTTTTTTTCAAATCCAATTTGACGATTTCATTTTTAAAATTATAAAACTTATAATTTTCTACATTCAATTTTTTAATTTCCAATTTTTTCTCAAGCTGACTGTGGACTTCAAAAAAACTATGATTTTTAATCAGTACATTTTGCGATTCAATTAGCTCCTGTAATTGTTTAAGTTTAATCTTGTTGTTTTGGTTTCTTATACTATAACTGTTTGCTAAAACCAATGAGAATGGGTTTTCAATGTTTTCCTTAACTTTTTTTAATAGAAAATCATCTATTTTTGAACCGTCTGATTTCATTTTGAATAAGTTTCGTAATTCAATCTGGGTTCTTTTTGAATTATAATACAAGTCAGAACCAATAATGGTGTCAACAATAAGTTTTTTGTCAATACTTCCTTTAATGATTATATTTTTTCCATTTAGCCATAGTTGACTGGAAGAAATTGGACTTGATACTTTTTCTCCATTTTTTAAAAACCAAATATTGTATAAATCATTTATACTGTCTTTAAAATTCACTCTGATTGTGTCATTAAAGGCTAAAATATGTCTCTCTCTTTGTTGTCCTATATCTGTTATCATTACTTCATCAATTTCTTCGTTGGTATGAAGAATGATAGTTAAATCGGTTAAATTGGCTTCCTCTTGTTTTATTTCAGATTTAAAACCAAAAATTAGAAGGCTTAATAAAAGTAATATTATTTTTCTCATAATTATTTACAACGTTTATATAAAGTGTCGTGCTTTTAGCACGGCTGATTGTCCGCAGGACAATCACATAGTAAATATACACTTACTTTGGGATTTATAACCTGAAAAAGCATGCGTTTTATATGTTGTTGGCAACAGTTTTCAAAATGGCAAGCGTTGGCTTTTAAAATTTAGCGTTTAGAAATTGTACGCTCATGAGATTGACTTTTGTAAATGTGACAAGGCTAAAGGTCTGAACGACTTTATTTGATTAGAAATTAGTTGTTTTTTACACTTAAAAACCAAACAAGTCAATGAGTGAAATTATAGACAATTCCAACAATTTTTAAATGAGAGGTTTTAACTTTCTTTTGCTTTATAGACAAGCCCAAAAGATTAGGAGTTCGATTCCGAAACGATAAACATTTTACTGATAAAAGACTATTGTTGCCAACGTTTAATGTATGATTTGTTGCGTAGATAAAAGTACAGATATTTCGATAAACAAAAGCCAATATTTGGATTTTTGTTTTGAGCTTTTTGGTCGATTAAAAACTACAATTTAAAATTGGCGATTTCATAAACACAAAACTCCTTTTGTTGGATTACTTACCAGCAATGAATTATACATTTTGTTAGCGGCAGTTTTCAAAATCCCAAACTTTGGCAGATACAAAAGTTACTTTTTTAAAATTGCTTTTTAGCAGAGAAGAGTGGAGGGCAGAAGTACTTAAAAGTTACTCGTTTTTACACAATTAAATAGCAATTAAACAGCATCTGGTGTTAACTGGTTTAACTTAAGATTAAAGGCAACCATCCGAGCAAAATAGCGTTATAAACACACTTCCTGAGACTAACCGTTGATTGGGCGCTCAAACGACCAACTTTTTGTTGTTATAAAATTCAATTAACGAATTGGATTCACTCGCCTTTTTGTAAATACCGACCTAAAAAGCAATTTTTAAAAGAGGAATTATAACTGACTAAAATAAGTGAAGACTGCGTAATTTTTGTGGAACTACAAACACTACTATACCGAAAATTTAATAAGAGAAAGACAATTGCCGTTAACGTTTATATAAAGTGTCGTGCTGCAAGCACGGCTGATTGTCCGGAGGACAATCACATAGTAAATATACACTTACTTTGGGATTTATAACCTGAAAAAAGCATGCGTTTTATATGTTGTTGGCAACAGTTTTCAAAATGGCAAGCGTTTGCTTTTTAAATTTAGCGTTTAGAAATTGTACGCTCATGAGATTGACTTTTGTAAATGTGACCAAGCTAAAGGTCTGAACGACTTTATTTGATTTGGAATTAGTTGTTTTTTAACACTTAAAAACCAAACAAGTCAATTAGTTGAAAAACGGGCAATTCCAACAATTTTTAAATGAAAGGTTTTAACTTTCTTTTGCTTTATAGACAAACCCAAAAGAGTAGGAGTTCGATTCCGAGTTGATAAACATTTTATTGATAAAAGACTATTGTTGCCAACGTTTAGCTATGAATAGTACGTGGCAGAAAATCCGCGGATTTTCGTGTCGTCACAAGCCATAAGCTTTTTGTTTTGTTTTTATTTTGTCGTTTTAAAAAGCCAAATTAAAAGATTTGGCGATACTTGTAAATATACCCAAACTTTAGATTTTACACACCAAAACCCGTATTATTTATAGGTGTTGTTGTTATGCGTTTTTTATATTTTCTATTGATTAGTTCACTTACATTCGTAATTCATGATATGTGACTCTTATTTTATTTTCAATAATCTCAAAACTTCGCTTTTTAGAAAAAGAATCATTTACGTAATTCAAGATGTCTACTTTAGTTTCTTTTGGTAAATCGTAACTTAAAGAAAAAGAATAATCGGGCAAAAATGCTTCGTAATCATATTCATAAGAAATATTCTCTGCATTTTTAGGTGCTTTTTGAAACCAACTGATTTTTGTTATTTCTGAATATTCTTTTTCGGTCAAATTTTCTCCTTTTGTTCCCATTCCAAGTCCATTCTCGACTGGACTTATTTTTTTCATAATTCCGTTTCTCACTTCTCCGTTTGTAAATCTATTTGTATAAATCTTCATTGAGTAATCTACGTAAAAGTATGAGCTAATCAATAAAATAAGTATTGTAGAAATTCTGATTTTTCTTTTTACAGAGTTAATTTTAAGCTTTCGAAAGACTGAAGATACATTTCCCAATATAGCGAGTCCGAGAATAGTGATCCCAATCAGTTTTAAAAACTCGATAGGTCTTACTAAATCGTTAAATTGTAATTCCAATTCATCTGTCCAAATTGTGAGAAAAATTGTCAATAAAATTAAGTTGACAAAAATTATTATTAAATATTTTAGTGATTTTTTAAACACTTATTATTTTTTTGAATGCATTACAACGTTTAGCTATGAATAGTGCGGGGCAGAAAATCCACAGATTTTCGTGTCGACACAAGACAAAGCCTTTAAATTTGGTTTAATTTTTGTCGGTTTAAAACTCAAATATTAAAAGTTTTGGCGACCAAGTAAATATACACAAACCTTCAGAATTACAGCCCGAACCCCGTATTATTTATAGGTTTTGTTGTGCTTAGTTTTTCTTTTCCAAAAACTCACTTACCTGAGTATAGTAATCGGTTCCATAGTATTTTAAAAAGTCACCGTTTGGTTTAATGATCAAGAAGCCAGAACAATTTTCATGAAGCGTAAAAATGTTATTATAAAAGAAACCTGAATCCAATCTGTATTGTTTTTTCTGGGAGTATATCTCTTTGTTAAAACTATCCTCTGTATAAACAAAAAAGTCGATAGCATTATAATTGAAACTCATTCTCTTAGAAATTCGAATCTTATTATCGGTAATTGTTGAATTAGTATAATTACCATAGTTTTCATAACTGCAATTTGTTGCTTTTTGATTATAATTGATGAGTATTGATTTTCCTTTAGGAATAGTAATTTTAAATTCTTTTTCAATATTCGTTTTTAACTCATTGTACTCTAAATTGGTGAGTTTTCCAGGTATTGATTTTACACTATTCTTATATTCTTTTTGTTTTAAATTTTTATTTGCTCCGCAAGAAATAAATAATATTCCTAATATTAAACAGATTTTTATATTCATTGACTTATAGTTTTATAAAATGGTCTTGTTTGATTAAGCACAACGTTTAGCTATGAATTGTACGGTGCAGAAAATCCGCGGATTTTCGTATCGTCACGAGCCATAAGCTTCTCGGTTTTGTTTTTAGTTTGTTGTTTTTATAAATGCCAAATTGAAAGGTTTGGCGAAAAAGTAAATATACACAAACCTTCGGATTATGCGCCAAAACCCGTATTATTTATAGGTTTTGTTAGCACCTGTTTTTTATTTATTCATTTCTATAAGTGTCCATTCTCCATTAGTTTCTTTAGTCAAATAAACATTAATATCTATCTCTTTTTCATTTCCGATAACTGTTATTCCCAATTGAGCTTGACCAATACCGTTAGATATACTTATGTTTCCTGTCGGCATCATACCGTAACCTTTTATTCCACCAGTTTCTGTTACTATTTCCTTATTTTGTTCAATTTCCATTATTGCTACTTTATATGCATCTGAACTTTTCATTGCTGAACCAGTAAATAAAAATGTGAATGTAAAAAAAGCAATTACAACTCCTGCTAATCCCAGAATCCGTGGAAGTTTAGTCGGTTTATTTGGATTCTTAACAACTATGGTTTTTGCGATTTTGTCACCAAGCCTTTTCTTTTCTTTGCTTGAAGCAAGAACGATAAATTCAACAGGCCAAATCACGATAAACAAATTTCGAATAAATAATTTGCCAAAAGAAGGTACTTCATTAGTATTGTTGGCATCTCGTACCATAATCCCCATAACCCACTTACCAACACTAATTCCTTTAATTGAATCTTTAGCAAAATACAGAAGAAATCCTGGAAGCATAACAGCTAGCATAGTAGTTGTCATTTTACTCATATTATTTTCGTCCATAAAATTTGGACCGAGTGCTAAAAACACAATTGAAATCATTAGGAATGTCATCACAAAATGATCAATCATAAATGCGACTATTCTTCTTTTTCTACTTGATAAATTTAACTGCTGTTCTAGTTCTTCGTTCATTTTGTTTTTTATTGGTGCTAACGTTTAGCTATGAATAGTACGGGGCAGAAAATCCGCGGATTTTCGTATCGTCACAAGCCAAAGCTTTTCGGTTTTGTGTTTATTTTTGTTATTTCATAAATGCCAAATTAAAAGATTTGGCGAAAGTTTAAATATACGCAAACCTTTGGATTAAACACCAAAACCCGTATTATTTATAGGTGCTGTTAGGGAGCGTACTTTCATTACACACTGATTATCAGGAAATACTCGGTTTAGCGAGTTTGCTTATCCCATAACGATTCCGCGGAGTAGCTAGACTTTTAAAAGCTTCGTTATTATTCCTTTCTGCTTTGAATTCGAAGTATAGGTGCTCAGGATTTCAGTTGACGTGATTATTCCGAACAGATTTGTAGTCTGATTATTCATTACGATTCTGTAATCTGGCTAAAAGTCTACGAATCAAGCTAAGGATTAGTTTGGGTAAATATTAGCTGTTAAAATTATTTTTTTCTTTTAATTATTAATACGATAAAACAAACTATTAGTAAAATAAGTAAATAACCAGGTCCCATACGAGAACTCATAGGAATATTATGTGAAGAGGCTAAAATAGCAAACCAAAGTAAACCAACTATAATTATTGAAATACCAATTAATATTAATCCAATTCGTCTCATTTTAATGCTCCCTAACGTTTAGCTATGAATAGTACGGTGCAGAAAATCCGCGGATTTTCGTATCGTCACAAGCCAAAGCTTTTCGGTTTTGTGTTTATTTTTGTTATTTCATAAAGGCCAAATTGAAAGGTTTGGCGAAAGTTTAAATATACGCAAACCTTTGGATTAAACACCATAACCCGTATTATTTATAGGTGCTGTTAGGGAGCGTACTTTCATTACACACTGATTATCAGGAAATACTCCGCTTGGCGAGTTTGCTTGTCGCATAACGATTCCGCCTAGTTGAGAATCTTTTAAAAGCTTTCCAACCAGTTCATTAATTATGTTTTGCGTATTGCTCCGGCCAGTTTTGTGGTCTGATTATCTAGCTAAGATTCTGCTTAAATTCTATGACTTAAAAATCAAGTTTTGCTTTTGAAAATAGGAGTGAAGTTTGGTTTGGAAACTGAGCTTGTTTTGCAAACTGTCTATGCTCCCTAACGTTTAGCTATGAATAGGACGGGGGCAGAAAATCCGCGGATTTTCGTATCGGCACAAGACAAAGCCTTTAAATTTGTTTTAATTTTTGTCGCTTTAAAACTCAAATATTAAAGTTTTGACGACTGTATAAATATACACAAACCATTGGAAATACAGCCTGAACCCCGTATTATTTATAGGTGTTGTTGTGCACAGTTTTTAACCCTTTTTCAATTTTTAATGATTATTGTCGGCTTTTCATATTCGCATTCCACTTCCGAATACTTCAGCTCTATATTTAGCTTTTTATGCATTTTGAACCTTTGATTATGATGAGTATATTCCGTATCTCCATATTCAAGGTTAATTTTAGTGTTTAAATCATCGGTCAGGTTATATTCCTTTTCAAAAATGCTGCATTTTGGGCCATATATCTTTAAGTTAATTTTATGGTCAACGACTTCTTCTGAATTAATATAGAAAATACTGATTCCGTCAAAACCTGAAATACTGGTTTCGATTCTTTTTCCACCAGAGTATACTTCAATTATAGAAATACTTATTGTATCGTTACTAGTTTTTTCATAAGTCAGTAATTCAATTCGAAATTTCTTTTTTTCGGATGATTTTTGCGCATTCGTTTGAACTGAAAAAACAAATAAAATTATGTAAATCAGGTTTTTCATAAATTGTGTACAACGTTTAGCTATGAATAGTACGGTGCAGAAAATCCGCGGATTTTCGTATCGACACAAGCCATGAGCTTTTATATTTTGTTTTTAGTTTGTCGTTTTAAAAAAGCCAAATTAAAAGATTTGGCGACTAAGTAAAGATAAAACTACTTCTCGAATTACACACCAAAACCCGTGTTATTTATAGGTGTTGTTGTAATGCGTTTTTATTTTTTAAATATTTCCATTCTTTTAATCCAAAAGATTTTCGATTCAAAAAACTGAAGTCTTGTTTTGATTATTCTGTCTGTCTTGTCACGAGAAGGTTTTGTTATAAATCTAGCTCTTGAATCACTAAAGTCTAAAGTGTATTTTTCATCAACGTCTTTTTTATTGTCGGTATAAAAAGAAATAACTTTGCCGTCCGTAATCCATGTCCCTTTTCCATATTTATGCACTATTTGAGGAATTCCGGCTTTGACATTTGAATAGTTATGGAATGTAAATGTACCGTCGGTATTCAAATTTAATTTTCGCTCGACAAGGTGTTCCTCATCCCCAAAATTAAGAAAGTATTCGCCAGATATTTTATCCGACTGAGAGAATGATATAAGAGTACTGATTAGAAATATGATTGTAAACTTTTTTTTCATTGGTCTGTTTTTAAATGCTTTACAACGTTTAGCTATGAATAGTACGGGGCAGAAAATCCGCGGATTTTCGTATCGTCACGAGCCATAAGCTTCTCGGTTTTGTGTTTAGTTTGTTGTTTTTATAAATGCCAAATTGAAAGGTTTGGCGAAAAAGTAAAGATACATTTACGCTTTGGAATTAACACCATAACCCGTATTATTTATAGGTTTTGTTGTACGGCGTTTTTTTATTTTTAATTAATTTATTCGGATCGTCCTCCGAAATTTCTCCAGTCAAAGCATTTACCTTAAAATGATATTTATATTCAGGTAAACAACTTGGTCCAGTAAAACTTCCTTTTCTAATTAAAGTGCTTGCTTGATAAAAAAGTGATTCTTCATTCCTGTCAAATTTCAAGTCCAAATGTAGTTTTTTGCTAGGTATTTTATTACTGATCAAAATACGATGAATGGAGTCAATAGGAATTATGTTTAAAGTGTTATTTTCAAAATTTAATTTAGGAAATTCTATTTCTTTGAGGATGTTACCATCATTATCCATGATGAAATTCAAGTCATATTTCTTTATTCCTTTTTTTAGAAGCGATAATTGAAAAGCAAAACTAAATACAGGATAATTGTAGGTTGTATCTATTTTGTAATTATCCCCATATAGGATACGTTCCGAGTGATTTTTTGTTTTGAAACTATCCAATATCTTGTTGGATGAAATATAGCCATAAGTAAATTTTGAGTTTTTGAAAAGGGAATTACCTATGTTCTTAGTCAAGTATTTTTTAGCTAGGTTCTGTATCCGATTAGGGAATCCATTTAAGTCAGTCACCTCTTTTTCATATCTACTATTAATTTCTTGGAACCCATCATCTTTGGATACAGTTTGTGGATAGTCGTTTTGAGCGTATTTGTCACAGGAAACTAAGTTTAAGCAAAGAAATATGAGTGATATTATTTTGGTTAAAGTTTGTTTCTGTTTTTTGTTCATATGACGTACAACGTTTAGCTATGAATTTTACGGGGCAGAAAATCCGCAGATTTTCGTATCGACACGAGCCATAAGCTTCTCGGTTTTGTTTTTAGTTTGTTGTTTTATTAAAGGCCAAATTGAAAGGTTTGGCGATGATTGTAAATATACCCAAACTTTAGATTTTAAAGCCCAAAACCCGTATTATTTATAGGTGTTGTTGTAGCTAGTTTTCAATTATTTTAAATAGTCTATAGTCCAATTCCTTTCCATCGGGCAAAAATCTATTATATCTGACAAGTCCGAAACCCTTTGCGTAATAACTGAGTTGATAAAAGTTAATGACTTGATTGACGTCAAGATATTCCAGTGTAAATTCATCTTTAAAAACTAAACAGTTATATACTGTTTTATAAATATTTTGTGTTTCATTTTTTGATACAACTACACGTTTTTTCGTAAGTTTTTCACGACCATATGGTCCGCTAGATAAAACTGACCATACAAGAGGATATTTCTCTTGATTATACTTGTAAACATCAGTCGACATTATATCATAAGTCATTTTTTGATTACCTCCAATAGAGTCAAAATCTATTGTTTGGTAGCCCATCATTTTTGTACCGTCTATTTGTAGTTTTTCAATAAACACTTCAATGACTCTATTTTTTTTGTCTAACCCGTTTGTGTAAAATACTGTGTCGGACGATTCAATTTTATAATGCATTTGCCAATTATGAGTGTTGTCTTCATTATTGACATCAATAAAGCTGTATGTTTTTCCTTTTTTAAATTCGGATACCTTAAAATAATTTTCTCTAAAATTATCTTGACCGTAAACTTTAAATGATAGAAGGATTAATATTGCGTAAAGGAAGATGTTTTTCATTCTTTTTTAATTAGCTACAACGTTTAGCTATGAATTGTACGGGGCAGAAAATCCGCGGATTTTCGTGTCGATACAAGCCATGAGCTTTTAAATTTTGTTTTTAGTTTGTCGTTTTATAAAAGCCAAATTAAAAGATTTGGCGACTAAGTAAAGATAAAATTACTTCTCGGATTATGTACCAAAACCCGTATTATTTATAGGTGTTGTTGTAAGTAGTTTTTTCTATTCGTTCTTTTATAAAGTTTTTAATTTTTTGGAATTCCATTTCGTTAACCTCAGATTCGCTGATAACGAAAACTTCTTGATCCTTATCTTTTTGTATTAATAATAAGTGCGATTTTTTTATTTTGTAGGTTTCAAAATCGTCCCATTTAATCCATGTACTCAAATAATCATTAGAAAACCTTAAGCAATCATTTCGAAATTCAAATATTGCGAATGAGGTAAATTCAGAGTCTTCCAAATATTCTCTAAGAGCCCTTTTATGACCATCTTTTAATCGATTGTAATTTTCATATTTATTATGAATATCATAGACTACAAAAATGCCGACAGCAAAAAAAAGAGTGCTTAATTCGCTACCGAAGAGTAGGATTATAATTCCAATTGAGAATAAAGATATTGCAATTATCCCTGAATCTCTCACTTTATTGTATTCATCTTTATAAACGTAAGGTAGAGTCAGTTTTGTTTGTTCGATAAATAACTTTTTATCAAAAGGGATTTTATATTTAAGCAAGCTAGTCTATTTAGATTAATTCTCCTTTTTCATTAAACACTTCATTGTATCTTTCTATAGCTAATTCAGAGCCAAAAAAAAGTACGATGATGAATTACCATTAGATTATCCAATATTATATAAATTCCACCAAATTTCATTTCAGTAATAACTTTCGAAATTTTTATATTTTCAAAATCAGCAGTTTGCTCTGTTTTTAATTCAATTAGAGCATCGTCTTCATTCCACTTTGATAACTTGTCATCTTCCAGTTTGTATTTATTACCATTGTCCAATTCAAACACAATTTTGAAAGATTCCAAACTTCCCAATCCTTCGTACCAAAAATTACTTTCAGGTTTTTCAGCCCGATAAAATTTAATCAAGTGTGTATTTATAATTTGGGTGTACATTTCTTAAATTACTTACAACGTTTAGCTATGAATAGTACGGGGCAGAAAATCCGCGGATTTTCGTATCGTCACAAGCCAAAGCTTTTCGGTTTTGTGTTTATTTTTGTTATTTCATAAATGCCAAATTAAAAGATTTGGCGAAAGTTTAAATATACGCAAACCTTTGGATTAAACACCAAAACCCGTATTATTTATAGGTGCTGTTAGGGAGCGTACTTTCATTACACACTGATTATCAGGAAATACTCGGTTTAGCGAGTTTGCTTATCCCATAACGATTCCGCGGAGTAGCTAGACTTTTAAAAGCTTCGTTATTATTCCTTTCTGCTTTGAATTCGAAGTATAGGTGCTCAGGATTTCAGTTGACGTGATTATTCCGAACAGATTTGTAGTCTGATTATTCATTACGATTCTGTAATCTGGCTAAAAGTCTACGAATCAAGCTAAGGATTAGTTTGGGTAAATATTAGCTGTTAAAATTATTTTTTTCTTTTAATTATTAATACGATAAAACAAACTATTAGTAAAATAAGTAAATAACCAGGTCCCATACGAGAACTCATAGGAATATTATGTGAAGAGGCTAAAATAGCAAACCAAAGTAAACCAACTATAATTATTGAAATACCAATTAATATTAATCCAATTCGTCTCATTTTAATGCTCCCTAACGTTTATATATGGTGCGTTGCGCACATAAAAGTATTACATTCCCGCAAAACAAAAGCCAATATTTGGATTTTTGTTTTGATCTTTTTCGTCGAATAAAAACTATAATTTAAAAATTGGCGTGCTCACAAATACAAAATCCCTTTGGTTTAACACTTACCAGCTATGCATTATATATGCTGTTGGCAACAGTTTTTCATTTTACTAGCCTTAGCAAGCACAGAATTAGCTTTTTAAGATTGCTTTTTAGCAGAGTAGAGTGGAAGGCAGAAGTAAACCTTAGTTACTCGTTTTAATACCTTTAGATAGCAAGTGAGCTTCATCCAGTGTTAACTGACCTAAGTTGATATTAAACATCAAAAATCCCTGTAAAACAAGTTTAAATGTACGACTACCGTTGGCGACTCTGATTGGTGTCCAATGTAATGACTTTTATGGTTTAGAATTCATGTAACTCTTTCTGTATGCCCGACTAAAATAAGTGCCGACCTAAAAAGCAATTTTTAAAAAGGGATTTATAACTGAATAAAATAGGGAAAGGCTGCGAACTGTAACACACAACGATAAACATAGAATTGATAGGAAAAGACAATTGTTGCCAACGTTTAGCTATGAATTTTACGGGGCAGAAAATCCGCGGATTTTCGTGTCGGTACAAGCCATAAGCTTTTGGTTTTGTTTTTAATTTTGTCGTTTTAAAAAAGCCAAATTAAAAGATTTGGCATTAATTGTAAATATACACTTACACCGTGAATTATGCACAGAATCCGTATTATTTATAGGTTTTGTTAGCAGCTGCTTTTAATTACTCTTCCAAAAACCTTTAAAATTACTCTCTATTTCTTCGTTTAATGAAACCAATTCTGTGTGACTCAGACCTTCATTTTGTGCTATTTTATTTGAGACTTTGTTTTCGTTGATTGATTTCATTTTTTGGATAGATTCTGAAAATTTAGATTGTATAAGACCGTGCATTTCAGATTTAACTTTCGTCATTTCACTTTTAAACACTTTTCCTCCTAAATTATTAATTGTGTCCATTAATTCTAATCCTAAGGCTTCAATGGCTATTCTTAATCGAACTTCCTTTATTGTTGATTCATCTTGAGGATATAGCTTTAGTACAAATTTTTCTTTACCATCAAGTAGTTGAAAGCATTCAGTGTAGGATCTTACGTCAATATTGTGCATAAATTGATTTCTAACTTCCATGAAAGATTGAAATTTCTTTTTTTCGTCTTTAGATATTGCATCTAAATCAATTAGCAACTCAATTTTTTGGTTAAAGGATAGATTTCCGCTTCTATTTCCGAATGATTTTGTGGCTTTAAAATCTTCGATTCCCAATAGACCAGCTAAATACATAGAGGTTAAATTCTCCAAAGCTAAAGCAGTAATGAGTATGTTATGTCTCAATTCTAAGGCATAATCATCCATAGTATATTTCTTCTTTTCCTTCATGTCTTATGTGGTTGCTGCTAACGTTTAGCTATGAATAGTACGGGGCAGAAAATCCACGGATTTTCGTGTCGACACAAGACAAAGCCTTTAAATTTGTTTTAATTTTTGCCGCTTTAAAACCCAAATATTAAAAGCTTTGGCGACCAAGTAAATATACACAAACCTGTGAAATTACAGCTCGAACCCCGTATTATTTATAGGTGTTGTTATAGCCTTTTTTTTATTTTTAAGTTAATGTAAAGCGGACACAGCACTTAAAAAACAAGCAAAAGGTAAAATGAGATAACACAGAGAACTAAGTATGTTAATAAGCATGATATAGATAAATTTCTTTTTCTTATTTATGATAGACAAAGCTATACTTATAGCCAAAAGTAGAAGAGAAATAAGGGATAATATAATTGGGTGTCTAAATGTGAAAGATTGGAAATAAAAGGCACTCATTGCATTGAATGCATAAATAATCGGAAAAATAAATATCAAAGTTATTATAAATGCGACTGTTCTATCATATGTTATTTTGTTATTCTGCATGCTTAAATTTTATAACTATCTTTATTCTTTTTCATTGAATTCAGATAAAAATTTTACAAGAGATTTGTCTTCTGTTCCATTTAATCTAAAATAACCTGTATTTTCTCTAATCAAATTTTCATAGATTCTATTACTGATTTTTTTAAAGTAAAAGAGATTAATTAAGTCTTTAATTATAATATAAGGAGTTGTCAATATCCCATGTGTTGACCACCATCCAAACAAAAAAGTGGTGAATAAGGCGTTAAACCTTGCTTTATTTCCACATGTTTGACATAGGATTTTTTGTTGGTTAGTTTCTTTAGAAAATATTAAAAACGATACCATTTTGTTAATCTCATAACCATAAAGTTTTTCAGTTTTTTCTAAACATTTGATACAAGTTAAGTTTGATAACTTTCTTTTTAAAATAAGTGCTTCTTCAGGTTTAAAAGAATTAGTTTCAGCATTAACCCAATTCAATAATTTAGGATCTAAATTACGTTCATTTAATTCGTCTCGAAGAACTTGGATAACATCTTTTCTTAACCCTTTAGATTCGAATAGTGCTATTTTCTCAATTTTAGAGTCTGGTAATGTTTTATAATTACTTCTTATTTCTTCAAGTGTATACATTGAACTTTTAAAATGGTAAGTTTATGATTAAATAGAGGTAGTGTTTTTATTTTCAACTATAATTATTTTGTAATTGGCTATAACGTTTAGCTATGAATAGTGCGGGGCAGAAAATCCGCGGATTTTCGTGTCGGCACAAGCCATGAGCTTTTAGATTTTGTTTTTATTTTGTCGTTTTAAAAAAGCCAAATTAAAAGATTTGGCGATGAATGTAAAGATACACAAGCTTTCAATTTTACACACCAAAACCCGTATTATTTATAGGTTTTGTTACCACCAGTTTTTTAGAGGTAAACTGGACTTAAAAAACTAGGGTATCCTTTTTCTTTGTCGTAATAATATATTCCAACAAGTAATTTGCTGTTGTCAGGAACCTTGTCTTTTATTCCATTGTCATGACTAGTCCATTCTGTTTTGTTCAAGATTTCAATTAATTTTTTGTCAACTGATTTCCCAAATCCACTTATTACTTTTATCGTTTTAAGTTTTAAATCGGAAGAAAAACTTACCTCGTATATAGCATAGTTTTTATCTAAAGTAATACCTTTAAATTGTTCTAAACCCTTATGTAGTACAGATTTCTCTCGATATTTTATTTTGTTAGTAAAGACAATTCCTTTTTTCTTAAATGTATTTAGGATGTCAATTTCCCTTTTTTGTCGCTCTAAACCTCTAGTGTTTTTTAAGGTCTTTTTTCTATACAGACTTGAGTAGTCTAAGTACATTAGACCTGAACACATTCCGACTCCATAATGACCATCTTTGTTTACTCTAGCATAAGCAATTAACTTTGTGTTTACGGGTATATGAATGTCGCAAGAACCGCCAATTCCGTTATCACTTCTACCATAAACATATATTGATTTTAGTCTTTCTCCTTTAAATAATTCATTAATTTTAATATCAGCTCTGTATCCTTTTTCATTTTTCTTGTTTGGATATATTTTTGTAATTATAACATTAGCAACAAAGTCAGATTCGATATATTTTTCAGTAATTTTTAAAGGATCACATTCACAGGAAAATACTCCAGCTGAAAACAAAATAAAAGTAATATATAGGATGTTTTTCATAATTGGTGGTAACGTTTATATAAAGTGTCGTGCTTTAGGCACGGCTGATTGTCCGCAGGACAATCACATAGTAAATATACACTTCCTTTGGGATTTATAACCTGAAAAAGCATGCGTTTTATATGTTGTTGGCAACAGTTTTCAAAATGGCAAGCGTTGGCTACTTAAATTTAGCGTTTAGAAATTGTACGCTCATGAGATTGACTTTTGTAAATGTGACCAAGCTAAAGGTCTTAACGACTTTATTTGATTAGAAATTAGTTGTTTTTTAACACTTAAAAACCAAACTAGTCAAAGAGTAAAATGAGAGGTAATTCCAACAATTTTTAAATGTGAGGTTTTAACTTTCGTTTGCTTTATAGACAAACCCAAAAGAGTAGGAGTTCGATTCCGAGTTGATAAACATTTTATTGATAAATGACTATTGTTGCCAACGTTTAGCTATGAATTTTACGGGGCAGAAAATCCGCGGATTTTCGTGTCGTCACGAGCCATAAGCTTCTCGGTTTTGTTTTTAGTTTGTTATTTTATAAATGCCAAATTGAAAGGTTTGGCGATGATTGTAAATATACACAAACCTTGGGATTAAGCGCCAAAACCCGTATTATTTATAGGTTTTGTTGTGGTTAGTTTTTTTACGTACTCAATTTTAGTATCCGAAATACACCTTGAATTACTAATACAAAAACTATTGTTCCTATAATCAAATCAGGTTTATTGGAATTCAACCAATTTACTAAAATTCCAGCGATTATAACTCCTATATTGATAATCACGTCATTCGAGGTGAAAATCATACTCGCTTTCATATGAGCCTCGTCTTTACTCTTTGACTTTTGTAAAATGTAAAGACAGATTCCGTTTGCTATAAGTGCAAAAATAGAAACGATAATCATAGTCGAAAAATCGGGAAGTTTCTCGTCTCCTAAAAATCTTCTTAAAACTTCTACAAATCCAATAATAGCAAGTGTGATTTGAAAATATCCTGCAAGCTTTGCAATCCTTTTTTTCTTTATGAGCGTTCCACCAACCGCAAATAAGCTAATTCCGTAAACGAAACTATCTGCAAGCATATCCAAACTATCGGCAATAAGTCCTATAGATTTTGAGATAATTCCTGTTGACATTTCGATAATGAAAAAGGCAAAGTTGATTGCAAGTACTGACCAAAGAAGTTTTTTCTGGTTTGTATTTTCTTTAAAGTCTATTCGGTCGGTTTGTTCGGTAGAGAGTTTCTTTGCACCTAAATTAAGTTCGATAACAGACTTTTCAATTTGGTCGATTTCTCCGCTGTGAAAAACTGTCAATTTTCGATTCGGAATATCAAAGTCTAAATTCGCAATACTCGAAATCCCGTCCAATTTCATTCGAATCAGATTTTCCTCTGAAGGACAGTCCATTTTGGTAATTTCAAATATTGTTTTATTCACTCGATTTCTTAGTTTTTTTGGATTAACCACAACGTTTAGCTATGAATAGTGCGGGGCAGAAAATCCGCGGATTTTCGTGTCGACACAAGCCATAAGCTTTTGGTTTTGTTTTTAGTTTGTCGTTTTATAAAAGCCAAATTAAAAGATTTGGCGACTATGTAAATATACACTTACGTATCGGGTTAAGTACCAAAACCCGTATTATTTATAGGTTTTGTTGTGCATAGTTTTTAATTTTTGTCAATTACATTGGCTTTTGCCATACTGCCTCACCATTTTTTCCAGACCTCGGAGGCATACCATTTCTACCGTTTAGATGCCAAAAGATATGTCCTTTTTTATATTCGGAAATTCTTTGATAATTATATTCTTTAGTAATTAAAGAACGAACTTCAGGGAAAAATTTTTGAGGAGAATGTACAAAAATCATAAAGGCCTTGGATTTATAAACACCTAGCCTTTTGTTGTTCGGAAAACCAAATTCATTGGTGATTGCAATAAGTTTTTTTGTATTTATACTATCATAATGATTGATAATTCCCCATGTACTATCGATACTTTTTTTATACTGTTCAAAACTTGAATCCAAGATTTTCTTTTGTCTTTTAAGGTTCATAAAAGCAAGGTTGTCTAAGTTATATATTGAGTCAATTTGGTAAAGGTGAAGTCTATTCGCTTGGTCAAGCTCATACATTGTATCAATCACATTTATTAAATGACTTTTATCCTTAATAGAAAGTTCCTGCTTTTTTGAGCAACCAAAGAACATTAGTGTAAATAAAAGAAGGATCCTCATTTGGGTTAGATTATGTACAACGTTTAGCTATGAATAGTACGGTGCAGAAAATCCGCGGATTTTCGTGTCGACACAAGCCATAAGCTTTTAGTTTTGTTTTTAGTTTTGTCGTTTTTAAAATGCCAAATTAAAAGATTTGGCGTTGATTGTAAATATACACAAGCTTTAGATTTTAAACACCAAAACCCGTATTATTTATAGGTTTTGTTACCATTAGTTTTTTATAATAGTGAGATAATTTATAAAGTTAATTTATTTAGATTAAGTTTGTTATCAATTAACAAAAGTTAATTTAACTTCATTTTTTTGACATTTTGAGTTTACTTTAATTATTTTAATAAAGGTATCATGATAAAAACTATACTATTAACAGTGTTTCTTTGCGCTTCACATTCTATTTATTCACAAGAAACCATACCATCTTCAGGAGGCGATGCCATAGGCTCTGGCGGATCGTCCAGTTATACTGTAGGACAATTGGTGTATACAGCCAATTCAGATGCAACAGGTACAGTTTCTCAGGGTATTCAACAAAGTATTGAATTATTTGTGTTGAGTAATCCGGAACTTACAACTGTAAACTTAAAAGCGGTTACATACCCTAATCCTACAACAGATTATGTGGTGCTAGCATTAACTGATTCTAGCCTTACGAATTTAACCTTTGCTTTATTCGATATACAAGGAAGAGTAATTTCAAAAGGACTCGTGTCTCAAGAAAGCACCAATATAAGTATGCGAAATTTCGCGTCAGGAACGTATATTCTAAAAGTAAATCAAAATAATAAAGAGTTAAAGACCTTTAAAATTATTAAAAAATAAACCATAAAGAAAATGAAAAAACTATACACAATACTAGCAGTTTTATTAATGACTGCAACCACTTTTGCACAGTCACCAGAGAAGATGAGTTATCAAGCTGTTGTAAGAGACGGTAGTGATGCTTTAGTAGCCAATCAAGCAGTAGGTATGCAAATTAGCATTTTGCAAACTACAGTATCAGGAACAGCTGTTTATGTAGAAACCCAAACTCCAACCACCAATGTTAACGGATTAGTAACTTTAAAAATAGGAACAGGAACTGTTGTAAGTGGCGATTTCACGACTATAGATTGGTCTGCAGATAGCTACTTTATAAAAACAGAAACCGACCCAACAGGAGGGAGTAGTTACACCATTACAGGCACGAGCCAGTTATTAAGTGTGCCTTATGCGCTACATGCTAAAACAGCAGATAACACTTTTAGTGGTGATTATAACGACCTAACAAACCAACCTACAATACCTACTGTCACAACTTACGCTGTAGGAGATTTTGCAAAAGGTGGTATTGTATTTTGGGTAGACGAAACTGGCCAACATGGTTTAGTTTGTGCTAAACAAGACCAAAGTTATGGAATACGATGGTATGCAGGAACGTATGGGCATACACAAGCTAAAGGAGATGGGATTTATGCAGGAAAAGCAAACACAAGTATTATTATTGCCGCTCATGTTGCTATAGGAGATGATACTGTTACTTATGCCGCTCGTATTTGTAATGAATTACAAATAACAGAATCAAGTATAACCTATGGCGATTGGTATTTACCAAGTAAGTATGAATTAAACCAAATGTACCTAAATAAAGCAGTTATAGAAGCTACAGCAACGGCTAACGGAGGTGCTATTTATAGTAGTTACTACTGGAGTTCTAATGAGTACGATATCACTAATGCGTGGTACCAGGATTTCAACGTTGGTGGTCAGGGCAACGTCAATGAGAACTACACAATCATTAGCGTGCGTGCAGTTCGAGCTTTTTAATTATTTAACAATTTAAAAATAAAAGTCGCGTTTGCAACCCGGTTTAAAAATATAAAACCAATATTACTGTGGAAAAGTAGTATTGGTTTTTTTTGTAATTAATGGTAACGTTTAGCTATGAATTTTACGGGGCAGAAAATCCGCGGATTTTCGTATCGACACAAGCCATAAGCTTTTTGTTTTGATTTTAATTTTGTCGTTTTAAAAAAGCCAAATTAAAAGATTTGGCGATGATTGTAAATATACACAAGCTTTCAATTTTACACACCAAAACCCGTATTATTTATAGGTGTTGTTGGCAAACGTTTTTTATTTGATAGTCAAATTTTAAATCTGAATATAAAGAAATAAAAATATTTATCCTTTAATGAATTTAACCAACTCTAAAAGACCTAAAGCTAAAGCAATGAAGAAAGCAATTCTTGCAAACCATTTTGTTTTAGGATATTCTTTTAGCATTTTTTTTGCTAATTCTAAATCGATTTTAGCTTTTTCAAATTCAATTTGTTCTCTTTCTGCTTGCTTACTTTTTAATTCATTTGATTCTTTTTCTGACTGAGAGAATCCACCTTGTTCAATAAATTTTTTAGTAATTCCAGTTGAGATAATTAAACAAGCATGTTCACTAATTCTTACATCAGCAACTTGGTCAGAAGTGTTTTGTATTTTTCTAAATAAAAACTCAACTTCTTCAGAAGAAACATCAGGTAGAACTTCTTTATGGATTTCGTGGGCTGTAATAGTTTTACCGTCCATTTTTAAAGCATATTCGAGAATTAAATCTTTAGCCTCTCCTTCCGTTACGATTTCAATTTCTTCTGTCATATTTTCAATGGTTGCCAACGGTCTCGTATAACCGTCAGTTACGGGTTAATATGCGTTAATTTTCGGTTTGACACTGACTTTAGCAATTCCGAGTGGATTCGGACGTAGTCGAATCCGCCGTAATTGCGGTTATACATTGTTAGGCAACGTTTTTATTCCATTATTACTTCTCTGTAAATTCCAATTGGACTTATCGCTATTTTCGGAAAACTTGGTACAAAAAAGAATTTTTCAAAATTCTCAAATGATGCAAACATATTTCTAAAAGCTTTATCATAAACAGCTTCCTCCGTTAACTCATTTTCATCAAAAGCGAGATATTCCTCATTTAAGTCAACTCGAACATCATTTTCTTGCGGACAAGAAGTTACCACTCCGAAAATTGACAATTTAATATTTGGTCTACTTCCGTAAGTATAAATGACATTCTCAAAATCTCCATTTACCAAATATTGACTTTTTAAATTCGCCAAGATTTGAAATTCAGAAAAATCATCAAAAGGTGCAAGTCTAAAATTTAGTCGGTTTGGTGAAAATGTGTCAAGGAAAATTTTTACTCTTTCCACAAATGTTTCATCTAGTAATTGTGCCTCTGACTGTTCCTCAATTATTTTATCAAAGTTTTTTTCAGCCGCTTTAAGTCTATTTAATTCCTTATGATTTTGAGATTTTTTTAATGACCGTTTCAGTTCGCTTATTTGCTTTTTTTGAGCAATAATTTCTGGATTGTTTTCTAATGCAGAAGCATAGATTAATCTTTGAACATCATTGAAATTTGACATTATATTTTTAAATCTCCCATAATCTTCAAAAGAACTCCAACCTGTAGCTTTTACATATGTGTATTTCGGTACATTTCCTAAAAAGTCATTAAAACTTTTTCCATCAGTAGTCAAAGCTTGATTTAAGTCTTTTAATACTTTTTTATCGGTCAATTTGTTTTCTACCTCATTCAATAATTCGTGATAGAGCTCTATTCTTTCAGTTTTTATTGTTTTCTCGTCTGCTGTTGCTCCAACTTTTGCTTTTAATAATTTAATATCAAAGCCAAATTCAGATTGCAGTCCGCCTTGCTCTTCGATTGCTCTAGTTATTTCGCTGACAATTCCACCACTCAACTGACTATTAAGTGATTTTGCTTTGTCATAATCGAAATAAATTAAATCTTTTACTGAATTCATTGTTTTGTTCTAGAGTTTTGTCAAATGTTGCCTAACAATTATATAAACGTAATTACGTTTATATCTATTATATGCTAAGGTATTAAATCTAGTGGACTTTTTACGATTTGCAAATACTTAGTAGCAACCTGGGTGTATATTTCTGTTGTTGTACTGCTGCTGTGTCCAAGTAAGGATTGTATATATCTTAAGTCAGTGTTGTTTTCTAATAAATGTGTAGCAAAGCTATGTCGTAACATGTGCGGAGTTACTCTCTTTTTTATATTTGCTTTTTCTCCTGCTCTATTTACAATTTTCAAAACACTACTTGGCGAATATTGATGCCCTATAGGTCCTTCAAATAAATATGTTTTAGGTTGCCACTCCTTAAAATAGACTCTTAAATCTGTTAGTGTGGTTTCAGATAAAATGGTGTATCTATCTTTATTTCCCTTCGCATTTATTACGTGTATCAACATTCTGTCAGAATCTATATCAGTCAGTTTTAAGTTTAATAATTCCGACCGGCGTAAACCTGCAGAGTAGAGGAGTGATACAATACATTTGTGTTTAATATTATTTGTACTATTAATTAAAATAGTAATTTCTTCTACACTTAATACTTTTGGCAGTCTACTTTGTGGTCTTGGGCGTTCTATTTCGTAAAATCGATTAGGCATTCCTAATACAATTTCAAAGTAAAATTTAATACTATTTACTGCTTGATGTATATAAGAGTTTGATTTATTTTGATCATTAAGCTCCTTTAAATACTGCCTTATTTCGTTTTCTGTTAATTCATTTAAAGGAATATTATAAAACCTATTAATGAATTTTTCAAATAATGAAATATACGTTTTGGCTGTGTTGTATGCATACCGTTTAAGTTCTAACTTCAAGAAATAGGATTCAGGGCAAGCTCTATAATTATTATCTAATTTCCTTTTTCTAAAATAATCAATGTTTAATTCTTGATTTTCTTTTTGAGGTTTGTCTGTAAAAAAAAGTCTTGTGTCCACCCAAGCTATACCTCTAAAGGTATCAAATATATGAGTTAGATTTTCTTTGTTATTTATGACATATACCATATTATACTCCTTACTCCATTTAATTGAGGGTAAGGTCTTCATAAGCTTTTGAAGAACTTTATTTGGCGGAAAAACCAGCCCTATCATCTTTATTTGATCAATTAACAGGTGTTTTAAACTAATATGTAAATCTAAGTGCTTCATAATTAGTGTTAATATAAGTAAATGAAAAAGTATAATTAATATTAAACGTATCTTTATACGTATAAAAACACGTTTAATATTAATTATACGACTATGGAACGATTATGTTTGTCTTGTAATAAAATAATAGAAGGAAGGATAGATAAGCTGTTTTGTTCGTCTTATTGTAAAACGTCATTTCATTATTTAAAAAATAAAAAGAAGAATCGCACTAGATTTCATATAGTAGATGAACAGTTAAAAAGAAACAGAAGTGTATTACAGCATTTTCATAAAGCGGGGAAAACTACCATATTGAAATCGGAGTTATTAGATAAAGGTTTTGATCCAAATTATTTCACAAATTATTGGAAAAATAGCACTAATGATGTGTATCTGTTTTGTTATGAATATGGATTTTTGTCAATAAAAGAATCAGCTAAAAAGAAATACTTAATTATTGATTGGCAGGAATATATGGAAAAAACATAAATTAATTAGCTTTAAATTTTTGATTAGCTAACATAGTTATTTTAGATACATCCAGTAACAATCGTAATGTTTTAGTAAGTTCTTCTTGTGAACAGCTTAATTTTTCTTGCAATTCTTTTGAACTCAAAGAATTGGTTTGTACAGCTTGAATAATTCGATGCTCTAAATTTGAATTTTGTTCTCTTTCAGACAGTTTTGAAGCAATGCAATAGGAACAGACTCCACAGGTAGTGTCAGATTTTTCTCCAAAATAATTTAAGAGTAAGACTTCTTTACAAGTGTCTGTAGTTTCAATGTAGTTAGTAACTGCGTTTAATTGGGCTCTTTTTAAATCGTTTTGCTGTTTTAAATGTTTAGTGACTCTACTAATAGTTCTGTCGTCTTCTCTAGGTTCTAGTAACGTGATGTTAATATCAGAATCAAACAGTTTTAAATCAATGATGTTATTTTTTTCAATGCTTAGAAGTTGTTCTTTTATATCACTTTTAGTACTATTTATTTGAGTAGCAATATGATTTAAATCAATGGTAATATTGTTTTCAAATGCCCCACCATGTTTTCTTAATATAAAATTTATGAGTGTATTGTGTTGTTTATGGGTGCTGATATATTGAATTAAATTAAAGTTATCGACTAAAAACTGTAATGTGGTTTTGTTTTTAAACTCTTTCGAAAACCGAAGCACTGTTTGTCTGTCTAAAAAAGTAATTGCGTTTACAGTTTTGGAGATATTTAAATTATAATGTTTACAAAAATCATAAATGTTAAAATCGTAAGTAATATGCTCACCTTCTTGATATGCGATACCTAAATAGCTACATAGTTTTTTATAGATAAACTTTAAGTCGGTTACTTCAGGCAATGATTTATCTAACTGACTATTTAATGATGGTAAATCACTTTTACTATTTAGTATAATTGCAAAAGCTTTGTTGCCATCTCTTCCTGCCCTTCCTGCTTCTTGATAATAATTTTCAATATTCTCAGTGGGAGTAAGGTGTATTACCGTTTTTACATCGGGTTTATCTATACCCATCCCAAAGGCATTTGTGGCTACCATTACTTGTGCTTCATTCTGCATCCAAAGCTTGAAGTGCTTGTCTTTTTCTTTTGTGTTTAATCCACCATGGTAGTAGGTAGCGGTAATTTGTTGTTCAATTAAATACTCACTTAATTGTTTTGTTTTTTTTCTGTTTCTAACGTAAATAATAGATGATTGCTTATTTTTTTTAAGTATACGAAGTAATTTACTGTATTTATCTTCAGTATCAAAAACCATATAAGCAAGGTTTTCTCTTTTAAAAGAGCTTTTAAATACCGCAGGCTTTTTTAACTGTAAATTCTCAATAATGTCATCAATAACCTTAGGTTTTGCACTACCTGTTAACGCAACTATTGGCGTATTTGGTAATAACTCTCTTACTTTTTGTATGTTATTATATGCTGGTCGGAAATCATTACCCCATTGTGAAATACAATGCGCTTCATCTACAGCAATAAAATTGATATTCAGCTTACTTAAACGTTCAACAACCAATTCTGATTGTAACCGTTCAGGTGATAGATACATGAACTTGTAATTTCCGTAAAGGCAATTGGTTAACTCTCTGTCTAAATCTTGATAATTAAGTGAGTTATCTAAGGAAATGGCTTTGATGCCCTTTTTAGTTAAACTTTGCACTTGATCTTTCATCAGAGCAATTAAAGGAGATACAACTAAACAAATTCCGTCTAAAGCAATTCCTGGTATTTGGTAACAAACGGATTTTCCCCCACCAGTTGGTAATAAAACAAAGGTATCCTGTTGTGTTAAAACACTATTTATAATATCTTCCTGTAAAGGTCGGAATTGATGGTGATCCCAATATTTTTTTAATATGTCAAGCGGGGATTGTGTCATTAAGAATATTCAACAACATTTAATATGTAATTGGTACGTTCGCTTATCTCACCCACAGGAACTTCGCAAATTTCATAACCATATTTGGCATAAGTTTCTGTTAAATTCTCCTGAATTTTTATGGCTTCTTCAAAACTTTCATACCGCTCATTATCATTTTTAAAAATATCAGCCCACGCAGGAAATAAAAAGACAAAATCATAAATTAACTCCTTAGATACTTGAATAACTTTAGGGTCAGTAGGAACATTTATATATTCATTATAAGCAATAATATCAGGCAAACCTCTATCTATAAAAGCGTAGTTATCATCTATGTTTTCACAGGCTTTAAATTGTTCAATTCTACCAGATAATAATTTTTCGTTAAACTCATCTGGGTTAGTTAAAAATAGCTGTTCGATACCTCTTCCTTGAGCTTCCAAAATAATTTCTCTTGAAACTTCTTGAAAGCAAGCATAACCTCTTTTTCCTAATTCAGAAAGGATGGTTGTTTTCCCAGATCCTGGGCTTCCTATTAAAAGAATTCTTTTCATTTGTGTAAAATCTAATACTAAAAAGCAAATTAACTAATTAACTAGGAATAAAAATAAATTTAACTTGATAATATGCTTTATATTTGTAACTTAAATTTAAGTATTGCCATGAGTACAACTCCAAATCCAGAAGAATTCTACACAAAACTGAAGTCTCAATTAGAAGATATGACAGTTTTTCCTGCATTATATCTATACAAGTTTATTGTGCCTACAAAAGATAACGACGATAAAGTTATGGAGGTGAGTAATAAGTTTGATAACTTAGGAGCAGCAATAAAGACGAGAAAATCTAAAAACGGAAAATATACTAGTCTTTCTATTGAAGTAAAAATGGAATCAGCTGATGCAATTATCAATAAATATAAAGAAGTTACTGTTATTGAAGGTATTATTTCTTTATAAAATATACGCTTAGCTCATTAAAAATTATTACTTTGCAAGAACAATTTTCCTCCAGAGAAAAACAAAGAGATTTTCTTTATACTAAACAAGTAGATACATTTTGATTGAAAATATAGATTATAATACTGAACGCAATAAATTAATTATACCAGAATACGGAAGGCATCTTCAGAAAATGGTAGATCATGCTATTGATATTGAAGATGATGCTGAGCGTAATAAAGTAGCTAAAGCAATTATTGATGTAATGGGTAATTTAAACCCTCATTTACGTGATGTAGCTGATTTTAAGCATAAACTATGGGATCAGTTATTTATCATTTCTGATTTTAAATTAGATGTAGATTCTCCCTTTGATAAACCGACAAGAGAAGAATTAGCAGAAAGGCCAGAACGTTTACCTTATCCACAAAATTTCCCGAAATATCGTTTTTACGGAAACAATATCAAACGTATGATTGATGTTGCATTGCGTTGGGAAGAAGGTGATTTAAAACAGGCACTTATTGTTACCATAGCAAATCATATGAAAAAATGTTTCTTGAACTGGAATAAAGACACAGTTGAAGATGCAGTTATTTTTAATCATTTATATGAGTTATCTAATGGAGGAATTGATGTAACTAAAAATGACTTAGTATTATCAGAATCTAGTAAACTGATTAATGTTAAGAGTCGTCAGGATGCGAGTAAATCTTATTCAAATAAAAGTAAGAGTCAGAGTCACAGAACTTCAAATAAAACCACCAACCGTAAAAGGTACTAAACCAACCAGTTTTAATGGGAACATTTCAAATAGAAGGAGGACACAAGTTAAAAGGTGAAATCCAACCTCAAGGAGCTAAAAATGAAGCATTACAAATTTTATGTGCTGTATTACTTACTCCAGAAAAAGTAACAATCAACAATATTCCTGATATTATAGATATCAATAAACTAATTAGTTTGTTAGGGAATTTAGGAGTTAAAATTCAAAAATTAGCACACGGATCATATTCGTTTCAGGCTGATGAATTAAACTTAGATTATTTAGAAACTCCTAATTTTAAAAAAGAAGGAAGTTCATTACGTGGATCAATCATGATTGTAGGTCCGTTATTAGCTCGTTTTGGTAAAGGGTATATTCCTAAGCCAGGTGGAGACAAAATAGGACGTAGACGTTTAGATACTCATTTTGAGGGCTTTATTAAACTAGGAGCTAATTTCCGTTATAACAGAGAAGAATACTTCTATGGAGTTGACGCAGAAAAACTTGTAGGTACTAATATGTTGCTTGATGAAGCTTCTGTTACTGGAACGGCAAATATATTAATGGCTTCTGTTTTGGCAGAAGGAAGAACTACAATTTATAATGCTGCTTGCGAGCCATATATTCAACAATTAAGTAAAATGTTGAATAGAATGGGAGCAAAAATATCTGGTATAGGATCAAACTTGCTTACTATTGAAGGTGTTAAAGAATTAAGTGGATGTACGCATACCGTATTGCCTGATATGATTGAAATTGGTAGTTGGATTGGTCTAGCTGCGATTACAAAAAGTGAAATTACTATTAAAAATGTAAGTTGGGAAAATTTAGGGAATATTCCATCTGTATTTAGAAAATTAGGAATTACTCTTGAGAAAAGAGGCGATGATATTTATGTCCCTGAACATAAGGACGGATATGAAATTCAAAACTATATTGACGGGTCTATATTAACTGTTGCAGATGCTCCTTGGCCAGGGTTTACACCCGATTTATTGAGCATTGTATTGGTGATGGCTACACAAGCAAGAGGGAGTGTATTGATACACCAAAAGATGTTTGAAAGTAGATTATTTTTCGTTGATAAGTTAATTGATATGGGAGCTAAAATTATTTTATGTGATCCACATAGAGCTTCAATTATTGGTCATGATTTCAAATCACAGTTAAAAGCGACTACAATGGTTTCTCCAGATATTAGAGCTGGTATTTCATTGTTAATTGCTGCACTTTCTGCTAAAGGAACAAGTATCATTCATAACATTGAGCAAATTGATAGAGGTTACGAAAGAATTGACGAACGTTTACGTGCAATAGGTGCTAAAATTGTTAGAACAGCATAATTACGATTCACAATAAAAATAATATAAAGGCTGCATTTTTGTAGCCTTTTACTTTTTCAATACTTTTAGTTCAATACGTCTGTTTTCTCTTTGTATGGCAATGGTACTTTCGGGAAAATCTAAAGGTCTGGTAAAACCATATCCTTTATAGGAAAGGCGGTTGGCTTTAATTCCTTTTTTGATTAAAGTATTATATATGTTTTTTGCTCGTTGAGTAGACAGAGCAAGATTATCAGAGCTTATTATTTTAGATTCGTATTCCTCTTTATCTCCACAACAAACATGTCCTTCAATTAATACTTTTAATTTAGGATATGCTTTTAATATTTTAAAAATACCTTCTAAATCTTCTTTTGAAGCACTTGTAATATCTGCTGTACTGATATGAAAATTGGTGTATTGAATTCGTAGTTTTTCACCGACAGAGAGTTTAGTCAGTTTTGATAAGTAGCGTTGTTTTCTAGTTAAGCTAACATATACGTCTTTTGGTTTTTCATAGGATAAAATTAAATCTACTTTTCGATGTTTGCTATTCCCTCCTTCAATAGTAGCCTCTGCAACTTCATCATCTAATTCTCCTAAACCTTGTTGTGCAATAGCTTTAAACTTATAGTTTTGTGTAACATAGGTATACGTTGATTTAGCACGTTTTTTGGAGAGCTTATTATTATATACATGATTTCCTATAAAGTCTGTATACCCTTTTATGCGAATTTGTAAAACTTCGTCTAACTTAATATCTTTGAAAAAGGTTTGTAATTGAGTTTTGTGCACATCAGTAATAGAAAATTTAGCACTATCAAAAAAGAGTTGTAAGCTATCAGGTTCTTTGCTTTGCGAAAAACTATAATTAGCAATTAGTAAAAAAATAAGTGATTTTATTTTCATATTTTTTATTTATTAACCAACATAACTTCAATTCTACGATTGATATGCGCATCTTCTTTAGTTACTTCAGGAAATATTTTAGGTTGAGAGAAACCTAGTCCTTTATGAGATAATCGTGTAGAATCAATTCCTAAAGCAATTAGCTTTTTTTCAATATTATGTGCTCTATTATTCGATAGGGTGTGGTTATGATGCGATTTCTTTTCTCCCGTTGTATATTCTTCTTTTCCGCAACATACATGTCCTTGAATTTCAACTTTTAATTTTTCATAATTATCTAATGCTTTAAACAAGTTGACAATTTCGGGAAACGAATCGGGTGTAGGTTCTGCTTTTCCCCATTCAAAACTAATATTCCTTAAAATAACACTTTCGCCAATTTCAATTTTATTAAGTTGTTCCAAATGGTTATTGCTAATTATAGAAAGTTCAATACGTCTGTTTTTGTATCTGTCGCCTTCACTTTCTTCAGGATAAATTAATGGTTTGGTAAAGCCAAATCCTGTATGTTGTAATCTGATGGAATCAATCCCTTTGCTAATTAAGTAATCATGAATGGTTTTGGCTCTTTTTTTCGATAACGATTCGTTCTCAAAAGTCATTTTTTGTGTTTTCACTTCTTTTTCTGCACCACAGCATACGTGACCTTCAATGGCAATATCTAAATTTTCATTTTTAGTCATAATCGACACTAACTTCTCCAGTTCTGGAACTGATGATTTTGTAAGATCAGCAGTAGCTAATTTAAAATTAATATTTCGTAATCTAATTTTATCACCTTCTTTAAGGCTATCAATCTTCTGTAAGTAAGTATACTTTGTATTATCTACTTTTATTATTGACAAAATACTAATTGTAGTTTTCCGATGGTCTTGAACACCATTACTTGTACTGTAATTACGAGGTTTTTCTAGTTCTCCAAAACTTAATTGTTGGATAGGAGTATTGTATTTTGATTTTAAAAAATCAGAAACATTAGCCGTACGTTGTTTAGCGAGTTTTTCATTATAGTTTCTACTCCCAACAAAGTCAGTATATCCTTTAATAATAATCTGTTGTATTGAATTACTGTCTTTATCTGCTAAAAAGGATAACAGCTCTTCTTTTTGATCATCGTTTAAAACATATTTGGCAGTTGGATAATAGAGTTGAACACTGTCCTGAATAGTTTCTTGCGAAAAACTATAGGCAGAAATGAGTAAAAGTAGTAGGTAGCGCATTATAAGTAGGTTTAAACTACAATATAATAAAGTTTTGATTATTGGTTGTATATTTGCAGTCCAAAATTCAGGTATGAGAACGAAATCACTTAAGAAGAATAAAATTAACGTAGTTACTTTAGGATGTTCAAAGAACGTTTATGACTCGGAGGTTTTAATGGGGCAATTGAAGGCCAATGGTAAAGAGGTTGCGCATGAAGAAGAAGGTAATATTGTAGTTATCAATACCTGTGGATTTATCAATAATGCAAAGGAAGAGTCTGTAAATACTATATTAGAGTATATGCAGAAAAAAGAAGATGGTGAAGTAGATAAGGTTTTTGTAACAGGATGTTTAAGTGAGCGTTACAAACCAGATTTACAAAAAGATATTCCTAATGTTGACGAGTATTTTGGAACTACACAGTTGCCACAATTATTAAAAGCCTTAGGGGCTGATTATAAGCATGAATTAATAGGGGAGCGTTTAACAACAACTCCTAAAAACTATGCTTATTTAAAAATTGCTGAAGGATGTGATCGCCCGTGTTCTTTCTGTGCTATCCCTTTAATGAGAGGAAAGCATAAATCTACTCCAATTGAAAACTTGGTAATCGAGACTGAGAAGTTAGCAGCAAACGGAGTTAAGGAATTAATTTTAATAGCACAGGATTTAACGTACTACGGTTTAGATATCTATAAAAAGAGAAATTTAGCTGAGTTGTTAAAAGCTTTAGCGGCTGTAGAAGGTATTGAGTGGATTCGTTTACACTATGCATTTCCTACAGGTTTCCCTATGGATGTATTAGAGTTAATGAAAGTAGAACCTAAAATTTGTTACTATTTAGATATTCCATTACAACATATTGCAGATGATTTATTAAAATCGATGCGTAGAGGAACTACTCAAGCAAAAACGACTAAATTAATAAAAGACTTTAGAGCTTTGGTGCCAGAAATGGCTATCCGAACTACTTTAATAGTTGGTTATCCAGGAGAAACTGAAGAGCATTTCCAAACCTTAAAAAAATGGGTTGAAGAAATGCGTTTTGAACGTTTAGGGTGTTTTACATATTCTCATGAAGAAAATACACATGCCTATAATTTAGTTGATGATGTGCCACAAGAGGTGAAGCAACAACGAGCTAATGAAATTATGGACATTCAATCGCAAATTTCTTGGGAATTGAATCAAGAGAAAGTAGGGAATACCTACCGTTGTATAATTGATCGTAAAGAAGGAAACTACTTTGTTGGAAGAACAGAATCTGATTCACCTGATGTTGATAATGAAGTATTGATTGATGCTGAAAAGTATTACTTAAAACAAGGAGAGTTTGCTGATATTAAAATTATTGAAGCAGCTGATTTTGATTTATACGGAATTGTAGAGTAATCAATGTAAATATAGATATTTAAAGAGCTTGTGAAAACAAGCTCTTTTTTTGTTAAGCTTTATCTAAATTAACGACATATGATTTAGATATTTTTCAAAAGAAAGTATCTTTACAAAAAAGATAGTAGATGCCAATAAAAAGTATTCCTTTCAGAGAAACAAATTATTTTTCTTCATTTATAAGTGATTACTTAGATGAAGATTCTGATTTAAAACCATTTTACCATCGATTTCCTTCGATTGGTAATTTTGTTGATCAGTTAGAAGAGAAAAGTTTGTCAGTTCGAGCGCAGTCGAGAACTACTTTGGTAACGGCGCTTCAAAAACAATATCAAAATATAAATTCATCAGAAGCAACAACTAATAACATTAAGTTGCTGCAACAGCAGAATACATTTACAATCACTACTGGGCATCAGTTAAACTTATTTACAGGACCTTTATATTTTTTATATAAAATAATATCAACTATTAATTTATGTGAAGAATTAGGCGTAAAGTATCCAAAACAAAATTTTGTTCCAATTTATTGGATGGCAACAGAAGATCATGATTTTGAAGAGATTAATTACTTCAATTTTAAAGGTGATAAAGTTCAATGGAATCGTGATTTTGGAGGCGCAGTTGGTGAGTTATCTACTGAAGGTTTACAAGATGTGTTTCAAGCTTTTTCTGATAAATTAGGTCCAGGTAAAAATGCTAGTTATTTAAGAGATTTATTTCAAAAAGCGTATATAAAACATTCAAATTTAGCAGATGCAACTCGGTTTTTAGCAAATGAATTGTTTGGTGAATACGGGTTGGTAATTGTTGATGCGAATGATAAGCAATTAAAGAAACTATTTATACCGTATGTACAACAAGAATTACTAGAACAGACCTCTTTTAAAGCGGTTTCTAAAACCATTGCAGACTTTCCTAGTGAATATAAAATACAGGTAAATCCAAGAGAAATCAATTTGTTTTATATCACTGAAGGAATTCGTAAACGAATTGTTTTTGAAGATGAAATATATAAAGTAATCAACACAACGATTTCATGGACTAAAGAAGAACTACTAAAACATCTCTATGAGGTGCCGGGGCGCTTTTCTCCTAATGTGTTGTTGCGTCCTTTGTATCAGGAAGTTATATTACCAAACTTATGTTATATAGGTGGAGGAGGAGAATTGGCATATTGGTTGGAAATGAAATTAATGTTTGACGCTTTTGGAGTTGTTTTTCCAATGTTATTATTACGTAATTCTGCGTTGATAATTACAGAAGCTCAGCAAAAAAAGTTGGCTAATTTTAAACTAACTACTTCCGAATTATTTTTAAAACAAACCGATTTGATAGCTCAGAAAACCAAAGAATTATCGGAGTTAAATATAGATTTTTCTACTCAAAGGGAGTTTTTAAAAGAGCAGTTTAAAAAGCTCTATGAAGTAGCTAAACAAACTGATGAATCTTTCTTAGGAGCTGTTGCTGCGCAAGAAAAGAAGCAGTTAAAAGGATTAGCTAACTTAGAAAAACGTTTATTAAGTGCTGAGAAGCGTAAACTAAAAGAGAAGCTAAATTCATTTACAGTTTTACAAGATGAATTATTCCCTAAACAAAGTTTACAAGAGCGTAATACCAATTTTACTGAATTGTATTTGGAATATGGTAAAGACTTAATCCCGATGTTGAAAAAGGAATTGAAGCCTTTAATAGGGGAGTTTGTAGTAGTTAGTTAACTTATTCTGTTGTCGATTTAAACAGCTTTACGTCACTCCGAGTAATTTGCGTAATGTAACGAAGTAAATTGTATAGAGAAGTAGCATAATAATATGAGTTAAACGGTCATTACAGTAGGAAAAACGATTGGAAAGATTAAATGAATAGATTGCTCCTTGCCAAGTTTTACTTGGTGAGGAGTTTGTTATTTTCTCTGTTCCAATTCAATAATTTCCATATTTTTAATATCACTACCATCAATTTCAAATCGAATCATTGTTCTGACTTTATGAAAACCATGTTTTCCACAAGCTCCTGGGTTGAGATGTAGGGATTGTAGTTTTTTATCGTATTGTACTTTTAAAATATGTGAATGACCAGCAATGAATATTTTCGGAGGATTCATCTTGATTTCTTCTCTAATATTGATATTGTATTTCCCAGGATAGCCACCAATATGAGTTATCCAAACATCTACTTGTTCACATAAAAACCTGTTGTGTAATGGAAACTCTAATCTTGCAGTAGCGTCATCAATATTTCCGTATACAGCTCTTAATGGTTTTAGTTTTTTTATTGCATCAGTAACATTTAAATCACCTATATCACCAGCGTGCCATACTTCATCAGCTTGTTTCACATACTTTAAAATCTGCTCGTCAATAAAACTATGGGTGTCTGATAACAATAATATTTTGGTCATGTATTTAAAGCTAAATATGAGTATATTTGTATTCGTTTTTTCAAGCTACAAGTATATGTTATTTTAACGTGTCAGCTTGAAGATTTAGGTAAAAACAAAAAGACAAATTAGGTTGAGATATTTCATAGAGCTTTCATACAACGGAAAAAACTATCATGGTTGGCAAATTCAACCCAATGCAATATCTGTACAAGAAGTTTTGGAAGAAGCATTAACAACTTTATTACGTACTAAAATAGGTGTTGTTGGAGCAGGTAGAACAGATTCAGGAGTGCATGCAACTCAAATTTTTGCTCATTTTGATTCTGAAAATTTACTTAATGAAAATGAGTTTGTATACAAACTAAACTCAATACTTCCTAAAACTATAGTTGTCGACAAAGTTTTTAGAGTAGCTGATGATGCTCACGCAAGATTTCATGCAACAAAACGTTCCTATCAATATAAAATAATTACTAAGAAAGATCCGTTTCTACATGAGTATACTCATTTAATGAAACTTCCGTTGGATGTTGAAAAAATGAATGAGGCGGCTAAAATATTATTGGACTATACTAACTTTAGATGTTTCTCTAAAGTGAAAACTGAAGTACATACGTTTAATTGTGATGTAACCCATGCAGAATGGGTCTTAGAAGGGAATCAGTTAGTATTTCATATTTCTGCCAATCGTTTTTTACGTAATATGGTGCGAGCAATTGTTGGTACTTTATTAAATGTTGGTGTTGGTAAAATTGAAGTAGCAGCAATTCATGAAATTATAAAAAGTGAAGATAGGGGAGCGGCTGGAGTTTCTGTTCCTGCACAAGGGTTGTATTTAACAAAAGTTGAATACCCTGAAAATATAGTATATGTCAAGTAATAATTCAAATACATTTGATTTTAAGCGTTTTAAAAGGTTAATGGTGTACACTAAACCGTATGCAATAACATTTTACAGTGTGTTGCTTGCTGCAATAATATTATCTTTTTTAGCAGTTTCACGACCTTATATACTTAACGAGATTATTACTACAAAACTGTATGAAAGTGATGAAAAAGGATTAGTTTTTTTAGCGTCCTTACTTGCCGGCATTTTGTTTTTAGAAGTTATAGTCCAGTTTTTATTTATCTTTTTTGCTAATTGGATAGGGCAATCTATAATAAAGGATATTCGTGTAAAATTATTTAAACATATGCTTCATTTTAAAATGAAGTACTTTGACACTAATTCTGTAGGAAAACTAGTTACTAATGCGGTAAGTGATATTGAAAAAGTTGCTGAGGTTTTTAGTCAAGGATTCTTTGTGATTATTGGCGATTTATTAAAAATGATAGTTGTAATTATTGTAATGCTGGTAACTAGCTTAAAATTGTCATTATATGTTTTTGCAATTTTACCATTTATATTTTTTGCTACAAGAGTGTTTCAAAAAGCTATGAAAGGTGCGTTTAAAGACGTAAGAACTCAAATATCTTTATTAAATACATTTGTACAGGAACATGTTACAGGAATGAAAATAGTCCAACTATTTGCTCGTGAAAAAGAAGAGTATCAAAAGTTTGAAGCTATTAATGAGAAACATAAAAAGGCTTGGGTTAAAACTGTTTGGTATAACTCTATTTTCTTTCCAATAATAGAATTAGCTTCCTCAATAACTATTGCTGTTATCTTATGGCATTCAGGAATGGATGCAGTGATGAATCACGATCTTTCTAATATAGGAGTTATAGCGATGTTTGTGCAAATGACACAAATGTTATTCAGACCATTACGACAGTTAGCGGATAAGTTCAATACGCTTCAAATGGGGATGGTAGCTGCAAATAGAGTTTTTGATGTTTTGGATACTGATACTACAATTTTAGATAACGGAACCCTTGAAGTTACTGATGTAAAAGGTGTAATTGAATTTAAGGATGTTCATTTTTCTTATATTGAAGGAGAAGAAGTGTTAAAGGGGATTTCATTCAAAGTTAACCCAGGAGAAACAGTAGCTATTGTTGGAGCAACTGGAGCTGGAAAATCTACTATTATTAATTTATTGAGTAGGTTTTACGAAATTAATAGTGGTTCAATTTTATTAGATGGCGTTTCAATTGATTCGTATAAACTAGATAACTTAAGAGATAAAGTTGCAATTGTTCTACAAGATGTATTCCTGTTTTCGGATAGTGTTTTAAATAACATCACTTTAAATGATGATAGCATAACAAAAGCAGAAGTTGAAGAAGCAGCTGAAGTTATTGGTGTAGCGGACTTTATTGAACAACTTCCTGGTTCGTATGAATATAATGTGAAAGAACGTGGAGTTATGTTGTCAACTGGTCAGCGCCAATTGCTAGCTTTTTTGCGAGCTTATGTAAGTAATCCTGATATTTTAATTTTGGATGAAGCTACTTCTTCAATTGATTCATATTCTGAGCAATTAATACAAGATGCTACAGAAAAAATCACTAAAAATAGAACGTCAATTGTTATTGCTCACCGTTTAGCAACAATTAAAAACGCTGATAAAATTATTGTAATGAATCACGGTGAAATAGTTGAGCAGGGAGTGCACAAGGAACTATTGGCTATTGAAGATGGATATTACAAAAAACTGTATGAAGTTCAGTTTAGTGAAAATTGATTAAAGCCAATTAAATGAAAAATACCCAATATTGGGTATTTTATAAACTAAAATAAAGTTTTATATTTGAGTATCTGCTTTTAATAGTAGGTAAAGTAAGTTTTTTTTGGGGTAAAAAATCCTGTTAATTTTTTTAAATTAACAGGATTTTTTTTTTGAATTAAATTTCCATTTCTACAATCTCTGCTCTTGCACCAAAGCGTATAGGAAATATACTAGTCCCTATACCTTTAGAAACATACATTTTAGGTTCGGATTGTTTGTACCAACCCTTTAAGTATTTTCCACTACCTCTAGGTTTGAAAGGAGCAAAGCCTAAAAACGTAATCTGTCCACCATGTGTATGACCAGATAAGACTAAATCGATGTTTATATTTCTTTTTTCTCGTGAAATAATATCTCTATATTCGGGACAGTGTGATAGTACAATAGTAGTGTCAGTTTGCTTTAAACTCTCAACTGATTTAGAGAAGTCGGCAGATCCTCCAACAAAATCATCAATCCCAATTACGGAAATTTCACGACCTCTAATTGTTATATTTCTATTTTCATTTATCAGCAGAACGCAGTTATTATTAGAATAAGTTTCTTTTAGTTTTGGAAGATTTACATTTCCCCAATATTCCCAATTTCCTGTAATAGCAAATTTTTGAATTGAGTTATCTATTAATTTAAGAAATTCATTTAATGAGCTTATTTTTTCAGTAGTATCTACTGAATCACCAGTGATAAATATTAAATCAGGTTTTGAATGATTAATTTTACTTGCGATAGACTTATGGAAACACTTAATAGAATCAATGTGTAAGTCAGTAATTTGAATTATTTTTATTTTATTTTCAGTATTTTTTGAAACATCAAAATAACTCCAATCGATAACATATTTTTCGAACCATAAAGAGTCAAGTAATACCAATCCAGTAGACGCTAAAACCCCATTTTTGATAAATTTTCTTCTGGTCAAGTAATTCATTTTAAACGAGAGTTATAATTGTTGGTATTAGATTTACCCAAGGTCTTGGTTTAGAAACTCACCTAATTCATCAGTATTTTTAAATAATACAAACTCTCCGTTTTTGATATATGATATTTGTCCCGTCTCTTCAGAAACAATTAATGCTAAGGCGTCAGTTTTTTCGGTAATACCTATAGCAGCTCTATGTCTTAATCCGAATCTATTAGGGATATTTTGGTTGTTAGATACTGGAAGTATAACTCGGGTTGCAGTAATATTGTTCCCTTCAATAATGGCTGCTCCATCATGTAGCGGACTATTTTTATAAAAGATGCTTTCCAATATAGGTTGTGTGATTGCAATATTCATTTCATCACCAGTATTCTTAACAAAGTCTAAATTGTTTTTTCGTTCAATAACAAGTAAAACACCAGTTTTTGTAGTTGCTAATTTGATACAAGCGGTAAGGATGGCATCAACATCAGTATTTGATTTTAATTTGGTTTGTAAAAAATTGAAGTTTTGTAAAAGTTTACTATCAGTAAAGAATTTGGTAGAACCAATCATCAATAAAAATTTTCTTATTTCTTGTTGAAATACAACTATTAATGCAAATACTCCAACACTAATAAACTTTCCTAAAATACCACTCAAAACATCCATGTGTAGCGCTTTAGTCAATTCCCAAATAAGATAAATAACTATAATACCAATAAAAATATTTATAGCAACTGTACCTTTAACTAGCCTATATATATAATACAATAACAAGGCAACTAGCGTAATATCTACGAAGTCTAAAAAGCTGAATTCTAAAAAATTAAATAATTCCAATATGAAGGATGTTTTATGTAAAAATAGAAAATAATTATAGATAGTTTATAAACTACAATCACAATCTGGTAAAGACTTGACGTTGTATATAAATACTGTCTTATTAATTTGTATCGATTCCGATGAGATTGGTTTGATGAATTTAATAAATTCTAGGTATGATTTCAGGCTAATATTCTCATCAAAATTTAAATGAATTAGAGTAGGTTTTCCCTCAGCGGCAAAATCTGAAAATTCTTTTAAATAAGAAATTAGTTCGTTTTTGTATGTTTCTACGCCTTCAAAAGTTATCTTATTATTAGTGCTTAAATTCAAAGTAATATTGAAGTAGGGCGCATATTTTTCTGAATTTTTTTTTAAATAGAATTTAGAGAATTCTGTATTTTGAAACCTGCTATATTCACTTGTAAAGTCAACTACTTTATCAGTATCCTGAATTTTATGTTGTGTATTTGGAGTGAAAAAGGACACTGGAACTTCTTTTAAAGATGTTGTTGCATCAATAGTATTACTGTCTTTTTTACAAGAAAATAATAGTATAGCAATGAATATAATTAATTTGTTCATGTTGTTAAAATTTGAATTAAAGTAATACATTCCATAGCTTCTTTTACATCATGTACTCTTAAAATATTAGCTCCTTTAAATAATGAAATTGTATTTAAGGAAGTGGTGCCATTAAGTGCGTTTTGAGCATCAGTATTTAATGTTTTATGTATCATTGATTTTCTTGACAACCCTATTAACAAGGGAAGTTCAATGTTTTTAAAGAGTTCTAATTCATTTAAAAGTTGGAAGTTATGTGCATTTGTTTTTCCAAAACCAAAACCAGGGTCAATAATTACATCATTGATTCCAAAGCTTCTTGCTAAAGCAATTTTTTCAGAAAAATAATATAAAAGGTCTTGAGTTACATTGTTATATACAGAGTTTTGTTGCATGTTTTGTGGTGTCCCATTCATGTGCATCATGATGTATGGAACGTTTAAGTTTGCAGCAGTTTGCATCATTTTTACATCCATTTCTCCCGCAGAAATATCATTAATTAAAGCAGCTCCAATTTCGATGCACTGTTTTGCTACTTCACTTCTAAAAGTATCTATCGATAGTAAAATATTAGGAAATTTAGTAACTAACTTTTTTACGATTGGTACTATTCGTTGCAATTCTTCTTCTTCAGAAATGTGTTTTGCACCTGGTCGGGAGCTATAAGCACCTACATCAATAAATGTAGCACCTTCAGTTAACATTTTTTCAACTTGTAAAAAAATACCGTTTTCATCCTGATATTTACCGCCATCATAAAAAGAATCTGGGGTAAGGTTTAGTATTCCCATTACTTTCGGAGTAGTTAAATCTATCAGTTTGCCTTTGCAATTAATTGTCATACTGTATTTTTCAATTAGATGCTAAATAATTAGCATTAGTGTTGTTAATCAACAAAAAATCAACGAAATTTACGGAAATTAAAGTTAAGTTAACTAATAATAAGACTTCCATTTTTAAGGAAGATATATATGCAAAAAACAGCGAAACAATACAATGAGGTTTTAGTAACTTGTAGAACCTTGTTTATCAATAAAATGAAAGATTACGGAAGTGCATGGAGGATATTGCGTTTACCATCATTAACCGATCAAATATTTATCAAAGCACAACGTATACGAGGGTTACAACAAAATGCCGAACGTAAAGTTGATGAAGGTGAAGTGTCTGAATTTATAGGGATTATTAACTATTCGTTAATGGCTTTAATTCAGTTAGAAAAAGGAGTGGTAGAACAACCAGATTTAAGTTTGGATGAAGCTACTATTTTGTATGATGCCCAATTCAAATTAACACGAGAGTTAATGGAGGCTAAAAACCATGATTATGGTGAAGCTTGGAGGGAGATGCGTATTTCATCATTAACTGATTTGATTTTACAGAAGTTATTGCGTGTAAAACAAATTGAAGATAACAAAGGAAAAACATTAGTTAGTGAAGGTATTGATGCAAACTATCAAGACATGATTAACTATTCCGTTTTTGCATTGATTTTATTAAAAGAACAAGAAGAAGCATAAAATAGTTTCAATCACATTTGAAGGTGTTTACTTAAAAAATAAAAATAAATATGAAAAATACATTACTATACATTTCACGATTACTAGTAGGAAGTTTATTGATAATTTCAGGTGTCATTAAAGCAAATGATGCTTTAGGGTTTTCATATAAATTAATTGAGTATTTCACTGATGGAATATTAGGTATGGAGTTTTTACAACCCTATACTTTAGTAATGGCAGCAAGTATTTGTATTTTAGAGATCTTGTTAGGGGTAGCATTGATATTCGGATTAAAAGCAAAATTAACAACAACATTGAATGTGTTAATGATGTTGTTTTTTACTTTTTTAACCTTCTATTCAGCATATTTTGATAAAGTAAAAGACTGTGGTTGTTTTGGTGACGCTTTAAAGTTGACACCTTGGGAATCGTTTACAAAAGATGTAGTTTTATTATTCTTTTCGGTGATATTATTCTTACTTAGAAAGAAGATTTTTCCAAATAAAAATAGTGAGGATTTAAAATATATTTTACCGTCATTAATACTTATCGCTTTGTTTTCTGTTGGTGTAACAGGGTGGTGGTTTCCGGTTATCTTTTCAGTAATAGTATTTGTTTTAATGCTTATCATTAAGCGATTTGATAAAAGTCAATGGCGTTTAATAAGTTTGAGTTTAATAGCATCATTGATATTTACTGTATATTGTTACAATCATTTACCAATAAAGGATTTTAGAGCATTTAAAGTAAATGCAAGTATTGCTGAAGGTATGGTTGTACCGTCAGATGCTTTGCCAGCAATTATTGAGTATACTTGGATTATTGAAAAAGACGGAGTAAAAACAACTTATGTAGGAGACTATCCTACAATTGAAGGAGGAGAATTGGTAGGGAATTCTTCAAAAACAATTAGAGAAGCAGTAGAACCTAAAATTCATGATTTCATGATTGAAGGGGAAACGGATTATACAGAGTTATTCTTATCGAAAGATGACGTATTGGTTGTAGTAGCATATGATTTTGCTAAATCAAGTGATGAAGGGTTTAAAGCTATTAAAAAGACAACTGATGAAGCAGTTAAAAAAGGGTATACAGTTATTGGAATGACTGCTGAAACTCCAGAAAATAGAGCTGCAAAAATAGCAGAGTATGATTTAAATTTTAAATTTTATTTCTGTGATGGAATTACATTAAAAACTATTGTACGTTCTAATCCAGGAGTTTTTGAAATGGATAAAGCAATAATTCAACAAAAGTTCCATTGGAATGATATTGATAAATTAGAATTGTAATTTTAGATTGCACTAATACCAAACAGGATGAAAAAAATCACACTTCTTTTATTGTTAATAACAACAATTTCTTTTGCTCAGAAAAAGAAAAAACGTTGGTCTGATGATTTTGTAGCTGCAGAAAAACCAACAATCCCTGTTGAAGAAATTAAAGGGTTTTTAAAACCTGGAGAGTATATAATTACTTATGAAGCGGGTGATTTTAACGGAGATAAACTAATTGATGCAATACTTGTTGTTGGAGATTTGGACGAAGTTAGTAAATATAAAAGCGACAAAGTAAAGTCAAAACGGAACCTGATTATTTTAAGGCGTAACGATTCTGGTGTTTTAGAAAAAACATTAGAAAATAAAGATATTGTGTATTGTTATTCATGTAATTCGCAACAAGGTAGCCCGTTAACATCAATAGTTTTTTCCGGCAATACATTCGCTGTAGAGCATGAGGCAGGTAGGGCAAACCGTTGGACAAGAATTATTACATTTGAGTTTAATAGAGAAAAAGAATTATGGTGGTTATTGAAGGACGCTTCATCAACCTATAATATTATGAATAGTAAAGGGTTTAAATCAGAAGTTAAAACTCAAGATGATTTCGGATTTATTTACTTTGAAAATTACGATGCTTTTTCTGATGATTTAACTAAACAAACGAAGCACTAATTGATACAGTATTTACTAAATAAATTAGGATATTCAGTGTTGACTCTTTTTGGGGTGATTACTGTTATTTTCTTTCTATTTAATGTGCTTCCGGGTGATCCTGCTAAAATGATGTTAGGACAAAATGAAAGTACTGAACAAATAGCAGCTATTAAAAAGAAATTCGGCTTCGACCAACCATTGTCTACTCAATATGGGTATTATTTAAATGATTTGTCGCCTATTTCTTTTCACAATACAAACACCGATAATTATACTAGTTTATCAACTAATAAATACAGTGCGCTAGAGCTTTTCACTGTAGCTAGTACTACAGTAGTATTAAAAAAACCATATTTAAGAGAGTCTTTTGCTAAATCAGGAAAACCTGTTGGTCAGATAATATCAGAAACCCTTCCAAATACTGCAGTATTGGCCGTTGCATCAATATGTATCGCATTACTAATTGGAGTTGTTTTAGGCGTGTTTTCAGCGTTATTTAAAGATTCTTGGATAGATAAGTTCATTCAAATATTCAGTATCTTAGGTATGAGTGTACCATCATTCTTTAGTGCGATTGTTTTCGCGTGGTTATTTGGTTATGTATTACACAAATACACCAATTTAGAAATGACTGGTAGCTTATATGAATTGGATGATTTTGGTGAAGAAGTTAATCTTAAATTGAAAAACTTAATTTTACCAGCGTTAGTTTTAGGAATACGTCCTTTAGCAGTGGTTATTCAATTAATGCGAAATTCATTATTAGAAGTATTCAATCAAGATTATATACGTACAGCTAGGGCAAAAGGGTTATCGGAATTTATAATTATAAAAAATCACGCTATAAAAAACGCAATGAATCCGGTTGTTACTGCTATATCTGGTTGGTTTGCATCTTTACTTGCTGGAGCTGTTTTTGTAGAATATATTTTCAACTGGAACGGATTGGGAAAAGAAATAGTTGACGCATTAAATAATTTAGATTTGCCAGTAATTATGGGTTCTGTACTTGTAATAGCTAGTATGTTTGTAATTATTAATATTTTTGTCGACATAATATATGGTTGGTTAGACCCTAAAATAAGATTGAATTAAAATAAAGAAATTATGATGAAGTTTAAGATAGTATTGATAGCATTAGCTACATTAGTGATTAGCGCATGTGCACAAGAAAAAACAGCATTCCCTCAAGAAGCATTATCGGCTAAATTGATGAGTTTAAAAGGAGATAATGTTACTTTGGATGATGTGTTAAAAAAACATCAAGGAAAAACAATTGTACTGGATATATGGGCATCATGGTGTAGTGACTGTATAAAAGGATTACCATTGGTAAAAGCTTTGCAAGAAGAAACAAAAAGTGATGATTTGGAATATGTGTTTTTATCGGTTGATAGAAAGCAAGACAAGTGGAAAACTGCAATTGATAAAAGAGAAATAGTGGGAGATCATTATTTAATAACTTCAGGATCAATGAAAGGAGCTTTAGGGAAATCTATTGATTTAAATTGGATTCCTCGTTATATGGTAGTTGGAAAAGACGGAAGTATAAAGTTATATAAAGCAATAAAAGCAAATGACTCTAAAATTTTAGAGGCGATTAAGGCAGACAAATAAACTGTTTTAGAAATTTTATTAAAGAAAATAATTACATGAGAAAGAATATTGTAGCAGGAAATTGGAAAATGAATAATGATACAAAGGAGACTAAATCATTATTGAAAGATATAAAAAAAGGATTAAAAAAATCTTCTTTAAAAAACACTAAAGTAATAGTTGCGCCTTCGTTTGTAAATTTAAGCACTGCGGTAAAAGTCCTTGGGGATTCAAAAATTAAAGTCGCTGCTCAAAACATGAACGCTGCAAAAAATGGAGCTTTTACAGGTGAGATTTCTGCAGAGATGCTTAAAAGTACAGGTGTAAAAACTGTTATTTTGGGGCATAGTGAACGTCGTGCTTATTTTGGTGAAACGGATTCAATTTTAAAAGAAAAAGTAGATAGTGCATTAGAACAAAAAATGAAAATTATTTTCTGTTTTGGAGAAGAATTAAACGATAGAAAAGAAAATAAGCATTTTGAATTGGTTGAAAGTCAAATCAAAAATGCCTTATTTCATTTGCCAGAATCTGCATGGAAGAAAATAGTATTGGCATACGAACCAGTTTGGGCTATTGGAACTGGAGAAACAGCTTCACCTGAACAAGCACAAGAAATGCATGCATTTATCAGGAAAACAGTTGCAGATATGTATTCAACTGAAGTAGCTGATAATGTATCAATTTTATATGGTGGAAGTGTAAAGCCAGCAAATGCGAAAGAAATTTTCTCAAACCCAGATGTTGATGGTGGTTTGATTGGTGGAGCAGCATTAAAAGCAAAAGATTTTTTAGCAATTATAGCAGCAGTATAATATGGAAGCACCAATATATATAGGATATACATTTGATATTTCTCCTAGAGAACCAGGAACAGAAATTTTAATTGCAGAATTAGGATATGCAGGATTTGAAAGTTTCGTTGAAAATGAAGCTGGAGTAATTGCATATATCCAAAAACCAGAATGGAATGAAAATATTTTAAACGATATCTATATTTTAACGAATGATGAGTTTAAAATTTCGTTTACTTCTGAGGAAATAGAGCAAGTAAACTGGAATAAAGAATGGGAAAAGAACTTTCAAGCTATTGAGGTTGACGGTAAATGTGCTGTAAGAGCACCTTTTCATGAAAAAACTGATGTTGAGTTTGACATTATAATTGAACCTAAAATGAGCTTTGGTACTGGCCACCATGAAACTACTCATATGATGATTCAGCATATTCTAAAATTAGATGTTGCAGGGAAGTCGGTTTTAGATATGGGATGTGGTACAGGTATTTTGGCAATTTTAGCTGAAATGCGCGGAGCAAAAACTTTGGACGCTATTGATATTGATAACTGGTGTTATTTAAATACAGTAGAAAATATTGAACGTAATAATTGTCATAAGATTAAAGCTTATGAAGGAGAAGCTAGCTTGTTAGCAGGTAAAAAGTATGATGTTATTATTGCAAATATTAACAGAAATATTTTATTAAAAGATATCGCTACATACGCTTCTTGTTTGAATGAAAATGGGACTTTATTATTGAGTGGTTTTTATGTAGAAGATATCGCTTTGATTTCAGAGGAATGTGGTAAGCAGCAATTAAAATTTGTAGAAAATTTAGAAAGAAACAACTGGGTTGCAGTAAAATACGTAAATTTGTAAAATATTTAGTACCTTAAATAGAGGTGATTACGTTGTGATTTTGCCAAAAAAATATTTTTATTCGTGGCTAAATTCGAATAAATAAAACCCACTGGTGGGATTAATTAGTAAAGTATGAGTGTACAAGAACAAGTATTAGAAGAGGTTTCCTTAAAAACTAAAGAAACTAAAAACAATGAAATTGTTTTATATAACGATGAAGTAAACAGTTTTGATCATGTTATAGATTGTTTAGTGGCTACTTGTGGACATACCGATCTACAAGCAGAACAATGTTCTTTAATCGTACACTATAATGGAAAATGTACGGTTAAAACTGGAGCTTTAAAAGATTTGAAGCCACAGTGTACAAAGCTGTTAGAAGCGGGATTAAGCGCAGAAATAATATAACTTATATAAGTTAAGTTAAAGGCTCTAATTTTAGTATTAGAGCCTTTTTTTTGTGATTTTAAAAGAGTGATGTATAATATTCATTTCCTTTTATAGTTCTTCAAAATAGATAACGAATTTGTACTTTGATACTATAGAAAAAACTGTAATGCGTTTAGTAAAACTTATTTCATTAATTTTACGAAATGAATTCAAAAACACATCCAGAAATAGTTATTCAAGGAGCAAGAACAAACAACTTGAAGAACATTTCGTTGCGTATTCCGCACAATAAATTTATTGTAGTGACAGGAATATCAGGATCTGGAAAATCGAGTTTGGTTTTTGACATCATAGCCAAAGAAGGACAACGCAGGTATTTTGAAACATTACCTTCTTTTGCGCGTCAGTTTATGGGGAAATTAAACCGCCCTGATGTTGATGAAATTGAAGGGCTTTCACCAGTTATTGCAATCGGACAACGAACAACTGGGATGCATGCGCGTTCTACCGTTGGTACCATGTCTGATATTTACGATTTGTTACGCTTGTTATTTGCAAGAACAGGAACATCTGATAAGAATATTGCGCTTTCTCGTGCGCTGTTTTCGTTTAACTCAGCGGTTGGAAAATGTACCCATTGCAATGGTATTGGGAAACAAGAAGAAATAGATTTGAACTGTTTAATCAGCAGTCCAGAAAAATCAATTAGAGAAGGTGCATTGTCGCCAACATTACCTAATGGGTATATTATGTACTCCCAAGTAACTATTGATGTGCTAAATCAAGTATGCGAAGCCGAAGGGTTTAGTGTTGATATTCCATGGAATGAATTAACGGCTCTACAGCGTGAAGTAATTTTACATGGAAGCGAGTTAATAAAAGTACCTTTTGGGAAGCATAGTTTGGAGTCACGTTTAAAATGGACAGGGATTAAAGCCAAACCAAGGGAAGAAGGATATTACAAAGGAATGATTCCGATTATGTCGGATATTCTAAGAAGAGATCGGAACGCTAATATTTTGAAGTATGTGCATGCAGTAACGTGTACAGCGTGTAATGGAACTCGTTTAAATAGTGATGCGTTGAGCGTTTCAGTTCATGGGAAATCAATAGCCGAAATAGTGGCTTTGGAACTGAACGAATTGAAAGCGTGGATTCAGTCCAATACTTGGGGAACTGTAGCAAAAGAGATTATAACTAAAATTGAAGCACAAGTAGATTTATTGGAAGATTTAGGATTGGGTCATTTGACCTTGGAACGTCCGTCAAAATCGCTTCGTGCTAGTGAAATACAACGTATTCGTGTGGCTAATCAAATTTTAGTTCCGTTGAGTGATGTGTTGTATGTTTTTGATGAACCTTCCATAGGATTGCATCGAGAAGAGAACGAACGATTGATTTATCATTTTAAACAACTCGTTAAAAAAGGAAACACGGTTATTGTCGTGGAGCACGATTTGGATACCATTACTAGTGCGGATCATATTATTGAGATTGGCCCAAAAGCAGGAATCAATGGTGGTGAAGTTATTTTTAATGGTGCATTTTCAGATTTTTCTAAACAAGATGGATTAAAAGACACTAGTCCGACATTCAGAGCAATTATTGGCGCAGCCAAACCGAATTTAACCACTAAAAAAGAAAGTGGTTCGATTCAATTAATTGGTTGTTCTGAAAGAAATTTGCAACACATTGATGTTCAATTTCAATTGGGAAAGCTCAATGTGGTAAGTGGAAGATCTGGTGTAGGGAAATCGAGTTTAGTGAAAGGTACTTTGCTCAAAGTAGTACAACAACAGTTAGGAATTGAAACTGGAGAACCTGCAAAATTGAAAAGCCATAAAAACCTAGATTCCATTAATAAACTGATTTTTATAGATCATTCACCCATAGGAAAAACACCACGTAGTAATCCAGCAACCTATTTAGGATTGTCAGATTATATTCGTGATATCTATGCGAGTCTGCCTGAATCAAAAACGCTAGGATTTACAAAATCTCGTTTTTCATTTAATAACAAAGGCGGAAGATGCGAAACTTGTCAAGGTGCAGGAAAAACGCAAATTGGAATGCACTTTTTGGGAAATGTCGATTTGCTATGCGGTACTTGTAACGGTGACCGATTTAACGCAGCAACTCTTCAAGTAAAATACAAAGGCTTATCCATTGCTGAAGTTTATAAATTATCAATAAATGAAGCCATTATCTTTTTTGAAGATCAGAAAAAGGTACTGAATGGACTTAATATATTACAAGAAATTGGGCTTGGATATTTAACACTTGGGCAATCGTCAACAACACTGTCGGGTGGAGAAGCACAACGTATTAAAATTGCTAATCAGCTACAGAAAAAAGATACAGGCGATACTTTGTATGTAATCATTGAACCAAGTATTGGATTACATCACGATGATATTAATTCGTTACTCAAATTATTTGACCGCATTCAACAGAAAGGAAATACTATTGTTTGTATTGAACAAAATGAAGCAATTATTGGTTGGAGCGATTGGCATATAGAACTTGGTCCTAAAAGTGGTGCAGCTGGAGGTACTATTGTTTATCAAGGAAAACCTAAAGAGCAATCAACAACTACTAAAAAAGAAGTGAAAATAGTCACAGCAGACGCTGCTGCTAATGAAATTGTATTGAATGGTATAACCACTCATGGGTTAAAAAACATTGATGTTCGTATTCCTAAAAATCAATTAACAGTAGTTACTGGAGTTTCTGGAAGTGGAAAATCATCTTTGGTATATGATACTTTATTTGCAGAATCGAATGCTCGTTTTACGGAATCGTTATCTACTTATAACAGAAGTTTTTTACAACAAAACAGTGAGGCTGAAATAGCTTCTTTTTCAGGTTTAGGGCCAGCAATAGGAATTAACAGAAAAGGAGGCGCTCCATCCAAACGATCTACAGTTGGAACTTTGTCCGGAGTATATGATGCATTTAGATTGTTGTATTCAAGAATCGCGCAACATGAAGGAGAAATTTATACGGCGCAACATTTTTCATTCAACCATCATCTTGGGGCTTGTCCGGAATGTGAAGGACTCGGTTTAAAACTTAAATGTGATCCTGATGCTATAATCGTCTCACCTGCTAAGTCAATTTTTGAAGGCACTATTGCTGTGAATAAAGCGATAGGATATTATGCCGATGTTAACGGTCAATTTATAGCAACACTGAAGGAAGTGGCGACGCAAAATAATTGGAATCTAGAACAACCTTGGGAGCGACTAGAAGCTGAAGTAAAGAATAGTATTCTTTATGGAACTGGAGATGCAATTTGGGATGTTACTTGGAATTATACTACCAAATCAAAAACTGGCACTCAGGAATTAACGGCTAAATGGCTTGGATTCTGTAACTATATCGATGATGAATATCAGCGGAAATTGCATAATAAAAACACCGCAGACCTATCAGTATTATTGCATGATATTGAGTGTCCAACATGTCACGGAAGTAGATTGAAACCAGAACTGTTGAATACTACATTTCTTGGAAAAACTATTCATGAGCTTTCGGAGTTGAGTATAGTATCCTGCTTGGAATTGATTGAAAATCTAGACACTAAAGTAGATGCTGTTGTATTGGCTATCAGTAAGGTAGTTTTACCATCAGTTACAACAGCCTTAAAGACCATTACTGATCTTGGATTAGGGTATTTAAACTTGAATAGAGCCGTGAGTTCACTTTCTGGTGGAGAACGCCAACGAGTTACACTTGCTGGACAATTATCTACGCACCTATTTGGTGTTACTTATGTTTTGGATGAACCTACTATAGGTTTAGATAAAGGACAAGTAGCCGTTTTATCTCAAGCGTTAAAAAGAATAGTAGCTAATGGAAATACTGTTGTCGTAGTAGAACACGACCCTGCATTTGTCCGAACTGCTGATTATATTATTGAAATGGGTCCTGGTGCTGGAGACTTAGGTGGTGAGGTTATTTATCAAGGAAAAATTACTGGTATCGCTAGAGCAAAAGATTCAGTCACCTACCAATTGTTACATAGAAAGCAAGTCAAGCCAATTAAGAAACAACTTAAAAAAGGGAAGGTTTTTGGAGTAAAAGGAGCATTTGCCAATAACCTGAAAGAAGTTGATGTCACTTTTTATGCAGGACAAGTTATTGGAGTCACTGGAGTTTCTGGTAGTGGTAAATCTAGTTTAATTAAAGAGGTGTTGTATAGTTCTTGGTTAAAAAACCGACCAGTAAATTGTGATACAATACACGGGGTGGATCAATTCGAAGAAGTATTGCTGATAGATCAGGAGATATTAAAGCAAAACAGATTGAGTACTCCTGCATCCTATACTGGAATTATTGAGCAGATAAAAACACTTTTTTCAAAAACAGAAGATGCCAAAATAACGGGACTCAAAAAAGCTGATTTTTCTTATCAAAGCAAGAATGGAAAATGTCCAACTTGTGGAGGGCATGGAAAACTAAAAACAAGTATGGATTTCATGAGTGATATCTGGCTTACTTGTGACTCTTGTAAAGGAATGCGTTACAATGATACTGTTCTGACTTGTAAACTTAATGAACGCTCAATTGGTGACGTATTGCGCATGACAGTACAAGAGGCTATTGAGTTTTTCGATGCAGGAGCTATTGTAGAAAACTTAAATATTTTGAAGCAAGTAGGTGTTGGACATTTATTATTAGGGCAACCGGGGAATACGTTATCTGGAGGAGAAGCCCAACGATTAAAGTTGGCAAGCTCAATGCTACAGCAACGAAAAGGAACTACATTATATCTTTTCGACGAACCAAGTACTGGACTTCATTATTTTGATATTCTAAAATTGATTAACGTTTTCCAATCGATAGTAACTGGAGGAGACACAGTCCTTTTTATTGAACACAATAACACGCTAATTGAATCCGCCAATCAAGTAATTACACTTGGCCCCGGAAGTGGTAAGAACGGTGGAGAAGTAATGAGCTGAGTTGTACCTAATTTTTGATGGGAATTAGGATAAGCTAAAAGATAAGATTTCTGGAAAGATGAGTAAAACGAGTTCTATCAGTAACCATAATCTTAAACTAGTTTTAGTAATCAGTTATACTTTGGGGGTTTAGTTTTAAGGATGTTTTATTTTTATTGATTACAATAAGGCATGTCCATATGACCCAACAAGAATCTACTCCAAAAGTGATTTTCTGTAGAAATGGAAGATAGTAGAGTCCAATTTTAGTCTCAAAAATAAAAAAGACGATTACACTCAAAGCATAACAGAGATACACAAGTTTTTTTAAGCCTTTGTTATTAAAATATTTAAGTTCTATGAAGAGCGGAATTAATGCAATTGTACCAAGAACCCCAGTGATTGTTACGATTAAATCATGATATTCAGTATACATGAAAATAAATATAGTCATGGTCGCTACTCCGAAATACGCAATCAATTTTGTGTTTCTATTTTTTACAGGGAATATTTTTGGTAGGATGTAAAAGAAAGAAATCATGGTCAAACTCAGAATAAAATGTGAAATAATCGCCATAAATCGAGCACCATTAATATTTCCACTTTGTGTGATAGGATCCATAGCATCACATAATAAATTATGAAAAAAACTATACCCATTGGCGTCTGGGTAATTAATTGATCCACCAGGATATGCAGATACAGCAAATGTGTATACTATTATATATAAACCCAAACCGAATATCGGGAAATAAGGTAGGTGTTTTGTTTCGAATTTGTTCATTAAAATGTGTATGTATGAGTATTGGTGGACTTCGAAAAAAGCACTAAGCAATCGAATGTTATTTATTAGCGCTGTTTTATAATTGTATTAATTTTCGATTTTCTCTATCATCTCTTTAAATAAGTCTAATAGAAATATTAGTTTACCTGAGTCACCAGAAGCATTAAATTTTTGGTTTTCAATTTTCACGCCATACCAATCCTGTGCACTATTTTCATTAAGTATCCAATTTATATTAATATTAGCTATTGAAGTGTTCGATATATCAATTTCTACCTCCCATCCTGGATTGTCTAAAGTGGTTATTTGGATACCCTCACCTTTTTCCCATTCTCCGTCACAATTATCTTTGAACCAATTTTGTATCCAGTCTAAAATCTCCATCTCCATCTGCATTACGTTATTAAATATGTTTTCTATTAAATGGTGAAGATAATATAATACTTAATAGATAATGCTCATGGTGTTGTAAATATTGATGTTTACTGTTGTATAATCTATTAACGAAACATAATTTTAAAAACAACGAGTTTTACTTTAGAAGCATGGATTAATAATAATTCGAATGTTATTTATAGGTGTTGTTATTTATGAGTGTTGTTTCCGATATACTGGCATAATGAGAGCAATTTTTTTAAGTATTTTAATGCCAAAATATTATTGATTGAATTTAAGTCTCATTTTTTTATAATTAAATAAAAAAAATGAGACTTAAATAAACTGCTTTTTATTTTAACAAATACTTAGAGGTTTGTTTTTCGTTATAACTATCTGATACCTCTCGTATATCCATGATAGTGCACTATGGTCCCAAGTGGTTTACTAGCCGATCTTCAGAAGACGTGTGTTGTAGGTGTTCAAATTAGAGTCTTGAAATCACTCGTTTTAATTAGGGTAAAGGAGTATTCTTAGCCGTTATTTTTTTATTTAGATTTAAATACTTGAAAACATCTATAATAAGTAACATGTTGTTTTTAACACTATTTCTTTTAAAATTAGCATTTTAATTATGGGATGTAAAAATGTTTTTATGTAATTTTGCACCTTTATTGAATTTATATTTCTCCATAAATAGGCACTATAAAAATACCAATTAAAAAATTAATTGATTTTTTGAATAATCCATTTTTTATTTTCCTTAATAGCAATGAGATTGTTTGAAATTAACTTTGTAGTTATTTGAGGAAGTTTTTTAAGATGGTCTTTTCTAAGTAATACATTTTTAGGTTTTGTTAAGCTATGTAAACTTTTTCCATCATGATTAATGATAACTTCAACAGTTCTATTTTTAATAATAGGCTTATTTAGGTATTGATTATCCCCTAATTCATCTTTCAATAATTTTATAACTAAAGCCCTATTATTATCAAAATTTAAAGCGTTTAAAAACTGAGCTTCAATTACTGTTTTTCCAGATTTATCAATGTATCCAAAATACGCTATCCCTTTTTTATATGTAGATATTAAACATCTGTCATTACTGAAAATAGGGAAGGAGTTATTTCCTGATTTAGTTGATACGATATCACTTCTAAAATCTATAATTAACTTTCCTTGATTATTAATAAAAGCCCATTGATTTCCTTTTTTTATTGCAATAACACCTTCTATTTCGGGTGAAATATAATCTATATTATCTATAGTTTGTGTAAATACAATTGTTGGTAGTATTATAAAAATGAATACTAATATTGTCGCTCTTTTCATAATGTAATTGTTTAAAAATTAATGATTTACTAAATATAACGAAAATTAGAGCATTAAAATATGATATTACTCATAAAGCTTCTTAACATTGTTTTGTGTGTAAAAACTGAAAAAACATGTATTATTTATAATTGTTCTTATTATTAAAATAAAGAAAAATATTTTTGAAATTATATGTTACCAAAAAAACATGACTTTATAAATACCAAAGTACTACAAATCATACTAGAATTTTAAAAATTATGGTAAAACTAAAACCTACTGCTTTATTAAAATATGTAGAAGGAGCACCATTACAAGCAGATATTTCGCTAAATGCATTGTATAATGATCGTTTTAGATTAGGATTAGCGTATAGATGGAGTGCAGCCTTAAGTGGTTTAGCAGGATTCCAGATCAATGAGAAATTAATGATTGGTTATGCTTATGATTGGGATACTACTGATTTGGGAAAGTTTAATTCAGGATCTCATGAACTGTTTTTACGCTTTGAATTGTTTAAGCATAGAGATGATTTAATATCACCTAGATTCTTCTAATACTACATAGAAATGAAAAATATATTTACAATACTACTAGTGTTAGTAGCCGTGACTTCTTATAGTCAAGATAGATATGAAGTCAAGTTAAGTGGCTTTAATTCAAAGGTAGCCGATTTTGGACCTTCTTATACAACAGATGGATTAATATTTGCTTCCGAACGTGATAGTTCAACTGTAGCAAATAGAAGACATCGTATTAATGGGGAATTACATCCGTTTTTGCAATTATTCTCAGTAGAAAAAGGAGATTCAACTGCTGTAGAAAGGCTGAAAACTGTGGTGAATAAAAAATATCACGAGTCAACAGTTGCATTAACTAATGACCAAAACACCATGTATTTTACACGTAATAACTATTATCATAGAAAATTTAAAAAAGATTCTAATGATATTAATTTATTGAAAATATTCAAAGCAACTAAACAAGAAAATGGTAATTGGGGAGCTGTAGAAGAATTACCTTTTATTAATAATGAATATTCGGTAGCTCACCCAAGTTTAAATGCTGATAACTACGCTTGTATTTTGCATCGGATATGCCAGGGACTTTAGGTAAATCAGATATTTGGTATGTAACAATAGATAGTGAAGGATCTTTTGGAAACCCAATAAATATGGGGCTACAATAAATACTACCGGAGCAGATACTTTTCCGTTTATAGCAGCGAGTGGTGATCTATATTTTTCATCAAATGCACACGCCGGTAATGGAGGTTTAGATGTATTTGTTGCTAAAAAAGAAGAAGCATATAATATAATACATAATTTAGGAGCTTCTATTAATACTCCTTCTGACGATTTTTCATTAATTTTTGATGAAGCAGATAAAACAGGTTACTTTTCATCAAATAGAGAAAATGGTGTTGGAGATGATGATATTTATGAGTTTAAAGAATTAGAGCCTTTAGTAGTAATTTACGAGGGAACATTATCTGGTATAACAAAAGATGAAAAAGGAGTAATTGTAGCTTTTGCTGATGTTGTATTAGTAGATGCTAATGCAAAGGAGTTAAATAGAATGAAATCTGCAGCCAATGGGACTTACAGTTTTACTATTGATTGTAAAAATCAATTTTATAAAGTAATAGGAAGTAAAACCTCTTATGAAAACGATTCAAAAACTGTAGAAGCAACACAAAAGGAAAAGAATCCGATAGTAAATTTAGTTTTAAAAACAATAGATACAGGAGCAGCAGTAGGAATTGATTTAGCAAAGGAATTAAGGTTAAATCCTATTTATTTTGATTTAAACAAGTCATATATCCGTGCTGATGCAGCTATTGAATTACAAAAAGTAATTACTTATATGAAGGCGTATCCTAATTTAAAAGTACAGGTTCGTTCACATACTGGTTCTAGAGGTAGTGATGCTTATAATTTGAAATTGTCAGATAGAAGAGCCAAATCTACAGCTAAGTATATTATTGAAGTAGGAGGAATCTCTTTAGATAGAATGACTGGAAAAGGATTTGGAGAAACTCAATTACAAAACCAATGTTCAAACGGAGTTAAATGTTCAAAAACAGAACACCAATTAAACCGTAGGTCAGAATTTATAGTTGTCGGAAAATAGTTAGCAGCTATAAAAAAGAATACATATTTTCCCTTAATTAATATTGAAGTCTAAGAAGCCCTCTTTTAAAAGAGGGCTTCTTAATTTTATTAACTTCATGAAATATTAGCAGTGGAAATAGGTAAATAGAACAATCATATTAATTAAAAGAATACATTTAAGAGATGTTTTTTCTTGTCGTTTCTTTAGATTAATATAATTGTTTTTTTTTAAAAGTAAAAGGCTCTAATTTTAAAATTAGAGCCTTTTTTTTGTGTTATTAATTATTAATGTTATTTTCTAAAGTGAATAATATTGATTAACTTAATAGTATTATTATCAACTCATTAAACTAATCAATTTAATTATGTTTAAACAATTATACATTCTGGTTAGAAACATTTTTTCAAACGAACCATTAGACAAAGCAATTTCAATTGAATTTTCAATTTATGATGCGATAACTATAGGAGTAATTTTAGTTGTTGTTTGGTGGATACTATTTTACTAGGATTTTTTTAGTGATAGTTTTTCCTTCAGCTGAAATTTTAGCTAAATATATTCCATTGATTAAATTTAGTTCAATGTAGTTTTGATTATTAACTTTTGTAGTAAATAATTTACGGCCTTGAATTGAAAATAAAGTAACTTTATAGTCAGCACTAGTTCCTGAAATATATAATTTGTTAGTTGTAGGATTTGGGAAAACCTTAAAAAGATCATTGTCAAATTCTGCAACACTTAATGGCTGGCTCCAATTGTTTCCTATATTAATTCCCCAAATATATTCTACTAAATCTGGTTGGTCAATAAATGGATTTCTATTTTTTTGCCACGTATAAACAATATTGTTTCTGTTCATTTCAAAATCATCAGGCGGATCATTTCTATGCCAATCTAATAACGTAGTTAAATCTCCTAATTGTCCAGTTATAGAAGGAAATCCGTTTACTATATCAAGTCCGTTATAACGTATTTGCATATATAGTACACTTCTTGCTACATCACCTTTAAAACTTCCTAAAGTAGCAACAGGTCCGTTGTATTGCCCGTAATGTTGGTTGTTTCTTGTGCTGTTTTCAGGTCCATCTGCAGCTCTTAATGCATGAGCATCAGAATTACCATGTCTTAATGAATCGGCTTTTGTTGTCCAATATACATCTGGCCCATCAGCAATATCATCTTCGTCTATATCATTATAACCAGCTCTAGAACGAGGAAATGTATGCTCTCTATTCCATTTTCCAACATTACTTGAAGTAGTTTGGAAATCTAATTTTGCCCTTCCTTGCTCTGTATACAATAACCATACTTGATTGCTATTTGCTGGATTCTGATCTGCATCTTTTAAAATATTAATAATATCGCTATAAGTTTGAGCTCTTACAGTAGTTGGATCAGCAATAATATCTTGTAATGCCTGACTTAGTGCTGCATCAGCTAAACCATCTAAACTATTATAATAACCTGTTGGTTGAGTGCTTGAAACTACACCAAAAGTTGGGTTTGTAGGTGTTCCCCAGGGAGCGACCACAAAATCATTGTCAATTACTCTTAACTTAACAAAGTTATTAAATGGAATATAAGGCGATGTTAAATTAGAAAATTTAATAATAGCTTCTTCGTCACCTTCATCTAAAACATCATCTGTTAAAGTAATAGAGGTTGTAATAGTATTTTGACCACTTGGAATAGTAACCGATGTATTTCCTGTAAAATCAGCAGTATTAAAGCCAAAATTATTTAATGTAACATCAAAGGTATAATCAGCGGTAACATTTTGTTGGGCTGTAAAAGTGATATCAAAGCTATCACCTTCATTATATTGTGTTTGTATTGTTGATATGCTAATCGGATTAAAAGTAATACCACTACCATCATTTAGTGCTCTTGGAGTAGGAGTAGTTGAGCTGTAAGTTACATTATTGCTTATATCCTCAAATCGTTGAATGGAATTAGTATTGTTACCTGATCCTTCATTAATTTGAGTAGTAACACCTAAAAGCCCCATTAAAACGGTATCATCTGTATCAGAAGTGTCATATACCAATGCATCAATTAAATTTGTTTGTGTTGCTAGTGTTCCTAATGGAAACTGACTACTATCGGAAAAATAAATTGCTACAGCATCTGCCCCGTTTTGAATTGAATTAGCAGAAATTACTAGTTGAGGAAATGGAGTTACTGCGTCACTACCTATAAGTAATAATCCATTTTCATCAGTTGTATAGCCGTCTAAGTCAATTGTGAAATAACTAGAGTCTGCACCAGATGTAGATCCGTTAAAAAAAACAATCACATAATCATCTAAAGGAGAGTTTGGGCTATCGGATAGTAATTCAAGAAATTCTTTATCATCAATTCCTGGGCTATCACAATCTAATTCATTGATAACTACTTGACTCATTAAAAAATGATTAACGAGAAGTATTAATGTAATGGTAATTAAGTTTTTCATTTGGGATATTTTATACAAATGTACTAACTAAATAATCATTAATAATTTAGTGCATTGTTAAAATATTGATTTGTAGTGTTTTTACTTGTAAAAAGCCTTATTGAGAATAAAGCAAATTTTAAGCGAGACTAGCTCGCTTAAAATTAAAAATATGATATTAAATTTATCTAAATCTTCTTTTCAAATTCCAAGTAACAGAATTTGAAGTGCTAAAATTTGTAGTTCTAATTCCCAGTTTGCTTTCTGCGACTACTCTATTGTTTTTCTTTGCTACTGTGTTGTTATTCATTGCTTTACGCTTTATTTTTTTTCTGTGAGGCGGCAAAAGTACTTCAACTAATTACATTAGAAATATTATTTAACATATTATTTAACATTTTAATTTATTAGTGAATATTCTATAAATATAAAATGATGATCTAGAGGCTTATTGGTTTTTTGGTTTTTTTTCAAAATTATGGTAAACCGTAATATTAGAATTTGACGAAATCATAAATTTGAAATGTAAACTTATTTTAAATACTAATAAAGCTTTTTCAGTTTGATGTTTATCATGTTGTTAAGGTTTTAGTTGTTGTAACTTTAAGCTAATCACTAACAATAGTGACTAATAAATAGTTGTAAATAGGTATTTCAAAACTTAATAACTAAAATTATATTTACTAAAAAAACTAACTATGAAATTAGACAAAATATTAGATAAATTGGGTTCTCTTGAGAAAAACTCTTTTATAAAAGTCATCGATAATATTATATCTAAAAACCCTAATAAAAGTAAAGAAATAGATTCAATATTAAGTTCAGCTGATAAGGGGTTAAAATCAGTTGACAGTCAAAATATTTCAAAAATATTCTCGCTTACAAAGGATGAATTTCTAGACCACCTAAAATGTGAATTTCAAGACACGTCATCACAATTAGATATATTAATTGATATTATTATTCGTGACGGTAATTGTATTATGCAACAAGATTGGTTTTCTAGACTATATGAAAAAGAGTTAAAAGATTTAAAAATAAAAATCAAAGGATTAAAAATTGAATTAAACAATGACAAATCTGATTTAACCACTGAAAGAAAAAGAGATTATAAAATTTATAAAGCATGTTTAACTACTGCTTACACTAATGATTTAGTACACAATAGGGAAGCAAAAGTTTCTTCAGATGAATTATCTATTCTTGTTACTTTAGCAAAAGAACTAGACTTATCTCAAGAAGAGATAAAACTTATAAACTATTCGATACTACCAATAAATAAATCTGAAGTATTAGATGTAATCAATAGTTTAAAAAACATAGGAGTATTATTCTACTCTAAAAAGGAAAATACTATTTACGTAGCTGATGAAATGGTAAGAATACTAAGAGAACTTAGAGAAAAAGAAATAGCAGATAAATACTTCAGAAGAGTACTAAAATTACTTAGAGAGCCAATTATTAATATTATAGCAAAAAAACATAGTGTAGACAGAACACTAAGTAAAGTTGATAAGATTGAAGAGATAATTAAAGAGGGTGTTTCATTAAAAAGTATTTTACTTACAGATATCTATAAGGCAAATGGTACTCTTACAGAAAATAAAAAAGAATTAAATGAACTTTGTGAAAAAGGGTTAGATATCCCAAATCTTAAAGGTAGTACGCTAGACGATAAAATTAATAGTCTATTGATGTATTTTGAAAATATTGAAAAAGATGAAAAAATTGGAATTTCTTTAGATGGTTTTGAAAAAATGCTTACTGAGTTAAATATATCATTACCAAATTTAAATAAGGAGTTAAAAAGTAGGTTTGAACTTCAAGATGAATTTGTATTAAGTGGTATATTCCTGCTTAACTTTAATATTAAACCTACAGACGTTTTAGATTTAATAGACCGAGAAAATTTATTGAAATTTATTAAAGAGAATAGCATTAAACAAAGAGGAAATATCATATTTAATATTCTCGAACATTATAAAGATACTGAAAACCTATTCTTAGAGAACTATGAAAATGTAGCTTATAGAGATTTAAATTCATTAAGAGAGAATGGAATTCAAATAAAGGAAAGTGAGCTAGGTATCAAGTTTGAAGATTTAACAAAGGTAATTTTATCTAAACTTGGGTTTAATGTTGATGAAAAACTAAAAAAAGAATTAAATACTAAAAAAGACAAAATTGATATTCTCTTAAATCTAGAAAACAATGAGGTAATTATTATCGAATGTAAAACCAGTAAAGAAAGTGGTTACAATAAATTTAGTTCAGTTTCTAGACAATTAAAATCTTATCAAAACTTAGCATTATCAAATGATTTTCGTATTCTGAAAGTATTATTAATCGCTCCTGAATTTAGTGACGATTTTGTAATAGATTGTGAAATGGATACGGAAATGAATTTATCATTAATTACTGCTTCTACACTTTTAAGGATTTCTGAAGCATTTAAAATTTCTAAATTTAAAAAATTCCCTCACGTTCTTTTCAGAGATATTGTAATAAACGAAGAGAGAATTTTGAAGGCATTAAAAAAGTAAACAAATTAATAGTACTAAAAAAATTGCCATTAGCTTGGTTCCTTTTTTAGTTTAATATACTCAGAAATATTTTTTTTTAAAAATAATTAGTAACTCCGGATTATGTTAGCTCTACTAGGTTGAAATAATTTTTATGCTAATTATAGAGTTATGTAATGAATATGAGAAGTTGAATAGATAATTAAACATACAAAAAGAACTATTTTTATTTAAATTTTGAGCATAAAAAAACCCTAACAATTTAATTGTTAGGGTTTTGTTTTTGTGACCTCGGAAGGATTCAGACTAATTGCCCTAAGCCTTTATTTATATGGTCTTTCAAAATCTTGTAATGCTTTGTTAACCGATTTGTGAAAATAGCGGTTGATTTGCAATGCTTTGGTTTGCACTTCCATCTAATTATAAAGATACAAAAATCTAATAATCAAACCTATATAAATAGCATCAAACCCTATGATAACCTTGTGAATTAATGAGTTTACATCAGTTAAAGTCATGTTAGGAAGCACCTTTAGCTACGTATCAATAACTTCAATTTTAATACCGCTATATTCTGCAAATACATCTGGACAGACCAATTGATGTTGTTTTTTCCCAAAGTGCTCTTTAATTTTATTTAAAAGAATACGCCCATATCGTTTACTCCTTCCTGTAAGAAGCATAATATCTTTTGGCTTTAATAACATTGGGTTTAAAACAATAGAGGAGTTTGGTAATAACAAATTATTTTGTTTCGATGATTTAGGGGTAGAACCGATCGGCAGGTATTTCGGTAAAGATTGCAATGTTATGGGGGAGGTATTATTATCTCGATATGAATTATTACTTAAGAGCAATATAATAACACATGCTACAACAAATCTCAATGCACAAGAATTAGAAGAACGCTATGGTAATCGAGTGCGGTCTAGAATGCGGCAGCTATTCAATTTAATAGCTTTTGATAAAGATAGTATTGATAAAAGAAAGTAATTACCTATAAATATTCATTTAAATTCCCATGCAGTCACAGCACATTATAGCTTGTTTCATTCGCACACTCATTTCACAACTGCAAAGAGTTGTTCCAAGCCACTACCCCAAAGCTAAGTTACATAACGGGTAGTTATGCTGCTCTTTCATGCCTCCAGGCAACCATAACATCATTAATTGTAGGCTGAATAATAATGAAAATTTGATTTGACTTTTTGGTTTTATAGGCTTGTTTTTTTAACACCGGATTTTTAAAACGCGATTTCTTATGTACTAATATGTCCTTTCAGTACATTAATATGCTAAATAAGTACGTGTTTAAGTGAATCAGCATTGTGTAATTGGGTGACGGAAACTATTTTTCACTCCATAAATTATATTAAACCATGAAGATGTCATTTTTAACATTAGTTCTTTTTCTTTCCTATTCTATTAATTACTTCCAAATAGGTTTAGGTACATCAGGTCTTCTCTCAGTATTAAAAAAGAACACAAGGATTTATGCTTTAACAATTGAGTATTAAATGGCGCTTATTATATATTGTTTTAAAAGGGGGGTGAGTAATCACTCTAGTTACATTATTAGTTATTAAGAATAACTATGAAATACAAATATGCTTAAATGTTAAAGCTAAAAAAGGCAAAACATGGGAACAAATAGTGAGGTATTCAATATAATAAAAGCAATGTCCATGAATGAAAAAAGGGCGTTTAAAATATTTTGTAAAAAGCATACTATAGGAGGTCAGAATAAATACATTCTCTTATTTGACACAATTGACAACAGTAGTAGCTTTAATGAAAAAATGATTAAGGAAACTTTGGGTGATAATGGATATTCTAGTAAGTACTTTTCATCTGACAAAAATTACCTAAATAGAATCATTTTAAAATCACTAAATGAATTTCACTCAGAAAAAACATGTGACTTAAAAATAAAACAAAATTTAATTTCCATAGAAATTCTATTTTATAAAGGGTTATACAACGAATGTTTATCCTTAATTAATAAGACTAAACGAATAAAACTTGTTTCAGAAAGTCAATATTTAATCCTGGAAATTATTAAATGGGAAAAAAAGTGCTTAGGGTATTCCAAAGGGTTGTTAGAAGCAATTAAAACAAATAACTTGTTTGATGATTACTTCGATAATATTAGATCTGAAAAAATAATAACTGATTTTTATTATAAAAGCTATTATTACAAAAACAGTGTAGGTAAAACATCTCAAGAACAGTTAGAAGAAAATTTTAATGAAATATTTCTTGACCCAATTTTTAAAACTAAAGACGACACAAGAAACATAAATACAAATATTTTTTTCTATTTAATTTATGCTAATTATCACAATATAAAAAAGGAATATTTAAAAGAACTTCATTATCTAAGAAAAGTTGTTGTTTTTTTTGATAATAATGAAATGTATAAACTTGAAAAACCTCTAGATTACATTTCTATATATATCAGAATAATTGATATTAATAAAAAAGAAAAGGAATCAACATTTTATAATGACATAAAGACATTAAGAAATTTCGATAAATTTATAAATATCCAAAATAAGGTAGCAAAAGAACGTGTGTTTTTACATACTTATCAAGCCGAAATAGAGTATTTATTAAATTTCAATGAACTCGAAAAAGCATTGTTAATAATGACTAAAATGCAACGAGAGTTGAAGAAATATGAATATATTATTGAGCCATACTACATTATTTCTATATACTATTTGTTTGCTTCTATATATTGCTCGTTAGGCGATTTTTCAGGTGGCTTAAAGTATGTTAATACAATTTTAAATGAATATAATTTTAATCAGCGTCCTAAAACCTATATAAAATCAGAGTTTTTAAACATTGTAATCCATTATGAGTTAAATAACTATGAGCTAGTCCAAAAAGGAATAACTTCTTTAAAGAAAAAGTATAGAACTAACTTCAAGTTAAGTTATTTAGAGAAAAATATTCTTAAAACTATTTTAATAATTATTAGTAATCCAAACATAATTAATGAACGGGTTGAATTTTTTAAATTAAAAACTAAAATAGACAATGGAAAAACAGTTAATTCCTCAATTGAAAAAAACTACTTTAATTATATCATTTTAAAAGCAGGGTAAATCAAAATGATTTTTTAACGAAAGTTTTATAAGTCATTAGTTTGTGATTTTGTTATCATTTTGATGTCAATAGTAAAAAAAACAGCATAAATATAACTATTGTAATATTTAACTGCGATACTAAATCAACCTAGCAAAATCTGCCTTCAAATCACATCATGAATTATCTGATACCACTTAGGTTTCTTTCTCAGGTATAAACACCTTGATTAAATGCTTTTAAAAACTGATGTATATATGTATATATTAAAAAATACATAAGTGGCAATTTGCCACATCAGTACGTACTAGCTCTTTAATAGTACTAATTTTTGCTAAATAAGTACATGTTAATATGGTTGTAAAACTACTTTTGAATATGTGAAGAATTTGATAAAATAATAAGTATTGATTAGTTGAAAATTAATTACTCCTTTTTTTTAAAGAGGGATGAAACAAGAATAAAATGAGTGTAAATGTAGAGATAGATGTATATATCAATGATGCAGCATATGTTATTGATAATAGTGATTATTTTAAACTAGAGTCATTTCTTGCAGAAATGCAGGTATTAATGAATAATAACCAATTTCAAACTGAAAGCTATAAAAGTTTAAAAAAAACATTTACGACTTTTTTAAGATTAGATGTTAAAAAAACAAAAATTGAAGGTCAAAAAGTTAATTCTATTTTTCATTATTATACCTACTAATAGTAGGTATAATAATGAAAAATAGGAATCAAATAAACGTAAAATCCCGCTATTAGTTTTTTTAATCTGACTTAATAAAAACGACTTTTTTAAGTAAATACCTTGACTTGTATAGAATTATTTTTACAACCATTAAAGATGACATAATCATAAAGCTAATGTTTTTTTAGGTAAAAAAATATTACAGTCAAAATTAAGAAAAAGTGATTTTTAGTCCTCGGTTAGATGACGTGTCTCTAAAGTGTATTGAGTATTCACTTTATTTTTTTAACCCATTATTATTTAAAATGAAAAAAGCCTCACCTATTCAGAAAAATAAAAGACAATTTTGTGTACTAATGCTATTGCTTATTTTTACTTCTGTAAGTAATACTTTTTCTCAAGTTAGTTGTAGTACTTGTGCAAACCCAAGCTGTCCTGTGGAATCTATTACAGAAACAACAGTGGCTTTAGGTCAAAATAATATATCTACCGCTTTAGCTTTAGCTGACGATCAATTAGGTTTAAACCCTTTGTTTCCAGGTGAAAGTATCACAGTATGTGTACCAGTAACAGTTCCGGTTGGTTCAACAGTACTAGGATTTAAACAAAGAGCTGCATCAACTCCTGGAGGTTGTGGTAATCCAAGTGAAGAAATTATTACATATGAATTACTACCAGCTTCTAATTGTTCAGCAACACCAATTACACCGAATGTGTTAAATGCTTCAGGAGTTGCTAGTGGGTTTAATCCTGAATGGAATAATTTGGTTCCTGGTAATTATATTTTATGCTATACACTATCAGTAGTTAATTCTGCCTTATGTTTTGATGTTGATCTACAAGGTTTAGGATATTATAATGTTACAGCTTCCTCTTCAAATAGTTGTAGTACTTGTGCAAGCCCAACATGTCCAGTAGAATCTATTATAGAGGCAACAGTTGGAGCAGGTCAAACGAATATATCTACATCCTTGGCAACTGCCGGTGATCAATTAGGTTTAAGTCCATTGTTTCCAGGTGATAATGTTACAGTTTGTGTTCCGGTAACAGTTCCAGTAGGCTCTACAGTTTTAGGGTTTAAGCAAAGAGCTTCTTCTCTTCCTGGAGGATGTGGAGTCCCTTCTGAAGAAGTAATAAGTTATAATTTAGTTCCTGCAAGTAATTGTTCAGCTACTCCAATAAACCCAAGTATTACAAATGCTTCTGGGGTTGCAAGTGGATTTAATCCAGAATGGAGCAACTTAACAGCGGGTGATTATATTTTATGTTATACATTATCTGTGACGAATTCAGCTTTGTGTTTTGAGGTTGACGTACAAGGTTTAGGGTACTATAATATAATCCCTCCTGCGCCAACTTGTCAAGATTATCAAATACAAATGTATTCAGATTTAGGGTTAAATAACCCAATAAATACAATCAATTTTAATTGTGATGATAACGTTGTTTATTTGGGCCCAGATAATTTTTCGCCAACATTTGATGCGGGAATACCTTACACTGCAGTAAATATTGCTGTTACCGCTACTTCAGGAAATTTATTTAATTTAAATGTTATACGATACGATGCAAGTACAAATGGTTTAGCGGAAACGTTATCATTACCTCTTTCGGGTACTACAAATAATTTTTTATTAAGACCTGCTCCTGGACAACATTATGTATTGGATAAATCTAATGGAGCATCAGGGAATTATAATTATACAATTACTGATGTGATTTCTGGGGCTATCTTAGATTCGGGAATTTGGGTAATCGTTGGAGGAAATCCATCTGCACAATCTGCAAATATATTGCCTTCTGGATCTGGAGTTTATAGTGGTACAGGAGTTTCAAATGGGCTACAGCCGAACTTACCAACTGAAAATTATTCTAATGATCAAGGATTAGGCTTTTTTGACCCTGCTGCTGCAGGCCCAGGAACGCATACGATTACGTATACTTGGGATAATGGATTGTCAGGAGCTAATAATTGTTCATTAGTAAGAACATTAGATGTAACAGTAACAGGAATAACAATACCAGATATTTCTACAACAGTGCCTACATGTGTAGCGGATGGATCAAGTAGTATTACAAATTATGATAATACATTAACCTATACGTTTACACCATCCGGTCCAACAGCAGGAGTTGGAGGTTTGATTAGTGGTATGACCTTAGGAACTGCTTATACAGTTACAGCAGGAGACGGGGCTTGTACATCTGTAGCTTCAAATTCATTTACTAACTTAGGCATGTTGGCTTCTATACCCACACCAACAATTACTACGGTAGCGCCTACATGTGTAGCGGATGGATCAAGTAGTATTACAAATTATGATAATTTAGCGGTATATACTTTTACACCAGTAGGTCCTACAGCAGGAGTTGGAGGAACGATAAGCGGGATGATTCAAGGAACGACTTATACGGTTGTGGCGAATAATGGCGGGTGTATTTCATCCACTTCAGCATCATTTACAAACTTAACGATGTTAAACACTCCATCAGTACCATCTATATTAAATAATGATCCTATTTGTACAGGAGGAGATGCTGTATTTACTATTACAGGAACAGTAGGTGATATAGTTGCATATTCTGGAGTGATGGGTACTCCAGCTAGTCCAGTTACAATTGGTGCCGGAGGAGATGTTGTGGTTACTGTATCAGGAGTTACAGTAGATCAAACAATTGGATTAACGTCTGTAAGTAATGCTTCATGTAGTTTAGTTTTAACAAATACGAGTACTGTTACTTTAGGTGCTGGAAATACACCAACTTATACAGCAAATGTAACGAGTTGTGATCCAGGGTTAATAGCAATATCAGCTATATTGCCAGTAGGAACAACTTTTGACTGGGTAAGTGGTCCATCGGGATATAGTTTCCCAGCAGGATATGAAACGTCATTAATAACTAATACATATTTAGCAGGTTTACCCGCTGGATCATATTGTGTGGATGTTACTTCGCCTTCTTCTGGAGGGGCTCCAATAACAAATACACTTTTGACTGAAGATTTTGAGTCAGGAGCTACAAATTGGACTATTGATAATTCTGGAGGAAATAATCAATTTATTATCAACAATGTTTATGCTGGTGGTACCTGTACTTTAGGAGGTTTTCCTTTTACAGTGCCTAATGTTCCAAATCAAGGTGCATGGGCAACGGGTGGGTCTCAGAGTAATTACCTACACATAATGGCAACAACAACCTGCGGATTTGCATGTGCAGAAGGTGGGTCTTTTCCGCCTGCTAATGCTAACTATTGCAGTACGGATTCTAATCAATCTATTACTCTAAATACTCCATTAAATACTGTAGGAAGCACAAATGTTACGTTTGACTTTTATTATTTGAATAACCCAACAGATTCGGATGATCATGGTGCACTAGAATACAGTATTGATGGAGGTAGTACTTGGACTCAATCAGGGGCTAATTTATTTGGACAAGCAAATTGGCATAACGAAACGATTTCAGATCCAGCATGGGATAATCAGCCAAGTTTGTTATTTAGAATTACATGGACGAATGATAGTGGAAGTTCTACGGATCCTCCATTAGCTTTAGATCAAATTACCATTACCGCTCAACAACCTGGGTCAGCATCTTGTAGTGTAACTGTTCAAGAGTGTTTTGTTATAGAATCAACCCCAACGGTACCTACTATAACTACAGTAGCACCAACGTGTTTAGCTGATGGAAACAGTACCGTGACTAATTACAATGCGGCATTAACTTATACATTTACCCCAGCTGGTCCAATAGTAGGAGCAGGAGGAGCGATAAGTGGTATGACTTTAGTAACTACATATACAGTTACTGCAGGAAATGCAGATTGTACTTCAGTGGCATCCGCAGGATTTACTAATGTAGCGATGTTGATTACACCAGCTGTACCAACGATTAACACAGTAGCACCAACTTGTGCTGCCGATGGAAATAGTACTGTAACGAATTTCAATGCAGGATTAACCTATACGTTTACCCCAGTAGGTCCAATAGTAGGAGCTGGAGGAGTTATAACTGGAATGGTTTTAGGAACTGGTTATACAGTAACTGCCGGAAACGGAAGTTGTACTTCGGTTGCTTCAACAGGATTTACAAATGTAGCCCAATTACCAGGTCAGCCAGCACCAACGATCAATACAGTAGCACCAACTTGTGCTACCGATGGAAACAGTACGATTACAAATTACAATACTGGTATTACCTATACCTTTACACCTGTAGGACCGACTGTAGGAGCAGGAGGAGTGATATCAGGTATGACTTTAGGAACACCTTATGCAGCTATTGCGACTATTGGGGTTTGTGTGTCACCGTCATCAGCATCGTTTACGAACGTTGCGATGCTAGTTACACCAGCCGTACCAACGATCAATGCAGTAGCGCCAACTTGTGCTGCCGATGGAAATAGTACGGTTACGAATTACAATGGAACCTTAACATATACGTTTACCCCAGCTGGTCCAACAGTAGGAGCAGGAGGAGCGATAAGCGGTATGACATTAGGAACTGCATATACAGTAACAGCAGGAAATGCAACATGTACATCAGTAGCCTCGGTAAGCTTTACGAATGTTGCTCAGTTAGCAGTACCAGAGGTACCTACAATTAACACTGTGGCACCAACTTGTGCAGCTGATGGAAATAGTACAGTAACGAATTACAATGCAGCCTTAACATATAATTTCACACCAGCTGGTCCAACAGTAGGAGCAGGCGGAGCAATAAGTGGAATGACTCTAGGAACTGCGTATACAGTAATTGCTGATAACGGAAGTTGTACATCAGTAGCTTCAGCAGGGTTTACAAACCTAGTAATGTTAGTTACGTCATCAGTACCAACAATTAACACTGTGGCATCAACTTGTGCAGCTGATGGAAATAGTACGGTAACGAATTACAATGCAGCCTTGACATATACGTTTACGCCAGCTGGTCCAACAGTAGGAGCAGGAGGAGTGATAAATGGTATGACATTAGGAATAGCATATACGGTAACTGCAGGAAACGCAACATGTACATCAGTTGCTTCAGCAGGCTTTACTAATGTAGCGATGTTAGTAACCCCAGTAGCAGATGCGCCAGTAGCTGTTACGATGTGTGATAGTTATACCTTACCTGCATTAACAGTAGGAAACTACTTTACAGGAACAGGCGGAACAGGAACAGCGTTATTTGCTGGAGATGCGATAACAAATACACAAACTATTTATGTGTATGCGGAATCTGGAACTGCACCAAACTGTACAAATGAGAATAGTTTTATAGTAACAATCAATAACACACCAGTAGCAGAAGCGCCAGTAGCTGTAACGATGTGTGATAGTTATACTTTACCTTTATTAACAGTAGGAAACTACTTTACAGGCCCAGGTGGAACGGGAACTGCTTTATTTGCTGGAGATGCAATTACAACAACACAAACTATTTATGTGTATGCTGAGACTGCAACAGTACCAAACTGTACAGATGAGAATAGTTTTGTAGTAAACATTAATATAAGCCCTGTTCCAAATGCAGTAGCAGATATGGAAGAATGTGATGTGGATGTAAATGGTGAGCCAGATTTAGATGGTTTAGTAGTATTTGATTTAGCATCTAACACGAATGCAATTTCAAATGGCTTAGGAAATGTTAGTGTAAGTTATTACACTGCTTTAGATGGGACTGGATATCCGATTAATCTAGTTGCCGATGCAACGGCATATACAAATGATCCATTATTAGGGATGCCACAACCTATTTATGTATTGGTTGTTAATAATGATACTGGATGTTATGGAGTGAGTTCATTTAACTTAATTGTTAATACAGTAAGTTTTACACCATCTGTTGATTTATATACTTGTGATGATGATAATGATACTTTCGGATATTTTGATTTAGCAGCCGCTGAATTACAAATGATAGGAGGAGCTCTAAACTTAGAAGTTACTTTTCATGAAACATTAGCAGAAGCAGAAGCTGGATTAGGAGTTATTCCAACAAATGTATTGTATCAAAATGTTGATACAACAAATACACCAGGTCTTCAAGAGTTATTCTTAAACATTACAGACTTAACGACAGGGTGTAGTTATACAGCTGAGACTATTATCTTAAATGTAATTGCAAGTCCTGAATTACCAGAAGGTCCGTTAACATATATTACATGTGAGGATTCTGGAAGTGCAGATGGATTTGTGATATTTGATTTAGTAAACTACGGTCAAACCGTATTGTTGTCAGATATTGACCCAAGTACTGTAGCTACTGATTATACGATAACATATTATACAGGTTTATTATCGGGAGTACCAGACCCTGCAATGATTATAGTAAATCCAGCTACATATACAAATATAGGTACACCAGATCAGGTTATTTATGCGAGTGTAGTGCATACCGCTACAGGTTGTGAGATTATTGTAGAAGTTATGTTGCATGTTGATTTATTACCAGTAGCAAATTACTCACCAATTTTTGTGTGTGATGATGAAACTGCAGATGGATTCTATTCTTTTAATTTATTAGATTACGAATCAGTAGTTACAGGAGGAGCAACGGATGTTTCAGTAGATTATTTCTATACTTTAGCAGATGCTGAGTCAGGAACAGGAACAATGATTTCAGACTATACAAATTTCCCAAACACAATAAATCCACAAGTGATTTATGCAAGTGTGTACAATTCAACAACAGAATGTAGAGCTGTAGCAATTGTGAAGTTACATGTAAATCCAAACCCAACGCCATTAAACCCATTAGATATTGAAGATCAATTAGGTGATATGATGGAATGTGATGGAGATGTTGATGGATCTGGAGATATTTCAGAACAAATAGCTGAGTTTGATTTAACAGCTTGGGAAACTTTAATATTAACCGGAAATGGACCTTCAATAGAAGAAGGAGTATCAGCAAGTTATTATACAAGTGAAGATGATGCGGCTGCAGGGATAAATGCAATTCAAAATCCAGCGACGTATAATAACATATCTAATCCACAAAGGATTTACATTAGTGTTGTAAATGATGGATTTGGAATTAATCCAGTAACACCAGGTACAGGATGTAATACTATTACATGGTTTGACATATATGTGCCAGTACCAGAGGTAAACGTTAGTGCTAGTAAGACTGTAATTTGTGTTGATGCAAATGGAGTTCCTTTAACGGATACGACATTACCTGTATTGACAGCAAGTGCTTTACCAGCAGCGCCATATGATTACCAATGGATGTTAAATGGAGTAACAATTCCTGGAGCAACTAATCAAACCTTTACAGTTACAGAACCAGGAGATTATACGGTTATTGTTTCTGGACCAACAGATTTTGATTGTATCAATACATCAGCGATACAAAGTATCACGTTTTCAGGATCACCAGATGCTTATGATGCAAGTGTAACTACAACTGCTTTTGCAGATTCCCATCAAGTAGTGGCGGTAGCAACCTCAAATATTCCAGGAATTGAATTCTGGTATAGTTTAGACGATGGTGAGCCAACAACTAATGGAACATTTGAAGGAGTATCACCAGGACTTCATACGGTAACAATTTCAGATGGACAAGGATGTTGGTCAGACACACAAGAAGTAGTGTTAATTGATTACCCACATTTCTTCACACCAAACGGAGATGGAATCAATGATACATGGAAAATTATTCACCAAGAAGGGATTCCAATATCACAGATTTACATTTTTGACAGATTTGGTAAGTTGTTAAAACAACTAGATCCAGATAGTGCAGGATGGGATGGGACTTATAATGGAAATCAAATGCCAGCGACTGATTACTGGTTTAAGATTATTTATTTAGAAGGAGCTGACAGTTCTCAAAAAGAATTTAAAGCGCATTTCTCTTTGAAAAGATAAAATTTAAATTCAAAACAATAACACGAAACGAGGATACTATAAAATAGTATCCTCGTTTCGTGTTATATAAGGGTTAATTTATTGGATGGTATAAATGTGTTAAGAGTGAAAAACTGTTTTGCTTTCGATTAATTGTTAATTGCAATGGCTACCAATTAAAAATCTGACTTACTAATAATTGATTCAGTAAAATAGGCGAAAATGCTCTTTGTCGACCTTTTTCACTTTTAAGTCTCTTTTTTTACTTTTAATACTTCATGTCGGCTAGTTCACCTCCATTCGGAGTTAATAAAAGCGAGTTGTTTTTTATAAAATATGATTGGGTTTGAATTTATATTTGTAAAATATTAGTGATCAGAAGGTTATTGAAAACCTATAATCTTCCAATAAGCTCAATGTGTTTAATTGATTAAACTAAATTAATACCCGAAAAAATGAAAAAGACATTAATGATTAAAAAAACTATAGCCTTATTAGGGGTATTATTTTCTGTATGTTTTTCAGAAGCACAAAATTACCCAATGATAGATGGTACTAATTTGCAAACGTGTAGTGGTGTTTTTATGGATCCAGGAGGAACAGGTAACTATTCAAATGGAGCAACTATATCAATGACAATAGAGCCAGTAATATCTGGTGACGGGGTATGTTTAGATTTTACTACATTTAATCTAGACTATAGTATCTTTGGGTACTCTGAATTGTCATTTTATGATGGCTCTTCTACATCTGATCCATTAATAATGACAGCTACTGGTGATTGGGTGGTAAATGCAAGTGGAACAGCATTTGATTTTACTGGTCCAGGAATGATCTGTGCAAACGGACCGTTAACTATTCAATGGAACCCGGACGATTCTGGTACTGGATGGGAAGCTGATATTTCTTGCTTTACCCCTTTACCTACTGTTTCTGGTTGTTCAATAACAGCAGATGGAACAACATCATCAACGACAAATAATGTATTATATATAAACTCTGGTGATCAAGTAGACTTAGCTGCATTAGGAAATGTAGTTGATGTTCCGCTAAGTAATAATTTTAATACAGGAACAATAGGTACAGGTTGGAATAGTACTGTAACGGCTGATTTTACTAACCCAGCTTGTGTTGGAGTAAATTCTGATGGGACTACTTTTTTATGGATGGGGACTAATAGTGCGCCAAGAACATTATCCTCACAAACTTATGATGTTTCTAACGGGGGGATTATTTCTTTTGATATAAAATTTGCTACACAAGCTGGTGGGGCACCTTGTGAAGGACCTGATTTAGTAGATGAGGGTGTTTATTTACAATATTCTATTGATAGTGGTTCTACTTGGACTACATTACATTACTTTTTCCCATCTTTTTATACAGATGGGAGTGATCATTTACAGTCTTGGAACAATTATGTTTTTAACGTACCTCCTGTAGCTCAAACAACAACTACAGCGTTTAGGTGGACACAGCAAGATGTTTCTTCATCTAGTACAGATCACTGGGGAGTTGATAATGTAGTTATAAGTATAGAAAATCCAGCTACAATTTCTTGGGATCAAGGTCTAGGAGCTGGTAATAATCATACAGTTAATCCAACAGTTGATACAGTATATACCGCAACTGTAACGGATTCTTTTGGGAACACATGTAATACTCCAGTTCAAGTATTTATAAATTCTCCTTCTACAACAATTGATTTTGATGGAAATAACGATTATATTAATAGAGCATCACTAGTTTCTGGTGAGGATGCTATGAGTATGATGACATGGATTAAGTTAGATTCAGGTTTTGATGGTGGTGATATTATGGGAGAAGGAAACTATAGATTATATGTAGATAGTTCTAATAGAATAAAATCTAGTATTGGAACTGCATCTGCAGGTTCAACTGTTGATTATACGATAAATATGTTTGATAGTTATTCAGACGGTTGGAATACTAGTGGAAATGGTTATGTGGCTATTTTTGTTGGAGGAGTACAAATTGGAAGTGATTTTGATCCTGCTAATGGGGTTTCACCTGATACAGCTACTTTTACTGTTAATGTAGGAGATGTAGTAGATATTGTTTTTCAGTCAGATAATTATCCAGGAGAAATGAGTTTCAATATTGATAACACAAGTGATGGAGCGGTTAGAGCCTTTCCAGTTTCTGGAAATCAAAGTCACTCAAACTCTCAAGGGGCTGCTGATAATTTTTCATTTACAGCTTCTTGTTCAACTTGTCCAACTTCTACGGCATCTTTAACTACTCCAGATGCTAATGCACCAGTTTTATCTACGGATTTATGGTATAATGTAGCTACAATTTATAATGGAAGTACAGGTGAAGTAAAAACTTATTTAAATGGGGAGTTACAATGGACTGGTACTGGAATTGGAGCAACTATTGAAACAGGAACTGATGATTTTGAAATAGGTAGAAAAGCAGATACTCAAGATAATTATTTTGAAGGAGCTATTTATGAGTCTCGTGTATATGATGTTGCCTTAACGGAAACACAATTAAGAGAGCAAATTTATCAAGGAGTACAAAATAATGGAGGAAAAGTGCATGGAACTGTAATTCCAAAAGATATTGACGGTGGATCCTTAAATTGGTCAAACCTAGTGTCGTATTATAAAATGGATACAGTTGTCTCTAATAACACATCAGATTCTTCGGCTTCTGGAGTCGCTGGGGGGTTAAATAACATGACAACTAATCAGTTGAGGACAGCACCTGTTCCTTATGTTGCTAACGCATCAGGAATTTGGACGGCTACAGGAACATGGCAATATGGTAGTGTTTGGGATATCGAAAACTTACCAAATAAAGATTGGGCAATTGTTCAGGTAACTAATAACTCAAAAGTAACAACTACGGCTAGTCATACCCATTTAGGTTCATTGGTCGATTCAGGTTCTGAGTTATCAATTGAGAACGATCAATTATTAACAACGACTAGTTATTTAAAATTAGATGGTCATTTAGATTTAGTTGGAGAATCTCAATTAATTCAAACAACAGGTTCTACATTTGAACCACTGAGTACTGGTTATTTAGAGCGTGATCAACAAGGAAAGTCAAATATTTATAGCTATAATTTTTGGTCTAGTCCTGTATATCCAACTTCAGATGCAACTAATAACTCAGATTACTCAGTAGCAGAAGTATTAAAAAGTGGTATTAATGCTGCTACACCAGAAAATATTACATTTACAACATCTGGTTATAATGGATCAACAGCTGGGAATATAATGTCTATAGCAGATTATTGGATTTTCCGATACAGAAATCAACCAGACGCATATTCAAATTGGACACAAGTTCGCTCAGGTGGAGATATAAAAGTTGGAGAAGGTTACACGATGAAGGGAACTGGGGCTGCAACACAAAACTATGTGTTTTCAGGTAAACCGAACAATGGTACTATTCAACATACTGTAGGGGCTAATAATGTTTATTTTGTTGGTAATCCATATGCTAGTGCTTTGGATGCAAATAAGTTTATCAATGACAATTTAGCTAGCGTAGAAAATGCTGGAGATGTTATTGGAACTGGATCCTCAACAGGAGCGTTGTATTTTTGGGAGCATTTTTCAACAAATAATAGTCATGTTTTTGCAGCTTATGAAGGAGGGTATGCTACCTATAATTTATTAGGAGGAGTTATCGCTGTTCCAGATGTTGATGTGTCGTCAAATGGATCAGGAAGTATTCGTCCAGGACAATATGTACCTGTAGGGCAAGGTTTCTTTGTACAAGGAAGTCCTTCAGGAGGGCAAATTGAGTTTAACAATAGTCAACGTTTCTTTAAAAAAGAAGTAGCAACTTCGCCAGGTTCAGGAGTAGATTATTCAATTTTTGCTAAAAATACAAATACGGTAGGAAATGCTGATTATGTTAATGCTGATATTGAAAACGATTTGGGGTCAACTATACAGCGATTGTATTTTAAGTTTACGACACCTGAAGGTCCACAACGTGAGTTGTTGCTAGGAGTAAAATATGGTTTGGTTGATGGAATGAACTATGGTTATGATGCAAGGATGATAGAGAGTTTAAGTTCTGATTGTGCTTGGTTATTGAAAGGTGATATCGATGAAAAATTAGTAATTCAAGGTATTGGAGCTATTTATGAAGATTTAGAATTGCCATTACAGATAAAAATAGAAGAGGAAGGTGTTTTTAAATTTGAAGTAGGAGACTTATCAAATTTTGACCCATTATTAGAGGTATATTTCTTAGATAAGGAGTTAGGTATAAGTTCTCGTTTAGAAACGGGATTACCAATAGAATTCAATTTAGCATCTGGAGAATATAACGATCGTTTTTATGTTGTATTTAAAGCTGCAGAGGTGTTAGCAATTGATGATGTTGAAGTTGTTTCAGAGAATCTAGTAGTATTTTACAATACGGCTTCGGGTAGTATAAATATTAGTGATTCTTCAGTATTTACTGCTAAAAACGTAAGATTATATAATGTGTTGGGGCAAGAAGTTTTAAAATGCAACACTGATTTTACAAATGTAACTGAGATAGCAATTCCGGTACAAGTAGCAACAGGTACTTACTTGGTAACTTTTGATTATAATAATGGAAAACAAATAACTAAAAAGTTAATCATTAAATAATTACGACAAGTTAATGATAAGTTAGATATATTTGATGCTGAATCTACTTTCGTTGATTCTGGTAAATAAAACAGAAAAACAGAAAAACAGAAAAACAGAAAATTATAAGATATTATTGAGGTATCAAGGGAAAAAAATAAAAAGAGGTGTTAATCGGTTAATTTCATATTAATTCTGGTAAAAAGGTCAGCAGGTGTGCTGACCTTTTTCGTTTCCGAAAATATTAGATATTAAAAACTGACTATTTAATTATCAAATGGATGTTTAGGATTAATTTCATTACGTTTTTACGTATGTAGTTAGAGTAATTGCATGTAAAGGTGTAATTTGTATTGATATAGATACTTTATAAAGCGTTTCAATTCGAGAAAATAATCAGAAATAACACTTCATTTTATACTTAAAAGAGTCAAAATAAATTAGCAAAGTCTTTTGTTTAATCATATTAAAGTTTATAAGTGTTTTGTTCTCGTTATTTATATATCAGACTTAATAAAAGTAAGTGTTTTTGAATGTTAAGCGAGTGTATTAAGTCTTATATTTGATTAAGAATTAATGATTATTAAAAAGTCATTCAAATAAAATTATGCTGATGAGTAAGGGTAATAAATATTAAGTTTTTTTCATACTTTAATTATAGGTTAATAAAGTGTTTAAATTCGGGTAAAAAGGTCAGCAGGGGTGCTGACCTTTTTTGTTTTCAATAATATAATATATTAAAAGAAGATTGTTTAATTCCAAAATGTATGCTTAGTACTCGTTTTATTATTTTTTATGTGTGTAGTTAAAACAAAGTAAGTAATAGTATGATATATACACTTTTGAAGGTGTTTAGACTCTATAAAAACGATAAGAAAAAACAATTTATTTTGAATTGAAACATTCAAAATAAATTGTTTTTTTTCGTGTTGAAATTTTAAGTTATTATACGTTACAGGAATAAGTATATTGACACTTCGTCTCTGTTGTATGTAGATCTGACTTAATAAAATCAGGTGATTTTTAGTTTAAATGGAGTATGTTTAGTCTTATATTTGAGTAAGAATTAATGGTCAGTAATTAAAGTTATTATCTCAATATAATGTGTAAATATTAACGTTTTTTTTATGATACTTTTATTATGGGTTAATAAAGGGTATTAAATTCGGGAGAAAAGGTCAGCAGGGGTGCTGACCTTTTCGTTTTGGTAAATACTAGGAATATTATTTATGTCTTATGCATTCAATTGAGTAATATTATATAAAAAAGGAGTGTTGAATATTCAACACTCCTTTTTTATATAATTTATTTTCTGCGTGAATCAGAAAGAATAGTTTTTAGGTTATTTTTTAACAATTATAAACTCAGATCTTCTGTTTGTACTATTTTGTTCTAGAGAGCATTTTTTACAGTTAATTTTTGGTTCAGATTCACCAAAACCTTTCCCATTGATTCTATCTACGGCAATACCTTTTGATGTAATGTAGTTTACTGTAGAGTTTGCTCTTTTATTGGATAAAATTAAATTGTATGTAGCAGGTCCATGATTATCAGTATGTGATTTTACTAATATATTCATGCTTGGTTTTTCCTTCATAACAGTTACTAACTTATCTAATTCAATAGCTGCTTTGTTAGTTATGTAACTGTTATCAAACACAAAATATATAGGGTTTAAAATAACTTCAGTATCAGTTATAATTGGTTTAGCAATAGGTTGTAGTTTGATGTTGATGTTTAATTCACCTCCATCGATTGATTTTTCAATTACATGGCTATTGTTTTCATATCCTTCTTTAGATGCAAGTAAACCGTATTGTTGTTCACATTCAAGTTTAATACGAGTTACTTCTTCTAAAGAACTAATATTTTTAGGTGTAGAAGCGTTTTCTATTAAATTTAATTGAGCATCAGTAATTAAGGCACCAGTTTCTTTATCTGATACCGTGATATTTGCATACAAACGACAGATTTCATTAATGATATAGATATCATCGCTTCCTTCTCTGTTACTTGATAAGAAACCAGCTTTTTTATTCTTGTTATAGCTAAAAGAAAAATCATCAACCTTAGAATTTATAGGTAATCCTAGGTTAGTTGAAATTGAGTCGTTTTTTAAATCGATTTTGTAAACGTCTAAACCTCCTAATCCATTTTCTGAATTTGAAGAATAATATAAAATACCTTCCTTTGCTATGAAAGGAAAACTCTCCTGACCACTTGTGTTTATCTTGTTTCCTAAGTTTTCAGGATCACTATACGAGTTTTTATCGATGTTTACCTTCCAAATATCTTCTCCTCCAAAACCACCAGGCATGTTTGAGGAAAAATATAATGTTTTACCGTCTTCACTAATACTAGGGTTTCTAGTTGAATAATCAATTTGATTAAACGGAAGAGGAGAAATGTTACTCCATTTATTGCCTATTTTTGAAGCCTTGTATAAATATATTTTCCCTTTTTTTAAAATTTTAGAGGGTGTTTTTTCTTTTTCAAATGCTTTTTTTAGATTGAAACTTTCACTTGCAAAATACATAGTATTTCCATCTGAAGTAATTGTTGCTGGTCCATCATGCCATTTGGTATTAATACCATCCAATGCTTTAATGTCTGTTATTGTATTATCAGAATTAAGTATTGCTTGATGGATGTCTAAATCTGACTCGTTTTTATCTTCAGCTTTTAAATTGCTATTTGTACGAGTAAAGTAAACGATATTATCATTGGTTAAAACAGCTCCAAATTCAGTATTTTCGGAACTTAAATCTGCTTTCTTTAATGTAAATAAGCTATCAATAGGCATTTCATTTTTTTGCTGTGCAGCCACTAAGCTACTTAGTATTATGTAGCATAATACGGTATAAATATATTTCATTCGTTTGTCGTTTTATGTTTAGAAAAATCTTGGGGATTCAGATATTTTTTTAGTAAACTTAATGTCATAAAGTAAGATGAATTCATGTGATGAAGATGTTGCTACATTTAAATCAGAAACAATATGATCATATGCATATCCAACTCTTAATTCAGGAGTTATGGCAAAATTTACCATTGCTCCAAAACTATCATCAAGTCTGTAGGTTACACCAAACTCTAGTTTTTCTTTATATAGCATGTTAGCAGATACGTCAACAGACGTAGGTGCATTAAATGCAGATTTCATCATGAAAAAGGGTTTTAATTTTAATGATTCACTGATATCAAATACATATCCACCTGTTAAAAAATAGTGTGAAAATTCTGACCCGTATTGTAGACCATTAAAATCTAAGTGATTAGATTTTAAAAAGTTTGGTACTGAAAGTGCTAAGTAATATTTCTTTGTATGATAAAATAACCCAGAACCAAAATTAAAATAGCTATTGCTTGAGTTTTCTGAAAAAGCAGGATCATTAGCATCAGGTAATGTATTATAGATATCACTATATAAACCAACTTTGTGTAGTGTAAGTCCAGTTTTTACACCAAGTGAAAGTTTGTGTTCACCACCTAAATTTAGTGTATAGGAAAAATCTCCATATATATTAGTTTCATCTACTGGACCAATTTTGTCAGTAATGACTGATAAACCAGTACCTACATTTTTACCTACAGGTAGGTGTGCAAATAAAGTTGCTGTTGTTGGTGCATCTTCAATTTGCACCCATTGCTTTCTGTATAGTAGTCCTGTTGACAAGGTTTCTTTACTTCCTGCATAGGCTGGATTCATTAAACTCATGTTATGCATATATTGTGTATAATGAGGGTCTTGTTGTGCCATACTAGCATGAGCTATAAAAACTAGTAGTACTATTGTGATTATATTTTTCATCTTTTCAGTAGTTTCTTTTATCTATTTAAATATACCCAACCAGTTGTAGATTGTCCGTTGTTAAACCATATTACGTAGTAATAAGTAGCAGAAGGTAATTCTTCGCCTTTTTTAGATGTACCGTTCCATTCGTTTGTATAGCTTTCTTTTGAATAAATTTCTGTTCCGTATCTATTAAATATTTTAACTTGTTTAATATCTAAATTTGATAATTCCCATGTATCATTTAAGCCATCTCCATTTGGTGAAAGACCTTTAGGAATTGAACAATATGTACTACTAACAGTAATATATTCTGACTCTGTGCATGATCCTGTAGAAGCTTGTACTTCATAAGTATCTGCATCTGTAACTATTATTTGGTACCCTATACCAATTAATGTTCCTGAAGAATCAAACCAATTATATGTGTAGGTACTATTTGGTAATTCTACAGAAATTAAATAATCTACTCCATCACAGCCATTTATTAAATTAAAGCTTGGGATAACTGTAACAGTATCTACTGTTAGATTAATAACATTAGAAATACATCCTGAAACTAAATTGCTCACGTGAAGGGTATAGTCACCAGCAATTAAGCTTGAAAATAGCCCATCGGTATTGTTGATCTGAATTGTTCCAGACATATCAGGACCTGTAAGTACATATTCTTCATTTGCATTTAATACTGGAGCTGTAGCTTCAATAGTTCCAAACGGATTGTTACATGTGGTCTGTGTTGTAACACTGCCAGTAGGGGTAGTAGGAATAACTAACATCAATACATTTGTAAATCCTGCTGAAGCAACCGAAGTACAACTTCCGTTTCCAGCAGTTACTGTATAAGGAGTCCCTATTGTCATTCCCGTAATTACGCCACCAGCACCTACAGTAGGTCCAACTGGTATAAAAGTATATGTTGCAGTGTTGTCATAATTAGCAACAGTACTATTCCCATCGGCAGCACATGTTGGTGCTACTGTATTAATAGTCGGTACTGCAGGTGTAGTCAACATTGCTACATTTGTAAATCCTGCTGAAGCAACCGAAGTACAACTTCCGTTTCCAGCAGTTACTGTATAAGGAGTCCCTATTGTCATTCCCGTAATTACACCACCAGCACCTACAGTAGGTCCAACTGGTATAAAAGTATATGTTGCAGTGTTGTCATAATTAGCAACAGTACTATTCCCATCGGCAGCACATGTTGGTGCTACTGTATTAATAGTCGGTACTGCAGGTGTAATCAACATTGCTACATTTGTAAATCCTGTTGAAGCAACCGAAGTACAACTTCCGTTTCCAGCAGTTACTGTATAAGGTGTTCCTAAAGTCATTCCCGTAATTACACCACCAGCACCTACAGTAGGCCCAATAGGATCAAAAGTATAAGTAGCAGTATTGTCATAGTTACTTACTGTGCTATTCCCATCGGCAGCACATGTTGGTGCCACTGTATTAATAGTAGGTACCGCTGGGGTAGTCAGCATTGCTACATTTGTAAATCCTGTTGAAGCAACCGAAGTACAACTTCCGTTTCCAGCAGTTACTGTATAAGGAGTCCCTATTGTCATTCCCGTAATTACGCCACCAGCACCTACAGTAGGTCCAACTGGTATAAAAGTATATGTTGCAGTGTTGTCATAATTAGCAACAGTACTATTCCCATCGGCAGCACATGTTGGTGCTACTGTATTAATAGTTGGTACTGCTGGTGTAATCAACATTGCTACATTTGTAAATCCTGTTGAAGCAACCGAAGTACAACTTCCGTTTCCAGCAGTTACTGTATAAGGTGTTCCTAAAGTCATTCCCGTAATTACACCACCAGCACCTACAGTAGGCCCAATAGGATCAAAAGTATAAGTAGCAGTATTGTCATAGTTACTTACTGTGCTATTCCCATCGGCAGCACATGTTGGTGCCACTGTATTAATAGTAGGTACCGCTGGGGTAGTCAGCATTGCTACATTTGTAAATCCTGTTGAAGCAACCGAAGTACAACTTCCGTTTCCAGCAGTTACCGTATAAGCAGTTCCTACAGTCATACCGTTTATCGCTCCTAAAGCGCCTGCAGAAGGACCTGTTGGAGAAAAAGTATACGTTAAAGCTGCATTGTAATTCGTTACCGTACTATTTCCATCAGCAGCACAGGTTGGTGCTGCTGTGGTTATTGTTGGTACGGCTGGAGTGGTAGCAACTGTTATAGTAACATCAGATGTACAAGATAAATCTGTAGCTGTCCATCTAAATACGTTTGTTCCAACTGAAAGCCCATTAGCTATTGTATTAGGATCAGTATTTAATACAAACGATCCAGATCCTGAAACAACACTCCAAGTACCTGTTGCAGGTGAACTAGCAGCTAATGTTGTTGTAGTATCACATAATGTTTGATTAGGGCCTGCGTTACAAGTAGCTGGTTCAGTTGTAAAACTACCTGCTTGAATAAAAACACCTGAATCGTAATCTCTATTCCAAAACCCTACGTCGCAAACAGCTAACTTTAAATGATATTGAACACCTGGGACTAATGATGCTTCAGCAGTAAGAACTACAGTTTCACCATAAAACTCAACAGTAGTACTAGAGCTGTTATCTCTATAAAACACTGTGTTTGTTTGCCAATTAGGATCTATGTTAGCGCAATTGGATGCGGTACCATCAGCGACTCCATCATTTACAGTATTTATTGATACTGGAATTGAACCACCAGGTAGAGTGGCTAAATTAATAGCGTCATTAGATAACCCTAGTCCACCTGATATGGAACCTCCGCTTAAGAAAAATCCGAAAGCATCATTAAAAGCACTACAAACAAATGATTGATATTCATCTGATCCAAAAACATAACTAAACTGAAGGGTATTACCAACCGCAATAAAGTCAAATTCTAAAATATTGGCATCATTTGTATTATTACCATAATCAGCTTCCCCTATCAATATACCCAAATCTTGATCTGAATTATCTTGATCGGCATGATAATTTAAATTACCACTAGCGTCGTCTGCTATTAAAGAAGCTTTAGAAGTTGTTAGAAGAATTCCATCTGCGAAACCTATATCGGTTATGCTTGACCCTGACGCTACAAAGGATCCACTTTGAGAATTTGCTCCTATATACGTTACGTTTGTTGCAGTAACACTTCCGCCTGTTATTATATCAACCATTTGAGCAGGTGTAGTTGATTCATCTACTGAAAGTTGTGAATAACCCACTAAGAAAGAAAATAGGCTAAATAATCCTGAAAGAATTAACTGGTTTTTAATAAGTATTTTTTTTTTCATATCATTCGGTTTAATAATCAATACTAGCTTTTTAAAGGATTGTTTTTTCATTTAATTATATAGCTGTGACTATGTGTCAAATGTATACGAATTAGGTATCGTGTTATTGCAAAAAATACGTATTATTAGTAGTTTAAATAGTTGAATTGTACACGGATACCCTTTGTTTATAACTCTGTTTTGAATAAATATTAGTGAGTCAGATTTTTGGCTAAAATATACCTTATGTAGTTTGTACATGAAAAGCATATATATTTGCCTTGTAATTAAAAATACTAAGAGATATTATAAAATAAAAAAAATGTTTAATTGCGTAAAATGAGATACTTAAAAAGCATAATAATTATTAAAGTCATTATTATTTCAACTCTTAAGAGGTGAGACAGGGACGATATTATATAAACGTTAAACCCTTCTCACTTAGAGAAGGGTTTTTTTTTTGAATTCAATTAAAATAAAAAAATGTACTACAATGAAAACACCACCATCTACCTTGATGGAAAATGGACTAAAGCTAAAGATGCTTCAACAGATTTATATTCGCAAACATTACATTATGGTTCAGGAGTTTTTGAAGGAATTAGATCTTACAAAACCGAAGATGGTACGTTGGTATTTAAGGCCAAAGAACACTATGAGAGACTTAAGTATTCAGCAGAGAAAATGCATATAAAATTGAATTTATCAGTAGAAGAATTGACAAAGTTAACTTATGAGCTTTTAGAAAGAAACAACCTTAAAGATGCATATATAAGACCTCTAGTCTATTTAGGTGCTAATATGAGTTTACAGCCAACAGAAGAGGTACACGTTATGTTATGTGCATGGGAGTGGGGAAGGTTTTTGGGAGATGCTCAACTAAAATTAATGACTTCTTCTTTTCAAAGACCAAATCCAAAATCATGTTTTGTAGATGCTAAAGTAATAGGACACTATACCAATTCTATTTTAGCAACTACTGAAGCTAAACGAAACGGTTTTGATGAAGCACTATTATTGGACATGAATGGAAAGGTTGCTGAAGGCCCAGGAGCTAATTTCTTTTATGAAAAAGATGATAAATTATATACAGCACCACTAGGAAATATTTTAGCAGGAATAACGCGTCAGACAATTTTTGAGCTTGCAAAAGATTTAGGGATAGAGGTTGTAGAAAAATATTTTACACCAGAAGATGTTTATCAAGCCGATGGTGCATTTTTTACGGGTACAGCAGCTGAAGTAGCTGGTATTGAAAGTCTGGATAATAAAAAATTCAATCTAAAATGGGAAGATACTTTAGGTAAAACACTTTCTGACGCTTACTTATATAGAGTACAGAAAAGAGAATTTAAAAATTACATGTTGATATGAAATTAAATAAATATAGCCAAAGAGTAACTCAAGATGATTCTCAACCAGCTGCAAAAGCGATGTTGCATGCAATAGGTTTAACTACTGAAGACTTTGATAAACCTTTCGTAGGTATAGCGAGTACTGGGTATGAAGGAAACCCATGTAATATGCACCTCAATGACCTTGCTAAAGAGGTGAAAAAAGGAACTAAAAATGAAGATTTAGTGGGCCTTATTTATAATACAATTGGTGTTAGTGATGGTATTTCTATGGGTACTCCTGGTATGCGTTATTCTCTTCCCTCAAGAGATGTTATTGCCGATTCAATGGAAACAGTAGTTGAGGGGATGTCCTATGATGCTTTAGTGACAGTTGTTGGGTGTGATAAAAATATGCCAGGGGCATTAATGGCAATGTTAAGAACAAATAGGCCAGGTGTGTTAGTGTATGGAGGTACAATCGCTTCTGGTTGTCATGAAGGTAAAAAGCTAGATGTAGTTTCTGCTTTTGAAGCATGGGGGCAAAAAGTTGCTGGAAAAATAGACCAAAAAGAATATCAAAATGTAATTGAAAAAGCATGCCCCGGAGCTGGAGCATGTGGAGGAATGTATACTGCAAACACAATGGCATCTGCAATAGAAGCCTTAGGAATGTCTTTGCCATATAACTCTTCAAACCCAGCATTAAGTGAAGAAAAAAAAATTGAAAGTATAAAAGCAGGAGAGGCGGTAAGAAATTTACTTGAATTGGATTTAAAACCACAAGATATTGTTACAAAAAAGGCAATGGAAAATGCCATAAGATTGGTAACTATTATGGGAGGATCTACAAATGCAGTACTGCATTTTTTAGCGATAGCTAAGGCAGCAAATGTAGATTTTACCTTAGATGATTTTCAAAGAATTTCAGATGAAACCCCATTTTTGGCTGACTTAAAGCCAAGCGGAAAGTATTTGATGGAAGATGTTCATGAAGTAGGAGGTGTTCCAGCAGTCTTGAAGTATCTATTAGAAAAAGGTTTGTTGCATGGTGATTGCTTAACGGTAACGGGTAAAACTTTAGCAGAAAATTTAAAGAATGTACCAAACTTAAAACAAGGTCAACAAGTTATTAAACCACTAGAAAGTCCAATTAAAGAAACTGGACATTTAAGGATCTTAAAAGGGAATTTATCTCCTGATGGAGCTGTTGCGAAAATAACAGGTAAAGAAGGTTTTAAATTCAGAGGTACAGCTAAGGTTTTCGAGTCAGAATATGAAGCGAATGATGGAATTAGAGATGGATTAATTGAAAAAGGAGATGTTGTGGTAATTCGTTACGAAGGCCCAAAAGGAGGCCCTGGAATGCCTGAAATGTTAAAACCAACAGCTGCAATAATAGGAGCAGGGTTAGGAAATGATGTGGCTCTAATAACAGATGGGCGTTTTTCAGGCGGAACTCATGGTTTTGTAGTAGGGCATATAGCTCCTGAAGCACAAGTAGGAGGTCCAATTGCATTTGTAGAGAATGGTGATGTAATAACGATTGATGCTGAAAATAATACTATCGATTTTGAGATAACAAATGAAGAGTTGGAAGAGAGAAGAGTCAATTGGATTCAGCCACCATTAAAACCTAAAAGAGGGGTTTTATATAAATACGCAAAAACAGTTTCTTGTTCTTCAGAAGGGTGTGTTACAGACGAATTTTAATTCTTAAAATGATTTAGAATAATAAAAAAAATCCATCACAATGGAAATAATAGAAAAAGAAAATAAAACACATAAAGTAATTAAAACAATGTCTGGAGCCCAAGCGGTTGTTCATTCATTAATAGCAGAAGGTGTCGATTTAATGTTTGGCTATCCAGGCGGAGCAATTATGCCTGTCTATGATGCTTTATACGATGTTGAAGATAAATTAACACACATACTTACAAGACACGAACAAGGAGCTACACATGCAGCCCAAGGCTATGCAAGAGCAACTGGGAAAGTTGGTGTTTGTATAGCTACTTCTGGTCCAGGTGCTACAAATTTAATAACTGGAATTGCCGATGCTCAGATTGATTCAACTCCTATGGTTTGTATAACCGGGCAAGTAGCTAGTCATTTATTAGGTACTGATGCATTTCAAGAAACAGATGTTGTTGGAATATCTATGCCTGTAACAAAATGGAATTATCAAGTTACCAAAGCTGAGGAAATACCATTTGCAATAGCTAAAGCATTTTACATAGCTAAAAGCGGTAGACCAGGACCTGTTTTAGTAGATATAACAAAAGATGCTCAATTTGGAGAAGTAGAATTCGACTATAAACCATTCACAGGAATGAGAAGTTATGTTCACACTCCTAAATTGGATATAAATAATGTGGTTGAAGCTGCAGCGTTAATAAACGCAGCAAAAAAACCTTTTGTTTTATTTGGGCAAGGAGTTATTCTTTCAGAGGCAGAGCAAGAGTTTAAAACTTTTATAGAAAAGGCTGGTATTCCAGCTGCATGGACAATAATGGGCTTATCTGCATTAGAGTCTGATCATTATTTAAACGTTGGTATGCTCGGTATGCATGGCAACTATGCACCAAATAAATTAACAAACGAATGTGATGTATTGATTGCTATCGGTATGCGTTTTGATGATAGAGTTACAGGTGATTTAAGCCGTTATGCTAAACAAGCTAAAGTAATTCATTTAGAAATAGATCCTTCAGAAATTGATAAAAATATAAAAACTAACGTAGCAGTTTTAGGTGATGCAAAAGAAAGTTTAATTGAGCTGACTAAACGTGTTGATAAAAAAGAACGTAATGAATGGCTTTCCGAATTTAGAAAATTAGAGCAAGAAGAAATAGATGTCGTTATCAATGAAGAGCTTAATCCAAGTGCTGAATTAATGACTATGGGAGAAGTTTTGCATAAAATAAATAAGTATTCTGATCAAAAAAATATTATTGTTACAGATGTTGGTCAACATCAAATGATTGCTTGTAGGTATGCTAAATTTAAACAAACAAAATCTATGATTACCTCGGGTGGTTTAGGTACAATGGGATTCTGTTTGCCTGCTGCAATTGGAGCAAAAATGGGAGTGCCAGAAGCCCAAGTTATTGGTATTATTGGAGATGGTGGTTTTCAGATGACGATACAAGAATTAGGAACTATTTTTCAATACAAAACAGCAGTAAAAATAGTTGTTCTTAATAATGAGTTTTTAGGAATGGTAAGACAGTGGCAAGAGTTGTTTTTTGATAAAAGGTATGCATCAACAACAATGGTTAACCCAGATTTTCAGACAATAGTAAAAGGTTTTGGAATTAAAACAAATAAAGTAGAAAAAAGAGAATATTTAGGTTTAGCTGTAAAAGAAATGTTAGAACACGAAGGTTCTTATTTTTTAGAGGTTATGGTAGGAAAAGAAAACAATGTATTTCCTATGGTGCCAACAGGTGCTTCGGTTTCAGAAATAAGATTAAGTTAATATATATGGAAAAGAAAAGATTTACCATATCAGTTTTCACCGAAGATGTGGTCGGGATTCTAAATAGAGTGTCTATTATTTTTACTAGAAGAAAAATTAATGTTGAAAGCATTGCTGCTTCAGAAAGTGAAATAAAAGGAATACATAGGTATACTATTGTAGTTTCTGAAACTGAAGATCAAATTAAAAAAGTGGTTGGACAGCTCGAAAAACAAGTAGAGATAGTGAAAGCGGTTGTTCATTCAGATGATGAAATAGTATATCAAGAAATAGCATTATATAAAGTTAAAACTGAAGTGTTAGCATCTGGTGGTAAAGCAGAAAAAATAGTAAGAGCTCATAATGCTAGAGTATTATCTGTAGAAATGGAATTTACTGTATTAGAGAAAACAGGGCATAAAGAAGAAACCCAACAATTATTTGATGAATTGGAGCCATTTGGAATTTTAGAATTTGTTAGATCTGGAAGAGTAGCAATCACTAAACCAATGAAAACACTTTCATCAATAGTAAACGAATTAGAAAAATTAGTAAAAACGAATTAGTAAAACGAATTATAACAATGAAAAATTATTTCAATACACTATCACTTAGGAATCAATTAGAGCAATTAGGTAAATGTAATTTAATGGACCCTTCAGCTTTTAATAAAGGAGTAGAAGCGCTTAAAAATAAAAAAATTGTAATTATTGGTTGTGGAGCTCAAGGGTTAAATCAAGGGTTAAACATGAGAGATTCTGGTTTAGACGTTTCTTATGCACTTCGTAATGGGGCTATTAAAGAAAAAAGAACGTCATTTTTAAACGCTTCAGAAAACGGATTTGAAGTAGGTGTCTATGATAAAATGATTCCTAGTGCAGACCTAGTTGTCAATCTTACGCCAGATAAGCAACATACTGATGTAGTATCTACTGTAATGCCATTAATGAAAAAAGGAGCTGCATTATCATATTCTCATGGCTTTAATATAGTAGAAGAAGGTATAAAAATTAGAGAAAATATCACTGTAATCATGATGGCTCCAAAATCTCCAGGATCGGAAGTTAGAGAGGAGTATAAAAAAGGTTTTGGCGTTCCAACTTTAATAGCCGTTCACCCAGAAAATGATCCGGAAAAGAAAGGGTTTGAGTATGCTAAAGCTTATGCAGTTGCAACTGGTGGTGATAAAGCAGGTGTGTTAAATTCATCTTTTGTTGCTGAAGTAAAGTCTGATTTAATGGGAGAGCAAACTATTTTGTGTGGTTTACTACAAACAGGATCTATTTTATCATTTGATAAAATGGTAGCACAAGGTATTGAACCAAGTTATGCTGCTAAATTAATTCAGTATGGATGGGAAACCATTACTGAAGCCTTAAAACATGGTGGTATTACCAACATGATGGATCGTTTATCGAATCCTGCTAAAATAAAAGCTTTTGAATTATCTGAGGAGCTAAAAGAGATTATGCGTCCGTTATTTCAAAAACATATGGATGACATCATGCAAGGGGATTTCTCTGAAGGAATGATGAAAGACTGGGCAAACAATGATCATGATTTATTAACATGGAGAGCAGCTACTGGAAGAACTAATTTTGAAAAAACTTCAGCTATTAAAGTAATGATTTCTGAACAAGAATACTTTGATCAAGGAACCTTATTAGTTGCTTTTGTAAAATCTGGTGTAGAGTTAGCTTTTGAAACTATGACTGAAACTGGAATTGGTTCAGAATCGGCATATTACGAATCGCTACACGAAGCACCATTAATAGCAAACTTAATCGCAAGAAAAAAATTATACGAAATGAACAGTGTTATTTCTGACACTGCTGAATATGGTTGTTATTTATTTGATCATGCATGTAAACCTTTACTCAAAGATTTCATGAAATCTGTTGACACCTCTATTTTAGGAAAATCATTTGATGTTAGTGTTAAAGTTGATAATCAAAAATTGATAGCAGTTAATAGTGCAATAAGAAATCACCCGATTGAAACAGTTGGAGCAACATTAAGAGCTTCAATGACAGCAATGAAAAAAATAAACGAATGAGTTTAAAAGAAGAATTGGTGACTATATATAATGTTAGAGAAACAGCTTCCTTGTTAAAGGAAGTTGTTTTAAAAACTCCATTAATAAAAAACGATTTTTTATCTGATAAGTTTGAATCAAATATTTTGTTTAAAAGAGAGGACTTACAACAAGTAAGGTCTTATAAAATTAGAGGGGCATATAATAAAATAGCTTCATTAACGGTTAGTCAGCTCAAAAACGGAGTCGTTTGTGCAAGTGCAGGAAATCATGCTCAAGGCGTTGCTTTTTCATGTAATAAAAAAAAAGTGAAAGGTGTGATATTTATGCCGACACCTACTCCAAATCAAAAGGTTGAACAAGTAAAAATGTTTGGAGGTGATTTTGTTGAGGTAATTTTAACAGGAGATACTTTTGATGATGCTTCTGAAAGTGCTTTAGAGTTTTGTAATCAGCATAAAATGTCGTTTGTTCATCCATTTAATGATATTAAAGTTATTGAAGGGCAAGCAACTATTGGTCTAGAAATTTTGGAACAAACTAAATGTAGAATAGATTATTTATTTCTTCCTGTTGGAGGAGGAGGTTTAGCCTCCGGTGTATCAAGTGTATTTAAATCATTATCCCCAAAGACAAAAATAATTGGAGTAGAACCTTTAGGGGCACCGTCTATGTCTACTTCAATTAATAATGGTATAAACACTAAAATTGATAAAATAGACAAGTTTGTAGACGGGGCATCAGTACAAAAAGTAGGTGATTTGAATTTTAATATATGCAAAAATAATCTTGATGAAATGACAACTGTTCATGAAGGAAAAGTTTGCCAAATGATATTAGATTTGTATAATAAAAATGCAATTGTGGTTGAGCCAGCCGGAGCAATGACTACTGCTGTTTTAGATCAATATACTGAACAAATAAAAGGAAAAAATGTAGTATGCTTAATTAGTGGGAGTAACAATGATATTACTCGAACTGAAGAAATAAAAGAAAGAGCTTTACTGTATTCAGGGCTCAAGCATTATTTTGTGATTAAATTTCCTCAACGTGCTGGGGCTTTAAGAGAGTTTTTATCAGAAGTATTAGGTCCTAATGATGATATTACTCATTTTGAGTATTCAAAAAAACACAATAGAAATACTGGGCCAGCAGTTGTAGGGTTGGAATTAGAAAATCCAGGTGATATATATAGTTTAATCCAACGGATGAAAACTAGAAATTTTTATGGAGAATATTTAAATGAAAGCCCCGACTTATTTCATGTTTTGGTGTAATTAATTTTTTAGTCAAAGAGAACTGTTTTAGTCATGATAGAAATCTGTACTATAAAAGATAATATTGCAATGCGGGGAGATTCTTTATGTATCAAATAATTGAGTTCTGTTAGATTTATTTTTGTATATTTAAGTATTACAAAGCAAACTAATTGATGTTGTTTAAAATAAGATTTCCTTTTATTTTTTCTTTATTACTTGTGACTTTCTTTACTTCACAAGCACAGAAATACGCGGACAAAAACTATTACTTAATTGATAGTTTAAGTTTAATTGATGTTGTAGAAAACGAAAAAAAAATACTGCATAAATCATTGGTAAAATTTCATAGTACTAATGACCAGAATCTTAAGTTAGAAGCAATAAATTATATTGTCGAAAATTCATGGGATGAAAATATATGGCATAAATATAATTTATGGATGTATGAATATACAAAGCAAGAATTGGGGGGTATATTTCCAATATCAAGTATATCAAATTTAAATTCAGGAGAAGAAATACTGTTAAAATATTATTCAAAATCATTGAATAATATTGGGGTAGTCAATAATGACGAAGGGAAATTATCAGCTGCTTTAGAATATTATTATAAAAGTTTGAATTTAATAGAACTTTTAAAGGATAGTCTTGGATTAGCAGAAATATATAATAATATTGGAAATATTTATGCGATACAAGATGACATAGAAAAGGCATTAGAATTTACAGAAAAATCTTTAGTCATTTCAAAATTAATTAGTAGCGTGGATAATAGCGTTACTTTAAGTAATCTAGGTAATTTACATCGTCAAAGAGGTAATAAGGAAAAAGCCTTGCTATATTATAAAGAAAGCTTAGAGGTAAATAAAAAAACAAATAATACGGTAGGATTGGCTTACACATATAGTCTTATTGGAGCGTTTTATGAAACGGAAGGAGAATTGGATGTTAGCTTAGAGTATTTAACAAAGAGCCTAGTAGTTTTAGAAGACAATGGTCATCAAGAAGGTGTTGTTGGTTCGTTAACAGATATTACGCGTGTCTATTTAAAAAAAGGCGAAATTATTAAAGCTAAAAAACATGGTGAAAGAGCATTAAAATTGGCAGAATATAATGGAGAACCTTTACGTGTTTCTATAATATCTGAAGTATTATCTTCCATTTATCAAAAAGGAAAAGAATGGGAAAATGCATTTGAAATGGAAAAACTTCATTTTAAAATGTATAATAGTATTAAAAACACAGAGATAGAAACAAACTTGATTAAACAAACTTCAAAATATGAGCTTGATAAAAAACAACAAGAAATTGCGTTATTATCAGTAAAAAATGAAAATCAAGAGCTAAAGCTTAGAAAAAATAAAATTTCTATGCTACTAATATCAATAGCGCTTTTATTTACTTTGATTTTGATTTTTGTTGCTTATAGGATGTATAAGAAAAATCAATTAATCAATAAAATGATCAGCAAAAAAAGTGAAGAGAGAAAATATATGCTTCAGGAAATACATCATAGGGTGAAAAATAATTTGCAAGCAGTAAATAGTTTATTACGAATGCAATCTAGAAAAACATCTAACAAAGAAGTGATTAGTGTTTTTAAAGAAACACAAAGTAGAGTTATCTCTATGGCAAAGTTACATGAGAAAATGTATCAATCTGGTGATTTAATGCACTTGAATTCTAAAGAATATATAACGACACTAGTTGAAGAGATTGTAAAGAATTATGCTTTAGAAAAAGATATAAAATTAAAACTTATTATAGGTGAATATTTAATTGACTCACAAACCATGATGCCTTTAAGTTTAATTATTAATGAAGTGATTACCAATTCATTAAAATACGCTTTTGAAGGAAGAGAAAAAGGGATTATAACAGTAAAACTTAGTTCAGTATCAGGAATTACTTATGAATTAATTATAGCCGATAATGGAATTGGATACACAACAGAATCAACAAACAGAGGTTTAGGTTCAAAACTAATACAATCATTTGCAAGGCAGCTCAATGGTGTATTAGAGAAAACCTTGGATAAAGGGACGGTATATAAATTAACTTTTGCGAATATTAACCCTTAGTTATTCAGTTTCAAAAAAGAATTGAAATGTTAAAAAGTATAATTAAGATGCATGTAAAGAACCAAGGAACAGAGAAAAAGCATATTAAAGTACATTCAAATTAACGAAAATTGTTTTGGTATTTCGATGAATCTAACTAAGTGCATAAGGAGTATACCCGTTATTTGTTTCAACGGAATAAGAAAGTATTAATTCATGTTTTTTGTATAAATCAACGATTCCTGAATTCAGATGGAGTAACATTTGTGTATTTTTTGAATGCTCTGTTAAAAGCTGATTTTGAATTAAAGCCAACTTTCTCACTTATTGCTTCTATTGTATATTTATCGAAATTTTTATTTATTAATAGTTGTTTAGCTTCATTGATTCTGTATGAATTTATAAATGAGACAAAACTATATCCAAACTCATTGTTTATTACTAACGATAAGTAATTTGTGTTTGTACTTAACATTCTTGCCAATTGATAAATAGTTAATTCACTTTTTAAATAAGGTTTTTCATTATCCATTAATTTAAGAATATCATTTTTTAATTTTTCTTTTTTATCTAAATCTAAATCTGAGTTGTTCTTTTCTTCTGGATTAGCTGTTTGGCTGATGGTGTTTAATAAAGTATCATTAAAAAATTCGTATTCATTATCATCAAGAGAAATCGAAACTTGGGTGTTTCTTTGAAAAATGAAATAGATAATTAGTAGTAGTAGTGGAATATATACTACATAAGGAGATGAATTTGGAGTTAATAAAAAGAAACATAGCACAAATGAAATGTATCCTAAAACAAATGTTGATATCCAAGTTAGACTTATTCCTTTGTCAAAGGATAAAACGTCTTGAAGTTTAGATCGATGCTTACTGTATGTAATTAATGTTTTTGTGATGTAAATTATATTTAAGAGGACAAAAATTATTTTTAAGCTGAAAAAATTAGTGTAGTCTAAGGTTTTAGGGTTTGTAGCTGTACTTGTTGAAATATAAGGATAAATATTAAATAGTAACGATTGAATTGGAATGTAGAAATGTGGTGCTATTTTCCAAATTGTATTATAGTTTTTAATGTAATCTGTTAAAGAAATCACATAGAAATATATGATAATGGGTAATGATAGCATCACTGAATAAAAAAATATTTCAATGAGGTATAAATAATTTTTTAATAGCGGTTGATATTCTATAAAATAATTGAATAAAATTGCAAAAAAGGCAACACCGAAAAGCAAGAAAAAAAAGCCCAATAACTTATTTGATTGAGAGTTGTTTTTTTGTTTTATAAATAATTTGACACTTAAAATAAAAGTGATAATTATAGGAAAGGACAATAATATTAGCTGCATACAGATTTTATCAAAATAAAGAATAAAGATACTGAATATGCTTTTGATAAGCATTTAAGTATTGTTTATTTTTTTATAATACCATTTACGCGTGCTAATTTGCTGTATTAGTACATGTTATTGGTTTATTAGTACGTACTGAGTATGAATCAGTACATTATGATGGGGTTTAGAAATTACTTTGTTTCAAATTTAAAACATATCCAGAATTATGAAAAATTTACTTTTACCCCTGTTATTAATAGTAACGTATTTAACCAGTGCCCAAGTAGGTATTGGAACAACAACTCCTGATGCTAGTGCTAGTCTTGAAATATCATCTACAACAGCTGGAATGTTGATTCCAAGAATGGATCAAATTCAAAGAGATGCAATTGGTAGCCCTGCTACTGGATTACTAATATATCAAACAAATAATACTCCAGGATTTTATTACTATAATGGAACAATTTGGACCACTTTTGGTGGTGCAGATGCAGATTGGACCGTTATTGGAAACGATATGTATAATGCAAATACAGGAAATGTAGGTGTTGGAAATACCACTCCAAGTGCTAAATTTCACATCACTGGTTCTACAACCCCAAGTAGTCCCGGTGGTACTGTAAATTTATTAAATGAAAATTTTGCAGGATATACTGTTAATCAAAATGTTACAGCTGATGCTTCATGTACGACAACTACTGGTTGGCAAACGAGTAACTCAGCACCCGCGACATATGTCTGTGCTTCTTGTACTGGTGATTACCTATATATAGATGCTGATGATTCCGGTTGTGATCAAGATGCTACAGTATTGATGTCATTTATCCCAACAAATAGTAGTATAGATATTTCATTCGATTATTTAATTAGAGAATATTCATCAGGCTCTGATTCATTTAGAGTATACCTTCATGATGGTGTATCTCAAGTAGGAGCAGATTTATTATCTATAAGTAATGGTACTTCAACTACTACTGATAGCTCATTTTCTGGAACTGGAATAGCAGTTACTGCTAGTACAACTTATTCATTAAGGTTCGAATATATAGGTTCTTTTGCATACGGAAGTACTATAGATAATGTAGTTGTATCAGAAACTTCTGTAGGATCTGCTGGTACTTATGTTTTTAGATTAGAAGATGGACAAGAACAGGCAGGTTATGTATTAACTTCTGATGCCAATGGAAATGCAACTTGGCAGGCTGCTTCTGGCGGAGGAGGAGCCGGTACTGATGATCAAACGATAGATGTTTTTAGTTTATCTGGAACAACATTAAGTTTATCTTTAGAAGGTGATGGAGTAGCAACACAAACAGTTGACTTGTCTGCTCTTTCCGGAGGAGGGGGATCTTATACCTTTACTAATGGTTTGACAGAAAGTGGAGGTACAGTTAGGCTTGGTGGTAACTTAACGCAAGCTACTTATATTACAATGGGTTCTAACGATCTTTATTTTGAAGGAACAGGAACTGGAGATATAACATTTGAAGATAATTCTGGGCAACCACAAATGAGTACAAACTTTTCTGAAGGTTATACTAACTTTGGTTCAGGAGGAGCTTTCGTTGATAGTGATGATGGTTCTACTTTTTCAGACACCTATAGCGGAGGTCCTTTTACTAAAGAATTTGTTTTAGGGGCCTACAAAGGATCTTCTGGAGGAACTGCAATTGCATTAGGATCTATTGAATATATAGTTGACGGAACCAACGAATTATTTTTTGAAGGAGGCGGATTTAGCCCTATGACCGATTTTGGTTCCGATTTGGGGGCGGATCCTTTTACAGGAGTTACTAGAAGATGGGATGATGTAAATGCGGATGATTTTATAACTCCAACGAATACATATTCTAGGACATCTAGCAGGTCTTCAACTAATAGAGATTTAGTAAAAGGGTTAGATGAAATTTTGAAACTAAAGCCAATTGTCTATAAGGACAACATGGATTATGTTAATGGCAAAAGAATTCCAGATAATTTAAGAGAAGATAAGCTAGGTTTTTATACTGAAGAATTATTACGAGTTTTACCTGAAGCTGTTAAAAAATCTGATTGGGTAAGTCTAGATGAATATGGTACCAAGACAAGAGTTGTATATGATAAACCTAGTGGAATTAAATTTACTCAAATTATACCAGTTGTAGTTAAAGCAATACAAGAACAACAAGAACAAATAGAAGAATTAAAAGAGTTAGTAAATAAATTAATTTCTGAAAGGAAATAATTTATTAAAATTCGGGTGTTATAATGTCAATTCGGGTATTGTTAATTATAACAGTAAAACCTCATGTTTATGCATGAGGTTTTTTGGTATATTCATATCATTTTAATTTGTGCACTCTTCTAGGCTATGCCTCGGGGAGTTTATTAAAGTTCTGTATTGATAACTCATAATTACTTTGTTTTTGTAGTTATATAGTCAATATAAAAGGAATAGATATACGTTATTGTATTTTGATAAAACCTATTACTTTACCACACATCTCCAAATAGCGTTTAAATTGCCAAACGGTCACAGCACATTACAGCTTGTTCAATTCGCATACTCATCTCACAACTGCAAAGAGCTGTTCTAGGCAAAAAGCTATTAATTTAAACGCTATCCCAAAGCTAAGTTACATAACGGGTAGTTATGCTGCTCTTTCGTGCCTTCAGGCAACCATAACTCCATTATGTAAAATAGCGACGCAGTTACGACTAATCTAATGTCCTAAATGCTATTTAAGTCGCTATTCATGAGTTCCATTAAAAAAAATAGAAACCATACGAACTAAATAGCGGCGCACCTACTGCTAAAAATTATATTTTATTACTTACCTCATTCAAGCTTCACAAAACCATCGTTAAGTCCAAGTATTCCTTACCTCAAGTCTTTGCTTGTTTCATTTCGTTAAGTAATAAAATACCACTTTCCCCACCACCCATTTCAACGGTGTAGGTTACAGTAATTATTTGATGTTTGCCATGTGCCTGTGGTAGGTAAATAAAATGTATTCAGTGTATTTTTAAAAGTCATCCACTTCATTTACCAACCTCATCACCGCGCATAAAAAAAGCACATTACTTAGGGTAATGCACTTTATGTATTTCTCCACTACTACAACATCATAATCACTTCCACCTACGTCATTATCCCCCACATTTAAACAGTAAATAACATTCATAATAATAGTAAACAAAAAAGAAAAGAGACTGCAAAGCTAGGCACTGTCGTGCCAGTGTGTTTTGCTTTCTCTTTTCTTTTTTTGACGATTTTTTCGTTTCTCTTTTAAAAGTATTTAGTTGAAATACTTCTTGACTAGCTTACGAAGTAACAAGGAGACTATAAAACTTACTACAGCTCCAATAGCAGCCATGATGATTGTATAGACTATAGCATTCCAACTTAAATTCATAAAGGCCGATAAAATCGTACCTCCTAAAATACCGGCTTTAGTGTTTGGATCTATCATTTGAATTTCCATCTTTCTTTTGTTTAGATTTGCCATCTATTACTACTGCCTGACTCACTGCCGTTGCTACTGTTCCAGCAACTGTCATATAAGTCGCAATAGTAACAATCAAAGCAGGCATGCTGATAGGTGCTGCGATAATAACACCTCCTGCAGTTGCTAAAGCGATTCCAATATTTCTTAATATTTTAAAAAACTTCGGTGTTGGTTTTTTATATCTTTCTACTAAATTCATGATTTTGTGATTTAATGGTTATAAATATTTTTTCTTTCTCATCAATAGCCTGATAAACTATCGATGTTAATTTCTGCATCGCATGTCTAGATTGCAATCCTTTTCCTAAACCTCCTAAATAAGTGACTGGAGCAATGCAACCTTGCAATTCTTTCAATGCATTATTTGCAGGGTGTAATAAGATTAAACTACGCTGAGGCACACCTTTAATTAATAGATGATGTTTAAAATGTTTGGAGTATCTAGTAACGATTTCATACTTACCTTCAGGAATACAAGAAATATTTCGCTTGTTATCTCTCCAGGGTAATTCTATGGTGTGACACAAAAAGTGATCAGAACAGAAGAGGGTACCATTGGTACCTCCTTCAAAATATGTTCTGTAAAGAGTCAACTCCATGATTAAGGAGTATCAATACCAACAATCGCTAAAGCGTTGTAATTTCCGTTCTTAAGAGAGTACATTTGCCCGTTCACCTCTTGAAAGAATTCAATTCCAATAACTTGAAACATTGGTAATGTAGAGTTGGCTGTTAAATTCGCAGTAAGCGATAACGTAGCTACGGTACTACTGTCCCAAGGAAGTACTGCAGATGCTTCACTATCAAAAACATAAGTTTCTGTAGTAAAATCAATTTCAACCCCTCCATTAGAGATTTTAAAGTGAGTGGTTCCGCCTGGTGCAACAATATCATTTACGGGTACAAAAGCAGGAATATTTGCTACTGCAGTTCCAGCAACTCTGTCAATCGTTCCTGTATAAGGAGCGTATAACAATCCAGCAAGTTTCCCTTTTATGTTGAATTCGAAACTTTCCAATAATGCTAAATTACCCTCTGGTATAGTTCGTAACCCACGATCATTTGTGGTATCTGTTTTAATAACAGCAAGTACATTCTTAGTCAATCTACTAGTGACTCTATTGTCAGAAGCTTTTTGTAAAAGTGTACGTAAAGCAACTCTTAATAATTTACCACCTTTTCCTGCTCTTCCAAATTCAGAACCGTTTTCACGAGTTCTCTGAAAAGCAGGATCATTTGCAATTCTTGAAGCTTCAATACCTCCTTTACCACGAGCCAAATGCCCATCTTGTGATTTGTAAAAAGAAATATCCCCGATAGTTCCTTTCAACTTAATAATTCCAATTTGCTTTGCCATAACTATTCATTTTTTGATTACTTATATAAAGCACGTAACTTTTTAGCAATCAAAGAAATATAGAGTTCCGTTTAAGCACACCCATTCCGATAAAGCCAATAAAGTTTAAAAAAAACACGTTATCTTTACATAAGTCCACTTAAAAGCATGGATTAAGCATAGATAAAGTATGATCACTAAAAAAAGACTTTGCATTTACCCTAAGGATATTCAGTGTATTACTGGTAGGAGTGAGCGCTATGGCCGTAAGGTTATACAAGAGATTAAAAAGTTTTTAGGAAAGGAATCTCATCAATTCATCACCATAAATGAATTCTCAGAATATTCTGGTATTGAAATAGATTTAATATATGATTATATCAAGGATTAGGGGCTTCTGTAGTTCATTAAATTGTTTTCAGTGATTTGAACTAAGTAATTAAAAAGGGGTAAATACAGTTAAAAATTAGGTAACCTATTCGGTTACCTTTTGTATTACTAATTTTAAAAACCGTTTAACCATGAGCTCTGTGAGAGTAAGTCCTAGACCATATTTCTCATCTACAAGAGTGGTAGGTTCTGGTAATTTCGGCAAGGTCTTCGGTGGTAAATTCTTTATGGGTACGGTCTACTATGGTTCCCATATTTCGGACAATCAATAAATAAGGTTTCGCCTTGTCTATTTATATGGTTTCTTGTTTGGTCTTCAAATTGTTGTTCCTTTTTATTCTTGGTCATAAACCATAAACAAACAGGAATTTATGTGGTATAGAACAACTGCTCTGGTAGGGCAATCATACAGTCTCCCAAATCATTTTTTAACATTTGTTTACACAATTCGCCTTCGCCCGAGGTATTTGAATTCATAGAACCATTTGCCAAAACAAAACCATTACTTATAAGTTTTCATGGCTATTGCTAAAAATAAATAGTTACTTGCTATAATTTTTTACGGGATACTGTAAGACCCCGCAATAATTTCAACAAAAGATTTCATCACTGAGGCTGAAATGTCATTTCACCCACGTTTATCCTTTATCGATTTATCAAAAGCAATTAAATTAAAAAGTAATCGCATTCTAGAACGCACTCGATTTCCATAACGCTCTTCTAACTCTTCAGCGTTGAGGTTTGTTGTAGCGTGAGTTAGTATTTTGTTTTTAAGTAACAATTCATATCTTGATAACAACACTTCCCCCATAACATTACAATCTTTACCAAAATGCCTGCCAATTGGTTCTACCCCTAAATCGTCAAAACAAAAGAATTTGTTATTACCAAACTCTTCAATAGTTTTAAACCCAATGTTATTAAACCCAAACGCGATGTTTCGTGTTGGAATGACCTCATAAGGCTTGAAATGTGGAACTATGTTCCGGAGCAATTTCATTAAGCTCGTTTTTCCACAACCTACTGGACCCGATAATAGAATCCCCTTATTTAGGTCGATTCCAAATTTTTCACAGCTTGCTTCATCTTTGATGAAGTAGACACTCAATTTGTACAAGATTTGCATATCGTCTTCATAAATTTTGAAATTTTTACCGAAGAGTAATTTTCCTTTTGCTTCCAAATAGATCAAGATTTGATTGAAATTGTAGTGTATATGGTCGGAGTTTAGGGTTCCAATTTGGAACTGTATTGCTCCTTCGGTTATGATGTGAGGTGTTTGTTGATTCATAATGGTTTTTTTACTTTGTTCTTTTCATTTTGTCTTGATACAAAACGAAACAAAAAAGTCTAGCCTTGGATATTCGACGGTCAATTAATTTTTTAATACCTAAAAGAAATAAAACTCGCTGCGCTCAAACAGTATTTCTTTTTACGGTATTTTCAAATCATTGACGCTCGCCTGCCACATACTATGGCGGTTATTAAAATGAGATTGCCACGTCGTACACTCCTCTCAATGACGTGTTAAAGCGGTTGGTTGTAGTTTTTATCTTTCACAACTTTTAGGTTGTCCTGATTATGGCTATGTTCTTTGGTTATTTTTAGGTTACTAGCTTTTAACATCCATTTTCGAGCAGTAGCTTTCCAATTGGTGATTTTTGATTTTCCAGAAATCTTCCAATCAATACCCTCATAATGATTGAAGAACATTTGAGCTTCATTTTTTGAACTATTTTCTTTTTTAAAAAAATCAATTACTTCATTTTCATTTTGAGGTTGCGCCCCTTTGTTTTTATTTATTATATGTTTATTTATGTTTATATTAGATACCAGTGCTTGTCCAGTACTTGTCTCGATATTAGTACGGTGTGGGTACACAACTTGTCCAGAGCTAGCCCCAAAATTGGTCAACTTAATTTGACTTCCTTTAAATGGATTATGAGAAGGTAAATAAATAATGTAATTCCAGCTGCTTAACTCCTTTATGCATCTGTGATAAGTGGTTTTAGATCCTATTTTAGAAAACTGCATGACCTCATCGCGATGAATATAAAACACCTCAACAAATCGGTTGCTGTTCCATAATTTAAATAGCGCCATATAAAGGCTGACATGAGAGGGGTTTAGCCTATTGTCTTGCTCTATTTTTAGAAAAGCATTGTTGAGGTGTTTGATGTAATTGGTATCTGACATGAGAGATTTAGCTATTGACTTTATTCTCTTGTAGGATTCTTAATATTTCACTGTAATCGTATAAGATGATGCCGCCAATTTTAGTGAAGGGTAAGGTTCTGTTGATGCGTAAATTTTGCAGTGTACCGGGGCTTACTTTTAGCATTTCCATAACCTCAGCAGATTTGAGGTATTTTTTGATTGCTACAGTTTTTTTTTCTTGAAGTAACTTTTTAAGTTCTCCGAATAACTCTAATTTAAAATCGTAAAGATCTTCAGTTGTGATGATTGTTGCTGACATTGTAAAACGGTTTTTAAGGTTGTTAAAAAGCCCCTACAAAAGTAGGGGCTAGGGCAATTTGATAATTACCTTGATTTGACTTTCGTTTTACAAAGTTGGTGTGAATTATTATTATTTCTTCGGTAGTTATTAGGTACTACCGAAAAATTTTAACATTTTCAAAGGTGTATTTTATTGGTTATAAGGCTTGTAGTTATTTGCTGTCTTCATAGTTCATTCTGGTTTCTAAGCTGATTTTTAACTTATCTATGAATTTTGTTCTGTCTATTTCCCTATTTTTAATTTCGGAATAGGTTTTATATAGATTGCCTAAATCCATATCAAAAAGGGTGCTGCATACATTTGCCATTTTGCTAATTTCTGCTTGCCCATTTCTAATAGCTCCAGAAGCTTGCAGTGCATAAATAATTTCAATGAGATCGGTTTTAGAGGCTGTCCAAGACAGGTTGTTTAGAATAGCAGGGTTTGTTTCTTCAGTGTAACTGCCGGATTCTATTTTTTTTAACAAGAGCAATTCTTCATTATAAAAAATAATCAATAGGTCATAAGCAATAAATTTTCCAACCAAGTTGTCATGACTCGTTGAAAATTCAGGGTCTGAGAAATGCCTGGAACTATCATTTACAATGTCTAAATTATTATTTCCACGAATAAAATAAATGTGATCAAGACTAACTTCATTGTGCTTATAATAATTCCAGAAATTTAATTGCTTCTTTTTACATTCTTCTAATTTTTCTAATCGTTTATGTATAAACTGACGCTGTTTGATGATATCTGCCGTTGGTTTTTCCATCATGTAGGCGTGAATATTTACGAAATACTTTAAATACCCTAAGACGAATGGCTTGTCAGTTTTAAAAAAGTTTATTTCAGACTTGGTGTCAGGGAAATTATTCATTTCTCTAATTTTAAGTCTAAGATTGTACAAACACTCTTTAGATATTGAAATTCCTTTGTTTAGGTTTACAATATTTTTCAAATCTGTTTTTTGGATATGGGCCATTGCCTTACGAAATGGCTGCATAATTCCTGTGATTTCACGCATAACTTGAAGATTGATTTGTTGTAAAAAGTTGTAATTCTTTAAAAGAAACAACAAAAAAGCGTAAAACCTTGCATTTCATACTGTTATCTCATTCTTTTTAACGCGATTTGTTCTTTATTATTATTCAAGACCTCTTTTAAAGTATTCATGTCATCACTTACTTTGTGTTCTAAGACACGTGCATAAATTTGTGTGGTAGATATTTTAGAGTGCCCTAATAATTTTGATACCGTTTCTATTGGAACTCCATTAGACAAAGTTACCGTAGTTGCAAATGTATGTCGGGCCATGTGAAAAGTTAAGTTTTTATGTATGCCAACAAAATTGGCAACTTCTTTAAGATAACTGTTTAGTTTTTCATTACTCATTTTCGGTAATAACGACTCTGTAACTGCTGTCATGGGATGGTCTTTATACTTATTAATGATATCTAAGGCGTGGGGTAGAAGAGGGACTTTTACAGATGTATTTGTTTTTTGCCTTTTGGTCATTATCCAATTACCACCATCTATACCCAAGACCATATGATCTGTTGTTAGGTTCATGATATCTACATAACTAATACCTGTATAGCAGCTGAAAACAAATAGATCGCGAACACGGTCTAATCGGTCGGATAGAAATACTTTGTCTTCTAATAACTTCAGTTCTTGGTCAGAAAGAAACTCTCTGTTGGTTTTTTCAAAAGTCATTTTCCATCTTACAAATGGTTCTTTCTCTATCCATTCCATATGATAGGCCAGTGTTATGATTTTACGAAAACGTTGAATGTGCTTCATAATCGTATTATGGCTTAAGGCTTTTGGGTGTCCAGCTGGTAAAAGATTAGATAGGTATATTTCAAAATCTGTTAAGAACTCATAATTGAGTTGCTTTAAATAGATGTTTGATGTTTTCTTTTTTGTGTTTAAAAATTTGAAGATGTAGTTTTCAGTAATACCAAAATTCCGAATAGTACCAGGGGCAAGGGTGTTTTCAATTTTACTTGAGTGGTATATCATAATATCTTTAAGTGTCTTTCCTTGATCGCTATGTTCTCCATTATAATAGGATTTGATAATTTGTGCAGTAATGAGTTCCCCTTTGAATTTTAAATCCTGGTAAATCTGGAATAGCTGCGCATAAACTTCATCCATATAACTATTGATTTGTTTGGCTTTTGCATTTGTACCGTTGACACGTTTTTTTGGGATGTTCCAGTGGTCAATGTTGACCTTGCGTTTTAAGCTGATGTTGACCCTTTTTCGGTCAACAGTAATTCGTGCGTAAATTTCTGCTTGATTGTTTTTTGCGCGAGAAGTGTTTATCCAAAATAGGATTGAGAATGTTTTTGAAGATTTCATAGTTGTACGTCTTTAAGTTAAACTTGTTTAAGACGAAAGTCAAACCAACTATACTCTGTGTTTTTTAGTCCGCGGTCAACAAATGTTGACTTGGAATTTGTTTGTTGACCGCGAAGTGGTCAACAGAATTGAAATCATATCAAATACTATGACCTCCTAAAAACAGTGAAAGCTTGCAAAATCATAGATTTCACAAGCTTTTGATAAGAATTTTACTTCTTTAAAGTGACCTCGGAAGGATTCAAACCTTCAACCTCCACAGCCGTAATGTGGTGCACTATTCAGTTATGCTACGAGGCCGTTAAGCGTGTGCAAATATAGTTATATTCTGTTATTACGAAACTAAAAAGTGATTTTTTTTTAATCTTTTTTTGATAAAAAATCTCGCAAGATTTTTTTAGCTGGAATAGCGTCTTCTTCATATACAAAAAGCTGGTTGCTATTATCACCTGCAACAAAGCCAGCTAAACGACCAGACTCTGTATTATTCTTGATAATACTACTAATATTAGCTGTGTTTAAGGCGTGTTTAAGTGATTGAAGTATGATTATTGAACCTTCGTGAAGTGTAATGTGTTTTGAATGATTATCCATAGCATATTGATTTGTACTAAAGATACAAAAAGTTAATTAGCTTTAATATAGGTAGTTGTTTTAATTATGGAGGAATATCTATTTAAAAAACAGGATCGTTTAATTTCTATTTAAGATATATTATGAATTATATAGTAATGTAAGGGTGGGGAGGAATCTTAATCTAGAGCTCTTTTAGTTACGTAGATTCTCCAACCTAAAATAGCTAGCTGAACTTTGTTTGCTTTGCTTAAATCAAGTCTTCTTTTTGAAAAGCTGGGTAATACCGCTTTATTTACTTTCGCTAAAAATTTAAAAAATGTTGTTTTCAAATGAGGCTTATTTTCTGCAAAAGTAAAAAACTCGCTCCAATTGAGCGAGTTTTTATAATAAATGTGACTTTATAGATTATTTATCATCGTTCTTCATCATTTGCTTTGCTAAATCAGCACCAATTAATGATTGTAATAAGTTACTATTTCCACCACCTTTGTTTCCTTCAATGTAGGTGGTTGGTAATCGTAAATCTTTTATTTGTCCAGCAACATCAACCGCAGTTTTGTATTCCCATTCAGCACGTTCTTGAGGTGTTAAACCAGCACTAACTAATTTTGCATTTTCATAGTATTGAGCATCTGCAGCAACTTTTTTACTTTTTGCTTTATATTGCTCTACTTCAAATTGCTTCTTTTCTTTAATTAAGTTAAATCCTGCAACCTTAGCTTCAGTTTCAGCACTAATTGTTTGCTGAATTTGTTCTTTCTCTAAACGAGCTCTTTCTTTAGCTTTTTCAGATTCCCCTTTTGCAATTTCTTTTTTTGCACGGTAAAATTCACGCTCAGCTTGTTGTTTTTCTAATTGTGTTTGAGCAACTTCATTTTTTTGTAAATCAAGTCTGTTATCAAAAGATTGCTCCCAATCAATACCAGTTACTTGAGCTTGGTAAATTTTTAAACCATATTGCTTTAAAGTGTTAGAGTTATCTCTAATAATATCACCACTTTCAGTACGTTTTATTCTAAATTTCTTTTGTTTACTTGATTTACCAGTTTTTATAATCCTAATAGTTGTTGAGTCTCCAACTATTTCATTAGGATTTTCTGCTTCATAATATTTCTCAACTTGATACATTCCGTTTTCTAATTGATCTCTAAAATAGCGATCAAAATCAGATGCTTGACCAGAAATATAGTCTTGTGCATCCATCAGTTTACATGTGTTTTTAATTGCAGCATCAATATTCGGTAAAACTCTACCATATATAAGTTTAGCTTCACTTCTGTTACGATCAGCCATATTAAGGAAAACATCTTCATCAGTGATGTTTACTCCTACGATAACTGAAGTACTAATTTCGGCTTTTATAGCGTCACTAAATTCCCATTTTTGAGCTTTTCTATTGTATATACCTTGACCATTTGTTGGTAATTCTTCTTCATCTTTAATAATAATATCTTTGATGGATGTTTCATAAGATAATGGAATTATTCTTCCCCACCACTTTAATTTTATACCCTGTGTAGCAATCATTTTATCTCCACCAGTTACGTATTGTACAGCATAAGCGGTACCAGCATCAGCGTAAAAAAACATACCTGTGATGATACTCATTATAACACCTAAGAAGATTAATTGTAAACTACGTTGTTGGGTGAAAATGTTTAAATACTTATTTGTTTTAAAAACAAGTTTTAGCAGGATTGCAAGTATTCCTACTATGATAAATAGTATTCCGAAAAATGTTAACATAATAATATAGTTAGTTTAATTTGAGCTGCAAAATTAACTCTTTATATGATAATGTTTGTTTTTATTGTATAAAAAAACACCACTCGAATAGAGTGGTGTTTTTAAAGATTATTTTATAGTATTACTTTTTCGTTGTAGCTATAATTGCTCCGTCCTTTGCTTTTTTACCGTATAAACTTTTTGCGGTATCTGGTTTTAAGAAGTCAACTGATTTTAATTTATTAGACTTAGCTAATTCATCTAATTTGTTAAAGTTAGCTTTTTTACCATCAATCATTATTAATTTTTCAATTTCCGGATCGTCTACAAAGTGAAATTTTTGTGAATGCTGTTTTGTCGTCCACTCTTGTTCTTCTTCATGATCATTGTCATCATCAAAGTCGAAGTCAAAATTATTTAGCTTGATAACAACTCTTTTTCCATCCTTATCTTCTTCAAAAACAAAAGCATCTTTAATTTGATCCTTTATTTCATCAAAATCAAATGTTTTACCATTAATAGTCATTTTGTGCTCGTCATCATCAAATGAGAAATCAAAATGCTTTGATAGTGAATGAGTGCCATTAAAACTAAAACTTTTAGAATCAGAAGAGGTTATGTATAATGAGTTCTTTTTTGCTCCTAAGTTAATTGTGCTAATTGGATTGTCACTTGATAATGAAGTATTGGATTCGTTACCATTATCATCTTTTAATTTAATTTTTATAGCAACAATCTCATTGTTTTTATTGCGTTTAATTCCAGAGAATTTCGCTTGAATGTTGTGTTTTTTTAAAGTTTTTATAATTTCTTTAAACTCACTATCCGTAGTATTTTTATCAATAGTGACTTTAATTTTATTATTAATATTAGTATTAATGTCAACTATTTCAGGAATAGTGTTGTGCCCAAAAGTAGGCGCAATTAATGCAGTTGTAAGCGCTAGGGTTAGTAGCCCGTTTTTTAAAATTGATGAGTTCATAATTTGTTGTTTAGTTATTATGATTTATTTTTTAAATCATTGATTACTATAAAAATACGTCAAATATGAATCGAAAGTTGTTAAAGAATGTTATTTAGCATATTTTTAACTATGAAAAGGATACTTTTTTCTTTAATGGTAGATTTTCCATTGTAAACTATAGCACCATCCTTAGCTGAGTTCCCGTATTTTTTTTGAGCTTCCAATGGTGACATTTTTGTAATAGATCCACTACTTGTAATTATTTTGTCTTTTAAGTATTCTTGAGTAAATTCCTTATTGTTTATTATATGCAATGGGTTTTGTCCAGTTATTGCATTCATGTGACCAACACTGCCATCTTTTGTTATCAAAATAGATTCCTGGTTTGGATACGTTATTTGTACCCCTTGTTTTTTTTCATTGTAGTAAAAAGAGAATATTTCATTTGTTTTGTTATTAATTCGTGCATCAAAGTTTTTGAAAAAACGTTCTTGATTAGTAAACTTTGAAGTAAATACTAAGTGGTTAATTAAACCATCTTGATTCCTTTTGATATTGGTTAGTTTTATTTGAACATTATCTTGAGAGTTGTTAAATTTGGTTTCTATAATACGCAGGGTGCTGTTAGTTAATTTTTTGTTGATAAGGTGCTTTTTTTTGAAAGGAATATTTTTTCCTTCTTGAATTCCAGAAACACCAAAACTCCCTTCATTTTTATTTAAATGAAATAGAAAAGTTTTTATTGGAATTATTCCTGATTGTTTCCAATTTGAACTACCATTTTTGGTTATTGCATCCATCGAAATAGTAATTATTTCTCCATCGGAGTTTCTTTCTAAACTGCTTATTTTTATTGAAATTCCATTTTTAGCTGCCTCTTCTATTGCTTTTTCTATTTGTAGTGGCGTAAAATCTTTGGTAAAAATTATTTGAAATCCGTTTATTTCTCCTAATAAGGGTTTTGGGTTAATATGGTTTCCGTTGCGTAAAATTTCATAATGTAAATGTGGTCCTGTAGATAAACCAGTATTACCTACTTTTCCAATTAAATCACCAGCGGTAACTTGAGCCCCTGACGAAACAATCATTTTACTTAATTGTCCATATTTAGTGGTATAATTATTTGCATGCTTTAGTACAATTAATTTCCCATAGCCTCCTTTATTACCAGCAAAAGCAACAATACCACTGGAAGCTGCATAAACGGGAGTACCTAGTGGTGCAGAGAAGTCAATACCATTATGCATTTTTTCTTCTTTGGTTATTGGGTGGTTCCTTATTCCAAATTCAGATGCTATTTTAATATTGTCTGTTAAAGTTACTGGAGTAATAAACTGAGTGTTCTCTGTTTTATTTAAAGCCTCATTTAACACTTCTTTCTCTTTAACTATTGTTTCTGTACCACATGAATAGATAAAACCAGTGATTAATGGTAGTATGAGTAGTAATTTCCAAAGCTGTTTTGGGCTTGTTTTTTTGTGTAACATAATGATTCGTTTTTTGATTAATGATTGATAAAAATTATTGACGATATTATTTGGTTGAACTTGAATTGTAATAGCTTTTAATAAAACATTTTGATAATTTGATACGCTAACATTTTGATGAATAGTTGAGGCATCTGCTAAAAATTCTAAGTTTTGTTGTATTGCTTTTTGGTATAACCATACAAAGGGATTAAACCACTGTAAAGCAATGAGTATGTGAGAGAATATAATATCTATAGTATGATATTGATTACAATGTGCTTTTTCATGTGCAAGTATTACTTTTAATTCATCACTTGAATACATGTTTTTACAATAAACAATGGTCTTGAAAAATGAAAACGGGGCAATGTTATTTTCTGTTTCTATTATTGAAAAATCACCTTTCTTTTTTTGATTATTAGTGTTAAGTATTTTAGTTACGGACCAATATTGTATTGTAAAACGAATTATAAAAAACAATACTCCTATGTAGTAAATACTTAAGAAGAATATAAGCCAATTAAAAGGGGTGTCTATAGTAGTTGCTATCGTTTTTTGTGCTTCCTGTATATTTTGATTTGCGATAGGTTTGCTTGTTATAAACTGTAGGTTAGTAGCTTCAATCCAAATTGTTTTTTTAATACTAATAAAAGGGATGCTTATCGAAGCAAGAATACCGCTCAAAAGAAAATACCGATTTGCTTTAAAAAAGGTCTCATTTTTTAGAAACAGCATATAGCAACAATAAAAAAGTCCTAATACAGCCGCTGATTTTAATAAGAATGTAATTAAAGCTTCCATTATTTATTTTTTTCTAATTCCTTGATGATTTCTTTTAATTCTTCAATGCTAATTTTCTCCTCTTTTGCAAAAAAGGAAACCACATTTTTATAAGAGTTATTAAAATAATTATCAATAGCTTTTCCAATAAATCCTTTTCTGTAATCTTCCTTTTCTATAATAGGGTAGTACTGATGTGTTTTTCCATATGCATTATAGGCAACATATCCTTTTTCTTCTAATTTTCGAACAATAGTGGATAGGGTATTGTAATGCGGTTTGTCAGAAGAAATCTCTTCTAATATGTCTTTTACAAAAGCTTTTTTCAGCTTCCATAATATGTGCATTATTTCTTCTTCTTTATTAGTTAATTTTTGCATGGTATATAATTGTATTACACAAATGTAAACTATTTTCATAGTTGTACAACTTCTTTTGTAGTTTAATAACTGTTTTTGTAGTTTAAAGGAGGTTGGTATTTAAAATTCATATATCTTAATTCTTATGGTATCTTCGCAAAAAAAATAATAAATGGAGAGCATACTATTTTTAATAGGAGGATTAGTTTTACTGGTATTAGGTGGTGATTATTTAGTAAAAGCATCAGTAGGATTATCATTTAAATTAAATATCTCTAAAATGGTAATCGGGATGACGGTAGTTTCGTTTGCTACTTCTGCGCCTGAGTTATTAGTAAGTTTACAAGCTGCGTTAGATGGTTCTCCGGCAATTGCTATAAATAATGTAGTGGGATCCAATATTGCAAATATTGCATTAGTATTAGGAGTAACTGCTTTAATAGGTCCTATTGCTATTGATAAGTCATTTTATAAACTCAATTGGCCAGTAATGGTATGCTTTTCATTGTTGTTGTATTATTTTTTATGGAATGATGACAAGCTTGATACTGTTGAGGGAGGAATCTTATTATTTGGTTTAATCGCCTTTTTAATCGTGCTAATTAAAACATCTAAAGGAGAAGAATTACCAGAAGAAGTTGATGATGCATTAGCAACTGTAGGTTATCCAAAAATATTATTATGGTTGGCATTAGGTGGACTTGCTTTGTATTTTGGATCAGAATGGTTAGTAGACGGAGCAATAGATTTGGCTACTAAAATTGGGGTAAGTAAGGCAGTAATATCAGTAACAGTTATTGCAATAGGTACTAGTGTTCCGGAATTGGCTGCATCAGTTATAGCAGCTTTAAAGGGAGAGAAAGCAATATCGATAGGGAATTTAATAGGGTCAAACATCTTTAACATAGCATCAGTTTTAGGGTTAACTAGTATGATTAAGGTTATAGAAGTTACTGATGATCAAATATTAACAAATGATATTTTCTGGATGTTAGCAATCACTATTGGATTGTTACCTTTAGTATTATTACCTAAAAAGTTTGTAGTTACTCGTTTTAAAGGTGGCTTGTTGTTGTTGGCATATGTGGTGTTTATTTATTTAGCATTTAATTAAAAGTTAATAATTCCTCTTTTTGTATTAACAATTGCAATAACCAACTATAGTATTTTTTAGTTTAAAACTAACAAAGGAAATTTAGTAGTTGTAAGGTTAGTTTTTTTAGAAGAAACAATTTGTATCGCACTCTTCTTCAAAAACAGTAGTAGAATTTAGAATATAATAATTGTAAAACCTTTAATTTCACAAATCGAGTCTTGTAAATATCAAAAAAACCACTAAGAATATCTTAGTGGTTTTTTGTTGTTTTTATTTATTCTCAGAAATAGAAGAGAAAGTTAATCCCACTGGTGGATTATTTAAGTTTATCGCAAACAGGTTTTACTGTTCTAATAATTCTTGATGCAATTTTATATGGATCACCATTTGAAGCTGGTCTTCTATCTTCTAAATACCCTTTCCAATCATTATCAACTGTTATAATAGGGATACGTATTGATGCTCCTCTATCAGATATTCCATAACTGAAATCAGTAATAGAAGCAGTTTCGTGAAGTCCTGTTAAACGTTCTTCATTGTGTGCTCCGTAAATATCAATATGTTCTTTAGTAACAGGTCTGAAAGCCTCACATACTTGCATGTAAATTTCTTTAGATCCACATGTTCTTAAAACAGTATTTGAAAAGTTTGCGTGCATCCCAGATCCATTCCAATCCCCTTTTACAGGTTTAGGATGATATTCTATATAGTAACCATATTGTTCCGTTAAACGGTCTAATAAATATCTTGCTATCCAAATTTCATCACCGGCTAAACGAGCTCCTTTTGCGAATAATTGAAATTCCCATTGTCCAGATGCTACTTCTTGGTTAATACCTTCAAAGTTTAATCCAGCAGCAATACATAAGTCAGCATGTTCTTCAACAAAATCTCTTCCATGAGTATTTTTACCTCCTACAGAACAGTAATACATTCCTTGTGGTCCAGGGTAACCACCAACAGGGAATCCTAAAGGAAGCATAGTTTTGGTATCCATAATGAAATACTCTTGTTCAAAACCAAACCAGAAATCATTGTCTAAATCGTCAATTGTAGCTCTTGCATTAGAGACATGCGGAGTACCATCTGCATTCATAACTTCTGTCATTACCAAGTATCCGTTTACACGTGCTGGATCAGGGTAAATAGCTACAGGTAATAATACACAATCAGAAGAATCTCCTGAAGCTTGTTGTGTAGAAGAACCGTCAAAAGACCAGTTTTTTAATTCATCTAAAGTACCTTGAAAGTTTTCATGTTCTTCCACTTTAGTTTTACTTCTTAGGTTTTGTGTTGGTTTGTAACCATCTAACCAAATGTACTCTAATTTAATCTTAGCCATAAGTAATAAAAAATAGTTGTGTGTTGTTGTGTAATAAATTTAAGGTGCAAATATAGAATATTTTGTTGTAGTGTTCTAAAAAATTAGAAGAGTGTTTTTAGTAGCGACTCATACAAGCTTTATTTTTTTATATTATAAGATTGCTAATTGTAGCTAACCAATTTTTGGGTCGTTTTATTCCTTAAAATTAGTGACTTAAAATTAGCAATGTACTATAAAATACGAAAAAAAAAATAAAGATAAAATTTTGAATATCAATGTGTTGTATTTATCTTTGAGTGTAGTTAAAAAATAATTCGACTTTTTTAACTTTTATGACTTAACCCGTCACTTCACAATTTCATAATTAAACTCTATCCCATAGGGTACTTACTTCTCAATTAAATATTACCTCCCAAACTAAACTGTGAACAAATTGTTTTACAATAGGTTCATTTTAAGATGTATTTAATAACCAATAAATATTTTAATTATGAAAAAAGTAATTTTAACTTTAGTATTTGCGGTATTCACTGCATTTACGTTCGCACAGCAAGCATCAAGTGATTATAATGATCCATGTCCACCAGGTGAACATTGTGATGAGATTAACAAGAGAGATGACACTTGCCCACCAGTAATTAGTGATCCAGACATTTGTGAGGATGCTGATTTATTTAGAAATGGAGTTGCAAATCACTCTACTATTATCCAAACAGGTAAAAATAGTGATGCAGATGTAACACAAGAAGGAGTGAACTTATCTTACATTAACCAAAAAGGAACTGGAGGAGCAAGGAATTCAGCAGTTGTAAGTCAAGATGGAACTTATATGGATGGATTAAATGAAGCGTATACATTCCAAAACGGTAAGGGAAATAGTTCTACTATTACTCAAACTGACTACAAAAATAAAGCAGATGTAAATCAAGATGGTGATCATAACACATCTTTTGTAACACAAGAATTTGCAGGAAAAAACAAAGCTGATGTTGATCAATGGGGTAATAACAACAACTCTGATGTAAAACAAAAAGGAACTATAAGTTATTTTTCTAGAAATAATGCAAAAATTTTACAATGTGGATATGAAAACACCGACAGGTCTATGCAAGATGGTTATAAACAGAAAACTTGGGTAACACAAGTTGGTAATAATAACCGAGTTGGTCAAGATCAGTATGGAGTAGAAAATTCAATGGTAGTAGAACAAGGTGATCATTACCAACCTGCAACTAAAGCATCATATTTCTCTGATGTTGATCAATATCAAGATGGGTATAGAAACAGAGCGTATGCAAGTCAATATGCTACTGATAATGTAATTACTCAAACTCAAATGGGAAGTAGAAATTATGTAGAAGCTGTACAAAATAAAGGTGGAGTCGATGAACCAAATGCAGGTAATAATACAGCAGATCAATATCAAGATGGTAGTCGTAATGCAGCTTTAGCGCAACAATGGGGAAAAAATAATTTTGTAAAACAAGAGCAATTTGGTGAAGATAATATTGCTATTGCAAGACAACGTTTTGGTCAGCAACAAGGTAATACTTCAATACAATTACAAGATGGTAAGGATTTATTTAGTGCAACATGGCAAAAAGCTCATGGTAATGAGTCAACTGTAACTCAAACTGGTGATGCACATGTAAGTTATGTACAACAAAATTGGGTATCTCCAGGAGGAGGAGCAGGAGGATATAACACTGCTACTGTTACTCAAATGAATAAATAATTAATTTAAATATGCATAGTCAGTAATTAATTACTGACTATGCTAATTATATAAATAAAATGAAAAAGTTTAAATTTTTAATATTGTTTTTTTTGTTCCCAATCTTATTGATTGCTCAAAATTATATAAATGAAAAAGATAATGTAGAGCAAACACAAGAAGCATTATTTTATATGAACAATTCGGTTTTAGAAAAAACATATTCGAGTTCTAATCTAGTTTTCATTGAGCAAGAAGGTAGTAGGAATATAGCCAATGCAAACATTACTTCATCAAATAGTGAAGTGATTATTAAGCAATTTGGAAATGATAATTATGCAAACTTGAATTTAGATGCTTTTTATATTAGAGAGAACATTACGCAAATTGGTAATAACAATACATTAAGAGATTATTCTTTAAGTTCAAATAATAATCATAATGTAAACGTACAACAGTTTGGTAATAATCAAAAAGTCTATATAAATGGTAGTAACTCATTATCTGAAAAAATTAAAATTAATGTAAAAGGTAATGATAAAACTGTATTTGTAAATAATTTTTTCTAAAACTATATATAACAGAGGATATGAATGTTTTAAATAAGCCAGTTAACTATTTAATTATTATACTATTTATTTCTAATAATCTGTATTCCCAGTTTTTAAATAAAAATGCAAAAGCAATTATAGATTTTAAAGTAAAAGAGAACACTATTGGGATACAAGCAAAAGCTGAAAGTTTACTAAAATACAGCCAAAGTTTACAATATGAATTAATAGTGTATGTAGAGGATGATAATGGTAATAAATCAAAAAACGCACAATCTGATAGGTTCGTATTAGAACCAAGTAAAATTATTGACATTGGTTCTGTAGCAGTTCGGTTTAGAAATGAGAAAGCAAAAACGATTATTGTTTTATTGATAAAAGATGTTGATGAAAAAACAATAGCAAGTGAAAGAAAATTGTTTTTAGGAAGTAAATTACAACAAGGTGATTATGATAAAAAAATAACACTTCATAAAAAACCAGTAAAATATACTTTAAAGAATGATGGAATAGTATTAAAAGGGGTAGTGTTAGAAAGAACTAAAACAAAATCAGGAAGAGATTTTCATAGGTTATTTTACACGGAGTTTGCAAAATATAATTTTAAAGATAAACGACCTATATTAATTGAAGAACTTCACTTTAGAGGTAGAACTACTAAAATTTTTGTAAAAATAGATAATAAAACTATATATGAATTTTTTGCGCAACCAAAAATAGATTATTTAAAACAACATAGTAGTATGGCTGTAAAAAGCCTATATGATTTTTTTGAGAAAAAAGAAAAAGACTATATCGTAAGATATTAACCTAAAACTTACGAATTGATATTTATAGGATCCCCAGATCCCAAAATGAACTTTTTACAACCTACCTATACTGTACATTTAATGTATAGTGTAGGTTTTTTTATCTAAGTTGATTTGGATAACACTTATTTTAATAAGTAGTAGATACAGAAGTGTATAAGTATAGTGAATGATTAAGAGGTATATGTGAATAAATAAAAATAATAATAACCAATTAAAATGATGAATTATGAAAACAAAGTTAATACTCATAAGTTTATTTCTTGGTTTTTGCTGGACTGCAAAGAGTCAAGGATTTGTCTATCAACCAAAGAATCCAGCTTTTGGAGGGGAATCATTTAATTATCAATGGTTATTGAGTTCTGCTGAAGCTCAAAACTTAATCACAGAACCTGAAGATCCTAGAGATAGAGATGAAAATTCTCAATTAGAAGATTTTTCAGAAGGATTGAATAGTCAGTTTTTAAATAGAATTAATAGGGCTTTATTGAATAGTCAAATTAGTACTGATGAAGACTTACAGCCAGGGGTTTATAACTTTGGGAGTCTTAGTGTTGAGGTGTACGATTCTACCGATGGTTTAGTCGTAAATGTATTAGATACTGATACTGGGGAACAAACTCAAATAATTATTCCAAACTAAATATATGATATACAAAACGAAACTAACCAAGATAGTAATGTGTGTATGTTGCTTTGTTTTTATGTCTTGTGGGACATATTTTAACCAACCATTAACACATTCAAATGCAATTTTAGGTGAAGGGACAGAGGAAACATCTGTTTTGAAATCTTTGCCAGAAGCAAAAAACAAAATTGTAGTAGGGGTATATAATTTCCGGGATCAAACAGGGCAATTTAAAACTTTAGAAAACGGAAGTAGTTTTAGTACAGCTATTACTCAAGGATCTACAACTATTCTATTAAAAGCCTTAGAGGATACTAAATGGTTTAGACCTATTGAACGAGAAAATTTAAGTAATCTTTTAAACGAAAGAAATATTATTCGTTCAACACGTCAAGAATATAGAAAAACTTCCAATCCTAATGAACCACAATTGCCACCATTATTATATGCAGGTGTCCTTTTAGAAGGAGGTATTGTGTCTTATGACTCAAATATTGTTACAGGAGGATTAGGAGCAAGATATTTCGGTTTGGGCTCATCAGCTCAATACAGACAAGACAGAATAACTATTTACTTGAGAGCAATATCAACATCTAATGGAGAGATATTAAAAACTATATATGTAAGTAAAACTATTCTATTTCAATCTCTAGATGCAAGTTTATTTAGGTATGTAAAGTTTAAAAGACTATTAGAAGTTGAAACCGGAATAACTAAAAATGAACCAATACATATGGCTGTAACCGAAGCTATAGAGAAAGCTGTTGAATCATTGGTGGTTGAAGGAATACAAGATGGTTTATGGGAACCTAAAGTAAACAATGAAGAAGTAAAATCGTTAGTTGATAGCTATAATGAAGAAGAAAATATAGCTGACGATAGAAGAATTTACGATCGTATGTTTAAAGAAAAAAGAGGTAATAATGTATTTGAATTAGCTGCTGGGACAACATATTTACAAGGAGATTATCCTAATCCTAAATTTGAGTTGATGGCAGTAAGTGGTGGATACAAAAGATATATGACTCCAAACTTTAATTTTGGAATACATTTTTCAAAATTTAACCTAGCAAACGATGAAAAACATGATTATAGATCAACTTATGGATTTATGACATTCGATATAGAAGCAGAGTTAATGTTGTTACCATACGATAACTTATCACCTTATGCATTTGTTTCTGGAGGAGTATTAGCCTCTAATTATTTTAAAGAAGTATACCCTAAAGTAGAGTATGGACTTGGGTTAGAGTATTTACTTTCAGAGAAAGTAGGGATTCATGCTTTTGGGGGATATAATATGGTGTTCAGTGATGAGGTTGATGGAATTAAAGCAGGGAAAAGAGACGATCATTATTTGCGTTTTGGAGCTGGTTTAAATTTATACCTTTTTAATAAGAAAAAGGATAAAACTAAAAATAAGAAAGATGCACCTGAAGTAAATACCTTAAATAATATGTCAGATAAAGAATTAAGGAAAATTCGTAAACAAAATAAAAAGAACGCTAGAAAAAATAAATAATTTAAAAATATAGTTATGATACAAAAAATATTAAAAGGAAGTCTAGTTCTTGTAATAGCTACATTTTTAGGTTGTAGTGAGGAAGAAATAGCTGTAGTTAGCTTTGGAAATATAACAGGTAAAGTAGTAAATAGAGGAGATAATACCCCAATAGAGAATGCGAAAATTTCAACTAGTCCTACTACAAGTACTGTGTTTACTAATGCTAATGGAGAATTTACATTGTCTAATTTGATTGCTGGAGATTATTCAGTAAAAGCTGCTAAAGATGAATTATTAACAAATTTTCAAGGAGTTTCTGTAATAAGTGGTACAAGTGTAAGTACAGTTTTTGAAATGTCTAATGATGATTCTAATAATTCGGAACCAACTTCATTAATGTTAATAAGTCCTTCTGACTCTAGCAATGACAATGAAATAAATTTAACTTTTGGATGGAGCGCTATAGATGCTGACGATGATCCTTTAGTGTATGCTTTAGAAATTAGAGATGGTGATACATCAGAAATACAGACTTATGAAGACATTTCTGAAACTACATATACAATTGGTGGCTTGAAATATAATACCAATTATTTTTGGCAAATAACAGTTAATGATGGTTTTAATGCGGATGTTTTAAGTGAGGTACGATCGTTTACAACTAAAAATGTTCCAGCTGGGCTAATATTGTTTGTTAGGAATGAAAATGGTAATGATGTAATCTATTCAGCTGAAGACTCAGTAGGAGATACTATTATTGAACAAAAACTTACCAGTGAAAATATGAATAGCTGGAGACCAAGAAAAACAGCTATAAATTCATTAGTTGCTTTTTTAAGAGGAGTAGGTGGGGAGACTCATATATTTTCCATGAATGCTGATGGTTCTAATGTAAGTCAGGTTACTAGTACGGTCCCTATTGCTGGATTCAATCATAAGTGGGTAGATTATTCATGGTCAGCTGATGGGAATAAAATATTATATACCAATTTTGATAAACTATATCAAATTAATAAAGATGGTACGGGGTTAAGTATGGTGTATCAAACTGTCGATGGTAAGTTGATTACAGAATGCTCTTGGAGTTCAGATGGAACAAAAATAGCACTAAAAACAAATGATACTGATGGTTATGGTGTATCAATATATACTATTAATATGGCAGGTGTTATTATTGATAACATTTTGTCTGCAGTTAGTGGAGCAGCTGGAGGATTAGAGTTTTCTGTTAATGGAAATAGATTATTATATACTTATGATGTATCCGGATTTGAAAGTGAAACTTATAGGCAATTAAATACTCATATATTTGTTTATGATTTGATAAGTACTGTGAGTACAGATATGTCAGTAAATAAGCCTTTTGGTTTTCTCGATTTAGATCCGCGTTTCTCTCCAAATGAATCAGAAATAATATTTACATATACTTCTAATGATGGAGTATCTGAAAACCAAATTTATAAAGTCAATTCATCAAATACAATGCTTAGAGATTTGTATATATCAAATGCAAATATGCCCGATTGGGAATAGATTAAGGATATTAAATACTATTAGCCAATATAACATTGTTGTATTGGCTTTTTTATGCAACAATAACAGTTTGGTTTAAACGTTAATATTGTTACTTTTGTTTGAAACAATATTATAAACAATCCGAGTCTATCATGAAGTTAACTTTTTTTTCAATATTAACAGTACTTTTTTTTAACACTGTATTCTCTCAAAATCAAGAGGTATTATTTACTGTAAACAATACAGCGGTTACTACAGAAGAGTTTTCTCGAGTTTATAATAAAAATATAGACCTAGTTCAAGATGAAAAACAAAAGGACGTAGACGAATATTTAAAACTTTATGTAAACTACAAATTAAAGTTAGAAGAGGCTTATGCTTTAGGGTTGGATAAAGAAAAAATATATATAAATGAATTAGAATCTTATAGAAGACAATTGGCTAAAAAATATTTAACAGATACTAAAATCAATGATAAGCTTTTAAAAGAAGCATATGAGAGAACTGTAAATGAGGTTAGTGTAAATCATATACTAGTTATGGTTGATGAAAATGCTTCACCTACTGATAGTCTGAAAGCTTATAATCAAGTTATAGCATATAGAAACAGTGCTTTAAAAGATAGTTTTGAATCAATTATGAAATCAGCTCATAATGGAAAAACAATTCATGGTGAGTCATTAGGTTATTTTAATGCATTTAAAATGGTGTATTCTTTTGAAAACACTGCATACAATACTAATGTTGGCGAAATATCTATGCCATTCAGGACTAAGTTCGGATTCCATATTTTAAATGTTATTGATAAAAGGAAGTCTCAAGGAGAAGTAACAGTTGCTCACATAATGATTGCCAATAACAATGATAAAATTACTTCTTCACCAGAGGAAAGAATTAATGAGTTATGGACTAAAGTTAATGAAGGAAGTTCATTCTCTGATTTGGCAAAACAATTTTCTGATGATAAAAATTCTGCTAGAAACGGAGGGAAGTTAAAACGTTTTGGAGCAGGGAAGTTGGGGCATTTAGAATTTGAAAATGCTGCATTTGCAATTGAGGTAGAAGGAGAAGTTTCAAAACCTATAAAGACTAAATTCGGATGGCATATAATTAAGTTGATTAAAAAGCATGAATTACATAGCTTTAATGAACTAAGGTCAACTCTAGAACAAAAAGTAAAAAAAGACTCAAGGTCAAAAATTGTTAATGATAGGTTTTACAATAACCTTAAAAAGAGATATGATTTTTCAGAGACAGTTAGTTTGAAAGAAGAATTATTAAAAGTGGTAAATCCTGAATTCATTAAAGGAAACTGGAATTCTGCTAATGAAATGTACAAAAATACACTGGCAACTTTTGCAGGAGAGAAACTTAGTTACTTAGAGTATTATAAGTATTTATCTTCAAAGTTACGAGCATATAAAAACATAACTGTGATGAAAGATATTGTATCGGCTAGTTATAATGATTTTATAAACTCAACAATATATAATTATCATAATGAAAATTTAGAATCGGAATATCCAGAGTTTAAAAATATCGTTCAAGAATACAGAGAAGGATTGTTATTATTTGAATTAATGGAGCAAGAAATTTGGAAAAAATCAAAAACAGATACAATTGGATTAAAGAAGTATTATGATAATAATAAAGCTGATTATTTTTGGAAAAAAAGAATTGAAGCAGTTGTAGTGACGAGTGAAACTAAAAAAACTGCAAAAAATGTTAGAAGACTCTTAAAAACGGATATAACATTAATGCAATTAAAAGAACTAGAAAAAAATAGTGTAGTTTCTGAAGGATTGTATGAATTAACGGATAAGGAATTACCAAAAAAATATAAATCAGATATATGTGTTTCTAAAATTTATAAGCACAATAATCAATTTGTGGTTGTAAAAGGAATAAAAGAAGTATTACCGAAACAAAAATCATTTAAAGAAGTTAAAGGAAGAGTTATAAATGATTATCAAACTCAAATTGAAAAAAAATGGTTGTTGAAATTAGCATCAAAATATAAAGTAGAGGTTAATAAATCAGTACTGGAATCTGTTAGGAAAACATTGTAAGTAGGATGATGAGGATGTATAAATATTTATTATTAAGTTTATTGCTATTTACGGTTTGTTCATGTGCTTTTTTTGAGAAAAAAGAGGAGGAGAAATCAATTGCAAGGGTTAATGATGTGCATTTATATGAATCAGATTTTATAAAACATTTACCAGAAGACCTATCAGAAAAGGATAGTACCCTTTTCGCAAATCAATACATTAATAACTGGGCAACAAAGCAATTGTTAAAACAACATGCTACACTTAACTTAGATGAGTCAAAATTAGAAACATTTGAGCAATTGGCGCAAGATTATAAGTTAGAGTTGTATTCCAACGCTTATTTAGACGCTTTAATTACAAAGCAATTAGATACTGTAATTACTAAATCAGAGTTTGATACATTATATAAATATTCTAAGCAAAACTTTAAGCTTAATGAGGAATTATTAAAGTATAGGTATATATGCTTAAAGAAAGATTATAATGATTTTAAAAGTATAAAAGAGAAGTTTAAACGCTTTGATGATGATGATAAAGTTGTGTTAGATTCTCTTTCGATACAATTTAATTCTTTCATGTTAAACGATTCTTTATGGATAAAGAAATCACTTGTTCTTAAAACATTGCCAATAATAAATACACCAAAGAATATACAACTGTTAAAAAAATCTAATTTTTTACAATTTGAAGATTCAATAAGAGTATATTTGGTGCGAGTAAATGATTTGTTAAAAAGAAATGAACAGGCGCCACAAAAATATGTGGAACAAACTTTAGAACAAATTATTCTTAATAAAAGGAAATTAAAGCTGATTAAGCAATTAGAAATTGATGTTAGAAAAGATGCAATACAGAATAAAGAATTTGAAATTTACAATTAATAGTTTAGCTATATTATTAGTTTTTACCACATGTGTTTCTGCACAAGAGAAAAAAGTAAAAATTGATGGTGTTGCTGCAGTTGTTGGGGAATATGTTGTGTTAGATTCTGACGTTGATAAAATGTTTGTAGAATTAAAAAGTCAAGGAGTATCTACTGAAGATTTTACACGATGTAATGTCATGGGTAAATTACTTGAAGATAAATTATATGCTCATCATGCTATTCAAGACAGTATAACAGTTTCCAATGATGAGGTTGAAAGTACTGTTAATCAGCAAATAAACTATATGAAATCTCAAGTAGGAGGTGACATGGAAAAAGTCTTGAAGTTCTATAAAAAGGATGATGAAGTTGCTTTTAGAAAAGAGTTATTTGACTTAATAAAAACAAACAAGCTTGCTGGTCAAATGACAAGAAAAATTGTTGAAGAAGTAGAGGTGAGTCCTGAAGAAGTGTATTCGTTTTTTAACGAAATACCTAATGAGGATCGTCCTACTTTTGGAGCTGAATTAAAAGTATCACAAATTGTAATTAAGCCAAAAACTCCACAAGCAGAAATTGATAAAGTAATTGATCAGTTAAAACAATTCAAGGCTGATGTGTTAGAGAACGGAGCAAGTTTTGCCTCTAAAGCCGTTTTATACTCTAAAGATGAAGGGTCTAGACCAACAGGAGGGAAGTATACAATTCACCGTAAAAAACCAAGGTTTGTAAAAGAGTTTAGAGAAGCTGCTTTCAGTTTAGAAGCTGGGGAAATTTCTGAGCCATTTAAATCAGATCATGGATATCATATTTTAATGGTTGATCAAGTTAGAGGGCAGGAAGTAGATGTACGTCATATATTATTAAGGCCAAATATTTCTAACGTTAACTTAGAAGAAGCTAAAAAATTAGCAGATACAATCAGAAAAAGAATTATTGATAAAGAAATAACATTCCAAAAAGCTGCTTTAGAATTTTCTGATGAAAAAGAAACAAAGTTTGATGGAGGGAAATTAAGAAACCCTGAAACTTATGATCATAATTTTGAATTAACAAAAATGGATCCATCATTATATTCTCAAGTAATTAATCTTCAAGAAGGAATAGTATCTAACCCTGTGTTAGAATACGATAGATCAGGAAAAGCTTTTTACAAGTTATTAATGGTTAGTGACAAAAAGGAAGAACATGTAGCTGAATACGGGAAAGATTTCTTGAAAATTAAAGAATTAGCTTTAAAAGAAAAGCAAATTAGAGCAGTAGCTGAATGGCAAGAAGAAAAAATTAAAGATACCTACATTAAAATCACTGGGGAATATAGAGATTGTGAGTACACTAATAATTGGTTAAAAAAATAATATATGTCAGATGTAACAGCGATAAATCTACTTGTAGAAAAACACAAACAACTTAAGCAAGAAATTGCTAAAGTTATTGTTGGACAAGATGCTGTTATTGATCAGATATTATTAGCTATTTTTTCTGGAGGTCATGTACTGTTAGTAGGTGTTCCTGGTCTAGCAAAAACACTTATGGTGAATACCCTAGCCCAAACTTTAGGACTAGATTTTAAACGTATACAATTTACGCCAGATTTAATGCCCTCTGATATTTTAGGGAGTGAAGTATTGGATAATAATAGGGAATTCAAGTTTGTTAAAGGACCAATTTTTGGAAACATTATTTTAGCAGATGAGATTAACAGAACGCCCCCAAAAACTCAAGCAGCGTTATTAGAAGCAATGCAAGAAAAATCAGTTACTGTTGCTGGTAATCGTTATCAATTAGAATTGCCATATTTTGTTTTGGCAACTCAAAACCCAATAGAACAAGAAGGAACGTATCCTTTACCAGAAGCGCAGTTAGACCGGTTTATGTTTGCTGTTGAGTTAACATACCCAACTTTTGATGAAGAGGTGAATGTAGTTAAAAATACAACTTCGGATGTTTCAGTGCAAGTTAATAAGCTTTTAGATGCTAAAGAGATTATTGATATTCAAAGGTTAGTACGAAGAATTCCAGTTGCAGATAATGTTGTTGAATATGCAGTAAGGTTGGTTGGTAAAACCCGTCCTGGAAGTGAAGCTGCTCCAGAACAAGTAAAACAATACATTGATTGGGGAGCAGGTCCAAGAGCTTCTCAAAATTTAATACTAGCAGCTAAAGCAGATGCAGCACTACAAGGGAAATTTTCTCCAGATATAGAAAATGTTCAAGCTGTCGCTCTAGGCGTACTGCGTCATAGAATTATTAAAAATTATAAAGCAGAAGCGGAGCGTATTACTAAGGACGATATTATTAAAGGATTATTTTAACTACTCCTTTAATAGTAAATTAATATCTTCTTTTAATAGCGTAACAGCTTCATTGTTTAAAATATCATAAAAACCTCTTATTTGTTGTTTAGTATCTACTAAAGCAACATAGCTAGAATGGTAAAAATCATTTGATTTTTCATATTTAGTAAAACTTGTCCTAAATTTTTTGGAAATTGACGCTAGTTCTTCAGGTGATCCTTTTAAAAAAAACCATTTGTCTTTTGATATAAAAGTTCCATCGGAATATTTGCCCAAAACAGAAACAGAATCATTTTTGGTGTCTATGGTATAAGATATTAATATAAAATTTTCATTTTCTATAGTTGTTGCAATATCAATTAATTTTTTACGCATCGGTGGGCAAATTGATGAGCATTTTGTAAAAAAGAAATTAGCTATGTATACTTTGTTCTTAGTGTTTTCTACAGTAAATTCTTTACCTAACTGAGTCGTAAAGTGGTAATCATTTATTAAGTAGTTTTTACTAACTCCATTATCATCAATATAATTATTTAATATAGGTAGTTTTTTTTCTTTTGTGCATGAAACAAACAGCATCAAAATGAGTAATGTGATGGTATTAGTTTTCATGATTGTATTTTTTTATTTTTATATCTAATTCTTTATCATAAAAAAACAAAAACAGACTAGCCATCATATCTTGTGGTTCATCTAATATATTATTAGTAATTAATTCAAGTTCATATTGATGTGTAGGATACATAACAATTCCTTTTTCGCTAGATAAACCAGGAGTGCTAGCTAAGCCAATTTTATTCTCATGATTTTCTACATCACAGCTGTATAGTATAGAATTATTAGTTTTGTCTATTAAAGTAAACTTCTTGGCAAAAGGGTGTAAATGCGGTACTATTTTATGAACTGTAACTGTATCCTTGATAGCGAATTGTTCTGTAGCATCATAAGTGTATTTCTTTTCTTCCTTAAAAACCTTCCAATGGCCAGATAATGTTCCTCCAGCTTTATTAAAATAGGTATGATTTTTTGTCTCTACAGGAATACAAGAGTTTTCTGGAATTTGATTGAATGGTTTATCAATGACATCCATATCAAAAGGAAGCATCATATAAATGGTTTTTGGATATAATGGTTTCAATGTTTTTTTTGCGGTATATGTTATCTTAATATCATGTTTTATATTAAATATAGAATCAGTAATATTATGATTTAATGCTTGGGTGGTGATAAAGAATTTTTCATTACTAAAAAAAGGGTAACCAAATCCTTCAGGGAATTTGATACTTTCAATTCCGTGTGATAATGATAGTAGCCTTGGATATTGTTTGTTTACACGTTCTAATAAATTCCATTTGCCGTGATGTTCTTGATCTTGATAATCAATATTAAAATGACATACCAAATCATTAGAAAGTTGTTTGTTAGTTATAGGGTTTAATGCCTTTACAGCATAGCCTGTCATCCAGTTTAATTCATCTTTTTCGGGTGCTAATGTAAAGAAGGTACTTGCTTTGGGGCCTTCCATAGATTTGTAAATATTATCTATTAAAAAAGAAGGAGATGTAAGTTGTATGTTTTCTGCAGTTGTATTTTTTGACCAATCAGGATCGATTATATGTAGTGAGTGTAATAACCGAGTTTTAATTATTGCTTGATGCCTATTGGATAATGAAATGTAATATATTGTTCCAAAAACGATTAGTGAACAAAATACAATAAAGATAATTTTATAACATTTTTTCAAAACAAAATATTTTATAACTCAAAAGTACTACTTTTTTCAAAGTTTTTTTTACTTTTATATGCTAAAAAAAGGTAATCCCTATATGCTTCAATTTTTTAAAAAGGATAATCTAGCAGTAATACGATTGTTAGCTTTTGTTGCTTTTATTTCTACAATGTTAATGTCTTGGAGTTTGTGGTTTTCAGAAAGAAATTTTCCTCTGGCCTCTATTTTTGATGGAATTCCTGTACCAAATAAAAGTATAGATTTTGTGTTAATAGGTGTTTTTATAAGCTCTTTCCTGTTTTTTGTGATAAAACCTAAATGGATTGTATCTGCGCCGGTTATATTAATTTATTTGTATTGGTGTTTGTTAGACCAAAATAGATTGCAACCTTTTTTTTTCGAAATAATTTTTGTTGTTTTTGCATTAAGTATTTTTAATGGTAAAAACATTACTGCTAATAAATGCTTATTATGGATTTTTATCGGCACTTATTTTTGGAGTGGAGCACACAAATACAATGATATATTTTTTGAAAAATGGTTACACGGATTAAATAAACGAATTCCGTTTGTTCCCTATTGGATGAGGGTTTGTTTTACTTATGCGATTCCATTTTTAGAAGCTGGTTTTGGATTGATGCTATTGTTTATAAAAACTAGAAAAATAGGGATTTGGTTGATTACAATAATGCACCTTATGATTATTGTTACTTTTTTAAAAGCTGATTTTGGCTATGCAGTTATGCCATTAACGGTATTTAATGTGTCAACACTGTTTTTAGTTTTTTATAAAAGCAAAATCACAACTAATCAATTGTTTACGTTTGATAATTACAAAATAATTGTAATTTATTTCATTACTATATTGCTCCCTTTGAGTAATTTGTTCGGTTTTTATGATCACATATTGGCGTTTAGTTATTTTTCGGGTAAACCAAAATATTGTAGAATTCATTTTGAAAATCAACGTCAAACCCAACAGTTACCAGAGCATATTCAAAATGTTGTTAAAGAATACCAAGGAGCTTATTATATTGATTTTAACGAATGGTCTGCATATACTATTAAGGTAATGGTTTATCCAGAAATGAGAGTATACAAAAAATTAAAAGCATATATTGACCAGCATTTAGATGAACCAAATACTCACTTGGAATTTTATTAATGGAAAGTAAGTCTACAAGAATATATGGTTTAGATTTGATGAGAGCAATAGCTATAATTATGGTGTTAGTATCTCATGCATCTTATATTTTCCCAGAAAACAATAATGTATTATCAGGGTTATTACAATTAGTAGGTTTTCAAGGAGTAGAAATATTTTTTGTTTTAAGTGGTTTTTTGATAGGGAGTATACTTTTAAAGATTATAAATTCAACTAATTTTTCAATCTCAGATATCACATATTTTTGGATTAGAAGATGGTTTAGAACCTTGCCATTATATTTTTTAATCTTGCTTGTAAATATCGGTGTAGGGTATTATATAGGTTATGTTATGCCCGATAATTTGTGGGTGTATTTTATTTTTCTTCAGAATTTTTCTTCAGAACATCTTTTGTTTTTTCCGGAATCATGGAGTTTATCAATTGAAGAGTATGCATATATATTGGCGCCCATAGCCTTGTTTATAGGAAATATATTTATTAAAAATAAGCAGAGAATGTTCTTGTGGAGCACTGTTTTTTTAATTTTAATTTTCACGCTTACCAAATTAATTTATTATAAACATCATATTGATGTGCCGACTTCTTTGCAATTTTGGAATTTAAATTTGAAAGCACTAGTTGTTTATAGATTAGATGCTATTTACTACGGGTTCATTTTGGTATACATTTTTTATTATAAGAGAAGTTTTTTTAAAGAGTTTAGATACAAATTATTTTTATTAGGTATTGTTTTATTAGCTGTTTTGAATTTTATTCTCCCAATAGGTTTAGTGTTTAAAACACATCATTTTTATCTAAATGTACTGTATTTACCCCTGAATACAATTGCAATAGCATTGTTTTTACCATTCTTATATTACATGAGAAGGCCTCATATAAAATTACAAAATATGGTACTAAAAATAAGTGTGTATTCTTATGCTATGTATTTATTACACTATACCTTTATTTTGTACGTAATGCAATTAATTTACCCTTTTGAGGAATTAAATTTTTATCAAAAAATAATATGTGTACTAGTATATTTAAGTATCACCTATATATTATCGAGCATGGTATATAAATATTATGAAAAACCTATTACAGACTTAAGAGATAAGAAGCTTTTTAAAGGTTTAGTAAAATCTAATTGAGGATTTGTTAATTTTAATGCGATGTTTTTTCTTATTTAATGAAAAAAACACATCAAATGTATCTACTTAATAAAAATAATTCGACAAAAGTCTTTATAGCCTGAATATCTACTAAATACCCTATATTTTTCGTAATTTCGCGACACTTCAAATAATAATTTAACTAAAAAATAGAGGTGTAGCTTTTGAATTTCACACAATCAAAAGATTTTTATAGTAAATTCTAAAAACGCATTACTGCAGCTATAGTATTAACTAATAAGCCTTTAATATTTAAAAAAAAAATTATGAATATTTATAAAGATTACATAAAAGAAATCGAAGAGCGAAAAAGTCAAGGGCTTCATCCAAAACCAGTTGATGGTGCGGAATTGCTAAGCGAAATTATTACGCAAATTAAAGATTTAGATAACGAGTATCGTGAAGATTCTCTTAACTTTTTTATCTATAATGTTTTACCTGGTACAACTAGTGCTGCAGGAGTAAAAGCTAAATTCTTAAAAGAGATTATTCTTGGAGAATCTATTGTAAAAGAGATTTCTACTGAATTTGCTTTTGAACAGTTATCACATATGAAAGGTGGGCCTTCTATTGAGGTTTTACTTGATTTAGCTTTAGGAAATGATACTACAATTGCAGGTCAAGCTACTAAAGTTTTAAAGACGCAAGTTTTCCTTTATGAAGCTGATACAGATCGCTTAACAGAAGCATTTAAAAGCGGAAGTGAAGTAGCAAAAGATATTATAGAGAGTTATTCAAAAGCAGAATTCTTTACAAAACTACCAGAAATTGAAGAAGAGATTGAAGTAGTTACATTTATTGCTGGTATTGGTGATATTTCTACCGATTTATTATCTCCAGGTGGTGATGCACACTCTAGATCAGATAGAGAATTACATGGTCAGTGTTTATTTGAACACAATAAAGACATGCAAAATGAATTACTTGCTTTACAAGAAAAGCACCCAGGTAAACGAGTAATGTTAATTGCTGATAAAGGAACAATGGGAGTTGGTTCATCTAGAATGTCAGGTGTAAACAACGTAGCATTATGGACAGGGATTAAATCTAGCCCGTATGTGCCATTTATTAACATTGCGCCAGTAATTGCTGGAACAAATGGAATTTCTCCAATTTTCTTAACTACAGTTAGTGTAACAGGAGGTATTGGTATTGATTTAAAAAACTGGGTTAAGCAAAAAGATGCTGACGGAAACACAGTTGTTGATAAAGAAGGTGATGCAGTTTTAAAAGAAGAATATTCTGTTGAAACAGGAACTGTTCTTACGATAAATACTAAAACTAAAAAACTTTATAATGGTGAAAAGGAATTGAAAGATATTTCTACAGCATTAACTCCACAAAAGAAAGAGTTTATTAAAGCAAAAGGATCTTATGCTGTTGTTTTTGGTAAAAAATTACAATCATTTGCAGCGAAGCTTTTAGGTATAGATGCTCCTCAAGTATATGCAACTTCTAAAGAAATTTCTTTTGAAGGACAAGGATTAACTGCAGTTGAAAAAATATTTAATAAAAATGCGGTAGGAACAACACCTGGTAAAACATTACATGCGGGTTCTGATGTAAGAGTTGAAGTAAACATTGTAGGTTCTCAGGATACTACAGGATTAATGACTTCTCAGGAATTAGAAATGATGGCTGCTACAGTTATCTCTCCAATTGTTGATGGTGCTTATCAATCAGGATGTCATACTGCTTCAGTTTGGGATGATAAGTCTAAGGCAAATATCCCAAGATTAATGAACTTCATGAATGATTTCGGACTAATTACTGCTCGTGATCCTAAAGGGAAGTACCATGCAATGACTGATGTTATTCATAAAGTGCTTAACGATTTAGTTATTGATGATTGGGCTATTACTATTGGTGGGGATTCTCATACAAGAATGTCGAAAGGAGTTGCTTTTGGGGCAGATTCTGGTACAGTTGCTTTGGCTTTAGCTACAGGAGAAGCGAGTATGCCGATTCCTGAATCTGTAAAAGTTACTTTTAAAGGTGAAATGAGAAGTTATATGGACTTCCGTGATGTAGTTCATGCTACTCAACAACAAATGTTAAAGCAATTTAAAGGAGAAAACGTATTCCAAGGAAAAATCATAGAGGTTCATATTGGTACATTAACATCTGACCAATCTTTTACATTTACGGATTGGACTGCAGAGATGAAAGCTAAAGCTTCTATTTGTATTTCAGAAGATGAAACGTTAATCGAATCATTAGAAATTGCTAAATCTCGTATCCAAATCATGATTGATAAAGGTATGGATAACGCAAAGCAAGTTCTTCAAGGTTTGTTGGATAAAGCAAATGCTAGAATTCAAGAAATTAATTCTGGAGAAAAAACAGCTTTAAGACCAGATGCTAATGCTAATTATTATGCTGAAGTTGTAATTGATTTAGATGAAATTGCTGAACCAATGATTGCTGACCCAGATGTTAATAATGATGATGTTTCTAAAAGATACACACACGATAATATTAGACCATTATCATACTATGGTGGTACTAAAAAAGTAGATTTAGGTTTTGTAGGATCTTGTATGGTTCACAAAGGAGATATGCAAATCTTAGCCCAAATGCTTAAAAATATTGAAGCACAACACGGTAAAGTTGAGTTTAAAGCTCCGTTAGTTGTAGCTCCTCCAACATATAATATTGTTGATGAGTTAAAAGCTGAAGGTGACTGGGATGTGTTAGAGAAATACTCTGGTTTTGTATTTGATGATGATGCACCAAAAGGTTTAGCACGTACTAAATATGAAAACATGTTGTACTTAGAGCGTCCTGGTTGTAACTTATGTATGGGTAACCAAGAAAAAGCTGAGGCAGGTGATACTGTAATGGCTACTTCAACACGTTTATTCCAAGGGAGAGTTGTTAAAGATTCTGGAGAGAAAAAAGGAGAATCTTTATTATCATCTACACCTGTAGTAGTATTGTCTACAATTTTAGGAAGAACTCCAACTATGGAAGAGTATGAAACTGCTGTTGACGGTATTATGTTAACTAGCTTTAAGCCATCTCAAAAGCAATTAGTTAAATAATCAATTAGATTAGTTAAATCATAATTAAAATCCCGAGTCTTATACTCGGGATTTTTTTGTTTGATAAATTATGTAAATGGCGCTGTTGGTATATTGTTCTTGGGCTTTAAACATTGATTAGCATATTTTTTTCAGTGTTTTTATTTTTGTACCTTGGGTAACACTAAACAAAAACTATAAACCAATGGCATTTGATATTGATATGATTAAAGGAGTTTACAGTAAATTCGAAGAACGCGTAACTGCTGCTAGAGAATTAACAGGTAAGCCTTTAACACTTGCAGAGAAAATTTTATACACACACCTTTGGGATGGTGAATCAACTAAAGCTTTTACTAGAGGGAAGGATTATGTTGATTTTGCTCCAGATAGAATTGCTTGTCAAGATGCAACTGCACAAATGGCTTTATTGCAATTTATGCAAGCAGGAAAAAAGCAAGTTGCAGTTCCAACTACAGTACATTGTGATCACTTAATTCAAGCTAGAGTAGGTGCTTCGGAAGATTTACAATATGCTTTAAATAATTCTAATGAAGTATTTAACTTCTTAGAGTCGGTTTCTAATAAATACGGAATTGGATTCTGGAAACCAGGAGCAGGAATTATTCACCAAGTAGTATTAGAAAATTATGCTTTCCCTGGAGGAATGATGATTGGTACTGATTCACATACTGTAAATGCAGGTGGATTAGGTATGGTTGCTATTGGTGTTGGTGGTGCTGATGCTGTTGATGTAATGGCAGGAATGGCTTGGGAATTAAAATTTCCGAAATTAATTGGTGTTAAATTAACAGGTAAATTATCGGGTTGGACAGCACCTAAAGATGTTATTTTAAAAGTAGCTGGTATAGTTTCTGCTAAAGGAGGTACAGGAGCTATCGTAGAGTATTTCGGTGAAGGAGCTATAGGAATGTCTTGTACAGGAAAAGGAACAATTTGTAACATGGGAGCTGAAATAGGAGCTACAACTTCTACTTTCGGATATGATGAGTCTATGGAGCGTTATTTACGTGCTACAGATAGAAGTGATGTTGCAGATGCTGCCAATGAAATTGCAGAGCATTTAACTGGAGATGCAGAAGTGTATGCTAACCCAGATCAATATTTTGATCAAGTTATTGAAATTAACTTATCAGAATTAAGCCCGTTATTGAACGGACCATTTACACCGGACTTATCTACAAAAGTTGGTAGTGATATGACTGTTAAAGCTAATAAAAACGATTGGCCATTAAAAGTAGAATGGGGATTAATAGGGTCTTGTACGAACTCTTCTTATGAAGATTTATCTCGTGCAGCTTCAATTGCACAGCAAGCAATCGATAAAGGTTTAAAAATGAAATCAGAACTTGGTATTAACCCTGGTTCAGAGAAAGTACGTTACACGGCAGATCGCGACGGTATTTTAGGAATATTTGAAAAATTAGACGCTAAAATATTTACTAATGCTTGTGGACCTTGTATTGGTCAATGGGCTAGGTATAGTGATCCTAAAAATGCACCTAAAAACAGTATTGTACATTCTTTTAATAGAAACTTTGCTAAGCGTGCAGATGGTAACCCAAACACACACGCATTTGTTGCTTCTCCGGAAATAACTGCAGCAATTGCAATTGCAGGTCGTTTAGATTTTAATCCAATGACAGATAAATTAATTAACAAGGACGGTCAGGAAGTTATGTTAGACGAACCAACCGGGTGGGAATTACCTCCTAAAGGTTTTGAAGTAAAAGACGATGGGTATTTAGCACCAACAGCTGATGGTAGCGGAGTAAATGTTACTGTTGCTAGTGACTCTGAAAGATTACAATTATTAGTGCCATTTACACCATTAGGAAACAAAATTTACGGTGCTAAATTGTTGATAAAAGCATACGGTAAGTGTACTACGGATCACATTTCTATGGCAGGACCATGGTTACGTTATAGAGGACACTTAGATAACATTTCTAACAATTGTTTAATTGGAGCGGTAAATGCTTTTGGTAAAAAGACAAACTTTATTAAAAATCAATTAGATGGTGAGTTTGGTGGAGTACCAGATGTTGCTCGTAAATATAAAGCTGCAGGGATAAACACAATTGTTGTTGGGGATCATAATTATGGTGAAGGTTCTTCAAGAGAACACGCTGCAATGGAGCCACGTCATTTAGGTGTAGCTGCAGTTATTGTAAAGTCTTTTGCACGTATTCATGAAACAAACTTGAAAAAACAAGGGATGTTAGGATTAACGTTTGCTAATGAAGCTGATTACGATTTAATTCAAGAAGATGATACGTTCAACTTTACAGATTTAAATTCATTCGCTCCCGGTAAGCCCTTAACTATTGAAGCTATTCATACTGATGGAAGTAAAGATATGATTGTTGCTAACCATACGTATAACCAAGGTCAAATTGATTGGTATAATGAAGGTTCTGCATTAAACTTAATTAAAAAGCAAAACGCTTAATTAGTTAAGTTTTTTTATAATAATATTGTAAAAGGCGTTAGAAATATCTAACGCTTTTTTATGCGTTAAAGTGTAAGAAATTAGAATAGAAACCGACACAAAGTTTACTAACTATTCTAAACATAGTATTTTATGAATTCACTTTGGTTTTTTGACGATGTAAACCTCTTTAATTTACTTTGTCCACATAAGTTTAAAGAATATAAATCCTGTCATAATTTTGATGCATATCTTAAAAATGATTATATCTATTTCGAAGATGATGCTGCAAATAAAATCTACTTAATTGAAAGTGGGAAAGTAAAAATTGGTTACTATGCTGAGGATGGAAAAGAAGTAGTTAAAACAATTTTATCTAAAGGAGAATTATTTGGAGAAAAAGCTATACTAGGGGAGGATGTCAGAAATGAATTTGCCCAATCCATAGATTCTAAAACAAGTATTTGTCCAATAGGAGTTGATACAATGCATGATTTGATGCGTGGTAATAAAACCTTTAGTTTAAAAATATATAAATTTTTAGGGTATCGTTTTAAAAAGTTAGAACGTAGATTACAAATACTGTTATTTAAAGATGCAAAAACACGTTTACTAGAGTTTTTACAGGAATTATGTGAAGAATACGGATATGATTGCGAAAAAACAGGAAACCATATTATAGTGCATCCATATACACAAAAAGACATCGCTTCATTGATCGGAACATCCCGTCCAACATTAAATACCATATTAAACGAATTAAAGGAAGATAAAATAGTTGATTTTGATAGGAAAACAATAACTATTTTTAAAAATGCAAGTTAGTGTTAGCTAGCTAACATATTAGGTTTAAAGTAGTCTATATCTTTGTAGTTATAATACTTAAATACAATTATAAAGATGAAAAATATAAAACTTTTAGGAGCCCTAGCTATCGGATTATTAGCAGCTTCTTGTGCAAATGACGATGATGCAATTTTAGCACCAATATCTCCTGTTAATTCTACACTAACGGTTAATTTAACTGGGTTAGAAAATTTAGGAGCTGATTTTAAATATGAAGGTTGGATTATTGTAAACGGAGCGCCTGTTTCTACTGGACTGTTCACAGTAAATGATTCTGGTGTACCTTCTCAAACTACTTTTAGTGCAAATACAGATCAATTAGCTGCTGCTACTAAATTTGTATTAACTATTGAACCAACAGTAGATACCGATCCTGCACCATCTAACACAAAAATATTAGCAGGTGATTTCTCAGGGAATAATGCTAGTGTAAACTCTAATGTTGTAGCAGATTTTTCTTCTGCGGCAGGAACTTATATTTTAGCTACACCAACTGATGGTATGAATAACAATGAATTTAGTGGAGTTTGGTTTTTGGATAACTCTTCAGGTTCTGCAGTTACTGGATTAACGTTACCAACTTTAGCTCCTGGATGGAAGTATGAAGGTTGGGCGGTAATTAACGGAACACCAGTTTCAACAGGAACATTTACAGATGCTACTATGGCAGATGATAACGCTGCGACATCACCTTTTAAAGGAAGTATGGGTAATGGACCTGGATATCCAGGAGAAGATTATATTCAAAATGCACCAACAGGTTTGACTTTTCCTACAGATTTAAAAGGAATGACGATAGTGGTTTCTGTTGAGCCATTTCCAGATAATAGTTCAAGTCCTTTTACCTTAAAACCTTTAGCTCATATGGTGCCTACATCGGCTACTGATCATACTGCTATTGCTATGGGTAACGGACCAGTGATGCAATTAACGGGTACAGTATCGAGATAAATTAATTAACCCCTAATTTATCTTAAAAAAAGCGTGTTCATTTATAGTGAATGCGCTTTTTGTTTGATATATAGTAATCCCAAACAATACTTTTGGTTTGAAAGTAATTGGTCTTTTGAGCAGTTTGACTTCGCTTTTTGAGCATTTTAGATAGATGTAAGTAAAAGCTAAAATGTGCTTTAATGATTGCTAAAGTATGTAGTGGTTTTAATTCTAAAGCATATTTTATTCCTGCTAAGCCATCTAAGCATAAGCGGATGAAAATTAATTCAAATCCTTTGTTTTTCGGACTGTTTTTAACAAGGTTAAATAGAGAGTTTCTGAAATTTAAAAAAGTTTTCTTAGGGTTTTGCGTAGTTAGTGTAGCTCCTCCAACATGATATATTGTAGATGTTCCTACATATTTAATTTGATGCCCATTATTTTGAATTCTCCAACATAAATCTATTTCTTCTTGATGAGCAAAATAGTCTTCATCAAATCCATTTAAGCTATGAAACACATCACTTTTTATGAAGAAGCATGCCCCAGAAGCCCAGAAGATATTAATAGTATCATTATACTGATTTGTGTCGGATTCTAAAGTATCAAAAATTCTTCCTCTACAATATGGATATCCGTATTTATCAATAAAACCACCACCAGCTCCGGCATATTCAAATTTAGATTTGTCTTTGTAGTCTAGTATTTTTGGTTGAATTGCAGCAACTTCAGTATCGCTTTCAAATTGTTTTATGATTGGTTGTAACCAATTTTCGGTAACTTCAATATCTGAATTTAATAGACAAAAAACATCAGTTTTAATTTGAGATAGCGCATCATTATATCCTTTAGCGTAACCTCCATTTTGATTGTTTTGTATAATAGTGATTTCAGGATAATTATCTTTTACAAAAGAAATTGAATTATCAGTAGAAGCATTATCTGCCACATAAATTGTAGCCCCTTTAGAGTAAGAAACAACGGAAGGTAAGAATTGTTCAAGTAATTTTTTACCGTTCCAGTTTAAGATGACAATAGCGATTTCCATAGTACGAATATACTAATTTGAAATAGCAAGTATTATGATACAAGTAACTTATTTAGTATTGAATATTATTCCTCCTTTTTGGGTACCGGGTCATAGCCAGAACTACCCCAAGGGTGACATTTTCCAATACGTTTTATGGCTAACCAAGATCCTTTAAGTAATCCATGTATTTGTAAAGCTTCTAATGAATAACTAGAACAAGTAGGAGAGAAGCGACAAGCCGCAGGCGTATACGGGGATATTGCGGCTTGGTAAAACCGAATTAATAAAATGAATGGATATGTAGCTATTTTTTTTAGCATAAAAAAAGATACTTTCTAAAAAGTCTAATAAATTAGTGGTAGTCAAACTGAGCTTGTCGAAGTTTTATTGGTTATCAATACCATAGAATATTTCGACTGGCTCAATATGACTTTGAGTATTACTTTTCTTAAAGCCTTATTAAGGCTAATTTAAAGAGAATGTTGTACCTTCTCTTCCGTCTTTTAATTGTACTCCTAAAGTAATTAGTTCATTTCTAATTTGATCAGACAAAGCATATTCTTTGTTTGCTTTTGCTTCTGCTCTTAGTTTAATTAATAATTCAATAGTTCCTGATAAAGTATCAGAGTTATTATCAGCTGTAGCTTCGTTCATTAAACCTAAAATGTCAAATGCAAATGCATTTAATGTGGTTTTTAAAAGAGTTAAATCGTCACTTGATATTGTCGCTTTATTATCATTTATTTGATTAATGAATTTTACTGCGTCAAATAAATTAGCAATTAAAATAGGCGTATTGAAGTCATCATTCATAGCATCATAACATTTCTGTTTCCATGATTCTACATTAAAGCTAGAAGTTTCTCCAGTTTTAATTTTTTCTAATAAATCAATAGCGTCCATTAATCTCTTATGCCCTTTTTCAGAAGCTAATAAAGCATCATTAGATAAATCTAAAATACTTGAATAATGTGCTTGCATATTGAAAAAACGAGTAACACTTGGTGAAAACGCTTTTGATAACACATTATTATCGCCAGAATAAATCTCTTGTGGTAAAAGATGATTTCCAGTAGACTTCGACATCTTTTTACCATTCAAGTTTAGCATATTGGTATGCATCCAATAATTAACAGGAGCTTTATGATTACATGCTTCAGCTTGTGCAATTTCACATTCATGATGAGGAAATTTTAAATCCATTCCACCTCCGTGAATATCAAATTGTTCTCCAAGGTATTTTGTACTCATAACGGTACATTCTAAATGCCATCCAGGGAAACCTTCTGACCATGGAGAATTCCATCGTTGTATGTGTTCTGGTTCTGCACGTTTCCATAATGCGAAATCTTGTGGGTTCTTCTTATCAGATTGACCGTCCAATGCTCTAGTATTTTCTATTGCATCTTCAATTACTCTTTTTGAAAGAATTCCGTAATTATTTGTTTCGTTATATTTTAAGACATCAAAATAAACCGATCCGTTAGCAATATATGCTAAACCATTATCAATTATTTTTTGAATTGCTTCAATTTGTTCAACAATATGTCCTGTTGCAGTAGGTTCAATACTTGGTGCTAAAAAATTGTATCTTCTTAAAATCTCATGAAAATCTACAGTGTATTTCTGTACAATTTCCATTGGTTCTAATTTTTCTAATCTTGCTTTAGTAGAAATTTTATCTTCAGCATCATCATCAGTTAAATGACCAGCATCAGTAATGTTTCTTACATAACGTACTTTATATCCTAAGTGTAATAAATAGCGATAAATCATATCAAAACTCATAAAAGTTCTGACATTTCCTAAATGAACGTTACTATAAACAGTAGGTCCACAAACATACATACCAACAAAACCATCAACGATGGGTTTAAACAATTCTTTTTTACCTGTTAAGGTATTTTGGATTCTTATTTGTTGATTATTATATGTGCTCATTGTATTTCGTTTTGTAAAAATTAGATAATTAAGGTCACTAGTGACTTAGAATTGTGTGTCTAATTTTATATAATCTAAAAATTCTCTTCTTACGTTATCTTCTTTAAAAGCACCTCCGAATTCTGAAGTTACGGTACTACTTTCAATATCTCTTATCCCTCTTGAGTTTACACATAAATGTTTTGCATCTATAACACAGGCAACATCGTCAGTTCCTAAAGCTTTTTGTAATTCACGTACTACCTGAATTGTTAAGCGTTCTTGAACTTGAGGACGTTTTGCAAAATAATCAACAATTCTATTCATTTTAGAAAGGCCAATTACTTTTCCTTTAGAAATATAGGCAACATGTGCTCTACCCACAATAGGTAATAAATGATGTTCACAAGTAGAATATAAGGTAATGTTTTTTTCTACTAACATTTCCCCATACTTATATTTGTTGTCAAACGTTGAAGCTTTTGGTTTATTGTCAGGGTGTAATCCTCCAAAAATTTCAGTAACAAACATTTTTGCTACTCTATTAGGAGTTCCTTTTAAACTATCATCAGTTAGATCCAAACCTAAGGTTTGCATAATACTTGCAACATCTTTTTTAATGGCTTCAATTTTTGAATTATCATCTAAATCAAAAGCATCATCTCTTAAAGGTGTGTCAAAGGATGTTCCTATATGGTTATCACCAATTTCGTCAATTTCTTTCACAGTATTGTAATTTAATTTATTACTCAATTTGTTTGAGTATAGATTAAGTCTGCAAAGATACTAAAACTTACAAATTAAGTAGTTGGGCAAAAGTAAATATGTTTTCAAATAAATTATCTCTATCCTAATAGCTTAATAGTTAAAAATATTGAAGGTATTTTACAGGTTATTGGTTTTTTTTAAGGAAATAATTTAAAAACAATTAATGAGTTAAGAGTAACTTATTAATTGTTTTTGGTTGTTAAAAACCGTATATTTATACTTATATTCAGCTACTTACGTTTTATTCTTCAAGTATTTATTAATTGTGTCGGATTTTTATTTCTAATAAGATTCGGAAAATAGATAATTGAGATGAGTAACGCCAAATTTCCAAAAATATATTTTCAATTTATAATTATTGCTTTTATATTTTTATTTGCGACGCTGTCTTTCTCCCAAGTCAAACTCAAAACAACTTTTACTGAGCGAGAAATTAATGATTTTATTATAGAAGTTTTTCAGGATCAAGCTACTCATTTAGTTTTTAATCCACGTTCAAAAAGGATGAAACTAATAACTGATTTCTTTAACAAACAATTTTCTGTTGAATATAGCCCACAATATTCAGGAAAAAAATTCAAGCAAGTTTCAGATTTAGGCTTAAATAATAAATATAATAAAAGTTTAGTGTTAGATCGAAATTATAATCCTCGAACATTTAATCCCTTAAAATATAAATTCCCATTAAGTTCAAAATCCAAAGAAATGTATAGAGTTGGGCATACAAATTATATTATATCGATTAAGCCCATGAATTAATTTTTTACCTACTTAATAAGATGAAAAAATTACTATTCATAATATTATTGTTTTTCTCTATTTCTGTAGAAGGACAAATTAATATTGCAACAGGAGGAACGGTAAATACATGTTCCGATATATTTGTTGATTCAGGAGGTTTAGGAGGAAATTATGGTGATGATGAAAATTATGAAATAACTATCTGTCCGGATGTAGCAGGTATCTATGTGCAGTTAGATTTTACAACATTTAATATTGAGGGTGGTTTACGAGATTTCCTAGTTATATACAATGGATCAGATACTTCGGGAGATTTTTTGGGAGCAATTACTGAGGATACTACATGTGATGTTACAACATATACTTCAAATTCAATAGATGGTTGTATAACTATTGTGTTTGAATCAGATAGATCTCTAAATCAATCAGGATGGGAGGCAAATGTTTCATGTGTGCTATTACCAGGACCTATATCAACTGCTCCAGCTAATTCTGTTTGTGGTGGTTCAGGAGCTTTTTGTGCTGATGCTGGAGCTTTAGAGTTTCCGAATACTCCTGATACTGCATGTGTACTTAATGCGCCAACAGTTATAGTTTCTAATACTTGTCTTAGTTCAGCACCGAATCCTTCTTGGTACTTTATAGAAATTGGTTTGGCTGGTGATATTGTAATTGATATTTCTCAAACAACTGGTCCAGGTGGTACAGGTACAGGTTTAGATGTAGATTATGTAGTTTGGGGACCATTTCCAGATGTAGCTTCATCATGTGTTGATTTTACAACAGGGGATTGTTCAAATGATCATAATTGTACAGGAACAGCAGTTGATTGTAGTTATAGTTCTGCTCCAACAGAAGTGGCAACGATACCGAATACTCAAGTGGGGGAATTTTACATGTTCTTAATTACAAATTTTGATGGTGCTGCGGGTTTTATCACACTTACACAAACTAATATAGGTGCACCAGGAGCTGGGTCGACAGATTGTTGCCCATATATTGAGGGAATAGATCCTACAAACTGTGGAACAAACGATGGAATTATTCAAATATCGCTATTATCACCAAACACCATATACACAATAACTTATAATGACCCAGCACCTCAATCAGTATCTATAATTTCAAATGCTTTAGGAATAGCTCAAATTACGGGTTTGTCAGATGGTAATTACACAAATATTGATACGAATACTCCTGGGTGTACTCCGGAAAATATTACATTAAGTAGTGCTACTGGTCCCACTTTAACATCTTTACTAACTACATCTCCAATTTGTATAGGAGATGATGCCGTTTTTAATTTATTAGGAACTCCAAACGCAATTGTAACGTATACAATTAACGGTGGAGTTTCTACGACTGTAACTTTGAATGGAACAGGAAATGGTATTCTAACTGTAGCAGGAGTATTGATCGATACTATTATAGTATTAAGTGATATTTCAATAAATGGTTGTAATACAGCGTTAATAAATACTGAAACAGTAGTAGTAAGACCAGTTCCAATAGTTAGTAATTTAGTTACTAATTCACCAGTATGTACAGGTCAAAATGCTGAGTTTACAATAACAGGAACGCCTAATTCATTAATAACTTATACTATAAACGGTGGAGCTGCAGCAAATATAACTTTGGATAGTGCTGGAAATGGTGTAGTGACAATTACAGGAGTGACGTCAAATTCAGTAATGTTGTTATCAAATATTTCGTTAAACGGATGTAGTTCTGTAATTTCAAATACAGCAACGGTAATTATTGATCCAGTTTTAGCAGTAACTAGTCTAGTAAGTATTAGCCCTGTATGTACAGGGCAAGATGCGGTTTTTAATATAGTAGGATCAGTAAATTCAACAATAACATATACTATAAATGGGGGGGCAGTTGCAACATTACTATTAGATGGAGCTGGTAACGGAACAATAACAGTTGCTGGAATAACTGTAAACACAACTTTAGCATTAACAACTATGAGTATTAGTGGTTGTAGTATTGTGCTTACAAATATTGCAACTGTTATAATAACTTCTAATCCAACTGTGAATAATTTAACAGCAGTTAGTCCAGTTTGTTCTGGTCAAGATGCTGTATTTACTATTTCAGGAACCCCAAATGGAGTTATTATTTATGCAATAAATGGGGGAACTCCATCACCTATAATACTTGATGGAGTTGGGGCTGGAATCGTAACAGTTTCAGGAGTAACTTTAGATACTACAATTGTATTAAATGATATTACAATTAATGGATGTAATTCTGTGTTAACGAATACTGAAACTGTGATTGTAAATATAATCCCATCATTATTAGTTAATTCATCAATTAACCCAACAACTTGTTCAGGAAATGAAGGTAATATAGAGTTAACAACATTAAATTTAATAGACGGAACTTATACAGTTAATTATGAAGATGCAACTGCAACTGCTCAAACAGTAACAGTGACTGTAGTAGGAAATGTTGGTATGATTTCTGGATTGCAAGCTGGAACATATAATAATATGACGGTTACTAATATTGGTTGTATTTCACTAGAAGATATAGATGTTGTGTTAACAGATCCTTTACTTCCAATTTTAGCTCTAAATACTAGTAGTAATCCTACAACATGTTTGGGGAATGATGGAAGTATTATACTTTCAACTACTAATTTACCAAACGGAAGTTATACTATAAATTATGAAGATGTTACTATGACTTCTCAAACAACTACAATGGTTGTTGTAGGGAACATAGGAACAATTTCTGGACTGTTAGCGGGGACATATAATAATATATCAGTGACTAACAATAACTGTACTTCATTGGAAGATGTAGATGTTTTAATTACGGATCCACCACTTCCTATACTTACGATAAATACAGCATCTAATCCTACTATTTGTGACGGTATAGATGGAACAATAACATTAACAACAGCTAATTTGCCAGATGGCTCTTATACTGTTAGTTATGAAGATGCAACCATAACTACTCAAACAGAAACAATTGTAATTTCTAGTAATTTAGGAATTATAACAGGTTTGTTTGAAGGAGTGTATAATAATATTACCATAACATATAATAATTGTACATCAGTAGATAATATTGATATATTATTAACAGACCCTTTGCCTTCAATAATAGCTATAATTGCAATTAGTAACCCAACTATTTGTGAAGGAACAGATGGTAGTATAACTTTATCAATATCAAATTTACCTAATGGAACATATGTAATTAATTATGAAGACGCCACTGCAACTCCACAAACAGAGTCAGTAATTGTAGTTTCAAATGTTGGGATTATTTCAGGCTTATCGTCAGGGACATATAATAATATAACGGTAACATATTTGAGTTGTATTTCGATAGAAGATATTGATGCAATTTTGTCAGATCCTCTGCCTTCAATTTTGGCTATTATTTCTACGAGTAATCCTACAACATGTGATGGAACCGATGGAAGTATTATATTATCTACTACAAATTTACCCGATGGAACTTATACTATCAATTATGAGGATGCTATAGCAACACCTCAAACAGAATCAATTGATGTGGTAGGAAATGTAGGAGTAATTTCTGGGTTAAGTGAAGGTACGTTTAATAACATAACTGTTACTTATTTAAGTTGTACTTCGGTTGAAGATATTGATGTAATATTAACCGATCCTATTCCATCAATAATTGCAATAATTGCTATTGGGAACCCAACAATGTGTAATGCTTCAGATGGAAGTATTACATTATCAGTAGCCAATTTAATAGATGGAGTTTACACTGTAAATTACGAAGATGCAACTGCAACGGTGCAAACAACTACAGTTTCTGTAATAGGAAATATAGGTACAATTATAAACTTATCTGCTGGAACATATAGTAATATTACAATAATTAGTTTCAGTTGTTCATCAGTAGAAGATATTGATGTTGTATTGTCTGACCCCATTCCTTCAATTTTAGCAATTTTAGCAGCAAATAACCCAACTACCTGTAACGGGTTAGATGGAAGTATTATATTATCTACATTTAATTTACCAGACGCTACTTATATAATTGATTATGAAAACTTAGGAGGAGTTGCTCAAACCGCTACAATGGTTGTTGTTGGAAATGTAGGAACTATTACTGGATTACTATCGGGAGTATACAACAACATAACCGTTACAAATGTGGGGTGTACATCAATAGAAGATATTGATATACTGTTAACAGATCCTTTACCTCCGGTAATAAATGATAATATGAATATGCCACCAGTTTGTGAAACTGATGCAATTATTGATGGTGTCATGCCACATGATTTAACTAGTAATATTAGTGGAATATTGGGAGCTCAAACTGGAATTACTATTACCTTTTATGAAACTTTAATAAATGCAAATTCTGGAATAAATCCTATAATTAACGATATGGGCTATTTAAATATAAATCCCACTCCTCCAGTATCAATACAAACTATATACGTTCGAGCTGTAGATGATATTACAGGTTGTATTTCATTTACAAGTTTTACAATTACGGTAATGTCTATTGAGTCAAGTGTACCAACACCATTAGCAGAATGTGATGATGATAATGATGGGTTTTATTTTTTTACATTACATAACTCAGTCACTTTAAATGAAATTACAAATGGAGCTACAAATGTTTTAGTGACTTATTATGAAACTTTAGCAGAAGCAAATGAAGGGATTGCAGCAGCACAATTATCAAGCCCATATTTTAATATAGTAGCTAATAATCAAACAGTTTATGCAAGAGCAGATTTAACTACTTTAGATTGTTATAGAATAGTTGAATTAGAGTTAAATGTTATTAGTAGTCCGGAGTTACCAATAAATGACGTGGTATATAATCAATGCGAGGATGTAGGAAGTACTGATGGTTTTGTGTTTTTTGATTTACCTTTTTTTGAGGTGTCAGATTTATTAGCAGTAATTATCGCTAATGGAGGAGATACTTCCAATTATACAACAAGTTACTATACAGCTTTAGATGCATCTGGAAACCCTGATTTAACAACGTTTATAGCAAACCCGAGTAGTTATCAAAATAGTACAACTCCAAACCAAGTTATTTATGCAAGTGTTACCGATAATGTAACTGGATGTATTGCAATAAAGCCCATTAACTTGCACGTCGATTTATTACCTATTGCAATATATACTCCAATTGAAGAGTGTGATGATGAAACGGCAGATGGTATATTAACGTTTAATTTATTCAATTACATTTCCCAAATTACAAGCGGAGTAACTAATGTTGAGGTGTCATTTTATGAAAACCTCGCTGATGCCGAGTCTGGAGGAGGATCAAGTTTTATTTCTGATCCAGAACATTTCGAGAATTCTGCAAATCCGCAATCAATTTTTGTAAGAGTATTCAACCCAGAAACTGGTTGTTACGCAATTACAATAGTGAAATTACATGTAAATCCTAACCCAACACCATTGAGTACTGATGCTATTGAATCAAATTTAGGTGATATGTTAGAATGTGATGGAAATGTAGATGGTTCAGGAGATATTTCTGAACAAGTAGCTGAGTTTGACTTAACACAATGGGAAACACAAATATTAACAGGTGATGGTCCTGCTGTTGAGTTAGGAGTATCAGCAAATTATTATATTAGTTTATCAGATGCTGAAGCTGGAACAAATCCAATAATATCACCTACAAATTATACAAATATTTCTAATCCTCAAACTATATATGTTAGTGTAATAAATGATGGTATAGGGGTAAATCCAGTAACTACAGGAACAGGATGTTATACCATTGTTTCGTTTGAAATTTATGTTCCGGTACCCAATGTTTCAATTTCAGGAAATGATGTATTATGTATAGATGCAAATGGAGTTCCGTTAACTAGTGTTCCTTTACCAATATTAACTGCTACCGGAGGACCAGAGGCAGCAGCAGCTTATAACTATCAATGGGCGTTGAATGATGTGTTAATTTCGGGTGAAACAAATCAAAGTATTACAGTTTCTCAAGCAGGAGAATATACCGTTACAGTTTCTGGTCCTACTGATTTTCAATGTATTAATTATGCGTCTGCTATAATAATAGCTTCAGGTGTTCCAGATAATTTTAACGGAAATGTAACTACAACTGCATTTGCAGATTCACATCAAATAGTAGCAGAAGCAACATCAACTATTCCGGGAATCGAATTCTGGTACAGTTTAGACGGAGCAGAAGCAACAACCAACGGAACATTTGATAATGTTTCACCCGGAATTCATGTCGTAACAATAACTGATGGGAATAATTGTTGGAAAGAAGAAATAGAAGTACTGATTATTGATTACCCACATTTTTTCACTCCAAATGGTGACGGAGTTAATGATACTTGGCAAATAATAGGTATTGAAGGAATACCTATTTCACAGATTTACATTTTCGACAGATTTGGTAAATTATTAAAGCAACTTGATCCTGACGGAATAGGATGGGATGGAACATATAATGGTAATCAACTTCCATCAACTGACTATTGGTTTAAAATCATCTATATTGAAGGAGGAGTTACAGGAATACAAAAAGAATTTAGAGCTCACTTTTCATTAAAAAGATAGTCGATTAAAAGTAGAAAACATGGGGTAAGAAGTAGTTGTGAATACATTAAATAATATTGATTACATTAGTAGATAATTTTCAATAATTTTTAATGAAAAAGTATTTATCGCTTTTTATTATTTTAATATCTACATTGGGTATTGCGCAAGATATAGATGTATTTCAACAGTTTTATGGTAGATATAGTTATACTGCTATTGGAAATACGTTAAATCCTGCTGAAAATAATTTAGTTTGGTTTTGTGAAACACTTCCTGAATCTACTGCTCCATTAAATTTAACCCCCGATCAAAATATAATTTCTGCATACATTTATTGGGCAGGTTCTGGAGAAGGTGATACTGAAGTAACATTAAACGGAACTGATATTACTGCCGATGATACATTAACTGTAGATTATGACGATCCTTTTCAAGGGCCTTTAACATATTTTTCTTGTTTTAAGGAAATTACGTCATTAGTTCAAGCAAATGGTAATGGAAATTACACATTGTCTAATTTAGATATTTCCAATGTATTAACTTCAAATCCAGGATATTGTAATAACAGAACAAATTTTGCTGGGTGGTCAGTTTTTGTTGTTTTTGAGGAACTAACCTTGCCATTAAATCAAGTTGGTATTTATCATGGTTTAGAAATTATTAACAGGAATGAGCAAGAAATTAATATTGTAATTGAGAACTTAAATGTCTTAGATAATAATGGCGCTAAAATGGGCTTCCTTGCTTGGGAAGGAGACAATGCCCTTAATTATGGAGAATCATTAGTTTTTAATGGGAACATATTAGAGAACTTGCCATTAAATCCAGGGGATAATGCTTTTAATGGAACAAATTCATTTACAAATAGCACTACATCTTTTAATATGGATTTGGATGTATATGATATTCAAAACTTCATAAACGTAGGAGATGATACAGCTACAATTAAGTTGACTACAGGAGAATTGGTAAACGGTCAAATTCGCGCGGATTTAATTATAATTAATAACATTGTGACCGTGTTAAATAGCCAGTTGCCTGATGCTACAGTAGAAATTAATGATGTTATTTTAGCATGTGATAACAAAACAATTCAAGTTGATTACACCATATTTAATGTAAATAGTACTGAAATACTACCAGCAAATACTCCAGTAGCATTTTATGCAGATGGAATATTGGTTGCAAATTCGGTTACTGTAGATGAAATATTAATTGGAGATAATGAAACTGGTACAATAATCATTACGTTACCTAATAGTATTTCATCTACGTTCTTGTTACTAGTAGTAGCTGATGATAATGGAGTAGGAGTTGGTACAGTTCAAGAAACTAATGAAACAAATAATACAACAACAATTCAAGTAGATTTATTACTCTCACCAGCAGTAACAACATTGCCAAATATTGAAGCTTGTGATGTAGGTTTTAATTCTGCAATATTTGATTTAACTAGTAATGAACATCTACTAAGTATAGGGACAAATAGCATAGAGTATTATAATTTATATGAAGATGCTGTAAATCAGGAAAATGAAATAGTAGATACTACAAATTATCAAAACACATTAGATCCTGAAATTATATATATCCGTATAGATAATTTAAACTGTTATCAAATCTTACCTTTTACTTTAACAACTATTAATTGTCCACCATGGATTCCAAGTGGGTTTTCTCCTAATTTTGATGGAATAAACGATGAGTTTAATATTCAGGGCTTGCTTACTATTTTTGATAAGTTTGAATTAAAAATCTTTAACCGTTATGGAACTCTAATTTATGAAGGGGGTGATGAGCTTGGATTCTGGAACGGAAAATCCAATAAAGGGATTAATAATATTGGAGAAAAACTCCCTGTAGGAACATACTATTATGTATTGCATTTAAATGATTCAAATTATCAGAGACCTTTAACAGGTTGGGTGTACATGAATTATTAAGGATTTTTGTAATTTCGTGGTTATAAAATAATTTCATTCATTGAAATAGTTACATGAAATTTAAAATAGAATCAGAATTTTCTCCTACCGGAGATCAGCCAGAAGCAATAAAACAACTAGTAAAAGGGATTGGTCAAGACGAACGATACCAAACATTACTTGGTGTTACGGGGTCTGGAAAAACATTTACTGTTGCAAATGTTATTAATGAAACCCAAAAACCAACCTTAGTTTTAGCACATAATAAAACTTTAGCGGCTCAATTATATGCCGAATTTAAAGAGTTTTTCCCTAATAATGCAGTAGAATATTTTGTTTCGTATTATGATTATTACCAGCCTGAAGCTTATATTCCAACCTCAGGAGTTTATATTGAAAAAGATTTATCTATAAATGAAGAAATAGAAAAACTTCGTTTAAGTGCAACTTCATCTTTGCTATCTGGTAGAAGAGACGTTATTGTGGTTGCTTCTGTGTCTTGCATATATGGTATAGGAAACCCTGTTGAGTTTCAAAAAAATGTAATCTCTTTAGAGAAAGGTCAAGTTATATCCAGAACAAAATTATTGCATCGCTTAGTTCAGAGTTTGTATTCCAGAACTGAAGCTGAATTTTCAAGGGGAACATTTCGAATTAAAGGAGATACAGTAGATATTTTCCCAGGTTATGAAGATAATGCATTTAGAATCCATTTTTTTGGAGACGAAATTGAGGAAATTGAAGCATTTGTTGTACAAACAAATGAAGTTCTTGAAAAGTATGAACGATTAAATATTTATCCTGCTAATATGTTTGTTACTTCTCCTGATGTATTGCAAAACGCAATTCATGGTATACAAGAAGACATGGTAAAGCAAATAGACTATTTTAAAGAAATAGGAAAGCACTTAGAAGCAAAACGATTAAAAGAACGTACTGAATTTGATTTAGAAATGATACGTGAATTAGGGTATTGCTCTGGAATAGAAAATTATTCAAGATATTTGGATGGTCGATTACCAGGGACAAGACCTTTCTGTTTGCTAGATTATTTTCCGGACGATTATCTTATGGTAGTTGATGAAAGTCACGTAACAATATCACAAGTTCATGCAATGTATGGTGGAGATAGAAGTAGAAAAGAGAATTTAGTAGAATACGGTTTTCGTTTACCTGCAGCAATGGACAATAGACCATTGAAATTTGATGAGTTTGAAGCAATTCAAAATCAGGTAATTTATGTTAGTGCGACGCCTACGGATTATGAGTTAGAAAAAACTGATGGTATATATGTTGAGCAGGTTATTCGACCTACAGGATTGTTAGACCCTATTATAGAGGTTCGTCCGAGTTTAAATCAAATAGACGATTTAATTGAAGAAATGCATCAACGTATTGAAAAAGACGAACGTGTTTTGGTAACTACACTGACTAAAAGAATGGCAGAAGAGTTGACTAAATATTTAGCACGTATTCAAATACGTTGTCGTTATATCCATTCGGATGTTGATACTTTAGAACGTGTCGAGATAATGCGTGATTTGCGTTTAGGATTATTTGATGTGCTGATAGGTGTAAACTTACTTCGTGAAGGATTAGATTTACCAGAAGTATCATTGGTTGCTATTTTAGATGCAGATAAAGAAGGGTTCCTACGAAGTCATCGTTCTTTAACTCAAACTATAGGAAGGGCAGCTCGTAATGTAAATGGTAAAGCAATTATGTATGCAGATAAAATTACCAAGAGCATGCAAAAGACAATTGATGAAACTACTTACAGAAGAGAAAAACAAATTTCTTATAACACAAAAAATGGCTTAGAACCTAAGCCATTAAATAAGAAAATCGGGAATTCACTGTCTAAAGATGAGGTCGATGCTTTTTATGAAACGAATATCAAGCAAGTAGCTGAAGAAGCAGCAGCTTATATGACCAAGCCTGAACTGGAAAAGAAAATAAGAGTGACAAGAAAAGCAATGGAACAAGCTGCAAAAGAATTGGATTTTATGAAAGCAGCAGAATTACGTGATGCAATAAAAATCTTAGAAACAAATAGATAATCCTCAAATAAATATAAAAATTAATGGAATTAGAATGGTTGCTTTTAATAGGGGTGGGTTTTTTAGCAGGATTTATAAATACTATTGCAGGAGGGGGGACCTTACTAACAATGCCTATGTTAATATTTATGGGTTTACCACCAAGTGTAGCTAATGGTACAAATAGGGTAGCGATATTAATTCAAACTGCAATTGGAGTAAAAGGGTTTCAGAGTAAGGGAGTTACCACACATCCGTTTAGTATTTATTTAGGTATTTCTGCATTGTTTGGTTCATTAATAGGCGCTCAAATTGCAGTAGATATAAAAGGAGATACATTTAATAAAATACTAGCTATAGTAATGGTGCTAGTTGTATTAATGCTTGTTCTTAAGCCTAAAATATCTATTTCTGAATTAGTAGAAAGAACTACAGGGAAGTATTTGTACCTATCTATTTTTATATTTTTCTTTTTAGGGATCTATGGGGGCTTTATAAATGCAGGTATAGGTTTTATGATGCTTATTGTTTTACCTTATGTAAATAGATTATCCTTAGTAAAATCAAATGCAACAAAAGTAGCTGTTGTATGCATGTATACAATTGGAGCTGTTATAATGTTTGCTTTAAATGATAAAATTAATTGGAAATACGGATTAATTCTTGCAATTGGTAATGCATCTGGTGCATGGATTTCTAGTAGATGGTCTGTTAAAAAGGGGGATAAGATGGTAAAAGTATTTGTAGCAATAATGATAAGTATATTATCGGTTAAGCTGTGGTTTTTTAATAATTAGATAAAAAATAAGGTTGACTAACACAGTTAATCAACCTTATTTTATACTTGTGCTTTTAAGCTATAGATATAAAATTTTATTTTTTAAGGTAATTTGTTATAGAGATGTCTAAAGGCTCAATTTTGGATTTAAAACTCTCTAATAATTTACCATCTGGATTGATTAAGTATTTTTCGAAATTCCATTCTACTTCTGAATCAAATTCATTATTATACTCTTTCATTGTTAACCATTGATATAATTGGTGTTGTTTTTCACCTTTCACCGCTAATTTTTCAGTTAATAAAAAATCTATACCATAAGTAATAGCGCAAAAACTTTTAATTTGTGTAGCTGTCCCTGGTTCTTGTTTTCCAAATTGATTACAAGGAACTCCAATTACCACTAAATTGTCTTTGTATTCTTCTTGTAGTTTTTTTAATTCTTTATATTGAGGTGTGTATCCACATTCAGAAGCTACATTTACAATTAGAAGATGTTTTCCTTTAAACTTTTCTAAGGTAATTGATTCACTATCTATTGTATTAAGTTTGATATTATAAATGTTCATATTAGAGTTTTTTGTTTGTCCAAATGACAAAATTGTGATGATTAAAATAAGTAAAGATAATTTCAATTTCATAATTATTGCTTTGATCTTAATATGTGTAAGTAAGGTTATTCACTTAAGTTATGTGTAAGACAAAAGCCTACTTTTCAGTAGGCTTTGTTGTTTTCTTTTTAACTGTAATAGTGAGTTCATCACCTTCTTTATTTAAATCCATTGAAACTTCATCACCAGTAGTAACTTTTCCTGAAACAATCTGTTCTGCTAAAGCATCTTCAATATATTTTTGAATAGCTCTGTTTAATGGTCTTGCTCCGTATTTTTTATCGAAACCTTTATCAGCAATAAAGTCTTTTGCTTTTTCGCTAAGCTTTAAATTGTATTCTAATTCATTGATTCTTGCATATAATTTAACCAATTCGATATCAATAATTTTATGAATATCTTTTCTCTCTAATGGATTAAAAATAATAACATCATCAACACGATTTAAAAATTCAGGAGCAAATGCTTTTTTCAAAGCACTTTCAATAACACCTTTTGCGGCATCATCAGCTTGTGCATCTCTTGCTTTTGTTCCGAAACCAACTCCAGCACCAAAATCTTGTAATTTTCTAGCACCAATATTCGAGGTCATAATAATGATAGTATTTCTAAAATCAATCTTTCGTCCTAATGAATCTGTTAAGTGCCCATCATCCAATACTTGTAACAACATATTAAATACATCCGGATGTGCTTTTTCGATCTCGTCTAATAAAACAACAGAATATGGTTTTCTTCTAACTTTCTCGGTTAACTGACCACCTTCTTCGTAACCTACGTATCCTGGAGGTGCACCAACTAAACGTGATACAGTAAATTTCTCCATGTATTCACTCATGTCTAATCGAATTAAAGCTTCATTAGAATCAAATAATTCTTTTGAAAGTACTTTAGCTAATTGAGTTTTCCCAACTCCTGTTGATCCTAAAAATATAAATGAACCAATTGGTTTGTTAGGATCTTTTAATCCAATTCTGTTACGTTGTATTGCTTTTACAACTTTTGCAACAGCCTCATCTTGCCCAATTACTTTTGCTTTAATTAGTTTTGGTAATTCTGCTAACTTATTTGTTTCGTTTTGTGCAACTCTGTTTACAGGGATTCCGGTCATCATTGAAACCACATCAGCTACATTGTCTTCAGTAACAGTTTCTTTATGTGCTCTAGATTCTTCTTCCCATTTTTCTTGAGCAATAGCAAGTTCTTTTTCTAAGTTTTTTTCGTCATCACGTAACTTAGCAGCTTCTTCATATTTCTGCTTTTTAACAACAATAACTTTTAAAGCTCTAACATCTTCTAATTTTTTTTCTAGCTCAATAATTTGTTTTGGAACATCAATATTAATTATATGAATTCTTGATCCAGCTTCATCTAATGCATCAATAGCTTTGTCTGGTAAAAAGCGTTCTGTCATATACCTGTTGGTAAGTTTTACACAAGCTTCAATAGCCTCATCAGTATAAGTTACATTGTGATGATCTTCATATTTACCTTTAATGTTATGTAATATCTCAATAGTTTCATCAATGCTAGTTGGTGCAACTATTATTTTTTGAAAACGACGTTCTAAGGCACCATCTTTTTCAATTGACTGTCTATACTCATCCAAAGTTGTGGCTCCAATACATTGAATCTCTCCTCTTGCTAGAGCAGGTTTAAACATATTTGACGCGTCTAATGATCCAGTAGCTCCACCTGCACCAACAATGGTGTGAATTTCATCAATAAAAAGAATAACATCATCGTTTTTTTGAAGTTCATTCATTAAAGCTTTCATTCGCTCTTCAAATTGCCCTCTGTACTTTGTTCCAGCAACTAAACTTGCTAAATCAAGTGTTACTACACGTTTCCCGAATAGAACTCTTGAAACTTTTCTAGTGATAATACGTAAAGCTAATCCTTCAGCAATAGCAGATTTCCCTACTCCAGGTTCTCCTAATAAAAGTGGGTTGTTTTTCTTTCTTCTACTTAATATTTGCGATACACGTTGTATTTCTTTTTCTCTACCAACAACAGGATCTAATTTTCCTTCTTCTGCCATAGCAGTCAGGTCTCTACCAAAATTATCTAAAACGGGAGTGTTAGATTTTTTGATACTTTTACTAGGTCCACTTGAAGAAAAAGGGTCTTCCTTTCCTCCTTCATTACCAGTATTTTCATCTTCAGGAAAAGCATCTGCTTTTGGGAGATCTTGCGAGTGTTGGTCTTCTATATGTTGGTCTTCATTTGATTCCATATTCTTAAAGTATTCTTTAGTATTGTCATAAGTAACTTTTAATTTATTTAAAAGTTTTGTAGTAGGATCGTTGTCGTTCCTTAATATACACAGCAATAAGTGCGCCGTATTTATTGAAGTATCTTTAAAAAGTTTTGCTTCTAAAAAAGTTGTTTTTAGTGCACGTTCTGCTTGTCTTGTTAAGTGCAGATTCTTTTTTTCGTTCCCTTCAAAAGAGATATTTGGATTAGCTGGACTAAGTGCTTCTACTTTTTTGCGCAAATGATCTAAATCAATATTTAATGATTCTAAAATTTCAATAGCTTTACCATTGCCATCACGCAACAAGCCAAGTACTAAATGTTCAGTACCTATAAAGTCATGTCCTAAACGTAAAGCCTCTTCTTTGCTGTATCCAATCACATCTTTTACTCTTGGTGTGAAATTGTCATCCATATGGTGTTGATTAACTAATAATTAATTTAAAATAGGTTTGTTTTGTCAGTATTTTGTCGAAATACACTGTATAACCTTGCTAAGTGACGAAAACTACATTAAAAATCAAAAAAAAACAAGGATTATTTATAAACTTTTTTACTATTATTTTTTGTTAATAAAATTGGTTTAAAACTATGTGTAATTGGCGGTGGTAATGTATAAAATGTGTATATTGGCTCGTTATTATAATTAAAGTTTTAATATGACAGACGGAGAAAAACTGATACCGATTAATATTGAAGATGAAATGAAATCAGCTTACATTGATTATTCAATGTCAGTTATCGTTTCACGAGCATTACCAGATGTAAGAGATGGATTAAAACCAGTACACCGTCGTGTACTTTTTGGAATGCACGAACTAGGAGTTACTTCAACTAAGGCTCATAAGAAATCTGCAAGAATTGTTGGAGAGGTTTTAGGAAAGTATCACCCACATGGTGATACATCGGTTTATGATGCAATGGTGCGTATGGCTCAGGAGTGGAGTTTACGTTACATGCTTGTAGATGGGCAAGGGAATTTTGGTTCCGTTGATGGTGATAGTCCTGCAGCAATGCGTTATACGGAGGTTCGTATGCGTAAGATTGGTGAAGATATATTAGCAGATTTAGATAAAGATACAGTAGATCATCAATTAAATTTTGATGATACACTTAAAGAACCAACAGTAATGCCAACACGTATTCCAGGATTACTGGTAAACGGTGCATCTGGTATTGCAGTAGGAATGGCTACAAATATGCCTCCTCATAACTTAACAGAAGTTGTTGATGGTACTTTAGCATATATAGAGAACAATGATATTGAAATAGAGGAGCTAATGGAGCATGTTAAAGCTCCTGATTTTCCAACAGGAGGTTTGATATATGGTTATGATGGTGTTCGTGATGCTTTTAAAACCGGTAGAGGAAAAGTTGTTATAAGAGGTAAAGCTATTATTGAAGAAGTTAATGGTAGGGAATCTATCATTGTTTCTGAAATTCCATATCAGGTGAATAAAGCTGATATGATTAAGAAAACAGCTGACTTAATTAATGATAAGAAATTAGAAGGTATTTCTGCTATTAGAGATGAATCTGATAGAAACGGAATGCGTATCGTTTATGTGTTAAAGCGTGATTCTGTACCAAATATTGTATTGAACAAGTTGTTTAAGTATACGGCATTACAGTCTTCTTTTAGTGTGAATAATATTGCACTGGTTAATGGAAGGCCACAAATGTTGAATTTAAAAGAATTAATTCACTATTTCGTTGAACACAGACACGATGTTGTTACTCGTCGTACAAAGTATTTATTAAGGAAAGCAGAAGAACGTGCTCATATATTAGAAGGATTAATTATAGCTTCTGATAATATTGATGAGGTTATCGCTTTAATTCGTAGTTCTAATAATACTGAAGAAGCTAGAGGGAAGTTAATCGAACGTTTCTCTTTATCAGAAATTCAAGCGCGTGCAATTGTTGAAATGCGTTTACGTCAGTTAACAGGACTGGAGCAAGACAAATTACGTGCAGAATATGATGCTTTAATGGATACTATTAAAGATTTAAAAGAAATTTTAGCTAGTGAGCCACGTAGAATGCAAATCATTAAAGATGAATTGTTAGAAGTTCAGCATAAATATGGAGATGAACGTCGCTCAGAAATATCTTATGCAGGTGGTGATGTAAGTATAGAGGACTTAATTCCAGACAGTAAAGTTGTAATTACTATTTCTCATGCGGGGTATATTAAGCGTACGCCATTAGATGAATATAAAAAACAAAATAGAGGTGGAGTTGGAGCAAAAGGTTCGTCTACTAGAAATGAAGATTTCTTAGAGCACTTATTTATTGGAACAAACCATCAATACATGTTATTCTTTACGCAAAAAGGAAAATGTTTCTGGATGCGTGTTTATGAAATTCCAGAAGGAAGTAAATCTTCTAAAGGTAGAGCAATTCAAAACTTAATAAATATTGAGCAAGATGATAAGGTGAAAGCGTTTATCTGTACTCAGGATTTAAAAGATGAAGAATATATCAATAGTCACTATGTGATTATGGCTACTAAAAAAGGTCAGGTTAAAAAGACATCTTTAGAGCAATATTCTCGTCCAAGAACAAATGGTATCAATGGTATTACTATTAAAGAAGGAGATGAATTATTAGAAGCTAAATTAACTACTGGTAACAGTCAGGTGATGTTAGCATTAAAATCTGGTAAATCTATCCGTTTTGAAGAAAGTAAAACTCGTCCAATGGGTAGAGGTGCTTCTGGAGTAAGAGGAATTACTTTATCTCATGAAAATGATGAAGTTGTTGGTATGATTGCTGTGGATGATATGGAGAGTAATATTTTAGTAGTCTCTGAAAACGGTTACGGTAAACGTTCTAGTTTGGAAGATTATAGAATTACGAATCGTGGAGGAAAAGGGGTGAAAACTATTTCTGTGACGGAAAAAACTGGAGAATTGGTAGCTATTAAAAATGTTACTGATGATGATGGTTTAATGATTATTAATAAATCAGGATTAACGATTCGTATGGCAGTTGCTGACCTTCGTGTTATGGGACGAGCAACTCAAGGAGTTCGTTTAATTAACATTAAAGGAAAAGATTCTATTGCGGCGGTAGCTAAAGTTATGAATGAAGAAGACGATGAGGTTGATCCAGATGCTATTGTGTTGAATGAAGACGGCACAGCTGTTGCAGGTGATAGTACTAACGAAGAAGAATAGAAAATAAATTAAATTTTATAAAACCAAAACCACATATTCGTTAGTAATTAGCAGTATGTGGTTTTTTTATATCCCAAAAAAAGAATATGATGAAGAAACAAGTATTAGCATTAGCATTGTTAGGGTTAACAAGTCTTGCATTTGCACAGAAAAATGAAGTTAAAGCTATAGAGAAAGCTGTTAAATCTGAAAAATTTAGTGAAACTAAGTCATTAATTACTACTGCAGAAGCTGTTATTTCTAATGCGGATGATAAAACTAAAGCTAAGTTTTATTATTTAAAAGCTAAAGTAATGTTGAATGGCAAAAACTATGATGAAATAATTTCTTCTTTAATAGAGTTTGAAGCTAATAAAACTTCAAAATATGCAGCCGAAATTAATACATTAAAAACAGAAAAAACAAACTCACTTGTTAACGAGGCTATAAAAGATCAAAAGCAGAAAAAAAATAAAATTTATGCAGAAAAATTATATACAGCATATAGGTTATCTGGAGATTTAGAATACCTGTACTATGCCTCTTCTGGTTATGTGAATGCTAAAGAGTATGAGAAGGCATTACCAATGTATATTGAGTTAAAAGATAAGGGATATACAGGAGTAAGAACCGAATTTGTAGCTTATGATAAAATAACTAAGAAAGATGAGGTTTTTCCAAGTAAGTCAATGAGAGCTATTGCTTTAAAAACAGGAACTCATATAAAGCCTTCTGAAAGAGAAACTAAATCATTATTGCCGAATATTATTAAGAACATTGCATTTATGCATGCTAATTTAGGTAATACCGAAGCTGCAATCGAGGCGATTAAAGAGGCAAGGTTAAATGCCCCTTCAGATTTGAACTTATTACTAACTGAAGCTAATTTGTATCTGAAAATAGATAGAAAAGATAAATTTAAAGAATTAATGGAGGTAGCTGTAAAGCAGGACCCAACAAACTCTTCTTTGTTTTATAATCTAGGAGTAATTGCTGCTGAACAAGAAGATGTTGTTTCTGCAAAAAAATATTATCAAAAAAGTTTAGAATTAAAACCAGATAATATTGATGCAAACTTTAATTTGGCAGCTCTAATTTTAAATGAAGAGGCTGCTTTGGTAGAAGAAATGAATTCTTTAGGAACATCTTCTGCTGATAACAAAAAGTATGATGTCTTACAGGAAAAAAGAAGTTCAATATATAAAGAAGCTAAACCATACCTGGAAAAAATATTGAGTATAGATCCAAAAAATCAAAATGCTGCTCAAACTTTAAAAGGGATATATAGTGTGTTAGGGGAAACAGCTAAATTTAAAGAAATGAAAGCCTTGTTAGAGTCGCTTTAATTTATTTATAAGATTAAAACAATAAAAAAAGGGAGCAATTGCTCCTTTTTTTTATTGTTTTTTTTATAAATAAAAATATGTTTAAACTATATGTTTAATAACCCTTAGTTTATGAGTATGAACATTTCTTTCTGTATTGAAAATTCCAGTATGGTCTAATCTATCAACTCGTACACAACCGTGTGCGTGAATGATATAATTGTCTTTCATGATAATACCTACATGAGTTATTACACCTTCGCTATTGTCAAAAAAGGCTAGATCCCCTGGCTCGCTTTCTTCAATAAAACTTAAAGCTTCTCCTTGAGTTGCTTGTTGTGAAGCATCTCTGAAAATTTTATAACCATTTAACTTATAAACCATTTGGGTAAAACCGCTACAATCAATTCCAAAAGGTGTTTTTCCTCCCCATAAATAGGGTGCATTTAAATACATAAATGCAGATTCAATTAGTTTTTCCTTTGGTTGTTTTCCAGTAATGAAATCTCCATCAAAATCATGGTTTAATAGAGCTAGTCCGTTTAATGTAGCTCCTAATGGAATAAGGTTTAGGTGGCCTTTTTCAGTAGTGATGTATTCTACTAGGTCAGCAGAAACTTTTAAAGATTCAGAAGATAAGTTTTTATACATATCTTCTGTAATCTCTATATATTGTTTGTTGTCAATCCAGCCTTCGTAATTATCAAATGCAAGTCTGATTTTACTCCATTTTTTACGCTGTTCTAGCACTTTAAAGCAATCGCCATATAGAACCTGTGAAACTAGTTCACTAGGGTCTGATGGTTCATACCTTAAGGGGACAATGCTTAAATGTGAGATTCCGTATTGCATTAATAACTTATTTTTTAAGCTCTTTCAATTACAATTGCAGAAGCACCACCACCACCGTTACAAATTGCAGCGGCTCCGGTTTTTGCATCGTTTTGCTCTAATACGTTTAATAGTGTAATTAAGATACGTACTCCAGAACATCCTAATGGGTGTCCTAAAGAAACAGCTCCACCGTTAACATTTACATTGCTATTGTTTAATCCTAATATTTTCATGTTCGCTAAACCAACAACAGAAAAAGCTTCGTTAAATTCAAAATAATCAACATTGTCAATTGAAGTATTTGCTTTGGCTAAGGCTTTTGGTAAAGCTTTTGCAGGTGCAGTAGTAAACCATTTTGGTTCTTGCGCAGCATCAGCATAACCAGTGATAGTTGCTAATGGAGTTAAACCTAATTCTTTTGCTTTTGCTTCTGACATTAAAACTACTGCTCCAGCACCATCATTAATTGTAGATGAATTAGCAGCTGTAGCGGTACCGTCTTTTGAGAAAGCAGGACGTAAAGAAGGGATTTTATCAAGTCTTACGTTAGAATATTCTTCATCTTGAGAAACGATAACTGGCTCACCTCTTCGTTGTGGCACCTCAACAGGAACAACTTCATTATTGAATTTTCCAGCATCCCATGCTTCAGTAGATCTTTTATAAGACTCAATTGCAAAAGCATCTTGCTCTTCTCTTGTAATTTCATATTTAGCAGCACAAGCATCAGCATATACTCCCATAGCTTCTTGACCGTAAGCATCAACTAAACCGTCAACTTGCATACCATCTTGCATTTTTGAAGGTCCAAATTTTGTAGCAGAACGCGCTTGGAAATAATGAGGGATTAAACTCATATTTTCCATACCACCAGCAACTACAACTTCAGCATCACCACTTATAATAGCTTGTGCACCTTGCATAACTGCTTTCATTCCTGAAGCACAAACTTTATTGATTGTTGTTGCAGGTACTTCATTAGAAATACCAGCGTAAATTGCAGCTTGTCTAGCAGGAGCTTGTCCGTTACCAGCTTGCACTACATTTCCCATGATAACTTCATCAACCTGATCAGCAGTTATATTAGCTTTAGATAAGGCTCCTTTGATAGCAATGGCTCCTAATTTTGTAGCAGGTACTGTAGATAAACTTCCTAAAAAACTTCCTATTGGAGTTCTTGCTGCTGAAACGATAACGACTTTTGTGCTCATGATATTTATGATTTTATGTTTTTTTTTATTCGATTATATGTCTGCGAATTTAATGATTTTTTATCTTGTTTGTAAACAATATTTGGGTTGATTTATGCAAATTGATTTAAAAATGGATTCATAATCAATCATCAAGTTTTAATTTTCCTATTTTTGAAGTAATTACCAATTAATTATGAAAAAATTCCTTAGCGCTATATACAAACATCATTCACTGATATACAAGATTTTTTTGTTTGTTATTTCTACATTATTTATTGTGTATCTTTTCCCTAAAGGAGGGGTGTTTAAGTATAATTTTGAGAAGGGAAAAGTATGGCAAAATGAAAATTTATATTCTCCTTTTGATTTTGCTATTCAGAAAACTACAGCGCAAATTAATATTGAGGAGGAGTTATTGAAAGAAAACATTCCTTATTATTTCACGTTAGATACTATAGTTGCTATAAATTCTGCTCAAAAATTATTAAAGGAATTTGAGTTAACTTTTCCAGATTCATTAAATTCAGCTTTTAAAAAACAGTCCAAAATAAAATTAGATAAAACAATTTCTGAAATTTATAAAATTGGATTATTAGGAGAGGATATTTCAGTAGAAAATGAAAAGGAAATTGTTTTAAAAGTTAAAAATTCTGGAGCAGCAAAAAATTATGTATTCTCAAATTTATTAGTTACAGAGAATATACAAGAGTCTGTTCAAAGAAATTTTTCAGATTCAATTTTTAATCCGTATAAAAATTACTTTACTGCATTGTTTTTTAATAACATAAAAGCTAATGTAAGTTTTGATATAGCCTTTAATGAGGAGGTTTATGAACAAGAAAAAAGTAAGATATTACCTACTGTAGGCTTGGTAAAAGAAAATGCAATTGTGATATCTAAGGGAGAGGTAGTTGAAGGAGAAAAACTTCAAAAACTACAGTCTTTAAAAGAGTTGTATGCTTCTCAATTGTGGAATGAGTCAAATTACAATTGGATAGTTCTGGGATATGTGATCCTTGTAGTTTTAGCATTATTAATGCTAATTTTATTTTTGAAGAAATATCGAATTTCTATTTATAGGAATAATAGAAAATTCACGTTCATTTTCTTCAATATCATTTTAATGATATTTATCACTACGGTTATTTTAAAATTCCAACCTGCTTATTTATACATAGTTCCATTGTGTATTTTACCACTGATATTAAAAGCTTTTTTTGATGCTAGATTAGGTTTGTTTACTCATGTAATTACGGTGTTGTTATTAGGGTTTATTGTGCCGAATAGTTATGAATATATGTTTTTACAAATTATTGCAGGTATCATAACAATATTGACAGTATCGGAGTTGTATAAAAGAGTTAATTTATTTGTGTCGGTAGCTCAAATTACTGGGGTATATATAGTTGCTTATTTTTCATTTTACATTATTCATGAAGGAAATATAACGGAGTTAAAATGGGAAACTTTTGGACTATTTATTTTATGCGGATTAGCAATGTTATTTGCTCAGCCATTAATTTATATTTATGAAAAAATATTCGGATTAGTTTCTGATGTATCTTTATTAGAGTTGTCAGACACGAATTCTAAACTATTAAAACTTTTAGCAGATAAAGCTCCGGGAACGTTTCATCATTCTTTAAATGTAGCTAATCTGGCAGAAGCGGCAGCAAACGAAATTGGAGCAAACGCTATGTTGGTTAGGGTAGGAGCATTATATCATGATATTGGTAAAATGAAGGAGCCAACTTACTTTATAGAAAATCAAAGCAATGGAATTAATCCACATAATGAATTAGGTCCTAAGGAAAGTGCTAGAATCATTATTGATCATGTGTTAAATGGAATTGAAATTGCTAAAAAGCACAATATACCAGACAGAGTTATTGATTTTATTAGAACCCATCATGGTACAAGTTTAGTCTATTATTTTTATAGTTTAGAGAAAAATAACAAAGAGGGGGAAGTTAATGTGGAAGATTTTCAATACAAAGGGCCTAAGCCATTCTCTAAAGAAACATCTATACTAATGATGTGTGATAGTGTAGAAGCTGCGTCAAAAAGTATTAAAAATCCTGATTATACTAAAATAAGTAATTTTGTAGATCAGATTATTGAAAAGCAAAAAAATGAAGGGCAGTTTTTAAATGCAGACATTACTTTTAAAGAAATTGAAGTTATAAAAAAGGTTTTGAAGCATAAACTGATCAATATGTATCATTTACGGATTGAGTATCCTGACTAAACCTATTGACAGTTAATTGATTAAAAAAAAAGCAAAAAAAAACAATTAAAAACCTTGTGAGAAAAGGAAACTAGACGTAGATTTGCAACCGAAAATTAATGTTGCGAATTGATTTATTGGAGAGGTGCCTGAGTGGCCGAAAGGACTTGTTTGCTAAACAAGCGTACCCATCCGGGTACCCAGGGTTCGAATCCCTGTCTCTCCGCTAATAAAATTAATTCGGGGTGTAGCGTAGCCCGGTCATCGCGCCTCGTTTGGGACGAGGAGGTCGCAGGTTCGAATCCTGCCACCCCGACAATATTAATGCTAAGGGCTCTTAGCTCAGCTGGATAGAGCACCTCCCTTCTAAGGAGGCGGTCGAAGGTTCGAATCCTTCAGGGCTCACTGAAAGACTTACAGGTAACTGTAGGTCTTTTTTGTTTTTATAAGAGTTTTAGTGTTCTCTTTCGTTCAAATTTAAAGCGTAAATTATTTTTCAAAATTACTGTAAGTATAGTAGTCAAAATCCTTGTGGGATAGAGAAACTAGAAGTATATTTGCAACCGCAAATTAATATTGCGAATAACTTTACTAAGTGTAATGTCTGGGGATTGAATCCTGATATCACTGAAAATAAAGGTTAATTCGGGGTGTAGCGTAGCCCGGTCATCGCGCCTCGTTTGGGACGAGGAGGTCGCAGGTTCGAATCCTGCCACCCCGACAATATTAATGCTAAGGGCTCTTAGCTCAGCTGGATAGAGCACCTCCCTTCTAAGGAGGCGGTCGAAGGTTCGAATCCTTCAGGGCTCACTGAAAGACTTACAGGTAACTGTAGGTCTTTTTTGTTTTTATAAAAGATGTGTTAGAAGAATGAAGAACTATTTCTGATTTGGGCTGTTATTAAAAAAATGCAATTATGTACCTGTTTAGTTCTTTTATTTATTCCATTTGAATGGAGAGTGGGTATATGTACTCCAGATATATTAGGTAGGGTTTGGTTGGTAGTATTAATTCACTTTACATTGATGATATTTTTATGGTAATGTTGCTTCAAATACGACTAGGGTTTCAATATATTGATTGTTAATTTTCTCATAAGCTCCAGGGAATTTTTCAAGATTATTCATGAATACCTTGTCTTCAAAATAATAATCTCGAAATGGACCTTTTTGTTCTCCAATAATCTTTACTTCCATGCCCCATTCCTTCATTAGGTTTGTGCTTCTTTTTATGTCCGCCATACTGGATTGTATAAAAATTAGCCTTCCACCTGGTTTTATGAGTTTGTGCGCATCATTTATTAAGGTATCTATGAAATATCTGTAATAGCGTTTTCCTGATTTCACAAATGGAGGGTTGGTGATAAGTACATCAAAAGGGGTTTTATTTATTTGGGTCCAATCGGCTACTAGGTACTCAACAGGTAGGTTAATATTATTTTTTAATAGATTGTGATGTGTATTATTAAGTATGTCCTGATTGATTTCTGTTGCGGTTAGTTTTTTTGGTTTTTGATGAGAAATAAGAATAGTATGGTTGCCACACCCGCTACCAAGCTCCAATACTTCAGCGTTTTTAAAATCTATATTGGCAATTGTTTTACCTAAAAGCATTCCATGAGGAGTAGGGTTCCAAACACCTTCTGGCACATCGAGTTCTAAGGTTGTTTCTCCAAAATTCAATTTTAGCTCTTGAGGGTATAGATTGTTTCCTGTGTACATATAAATTAATTATGATTGTTAATGTGGATTTAAGCTTAATTTTAATTGAAAAATCTGTTGTTTAAGTTACGGTTTTATCTTTGGAGTAATTCAGTAATTCCCCTTCTGATTTAGCAATAAGAATAGCTCCACAGCTATCACTCCAAACATTTACAGCTGTTCTAAACATATCAAGAATCCTATCAACGGCTAATATTAAACCTATTCCTTCTAGTGGTAAGCCAACAGCGGTTAATACCACGGAAATCATAACAAGTCCAGCCATTGGTATTCCAGCAGCGCCAATAGAGGCGAGTAGTGAAGTGGCTACTACAATAATTTGTTCTATAAAACTTAATTCAATTCCATAGGCTTGAGCAATAAACATTGCCGCTATACATTCATAAAGAGCTGTGCCGTCCATGTTTATTGTTGCTCCTAATGGAAGTACAAAACTGGTTACTTTGTTTGAAACACCTGCTTTATTTTCTATGGCATCCATGGTTAAAGGTAGTGTGGCTGATGAGGAAGAAGTGGAAAAAGCAGTTAGTAGCGGAATAGACATTGATTTTAAATGTAGGGAAGGATTTATTTTTCCGAAAAACTTTAAAATTAACGGAAGGACTATTGAGGAATGTATTATTAGTGCGGATAGTACAGTTATCATGTACAATCCTAATCGTTTAGATATTCCAATCAATGCAGCAGAATCTCCTGATTGTTCTGCTATGGTTGCAGCAACTATTCCGAATACTCCAAAGGGAGTAAATCGGATAATAAGGTTTGTGATTTTCATCATGAGTTCAAAACCAGCATTTGCAAAATTGAGTAAAAATGTTTTGTTTTTAATATTTAATTGGGTGATGAAAAAACCAACTAATAAGGCAAAGAAAATAATGGAGAGCATTTGGTTTTCTACTAATGCTTCAAAAATATTTTTCGGAATAATATTGATTAAGGTGTCGCCAAAAGATTCTGTGGCAATGCTTAGTCCTTCAACTTCTTGTATCAATCCTAAATCAGCACCAGTACCTGGCTGAATAAAGTTAACCATTAATATTCCGGTTGTAATGGCTAAAACACTTGTGAGTATATAATAGGAAACGGTTTTTAGTCCTAATTTACCCAAATTACCGCTGCTCCCGATATTGGCTACCCCTGAGGCTATAGATGTGAGAATTAACGGAGCTACAACCATTTTTAAACTTTTCATAAAAATATCTCCAGTCCAGGATATGTAGCGTACATATTCTGTTAAAAACAGTCCGTATAATATGGCCAAAATAATAGCGATAAGTATTTGCCAATGAAGTTCAATTTTTTTCATATGTATAACTGTCAACTTGTTAAGGCGGATTAAGTTCTATATAAAAGAAATGAAAAGTGTGGGGGAAGCTCGTCTGTTCTATCTAACTAAGATAATCATTTTATAATAAAAAAAGTTAATTATGTTACAGAGGGATTGGGTATGTATTGAGGGTAATACGGTTTGATAGATTTTTGAAAGTAAATAGGGAGGTGCTAGAATGAATTTTTATACTTTTTTTTAGTAACTATAGTTACGAGTAGTATATGAAAAAGAAAAGCAACGTCATGAAATAACGTTGCTTATATAGTTTAATTATTAACCCCTTAATTATAAACCATGAACAAATATATAAATTCTATTGGATTAGTAGGCTTTTATTTTAAAAAATATTGAATTAATATTTTAATACATGGTTTTTTTTAAATTTTAAAAGTTAAATTTTTCTAAAATTTTAATAACATCTATATAATTACATTACATTTGTACCAACAAATGTTGTTTGTACATGAGTAATTTATCTTCTATATTAAAAAGTGATGCAGTGTTGTCTTTATCAAAAGAGGTGATTTTAAACTTGCTTTGTACTAATAATTATATAGCGGAAAAGTATGCTGCATTTTTTAAGCAATTTGAAATTACAGGTCCTCAATTTAATGTATTAAGAATTTTAAGAGGTCAAAAAGGATGTCCGGCAAATTTAAGTACGATACAAGAACGTATGGTGCATAAAAATAGTAATGCAGGAAGATTGATAGATAAATTACTTTTGAAGGGTTTAGTGGAAAGAAATACTTGTAAGGAAAATAGAAGAAAAATAGAAGTAGTAATTACTGAAAAGGGACTTAGTTTATTGACTAGCATAGATCCTGAATTAGATAAGTTAGAAAATAAAAACTTATTAAAGTTTACAAAAGATGAAGCGACAACTTTAAACAAGTTGTTAGAAAAATTAAGAGAATAATAATTAACTAAATAAATAAGATGAAAACAAACAAAGGTTTAAAAATTGGATTAGTAGCAGTTATTGCATTTGCATCATTTGCATTTACTACAATAGTAAATAAAGAAGTAAAAGTAATTGAAAGTACAATTAATTGGAAAGGGTACAAAGTAACTGGGGAGCATTCAGGTACAATCAATTTAAAAGAAGGGGTTTTATCTTTTGATGGTGATGAGCTAAAAGGAGGTAATATAGTTATTGATATGACTTCAATAAAAGTTACAGACATTGAAGGTGAGTATGCTGATAAGTTAGCTGGACACTTAAAAGCAGATGACTTTTTTGGTTCTGACAAGTATCCTACAGCTGCTTTAAAGTTTACTAAATTAAGTGGTCACGGTGCACATTATCATGTAGCTGCTGACTTAACAATTAAAGGAATTACTAGTCCTGTTAACTTTGAAATGAAAGTTGAAGCAAATTCTGCTATAGCTAAATTAAAGATTGACAGAACAAAATATGGTATTAAATATGGTTCAGCAAGTTTCTTTGATGATTTAAAAGACAAAGCAATTTCTGACGAATTTGATATTGATGTAGCTATTAAATTTTAATAGCATTTTAATAAATAAAAAAAGCTGCAGTAATTACTGCAGCTTTTTTTATTTAAGATATTTTGTATTTATTCTTTAGCTAAACTTTTCATTTCTTTCTCTATCATATCATAGAATTCATCAATCTTAGGTAAGATAACAATTCTAGTTCTACGATTTTTAGTTCTGTTTTCAGCAGTGTCATTATCAACTAATGGTACATAGTAACTTCTTCCAGCGGCAATTAATTGCTCAGGCTTTACTTGTAAGCTTTCTAAAACACGAACAATAGAAGTGGCGCGTTTTACACTTAAATCCCAATTATCTAATAGTATTCCGCTTGCAAATGATTTATTGTCTGTGTGGCTTTCAACCATGCATTCAAAGGTTGGTTTACTGTTTACTACTTTAGCAACCTTTGCTAGTATTTCTTTAGCTCTGTTGTTAACATTGTAGCTACCGCTTTTAAATAATAGTTTATCAGCAATAGAAATAAACACAACTCCTTTTTCAACACTTATTTCTATATCTGGGTCGTTGATTCCTACCTCGCGTTTTAAATTTGTGACTATGGCAAGTGTAACACTGTCTTTTTTTGTTAAAGCATCTTGAAGACGTGATATTTTTAAATCTTTTTCTTGTAAACTTTCTAAAGATTTTTCAAGATTGGTAGCTCCTTTTGTGGTAAGAATGGTAAGATCCTTTGTGCTTTCCATTAATCCTTTATTTGTGTTTCTTAAATCGGCAAGTTGTTCTTCTAGTGCTTTAGAGCGAGCAGAAAAAGAGGCGCGATCTTCTAGGCAGCTATTCAGTTTTACAGTTGCGGAATTTAATAAGTCTTGTGTTTTTTTTTGTTTCTCTTCTAGAGATGTAAATTTCTTTTGAGAAACACATGAGCTAAGAAGAATTAATGCAGTAATAGGTACAAACAATTTGGTTCTCATAAAGTGTGGTTTTTATATTATATAACAAAGTTAAATTTAAATGAGTAGCGTAATATGTTGTTAACATATCTTTAACCGTAATTAAAAGTTACAACAATATTTTAAATTAGAAAATTTTGTTCAGTGATATGTTAGTGTGGTGCAGGTGCTGTAATTTTATATAGTGCGCACGAGAAGGCTCGAACTTCCATGGAGTTTACTCCACTAACCCCTCAAGCTAGCGCGTCTACCAATTCCGCCACGTGCGCATTATTAGAAACAAAAAAAGTTAAGCGAGGTGCTTAACTTTTTAGTGATCTGGCTGGGGCTCGAACCCAGGACCCTCTCCTTAAAAGGGAGATGCTCTACCAACTGAGCTACCAGATCTAAATTTCAATATGTAATAATAAAATTAAGGGTTAACTTAATTTTTAGTGATCTGGCTGGGGCTCGAACCCAGGACCCTCTCCTTAAAAGGGAGATGCTCTACCAACTGAGCTACCAGATCAATATTTCAATATGTAATAATAAAATTAAGAATTAACTTAATTTTAGTGATCTGGCTGGGGCTCGAACCCAGGACCCTCTCCTTAAAAGGGAGATGCTCTACCAACTGAGCTACCAGATCTAATGCAAACATATATTCGTGATTGCGGGTGCAAATATAAGAGGATTAATTAATTTATCAAGCCTTTTTTTTGATATTTTTTTGAAATAATTTTAAGATATTTGTAAATCGTTAACTAAGAGTATTTAATAGATTATGATTATTACATTATTGGGGTATATGGGCTCGGGTAAATCAACAATTGGTTTACAATTAGCAACAATTTTAGGATATGAATTTATCGATTTGGATAATTTCATTGAAGAAAAGGAACAGTTAAGTGTTAAAGAAATATTTAAGTCTAAAGGTGAAATTTATTTTAGAAAATTAGAAAATTCTTGCTTAAAGGAAATTTATGCTTTAAAAAGCAACGCGGTTTTGTCGTTAGGTGGTGGAACACCATGTTTTTCTGGAAATATAGAATTGATTAATTCAGAAAATTCAAAATCTATTTATTTAAAATTATTGCCTAAAAGTTTAAGCGATAGATTGTTTTTAGAAAAAGAGCATAGACCATTAATTAGCCACCTTAAAACAAAGGATGATTTAATAGAGTTTATTGCAATACATTTATTTGAACGGCAAAGCTTTTATAGTCAAGCAACAAATATTATAGCTACTGATAATTTAACAGTTAATGAAGTAGTAGAAAATATTGTGAAGGGATTATATTAAAACCGCTTGTGCTGTGTCGTTATTAAAAATGATTTCAACATGTTCATTAATAGATGTAGATAATGAAAGCCCTTTAAAATCTGCTTTTATAGGGTATTTTTTATGGTTTCTGTTTATAAGTACAGCCGTTTTTAATTGTTTTAAAGGAACGTTTAAAAAGTGTTTTACTCCATATATTAATGTAGCGCCAGAATGTAATACGTCATCTATTAATATTACGGACTTATTTGTATACTCTTCTATATTAATTGAAACAGTAACCTCATTAAGCAATTCTTTTTTATTAACAAAAACCTCACAAAGAATGATTTCTACATCAGAATAATCTGTAATGGCTTGTTTTAGTTTTTCAGCAATTAAAAAACCATTTTTTGAAATTCCAGCTAATATAATCTGTGACTCAACAATATTGCTTTCAAGAATTTGTAATGCAATTCTTCTTATTTTATGATTGATTTGAGTATTGGTAAGGATTATGTTGTTTTCAGTTTTCATATGGTGTAATTACAGTATAAAAGTCAATTCAAAGTTAATTATTTTTATTCTTCTTCCGAACTATAACCATCAATATCTCGTCTGTCTTTTTTAGTAGGCCTACCAATTCCTTTTTTTCTATAGTAATCTTTTGAATATTTTAATAGTTCTAAGTGTTCAAAAGCTTCCTTTGGAGTAATATCTTTTCTGTAGAGATCTACTATTTTAGCACCAACTCTGTTTTTAGGAATGTCTAAAACTTGAACGACATAGTTAATTTGATTTTTTCTGATATTAATTTTATCGGTAGCATAAACCTCTCTTGATGGTTTTACTTGATTATCATTAATACGAATATGACCTTTTTTACAGGCTTCTGTAGCAATACTTCTTGTTTTGAAGAAGCGAATACACCATAAATATTTATCAACCCTCATTTTATCTAAAATCAATGTTAAAATAAAAACAAAAGTAAGATAAAATTGTATCTTGCCGTCAAAATTGAGTAATGATGAATAGAATATTAAAAAGTACACTATTATTTTTTATTTTAATAGGTTTGTTTTCTTGTCAAAAAGATGATTCAACAACTACCACTATTGAAATTCCTTATTGGCAACTTGCTCCTATAGATGATGCTGCAATAGTTAGTTTTTTAACAAACAATTATTTTAATGAAGAGGAATTTAATAATGCAGGTAGTTTTGACCCTGGTGTGTTTAAATATGACATTAAATTTTCTGAAGACTCTGAAGTAACGGGGTATGATTCTAATGGTGATGGGGTAATTGATGTTTCTGATATAGATAATACTACAGTTTTTAATAGAACTCCATTAATTAACTATTTAATTAGTGATGAGAATGATAATAGCGTCTTTAAAATTGTAGAAAAGATTATTTATGTAGAAGGTGTAGCCCATACTTTATACATATTAAAAATAAATCAGGGTTCTGGTTCAGAGCAACCAAAATTTTGTGATGAAGCACTAGTTTCATATGAGGGAATGACATTGTTAAATGATGTTTTTGATAATGCTTTAAATCCTGTTAAATTGGATTTAGCTTCTACAGTTAAAGGTTTTTCGGAATCTGTTTCAGAATTCAATATTGCTGCTACGGTAACACCAGTAGGAGATGGTACTTTTACATATTCTGATTTTGGAGTAGGTGCAGTTTTTATGCCTTCAGGCTTAGGGTATTATTCAGGATCAGCAGGTAGTATTTCTGCTTATACACCTTTAATTTTTAAGTTGAAAGTATATGGAGAAACTGAGTTAGACCATGACGATGATGGAGTACCTACATATGTAGAAGATTTAAATGGAGATCATTATTTGAATAATGATGACTCAGATTTAGATGGTGTGCCAAACTATCTTGATGTTAATGATGATAATGACCCTATATTGACTATAGATGAAGAAAATATAGTTATTGTTGTTTACCCACCGTTTTTTAACGGAGGTACTGAACCTGTATTGGGTGTAAATGAATATGAAGTAAATAGAGATGTAGATGATAGTGTTGAACCAAATATAATTACCATTACAACAGCTACCTATACTGATACAGATTTAGATGGGATACCTAACTATTTAGATGCTGATAGTTAATAGAAAATATTTTAGATTTTAAAAAAGCTACACATATTGTGTAGCTTTTTTTATTTAAGGAACCTAGAGTATTTCTTAGGTTATTTCCTATAAGAAGAAGGAGTTTGATTTGTTAACTTTTTAAAAGCAATATTAAAAGCTGATTTTGAGTTAAAACCTACGTCCTTACTTATAGCTTCAATTGTATAATTATTATAATCAGGGTTTTTCAACAAATCCATTGCCTTTTCAATTCGATAGGTGTTTATATATGCAGCAAAATTCTGTTGAAATTCAGAATTAATAATATTGGATATATATTTACTATTCGAGTTTATTGATTTAGCTAACTTGTGCACTGTCAATTCAGGATTTAAAAATAATTCATCGGTAGTCATAGCGCTTATTATTTTTTGCTTTAACTCTTCATTAGTTATTATCTTTTCCTCTTTATTTGTGTTTAAAGAATCGATATCTTCCTTAAAGTTTATTTTATTTTGTTTAAAACCTTTTGTTCCTATGTAAAAAAAATAAGCTGATAAGAAAATCCTAATCGGAATATGTAAACTAATTTTTGGTATTAGTTGAGTTAAATACAGGCATATAATAAAAATGGTATACCCCAAAATATAATGTAGCATCCATCTTAAATCAACTCCTTTTTTATAGGAAAATACTTTGTTAATTTCAATTTTATGATGCTGATAGATTTTTATAGTTTTAAAAATATAGTATATATTTTGTATAGGAAAAATGAATAGTATAGCAATAAAATTTATAGTTGTGGTAAAGTTGCTAATTAGTTCATGTGTATATGAGTTTTCATCAGTGTTTATTAATAAAGAACAAAATGTGATACAATTTATAACTAGCAATAGTAATGGTAAGTAATAATGATATTTTAATTTAACCCTTTCATCTTTTAAATCAGATAAATAAACTATATATAAGTAAAAAGTAGGAGGGATTGTAATGATTGTTGTAAAAAATAAGAAGGAAGAAATATTAACAATTATAGAAGAGCTATTGTCATTATTAAATACACCTACTAAAGTCATACTAGTAAATAATACAACATATAAAATGAAATAATCTCCTAATATTTTATAGTGATAATTTCTTTTACTGGATTTTATATATAGCATTATGCTAAAACAAAATGCAATTAATATAGGTAAAATTAAAATCGTTTTGTTCATTAATTTTTTTTAATAATCTGTCGAAACCTCTTTAAAAGTGTAGTTTTTCCGCGAATCCACACATCTTTTTTTTAATCCGTACATCTAATACCTAATCCCTGTGTTGTAAAAATGAATAGGGTTGTACTATTACTTCAGAAATTTTTTAGATATCCGAAAATTATGAAAAAATTATTAGTATTCCCTTTTTTATTGATAACTTATTTAGCAGTTGGACAAGTTGGAATTGGAACTACAACACCAAATTCTGATTCAATATTAGATGTAACAAGTACAACAAGCGGATTATTATTACCTCGTTTGGCATTAACAAATACCACAAGTCCAAGTCCACTAAGTGCAGATGTTGCTGGAATGGTTGTTTATAATACCGCTACAACAGGAGATGTTACTCCGGGTTTTTATTATAACGATGGTACAGACTGGGTTCGATTAGGAGGTTCTACAAGTACAGATTGGTCTTTAACAGGTAATGCAGGTACAACACCAGGAACTCACTTTTTAGGAACTACAGATGCTCAAGATTTATATATTTATACAAATAATAGTGAGCAACTGCGTATAACAACTGGAGGTCATGCTAGAGTCACAACAACAACAAGTGATAGCAACCCTTCTTATGCTTGGCAAGGTGATGTAAATACAGGAATGAGGAGGATAGCTGCAGATCAACTTGCTCTTGTAGCTGGTGGTACTCCATTAGTAGAATTAACGGAAACAGGTACGGGTAATGAAGTTAAGATTAACCCAGGAACAACTGTTGATACCGACTTAAAAGTGGGAAGTATGTCTAATTCAGACTTATTTCTAGTCAGTGGAGTAAATAATCAAGTAAGTATTAATACACCAACTCCAACAGCAGGAGATTTTTTTTCTGTTACAGGTGATTATGCAATAAATGCCTATTCTAATGGTAATGATGAAACATCAATATATGCTGATGCATCTGGAGATACTGCTGTCTCAGTGTATGGTTATGCTCCAGGAACTGCAGCTGTTGGTATTGTAGGTGTAGGGGAAGTTACTAGTGCAATTGTTCCTCCTGAAGGATCTGGTGGTGCTTTTACAGGGCAGGATATTGGTATGGCAGCATATAGATTTTCTAATGTGAATACTAATGATGAGGGGGGAGCCTATATTGTTGGTAAAATGAATACAACTACCTTAGTAGCAAATCAATACTCATACGTTTCTGCTAGAATTGGAGGTACTTGGTATAAAATTAATGGAACTGGATCAGTTGCTACAATTGTTGATACCCCAGAAGGAGGTAGAGTAAATATGTTTTGTCCTGAAGCTCCAGAAATATTATTTGAAGATCATGGACAAGGGAAATTAGTAAACGGAGAGGCTACAATTGTTTTAGATTCTATTTTCACACATAATATTATAGTCAATGAAAAACATCCACTTCGTGTATATGTACAGTTAGAAGGCGACTGTAATGGTGTTTATGTTACAAATAAATCATTGAAAGGGTTTTCGGTTAAAGAATTAGCAAAAGGAAAGTCAAATGTAGCTTTTAGCTATCAAGTAGTGGCAAATAGAAAAGATGAAATGGCAAAAGATGGAACAGTAAACTCAAAAAATGCCGATGTTAGATTCCCAAAGGCAGCGACTCCAATGAAGCAGAAAAAGATAGCATCTAAGAAATCCAGAAATTAATTATTAAGAAATTATTTCAGAAAAAAAGTGTACTTAAATCCTATTAACAGGAAGTTTATAAGTACTAAAATATTACAATTATTCATGGGTTGTATTGTTAATTCGGGTATTAATTATAACCAAAAAAGCTTCATATGTAAATATGAAGCTTTTGAAATTTATATTAATTATTCTTTTTAATTTCTAAAGACTAATTTATCCTCAAACGCGTCTAAAAGTATGTTACTATTTGTTGTAACATTTCCAGATAATATTTCTTTGGATAATTGATTCAATACTAATTTTTGGATGACCCGTTTAACTGGTCTTGCTCCAAAAGCAGGGTCAAATCCTTTTTCTGCTAAAAGACTTATAGCTTCTTCAGTTGCTTCAATGTTGATATGTTGTTTTTGAATCATTTTTTTAACATTTTCCAATTGAATTTTAACTATAGCTTTAATATTAGTTTTAGTTAAAGGTGTAAACAACACAATATCATCAATACGATTAATAAATTCAGGTCGAACAGTTTGTTTAAGCAAACCTAAAACTTCAATTTTTGCAACTTCAGCTGCAGCATCCATATCAGGTATGTTTTTAAATTTTTCTTCAATTATAGAACTCCCCATATTAGAAGTCATTATAATGATTGTGTTCTTAAAATCTGCTACTCTTCCTTTGTTGTCTGTTAATCTTCCTTCGTCTAATACCTGTAATAAAATATTAAAAGTATCAGGGTGAGCTTTTTCAATTTCATCTAGCAAAACAACAGAATAAGGTTTTCTTCTAACTGCTTCAGTTAATTGTCCACCTTCATCATATCCTACATATCCTGGAGGAGCTCCTACTAATCTACTTACCGAATGACGTTCTTGATATTCACTCATATCAATCCTTGTCATAGCATTTTCATCGTCAAATAAATAGTTTGCCAAGGCTTTAGCAAGTTCCGTTTTACCAACCCCTGTAGTACCCAAGAATAAGAATGTCCCAACTGGTTTATTAGGATCTTGTAAACCTGATCTTGATCTACGAACAGCGTCAGAAACTGCAATTATTGCTTCTTCTTGTCCAACCACTTGTTTATGTAAATCTTCTTCTAATTTCAAGAGTTTGTCCTTATCTGATTGCAACATTTTTGTAACAGGAATACCTGTCCATTTAGCAACTACGTCAGCAATATCTTCACTAGTAACTTCTTCTTTTATTAATGAATTTTCCTGTTGATTTTCTAAAGTAATTTTTAGTTTCTCTAAATTTTCTTGTGCAATTTTAATTTTTCCATAACGCAATTCTGCAACTTTAGCATAATCGCCATCACGCTCTGCTCTGTCAGCTTCAAGCGTGTAGTTTTCTATTGCTTCTTTACTTGCTTGAACTTCATCAACTACAGCTTTTTCAGTTTCCCATTTTGCTTGTATAGTATTTCTATCTTCTTTTAAATTGGCTAATTCTTCATGAATAGCTTTTAATTTAGGCTTATCTTTTTCTCTTTTAATAGCTTCTAATTCAATTTCTAATTGCATTATTTTCCTATCTAATGAATCTAACTCTTCCGGCTTAGAATTCATTTCCATTCGTAATTTAGATGCAGCTTCATCCATTAAATCGATAGCTTTATCTGGTAGAAATCTATTGGTGATATAACGTTGTGAAAGTTCAACTGCAGCAATTATTGCTTCATCTTTAATTTGAACTTTATGGTGAGTTTCATATTTTTCTTTAATACCTCTTAAAATAGAGATAGCGCTTTCTGTATCAGGTTCATCAACAATAATTTTTTGAAAACGACGCTCCAATGCTTTATCTTTTTCAAAATACTTTTGATATTCATCTAAAGTAGTTGCCCCAATGGCTCTAAGGTCACCTCTAGCTAAAGCAGGTTTTAAAATATTTGCAGCATCCATGGCTCCTTGACCACCACCAGCACCAACGAGTGTGTGGATTTCATCAATAAACAAAACGATGTCTCCATCAGAAGATGTAACCTCTTTTATTACTGCTTTTAAACGTTCTTCAAACTCTCCTTTATATTTTGCACCAGCAATAAGTGCACCCATATCTAAGGAATATATAATTTTATCTTTAAGGTTATCAGGAATATCACCTTGAATAATTCTATGAGCTAATCCTTCGGCAATAGCAGTTTTACCAACTCCTGGTTCACCAACTAGCATCGGGTTATTTTTTGTCCTACGTGATAATATTTGTAGAATTCTACGTATTTCTTCATCACGACCAATAACAGGATCTAATTTTCCAGTTTCCGCTAATTCATTAAGATTTATAGCATATTTATTCAATGAATTATAAGTTTCCTCTGCTGATTGTGAGGTCACGCGTTCTCCTTTTCTTAATTCTAGAATAGCACTTTCTAATGCTTTAAGCGTTACTCCTTGGTCTTTTAAAATTTGACCTATTTTACTTTTTGATTTAAAAATAGCGATGATTAGATGTTCAATAGAAACAAATTCATCATCCATTTTTTTTGCAATAATTGATGCTTCGTTTAAGGTAGTTCCAGTTAGACTTGATAATTGAATAGATCCACCAGTTACTTTTGAATAACTTTTAAGTTGACTGTCTAATAGTTGTTCAAATAATTGAATATTAACATTCAGTTTCTTTAATAAATATGGGGCGACATTTTCATCAGTAGCTAAAATTGCTTTGAAAATGTGTTCGTTTTGTATTTCTTGATGTTCATTTTCTTGAGCAATCAATTGTGCTTTTTGAATCACTTCCTGTGATTTTGTGGTAAAGTTGTTAAAGTTCATAAGAATTGTTTTTTGCCCTTTGAAAAATATGAACAATAAAAAATATTATTGTTCATTCATTACTGAATTTTTTTTACTGAGGACATTGATTTTATAGTTTATTAGTTATCAAGGATTAGTCCAAATGAAAAAGCGGTCATTTTGACTGATTTTATTAGAGTTTTTAATGACGATTTGACCTTAAGTTACTTTAAAATGAAATTAACATATGTTTTATTAGGGATTATTATAGTATTATTGCCGTTCAAAATAATATAAATTATAATTATGATTAAAAAATTACACAAATTAACATTAATAATCGGCTTATTAATTAGTGGATTAGTGAGTGCTCAAGACGCTTTTATTGGTGAAATAAAAATGTTTGCAGGAAATTTTGCTCCAGTAGGGTATGCGTTATGTAACGGGCAAATATTAAGTATTAGTTCAAACCCAGCATTGTTTTCTATTATAGGAACAACTTATGGAGGTGATGGTTCAACTACTTTTGCCTTACCTGATTTAAGAGGTAGAGTTGCTATGCATGCTGGAAATGGACCTGGATTAACACCAAGATCTAATGGTCAAAAAGGAGGTGCAGAAAATAATTACCTAAGTATTGGACAAATGCCATCCCATAATCATACTATAAACGCGAGTTCTTCTGTTGGAAATGTAGCAACTCCTACAGGTAATTTACCAGCTGATACAAGTTTATTTGATAAGGAATATTCAGATGGTGCTGCAAATACAACCATGAAATCTACAATGGTAGGTAGTGCAGGTAGTGGTCAATCGGTAAACAATGTACAGCCATATACTGTTATTCGTTATATTATTGCACTTCAAGGGATTTATCCATCTCAAAATTAAAAATTAAATATCATGAAAAAAAATATACTTTTAGTTTTAGCATTGATAGGTTTTATTAATGTTAATGCACAAATTACATTTAGAGGTTGTACTACAAATGCCCTAGGAGCTCAAGATTTTATTTTAGTAATGACAGGTACTACAAACGATGCTGGTACTATTCGAAATACCTTCGAATCTTCACCTGCAGATTTTACGCAGGGATGTCCAGCTGGAGTTTGTGAGTTAAGATTTATTTGGAATATCGGAGCAGCTCGTTGGGAAATACAATTAGATAATGATGGACCTTTGGGAACACCAGATTATACAACTGCTGTTTTATATTATAATACTGCACCTTCTGAACCAAACCCTCCAAGTTTGCTTTTAGGAACATGGGTTGATGGCACAGGAGTATCTTGTCCATTAGGAGAACTTACTGTTTTGTCTGGTGACGTACAAGACACACCACTTGGGATAAATGACGTGGATTTATTAAATAAACAAATTACGATGTCTCCAAATCCAGCGAATAACATATTGAATATTGCATCTGCAATTCATGAACTTGAAGCTGTAGAGATTTATTCTTTATTAGGAAAAAAAATAAAAACGATAAACACTAATTTTAGTAATATTAGTGTTGCTGATTTACCTAATAACATGTATTTAGTGAAAATAGAAACAACTGAAGGAATAATCCTAAACAAAAAACTGCTAGTTAATTAATTTACTAATTAAAATAGTTTTTTAAAGTCAAACGGTCATATGTACATATGACCGTTTTTTTTTAATTTCCTTAATAGTATTATGTAAGGATTCTACTTACTTTTACACTAAAAGAAAAAGATAAAATATTTATGGGGTTATTTAATAAAATATTTGGAGGATCAACTGAGCAAAAAGAGGAAAAGGTATTGGATTGGATTTTTTTAACATCTGAAAGTCAATTAGAAGAGATTGCAAGTAAATCTTTTGAAAATCCTCAAGTGATATTTAAACATTCTACGCGATGTAGTATCAGTAGTGTTTCAATGAATAAATTTGTAAAAAATTACAATGTACCAAAGGAAAATGCTGATTTATATTATTTAGATTTATTGAACTACAGGTCAGTTTCTGATGAAGTAGGGTATAAGTTCCAGGTAATGCATCAATCACCACAAGTTTTGGTTATTAAAAATGGTGAAGCAGTTTATGATGCTTCACATTATGCAATAGAAACAGATAAAATTTTAGAATTGATTTAATTTCCCCAAAGTATTAATGATAGTTCTAAAATTTAAAAAGCGACCAATTTGGTCGCTTTTGTTATTATTTGTCTTCGGGGTCTTTCTTTTTTGGAGTTCTCTTGGCTTGTTTTAAATTTTGCATAAGCATCCATTCTATTTGTCCGTTGGTACTTCTGAATTCATCAGCAGCCCACTTTTCAATAGCTTTTAACATTTCTTCGTTTAATCGCAATGCGAATGCTTTTTTCTTTGACATATATCAAATATTAAAATTAATTAATTATCTGTTTTTATCTCTTTCAAGGATAAGCCTTATCATGTTTGGTTCAGTATGTTTTAAAACCCAGCCTTCCCGTGCATAGTTGTTTAATATAATTTCTATTTTCTCTGTTCTTTTAGAAAATCCAGTTTTTGGAGTAATAATTTTATATTCTTTCATATGCTATATTTATTACTTTTTAGTGGCTTAAAGTTCCGGTATTCAAAACAGGGGAAGCTTCCTTATCACCACACAATATAACCATTAAATTACTTACCATTGCAGCTTTACGATCGTCGTCTAGTTCAACTATTTGTTTCTTTCCTAATTCCTCTAAAGCCATTTCTACCATACTTACTGCTCCTTGAACAATTTTATGTCTTGCAGCAACTATTGCTGTAGCTTGTTGACGTTTTAGCATTGCACTTGCAATTTCTTGGGCATAGGCTAAATATCCGATTCTTGCTTCAAGAACTTTTATTCCAGCTATTGACAAACGCTCTTCTATTTCTTTTTCAAGGGCATCACTAACTTCATTAACACTTGATCGTAAGGTGATATCTTCTAGATGTCCTTCATCTGCAAAATTATCATAAGGATACATGCTTGCAAGTTTACGAACCGCTGCATCTGTTTGAACACGCACAAAATTTTCGAAGTTATCTACATCAAATGCAGCCTTATAAGTATCTTCTACTTTCCAAACAAGAATCGTACTAATCATAATAGGATTCCCAAGTTTGTCGTTTACTTTTAAACGCTCACTATCAAAATTACTTGCTCTTAAAGAGATTTTCTTTTTTGTAAAAAATGGATTTGCCCAATACAATCCGTTCTTCTTAATAGTTCCTATATATTTTCCAAACAGTAATAAAACACGTGAATTATTAGGTTGCACTAAAACAAAACCTGGTAGAATAATAAAAACGGCTAGCAGAATAGGTATAATGTATAATGGACTTTCTGTATAAAATATAGCTGATACGCTACCAATAATTGTAGTAAAAAATACAAAAAGCATTAAGTAACCGTTCGCAAGTGTAATAATTTTTTCTTCTTTCATATGTGTAGATTTAAAGTGATATCAAAATGATATTACAAATATATCATATTTTTTAATATCTAACATCGTTTTTCAGAAGTGTTTTTTAAATATATGGCTGTTGTAAACAAAAAAAGCGACCAAATTGGTCGCTTTTTACTATAAATAGGTTTAAAATCACCTAAAATGTTGATTAGTAATAATTCCTTTTAATTTGGATTTTAAGTCTTCTCCAGAATCAAATATCATTTGTTCATTGGATGGGAAAGGAACTGCTCTTTTTCCTATTAATCCTAAATAGATCTCATCTAATGCGTTTCTATCTCCATTATAAGTTGCGTATCCATGCTCAAAAACAAATTCACTCTCGAGAGGGAATGTGTCCATTAGTTGTTTTGTAACAAGATCTTTATAGTATACTTGTCCTCTTACTTGTACCGATTTAAACTGTGTAAATGTATGTACGTCACAAACTATAGTTTTGTATTTGTCAACTTTAATAACATTACCTAGGCTATCTTTAACAGCAGTACCGTTATTATCTAATAAATCCTTTTTACCATCTAATATTTGTTTTTCTCTAATGATTTGTTTCTCACGAATTTGCTCAGGAGAAATGTTAATATCTCTTAGGTTTATATTCATGCTGAAATCATACTTTGTGCTTTTAAGTTTATTGTTATGATATACTGTCCATAGATTATTCATATCATAAGTACTCATATTCAATAAATCTTCTTCTAAACGTTTTGGAATTACTTTTCTAGTTTCGTTTTTCATTTCAACTATAACGTAGTCAGTACCTTTTACATGAGCTTCATTTATTAAATCACGTGTATTTTTATAGTTAGGATTTATCTTTTCTAAATACTTAAAATCATCGAAAGCTTGTCTGAAACCAAACTTACTAGTAGAACTCATTAGTTTGCTAGCGTTTTTATATAAGTATGCAGAAAGCTTGTTTTTAGTTTCAATGATTTTAGAAGAATAATTAGCCATAGTAAACTTAGCATTCCTGTTTTTTTCCATAATGTATAATGGAAGTACAGGTTTAACCCTTTCTTGTCGCTCATTTAATTGTTGATACATGTTATATACCTCCTCTAATTGAGCGTCATTATTGTCATTGATTAAATAGTTGATGCGTTCTAAATCTCTTTGATTAGATTTTGCATAACCAGTCTCTAGCATTTTTATGTACGACTGTTTTCCTTTTTTATCTTTATTAGTACGTAAATTCTTTAAAGCAATGTTAATTGCTTGATCATAGTTCCCAGAATTTAATGCTTGTTCTGTCTGTTTTACGGAGCTACATGCTAGTATTAAAAATATACAAAATATTGAAAGTAATAATTTTTTCATGTGTTTGTTTTTTTTGAGATATAATATTATCCAAATCTTATGCCAAAAGAGAATCTTTTAAAAGTTTTAAAGTCATTATTGGCAAAAAAAAATAAGCCGCTATAAAGCGGCTTAAATATACTATAAATTGTTAAATGGTATAACAATTAGTGTTTAGGTTTTTCCCAAATTGGTAATAGTTTAGTAGATACTTCTCCAAAACCAATTCTTGTAGTACCATTATCACAATATCCAGTCATAATAACTGTATCGTTATCATTGATGAATTTACGTTCAGTACCATCGTTTAATTTTACAGGTTTTTCTCCTCTCCACGATAATTCTAGCATAGAACCGTAAGAATCTGGAGTTTTACCAGAAATAGTCCCAGATCCCATCATATCACCAGAATTTACAGGACAGCCATTAACAGTATGATGTGCTAATTGTTGTGACATATTCCAATACATGTACTTAAAGTTAGATTTAGACACAGTAGAAGGAGTACCGTTTTCTGGTTGTATAGCAACTTCTAAATTGATATCATAACTCTTTTTACCTTTATATTGTAAATACTCTAATTGCTTTTTTAAAGGTTTAGGACCGTCACATCTATAAGGTTCTAAAGCATCTAAAGTAACAATCCAAGGAGAAATAGAAGAAGCAAAATTCTTAGCTAAGAATGGCCCTAAAGGAACATATTCCCATTTTTGAATATCTCTTGCACTCCAGTCATTAAAAACAACCATCCCAAAAATATATTCTTCAGCTTCATCTACAGGAATTGGTTCTCCTAAATGGTTTGCTGCAGTTGTTATAAATGCAGTTTCCAATTCGAAATCTACTAATCTTGATGGCCCAAAAACAGGTGTGTCACTACCAGCAGGTAATGTTTGTCCTTTTGGTCTGTGTACAGGTACTCCAGAAGGAATAATAGATGAACTTCTTCCGTGATATCCTACAGGTATGTGTAACCAGTTTGGTAATAATGCGTTGTCCGGGTCTCTAAACATTGTACCAACATTTGTAGCATGTTCAATACTTGAATAGAAATCAGTATAATCACCAATTTGTACAGGAAGTTGCATTTCAACATCTTCCATTCTGAAAATAATCTTGTCTTTATGTATAGGATTATCTCTTAAGTTTCCGTTTTTAGTGTCAAAAAGATCAGCAATTCTATTTCGAACTAAACGCCAAGTTTTTCTACCATCAGCAATAAAATCATTTAAGGTATCTTGTAGGAAAATATCATCTGTAAGTGGTATACCTTCAAAATAGCCTAATTGATGTAAAGCACCAAGGTCAATTGCATAATCACCAATTCTAGTACCAATTGTAATAATATCATCTTTTGTGATAAATACTCCAAAAGGAAGGTTTTGTATTGGGAAATGAGAATCTTTGGCTACCGTTAACCAACTTATTCTGTTCGGGTCGTTTGCAGTTACTTTCATTATATATGTGGTATAATTTTATATTAATAAGAATATATTCAAAGCTACATAATTTTTTAATATTAGAATTTAAAATCAGTTGAAAAAATATCAAAATAACTGAAAATTTTGTTGGTCTTATTTTAACAATTACTAGCATAATTTTATCTTGGTATAAAACCAATTTAATTTTTAGCCTTTTTTTGGTTTAAAAAGTCTTTTTTTTGACTTTAGAATTATAGGATTTCTTATTTTTGAATATTATTTATAAATAACAAAAAACAATGCAACGCGACGAACAAATATTTGAGTTAATTCAGGAAGAAAAAGTTAGGCAAATTCAAGGTTTAGAATTGATTGCTTCGGAAAATTTTGTAAGTGAACAAGTTATGGAAGCTGCGGGTTCTGTACTGACAAATAAATATGCTGAAGGATATCCTGGAAAACGTTATTACGGAGGATGTGAAGTAGTAGATGAAGTTGAACAATTAGCAATTGATAGAGCAAAAGCTTTGTTTGGTGCTGCATACGTAAACGTACAACCACATTCAGGATCACAAGCAAATACAGCAGTGTTTTTTGCATGTTTAAATCCTGGAGACAAGATTTTAGGATTTGATTTATCACATGGTGGACATTTAACACACGGTTCATCAGTAAACTTTTCGGGTAGGTTATACTCTCCATCTTTTTATGGAGTAGAGGAAGCTACTGGGATGTTAGATTATGATAAAATTGAAGCTAAAGCAATTGAAGAACAACCAAAATTAATTATCGCTGGAGCATCTGCTTATTCAAGAGATATCGATTTTAAGCGTTTTAGAGCTATTGCTGATAAAGTAGGAGCTATTTTATTAGCGGATATTTCTCATCCTGCAGGAATGATTGCAAAGGGGATTTTAAACGACCCTTTACCTCATTGTCATATTATAACTACAACTACTCATAAAACCTTAAGAGGACCAAGAGGAGGAATGATTATGATGGGACAAGATTTTGAAAATCCATTTGGAATTACCCTAAAATCAGGGAAATTACGTATGATGTCAGCTTTGTTAAATTCTGCTGTATTCCCCGGAAATCAAGGTGGACCATTAGAGCATATCATAGCTGCTAAGGCAATTGCATTTGGTGAAGCATTATCAGATGAATATATGCATTATATGTTACAGGTTCAGAAAAATGCTAAAGCAATGGCTGCTGGATTAGTTTCTAGAGGTTATAAAGTAATTTCTGACGGTACTGATAACCACATGATGTTAATTGATTTACGTAATAAAAATATTACTGGTAAAGATGCTGAAAACGCATTGGTAAAAGCTGATATTACAGTAAACAAAAACATGGTTCCTTTTGATGATAAATCACCGTTTGTAACAAGTGGTATCCGTATTGGATCAGCTGCAGTTACTACACGTGGAATGAAAGAAAATGATATGGAAACAATCATTTCTTTAATTGATGAAGTTATTATGAACTGGGAAGATGAAGCTGTTTTAGAAGCTGTTGCTACTAAGGTAAATGCTTTAATGAGTGATTTACCTTTATTTAAAGCTTAGTTTTAAATAATAAAATAATATTGTAAAAAGCGAATCATTTATGGTTCGCTTTTTTTTGTTTATTTTTAATAGAAATTTAAAATTAAGTTATGTTAAAATATATATTCTTTTTTTGTTTAATTACTTCGGGTTTTTTACCTGCTCAAATTTTATTTGAGAATGAAGCGACATTGCTTGGTATAAATAATTCCTATGGTAATGGGATTTTTGCAGGAGGAGTATCATTTGTTGATTTTAATGATGATGGCTGGGATGATTTAACCTTTTCATCTGCAAATGGAGACAATTTATATTTTTACGAAAACAATAATGGAGTTTATTCTTTAGTGACATTAGGAATAAATCATACAGGAAGATCAAAGCAAGTAATGTGGTTAGATTACGATAATGATGGGGATAATGATTTTTTAGTTGTTAGTGAATTAGGAGTAAATAAATTCTTCAGAAATAAAGGAGGGATGATTTTTGAAGACATAACAGCTACATGTGGTATGTTTACTGATGATCAATATACAATTGGTGCTTCATGGGGTGATATTGATAAAGATGGTAGACTAGATGTATTTATATCTAGTAGAGATACTGATACAGGTGCTCATCGAAATTATTTGTATAATAATACTCCAACGGGTTTTGTAGATATTACATTGTCGTCCGGGATTGCTTTAACTCCAAATTTATCATTTTGTAGTGTGATGTTTGATTATGATAATGACGGAGATGTAGATATATATATCGCTAATGATAAGATACCCAAGCAAAATTTATTATACAAAAATAATAATGATGGCACTTTTACTGATGTTTCAACGTCAAGTGGAGCAGGAATATTTGTTTCTGCAATGTCGGCAACTATAGGTGATTATAATAATGATGGATGGTTTGATATTTATGTAACTAATACAGACGATGGAAATGTTCATTTAAAAAATAATGGAGACGGGACTTTTAGTGATGTTACAACAACTATGGGAACTTCTTTTGACAGTATAGGTTGGGGAAGTGTGTTTTTAGATGCCGATTGCGACACCGATTTAGATTTATATGTAAGTGGAATGCCTGATGGTTCAGGGGCTTTTGCTTCAGCAGCATTCTATGAAAATAATAATTTAACGAATTATACAATTCCAATTAATGCAGGTTTTGTAGGCGATACAGCTGAAAGTTATTCAAACGCAATTGGTGATGTAAATAATGATGGTTTAGTAGATATTGTTGTTGTAAATCAATTACCTAACAATAATTTTTTATGGGTAAACAAAACCGTTACAACTAATAATTGGTTAAAAGTAAATTTGAAAGGGGTAACAAACAATTTAGCAGGTATTGGATCACGTATTGAAATAGCTATTGCAGGTAATAAACAATACAGATATAATGCTTGTGGAGAAGGTTATATTAGTCAGAATTCTAATACGGAGTTTTTTGGGTTAGGAGGAGCTGTTAACATAGATTATATTAAAGTAACTTGGCTAAACGGTGTAGTTGATTATCTAGAAAATGTGCCTGCCAATCAAAGTATTACTATTATTGAAGGAAGTTATCCTTTATCTGTACAAGAGTTTGATACTTCTAGCTCATTTGATATTTTTCCAAACCCATTTAAAGATCAGTTTGAAGTAAGATCAAATAATATAAATGAAGAGGTTAAAATTGAGTTATTTGATGTTCTTGGAAGAAAAATAAAGGACCTTATAATGAATGAAAATTCTATGCACATTAATATGGCTACTTTACCAGATAGTGTTTATATATTAAAATTAACAGTAGGAGACATCGTAGAAACAAAACAAATAATTAAAAACTAAGTTTATTTACGTAAATCCAGAACACTATATTTTGCATTAATAACAATTCGTTTTGATGAGTTTGTATTTCCATCCGTAAATATTGTAATGTTTTCTTTTGAATCATTTTTAGGGTGCTTCAAACGGGAATGTTTTCCTTGATATAATAAATTATGATCTGTATTAGGTAAAGCAATAGTAGCATTTCCGTTTTGTAATATCACATTTAAATTTGTAAGACTTACATCTGTAGCTAAAATTCTCAAATCTCCATAACTAGAATCAATCATTGCGTTATTAAGAAGGTTTTTAATTTCAATATTTGAAAAATTACTAGTAACAATTAAGCTTTCAACATTTGAAATTACAGCATTATCAACATAATTTAAATTTAATTTTCCTTGCCCCCAATTCTGTATTGAAAGAGGGGAGTAGGAAGCGTTAATGAAAGTGTTATTTCCATTAATGCTATTTGCTACTAGTTTAGTGTATGCTATATTAGCCTTTAAATTACTGATGTTTGCCGCTAAATTCAACTCACCATGGCGTACGTTTAATTTTACTTTTGCCTTTTTAGGAATTCGGATTTTAATCGTCTTTTTAATATTAACGTTATTATCAAATAGATGACTTCTTTTTGCATTTCGCTTTAAAATTAAAACTTCTCTTTCCTCGTTACGCCTCTCTAATAATTCTTCTCTTTTTTCAAGTCTTTCTTCTAATAATTCAGCACGTTCTTCAATACGTTCCTGTAAATGTTCATTTTTTTCTTCAAACTTTTCGCTCCATTCTTTCATCTTCTCCTCATATTCCTTTCCCCATTTTTTTTCAAATTTTTTCCCCCAAGCTTCCATTTTTTGTTCAAATTCTTTTCCAAACTTCTTGTCAAATTTTTCTGACCATTTGGCTAAGTATTTTTCTCCATTTTTTTTATAAGCATCATAGTCAAAATGAATGTTATTTAATCCTTCAGGAAGTTCTGGTAACTCAGGAAGCTCTGGCATTTCAGGCATTTCTAGGTGTTCCATATGTATTTCAGGAATAGTTGCAATTTCATGCCTGAATTCGTTCACATCAATTATCCCAATATTATTGTTATCATGATATTCACTAAGCCATTGATTTCTGTTGTTAACAGACTTTATGGAAACTTTATTTGTGCTAGCATCAATGGTTATTTTCCAGTTCTTTAGCGCTTCCTGTAGTTCTTCTTTTGAAACTTTTTCTCCTTCAATATAAGCTTCAATTTCAACAGTATCTTTATTCCATGTATCTAACTCAATAATACAGTGACTAGTATTTAAATCAATAGTTACATCTTTAGCAACCTTAATGGTTTGATTTGTTTTTTCTAGTTTCGTTTGTGCATTTAATATGCACATACTGAATAAGAAAAGTGTAAATAGTTTTTTGTTTAGTGTTTTCATCTGTTTGTTTTTTGATTGATTTTTAAATGATTTGGTTTTCATCTGACTGATTAGCTTCAGAAGTAGTTAAGTTATTTAATTGTTTTTTTAAACGATATAATAGATTTAAACGAAGTTTTAAATTATCAATTAATGCATTAATTGTAGCTTCATCTGGCCCAGAATTGGTTAGTTCAACCCCTAAACGGTCATATTCCTCATTCAAGTCGTTCAAACGTTCTAAATAGCCATCAAATAGCTCTTTGGTTTCAGTTGTATATTTTAGTTTAGATAATTCTAAATTAATACTTGCTAAATAATATTCTTCCACTTTTTTTAAAGTAGGAGAAACATCACTTAAACTTTTAGAGTCAGAAATAACATTAGTTTCAATTGGATTAATAGGATCTTCTGAATTTAGAAATTGATATCCTCCAAATCCTATTAATAATAATACACTAGCAGCAATTGATAGCCATGAAAAGTTCGTGGTTTTCTTTTGAGGAAAACTAGTATCTAATTTTTCTAAAAAACGAGCTTCATGATTTTTCGGCATTGCTTTCTTTGAAACATCTTGCTGTAAAAGTTTTTTAATATCCTGTGCCATGATGAATAGGTGTTAATAGTTTTTGTAATTTTTGCTTTCCTCGTGATAACTGTGTACGTGATGCTGCTTCAGAAATTTTTAATATTTCAGAAATTTCCTGATGGTCATATCCTTCTATTAAATAGAGTATTAAAACGTATTTATATTTATCCGTCAAGCTATTAATTGCACTGGTTACTTCATTAAAAGTAATTGCATCGTCCACTAACCATTCGTCATTAAAATTGGCGTCTACTATTTTGAGATGTACCTCATCAAGTTCAACTAATCGTGCTTTTTTCACTTTTAAAGCATCTAAACTTTTATTAATAACGATACGTTTTAACCAAGCTCCAAAAGTAACTTCTGCGTTATATTGATGTAACTTAGTAAAGGCTTTTATGAAGGCTTCTTGTACAATATCTTCCGCCTCTGCTTCATTTTTTACAAACCGATTGGCTACAATGAACATGCCGTTACAATATTGATTGTAAAGTTGTAATTGTGCCTTGCGATTATTTCGCTTGCATTTTTCAATTATATCTACTTGAAACATGCTTGTTGACTTTTTGTTTTTAGTTAGTTCTCTTTAAAGACGAGTAAAAAAATGAAGTGTTACAAAAAGTGTATAAAAGATACAAAAAAAGGCGAACTATTAAGTTCGCCTTTTGAAATATTGTTTTGTTCTTTTATTCTAAAAAATAGTTGCCTGATAAGCTCCTATATCATAATTCCCAGATGTTCTTACAGTATTTAAAATATCATTAAAACTTGGAGATATTTCAAATCCAGTATTATCAGCAGGAGAAGTTCCTTCAGCAATTTGAAATTGATTATTGTTCTCATTAAGGAATATAGGTTCTTGACTAAATATATTTCCTTCGTAAAGTGTTAAGTTACTGAAGTCGTATAATGGGTTGTTTGTAAACTGGTTTGAAGTGTCGTTAAAACGCAATAGGCAATTAGTGAATTTATAGTTAAAATCAGCTCCAGTTTCTTTTTGGAATGAAAATTCTAAATCATCATTTCCGTATACAATACAATTAGTGAAAGTAGCATCTAATTGCGATACAAATAAAGTGTCGCCAACAGCTAAAGAATTACTCATTAGTAGTGTAGGAAAGGAGCGGAAACCACTACTCCAGTAATTTGTAAAGGTACAGTGTTGAAAATTATATGTTCCACCTAAAGCTAATGATACACTTGCTTGTCCGCAATTTCCTACAACTATATTTTTTCCTTCTATATTTCCGTTAAATGCAAATAGTCCATTTACAGCATGATTGTATAGTTGTGTGTTGGTAATTGTAGTAGTTAAATCGCCATCATTTCCATCACTTCTAATTCCTATGGTTCCGTTTTTAATAGTTACGTGATCGAATACATTATTGGTACTACCTTCTTGTAGCCATATAGTTCCCCATTGTCCAGGTGTATCATTATATAAAGATTCTAATCTATCTCCTTCAAAAATGATTTCATTTTCTAGCAAATCAGGATCGGTACTTACATCTCCATCAGCTATGATTGTTGCACAATTAGGTATAATTAAACCAGCATCTCTATGAAAATGAACTCGTGTTCCTTCTTGAATGGTTAATGTTTCACAAGCGGGAACTGTAGGAAAACCATAAATTACATATGGCACTGTGTTTGTCCAGTTTAATTGAGATAGGGTTAAATCAAAGTTATTTAGTTCGCCATCATTTAAAGTAGATGGGAATATCATGTTTGCATCTTTTACCAAAGTAACTAAGGCTACTTTTTGAGCAAAGCTATTGGCGTCAAATAAAATATTGTCGGTATATAGAAATTCAGTTGCTGTAGTTGTATAATCTAAAATATCAACTGTAGTTTCAACAAAAATATAAATACTGTCTTTAGCTTTAATTTCTATGTTTTCAAAAGACTGACCAGCAATACCGTCTACCATCAATCTGTACTTTGAAGTTGCTCCATTTTCTAATGAAATTGTAGGTATGTGAATATCGTCACTTCCAGTATTGTATACTTTCAAATTGTAAGTACTTGATCCAATATTGGTAAAAACAGTATCTAAATAAACAGTGTGTTTAGAAAATGCTAGGTTACCAGAACTTGGTTTAGTGTCAAAATCTTTACGACAAGAGCCTAAGCTGATTATTAATATAATACTGCTAATGATGATTAATATATTTTTCATAATTGTATGTAAGTACGGTATTGTAAAAGTACTATTATTCTTAATTAAACCTATATTTTGGGTTTTTATTGTCTTTTCTGAAAAGGTTAGTGAATATGCTTCGAGAAGAACTGAATTATATCTTTTCTCCATAGGCTAAATCTCCAGCATCGCCTAATCCAGGGACAATATAAGAATTAGCATTTAATTCACTATCAATTGCACCAATCCATAATGTAGTATTATCGGGTAAGTTTTTTAATACATAGTCTACACCAACTTGGCTAGAAATTAATGCAACTATATGAATATGTGCAGCATTACCTCGTTTTTTTAATACTTCCAGTGCTACTAATATTGATTCCCCAGAAGCCAACATTGGGTCGGATAAAATTACGGTTTTGTTATCAATATTTGGACAAGCTAAGTATTCTGTTTCAATGGTAAAACTATGATCCGCAGCAGTTTTTCGAAAAGCTCCAATAAACCCGTTTTCAGCATCATCAAAATAATTTAAAAATCCTTGGTGGAATGGTAAGCCGGCTCTTAAAATTGTAGCTAAAACTATTTTATCAGTACTCAACGGAATATTTGAAATCCCTAATGGAGTAGTGATAGCAGTATTTTGATAAGACAATTTCTTACTTATTTCATAAGCAAATATTTCTCCCATTCGTTCAACGTTTCTTCTAAAACGCATTGAATCCTGTTGAATATTAACATTCCTTATTTCAGAAATAAATCTATTGAATATGGAATTCTCTTTTCCTAAATTAACGCAGTTCATACAATGCTTAGTTTATTATTTTTATTTCAAATAATTTGTCCCAGTTTTTTCCTGTCACAAATATTGTTTGCGTATCAGGGTTGTAAGCAATACCATTTAAAACATCTAAATCGGTATGTTGCGTTACTTTTTTCTTTAAACTATTACAATTAACTACAGCTTCAACGGCACCATTTTCTGGATTGATAATAGCAATACCGTTTTGCTGATAAATATTAGCATAAATTTTACCATTAATCCATTCTAGCTCATTCACACTTTTAATTTTACTGGTGTTTGAGTAAATTTGAATATAGTCCTCCTCTTCTAGAGTAGTAGGGTTTAAAGTCCATATTTTTTCAGTACCATCTGATTTGTATAGTGTTTTACCATCATTACAAATTCCCCATCCTTCATTACTTTTAGTGTATTTAAATGTTTTGGTTTTTGAAAAATCTTCTGGATTGTAAATAAACCCAACCTTTGACTGCCATGTTAATTGATATAAATTATCATTTAAAAAGGTAAGGCCTTCCCCAAAATACTTAGGATCAAGATCAATTTTACGGATAACTTCCCCAGTTTTATAATCAACTTTTCTTAAAGAAGATTTCCCACGTTGACCAGTACTTTCGTATAATTCACCTTTATAGAATTCTAAACCTTGTGTATAGGCATTGATATCATGAGGATATTCATTAATAATTTCAAAACTGAGTACTTTAGTTTTTTGATTTGATAGTATTTCTATGGTCTTTTTTAGGATAACAATATCATCATCATAATTAAAAGTAGCCTTGATTGTTTTTGTTCCCAATTTACCTGAATTAAAGGCATATTGGTTTCCATCAATTTTAACATCATCAACACGATAGCTAATTGCTCCAATTTCAAGGTTTTTTTTGTTTGAGATAGTAAAGCTAACAGCCTCTCCAAAGATATATTTCGTTGTATTGTTATTAGTTTCAATAGAAAATAATTTATTTACATCTTTTTCTTCTTCAGTACAAGAACTAAATAAAATACTTAAAATTATGATTGCTAATAAGTTAAATGACTTCATGCTTTAGTTAATTTTTTTAAGCAAGGTAAATCAATTAAATCAGACAAAAAAATGGTTGCGTAGAATGAAAAAGGTTGTATATTTGCCTCGGCAAGTCCTACACAACTAGCTCCTGTTGAATCCTCCAGGGCGGGAACGCAGCAAAGGTAAATGGTTGAGCGGTGTGATGTAGGGAGCTTGCCATTTTTTGTGCGCTAAACTCAAAAAAATCCTTCCTCACAATAATTACATTATTAAGTTTTTACTTCATTTCAAAAAAGTGTACTTTTACGTGCTTTCGCATATTCATTAATTTAATTTATTATCAATCAATCAATGTCTAAAGTTGTATTAATTACTGGTGGCTCATCAGGAATAGGAAAATCTGTAGCTACTTTTTTATCAGAAAAAGGATTTATTGTTTACGGAACAAGTAGAAACCCTGATAGAATTATTGAAAAATTGCCTTTTAAATTAATAGCATTGGATGTTACTAATTCTGAAACGATACAAACGGCAGTACAAACGGTTATTGCTAATGAAGGTAAATTAGATGTGTTAATTAATAATGCAGGCGTTGGTATTACTGGTCCAATAGAAGAAACGCCAGATATTGAAATGAAAAAAGCATTTCAAACGAATGTTTTTGGCCCTATAGATTTAATTAAAGCGGTATTACCACAAATGCGAATTCAAAAAAGTGGATTGGTAATAAATATTACTTCCATTGCTGGTTATATGGGATTACCATATAGAGGTGTGTATTCAGCAACTAAAGGAACACTAGAATTATTAACGGAAGCGTTAAGGATGGAAGTTAAGGATTTCAATATTCAAATGACTAATGTGGCTCCTGGTGATTTTGCTACAAATATTGCTTCAGGACGTTACCATTCCCCAGTATTAGATGATTCTCCTTATAAAGTACCTTATGGGAATACCTTACAATTAATGAATGATCATGTTGATGAAGGGAACGATCCTATTGAAATGGCTAAGGTTATTCATAAAATAATAGAAAGTGATAGTCCTAAAATACACTATAAAGTTGGTGCTTTTATGCAAAAATTTTCAATTGTATTAAAAAGAATATTGCCAGATAAAGCATACGAGAAATTACTCTTGAATCATTATAAGTTATAAGGTTTTAAGAATAATAAAAATAGAAGCGTAGCTTCATGATATAAACTTTAAAATATAAACCAATGAAATTTTTTATAGATACAGCAAACTTAGATCAAATTAGAGAAGCGCAATCATTAGGAGTGTTAGATGGGGTAACTACTAATCCTTCATTAATGGCGAAAGAAGGAATTACAGGGACAAATAATATCTTAAAACATTATGTTGCTATCTGTAATATTGTTGAAGGTGATGTAAGTGCAGAGGTTATTGCTACGGATTATGAAGGAATGATTAGAGAAGGTGAAGCATTAGCAGAATTACATGATCAAATTGTAGTCAAATTGCCAATGATAAAAGATGGTATTCGTGCGACAAAATATTTTAGTGATAGGGGAGTTAAAACTAATGTCACTTTAGTTTTTTCTGCAGGTCAGGCATTGTTAGCTGCTAAAGCAGGTGCTACTTATGTATCACCATTTATTGGACGATTGGATGATATATCTACAGATGGAATTAATTTAATTGATGAAATAAGAACCATTTATGATAATTATGAATACGAAACTCAAATTTTAGCAGCTTCAGTACGCCATACTATGCATATTGTTGATTGTGCAAAAATAGGAGCAGATGTAATGACAGGTCCATTAAGTGCAATTGAAGGATTATTAAAACATCCATTAACTGATATTGGATTGGCTAAATTTCTAGCAGATTATAAAAAAGGAAACAACTAGATAACTTGTCTAGATAACATAAAAAAGATTCAGTTTTCACTGAATCTTTTTTATGTTATAAATATAGTATTTGCTTATAATTCCTTCAGAGCTATTTGAATCTCGTTTATTAATGGGGTATTTCTTCTAATATTTTTGTAGCTTTACATACCTCCCAAAAAAAGATATCATTTTAAGTACATATATAGACAATAGTGTTTATACATGGTGTTTATGGTAGAAACGCTATTGCGTTTATTTCCTTGCTGTGTACAATTTTGAAGAAAAACGTTCTAAGTATGCTTAACAAATTTATTATCGTTATACTATTCTTGGTTGTATTTACCAACCAAAGTAATTCTCAGTCTCTAAACAATATGAAAGAGATTAATAAAGTCTGGGATAAATTTTATCAAGCTTTTGACTCATTGGATTATCAACCAATGGCCGAAATTCATTCAAAAAAATTAATGCGTATATCAGGAGGCAAAAAGATAACGGATTATGAAACCTATATAAACAACTATAAAACAATATTTAAGAAAGCAAAGGGAAATAATATTTTAAATAATATTTCGCTACGGTTCTTTGAAAGAATTAATAATGACTCTATCGCAAGTGAAAGAGGTATATACAAACTTATTAGATCTGAAAATCAAGAGAATAAACAAATTTATTATGGCCAATTTCATGTTCTCTTCATAAAGGAGAATAATATCTGGAAAATATTAATGGATTACGATTCCAATGAGTCGAATAGTATAGGAGAACAAGATTACATTAAAGCTTACGGAATTAATGAATTTGATATGTTTATTCAAGACTAAATTGTGTACAGCAACATATAAAAAGCATGCTTAGGCTTGGCTTATACTTTCAAAAGCAGGCATGATTTACTCGTGGGTTTCCTGTCAGAAATCCTGTAGGTCAACTTGCGTCTCACAACATTTTATATAAACGATTGTACAACATTTGAAATCAGCAAATCATGAAAAATATTTTTGGGTTAGTGCTATTACTCTTATTCGTATCATCTTGTAAGGGGCAGTCTGAAACAAACTCTGAACGACAAGTTGGTGGGCCTTGTGAGGACTGTGAAGCAGCTTTAGATTATAAAATACTAAAAAAATCACCTTTAGCTATTGACACGTTACCTGGTTTCATGGAGAATACCCCTAAAATTAAAATTACTGGAACGGTTTTCAATCGTGACGGAAAAACCCCTGCTAAAAATGTTTTATTGTATGTTTATCATACAAGCCGTGACGGTATTTATAAGCCTAGTAAAAGCCCAATTGGATGGGAAAAAAGACATGGACAATTTAGAGGATGGATGAAAACAGGTGATGATGGAAGATTTACTTTTTATACATTTAGGCCTGCGCCTTATCCGGAAGTAAATGAACCAGAACATATTCATATTTATATAAAGGAACCCAATACAATTCCATATTATATTGACAGCTATCTATTCAGGGATGATCCAACGCTTACTAAAGAAAAAGTCCAATCTCAAAAGAATAGAGGTGGTACAGGAATTATTAAACTTGAAAAGAAGAACAGAATTTTAACAGCCAACAGAGATGTAATTTTAGGATTGAACATCCCGGACTATTGATAAAAAAACGTTGTACAATACCGTGTATTATTTAGTAAAGATAAAACGTATTAAAATTCTTTCTTAATTCTATCAAGATCTCGTTTGTTATCTTTATCCTTAAGCGTATTTCTTTTATCGTGTATTTTTTTACCTCTACATAAAGCAATTTTTAGTTTTGCGAGTCCTTTGTCATTTAAAAACAAATTTAAAGGAATAATGGTTAAACCAGTGTTTTTAACTTCCTTGTGTAGTTTTTTTAACTCCTTTTTATTCAATAAGAGTTTACGTTCTCTTCTTGTTAGGTGATTAAAGTAGGACGCATGAGTATACTCATCAATATACATGTTAATAACAAATAGTTCAGCACGATCATTAAACTCACAAAAGCTTTCGGTGATTGTAGCTTTACCTTCTCTGATAGATTTAATTTCAGTACCAACGAGCATTACTCCAGCATCGTAAGTATCCAAAATTTCATATTCAAATTTTGCTTTCTTATTTTTTATGTTGATTTTCTTTTGTTTCATCCCAACTGTGGGTTTAATTTCTACTCCATATGTATTTATGAGGCAGTTAATTTAGTAATACAAAAATAGAATTTGTTTTAAAAGAAACGGTATTCCTATCTGTTTTTTTACTTATTAATAAGTATGTGTATGAAAGTACGGTATTTGATACTATATAGCATTAGTAATTACTCTTTTAGTTGGGATTCAGGCTGAGAAAAATTAGAAAGGATATACACATTTTTTTCTGGTGAAGCAATGTACGTATGTAGTTGTTTAAAGCTAATGTGTTTCTTCTGTCTATGAGCTGTTTTTAAGCACATTTTAATAGTATCTAAAGTACTTATATCAGAATTATAGGCTACTAACTCTGTAAAATCTTCTAGTGAGTCTGATGTGTGTTTATTGGATGTAGAAATATTATCTATTTTATCAATAATGTACCAATTGCATTTAGTATTTGAGTAAAAGGTTTTTGAAAGCCCAATATCTAGAACAACGATTGTTTTAAAATTATCGTTGTTTTCTTTAAAGAAAAAGGAGCGTTTCATTGTTTGAAATGTAGCTATAATATCTACTTTTAAAACAGTATCTGAAATTAAATTTTGCGAATCACTATACATTCCAGAAGGTACATCAACGGCTATTTTGGTACAATTAATTGTATTCAAAACATTAATTATCGATTTATAAATACCGGCAATTGGTCTAGATAAGCCAGAACCAAAAAAGTCATCAATTATAATATCGTTATCACTAATATTTTCGGTTGTAAATTGAGATGTATTTGTTATTGTATTAACATCAGCTAGCTTCTGATAGTTTTGATAACAATCAACGGAAAATTTATTTTCAGGATTTATTAAATAGGGTGAAACTTGAAAACCTTTCTGTAATAATAACCGACAAATTGCCAATCCATCTCCGCCATTATTTCTTGGGCCACAAAATACATGTACTTTTTGAGTAGAAGTAAATTCAGTGATAAACCAGTTTTTAAAAACAATAGCTGCACGCTCCATTAGGTGAATTGAGGAGATTGGCTCGTGTTTAATCGTATAATTATCCCAAGCCCTAATTTGCGATGCAGTAAAGAGCTTTAGCATAACATACTTGTTTTAAGGGTATTATACAAGTTACGTCTTTTTTACTTCTTATAAAAAGGAATGAAGTAACTTATGGAGTAACCAAAACCAACTCCCCATTTTGAATCGTCGGTAGTTTTCCCGAAACCAGGAATGTATAGATTTGTAAAATTATCTGGGTTTGTGTTACCAACATAATTTTTAAGTTGTGCATTTATTCCTAAGTATAGGTTATTGAAAATTTCAGCTTTAATTCCTATAATAAATTCAACAAAATGTGTTGTAGAACTATCATAATTAATGGTGTTTGTTTTTAGTCCACTTTCTTCCCAATATTGGTCAGAGTTGAAGATGGTATGGCTATTAAGAGTGTTTTTGTAAGAGCTTAATCCGTATCGTAAGCCAACAAATATGGCATTTTCCATACCCAACCAGTTTTCATAGGCATTATAGTCAACACCAACTTTAAAATAACTTCCTTCAGTAGTATAGTTTACTTGTGTTTCGTCAATAGTGCGGTTTTCATTTCCAAATTCACCAGCTACGGAATATTTTTTCGCAAACTTATAGTCAGCATTTATTTCAAAAGCAGTATAATCTTTTATAACAGCGGATTTTACTAGTTTAGAAATATCAGTTCCTACTCGTAATCCGAATTTATTTGTTTTTGAGCTGTCTTTAACTACTTCTTCCTGTGCAAACCCTGCAAAAGATAATAATAGACTAATGAAAAATATGTATGTGCGCATTGTCTTCGTTTTCAATTTTATTAGTAATTACAGTCGAGCTTAATATCCAGTTATCCGTATCAGGAGTAAATCCAAAATTAACCTCATTAAAAACATTTTTAAACCCACATGCTTTGGATATAAATAACTCTTCATTTATATAATTAAGAACAATGACATCTTCATTTCCTGTTGCAAAATCATCAGAAGTATCAGTAGGAGTACCGTTGTCATCTATTTCGTAATCTTTTATAAGCCTATAACTAGTATTGTTTTTTAGTATTCGTAAAGGAACAACAATAGAATCTTTAGTACTCACTGTACCATACCTAAATGAGTTATCAACTCCTACAATTGATAAGTTAGTAACAGGTTTAAGAACTTCTTGGTCAAGCTGATCGTAAAAACTGATTATTAAATGTGCTGTATCTGCATTTGGTGTAGTACAAACATCATCTTTCTCACAGCTAATAGCTAGCAATAAAAAAGTGAGTATCGTTATAGTTTTTTTCATGTATTGAGTATTCTAAACGAACAAAAATAACAGTATTTAATCTATTTACTTAAAAAAGAACTTAAAGTTTTTATAAAAAAGAGAATTACAGATTTTCTAACATTGTATGAAAAATTTCTTTTTAAGGCCAAACCACATAATTAGTAGGTTTTGTATATAATTTTATAATAATCAAATAAGATTTATTAATTTGCAGAACTTTCAGGGATGATTTCTCTCCCACGCTGAATTTTCGACTCTTCGAAAGAATAAAGGTAGAGAAGGAATGGTTATTTTATTTATCTTAAATTATTTAAAAAATGGCTGTTTTAGAACAACAAGTAACATCACAACAAGCAATTGAATTAGAGGACAAGCATGGTGCGCACAACTACCACCCATTACCAGTAGTATTAACTAAAGGTGAAGGAGTATATGTGTGGGATGTAGAAGGAAAAAAATACTACGATTTCTTATCGGCGTATTCTGCAGTAAACCAAGGACACTGTCACCCGAAAATTGTAGGAGCAATGGTAGCTCAAGCACAACAATTAACATTAACTTCAAGAGCATTTTATAATGACGTGTTAGGGAAGTATGAAAAATATGCAACAGAACTTTTTGGATTTGATAAAATCTTACCAATGAACACTGGTGCTGAAGCTGTTGAAACTGCATTAAAATTATGTAGAAAATGGGCTTATGAAGTAAAAGGTATTGCTGAAAATGAAGCTGAAATAATTGTTTGTGAAAATAACTTCCACGGAAGAACAACTACAATCATTTCTTTTTCTAACGATCCTGTTGCAAGAAAGAATTTTGGACCTTATACAAAAGGGTTTATTAAAATTGAGTATGACAACTTAAAAGCTTTAGAAGAAGTTTTAGCAAACAATAAAAATATTGCAGGATTCATGGTAGAACCTATTCAAGGGGAAGCTGGAGTTTATGTACCACAAGAAGGATACTTAGCAGGTGTAAAAGCATTGTGTAATAAATACAATGTATTGTTTATTGCTGATGAAGTTCAAACAGGTATTGCACGTACTGGTAAGTTAGTTTGTGTAGATCATGAAGATGCTAAACCAGATGTTTTAATACTTGGAAAAGCAATAAGTGGTGGAGTATATCCTGTATCTGCAGTATTGGCTAATAACAACATTATGAACGTTATTCAACCAGGAAACCACGGAAGTACTTTCGGAGGTAACCCTGTAGCTGCTGCTGTAGCTGTAGCTGCTTTAGAAGTTGTTAGAGAAGAAAACTTAGCAGAAAATGCTGAAGAGTTAGGTCAGTTATTTAGAGCTGAAATGAACAAGTTTATCGAGACTAGTCCTATTGTTAATTTAGTAAGAGGAAAAGGATTGTTAAATGCAATTATCATTAACGATTCAGAAGATAGTGATACTGCTTGGAACATTTGTATGAAGTTACGTGATAACGGTTTATTAGCTAAGCCAACACATGGTAACATCATCCGTTTTGCACCACCTTTAGTAATGACTAGAGAGCAATTATTAGATTGTGTTTCTATTATTACAAAGACTTTAAAAGAATTTGAATAGTAGCATTGCTACTTTTATCATAAAAAAAGCCACTCAGTTTGAGTGGCTTTTTATATGGTTTAAATTTAAGTGCCAAAACATGTATTATTTATGGGTTTTGGTGTAGCGTATTTTTTTGTTTTTTAAAGCTGGGGTATTGTATATATAATAAATTCCAAAAGGCGCTATCTTGTTCAACTCTGTACAATGAATTTTCTTTTTTATTGTTGTATTGGGAATACTCAATATCTTCAACTTTATCAGTTTCAAAACCATAAAGAATTGAATTCTTCTCATAAACTGAATTTTCCATTTGATTATCATCACTTAATTTTTCAATATAATATCGGTTAAAATAATTTGATGCATAATATTTGTCGTTTAGGACTTTTAAATAAGTACAGATATTTTCCTCTTTTATTTTAACTACTTTTCTGTTTTTGTATTCTTTTTCACCTTTAAAGTGCTTTTCTATTTCTGCCTTATTTAAGGTTGTTTCCCAGTTTTCAATAACTTTAATTATTGCAAAGTTATCTTTGTTTATGTAAACTTTTCCAGAGTATTGAGTTGGATAACGCTGATTTGTATAATTCCATTTGTTTCTGTCAGTTTTGAATTTTATAATATAATAATCTTCATCTGCTGGATTGTTTGATTTTATAAAATTCAAATCAAACTTTTTATATTTCCTCTTATGAAGAATATTTGCATATCTAATTGCATTCTGTCTGTAAGAGAAAAATTGTGCAGAAGATTTATATTTCTTTTTATATAAGTTTTTATTCCATTTAACTTGTTCCACACGTTGAGTGATTACAAAAGGGGAATCGTATCCTTGATCACAGTCTTTTGTAATTGTCTCAATATCTAGGGTTGTTTCATCATTTTTATTAATAACAACATTTCCATATCGTTTATAGTTATGTAGGTTTGTAGGATGGTTTATATCAATTAATTTGATTGCTTTTTTTAATACAGTTTTTGGGGATAAATAACCAGTAATAACAACTTCTTCAAGTTCTTCATATTTTGGAGAGAGCAGAATTTTAGAAGTTAAATTTTTAAGTTGAATAATTCTACTTTCATAACCCATTGAGGAAATACTAATAGAAGAATTTTCTAGCATTTTTTTTGATACAGGTAATTCAAAATTTCCATTTTCATCTGCAACTCTATAAAGCTCCTCATTTTTCATAATGAGATTAGTGTATGGAATAGAAGTGTTAGTTTCAGAGTCTATTATTTGACCTTTTAAGCTAAATGAGTTCCCTTTAGATATTAGTTTTATCCTTTTAATAGATTGTACTTTTTTATTTGCGTTAAATTCATTTAAAGTTTCTAATCTGTTTTTCGGAATTGTTGCTTTTTCAAAGAAGATGTAACCATCATGGAGTTGGTCTAAACGCATTTCTGAAAAATCTACAAAATCTAATAGCCTACTTTGCTGAGGAGTTTTCATAGCTTCTTGATGTGAACTCACAAATAAATAAGGTGTTTTTAATGACTTTAACTTATCTTCAAAAGAACCTTTAACAATTGGTGTTTTATGCCAAGTTGTTCTTTCTAAAAGAGAATCATTTGCATGAATAGTAGCTAAACTATATACGTTGTCTTTTAATTCTTTCTTAATATGTGTACCCATTGAAATGAAATCCTTTAAAATGGGTTTTTTAATACTAGAATAATCATTAATAACATGAATATTATCGGCCCAACAAATTACCTTTTCGTTTGGATTACGATGCATATAACTTAAAATGTTATCAGCCATTTGTGCATCTCTGAAATTATGATTTTTATTCCCGAAATCGGTAGTTAGTATTTCCTTTTTGTTATAAAAAGCATCTTTTGAGCAGGCTAATATATTTTTAGAAAATTGTAACCAATAATAGTTTTGTTCAGTAACTTTAAGTTTACTAATAGTATTTATGATGCGATTTAATTCTGTATCATAATCGGAGAATTTAATATCTGTTTCATCAAATGAAGTCGCTTCGAGAACTCCTTCTATGAGAATAGCTAAATCATTTTCATTTAGGCTTAAGTTTATTTTATTAGTTCTTATATAATTAAAAAAACCATCGATAAATTTTGGGATATTGTTATTAAACTGCGAATCGAAACCAATGACTTTTATATTATTACTATCAATATAATTAACCAATCGTTGAAACTCTTTTGTGTTAGACCAAACACCCCAAATTGATTCATTAAAGTTTTTAGATGTAAATCCTTTTTTATTCAGGAGCCATAAATCGTACATTGAAGATTCCATTGCAATGGTACTGTAGCCTAATTCTTGATGAAGATATTCTACAATGCGAGCTTTCATTTCAAAGACGTTACCATACATATGTGTGATTTCTCCTAACATTACAAGTTGTTTGCCTTGTAATTCGTTATTTAAAAACTGTAAGTCAGTATATTCTTTTGATTCTGGAGGAAGTAATTCTAGTGTTTTAAAATCTTGGGATTGTATAAAATTCACAAACACCAAACAACATATAATAATTAGCCTTTTCATTAAAGTTTTATTAGTTAGACTACAATAATAACAATCCCTTTTTGGTTAAGAAGATGCATTTATGTTATTAACAGAACTTTAATATGAATTGTGTATTTAGAAGTTGACTTTTTATATTATTTACAACGTGTTTAGCTATAGGTTGTACGGGATTTGACAAATATAAAACTGTCAGAATAGCACTAAACAAAGCTTTTATTTTGGGTTATAAGCTTATTGTTTTTGTAGCCATACCCTAATTTCTTTTCGTAAAGAAACTTCAGGTTTTGGTAACGGAATTGTTTGTCCAAACTGTTTACTTCTATTAAATTTTGAAAATGTAATTTTATGTTTTTTCCAAACTTCGGGATACAATTCTAAGAATTTATTAAAAAAACTTCGTTCATTAATTTGTCCTTCTAGTTTAGAAAGTACTTCTTTAAATTTTTGTTCTTGTTCTATAATCATTTTGTAGTTATTCGGTAATAAATAAAACTATGTGTAGTTTCTAATTTTATTGTGGGTAGCGTTTTGGCTAAACTGTGTTTTAATGCAGTTTAGGTTTTATTAGCACCAGTTTCTACTTTTTTTCTTCACGCAAAATTTTCTCCATTTTACGACCTTTTGCCAATTCATCAATTAGCTTTTCCATGCGTCTACATTGTTTATATAATTCAAATTCATCTTCTATTTCTTCAATTCGATAACCACAAACAACTCCTTTAATTAGGTGCGCATTGGGGTGGATTTTAGCTTTCTCAAAAAATGTTTTAAATGTTACTTTATCTTTGATAAGTGCTTGTAATTTGTTTTCGTCAAAACCAGTAAACCATTCTATTACTTGATGGAACTCTTCTTTTGTTCTACCATGTTTCTCTAATCTATTCCAGTAAAGAGGATAAATAGATGCAAAAATCATATTAGCAACTTTTTCATTTTTTTCGGCTGTAACTTTCATTTTTATTTGATAGGTGTTAACGTGGTTGTCTATGCTTAGTTGTGTGGTTAAGTATCAAATTTAGCAAATATAAACTAAATAGAAAATCCGCGAGGGTTTTCGTAAGTAGGCGAGTGCTAGCAATAAAATATATGCGGTGTTGGTAGCAGTTTTTTATTATTCAAAAGCTTTCTTAATTTCAATTTCAGCCAAAGTATTCCAACCTTGACGTTCGTTTTCTTTTGTTTTTTTTATAATATTTTTAAGTCTTTCTACTTTAGTTTTCTTGTATTCTGGCAAATCATAAGTTTGCAATCCTTCAACTGCTTGCAAGAAATAATCTTTTAAGTTTGTGCAGAAAAAGAAATGTTTGTCAATCACATATTTTTCTAATTCGTAAGAAGAGTAAACTTTATAATTCAATACATTCCAATATTTTAATAATCGAACTACTTTTCTTATTTGATAATTATTATCTCTATTCTTATCATTTAATTGTCCTTTAAATGTAAGAGGATAAGTCCCAACCCAAGTTGTGTAACTTGAAGCTGGTGCAGGAATCTGATACGTTCCCCAAGCTGGAACTAATTCAAATTTTATATGACTAAGTTCTAAAACAATTGTAGGTGATGATTGATATATTTCATTTTTTGAATAGTTTGCTTCGGCAAACCTTTTCAGTCTATTCATTAAAGTTTGAGGTGTCCATTCATTACCGTCAGTAAAACAAACCATAAAATCAACGTCAGAATTTGAATCCTTACTTCTTCTTAAAATTGTTTTTCTGTCATATGAACCGAAAACAAATTTGCTTGAAATGTTATTAAAGTAATTTCCAAGCTTAGTTGATAGTGTGTTTATTGAGGTATCAATTGAATTTCTTTCCCAGTCTGGAATTGTAATTGAACTTGATAAGTCAGTTAAGTATGATAGTACAGACATTTAAAATTTTGTTTTTATTGATTTAATGATGTTATCAATTCTATCTTCATTGGTTGATTTTGATAGTTTGTAATACCAATCAGGTATTTTTTCGGGTACAGTTCTTTCCGTGTAAATAATGTCCTGAATTTGACTTAGAATACCATTACTTGGCATTTCGTTATTTTAATCCTAAATTCTCTTTTCTTTCCAGCCATTTTGAAGAAATCACATCATTATGTTTCTCAAATATATTTTTATCTAAATTTACTGAAGCCCAAGATTTGGTATTGTAATATTCAAAAGTAGGAATTAACAATTTTGAGTAATCTTTAAACTCTAAGTTGTCTTTTCCAATATTTATAAGTTCAATTTTAAATCTTTCATTTAATTCTTTTACACTATTATAATATCCAATAGTTGTAGCAAATTGAGAAATCATAATTATAGGAATACTTATTTCGAAAAGTAACCTCATAATGTTATCTCCACCTTCTGTGAAAATGGAAAGTAAGAAGGGAATTGACAATAATAGTACTTTTATGGATGACTTAAATAGCATTTTTTTTAATGTATTTTCAGTATGAAAACAACTTTCATAAGTGTTAACAGCTAACTTTTTTACTCCAATTGGAATATCTTCGTTGCTATAATATCCTTGTGAGTTTTCATCTGAGTACTTAGTGCCAAACGAATTATCTATTAAATCATCTCTTTTCGTTTTCTCAGCTGCTTTAAATAAAAATTTACCAATCATTGATAATAATAAATAGCCAATCATTGAAGCGTAGCTAAAAGGTTTAGCAAAGGTTTTGAAAGTTGTAAAAAAAGACAAGTTTGGGTCAAGGAATTTTAATTGAGGTAAAAGCCATAAAACACCTACTATTAACGCTGAAAATACTAATAGGTAATATGCTACATTTTCAAATTTTCTAACATTTTCATAGTTAGACTTAAAAGGTACAATTTTATTCATTATAATTTATTTTATTCGTACTTAGGAAAATCATTACCAAATATTTCACCCCATTTCTTTATTGCCTTTTCTTGGTCTTTTTCTTTAGTTTCAAGTTCATATGCCTCATATGCTTTATTGTATGTGTCATTTGCTTTAGTCGAAATTTTAACTTTATCTTCAAAAGACAAATTGTTAAGGTCATCTTGAATTCCTTTTGGGTCTGGAACACTTTGATAAATGGCTGTTTTTAAATGTTCCCAAAAAGTAATTAGATTACCATCTAAAAAGCCTAAAATTTTGTCTTTTGAATCGAAATAATTGAGGACAATATTTTCAAATAGATATGAACTTATTGTTGGCATTTGTACACGTCTATTCCAATATTTAAGTGTTCTAATTAATTGTAATATTTCTCCACTATGTTTTTGATTAATTCTTGTGGCTTTATCTTGGTCTATTGATGGGTTTGTAGATTTCCAATTGCCGATTCCATCTGGTATTAAGTAAAGTTGACTTGTTGTGTAAAAAGCAGGTACAATATCAAAATTCCATTCGTATGATGATAATTGTAAAGTTGCAGCCTCTTGTCTTCTATGAATTTCAGCAGAACTATAGTGTTCTATGTCAGATAAAGATGATACAAATTGATTAACAACTTTTATTGAATTCAATTTGTTATCAGTTGAAAGGGCTTTAAGTCTTTGTCCTGCATTCTCTGTATGTAAATAGTACTCATTACTAAACATACTTTTTGAAAAATATGCATTGTTGGCGTGTAAACAATAAATCAAATCAATATCATCTAATTCTCTAATTTTTGTATTCCTTGCAAATGAGCCGAATTTGATATGCTTTTCTTCATATTTTAATGGAAAGTCTTCATCTCTATCAGGAAGTTTGTTTAACTGACCTAAAAGCCAATCTCTACTACTTCTTGCAGTTACTGTTCTATCTGAATCAAGATTTACAAAATCCTTATTAAAAGTAGAAAATGCACCGTTTACAGTTTTTGCCATATTTTATATTCTCAATTTTGTTTTGTAATGAATGCCAACACTCATATAAACATAATTGTGTTTAGATCTTTTTAGTCACTTCCAAAAATAGAAAACCCAAGCACTCTTGCGTAGTAATTGCGTGACTAATATTTAGCACTCATAGCAAAAAAGTATTTATGTAGAGTAAGCAAAACGCTTACTCTTTTCAATATAAATCCTTACTTGTTTTCTTTTCAAAAAGTATATGGCTAAAGTATTGACTTGGATATTAATTTAATTACGGAAAACCGTATTGCGCATGATTTTTTTTATTCATTAAGTAAAACGCTTACTTTTTTTTCTTTTCAAATAGGTAAGTAGCTCGCGTAGGATAAAATAAGTTTTTGGATTGTTATAGTTTCATTTTCCATTATTTAATAACTTATTAGCATAAAAAAAGCCACTCAAATGGAGTGGCTTTTTTAGTAATTATATTTTAAATCCCTTCTACTATAAGAAGGTTAGGGTGAGGAAATTCCCCCTCACCTTAATCCTCTCCCAAGGGAGAGGAGACTAGTTTAGTTATTTCCTAGCAGTTAATTGTACAATTTCAACAATAACATCAATTGCTTTTTTAATACTTTCTACTGGTACATATTCATAACGTCCGTGGAAGTTATGTCCTCCAGCAAATATGTTCGGGCAAGGTAATCCCATGTATGATAGTTGAGAACCATCAGTACCACCTCTAATTGGCTTAATTAACGGAGTAATACCTAAGTTTTTCATTGCCTCTTCAGCAATATCAACAATATGCATTACTGGTACTACTTTTTCCTTCATATTAAAGTACTGGTCGCTAATTACTGTTTCAACAGTTCCAGCTCCATGCTTTGCATTTAAATCGGCAGTGATTTTTTCCAATACCGCTTTACGTTCTTGAAATTTATCCATGTCATGATCTCTAACAATCATTCCAATGTTTGTTTCTTCAACTTTTCCTTCAATTCCGTATAAGTGAAAGAATCCTTCGTATCCTTCAGTCTTTTCAGGTACTTCTTGTACAGGTAACGCAGCAATAAACTCGTTAGCAATTAACATAGAGTTAATTAGTTTCCCTTTAGCATAACCAGGGTGAACAATTTTACCGTTTACTTTAATTTTAGCACCCGCAGCGTTAAAGTTTTCATATTCTAACTCACCAACTTGACTACCATCCATAGTATATGCCCAATCAGCAGCAAATTTTGCTACATCAAATTTATGAGCACCTCTACCAATTTCTTCATCTGGAGTAAATCCTACACGAACTTTACCATGCTTGATTTCCGGATTATTAATTAAGTGTTCCATTGCACACATAATTTCCGTAATACCCGCTTTATCATCAGCTCCTAATAGTGTAGTACCATCAGTAGTGATTAATGTTTGTCCTTTATATAATAATAAGTCTTCAAAATAATCAGGAGACAATACTATGTTTTCTTCTTTATTTAAAAGAATGTCTTTACCGTCATAGTTAGGTACAATTTGAGGTTTTACATTAGCTCCAGTATAATCAGGAGTAGTATCAAAATGCGATACAAAACCAATTGTAGGTACTTCATGGTCTACATTACTAGGTAAGGTAGCCATAATATAGGCATGCTTATCTATGGTAACGTCTTCCATTCCCATAGCTTTTAATTCATCAACCAATTTATTGGCTAAATCCCATTGTTTTTCAGTACTTGGACAAGTATCTGAATTTGGATCTGATTCGGTATCAATAGTTACGTAACTGATAAAACGGTCTATAATATGTTGCATCCTGTAAATTTTTTCACGAAAATAATCGTATTTATTTAAATAACATAATTTGCCAGTCGTAAAAGCACTCTTTTAATCTCTAAATTATATGTTAATTTAATTGTCAGGAGCTTTTTTTGTAGTAATTTTCGGAAAACAACTTCACAAAACAATGAATACAGTCTCAGAATTATTAAATATATTAAGGCTTGATAAACTTTCAGAACTTAGTTTTAAGGGAGTTAATGAAACAGTAGGAACACCAACAGTATTTGGCGGACAGGTTTTAGCACAATCGATTAATGCAGCTTATAACACCATTACCAATGGTAGAGTGCTACATTCCTTACATTCTTATTTTTTAGAAGCAGGAGATTTAAATTTACCAATAACATTTGATGTTGCCATAATGCGTGATGGAGGAAGTTTTTCTACACGTAGAGTAACAGCCAAACAAGGAGAAACAGTTATTTTTATATTAGCAGCTTCTTTTCATAAAGTAGAAGAGGGTTACGAACATCAAGTTGAGATGAAATCAGATATCAAACAACCAGAAGAATTGTTGAGTTGGAATGATATGCTGAATCAGTTTGGTGATTTTTTACCAGAACCTGTAAAAGTTTTTTTACAGATACCTAGGCCGATAGACTTTAAACCAACAAAGATTGTAAATCCGTTAGAAAAGAAAGATTTAGAACCTTATTCTGATGTTTGGTTTAAGTTTAAATGTCCGAATGGGCAATTGTCTTTAGCAGAAAAGCAACAAATGCTTACTTATGTTTCCGATTATAATATTCTAACAACAGCATTAAATATTCATGCGAGTAAAGCACATTTTGGAAATACTCAAATGGCAAGTTTGGATCATTCTATGTGGTTTTTTAGAGATTTTGATATTGACGACTGGTTATTGTTTTCTATCGATGTACCAAGTACCCACGCTGGTAGAGGATTTTCAAGAGGAAATATTTATACTCGTGATGGGAAATTAGTGGCTTCAGTTACTCAAGAAGGATTAATGCGACCGATAAAAAAGAGGGCTTAGTTTCTTGTGGGATTTCTCCTAAAGTCGAAATGACATTAGTTTCTTATAAATAATTACTGTACGTGATTTAGTCATTTCGAAACGCAGCGTAGCGGAGTGAGAAATCACATACAGATAGCAATAAGTGAGATCTACTCTTATAAGATATTTATATTCCTGATGGGAAACTTGTAGCTTCAGTTGATCAAGAAGTATTGATGCTTAAGATAAAATAGAGGGTTTAGTTTTTTGTGGGATTTCTCCTAAGGTCGAAATGACATTAGTTTCTTATAAATTATTACTGTACGTGATTTAGTCATTTCGAAACGAAACGTAGTGTAGTGAGAAATCACATACTGAGATGAATACATGAGGTTTTATATATTCCTGATGGGAAATTAGTAGCTTCAGTTGATCAAGAAAGGTTAATGCGACTGATGAAGAAAAAATAGGAGTTGTTTGCCGTATTTTTTGGTTTTTAGTCTAAATAGATAATATGTCCTTTGTAGTGTTATAGATTAATTGTTTTTTAGCTAAAACTAACTAACCTAACATGAAGAACTACTACCTAGTATTATTTGCTATATGTATAGCACATTTTTCACATTCCCAAATTGTAAATATTCCAGATGCTAATTTTAAGACCGCTTTAATAAACCATGTGCCAATTATTGATAGCAATAGTGATGGAGAAATTCAAGAAAGCGAGGCTGCTATTGTTACAGTGCTGAATGTTGAAAACAGTAATATAACATCATTAAGTGGTATAGAAAGTTTTTTTGCTCTTGAAACATTTGCGTGCGCTAATAATAATATTATCAGTTTAGACATTTCACAAAACCTTTCTTTAACTCTATTTGAATGTTCTAACAACCAATTATCAAATTTAAATGTTAGCAATAATGGGAATTTATCTGCCTTATTTTGTATTGATAATCAATTATCCACTTTAGATATAAGCTATAATACGAATTTAATATACTTATTCTGTGATAATAATCAATTAACAAATTTAGATGTTAGTAACAATGCAAGCATCCAAACAATACAATGTGATGTCAATCAATTGACAAGTATTGATTTAAGTAATAATCCTAATATTAATTCTTTAAGCTGTTCTAGTAATCCTCTATTAACAAGTATAAACTTGAAAAATGGTGCGAACTTATTTGATGGAGGTTATTTGGAGTTTAATAACTGCCTTAGTTTATCCTATATCTGTGCAGACGATTATGAGTTACAACTAGTACAAACTAAAATTGATACGTATGGGTATACCAATTGCACTGTAAATACTTATTGTTCATTTACTCCAGGGGCAACTTTTTATGAAGTTTCTGGGCAGGCTAGATTAGATGCGAATACCAATGGGTGTGATGTAGGGGATAGTAATTATCCTAACTTACAATATAACATTAATGATGGAGTTACAGCCGGAGCATTTATTGGTAATGCTTCAGGAAATTACAACATACCGATACAAGCAGGGACGTATACCATAACACCGCAAGTAGAAAACGCTACTTATTTTAGTGTTTCTCCTACGAGTATTGTAGTAAATTTCCCAGCAGATGGAAGTCCTTACGCACAAGATTTTTGTGTTACTCCCAATGGAACGTTTAATGATTTGGAAATGGTGTTATTACCTTTAACGGGAGCAAGACCTGGTTTTGATGCTAACTACCAACTCTTTTATAAAAACAAAGGAACAACCATTTTGTCTGGCACCTTAAATTTTAGCTTTAATGATGATGTATTGGATTTAGTTTCGGCTACACCTAGTGCTGATACACAAAGTACAGGTTTGCTATCATGGAACTATAGCAATTTGCAACCTTTTGAATCGGGTGTAATTAATATAACCTTAAACATAAATACACCTACTGACCCGAGTTTCCCTGTAAATGGAGGAGATATTTTGGATATAACTGCTACAATAAATCCTGTTGCTGGAGATGAAACACCTTTGGATAATGTTACTGAATTGCATCAAACTGTAGTGAATTCTTATGATCCTAATGATAAAACTTGTTTGGAAGGAAAAACAATTGAACCATCTGAAGTAGGGGAGTATTTACACTATGTAATCCGATTTGAAAATACAGGTTCAGCAAATGCTATAAATATTGTAGTTAAGGATGTTATTGATACTTCAATGTACGATGTAAGTACATTAATACCTTTACACGGTAGTCATGAGTATATTACAAGAATTAAAAACACCAATGAGGTGGAGTTTATCTTTGAAAACATAAACCTACCTTTTGATGATGCTAATAATGATGGGTTTTTAGCTTTTAAAATAAAGACGCTTCCTACTTTAGTTGAAAATGACACATTTGAAAATGAAGCTGAAATATATTTTGATTTTAACTTTCCTATTATTACCAATAAAGAAATTACAACGGTTGTAAATCCCTTAGGAGTTTCTGAATATATTTTAGATTCAAGCCTTAAGATCTACCCTAATCCAACGAAAGATTTTATTAAAATTTCAGGTAATAACAATATAGAGTCTATTGCTTTATATGACATAAATGGAAGACTATTGCAAGAAGTAAAGGTTTTAGGAAACCAACTGGAAAAAGAATTAAGCTTACAACAATTAACTAGTGGAATTTATTTAATTAAAGTAACTTCAAGTAAAGGAGTGTTGCTAGATAAATTAATTAAAGAATAAATTGTTTACATGTAATTGTCTCTATCTTTATTAAGATAATAACTAAATTAAAAAGACATTATGACTGTGGTTGTAATGTCTTTTTTCTTCCAATAAGTATGCGTACTTTTGCACAAATATTTTTTTGATGTATAAGTCTATAATTCGCCCAATATTTTTCTCTTTCGATCCTGAAAAAATTCACCATTTTACCTTTAGTTTAATAAAAATAGCTAGTAAGATTCCTGGAATACCAAGTTTATTTAGAAGCTTGTATCAGGTAAAGGACTCACGTTTAGAGCGTGAAGTATTCGGATTGAAGTTTCCTAATCCAGTTGGGTTAGCAGCAGGATTTGATAAAGAAGCGAAATTATATAACGAATTATCAAACTTTGGATTCGGTTTTATAGAAATCGGAACTATTACTCCAAAGGCACAAGTAGGTAACCCTAAAAAGCGCTTATTTCGTTTAAAAGAGGACAATGCTATCATCAACCGAATGGGATTTAATAACCAAGGAGTTGAAGCTGCAATAGAAAACTTAAAAAACAAACGATCGAACTTAATAATAGGAGGGAACATCGGAAAAAATACCGATACTAAACCTGAAGATTATACTGCAGATTATGAAGTGTGCTTTAAAGCATTGCATCCGTATGTTGATTACTTCGTTGTAAATGTAAGTTGCCCGAATGTTGGAAGTCATGCAAAACTACAAGACAAAGGATACTTGTTAGAATTACTAGGAACTTTAAAAGCATTGAATAATAAAGAAGCAGTTCAGAAACCAATTGTTTTAAAAATTGCACCAGATTTAAATAACGAGCAATTAGATGAAATTATTGAAGTAGTTGCTGAAACAAAAATAGACGGTGTAATAGCCTCTAATACTTCTGTAAACAGAGAAGGTCTAAAAGCAACAAAAGCAGAACTAGATGCCATTGGAAACGGTGGAGTAAGTGGTAAGCCAGTTGCTGATAAAAGTACAGCGGTAATTAAATATTTATCAGATCATTCAAACAAAGCTTTCCCGATAATAGGAGTAGGTGGAATACACTCAGCACAAGACGCACTTGATAAAATAGAAGCAGGAGCCACTTTAGTACAAGTGTACACTGGTTTTATTTATGAAGGACCTAAATTAGTTAAGGATATTAATAAAGCGATATTGAAGGCTGCAAATTAGTTTACAACTATTCTTTTTGTTGACTGTTTATTAAGTGAATTGAATTTTACAAAATAAACACCTGATTTTAAATCGCTTAAATTTAATTTCAAATCATTTGCTTGTTTATTAGCTACAATAGCTTGTTTTAATACTCGATTACCTAACAAGGTATATACTTCAATACTATTGATATTGTTTTTATCTAAATTGGAAATTGTAATATGTTCCGATGTTGGATTAGGAAATAATTTTATGCTATTTTTTGCAGCTAATTCATCATCTATTCCTAAAAAAATGCCTTTTAAAGTAATTGTTAATGTCCCAATTTTTTGACCATTAAACCCGTACTTAGTTCCAATAGCTGAAATTGGTAACAGCGGATTATTTGTCATGTTTGCTGTTTCATAACTTGTACCAGCATCTGTACCTGCATCATAAGCAAACATATCTAAAACAAGAGGAACTTCACCTTTCCAGTCTCCTTCATTATCTATAAGAGAATATGAGTCTACACCAATAAACCAATCTGGGCTGGGCGCAATCATCGATACTAAAGTAAGTAAAGGTTTATTTATATCAACTTCAACATTTGTTAAAGTAGCGCTACTAATTGCTGCAAATGGAGAAAAGAAGCCTTCCAAATAGATTGCTGCATTGTTTGCGCTAATAGCTGAATTAATTTCGAGTCTAATATTGATGTTATTCCCCTCTTCGGCAACATCTTTTATTCCTGGGGAAGCAATTGCTTCAAGTTCCCAAAATTTGATGTTACTATTGTGTGTTGTTCCTACTAGGTCAGACCAGTGTGGACTTGTAGGAAAAGTACCATGATCTGCTTCATTCCAAACACTTGTAAAGGTAATATCATAAGTTGCAATACTTTGTGCTTCACTAAAGAAAGCAGTGAAAATTAAGGCTATAAAACAGATTTTTTTTAAAGAAAGTAGTGAATTGTTCATTTTTCATAGAATTGGTTAGAATTCTTAAGTCGGTATTTAAAATACTTACTAACAGTTACTTATGTTTGTTTTTCTTAAAATTATTCTATTGTCTTGATGTCCAAAAATAGAACTTACTTGGACTTTATTATTTACTGAATACTAGAGTTTTGTATAAATGAAATATTATATAAATAGAGATAGTATTTTTTATTCCTTTAACCTACTCGTTTTTGTATTGAAAATATCTATTATGTTACTATAGTAATAGTACTGTATTATTGTTACTAGTAAGATATTTCAATTCAATAAAATTTAGTTGTTACCTATTAAATTTATAGCAGCCAAACATTACAATTAAAAAGGCTAACATTATAGCTATTTGAACATGAACAACAACTTCCAATGTGTTGTGGAAAACAACTAATAAAAATAATTGGGCAACTCCAAAAAGAACACCTATAATTACTGGCTTGTATTGTGCTAGAGATAAAAAATAGTAAACAAATAAATTACCTAAAGCAAATAAAGAAGTAGCTACTGCATACTTGAATAATAAAGGGCTCATAGATAGATAAGCTTCTCCGAATAATAGGCTAATAATAGTTTTTGGAAATAAGAAACATGTTATTAGTATGCATGCTATTAGAAATGAGATATACTTTAAATAGTTTAATAATATCTTTCTAGGATCTTTACCTTCCTTTTTTGATTCAATAACTTTTGGAAGTAATATCATAATTAGCATCCACGTTATAAAATAGACTACACGACCAATTAATGCAAGTGATGCGTATAGGCCTGACTCTAAGTCATTAAAGTAGTGTTTTACAATTAGTATATCTGAATTATTTATGATTATTTGTGTACACTCATACAATAGTGTAATAACGATGAATTTCACTATATTTTTTTGATCTATAGTACTAATTTCAAGTGATGTATTTAATTTTTTATATTTAAATTGATTAGGGAATAATCCAACTATAAAAGATACTAATATAGCTATAGTTACAGCTATTGTAGGAGGGATGTTTGTAAAGCCAATTAAAACAAAAGTAACAACTATCCTTCCAAGCATTTCCATGATGTAAGACTGTGAAAGTTTTGTAAACTCTTGTTTACCTTGATGTAATCCTCGAGAAATACTCATTATAAAGTAAACAGGAATGCCTAAGGCGAAAATGTATAAGGCATATATATTATTTAAATTAAATAAATCATCTAAATTTTCAGCAAAAGCAATGCATAAAAAAGAAAGTAAAATGCCAACCCTGAGCGATATTTTAAAAAGTTTATTTTTAAAAGAATTTATTTTCTCTATAGGTAATTCAATGATAAACTTAGCACTTAGCAACTGTAGTGTCATTGCTAAAAATGATAACATTAATAGTAGGGTAACCAACAACGCTACATTTGAAAATAGTTCGGGTCCTAACCACCTACCTAAAACTAAATTATATAGATAGTTTCCGGCGTTCACAAATAATATACTTATCATGAATTGTTGAGAAGCACTAAGTTTTATTTTATATTTTGAAAGTGTAATTACCATATTCTTTAAAGGAAATCGGATTTAACAACATAGCTTAATCTTGTATTTTCTATTGCATTATAAATTTTCTTATTGGTTTTTCCTATGACATAAAAAATGATATTACTTTTAGCAGCTTTTTTATATAGGTTTACAATACAATTCACGCCAGATGTATCAATACTATTTAACTTACCTAAACTTAGTATTACTTCTGAATTAGTAATAAATAGTGATTCAAAATGAGATTTTAGACTTTTAGAATTACTAGAGGCTAAATCTCCTTCAATTTCAAATATTCCTTGAGTACAATTAATGTGTAACATAATGTTGTTTTTAGATGTTAATATTCCACAAGGTCATATTTATATCTGTTTTATATTTTCCATATTCGATAGAATACCATTTACTGTAGATTAATGAACTTGTTATAGCTCGTAACTTGTATATAACGTTAAAGAGAAGTATTATGGGAAATAAAATATTTAAATACAGTCTGGGTCTTTTATTATTAATAGCTCAAGTAATTTACGCTCAAGCCCCTATAAATAAAGGTTTTTTGCTTTTAGAAGAAGGAAGTTTTAATGAAGCTGAGGTGTTTTTTGAAAGCTTTATAAAAACAGAACCGTTAAATAAAACTGCAATATTATGTTATGGTAGGGCAGTAGGTTTGAATGGTAATCCGCAAAAAGCGAAAGAGATTTTCGATAAGCTGTTATATAATGATTCCAAGAATATAGAATTCCTTATTAATTATGCTGAGGCACTTTTATGGAATAAAGAATATACTATCGCCTTATTGAAGTATAATGAATTAGAGAATGATTATCCAAACAATCCAATTGTACAATTAGGTTTAGCAAATACGTATAGTAATCTTAAAAAATATAATACCTCAATTAATCATTATAATAAAGGGATAGCTATTGATAATAAAATATTGGGTTTATATATTGGGTTAGCATACACACATCGTGCAAATAATCAAGATAAAGAAGCGCTGGATGTAATTTCAAATGGATTACTTATTGATACAAATAACTCTGTGTTAAATGAGTTAAAAAAGATGATTACTAATAAATATAAAGTTTCTGTAAATCAAAAGACTAGTATTACTAATGATAGCGGAAAAAACACTGCTAAAAATGTAGCAACATATATTAATGTTCCTATTAATACCAAAAATTCATTTGCAGTAGTTTATCAATACAGAAATACGGAAAATAGAATTACTCAGGATAGAGCAATTCAAAATACTTTTGGATTAACGTTTAAAAAAGATTTAACTAATCAAATTCAATTTACAGGTAATATTAGTTATCTACTGTCTAAAGGAATGATTAAATATGATAATATAATTTATAATTCGAAAGTAGAAATTAAACCTACTTTTAATCAGTCCTTCAGTATTAATTATCAAAAAGAATATCATAATTTTAATGCTCAACTTATTGATTCAAAAATTGCTCAAAACCATTTTTTTGCAAACTATCATATTTTAACTAAATGGAATGTAGGATGGTTTACACAATATTACTTTACTCAGCAATCAGACGACAATAATAGAAACCTTTGGTTTAACTCATTATATTATGTTATAAAAAAAGAGCGTGTTATTAAATTTGGTTTGAATACTCAGATAATTAGTTTTAAGGAAGAACGACCAGAAATTTATTTTAGTCCAAAACAGTTTTCTGCTTTTGAAGGGTTTGTAGATGTTAACCTTTCTAAAATTAATAGTAAATATATAGCGAATGGAAATTTAGCTTTCGGTTATCAGTACATTAACAAAGTAAGACAACAAAGTTTTAGAGGAGAGTTAAATTTAGGGTACAAAATAACTTCAGAATTTACTGTAAACTCTTATGGTAGATACAGTAATTTATCATCAGGAACTGCAGCTGGTTTTGAATTTAATGAGTTAGGTATTAAATTAAATTACCTGTTTTAGTTTAATAGATTTAGCCTGTTCATTAATTCTGGACGGTTAGATCTACTTACAGGGATTACTTCTTTTTTAATAAGCACACTATTATCTTCAATATCTACAATTTTCTTTATATTGATAATAAATGATCTATGAATTTTCAAGAATAAACTATCAGGTAGTTTTTCTTCAATTTTTTTCATTGTTGTGTGAACAATATGATTTTTAGTTTCCGTTTTTATATTAATATAATCACCTTTAGCTTCAATTAAATAAATATCTGGGATGTGAATTTTAACCAAACGTCTGTCAATATTTACATACATTTCATTAACATCTTCATTGTCTGTTGTTGGCGCTGCTATTTTAGGGATATCAACTTTTGTAACTGCTTTAATAAACCTTGGGAGCTTTATAGGTTTCACTAAATAATCGACAATACATTTATATTCAAATGCATTTAATGCAAATTCAGAATCAGATGTCGTTAATATAATATTAGGAGGATTGTTTAAGCTATCAATGAAGTCAAAACCATTTAATTCTGGCATATGTATATCTAGGAAAACCAGATCAACTTTATTACTATTGATGAATTGAATTGCATCTAACGCATTATTAAATTGACTTACAACTTGTATATGATCAAGCTTAGAACAGTATTGTTCAATAATTGCTCTTGCCATTTCTTCATCATCTATAATAATACATTTCAGCATATTAAATTTTATTTAAATAATTATTTATTAAATCTAAAACTACAATAAAATCTTGAGATGAATCAATTTTTTCATGATTCAATTCTTTCTCAAAATTCACAGCTGTTTCAAAGCCTTTTTTTAAACCAAACATATTTATTTTATGTTTCAATTTATGTACATTTTGTGCGGCTAAGGCAAAATGATTAGTATTAAAATTTGATAAAAACTCTTCTTTTTCTAAAGGAAATTCGCGTTTAATTATAGAAATCAACTTATTTCTAAAATCAATGTCATTATCAGAAATTTCATTAATGTAATCTAGGTTAGGCTCCATATGATTTAATTTAAGTCAATTTTTTAACAAGAAAGCTATTTTTTACTTTTAAATAAAATTTAAATCCAATAAAAATGAGATTACCACTAATCTACATTAAATGTTCATTCATCTTCACTAATTATGATGTAAACTAAATCATATATATGTAATAAGAAATCTCTATATCTTTAAGTATAATCTTAATAATTATGAACTATGAATCTATTTAAAAGCTACTCAATTATCTTACTTATATTCACTACAATAATTTTTTCTACTAGCTATTCTCAAACAATTCCATTTAACTGTGATTATTATGGATATTTATTTCAGTTTAATGATGTGTATTCTGTCGATTTAGCTTCGGGAAGTTCAAGTTTAGTGGCTACGGATATTACACCTGGTAACATAAATGCTACAGGTTACAACTCAAAAGATGGTTATATATGGGGATCATTAAGTTCACCAAGCCAATCAATCGTGAAAATAGGTAAAGACTTTGCCACTACAACTTATACCTTCACTGGGCTACCTACATCTAATCGTTATGTAGGTGATATAAATTTAAATGGAATTTATTATTTAAAACCGGGAGGTACTGAATATTCAATGATTGATTTAGATCCTGCATCATCAAATTATTTAACCTTAATAGGGACGGGTACACTATCTCAAAATATAAGTATTCATGACTGGGCTTTTAATGCTGTAGATAACATGCTTTACTGTGTAGAAAAAAATTCAAATATTCTTTACAGAATAAATGTAACTACAAATAATGTTGAAAGTATTGGAGAGGTACCAATACTACAGGGTAATAGCTATACATATGGAGCTGTATATTTTGATTTAGCAGGAAACTTCTATGTATCTGCAAATCAAACAGGGACTGTTTACATAATTAATAATGTAGCTAATTTAAATAGTGAAGATGCAATGAACTCTAATATATTTGCCTTTGGTCCATCAAGTAGTAGTAATGATGGTGCAAGATGTCCTACGGCACCTGTACCAGTAGAAGATTGTTCAAATGGAGTTGATGATGATGGGGATGGGTTAGTGGATTGTGACGACCCTTCATGCTCTGGAGTAGCTGTATGTCCAACAATTGTGGCACCAACCTCAGGAGGTAATGATGGAGGCTTAGAAAGTAACAATAGATTATCAACACAAATTAATAGGAGAAATTATAATAGAATAGTTTCTAATTATTCTTTTAATAAGGATACTGCTAGAAAATTAATTAAGTCAACCACTTATGCAAATAAAAGTGTAAACTCTAGTTTTACATTAGAAGATTTTATTCCACTTAATGTTATAAATGAAGATTCGGTTATAGATTCTTCTCCAATGGATTTAATAAATATAACGAATGCTACAGATTTATTATCAGTTGATTATCAGGTTGGTGATCAAAGTATTGCGTCAATACTTGCATTAAAAACTGATGATGGTGTTTATGAACACACAAAGTATATTTGTGATAGATTATTAGGAGCAGAACTTTTATCAGTATCAACTATTCAAATTCGTGATTATCATTTTATAAAATCGATTATAAAAAATGTAGATGGAGGAATTGAGTTTGTTTTAAGTCTTTCAGCTAGAGAAGTAGGTGATAGTTTTGTTATTGAAAGTCATTGGAATCTAGATAGGTATACAACAGGAGGGATGTATTATAATTTTCAAATATGGGCAAACTCTCTAGACAATTTATTAACACTAAGTAATGAAGTAGTTAATTTATTAGAAGTTGAAAAAGAAATTGAATCCTACATTTTATCTACACCACCACCAGTTTTTGTAAAAAAAGGTTCTTATAACAATGGGGAACTAAATTTACATATTATTAATTCTAATAGTTCTAATGATATTTTATTTGATGCTGGCTTTAAAGAAACAGAAACAAGTAGTATACTTTCTATGTCTTCTACTATAAACTTAAATGAGAATTATATCACTAATTTAAATTTAACTACCGGTAACTTATTTGATATTGGTTTTAGAATTGGAGACGGTATTCAAACACCAGATGATTTGTTTATGTCTGATGGACCATGGGGAATAGATGATAATGCTGCAACTACTCAAGTATTGGAATATGAAGTGAATTCAAATGAATCAATTCCAGAAACAAATCAATTCATTATTGAAAGAAACCCATATTTAAAAGTACAAACACAAGAATATGTTTCTTTATATAAAGCATTTACACCTAGATTTAAATCAGTAAATGTTTCAGGGTATAATACTTTAGAATTTAATGCGAAAGGTACTGGTAGGATGGAAATTCGATTTATTAAAAAAAGTGTTGACTCATGGGAAAATCAATATAAAACAGAAATTGAATTAACTGATGAACTGTTTACATACCAAATTCCTCTTACTAATTTTGTTTCTAATAATGATAGCAATATGATTTTGGATGATGTAGTAACTATTGTTTTTACTTTAAAATCATTAGATGGTTCTATAGAGACAAAAGAAGTTTTGATTGAAGAATTAAAATTATCAAACCTTGATGTATTAGCTATAAGTGATTTAAATATAAATGACTTAAGTATTTATCCCAACCCCGTTAAGGATGTTTTAAATATTAATTTTAAAAGTAGTAAAAGTCATTTAGGTGAAGTAGTTATATATAATCAATTGGGACAACAAATTAGAAAAAGTAATATATCTATTAATAGCGGGAATAACAATATTGCTTTTGAATGTAATGGTATAGAACCAGGCTTATATTTCCTAAGTATTAAAAGTGACTATTTAGATTTTAAAGCAGCAAAATTGATTATTAAATAATATTTCCATTCGTCTAAAAACTCTAAAATTGATAGTGTGATAAATAATATTTAGTCTTTAAATTTTATAAAGACTAAATATTATTTAATAACTTCTTTTATAATAATTGTTTTTTTTGGTAATAATCAACAATGAAAAGGTTGAGAAGAATCAATGTAAATGCATAGGTTATATCTTCAATAGGTATTGTTAAAAAACGAATTCCCATATTTTCAGAATTATTATACCAAACTACTTCATCAACAATACCAGTCCCTGTTAAAATTCCATTAACGATAATGAATGGCACTAACATGACTATAAAAGTTTTATAATATTGAAATAATAAAGTTTTACTTTTTAAATAAACAAACAACAACAATACTATCCCTACACTATAATTAACAAGCGGATACCATTTATTAAAATTAATAATTAAGCAAATTGTAAAGAAAATAAACACAACTATAGTTATCCATTTCCCACTTTTTTCGCTAAAACTAAGTTTAGGAAATAGTTCTAGTAAAGCATAGTGCATGAAAACACACGAATATGGGATACAGATAAAAAACAACCATTCTTCTATTGGCAATCCAAAAAAAGAATAGCCTAAATAGTAACTATCATTAAATCCCCAAATGCCTATTTTGGTAAAATAGATATCCCAAATTATAAAAATTAGATTTGTTACTATCATTGCTATTGCTAATGATTTCCATTTTTTATAAAACTTTAGTCTTGGATGAAAAGTAGCTATAAGAGGCACAAATATAGATCCTAAGTTTAGTAATAAATATAAGTACTTCATTACTTAGATTCTTTATAATATTTGTAAGGAAAGTATAACATTCCAAAGCATTCACCATCTGGTTTACCCAAATGCTTGTGGTGTATTTTATGTGCTTTTCTAGAAGCTCTAAAGTACCTGTTATTTGTTTTGTTAAACCATTTAAAGCGCCTATGAATTAATACATCGTGTATTAGAAAATATGCAAAACCATATAGAAATATACCTAATGCAATAAAGAACAAAAAATTTAATTCGGGGTTAATTCCAAATAAGAATAATAGGATACTTGGTATTGCAAAAACTATAAAAAAAGTATCGTTTTTTTCAAAAACATGCTTATACCCAGGTTGATGATGATCTTCATGTAAAAACCATCCAAAACCGTGCATAACGTATTTATGTGTACACCAAGTTATTCCTTCCATAATTACAAAAGTTAAAAGCGTAATTAATATATACATAACATAAATCATAATGAAGTATTTTTAAAAATATATTTATCAAGATAATCTGTTGAATCTTTTTTAATTAAAAATTGATTTAATATTTTTTTATCCGATTCTATATTTGAAAAATACCCTAGTAAACGTGGTGTATTTTCCTGTATTATTAATCTGATGTAGATTAAATGTATATTATTTGGGTTTTCCTTTATCAATTTCTCTAAGTTGTTTTTTTGTTTATTAAAGACCATCATTTTATCCCAAGGTAAAAATTTATATTTAGCCTGTTTCATTTTTAATGAAACTACATATCCAACAATACTAGCTTTTTTATATTTTTTATACTTAGAGATATAATTCAACTCATCATTTTTTGACCTAAGAATATGATAGTCTTTCACAAAATCAGGAGAGATACTATTACTAGTATACCATAAAAAAAAGAAATAGAATAAAAACATTACAATAAATTTAACTGAAATTTCACATAACTCCTTGTTAAAAGCTCCATTTTTTTATAATCAGCTACTCGTATTCGAGTGTTTTTTATTTCAATAGCAGGAGTTTTAGCTATTTTTTTTAATAATTGCTTATAATATCTATAGGCAACAAATACCCCAAACTTAGCTTCTTTTGGAAGTTTAAGAATACCTTCATATCCTTTTTCAAAATCTAATTCAATTTCTTTAATAAGTTGTTTTTTAGATACTTCATTTAATGCTTCAAGGTTTGTATTAGGAAAATATGTTCTTCCTAATTGATCATAATCTTCTTTTAAATCGCGTAAAAAATTCACCTTCTGAAATGCTGACCCCAATTTCATTGCTGAAAGCTTTAATACTTCAAACTGTTCTATATCGCCATTTACAAATACTTGTAAACACATTAGGCCTACAACATCTGCTGAGCCATATATATATGCTTCATATTCTTCTTCAGTACTATATATACTCTTACTTAAGTCTGCTCTCATACTTTTCATAAAAGCCTCTACATACTTAAGTGACAAATTGTATTTATGAAATGTTATTTGAAATGCATTAAGTATAGGATTTATACTAATTTTTAAATCTAATGCTTTATATAATTGATCTTCAAAATCATTAAATAAATCTTCTTGATTATAACCTTGAAAAGAATCAACTATTTCATCTGCGAAACGAACAAAACCATAGATATTGTAAATATCTTGCTGTATACTATTGCCTAACATTTTTGTTGCTAAAGAAAACGAAGTACTATATTCTTTAGTGACTAGTTTGCTAGCTTTAAACGAGACAGTGTCAAAAATTGATTTCATATTAATATTATTTTAGTTCGTATTTCTTAACTAAGTCGGCTGTTAACTTACCTGAAATTAGTGATGGAGGAACTCCAGGACCAGGAACAGTAAGCTGACCAGTAAAGTACAACCCTTTAACTTTATTACTTTTTAATTTAGGACGTAGGAATGCAGTTTGCATTAGTGTATTTGCTAGTCCGTAGGCATTTCCTTTGTATGAATTATAGTCTTCGATAAAATTATTTATTCCAAAACTTTCTTTAAATAGGATATTACTTCTAACGTCTTGCTTTGTCAAATCTTCTAATCTATCAATTATTTTTTCAAAAAACACAGCTCTAATTTCATCTGAATCTTCTATACCAGGCGCTAGAGGTATTAAAAAAATAGCGGCTTCTTTCCCTTCAGGCGCTACTGTTATATCAGTTTTACTAGGAAAACTTGCATAGAACAGTGGCTTTTCTGGCCATTCGGGTGTATCATAAATACTTTTTGCATGTGCATCAAAATCTGTATCAAAAAACAAGGTGTGATGCTCAACGTTTTTTACAGGTTTATTTAAGCCTACATAAAAAAGTAATGATGATGGAGCGAAAGTTTTTTTATCCCAATACGCATCTGTATATTGTCTATTAGCTTTTGGAAGTAATTGCTCAGTATGTGCGTAATCAGCACCGGAGACAACTAAATCAGATTTAACCAAATAGTCATCAATCCAAAGCCCTTCTACTTTATTATTTTTTACAGCAATTTTTTGAACATTAGCATAATTTTCAAAATCTACTCCTAACGACTTAGCTAGAGCTACCATACCATTTATAACCTCATACATTCCACCTTTTGGGTGCCATGTGCCAAGTCCGAAATCAGCATAATTCATGAAATTATAAAAAGAAGGGGTGTTTGAAGGTTTTGCTCCTAAGAATAAGGCTGGGAATTCTAAAATACTTTGTAGCCTTTTATTTTTAAATATTTTCCTTACATCACTAGCAACAGTGCTTAAAAATTGATTTAACTTACCTATAGTTTTAGGAGTAATTAGCTCGAAAATTGATTCCCCTGGTTTGTATACTAAATCTTTTATTGCAATATCATAATTGTTTTTAGCTTGACTAATAAACAATTTTAATTTCTCTCCACTACCTGTTTCAATAGTTTCAAAAGTATTCGCGATATCATCTAAATTATCAACGATAGTAACATAATCTAACGTATCAAAATAAACAGAATATGCAGGGTTTAATTTTTTTAGCTCATAATAATCGGAAGGTTTTGCATCAAAATCACCAAAGAAACTTTCAAATACATCAGGCATCCAATACCAGGTTGGTCCCATGTCAAAAGTAAAGCCATCCCTTTTTAACTGTCTGGCTCTGCCTCCTAAGTAATCATTTTTTTCATATACGGTAACTTTAAATCCGTACTTTGCTAGATAGCAAGAAGTAGCCAATGATGAAAATCCTGATCCTATTATTGAAATTTTTTTCATGATGAATTTTTTACTTTCATTATAACATCATCCAAAGAATGATATAGATTAATTTGTTTTGGTATTTTTATTTCGTCACTTAATAATCCAATTTGTTTCCCTAAAACATAAAATTTAGCTTTATTATTAAGTAATAGCTCATCATTAAATTCTTTAAAATATCCCGGAATTTTTTTAATTTCTGGCTCTACTGTAAAATAACTAATAAAAATAACCTCTTGCCCTTCATTAATAAATGGCTTTAATGAATCTATAGGAACTGATGCTCCTAACATAATAGATTTATAACCAGCATTAACGATCTCGTATTGAAGGTATGTTAATCCTAGATCATGAATTTCATTATCAGGTAAGAATAATATAAATAACTTATCATGCTTTACGACTTCCTTAATCTGTAAATGATAAGTGTTGATTAATATTTTTTGCTTAATTATATTGCTAACAAAATGCTCATGAGTTGGATTGATTGACCCTGATTGCCATAACAAACCTATATCACCTAAAAAAGGAATAAAATAATTTTTAAATATATCAGAAAATGATAACACTTTTGCTATTTGACTATATGCTTCTTCAAACAATATAACATCAAAGTTGAGCATTGCTATTTTCAACTGATTTGTAAACTGACTCTTATTAACTTTTTCAGAAACTGTTTGATTTAAAACTTCTTCAAAAGTTTCATGATCATAATTAGCAATTTTAGATATTTTAATCCCTTCAGAGTTTAAAAGACTAATATTTAGTAATTTTTTTAAGCTCTCTAAAGAATAAAATCTAATATTAGTTTCGGTCCTTTCAGGACTTAATAATTCATAACGTTTTTCCCATATACGAATAGTATGTGCTTTTACTCCAGAGAAGTTTTCTAAATCTTTAATACTAAATATTGACTTTATGTGACTCAAAATATATGTTTTTATTAAAAAAAAGAAAATGGATTAATAGTAGCTAACACATTTTCTTATTTTGATAAATTAATTTAGATTAGGTAAAATTACTTTATCAATTACATGTATTACACCATTATCTACTGTAATATCAGCAGTGAGAACTTGTGTGTCAACATTTATTTCAACACCACTAGATGTGTTTAAATACATATCAATTTTGTTTAATGTTGTAGATTCTTCCGCTAATGTTTTAACATAACCTGTAGACAAATTTGAGGACATATTTATTCCTTCAACTACATGGTTTAAAAGAACCTGCTGCAATACACTAACAGGAACGTCTTCAAGAGTAGACAACCCATTATTTAACAGAAACGCATCAAAAGCATCGTTGTTTGGGGCAAAAACTGTGTATTGAGCAGATCCTAATAAGACACTTGTTAAATTAGCTCTATCTAGAACTGCTTTTAAGGAACTATATTCGGTAGCATTACCAACAAAATCTGCAATTGTATTAGAAACTCGAATAGAATTAACATCATTGTCATTTGAACAAGAAGTAAATACTAAAGAAACGATTACCAAAATGGTAGTAAAAATTATATTTTTCATTATAATTTATAATATGTGTAATTCAAAGGTACGACATTTTGTTTAATGTTTAATAAAAAAAGCTAAACAAAATTAATTAAAGCTGATTTATAAGTATTTATAGCACGTTCCCTAGCGATTTTATGATCAACAATTGGTAATGGATATGTTAATTCGTTATAATTTTTTATCCATTTGTTTATATATAATAAATCTCCATCGAATTTTTTTAACTGAATAATAGGATTAAAAACCCTAAAATAAGGAGCTGAATCACAACCTGTACCTGCAGCCCATTGCCAATTACCGTTATTTGAAGACAGTTCATAATCTAATAATTTTTTTGCGAAATAAGCTTCTCCCCAACGCCAATCAATTAATAAATGTTTACAAAGAAATCCTGCAGTAATCATTCTTACTCTATTGTGCATATAACCAGTTGCATTAAGTTCTCTCATACCTGCATCAACCATTGGGTAACCTGTTTTACCATCGCACCATTTTTGGAATTCTAATTCATTATTTCTCCAAGGTATTGCATCATATTTTTTCTTGAAACTTTCGGTTACAACTCTCGGAAAATGAAATATAATTTGCATAAAAAACTCCCTCCAAATTAACTCATTTAAAAAAGTTGCATTTGTTTTTAAAGCATAAGTAACTACTTCACGAATACTAACCAATCCAAATCTTAAATAAGGAGATAAGTATGATGTTTTATCTTGAAAAGGATAGTCTCTAATTTTATCGTATTCGAATACGCTTGATAAATTATATGGTTTTACTTTAATTTCACTTTCTTGAAAACCAATTTCATTTATTGTCGGAAATTTATAATTATACTGATAATAATTTATAGAAGAGCATTCATAAGTTTGTATGTCTAATACATTATTGAAGTTTAGTAACCATTTATTTTTATATGGAGTATAGACGGTATACGGTAATCCATCTTTTTTTAAGATATCATTTTCTTCAAAGACAACTTGATCTTTAAATTTTATAAAATCAATGTTATTAGTAATTAATAAATCATTAATTATAATATCTCTTTTAATTGCATATGGTTCATAATCTTTATTTACATAAACAGTTTCTACATTATAATCAAGTAGTAACTGTTTCCATATTGCTATTGGATTTCCTTTTTTAACTAACAATGATGATCCATTACTCTTCATTAATGTATCTAACTGAAATAATGTTTCATAAATAAAAGAAACTCTTGGATCGTCATTTGGTAATCCATCTAATATTTCATCATCAAAAATAAAAATAGGTAATACTTTATTTTTAGATTTTAAAGCGTTGTGTAAAGCTGTATTATCACTTAATCTTAAATCTCTTCTAAACCAAAAAACACTTATTTTATTTTGCATTGAATAATTTTTCTAATGTTTTATAACGATATTCAAAAATAGTATTCAATTGTTTTTTTATAAACATTGATTGTGCAAGATAGCCTAAAATACCATATGGTATTTTATATGATATTTTATCTTTTATTAACGTATTTCCATTTGGAAGCTCTTCAAACCAATGTTCATGATGCCACATTTTATAAGGTCCAAAACGCTGTTCGTCAATAAAATAATTATAGTTTTTAACTTCTGTAATTTCAGTAACCCAATTTATTTTCATAAACGGAAATGGAGAAACTTTATATGTGATTATTTGCCCTTTATAAGCTTTCATATCAATATCAGAAGTAATATTAAAGCCCATTTTTGGTGGTGTTATTTTTGATAAATTTTCTGGAGAAGAAAAATAATCCCAAGCTTTATTAATAGAGACGTTTAATACTTGTTCAGTAGTTAGGGTGTATATACCTGAGTGTTTTTTAAAATGAGTCATTTATAAAGAATTAACTATTTTAGAACTCATAGGTTTTGTGATAGAATAGAAAACATCAATCAATCTACCTTTTTCATCTACTAAATACTTTTGAAAATTCCATTTTACTGAAGAATTCATCTTACCATTACTTTCCTCTTTTGTAAGCCATTCATACAATGGGTGCTGTTTATCGCCTTTTACATCTACTTTTTCAGTAATAATAAAATTTACTCCATAGTTTAGTTTACAAAAAGATTCTATTTCTGAGGCTTTACCAGGTTCTTGTCCACCAAACTGATTGCATGGTACACCAATAATCATTAAACGATCTTTGTAAGTAGTATATAATTGTTGTAGCCCTTCATATTGCTTTGTGAAACCACATTTAGAGGCAACATTCACAAATAAAATCTTCTTGTTTTTATATTCGTTTAAATCTAGAACTTGACCATCTATAGTATTAATTGTAATATCATAAATGGATGTTATTGGCTCTAACGTTTGTGCTTTTGTAAAAAGTGTAAAAAATGACATAAGTAAAATTAATTTTAGTGAATTCATATTTTTGATTTAAATGATTGAAATTTTATCAATGACAAGTTTGAAACTTTCGTTTTTTTTATTTCCTATAAGTATAGCTAATTCTTGAATGTTATTTGCTGAAAAATTCTCTATATCAAGTTTATATCCTCGAAAAGATGGGTAGAAATCATTTAAAGCAATTTCTATTTTTTGCATACTTCCTGATGTTTTGAAAGAATGGATGTACCAATATTTAGTGTTATTATTAGACTTGATTCGCAATTGATATTCTTTTCCATCCCCTTTTACATTCAAAACTATTTTTTTAAGATCAGGAGTTAATTTTATCTTTATGGGTAAACGAGTCATTGCAAAACCTCCATTGTTTTCTATTGAAACATTTCCTGTAAAAACTCCGTTTCCATTTTTATCTAATAGCATTTTTGATGATGATATTCCTCCCATAACATCATCATTAGTTTGGTACCATTGATTTATATTAGTCTCTTTGTTAAAATCGAAAACAATTAATTCGGTATTAAAAGTCATAATAAGGAGTATAAGTATAATATTTTTCATAATTAAGATTTTAAAGTACAATACCTGCATCGATAAGAGATACTCGACCAGGTATAGTGTTAATTTTTTGTTAGTTCATTTATCATCCCTTTGAAAACAAATGAATGAAAAGGAAGTACAGCTAACCAATATAATCTCCCTGAAACACCTTTTGGTCTGAATACTGCTCTTTGATATAGTTTGTCTTTTACGACTTTAAACTCTAACCAAGCTTCACCCGGTAATTTCATTTCAGCTAAAAGCAGTAATCTTTTTTCTTCTTTATCGGCATATATAACACGCCAAAAATCCAAAGAATCTCCTACAGAGAGTTCAGAAGGATGTCTTCTTCCTCTTCTTAAGCCAACGCCACCAAAAACTTTGTCTATGAAGCCTCTAAATTTCCATAAAATATTAAATTTTAACCATCCATTTTCTCCACCTATTGACCATATTCTATTTATGGTATTTGCTTCGTTTACAATTTTTTTACTTCTGATATCTCTAAAACACCCGTATTTTGGTACATTTATGTAAGGGGAAAGCTCTTTATTAAATATCCCACTACTAATTGCATCTTTCCAGCTAGACAGTACTGAGTTCTGTTCAATTGATTTGAAAGCATTGTTAACAGCTTCTTTATAGGTTAATGGTTTAATTTTTACAATTTGATTTATACTAGATTTTTCCCCTATGACTTCTACCTTCATGCTGTCTACTAAAGAACTAGCTAATTTGAACGATGTAGATGTTACAAAATACAGCCAGTAAGAAGAAAGACGGGGTGTTAGTATAGGTAAGGTTATTATGTATCTTTTTAAATTCCTTACTTCTGAAAATTGCAATAGCATCTCTTTGTATGTTAATATTTCAGGGCCATAAATATCACATGAAGTGTTAAATAATTTATTCTCCATTAATACTTCAGTTAAATATGTTAAAACATCTCTTATAGCAATTGGTTGTGACTTTGTATTTAACCATTTAGGAGTTATCATTACGGGTAATTTCTCCACTAAATCTCTTATTATTTCAAATGATGCACTCCCACTACCAACAATAATACCAGCTCTTAGTACGGTTAGGCTATATATATCTGAACCCAATATTTTTTCAACTTGATAACGCGATGTTAAATGTTTTGAAAGGTTAGCATCATTTACAATTCCACTTAAATATATAACTTGTTTACAAGATGATTTCTCTACTAATTTTTTAAAATTCGTAGCACATAAACTTTCTAATGTATCAAAATCATCACTATTGGTAGACATTGAGTGTATTAAGTAATATGCGGCATCAATTTTATAATGCTCAATTGTTAACTCCTCAATAGATAAAAAATCTATTTTAATAAAATCTATATTTGGATGACTCTTTAGATTTTCAGGTATTCGTTTTAAATCACGTACACAACAAATTAAAGAATGTCCTTTTTTAAGCAATAATGGAATTAACCTTTTTGCTATATAACCTGTTGTTCCTGTAATTAGTATTTTCATTTATTTGGCTTTTGATAGGTTAATCGTCTGTATGTATCTGCTACAATATAAGCATCTAAACCATTAATCGCTGTGATTTTTGCTTTGGATAAATTTAGAAAACCATCTTTTGAAAGCATTTTTTCACTAAAATATAAATCGGTTATTTCTCCTAATACTAAAATAGTTCCATTCGCTTTTATATGATATTCCTCTATAAATTTCATTCCCATTTTTAATGGCGATTCTGAAACATATGGAGCATAAAAATCATCTTTATAAATTGATGATAAATTAGTTTTATCAAACTCAGATATACCTGATGGATACTTAGCAGATGTATGGTGTGCTTCTGTAATTATATTTTCACAGACACTATTTATTGTATAAAAACCAGTTTCTTTTATATTATGATATGTATTTCTTTCAACTGAAGTAGGGCGCAATACAAAACCTAAAATAGCAGGACTAGAACCATAATGCACTACTGAACTAAAAATTGCAACGTTTGTTGTTTCATTTTTTGATTTAGTAGCGATTAGATTTGCTGATTTATAACCGGAAATACTATTGATTAAATTTATTTTATATAGATGTTCCATGTCATCTATTTCTTCCCTAGATAAATGCATTATATATTTTTGTAATTGTTAATTTTAATATTTTTTGCTTTCAAATCATGCATTAAATTATATAGTCCAAAAAAGGTTCTGTTAATATAAATAAAATGTTTTGACCCTCGATTTCCATTCATGTTTTTTAACTCATTACTTTTGGCATATTTTTGCCCTAATTCTGCTATTTTACCAAAAAAAGCTTCATTTGAAAAATCAAAATAATCATCTTGAAATGGTTCAGTAAATAAGGAAAGGATTTCATGAAATAAGGAGCTGAAAAACTCTTTTTCTTTAGCATTATCATTCTTTTTTAAAATCTCTAATTCATATAATTTCTTTTCAAAGAAAATATCATTATTAATATTTTCCTTAATAGCTAATTCAAAATATGGTTTATAAAAATTATCAGGCACTTCTTTCATGCATCCAAAATCTATAACAATTAATTCAGTTGCTTCTGATATTAAAAGGTTTCCAGGATGAGGGTCTGCATGTACTTTTCTTAAAACATGCATCTGATACATATAAAAATCCCATAACGCCTGACCGAGTTTATTAGATTTTTCTTGATCATTATTATGTGCTGTAAACTCTGAAAGATGTTCGCCTTCCATCCAGTCCATAGTAAGTATTTTTTCCGTTGAATATGTTGCATAATATTTAGGGAATTTTAAATTGGGTATTTTTGAACACGCATTTACGAGTTCTTCACTTTGCTTAAGCTCTAAAACATAGTCAGTTTCCTCTCTGAGTTTGTTTTCTACCTCTTTAAAATATTCATCCGAACCATCACCTTTTATATTAAACATTTTCATTGCAATAGGTTTAACCATTGCTAAATCTGATGAAATGCTTTGAGCGACTCCAGGGTATTGAATTTTAACAGCATATTCTTTGTTATTCAGTGTTGCTTTATGAACTTGACCAATACTTGCACCACTAACAGCTTCTAAGTTGAAGGTGTCAAACAATTCATTTGGTTTTTTACCAAAATAATTTTTAAATGTTTTTACCACAAGTGGTGGTGATAACGGAGGTACTGAAAATTGTGATAAAGAAAATTTTTCTACATAAGCACGAGGTAAAATATTCTTTTCCATACTTAACATTTGTGCAACTTTCAAAGCACTTCCTTTTAGCGTTTTTAGGCCATTATAAATATCTTCAGCATTATCATCATTAAGTTTTTCTTTAGCTTTAACCTCATCAGATACTAGTGAACTACCATAATATTTAATATAATTAACACTTACTTTAACTCCTGTCTGTAATAGTTTAGAAGCACGTTCTATTTTTGAGGTTGGTATACGGTCTATTGTTTTCATATACTTACATTTTCATATTTTCTTTATATAGGAACTTGGCTAAATCAATCACACTTTTTACTGGGGCTATTTGTTGAATGTCAAAACTTGCTTTAATTGATTTTTCAATAAAAACATCAGTTTTTTCAAAATTTAAAGATTCATCATCAATCCAAAATTTCAGAACCATTAATAATTGAATCCAATAACTTTCTACAATAGTTTTATTTTGAAACTTATTAATTGTATCATTTTTAAAATCAATCTTATCAAGATTAATTCCGTTTACAAATTCTATAAACTCTGAACGTAATTCTTTTAAAACTGACAATTTAGAGAACCCAGATCTTATATCTTTAAATTGAAATAAAACATAAGATCTATTTGCTGTCAGTATTTCAAAAAAAGTAAAATAAAAACTTAACAATTTATCTTTTGGAGTATATTCTTTATAATCTTTCGTTTGATGCAGTAAATGAATTGTTTCTTTAACAAAAATGCTAAAAATAGATTTTTCTATACTCTCAAAGCTTGAATAATGTTTATAGAAATCTGATTCTTCAAAGTTGTTTTCTTTAGCAAAAGAATATATAGAAATAGGATTTCCAGAAGTTAAAACTGAATCCATGTAATACTTTATAATTTTCTCTTTAGTAATATTATTTTTTTCAGACATATTCTTAATTATTTAATACGATGTAAAGATTTAAACTCGTAGCAATAGTCATCCATATTAAATATGGAGCAATGAATAAAGTGTAATAATGAAGTGATTTTATATGTTTGAATGTGAAATAGCCTATTAACAACCATAATAATACTATTACTATAAGACCTAGTATAGAATTATGCATATTGAAAAAAACTAAGTTCCAACCTACATTTAAAATCCACTGAATACTATATACAAAAACTAATTTTTTATTTAATAATTGATATTGAAAACTCAGCTTTGCCATATAAAATGAATATAAAATCATTATAGTTGTCCATGCAAATCCAAACACCCAACCAGCAGGAGTCCAGGGCGCTTTATTTAAGCTCTGATACCAATTTGCTTGCGGACCATCATTCATGAGCCAAACACCAATTGAGAGTGCTAAAAAATTAAAAAATAAGAAAACTATAAATCGAGTTATATACTTCATGTAATTTTTTTTATTCAAAGGTAAGTATTATTGTTTAACAAAACATGAAAAAGATTAAACAAAATTAATTATTTTAATGAATCACAATAAAAACTTAAGTTTAATTATAATAATAAAATTCACTTAATTGAATTAGTTAGATCTTATTGATATTTAATAATATTTCCATTCGTCTATAGATAAACGTCATTCATCTATAGACGATTTCCTCTAATCGAAAAACAATAATGTAATTTATAAATTAACTCGATATTTTATATTTAAATATCAAAATAGATGATTTTAAACATACTACTTGTTGAAGATGATGAAATAGAAACTTTGAAGTTTGAAAGAGCTTTTAAAAAGTTAGGCTATAATCATAATGTATATAATGCTAGAAACGGTGAAGAAGCATTATCTTTATGTGAATTAGAACAGCCTAATTTGATTTTACTTGATTTAAATATGCCCAAAATGAATGGGTTAGAATTTTTAATTCTATTAAAAAATAATGAAAGTTTAAAATTTATTCCAGCTGTAGTTTTTACAACATCTAACAATCATCAAGACTTGATTAAGTCTTATGAAATAGGTGTTGCTGGATATATTGTAAAGCCATTACGTTACGAAGCTTATGTAAATCAGATTGAAAAGATTATAAATTATTGGGCAATTAACGAACTTGTGAAAAAATAATATGAAAGGAATTGTATTTACAGAGTTTTTAGAAATGGTAGAGCAAAAATTTGGTTTGGAAACTGTTGATAAAATTATTGAAAATTCAAAATTAGAATCCAAAGGAATATACACATCTATAGGGACTTATGATTTTGGTGAAATGGCAAGCTTAATTAATAATCTAAGCTCCGAAACTGATATTGATATTCCGACATTAATTCATGCTTATGGACTCTATTTTTTTGATGCATTAGCAAAAGGACATCCTGATATATTTAACTATTATAAAACGGCCTTTAGCTTACTAGCAGGTATAGAAAAGCATATTCATGTTCATGTTAGAAAGTTATATCCAGATGCTGAGTTGCCATATTTTATTGTTCATGAAGAGACGGAAAATAAATTAATTTTAGAATACCATTCAGAAAGAGCTATGTATCAGTTTGCATTAGGGTTGATGGAACGTACATTAGAACATTATAATGAAATAGCTGGTATCGAAAAGGAAATGTTGAAAAAAGATGGAACTAAAGTTTTATTTACGCTAACTAAGTAATGTCTGAAAAAAAAATAAAAATATTAGAACGTGCTTTAAGCAGGTCTAAAGAAAGTAGAAAACAAGCTGAAGCAATTCTTGAGCAAAAATCGTTTGAGTTATTTAAAGTTAATCAAAAACTTGAATCTACTAATAAGATGATGGAAGTCTTACTTGATGATAAGTCTTCTCAAATGAATATTATTTTTGAAAATTCATCATTAGGAATTTTCCTTTCTTCAAATGGACAACTGTTAGAAACTAATTCAGCGCTCCACAAAATATTAGGATACACTAAAAATGAATGTACAAAGTTATCAATCATTGATGTATCACACCCTGACGATATTAAAGAATCTTTGGAGTTTGTATCTAAAATGAATCAAGGAATTATTAATGAATTCTCAATTAAAAAAAGATATAGAAAAAAAGATGGGTCTTATATAATTTGTAAAACAAATATAAGTAATGTTAAAAATGCTAAAGGTGAAGTTAAATACCAAGTTGTGTTATTAGATGATATAACTGCTTCTGAAAGAAATTCTAGAATGCTGAAAACACTAAATAATCTTTCTTCTTCAATTCTTGGAAAGAGTGATTTGTTTGATATTTCTTGGGAAATTGCAAACAATATTTCTCGACATTTAAAACTTCAAGACTGTGTTATATACTTGTATAATAGTAAAAAGAATGTCTTAATTCAAACAGCTTCGTTTGGAAGTAAAATTGATGAAAATAATAAAATTAAAAACCCTTTGACTATTAAATTAGGTGAAGGTATAGTTGGTACTGTAGCTAAAGAAGGTACATACTTACTTATAAATGATACTTCAAAAGATAGCAGGTATGTAGTTGATGATAAAAAAAGAATGTCTGAGTTAGCAGTTCCAATTATAGCTAATAATAAAGTTATTGGAGTTATAGACTCTGAAAGTACGGAGAAATATTATTTCAAAAATGAACACCTTGAGGTTTTTCAGAATATAGCTAACCTGGCCTCAGCGCAATTTAATAGTGCCATTAGTTTAGAAAATGAAAAAATAGCTTTAGCGGATAAAAATAACCTATTACTTAAATTAGAAAAGAGTAATGAAGAGTTAAAAAATTTCGCTCATGTAGTTTCCCATGATTTAAAATCACCACTTAGAAGTATGTCGGCGTTAATTGCTTGGATACAGGAGGATAATCAATCAAAATTTGATTTAGAAACGGTTACAAACTTTGAAAGGTTATTAAAAAAGGTTGATAAAATGGATCATCTTATTAATGGTATTTTGAAATATTCAAGTATTGATAAGGTTAATGATAATAAACAAATTATTAGTTTACAAAAAGTTGTTGAAGAAATTATTCAAACCATTCATGTACCCCAACATATATCAATCCAGATAAAGTCTACTCTTCCCAAACTATATATAGATAAATTTAGGGTGCATCAATTATTTCAAAATATAATTAGTAATGCAATTAAATATAATAATAAAACTAAAGGGGAAATTATCATTGATGTTGAAGAAAAAGTAGCTTCTTATATTTTTTCTATTAAAGATAACGGAATAGGAATTGACAAAAAATATCACGTAAAAATATTTGAAGTTTTTGAAACGTTAGAAGAGCCTGATGAAAACTCTACAGGTATTGGCTTATCAATTGTTAGAAAAATTATAGAAATGTTTAATGGTAAAATATGGTTAAATAGTGAGCTTGGAATTGGAACAACTTTCTTCTTCGAATTAAAAAAATAAAGCCTTGATATATAATATTATCAAGACTTTGATTGAGGCAAAAAAGTTAAAAACTATATGCAAACCATATTTTTGCTAATTTGTATGGTATTTGTACACTGTCTCTAATACCTAACTTTGAATCATCAACATGATTCCAGTTTTTTAATGGATATTCTTTAATGTATTCCATTATGTTTTTATTGTTAAAGTGAATCTTTAATCTTAGGAATAGTTCAATATCAAATAGCCATTTGCTCTTAAATTTTGAATTATACATTACAGGTATATATTTTACTCGAAATACTTTAGCTCCACACTGAGTATCTTTAATAGGTAGTTGTAAAATTAGTTTTATAAAAAGGTTAACGACTTTAGAAAAAAAATCTCTTAAGTTATTTCTATTTACGTTACTCTCTTGAGAGTTTCGTGATCCAAATACCATGATTAGTTTTTTTTCAAGCTTTAAATTATCTACTAAATCGTTAAACTCTTCAAAATCTGTAGATAAATCAGCATCTAAGAAACCAACATATTTTATTTTTTTTAGAGAATATAAAAATCGAGAACCAGCTCTAATTGCAGCAGCTTTTCCTTTATTTTTTTTCACATCTATAATTGTAACACGTTCTTTAAATTCTTTTTGAAAATTTGATAATACATGTAATGTATCATCTGTACTACCATCATTCACAAAACATAATTGAAAATCATGATATGTTTTTAAACATTTTTTAAAAGCACTAATATTTAATCTGCTAGCTTCATTATAGCATGGAATTATTACACCTACACTCATATCTTTATTTTTTAGTTATACCTCTAAATTATAGATGAAAGTTGTTTTTTTTTATTCATTTCGTTTGATACAATTGTTACTGTCGATGAAATGACAATAAGTGTAGATTAGTATAATAACACTATGTTTTATCTTTATAATAGTTAAACTAAGTACAATTAGGATATGAAAAACAGCATAAATAAATATTTGATTTTAGCAATAGGTATAGCTCTAATATTTCATGGTAGTGCTATCTTTTATACATTAGAAAGATCTTATGATGCTTTAATTCATTTGTTTTTTTCTGAGCATTACGCAAGTAATTGGTTTTCTCCATGGTCTTATAAATGGTATACGGGTTTTACTGTAATGAGTTATCCACCTTTAGTACATCAATGCCTAGCGCTATTATCATTCATAGCGGGGTTTAAATTTGCGTTATATACTTTTTCATTTGTAGTAATTATTTTATTTGTATCTGGAGTATATCGATTTAGCTTTATTTTAACTAGAAATAGTAACTACGCAGGTTTTGCGGCTTTATTTTGTGTTTTTTCATCAGTATTTATTGAAACATTACATCTCTTTGGGCAATTACCAACATTAACAGGAATTGCTTTATTGATGCATTCTCTGCCTGAGATTTACAACTGGATAAAAACACACAAGATAAAATACCTTATTTCTTCTTTGTTGCTTATGAGTATTATGGTTTGTTCACATCATGTTACCCCAATATTCGGAATGATTTTTTTTGTATTTCCTGTTTTAGGGTTGGCTATATTGGATAATTGTAAAGAAGAATTAGGGTCTTATGAACAAATCAGATTCAAATATTTTGTTTCAGCGTTATTTAAATCAATAAAGCAAATCATTCTATTTGGCTTTGGATCATTATTTTTGATGATTTTCTGTATACTTCCTTATTGGATTAATACTAAAAATAACCCTATAACTCAAGTTCCGATACCTCATGGATCACGTGATAATTTTTTAGAAGTTTTATCATCCGGATTGGTCTTTTTTATTATTCCATATGGAATCACGTTAATACTATTACCATACATTGTTTATCGAGTTTTTAGCAAGCGATTATTGTTTTTTGGATTGTCATTTAGCATGTTATTCCTATTAGGAACTGGTGGAACAACACCAATACCTAAATTAATATTAGGTGAAAATGCTTTTTCAATATTAACATTAGATCGTTTTACATTTTGGGCGGCAATTATGAGCTTCCCATTTATTGGGGAATTTTTTTACAGGTTGGCTAAAACGGATTACAAAGACTATTTAATATTAAAATTTGGAGTGAAATATCATAAAATTTGTTGTTTGTTAATTGGATCCATAGTTGTTATGTTTTCTGTTTTCACTGTTAATATTGGAACATTTAGACCATCACAGCCTCAAGCTTTGAAAATGCTTCCGATAGTTAATTTTTTAAATCAGGATATGCATTATAAGTGGCGATATTTAACGCTAGGATTTGGCGATCAAATGGCTTGGTTAGCAACACAAACTCAAGCACTATCTGTTGATGGTAATTATCATTCCGCAAGACGCTTACCAGAATTGACTACAAAAGCAGTTGAGCGATTAGAAAACTCTAAATATAGAGGAATTGAAGGAATAGGATCTTTGCAACAATTTTTAGCAAACCCAGAAAAATTTAACTTAAAATATATATTTTCTAATGATAAATTCTATGATCCAATTTTATATTTTTCTGGGTGGAAAAAGCTTTCCTCTTTAGAAAATAATGTTATTGTTTGGGAAAAACAAAATGTAAAGCCACTGGCTTCAATTATACCAAAAATTGATGTGCCAAAATATCAAAAAATAATATGGTCTGTTGTTCCAATATCAATATTAGTAATAGCACTAATATGGTTTTTATTTGCCTTTTTTAGTGTTGGAGAATTACGAAATATTTCTCCAGTACCAACATCTTTAAAATTCTCGAAACCACTTATGGTATGGAATATTTTACTATTGATTTGTTTATTTTTTGGTGTCTATAAATTTTATGTAAAAAACACATCACAAATAAGCCCTGAAAATGTAGTAAAAGCGTATTATAATGCGATGGATTTTAAGGAGTTTGAAAAAGCATATTCTTATTTGAATAAAGGATCAGAAAAAAAATTCGATCAATTTATGTTAGAGATTTCGGTTACTGACGGTCTTTTAAGTTCATATGCTAAACTAGATGGAATTACTACTGAAATTATTCATAAACTAAAGGATACAGTTATTATAAAAACAAACACAACTTGGATTACTTCTTTAGAAATTATAAAAAAAGAAGATGAAATAATTACTGTTTATAAAAATAATAAATGGTTTATTGTCCCCAAAAAAGTTGACTCATATATTCCATCTAATCAATTTTTTAATACTACATCAACTGAATTCTATAATCAAGGTAGACGAAAAGTTACAACTCAACAAACGCATCATGAGGACATATTACCACAACCAGTTTTATATTTTCAAGAAGCAAAATTAATAGAGAAAGACTCAACATATTTTGTTATTGGAACCATACAGAATATAGATTATTTTCCTGCGGCTATTAGCTTAAAAGCTATTTTATATGATAATAAAGATAATGAATTAGCTACTTTCAGTACAAAATTGGATAGTAAACACAAGTTAAACCCTATGGAACAAACTCCATTTAAAATTGAATTTGAAGAAGTTGCTTGGATTGACTCTGAAAAATCTAATGAGAGTTTCAACCCTAAAGAGTTTCATGCAAAAAGGTTTACAACAATGCCTTCTTATTTTGTATTACATGCAACTTCCACAGTGGCCACGAAAAACTTATACCAAGCGATACAATTAAATGATATTAATATTGATAAAACGCTAATTAACGGGACGTTATTTAACTCAGGAAATAAGGAGGTTACAGTGCCTCAATTATTGGTTTCTCATTATAAGGGTAATGAATTGATATGGGTAGATCATCAATTTTTAAAAGAAAGTGTTAGACCACATAGAAATTTAAATTTCAACTTTAGTTTAAATGAAATTTCTGATATTACTATTACTCTAAATTCAACAGAGAGGTGTTATGTAAATGGGATAGAGAATAAAGAAGCTTCATATGACAGAATGCAACATTATAATGAAGATAAATTGAATAATGATTTAATTAGAGTAAATACAAATGAAGAGGTAAAAATAGATTTAAATAATTTTATTGGTAATGACTAAAACTCATTCATCTATAGATAACTTAAATCTAACGAATCAGGGCGTAGTATTGAACAATTAATAAGTATATTTTAAGTATGAAAAAAGTTTTTTTATTTATTCTAGTGGCTTTGTTTTTCTCTTGTAAAAAGGATAAGGATAAAAATGAGGAATCTAAGAATATTGATATAAAGTGGATTCAAAAACCTAAGCATATAATTGTAGGCAAAACTCTTGAATTTAGTTTTGAAAAAAATCTGGTTGATTTACCGATAATGATAGTTACAAGTGCTTTTGGAACTACCGTTATTAAGGCAACGTTGCAAAATGATATTATTAAATTTAGTTTTCCGAAGTATATAAGTTTAAGAGCAGGTGTCTTAAACTATTATATAATACATAAAAAAGAAAAAATAGATAAAGGCAGTGTTTTAGTGCGACCAAAGAAGGCATTAGCTGTTCTAGAAACTTATTTTGGGCCCCAACACATTGTTGCTTCAAAGGATGACTTTTCCATGCTTGTCACCATTCCAACAGATATCTATGACAATCCTAACAAAGTGTCTTTTTCAACGATTGAATTATTTAAAGATATTGAGCAGAGTAGTATGAATAATCTATTAGAAATTATTCATTATAAGAAAATTTTCAGTAAACCAAAAAAAGGTAAAATATTTATCCAATCAAAAAGAAATAATGTAAATTCAAAAGAATTTGAAGCAACTATACTTGCATCAAACCCTGTAGATTTTGAAATTGATTTTAATAGGAATAATTCTTATGCAGATGGAAAGGAATTAACAACACTAACAACGTCTACAATAAAAGATAAATTTGGTAACATTATTGAAAACGGTACACTAGTGTCTTTTGTTTTAAAGGGGAGTAACAAGACACTTAAGGTTTATGGAAAAACTATAAATGGGATTGCTACAACACAATATTTACATCCTAAAAAAACTCAGAACTTTGAAGTAACAGCTTATATAAATGGTTTTGCCAAAAGTAATAATATAAACATAGTATATAAATTAAAAAAATAGGTGAACATAACAAAAAGACATATCAAACAATTGAGTATAATAGTTCTATTTATATTAATTAATTTTATAATAGTTTCTATAGTATCAAAAATTTATTATGAGTTTAATTCTGGTGCTGATAGGACTACTTCATTGCATATTGAATTAAAAAATAATGATTATTACAGGCCTAAGGTTACTTTAAAGGCGAGTAATTCAAAAGGAAGAAAGTTAAACCCTGAGGTTTTAAAAAATATTGAAAAAGATTATTTGAACGCCTGGTATGTTAAAAGTTATGCATTGAAGTATAATGATGTTGATTCTTTTCGTGATTTTTATACAGATTCAGCACAGGTAAAACTTACTGAAATGATTCAGCACAATTTAAAAAATAAAATCTCAGTTGAATCAACTTCTTTACAACATGAACTTGATATTCAGTTTTTTTCAGAAGATGGGCAATTAGTTTTTTTGAAGGATTTAAACGTTGAAGAGATAATTAATGTAAGTGAAAATGGAGCATATATTCTTAAAGAAAAATCATTTAATGATTATGATGTTGTATTATTATTAGAAGATGGATTTTGGAGAATTAGACATTTAATTAAAACAAAAAGTGAAGAAAAAAAACTTCCTAAAGTAGCAACGGTTAAGCCGCTTGATTTTAAAGTTAAAGGCATTAATTATTACCCACAAAAAACGCCATGGCTTGAATTCTGGAATCAATTTAATGAATCAATAATTGACGAAGATTTTAAAAAAATTAAAAAGTTAAAATTTAATACGATACGTATATTTATACCTTTTGAAGAGTTTGGAAAGGGAACTCTATCTGAACAAAAAATAAATAATTTAAAAAAAACATTAAATCTAGCAGATAAAAATCAGTTAAAAGTAATCCTTACATTTTTTGATTTTTATAGCGACTATAGAATCTCAGATTATACGATTTGTGATAGACATTTAGAACAAATTATAACTGAAATAAAAGATCATAAAGCAATACTACAATATGATATTAAAAACGAACCAGATTTAGATTTTAAAAATCACACAAAAACGAAAGTTTTAAATTGGCTAAGTTTTATTTCTGAAAGAATTAAAAAATACGACAATAAAACACCTATAACTATAGGGTGGAGCTCAGCAGTACATGCCCATCATTTAAAAGATGAAGTAGATGCAGTTTCATTTCATTATTACGAAAAACCAAATCGTTTTTTTGAAACCTATACAAATCTAAAATCAAAAACTGACAAACCAATTATAGTGCAAGAATACGGAAAGCATTCTTATAATAGTTTTTGGTTTCCATTTAGTAATACTGAAGCTAGTCAAGCTGACTATTATCAACAAATGCAAAAACAATTCGAATTATTTGATAACATAAATTTTGTGAGTTGGACTTTATATGATTTCCCCAAAATAGACTCATCAGTTTTTGGAAATTTGCCTCATAAAATTCAACCACAGAAAAATTACGGAATAATTGATGTTCACGGAAATTATAAGGAAGCTTCAAAATTCGTGCTAAATTCTAACGGAAATATTAATGCAAATAGATATAAAAACTTCAATAAATTCATTGCTAGCATTATTATATCCTTATTAATATTTATAATAATTTTTGTCAAATACAAGAAAAATAAAAAATAGAAACAACTTAACTACACGTTTATTCCATTCGTCGAAATCTATGATCCTTACGATCTTTTATATGATAAATTTAAGTATAACTTAAAAATTATTATTATGAAATTAGGTATCGTAACAGCTTTTCCTCCAAGTAAAGTAACATTAAATGAATACGCATATCATCTAGTAAAAAACTTTGTGAAAAATGAAGCTATCGAAGAAATTTATTTATTTACGGACAAAACTATAGCACAAAAAACGTTAGATTTTCCATATTCAGAAAAGGTAACTGTAGTTGAATGTTGGAGTTTTAATAGTTATAATAATTTTTTCTCAATATCAAATGCTATAAAAAACATAAAACCTGATCAAGTATTGTTTAATTTACAATTTATGAAATTTGGAGATAAAAAAATAGCTGCTGCTTTAGGTCTAGTACTCCCAATATATATACGCTATTTAGGAATTAAGACAACAGTTCTAGTTCATAATATTTTAGAAACAGTAGATCTGAAAAAAGCAGGTTTTGCTAAAAATAGAATTTCAACTTTTGTTTATAATACAATAGGATATATACTTACAAAACTGATACTAGGTGCAAATACAGTTGCAGTAACAATACCTAAATATAAACGTATATTAGAAAGAAAATACAAAGCAAAAAATGTAGTTGTTATACCTCACGGAACATTTGAAATACCAGATGCGCCAAAATATAAAATACCAAAAGGAGCCAAAAAAATAATGGCTTTTGGAAAATTCGGTACCTATAAGAAAGTTGAAATTTTAATAGAAGCTGTAAAACGTGTTCGTCAACGAACTGGAGAAGTTTTGGAAATTGTTGTTGCTGGGACTAATAATCCTAATACTCCTAATTACCTTCAATCAGTTAAAGATAAATATAAGAATTTAAGTGGGTTAACTTTTACAGGTTATGTAGCAGAAGAAAAAGTAGCAAAACTATTTAAAGATAGTTGTGTAGTAGTATTTCCTTATACATCAACAACAGGTAGTTCTGGGGTTTTACATCAAGCAGGAAGTTACGGTAAGGCTGTAGTATTACCAAACATAGGAGATTTAAAAGAACTTATTACTGAAGAAGATTATAGAGGTGAGTTTTTTAACGCTACAGATGTGGAAAGCTTAGCAATGGCAATTCAAAAAATAGTTTTAAATGATTTATATCGAATAGAGTTAGGGAAAATAAATTATAAAGCTGCAACAACATTTCCAATGAGAAAGATATGTAATTTATATCTTAATGTTTTTAAAGAAGCAGTTTAGTAAAACTTAGAAGTAAAAACATTTTGCAGTCAATAATTTCAACTTTGTAATAGTTCCTAGTTTTAAAAGATTGAATGTAGTTTATAATTCTATCTAATGATTTTATTGAAAGTTTGTGTAAAAATCATATTTTTACACAAACTTTCAAATCCAATGGATAAAGACATAAAAATTATTGAATGCCCTCGTGATGCAATGCAAGGGATTAAGATGTTTATTCCTACGGAAAAGAAAATAAAGTATCTACAATCGTTATTAAATTGTGGGTTTGATTCTTTAGACTTCGGAAGTTTTGTTTCTCCAAAAGCAATACCACAAATGGTAGATACTGCTGAGGTTTTAGCAGGATTGGATTTATCACAAACAAAAACTAAGTTATTAGCTATTGTTGCAAATGTTCGTGGAGCTCAAGCAGCTTCAGAACATAAACCAATTCAATATTTAGGGTATCCTTTTTCAATATCTGAAAATTTTCAAATGCGTAATACACATAAAACCATTGCGCAATCTATTGAGAGTTTAAAAGAGATACTAGACATCGCAAATAAAACTGATAAAGAGGTAGTTGCTTATTTATCTATGGGGTTTGGTAACCCTTATGGTGATCCTTGGAATGTTGAAATAGTAGGGGAGTGGACTGAAAAACTTTCAAATATGGGAGTTAAAATATTATCACTTTCAGATACTATTGGTTCTTCTACACCAGAAGATATTAGTTATATATTCTCTAATTTAATTCCGCAATACAAGAATATTGAGTTTGGAGCCCATTTACATACAACTCCTACTTCATGGCATGAAAAAATTGATGCTGCTTATAAAGCAGGTTGTATTCGTTATGATGGAGCTATTCAAGGTTTTGGAGGATGTCCTATGGCGAAAGATGATCTTACTGGTAATATGCCAACAGAAAAAATGTTGTCATATTTTACAGCCGAAAAAGCAAATACTAATGTGAGTCCTATGGCATTTGAAGCATCTTATAATAAAGCTTCTGATATTTTTAATTTGTACCATTAATCTTATTATCAGACATTTATAATTCTTATTTAAATTAATTAAAAATAAGCTTTTTTTGTTTAAAAAGAGAGTGTATATTTGCACCCGAATTTAACAATCAATAATTAATCTAAATAAGAATAAGATGAAAAAGATTACTCTTTTAGCAGCTTTATGTTTAACAGCTTTTGGTTTTTCTCAAACACCTCAAGATTCAACGAAAGTTGATATTTTACAACAAAACAGTGCACAACGTATTTTAAGTAATACGATTAAGAAAGGAATTACAATCGGTGGATACGGTCAAATAGACTACAATCAATTAGACGGAGATCAAGGAAAGAACGGAAAGTTAGATGTTCATAGAATGATAATATTATTTGGTTATAAGTTTAATGATAAAGTTCAGTTTGTTACTGAAATTGAAATGGAGCATGTAAAAGAACTATATGTTGAACAAGCATTTTTATCATATAGTTTAACGGATAACATTAACCTTAGAGGAGGATTAATGTTAGTGCCAATGGGATTAGTAAATGAATACCATGAGCCAACAACCTTTAACGGAGTTGAGCGTCCTGGGGTTGATAAAAGTATTGTGCCAACTACTTGGAGAGAAGTAGGGGTTGGAGTTTCGGGTAAATTTGATGATTTATCTTTAAAATATCAAGCATATATATTTAACGGATTTAAGTCTACATCTTTGGATGGTTCAAATGTTATTGGACATATAGGTGGAAAAGATGGTTTAAGAGGTGGACGTCAAAAAGGAGCTGAGTCTACGATAAACTCACCAACTTTATCTAGTAAAGTAGATTATTACGGAATTAGAGGATTACGTTTAGGAGCTTCAGCTTATTTAGGTGATACTCAACCAGAGGATAAAATCGAAGATGATCGTGGTGCAAAAGTGATGGTAAAAATGTTTGGTGGTGATGCTAGATATTCTTACAAGAAACTTAGAGCTAGAGCACAATACATACAAACATTTATTTCTGGTTCAAAAGAATATAATGCACTTACAAATTCAAGTCTTGGTTCTAAAATGAACGGATGGTATGGTGAATTAGCTTATAATGTATTACCAATAGCTAAAGAAAAGAAATTATACGCTTTTGCTCGTTATTCAGAATATAATACACATCAAAGTGTTGATGGTTTTACTGCAAATGATTCTTATGACAGAAACATTTTAACAACAGGATTATCATTCCATATTGCACCAGGAGCAGTTGTAAAAGCTGATTACCAGTTTATCAATACTAAGGTTGTAGATGATGCAACTGGAGGATTAAATTTAGGTCTAGGAGTTTGGTTCTAAATCAAGGATAGTTTAAGTAGTTAGTCAATTATATAAGCCAACTAATTTTTAGAAATTAGTTGGCTTATTATTTTTATTAAATCTAAATAGTTGGTATTTTCGCGTAAGATATATTGTATATGATTCGATATTTTAAAATAGCCGTTTTTTTAATGCTAATTGTTGTGTTAGGTTCTTTTGGTTTACCACAAAAAATTAGCAAGAAAGTTAACAAAGAAATCTCTTTAGTTTTTGGAATAACTGATTTTTCAACTAAGGCGATAGTTGTTACTTCAGAAGTCAATACATTATTACCTACCAAAATAAAAGAAGATAATTTATTTGAAATTCATCAAAATGAAAAGTTAGTAGGGTATTTTTACATTGGAAAAGCACCTAGTAAAACGGATCAGTTTGATTATATGGTAACCTTTGATACTAAATTAAATGTGCGTAAAGCCAAAGTATTAATTTATAGAGAGGATTACGGTAATGAAATAGGAAGTAAGCGTTGGTTAAAACAATTTATAGGTAAATCATCTGATGATAATTTAAAATACGGTCAGAACGTTGATGCCATTTCTGGAGCAACAATATCTGCAAATTCAATGACTATAGCAATGAATAATTTATTGCAAACTATTACAATACTAAAAGAACAACATATTTTTTAATGAAGGTAAATTTTATACATAATTGGCCTAAAGAATTAAAGCTACTTGTTGGAACATTTCTAGTGGTGTTAAGTATCGGTTTCTTTTCAGGATTAAGTTTTGTTGGAGAAACATCAAGTTTTTCTTCAGAAGGTGTACAAGAAAATTATTTAGGAAATGAAGATGTTGAGGACGCTGAGGAAATGAAGTTTAAGAAAACAGAACGACATATGTTGTCTGTAATTCATTCTCATATATTATCAATGAGTATAATTTTCTTTTTGGTAGCCTTATTAGTATATCATGTGGAGTTCAATATCGCTTTCAAGAAGTTTTTAATGATAGAGCCTTTAGTGTCTGTAGTAACAACTTTTGGAGGAATATATTTTCTTTGGAAAGGAATCCTTTGGATGAAATATATTGTTATCATTTCAGGTACGTTAATGACTTTATCATATACATTATCTATTCTACTTGTTTTTTGGGCCTTATTTAAAAAAAGAAATTAATTGCATGACAATAGCTGATTTAATAGAAGGAGACAAAGCAATTATAACCAGTTTTATAGTTGATGAAATCCCTTTAAAATTAATTGAAATGGGTTGTATTGCTGGTAACTCAGTAGAGTTAGTTCAGTCAGCTCCATTAAAAGACCCTTTATATTTAAATATTAACGGAACTTTTTTAGCTATTAGAAAAGAAACTGCCTCTCAAATTTTAGTAGAAAAAGTATGAGTAAACTATTAAAGGTAGCCTTATTAGGAAACCCCAATACCGGTAAAACTAGCTTATTTAATACATTAACAGGATTAAACCAGAAAGTAGGAAATTACCCAGGAATTACTGTTGATAAAAAAACAGGGAAATGTAAACTTTCAGATTCTATTACTGCTGAAATTATTGATTTACCAGGTACCTATAGTTTAAATGCAAGTTCAGAAGACGAAAATATTGCAGTTAAAGTACTTTCAGAAAAAGAAAATGATAATTACCCCGATATAGTTGTTGTAATTGCTGATGTTGAAAACTTAAAGCGTAATCTATTACTTTATACTCAAGTAAAGGATTTAGGCTTGCCAACTGTCTTGGCAATAAACATGCAAGATATAATGTCGTCTAAAGGAATTTCAATTGATATTGAAGCTTTAGAAAAAGAATTAAAAACAAAGATTACTTTAATAAGTACTAAGAAAAATGTAGGGATTTCAAATTTAAAGGAAACACTATTAGCTTATAAAAGTATTCCCTTAACTCCTTGTGATATTTGTGGTTCAAGTATATTAAAGGATGAAAATTTAAATAAAAAACAACAACAACATAAGGATACCGTTAAAAGGTATCAGTTTATAAAAAAAGCGCTAGAAAATAACTATAAAATTGAAGTTCATAGAGCTAAAGGTTTTAGAGCTAAACTAGATAAAATACTTACACATAAAGTATTCGGATATCTTATATTTTTCACCATATTATTTAATATTTTCCAAGCATTATTTATATGGTCCGAATACCCAATGGAGCTAATAGACAGTTTGTTTGCTTTTTTGAGTGATTGGACTAAAGGTAATTTACCGGCAGGTGGGTTTACACGTTTATTGTCTGAAGGAATTATACCCGGTATAGGAGGTATTGTGATATTTATACCACAAATAGCCTTTCTGTTTCTATTCCTTTCGATTCTTGAAGAAACTGGTTACATGAGTAGGGTTGTTTTCTTGATGGATAAAATCATGCGTAAATTCGGATTAAGTGGAAAGAGTGTTGTTCCCTTAATATCAGGAACAGCATGTGCTATTCCTGCAATTATGGCTGCTAGAAATATAGAAAATTGGAAAGAACGATTAATTACCATATTAGTTACTCCATTTACTACCTGTGCTGCTAGGTTGCCTGTTTATGCAATTATTATAAGTTTGGTAATACCTAAAGGGAATTCTTTTTTGGGTATGAACAATCATGCTTTGGTATTAATGAGTTTGTATGTTTTAGGTTTTGCTGCTGCAATATTATCAGCATATATATTAAATAAAACATTAAAAATTAAGTCTAAGTCATATTTCGTAATTGAAATGCCTAATTATAAAATGCCTTTATTTAAAAATGTTTTTTATAATGTATTAGATAAAACTAAGGCGTTTGTTTATGGGGCAGGGAAAATAATTTTGGCTGTATCTATTTTATTATGGGTTTTGGCATCTTATGGTCCTGGAAAGGAATTTAATCAAGCTGAAAGTATTGTTAAAACAGAATATGCTCATTTGGATGAAAATGCAATAGAGTCAAAAATAGCATCTTATAAATTAGAACATTCTTACATAGGAACGTTTGGAAAATTCATTGAGCCAAGTATCAAGCCATTAGGATATGATTGGAAAATAGGTATAGCCTTAATAACATCATTTGCTGCTAGAGAGGTTTTTGTTGGAACTTTAGCTACAATTTATAGTGTCGGTTCTGAAGATGAAGCTACGTTAATGGAAAAGATGAAAAAAGAGGTGCATTTGGATACGATGAAACCTGTTTTTGATTTCCCAACTGGGATATCACTATTGTTGTTTTATGCTTTTGCAATGCAGTGTATGAGTACTGTTGCTATTGTTAAAAAAGAGACTAACGGATGGAAATGGCCATTGATACAAATGTTTGGTATGACAATTTTTGCGTACCTTGTAGCTCTAGTGTCATATCAAATTTTGCACTAAGATCATTTTAATATAAAATGATATAAGTATTTTAAAATGGAAATTATTCAAAATATACTAGTAGCTACTGCTGTGTTTCTTTCTTTACGATTTTTATATATAAAGTTTTTAAAAAAAGATAAGCCATCTGATAAATCATGTGGTAATGGCGGCTGTGGCTGTTAAATACTGATTACTTAATTTTAAACGGATTAATTATGTTCTTTAAAAAAGTAGTATAGTTAACATCTTCTTTTCCTAATCCAAAACGTAATTTTTTTGTAACATCTTTTGATTTTACTAGCGTACCGAATAACCAATCCCAAACAGCAAATTTAGACCCCATGTTTTTATCATAATGCTCAGGATTACTACTATGGTGAATTTGATGTTGAAAAGGGCTTATAAAGATGTTTTCCAAAATAGAGGCGTAGCTAAACTTCACATGTGAATGCCTAAGGTTTGATCCCCATAAAAGAAATAGAAAATGAAAGATATTGACACCGATAAAAGTCCATTTTTCTATTTGATGTACTGATAGATAATTGAATATTCCAGTTACCAAACCAATCACAAAAACACCCCTAAGGTTATTGATAAGTAATTCTATTGGGTGAATTCTATATTGTGTTATTGGATTTAAAACTGTAGCGGAATGATGTATTTTATGAAATCTCCAAAGGAAAGGAGTTTTATGCATGATATAATGCACTAAATAGCTGGAAAAATCACCAAATACTGTTAAGCTAAAAGTATATAAAATCGTAATAGTAGTAACTGACAGTTGTAGTGTTGATTTACTAAACAAGCTATTTAAACCATCATTTACATAATAGTTTAGGTAATATCCATAAATTAGTAAAGGAGCTATTAAAATAATTTTAATGTAACTATTAAAAAAGATAAAATAGTAATCAATTATAGCAGATTTACTTGTCCAAATCTTTTTGTTAAATAAGTAACTTGTAAAAGATTGTATTCTTTTAGAGTGTTTATAGATACATAAAGCTAGTAAAACTGAAGTAAAAAGATACAGCAAGTATATCCTTTTATCTTCAGCTTCAGTAATATATAAAAAAGGCATTTTAAAGCCTTTTAGTATAATGTTTAGTATTTGTTTTAAATAACTAATCTCCATCATTACTATTAAAAGTAATTGTTGAACCTATAGCTTGTGACATTTCAATTTTAACTAAAAACAATAGTGTTTCTATATCAGTTTTCAACTCATTTACTGTTTCTAGATTGTTATTTATACTAGTATTCAGACTAGGATTCATTGTATCTATTTTTGAAATAACAGCATTAAATTGTTCATCTATTTTAGTTGCTAATTCAGTATTTCCTAATTCTGTTAAATATTTTTTAAAACCAATTCTATTTGGAGTAAATCTAAAATTTCCCGTATAACAACGATGTATAGCAGTAATATTACTCTTAATTAGCTCTAATGAATAATCACTTCTGTGTGCTTCAAATTCAGAAATATCATTTTGATTTATGGCATTATTAAGTTTTGATATGATAATTTCTTCTAATAAAGATACCATATTGTTAATTATTTCATTTTGACTACCAGAGATACCTTCTTGAATATTGGTAACAAATTCATTGTGATTTAAGGTCCATTGATTGAGAATTGAACTAGCATTAGTATGCAATACTGCAATACACGCATTTAAATAATCAAGTCTAGCAGCTGAGTTTTGAAAGTTATTAATAGTTGTTGCTGCATCTGAATTAAATAATAAGTATTCAATAGCTACAATTCCTCTTGAAGAAAAACCAATTGACGAGATATAGCTTTGATTAATTGTTGTTGTTGCGATACTATTTTCAATATAACTTGCATTTACAGGCCAACTATTGATAGTGTAATGAATGAAAGAGTTTTTAATTGCTCCAATATCATATAACTCACATTTTTTCCAAACTGAAGTTGCTACTTTCCACTGTTGTTTTAGTAGAATTAAATTTTCAGCATTTATATCATTTGAAAAATCTAAAGATTTATTTAACAGTGTTTGAGTTTCTGTAGAAAACTCTTGATGTAAGGGAATAATTTCATTGTCATAAATGTTTTTTAATTGTTCTCTTTTAAAGTAAGTGTTTGTATACTCGTCAGTGGTTGTTGTACCATCATTTTGGCAACTTAATACAATACATGCTACTGAGCATATAAGTACGATTATTAAATAATGTATTTTTTTCATATTATTATAATGTGTTTAGAAATGCAATTACTTTTTCTCTGTTTATAGCATCAAGGTTTTTAAATGCCAGTTTACTATTTTCAGCTTCACCACCATGCCAAAGAATAGCTTCTTCCATGTTTCTAGCTCTTCCATCATGTAGTAAGTTGGTATGTCCGTTTACGGTTTCAATTAATCCAATTCCCCATAAAGGTGGTGTTCTCCATTCATTTCCAGTAGCTAGAAAATCTTCTCTATTATCAGATAATTCATCTCCCATATCATGAAGCAATAAATCAGTATATGGACGAATTGTTTGATTAGAAAGAGCATCAATTGTTGAATGATTACCTGTAACCATTTTTGGTATATGACATGAATTACAGTTTATTTGATTGAATAAAGCTTTTCCTTCTTGAATTGCTACTTCATCCCAATCCCTTCTTGCAGGAACTCCTAGAGTACTTGAATAAAGGGTTACATGATTTAGGTTGTTATCAGGAATTTCCGGACTTCCTCCATTGGGTAACGTATTACAATCAACTCCTGGAGGACAATTTTCATTAGGGAATAGAGTAGAGGTTATTCCCATATCACCATTGAAAGCTCCTGCTACTTGTTGACGTAAGTTAGGTTCATTTGCTTTCCAGCCGAATCGACCTATTTTAGTACTGCTACTTGCAATGTCCCAAACATAATTTGGCCTTCCGCTAATGCCATCATTATTACTATCATTTTCATCGGAAAAGTTTAATAAAGTATTTTCATCAAGAGCTTCTAATAAACCTAATCCAATCATTTGATTAGCTACTCTTGGAGAAACATTAATTTCATTAGCAATTGGACCATACATTAAATTTGTAATGTGATAAATTGGTTTTTGTAATGTATATGAAGTACCGTCAGCATATTGAACAGTAATTTCTTGATAAGTTATATTAAATGCAGCTTCAGTATCAATATTTAAAATGGATTGATCTTGAATTTGCCCTCCATAATTTGGATCATTTACAGTTCCTCCGTTGGCGTTTGTACCGAAAATACTTACCCTCAATAGTAACCCATGGTCTAATTCTCCTGCATATAAAGGAGGTCTTCCGCGCCCATCGTCTCCATGGCATCCAGAGCATGAATGCGCATTAAATAATGGACCTAAACCGTCTCTGGCAGTAGTTGATGCTGGAGCAGTTACCCAATTTTGATTGAATAAAGAATTTCCAACAAAAAAATCCAGCCCTTCTTGAGTGTTTAAATTAGGAGCTTGAAGGCTAAATGCATTTTGAGAGAAATCAAATGTTGTTGTTTCTCCTCCAGAAAATTGCTCATTTGCATCAATTTCTTGGGGAATATACACTTCGTCATCTTTTGAACATGAATGTAGTATTGATAGTAGAAATAGTATAGGGAGTATCTTTTTCATATTGGTATAAAATAAAATAAGTAAAAGCAAAAGAGCGAACCCTTCTGCTTTTACAACTTCAAATAAAAAAACTAATTATTGAATGGTAATATTGATACCTAAAGCAACACCACCTTCTACAAATTTATCTCCTAAAGCTTGTAATTCTGTTATAGCATTTGCTACTAGAGGTCTTTGACCTGCATCTGTTATAGCATAATCAAATGGAGTAGCGGTAGCTTCAACACTTGTTTCAGCTAATACTAAAGCAGCTGTGATTTGAGCCCCTAATGTAGGATTGGTACTTATAATAATATCTTCTAGAGAAATTCCAGAAACAGTACTGTAACTACCTCTATATACATTTGCAATTCCTTGAAGGTTTAAACGAATATCCCTATGTGTATTATCACTAAAACATGAATGTTCATCCTCTTGGTTTTGATTTGTATATGCAACAAACATACGTTCTCCGGCTAATTCAGATTTTGACAATGTTGCAATTGCTCCTAAAATATTCTTTAATACTGTATCTGGGTTCTCAGCTAAAAATGTAGTTCTATAGTTACCAGTAGGCTTCCATTCGTCTATCATTAATTGTAAATGGTCAATTAATAAATCAGCACAAGCAGCTAAATAATCTCTACGTCTTCCTTGATTTGCAGCAGTACCACCATCAACAAAATCAGTATATGGACGTTGACCAGCTTGCATTACTGAAGGTGCTGTTAAATCTTGCCCCCATAATAAAAACTCAATTGCATGGTAACCAACACTTACATTTGCATCACCTCCTTCAGTATTTAGTCCTTCTAAAACCGATTTAGTAATAATTGGATATGTTACTACATCATTAATGATTCCTGAATTTGCAGCACCATCAACATAATCAATATAATTTTCGTCTAATGGCCATGAGTTTAATAAACCTTCTGGAGCATTATCGTCAATATCAATTGGTCCGTTTGCAAAACGAAATGCTTCAGTTGTTCCGTATGATTCACGTGCAGTTTTCCAAGTAGTTTTTGCTGCTATAAAGTTTGCGTCTGTAGGAGTTGCTACAAATGTATTTATAGCTGTTTTTAAACTTTCTGCATCTGCTTGTGCATCTTGGTAGTTCTTGTAAACCATGTTTGCATAATTTTCAATAACACCTGATTTATTTATTGGTGTTGTTACTACTGCAGTAGTTTCATCATCCGAGCAACTAATTAATGTAATTGTACAAATAATTATAAGTAGGTAAGCTTTAATAGTGTTCATTTCTTTTGTTTTATTTAGATTTAATAAAAATAGTGACGCAAATATAGTCACGAATAAATCTTAAAAACAAGCTTTATTTAGAATAAATTAAAATAATAATTTAATGAAATGATTTACAGGTGTTTAAAAATAAACATCAAATATAAATAACAAAAAAATCCTCTATAAAATACACAAATGTATTTTATAGAGGATTAAATTTTTGATGAAAACGAATTATTCTAAGCCTTCTAAATCTTCAACCGATTCTTGATTTGATTTTTCTTGACGTTGCTCGAATTTTTGATCTTCAGCAACTTTATCAGAACTTAATAAACTTCTACTAGAAGATATTAAAGCGCCTACAATAGCTAAACCAATAATCACTTTAGGAAACATAGTATTACTACCTTCTTTTTTAAATAGTTTTAATAGAATAATCCCACACAAAATAGTAATTAACGCAGGAAATATTGTTAAGTTTCCTATTGGGAAAACAGTAAATGCAATTGTGATGATTATACCTAAAACGGCAATGATTGATGTTAATAATTTCATAAGTTTTTTATTGATGTTTTAAATTTGAGGCATTAATAAGTTTTAATTGTCCGTTTCCTACAGGGATACTAAATTTAATTAAAACAGGTATTTTGTTTTTATCGGCTGTGATGTAAACAATATTACTAGCTTTACCTTTTAACAGTTTGTCCTTTTTTACAGAAACTCCAATTTTGTAACATTTTTTATTTCCTAAAACGGTAGAAATAGTTTCAGTTCCTAAAAAAGAAAGGGTAGCTGTTTTGGTTTTTCTATCAAAAACGATATTAAAATCTTTTTGATCACCAGTATTTGCTTTGTCAATAGGAAGGTTTCTGATATGGTATAAAGTAGAAACAATATCTCTAGTGTTTGCTGGTATAGTAAAATTAGCTTTTACAGCCCCAGCACCCCCTCTAACATAGGTTGACTGAATATTGTTTCCTTTATAAATATATTTTTCTTTCCTAATAGTACCGTTTTCATTATTATCTCTTTTATATAATGATGGTTTTAGTGAGTAGGGGCTTACATAAGCTTCATATAAATCTCTTATTTTAAAAAAGCTATCCCACTTTTTATACGTATTTGCAGTGCACTTTAAGTGTAAATAACTGTTTTTACTAGTCTTTACAGTGGCTACTTTCATATTAACTTCTGCAAATGTTGTTAACACCCCAGACATATTATATGATGCTTGATAGCTTAAGTGTTCTCCGGATTTAAACGATTTAGAACTCAAGCCTTGTGAAAAGCTAAAACTTGAAGCTGCTAATAAAAGAACTACAATATAGTTTTGAATTAATTTTACGACCATAGTTTATTAAATGTGTATGCGAAAATAACGCATTTATAATGCATTTATTATAATTAAAACTTAAAAAACAGGGCGTCAATTAAAAAAAATGGTGATTTCTCCTTAAGGAGAAATCACCATTTTTAATAAACGAATTGATATTACTTATTTTTTAATGATTCTTTTAATTCCTAACTCATTATTACTATGTACTTTAATAATATAGATACCTCTGTCTAAATTTGATATATCCAGACTGTTCGATTTCATAACTGTATTTAATATTCTTTTTCCAAGGATAGAATATATTTCTATTCTATCTATAGGTGTTTTGCTAGTGATATTTAAAACTCCATTAGTTGGGTTTGGAAAAACATTAAACTCTAATGAGTTAAGATTATTTATAGATAAAGCATTAAACGTTAATGATTTTGTGATTTCATTCCAACTTTTAATATCATTTTCAATATAAAGCTTCACGTTATAAGTTCCATCAGTTGTATAAACATGTGTTGGGTTTTGTAATGTGCTTGTATTCCCATCTCCAAAATCCCATAACCAGGATAATGCTCCAATACTATTATCTGAAAATTCAACAGATAATCCTGTTGAATTATCTGTATAATTAACAGTTGGCTTATGTTGATCCCATAGGAAATTAGTTGACATATCAAAAATAGTTCCCCAAAATGCATTTGGAGGGGTTACCCATGCACCATTACTCGCTCCATAAAATTCATGATCCTCACCAGCTACAAAATAAGTTTCTTTATCTATAAAACCTAAAGCATCTAATTTATCATTTATTTGCTTACTTCCTGAAACATTAGGTAAAAGCGGGTAACCAAATGGGCTCCCTATATCAAACGGTACTGTTCCATCTGCTATTCCGTGTGATAATAATACTGGAGTGGTATCTGTTGCAGTAACTAAATTAGGTGACTGTATAGCTCCCCAAAGTGAAATTACAGCATCGGGTTTTCCATTAAAAGTTAAGTTGTTTCCTATGTCAATAGGTCCTAAGTCAGGTGCGTTATAGGGAAAGAATAAACTAGTATAGCTTGAAGCATTCGCATCTGTTGGCTTTTCTGTGTCATTCATATAAATAGCATGTAAAGCAATAAACGCTCCTGCGCTGCTTCCTGCAAAATATACTTTATCAGGGTCAATACCATATGTAGCGGCATTAGCTCTTAAAAAACGAACAGCAGTTCTACCATCTTGTAAACCTCTATATACTGCTCTTGTACCATGTAATGGCACATTGTTATCTATTAAATACATTCCTTTTCTGTAATCAATAGTTGCTGTTATGTAGCCTTTTTTTGCTAAAAACTCACAAAAATCAACCATATCATCATTATTTCTACTACCATTTATGAAACCTCCAGAATGTGCAAATATAATAGCTGGCCTTTGTGTTTCTGTATCTCCTGAAGGAGAGTATATATCCATAATTAAGTCACTGTTAGTTGTGCTACTCTCATTAAAGCTTGTAATTGTATTTATAAATGGAGCATTACCATATATGACATCTGATGTTTTTACTGTATTTGTAAAAAGAGAGTTAGTGTATCTATAATCCTGTGAATATATTAATGATGATGTAAATAATAGTATTGTACAAAGTATTTTTATTTTCATAGAATCTTATGTATTAAATTGACACTTTAATTTATTTACTATTCACGCATAGTAAATTGTTACCCAATTATAGTAAATAATTATTGAATTTAATAATTTAAAGTAGCGTATTCGATACAAGGCTATTTTTATCGGTGTACTGTTTTTTAGAAGATTTCTTTAATTATATAATAAGATGTTTCCGATTATAGAGCTAAAAAGGGCAGATTTCACCTAAATAGATAATCTTTAGTTTTTATTTAGATGCCAAACTTACATTTGATTCTTGTAGCTTATTAAGGTAGGCTGGGGAGGTAGTAAACAAGTGCTCAACTTGATTTTCCCAATCTCTAGCAATATCAAAATAACTAGTATTTACTTCAGCCATAATTTCATTACAATCATGACAAGTATGTTTATAGTCTAAAAAGTGATGAGCAAATTCATGAAAAGCAACAACTCTTAATATTTCCTTGTCAAACAAAGTTGCCCAGTTGATAACAATTTTATTAATATCGCCATTTTCATCTCTTAATACTTTTCCTAAAACAGTACTGTATTTATCTAAAGGAAGTGTATCTACAATTTGTATGCTTTCTAATTGAAATAATTTTTCATTATACTCAATATCGTATTTTTTACAATACTCAAAAAAATCGTTTAATATAGGTTGTATTCTACCATCTATCTGTACTTCATCTTGTGAAAAACTTAGTAAGGAACTAATTAAAAATATAAATAGTAGGATTGACTTCTTCATAGTAGCTTTGGGTATTTGCTTTACTCAAAATTAATTAAAAGATTGTATTATTTCCTAAAATGTTGTTTGTCAACGTTTAAATGTTGTAAAAATCACATGAAATGAGTTTATTGTTCTCTAAAACAATAGTTTAAGTATTGTTTTAGAGAGAAGGTTATTTTTTCTTTTTAAGTTTAAATGCTCCCTTATTAAGAGTAATAGAAATTGCTTTTAGCCTGAAATATGCAGAGCTGATATAAACATAACCACCATATTTTACTCTATTCCCTTCACTACCCCAAGAGTTTTTAGTCTTATAATATACTGTTCCGTTTTGATCGGTAGCAATACCGGTAATATGCATTAAATGGTCATCAGTAGTAGTGAAGTTTTCAAACTCTTGTTGTCTATATTCTTGGGTGATTTCTTTTTCTTTTTTAATTCCTAATAGTGCTTCCAATTGAGTTTTTTTATTTTCAGGGATAACAGCTATTCCGCTTTTAGAAGAAAATGTTTTTTCAGAAACATCAATATCTAATTCAATTGAATATCCTTTTTTTAGAGCAATAACCATTATTTGCTCAAATTCATTTAAAGGAACATTATGCATACTTCCGTTTGAAAAGTTATCAGGAATATTTAATACAAAGTCATTGTAAAAAGATTGATGAGAAAATGAAGTAAGTGTAATATAGTCACTCGGATTAATTTTTACAGCCTCTTGAAACGACTTAGGAGTGTATTCCTTTCCTTTATAAGTAAAAGTTTTAGGATTTTTCCCTAAATAGATATCTAAAACTGCTTCTACAGATGTTTTCCAACGTGGACTTAATTTTTTAGCAGGATTCTTAATATAAGCATCAAGCATAGCTTTAGTTACAGCAATCATTTCTGAATGATTGTGTTTTGTGTCATTTGTAGCTAAACCTGTAAATGCTATTTCTGGTACTAATCCATAATTTTCAACAGAATTTAATACATCATGAGCTAAACCTCCTTGACTATATTGAGCTTTTCCTTGACGCATAACATAGTTCCATGCTTTTTTTGGATATGTATTCCTTACCGTATACATTTCAGAAAGATCAACATCCATATCTGTAATTCGTTTAATTTCACTTTCTAAAAAAGAAGAGGTAGAATAACTCCAACAAGTTCCAGTATTTCCTTGGCTTTTTACTTCAGAACAGTCTAAGTCAACTACAGATGTGAATTGGTATTCTTGTGAAAAACCTATAAATGAGGATAATACAATTACGGAGCTAATAATTAATTTGTTCATAATGGATATTTAGTTGATTCTGAATTTAAAATCGTTTATTTTTACGCAAAATATAAAATTATGAGCGATATTAACTGGAAAGTTGTTAAAGAATTTGAAGACATTACTTATAAAAAGTGTAATGGAGTGGCGCGTATTGCATTTAACCGCCCTGATGTACGAAATGCATTCAGACCAAACACAACTTCTGAGTTAATAGAAGCTTTTTATGATGCACAAGAAGATACATCTATTGGTGTAGTATTATTATCAGCAGAAGGTCCTTCTTCAAAAGATGGAGTTTATTCATTTTGTAGTGGAGGAGATCAAAAAGCACGTGGTCATAAAGGATACGTTGGTAAAGATGGTCAGCACCGATTAAATATTTTAGAAGTGCAACGAATGATTCGCTTTATGCCAAAAGCAGTTATTTGTGTAGTCCCAGGTTGGGCTGTAGGTGGAGGACATAGTTTACATGTTGTATGTGATATGACTTTAGCGAGTAAGGAACACGCAATTTTTAAGCAAACAGATGCTGATGTAACTAGTTTTGACGGAGGATATGGTTCTGCGTATTTAGCAAAAATGGTTGGGCAAAAGAAAGCTAGAGAAATATTTTTCTTAGGAAGAAACTATTCTGCTCAAGAAGCTTATGAAATGGGAATGGTTAATGCGGTTGTTCCACATGATGAGTTAGAAGATACTGCTTACGAATGGGCTCAGGAAGTATTAGGAAAATCTCCAACGTCAATAAAAATGTTAAAATTCGCTATGAATTTAACAGATGATGGAATGGTCGGACAGCAAGTATTTGCAGGAGAAGCTACTCGTTTAGCCTACATGACTGAAGAAGCTAAAGAAGGTAGAGATGCTTTTTTAGAAAAAAGAAAACCAAACTTTGAGAAAAAATGGTTACCATAATTTCTTAGAACTTAGTATAATTAGTTTTTGAATAATTTAGAGTTTACAAATGAATAAAATAAAATATTTACTGGTAGTTTTTGGATTTATTACCTTATTTAAATCGAATGCTCAAAGTTTAGGAACAACATCAACTAAACATTTTGAAATAGGAGCTTATTATCCTATGATATTAGGAAGTAAAATAGAAAACACAAATAATGCTTTTTACGATGGTGTTATAGGACTAGATGTAAAATATACCTTTAAAAAACTACCTTTTATAAATTTAAAAATTGGAAGCTCTTTTGATTACTATAAATATGGTGAAGACATAATTTTAAAAGGCTCATCAATTAGATTAAATCCAAACCTTATTATTGGTTTAGATTTATCTAAATTTATTCGTTTGGAACCATATATTGGAATTGGTTATTCTTTTATTTATGATAATCAAAAGTTAAAACCTAATTTTATAGATTTTATTGAGACTGATGATATAATTGTAGATGAATCAAATGTTAGTGCTAATAAAAATCATCATGATATATTTTACAAAATAGGTTTAAATTATAAAATATCTAAATTATTTTATATTGATACACATATGTATATGATGGATATTTTTGAAAAATCGGATATTGAAGAAGTATCAGATGGCTCATTAAAAAAGGTAGCATTAAATATAGGTTTAGGAATTCAATTTTAATGGCTACAATAAAACATTACATACAAGCAGCACGTTTACGTACATTACCTTTATCAGTTTCAGGGATAATTGTTGGGACAGGTATAGCTACATCTGAAAATAAATTTAATTTACTGGTTTTTATTTTAGCTTTAGTAACTACTATTGGATTTCAGGTTCTCTCTAATTTTGCTAATGATTATGGTGATGGAGTAAAAGGAACAGATGATGAACGAGTAGGAGAACAGCGTTTAATTGCTTCGGGGTTAATAACTCCTAAGCAAATGAAAACGGCTATGATAGTTACAACTGTACTCAGCCTATTATGTGCATTAGCGTTAATATATGTGGCTTTTGGCAGTGAAAATTTTAAAAAATCATTGGTGTTTTTTATACTAGGTATTGCCAGTATAGTTGCTGCAATAAAATATACTGTAGGTAAATCAGCTTATGGGTATTCTGGTTTGGGTGATGTTTTTGTATTTCTTTTTTTTGGAATATTAAGTATATTAGGTAGTTATTATTTATATATGCATAAAATAGAGAATCTATCAATTTTACTCCCAGCTGCAGCTTTTGGAATGTTAAGTGCCGCAGTATTGAATTTGAATAATATGCGTGATCAAATTCAAGATAGAAAAGCAAGTAAAAATACATTAGTAGTAAAAATTGGGAGTCAAAAAGCTAAACTTTATCACTTTAGTTTAATTATCGGTGCATTAGTATTATTAGTGATTTATAGAAACGCTCAAACAACAATAACTTATAAAGGTTGGTTGTTCTTAATTGCATTTATACCATTGTTCCTAAATTTAAAAGTAGTTGCTCAAAATATAATTTTTAGTGAACTAGATAAGGAATTAAAAAAAGTTGCATTGTCAACATTCTTTTGTGCTATTCTTTTTGCATTGGAAAGTTTTTTATAAAAATATATTATATTTCTCCTTAGAGACTCTTTTGATAAGTAGATTATCCAGTTAATTAAACATCCTAATGGTATTTAAAAGTGTTATTAAGTATAACTAAGTATTTAATTAACTTTATTTAATATGTGTAAAGTAATTTAGTTATATTTATATAGTAGAAGAAATAAGAAATGCTCAAACTAAAATTTCTAATTACATATATTATCCTTTTTGCAGCAACTGCTATTTTGGCTCAAGAAAAGATAAAATTTAGTACTGAAGAACAAGAATGGATAAAAAACCATCCAATTGTTCAGTTTGGTTATGACCCTAATTGGCCACCTTTTGAAATGTATGATAAAGGAGAATATACAGGTATTATTTCTGAGTACATAAAGATTTTAGAAGCGAAAACTGGTATTGATATGAAGCCAGTTAAAGTAAAGTCATTTAAAGAAACAATTAGTAAGCTAAAATCAGGAGAAATTCATGTAGCTCCAGAAGTTGGAAAGAATAAATCAAGGGAAAAATATTTAGATTATACCGAGCCTTATCTGACCGATTCTCAAGTTATTGTAACAAGGGTTGATGCGGGGTTTATTGGAGGTTTAGATGATTTAGATAATAAAATTGTTTCTCAACCAGCAGGATATGTAAGGATTAATAGGATAAAAAAACTTAATCCTTCAATAAAAATAATGGAAACAAAAGACGTTAAAGAGTCTTTGTTAGATGTTGCAACAGGAAAATCTGATGCTTTTATTGGTAGTTTAAGTGTTGTATCCTATTATATAAGTGATTCAGGATATTCTAATCTGAAAATTGCTGGATCAGCAAAGTTAGGTAATGTTAATTTTAGATTAGCAGTAACAAAAGATTGGAGTATTTTTAGAGATATCTCACAAAAAGTATTTGACAATATTACTCATAAAAAGCATGTGGAAATTAGAAACAAATGGATTTCAATTCAATATACACATGGGGTTAAAAAAAGTGACGTTTGGAATTATATTTATTATGGTGTTGGGATTTTTATAATATTGATTCTTTTTTTCTATACATGGAATAATACCCTGAGAAAACAAATTAAACAAAAGAAAGAAATTGAAAAAGAGTTAAGATTAACATTAAAAGTCATTAATAAAAAAAATATAGAGAAGGATATATTACTCAAGGAGGTTCATCATCGAGTAAAGAATAATTTGAAAATGATTTATAGCTTGTTTAATATGCAGTCTCGACAAGTAAATAATGAATATACTCGTGAAATACTTTCTCAAGGAAAAACCAGAATAAAAGCAATTTCATTAGTTCATCAATTACTTTATCAATCTGATAACTTTAGTGATATTAATATTCAAGATTATATTGATTCTTTAAAAGAGAACCTAACTAGTATATATACAAATTTTGAGAAAAGTATTGAGATACATATTGATGTTAACGGTATGCGTTTAAATATAGATAAAGCAATTCCTTTGGGGTTGATACTAAACGAATTACTAACGAATTCGTATAAATATGCTTTTAAAGGCAAAAAAAACGGGAATATTTATATCAAAATAAAGAAAAGCGAAACCCAATATAATTTTATATATTCTGATGATGGCGTTGGTTTAGATTTAAATAATTTAAAAACAACAGACACATTAGGTATGCGTTTGATAACTAGACTATCACAACAGCTTGGTGCTAGACCCATATTTAAAAACAATAATGGGTTAGAATTAAGTTTTTATTTTGAGATTTAATTTTTAAATTGTCATGATTTTAATTATGTTATCAAAATCAGTTACACAACAACGGTATGTTGTTTCACAACAATAAAACTGTTTTTCACAACAAAATATAATTTAAAATTTGTATATTTAATGACTAATACTAATACTTTTTAAAAAAAATACATGAGTAAATCCATAAATATATTAATTGTAGAAGATAATGTCCTTATTGCAGATGACATGCAAATGATATTGGAGGACATGGGCTATAATGTTGTTGCTAATGTTACTTCTTACGAAAAAGCAGTAGAAGCATTAAATAATAATACAATTGATTTAGCTCTTTTAGACATTCAGTTAGCTACAGAGAAGTCTGGTATCGATGTAGGAGTATATATTAGAGAAAAATTTGATATCCCTTTTGTATTTGTAACTTCAAATTCTGATAAAGAAACCGTTAACCAAGCAAAACAGGTAAAACCAAATGGGTATTTAGTAAAACCTTTTGAAGAAAAAGATTTATTTACTACCATTGAAATTACAATATCAAATTTTCAAGAGTCTGAAATTCCCGAAACAGAGTCAAGCGCTTCAAAAAATATTTTAAAGAAATCAATCTTTGTCAAGGATAGTCATTTATATAGAAAAATTGTATTTAAGGATATTCTGTATATAAAATCTGATAATGTATATATTGAAATTTATACAACAGGTAAAACATATGTAGTTCGCTCTACGTTAAAAGATTTTCTTAAAAAATTACCTAAAAATGATTTTTGCAGAACAAGTAAATCTTATATAATTAACATCCGACATGTTCAAGCATTAAATTCTAGAGATATTATTATTAATGACAAATTAATACCTATCTCTAAAGAATATAAGCCTGTTATTCAGCAAATGCTTAATATTTAAATGGTGCAAAAACCTATATAAAAAAACTTAAGTCTTTTTGATTTAAGTTTTTTTTATACACTATATTTAAAACTAAAAATAACATAACATGCAAATTACATATCTAGGTCACGGCTGTATTTTAATAATTGTAAATAATAAAACACTATTAATAGATCCTTTTATTACAGCTAACCCATTAGCAAAACATATTGATATAAAGGAATTAAAAGCTGATTATATATTAATTACTCATGCGCATCAAGATCATATTTTAGATGTTGAAAGTATAGCAAATAGGACAGGTGCGAAGATTATTTCTAATTATGAAATTGTAATGCATTATCTAGCCAAAGGATTTAACGGTCATCCAGTTAATCACGGAGGAACATGTGTATTTGGTCATATCAATATTAAATATGTAAATGCAGTACATACATCTTCTTTCCCTGATGGTACTTATGGAGGACAGCCTGGAGGTTTTGTAGTTTCTCATAATAATAAGTCAGTTTATATAGCTGGAGATACTGCGGTAACTTTTGATATGAAATTAATACCAATGCAAACTAAATTAGATTTAGCAATTTTGCCCATAGGAGATAATTTTACTATGGGAGTTGATGATGCAATAATAGCTTCTGATTTTATTGAATGTAATAAAATATTAGGCTGTCATTATGATACTTTCCCGCCTATTGAAATTGATAAAACTCAGGCAGTTAATAAATTTAAAGCAAAAAGCAAAGAACTAATTTTATTAGAAATAGGAACATCAATAGAAATTTAATATTGGTTTATTTACTAAATCTTAGTCAACCTAAATACCTATAAATTAATTGAAAGCTACCTACAAAAAACACATATTAGAATTTAAACGACCAAGCGGAACGTCAAGGGGAGTTTTAAAAACTAAAGAAACTTGGTTTATCGTTATTGAAGATAATGGTAAAAATGGAGTAGGCGAGTGTGGTATACTTCGTACGTTATCCTATGATGATGTTCCAGAATATGAAGAAAAACTTAAATGGACATGTGAGAATATTCATTTAGGATTACAAGTTTTATGGACTATGCTATTTGCCTTTCCTTCTATTCAATTTGGACTAGAGCAAGCTTTTTTATCATTGAATAGTACAAATCCTTTTCAATTGTTTCCGTCAGATTTTTCAAAAGGAAATGATTCAATACCAATAAATGGATTGGTATGGATGGGAGAAGAAGCATTCATGAAACAGCAAATTCAAGAAAAATTAGAACAGGGGTTTTCATGTATTAAAATGAAAATTGGAGCGATAGATTTTGAAACAGAATTAAAATTACTTAAATCTATTAGAAAAGAATATTCAAAATCAGATATTGAACTTCGTGTTGATGCTAATGGAGCATTCTCTCCTGAAACCGCATTAGAAAAACTTAAAGTATTGTCAGACTTAGATTTGCACTCTATAGAGCAACCTATAAAGCCTCAACAAATTAATGAAATGGCTAGGTTGTGTGCTGAATCTCCATTGGCAATTGCATTAGATGAAGAATTAATTGGTGTTTTTGATGTAACAAAAAAGCAAAATATCATACAAACAATACAACCTCAATACATTATTTTAAAACCAAGTTTAGTAGGAGGTTTTAAAGGAAGTAATGAATGGATTTCTATCGCCCAAGAAAACAATATTGATTATTGGATTACGAGTGCTTTAGAGAGTAATGTTGGGTTAAATGCAATAAGTCAATGGACCTACACTTTAGGCTCTAATTTGCCTCAAGGATTAGGAACTGGAGGTTTGTATACGAACAATATTGATAGCCCTTTGGAAGTTAAAAATGGGCAGTTGCATTATAATAATATGTTGAATTGGAACTTTAAAATATAGAATATGTACATAGCACAAGCGTATAAGAGTAATTATAGTTTTTGGAAATATTTAATAATCCCTGGCGCTTTTATTGGGCTAATGATATTAAATTTTTTAACAATGAAGTTATTAAATATCGATATGGACGTATTAATACAGTCAGAAATTGAAAAAAAAGGAAGTAATCGTTTTTTAATCGAAATGTTAATTCCTTTTGCTGTAGGACTAGGATTGTTGTTTTTTTGGGTGAAATTTATACACAATCAAACGTTAACCACGTTGACTACATCACGTAAAAAAATTGATTGGAAACGAATAATTTTTGCATTTTCACTATGGGCAATAATTACTATTACACTTATTAGTGTTGATTATCAACTTTCACCTGAGAATTATGAATGGAATTTTGACTTAAATAAATTTGCTATTTTAGTTGTAATAGGAGTTATTTTAATACCACTACAAACTAGTTTTGAAGAATACTTGTTTAGAGGGTATTTAATGCAAGGAATTGGAGTTCTTGCTAAGAACAGATGGATGCCATTAATAACTACATCTCTTATTTTTGGACTAATGCATATTGCCAACCCTGAAGTAGAGAAAATAGGGTATATCATTATGGTATATTACATAGGAACAGGACTGTTTTTAGGAGTAATTACCTTAATGGATGAAGGCATGGAGTTAGCGTTAGGGTTTCACGCCGCAAATAATTTAGTAACAGCACTATTAGTAACTGCAAATTGGACCGCATTTCAAACAAATTCTATTTTAAAAGATATGTCTGAGCCATCTGCAGGAGCTGATATTTTAATACCTGTTCTAGTAGTTTTTCCGATTTTATTATTCATTTTTTCAAAAAAATATAAATGGAATAATTGGAGAGAAAAATTAACTGGTAAAGTTGTAGATCCATCTTTAGTTGAATTAGAATCAAAATAATAAATGCATCCTTCATTTAAGATAAATAGTAGCTCTTTTACTTCACAATCATTTCTAAGTTATGTAGAAGAATTGATTATTGAAGAAGAATTGTATTTGCAAGAAATAGGACTGTTTTTAAAAGAATGGAGTAATGAAGAAAGATATGTAACAGTACGTTCTTCTGGGTCTACAGGTGTTCCTAAAGAAATTAAATTAAGCAAAAAGCACATGTGTAATAGTGCCTTAGCAACTGGAGAGCATTTTAATATAAAAGAAAATACAACTGCTTTATTATGTTTGTCGGCAAATTATATCGCTGGTAAAATGATGTTAGTTCGTGCAATGGTTTTAGGTTGGGATATTCATTTGGTATCACCAAAATTGAATCCGTTATTATACATTGAAGGTTCGTTTGATTTTTGCGCAATGGTACCTCTTCAAGTCGAAAAATCGTTACCTCAGTTGTCAAAAATTAAACAGTTGATTATTGGAGGAGGAGTAGTGTCTCCTTATTTATACCAACAGCTTCAATTAGTAAAAACGAATTGTTTTGCTACTTATGGTATGACAGAAACAATTACACATATTGCTGTAAAAAAATTAAACAATTTTAATGCAATAAGCTCAAATAAAAACGATAATTCGTATTTCCATATTCTTTCAAGTGTAAATATATATCAAGACAATCGTGATTGTTTAGTAATCGATGCGCCATTAGTTTCCAATGAAACAATTACAACTAATGATATTGTTAAGCTGCATTCAAAAACTAAATTTGAATGGCTAGGACGTTATGATAATGTAATTAATAGTGGCGGAATAAAGTTATTTCCTGAACAAATAGAAGAAAAACTTTCTAAGCTTATACAAAAACGTTTTTTTGTTATTGGTACTCCTGACGATAAGCTAGGAGAAAAATTAATTCTTGTAATTGAATCTAATACTGAAATGAGTTTATCTAAGTCTGATTATGATAAATGTATGCTGACAAAATATGAAATTCCAAAACAAATTTTTGTGATAGATAAATTCACGGAAACTCCAACGGGAAAAATTAAAAGAAAGCAAAGTTTGAAGTTAATATAACAGGTGCTTTCTTGTTTAAATAGAAAATATTTATGTGTTAAAAGGATTCCGTTTTTGTTATCCTTTTGTTATATTTGAACAAATGAGATGTAAGTAAAAATACATCTAGTACTTAATCCAATAAATCGAAAATAAGAGTTAAAATGAAGTTACTAAAAGTATTACTATTATTTATTTATGTTAATGTTTCTGCACAGCAAGGAGGAATGTGGATTCCTTCATTATTAAAAGGAATGAATGAAACTGAAATGCAAAGTTTAGGAAGTAAATTATCCGCCGATGATATTTACGATGTAAACAATTCAAGCCTTAAAGATGCAATAGTCCATTTTAATGGAGGTTGTACTGCAGAAGTTATTTCTCCAAAAGGATTATTATTAACTAATCATCATTGTGGTTTTGGTCAAATCCAATCACATTCTTCTGTTGAAGAGGATTATTTAAAAGATGGGTTTTGGGCAATGTCATTAGACGAGGAGTTGCCAAATAAAAACTTAGAAGTTACTTTTATTATAAGTATAGAGGATGTAACAAAAGCAGTTTTAAAAGGAGTTTCAGATGATATGTCTCCAAAAGAAACACAAAGTTTAATTCAAAAAAACACAAATACTTTACAAAAGTCATTTCAAAAAGAAGTATGGCAAAGCACAAAGGTGAAAGCTTTTTTCAAAGGAAATCAGTATTTCTTATTTGTAACTGAATCATTTGAAGATATTCGTTTGGTTGGAGCGCCACCATCAGCAATTGGTAAATTTGGGTCTGATACAGACAATTGGATGTTCCCACGTCACACTGGAGATTTTTCAATGTTTCGTATTTATGCAGATAAAAACAATCGTCCAGCAAAATATTCAAAGGATAATGTTCCTTATACACCAAAACATTTCTTACCAGTTTCATTAGATGGTATTCAGGAAGGTGACTTTACTATGGTTTTCGGTTTCCCAGGAAGAACAAACGAATATTTGCCAGCAGTAGCTGTAGAGCAAATTACTAAAAAAGTTAATCCTACGAATATTAAAATTCGTGAAGAAGCACTAAAAGTGATTGACGCAGCTATGAAATCTGATGACAAAACCCGTATTCAATACGCGTCTAAGCAAGCAAGTATAGCTAATTATTGGAAAAAATGGATAGGTGAAAATCAAGGAATAGAAAAAAGTAATGCAATAGCTAAAAAACGTGCTTTTGAAAAAACATTTACTAAAGCTATTGATAAAAATAAATATAAGAAGTATCAAAATTTACTAGCCGATTTTGATAAGCTCTATGGAGAGTTCGAACCTTATGCTGTAAAGCGATCTAATTTTATAGAAATTTTTTATAGAAATAGTGAGTTGATGCAAACAATGTTTCGTTTGTATCAGTTTGAGCAGCGTATTGATAAATTAAATAGAGCAGCATCTGATAATTCAAAGGACATTAATGATACTGACGCTTATAAAAAGGCAAAACAATACGTAGTATCTCAAATCACCCGTATTCAAAAGAATTATAATGTAAATGTTGATAAAGGAATCTTTGAGGCTATAATGCCTTTGTATGATGCAAAAAATAGTAATAGTGATTTTTATAACTCATCATCATTTACAAATTTAACTGACGCTTTAAAGGTATTAGATGGAACTTCAAATAATGTTATTTCAGTAATAAATAATGATGCAGCTTACAAGTATGCAAAACCATATATTGCAGAGTTTTATAGCGACTTAGAGCCAAATTATCAGCGTTTAAATGGTGAGATTGCTAAAGTTCAAAAGCAATATATGAAAGCGTTAATGGAAGTATTGCCAAGCGACAGGTATTATCCTGATGCAAATAGTACGTTAAGAGTTACTTATGGTCAAGTTAAAGGGTATGCGCCTAGAGATGCAGTTTATTACAATCCGGTAAGTTATTTAGATGGTATTGTTGAAAAGCATATTCCAGGAGATTATGAGTTTAATGTGCCAGAGAAATTATTAGAGCTACATAAAACTAAAGATTACGGACAATATGCTGATACAAATGGAAAAGTACCGGTTTGTTTTTTAGGAACGAATCATACTACTGGTGGTAATTCTGGGAGTCCAGCAATTGATGCTCATGGTAATTTAATTGGATTAAACTTCGATAGAGTTTGGGAAGGTACTATGAGTGATATGAATTATGATCCATCAATTTGTAGAAACATTATGGTTGATGCCCGTTATATTTTATTTATAATAGATAAATATGCAGGCGCTACTCACTTAATTGATGAAATGAAATTAGTTCATCCGAAGAAATAGTTTTGAATAGTTATTTTAAGTAAAATATCATTTACAAACACTCAAAATAGATGATATCTGTTAAGCGTTAATAAAAAAAGCCATCTAAATAGATGGCTTTTTTTATTAGTGTTTCATTACGCTGCAACCACATTTTGGTTGTGTAAAACTATTACTCTCCTTGTGCCATGGAAATGCTTCATTATATTTAGAATTTTCCCAATAAAATTTACCACGTTTTTTTGGTGAGTTCCCAATTTCATTCATCGTTTCAGTGTCGTATAAACGGCCATTAATCATGGTGTAAATAATACTTTCCGAATTTCTTATATCTTCTAAAGGGTTTTCATCCAAAACTATTAAATCAGCAAGCTTACCTTTTTTCAATGAACCAATATCATTACCAGCTCCTATATAATTTGCTCCATTAATTGTAGCGGCCTTTAAAGCTTCATGATTAGTCATTCCACCTTGTTGCAGCAGCCACAGTTCCCAATGTGCTCCTAAACCTTGTATTTGACCGTGTGCTCCTAAATTAACTTTTACACCTGCGTCACTTAGTGCTTTTGTGGTTTCAGATACTAAAACAGGACCGTTTTTATATTCTTCTTCCGGTAACATCATGCGATGTCTTGAGCGTGAATCTATAATGCCTCTTGGGGTATATTTTAATAATTTTTCATTTTCCCAAACATTAGTGTTTTGATACCAATAATACTCTCCATTTATACCTCCATAGTTAACAATTAATGTAGGGGTATATCCAACATTACTTTTTCCCCAAAGTTCTAATACATCTTTATAAACGGGTGCAACTGGTATATTATGTTCAACTCCAGTATGACCATCCATAATCATAGAAATATTATGATAAAAATTTGACCCACCTTCAGGTACTACAAAAATGCCCTCTTCTCTTGCGGCTTGCAATATCTGTTGGCGTTGATCTCTTCTTGGTTGATTATAACTTTTAACAGAGAGTGCTCCAAATGCTTTTGTACGTCTAATAGAAGAGCGAGCGTCTTCTAGGTTGTTAATTACAGCTTTAAAGTCTCCTTCAGCTCCATATAATATAAATCCAGTTGAATAAAGCCTTGGCCCAACTAAGGTTCCATTTTTTTGTAGTTCTGAAAGAGCGAAAACTGTCTCGGTATGAGCTGAAGGATCGTGGGCAGTTGTAATTCCATATGCTAAATTTGCATAAAATTGCCAATGCTTTTGTGTAGTTAAACCAAACCTAAAACCTCCAATATGTGCATGAGCATCAACCATTCCTGGCATAATTGTTTTACCAGTTACATCATAAACTTTTGCATTAGTAGGAATTTCGATTGTTAAGCTACTACCTATTGCTTCAATAATATTGTCTTTTACTATAATTGTTCCATTTTTAATTACTTCATTACCCTCCATAGTAATAATCGTAGCTCCTTTAAAAGCAATTACACCATTAGGCTTGTCAGTTTTTACGACATGCTTTAGTGTAATTCCTTTGTTAACAAGTGTTGCTTTTTCTGAAGCTTGAGTAGTGTAATACTTGTTACCAAGTGTCCAATGAATTGTTTTACTATCTTTAGACCAATGTAAGTTAATTCCTGCATCCTTTGATAGTTGTGTAACAGGGATTGATTTTGTTTTATCTGTTAAGTCTAAAGTTTGACCTGTTTTGGGCATAGGAGACATATAGACCTTGTGTAGATGTATAAAAGCAATCCACTTTCCATCTGGACTTGGTACTAATCTATTTCCGTGCTTTGATTTAATTATTGTTTTTTGATCAAAACCATTTAAATCAACACTTTTTAACTCTTTAGTTAAGTTGCCAAAAAACACACCTCCATTCTGGTAAATAATTCTTGAGTTGTCATTGTTGAAAGTAGGGTAGTCACCTTCTTTAGTTATGAACTTAATATTGCTACCATCTGAATTCATTGTATATAGTCCTGGTTTCTTACTAAAAGTTCTTCCTTGTTCATTGTTTCCGGATTCTTTCCTATATACAATTTGATCGCCATTATGTGAGTATGATGGGTTTCTGAATATTCCCTTTTCTTTACTTATTTTTTCAGGATTACCATTTTCTAATGAAAGTTTATAGATTGCTCCAAGATTTTCATCATTCCAAGTAACATAAGTTATTACTTTTCCATTTGGAGAAAAGGTTGGTTCAAATTCAAAATCAGTACTTGCAGTTAATCGCTTTGGAGTACCGTTAGGTAGTTTTTTGGACCATAAATAACCTAAAGCATTATAGATAACTAATTTTTTATCAGGCGAAGTTATAGCGCTTCTAATTACTTTTACATCAAATGTATTTGGAGAAACAGGGGTGTCAAATTCAATTGCTTTAGCTATTTTAATAGTTGCATCAACCTGAAATGGGATATTTGTAACTTGTAAAGAGTTGATGTTTATTTTATTAATTTTTCCACCAGACCAGTATACAATATCTTCATTATTTGGCATCCAGTTAAAATTGGTATAAACACCAAATATAGCCCAAGCTTCTTGTTGGTCTTTATTTAACTTGTCATATACAGGCCATTCCTCTCCAGTTTCTAAGTCGTGGATGTATAATACAGTTTTAGTACGTATTCGTTTTACAAAAGCTAACTTTTTACCATCTCTAGATACTTGTGGTCTTGCAGCCCCTCCTGGACCTCCAGTGATTCGTTCGATTTTTCCGGTTTCCATTTCATATCTATTTATTACATAAATTTGGCTGTTTGGATCTTTATTATATTGGAAATAACCTCCTGGATACATGTCTTCACTATAGTATAAGAATTTTCCATCAGGTGATAAACTAGGCTCGTTTACATCCTGTTGCTCATTTTTCTTTTTAGTAAGTTGAATCCCACTTCCGCCAGATTTATGATACATCCATAATTCTCCAGCACCAACGGACCTACTAGATGTAAAGTGTTTACGTGCAATGATATATTTGCTATCATTTGTCCATATAGCATTATTAAGTAATCGAAATTTTTCTTTAGTAACTTGTTTAGCATTTTCGCCATTAACATCCATAGTCCAAATATTATCACCTCCACCAGCATCACTAGTAAATGAAATAGCCTTCCCATCAGGACTAAATCGTGGTTGAACTTCAAATGGTAATCCTTTTCTTAATACTGTAGCTTTTCCACCATCAATATTCATTTTATATATGTCTCCAAGTAAATCAAAAACAATATATTTACCGTCAGGACTGATATCTATATTCATCCAAGTCCCTTCGTTAGTAGATAGCTTTAATTCTTTAAAGTTCCATTCACCTTCCGGGTTTGATACATCCCAAGGTTTATTTTTTGTCTTTTCTTGACTGAATATACTTAATGTTGTAATTAGTAATAGGAGGGTGGTGGCTAGTTTAATTGTATTCATGTGAATATATTTTCGTGACGATATTGTTTAATGTAAAAATAGACTAATTAATAAAATAAAAAAAGCCATCTAAAATAGATGGCTTTTTAAGCGAGATAAATATGTTAAACGTTTTTTATTTTACTTTGTCAACAATTGCTTTAAAAGCAGCTGGGTTGTTCATTGCTAAATCAGCTAAAACCTTACGGTTTAATTCGATGTTATTAGCTTTTACTTTTCCCATAAATACAGAGTAAGACATATCATATTGTCTTGCACCTGCATTAATACGTTGTATCCAAAGTCTACGGAAAGTTCTTTTCTTATTTCTACGGTCTCTATAAGCATAACTCATAGCTTTGTCAACCGCATTTTTAGCAACTGTCCAAACGTTTTTTCTTCTACCAAAGTAACCTTTGGCTTGCTTCAATACTTTTTTTCTTCTGGCTCTACGAGCAACAGCGTTTACTGATCTAGGCATAATTTTAATTTGTTTTTGTAGTAGGCGATCGAAAATCGATACTTGTTCATTGGTAACTTACAAAAGTTGTAATGGCCTAACTCCAGGGTTATTAATTTATTTTAACCAGTTTGTATTACTACAAACTATAAACAATTACTTTAAACGTAATTGAGTTTTGATACTTTTCATATCATTTTTGTGCACTAATGCATCATGTGTTAAAGCTAACTTACGCTTTTTAGACTTCTTTGTTAAGATGTGACTTTTAAAGGCGTGTTTTCTCTTTAATTTCCCGGTACCAGTAACTTTAAATCGTTTCTTGGCACTAGATTTGGTTTTCATTTTAGGCATAATTCCTAAGGTTTTAATTATCTCGCTTTATTATTAAATCAGTCTTCGCAACTGTTATTTTTTCTTTGGTGACAAGAACATTGTCATACGCTTACCTTCAAGTTTAGGCATTTGTTCTACTTTACCATACTCTTCCAATTCTTGAGCTAATTTTAATAATAAAATTTGCCCTTGATCTTTATAGATGATAGAACGTCCTTTAAAGAATACATATGCCTTTAATTTAGCTCCTTCTCCAAGGAATTTAATAGCATGTTTCTTCTTAAATTCATAATCATGGTCATCAGTTTGAGGACCAAAACGAATTTCTTTAATCACAACCTTGGTTGCTTTTGCTTTAAGAACTTTTTCACGTTTTTTCTGCTCATAAAGGAATTTTTTATATTCCATTATTTTACAAACAGGTGGGTCAGCTTTAGGAGAAATCTCTACTAAATCTAATTCTAATTCGTTAGCTAGGTCTAATGCTTTTCTTATTGGATAAACACCAACTTCAACATTTTCACCAACTAATCTAACCTCAGGAACTCTGATGCGCTCATTAATTCTGTGCGGATCTTGCTTGATTTCCCTAACAGGTCTTCTCGATTTTCTTCTACGTATTGCTATGACTCAAAAATTTAAATTAAACTATAAACTCTTTTAATGTACTCTTTACTTCAGTGTCGATCAATTTAGCAAATTCTTCAATTGAAATACTTCCTAAATCTTCTCCACCATGTTTCCTAACAGAGATCGTGCCATTTTCAGCTTCTTGTTCCCCAATGATCAACATGTATGGGATTTTTTGCATTTCAGCGTCACGAATTTTTTTACCCATCGTTTCACCTCTGTAATCCACTAAAGCGCGAATTTCGTGATTTTCTAGTGAACTTAAAACTTTTTGAGCATATATTTCATATTTTTCACTAATTGAAAGTATAATTGCTTGCTCAGGCATCAGCCATAAAGGGAAATTACCTCCTGTGTGTTCTAATAAAATTGCGATAAAACGTTCCATACTTCCAAATGGAGCTCTATGAATCATTATTGGTCTATGTAGTTTGTCATCAGAACCTTTGTAGTTCAAGTCAAAACGTTCTGGTAAATTGTAGTCTACTTGAATAGTACCTAGTTGCCAAGTTCTACCTAACGCATCCTTAACCATAAAGTCAAGTTTTGGTCCATAAAAAGCAGCCTCTCCAGCTTCAATTACATAATCCAATCCTTTATCCTTGGCAGCACTAATTATTGCGTTTTCAGCTTTTTCCCAGTTTTCAGTAGAACCAATATATTTTTCAGGAGCTTCTAAATCTCTTACGGAAACTTGTGCTGTAAAGTTCTCAAATCCTAATGATCCAAATACATATAGAACTAAGTCAATAACGTTTTTGAATTCTTGATCTAGCTGATCAGGAGTACAGAAAATATGTGCATCATCTTGAGTAAAACCTCTCACACGAGTTAACCCATGTAATTCACCACTTTGTTCGTACCTGTAAACAGTACCAAACTCAGCATAACGCTTTGGTAGTTCTTTGTAGCTAAAAGGCTTTGCATTGTATATTTCACAGTGATGTGGACAATTCATAGGTTTTAATAAAAACTCTTCATCCATTTTTGGAGTTTTTATTGGCTGAAAACTATCAGCCCCATATTTTTCATAATGTCCAGAAGTAACATATAATTCTTTCTGACCAATATGTGGTGTCATGACCATTTCATATCCAGCTTTCTTTTGAGCTTTCTTTAAAAAGTTTTCTAAACGTTCACGCAAAGCAGCACCTTTTGGTAGCCATAATGGTAAACCTGCACCTACTTTTTGAGAAAAAGTAAATAATTCTAATTCTTTACCAAGTTTCCTGTGGTCACGTTTTTTTGCTTCTTCTAATAGCTCTAAGTATTCTTTAAGCTCTTTTTGTTTAGGAAATGAGATACCATATAAGCGAGTTAACTGTTTATTGTTTTCATCTCCTCTCCAGTATGCCCCGGCAAGACTTAATATTTTTACAGCCTTAACTATTCCTGTGTTAGGTATGTGTCCACCTCTACATAAATCAGTAAAAGTATCATGGTCGCAAAAAGTGATTGTTCCGTCCTCAAGATTTTCGATCAATTCAACCTTATATGTATTGTTTATAGATTTGTAATAATCTAAAGCTTCTTCTTTAGACGTAGAGCGCATTTTGTAGTCGTGCTTACCACGAGCTATTTCTAGCATTCTGGCTTCTATTTTTGGAAAATCTTTATCAGATAAAGTTTTTTCTCCAAAATCAATGTCATAATAGAATCCTCTTTCAATAGAAGGTCCTATAGTTAAAATAGCGTTAGGGTATAGATCCTTTACAGCTTGTGCCATAATATGAGATGTTGAATGCCAAAAGGCTTGCTTTCCATCGTCATCTTTCCATGTATATAAAACTAAATCTCCATTTGTTGTTAATGGAGTAGTGGTTTCAATGGTTTCAGTGTTGAATTTTGCAGAAATGACATTTCTTGCAAATCCTTCGCTAATATTTTTAGCAACTTCCATTGGAGTGATGCCACTCTCAAATTCTCTAATACTACCATCAGGTAATGTAATTTGAATCATAAATTTAGTTTTCAAAAATTAAATAATTGACAAAGATAAAACCTCTGCGTTACTATTACAATACTTACGTGTATTTTTTCAGAGTTTTTGAGTTGTATATATAATAAGGTGCGATAATTTCATTTTTCACACGTTACATGTTTAGAATTTAGATAGTTGTCAGTATTATAAGAAGTAGATTATAGTGTTATTTGTTTTTATAGCTATATGTTTTAGATTGTTTGTTCAATTCAAAGATGTTATTCATTAAGTTAGGATACCATATATATATATAGTTGCTTTTTCTTCAGTTTTAATTCTATGTATAAGTAATAGAGTAAGTGTATTTAATCGATAAAAAGAAGTTGTTCGTCTAGAGTTGTTGTTTTGATAAAATAAAAGTTCTTCAATCCTCACGCTACCAGTACATAGCAAAACACTTCAAAAAACCTTCATAAAAAGTTAGGTTATTAGATAAGAAAGGTAGTATATTTGCACCCGCAAAACGGATGGGTTTTTAACGAATTCGAAGCAGTAAAAAGTTCTTTAAAAAATGTGAATTGAGTTTGATTTTTAAGAGTTAAAAACTTTTAAAAAAAGAATTAAAAAAACATTGTGAGTAAGAAATAAGGTTGTAAGTTTGCATCCGCTTAGCGAAACAACGAGAGTTGAAAAGCTAGGGAAGTTCTTAAAGAGAATAGAGTTATAGGAAAGTAAGTTAGTTCAAATCTAACAGCTCAACAAACGATAATTTAGGTTATCATTTACAAGATCTCTTAATGAGATTTCGTTCATTGAAATATTGATTGACAGCGCGTATTATGAAAATAATACAATAATAATTAAAGTAAACCATTTTGAGTTAATTAATTTCGATTGTTGTTAGATTTAGAATAATATTTAAAATTTAACGATGAAGAGTTTGATCCTGGCTCAGGATGAACGCTAGCGGCAGGCTTAACACATGCAAGTCGAGGGGTAACATTGTGCTTGCACAGATGACGACCGGCGC
>CAXYDR010000001.1:0-980000 GCA_964276095.1 uncultured Flavobacteriaceae bacterium | reverse complement strand
TTTGGGGTGACGGCGTGCCTTTTGCATAATGAGCCTACGAGTTACCGATATTAGCAAGGTTAAGTACTTCAGGTACGGATCCGTAGCGAAAGCGAGTCTGAATAGGGCGACCATAGTTAGTATCGGTAGACGCGAAACCGTGTGATCTACCCATGGGCAGGATGAAGCTTTGTTAACCCAAAGTGGAGGTCCGAACCCGTTGACGTTGAAAAGTCTTGGGATGACCTGTGGGTAGGGGTGAAAGGCCAATCAAACTCGGAAATAGCTCGTACTCCCCGAAATGCATTTAGGTGCAGCGTTGATTAAAAGTTTTATAGAGGTAGAGCTACTGATTGGATGCGGGGGCTTCACCGCCTACCAATTCCTGACAAACTCCGAATGCTATAAAATGTTTTTCAGCAGTGAGGGCATGGGTGCTAAGGTCCATGTCCGAGAGGGAAAGAACCCAGACCATCAGCTAAGGTCCCAAAGTGTATATTAAGTTGAATAAACGAGGTTTGTCTGCTTAGACAGCTAGGATGTTGGCTTGGAAGCAGCCATTCATTTAAAGAGTGCGTAACAGCTCACTAGTCGAGCGGACGAGCATGGATAATAATCGGGCATAAATATACCACCGAAGCTATGGATTTATAATTTATTATAAGTGGTAGGGGAGCATTGTAGTGGCGCTGAAGGTGTTCTGTAAGGAATGCTGGAGCAGCTACAAAAGAAAATGTAGGCATAAGTAACGATAATGCGGGCGAGAAACCCGCACTCCGAAAGACTAAGGTTTCCACAGCTATGCTAATCAGCTGTGGGTTAGTCGGGACCTAACGCGAACCCGAAAGGGGTAGTGGATGGACAACAGGTTAATATTCCTGTACCTGCTCTCATTAAAAGTGACGGAGGCGAAAAGTTGGTGCGCACAGACGGAATTGTGCGTTGAAGGAAGTGGTAACACTCCGATAGTACACAGCGGCTACGGCCAATGTGATAATCCAGCAAATCGACTTCCAAGAAAAGCGAGAGAAGCAGCCCGTACCCTAAACCGACACAGGTAGTTGGGATGAGAATTCTAAGGAGCTCGAGAGATTCATGGTTAAGGAACTAGGCAAAATCGACCCGTAACTTCGGGAGAAGGGTCGCCCATCTTCGGATGGGCCGCAGTGAAAAGGTCCAGGCGACTGTTTATCAAAAACACAGGGCTCTGCTAAATCGAAAGATGATGTATAGGGCCTGACACCTGCCCGGTGCTGGAAGGTTAAGTGGAGTTGTTAGCTTCGGCGAAGCAATGAAATGAAGCCCCAGTAAACGGCGGCCGTAACTATAACGGTCCTAAGGTAGCGAAATTCCTTGTCGGGTAAGTTCCGACCTGCACGAATGGTGCAACGATCTGGACACTGTCTCAACCATGAGCTCGGTGAAATTGTAGTATCGGTGAAGATGCCGATTACCCGCAGCGGGACGAAAAGACCCCGTGCACCTTTACTATAGCTTCGTATTGACTTTGGATAAGTAATGTGTAGGATAGGTCGGAGACTTTGAAGCGGCGTCGCTAGGCGTTGTGGAGTCATTGTTGAAATACGACCCTTTGCTTATCTGAAGCCTAACTCCTAACGGAGAACAGTGCGTGGTGGGTAGTTTGACTGGGGTGGTCGCCTCCAAAAGAGTAACGGAGGCTTCTAAAGGTTCCCTCAGTACGGTTGGTAATCGTGCGTAGAGTGCAATGGCATAAGGGAGCTTGACTGAGAGACATACAGGTCGATCAGGTACGAAAGTAGAGCATAGTGATCCGGTGGTTCCGCATGGAAGGGCCATCGCTCAAAGGATAAAAGGTACGCCGGGGATAACAGGCTGATCTCCCCCAAGAGCTCATATCGACGGGGGGGTTTGGCACCTCGATGTCGGCTCGTCACATCCTGGGGCTGGAGAAGGTCCCAAGGGTTGGGCTGTTCGCCCATTAAAGTGGCACGCGAGCTGGGTTCAGAACGTCGTGAGACAGTTCGGTCTCTATCTGCTGTGGGCGTTAGAAATTTGCGTGGATCTGACTCTAGTACGAGAGGACCGAGTTGGACTGACCTCTGGTGCATCAGTTGTTCCGCCAGGAGCATTGCTGAGTAGCTACGTCGGGAAGGGATAAGCGCTGAAAGCATATAAGCGCGAAACCTACCACAAGATGAGATTTCTTTAAAGGGTCGTAGGAGATTACTACGTTGATAGGTCATAGGTGTAAAGGCAGTAATGTCATAGCCGAGTGATACTAATAACCCATAGGCTTATGTACGCTCTTTTCTTATTTTTTTTACAAGTTGTTTTTTATATCTCAATATGTTAAGTTATTAGTTACTTATTTTAAGTGACAGTGTTGTGCGCAAGTACAAGCACTTAAAACTTAAGGTGGTTATAGCAATGGGGCTCACCTCTTACCTTTCCGAACAGAGAAGTTAAGCCCATTAGCGCCGATGGTACTGCAGTTATGTGGGAGAGTAGGTCGCCGCCTTCTTTAAATCCTCAATATCTTATGATGTTGGGGATTTTTTTTGCAATAAACTCAAGGAATGTATGATTGATTATAAAATTGGTTGCATGTATAACGAGTATATGGTATAAATAAGAAAAGGAATACAATAATGTATTCCTTTTCTTTTATGTAATTATTTATTTCTAGAATACTTCCCTAGCAATAGCTTCTATATTACTAGATTTCCCCATAGAATAATAATGCACAACGGGAACTCCAGCACTGATTAACTCTTTACTTTGTTGTACTGCCCATTCTATCCCTACTTGTCAAAAATGAATTTATGCTTCTTTAGTTTTAAAACTCTAAATGAATTAGTTCTAAAAATAATTAATTGTTTTCCCTAGAGTTCAAAATAATCGCTTATCATGATAAGGTAATCGAATAATTAATAAACCTTAACGAAACTTAAAAGAGAGTTTCTTTTAGGATAGTTAAGTAATAAACAAAAGCTTGTTAAAAAGTTTGTTTTTGACCAAAAAAGCAATTAATATCAGGATGTATATTTCTTAATAATTACTTGATAGTGTAAGGTAATTAGTAGTATAAAGTATTTATTGTTAAGGTATTAATAATAATATATTAAATATATTACAAATATATGGGTAACATTTGTTAGTTTATTAGAACATATAAGTATATAGATTACTAATGACTATATATTATTTGCGTATGAAAAATTTATACAAAAACCTGTCAATAACTTTAATTTGCACAATATTTTCTTTCGGTTATTCTCAAAATATAGACATCACTTATACAAATCCTTTAAGTGTAGAGATCTGTGGTTCTCAAGAAACGTATGGTATAACGATACATAATAATACTGATAATGTAATTGACGCACATTCAAATTTTGAGGTTAATTTACCTATAGGAATTAGTTATATAGAAAATACAGTGTCAAATAGTTTAACTGATAATACTGTAATAGATTATAATAATCCAATTTTTAATGTAATAAATGCAATAGCTGTTGGAGAATCTTTAAACTTTGAATTTCAGGCCATAGCCAAATGCAATAGTTATTTATTTATTGAAGATAGTTTAGTTGATATTGAAAATGTAATTAAATATTCATATCATGTTGAAGGAGTTGAGCAATCTCAAATTATCCTAGATAATATGGATAACTATAATTTATCATTTAGAAACATCTCCCTTGAATTACCAATAGAAACCTTAGGTGTTGATAATCAAACACTTGAGTTTGTTAATACAAGTGAAATTTTGAGCCAAGAACTTAATATTAACATACCTGGAAATTCAATTGAATTTTCAACATTTCAAATAAATGTAAATACAACGGAAGAATTAGAATTTATAGATGTTTCTGAATTAACTATCGGCGAAACAAGTTATAATATTTCAGGTTTAACAATTTATAATTCAATAGATACCCCAAATATTTCAAATATAATATTTAATGCCCCTGATATTGACATGGGTATTTCCGATTTTAATGCTAATATGTTGATTAATGTTAAATTTAATTTTAGAGCAAAAACCTGTTTTCCGTTTGAAACTCAGCATGTTGAATATGAATCAATAATAAATAATGTTGATGTTGATGATTGTGTTATTTCTAAAATTATTGGTGATTTTCAATTTCGTTCAGAAGAACCAATTTTAGCTTACACTTTTAATTCTGATGATGGACTTAACTTATGTGGAGATACTTCTTTAGTAGAGTACACCATAAGCAATTCTATAGATGCTTCTGGCGCAGCTTATAATGTTCATTTATTATTAAACACTAATTATGGAGGTGAAATTTCAAATATTAGAATTAATAACGTTTCCGTTGAAACATCAATTTATGCTCCGGGTAATGGTGATATGGTACATTTATATGGAAATGTAGCTTGTGGATTAACAGATGAGGATAATGATGGTGAAATTGATGATTTGGCTCCTGGAGCATCAATTAATGTTAAATGTGATGTTAGTCTAAATTTTCTGCCTGAATATTTTTCATTAAATAATTGTGATAATGGTTTTCATGGAACATATTTTCAAAGTGAATTTTATAGTTTAAGTTCAGAATGTGAAACAATTTATTCTACAGATAATAATTTGTATTCTGCATTCCAATTAAAAGAATCTAGTATTTCTACTAATTTAGAGCTTGATACAGATTTTGATTTGGAGGAGTCAAATCATGTTCAATTTTGTTTTAATAGAAATGGTGGAGGGTATGAAAATCAAATTTATGATGACACTATGTTATTAGAAGCAAATATTGTACTTCCTTGTGGTACAGGGTTTGATTTAAACTTCGCGCCTACTTTTACTACTGAAAACGGTATAGAATTATCAGTAATTCCAACTACTATAGTTGTTGATGATAAATTGATATTAAATTTAAAAGTTACAGATCCTTATGTTTTTTCCAATGCAATAAATGCTTATGGAGGATGTTTTGAGTTTGACCTACTTTTAGATTCTGATAATTTATTTAATTGTTCAAGTAGTGAACCATTATTAGAAGCAACTGCTTACGGTGCTTTTTCAGAGTGTCCTGATCAAAAGATAAATCTTGGTTGTGATGAAAAAGAAGTTTATTTACATTACTTCCCTTTAATACCTTCTTGTCCTAATGCATATCCTATTGTAACTAGCAGCTTTAATGCTATCCGAACTAGTTATGGAACGTATTCAGATGGTTCTCAAATTACGATTGAAGGAGTAGAAAGTGGTGAATTCGAAAACTTAAATACTAAAGGGGCTTATGCATCTGATACTATTCGTACGGAAATAGTTAGTAAAGCGGTTTGTGATTTAGGAAGTGATGAAATTTTTTATGGGTATATTTGGTATTCTCATCCTGAAAATACTCCCATTTTTACGATGACACAAGCTGAATATAGTATTGGTTCTTCGGATCCTATAGTTACAAGTGATTTTGTTTATAGGGAAGATTTAAGTAGTTCAATAAAAACAGTTTATGAAATAGCAATAAGTGGCCAACAAGTTAATAAATATGATATTGTTAAAATTACAGGTTCTTTTTTAGTAAATAAAACGATTAATAATAATACCGATTTCCCTGATGTTTATTCTATAGAAGAGTTTAGAGGCGGGATAAATATAACCCCAAATTTACCAGAATCACCATATCATTATGGAGCTTATTTTGAAGTATACGGATTAGATTATTTTGGAGGTCTTGGAGGGTCTCCTGCTACCTGTTCAACTTTTGGAGATTTTTATATATCTTTTCATGTTAAAGGTGGTTTTCAAGACGATTTTCCAAATGAATTTAGAAATGTAATTCAAATCATTGGTCCGTTAGAGGTAATAATTCCAGCAGCAGTTAATGGTAATATAGTTTTGGCTAGTGCAAGATATGAAGTAAGCGGAATATATAGTTCCCCAAATTTAAGTATTAATTCAGTAGATGATAATCCTGGTGTATTTAGAATATATGATTCAGAATATGGGGAACTTGATGAGTTTCGTCCTTTTGATAAAACAAGTACAATTATGTACTGTAGTGTACGAATTCGATTAGCATTAAATGATTGCTCGCTTCCTGAAGGGCAAACTATAGATGTAGTTGGATCATATTTAGAACAAGGATATGCGGATGAATCTTTAACAGAAATTATTGAAGCCAACTATCCTACAAAGATAGTTAGTAATGGTAGTGATTTTAATACTGGAGATTTAAAATTAGATATAGTAAATCCATATTTTCAAACAATAGGACCTATAACAAGCTATAAGATAGATATTGATAATATAAGTTCTCAACAAGCAATATATCCTTGGATTAAATTTACGTACCCAGATGAGTTAATAACGGTTACAAACTCTTTAATTGATGGCTATGACATTGTTGATGCAATTTATGGTACAAATACATTGTTACTAAAACTACAGCCAATTGCTGCTAACAGTGAAATGGAAGGATTTATTGATGTCACATTAAATAATTGTGATTTTAATGAACAAAACATTGATATTGAAATAGAAACAGGTATTTCTTGTGGACCTATATCTGATGATATATTGAATAATGATGGAGTCATTTGTCCTTTAGATACTAATAAAAAGGTGGAGTTAGAAATTATAAAATCAAATTTGAGAATGGATGTAATACCACTTTTTGATAATAATTCTCTTCTTCAATTTTGTGATTCTTTTCAATATATAGTGCAAATATTTAATAACGAAAAAGCAAGTATTACTAGTCCAACTTTTAAAATAGATGTGCCAGACGGATTTGAAATGTCTGTACAGTATCGTTACCCTGTATCTGAAGCAATTGACCCTGCTAATTCGGTATGTTCTCTTACAGGTTTTTCATCACCAATCGATATTGTAAGCGGACAATTATGGAATCTAGAAGACACAAATAGTGTGCTACCTGGATATATAGCAAATCAATTTGATGATTTAAATAATTATTACCAATTATTAGTTACGTTAAGGCCTACCTGTGATTATGATGGAGTAAGTTCTATTAACTTTAATGTAAATGGTATTACAAACTGCACTGAAACTAAAGAAATAAACTTTCAATCTACCCCTAAATTTTTAGAGTTAGAGCCACTAAACAACTATTCTCATCAATTGTCTATTGATGTACAGCAAAATGTTGAATTAAATAATTTTTCAGCTATAGTTCATTATCAATCAGATGCTGATATTTCTGAAATAACAGGAGTGGTTACTATTAGTTTACCTGATGGTATATATTCTACTGATAACTTAAATTTTATAATACCATCAACAGGAGATACTTATTTCATGTTTAATTTCACAACTGATGATGAGTACTGTGGAAGAGCTAATTTTTTAATTGATACTTTAATTGAGAAAGATACAAGTTGTAGTCCAAATATTTCTTGTGCAATAAGGTTTGGTGTTCAAGACACATTAATTAACAATATTTGTGTTCGAGAGTGTGATATTGATGCTAAGTTTGAACTTCAAAAAATAAGTGATTGTACATACAAATTTATCAATTATTCATTTGCCAATAACTGGGATGACGTTCAGTACTTATGGGATTTTGGAGATGGAAATACTAGTACTGAATTTGAACCAACACATACTTATATAATTAATGGAAATAATAATGTGTCTCTTACAGTAACAGCTTTAAATGCTATAGAGGAAAGTTGTGAAAGTAAGTTTGGACCAGTAAATATTCTAGCAAACAAATGCTCTCAAGATGGGAGTTGTATAGATATTAGTGATACAACTGTTCTTGATTTATTCCCTAATCCTAGTGATGGAAGATTTAATTTATCTTTCAATGATTGCATTAAGTTTTGCGAAGTAAGTGTTTTTGATGTATTAGGAAAGGTTATTTATCAAAATATAGTAACAAACGATAATCAACTTTTTATAGATATTTCTAAATGTGCAAAAGGAGCTTATTTAGTTAGAGCATCAAGTGATAGTATGAGTATAACTAAAAGGGTTATTATTGAATGAATTTAGTGGTTTTAATCTATGAATCATTTTCAATCTGTATTTGAGACGATAATATTTCTATTAAAAAAGAATACATTATGTAAGTTTTTTAGAGTTTTTGGACTAAGATTGAGCTAAATTAATTATATTCAATCCTATATGAATAAACCCTTTATTTCTTCACTTCAAAACACATTAGAAAAGGCACTAATTTTATTAGAAGATCTTCCAGAATCTATTTATACAGATGACTCTATCGGACCTTTTTATTCGAGTATAGGTGGACATGTCAGACATATATTAGATTTTTATTATTCAATATTTAAAGGATTAAATAATTATTTAATCGATTTAACGGATAGAGAGCGTAATACTGCTATTGAAATAGATATATACTGCGCTAAAACAGAAATAAAAAAAATATTAACTGAATTAGAAAGTTATACGACTTACGATTTAGAAGAAAAATATGAATTGATAGATGACTTAGGGCAAGGCAAAATGTCTATACCTACTAATTTATATGCTGCTTTTGCTCAAGCAAATTCTCATACAATCCATCATTATGCAATTATATCACAATTGCTATTTGCTTTTGAAATTGTTATTAAAGATAAAACGTTTGGATATAATCCAACTACACCTATTAAAGTCTCTAAATAATATTAATCGTTAAATAGCGCTTTTATAATTGTATGTAAGCCTTTCATTGTAAGTAATATGGCTGCTATGCAAAACAAGCCTGCGATTCCTATAGTTAGGAAATTACGCAATTTAAAGCCTAAGTGTAATAAAAATGGTCCAGAAAACATAAAAAATAAGGCTACTGCCATAAATTTTATTCCTTTTGATAATACTTCTTTATTTGTTCTCATTATTATAAAATGTTGTTGCATTACGAACTGATCCGTGTTTTAATAAAAGCTCTTGTGCTAAATCGTGATTAATCTGTAATGATTTCATAATCATTTGTGTGCCACGTTCAACTAATTTATCATTAGATAGTTGCATATCAACCATTTTATTTCCTTTTACTTTGCCTAATTGAACCATAGTAGCTGTAGAAATCATATTTAATACTAATTTCTGTGCTGTACCTGCTTTCATACGTGAACTTCCAGTAATAAATTCAGGTCCAACAATAACAACAATAGGAAACTTAGCCGTTAAAGCTAATGGACTATCTTGATTACAGGTGATACATCCGGTTGTGATATTATTTTCATTACATTTTTTTAATCCTCCAATTACATACGGCGTTGTTCCAGAAGCAGCAATTCCAATCACAACATCCTTATCTGTAATATTATAATTTTTTAAATCTTCCCAAGCTTGTTTAGTGTCATCTTCAGCATTTTCTATTGCATTTCTAATAGCATCATCACCACCAGCAATTAATCCAACAACTAAATCATGAGATACTCCAAAAGTAGGAGGGCATTCTGATGCATCAACTACACCTAATCTACCACTAGTACCTGCTCCAATATAAAATATTCTACCACCACTTTTTAGTTTAATAACTGTTTCAGTTACTAAGTTTTCGATTTGCGGTAATGCTTTCTCTATAGCTAATGGAACAGTTTTATCTTCAGTATTAATATTAATTAATAGTTCAGAAACATTCATGTTTTCTAAATCATTATACTTGGAATCTTGTTCGGTAGTCTTGGTGAATTTCATAATGTAAAGGTACTAAAATCAAAAAGCTTCTGATAAGTCAGAAGCTTTTTAAATATGTATAATTCAAATAATATTAAGCAATAGTCGCTAAAATATTATTTAGTGTTTTACTAGGTTTCATTGATGAAACAACTAAAGATTCAGTAGGGGCGTAATATCCTTCTAATTCAACAGCTTTACCTTGAACTTTATTTAATTCATTGATAATAGTAGTTTCTTGTGAAGCCAATTCTTGAGCTAGTTTAGCAAATGAAGTTTGCAAATCAGTATCTTTTGTTTGTTTAGCTAATGCTTCAGCCCAATAAGTAGCTAAGTAGAAGTGTGACCCTCTATTGTCCAATTCACCAACTTTACGAGAAGGTGATTTTCTATTATCCAAGAATTTATCTGTAGCTTCATCTAAAGTTTCTGCTAATACTAACGCTTTAGAGTTGTCGTTTGTATTTCCAAAATGTTCTAATGAAACTGCTAAGGCTAAAAATTCTCCTAATGAATCCCAACGTAAGTGATTTTCCTTAGTGAATTGTTGTACGTGCTTAGGGGCAGAACCTCCAGCACCAGTTTCAAATAATCCACCACCATTCATTAAAGGTACAATAGATAACATTTTTGCAGACGTTCCTAATTCTAAAATAGGGAATAAATCTGTTAAGAAATCACGTAATACGTTTCCTGTAACAGATATAGTATCTTTTCCTTCTTTAATTCTATCTAGTGTGAAATGAGTAGCATCAATTGGAGATAATATTCTGATATCTAAACCTGTTGTATCGTGATTTGGTAAATATGTATTTATTTTTTTGATTAATTCTGTATCATGAGCTCTGTTTTCGTCTAACCAGAAAACAGCTGGAGTAGCAGAAGCTCTAGCTCTTGTTACTGCAAGCTTAACCCAGTCTTGAATTGGAGCATCTTTTACCTGACACATTCTCCAGATATCACCAGATTCAACGTTGTGTTCTAAAAGAGTAGTTCCATTTGTATCAATAACACGGACAGTTCCGTTAGAAACCATTTCAAATGTTTTGTCATGAGAACCATATTCTTCTGCTTTTTGAGCCATTAATCCAACATTAGGAACAGTTCCCATTGTTGTAGGATCAAAAGCACCGTGTTTTTTACAGAAATCAATAGTTGCAGTATAAATTCCGGCATAACTACTATCTGGAATTACAGCTTTAGTATCTTGTTGTTTTCCTTCGGTATTCCACATTTGCCCTGAAGTACGTATCATTGCTGGCATAGAAGCATCAATAATAATGTCAGAAGGAACATGTAAGTTAGTAATTCCTTTATCAGAATCTACCATTGCTATTCCTGGTCCGTTAGCATAAGCAGTTTGAATATCAGCTTCAATTTCTGCACGCTTATCAGCAGGTAATTCATTTAGCTTCCCTAATAAGTTTCCAAACCCATTATTAACATCTACACCTAATTCCTCAAGAACAGTTGCATGTTTATCAAAAACATTTTTAAAGTATACTCGTACAGCATGACCGAAAATGATTGGGTCAGAAACCTTCATCATAGTTGCTTTCATATGTAATGAAAACAATACATTGTTTGCTTTAGCGTCTTTTATTTGTTCATCTAAAAAAGCGATTAAGGCTTTTTTATTCATTACTGTAGTATCAATAATTTCACCTTCTAGTAAGTCTAAATTATCTTTTAAAACAGTTTTGTCTCCATTTTCAGCAGTAAATTCAATTTTTACAGATGTAGCATTTGAAATAGTAGTAGATTTCTCGTTATGTGCGAAATCACCAGCACTCATGGTTGATACATGTGTTTTTGAGTCAGAACTCCAAACACCCATTGAATGTGGGTTTTTACGAGCATAATTTTTAACTGCTTTTGGTGCTCTACGATCAGAGTTTCCTTCACGTAACACAGGGTTTACTGCAGAACCTTTAATTTTATTATAACGAACTTGAATTGCTTTGTCTTCAGTAGTATCGGTATCATCTGGATAGCTAGGAATAGCAAAGCCTTGTTCTTGTAGTTCTTTAATTGCTGCTTTTAATTGAGGTACAGAAGCAGAAATATTTGGAAGCTTGATAATGTTAGCTTCTGGCTGTTTTGCTAATTCTCCTAATTCAGCTAAAGCGTCAGGAACTTTTTGATCATCAGTTAAAAAATCAGGAAAATTTGCTAATATTCTTGCTGCAAGAGAAATATCTTTAGTTTCAATTGTTACTCCTGAAGAAGCAGTAAATGCTTGAACAATTGGTAAAAATGAACGCGTTGCTAAAGCTGGAGCTTCATCTGTTTTGGTGTAAATAATCTTTGCTTTTCCTGACATGATTGTTTAATTTTATAGTTAGCACGGTAAGGACTACCGTTTAAATTCGATTTAACCTTAAAAATAAGGAACTCAAAGATACCGATTATTGAACAATTTTTGAATAATATGAGAATGAACTTCTTTTATTAAACGAAGATTTGCCAATGTGATAAATTTCAAATATGAAATTTTAGAACTGTATAAATTATGTGATTGTTTTTTGTGAATTTAACGATTGTTTTTCGGCATACTTATTGCTTTTTTAATAGTAACAATAATAAACAACTATAAATGACAACCACAGAGACAGAAAAAAAAGATAAATATAAAAAATTAGCTTTAGGTATTTTATTTGATGCTATTGGTATGGCTTCATTTACACTACCTTTAATTGGTGAATTTGGTGATGTAATATGGGCACCATTATCAGCATTGATAATGACACGTATGTATAAAGGAAAAACAGGAAAAATAGCTGGTTTTGTAAGTTTGTTTGAAGAACTACTTCCAGGATTAGACTTTATCCCAACATTTACATTAACATGGATTTATCAATATGTAATAAAAGATAGTAAGGTGAGTAGTGATATTATAGATATAGGGTAGTATTGTAACATATTAAATGGGCTTCTAAAGTTAGAAGCCCATTTTTATTACTATAACTTGATAGTTAAACCAAGTATAATGTTCCTTCCTTGATTATAAATACCATCATTCTTTAACCTTGATAAATGATTAATGTATTGCTTGTTTAAAAGATTATTTACTCCAATATTAAATTTATATAAAGCCTTTTTTGATTGAAGTTCTGAATTAACACCTAAGTTAACTAAATCGTAATTTTTTGAAGCAATTTCAGAGTTACTCACATTTTGTTGTTTGAATACATTTTTTAAACTAATAAATGCATTTGTGTTCAGTTTAGAATTTTTTGAAATTGTAAAAGTAAAATTAGTATGTATTGAATTAGCAGGTATCAATGGTAAATAAGTACCATTTTTCAACTTTCCAGTTACTGTTTCAAAGCTACTGCTAATATGCAACCAATCTAATGGATGTGGATGTAGGTGTATACCTAATTCTGCTCCATAAAGAGAAGCATTATCTTGTAGATAATTAAAAACTTGTGCATTGTCAATATAATCTGTAGTAGGAGTAAGGTATATGTAGTCGTTTATATTATTATAAAAAACATTTGTAAAAAACTCAAAATGATCACTTTTATAATTTAGATTTAAATCTAATTGAACATTTTGTTCGTTAGTTAAATTAATATCTCCAATCTCATAACGGTTACTTCCTTCATGTTCTCCGTTAGAAGTTAATTCTGATAAATTAGGTGCTCTAAACCCACTTGCAAGATTGACACGACCAGTTATTTTTGAACTGAAATCGGTTTTAAATCCTATAGCGCCATTGAAACTATTAAAATCTTTGTTTTTATTAATTGGATTTATATAAATGTTTCTATAATCATAACGTAACCCGAATTGAATAGCGTGTTTTTTCCAATGATAATGTGATGTTCCAAATAAACCTATATCAGTTGTTGAAGCATCAGGGATTAAGGTTTCTGAGCCAAAATTCGTGTTCTTCTGATGCATACCTTGAGTACCTATGATTATTTCAAAATCTTTAACTTTTGGTAATTCATATTTAATATTATAGTTTAAAGTACTTAAGTGCATTTCTAACGCAGGTTCTAGCTCTTCATCATCATGTTCTTCTTCATTTTCCTCTTCATCATGGTCTTCTTCCTCTTCATAATGATGTTCTTCTTCAAACTCTTTCCTGTTATTAAAAGTATAACCAAAAATCATATCAAGTTTCCCCTTGTTTAAGTTGACCTTCGTATGAGAACTTATTACATGGTTTTCAATTGATTGATTTGGTAAAAGAGGTTTTATATTATTGTTTTGTGCGTCAATCCCTTCAGGAATACCTAAACGACTGAAATTGATGTTATAACGTATATCATTAGTTATTTTATTGTTGCCAAAACCAACACCAGTTTTTAAGTCGTATTCAGAAAATCGAGAATTAGTTACCCGCGTATTGTCAAATTGATAATCAGCATGTTGTTGTAAAGAGAAACGAGTTAAAAGTTTTACCTTTTCTGTAGTTTTTTTAATCCCAAAATTTGTAGAAACTCCATTTGTATTAGAGAAATACTTTGTCGAAAAATCGATATCTAATGAATCAAGTGGAGCATATAGTTCAGGATTTAAAAAGAGTACGCCACCAATAGCATCAGAACCGTAGAGTAGGGAAGCAGGTCCTTTTATAATTTCCACACTTTCAATTCCTGATGAACTTACTCCAATTCCGTGTTCTTCTCCAAATTGTTGATTTTCTAATCTGATACCTTGGGTATATACAAGTACTCTATTACCACTTAATCCTCTAATTACAGGTTTTCCTATTCCGCTACCTGTACTAATCTGATTTACTCCAGGAACCTGACTCAGTTGTTCTGATAAGTTATTAGCATCTGTTAAATCAGATGTTTTTATTTTTTCTACTTTCATAACATTATCTTTCTGTAACTTATGAAATGGAGCGGATATAAGAACTCCTTCAAGCTCTAAGATAGATGGACGTAGTTGAAAATTAATATTTAGATCTGAATTTAGTTCTATATTTTCATGAATATCTTGATAGCCTAAATATGAAATATAAAGTTCATAATTTCCAGAAGATAGGTTTTCAATATTATAAAAACCATTAGTATTTGTTGTAACCCCTTTGGTTAATGATTTGATATAAATATTTACGTCAGTAAGTGATTCAGATGTTTCTTTATCCGTTATATTACCAAATATTTTGTGTTGTGAAAAACTACTTACGCTAATAAAAAGCACAAGTAAACTTATAATATGTTTCATATATTGTTGTATTAATTTGTATACCTAACAATAGCTTAGATATATTTATAAATAAATTTTGAGTACGATTAATTTATATTAATACAGGTGGGCCTCTAAGAGGGGAGTTTCCAATGAATATACTATTACGGTATTCACTTGAATATCTAGAGTGATTAGTGTTATAGTGATTAGTATTTTTCTCTAATGGAAAATAAACTATTGAATCATAGATTTGTGGCGTAGCATATAATTGTATAAAACTACAGTCAAATTCTATTTCATGTAAGTGTGCTTTTTCTCTTTCATCACAATCTATGATATGTTCATGATGCTCAAATGAATGAACAAAATTAAGCACAGAAGGTGTTAACAGAACTGATACAAGTCCTATTAATACAACTGATTTTAATATGTTCTTCAAACTATTACTCACTAAAGTATTTTTTAAAGCCCATTCTACAAAGCATTTTCTTTTCAAATGCCCAGAAAAATTTAAACTGACCAAATATCCATCCTACAATAACTAACAAAAATTGATAAATAGGGAAGATGATTAAAATACGAATTGTCCAGAATAAAAAAGCGTTAGAAATGAGTTCTTTTAAGTTAAGTATTTCAATTATTGGTCCTGATATTTTAGCAGCTGTTGAACCAGTAACAGAGAAAACTAAGAAGATAGCAATCAATTCCCAACGATAGGTAACTTGCCATTTTACAGCTAATTTCTTAAATAGTTTTAAAGTGATATTTAAAATACCGTATGCAATTATGAATGTTAAGAATATGAGAAGAATAGTATTTACTTCTGAAAAATTTGAAAGCACACCTTTTGCTAATAGGTAACCAGAAAGTAATAGTGCTAAAGCTCCTAAAATAGGATAAATTAATTGCCAGTTCTTTTCAATTTCCCAACTTTCTTTTATCTTTTGCATAACTTAATTTTATGCAAAAATAAGGAATCGTTTTATAATAAAAATAAAAATAGTTTATAATAGAGAAGTATTAAGCTACATTATAGCTTTTGCTTATATTTTTGTTGAAAATAGGTAAAGTACATAAACAGTTTATAATTTACTTCCAAGCCATAATCTACATTAAAATCATACGCGATTCTCATCTCATACAAGTCGGACCTATATTTAAAAGGTTGCAATACCCGTTGATTCCATGATACTACGTAAAATTGATTTTTAATCTCTAATGTTGATTGTGAATAATATGACATTGGGTTTTGTGTTACCAACCAAGAGCTAAAACCTGGCTCAATAATGATAACTTCATATTCCAACTCCTTATTTTCAATAACTACTTTGTCACGATTATTTACTGTTTTGTTATTCGTGACAGTACTAGCACACGATAGAAAAATTAATAATATGAGATATAATAAACGCTGCATGACAATATTGTAGTTTATATAAAGATACAAAATAAAAAAGCTGAACATTACTGTTCAGCTTTTAAAATATTTATAGATTATGCTTTTATTTACCGAAAAGTCCTCCTAATAAACCTCCAAGACCACCTTTCTTTTGTGATCCTCCTAATACCATTCCTGCAACATCGTCAAGGATAGATCCGTCACCGTCACCATCCAATAAAGACTCTATTAAGCTTTGTTGGCTTGATGCAGTAGCACCGCCACCTAATAAACCACCTAATAAATCACCAATTCCGTTAGAGTCAGATACACTTTGTTGTTTAGATTGTTTTCCTAAATATCCCATAACTAATGGCGCAGCTACTTTTAGTATGTCCATTACAGCGCTAGAATCCATTCCAGATTTTTGAGATAGAGCATTTGTTACATTTGCTTGTGAACCTCCTAATACGTGTCCAAGTATTCCTGCACCATCATCCATAACGCTTTGATCAACTCCACCAGCGAATAATCCACCAAGGTTATCTAAAATTGAACCATCATGTTTTCCGGATAATGCTCCCATTAATCCTGCAGCACCTTCTGGAGTTGCAGCATTACGTTTCATAGCTCCCATTAAAACTGGTAAAGCCATTGTTAATACTGAAGATGTTTTATCAGCAGATTGACCTGATTGTCCAGCTACTCCGCTTATAATTGTTTTTCCTAAATCACTATTTAGTAAATCTAATATTCCTGACATTTTAATATTGTTTTAGTTTGTTATTTAATTTCTATTACAAGTTACTGAAAAATGCTGATTATATAAGGTCAAGCAATAATTTTGAATAAATCATCGATAAAAAGTGTTTTTATCACGATAAAGAGGCTTATTGCTGCTTGGTTAGAATAATTTTGGCTATTAACTGATCTTCAATTCGCTGCTTAGATTCTATTGTCTCACCAGCTATATGTGGTGTTAATGACAACTCAGGGTTCATCAATAATTGAATTTCTGGCTTTGGTTCTGTTTCAAATACATCTAAAGCTGCATATTTAATTTTTTCAGCTTCAATACCATTTATTAATGCTATTTCGTCTAATACACCTCCTTGAGAAGTATTGATTATTCCTGTACCAGCTTTCATTAATTCAATTTCTTTTTTGCCAATTAAAGGAGTTTCTTGAAGATGGACATGAAGTGTAACAAAGTCAGAAGTTTTTAATAAAGAATCTAGTGACTGAGTTTCAATTTCAAAATTTAATGACTGACCGTTAAAGAAAGTAATATTAATATTTTCCTTTTTAATTGTAGTACATGTAGCAATGACTTTCATTCCTAGTCCGATTGCAATTTTAGCAACTTCTTTACCTATAGTACCTAAGCCAACAATACCAAGTGTTTTACCCTTTAATTCAGTTCCAGTTGAAAATTGATTTTTAAGATCTAAAAATCTAGTATCTCCTTCCAAAGGCATTTCTCTATTAGCTTGATGAAGGAAACGAGCCATCCCAAGTAAGTGAGCGAAAACTAATTCGGCTACAGCCACAGCATGAGCTTCTGGTGTTTTGATAATTTGGATGCCTTTATTTATCGCATAATTAATATCAATGTTATCTGTGTTGTTACTCGCACAGCTAATAATTTTTAGAGTAGGGCATGCGTCAATTAATTCAGAAGAAATAATTGTATTAGCTCCAATAATAATTACTTCAATATTGTTTTGACTGATGTAGTTTATTAATTGATTTTGTGCTACAGTTATAGTTTTAACTTCATAACCTGCGTCACTTAATGCCTTAATTCCGGAATTAGAAATTCCATAATTGTCTAATATTTTCATAACCTGAAAAATTTAGTTTTTCGATATAATTGTCTCAAATTCCTGCATAGCATCAACTAAAACTTGAACGCTTTCTAGGGGTAATGCATTGTACATAGATGCTCGGTATCCGCCAACACTTCTATGACCGTGTAATCCATTAATTCCTGATTTCTCCCAAATTGAGTCAAAAATACTCTGATGGTTTTCATCAATTAAAGTGAAAGTAGCATTCATAATACTACGGTCTTCTATTGTTGTATTTCCTTTAAAATATGGGTTTCTGTCTATTTCAGTATATAATAATTCAGCCTTAGCATTGTTTATTTTTTCAATAGCCGGAATACCACCAAGGTCTTTCAACCATTGCAGGGTTAGCATAGAAACATATATAGGAAAAACGGCAGGTGTGTTAAACATACTGTCTTTTGCAATGTGTACTTGGTAATCTAATATTGAAGGAATCTGTCTTCCTGTTTTACCTAATATATCATTTTTTACAATTACCAAAGTTGTTCCTGATGGGCCCATGTTTTTTTGAGCACCTGCGTAAATAATATCAAATTTAGAGAAGTCTAATTGACGAGAGAATATATCAGAGCTCATGTCACAAACAGTTACTCCATCAAATTCTGGGAAACTTTTCATTTGTGTACCAGATATGGTATTGTTACTTGTACAGTGAAAGTAATTTACATCATTTGGTATATTAAACCCTTTTGGGATATATGAGAAGTTTTTATCTTTTGAAGATGCAACTATATCAATCTCTCCAAATAATTCAGCTTCTTTAATCGCTTTAGCTGACCATGTTCCGGTATTCATATAGGCAGCTTTACCGCCATCTTTTTTCATTAAGTTGTATGGAGTTAATAAAAACTCGGTACTTGCGCCACCATGTAAAAATAAAGCTGAATATCCTTTGTTTTCTAAACCAAGTAATTCTAAAGCTAAATTTCTTGCTTTTTCAATTACGCTAACAAAATTTTCACTTCTATGAGATATTTCTATTAAAGATAAATCTAAACCGTCAAAATTTAACACTGCATTAGCAGCTTGTTGTAATACTTCTTGAGGAAGTATACATGGTCCAGCACTAAAATTATGTTTTTTCATAATTAATGTAAGTATATAGTAAGTTGTGTGTTACAATTTTGCTAAAAAAGCTAAAGTATTTACTCCGTCAGCATAGTCAGTAAGTTTTGGCTTTTGTGTTTCTCCAAACTTAATTTCATTATCCATAATACCTTTTGCAACAACGCACTGTATTAAATCACTATCTGTAATTAATTGTTTTTTTAAAGTTTCTAAATCGTCATATTTTTCATAAAATAATGATGAAATAGGAGAGGAGTAACTTTTATCTTCTTTTAACATCAAGAAACCATTTTCTAATAAATCAAATAAGCTCATTAAATAAACTGCTTTGTTATAATCGTAGTTATTAGCATATTTGGCATTATTAATAATGTCTTTATGATTAAATACTGCGTTAAACAACTTGTCAAAATTATAATCTTTTGGCACAAATAGTTTAGAAACACTTCTACAACCTAATCCGAAATAAGTAAAAATATCATCTGATAGATTACTTAATTCTTCATCTGTTTCATTACCAGTTAATATTGCGACAGAATTTCTGCTTTTTCTGATTATAGAAGGGTATTTGCCAAAATAATGTTCAAAATAACGAGCTGTATTATCACTTCCTGTTGCAATAACAGCCTCAAAATTTTCTAGTTTCCCTTCACAAAAAGTAATCTTATTTTTAAAATCTTCATTTACATATTGTAAATACTTAGCTAAAATGGGTAATAAATGCTTGTCATTTGAAGATTGTTTTACTAATACAGAATGTCCAGAAATTAATACCGACAAAAAATCATGTAACCCAACTAATGGAATATTTCCAGCCATTACAATAGCTATTTTTTTTGGAGTAATATCATTTAAATCTATACTATTAGTAAAATTATTTAGGTTGGTTTCAGTAAGTGATTTATGCCATCCTTCACAAGAAAATAGTACATTTTCTTTTGTAAACCATCCGTTAAATTGATAAGCGCGTTCAACTTGCATTTTAAAAGCGTCGAAAAATAAATCATTATGTGGAATACCTTCTTTTTTGACAATTCCTTTTGTTGTAAATTGACTTAAAAAAGTTCCTAATTGTGAAAAAGCTAAAATTCTACTATTTAATTGACTCATTTATTTGGTATCTACATATTTTTGGCGTTATTTTTGTACCAAGAATATAGGTTTGTTTCTGATTTTTGACAAAGATACTCATTGTACTAAAACGGAAACAAGTTATTTTAATTAAAAGAGAATTTAAGTTATGGCAATTATAATTACAGATGAATGTATTAACTGTGGAGCATGTGAGCCAGAATGTCCTAATACAGCAATTTATGAAGCTTCTGATGATTGGCGTTATGCTGATGGAACTTCTTTAAAAGGAGATTTAGTACTTACAAATGGAGAAACTGTAAATGCAGATGATGCACAGGAACCAATAAGTGATGAAGTATATTATATTTCTCCAAACAAATGTACAGAGTGTAAAGGGTTTCATGAAGAACCACAATGTGCAGCAGTTTGTCCGGTAGATTGTTGTGTGCCAGATGATGATAATGTAGAAACTGAAGAGGTTTTACTTGAGAAACAAGCTTTTATGCATCCAAAAGGGTAACCATTAGATCATAAAATATTTATAAAAGCAATTACGTAAGTAGTTGCTTTTTTTGTTAAATAAGTATTAAAATTTATACTTGTTCGGTTATTTATTATAAATTTACAAAACTTAAATAACCAATTATGAGTGCTTTAGTAAAATATTGTATTACTTTTTTAATTTCTATTTGTGTTTATATCATTGCCTTTTTTTAGAAATTAATAACTATCATATTTAGTATTGAAACTTCTCAAATTCTTTTTGAAGTTTTTCCCTTGTCACACTATTATTTCCAGGCGTTTATTTCAATTTGTTTTTTATTACTAAGGAATATTATTTCCTTTAGCAGCTACTAGGTATAAATAATAAAAATATGTAGTTTTGCAAACTGATTTTCGTAACTATTTTACGAGTTTAACTGTAATACCATCATATAATGAAAGCAGGAATTGTAGGATTACCAAATGTAGGTAAATCAACCTTATTTAATTGTTTGTCTAATGCAAAAGCACAAAGTGCTAACTTCCCTTTTTGTACTATAGAGCCAAATATTGGTGTCGTAAACGTGCCAGATTCAAGGATTTCTAAGTTAGAAAGCATGGTGAACCCTGAGCGTGTTATGCCAGCAACTGTTGAAATTGTTGATATTGCAGGTTTAGTAAAAGGAGCTAGTAAAGGAGAAGGTTTAGGAAATAAATTCTTAGCTAATATTAGAGAAACTGATGCGATTATTCATGTATTACGTTGTTTTGATAATCCTAATATTATACATGTTGAGGAAACTATAGATCCTATTAGAGATAAAGAAATTATCGATTTTGAATTACAATTAAAAGATTTAGAAACGGTAGATAAAAGACTTGAAAAAGTAAAACGTGCAGCAAAAACTGGTGATAAAGAAGCTATTTTAGAACAAGTAACGTTGGAAAAACTTAAAGAAGTGCTGGAATCTGGTAACTCTGTAAGATCATTAGAATTTAATGAAAAGGAACAGATTTTTGTAGATGAGTTCCAAATGATAACTTCTAAACCTGTACTATATGTGTGTAATGTTGATGAAGCTTCAGCAAAAGAAGGGAATGAATATGTTAATAAGGTTCGTGAAGCTGTAAAATCTGAAAATGCTGAAGTTATTATTTTAGCTGTCGCAACAGAATCAGATATTGCTGAATTAGAAGATTACGACGAGCAACAAATATTTTTAGAAGACATTGGTTTGGAAGAACCAGGAGCAGCACGTTTAATTAGAGCTGCGTATAAATTATTAAACTTACAGACTTACTTTACAGTAGGTGTGAAAGAAGTAAGAGCTTGGACTGTTTTTGTTGGGGCTACTGCACCTCAAGCAGCAGGAGTAATTCATACTGATTTTGAAAAAGGGTTTATTAGAGCTGAAGTAATGCAATATGATACCTTTGTAGAATTTGGTAGTGAGGCTAAAGTTAAAGAAGCTGGTAAACTAGGGGTTGAAGGAAAAGAATATGTCGTTAAAGACGGTGATATCATGCATTTTAGATTTAATGTGTAATTAATTAAAATAGTTTTAAAGCTATTATAATATTAACCTCATGAAGCATTATGCTTCATGAGGTTTTTTTGTTCTGAAAAGGCTGTTATTAACTTGCTTAAAACCTGCTTTGTTTTTTTTTATTTTGTAATTTCGCGGCCCCTTAATTTATAAATCAAAAGAAAATGAAAAAAAGAAGTTTGGTATTATGTGTGTGTGTGTTGTTATTTGAATACTCTTTCTCTCAAGTGGGGATAGGAACAACAAATCCAACAGCTGGTTTGGATGTAGCTAGTACTCTTCGAGTACGCAGTACTCCTGATTTAGTAAATGGAAAGCAGATGGTTGTTGATAAACATGGTAATGTAGGGGTTAATAACAATTATAATTTAATTTTGATGCCTACAGCCGTTGCTCCGTCACCTAAAGTGTATGTGTCTAGTACAAAAAATTCATTTACAAAAAATAATATTCATTTAGGATTAAATAAGAGTGTTACAATCCCTTCAAATAAAAGTGCAAAAGTTATTGTTACATATTCAATGCCGTTAGGGACAAAAACTAATAATGTTGATATTGATGGTTATATAGGTGTTCGTTTTCTAAAAGATGGTATTGAAAATGAATCAGGATCCCGTAAATATAATTTAAATGAAATTTCAGGATCTACTTATCAAATGAGTACACTTACATCTGTTTTTACGGAAGAAATAATTACTGGAGCCTCAGATTTAACAATAGTATATTCATTAGATGGATATATAGAGCAGTATTCAGCAACAAAAAATGTAAGTTATATATTTAATATGTGGAGTTCTACTCCTCCAAATTATAATTGGGGAAGAGCAGTGTTGTCTATCCAGGTTTTTGCAAAAGAAATTTAAAAATTGTTGAAATTATTAAAAACCACTTAAGCATATATTTAAGTGGTTTTTTTATGCTTAAAAATCTGTTACTAACTTTCTGTAATCCTTCTTTTATTTTTTTATACTTTATCCTATCTTAGCAAGATATCCTAATAGTTACTATTTTAATGTCAGAAGAAACCAAATATACTGAAGATAATATTCGTTCATTAGACTGGAAAGAGCATATTCGTATGCGTCCAGGAATGTATATTGGTAAACTTGGTGATGGAGCATCCCCGGATGATGGAATTTATATTTTACTAAAAGAAGTCCTTGATAATTCTATAGATGAATTTGTCATGGGATCTGGTAAAACTATTGAAATCACTACTAAAGATGGTAGGGTGACTGTTAGAGATTATGGTAGAGGAATTCCGCTGGGTAAGGTAATAGATGTAGTATCTAAAATGAATACCGGTGGTAAGTATGATTCTAAAGCATTTAAAAAGTCGGTAGGACTTAACGGAGTTGGTACTAAAGCAGTAAATGCGTTATCAAGCTATTTTAGAGTAGAATCTAACCGAAACAACGAACGTAAAGCTGTTGATTTTTCTCAAGGAAATATCACTGAAGATTATCCAATTGAAAATGTAGTTTCAAGAAAAGGTACTAAAGTTGTTTTTATACCTGATACAAGTATTTTTAAAAAATATAAGTATCGTTCAGAGTATGTAGTTAAAATGCTGAAGAACTATGTATATCTTAATCCAGGTTTAACAATTATTTATAACGGAGAAAAATATTTCTCTGAAAATGGATTAAAAGATTTACTAGAAGATAACAATAGTAAAGATGATATGTTATATCCAATTATCCATTTAAAAGGAGATGACATTGAGATAGCTATTACACATAGTAAAACGCAATATTCAGAAGAATACCATTCTTTTGTAAACGGACAACATACTACGCAAGGTGGAACACATCAAGCAGCTTTTAGAGAGTCAATTGTAAAAACTATTCGTGATTTTTACGGTAAAGCGTATGAAGCATCTGATATAAGAAAATCAATTATTTCTGCAGTTGCTATAAAAGTAATGGAGCCAATTTTTGAAAGTCAAACAAAAACAAAGCTTGGTTCTATTGAAATGGGAGGAGAATTACCAACCGTTCGTACATACATTAATGACTTTATAAAAACTCAATTAGATAATTACCTTCATAAAAACAATGCTGTTTCTGAAGCTTTACAGCGTAAGATACTTCAAGCAGAACGTGAACGTAAAGAGTTATCTGGAATTAGAAAATTAGCAAAAGATAGAGCTAAAAAATCCTCGTTACATAATAAGAAGTTGCGTGATTGTAGAGTTCATTTAGGAGATATCAAAAAAGAACGTCGTTTAGATTCTACATTGTTTATTACCGAGGGAGATTCGGCAAGTGGATCTATTACAAAGTCACGAGATGTAAATACTCAAGCAGTATTTAGTTTGCGAGGAAAACCTCTGAATTCTTTCGGGATGAGTAAGAAGATTGTGTATGAAAATGAAGAGTTTAATTTATTACAAGCAGCTTTAAACATAGAGGAGTCCTTGTCAGATTTACGTTATAATAATATAGTAATTGCAACCGATGCCGATGTTGATGGTATGCATATTCGATTATTATTAATTACATTTTTCTTGCAATTTTTTCCAGAGTTGATAAAAGAAAGACACTTATATATACTAGAAACTCCATTATTTAGAGTTCGTAATAAAAAAGAAACTATTTATTGTTATTCGGAAGAAGAGCGAGTAAAAGCAATGAATAAATTAAAAGGAAAACCAGAAATAACTCGATTTAAGGGGTTAGGAGAAATATCTCCTGATGAATTTCAGTTTTTCATTGGGGAAGATATTAGGTTAGATCCTGTAATGTTAGATCCAGAAACATCTATAGAAAACTTGTTGCAGTTTTATATGGGTAAAAATACACCAGACAGACAAAAGTTTATTATTAACAACCTTAAGGTTGAACTAGATATAATTGAAGAATAATGTTAATTAATATTTTTGGGGAAATATGAAATTTACGAATAAAAAAAGAATTCCTTTATACAAAGGAGGTTATGTGATGTTGGTAATATTGTTATTATCTTTTTTAGGTTATAATTATCTTATTTCTAACACGCCATTATTTCAGTTACATGAAATAATTGGTTCTGCATTATTGATATTCTTAGTGTTTATCTATTGGTATAAAAGAGCTAAGCATATTGAATACGATAGTACAGGATTAGGTTTAGTTTTTATAAGTAAAGGAATATTGTTATCGGAAATTAATAATTATAGAGAACAACGAATAGAAATACCAAAGAGTAAATTAAAAAAGTTTCATATTAAGAATATGTTTTTTAGTAAGAAACTCTATTTGTACATAAAAACTCATGGTGTTATAAAAAAAGTAAATTTAGATATTTCTTTTTTAGAAGGTAAAAAAAGAAAGGCTTTAAAAATGTCATTAAACAAAGTAGTACAGGAAAATTCATCTAATTAATGAGTATAGAAGAAAACGAAAACATTGATGATTTAAATAAAAATCAATATAGTGAAGAAGAAACAATTACCAAGGTTACAGGGATGTATAAAGATTGGTTTTTGGATTATGCTTCTTATGTAATTTTAGAACGTGCTGTACCTGCAATTGACGATGGATTGAAGCCAGTTCAGCGTCGTATTATGCATTCTTTGAAAGAGAAAGATGATGGGCGTTACAATAAAGTAGCGAACATTGTTGGGCATACCATGCAGTATCATCCACATGGTGATATGAGTATTGCTGATGCGATGGTTCAAATTGGTCAGAAGGAATTATTAATTGATACCCAGGGAAACTGGGGGAATATCCTAACAGGAGATAGAGCGGCAGCATCAAGGTATATTGAAGCTCGTTTGTCAAAATTTGCAATTGATGTAGTTTTTAATCCTAAAATTACAGAATGGCAACAATCCTATGATGGTAGAAATAAAGAACCTGTTAATTTACCAGCTAAATTCCCGTTATTGTTAGCGCAAGGAGGGGAAGGGATAGCAGTAGGTTTGTCTACTAAAATATTGCCACATAACTTTATAGAATTAATTGATGCTTCTGTGAAACATCTAAAAGGGAAAAACTTCACTATTTTTCCTGACTTCCCTACAGCTGGTGCAGCTGATATTTCTAATTATAATGATGGATTGCGTGGAGGAAAAGTTCGTGTAAGAGCAAAAATTTCTCAATTAGATAAAAATACTTTAGTAATTAATGAAATTCCTTTTTCAACTACTACAACTAGTTTAATAGACTCTGTTCTTAAGGCAAATGAGAAAGGGAAAATAAAAATTAAAAAAATAGAAGATAATACTGCGGCAAATGTTGAAATATTGATTCATCTACCTGCAAGTATATCTCCAGATAAGACCATAGATGCATTGTATGCATTTACTTCTTGCGAAACCTCTATATCACCTTTAGGTTGTGTTATTGATGATAATAAGCCAGTTTTCATAGGCGTATCAGAAATGTTACGCAGGTCTACGGATCATACAGTTTTCTTATTAAAAAGTGAATTAGAAATTCAATTAAATGAATTAAAAGAACAATGGCATTTTGCTTCTTTAGAGCGCATTTTTATTGAGAATAGAATTTATCGTTTAATAGAAGAGGAAGAGACTTGGGAAGGAGTAATTAAGGCTATAGATGATGGATTACAACCGCATATCAAACACTTAAAGCGTGCAGTTGTAGAAGAGGATATTGTACGTTTAACAGAGATAAGAATAAAACGTATTTCGAAATTTGATATCGATAAAGCACAGCAAAAAATTGATGCTTTAGAAGCACAAATTGATGAAGTGATGCATCACTTAGCTAACTTAATACAGTATGCTATTGATTACTTCACACGCTTAAAGAAAGATTACGGTAAGGATAGAGGTCGTAAAACTGAATTACGACAGTTTGGAGATGTTGATGCAACAAAAGTTATCATACGTAACACGAAATTGTATGTAAATAGGGAAGAAGGTTTTATTGGTACATCTTTGAAAAAAGATGAATATGTTACTGATTGTTCTGATATAGATGATATTATTGTGTTTACCAGAGATGGTAAAATGATGGTTACAAAAGTTGGCAGTAAAACTTTTATCGGTAAAAATATTATTCATGTAGCCGTATTTAAAAAGAAAGATACTAGAACAGTTTACAATGCTATATATAAAGATGGGATTTCAAAAGCTTCCTATATAAAGCGTTTTTCAGTAACAAGTGTTACTAGAGATAAAGAATATGCGGTTACTCAAGGTAGTAAAGGCTCAATGCTTACTTATTTTTCAGCAAATCCAAACGGAGAAGCCGAAGTGATAACTATAAATTTACGTCAAGTAGGTAGTGTTAAAAAACTAAAATGGGATTTAGAATTTGCTGATGTATTAGTAAAAGGAAGAGCTTCAAAAGGGAATTTAGTAACAAAATATGCAGTCAAGAGAATAGAGTTAAAATCTAAAGGAATGTCAACATTACAACCAAGGAAAATTTGGTTTGATGATGCTGTTCAACGTTTGAATCTTGATGGTAGAGGTGAGTTACTAGGAGAGTTTAAAGGAGAAGATATGTTGTTAATTATTTCACAGTCTGGAATATTAAAAACAGTTACTCCTGAGGTTACATTACATTTTGATGATGATATGATTGTGCTTGAAAAGTGGGTTCCAAACAAACCAATTTCAGTTATATATTTTGATGGAGAAAAAGAGCGTTATTATATAAAACGTTTTCTGATTGAGCATGAAGGTAAAGAAGAGCATTTCATATCAGAGCATCCTAAAACACAATTAGAAATAGTTACTGTAGATTATAGGCCAATGGTTGATGTAGTTTATAGTAAGCAACGAGGAAAAGATCAAAAACCAAATCAGGAAGTTAATATTGAAGACTTTATTGCTGTAAAAGGAATTAAAGCACTTGGGAATCAGTTAACTTCTGATAAAATAAAGCAAATTAATTTATTAGATTCTTTGCCTTTTGAAGTTAAAGAAGAAATCGCAACTGAAGAAATCGAGGTTATAGCCGAAAAACAAGTGAATGCTGAAGTAGATGATATTGATTTGGATAATGACGATTTAGGAGCAGATGGTGAACAAACAGCATTATTTTAGTGGTTTATTGTTTTAGTTAACGTAAACATTATATATTTTTGAAATAATTTTGTAAAATATAGTAATGAGTACCATAACAAATTATTTTAATTTAGAGTCTAGTATCGGAATTGCAATTTATAGTATATGCATTATTCTGGTATGTTGGGTTGTTTCAAGACTTTCAAGAACGCTAGTAATCTTTTTTTTAAAAAGAAGGTTTACAAAAGAAAAATTTGGTGTAACTAGACTGAAATTCACAAGAAATTCTTTGCGTTTTGTTCTCGGTTTGATAGGTGTTTTGATAATTCTCTTTACTGTTCCTATTTTTAGAAAACAAGTAGGATATATATTCTCTGGAGCTGGAATTTTAGCAGCAATAATTGGTTTTGCTGCAAAGGATGCTATTTCTAATTTAATTGCGGGGTTATTTATTGTTTTATTTAGGCCATTTAGAATAGGTGATTATATTAAACTTGAAAAAGGAAGCATTGGTATAGTAGAAGATATTACCCTTCGTCATACAGTGATTAAAACTTTTGAAAATAAACGATTGATTATTCCTAATTCTGTGATTAGTACAGAGTCGGTATTAAACTTTACAATTCAAGATTCAAAAATTTTGAGTTTTAATGACTTTATGATTGGCTTGGATTCTGATATAGATTTGGCTAAGAATATTATTTCCGAGGAGGCTTCAGAATTAGCTTTTGTAATAGATAATAGAACTCCACAAGAAATAATAGATGGCGCTCCAGAATTTGATGTTAGATTGATAGATGTAACTGAATCTGGTATACATATTCGCGCTTATGTCTGGTTAATTGATCCATTGCAGGAGTTTAAAATGAAGAGTGATTATAAGGAATCGGTTCATAAACGATTTAGAGCAGAAGGCATATCTCTTCCGATACCGTTAAGAAGAATCATTAGTTAAAATTTTTGAAGAATATTGTAAATGATGTATTTATGCTGTTTTCAATTTTAAATGTGCCATTTAATTGTTTTACAAAGTTTTTAATTAAGCGTTGCCCCAGTGATTTTGAATTATTAAATTTCTCAATATCAATTATCTTACCATTGTTTGTGATTGTTAATTTATGAATGCCTTCATTGTAAGGTTTTAAATTGATGGTTATGTGTCCTTTTTCTTTATCTTTTAAGGAGTGTTTTAAAGCGTTTGTTAGTAGTTCATTTATCAATAGTCCTAAATACAATACTGTTTCTGTATTGTATGAAAAATCAGAAGTGTTTATTTCATACGTTATTTTTTCATCAACATTGTAAATGCTTAATAAATCTGTTAAGATACTTTGAATATATTCTTTTATGTTTATTTCAATTAAATTCTCTGACTGATACATTTTTTCATGTAATAGAGCCATTGTATGAATTCGTCTTTCTACTTCTTTTAATGAGTTTTCGGTATTGGTGTATCTTGATTGGATACGTATCATACTATTAATCATTTGTAAGTTGTTCTTTACTCGGTGATGTATTTCTCGCATCATGATAGATTTTTCCTCATTTTTTTTGCTGATAATCTCGTTTCTGATTTCAAGTGTCTGGGTTCTTTCAGCTACCATGAATTCTAATTGTGAATTTTGATTTTCTACAAAGCTTTTTTTCTCATTTATCAATTGTAAAGCTTGAAATTGTGAAGCTTCTTTTTCTGTTTTTAAAACATTAATTCTATTTGCTAGCCCAAGTGAGAGTAATACAATTTCAAATACAGAACCAATTTTTAAAACATGATCTGTAATAGGGAAATATGGTAATATACCAAGGCTACTTAAATTAAATTGTATAATAGAAAGGATCAAAATTAACCATGCAATAATAAAAAACCATGCAGGTTTAAAGCCTTTGTAGATAACGGCTATCCCAACAAATAAAACGTAAAGTGCAGCGGTAAGGGTTAGTGTGTTTAAGCTTAAAAAAGCATAATGATTGTATTTTTCATCGAAAGCAAAGAATATATTAGCTAGAAAAAGGACAACGATTACTAAATGAAAACGATCAATTATTGGTACATATTTTTTCGCTTTAACAAATTCTCTAATAAAATAAATTGCTGCAATACTAGTGATGATTGGCAGGATTTTTATAGCGATACTGTATATGTAGGGTGCTTTATATAAAAAATATTTGAAAAAGAAACCATTTTCGTTTAATTGAAAAATAAGGAAAAATAAAATATAGATTACATAATAAATATAGCTTCTGTCCTTTATAGAAAAGTAAATAAATAAGTTGTAAAAAACCATTATAAGGAAAATGCCAATATACAGGCCGTTGATTAATTCTTCATCAAACAACTTATGAAACATTTGCTCCTTAGAGCCAATTTTAACTGGAAAGGTGACGCTCCAGCTACTTTTAAATTTTATATAAATTGTTCTTGATGTGTTCTTTTTAATTTTTAAGTGAAATAAAAACATCCTACCGCTATATTTCTTTTTGTTTAAATTTAATACTTGTTCAGTGAATATATTGCTTGTGTTATTTAGTTTATAGTATAGTTTTAATTCTTGAATAGCCACTTTATTAAACTCCAAAATAAAATCTTCGAACTCACTATTGTTTATAAAATTGAATTTAGCCCAAAACGTGCTTTCTGATAACCCAAAATTTGGAATTGTTTTGTTGTGATTTTTAAATGTATTTAATGCGTTAACATCTACTATGGTTAATAGGTTAGTTGTGTCCTCAAATATTTCAAGTTTTGGACCAACACGAAGTATTTTAGAATCATTTGAATACAGGGTGTTGTTGTTTTGTGCTTTAAGAGTAAAGCAAATGAAACATGTAATATACAATAGTAATGATTTCAATATCAATGTTTTGCGTCCTTATTAAAGATACAAAAAGTATATTACACAATGATTTCTCATTTTTTGAATATTAAGTATTAAGTCGATAACAAAAAAAAACAACTTAAATTAAGTTGCTTTTTTTGTTGTTTTTCAGGAAGCTTATTAGATCCTGAAATAATGTTGCTAATGCATTAAAATATTTTCTATACAGTTAAAGTTATCAGTGTGTTAGGATCTGATATAAGTTAAAAGAAGATTAATTGGTTTTAGTTACAGTTCCTCTACTTGTTCTTTTTTGAGAATCATTAATAATTTTTGATTCAAAAGTATAGGTGTTCCCTTTGGTGCTTAAAATTTTGATGTGTATTGCTTTTTCTTGAGCAAGTGTTTTAGGGTTTATTGTTTTTAATACATACTCACAGTCATTTATCCACCTAACATTGATAGAGTCAATGTTTTTCCCATTATAATCCACTTCTAGTGTTTCAGTTCTACTAAATGTAGCTTTTATCTTTTCTCCGTTTAATTCATATTCATATTCAAAATTACCAGTTTTAAAATCAGTACAATTTCTTTCGTGTGTATTGCATGATGCAAATAGTACAATAAATAGGAGTAGGGTGGTTTTCATTTTAATAAGTATCGAATTGTTATTTAGCAAAGAAACAAAATAATTGAATCTAACTTGAAAATTAATTATTGAAAGATTCAAAACTTCCATCTTTGTATAGCAATATTATTTTTTCAATTTCTTTTTGATTGGTTTTTTTAGGAATCAAATTAGAGATAATATCGCTGCTTATTTTTTCTACCTCTTTTTTATCAGGCTCAACTGATGTAATTTCTTCTATAGGATTTTGATGAGTAGGAGGTGTGTTTTCCGATTTTGGAAAAGTGCCTTTTCCGTCAATTAACCATTCAATTGTAACTTCATTATAGGTGTGTAAAAGTTTCATTACAAAATCTAAACTCGGTTTGTTTCGTCCAGAAATTACATGAGAAATACTAGAACGTTGTACGCCTATTTTTGTTGCCAACCCAGAGGCTGATAAGCTGTAATAATCTAGTAACTTTTGTAAACGAGTTGTAAATGCATTGGTGTTGTCCATGTGTTGTTTTAACTGTTTACAAAAGTATACAATATATTTTAATTATAAAAAAATATTTACAAATACGCTAGGTTGGCTTAAATATTCAGTTTAGATAAAAGTACATAACTACCTGAAAAATAAATAACTATGTAGTTTTGTTTTGCTCGAGATTATAAAGATAGACTGTTTTGATATCCGTAATGCTTATTGTGTACAAATGTAAACAGGCCTAATGATTAGTGTTGTTTACATTTGTAACGAATAGATTGTTTACATTTGTATAAACAAAAAAAAATGCTGAATTATAATTCGTTTAAGGAAGTAACATTAGAGGGTAGATATGTTAAAAATTCACATATAATTCCATTAGCAAAACAGCATAAAACGATTGCTGAAATAACTAAAATAGGATCGTCTGTTGAGAAGAAATCTATTTATTCATATAAGTTTGGGACTGGTAAAAAAAAGATATTGGTTTGGTCTCAAATGCATGGAAATGAAAGTACCACTACAAAAGCATTATTTGATTTTTTTAATAGATTGCATCATAATGATGAAGTAGTTTCCTTATTACTTTCGGAATGTACATTCTGTGTTATTCCTATTTTAAATCCTGATGGAGCTGAAAAATATACTCGAGTAAATGCTAATAAGGTAGATTTAAATCGTGACGCACAACAATTAAGTCAGCCTGAGAGTAAAGTTCTGTTAAGTACTTATAAGTCTTTTAAACCTGATTATTGTTTTAATCTACATGGTCAACGAACAATATTTAGTGCAGGCTTTTCTGCAAATTCTTCAGTATTGTCATTTTTGTCTCCTGCACAAGACGAACAACGTTCTGTGACTAAAACCCGTAAAGTGGCTATGGAGGTAGTTGTAGCGATTAATAACGCTCTAAACGATGTGTTACCGGCTCAAATTTCAAGATATGATGATGGTTTTAATATTAATTGTGTTGGTGATAGTTTTCAGTCAATGAACACGCCTACAATATTGTTTGAAGCAGGTCATTTTCCTGGAGATTATAAAAGAGAGAAAACACGTTCTTTTATATACAAGGCATTAATGATTTCATTTTTACACATTGCAAATGGAGAAGTCGAAGAAGGTGGTTATCAGCCTTATTTTAGTTTACCAGAAAACCAGAAATTATTTTTTGATATAATTATCAGGAATGTTGCTAGGAGTGAAGGAGAGTTTGTTGATGTAGCGATACAGTATGAGGAAACTCTAAAAGGTGAGGAATTGTTATTTGTACCTAAAGTAGCTAAGGTTGGTAGCTTAGAGGAGTATTTCGGGCACAAAGAAATTGATGGAGAACAAAATTCAATATTGATAAATAATACTGACAAAATACTCGATTCACTAACAATAATTAACGAAATATCAATAAATGGAGTAGATTTCGCAGATAAAATAGCGGTTTCATAGCAAAAAAGTTATATTTGTGTCCTAAACTAATAGATATAATTACATAATGGCCAAGTTTAAATTAGACGAAATAGATCACCAAATTTTGGATATGCTTATCCGTAACACAAGAGTACCTTTTACTGATATAGCAAAAAAACTATTAATCTCTGCAGGAACAGTTCATGTTCGTGTAAAGAAAATGGAAGAAGCAGGTATCATAACAGGGTCATCATTAAGTGTTGATTATGAAAAATTAGGATATTCATTTATTGCATATGTTGGGATATTTTTGCAAAAAACATCAATGACAAAATTTGTTTTAGAACGAATTAATGAAATACCTTTTGTTACCGTAGCGCATATTACAACAGGTAAATTTAATATTTTCTGTAAAATTAGAGCAAAAGATACACAACACGCTAAGGATGTTATTTTTATGATAGATGATATTGATGGAGTGTATAGAACAGAAACAATGATCTCTCTTGAAGAGAGTATTAATGATAAGAAAAGATTAATGAGTACTATCTTTAAAGAAATTTAATTTTAGTTGAACGATTTTAAAAGCCCTCTATTTTTATAGAGGGCTTTTTTTGTTGATAATTTCACGTTTTTTATATAGGTACTTATGGGGGGGAGTTATATCAAAATTATTAAAACAAAGAATACTTTTATGTGTTTAATTGGTGCTTTTTACTCGATAGTTTATTTAGTTTTTAGAGTTGTATGTGGAGAAGTAAATGTGCTTTGATGGTTATATTATGTAATATAATTTCCTCATCTGTTTAATGTGTAAATAATTGATAAGCAATTGATTACGACTGTGTTTTTTGTTAAAAATAGTTTTTTTTTGGATTATAATCACTAACTTTGTTTTTCTTTTAGTGATTGAAAAATATCTTTCCTCAATAATTACTTATTTACGCCCAAACTACATGTTTTTTTTACTTTTTACAGTAAGAAACTCATAAGTATTAATCTAAATTAGTTGTTATGAAAAAATTATGTGTGTATTTGTTTGTTTTAGGAATGGTGTTTCCTGTTTATACTCAAGAAGAAGGGGTGGAGGAATATATTGAGTCTAGTGATTTACCGGCCATTGTGTTAAAAAAAGCTGGAAATGAGTTCTCTGTGTATTATCCCGATAATTTAAATCCTGATAGTAGGGTTTTAGAGTTAGAAAATAAATTTATCAGTTACAAGATTGGTAATGATTTTCAAGGTAAAGAGTCGTATTTACTTTTACTAGAAATCGAAAATGGTTTTCTGTCTGCGACATTTAATGGAAAAGGAAAATTAATTTCAGTCGTTGAAAAATTTGAGAATGTTAAGCTTTCAGAGAAGATAAGGAGTAGTTTAGCGGAAAAATTCCCTGAATGGAAAATGATGAAAGATAGATTTTTATATGTTCAGAGGCATGGTGAAGTAAAACGTAAGGAGTATAGGATCATTATGAAAAAGGGTAAGAAAGTTAGAAGAGTTACGGTAAATGAAGACGGGGAAATTATTAGAGGTAAGTCTTAAGATATATTTTCGATAAAATCGAATGACTAAAAAGTAATGTTTTTTAAATGTTACTTTTTTTGTTTTAAACCCATCTGCCTAGTTGATTATCAGCGTATTAAAATATGTTAATTATCTAGTAGATTATCTCTTTATTAACATAAAGAATAAAGTTAATGAGTAACTTTATGTGGAAATTGTGTTTATGCTTAGAATTATCTTAATATTATTTTAAGTGTTTTATCTCAAAAGGTTGCTTACTAATTTTTAGACTATAGAATGTAATGTTGGTTTTGTCAACGAATTCTATATGTTATTATTAATTAAAAACAATCATTATGAAAACAGCATGTATTTATTTGCTAGTATTGGTATTTGTGTTTCCTTCACTTGCGCAAGAGAAATTATATGAAGAGTTATATGAATCTAGAGAATTACCCGCAGTTGTATTAAAAAATGCTGGAGAAGAATTTTCGGTATATTACCCAGACTCTAGTAGCCCAGATAGTAGAGTTGTTGAGCTTGAAAGAGCTTTTATTTCCTATAAGTTAGAAACAGAAAATGGAAAACTTAAATCTTATTTATTTTTATTCAAATTAGAAGACGGTTATTTATCTGCTACATTCAATGAAAGAGGAAAGTTAACTTCAGTAGTTGAAAAGTTTAAAAACGTTCGACTTCCAGAATTGGTTAGAGAGAGTTTAGCCAAGGAATTTCCAGAATGGAGTTTGATAAAAGATAAGTTTCTTTATGTTCAAAAGTATGGTTCAGTAAAAATAAAAGAATATAAGATAATAATGAAAAAAGGAAAGAAAATAAGAAGAGTAGTTCTTAATGAAGAAGGTGTAATTATAAAAGGTAAATTTTAATCATAAAACGAAATAGCTATAAAAAACTAAAGCCACTTAAATTAAGTGGCTTTTATAAGGGGTGATTAACCTTAAAATACTAATAAAAGTATTTACTTTCGAGCGATAACTTTTTCAACTGCGTTTATAATAGCAGTGTCATCTAACCCATATTTCTTCATTAATTGTTCTGGTGTTCCTGATTCTCCGAAAGTATCATTCGTTGCAACAAATTCTTGAGGAGTAGGAGTGTTTTGAGCTAGTATTCTAGCAACACTTTCTCCTAAACCACCTAAGTGGTTATGTTCTTCAGCAGTAACAATACAACCAGTTTTGGCTACAGAAGCTAAAATTGCGTTCTTATCTAATGGTTTTATTGTATGAATATTAATTACTTCTACTGAAATTCCTTTAGCTTCTAAAACTTCAGCTGCTTTTAATGATTCCCAAACTAAATGTCCTGTAGCAACAATAGTTACATCTGTACCTTCGGTTAATTGTAATGCTTTTCCTATTTCAAATTTTTGATCAACAGGAGTGAAGTTAGCTACTTTTGGACGTCCGAAACGTAAGTAAACTGGTCCTACATATTCAGCAATTGCTTCAGTTGCAGCTTTTGTTTGATTATAATCACATGGATTGATAACTACCATTCCTGGTAACATTTTCATTAATTCCAATATCTTCTAATATTTGGTGTGTTGCACCATCTTCACCTAAAGTTAATCCTGCGTGAGAAGCACATATTTTTACATTCTTATCAAGAATATGCAATTGACTGACGAATTTGGTCATAAACTCTACCTGTAGAGAAGTTGGCAAAAGTTCCTGTAAAAGGAATTTTACCACCAATTGTCATTCCTGCAGCAACACTCATCATGTTAGCTTCTGTAATTCCCATTTGGAAAAAACGCTCAGGATTATTCCCGATAAATTCATCCATTTTTAATGAGCCAACTAAATCGGCACATAAAGCAACCACATTTTCGTTTGCTTTTCCTACAGCCGCTAAACCAGCTCCAAAACCAGAACGAGTATCTTTTTTACCTTGATCTATATATTTTTTCATTGTTATTGTGCTTGTAGATTAATAATCTCCTAAAGTTTCAGGATTCTGTGCTAATGCATTGGCTAATTGCTCATCATTAGGCGCTTTACCATGCCAAGCATGTGTACCCATCATAAAGTCAACACCATTGCCCATTTCCGTATGTAATAAAATACAAACAGGTTTTCCTTTTCCAGTTCTACTTTTTGCTTCAGCTAATGCTTTAAGAATTGTATCAATATCATTTCCTTTTTTTACATCTAAAACATCCCATCCAAAAGCTTCAAATTTTGCTTTTAAATCTCCTAATGGCAATACATCATCTGTAGCACCATCAATTTGTTTTTTGTTGTAATCTACAGTAGCAATATAGTTGTCAACTTTGTTACCTGCAGCATACATTGCAGCTTCCCAAATTTGCCCTTCTTGTAATTCACCATCACCATGCAAACTATACACGGTAGTGTCTTCACCATTTAACTTTTTAGTTAAAGCAGCTCCAATAGCAACACTCATCCCTTGTCCTAATGATCCAGAAGCAATACGAATACCGTCTAATCCTTCATGAGTTGTAGGGTGGCCTTGTAAACGTGTGTTTAATAATCGGAATGTACTTAACTCTGATACAGGAAAATATCCGTTTCTAGCTAAAACGCTATAGTATACTGGAGAAATATGTCCGTTTGATAAAAAGAATAAATCTTCATTGAAACCATCCATCTTAAAGTTGGTATCATGTTTCATTACTTCTTTGTATAAACAAACTAAAAATTCAGCACATCCTAAAGAACCTCCTGGATGACCAGAGTTTACTTTGTGTACCATTCGTAAAATATCTCTACGAACTTGAATAACTTGATCTTGTAACTGTTGTGTTGGCATGTTGAGTTGTTAAAAATATGATGCAAAAATAGATTTTTAATGCCTATTATAAAAACTATTATCTAAGCAATTATTAACTAATATTCTGTTTTGCTAACAATTTTGATTTTATTAAGATTTACTTATCTATTAGTTGTTATATTTGCTTCTATATTAAACAGTAAAATTCGTTTAATTATCGGAGGTTTTCCTCAATGAAAATAGTGTTAATCCATAACTTTGTGTAAGTACATAAAGGGAATTGATTTTGATATATGCAATTTGAAATAAACGCAAAAGACGCTCAAAGTAAAGCTAGAGCAGGTAAAATGACTACCGATCATGGAGTTATTGAAACCCCTATATTTATGCCAGTAGGAACTATTGGTACAGTAAAAGGAGTACATCAAACTGAGCTTAAAAATGAAATAAACCCTGATATTATTTTAGGTAATACCTACCATTTGTATTTACGTCCTGGGATGGAAATTATGGAAAAAGCAGGAGGTTTACATAAATTTATGAATTGGGATAGGAATCTTTTAACAGATTCTGGAGGGTACCAAGTTTATTCACTTTCTTCTAATAGAAAAATAAAAGAAGAAGGAGTAAAGTTTAAATCGCATATTGATGGTTCTTATCATTTCTTTTCTCCAGAGTTTTCGATGGATGTTCAAAGAAGTATAGGTGCTGATATTTTTATGGCATTTGATGAATGTACACCTTACCCTTGTGATTATAATTATGCAAGACGATCTATGCATATGACGCATCGTTGGTTGGACAGATGTATAAAACATATTGGTGAAACTCCAGTTAAATATGGACATGATCAAGCATTTTTTCCGATAGTTCAAGGGAGTACTTATAAAGATTTACGTAAACAATCAGCAGAATTTATTGCATCTAGAGAAGCGGTAGGTAATGCTATTGGAGGTCTATCAGTAGGGGAGCCTGCAGATGAGCTATATGCAATGACAGAGGTAGTTTGTGATGTTTTACCAGAAGACAAGCCACGTTATTTAATGGGAGTAGGGACACCTATTAATATATTAGAGAATATCGCTTTAGGAGTTGATATGTTTGATTGTGTTATGCCTACACGTAATGCACGTAACGGAATGTTGTTTACTGCTTACGGGTCAATAAATATTAAAAACAAGAAATGGGAAGCTGATTTTTCTGCAATAGATGAAATGGGAATCACTTGGGTTGATACGTATTATTCAAAAGCATATGTGAGGCATTTGTTTACTGTAAATGAAATGTTAGGAAAACAAATAGCTACTATACATAACTTAGGTTTTTATTTGTGGTTAACAAGAGAAGCCAGAAAACATATCATTGCTGGAGATTTTAGAGAATGGAAAGATAAAATGGTTAAACAAATGGATAATAGACTGTAATGTTAAAAATACTTGACAGGTACATATTAAAGCGTTATTTAGGAACATTTACTGTAATGTTACTTTTGTTTATTCCTATTGGAATAATGGTTGATTTATCAAGTAAAATCGATAATATAATAGATGGAGGAGCGCCATTTATTAAAGTTGTTTATTTTTACTATAACTTCACTATTTATATGGGTTACTTGCTATTCCCATTGTTTTTATTTTTGTCAGTTATCTGGTTTACATCTAAGTTGGCTAATAAAACAGAAATTATAGCTATTTTAAGTTCAGGTGTGTCATTCAATAGGTTTTTACGACCATATTTAGTTGGAGCAACATTAGTAGCTATCTTCTTTTTTTTAGTGGGGATGTTTGTTTTACCTAATTCTAGTAAAGAATATAATGAGTTTAAATATGAGTATCTTCATAAGTATCGAAAAGATAAAGAAGACGGTGTTACTTTTAGACAAATAAATGACAATGAATACATTTATGTTTCAAATTTTGATTCAAAAACCAATACGGGGTATAATTTTACGTTAGAGCATTTTGAAGGTAATGAGTTAAAACATAAAATTCAAGCTATTAAAATACAGTATAGGGAAAAAGACTCTACTTATAAATTAACTCAGTATATAAGAAGGAACGTAGGTGAGCATCATGATGAAATTATAAGAAAAACTAGAAAAGACACCATTTTTAACTTTGATTTAGACGATTTAACTCCAGTAAAATATATTGCTGAAACAAAAAATTATACCGAACTTAATGAGTTTATTGATAAGGAAAAAAAGAGAGGTTCTAGTTTTGTAAGTAGGTATATAGTGGTTAAACATAAACGTTGGAGTATTCCAATTTCAGCTTTTATACTTACTATTATTGCGGTTGCTGTATCAGCAATGAAACGCAGAGGAGGTATGGGGATTAACTTAGCTTTAGGAATTGCTTTAGCTTTTACATTTATATTTATCGATAAAATATTTAGTGTAATGGCTGATCAATCTGGTTTTAATCCAATATTGGCTGTATGGTTACCTAATATAACCTTTGGTTTACTTGCCATATATTTACTAAATAATGCAAAACGATAAACTTAAAAGCTACCTACATTTACATCTCATTGTGTTTATTTGGGGATTCACAGCAATTTTAGGAAAATTACTTACAATAGATGCTATACCGTTAGTATGGTATAGAATGCTGTTGGCAAGTATATTGATATTTGCCTATATCAAATTTAAGAAAATTCCTCTTGGGGTTACAAGACGTCAAATTGTAAATTATATTTTTGGCGGAGTTGTAATTGCGGTACATTGGGTTACCTTTTTTTATGCAATAAAAATTTCTAATATATCTATTGCTTTAGCTACAATGAGCACTGGTGCATTCTTTACAATTTTTATTGAAGCATTATACAAAAAGAAGAAAATTGATGTTTATGAATTAATTTTTGGAGTACTTGCAATAATCGGATTATATATAATTTACAATTCAGAAATAAGCCTTCAGTTAGGGATGTTCGTAGCATTACTATCTTCATTTTTATCAGCTGTATTTTCTGTATTTAATGCTGATTTTGTAAAAGAAAAGAGCGCTACAGTAATTTCGTTTTATGAAATACTTTTCGGGGTAACAGCAGTTACCATCTTTTTAGTTTGTAATGGGGGGTTGTTTAGTAGTAACTTTTTTGATCTAGAGCCATTAGATTATGTGTGGTTATTTGTCTTAAGTAGCGTTTGTACAGCGTATGCGTTTATTGTATCAGTAGATTTATTGAAAAAACTGAGTGCTTTTACTGTAATGTTAACTATAAATTTAGAGCCGATTTACGCAATTATATTAGCTATTATATTGTTTCCTAATAATGAAAAAATGTCACCTTCCTTTTATTTAGGGGCTGGATTAATACTATTAACAGTTGTAATTAATGGTGTGTTAAAAACGGTTAAAAAGAGGAAAATAAAATAAGCTAATCCTATGGGTTGGAAAAAAAAGAACAAAAGCATATTAATTATATAAATTGATTAGTAAAGTTTTTATATTTGCTTTGCTAATAAATAACGACTAAAAACCATTATGGAATATTTAGATTTTGAGCTTCCTATTCAGGAGTTAGAAGAACAATTAGAAAAGTGTGCGGTTTTAGGGAAAGAAAGTGATGTTGATGTTACTGAAACCTGCAAGCAAATAGAAAAGAAACTAGCAGAAAAGAAAAAAGAAATATATTCAAACCTCTCTCCTTGGCAACGTGTTCAAATGTCACGCCATCCATCTAGACCATATACATTAGATTATATAAAAGCTATTTGTGGTGATGAATTTGTTGAATTACATGGCGATAGAAATGTACGTGATGATAAAGCAATGATTGGTGGATTAGGTAAAATTGGTGGTCAATCATTTATGATTATTGGTCAACAAAAAGGGTTTAATACTAAAACACGACAGTATAGAAACTTCGGTATGGCTAATCCAGAAGGATATAGAAAAGCTTTACGATTAATGAAGTCTGCTGAAAAGTTTGGTATTCCTGTTCTTTCTTTTATTGATACCCCTGGTGCTTATCCAGGTTTAGAAGCAGAAGAAAGAGGACAAGGTGAGGCAATTGCTAGAAATATTTTAGAAATGACTCGTCTTAAAGTGCCAATTATTTGTGTAATTATTGGTGAAGGTGCTTCTGGTGGAGCTTTAGGAATAGGAGTAGGAGATAAAGTCTTAATGTTGGAAAACACATGGTACTCAGTTATTTCTCCTGAATCTTGTTCATCTATTTTATGGAGAAGTTGGGAATATAAAGAACAAGCAGCTGATGCATTAAAATTAACTGCTACCGATATGAAAAAATTAGGTTTAGTAGATCAGATTGTAAAAGAACCAATAGGTGGAGCTCATAGAAATAGAGCAGAAACTTTTGATGTTGTAACTAAAGCAATTATGAAATCTTTTGATGAATTTAAAAAGTTATCACCAAAGGAATTAGTTGAACAACGAATGGATAAATACTCTAATATGGGAGTATTCAATGAGTAAGTTTCATTAAAATCAATAGCTCACAAAAAACCGAAGTTATTACTTCGGTTTTTTTGTCGTTATTAACAAAGAAACTTACTTATTAACAACTTGATTGTTAATCACCTGTGAACTACTAAAACTTAAATAAGCTTTAAAAAACCTTACATTCGTAACCATGGAAAACCCTAATTTTGTAAAAGGATATCAAGTAGATAAAAGCACTCTAATTAATTTAGAAAAAGGAAAAATACCTCCACAAGCTATCGATTTAGAGGAAGTTGTACTTGGAGCGATGATGGTTGATAAAAAAGGTGTTGATGATGTAATTGACATTTTACATCCAGAAGCATTCTATAAGCAAGCAAATCAGTTTATATTTGAAGCTATATTTACACTTTTCGAAAATTCTGAACCAGTCGATTTATTAACTGTTTCTCATCAACTAAAAAAGGACGAGAAATTAAAGTTAGTGGGTGGTGATTTTTACTTAATTTCATTAACTCAAAAAGTATCTTCTTCTGCACATATTGAATTTCACGCACGTATTATTTTACAGAAATTCATTCAACGTAGTTTGATTAAAATTTCAAGCGAAATTATTGAAGAAGCGTATGATGAAACAAAAGATGTTTTTGATTTATTAGATAATGCCGAGGCGAAATTATACGAAGTTACACAAGGGAATATTAAAAAATCTTCTGAATCAGCAAGAGACTTGGTTCATCTTGCCAAAAAGAAAATTGAAGAAATTTCTCAACAAGACGGAACAAGTGGTACGCCTACTGGTTTTACTAAATTAGATGCACTAACTTCAGGTTGGCAACCTTCTGATTTAATTATTATAGCTGCTCGTCCAGGTATGGGGAAAACAGCTTTAACTTTAACAATGGCTCGTAATATTGCTGTTGATGCAAATAAAGGGGTAGCGTTCTTTTCCTTAGAGATGTCTTCAGTACAGTTGATTACTCGTCTAATTTCTTCGGAAACTGGGTTGTCTTCTGAAAAATTACGTACAGGGAAATTAGAGAAACACGAATGGGAGCAGTTAAATGTAAAGGTTAAAAACTTAGAAAAAGCTCCGTTATTTATAGATGATACACCATCATTATCAATATTTGATTTAAGAGCAAAAGCTAGGCGTTTATCTTCTCAACATGATATAAAAATTATCATGATTGATTACTTGCAGTTAATGACCGCTGGTGGAACAGGTAAAAATGGAAATAGAGAACAGGAAATATCTACAATTTCTAGAAATTTAAAAGCACTTGCAAAGGAACTTGAAATACCAGTTATTGCATTATCACAGTTATCACGTGCTGTTGAATCAAGGGGAGGTAGTAAAAGACCTTTGCTTTCAGATTTAAGGGAATCTGGAGCAATTGAGCAAGATGCCGATATTGTATCGTTTATTTATCGACCTGAATACTATAAAATAGATGAATGGGATGATGATGAGCGTTCACCAACTGATGGGCAAGGGGAACTTATTATTGCAAAACACAGGAATGGTGGTTTGGAAAATATTCGTTTAAAATTTATTGGCCATTTGGGTAAATTTGACAACTTAGACGATTTTAGCACGCCTTTCGAAATGCAATCATCTATGAATGACAATCCTTTTGCTACAGGTACACTACCAAGTGCAGAAGATGCTTTTGGAAGTACAATGAACTCTAATCAAGGGGTTAATGATGATGAAGTACCTTTTTAGGAATAAATATATATAATATTAAAAAGACTTATTTATAAATAAGTCTTTTTTTTTGTTTCAAAAATTAAACTTGTTACATATTTTAAGTATCTTTTGACTTATGAAAAAAAGAATTCTACTGATATTAATTTTATTGTATTCAATTAATAATTATGCGTCATACATACTTATTCCTATGGATGCTGAGAGTCAGAAAAACCACTTGAAAGCTTACGGGATTACCTATTGGTTATTAGAAAAGCAGCAGAAAGTAAAATGGTTGCTAAATTATAGAGGCGGATCTTTTTTATTAGGAGATTCTGATAATGTTAGAAAAGAATGTAGAGTCAGGGGGGTCTCATTTGAGGTGTTGTCAGATTCAAAAACAGAAGATATATTAGAAGGAATAAGTAGTCCTTCAGTAAATCAAGAGTCGGTTATTTTAGAAAAAGCACCAAGAATTGCAGTTTATGCTCCTAGTTCAAATTTACCTTGGGATGATGCTGTAACTATGGCGTTAACATTTGCCGAAATTCCATATGAAAAAATTTATGACGAAGAAGTGTTACAGGATGCATTGATTGCTTACGATTGGCTGCATTTACATCATGAAGATTTTACGGGACAATATGGGAAATTTTATAGAAGCTTCAAAGCAGCACCTTGGTATATAGAAAACAAAAAAAATGCAGAAGAACTTGCTAAAAAAATGGGTTACACTAAAGTTTCTGAAGAAAAAAGAGCTGTAGCTTTAAAAATTAGAGACTTTGTAGTTGGCGGAGGATTTATGTTTGCAATGTGTAGTGCTACAGATAGTTTTGATATTGCGTTAGCAGCAACTAATGCTGATATATGTGAACCAATGTTTGATGGTGATCCGAGTGATGCCAATTATCAGAATAAATTAGATTTTAGAAATACCTTTTCGTTTACAAATTTTACTTTGGAGCGTAATCCAAACACTTATGAGTTTTCAAGTATTGATATGACGACTAAGCGTAAAATTAAAAAAGAATTAGATTATTTTTCATTGATGGAGTTTTCTGCAAAATGGGATCCGATCCCTACAATGCTATGTCAAAACCACACACAATTAATTAAAGGTTTTATGGGTCAGACAACTTCTTTTGAACGAGAAGAATTAAAGCCTACAGTTTTAGTAATGGGGGAAAACAAAACAAATGGTGAAGCAAAATATATTCACGGAATTAAAGGAAAAGGATTCTTCACCTTTTATGGAGGTCATGATCCAGAAGATTATCAGCATAGAGTAGGAGATCCAAAAACTGAATTAGAGTTGCATCCAACTTCACCAGGTTATCGTTTAATTTTAAATAATGTATTGTTTCCTGCTGCCAAAAAGAAAAAGCAAAAAACCTAAATGAATTAAACATATTGTTTTATCATTAAATAGAATGAGTTTGTTTCTGTAAGTTAATAAACATAGTAATGACTGAAAAAATAAAAAATAAATACGGAAGAACGACCACACTCTCATTAAATGTGTTTTATACATTGTCTGTAAGTGCTTTCCTATTCTCATTATTTTGTTATTTTCAGATGGGTATTAGGGATGTTGTTTTCAAATCATTTCTTACCTATTCTTTGTTAAATACAATAAACATACTGCTTTTTTATCTCCACAAAAACATACTTAGGTCATATGTTATAGCTACTTTGTTAGGGTATATTGCACTACTTTTTATTTGTTATTATAGTGGTGGAATTAATAGTCCTGCAATATCATTTATGGTTTTATTGATATTTTTTGGATATTTAATTAAAAAATCCCATGGTAATATATGGCTGATTGTTGTTATGATTACAGTCATACTTTTTTATATAATGAATATTACGCATTATGAGTTTGTTAATGATATAAATGAAGTGAATGAGGCAAATGTTGCAGAATTTCAACTATTATTTCTTTTTTTCTTAATCATATTGCTAGGTGGTGTATTTGGAAGAATGATGAATATAACAAGTGAAAAAAATAAAAAAGCAAAACTCGAAATTGAAAAAAGGAATGATGAAAAAACTGTGATGCTAAAAGAAATTCATCACCGAGTTAAAAATAATTTACAAGTTGTTAATAGTTTATTACGTATCCAGGCAAGAGGTGTAACTGATGAAAAGGTGAAATCTATGTTTAGTGCAGCGCAAAGTAGGGTAATTGCTATAGCTAGACTTCACGAAAAAATATATAATACTAAAGATTTTAAGAATATTAATATTAAAGAGCATTTTAAATTACTTATTAATGATTTAATAAGTAGTAATAATTTAGACAAGGATATTTCCTTAAATCTGTCTATTGAGCCAATTAATTTGTCAATAGATAAGCTTTTACCGTTGAGTCTAATAATTAATGAATTGATTTCAAATTCATTAAAACATGCTTTTAATGATATGAGTATAGGTGAAGTTTCTGTGAAATTTAACACCATAGATGAGTCGTTATGTAGGTTAGTAGTCGGGGATAATGGAAATGGATCTAACAAAGATATATTATCAAATTCTGTGAATTCAACAGGAGTGACGCTTATAAAAACTTTTGTAAGACAGTTGGAGGGATCAATTGAATCACTAACTACTCACAAGGGTACAAGCTTTGTAATAACTTTTTCAAATACTTAATACAATATGCTTATAATACAAACAGCTTGTTTTTGTAGTAAGTTATTTTTTGTCTACCTTGTGTTAAATCACTCATAGTTAATGATATGGGATTGTTAGGCGTGTTGATAAACAAAGAAACAAATGTCACAACTATCATTTTTAAATAGAAGTTTTGGTAAAAGAACGGTACTAACAATTAAAGTGTCTCTTACCTGTTCTATAATGACTTTAATTTGCTCACTACTCTGTTTTTATATTTTGGATATTAAGGGGGTTATTTTTTACTCTCTTATTGTGTATTCAGTAATTAATTTTTTAAATATTTGTGTGTTTTTCAAGCATAGAAATTTAGAGCTTACTTATAATATAATGTCATTTTTAGCTTTTATCGTTACTTATATTATTTGTTTATTTAGTGGGGGAGTAAATAGTCCGTTCGCTTCTTTTTTGGTTTTGATAATATTTTCGGGATATGCAACAAAAGTCTTTTATGGAGATTTATGGTTAGTAATCATATTACTTGCAGTAGTATCACTTTATTTTATAAATGTTTCTGAATATAAGTTTGAAAATTATGTAAAAGAAGATGTAAAAGATGCCTTTAATTTTTTCTTTCTATTATTCTTGATAGTTTTACTTGGTGGTGTTTTTGGCAGATTGATGAGTAAGAACAGTGCTTTGGTTTATAAATCTAAAAAAGAAATAGCAAAAAAGAATGAGGAGAAAACAGTTATGTTGCGAGAAATACACCATCGAGTTAAAAATAATTTACAAGTAGTAAATAGTTTACTTCGTATTCAAGCAAGAGGGGTTGATGATGAAAATGTAAAGTTAATGTTTAAACTCACTCAAGGTAGAGTCGTGGCAATGGCAAGGTTGCATGAAAAAATATATAACACAAAAGACCTTATGTATATTGATGTAAAAGATCATTTTAAGTTACTTATTAGGGATTTAATCCACAGTTATAGTCTAGAGAAAAACATTGTTTCAAATTTCAATATAGAGCCCGTTAAAATGTCTATAGATACATTACTTCCACTTAGTTTGATTATTAATGAATTGGTGTCTAATTCATTAAAGCACGCTTTTAATGATGTAAATTCAGGGGAATTATATATAGGTTTAAAAAACACTAATAATAGTAATTACGACTATGAACTGATAGTAGGTGATAATGGTAGTGGTACCTCAGATTGTGTATTGTCAAATATTGTTAATTCAACAGGATTAACTTTAATTAAAGCTTTTGTAAAACAATTAAAAGGGGATATTGAACCCTTAAAGGGAAAAGTAGGGACAAATTTTAAAATATCATTTACAAATATTCAAACGAAATAATATTATGCATAGCTCTTTTTTTTATAATTGAGATAATATAATATTTGTATATTAGTTTTCCAACATAAAATTAAAACATAAAAGGAATGATTACTGAAATACTGAAAACTGAAGAGTATGTACCTTATCAAAAAATGTATCTAAAGTTTGTCCAGAATAAGCCATTAGTTACTTCGTTAGAAACGTCATTGTCTGAATTCGTCACTTTTTTCAAATCCTTAGAGGAAGAGAAGTTAGGTTTTTCTTATCAAGAAGGAAAATGGACGCTTAAGGAGTTGATGCTTCATATGATAGATACTGAACGTATATTTCAATATCGAGCACTTAGGTTTGCAAGAAATGACAAAACTAATTTACCTGGTTATGATGAAAACTTTTATGCTCCAAATTCAAATGCAAGCAAAAGAAATTTAACCTCTTTATTAAATGAGTTTGTGGCTGTAAGAAATTCAACCATTACGTTATTTAGTTCCTTTGATGAAAAGGCACTACTTACTATCGGTAATTCTGGAGAAAACACAATGAGTGTAAGGGCAGTTGCTTATATTATATTAGGTCATCAAATACATCATGTAAACATCGTAAAAGAACGTTATCTGGTTTAGTTCATGTAGTAGTCAAATGATTCTTTGATTATATTATTTGGTACAACTTGGTCAACTACTGTATCTCCAATAGCACTTAGTAATACGAAGTTTATGTTTCCGTGAGAGTTTTTCTTGTCAAATTTCATTAATTCAATAATGGGGTCGAAGTCTTCTGTTTCAAAAGAAATTTTTTCGTAAGTGTCAAGAATAGTTTGTTTAATGTTGTTACAGGTGTCTATGCTTAAGTTGGTTATTTTTGTTGATATATAGCAAGCTAATACCATTCCAATAGCTACCGCTTCTCCGTGAAGTAAGGTTGTTTTGGTTTCATTTTCTAGATAATATGATTCTATGGCGTGACCTAAGGTATGTCCGAAATTCAAAGTTTTTCTCAAACCTTGTTCTGTAGGATCTGTGGTAACTACATTGTTTTTAATAACGACAGATTCATGAATTAAATTATCTAAATCTGACGATGTTAATGTTGATAAATCAGTCATTTTATTCCAATACTGTTCATCTTGTATTAAACCATGTTTTAACATTTCTGCTAAGCCTGAGCGCATTTCATTTTGTGGTAATGTATTTAAAAAAGACGTGTCAATCAAAACCATTTCAGAGGTATTTATGACTCCAATTTGATTTTTTAAATTACCTAGATCAACCCCCGTTTTACCACCTACAGAAGCATCAACCATGGCTAATAAGCTTGTAGGAACATTAATGTAATTTACACCACGTTTATAAGTTGAAGCTACAAAGCCTCCTAAGTCAGTTACTACACCGCCACCAACATTTATAATCAAGCATTTTCTGTCGGCATTTAATTCCGATAACGCATTCCACACCCCTGAACAAGTTTCTATATTCTTGTTTATTTCTCCAGCTTCAATTTGAACGACTTCAATTTCAAGGCTTGTTTCAATATTACTACAAAAAGCAGGATAACAATGTTCAAGTGTGTTCTCGTCAACTATTATAAATAATTTAGAGTAATTGTTTTCTTTTAAATGTTTATTTAAAGATATATAACAATCATTGTTGAAGTATACAATTGAATCTTGAGATTTTATAGCTTCCATTTTTTTGTTTTATTACTGAAACTGTATATTTTTTATACACTAAGCAAAGAAACAAGATTTTTTTAATACAAGTATTGAAAAGTTAGCGTAATAATTAAAAAAAAGATAGTTTTGTTACTATGCAAATAATCGGTCATTAATTGTCCGTAATTTTATTAAAAATGAACAAATTATTTAACAACACAAAAGTCGCTTTTTCTTTAAAAAAAGATTCGGAGTTAGAGCGCGCTTATTTTTTATTTAAAATGATAGCCAATGAGCCACTAGTCCGTATTGGAACGGCAATGACGAATTTTGCAATAAAAGCACATTTGCCTGTTGAGGGGCTTATAAGGGCAACTGTGTTTGATCACTTTTGTGGAGGTGTGTCCGAGGATGATTGTATTCCTGTAATTGACAAAATGTATGCTAAAAAAGTATGTAGTGTGTTGGATTATTCTGTTGAGGGAAAGGTTGATGAAGCGCAATTTGATGCTGCTTTTGAAATGACAATAAAATTATTAGACTTTGTAAAAGAAAAAGAAGCAATTCCTTTTGCAGTATTTAAGCCTACTGGTTTTGGTAGAATAGAGTTGTATGAAAAAGTTGGAAGTAAAGTTGAATTAACTACCGATGAAGCTGAAGAGTGGAATAGAGTACTAGTACGTTATGATAAGGTATGTGCTTTAGCTAAAGAAAAGGATGTAAAGTTGTTGATTGATGCTGAAGAAAGTTGGATGCAAGATGCGGCCGATGATATAGTGGCTGACATGATGCGTAAGTACAATACAGAAAAAGCAATTGTATTTAATACCTTACAAATGTATCGTTGGGATAGGTTAGATTATTTAAAAGAACTTCATGCTGAAGCTAAGGTAAAAGGCTTTTATATTGGAATGAAATTGGTACGCGGTGCATACATGGAAAAGGAAAATGAACGAGCAATGATAAACGATTATATTTCTCCGATATGTGAAAGTAAAGTAGCTACAGATAGAAATTTTAATAACGGTGTGACATATATGCTTGAGAATATTGGGGTGTTATCTCTATTTGCTGGGACGCATAATGAAGATAGTTCTTATTTAGTAATGCAACTAATGCAGGAGAGCGATATTCCTACAAATTCTGATTCAGTTTGGTTTGGACAATTATATGGTATGAGTGATCATATAAGCTATAACCTTTCTGAAGCTGGTTATAATGTAGCTAAATACTTGCCATTTGGCCCTGTTAAGGATGTTATGCCATATTTAATTCGTAGAGCTGAAGAGAATACTTCTGTAGCTGGTCAAACAACTAGGGAGTTGAATTTATTAAAAGAAGAAAGAAAAAGAAGAAAAATGTAATTCTTTAGGTAATAATATATAAAAGTCCCTAAATCAATCTGATTTAGGGGTTTTTATTATTTGTAAATAATAGTAGTTTATTAGGTTGACTGTTTATTAATACTGGCAATTGTTAGGCAGCCAAGATCTTCCCAGTTTTGTGTTTCTTTTTGAAAAAAGATTACTTTTGAATCGTGTCCATTTCCACTAACTCCAATTTCACATACTTCAGGGAGTTCACTATTGTATTCTTTTTTTGCTACTTCATAGTAATTCACAAGATTGTTGTGAAGTATGTTATGAGCGGCTGAAAGTACTATTCCTCTAGGGTCTTCGTCTTCAGGAGCTAGAAATTTTAGTAAGGCATGTTCTTCAAATAAAGATCTTTGATCATAAATGTTTTCAGAATGATGTTCTATTGTTATTACATCTTCGGGCATTTTTGGAATATCATAAAGATCGCATAGCTTGTTAAATGCTATCTCTGCTTGTGCATTTGGGTTTTTGTCCGATGATTGTATTTCTATAATTAAGTTATATAGTTTGTCATCTTCATTTATCCAATCTTGAATTTGATTTGCCATGAGTTTATAAACTATTTAATAACTACATTCTTAATTAATGCAATACTGTCACAATTCTCCACTAAAAATTCATATGATTTTTGCTTGTAATTACTTTCAATAACATATAGCTTACATGATTTAAGCTTAGTTTTACTTTTTGAAAAATCAACAGACCCGTTTAAATATGCATCAGAAATAGCAGCTGTGTCAAGTTCGTTGTTATTTACAAGTTCTTGAACAGAAGGAGCAAAGGCTCGTTTTTTAAGTCTAACATCTTTTAAGGTTCTGCAATTAGGGAGATAGCAAAAGGTAGTTTTCTTTTTTCCCCAGATAAAATATACTATTATACTTCCAAGAATACCTCCTACAAGAAAATAAGCGAATCGATGAATAAAACTCATATGATAAATTAAAATGTTTATTAAATGATACAAAATTACAATTCTGATTCTCAGTGAAGAGATTTTTGCTCATTAAATGAGTTAGAATATTAATAAGTTCGCATCGTTATATGGTAATCCAAACCAATCTGAAACAGATTTACTGGTTAAAATTCCGTGGTAAAAATACAAACCATTTTTCAAACCTCTATCAAAACGAATGGCATTTTCTATTCCTCCATCTTCTGCTATTTTAGAAAGGTATGGGGTAAAAATGTTACTTATGGCCTTAGAGGCTGTTCTTGAGTATCTTGAGGGAATGTTTGGTACGCAATAATGAATTACATCATATTTTTTAAATGTTGGTTTATCGTGAGAAGTTACTTCTGACGATTCAAAACAACCACCCATATCAATACTAACATCCATAATTACTGATCCAGGTTTCATTTGTTCTACCATTTCTTCTGAAACAATTATAGGAGATCTGTTTTGGCCTCTTATAGCTCCAATAGCGATATCACATCTTCTTAAAGCTTTTAATAAGGTTTTAGGTTGTAGGGTTGATGTGTATATAGGTCTACCTAAATTGGATTGTATACAGCGTAATTTGGTTAGTGAATTGTCAAAAACTTTAACATTTGCACCAAGTCCAATTGCTGATCTAGCTGCGAATTCTCCAACAGTTCCAGCTCCAATAATTACAACTTCTGTAGGAGGTACTCCACTAATATTACCTAATAATAAGCCATTACCTTCATTGGTGTTTGCGAGTAATTCTGCGGCAATTAGTACAGATGCTGTTCCAGCAAGTTCACTTAAAACTCTAACTGCTGGGAAAGTTCCATCATCATCTTTAATAAACTCAAAAGCTAAAGCAGTAATTCTTTTTGAAGCTAAAGCCTCAAAGTATTTTTTGCTTTGAGTTTTCAGTTGTAATGCAGAAATTAATAGAGTTTGTGGGTTTATGAGTTCAATCTCACTCAGTGATGGTGGTTCAACTTTTAATAAAATTGGACATGAGAAAACTTTTTTTGTATCATTGGTTATTTCTGCGCCAGCCTCACTATAGTCTCTATCCTTAAAGCCAGAAGCAATTCCTGCGTTAACTTCAATTAGTATTCTGTGTCCTTGTGAAACTAAAGCCGCTACAGAATCTGGTGTTAAGCAGACTCTTTTTTCTTGATAAGAAGTTTCCTTAGGTAGTCCAATAAATAAGTTCCCTTTTTTGCGAACTAATTCTAGTGTTTCTTCCTGTGGTAGTAGCTGTTCTTTAGAAAAAGGAGATAGTAATTTACTCATTGCTTTAGTCGGTTTAAACCAAATTACAATTATTTTTTTGAATATAAAATTATGTGGTACTAATTTCTAAGGTTCTTGTATTATCGGAGTTTTTGTGAATCTTAATTGCTATAGCGTCTTGTGGGATGATATTTGGTATTTTTTCTGGCCATTCTACAAAACACCAGGCACTTTGATAAAAATAATCTTCAATACCGATGTCATAAACTTCTTCTTCATGTTCAATTCTATAAAAATCAAAATGAAAAATAGTACTGTTGTTTCCTTGGTATTCATTTACTAAAGAAAATGTAGGGCTAGAGGTAGCGTCAGTAACCCCTAGTTGTTTTACAAGTTCTTTAATTAAAGTAGTTTTTCCAACTCCCATTTCCCCATAAAACAATAAAGTCTTTGGGGAGTCAAAATGAGATAGGATTTTAATTGAGATATTCTTTAACTCGGATAATTGATACTTCAGTTTCAAAATATAGGTAATAATATAAATTAAACTTTTATTTAGGTTCCATAACTACAAACGGAATAACCATTTCTTCCAAAGAAACTCCACCATGTTGATACGTGTTTTTAAAATAATTTACATAATGGTTGTAATTGTTTGGATAAGCGAAAAACAAATCCCCTTTTGCAAAAATAAAAGAACTACTCATATTGATGCTAGGTAAGTGTATTGTTTTAGGGTCTTTAGCTACTAAAACATCCTTGTCTTCATAGGTTAAACTTTTACCAGTTTTGTAGCGTAAGTTTAAACTAGTGCGTTTATCACCGATTACCTTTGATGGTGTTGTAACATTTATTGTTCCGTGATCTGTAGTAATAATTAATTTCATCCCAAGTCCTTGTGCTTGAGTGATAATATCAAGTAGAGGAGAGTTTTTAAACCAACTTTGAGTTAGTGACCTATATGCTTTGTCATCGGATGCTAATTCTTTTATTACTTGCATATCAGTTTTTGAATGCGATAGCATGTCTACAAAATTATAAACAACTACTGTTAAGTCGTTTGATGCGCATTGTTTAAAGTTATTAGCTAACTTTTTTCCAGCATTTAAGTTGGTTATCTTAAAGTAATCATGTTTAATATTTAACCCAAGTCTCTTAATTTGAGCTTTTAAGAAATCATTTTCAAACATGTTTTTTCCACCTTCATCTGTGTCGTTTAACCAGAATTCAGGGTGTTTTTTTTCCATATCAGAAGGCATCAATCCAGAGAATATAGCATTTCTTGCATATTGAGTTGCTGTAGGTAAAATACTACAAAATGGCTCTTCTTTAATCTTTTTGTAATAGGTTGCAAGTGTAGGTTCAAAAGCCTTCCATTGATCATAACGTAAGTTATCAACTACAACTAATAGAGTAGGTTGTTCGCTTAATTCTGGTGCAATCCATTCTTTAAATAAGTTATGAGAAAGCATTGGAGCTTCACTATTTTTGCTAAACCAATCTGGGTAATTTCTATCTATAAATTTACAGAATTCATTATTTGCTTCAGTTTTTTGAGAAACTAAAATCTCTTGCATTCCGTAATCTTCAATACTTTCTAATTCAAGTTCCCAATAAATTAATTTCTGATATAATTCCGCCCATTCATCCCAAGAATTAACCATGGCTAAATCCATAGATATTTTTCTAAACTCTTGTTGATAGTTAGACGTTGTTTTTTCAGAAATTAATCTTGAAAAATCAAGATTTTTCTTTATGCTTAATAGTATCTGATTAGGGTTTACAGGTTTAATTAAGTAGTCAGCTATTTTTGAACCAATAGCTTCTTCCATAATATATTCCTCCTCACTCTTGGTGATCATTACTACAGGGATATGTGCTTTCTTTTCTTTAAGTTCAGATAGTGTTTCAAGTCCTGTTAATCCAGGCATATTTTCATCTAAGAAAATAATGTCAAAATTTTGCTCATCAACAATTTCTAATGCTTCAGCTCCACTTACGCAAGTGGTTACCGTGCAATCTTTTTTTTCTAAAAATAAAATATGTGGTTTCAATAAATCTATTTCATCATCAACCCAAAGAATCTTGATACTATTCATTATAAAATAAAGTTTTAAGCTACTGTAATATTACAAAAACAAATTGTTAAGTTTGTGAAAGAACTCATAAAACTAATGCTCTTTGAAGTTAAACAACAAACTCAAGATATTAAACGATCCGATATACGGTTTTATTACAATTCCTAGTGAACTTATTTTCGATGTGATACAACATCGTTATTTTCAGCGCTTAAGGCGCGTTTCTCAAATGGGATTAACTTATTTGGTATATCCGGGGGCACATCATACCCGTTTTCATCATGCATTAGGTTGCATGCATTTGATGAGTGAAGCAATTAAAGTATTGCGTTTTAAGGAAGTTCAGATTTCAGAAGATGAGTCTACAGCTTTGTTATTAGCAATATTATTGCATGATATTGGTCATGGTCCCTTCTCGCACGCTATGGAACATAGTATTGTTGAAGGAATTACACATGAAGAGATTTCACTAAAATTTATGAATGCTTTAAATGATGAATTTGAGGGGAAGTTGTCCTTGGCTATTCAGATTTTTAAAGGGGATTATCATCGTTGTTTTTTCAATCAATTAATTAGCAGTCAGCTTGATATGGATAGGGCGGATTATTTAAAGCGTGATAGTTTCTATACCGGTGTTGCAGAAGGGAATGTAAATTCTGAACGAATTATAACAATGCTTAATGTTGTTGATGATGAATTAGTAGTAGAAGAAAAAGGGATTTATTCTGTAGAGAAGTTTTTATTAGCTAGAAGGTTAATGTATTGGCAGGTGTATTTGCATAAAACAAGTTTAGTTGCTGAAAGCTTATTAGTAAGAGTTTTAAAAAGAGCTAAGGAATTAGTGCAGAGTGGTGTAGTGGTAGAAGCTAGTAGACCATTTGATTATTTTTTAAAGCATCAAATTAACGACACTAATTTTAATGCAAAAGAGTTAGAGACATTTTCTTTGCTTGACGATTATGATTTAGTCGCAGCTATGAAATCATGGATGACTCATGATGATGTAGTGCTCTCTAATTTATCTAAAATGATCATTAATCGTGAATTATTAAAAGTAAAGTTAACAAAAGAGGCAATTTCTGATGAAGATTTTGAAAAATTGAAGCAACAAGCAAAAGAAAAATATAATCTATCGGATCATGAAGTAGGCTATTTTGTGTTTCAATCTACAGTAAGTAATCAAGCTTATGATACTCAAAAATCAGGTATAAAAATTCTATTAAAAACAAAAGAGGTTATTGATGTAGCGGAAGCGTCAGACCATCTAAATTTAAAGGCCTTATCTAAACCAGTAAAAAAATACTTCGTCTGTTACCCTAAAGACAATTAACAATTTTTTATATTTGCGAATAATGGAATTTACAGCAGAACAAATAGCAGGTATTTTAGAAGGGGAAATTTTAGGAAATCCTGAGGCTAAAGTATCAAAACTAGCGAAGATAGAAGAGGGAGTTGAAGGGGCATTGACCTTTTTGGCAAACCCAAAATATACACCGCACATATACACTACACAAGCGTCAGTGACAATTGTTAATAGAGATTTTATCCCTGAAAAAGAGATAACAACAACATTAATAAAAGTAGATGATGCTTATAAATCATTCTCCAAATTATTAGAATATTACAATCAAGTAAAGAATAATAAAGTAGGGATTGAAAACCCGTCTTTTAAAGCAGAAACTGCAACTTATGGTGAAAATGTTTATTTAGGAGCATTTTCGTATCTAGGTGAAAATGTTGTTTTAGGAGAAAACGTAAAGATTTATCCTCATGCTTATATTGGAGATAATACTACCGTTGGAAATAATGTAACAATTTTCTCAGGAGCTAAAATATATTCAGAAACAGTAATTGGTAACGGTTGTATCATTAATAGTGGTGCAATTATAGGAGCAGATGGTTTTGGATATGCACCAGATGAAAATGGAGAGTTTCAGAAAGTACCACAAACAGGTAATGTTATTTTAGAAGATAATGTGGAAATAGGTGCTGCGGCAACTATTGATAGAGCTACTTTGGGGTCTACAATACTTCGTAGAGGAGTTAAAATAGATAACCAAGTACAAATAGCACATAATGTTGATGTAGGATCACATACTGTAATTGCAGCTCAAACAGGTATTGCAGGTTCAACTAAAATTGGTCAATACTGTATGTTTGGTGGTCAAGTAGGTGTTGCAGGACATTTAACGATAGGGAATCAAGTAAAAGTTCAGGCACAAACGGGTATTGGACATCGTGTTAAGGATGGAGAGAAACTATATGGTTCACCAGCTATTGATTACGGTAACTATGTAAAGTCATATGTACATTTTAAGAACTTACCTAAAATTGTAAGTCAACTAAATAAATTAGAAAAAAAAATAAACAACAATGAGTAATACTGTTGTAAAACAAAGAACACTTCAGAGTGAAGTTACTTTAAAAGGAATTGGACTTCATACAGGTAAGGAAGTTACGTTAACATTTAAGCCGGCCGCAGAAAATCATGGATATGCATTTTCTAGAACTGATTTAGAAGGTAGCCCAATAATTCAAGCAAAAGCTGAATTCGTTACAGAAACGCAACGAGGAACAAACCTTGAAAATAAAGGAATTCAAATTAATACTTCAGAGCATGTATTAGCAGCTTTGGTAGGTTTGGAAGTTGATAACTGTTTGATAGAAATGAATTCACCAGAACCTCCAATAATGGATGGTTCTTCAAAATATTTTGTTGAAGCAATAGAAAAGGCTGGTATTATTGAGCAAGAAGCTGCAAGAGATGAGTATATCGTAAAAGATATTATAACTTATACTGATGAAGATTCTGGATGTGAGGTTATGATTATGCCCTCAGATGAATACCAAGTAACTACAATGGTAGATTATGGTACTGAGGTATTAGGTACTCAAAATGCGAGTTTAAAAAAACTATCTGATTTTAAAGCTGAAATTTCTGACTCAAGAACTTTTAGCTTTTTACATGAAATAGAAGCACTATTAGATCACGGTTTGATAAAAGGAGGTGATTTAAACAATGCTATTGTTTATGTAGATAAAGTTATATCTACTGAAACAATGGAAAAGTTAAAGAAAGCTTTTGATAAAACTGATGTTACAGTAAAATCTAATGGAATATTAGATAACCTAACATTACATCATCCAAATGAAGCGGCACGTCATAAATTATTAGATGTAATAGGTGATTTAGCATTAATAGGTACTCGTATTAGAGGAAAAGTTATTGCTACTAAACCAGGTCATTTTGTAAATACTGAGTTTGCGAAAAAAATGGCTAAAATCATAAAAAAGGAACGTCGTAATGCAGTTCCTGTTTATGATATAAATCAACCACCATTAATGGATATCCATAAAATTATGGATATGTTACCTCACAGACCTCCATTTTTGTTGATTGACAGAATATTAGAACTTTCTGATACTCACGTCGTGGGGATGAAGAATGTTACAATGAATGAACCATTTTTTGTAGGTCATTTTCCTGACGCACCAGTAATGCCTGGAGTTTTACAGGTAGAAGCAATGGCTCAAACAGGGGGGATACTAGTATTGAGTACTGTACCTGATCCAGAAAATTACTTAACATTCTTTATGAAAATAGATAATGTTAAATTTAAACAAAAAGTTTTACCAGGTGATACATTATTTTTCCACTGTAGCTTAATTTCTCCTATTCGTAGAGGAATATGTCATATGCAAGCTTATGCTTACGCAAATGGTAAAGTAGTAGCAGAGGCAGAAATGATGGCACAAATAGCAAAAAAACAATAACAATATGAATCAACCATTAGCATACGTACACCCAGGAGCTAAAATAGCACGAAATGTTGTTATTGAACCTTTTACAACAATTCATAATAATGTAGTTATAGGAGACGGAACTTGGATTGGTTCTAACGTGACCATTATGGAAGGCGCTAGAATTGGTAAGAATTGTAGAATTTTTCCCGGAGCAGTAATTTCTGCTGTACCGCAAGATTTGAAATATAATGACGAAGATACTACTGTTGAAATAGGAGACAATGTAACTATACGTGAATGTGTAACTATTAACCGTGGTACTACTGATAAAATGAAAACAGTAGTTGGTGATAATTGTTTAATTATGGCGTATTGTCATATTGCACATGATTGCTTTGTTGGTGAAAATTGCATTTTTTCAAACAACACAACTCTAGCAGGACATATCACAGTAGGTGATAATGTTATATTAGCAGGAATGGTTGCAGTACATCAATTTTGTTCAATTGGAAATCATGCTTTCGTAACTGGAGGTACTTTAGTTCGTAAAGACGTTCCTCCTTATGTAAAAGCTGCAAGAGAGCCAATTTCTTATGTGGGAATTAACTCAGTAGGTTTGCGTAGAAGAGGATATGAAATTGAGAAAATCAGGGAAATCCAAAACATATATAGAATCCTTTATCAAGGAAAACACAATAATTCACAAGCAGCTGCTGTAATTGAAGCAGAAATGACAGCTTCTAAAGAGCGTGATGAAATTTTAATGTTTATTAAAAATTCAAAACGTGGAATTATGAAAGGATATTTTAAATCAAATTAAAAAAACAAAATTATGGCATCTACTTCAGATATTAGAAACGGATTATGTATCAGATATAACAATGACATTTATAAAATCATTGAATTTTTACATGTAAAACCAGGTAAAGGTCCTGCTTTTGTTCGTACAAAATTAAAAAGTGTTACTTCAGGAAAGGTAATTGATAATACATTTCCATCAGGAAGAAAAATTGATGAAGTTCGTGTAGAAACGAAAAAATTTCAGTTTTTATATCCAGAAGGAGATACTTTTCACTTTATGAATGTGGAAGATTATAACCAAATTACTTTAGAGAAAAATTCATTGGATGCTCCTGGATTATTAAAAGAAGGAGAAGTAGTTACTGTGTTAATTAATGCTGAAGACGAAATGCCTTTATCTGTTGATATGCCTGCTACAGTTGTATTAGAGATTACGCATACAGAACCTGGGGTAAAAGGAAATACAGCAACAAATGCTACAAAACCAGCAACTGTTGAATCTGGAGCAATTGTAAATGTACCTTTATTTATCAATGAAGGAGATAAAATTAAGGTAGAAACAGAAAAAGGGACTTACAAAGAAAGAGTTAAAGAATAATGAAATTTCCTCAAGTACATACATTATCACAAATAGCAACAATAATTAACACAAATTATGTTGGAGTAGCTGATTTTCCTGTTTCAGGAATGAATGAAATTCATGTAGTTACTGCTGGTGATATTGTTTTTGTTGATCATCCAAAATATTATGATGCCGCATTGAATTCTGCAGCAACCGTTATTTTGATAAATAAACAGGTTGATTGTCCAGAAGGAAAAGCTTTATTGATATCTGACGATCCATTTCGTGATTTTAATAAATTAACAAAATATTTTAAACCTTTTGAAAAGGCGAATGGAATAATTTCTGTGTCGGCTAAAATTGGTAAGAATACTATTGTTCAACCAAATGCTTTTGTTGGAAATAATGTAATTATCGGTGATAATTGCCTTATTCATGCTAATGTTTCTATATATGATGATACTGTAATCGGTAATGATGTTACCATACATTCAGGATCTGTTTTAGGTGCTGATGCATTTTATTATAAAAGCAGGCCAGAATTTAGGGATAAATTAATTTCTGGTGGTAATGTAGTTATAGGCGATAATGTTGATATTGGAGCATCGTGTACAATTGATAGAGGAGTTACCGCTTCAACCACAATTGGTGATGGGACGAAATTAGATAATCAAGTTCAAATTGGACACGATACTATTGTTGGAAAAAAATGTTTACTAGCATCGCAAGTTGGAGTAGCTGGGTGTGTTGTAATAGAAGATGAGGTTATTCTTTGGGGACAAGTTGGTGTTAAAAGCGGAATTACTATAGCTAAAGGAACCGAGATTTTTGCTCAGTCTGGCTTAGGACATTCTACGGATGAAAATAAAAAATACTTTGGTTCTCCAGCTGTTGAAGCTAGGGAACGTTTCAAAGAAATGGCTTATATTAGAAAACTACCAGAAATAATAAAGAAACTGAAATAATTAAATATGAACCCAAAAGAACTAGTCAAATCGTTTTACGAATCAGATTTTTATAAAAATGAAGAGGTTTTAAAATCTTTCATTCACCCTGAGTGTGAATTGTATTGGAGTAGTAGTGCAGGTTTTGTAAAATTTAATTACAACGATATTATTGAGCATGGAAAGCGTACTTCTCAGTCTTTTAAAGTGTTAAGGCCGGAAATAAGTCATCTCATAGCAGAAGATAATTTTGTAACGGTACGTTATACTTATTACGCAGTTTCATTTGATCAACCAGAAGATGAAATATGCCTAGCGCATTTTATCTCTATTTGGGAAGTAAAAGATGGTAAGTTATTTTCTTGTCATGAAATGAGTCAAATGGCTGATGAAAAAGCTGTAGATAATAATGCATATTTATCAGTAAAATTTTCCTGATAAAAGTTTATAAGTTTAGATAGAAAAAATTACATTTGTAACAATTATAAAAAATTAAAAAAATGAGTGTTTTAGTAAATAAAGATTCAAAAATTATAGTTCAAGGTTTCACAGGAAGTGAAGGAACATTCCATGCAGGTCAAATGATTGATTATGGAACAAATGTTGTTGGTGGAGTTACTCCTGGTAAAGGAGGACAAGAACACCTTGGTAAACCAGTTTTCAACACTGTTCAAGAAGCAGTTGAAAAAGTTGGAGCTGATACTACTATTATTTTTGTACCACCAGCATTTGCTGCTGATGCAATTATGGAAGCTACTGATGCAGGTATTAAAGTAATTATTACAATTACAGAAGGTATTCCTGTTGCTGATATGATCAAAGCTAATGCATATGTAAAAGCTAGTGACGCTCGTTTAATCGGACCTAACTGCCCAGGAGTTATTACTCCAGGTGAAGCTAAAGTTGGTATTATGCCAGGTTTTGTATTCAAAAAAGGGACTATAGGTATTGTGTCTAAATCAGGTACTTTAACTTATGAAGCTGCTGATCAAGTTGTTCGTGAAGGATTAGGAATTACTACTGCAATCGGAATTGGTGGAGATCCAATAATTGGAACTACTACTAAAGAAGCTGTAGAAATGTTAATCAATGACCCAGAAACTGAAGCTGTTGTTATGATAGGTGAAATTGGTGGGCAATTAGAAGCTGATGCTGCAAACTGGTATAAAGCTAGTGGAAGTAAAAAACCTGTAATTGGTTTTATTGCTGGTGAAACTGCTCCTGCTGGAAGAACAATGGGACATGCTGGTGCTATTGTAGGTGGTTCTGATGATACTGCTCAAGCTAAAAAAGCGATAATGAAGGCTTGTGGAATTCACGTTGTTGATTCTCCTGCAGAAATTGGAGCTAAAGTTGCTGAAGTATTAGCTGCCGTTAATGCTTAATTAAAAGATATCTTTTCTAATAGTAAACACTGTTAGAAAAAACATAAAATAAAGTTAAAAAACGCTATCAGTTTGATAGCGTTTTTTTTATGCTTATTTTTAAAACAACTAAACAATTTTTAAATGAAAAAATTAGCAAGCCTCTTTTTACTATGTCTTTTAGTAATAAGTTGTAAAAAAACTGACACTTCAATAGAAGCTAGTCAAGAGAAGACCTATGCTGTTAATCAGCAAAAAGATGCAAAAGGATTTGCATATGAAACTGTAGAAAATGACCCTACTGGATTACGTTTGTATACTTTAGATAATGGATTAAAAGTGTATTTAAGTAAAAACACTGAAGAGCCTAAAATCCAAACATATATCGCAGTTCGTGCAGGATCTAATTACGACCCTAAAGAATCTACTGGTCTTGCTCACTATTTAGAGCATATGGTATTTAAAGGAACTCATGAAATTGGTACTGCTGACTGGGATGTTGAAAAAGGGCATCTAGAAAAAATTGCAGATTTATATGAAAAACATAGAGCGGAACAAGACCCTGCGAAAAAGTTAGCTTTATACAAGCAAATAGATGAAGCCTCTTTAGAAGCATCTAATCATTCTATTGCCAATGAATATGACAAAATGATTAGTTCATTAGGAGCTGAGGGGACTAATGCACATACTTGGTTTGAAGAAACAGTATATAAAAACAAGATTCCTGCTAACGAGTTAGGAAAATGGTTAACTGTAGAAAGCGAACGTTTTAGCGAATTAGTTTTACGTTTATTCCATACAGAGTTAGAAGCTGTTTTTGAAGAGTTTAACAGAGGGCAGGATAATGACTTTAGAAAAAGTTATGCAGCTATGTTAAAGGATTTATTCCCAAATCATCCATACGGACAACAGTCTACTATTGGTACTGCGGATCATTTAAAGAATCCTTCAATGATTGATATTCATAATTACTTTAATAAATACTACGTACCAAATAACATGGCTGTAGTTTTAGTAGGTGATTTTGATTTTGATGAAACTATTGCAATGGTTGATAATGCTTTTGGAAAAATGGAACGCAAGGAAGTTGTTCACCCAGAATTACCAAAAGAAGAACCAATTACATCTCCTATAACAAGTGAAGTTTTCGGTCCAACTGCAGAAAATGTATCTATAGCTTTCCGTTCTGGTGCTATTGGTAGTAAAGAAGAAAAGTTATTGACCTTAGCTGACATGATTTTAGCTAATGGTAATGCAGGTTTAATTGATTTAAATTTAAATCAAAAACAAGCTGTACAACGTGGTGGATGTTCTCCAACATTCTTAAATGATTATGGATATCATCAGTTTACTGGTTCACCAAAAGAAGGTCAAACTTTGGATGAAGTTAAAGATTTGTTATTAGCACAAATTGAAAAACTAAAGAAAGGTGAATTTGATGAGTGGATGATAGAGGCTGTAATTAATGACATGAAATTGTCTAAAACACGTCAATATGAAAACAATACTGCTTTAGCTAGTGCATATTACAATGCATTTATTCACCATGAAAATTGGACAAATAAGGTAGCTTTTTTGGATGAATTGAAAAAAATAACTAAACAAGATTTAGTAGACTTTGCAAATTCATTTTATAAAAACAACTACGTAGTTACATACAAGCGTAAAGGTGAGGACAAGAATATTACTAAGGTGAAAAATCCTGGTATTACTCCAATAAATTTAAACAGAGGGAAGCAATCGGAATTTGTACAAAGTTTTCATAAAATAGATTCAAAAGATATTACTCCATTATTTATTGATTATAACAAAGAGTTACAGAAAACTACTTTAGAAAATGGAGTAGAAGTATCTTATGTTGAAAATAAAAACAATGACTTATTCGATTTGAATATCATTTTTGATATGGGTAAGGATAATGATAAAAAACTTGGATTAGCCGTTGGTTATCTTGATTATTTGGGAACTGATAAGTATACTCCTGAGCAACTTAAAAAAGAGTTTTACAAATTAGGAATTAACTATAATGTAAGTACTGGTAATGATAAATCATATGTAGGTATTAGCGGTTTAAAAGAAAATTTAAATGAAGGTTTAGTTCTTTTAGAACACCTATGGGAAAATGCAATAGCTAATCAAGATACTTATAATAAATATGTAGAAAAAATTGCTAAAGGTAGAGTTGATAATAAAACTCAAAAAGGAAATATCCTTTGGGGAGGTTTGTATAACTACGGACAATATGGTGAGAACTCACGTTTGCGTAATATTTATCAATTAGATGAACTTGAAGCTATTAATCCAGAAGAATTAGTTTCTATAGTTAAAGATATGCGTAATTATAAACAACGTATTTTTTATTATGGTAAAGATGTTTCTGCGGCTATTACTGCTTTAAATAGCAATCATAAAGTATCAGCTGATTTAAAAGATTATCCTAAGGCTACAGAATATGTTCAAAAGGAAACAGGTGGAAACGTATACTATGTTGATTATGACATGGTTCAAGCGGAGATGCTTTTATTAGCAAAAGGAGAACCTTTTAAAGCAGAAAATATTGCAGCGTCTACTTTATTTAACACTTATTTTGGTAGTGGACTATCTTCAATTGTATTCCAAGAAATTAGAGAATCTAAATCATTAGCTTATTCAGCTTTTTCTAGTTATAGAAATGCATCTAAAAAAGGTGAAGCAAATTATGTAATGGCTTATGTTGGTACTCAAGCAAATAAAATGGAACAGGCGGTAAATGCAATGATGGATTTAATGAATGATATGCCAGCAGCTACAGAGCAATTTGAAGCAGCAAAAGCAGCTACATTAAAGAAAATTGCAGCGCAACGTATTACCAAGTCTAACATTTTCTGGTCATACGAACGTTTGCAAAAACTAGGTATTGAAAATGATAATAGAGAGGCAATGTATAACACTATTAAAGATATGACAATGGAAGATTTGAAAGAATTTTTCAATACCAATATCAAAGGTGAAAAATACAATGTTTTAGTTATTGGAAACAAGAAAGATGTTGATATGAAAGCTTTAGCAAAATTAGGTAAAGTTCAAGAAATGGATGTTGATAATTTATTCAACTACAAAAACGAAAAGGTGAAGTTGTAAATAGAACTTTATAGAATAGTTTAGCGCTCTCATGTAAATGAGAGCGCTTTTCTTTTTTAATAACTATTCTATTCAAAAGATAAATCACCATCTTTATTCCTTATTTTTGGTGTTTATAAGTCACTATAGTTTATGATAAATTTACCAGAAACACCAACAAAAGTCATTTCCGTAAAATTACGTCCTAAAGCAGAGCGTATGGTTAAGAAAAGGCATCCATGGATTTTTGAAGATAGTATTGTAAAACAAAGTGTTGAAGCTAATTCTGGTGATGTTGTTGTAATATATGACAATAAGAAAAACAAGTTTCTAGCTTGTGGATTATATGATCCGTATTCACCAATAAAAATTAAATTAGTTCAATTCGGTAAACCTGCAAAATTAGACTCGGATTTTTTTAAAGCACGTGTTGCTACAGTTTTTGATATTAGAAAAGAATTATTAGAAACAGATACCAATAGTTACCGATTTATTTACGGAGAAGCAGATGGATTTCCAGGATTAATTGCAGATGTTTATGCAGATGTTTTAGTTGTGAAAGTATATGCTACTATTTGGTTCCCTTATTTGAATGATATTTTACCTCATTTATTAGATAAAAGTAATTGCAAAACCATTGTATTGCGTTTGAGTAGGAATGTTCAAAAAAGCAAAGAAAATCATGGTTTAAAAGATGGTCAAGTAATTTATGGAGATTTAAATGACAATGTAGTTTTATTTAAAGAACATGGAGTTAATTTCTCTGCCAATGTAATTTACGGTCATAAAACAGGTTATTTTTTAGATCATAGGGAAAATAGAAGGCGAGTAGGTGAACTTTCAAAAGGAAAATCTGTACTTGATGTATTTTCATATGCAGGAGGATTTTCCGTTCATGCATTAGCCAATGGAGCAAAGGAAGTAACTAGTTTAGATATTTCTGCACAAGCATTAGAAATGGCAGTTCAAAACGGAAAGTTAAATGAATATACTGGAACTCATAAAACAATGGCAGTTGATGCTTTTATTGGTTTACATAGTTTAGTAAAAGAAGGTAAAACCTTTGATGTTGTGGTTATTGACCCACCATCATTTGCTAAAAGCGCAAAAGAAGTTGATAAGGCAATTCACAGTTATTCACGTTTAGCGCGTTTAGGAACTTCATTAACAGCTAAAGGAGGGCTGTTAATACTTGCATCTTGTTCATCAAGAATTTTATCTGATAACTTTTTTGATATTTGTGAAGCAGAAATTCAAAATGGTTCACGTAAATTTAAAGTTTTAGACAATACTTATCACGATAGTGATCATCCTGTAATTAATAGTTTTCCTGAAGGAGCATATTTAAAATGTGGATACTATAAACTAGACTAAATCCTTACGTTTTTTTTAAAATATGTTACTAAATGCTTGGTAATGTTATTAATAGATGCTAACTTTAAATCACAGTTAATTAATAACTGTGAAAATTTCTTCCCAAGGAAAATACTTTGAAAAAAATACTTTTTGTATTGTACTTATAGTAAAACCAAAAATTACTTATTATTTTAATTAATTCATTTCATTAGCTATTTATGCTAATGTATTTGACTTGTATTATTAAGTTTTATTAAAACAATAATGTATGATTTTGAAAAATACTAAAGTATTATTAATATTAGAAGGGACTTACCCTTTCAATGGCGGAGGGGTATCTACATGGGCACACATGCTTTGTAACAAAGTTAAAAATGTAGATTTCACATTGTATTCTATTAATGCTGCTTATGAAACTACTTATAAATATGAGTTGAGTGATGCTATAAAACACGTTGTTCAAGTACCTCTTTGGGCTCCTTATGAACCTTATGATTATATAAATTACGGGAAAGCATATTATAAAATATTAAATAGAAAAGATCGCACTAAAGATAAAACAATACATAAAGTTTTTTTACCCTTATTTAAAGATTTAGTTTTCAATTTTTATCAAGAAGAAACTGATTTACAGTTATTAAATGAGACTATTTATAATATGTGGTTGTATTTTCAAGACTATGATTATAAGGAAACAATGAAAAGCAAAATTGTATGGGATTCATTTTGTGAAATAGCTGTAAAATTACTTTCTGACGATCCTATAGCAGAAACATCAATTAATGATTTAACTATTGGAATGCGTTGGATATATCGTTTTTTAATTCCTTTATCTATAGATGTTCCAAAAACGGATATCGCTCATGTAACTTTAGCAGGATTTCCTATAATACCAGCTTTGGTTGCAAAATATAAATATAAGTCAGCAATTATAACAACCGAACACGGAGTATTTATAAGAGAGCGCTTATTGGCAATTAATTCATCTGAATATTCGTTTTTTTTAAAGAAGTTGTTAATTAAGTTTTCTGAAAGCATTACAAAATTAGCGTATTATAAGTCGGATAAAATCCTATCAGTTAATAAGTTTAATATGAAATGGGAAAAACTTTATGGCGCAGATGAAAATAAAATAGATGTTATTTATAATGGTATAGATCACTTATTATTTAAACCAGGTAATAAACCAACTCATATACAAGGAGTTCCTACAGTAGTAGCTGCAGCTAGAATATTCGATTTAAAAGATATTTGTACAATGATTAGATCGTGTGAAGTTGTAAAAAATACTATTCCAAATGTAAGATATTTAGTTTATGGCGATAATAATGCGGTACCAGAATACACTGCGGAATGCAATTCTTTGATTAAAAAACTAAACTTAGAAGATAATTTTATACTAGCTGGTTATCATGACAAACCTCATCAAATATTTTTAGAAGGGGATGTATCTATTTTAACTTCAATTTCAGAAGGTTTCCCTTATACTGTTCTTGAATCGATGAGTTGTGGAGTTCCTGTTGTAGCAACTGATGTTGGTGGAGTGTCAGAAGCATTAGATGAAAACAGTGGATTTATATGTAAACCTAAAGATTATGAAACTATAGGTAAAAGAGTCATAGAATTACTAGAAAATGAAACACTGCGACTACAAAAAGGAACATACGCTAGACAAAAAATCATTGATAATTTTACAATAGATACTTTTATTTCAAAATATGAAAATGAATATGTATCGATAAAAGCTAAAAAGAATAAAAAAGAGAATATTGCCCACAATATCCTAAATCTATATAAAAATGAGGTAAAAGAAGCTTCATAATTGAATTAACCAATGCTTATGTCAAATCAAATGAGATAAATATTGGAAATGAATTTACATCAAATAAATAAAGAAACACTTTTAAATTCTGTAAAATCTAAAATCGGATACCCTGTTAATTGTAATGTTGTTATGGCAACTATAGAATCAATGGGAGTACGTGATAAAGATATTTTTATAGATTTTGGAAATAAAAACTTATTAGATCTAGCAACAGAGATATTTGATAAGTTAAGAGCATCAGTTATAGCTACTGATGTAAATTCAATCAGGGATAAAAACTCAGAAAAAACAATGCCTGTATCAGGGTATTTAAGAGTCAAAGCAAAACTTTTTGTTAAATATTATCCCTTAGGTTTATTACATTTTCTTCCTGTGTTAGTACAATTAATAACAATTGTTTTATTTGGTTTTTCTTTATGGACTTATGTAGGCTTTAACCAATTACAATCAACAGCAGTAGTCCTTGGTGTTATCATAGGAATGGTTATAACAGGAGGATTTGTTCAAGTTATTGGAAGGCAAGTTTCATTTTATTGGAATTATAAAAATTTTTCCATGATGAACCTAACTATTAATTATTTACTGAAAGTAGGAATTATAACAATACTACTACTTTTCACGGCACTATTTCTAATTAATTTCTTCATTCACCTTTATCCCTATAGTTTTTTAATAATAGTGTTTATTTATGCATTATTAATTGGAGTGTTACTATTATTATTAGCACCAATGCACACAATAAAGCAACGATGGGTAGTATCTGTAGTTATATGTATAGGAACTATATTCGCTTTATTTTTAAAAGAAATCACTACTATTAATATATATATAACACATTGGATTGGTATTAGTACCTCAATAATTTTATCGAAACTGTACCTATTTTACTATTTCAAAAAGAAAGTCAATAAAAACTATGTGATAAAAAAATCGATGAGAGTCTTGAAAATTATTCGTCATAATTATGCTTATTTTTTTTACGGGTTATTGTTATATCTATTCATTTTTACAGATAGAATTTTGGCTTGGTCATCAAGTCTAAATAGAGTATCTCCCTACATTATTTATTATGAAAAAAATTATGAAATAGGTATGGATATAGCAATACTAATATTTTTATTATTAGCAGGGGTGTTAGAATACAGTGTTGCTTCTTTTTCAAAATTTTTAAATATTGGTCAAAAGAATACGGTTTATAATTCTCCAAAAGAATTTGGGAAACATTTGTTAAAATTATACTGGCAACATGTAGGTTTATTACTAATATCTTCAGTTTTGGTGTTCAGTTTAGTCTATTATATTGTTATGGGTACTTGGGGCTATGAGGCACAGTTTAAAGAATCATTAAATAACTTAAGCATCAGGGTTTGTATTATTGGTAGTTTTGGCTACTTATTTTTAGCCTGGGCAATGTTAAATACGTTATACATGTTCACTTTAAATCAACCCAAAAAACCTATTAAAGCTTTAGTTATTGCCCTTCTAGTAAACTTATTTATTGGAATAATTATGAGTAGGGTAGTTGCTTATGAATTGAGTGTTGTTGGGATGTTTTTTGGGGCAATTACTTTTTTAGCTTTTACATTAAAAGATTGCGTTAATTTTTATAAAAACCTAGATTATTACTACTATGCTACCTATTAAATATATATATATTATGTTTTCATTCTTTTTTACAACGGCACACTATGCTCAATCTAAAAACAACGTTTTAGTATGTTATGGTAAGCTTAATATAGAATCAATTATAGGGTATAAGTATGTAATATTAGAGTCAGAACATTATACAAATAATGAGATAACAGAAATTAAAAAAACTAATGAAATTGTACTCTGTTATATAAGTTTAGGCGAAGTAAATGAATTTGCAGAATATTATTCTGAATTAAAAGAACATACCTATGGAGAAAATGAAACATGGAACAGTTACTACTTAAATTTAAAATCAAAAATAGTTAGAAATATTCTTCATCGGGTAATTGAAAACAAATTGGACAAAGGGTTTGATGGGTTGTTTTTAGATAATATAGATAATTATGGTAGCTACGGTAAACAAGGTTATCAAAAAAATGATTTAATCTTATTTATTAAAGAATTAAGAAATAAATTTTCGTCATGTTTCTTTATGCAAAATGCAGGATTGCAATTACTGCCATTAACCAATACTTATATAAATGCAATAGCATTCGAATCTGTAGCAAGTAATTATAACATAGCTACTAAAACTTATAATTATAGAAACACTCAAGAGTTTAACACGTATTTAAATAAACTAAAGGAGGTAAATAAAAAATATCAGTTTCCAATTATTTTGATTGAATACGCTGATGATTATAAACTATTTAAAAAATTAGAATCTAGATTAAGGAAAACAAATTGGAACTACTTTGTAGGAAAAATAGAGCTACAAACATTAACTAATTATTCAAATTAATAAGCAATGGAACTAACAATAACGTCAATAACTACGGGTATATTTCGTTTGTCATTATTGTGGCTATTCCTCTTTTATTGTAGTAAAATTGGAATGAAATATAATAAGAAATTGGATCTGATAGATTTTATAGTATCTAAATGGTTTAATTATGGAAGTATAATGATAGTAATCATTTTTGGGTTAGTGGCTCTTAATTTGTATGATTTGTTTAATGTAATATTTATATTATCTGTATATGTATTGTTTGACATCTATCAATTTAAAAATATTAAACAGATCTATAAAGGAGTAGTAAAAAAAGTTAACCGTTCTCTTATATTTATAGTAAAACATATTGAGTTAAATGAGCCACTTTCTTATTGGTTTTCTATAAAGGCTAAACAAAAACAAAAAAATAAAGGAGTAATAGCGTTTTGTGTTTTGCTATTAATAAGTGTCGTTACATTTGTCTTCAGAACCTCTTTATTTAAATATGATAAATATGTTTTATCAGCACTTTGGATAGAAGATTTAAATAAAGTAATTAGTTATAACTACCATAATAGTTTTGATAATTTAAATGTTGTTGAAGGGGAGTATATGTTAATAAACTTCTATAGCAAATTGGTTAATATTAGTCCTGAAGTATCTTTAGAGAGTTTTGGTGTTTTACAACCAATTTGTTTGTCTATAGTATTGATTTGGGTAATTAAAAAAATCGGAAATATCAGTTATACGATACCAATTATAACAGCACTAATTTTCGCTTTATTTATTGGGATAACACCTATAAACATTAATTTTATAACACAACAACAATCGTTATTTTTAGCATTAACATTAGCAATTCCTTTAATGGTGTATATCGCTAAGCCAGAGCATTTATCTAGCGTATTTTTGATATATTTTTTCAAAATATTAATTGCATTCATTGCTATAGGTTTAATTGATGTATTTGTATTGTTAATTATTTTACCACCTTTTATAGTTATCATAGTATTACAGCCAATGTTAACTCATATAAAATATAGATTATTAACTGTATTAGCTTTCCTATTAGCATTTTTAATTATATGTATTTCTTATAAAATACTAGATAACTCTTTTGAATTAATTCACTTTTTAAAAATAAATTTAATTGCTATAAGTTCGTTCACGTATTTGCCACATTTAATAATCCCTTATAATTCTTTAATGAACTGGGTATTAATAGCATCTATAATTAGTGTTTTAGGGATTATACGAATGTATTATTATAATAAATCATTAAATAGGTTATGCTTACTCTTTTTGGGGTATTACATTGCTATAATGATTTTAAATCGACTAAATTTAATCTTAATCGATATTGATTTATTCTACAGAGCTATGGCTGTAATTACACCTTTGATAGTTGGAATAAATATATTAGTTTACTCTAAGTCGATTAATAGTTTTTTTAAAATTCATTTAAAACGGACAAAATATTTATTCCCAAGTTTACTATTGCTAATGCTATCTTATGGTTGTTACTCTTCACGGCATAAAGTACTATTTGTTATTTCAGAAGTGAAAAATAATTCAAAAGAAATATTAGAAGTATATGATGATATAAATAGTGACTATCTACCGTATACATATGCTGTGGTAAATAATAATAAAGCACAATTATTTAGTGAGCAAAAACACTTTTTTATAAGTTATGAAAATTTTAATACAGACTACATGAAAAGGGATTCAATATATCAGACACATAAAAATGATAGTGAAATATTAAAAATATACCCTGAATATACATTACCACAAACAGTTCTTGTTTTTATTTATAAAAACGGAATAAAACAAAATACAGTAGAAAATATAAAAGACTCTAATAAAACCAAAGAATTACTAGGTAAATTAAAACAGAAAGGAAGAAAAACAACTGTTTTTTATGAATCAGAAACTATAAAAGTATTTGAAATTATTAATAAACCTAAGTCAAGTAAAGTGGTTGATTTAATTTTTAATATTCAATAACTTAATGAAGTAATAATAACCCAAGAATACCTACTCATATTGAAATAAATTGAATGTAAATAATCTCTTACATAACTTAAAAGGAGATTAATACATTCAAATATAATTTTACCAAACCTTATAATAAGTTTAGTAATATGAGAAGAGAAAACAAAAACATTAAAGTAAACACAATAATTTTTTTAGCATTATTGTTATTCAGTTGCGCCGATAATGAGTTATATAATGATAGTTTTTTTGAAAAAAAACAGACAAATAAATCTCATAAATATTTTAGTAAAACAAAAAATAAAGATGTAAAACCTGCATCAAATTATTTTTTAAAAACCTCTCCTTTAGTCGAATTTATTATTGGTGATAATGATCAACTAGGTAAAAACTATAGTAATCATATTAAAAAAGTATGTGGCTACGCTAAAATTCCTTTTAAAAAGTCAAATAGTAAACAATGGAATAGTTCAAACTTTAAGATAGCAACTAGTACTCGTGTTATATGTATAAATAATACGAAAGCATTAAACGACAATGCTATTAAGGAATTACTAAATTTTATTTCAAGAGGAGGTACTTTGTTTTTATCCTCAATTGTTGAGGATGATCGGTTAAATTATATGTATGGCTTACAGTTAAATAAAGTTCATGAGGTTGATTACAATGCGGCAGGATTTAAATTTATTTCAACAATGCTTCCTAATCATAAAGGAAAAACAAATAACATTAACTTTAATCATCAAGGTTTAAAAGCTACTAGTTTTAACAACACTGTCATACCGTTAATTGTAGCAGCTAATGACGCTAAATACCCTGTTGTAATGGAAAACTATATAGGTGAAGGAAAAGTTGTTTTTCTAAATTCTACTATGATGATTGATAAAAATATGAGAGGTTTGGTATTCTCAATTTTATTGTCTGGTTTAGAAGGAGTTCCGTACCCAATTGCTAATGTAAGTACAATATATTTAGATGATTTTCCATCTCCTGTTTATAATATAATGAAAGAACCTATAGCCTCTGAAATGGGGATTTCTATGTCAGAATTTGTAGATAAAGTATGGTGGCCTGACATGTTAAAGCTATCAAAAGAGTTTGATATAAATTATACAACAGGAATTACTTTTGACTACAGTACAAATATTACTCCACCATTTATATTTTCAGAATGGGATAGGAATATAAAAGAACCAACAAATGTATCATTAAGTAATTGGCTCACACATAATGCGCTAAAAAACAATCACGAACTCGGGTTTCACGGATATAATCATGTGTCGCTACAAAAATCTGATTGGAAAAACACTGCCCATATTACTACAGCATTGAAAACTGTAATTAAAAAATGGAAAGTAGATAATTATGGAGATTTAGCAGTTACTTATATACCTCCATCAAATATGATTGATAGTATGGGATTAGCTAAGCTTAAACAAGGTATGCCAAGTATAAAATATATGAGTAGTAGTTATTTTGGATCTGTTCATGAAGGAGCAGGTAGAGAGTTTGATATTGATCCTTATAATAAAAAGTTATTTGATTATCCAAGAGTAACCTTTGAATATTTGTTAGACAATCAAAAGCAGTTTACTAAGGAGTCACTATACTTATTTACGGGAATTTGGACACATTTTGTACATCCAGATGATGTTTTTCAAATTAAAGATGCTAGTAATAAAAAAACTGCTGGAAATTATGGATATAGAAACGCTTTAGGATTAGGTTGGCATACTTCTAAAGATGGTAGTCCAGGTTTATATCCAAGGTTTAGAAATATATTAGCGTCTCATAAAAAAACATTTCCGAAAAGTAGATTTTTAAAAGCTTCTGATGCTGCAGAAATTGTTAATAATTGGAGATCATCCAGCTATTATCATCAAGAAATTAATGAATTATATACTGTAAAAAAGAAAGGGGAAAGTAATTTACTTATGCATTATTGGTTTGCATATACAAGTAATAGTAATTTACGAGAAATAGAAACTTTTTTAAAAAACAATAAAATTACTTACAGTAAAACCCCTTTGTTAAATGGTTATTTAATTAACGCTACTACAAAGCTACCAGGTATTACACTTCCTAATATAAAACCTTTATTAAATGATGAAAATACTTATGCAAGTCACTTAGTTTACAAAAAATACACCGAATATTTAGAGGAGCAGAAAAGTATGAATGATGACACTTTTATTGTAAAAGATGAATATAATGAAGAAGAAGAGTTTGTAAAGGAAATGAAGTTTTTAAAAGAACAAATGTTTTTGAATAAAGTTATTGATACCACTTATTGGAATCGTTTTGCAAGGTTGAATAATTGGAAAGACAAGAGTGAAGTGGTATGGAAAAATTTAGATTCTTTTCATCAATTACAACCGAAATTAACTACTGCAATGTATGCAGATAAATTGGCTAAAATTTCTTGGTATCCAACAGAAAAAATTAAAGAAAAATGGGCGTTAGAGCAAATAAAACTTGATTCTAATAATGTTAAGTTGTTGCATAAATATGTAAAACATTATAATACAAAAAGTAATTCTAAACGTATAGCAAACTACTTAAAGCGTATTACTGAATTATCAGAAAGCTCAACAAATATAAATAACTATGTAAAACATATTTTGTGGAGTGATAAAACAGATGTATATAAATTGCTAAATGCAATAACTCCTTCAAAAGAATATAGTGATATAGCAACAGAAGTTGCTTGGTTTTATTATGAGAAAGGAGATACTGAAAAAGCATATAAATGGGCTAATATCTCAAGCGATATTCCATTTGCCATTAAATTAGATTGGTTAAATACTCTAGGGGATTATGACAAAATTGAGAAAGAATATAAGGCACATGTAATATCTAATCCCAACGACAATAAAGCAAAGTCAGCAATGGCATATATTTATCATAATAATGGTGAATTTAAAAAATCTTGGGTAGTTTCCAATACTATAGCAGAAGGATATGAAGGGAAAAAAGAGCTTAAAAAAATGCTTAACCAAGATGTTAAATATGTAAATAATGAAGTGCAAAACGATTTAATATTAACCCAGTCTGAGTTATTTAATCCAGAAATAAAGGACAGTTTAATAACACAACACAGAATAAAAAACTCAAATTTTATTACTCTTCAAGGAGTAATAGCGAGTGACAGATCAAACAACACATCTTTTGAAAAAGTACTAACTTATACAATTAAAGATAAAAAAGGGTATTCGCATGGCGTATCATTATCAAATAGTAATATCTATGCATTAGATATAGAAATTATTGACTTTGATAATATAGATAGAGATTTGTATGGTTTGCAATATCAAATTAACAATCCTTTTTCATATGATAAATTGCAGTATTGGTCAACAGTAAGAATAGAAAAAGATAATGTAAATAAAATGTTTTTTCAATTTGGTTTGGGGGTTAGTAAATCAAAATCAACTAGCTATTCTTCACTTGCATTTAATCTATATCCTGTTAAAAACGGAGTTGGGCATAGTAAAGGAATATACCGGAATAAACTTGGGGCTTATTATGAAAAACATTTTATTAAAGCATTTTCAGTAATAGGTAATTTTGAAACCAATTATTACACCGACGATGTTTTAAGCGCGTCACTATCGGGTAAAGTACTATATAATATCATAAAAAACCCATTATTAAAAGTGTATCCTTACTTAGAAAGTGAATATTCTGCAGGAACAAAAAATAGGCCAAGCGGATATCCGTATTGGGTATTAAATAATAGATTATATGGTGGAGGAGGAGTTGGTTTAACATATGGGATTGATAATCAATCAAAAATTATGTTTTCAACTGAAGCAGCACATTTTATAGATGATTATTCTGATAATTTTTCAAGATTTACTGGGCAAACATCTATTAGAGTTTTAAAATATTATTTATTCCAGGCTTCATTTGAATATTATATACAGTCAGAATATTATTCTAATAGATTTAGTTTTGGGTTGAAATATAATTTCAAATAAAAAGAGATTTCATTTAATATGAAACCTCTTTTTATTATGAATGTATTTTGCATGGGTTTAATGATTCACAACAATTCTTTTAGAAGTTTTAGCAGTATCATTTTCAATTTTTAAAATATAAATACCATTATCTAAACGATCTGTATGTAAACGCAATGTATTATTGTCTTCTTTAACAGACGTAGTATTTACTTTTTGACCGATAGTATTATATAAAGAAATGTTATATTCATTAATATTATTTAATTTTAGAATTACACTATCATTTGCAGGAATTGGGTAAACTTTAAATCCATTGATTTCATGGTCATTTATAGCTAATACTTCGTTGTTAACAGTTATCGTTGTTTTTAAATCATTATAACCTGTATTATTTTCCCATGTGTTTTGATTAGCAAATCTTACAGCATATTCAGGTCTTGTACTTAATACATACTCTGCATCTGGAAGGTGCAAAAATAATTTATAATCCCCGTCAATAATTGTATTGGGAAGTGATAAAGTTTCATTCAAATTAATTTCAGAACTACTAGCTAACCATGTTCTTGGATCAGTAGTTAAAGCTACACGATATTCGTCATTAGTGCTACTATTTCTTAATACAATATATGCTGTTCTTGGATTGTATAACGATGCAAAACCTTTATTATATAAAGTTATATCAATATTTAAGTCATTACTTACTGTTACTGGAAAGTCTCCAGATTTTAGCTCTAATCTATACCCTAATCGGTTTGTAATAGTCTCCATACATCCACCATTAGAAAAATCATTCATAACATTTGGGTGGTAATCAGCATTTAAATATGACCAATGAAACTGTTCCATTTCATCAACTGCTGTAGTACATCCAGAACGAGGCAAGTTTTGCTCACATGTTTCTCCACCCATTGGTGTATAATTTGTTTCTTGTGATAAGTAAGGATATTCAATATTTTGATTATCATAAGTACCTAAATCATCAGGAGATGCAAGAAAACAATCATTATGATGTCCAATTCTTGAAATATTAGTTTCATCAAATGAATCATTTTCTGTAAGAGCATTTGTGGTGTACATTGTGCGCTTAAATTTTGGTGTTCGTAACTGAATCATTCTATCCGTAGACACCGCATCTAATAAAGCTTCAACAATCTCTTTTCTGTTGATATAATCATTATTATTAGGTTGTATTCCAAAATGATCTGTATAATACCATTCTCCCCAAACACCAATAAAACCGGCTTGTACTACAGATATTACATCAGAGTTGTTTTTTAAATACGGAGAAACTTGACTAATATGTGTTAACATTTGAGCTTTATTCGCATCATATGCACCGTTTGTATTATTTGAATAAGCAAAACGTACAATACATTTTACACCAGCTTGTCTAATTATATCAAAATCAGCTTGCATATTATTTAAATATGATTGTGGAATAGGAGAGTTGATAAAATCTTTCAAATAAAACAACCTTAAAATTAAGGTAATGTTTTCATTCTCTCTCCAGTTTTCAAGTTGACTAACTGATAGACTAGAATAATTAGATGATTGTGTTTCTGTATGATGATAAATACCTCGCTCAGGGTTTGAGATATTTTCGTTCAATGCAGTATAGTTCACTGTTGTAGTTTGTGAATAACCAAAATGAATAAAGAATAATAATAATAAGAGTAGTGTGTTTTTCATAATAGTAAGATTTATGGGTAATGAGTTGTTTTTTAGTAGGTTAAGCGTATTTATATTGGCCAAAAATAGGTTCTTAATAGATTCGTCAATCAATTTTGTTGTGATTTTATAGTATTTTGTGGTGAGTATTTAACATAGGTTAATTACAGGGCACGAATATAACTTACTGAAACACATGTATATAGGTTTCTTTTTGATGAGCCACGTTATGTTGGTAAGTAATTGATAGAAAAAACTATTATTCTTAAGAGAGTAATAGTTTTTATTAAATTCGCATTATAAAACATTCTTACAAACTAACTCAGATGCAAACAATAAAAAACATCCCTTTATATAACAGAAAAGGACAACGTATTACTAGTATTACTGAACAAGAAGTAGGATACATTGATGAAACTAAAATTGATGAACGTTTTTTTATAGTTGAAAATAATTTTATTGTTATTAAAAGTAAGTTCTTCCGACAGGAACACTTAGTTAAGAACTGGACTTTTTGCATACATAAAGGGAAAGTGCATTTTAAGAGAAAGGACGAATTAAATTATAAAAAAGTATTGTTTGTTTTAGAATCACCACACCATAATGAATTTGATTATGACGATGGGTTTAAAAGCTTAAAACCCTTAATTGGTAATTTTGAGGTATTTAAAACTAATTTTCCAAAGTTAATGGAAGAAATAACTTCTGATGAATCATTAGCTTATGAAGTAACATTGTATATTCCAGTGCCTTTTCAAAACTCATTGCATTACTTGTTTCGTAGAAACATAAAAGAGCAGACAAAATTTGGTTTATGGCTGTATGGTTGGTGGGACCTGAAGTTTCATAAAGAGTTTGAAGAGTTTTTAGGATATAGAAAATTCGATTATTATATCAACTCAAGTACCAGAACTTACAGAACATTAATATCACAAAAGTTATCTAAATTAATTGCTACAGAATATCAGGTATATAACCCTAATAGTAGCTATTGGCGTAGGAGTGAACCACGATTTGGGTTAAAGAAACTTATCCATTTAGATGATAGCCATTCACTTTTCAAGGAGAATGAAACGGTTGATAATTCAATATTTTAATCAATTAGTGGGTTTAATTACTTGAGCCTCGATAGCTATAGGGAGGTATTGAATGAAAAATGTGTGTTTTAACTCATAACTTTTTGCGCTTTTACTATGAAGTTATAAAACTGTTAAATGGCATTGTATTTGATTGTTTTAAGTTAGTTTTATAACCTGAATAAATTTGACTATGAAAGTACTTCTTATGCTGTGTTTTTTGTTTTCTACTTCGTTGTATGCGCAAGTAGGGTTGGACTCAAGTACAAAAAATGGAATTGCTATTCCAGCAGATAAGAAAAAACCAAATCCGCTAAAACCAAATCCTTTGCTTATTAAACCAAATTTACCAACGGTAGATTTAAACAATCCGTTAACTGAACCTAAACCATTTTATATGGATCAGAAATCTGATTTACTAGATGCTGGGGAAGAGTTACAGAAAAAGTGGGATGAAAGTAAAATGAAAGCATCTGCTAAGTATGATCAATATTTAGGAGATTTTAAAACGAAGAGTAGTTATTTAGGCTTGCAATGTAGAGATTTTGGAAGTGTGGATGGTGATTATGTACGTATTATAGTTAATGATGTTGTTGTAGAAAATAATTTGCGTTTAGGGGGCTATTTTAAAGGAATCAATATTGATCTAGTTGATGGTTTAAATCGCATTGATGTAATTGCTATTAATGAGGGGACTGCTTCACCAAATACGGGACATTTTATGGTATTGGATCATGAAGGTAAAACTATCACTAATCAAAAATGGAATTTATACTCTTCAGGAAAAGCAACCATGGTTATTTTAAAAGAGCAATAATAAATGTTAGAGATAAGACCAAATTGTGAACATTGTAATAAAGACTTACCAAACGAGTCTACTGAAGCGTTAATATGTACTTTTGAATGTACTTTTTGTACTGACTGTGTTACTGATGTATTTAACCACATCTGCCCAAATTGCGGTGGTGGTTTTGAGAAAAGACCAATAAGGCCAGCAAATCTTCTAGAAAAATACCCGCCAAGTATTGTTAGAGTTTTTAAACCTAAAAAGGTGAATTAATTTATGATACAATTCAAAAGTAAATACATATGTATTTGCCTATTCTTTTTTACTCAATTTTCACAAGGTCAACTTAAAATAAAAGAAGCAATAACTGCAGAGGAGTTAATGGGAGTATTACTTGGTGATACTGAAAATATTATTGTAAGCAATTTATCAATTAAAGGTAGTCCTAATGCATTTGGAAAATTCAATTGCAAATTAGATTATAATGATATTATACCAGAAGGAATTATTATGAGCAATGGTTATGTGAAAAATGCCATTGGACCTAATACCGATACACAAAAAAGCACAAAGGTGAATTTTATGAGTGATCCTGATATAAACAGAATATCAGGTAATAAAGGCTGTTATGATACCGCTTTGTTTGAATTTGATTTAATTTCAGCTACGGATCAAATTCAATTTAATTTTTTCTTCGCTTCTGAAGAATATCCGGAGTATATAAATAAAAATGTAAATGATATTTTTATCTTTTTAGTAACTAATACCTTAACTAATACTTCGGAAAACATTGCTGTTTTAAATGGTGATAAAAATACTCCAATAACAGTAGACTTTATCAACCATAAAACTAATAGCGAATATTATATACCAAACATACCTTGGAATAAAGAAACCATGAATAAGTATAGAGAAGATATAGCAAAATTAGAATTACCGTTTACTTTTCAATATGATGGACTTACAAAATTATTAAATGCTACTATTAAAGTAATTCCTGATGTTAAATATCATTTTAAATTAGGGATTAGTGACGTTGGTGATCAATTATATGATTCAGCAATATTTTTAGAGGCAAATTCATTAAGAAGTATAGGAAAGAAGAGAACTTTAGCTGATAAGTTAAATGAAATTGATGATCAAATTTCAGTAGATTTTAATATTAGATTTGAGATTTCCTCAGATAAGATAGAAGGAGATGAGTCATTTGAGTTACTAGATAGCATTGTAATTCAATTATTAAAACATGATGATTTAAAAATTGAAATTATTGGTCATACTGATGATACAGGTACTTTTGATTACAATAGATTATTGTCAATTAAGAGAGCGAAATCTGTAGCAAATTATTTAAAAATAAAGAATATTGATGCTTCAAGAATTATAACAAAAGGAGTAGGAGCTACTCAGCCCAAAAATAATTTAAAGTCAGAAAATAGAAGAGTTGAATTTGTATTTAAAAAAAAGTGATTTTTACTAAATTTGAAAATTTCCATTATTAGGAAGTTCAAACAATTCCAATTCAAAATACGGAACTGCTGCAATTAGATGATCAAATATGTCAGCCATAATATATTCGTAGTTTTCCCAACGTTTATCTGTGCTAAACGCATAAATTTCTATAGGTATACCTTGAGAAGTAGGAGCTAACTGCCTAGCCATAATCATCATATCCTTATTGATAGCAGAATGATTTTGTAAATATGTTTCTGCGTATTTACGGAACAAACCAATATTAGTTAAGTTCCTTCCATTTAACAAGAGTGATTTATCAATTTTGTTATCAGTATTATAAGCATCAATTTTATTACTTCTATTTTCAAGATAAGTTGAGATGATATCTATTTTAGAATAGTTTTCTAAATCGGTTGCAGATAAATATTTCACACTATTAAGCTTAATATTTAAAGCTCGTTTAATCCGCCTACCGTCTGAGTTTGTCATTCCTCTCCAATTCTTAAAAGAATCAGAAATTAGAGCATAAGTAGGTATTGTTGTAATAGTTTTATCAAAATTTTGAACTTTAACAGTAGATAAGTTAATTTCTACAACATCACCATCAGCACCGTATTTTTCAAAAGTTATCCAATCACCAATACGTACCATATCATTAATAGATACTTGAATACTGGCTACAAAACCTAAAATAGTATCTCTAAAAATTAATATTATAATTGCCGAAGCAGCACCAATAGTAGAGAAGAAATTAATAAAGGTGAAATTTAATACTATTCCGAAAACTGAGATTAAACCAAAAGCCCAGGCAAATATCATAAATACTTGTATGTAACTATCAATTGGTTTATCACTTAATCGTGGTAAGGTTTTAAAATAATCCTTTAGGGTATTCAAAACACTTCTAGCAACCCATAAAGTAAGTATTACTCCAAAAACTAAAAGCGCTTTTTGTGTAACTCCTTTAGTATATGGGAAGTCTGATAAAACAAACGGAGTAAATTCTATCGCTAGTAATAATGGAACAATATGAGCGATATTTCTAGGAGCTTTGTTTGATATTAACATATCATCAAAACTAGTTTTAGACTTTGTAGCAAAACGACTAAAAGTAGCTATTAATACTTTTCGAGTAATGAAATCAATAATGAATACAATTGCTAGTAATATAATAAGTAATACAAACATATTAATGTATGTAGCTACAGTAGTATTAATCCCTTCAGAAACTAAAATGTCAAATAGTAAGTGTGTTATTTCTCTCATAAAAAGTAAAGCTCTAGCACAAAAATACTGCGATTAATACGAAAATAAAACCTTTTAACAATTATAATGGTCATAGTGAATATTTAGAAGAATATCTTGTTAATTAACCGTATATTTGCCGCCAATAGAAGCAAAAGTATGTCAACATTTACACATTTAGGAGTACGAAAAGATATTGTAAAATCTTTGAAAGAGTTAAATATTACTACTCCTACGGAAATTCAAGAAAAGGGAATTCCATTATTATTAAAATCAAAAACTGATTTTATTGGTTTAGCGCAAACAGGAACGGGTAAAACTGCTGCTTTTGGTATTCCAGTATTACAACATATTGATACTTCTAGTAATGAAGTACAAGCGTTAATTTTATCTCCTACTCGTGAATTAGTTCAGCAAATTAAAAAACAACTATTTAAGTTTACAAAACACGCTGAGAATAAAATATTTTTAGAAGCTGTATATGGTGGTGAAAAAATTGATAAACAATTAAAAAACTTAGAGAGAACTACGCATGTAATTGTAGCAACTCCTGGTAGATTAATTGACATGATCAATAGAGGTACTATAAATTTAAAACAAGTTAAAACTGTTGTTTTAGATGAAGCTGATGAAATGTTAAGTATGGGATTCAAACAAGAATTAGATACTATCCTTACACATACTGGAGCTAAAAAAAATACATGGTTATTTTCTGCTACAATGCCAGAAGGAATTAAACGTATTATTAAAACATACATGTCTGATGATGCTGCTAGAATAGCAGTAAATGAAAACTCTTTGGTAAATGCCAATATTTCTCATCAGTATATTAAAACAACGATAAAAGAAAAAACTTCTGATATCATTGCGTATTTAGGAAAAGAAGACGCAGGTAGAGGGATTATATTTTGTAAAACTAAGTTAGGTACCCAAGCATTAGCTAAAGAATTAACTGAAGAAGGATTTTCGGTAGGTGCTTTAGAAGGTGATATGCAACAGAAAGAACGTGATAAAGTAATGCGTGCTTTCAAGAAGGAAGTTATTCAGGTAATGATATCTACAGATGTTTCTGCAAGAGGAATTGATGTAAATAATTTATCTTTTGTAATTCACCATCAATTACCACAACAGTTAGAATATTACACGCATAGAAGTGGTAGAACTGCAAGAGCTGGAAAAAAGGGGGTTTCTGTAGCTTTTATTCTACCAGTTGAATTAGAGCGTGTGTACGAGATTCAAAAAGAATTGGGAATTAAATTTAAAGAAGCAACATTAGCTTAAAAAAGGACACTTTTTTAAACACTAAAATAGTAAGAATATGGGATTAACAAATAACGACATCTTTAAAAAGTTAAGAGTAGCACACAAATTACGTGATACTGATATTGTAGAAATTTGTGCTTTAGTAGATTTTAAAGTTTCAAAAAGTGAATTAGGAGCATTCTTTAGAAATGAAGAACATGATAAATACATGGAATGTGGTGACCAGATTTTACGTAATTTCTTAAACGGATTGGTTATTCATTTAAGAGGTCCAATGCCTAAAAAAGAGGAGAAGAAATAGGGTTTATAACTATTATTTAAAAAGGTCTGATATATTATTTTTAATATATCAGACCTTTTTTTGTTTAGATAAATATAATTTATCTAACTCTGGTGTTCGCACCAGTATAAAGTTGGTTTTCATAATTATAAAATATTTCTGGGTAGTATTTAATTTTTAATTGCTTATTTGCAATTCTGTTCATTTTTTTTTGAAGCTTTAGAATAGTTTTCATAGTTCAGTATTTTATTGATTAATTGTCTATCTATAACGTCTTTTTGAGTTCCAAATATTTGCCTTGGTCGTACTTAATTTGTGTGTGATTTGATTATTTGTTGTAGTAGCCATAATGATTTATTTTTTTTGATTGATGATTAGTTAATTATCTATAACGTCTTTTTGAGTTCCAAATATTTGCCTTGGTCGTACTTAATTTGTGAGTAATTTGATTATTTGTTGTAGTTGCCATAATGATTGATTTTTTTTGATTGATGATTAGTTAATTATCTATAACGTCTTTTTGAGTTCCAAATATTTGCCTTAGTAGTGCTTAATTTGTGAGTAATTTGATTATTTGTTGTAGTTGCCATAATGATTGATTTTTTTTGATTGATGATTAGTTAATTATCTGTAACGCCTTTTTGAGTTCCAAATATTTGCTTTAGTAGTGCTTAATTTGTGAGTGATTTGATTGTTTGTTGTAGTAGCCATAATGATTGATTTTAATTGTTATATACCTAATAGACGCTCAAAAAACAATTTTGTTACAGTACTATGCAAAACAAAGTACTATTTTAACATTTTTTAACATTTAACGTTATAATCACTTGATATTCAGTAGTGGTAAGATTACGTGTAGATAGGGGGATTGTTTGGAAAAGCGATAATGTTTAATAATTGGTAAGTGATATTGATAATATTATTCTTTAGAAATAACACTTAACGCTAAACGAATTTTAAAGTAATCTAATTGCTCATTAAAATGTTCAAAATAAGGCCTTAGTGCATTTGGACTATCTAATTCTTTTTTTGCTTGTCTAACAGAATCAACCTCACTTTTACTTACTAATTCGTCAATATTAATATCTTTTCCATCAGTATATAATTTTGCAATATGTGAAAAGATGGTAGTTGTTGTTAACTTCCTTTTTTCTGCAATTTCATCAATACTTAAACCTTCTTGATATAATTCATAAGTAACTTTATGGGTATCACTTTTATTCTTAGTTACTTTTTTTTCTTTAGTAAAAGCTATTACTTCATTTATAAACGCTGTACCGTATACTTCTAGTTTACGTTGTCCAACACCACTTATTTCTAAAAACTCTTCATCAGACATTGGACGATTTTGTTCAATATCTTTTAAAGTAGCATCGTTAAATACTAGGTATGCAGGAATATCTTCTTCCAAAGCAATAGAATGGCGTAATTTACGTAAGCGTTCAAACAGCGTGTTTGAAGTAGGTTTTTTGACAGCTTTCTTTTTAGTTGCCTTTTCAGTAACAATAGCTGGTTTTGTTAGATTAACTAATTCACTTTCAAACAATACTTTCTTTGAAAACTCAGTGAGTTGTAATGCATTATTCTTATGAAAAGCTATCTCACAATACCCTTGATTAATTAGCTGAATTATATATTGTTGCCAGTCCTTCCAAGAAATATCGTTTCCGATACCATGCGTTTTAATTGTATCATATTTTTTATCTACAATAGTTGCATTTCGTGCACCTCGTAATACATCTATAACAATACCTGAAGCTTCAGATTCTTTTAACCTTGTTATTGTAGAAAGTGCCTTTTGTGCTATGATAGTTCCGTTAAAAAACTCAGGCGGATTTTTACATACATCACAATTACCACAATTCTCTGAAAGTAATTCTCCAAAATAACTTAGTAAAATTTTCCTTCTACATGTAGTTGCCTCTGAAAATTGTTTCATTCTGTCTAATTTTGCTACCTGAACTTCAAAATTACTAGCACCTTCAGCGAATTTTCGCAATTGAATAACATCAGCATAACTATGAAAGAGTAGGGCATTAGCTTGTAAACCATCTCTACCTGAACGTCCAATTTCCTGATAATAACCTTCTATGTTTTTAGGCATATTATAATGTATCACCCAACGAACATTAGATTTATCAATACCCATTCCAAAAGCAACAGTAGCACAAACTACTTGTGTTTTATCAAAAATAAAATCTTCCTGTGATTTATTACGTTTTTCAAAAGTTAAACCAGCGTGATACGTAGCAGCTTTAATTCCGTTTAATTGTAATTTTTCAGCTAATTGTTCAGTAGATTTTCTGCTTAAACAATACACAATACCAGCTTCATTAGGTTTACTGCGTATAAATTTTATAATTTGAGAAACTCTATCATTTGCAGGCCTGACCTCAAGCTCTATATTTTTTCTATCAAAAGAAGAAATAGATTGTTGTGCATGCGGTATACGCAATTGGTTAATAATATCCTCACGTGTGGCTTTGTCAGCTGTCGCTGTTAATGCTATTATTGGTGTATTTGGTAATTTAGCCTTTAAAAAACCTAATTGCTGATATGATGGTCTGAAATCATGACCCCATGATGAAATACAATGTGCTTCATCAATTGCAATGCAACTTATATATTGCTCATTAACAATATGTTCTAATTGTGATAAGCTTTCTGGAGCAACATATAATAATTTGATTTTAGAATTATGTATGTCCTCAAAAATTTGTTGATGTTCATTACTATCCTGGCTACTATTAAAATAATTAGCAGGGATACCATTAGCACTTAAACCGTCTACTTGATCCTTCATTAAGGCTATTAAGGGAGAAACGACAAGCGTAACACCTTTAAATAATATAGCGGGAAGCTGAAAACAAATAGATTTTCCCCCACCAGTAGGCATAATAACTAGGTTATCCTTTTTAGAAAGTACCGATTCAATTATTTCCTGTTGTTCCGAACGAAAACTATCGTATCCAAAATATTTTTTTAGAGTAGGAAGTAATTGAGCTTGATATTCTGATACTTGCATTATAAAGGTATTAGTTGAAGGCAAAAATACTCGTTTTAAAAGTTTTGGTGCAGTTATATTTCGAAATTTTCATCTAATTCAATAACTTCTCCGGCTTGCATTGTGTTTAAATGAATTTTACCAATTCGTGCACGTATCAAGCGTAAAGTAGGAAAATTAGCTGCGGCAGTCATTTTACGTACTTGTCGGAATTTCCCTTCTCGTAAAGTTATGGATACCCAACTTGTAGGTCCATGACGCTCATCACGTATTTTTTTTGATCGTGTTGGTAATAGTGATGCGTCTTTTTCTATGGCGCTTACTTTACAGGGTTTAGTAGTATAGTCAGCCCCATCAACCGTAATGACTATTCCTTGCTTTAATAATTCAATAGCATCACTTGTAATAATGCCATCTACTTGAACGTGATATTCTTTTTCAACTTTACTACTTAATATAAAATAGCTCTTTTTTCCATCAGTAGTTAATAACAGTAATCCTTCAGAATCTCTATCCAACCTACCAATTGCCATAGTTCCTTCAGGGAAAATGGATAATTCTCCTAGAAATTTATGATTCTTTTTCTTTTTCTGCTCGTTGGTGATAAACTGACTTATAAATCCATATGGTTTACAAATAGCATAATGTTTATGTGTAGTAGTATTACTTGTTTCCATTCAATATATTATACACTAACTCCTTTGTTAGTGGTTTGTTTCCTGCTTGTTGTTTTATAGTTTCAAAGAGGAACTTAAAATCACATCCACTGGTGTAATTACTACAACCGTATGCTGTTTTTCCTTTTAATATAGTCCCTTTTTTACATTTTGGGCATTTCAATACATCTGGAGTACTAGTCACTTTGACATGTTTTTCTTCTAATAGATATTCAAAATGATCATTAAATTTAATAATACCTTCAGCTGTTGTTCCTTGTTCAGTTTTGAATCCTTTTAAATTTACAGTAGCTCCTTTAGTAAGTAGCCTAATCAATTGTTTTTCAGATAATTTCTTGGCTAAGAAATTAAATGGAGCTTTAAAATCACATCCGTTTTTGTATGCACTACAACCAAAAGCGGAAGATCCTTTTAAAATATTTCCTTGTTTACATTTTGGACAATCAATTTTTGATATATCTGTTGAGTTATTTTTAGTTGTTTTCTTTTTAATGCTTTTTGAACTTGATATTGTAGCAGATGAAATGTTGGCTCTAGTGCTTTCTGATCGCACCTCATATACCAATTGATCTACCATTTTTTTCATATTATTGATAAAGGTTCCAGCATTGTAATTTCCTTTTTCAATTTCTTTCAACTGTTTTTCCCATAAACCAGTCATTTCAGCAGACTTCAATAAAGTATTCTGAATAGTATCAATTAATTTAATACCTGTAGAGGTTGGTAAAACTTGTTTCTTATTGCGCTCAATATATTTTCTTCTAAATAGAGTTTCTATAATATTCGCTCGAGTAGAAGGACGTCCAATACCGTTATCTTTCATCAACTCTCTCACTTCATCATCATCTACTTGTTTCCCTGCAGTTTCCATAGCTCTTAATAAAGTAGCTTCTGTAAATTGCTTCGGAGGTTTTGTCTCTTTCTCAAGGAAAGAAGGGGAGTGCGCACCTTTTTCTCCTTTCGTAAAACTAGGGAGTATTCCTGTTTCTCGTTTAGTTGATGAGTCTGGACGTTCGAAAACTACTCGCCATCCTTTTTCTAATATTTCTTTTCCTGTAGTTTTAAAAGTTACTGTATCAGCTTTTCCAATAACATTAGTATTAGCTACTTTACATTCGTCATAAAATACTGCAATAAAGCGTTTTGTTATGATGTCATATACTTGTTGCTGATTGTATTGCAGGTTATTTTGAACTCCTGTAGGAATAATAGCATGGTGATCGGTTACTTTTTTATCATTAAAAACTTTAGAAGATTTTTTTATTTTCTTACCGAGTAATGGTTGTGTTAAATTGCTGTAATTTGTTAAGTTACCTAGTATACCTGCTATTTTCGGATACACATCGTTTGGTAAAAATGTAGTATCAACTCTTGGATAAGTTACTACTTTCTGTTCATATAATTTCTGAACGATCTTTAGAGTTTCATCAGCTGAAAATCCGTATTTAGTATTACAATATACTTGTAAACCAGTTAAATCGAATAATTTAGGAGCGTATTCCTTTCCTTCTTTTTTAGTAATAGAAACTATTTCAAAATCACTTTCCTGAACTTTATTCGCAAATAATTCACCTGCTGACTTTTCTAAAAAACGTCCTTCTTCACAATTAAATAAAGTATCTCTGTAAAGTGTTTGTAATTCCCAATAGGCTTGAGGCTTGAAGTTTTCTATCTCTTTAAAACGAGCAACAACCATAGCTAAAGTAGGAGTTTGTACTCTTCCTACTGATAATACTTGTTTGTAACCACCATGTTTAACGGTGTACAATCTAGTGGCATTCATCCCTAATAACCAGTCTCCAATTGCTCTAGAAAACCCTGCGTAATACAAATTATCATAATCTTCTGAAGGTTTCAAGTTTTTAAACCCTTCTTTGATGGCTTCTGTTGTTAAGGAAGATATCCATAAACGTTTTATAGGACCTGTGTATCCAGCTTGATCAATAACCCAGCGTTGTATCAATTCTCCTTCTTGTCCAGCATCGCCACAATTAATAATAACAGTAGCTTTATCAAATAAACTTTTTACAATATTGAACTGCTTTTGAATCCCTTCATTAGCAACTACTTTGGTTTTAAACTTGGTAGGTAGCATTGGTAGGTTATTCAAATCCCAGCTTTTCCAATATGGCTTATAATCATTTGGTTCAAATAGTGTACATAAATGTCCGAATGTATAGGTAACCAGATATCCATTTCCTTCAAAATATCCATTGCGTTTAGTATTTGCTCCTAATACAGTAGCAATTTCACGGGCAACACTTGGTTTTTCTGCTATACAGACTTTCACTTAGATAGTTTGAATTTATGAATATGCAAAGTACAGAAATTTACTATATTTATGAAAGGATAATCTTCAGATTCGTCTATATAATTAAGAATAAATAAAATTTTATGAAGCAGTTATTAAATCAAATTAAGAATTGTACTGAATGTGCTTCTTTTTTAGAATTTGGACCTCGACCAGTTGTTGCGGCTAGTACTACAAGTAAAATTATTATTATTGGACAAGCTCCAGGGAGCGTAGTACACAAATCAGGAATTCCTTGGGATGATAAAAGCGGTAAGAATTTAAGAGAGTGGATGGGAATTAGTTCAGAAGATTTTTATGATGCTGATAAAGTAGCCATTATTCCAATGGGATTTTGTTATCCTGGAAAAGGTAAAACTGGTGATTTGCCACCTCGTAAAGAATGTGCACCATTGTGGCATCAACAATTATTAGATAAAATTGAGGGCGATGTATTGGTGTTATTAATAGGGAAGTATGCTCAAGATTATTATTTAAAAGATACTACCAGAAATACACTTACAGAAACGGTGTTTAATTTTGGAGATTATTTACCTAAATTTTTTGTATTACCACATCCATCGCCAAGAAATAATATTTGGCAAGCAAAAAATAAATGGTTTCTGACAGATGTATTGCCAACTTTAAAAAATAGCGTAGCTACTGTTTTAAAATAAATAATGAAAACTCTTTTGTAAGGAATCAAATTTAGTTTCAACCAATGAGCTATGAATTTTATTCTTTACTTTTTTACCGGTTTATTAGTTGCTATTATAGGGGCATTACCATTAGGCACAGTTAATGTAGCTGTGATAAATACAACAATTAAGGAAAACATATCAAGTGCTTTGAAAATTGTATTCCCTGCTGCAATAGGAGAGTTAGTATTAATATTTTTTGCAATTTGTTATTATAAATCAATTCAAGGGTTTATTACCAAAAACAGTTGGTTAGAATATATAATAGTTTTAGTACTATTTGTACTTGGACTGGTATTAATTTTCGGAAAGAAAAACTGTATTAAAGATGAAAATGGAGAATGTATTGTAACTAAAAATAAAGTTCAACTATCAAAAGAAGTACTTGGTTTTTTATTGGGATTATTTAACCCAACGGTTTTAATTTATTGGTTGTTAGTGATATCCTTTTTAAGCACAAAAATGATTCCTTTACAGCTAGAAACTGCAATATCATTACTGTTTTTATTCTTTTTAGGGGCATTTATAGGCAAATCATTAACTTTATATGGATATGGGAAATGTAGTAATCTACTAAAAATGAAAGTAAAAGGAATTACTGCAACAATCAATAAGGTAATAGGAAGCCTATTGTTAATTGTAGCATTGATTCAACTGATAAAAATAATTTACTAAATAATTCCATTAATAGAATAAAACTGAATAATTATGAAGAAATACATTTTACTTGGATTAAGAATTTTAATTGCTATTATTTTAATTCAAACATTACGTTTTAAGTTTGCAGCACATCCTGATAGTGTATATATATTCTCAAAAGTTGGCTTAGAACCAATTGGAAGAATAGGGATTGGTGTGTTAGAGCTTATTGCAGGGATATTACTTTTAATACCTAAAACAGTTTGGGCTGGGGCAGGGTTAACAATGGGAATTATTGGAGGAGCAATTATGATGCATTTAACACAATTAGGAATAGAAATAAATGGAGATTCAGGAGTGCTATTTTATACTGCTGTATTTGTATTTGTAGTAAGTAGTGTGATTTTATGGAATTACAAGAAGGATATTCCAGTAATAGGAAATAAATTTTCATAATGAAAGAAATCAGCTTATACATACTACTTTTTGTAGCAATGACTTCTTATAGTCAAGGAATTAGCTATAATATACAAGATGGATATATAGCAAGTGGATATGATGTTGTTACTTACTTTGAGGATAAACCGATAATAGGAGATGACAAATATGTTTTTAAGTATGATGATGTAAAGTTTAAGTTTTCTTCAGAAAGAACCTTAAATTTATTTAAGAATACTCCTAAGAAGTATATACCTGAATATGGGGGATGGTGTGCATATGCGATAGCTTTAAAAAGCAAAAAAGTTACTATTGATCCTACTACTTATGAAATAAGAGATGGCAAATTGTATCTGTTTTATAAAACAAAGCTTATCAATACACATAAAAAATGGTTGGCTAAAAACCCGAAGAAATTAATTCAGAAAGCAAATATGAATTGGATAAGTTTATCAATTAAATAGAAGAAATAGTGTTTTTTATTTTATAAAAACTGTTTAACTGGATTGAAAAATACAATTTGTTTAACAAATTTTAACAAATTTAAGTAGGAAAGTCCTATATTTGCAGTATATTGAAGTGATAAAGCACTCGTAATAAAGTGTTTTCAATTCATAATTATATAATATAAAAAACAAAATTAAGAGTAAATAATGGCAAAATCGCAACAGACATTTAACAAGATTGAAAAAGAAAAGAAGCGTTTAAAGAAACGTGAAATAAAAGAAAAGAAGAAAGCTGAACGTAAAGCAAATGCCGTAAAGCCTACGAGTCTTGAAGATATGTTAGTTTATGTTGATGAATTTGGACAGTTAACTGATACTCCACCAGATCCAACTAAAAAGAAGGAAGAGATTGATTTAGAAAGTATCGATATCTATATTCCTAAAAAAGTTGCAGGAGAAGATGATGACGCTGGTTTTGGAAATGAAGGAAAGGTATCTTTCTTTGATGATTCAAAAGGTTTCGGATTTATTATTGATAACAAAAATCAAGAAAAATACTTCGTTCACGTAAGTGGATTAATCGACGAGATTAAAGAAAACGACAAAGTTTCTTATGAACTTGAAAAAGGGATGAAAGGAATGAACGCCGTTAGAGTTAAAAAAATATAAGTACTACATAAATAGTACATTTCAAAAATCCTATTTTTTATTAAATAGGATTTTTTTATAGTATAAATAATACATAGTAATTACAATAATTTATGTCTACAACATTTTCTGATTTAGGAATTTCTTCAGCTATAGTAAAGAGTTTAACCGATTTAAATATTTCTGAACCAACAGAAATTCAGGAAAAAACAATTCCAGTATTATTAAATCAAAAGGATGATTTTGTTGGATTAGCAAAAACAGGAACGGGTAAAACTGCTGCATTTGGATTACCATTATTACAGTTAATTGATGTAACTAAAACGAATATACAAGCGGTTATTTTAGTTCCCACTAGAGAATTAGGGCAACAAATAGTTAGTAATTTAGAAGATTATAAAAAATATCTTCCTGAAGTAGTAATTGCTTCAATTTGTGGAGGAACACCTATTAAACCGCAAATAGAACAATTAAAAGAAACAACACATATTATAGTTGCTACACCTGGACGTTTAATTGACTTAATTCAGCGTGGTGAAATAAAAATTGGTGCTGCTGATTATTTAGTTTTAGATGAAGCAGATGAAATGGTTACATCTTTAAAAGATGGATTAGACAAAATAGTTGAAGCTTTACCGAAACAACGACGAACATTATTGTTTTCTGCAACCCTGCCAGGAACTATAAAACAATTGATTCAAAATTACATGTCAAAACACGTTACGCAAGTAAGTGCTGATATGAAAACAGTTGGAAACAAAGGAATTGACCATAATTTTGTAGTTGTTGAACCAATTGAAAAGTTAGAAGTGTTAATGCATTTTTTAGCATCCAAAGAAGGAGAACGTGGTATTATCTTTTGTAAAACGAAAGCCGCTGTAAATAAGTTGGCTAAAAACTTAGCAATTAACCGATTCTCTTCTGGAGCTTTACATGGTAGTTTATCTCAGGGTATTCGTGATAGAATCATGGAACAATTTAGAGAAGGACATATCAATACTTTAGTAGCAACTGATTTAGCTGCTCGTGGAATTGATGTTAAAGAAGTTTCTTATGTAGTAAATTATCATTTACCTGATACATTTGAAACGTATGTTCATCGTAGTGGTAGAACTGCAAGAGCAGGAGCAAAAGGATTATCTTTATCGGTAATTCAAGAAGAAGAATTAGATCATATACCAGATTTTGAAGAAGCTTTAGGACTTCAGTTTAATGAACTAAAAAAACCAGATGCGTTAAGTATTGAAGAAAACAATACAGTATTGTGGGCTAAGAAAATATTTAAAACGAAACCTAATCGTGAGGTTTCAATAGCTTTAAAAGATAAAGTAAAAACAGTATTTCATCATTTAACTAAGGATGAATTGATAGAAAAATTGTTGGCTAATTATATCATGTCACAACAAAAACCAGCTGCTGATACGGATATAGCCAAACCTAAGAAAAAGAAGAAAAGGGATTAATCCCAAATTGTACAAAAATGCCTTCTAATGTTTTTCATATATCATTAGAAGGCATTTTTGTTTTACTGAATTAATTATAACTTTTTATCGTAAAAACTATATTTAATTTAAGAACTACAAGATAACATTGAACAACCTACTTTATGTCGTGCCCATTCAGGTCGTTTTACAAACCACTTGCTGTACTCAGGCTGTTCATTATATGGGTTTTTAAGCAATGAGTATAATTCATCAATTAATGAGTAGTTCTCTTTATCCGCTGCATCAATTGCCAATTGCGACATATAATTACGCAATACATATTTTGGATTTACTTTATCCATTGCTATTTTACGTTCTTGGTCAGTTATAGTTTCTTCTTGTAATCTTTGTGTGTAGCTTATAAACCACTTTTTCCAACGCTCTAAGATAGTACCAGTAATTTCCTCAGGATTATAAAAAGAGTCTATTATAGGGTCTAAAAATGAGTGATTGTCAGTAAAATCAATATCTCTGTTGATATTGGATAGGTTTCTATAAAAGATAGTCATGTCTGTTTCTGATAAATGTAAATTAGCTTCTAATTCTTTTATCAAATCTCTATCAGCAGTATTTTCTTTAACTAAACCAAGTTTTGATTTCATCATTATGTAGTATTCTTGATGAAAATCTTGATTATAACCGTTTAATATTTCTTCTAAAGCAGCTCCATCTTCAATTAATGGATATAATGCATTTGCTAGTTGTAACAAGTTCCATAAGCCAATATTTGGTTGATTTCCAAAACGATAGCGTTTATTTTGCTTGTCTGTGGTATTTGGAGTCCAGTCAAAATCATATCCTTCTAACCAACCATAAGGACCATAATCAATAGTTAAACCAAGGATTGACATATTATCGGTATTCATTACACCATGAACAAAACCAACACGTTGCCAATGAACAATCATCTGTAAAGTACTATTAGTTACTTCTTTGAAGAATTGTAAATAACCTTCTTTATTTCGTGATGTTATTTCTGGAAAATGCTCCGTAATAGTATAATCTACGAGAGTTTTTAATGTATTGTAATCTTTTCTAGAAGCGTGTATTTCATAACTTCCAAAACGTAGGAATGTAGGGGATACTCTACAAACAATAGCACCTTTTTCATAGTCAGGATGCCCGTCATACAAAACATCTCTTAAAACCTCATCTCCTGATAAAGCTAATGATAATGCGCGTGTTGTAGGCACTCCTAAATTAAACATAGCTTCACTACATAAATACTCGCGTACTGATGAACGTAAAACAGCTAAGCCATCTGCAGTTCTGGAATATGGTGTTTCACCAGCTCCTTTAAGTTGTATTGCCCATGTTTTATTTTGATGTTCAACCTCAGTTAAATTAATTGCTCTTCCGTCACCTAACTGACCTGCCCAATTTCCAAACTGATGCCCACCATAACACATTGCGTAAGATGTAGTGTTTTCTATTATAGTATTACCTGTAAAAACATTAACAAAGTCTTCTGATTTTATATCTTCTTCAGTAATTCCTAATTCCGAAGCAACTTCATTTGCTACATGAATTAACTGAGGTTTCTTAGTTTTTTTAGGCGTTACATATGAGTAGCATGCACCAGAAACTTGTCTTCTTGAGTTTTCTAATATTGGATCAGAAGGAAGTGCTTTTATAAATATATCTTTTATGTTTAGTTTCATTTTAAACTATTGTATTATAGTTACTTGTGTCGTGTATTTTAATCTTATTAATTAAGCTTTTGTTTTATGCTTGATTGATGTATAATTTACGCAATCGTGCTAGTTTTGGCTCAATAACAATATCACAATACCTATTTCCTTTATTGTTTTTATAATAATCTTGATGTTCTAAATCTGCCTCATGAAATGCTTTATAAGGAGCTACTTCTGTAACAATAGTATCAGGATAATATTCAGACACTTGACTTAGAACGTCATTAATATTCTCTTTCTGTATGTTATCATGATATAAAATAATTGAACGGTATTCTGTACCACAATCTGCTCCTTGACGATTTAATGTTGTAGGATCATGGGTAGTCATGAATATACTAATGATACTTTTATAAGAAATTATGTTAGGATCAAACTGTACTTGTATAACTTCTGCATGACCAGTTAAACCTGAACAAACTTCTCTGTAGGTTGGAGTTCCTGGAACTGTTCCACCACTAAAACCAGATTTAATATCTAGAATCCCGTTTATTTCTTGAAATATTGCTTCTGTACACCAAAAGCATCCACCTCCAAAGGTTGCTATTTCGTATGTTAAATCATTCATAATTATTCTCTCTCTATTTTAATACTTTCTGAATTAACACAGTAACGCAAACCGCTAGGCTCTGGTCCGTCAGGGAAAACATGCCCTAAATGTGCATCACAGGTATTACATGTAACCTCAACTCTTACCATACCATAAGTTTCATCTTTGGTGTAATGAATTGCATTTTCTTTTATTGGAGCAGTAAAACTAGGCCATCCAGACCCTGATTCAAACTTTATACTTGAATCAAATAGAAGTGTATCACAACAAACACAGGCATATTTACCGAGTTCATGACTGCTACATAAAGCACCACTATTAGGAGCTTCTGTCCCTTTATTTCGTGTAATTCGAAACTGTTCTGGTGATAATAATGCTTTCCATTCCGAAGCAGTTTTTTCTACTCTTTTATCTGGTATTGGATTACCTTTTACTGCAAATTGTATTACATATTTCCAAGTGATCATAAGCAAGTTGTTATAGTGTTGTATTATTTATCAAAAATACAATAATTATTACCGTTCTATAGTCGCTATAATAGCTTAGTAATTACACTTGTAGTATTTACTACCACCAAACAACAAAAACCTTTTGTAGAGTATTATTTTTTGACTTAATCCAGCATAAAGGAGCTCTTTCTTGAATAATTGATTCTTCAATAGTTTTTATTCCTTCATTATAATCCAACCAATTAACATCGTTATGTACATCTGTTAACCAATCTAATTTTATAGGTATGTAAAACTGATAGTTATTTAATTGTTCTAGATCATTAAAATGCAGGTAGTACCCTTGAATACATTGGTTGTTTATCAAACGTAATGACATGCCAAGCATTTGATAAGGAACAAATAATTGTGCTTTAAAATAGACTTGTTGCTGGATATTATTCACATCAAGTTCGTGTTGCTCTAGGAGTTGTTCTGTTTCTGGCTTATAGAGTAGTGGTAATTGTTTTGTTTTTAGTTTTGTTATTTTTTCTATTAAACTATCTTTTCTGTTCGGGCCTATCCAATGCTCAAGCTCAGAGTTACCAACTGACTCATCATATAAATAAAATTTGTATATAATTTCTAAATGAATAGGAGTGTGGGTATGTTTTATTAAACAATCTATTTCACCAATTGTAACCTTATCATGTTTAATTTGAATATTTTCAGCTAATATTTCAATAGTATTGTGGTAACTTAATTCATGTGATACAAAACGTTCAACCAAATGCCCTAAACGTAATTTTTGTTTGATACTAATTTCAGCTAAACCACTGTCAGAATCCGGTAATTTTACTTGAGTTAACCCAACTAAATCACCTTCCCATAATTGAGGTGTTGCTTTATAGCCTTGGTGTTGGAGTTGTATGTTGTTAGATTTATTGATGGTACAATATTATCTATTCAAAATGGATTTATTGCTACAGTTCTGGTAAAAAATAGAATAAGTTGTTGCTATTTAACTGCTCCACTTTTATATTGTTCTATAAATTAACCTGCTATTTTAGAAATAGTAATTACGGAACACACTACTCAAAAAACATAAGATTATTTGCAAAGAAATTGGTTTATTTAACAAGGTTGATAATATCTTATACTTTATTTATTATAGTAATATCAATTACTAATCATCTTGCTATGTGTTTTCATCATACTTATAATCAAATGGTTACTTGTATTTTTGTTTTGATTTGTGGTAAACAAGTATTAACTTATAGTTTATAATTATAAAGTCATGAAAACATCAAAAAGATTAGAACATGCAATAGCAAAACTATATGTAGCATTTCATAATGGTACTTTAAACCCTGAATATTGTAAAAGTTGTGCGGTAGGTAATATATGTGACAATACAGATTATTGGAATTATTTAACAGAATCTCATGGCTCATTAGAATTAAGTTATATAGGAAAACTAAATGAAAATTTTGGTCGAAGAATTTATGGTTATTCCCCAAAAGAATTATTGCGTATTGAAGTAGAATTTTTGACTGGTTGTGGTTATAGTGTGCCATTAACCCATACATCAATAAAACCTGAAAACCCTACCGATAAGAACCTTTTATTTTTAGGATTATGTAATACAGTTGAATTCCTTTGCAAACTTGATAATTTACCCAATTTGATGGATTATTCAAAGCTTTTTGAATTTGAAAATGATAGACCAAAATATAAATTACCAAAATTTGTAAACACTGGTTTATAGTTTTTAAATACAAGTCAGTTTATAATTATTTTTGCCACTTTTATACAACTGTCCAATTGGAATTAGTTGTTAATCAATATTAATTCTATCTACTTAATTAAATTTTCTTCAATTGCTATAATGAACGATTTGTTTGCATGTAAAAAATTATTTTGTGGTAAAATATTCTTCAAAAGAAGAGATTGCCTTCATTGCCTTATAGACATCTCTTTTTTTATGTAAATTTAGGTATAGTTTCTATACGCTTAAATAAAATGAATGTTTTCAGTAGTAATTTCAGGGTGTTTTTTAGTTACTTTAACGCTTTAATTCATTATGATATATGTCATAAGTATATTTAATTATATGGGTTATATTTAACTTATCGTGAGCTCTTATTATTTAAAAAGACAAGCTAGAGAAATCACAGTAAATATGAAAATACCGCTGGCGGGAAATAATATTCTTAATATCTATGAATACAATTTTAAAATTAACAGTTTTTGCTATGTTACTTTGTGTAACAAAGGCTAATAGTCAATCTGAAATGGTTGATATAAAAGGTGATACCTTCATTCCTCTCTATGGAAGAGATTCTTTACAAGTGACTATAACTGATTTCAAAATGGATGTATATCCAGTAACAAATCAAGAATATATAAAGTTTGTAAAGGAATACCCAAAATGGAGGAGATCAAAAGTTATTAGCTTATTTGCGGATAAAAGTTACCTCATTAATTGGACTTCTGATGTCACATTAGGGTCGTCACAATCATTAAAAGCTCCTGCAACTAATATATCGTGGTTTGCAGCAAATGAGTATTGCGAATGCCAAGGAAAACGCTTGCCTACAATAGATGAATGGGAATATGTTGCAATGGCAAATGAAACACAACCTGATGCTAGACAAATAAAAACCTATAATGAGTATATTTTATCTTGGTATGAAAAGCCCAAAACATTTAATAATGATATAGGTTCAACATTTAAAAATTATTGGAAAGTGTATGATTTACACGGTCTTGTATGGGAGTGGACCTCCGATTTTAATTCAGTATTAGTTTCTGGAGAATCTCGTAAAGATGTAGATAATGACAGTAATTTATTTTGTGGAAGTGCAGCATTAGGAGCAACTGATTTAATGAATTACGCTGCTTTTATGAGGTATGCCGTTAGAGGAAGCTTAAAAGCAAAATATACAATGCAGAATTTAGGATTTAGATGTGTAAAATAAAGAATAACACTTATAAAAGTAAAAAGCTTCTATTTATAAATAGAAGCTTTTTTTATAATTATAATTTGTTGTTTATAAATTATCAATCTTTATCGCTAACAATGTTAACTCTTGATTGTTTGAATTCAAATCATTTAATACTTCAGCTTTTGTCTCTTGAAAAGAAGCGTTTAAATTATTAAATAACTCCTGATAATAACCAATTCCTTCTTTTAAATTTTTAGTGAATTTTTGAAGGTATTTCTTTTGTTTATTTGTCATATCGTCTTTTGATTCTTCAATTTTATCCTTAAGATAGTCTATATAAATAGTCAGTTCTTTAGTAAACATATTAGGCCTGTCTGTTCTGCTAATTACATTAGATTCTCCATATATATGATCAGTCATTTCATTTAAACTGATTTCTTTTGAAAAATAAGCCATATTTGGCCCAGGACATACAGAAACTCCAGAACCTTCAGATTTTGTTTCAATATCGTGCGCAATTAGAGCAGATGTACCTAAACCAACACAAGTACATGACTTTACTGTTATTTTATCATACTCCTTATCATGTTCTTTTGAAGGCAATTCTTTACTATCTAGTTCTTTAAGTTTTAAATATTGATATTCACGTGAAGCTACACATAGACCTGTATCTTTAAACTCTTTGTTTAACATAACAAGTTTTCTAGGACATGAACTTCCAGGTCTACCTTTTTCAAGATTTTTCTCTTTTTCAAGATCTTTAGTATTCCCTCTTAAGTTATTAAAAGGTACTCCTAAAGGAGAAATATCACTTAAATAGATGTCATTTTCCTTAGCTTCTTTTAATTTACTCAAAGTATCTTTATCAACGGTAGTTGCTTCTGGAACTAATAAAAAAGGTGATCCCCAACCAACAGAATCAACACTGTAATGGTCAAGTAAAAATTGATGCTCTTCAGCTGTACCAACACCACCTTGAGCTGTAATTTTAATTGAAAGATCCTCTTTAGGAATAGCTCGATCTTTAGTCGAAAATGTTTGCAATAATAAATCCTGGATAGTAGCTCTTAGTTCTTCACGTTTTTCTTTAAATTCTGCTAACACAGGACCTAATAAATAACCATCGGTAGCAAATGCATGTCCACCACAATTTAAACCAGATTCAATTCTGTATTCAGAAACCCACAAGCCTTTTTTAGCTAAGAATTTCCCTTGAATTAATGCTGATCTATAATCACTAACTTTTAAAATTATTTGCTTTTTAATATGTCCGTTTTCATTAGGAAAGAAATCTTTAAATTGCTCCATGTATGCATATAAACGAGGATTCATTCCCGCAGAAAGCACTATAGAAGAAGATAAATCACTATTAGCATATCCTCTTAAAGCTGCATGTGCATCATTAAATTCAACAGGAAGCTGTTCTTTATTAACATAATTTTCCTTATCAAGTTTGGTCATGATATTTACATCAATGCTACCCATTGATAAATTATCTTTTACCCATGATTTAATTTCATCTACGTTAAAATAATCTGCTGTTAAACGCTTGAATTCCTTTTTAAGACTTGAACTATCGGGAAGCATATTAAAATATTGCTTTATTCCTGAACTAGTTTCAATGGAAGAATTTTTAAGCTCATTAAACTTTTTTTCGGCTAAATTATTAAGCATATTAAGGTAAGAAGTAATCCTCTTCGCTCTAAAATCCTCAATTTTATCCGATATTTCTTGATATGGTATTTCATATTTACCACAGTACATTTTTCTTAATTTTTCAAGAAGAATGTCATCTACTAAAGATACGACAGAATCCATTCCGTATTGCGAAACTTTTAAAGGAGTGTCAATAGTAAAGCCAATTCCCATTACTGGGATGTGAAACGAATGTTTTTTCATTTGCTTTATAGTTTTTAGATAATAATACATAAAGAGTATCATTAATTATAAATTTTTTAAAAAGTTTGATTACGTAATATTGATTTTTATTACATCAAAACTTTAATAGCAAATATCCACTGTTTTACAGTTTTAAAGACTGATTATTATCATGTTATATGAAAAAATAACAAATGTTAATTTAATTAGTTACTCTGTACATATAGATGATCTTTTAACAAGCTTAACTAAATCAGAAATAATAGAAATTCCTTTATCGTTATTATACCAAATTTGTAAGTTCTTTTTAAATTCAGCATCAATGCTACCAAACTCTTTTTTATAATCTAAGACTAATTGTGTTGCAGTAGTAGAACGTGCACCCCAAACATTTATTAAACAATAACTTTCATCTACCATTATCAATTTAGGTATCGCTTGAGATCCATTAGTTAGGAAAGTATTCATCAAATCTAAATTGTCATCTCTTAAAACAATTTTTAGATCTATATGATCACTGATTTCTGCAATCTTGTTTAATACTGGTAAAGTATGAGCTGCATCACCACACCAACTTTCACATAAAACTAACCAGGTTTGTTTACGAACATTTTTAAAAACATCAATAGTTTCATTCGTAAGTGTAATTGCCTTATTTACTCTACGCATTCTACTGCCATTAAGTTTAGTATACTCAATACGTTCCTCAGTTTGTTCGTTTCCAGTAGTTCTTTTTTCTGCAACTAGTTTAGTGATTAAATTACTATACTCTTGATAAGAAATGGCGTTATCAATACTTGTTTTGATTAGTTGGTTCATAATGTTTTTTTTAAGTTATCAATATTGTAAAACCCTCCTTTATTCTCAGTGCGATTTAATGATTGCCCGATAATTAAATGAGCAACATTTATCATATTTCGCAATTCACATAAAGAGGCATTTATTTTAACTGTTTGGTATAATTCATCAACCTCTTTATAGATGATATCTAAAAGTTTGATTGCTTCATTTAAGTGGTTGTTATTACGAACAATTCCTGCATAATTGCGCATTAAAGTTTGTAATTTTTCAAGATTTCGTTGAATTAATATATGATCATTTGTAATTTCTACTCCCTTTTCATTCCATTCTGGAATTTCGTAAAAAGCATCATTACCTTCCTTAGTTATAAGGTGTTTATAAATGTTATGAGCGTAAACTAAAGCTTCTAAAAGAGAGTTGGAGGCTAATCGGTTTGCTCCGTGTAATCCTGTTCTAGATGATTCACCGCAAGAAAATAAATTATTAATACTCGTTTTCCCATAGTTGTTAACTACAATACCACCACATAAATAATGAGATGCAGGTACAACTGGTATCCAATCCTTTGCTACATCAATACCTAAACTTTTACACTTGTCATAAATATTGGGGAAATGCTCCTTAAAACTTTCTAAATCTAAATGATTACAATCCAAATATACATTGTCATCTCCAGATTTTTTCAACTCTTTATCAATACATTGTGACACAATATCTCTTGATGCCAACTCGGCTCTAGAATCATAATCAGGCATAAATCTATGTCCTTTTTTATCACGTAAATAAGCTCCAAATCCTCTAACAGCTTCCGATATTAAAAATGAAGAACCACCTTTTGCGTTATACAAAACAGTAGGGTGGAACTGAATAAATTCCATATCTTTAATTTGGGCTTTAGCACGATATGCCATTGCAATACCATCACCAGTAGCAATTATAGGGTTTGTGGTATGTCCATATACATTACCAACACCTCCTGAAGCTAATACTGTATTTTGTGCTTTTATAGTAAGTATTTCACCAGTTTTTTCATTAAGCACATAAGCACCATAACAAGTTAACTGTGCTTGATTGGGTGTTTTTATATGATGCTCTGTAATAAGGTCTATTGCAAAATGATGTGGTAATATATCTACATTTTTAAGCTGGTGTACACGTTGTAATAACGCGCGTTCTATTTCATAACCAGTTATATCTTTATGATGTACAACCCTATATTCTGAATGTCCACCTTCTTTACCTAGATCATAATTTCCATTAGTATCAATATCAAAATTTGCACCCCAAAGAGTTAATTCTTTAAAACGTTTTGGCCCTTCTTTTATCACCATATCTACCACTGAAGCATTGCATAAACCGTCACCAGCTATAAGAGTATCTTGAATATGTTTTTGATAGGAATCTTCTTCCTCATCTAATACTACTGCAACACCACCTTGCGCATATTTGGTATTTGATTCGTCTTCATTACTTTTAGTAATAATGGTGATATTTTTATCAGGGAATTTTTCCGCAATTTTAACTGCAAAGGTTAATCCTGCTACTCCAGACCCGATAACTAAATAGTTTGTTATTAACATGTTACTTGGAAAGTTCTAGCATGCGATTAATTGGTAGTAATGCTTTTTTACGAATATCTTCAGCAACATCTATTTTCGGGTATTCATTTAATAAACAATCATATAATTTCTGCATTGTATTTACTTTCATGTAAGCACATTCACTACAAGCACAAGTATTATCTTCTTTTGCAGGAGCAGGAATCAATTCTGTATTTGGAACTTCTTCTTGCATTTTATGTAAAATACCTGCTTCAGTAGCAACAATAAATTTTTCATTAGCATGTTGCTTTACATAATTTATCATTCCAGATGTAGAGCCTACATAAGTTGCTGTTTTAAGAATATGGTCTTCAGATTCTGGATGAGCTATAATTTTATAATCAGGGTATTCTTTATGCAATGCTAAAAGTTTTTCAAAAGAAAAGGCTTCATGAACAATACAACTACCATCCCAAAGTAACATTTCTCTTCCCGTTTCCTTCATGATATACTTACCTAAATTCCTATCGGGAGCAAAAATTATTGGGGTTTCTTTTGGAATTGATTCTACTATTTTAAGGGCATTGGAAGAAGTACAAACAATATCTGTAAGTGCTTTTACTTCTGCACTACAGTTTACATAAGTGATAACTGTATGATTAGGATGCGCTTCTATAAATTTTTTGAATTCATCTGGTGGACAAGAGTCTGCCAACGAACAACCGGCTTCCAAATCGGGTAATACAACTGTTTTAGTTGGGTTCAAAATCTTAGCAGTTTCAGCCATAAAATGCACTCCTGCAAATACTATAATATCTGCATCAGTTTCTGCTGCTTTTTGCGACAAACCTAAACTATCACCAACATAATCTGCAATATCTTGTATTGCTGGATCTTGATAGTAATGTGCTAATATAACAGCGTTCTTCTCTTTTTTGAGTTTTACAATTTTATCTTTTAAATTCATCATCATAAATCGATTCATTGAAATACAAATTTCTGAATATTTACTGAATAGAAATATGATATTAATCATGGCTAACTATTGATAGTCAAGCTGATTTATATCATTTTATATGTGAAGTAACAATCTTAGTTTTACGAAAAAAAATTAATATGTTAAACGAACAATTAATAAACCCGGATAGTATTGTAATAATAGGAGGGTCTAATGACATCAAGAAACCTGGAGGTAAAATTGTAAAAAATATTCTTGACGGAAATTATAAAGGTCGTTTATCTGTTGTAAATCCTAAAGAAAAGGAAGTCCAAGGAGTAGAGAGTTTTTCTACAGTAACTGCTATTCCAAAAACAGACTTAGCAATATTGGCTATTGCAGCAAAATATTGTTTAGAAACTATAAAAATATTAGCCAAGGAAAAAGGTACAAAAGCATTTATAATTATTTCTGCAGGATTTTCCGAAACAAATGAATTAGGAAGTAATCTTGAAGAAGAAATTGTAGAAGTTGTCAATAGTGTAGGAGGTTGTTTAATTGGTCCTAATTGTATTGGTGTAATAAATAAAAATTATAAAGGAGTTTTTACCCTACCAATTCCTAAATTTCATGCTAAAGGATGTGATTTAATTTCCAGTTCAGGAGCAACAGCCGTTTTTATAATGGAGGCAGGTATGTCTTTAGGTGTTAAGTTTGCAAATGTATATTCCATAGGGAATGGGGCTCAAACCTGTGTTGAAGATGTATTAGAATACATGGATAACAATTATAATAAAGAAACTGATTCTTCTATAAAACTACTTTATTTGGAGTCTATTTCTAATCCAAAAAAATTACTAAAGCACGCTGCTTCTTTAATTAATAAAGGAGTTAGAATCGCAGCAATTAAAGCTGGGAGTACAGCAGAAGGGAGTAGAGCTGCTACCTCACATACAGGGGCAATAGCAAGTTCAGATGTAACTGTTCGAGCATTATTAAAAAAAGCTGGAATTGTTTATTGTACTAGTAGGGAAGAGTTACTTAGTGTAGCCTCAATTTTTAATTATAAAAAAGTAAATGGTAAAAACATTGCTATTATCACTCATGCTGGAGGTTCAGCAGTAATGTTAGCAGATCAACTTTCAAAAGGAGGGTTAAAAGTTCCTTCAATAGAAGGGGTAGATGCAGATAAGTTGGAGTCGTTTTTATATCCAGGATCATCTGTAAGTAATCCTATTGATTTTCTTGCAACAGGTACTGCAGAACAATTAGGGATAATTATAGATTATTGTGAGCATAAGTTTGATTTTATTGACGCTATGGTTGTTGTATTTGGTAGTCCCGGATTATTTGACGTAGAAAATGTATATAATGTTTTGAGTGTTAAATTGGATGTATGTAAAAAACCAATTTTCCCAGTATTACCTTCAGTAGTTAATGCGAGAAAAGAGATTCAAACATTTTTAGATAAAGGGAATATTAATTTTCCTGATGAAGTTCTTTTAGGTAAAGCTTTAAGTCAAGTTTATAAAACGCCTATGCCTACTGAATCAAAAGTGAAATTACCAAATATTGAAACTCAAAAAATAAGATCTATAATTGATAATGCTATTGACGGATATTTAAGTCCTGAAACAACATCTTCGCTAATGGAAGCTGCTGGAATTTCAATTGTAAAAGAAATAGTTGAATCTTCAAAAGTAGCATTGCTATCAAAAATAAAGGATATTCCTTTTCCATTGGTCATGAAAGTTGTTGGGCCGTTGCACAAATCTGATGTACAAGGAGTATTGTTAAATGTAAGCGATATAGAGGAAGTAGGTGTTAATTTCGATAAATTAATGAAAATTAATGAGGCCACAGGAGTGATGGTTCAGCCAATGTTATCTGGATTAGAACTTTTTGTAGGAGTTAAAAAAGAGCCTAGTTTCGATCATACAATTTTATGCGGATTAGGAGGGATTTATATAGAAGTATTAAATGATGTTGCAGCAGGCTTAAGTCCTATTTCAAAACAGGAGGCTGAAAAAATGATTGCTTCATTAAGAGGGTATAAGTTAATTAAAGGAACTAGAGGAAAAGAAGGAATAAATGAATCACTTTTTGTTGAAATAATTCAACGTTTATCAGCCCTAGTTCAAGTAGCTCCAGAAATTATAGAAATGGATATTAACCCTTTATTGGGAACATCAACCCATATAACTGCTGTAGATGTTAGAATCCGAATTGAAAACAATATAGACTAGAAAACTAAGAATGATAAATATTTAAAGACAAAAGAGTCTTTTTTATACTATCTTTGGTATTTAAAAGACTTTTATGCTTTCTAATGCTTGTAAATACGCTATTCGTTCTATTTTATATTTAGCTATGAATAATGAAGAGAATAAAAAAGTGGGGGTAAAAAAAATAGCAGAGGAATTAGAAACACCACAGCCTTTTTTAGCGAAATTATTACAACAACTTACTAGAAATAAGCTAGTTTCTTCTGCAAAAGGCCCAACCGGTGGTTTTTATTTAGATGAAAATAACCTAAAAAATTCTGTTTGGGATATCATAAAGTGCATAGATGGAACCGATAAGTTTGATCAATGTTTTATGGGGTTAACAGCTTGCGATGATCAAAATCCTTGTCCGGTACACTTTACAGTAGCACCGTTTAAAGAAAAGCTTTTTAATGATTTTAAAGATAAAACTATTCAAGAGTTTGTTGAAAAAATTAAACTTACTGGTAGACATATCTCGTTAAAATACATATAGATTTATTTTAGCATTATTTTCTTAGAAATTTCATTAGAACGAATACTTTTTATAAGAATAAGTATTAATGGAATTATAATGATCAATATAGAAACAACTAAAAGTACTCCAAAAGCAAAAAATGTTATATAAACTCCATACAAAGAATCTTGCATTTCCGAAAATTGGATATTTTTTGTAAAGTACATCCAATTGCTACGTTTTACACCAGCAAAAAGTAATGTTATAAAAAACAGGAATAAAGTAACATTATATAATACAATACTTCGTTTTATTGTATTTATTCTCAATCGGTTTTTTAACTTCAATTTAGAAATAATAAAGAATATTGAACCTAGCAATATAGACGTATTAATACCAATTGTAGTTCCCATTGAATGAGCTACGGTAATATGGGTCCCATGAGTGAAAAAGTTAATGGCTGGAATAGAAAATAAAAGAGCAATAATTAAATTTATGAAGACCCAGATATCTGCAGAAATTAAAAATCTATAAGCAAGAGAAAATTCTTTTTTCTTCTCTTTACTCAAGGATTTCTTCCAACTATAGATAATATGTATTAATAGTATCCACTCTGTCATAGAAATTCCATAAGCAACATAACGTATCCACGGTTGCATTGGTATTACATAAGTGTGATGTGCCCAACCAAACATGAGGTTTGTTAAGCCTAAAAAGTAAAAGAAAAATGTTTTTTTACCAAAGGCTATAGTATTATCATTTTTTATTTTAGACATCAAGTAAATAGCAATTCCATATACCAACATATTCCACGATCCTACAAATGATCCGTAAGATTTCCATTGCACTGAAATATCTTTAATAAAATGTGCTCTAAAGGAGGGAATCATCCAAAAATGAGCTTCACATAAATGATAAACCATAAAAACAATACCTGTTCCCCACATCCAGTAATATACTGGCCAGTTTTTAACTTGCTTCCGAAGTGTTTTAAAATAATTGACACCAAACAAAATCCAACCAAAAAGTATTGGTATTGTTAAAATAGGGGTGTAAGCTAAATACTCTCTACCTTCCATTTTTCCTGATAAAAAAGAAATGTAAATTCCAATAGCTGTAATAAGGAAAATGATTAAATGTACTTTAGGTAATTTATTCGAAAATAATTTTAATTGCTCTATGTTGCTTATAAAAAAGTAGATACTTCCTGTAGCACAAAGTACTATCCATGAGATAACTGTTGTTACATGAAAAGGGCGCATTTTACTAAATGGAATATAATCCTTAAAAAAATCTGGTATGATATATTGTAAGGACGCAAATAATCCGAAAAAGACCCCAATAAGTAGAGCAAAAAGGGAAGTAACTAAGAAAACTAAACCTATTTTATTTTTCATCTTTATATTTTAATTTTACCCAACCATTTGCTTGAATTTTTGCATCATAATTAGGATAATAACCAGTACTATCAATCGCTTTTAAATATGTAATAATAGCTTCAGATTCTTCATCAGAGAAATTAAATTTTGGCATAGATTTTACACCGCTATTTAAAAATACTTTTATATAAGTAGGCCCTTTTAATGAGTCGGAATATATGTTAGTTAAATCGGGTCCTAAATAACCGCCAAGACCATATATTTGATGACAAGACCAACAATTATTATTTTGCCATAATTGTTGCCCCTTAATAGCTTTAGTAGATAATTTAATTGGAATCACCTGGTTTTCTGAGGTATAAATAAAGAAGTTGTAAACGGCAAAAAACGTAAGCAGTATTGCAATAACTCCAATATTTTTTTTAGTTTTCATATTCTTAAATAATAATTAATACCAGTGTGGTATAGATAAATAAAAATGCTATTAGCAATACTCTCCAAAATACATGGGCTTTTTTTAATTCCATAAATTGAAATGCTACACCAATAAATTTTAATGCTGCAAATACCACTATAATTAATACACTATATTTACTTTGAATTTCTGAAAACAGGGCAGAAGTTATAGTCAACCCTAATAAGATAATCCAAGTTATAATTTCAGTTTTGTTCATTTTAAAAAAGGAGATAAATTACTGGAAAAAGGAGTAACCAAATCAAGTCACACATATGCCAAAAAGTTGCACTAGCTTCAACGTCTTCTATATTGGTTGTTGAGGCTTCTTTTTTAATTCCAAAATAAACAGAAATTAAAATAACCAAACCAACTATAACGTGAATTACATGAAATAAAGTTAACATCCAATAAAAGCTAAAAAAGGTATTGTACCCCATATTTAAACCTGCTTCTAATTTTTCATAATATTCAATACTTTTTAAAGCTAAAAAGAAAGTTCCTAATAGTATAGTTAATATTAAGTATCGCTTGGCACTTCGCTTGTTCTTTAGTTTTAAAGCCTTAACACTTAAAGCCATAAACAAACCGCTGGTTAATAAAAAAATAGTATTAGCAACGCCATAATTTGGGTTTAATAATAGTCTTGAATTATGGAAAGACTCTGAATCATTTATATTATAATAAACCATAGCTAGTAATGCTAGACTAAAGGTGATAAGTTCTAAGTAAATGATAATCCACATTAAAATACCTCCTGGTGGATAGTAAATGTTTTTTATGTTTATGCTTGTAGTTGTTTTCATGTATATAAGAGTTTAATCCCAGTCTAATAACCTTTTTTGTCCTTCTAGTTTTTGGATGTCTGTAATGTCTTGTGACATTTCAATTACACCTTTATATTCTTTATTATCATTTCTAATAGCAAAGTATCTGATATGAATTATACGTCCTTTGAAGTTGAACCAAAACTCAGCAACATCTTTAGTACCAGCTTTAAATTCGTCTACAATTCTTAAAACCATATCCACACTTTTTGGTGGATGGCAAAAACGAACTTCTCTACCAATTATACCTTTACTTCTTGGAAAAACTCTATCATCACCTCGATTATAAAAAATAACCTTATCGTTTTCATCTACGTAAGTAATATCTACTGGTAAAAAGCGGAGTAAAAGATTTACTTGACTTGGTGTCATATATCCCTCATCATAATGAAAAGTATCTTCTAAGGAGAACGAAAGTTCACGCTCGGTAACATCTTGACTCGGATGAACATAAGCAGGTTCTTTTGCAGGATAGGGTGTAGGTTTCTCTGCTAACATCCATCCCATTTCTTCATCACCTACATAAAATTCTTTCCATTCTTTTTCCGTAAGCATTTCCATAGCATTAGGAAAAAGCCTCATGTCTTCAATAACCAGTAATCGTTTAACCCCCTCAATTAAATACGGTAAGTTTTCAATAATCATTGCCGTATTTTTTTCTGAATTATGAGTGTTCAACAAGCGTAACTGATCTCTTAAGTTATCATGAAAAGACCACATACCTTGACTAGGCCCATTCCATCCATGTTTTTCTAAGTATGGAAACAACTGATTTTCTTTTCTTGCAAATCTTTTTTCTATGGTAGTTAACTGATTAAAAATATTAAAATATTTTTGAAAATCTTCAGCAACATTTACATCATAAAGTTCTAATAATAGCTCTTGAATTAATTTTCCTTCGTCATAATATACTCTTATAGGATGTCCTTCAGGTAATTTTTCAACTTCTGGTAAAAATGAGTTCATTATTTTTGATGTTTTATTTTTTCGTATAGTTTTACTAAAGATTGTAATAACTCTACTGGGGTTGTTAAAATTTGATAATGGTTTTGCCCAAACATTTGTGGCAAATAATATTTTGCTTGCGCTTCAATAGCTAATGCATAAGAATTAATGTTTTTTTCGTTTAATTCTCTCAGAGCTTGTTTAATATCATTTATACCATATTTCCCTTCGTATTTATCATAGTCATTGGGTTTTCCATCAGAGATAAGTATCACCCATTTATTTTTGGTGTTTCGTTTCTCTAATAGAGCTCCAGAATGTCTTAAAGCCGGACCTATACGTGTATATCCACTAGGTTCAATGGCTCCAATTTTAAATTTTGCTTTGTTCCAATTATCGTCAAAGCCTTTCATGGTGATATAACTGGAATGATTTCTAGTTTTTGAATAAAAAGAGTTGATTGAAAAATCGATATTAAATTCGTCTAATATTTCTCCAAATAAAATTGCCACTTGTTTTTCTACATCAATTACACGGTTTCCTGCCGCATATCCATCACTAGATAAACTACTATCTAAGAGTAATAAAATAGATAAGTCTTTTTCTTTTTTCCTTTTAGATAAGTATATTTTTTCTGAAGGTGTAAATCCTGATTTTACATCAACAAACAAATCAGTAATGGCATCAAGATCAAATTCTTCACCCTGAGTTTGTCTGCGTTGTTGCTGATATTTATTATCAACGTTACTCAACATTTTACGTAAACCGAGTAGGGTAGAGTGGTTTTCCGAAAGGGCCTTTTTATAATAATCTACGTCTGTTTTTAAAATTGTTTTTGGAAATACTTTACAGAATTGTTCTTTATATGCTCGTTTTGTATGATCCCACTCATCATACGGTACAAAATAACCTTTCTCATTACGTTCTGCACTTTCTGCAATAGTAGTATTTTCTACAAAATCTGCTTGATAAACTGAATGAGCAGTATCATCAACTCTAACAGTATATTTCATGTTTAAATCTTCAAGTGCGTTGGCATGATCATCTAATTCATCCTCACCATCCATGTCTCGAAAATTCCCTCCAAATTCATCTGCAGTTTCTACTTTTTCAAATTGATGTTGTAGTACAGAATCTTCTAATTGTTTTTCATCAATTTGAACAGAAATAATTTCTTCTACCGCATTTGCATTTAGTGTTGTTTTTGGTTGATCATTGGCCTGCTTTACTTTTTCTGAAAAGTTATTTAAAGTATTTCCAGAAACGTCTTCTGCAGTGTTTTTCATCCACTTACCATATATAAAAGAATAGTCTGGGGATGTGTTTTTTTTGGCTTTTACGGTGTAATACTCAAGAAACTTTTGATAGTACTTTTTGGTTATTGGAAACTCATTAAATAAATGGTCCAAAATTTTTGTAGAACTATCAAATGCTTTTTTTTGAGAATCCTCTAGTGTATGTTCACTTTCATCTTCCCAGTTTAGTTCTAAATTCTTTTGAATAGATAAGTACAAAACTCTAAATAGGTAAAAGGATAGGTTTTCTTCAGAAGTATCAAACTCAGCATAAGTTGAAGGTAAAAAATAGTTGTTGTTTTTATAACCTCCTTCGCGTTCCGCAGGATAAATCTCTACTGACTTACCAGTAATAGCGCGTGCAAAAATGGTTAAACGAGGTTTTATATCATTTAAATTTACGGCATGTTTTATACTAGCTTCTTTATTCTTTTTGCGACGTTTAAAATAATGTGCAAATTTTGTAAAGATATATTCATCTGGTTCAAATTCAAACATAACTTAGGGGGATTCAATGTTCATTATTTAATGCTCAGTAACATTACTTAACTAACTATTAACTGGCATTGCTTATATTAACTAATTAGATCATTAAATCGCATAAATCATTAAGGGCACTAATCACCTCTAAATCATCTGTTAATGGCTCAACAACTGCTACGTGAACAGCCAAACGTTTTGGTAATCCTGATTCTATTAACTTAGCAGCATCTACTAACAATCTTGTAGAAACGGTTTCGGTTAACCCTAATTCGGTTAAGTTTCTTATTTTATTAGCGATATTCACCAATTTTTGAGCATCAGATTCTTCTATATTAGTTTCGTTTACTACAATTTCAGTTTCTTTTTTAGCGGTAGGATATTCAAAACTCACGGCAACAAAACGTTGTCTAGTTGAAGGTTTTAGTTCTTTAAAACCACGTTGATATCCAGGGTTAAACGAGGCTACCAACATAAAATCTTCATGAGCTTTTACAGTTTCTCCTAATTTATCGATAAATAATTCACGTCTATGATCTGTAAGTGAGTGAATAGCAACAATAACATCTGGTCTTGCTTCTGCAATTTCATCTAAATACAAAATTGCTCCAGTTTTAACAGCCATTGTTAAAGGACCATCTAGCCATACTGTTTCTGCTCCTTTTATAATATATCTACCAATTAAATCAGTAGAAGAAGTTTCTTCATGACAACTAACCGTAATTAATTTTTTATTTAATTGATGTACAGTAAACTCTATAAAACGTGACTTACCAGTTCCAGTAGGTCCTTTTAATAAAAACGGAATTTTTTGCTTATAACAATGTTCAAAAACTTCTATTTCTTTTGCAATAGGTTTGTAATACGGAATTCTTGTAGTTTCCGTCTTATTTATATGAATTGTTGTTTCTGTCATTTATATAGTTTTGAAAAAAAAAGGTCTAAACAGCTATTTGGTAAAATGTTTGAAAAAGATATTTATATTAAAAGGCTCCATATTTGTTTTTTTGAGGATGTATTAAAGCCTATTTATATAATTGCTCTTTAGACCAATTTTTAATTTTTAACAGTTTCTAAAATTTTAGCAATTGTTTCATTATTATCTACTCCTAATCCTTCTTGTTGATGGATTAATTCTCCTCCGGGATTAAAAACACTAATAATGTTTGAGTGTGAGAAATCGAGTGGAGATATCTGTTTATATTTTACAGCTAAAACATTAGCAAATTCTCGTACGCTTGTTTTTGTTCCTTGTAGAAAGGTCCAGTGCTCAGCATCCATTAAATTCTCAATAGCAAATGCTTTTAAGCGTTCTGGATTGTCATTTTCTGGATCAATACTAACTAAAACATATTGTAAATCAGAGTTGTATTCTTTTGGTATTTTCTTTTCGATATTTCTCATGTCAGCAACTAGTCGTGGGCAAGCAGCTTTACATGTGGTATATATCATAACCATTACTACAGTTTTTCCTTTAAGTTCTTTTAATTCAATAGATTTACCTTCTTCAGTATTCCATTTAGAGGTTAAATTGAAAATTGACTCATCTGATATTACATTATTAGAAAGTTCTTTAGTAGAACTGTTAACTATAGGTTTTAAATCCATTTTACAAACAGAACAGCTTCCCGTTGAGGCAAAAGTTTTTTCTCCTTCACATTTCATAGGGCATTGGTAAACAGCCTCTTTGTTATTTTCTGCTTGTGATTCATTGTTTTTACATGAAGTAAATGAAATGCAAAACAATAATAACGTAAGTAGTAATTTCATATATTTCATTGTTTATTATCTTTTTATAGATTTAAATCCTTCATCCAATATTTAGTCAGCCTAATAAAGAAAGGTTACTACTTAAATTAATACTATTTCATACTGATAATTAGCATTCTTCACCCAGTATAGCATGGTGCAGATTATCAGTATTGAAATAGTATTCATATATTAAATTTTAATGTCCGCTTTTAACTTCCTGAACAGTACTCACTTTTACATTAGTTTTATTATTACCCCAAGTACTGTATACATAAGTTAATACATCAGCTACTTCAACATCTGTTAAAGTTTGCTTCGTCATTACACTATTATACTTAGTACCGTTTACAGTAATTTCACCTGATTTACCATTTACAACAACACCAATAGCTCTCTTAACATCATCATTTAAATAATCTGATTTGGCAAGAGGAGGGAAGGCATTAGGAATTCCTTCTCCGTTTGCTTGGTGACATGCAAAACATGTTTTGTTATATAAACTTTTACCAGAAGCAATTTTTTCAGCTAAAGATTTTTCTCCAACTGGAGCAGCTACTTTTTTACCATCATCTGGCATTGTCTGAATTGTTCCTCCTTCTGGATGATAGATTCCTTCTTGTTTAACACCAGAATATAGTTGTTTGTTTTCTTCTCCTTTAACTTTTAACATTCCTAAAGCACCTTTATTAAATGCTCTGAATATTGAGTGATCTACTAAAATAAAAGTTCCAGGAACATCCACTTTAAACTCAACAATTACAGCACCTCCAGCAGGAACTAATGTTGTTTGTACATTCTCATTAATCATAGAGCCACCTTCAATATGTACTTTGTCAAAAATTTCTCCAATAACGTGGAAAGATGATACTAAATTTGGTCCACCATTACCCATATAGATACGTACAGTTTCACCAACATTAGCAGTAATTGCATTATCACCTGTTAATGAACCTACTTTACCATTAAATACTACATAATCAGCATCTTCTTCAACAGCTTTAGTCATATCAAAAGCTTGTAATCCTGGCGCTCCGTTATCTCCTTTTGTATAAAAGTCACCTTGCATGATATAGTATTCTTTATCAACTTTAGGTAAACCTCCTTCTGGTTCAACTAAAATTAAACCGTACATTCCGTTAGCAATATGCATTCCTACTGGTGCTGTTGCACAGTGATATACATATAATCCTGGATTTAATGTTTTAAAAGAAAATGTTTTTTCATGCCCTGGAGCTACGAAAGAAGAGGTTGCTCCACCACCTGGACCAGTTACCGCATGTAAATCAATATTATGAGGTAATTTATTATCAGGATGATTTGATAGTGTAAATTCTACTTCATCACCAACTCTAGTACGGATAAAACTTCCTGGAACAGATCCTCCAAAAGTCCAGTACATATAAGTTGTACCATCAGTCATGGTTCCTTCTTGTTCAAGAATTTCCATATTTACAATAAGCCTCTTAGCTCTTCTGTCTCCTACTGGAGCAGGAACATTTGGAGGTGATGTTAACTCTGCATCCATTGTTCCTTTAATAGAAATTGTTGCAGCATCTTTTTGAACAATATCTTTTTGTTCATTTTTATCACTTTTACAACTTGTAGCTAGTACTAAAGCACCAAGCACAATAAATAAACTTACTTTTTTCATATTTAGTTGAGTTATAATTGGTTTATAATTTTATTAACTAGTACCCCAATTTTCAATCATAAAAAATTGGGGTACAGTTAACTGTTTTATTAGTCATTTCTCACTTCTAAGGCTTCATCTGTTGGCCTACCGTGTTTATAGAAATCTATAAAATAAAGTATAATACCTGTTAAGAAGAGTGTTGCACATAGAATCAATACAACAAAATGGATTTCAATTTCTTTTTGAACAACCATAAAGTCCATCTTAAATTTTCTTTCTAAATACACTTGTGCTACTCCAGCAACACCAAACGCAACTGTCATTCCAATCATTCCAATATTAGAAAACCAAAATGCCATACGTCCTCTAGTGCTTTCGTATAGTTTTCTACCAGTCATATTAGGTAAACTATAACTTATAATCGCTAATACAATCATAGCATAAGCTCCCCAGAATGCTAAGTGACCATGCATTGCTGTAACTAATGTACCATGAGTATATAAGTTTGTTTGTGGTAGGGTATGAGCGAAACCTAATAAACCAGCTCCTATAAATGACACTATTGCTGCTCCTAAAGTCCAGTATAATGCTAACTTATTTGGATGTTTTTTCTCACCTTTTCTATACATATTTACGGCGAACAATGCCATTGCTAAGAAAGCTAAAGGCTCCAATGCTGAAAATATTCCTCCTACGATTAACCAAATTTTATTTACTCCAATATAGTAGTAGTGATGTCCTGTACCTAATACTCCAGATAAGAATGTTAATCCTACAATTACGTATAACCATTTTTCAATTACTTCTCTATCTACACCTGTAAGTTTAATTAATAAGAATGATAAAATACCACCCATAATTAATTCCCATACACCTTCTACCCATAAGTGAACAACCCACCAACGGAAAAATGAATCTGTTACCTGACTATCAAATGGTAACATACCTGGTAAGTATAACAATGCAGCAAAGAAAAGTCCCATAGTTAAAACTAATGACGTAGTAGTCCTACGTTTACCTTTATATAATGTTGCTAAAATAATCCCTAGAAACAGCAGTACATTTATGACTACTAAATAATCAAGACCTCTTGGTATTACTAAAAACTTTCTACCTTCCCATATGTTAAAATGAAAACCAACAATTGCTGCAACTCCAACAACTGCTAAACTTATCAGCTGTACATAAGCCCATTTTACACTTACTAATTCTATTTGTGCTTCTTCTGGAATTATATAATAAGCTGCTCCCATAAAACCTGACAACAACCAAACTACTAGCAAATTAATATGTACAGCTTTTGCTGTGTTAAAAGGTATAATTTCATGTAAGCCATCATACCCTGCATGAGCAAACCCCATTATAAAACCATATACTAGTTGTAGCCCAAACAACAACATTGATAAGGCAAAAAACCAATAGGCTACTTTTTGTGATTTATATTTCATAATTTATATTTCGTTATTTTATACTTGTTACACTTTATTTAGATAATGGAGATATTTTTCTATCTACACCTATAACTTCTCCGAATCCGTTTAAATCAATTTTTCCTATCCATTCAAAATAAGCTATTAAATCATCAGCTTCTTCGTTAGACATACCATAAGCCACTATTTTTCTTCCGTTTGGAGACCATGACTCAGGAGTCATTAAAACAGCTTTAATATATCCTGCTCCTCTACGATCTATTACTTTTGTTAATTCAGGTGCGTAATATCCACCCTCTCCTAATAAGGTGTGACACCCCATGCAATTGTTTGTTTCCCATAAATGTTTACCTCTAATTACTTCTTCCGTAATGTTTTCATAGTTTGACTGATCTTGTCCTTTACTAAAGGAAAAAATTGTAAGCCCTATAAAAATCATAAAGGTTACAGCCGTTCCTCCAATAAAAAATACTTGCGCTTGTTTTTTTGATAACATAGTAAATGTTTAGTTAATAATAATAGAAGACTATTTTGTCTTTAATACAAATGTAATTGATTGAATAAAGTTAGTTTATGATAAATATCACTTTTATAAACTAATTAAAAAAATGAGAAAACTAAGGGGTATTTGCGGGTTCTAGTTTGTTATTTTTATGGTAAAAGCGTAAATAATGCTCTTTTTGTCTGTCTGAACTAAAGTTAGAAATACGTTTTAAATACCCGATTACACGTGTAGCATGATCAATGTTTAACGAATTGCATTTTTTACATGAATAGGTAGTTTGTTTATCTATATGATTACAATCATTACAAACAGTTATTTTAATATTGAAGCAGAAATAATTGCATCCTGCTTTAGCTGTAGCATGAATTAATTTTATAAAACCTTCTTTGTTAGGTGTCTCTTCAAGATTTAAGTGTAGGGCAGAACCTCCATCTAAGTATTTAATAATTTCTTCGCCATGTAAAATTATTTTATCTAAAGTATTTGTTAATGGATCTTCAACTTTATAAAAATATGAATTATAACATTTTCTAGGAACAAATAAACCATCTTGTTTATCCCATTTAGCATTTTTTACACCTAAATTTTCCGCTGGGACAAATTCTGTGTTAAACATGTATCCATATTCTTTTTTAGCAAGTTTATTTTCATCGTAAATTGTTTTTAAATACGAGTTTACAAAAGCTTTATAATCATCATTATTACCAACATTGATTCCTAAACTTTCGGCTGCTTCAACCATACCATTAATACCAATAGTCAAGAATTGTTTATCTAAGGAAATAAAACCAGCTTGATAGACAGGGAGTAAACCTGCCAATTCATATTCCTCTATTAGTTTTCTATAGGCTACTTGATATTTATGTATTTTCTGTACTTCTTCTTTAATATTAGCACCTTTCTGAATCAATCTATTCATATTTAAGGTAATAACATTTATTGACCCTGTTGCAACACCTCCTGCACCTAAAGAGTAACTAAAGGTATTATCGCTAATTTCACTACGTAATCTACAGCATGATGCTAAACTATCTGCATTTTCAGATTGATAGATAAAAAATGAATTTCCTTCACTTAATTCATGAGCACACATATTGGTAAACTCTTCATCCACAGGTTTTCCATTATTGGTCAACATTGCTGCTGTAACCACAGGAAATGTTAAGATAGCTTTTGTACGTTCTTCGTTAAACCAAGACATAAAATAGGATTGGAGTTTTTTAATGCTCTCCCAAGTAGGTTTTGTCCTATCAGGAAAAACAAAATCACTAAACATGCTGTTAAAATAAGCTTCGTCATATAACGAAATATTCCAAAATACAGATTGATATCCTCTTGCAGCAGCTGGTTGGTTTACCGCATATACAACATGTTGTAAATGGTTTTCAATCGTTTTTTTATTAGTATTTAAGTAGTCTTTTCCATAATCTTTAGTAGCAAAATGATCAAAATACATTAAAAACTCAACAGTAGCCAATGCTCCAGCAAATTGCGAACTTACTGCAAAAACTAGGTTTACAAATTCACCACAGAAGCTTTCTAAATGCTGAGGAGCTCTACTTTCTCCACCTAGTTTTGTTAAACCATCAAACAAGAACGGATACATACTAATAGATACACAATAAGGTTTTAAAGAAGTCTCGTCGTGCACATAAATTTCATGGGACTCAATTTGACGAACATATTCATTTGCTAATTCTACACCATAAAGTGATTCAATTTTACGCTTTACTAATGCTCTGTTAACTTGTATATTAATATCCTTATTGAGTTCAGCTTCCATAGTTGCAATGTTTTTAGAAGTTACATTGGCATTTGCATCTACTTTTGATCCATCAGCAGCATTGGAGGAATGAATGTATTGGTCAATAAAGTCAATTTTTTTGGAAACTTGAGCATCGGTTAATCGTATCATAATTTATTTAATTTTTAATGAATAAATGATTTAGTGAGTTATTGGTTTTTACTTCTTTGAATTTTTGATTTGTTGTTATGCAGGATAATCCACCCAAATGTTGTTCCCATTTTCCAGTTTTTATCCAAGTTAAATTGTCTAAAATTTTGCCTGACACATTGTTTTCTCCAGTATATAAGCAGGTTTTGTAGCCATTATTTTTTGCTAGTTTTAACTTCAGTATTAATTCTTCTTTATGCCATTCACCTCCCATAAACAATACACATGTGGCGTAGTTTTTATATTTTTCAAGGATTTGATTGTAGTCATTATTTGTAAGTTTAGTACCAAAGCCTTCTTTCCATAAGTGAGGTGAGTGGCATCCGTTACATTGTAACGTACAGCCTGATATAGAAAAACAAAGGCTTATTTCACCTGGAACTTCTTGAAATACTACTTGAAAATTATGATAAAACATACTAACTAATTATTGAATAATAAAAGACCTTTTAATCTGATATAAAACTAACAAAGTATTCAAATGAATACTTTGTATGAATAAAGAGTTATTAAATTGTTATTAACAAGTAGAGTAGAGGCAACGAGTAATGGAGGAATTGTGTAGAATAAAATTATCCTCCAATAGTAGTCATATTTCTGTTTTTAGTATGCAATTCAGGTTCTTGTAATTTTTCTAGAGTATCCATACCACCACGAACCTTAAGTTTCGCTTGAATAGCATTCTGAATAATTGGTTCTATAGATTTACCTTCACGCAAAGGAGTAAGTAAATCGGATTCTTTTGCAGAAAATAAGCAGTTTTTTATTTGTCCATTAGCAGTTAAACGCAATCGATTACACGAATCACAAAACGGATTTGTCACTGAGCTAATTATAGCAAATGTACCTTTATAGTCTTCTATTTTATAGTTTTTAGAAGTATCATTTGGAGCATCTTGAATACGTATTACCTTTTCTTCAGAAAAAGAAGAATTAACGACATCCATAACTTCTTTATATGAAACCATTTTTTTCATATCCCATTTGTTTCCGTCAAATGGCATAAACTCAATAAATCGGATATTAATAGGTAGTTCCTTAGTAAGGTTGATAAAATCAATTATTTCATTGTCATTAAAATCTTTTATTAAAACGGCATTCAACTTTACGTTAAATCCGTTTTTTACTAAAAGAATAATGTTATTATAGACTTTATCAAAATAGTTTCTACGTGTGATTTCTTCAAATTTCTCAGCATTAAGTGAATCCAAACTCACATTGATATTTTGAATTCCACAGGCTTTAAATGTATCTATAAATCTATCTACAGAAACCGCATTTGTCGTAATAGCAAGTTCTACAGGTAAAGATGCTAGTTTATTTAAAATTACTGTAACATCTTTTCGTATAAGTGGCTCACCACCTGTTAAACGAATTTTTGTAACGCCGTTATCTACAAAAGTTTTAGCTATAGTGTAGATTTCATCAAAGCTCATAATATGAGACTTTGGTGAAAGACCAACACCTTCTTCGGGCATACAATACGTACAGCGTAAATTACAACGTTCCGTAAGTGATATACGTAAGTAACTATGTTTTCTCCCGAACTTATCAGTTAATATATTTTGTTCCTCTTTCATTAATCGTGTCTAGCTCCTTTTAATATTCTGAATATATGTAATACAGATGGGAAAATAGCATCCATTGATTCTTTTGCACCATTTGTTGACCCTGGTAGCGCCAATACTAAAGTGTCTTTTAATGTTCCAGCCACACTTCTTGATAACATAGAGTAAGGTGTACGTTCTTGACCATGTGCTCTTACTGCTTCTTCTATACCAGGAATGTTTCTGTCTAATATAGGTTTTAATGCTTCTGGAGTAACATCTCTTTTAGATAAACCAGTTCCGCCTGTATAGATTACTAAATCAATACCTTGTTCTTGATAGAATTTCGCTTTTTCTTGAATGATGTCTTTTTCATCTGGAATAATGATATAATCTGAAATGGCAACATCACTTTCTTCTAATTTCTTGATAATTGCTTTTCCGGCTTTATCTTCTTTTTGACCTGCAGAAATTGTATCAGAACATACAATAACGGCTGCAGTGATATCTTTTCTGTATTTGTCTTTAAAGTCAGATTTTCCACCTTTTTTATTTAATAATTTTATATGATGAATCTCAACACCTTTATCAATAGGTTTAAGCATATCATACATGTTTAGCGCAACGACACTAGCACCATGCATAGCTTCAACTTCAACACCTGTTTTATAGATTGTTTTTATTGTACATAAAACAGTGATTTCTAATCCGTTTATTTCATACTCAATCCCTGTATATTCAATAGGTAGGGGATGACAATCAGGAAGTAAATCTGGAGTTTTTTTAACACCTAATAACCCAGCAGCTTTACTCATGGAAAATACATCTCCTTTAGGAACTGTATTATTTTCAATAGCAGTAATAGTTTCAGGTTTACTTACCTTAACTACAGCTTGAGCAGTTGCTATTCTAAGGGTGTTTGTTTTATTTGTAATATCTACCATTTTAAAATTTCTGTTGAATTGTTGATTCGTTTAACTGTTTACTTTCCATTGGTGTGAAGCATCTTCAAACACTTCTTTTCCGAAAATTGGTACGTGTGCTTTTATTTCATTTACAATATACTCAATAGCCGGAAAAACTTCTTTTCGTCTAGTAGATGAAACAAAAACAAACAAGCATATTTCACCAGCTTTAACTGTTCCTAAACTATGATAAATATGCATACAAGTAAGGTCAAACTTTTCAAAAGCTAATTCTCTAATTTCATGAAACTTTTCGTTAGCCATATCTTCATAAGCAGTATATTCTATAGCATCAACTATTTTATCTTCAATTTGATCGGCACGAACCTGACCTAAAAAGATGTTATGTGCACCTATAGAAGTTTTAGATTGATGTTTAGCAATAGAATTTCCAATAAATTCTGCTGAAATTGGCCCCTCTTTAAATACATTTTTTGGTTTACGATCTTTCATTCTAATTTTGATTATAATGTTCTAAAATTGCTATGGCTCCTTCTTTTAAATTATAGCAATTATTAATATTGTTTTTTTGTAATAAAGCGACAGCTTTTTTACTTCTTATTCCTGATTGACAGAAGATAATTTTTTCTTTTTCAGAATCAATTTTATCTAGATTTAATTCTAATTCACTTAATGGAATTTGAATCGGATTTATGACATCAACTTTTGGTTGTTCATGAGTTTCTCTAACATCAATAAATTGTATGTTTTCCTTTTGTAACGCTTCTTTTACAGATATTTCATTAAAATTAAGCTCACAATTAAACTCTTCTTGACTGTTTTGAAAAGTATCTTTCTGATTTAAAATTTTATTTATTTCTATATCAGATTTATTAACAGATAATGTTATCGTTTCAGCGGTTAAAGCATTATAACATAATAGTTTTCCACTCAATACATTACCTAATCCTAAGATCAACTTCAGTACTTCATTAGCTTGCATACTTCCTATAATTCCAGGTAAAACACCTAAAACACCAACTTCTGAACAACTAGCTACAGAACCAGCTTTTGGTGGAGTAGGGAATATGCATCGATAACTTGGTCCGTTTTGATAATTGAATACGGATACTTGCCCTTCAAATTTATAAATAGCTCCGTAAACTAACGGTTTATTAGTGATTAAAGAAGCATCATTTATCAAATACCTAGTCGTGAAATTATCAGTTCCATCAACAATTATATCGTACTTATTAAAAAGAGAAACAGCATTTTTTGTTGTTAATCGTTCTGGGTAAGCAGTAATCGAAATAGTTGGGTTAAGATCCTCTAAACGCTCTTTTGCTGCCAATGCTTTATTCTTGCCAAGTGTTGACATTCCAAAAAGGATTTGACGCTGTAAATTAGATTCTTCTATAATATCAAAATCTACTATACCCAAAGTTCCAATTCCTGCCGCAGCAAGATATTGTAAAATAGGGCACCCCAAACCACCTGCACCAATAACTAAAACTTTAGCCTGTGTAAGTTTATCTTGACCATTTTGGCCAATTTCAGATAATATAATATGTCTACTGTATCTACTCATTTTATTTTTGTTATCCTCCTGCAAAAGGTGGGAGTAATGCTATTTCTATATCAGAGATAATGGTGTCTTTAGAAACAAGTGTTTGCATCTGTGCTACTTGAAAATCTCTTTCTTCTAATAAAGGGTATTTACTAAAAAGAGCTTTCAATAAGTCAGCCACTGTACTTTGAGAAAATAAAAATGTTTCTTCTTGACACTGAGTTACCTCGGTAAGCATTCCAAAATATTTAATGTTTAAATTCATTGTTCAATTCTTTTAAATCACTTTGTGAATTAATATTAGCTGTATATTTCTCTAAAGTGTCATCTAACACAATAGTTTTTGATTTTAATTGTTTTATTAGAAAACGTAAACGTCTTTCGCCTGATTCTAACAAAGTTAAGCAAGTACTTGCACACCTTTTATTATATAATGCAATTAAAGGCATTGTTTTACCTTGACTTTGTGTCTGCACAACATCAATTTCTTCATTATTTTGAAGAATTAATTGTTTTAATATATCTTGATTTATTACAGGAATATCACAACTTAGTACTAAGTTTCTATCAGTTTTCGAATGGTATAAACCTGTATATATACCAGCTAAAGGTCCTGCATCTGTAATGATATCATTAATACGTTTTAATTTAAAGATGTCATAATCTGGATTATTACTCACAATAATAATTTCACTTACTAAAGGTTGTAAAGCGTCTATGATATGCTGAATAAATGGTTTGTTTTGATATGTCACAAAGCCTTTATCACTACCCATACGTGTGCTTTTTCCTCCTGCGAGTATAATACCTGTTATGTGGTTTTTGTTTGACATTTAAACTAAAAATAATTTAACTGAAGCAATAATTAAAACGAATGCTAATACCTTTCTTAAATGCTTATTATTGAATTTATGGCTACCTAGGTAACTTCCAAAGAAACCTCCAACCAACGCGAACCCAACCAATACAAATGATTGTGAGCTTAGTGATACACCACTACTTAATTGGCCAAATAATCCTGCCGCTGAATTTACCCATATAAATAAGGCAGAAACAGCTGCGGCTTCTTTCATTTTACCCCAGTGTAATAACAAAATTACTGGGCTCAAAATAATTCCTCCACCTATTCCGATAAGGCCAGAGAAGAAACCAATAATTCCTCCTACTAAAAGTCCTTGCCATATTTTTACGTCCTTTATATACTGACTTTCTTTTCCAATAACATTTAGCATCTTAAGTATAGCAAATATTAACAGTACTCCTAATAATTTTTTATAAATACTAGCATCTACATCAATCGTCCCCCCTAAAAAGGCCATAGGAATTGAGGCAATTGCGAATGATAAAAATAACTTTTTATTAAAATGACCTTGTTTATAATAATGATAAAACGCTATAGCTGCCACAAATAAGTTAAGTAATAAAGCTGTAGGTTTCATTGTTTCTGGAACAAATGAAAATATAGCCATTAAAGCTAAGTAACCACTAGCGCCACCGTGTCCTACACTTGAATATAAGAAAGCTACAACAGGTAAGATTGCTAAAAAAGGCCATATGTTTATTAGCTCAGCAATCACAATGAATCTATTTTATGAATTTGATTATCTAAATATTTCCAACAATCACGGTTAATATCTTCAAAGGCATCAATCATTGTTTTGCCATATTCCGTTAATTGAGCTCCTCCGCCATTTTTACCGCCTATAGTAGTAATTATAATGGGTTTTTCTGCTGATTTATTTACGGCATCAATTAAAGTCCATGCCTTTTTATAAGACATTTTTAAGCTTTTAGCAGCCTTAGATAATGAGCCTGTTTTGTCGATAGCTTTTAATAAATGTACTCTTCCTTCACCTAGTAATACGTTATCATCTACTTCAATCCAAATACGGCTTTTTATTTTGTAACTCATAGCGATTATTTAGGAAGGTGTAATACTTGTACGTTATCACCAATAGCAATGTTTGATAGCTCTTCTGAAACATAAACGAATGCATTTGCAAGTGCAAAAGTTTGTAACATTGCTGAACTTTGTCCTTCTAATATTTCTACACAATCATTTTTAACTAGTGCTTTTAAAAATTGTGCTCTATCTCCTTTTTTAGTAAAAGCAGAAATAGATTTAGCTGTAGTATTATTTAAATGATAATTTTTAGCTCCAGACATTTTCTGTAAAGCAGGGTAGGTGTATATATAAAAACAACTTAAGGCCGCCGCAGGATTTCCAGGCAAAGCAAAAATACGTGAAGTTCCATTTTTTCCAAAGAATAAAGGTTTTCCTGGTTTCTGTTTTACCTTATAAAAAACTTCTTCTACTGCAAGCTCTTGTAGTGCTTTACCTACGAAATCATAATCACCAACAGAAATACCTCCGGTAATTATAACTAAGTCATTTTCACTAATAATGGTATTTAATAAATTTCGCGTTTTTATATAATCATCTTCAACTTTATGAATTGAAAAATCTCTGTAATTAAGGCTAGATAAAGTACTAGCTAACATAATAGAATTACTTTCATAAATTTTACCATGCTCTAAAGCTGTACCTGGCTCAGTTAATTCATTACCAGTAACTACAATTGCAATGCTTGGTTTTTTATAAACTTCTACTTCAGTAATTCCTAGTGATGCTAAATATCCAACTGCCGCTGGGGTTAGTTTTGTACCCTTCGTTAAGGCGATAGCTCCTTTTTTTACTTGTTCACCCATTGGGCGAATATTCTCTTCAGAAAGTACAATTTTTTGAAGTTTTAAAGTTTCCTTATCAACAGATACTTTTTCTTGCATAACAACTGCATTTGCTGTATCAGGAACTGCAGCGCCTGTGAAAATACGTACGGCTTCACCGTTATTTAAAATAGGGTGATGGCTGTCACCTGCTTTCACTTCGTCAATTACTGTATAAGTATCTGAATTTTGTAAACGAAGCGCATATCCATCCATTGCAGATTGCCTAAAGGGAGGCATGTTAATTGTGGAAACAACATCTTTTGATAGATTGTAATCAACAGCACTTGTTAAAGATATTACTATCTTTTCACTAGGAACTATGTTATTTTCAATTAACTGTTTTGCTTCTTCAACACTTATCATATTATGTAACTATTTTCTTTAAATAACTTATCGTTATGTTTTTACAAATATAACGAAAGTTCAATTTTCTATAACATGATATTTATCACTCTAAATTATTTATAAATAATCTAAATAGTTTAATCATGATATATATCATCTTAATTTTTTCTAATTTAAAGGAAATTTACATTGTTTAATAAAAGGAACATTCTATGCCTATAATAAGTTATTTAGCCCATCCACAAGAAGGGAAAAAAGATGAGCTACTTAAAGCTTTAAGTACTATGGATCAATGTGAAGTGATTCCTGCGGAAAACAAAAATTTGTTGATTGTTGTAACAGACACAGAAACAGATGAAGAACAAGATGATTTAAAATTAAGAATTGAGGCCGTTGATAGTTTGAAATTACTAGCTCTGGTTTCTGGATTTAATACACCTAAAAACTAATATATATGTACACTTCTTTGAATAATAGACGTAGTTTCATTAAAAAAATGGCAGTTTTATCTGCAATGACTGCTGCAGCAACTATGTTCCCAGGAATAATATTTGCTGAAGAACAAGAAAGAAACCTGCCTAAAGGTGGAGATTTAGATTGGAAAAAAGGACCTTGTCGTTTTTGCGGTGTAGGTTGTGGTATTTTGGTTGGTGTAGAAAATGGTAAAGCAGTTGCTGTAAAAGGTGATCCGAATTCTTCGGTAAACAAAGGATTACTTTGTGTTAAGGGATACCATCAAACTATGTGTATTCAATCAAAAGATAGATTAACGCATGCTTTAGTAAAAAAGAATGGAACCTATGTGAAAACTCCTATTAATGAGGCGTTGGACTTAGTAGCAAGTAAGATGAAAGAAACCATTGAAAAACATGGTAAAGATTCTGTTGCTATGTATACTTCTGGTCAGTCAACTATTCCTGAAGGTTATGTGGCTTCAAAATTCATGAAAGGTGCTATTGGAACCAATAATTTAGATTGTAATGCGCGTTTGTGTATGGCAAGTGCAGTAACAGGGTTTTTAACCTCATTCGGGGCAGATGAACCAATGGGTTGCTATGAAGATATTAATCATGCTGATTATTTTATTACTTGGGGAAACAATATGGCAGAAATGCATCCAATATTGTTCTCAAGAATGTTAGCAGAAAAAAATAATAGAGGAGCTAAAATAATTGACTTCGCAACCAGAACAACACGTTCTAGTATGGCTGCAGATAAATCTATTTTATTTGAACCTCAAACAGATTTAGCAGTTGGAAATGCTATTTGTTATGAAATAATAAATAATGGATGGGTTAATAAATCATTTGTTGAAAAGCACTGTAATTTTAATAAAGGACTTACTAATATAGGTTATGGTACAGAAGATAAATTCAAGTTTAAAGACAAACCTGAAAAAATTAACTTTGATGAATACAAAGCTTTTTTAGAAGATTATACTCCTGAAAAAGTAGCTAAGTATTCTAAAGTATCAGTAAAAGATATTAAATATTTGGCTGCTATTTATGGTGATCCAAATAAAAAAATAATGTCACTATGGTGTATGGGTGTAAACCAACATACCAGAGGAACATGGATGAATAATATTATCTATAATATTCACTTATTAACAGGTAAAATTTCTCAACCAGGTAACAGTCCGTTTTCACTAACTGGTCAGCCATCTGCTTGTGGAACTGCTCGTGAAGTAGGAACATTTACGCACAAATTGCCTAAAGGTGTAGTAATGAATCCAAAACATAGAGCTAAAGCTGCAAAAATTTGGAAAGTACCAGTAGAAAGAATACCGTCAAAACCAACATATCATGCTACTGAAATGTTTAGAGCTGTAGATAGAGGTGATATTAAATTTATATGGACTCAAGTTGTAAATCCATTAGTTTCAATGCCTAGAACAAGTAGATACCGTCCTGCTATGGAAAAAGAATCTTGTTTTGTAGTAGTTTCGGATGTATTTCCTACACCAACTTCTGATGTTGCCGATGTAATATTACCAGCATCATGGCATATTGAAAAATCTGGATTATATGGTAATTCAGAAAGAAGAACACAGCATTGGGATAAAATGGTTGATGGACCAGGAGAAACAACTCCAGATGCATGGATGACAATTGAAGTTGCTAAACGAATGGGATATGGAGATTTATTTCCATACTCTGAAGAGAATCACGCTGAAGAAATCTATAATGAATACCGCCAATTCCACGAAGGTAAAAAACATGGAATGGCACCTTTAGAAGTTTTGAAAAAGCAATCAGGAGCTATTTGGCCTTATGTAGATGGAAAATCTACTCAATGGCGTTTTAACTCTAAATATGATCCTGCATGTTCAAATGGAGAAGACTTTCATTTTTATGGAAAGCCTGATGGTAAAGCTGTTATTTGGCAACGTCCTTTCGAGCCAGCTGCAGAATCACCAGACAAAGAATATCCATTTTGGTTAAACACTGGTCGTGTAATTGAGCATTGGCATACAGGTTCTATGACGCGTAGGATTCCTGTATTACATAAAGCTATGCCAAATGCATATGTAGAGTTTCATCCAGATGATGCAAAAGCATTAGGAATTAGAAATGGAGAAAATATAAAAGTTACATCTAGAAGAGGATCATGTACACTACCTGCTTCTGTAAATGAAAGAGGATTACCAACTAAAGGGCAAGTATTTGTACCGTTTTTTGATGAAAACATGCTAATTAACGACGTTACTTTAGATGCTTTTTGTCCAATTTCAAAAGAACCGGATTATAAAAAATGTGCTGTTAAAGTAGAAAAAGCTTAGACTATGAAAAGATTAGGAATCATATCATTATTTGTCCTTTTATTTATAGGTTTTATTACTATTTGGCATTTTAGTTACAAACAAGGTTTAGAAGAAGCTTATGTGCCAATAAATGTGAAGGAATCTATTACATTAATTCCTTCGGAAAAAGGAGTTTTTAGACGATCAGAGCATGCTTTGGATTACGCAAAGATGCCAATTGATGAAGAACATCAAAGATCCTTAGTTGATTATTATGAGAACAAAGCTTTTCACGGAGCTCCACCAAGTATACCTCATGAAATCAACAGCGAAAGAAATATGGGGGGAATTAGTTGTTTAAAATGTCATGAAAACGGAGGTTTTGTTAGTAAATTTAGTGCGTATGCACCAGTAACACCACATCCTGAAATGGTAAATTGTAGACAATGTCATGTACCTCAGTATACAGAAAAATTATTTAAAGAGACTAATTATGAAAAAGTACCGGCTCCTTTAGCTGGGATAAACAAAGCGTTAACAAGTAGTCCTCCAGTAATACCACATCAAATTCAAATGAAGGAGAATTGTTTGTCGTGTCATGCAGGCCCAAGTGCACCTAAAGAGATTAGAGTTTCTCATCCTGAACGTGTAAATTGTCGTCAATGTCATGTATTAAATAATAAAGAAATAAAAGATATTGGAGTTTTTAAAAGAGCAAGCAATGAATAAATATATTTTATTAAGTAAATGGAGTGGTTTGGTTTTTTGTCTTATGATGATATCTTCTTGTGGTCATAATGAACATGAATACCACAGTGTAAATGATAGAATTGATGCAGAGAGTAAAGATTACAATGGTACATCTATAACATCTGAAGCTTATATTGATCACATCAAATCTATTGAAATTACTGAAGGAAATCATACCTTTTTAATTCCTGAAAGAAAAAGTCAAATACAATCATATAATTGTACTGAATGTCATACAAAACCATTGTCTGAAATGCAGAAAAACAATGAGTCGTATAAAAAGGCGCATTGGAACATCAGTTTGAATCATGCTAATGCAAATACAATGAACTGTATTACTTGTCATGATGGTAAAAATATGGATAACCTTCAGAGTTTAACAGGAAATCAAATAGATTTCAATAAAAGTTATACGCTTTGTAGCCAGTGCCATACTAAACAATTTGATGATTGGAAAGGTGGGGCTCATGGTAAGCGAATAGGCGGTTGGGCACCTCCAAGAGCATCATTAACTTGTGTAAATTGTCATAATCCTCATAAGCCACACATTGAATCAAAGTGGCCAGCAAGATTTAATACACAAGTAGAAAAAGAACGTAAATAATAACTAAATAGTCCTTTCGAGGAAATTATAACACTATTAATCATGGGTGATAGTATAAAAAAATGGTTCTCTTTGAACCTAAATAGTAAAGAAAAACAATCTTCGGATTCCTGTGGTTGTGGTAAAACAACTGGCGGATGTGACTCACATACAGAAGACTCAATCAGCAATGATGATTTTATGGAAGCTGCAGTTAATGCATCAATTGGTGATGAAAGACGTAAAGATGGATTTGAGCAAGTTTTTGATGTTAAAATGGACCGACGATCGGCTTTTAAAAAGTTAACGGCAAGTTTAATGATTGGTGCTGGAGCTGTTTCTACATCATGTAGTGTTATTGCTGATGATGAAACTAAAGAAAAAGCTCAAATAGATTGGGAAGAGCAGTTTAAAGGGAATTATAAATTAATGACCGATGAAGAGAAGGAAGGTACAGTAGATAGACTTGTTCGTTCTTATCAAATGCGTACTGGAAAAAACATTAGTATGTCTTCTAAAAATGCTGAGGAAGATGTTCTATTTGGTTATGCTTTCAATATTTCTAAGTGTCAGGGATATATGGATTGTGTGAATGCTTGTGTTGAAGAAAATAATCAAGACAGAAATTCAGAAATGCAATACATTCGTATTCATGAAATGAAAGATGGTAAAGGCTTTAATTTTAATGAAGCTGATGATAATTATTATCATGAAGTACCAGCTGAAGGGCATTTTTATATGGGTACACAATGTTTCCATTGTGATAATCCACCATGTGTAGAGGTTTGTCCTGTACAAGCTACTTGGCGTGAAGAAGATGGTTTGGTAGTTGTTGATTATGACTGGTGTGTAGGATGTAGATATTGTATGGCAGCTTGTCCATACGATGGTAGACGTTTTAACTGGAGTAAGCCAGAAGTTCCTGAAGCCGAAGTAAATAAAAACCAACACTATTTAGGTAATCGTTTACGTAAAAAAGGTGTAATGGAAAAATGTACTTTTTGTGTACAACGCTCTAGAGCTGGTAAAAACCCCGCTTGTGTAGAAGCATGTCCAACAGGAGCAAGGATTTTTGGAAATTTATTAGATCCAGAAAGTACTATTCGTTGGGTTTTAGAAAATAAAAAAGTGTTTAGATTAAAAGAAGATTTAGGAACAGAACCAAAGTTCTGGTACTTTATGGACTAGTATAGACAATATTAATAAAGCCATTTTGGCTAGTATAAATTATAAAATTTAAAAGTTGTGAAAAAACTTAAAGTTTTAAAGAGTTTAGTAAAAGACAGTTTCGATACTATTTCTCATGGATCAAAAAAATACCATTTGTGGATGGCATTTTTAACCCTAGTAATGTTAGTAGGAATGTACTGTTATTCAATGCAATTAGACCAAGGTTTAAGTGTTACCGGAATGACTGACAGAGTAAGTTGGGGATTATATATCTCTAATTTCACCTTTTTAGTTGGTGTTGCTGCAGCTGCAGTAATGTTGGTTATGCCTACCTATGTACTAAAAGATATTGATTTCAAGCAAGCTGTATTAATAGGTGAAGGATTAGCTGTAGCTGCTTTAATAATGTGTTTGGCTTTTGTAGTAGCAGATATGGGAGGGCCTTCCGTGTTATGGCATATGTTACCAGTGATTGGTGTGTTTAATTTCCCTAATTCAATGCTTACATGGGATGTTATAGCGCTAAATGGGTATCTATTTATTAACATTACAATTCCTTTTTATATTCTTTTTAGACATTATCAAGGTAAAGAGGCTAAAAAGAATGTATATGTACCAGGAGCTTTATTGTCAGTGTTCTGGGCAGTAGGAATTCACTTAGTTACTGCATTTTTATACCAAGGGTTACAAGCAAGACCATTTTGGAATAATGCTTTGTTGGGACCTCGTTTTTTAGCATCTGCTTTTGCTGCTGGACCTGCTCTAATTATTCTTGTTTTAGCTGTAATTAGAAGTAACACTGAATTTAAAATTACTGATAAAACGATAAAGAAAATTGCTTTGGTGGTAACAGTTGCTGCTCAAATTAATTTAATAATGTTAATATCAGAGTTGTTTAAAGAGTTTTACGCACCTACACACCATAGTGAAAGTGCTTATTATTTATTTTTCGGATTACATGGGAAAAACGCATTAATGCCATGGATATGGACAGCAATCCCTTTAAATGTTTTAGCTACTGTTTTATTAACATTTCATAAATTACGTAATAACTTTAAAGTGCTCTTTTTTGCTTGCTTTATATTATTTGTGGCTATATGGATTGAAAAAGGTTTTGGATTAATAGTTCCTGGTTTTATTCCTGGTTCTTATGGTAAAATTGTTGAATACACTCCAACAGGTGTAGAAATAGGAGTTACTCTAGGTATATGGGCAATGGGAGCATTTATATTTACAATTCTTGCAAAAACAGCAATAGAAATTGAAATTGGAAAACTTCGTTATAAAAAGAAATAATAAAATAATTATTAAAATATAAAAGAGGTACTCATAACGAGTGCCTCTTTTTTTTTATAAAAGAAAATTGACCTATAGAATAGTAAATTAGTTACATTACTAATTATCAAATGAGCTACAATCATTATATTTAGCTTTTAAAGAAATTTATTAGCTTAATTATGAGTTCATCTGCTATAGAAAAAGCAACTACACCGGAAAATTTTAAGGATTTAAAAACAAAAACTCCACCAACTAACAGTGTTGGTTTTGGAGCAATTAAGTCTGCTATTCAACACGCTTCAAAATATATGAGCACTGTTGAAGCTTTTAAAACTTCTCTAAAGGTAAATCAAAAAGGAGGTTTTGATTGTCCAGGATGCGCTTGGCCAGATCCAGATGATGAACGTTCGGTTTTTGGAGAATACTGTGAAAACGGTATGAAAGCATTAGCTGAAGAAGTTCAGAATAAAACAATAGGAGCTGATTTTTTTGCTACAAACTCTGTAGATGAACTTGCAGCAATGTCTGATTATGAAATCGGTAAATCAGGTCGTTTAGCCACTCCAATGTATTTAGGAGATGGGAAAACACATTACCAACCTATTTCTTGGGAAGATGCATACTCAAAAGTAGGGAAGCATCTTAATAAATTAAAATCACCAGATGAAGCTGTATTTTATACATCTGGAAGAACCACTAATGAAGCTGCATTTTTATATCAGTTATTTGTAAGAGAGTTCGGTACTGCAAACTTGCCTGATTGTTCAAACATGTGCCATGAAGCTAGTGGAAAGGCTTTGACGGAAACTTTAGGAATTGGAAAAGGATCAGTTACTTTAGATGATTTGCATAAAGCAGAATTGATATTAGTAGTAGGGCAGAACCCCGCTACAAATCATCCTAGAATGTTAACTGCTTTAGAGAAGTGCAAGAAAAACGGCGGTAAAATTATAGCAATAAATCCATTACCTGAGGCTGGTTTAATTAAGTTCACCAATCCTCAAAGTCCGCTTAAAATGCTTACAGGCGGAACTAAAATAGCAGATGTATTTGCTCCAGTGACGATAAACGGTGATGTTGCTTTATTTAAAGCGATCTTACTAAAATTACTTCAAAAAGAAGAGACTGTAGGAAATGTATTTGATAAAGAATTTATAAACAGTCATACTTCTGGTTTTGAAAACTTCATAAGTGATTTAAAAACATATGATTATGAAGAGTGTGTTTCACTATCAGGAGTTTCAGAGGATATTATTCAGCAAATTACCGATTTAGTTTTAGGAACAAATAAAATTATAATTTGTTGGGCAATGGGGCTTACACAGCATCAAAATGCAGTAGACAACATTCGTGAAATTGTAAATTTATTATTACTAAAAGGGAGTATTGGTAAAGAAGGTGCTGGTACTTGTCCAGTAAGAGGGCATTCAAATGTACAAGGAGATAGAACTGTTGGAATATGGGAAGCTGCACCTCAAGCCTTTTTAAACAAAATTGAGGATAAATATGGGTTTAAACCCACAACCAAACATGGATATTCCGTTATTGAAGCCATAGAAGGGATGTATAAAAAAGAAGCTAAAGTTTTCTTTGGTTTAGGAGGTAATTTTGTTTCTGCAGCTCCTGACACAAATTATACAGCCGAAGCGTTGAGTAACTGTGATTTAACAGTACATGTAAGTACTAAATTAAACCGATCTCATTTAGTTACAGGAAAAGAAGCGCTAATTTTACCTTGTTTAGGACGTGCTGAAAAAGATTATCAAAAATCTGGAGAGCAAATACAAAGTGTAGAGAATTCTATGGGTATTGTTTCGTCAACTAAAGGTATACTAGAACCTTGTTCTAAGGAATTAAAGAGTGAAGTATCGGTTGTGTGTAATATCGCTTATGAAACACTAAAAAATAGAACAAAAATTAATTGGTTGAGTTATGCAGATAACTATAATTTAGTGAGAGATGATATTGCTGAAGTAGTAAATGGTTTTGATGATTATAACAGCAAATTAAAGCAACCTGCTGGATTTTACTTACCTAATGGAGCAAGAGTAAGGGATTTTAAAACAACTACTGGTAAAGCAAATTTTAGCTTGAATAAATTACCTAGTTGGAAGTTGAAAAATAATGAGTTAATAATGATGACTATTCGGAGTCATGATCAGTTTAACACAACTATTTACGGACTTGATGATCGTTATAGAGGGATTTTTAATGAGCGAAGAGTAATATTGATGAATAGGGAAGATATGAAAGTTCAAAACCTACAAGAACATCAAATAGTTAACTTACAATCAGTTTTTAATGGAGTAACTAGGGCAGTAAATAATTTTAAAGTCGTTGGTTATGACATTCCTAAAAACTGTTGCGCTACTTATTTCCCTGAAGCAAATGTATTAGTGCCTATTGATAGTTTTGCCCATACGGCAAAAACGCCTAGTTCTAAAAGTATTGTAATTAGTGTTTTAAGATAATAGAATCTTTTTTAGTTTTGAATTGCATTAAGAAAATACCAAAAAGTGCAATAAGAATTATACTACTTGCAATTGCCAAGTAGTGATAATAGTTATTGATTATTGTTAATTCTAACCAGTTTATAATTCCTTTATAAAAGATTAATGTTTCAGTTAAAATAAAACCTGATATATATATTCCAAGCAGTGTTTTGTTTTTTATAGCTAATTGGTAATGGAACAAAAAAGTTAATATTGGAATACTAACTACTCCTAAAAATATCCAGTGAATATAGCCGATAACAAAATCTACATTATAACTAACTAAATCAGCTATAAAAGGTATACACACAGTTATTTGTAAGATTAATTTAACTAGAAACAGAGCGCATGATATTTTCAAAATACTAACTAAAAATGGTGAAAATATTGAGTTTAGCTTTAACTTGTTTGTTTTAATTGATTTCAGTAATATCACAAAAGCAATTAATTGAAATATACTTCCTATTACTGATAAAATATTTATTAGAATAGAGGGCTTCATCCACAGGATAGAAATGAAAAAAGTAGCAATAACTCCGCTATTTAATAACCAAAAGAAGTTGTTAAACATTTTTTTAGTGAATAGTATAGCGTTTTGTTCTAGTATAAATAAGAATATTCCTAAAACAGCTATTATGAACCACCCGTTATACTGAAAATGCAAGTAAAAATATATGGCATTTTTATATAGAGAAGATCCTTGTCCGGATGTTTGCATAATAATCCCTAGCATCCATGGTCCCAAACTTGAAATAATCATATACCATAAAGCTATTCTAATAAGTTTATATGAATTTCTTTGTTTTAGCTTAGTAGTAGTGAACTTGAAAAATAACCAAGCAAACATGTATGAGGAAACTAAAAATAGTGATGAGAATAGTATAGAAAGAAAAGCGTAACCCGTAAAAGGGAAGCTAACTAACATCCCAATTATAGTTACTTGTGTAAACCAAAAAAAGCTATTATATTTTTTATCTACATTGGCATTTTGCAAATACTGTTTAAAAATTATAGTAGAGAGTGCTGTGTATACCCAACCTAGTAAAGCTACGTGCGAGTGTGTATGCACTAAAAACTTGTAATTGGATTGTATGCTTACAATTGGGAATAACCGTAAAATAACTCCTAAAAATGCAATTAAGAAAAAATATCCTAATGCTATTGTACTATGTTTTTTTAAGGTAAGCATAATTCAGTTTTAAGCAATGTAAGATAGCTATAAAAAAATAAGTCACCTTATTACAAGGTGACTTATGATTGATTATAAAATAGGGATTAATAACTTAATTTCTGTTCTAGCTTAATAGCTTTAAGATGTAATATGTTGTTTTCTAGGTGAATGTGCTGATGTAAGTCTTGTTCAAATTCATCTAGTTTAGAGTATAAAGCTTTAAAGGTATTACAAGCTCCATCTGGTGTAGTGTAACCACTAGTTAAACTTGAAATAGTTTTAAAAATATCACCAGCATTTTCATGTTCTTCCTCCATCATATTAATAGGATTATTAACCGTTCCAAAAGGAGATGGTGCAGCTTGTTCTTTTCCGTTTTGTATGTTTACCATTTTTTTAATATATGGAAAAAGAATTTGTTCTTCCTTTTTCATGTGATCAATTAATTCATTGGCAACTTCATGATATAATTTATTCACTTCAATTAAAAAAGGATAGTGTTCTCCATGAACTTTTGCTACTTTATTAGCATATTGCGATAGAATAGTGATGTTTTCCGTTACATAGCTATGATGAGTACCTACAATATAATCTATTAAAACATCTAATTCCCATTGATCAAAATCTTGATTGGTATCTTGAGTTTGGTCAATAAGTAATAAATCAGCCATTAATGAATCATAAGCTACATCGTTTTTAGCACAAGCTTTTTCTAATGAAATTCCTCCACCACAACAAAAATCTATTCCATGTTTTTTAAAAATATGTGCGGTTTTAATGTTGTCTGTCACAACTGATGCTACGGTGCTATTTTCTGTAAAAGTCATAAATATTTGTGTTTTAAAATTATTATTAAATTAAAGGCACCTTGCTATTTTTTTTGGGAGTAATAGCAGGTGCCTTTATTCACTTTATTTAAGTGATGTTTTATTAGTACTTGAGAACAATGTAGGTTTTATGACAAGCATAACCCATCCTATATTATTTGTTGCTCCAGTAGTATTACCCTTAAGATTTTCCATTCCTTTTGAAGGAAGAAGGTGTGAGTATCCAGCCTTAAGAGTAACAAATTTTTGTAGTTTATGAGCAAAAACTAAATCGATTTCATTACCTAATTGCTTTTTAACATTGGTACTTTTAGCTGCTGCAGAAAAATTATGAATACCAACATATAAGTTAGATTTTTCATTAAGAGTAAGCTTAGTTTTTAAGTATACATCTAATAAACCAACATTGTTACCGTGGTTTCCAACATAAAAATAATCCATCAATCCATTAAATTTATGGTTTGTTCCGTATAATGGAGAAAAAGCATTATTATCACCATTTGATACAGTACCATTTTCATTACCACTTATTAATTCAGCTCCTAAACCTGATTTAATTTTGTTAGTAAATTTGTAATGAGCTTCTAAATTCAACAAGTAAGCACTTAAAGTGTTATTACCCTTATCTTTACCAAATTGGTAGTAAAGGTTAGAAACTAAATTAATTTTGTTTTTATTGTACTTAAGGTGAGTTCCTGCCATTTGGCTGAATCTAGTTTCATTTTTATCAGGATCAACAGTATCTATATATTGTACACCATTATTTAATAATAAGAAACTAGCTTTAAGATCACTCCAATCTTTATGCATCCATACATATTGCATGGTTTTATAGTTATTGGCTACAGCAGAGTTTTCATCTCCGTAAATACTATTTCCAGGTTCGTATTTATCTTGATTATAGGCAACAGCAAAATCTAATTTAAATTTTCCTTTTTTGTATTTCAGTATTGCAGCATCATGGCTACGTGCTTGTTGTACCCAATTTACACTACCAAAAATACGTTGGTCATCTAAATTAATTTCTTGACGACCGGCTTTTAATGATAAAGAAGGAGTAAATGTTAATTCTGCCCATGCTTCATGTAAATTAAAACCAGCATTATCTTCGGTATTTAAGGTTGGAACATCTCCCCAGACTCTTACATCTTGTAAGCTAAGCCCAATCTTTAAATTTTCAGTAGTGTACTTAGTGTTTAATTGTGTTCTTTGGGATACAAATACAGTAGGGTCATCACCTTTTGTATGTAATGTTTTAAATCCATGTCTATATTCTGCACGTGGACGTAATTCTGCATCAATGTTTAATTGTGCATTTACATTATTTGCTAAAAAAGAAAATAAAGCAAGAAATAGTAGTTTAACTTTTTTCATAGTATATAAGCTTATAATTATTACTGCAAAGTTCGATTAAACTCAAGCCTTAATAAATGATTTTTATCAGTTTAAAAACTGATAAATTATAGCTTATATGATATAAATTAAAATCCTTCTGAGATGTTTTTTAATTTAGAACTATTTATTATTTGAATATTTTTCCCTTTAAGGTTTATTATTTTTTCTTTTTTAAGCTCGGACAATAGGCGTATAGCTGATTCAGTAGCAGTACCTATAATACTAGAAATTTCCTCTCTACTTAGCTGAATATCAATATAGCCTTCTTTATTGGTGCCAAATGTTTCTTCAAGAAATAATAAACTATCTGCTAAACGTTGTTTTACAGTTTTTTGAGCCATTTTAGAAAGCGTCATATTAGCATCCTTTAAATCAGCACATGCAGTTTTCATCATATCCATGATAAACTTAGGATTTCGCTCTAGAGCATCCATAATATCCGTTTTTGGTATGAAACATGCTTTCATTTCATCTAAAGCCGTTACTGTTAAGCTTACAGGTTCATTAACGATTACAGAACGGTATCCTAATACATCGCCACCTTTCATAAAGCGTACAATTTGTTCTTTACCGTTACTATTAAGTTTAGATAATTTACATTTCCCTGTTTTTACACAAAATACTCCATTTATAGTAGAGCCTTCCGTAAAAACAACTTGCCCCTTTTTAAAAGTAAGCTCTGTTTTAGAGTCAGATATACATGTTAACTCTTCTGTAGATAAAGATTTGAAGCTATTAAAATGTCTAATAATACACTGCTGGCATTTTCCCATAGTAGAAATGATATGGTACAAAGGTATTATAATATATGACATATATCATTGCAATAAAGGTAAAGTTGGTCGATATTTGTATTCGGTAAAAATAAGTTATGAAAAAGGAGTGTTGTTATCATTGTGGTGATACGAATTCTATTTATGTTCTATTCGATGAAAAAAAATTCTGTTGTAATGGCTGCAAAACTGTTTATGAAATACTAAATCAGAGCGAGTTAACTAAGTATTATGATCTTGAAAATAACCCAGGAAAATCTCCAGAAGCACTTCAGGGGAAATATGATTATTTAGATAATAAAGAAATTATTAGTAGTTTGATTGAGTTTGACGACGAAACCATACAAATTGTTAACTTATATATACCTCATATTCACTGTAGTTCATGTATTTGGGTTTTAGAAAATCTAAATAAATTAAACACTAACATAGTCGTATCTCAAGTAAATTTCCCTAAAAAAACAGTAAGAATCACTTACAATACATCCGATATTTCCTTAAAAAACATTGTAGAATTACTCTGTAGTATCGGTTATGAACCTTATATAAGCTTAGATGATTCAAAAAAGAAAAACAAACAGGTAGATTATTCGTTATTATTTAAGTTAGTCACTGCTGGCTTTGCTTTTGGTAATGTCATGTTTCTGTCTTTTCCAGAGTATTTTGAATTAGATGGGTTTTGGTTAGATCAATATAAGCCATTTTTTCATCAAATTATGTTAGCGTTTTCTATACCAGTAGTTGTATATTCTGCTCAGGATTATTTTATATCCGCATTTAAAGGACTTAAGCATAGAATTTTGAATATAGATATACCTATTGCATTAGGTATTTTAGTGCTGTTTTTCAGAAGTGTTTATGATATTACAACTCAAGCAGGTCAAGGTTTTTTAGATAGTTTGTGCGGGTTGGTTTTCTTTTTATTATTAGGTAAATTTTTTCAACAAAAAACTTACAGCTTCCTGTCCTTCGAGCGTGATTATAAATCGTATTTTCCTATTGCCGTTACAAAAATTAGTGGGAATGAAGAAAACGCTATTCCAGTACACGAGATTAAAAAAGGGGATAGGCTTTTGATTAGAAATGAAGAGTTAATTCCTGTTGATGCTATTTTGATTAAAGGGGACGCCAGAATAGATTATAGTTTCGTGACAGGAGAGGCAAAACCAATTAAAAAAGCATCTGGTGACAAACTCTTTGCAGGAGGTAAACAGATTAAAGGAATACTAGAGGTTGAAGCAACTAAATCAATATCTCAGAGTTATTTAACACAACTTTGGAGTAATGATGTATTTAACGTTAATAAGCAAGATCATCTAGAAACAATAACAAATACCATAAGTAAGCATTTTACAATAACTATTTTAAGTATTACATTTTTAACTGGGGTTTATTGGTATTTAGTAGACACTTCTATTTTAGTAAACGCTGTTTCAGCTGTACTAATAGTAGCTTGTCCTTGTGCTTTAGCATTATCCGCACCGTTTACTTTAGGGAATGTTTTACGGATACTAGGAAAACAAAAAATTTACCTAAAAAATGCAACAGTAATTGAATCCTTAGCAAAAATAACGACTGTAGTTTTTGACAAAACAGGAACCTTAACTCAAAGCAAGGAAAGTAGTATTGAGTATTTAGGTAAGGATTTATCAGTGGATGATATCATAGCCATAAAATCGGTGCTACGCATATCAAATCATCCGCTAAGTAGACTTTTGTTTGAACAGCTACCCATAAGTAAACCCTACGATGTTGATGAATTTAAAGAAACTATAGGTAAAGGTATAACTGGTAATGTTAATGGGAGAACTATTAAGATTGGTTCTGCTTCCTTTTTAGGAACAGTAGCAAATAGTCAAAACCAAACAGCTGTATATATTTCTGTTGATGAAGAATTGTTTGGGAAATATTTAATTAAAAATAAATATAGAAATGGTGTCTTGTCTGTTTTTGAAAATCTATCAAGCCAGCATGATCTCATTGTGTTATCAGGTGATAATGAAGGAGAAAAAAAATATTTAGAACGGATATTACCTAGAGATACTCAATTATTATTTCATCAAAAGCCAGAAGACAAACTAACATACATTAAATCCTTACAAAATCAAGGTCAGCATGTATTAATGGTAGGTGATGGGTTAAATGATTCTGGTGCATTAGCACAAAGTGATGTTGGTATTGTGATTTCTGAGAATGTAAATGTATTTTCACCAGCTTGTGATGTTATTATAGATGCAGAGCAGTTTACTAAAATCCCCTCAATATTAAAGGTAACAAAACAATCAAAGAAGTTAATTATAGCTAGCTTTATACTATCCTTCTCCTATAATATTATTGGATTATCTTTTGCTGTAACAGGTAATTTATCACCCATTGTAGCAGCAATTTTAATGCCTGTAAGCTCCATTTCAGTTGTTGCATTTGTAACTGTTACTTCTAATATTATAGTAAGAAGGAATAACATTTAAATGCTCGCTTTATTTTTATAGATTCTTGATTGTAAAATTATATACTTATATTTAAATACATGATAAATATCATGTATTGTCCAAATACCAGATAATACCTTTGTTTAAGGTAAAAATTAAGATATGGGAGTGATATACATTTTAATCACCATAAGTATTATTGTAGCGGTTTTGTTTTTTGTAGCATTTATATATGCTGTAAAAAGTGGGCAATATGATGATTCGTACACACCTTCAGTACGAATGCTTTTTGATGATGAAATAGTTATAAAATCTCCTGAAAAAAACAAAAAATCATAAAAATTTATGGAACTACAGCAATTTTACTATGACAACAAAATTGTAAAAAACTTTATCTATGCCACCATTTTATGGGGCCTAGTGGGTATGAGTATTGGTTTATTACTAGCACTATTATTTATTTTCCCAAATTTAACGGATGGTATTCCCTGGTTAAGTTTTGGTAGGTTACGACCTTTACATACCAATGCGGTAATTTTTGCGTTTGTAGGTAATGCCATATACGCAGGAGTATATTACTCCTTACAGCGTTTGCTAAAAGCAAGAATGGCGAGTGACTTTTTAAGTAAATTTAATTTCTGGGGTTGGCAAGCAATTATTGTTGCTGCAGCAATTACCTTACCATTAGGATATACATCTAGTAAAGAATACGCCGAGTTAGAGTGGCCAATAGATATTGCTATTGCTTTAGTTTGGGTAGCTTTCGGAGTTAACATGATTTGGACAATCTTAAAACGTAGAGAGCGTCATTTATATGTTGCTATTTGGTTTTATTTAGGAACTTTTGTAACCGTTGCTGTTTTACATATTTTCAATAATATTGAATTACCAGTTTCATTTTTAAAGAGTTATTCTGTTTATGCAGGAGTACAAGATGCTTTGGTACAATGGTGGTACGGTCATAATGCTGTAGCCTTCTTTTTAACAACTCCATTTTTAGGGTTGATGTATTATTTTGTACCTAAGGCAGCAGATAGACCTGTTTATTCATATAAACTATCAATAGTGCATTTCTGGTCTTTAATTTTTATTTATATATGGGCAGGACCGCATCACTTATTATATACAGCTTTACCAGATTGGGCACAAAATTTAGGTGTTGCATTCTCAATAATGTTATTAGCTCCATCTTGGGGAGGAATGATAAACGGATTGTTAACCTTACGCGGTGCTTGGGATAAAGTACGAGTAGATCCGGTATTGAAATTTATGGTAGTAGCTATTACAGGTTATGGTATGGCGACTTTTGAAGGACCTATGTTAGCCTTGAAAAACGTAAATGCAATTGCACATTATACTGACTGGATTATTGCTCACGTACATGTTGGAGCATTAGCTTGGAATGGTTTCTTAGCATTTGGTATGATCTATTGGTTAGTACCAAGAATGTTTAAAACAAACTTACATTCTGTAAAATTAGCAAACACACATTTTTGGTTAGGAACATTAGGTATTATATTATATGCTTTACCTATGTATGTAGCTGGATTTGTTCAAGCAGAAATGTGGAAACAGTTTTCTCCAGAAGGAACATTAGTATATACCTTTGTTGATACCTTGGTCGAAATTATGCCTATGTATTGGATGCGTGCAATAGGAGGATCTATGTATATTCTAGGAGCAATTGTAATGTTAGTGAATATGATTAAAACGGTAAAATCTGGTTCTGAAGTAACCGATGAATTAGCCGAAGCACCTGCACTTCAAAAAATTAGCAAAGGAAGATTAAGAGGAGAAACATTCCATGTTTGGTTAGAACGTAAACCAGTTCAAATGTCAATATTAGCTACTATAGCTATATTAATTGGGGGGATTGTTCAAATTGTACCAACATTAATGATAGATTCTAATATACCAACAATATCAAGTGTTAAACCATATACTCCTTTAGAGTTAGAAGGTAGAGATCTTTATATTAGAGAGGGGTGTGTTTCTTGTCACTCACAAATGATTAGACCATTCAGGTCGGAAGTAGAACGTTACGGAGAGTATTCTAAGGCTGGAGAGTTTGTGTATGATCATCCATTTTTATGGGGATCAAAACGTACTGGACCAGATTTACATCGTGAAGGAGGTAAAAAATCTAATGTATGGCATTTTAACCATATGTATGATCCACAGGCTATTGAAGAAAAATCAATTATGCCTCGTTATCCTTGGTTAATTTCAGATAAGCAAGATTATTCTTTAACTAAAACTAAAATGGAAGCAATGGTGAGTCTGGGAGTTCCATACACAGATGAAGAAATTGCAAATTTAGCTGCGTTAATAGATAGACAAGCATCAGAAATAGCTAATGATTTGTTAACTAATGATGATATAAAAACTTCGTTTGCTGAAGAACAAGCAGAAGAAGGGAGTAATTTTGTACCATTAAAAGACAGAGAAATAATTTCGTTAATTGCTTATTTACAGCGTCTAGGGACTGATATTAAAGTAAAGGAAACTGCTCAAATTAAAAATTAAGAATTATGCTAAAGTTTATAAAACATCACATGGAAACCATTGATGGGATAGAAATTTATCCAATCATTTCTTTATTGATCTTTTTTAGTTTTTTTATCGCTCTGTTTTGGTGGGTTATTAAATCTAAAAAATCATATATAGAAAAAGTAAGTCAATTACCATTAGATCATTAAAATATAGAATAAATTATGAAAAAATATTTTCCAGCATATATAAGAATACCGGTCTTCTTTTTTGGATCAGCATTACTATTAGAGTATTTTATTGATTCTGGTGAATTACCTGCTTTCATGAAGTATACTGAAGTATTAGGCTTGCTTGCTTTAATATTATTAGTGATTATTACTTTTGAAGCGTGTAATGCAGCTATTAATGCCATCGCTTGGCGATTGCTTACAGAGGATGAACAAAAGGCTAAATTGGAAGCAGCAGCGAATACGCCGTCTTGGATTTCTAAGTTTTATAAAGAAGCTACCAATGCTAAGCCAATAGCTCAAGAAAACGAAATTATCTTGAACCATAATTATGATGGTATTAAAGAACTTGATAATGCTTTACCACCATGGTGGGTATGGGGTTTTTATGCTACTATTGTTTTTGCAGTAGTATATATGGCAAAATACCACATGTTTGATGGTGAAACTCAAGTAGAAGAGTTTGAAACTGAAATGGCTCAGGCTAAAATTGATATTGAAGAATATAAAAAGACTGCTAAGAATTTAGTAGATTATAGTAGTGCTACTATACTTACTGATCCTTCGGATATTGCTAAAGGAAAAGAAATATTTACTCAAAACTGTGCGGTTTGTCATAAGCCAGATGGTGGTGGAAGTATTGGACCTAACTTAACAGATAATAGCTGGGTTTTAGGTGGTGGAATAAATAATATCTTTAAAACTATTTCTGAAGGAGGAAGACCTGGAAAAGGGATGGAGCCTTGGTCTAAAAACGGATTAAAATCTTTTGATATTCAACAAGTAGCTTCTTATATCACAACTTTGTCAGGAACAAACCCTCCAGATGCTAAAAAAGCAGAAGGTGAAGTTTGGGTAGATAAGAACGCTAATAGTAGTAAAGAGTTAAAAGAAACTACAGCAGTAGATACTTTACATATAGCTAAATAAATAAGTTAAATGGCTGAACAAGGAAAAGAAGTATTTAGAGATTCCATAGGGACTATTACTGATGATGGTAAACGTCAATGGATATATCCTAAAAAACCTTCTGGAAGATTCTATAAATACCGTACACAAATAAGCTGGTTTTTATTATTGTGTTTATTTTCTTTTCCTTTTATAAAAATCAATGGTAATCAGTTTTTACTTTTTAATGTACTAGAAAGAAAATTCAATATTTTTGGTATGCCTTTTTGGCCACAAGATTTTCACTTACTCGTTATGTCTATGATTATCGGGGTGATTTTTGTGGTTTTATTTACAGTGATATTTGGTAGAATATTTTGTGGATGGGTTTGTCCACAAACGATCTTTATGGAAATGGTTTTCAGAAAGATCGAGTATGCTATTGAAGGTGATAGAGGGGCACAAATTAGACTTGACAAGCAATCTTGGACTTCTGAAAAAATATTAAAAAGGAGTTCAAAATATTTTATCTTTTTTGTTATTTCTTTTATTATAGCTAATGTATTTCTAGCCTATTTTATTGGAAGTGATGTATTACTACAATACATTTTTAAAGAGCCAACCAAGCATATTAGTACACTAATCGCTTTATTGATTTTTACCACAATATTTTTCATGGTATTTACTTGGTTTAGGGAGCAAGTATGTATAATAGCTTGCCCATATGGTAGGTTACAAGGAGTATTATTAGATAATAAAACTATTAATATTGCTTATGATTATGTAAGAGGTGAAAAGCAAGAGGGAAGAGCTAAGTTTAAAAAGAACGAAGATAGACCCGAAAGTGGAAAGGGAGATTGTATAGATTGTGATCAATGTGTACAGGTTTGTCCAACAGGAATTGATATAAGAAATGGTACTCAATTAGAGTGTGTAAATTGTACGGCTTGTATAGATGCTTGTGATTTTATGATGGAGAAAGTGAACTTGCCAAAAGGCTTGATTCGTTATGACTCAGAAGATAATATCAGTAAAGGGGAAAAAGTATTATTTACAACAAGGAATAAAGCTTATTCTGCAGTTTTATTAATACTTATGGGAATAATGACAGTTATGTTATTTCTACGAAATGACATTGAAGCATCACTTATTAAGCTACCAGGACAATTATACGAAAAAAAGGAAAATAATATTATTAGTAATGTTTTTCGATATAAACTTGTAAATAAGACTAGTGAAAATATCGATGACCTAGAGTTTAAGTTATTATCACATAAGGGAGAAATAAAAGTTGTTGGTTTATCTGGCATACAACTAGAAGCTCAAAACTTAGCTTCAGGAACTTTGTTTGTAGAAATTCCAAGAAGTGAATTACATAATGATAGAGAGAAAATTAAAGTAGGGGTATTTACTAATGGTAAGCAAATAGAAACCACTACTACAAATTTTCTTGGGCCAAGAAGGTTTAAATAAATTAAAAACTATGAAAATTAACTGGGGAACATCTATCGTAATAGCCATTGCACTATTTATGGGATTTATTTTATTTTTTGTAATTAAAATGTCTGTTAACTCTAAGTATGATCATGATTTAGTAGCTACTGAGTATTATAAAAATGAATTGGTTTTTCAAGAAGAAATTGATAAAGAAAATAATTTAAAAAAACTTAGTACCCCTATAATTATTAAACAAGAACCAGCTGGAATCACTATTGTTTTTCCAGCTGATTTGAACCCAAAAGACATTCAAGGAAAAGTGTTCCTGTATAGACCATCAAACAAGAAGTTGGATATCGAAATTCTTTTATCGATTTCTTCCAATATCTTATTTTTACCGAAAAAAGATCTTGTTGGTGGTCGTTGGAACATTATATTAGATTTCACACATCAAGGAACTGCCTATTTAGTTAAAAAAGAAATTATGCTCTAAATGGTTTTTGCAGGATTCATACTAGGCTTATTAGGAAGTTTGCATTGCATCGGCATGTGTGGTCCAATAGCGATGTTATTACCTGTTAGTAAAACAAATACAACTAAAAAACATTTTCAAATTATATTATACCATTTAGGAAGAATAGTTACTTATAGTCTATTAGGTATAGTATTTGGGCTAGTAGGAAAAGGATTGCTTTTGACAGGATTACAACAGCAATTATCAATTATTATTGGAACAATCATGATTTTACTGGTTGTTTTCCCTAAAATTAGCCATACGCTAACTTTTAAAATAGCACCATTTACTAAGGTGTTGAATACCTTAAAGCTACAATTAGGATTATACCTTAAAAAAGAATCCTATTACGCCATATTTACTATTGGTTTTTTTAATGGATTTTTACCTTGTGGTATGGTTTATTTAGCACTTGTAGGCGCCATTGCTATGGAAAGTCTTTTTGAATCTACACTATACATGTCTTTATACGGATTAGGAACAGTACCTTTATTAAGTATATTGATATATGTAAAAGATGCTTTTTCTAATACATTTAGAAACCAACTACAGAAAGCAATCCCAGTATTTGTAGTAGCTATAGGTGTGCTATTTATAATTAGAGGTTTAGGTTTAGGTATACCATATATATCGCCTGCAGATAATAGTTTGTTCCTTTCTGTCAACCCAAAATTATGTCATTAATTTTTTCATTTATATAGATTACTTATAGTAGCTTTGTTTTAATGAAACACTTCATATTTATTTTATTATTTTTAGTTGTAAATTCTATAAGCCCTGATATGTATTTAGGCAAATGGAGGTTAACTGGTGGTTCTGTTATTGAAATATATAGAGATGGTAATGTTTTTGAAGGTAGAGTTATACAGCGTTCTATTTTTCCATTATACAATAGGGATGGTTTGGACAATAATAACCCAAACCCAGTGCTTAGAAAAAGAGCTATTATAGGGTTAATTATTTTAAAAGACTTGCATTTTAAGGAAAGAGAATTATCAGGAGGTAGCATTTATAATACAGATTCAGGAAAAACATATAAAGTAAAACTTCTGATTGATGAAGATAATACCAATGTCTGCCACGTAGAAATTTTCAATGATAATGAAAATAAAAAATTCAAAATTAAAAGAGTAATAGATTAAAATTAATCTTTTAGTATCAAATGAATTTTGGCTAAAAGTATTAATTCAGATTTATTTTTATTGGCATAACTTCCTGCAATTCTATTTGCCGTTTTATAAATAAAATCTTTTATCTCTGGTGTAAAAAGCGTAATGTTTTCATTTTTGAATTGTTTAAATTCACCTAATATTTCATCTATAGACGTAGGATTTTTAATCATCCAATCAAAAACATTTTTCATTTGACTGATATGTTTTAATTCACTTTCCTCCAGATAAGATAATTTCAATTCTTCTTCAATTATATCTTGTAACGCTTCATATTCTTTAGGCGCAATCTTTCTATCTGCCATAGCTATAGCAAATAATATTTTTCCAGTTTGTTGAAAGAAAACTTTGTATTTATCTGGTTTCATAATTATATTGAATTTAAAGCGATTTCTACCATGGCGCTAAAACTTTTTTCTCGTTCTTCAGAACTTGTTCTATCTCCAGTTACTAATGAATCCGAAATTGTTAAAATGGATAATGCGTTCACCTGATGTTTAGCCGCAATTGTGTATAATCCAGCAGTTTCCATTTCGACACATAAAATGCCAAAATCACTCCATTTTTTATAGTCATTAAAATCATCACTATAAAATTCATCTGCTGATAATATATTACCTGCTTTAATATCGATATTGTTCTTTTTAGCATAAAGAGCAGCTTTCATAAATAAACCAAAATTTGCAGTAGGAGCAAAGTCAGCATTTAAAAAACGAGAATTATTAATTCCTGAAGTAGAAGAAGCAGCCATGGCAATAACGATATCTCTAACGTTAATATCTTTTTGATATGAACCTGCTGATCCAACTCTAATTAAATTTTTAACACCATAATCGTTAATAAGCTCGTGAAAATAAATTAATGAGGAGGGAATTCCCATTCCAGTTCCTTGAACAGATATTCTGTGATTATTGTAATATCCTGTATAGCCAAACATTCCCCTTACTTTATTATAACAAACTGCATCTTTTAAAAAAGTTTCTGCAATCCATTTAGCTCGCATCGGATCTCCAGGTAACAAAACAGTTTCTGCAATATCTCCTTTTTTGGCTTCTATGTGTATACTCATATTTTTATTTTTTGATTCATAATTGCTACTCCAGATGAAGTACCAATTCTACTTACTCCTAAATCGAGATATTTTTTTGCAGTTTCCAAATTTTTAATTCCTCCAGAAGCTTTTATTTTTATTTGATCTTTAACTGTCTTTTTCATGAGTTTAATATCATCAACAGTTGCACCTCCAGTTCCAAAACCAGTAGATGTTTTAATAAAATCTGCACCAGCATTAAGACCTATTTTACATGCTGTTATTTTTTCATCATTAGTTAAAAAACAATTTTCGAAAATCACTTTTAGTGTATTTGAACCGATAGTTTTTTTGATATTAAAGATCTCTTCTTCAACTAATTTATAAGAACCAGATTTTAATAAGCCTATGTTTAGTACCATATCTACCTCTGTAGCTCCAGCATTAATACAATCATTAGCTTCAAATATTTTTGATTTTACTGTATTGGCTCCAAGTGGAAAACCTATTACACTAGCAATTTTTACAGGGCTATTTCCAAGAAATGTTTTGGCATAACTTACATAACAACTATTTATGCAAATTGCATAAAAATGATGAGTAATCGCTTCGTTGCATAGTTTTTCTATATCTGTAATTAGGGCTGTAGGTTTTAATAAAGTATGGTCTATATATTGATTGATGTTCATTATTTATTAGAATTTATAACTTGTATTAAATCATTTTTTGAAACTATACCAGATTGTCTCCATACTTGTTTCCCATTTTTAAATAATAATAAAGTTGGTACTCCTCTTACATTATTTTTTTGTGCGATTGGTTGATTTTTATCCACATCTATCTTTATTATTTTAATTCCATCACCCAATTCTTTTTTAAGGTTATCAAGTATCGGACTTAAGCTTTTACACGGGCCACACCACGTTGCATAAAAATCAATTAAAACAGGTATTTCTGAGTTTATAATGGAATTGAATGAGTTTTTCATAAAGGTATATTTACACATAAATATACGCAATAAAAAAGGATTAGGAATTGATAAAAATCATAGTCTATCAATTAAATTTTCGGTAACTTTACGTATAACACATTGTAAACGTGTAAAATAGATAATATGAAAAAGAAAATATTACTGCCAACAGACTTTTCAGAAAATTCAATTAATGCGATACATTATGCTTTAGATATGTATAAGCACGATACTTGTCAGTTTTATGTATTAAATGCTTTTTCAACGCCTAGTTATGACGTGGATAGTTTACAAATGTTAAATTTTGATATAAATATATTTACTGCAAGAAAAAAAGAAATTAATGATGACTTAGTAGTTTTAATTAAACAAATTATTGAGGATAAGAAGATAAACGGAATTCATAGTTTTGAAACTATTGTCATTCCTGAAGTTCCTTTATTAGCTATAAAGAAAGCTATAGAAGATTATGATATCGATTTGGTTATAATGGGAACCAAAGGTGAAACAGGTTCACAAAGTATTGTATATGGAAGTCTAGCAATTCAAGTAATGGAAAAATCTAGAAATTGCCCAGTTTTGGTTGTTCCCAAAAACGCCAACTTTAATGATTTAAATGAAATAGTATTTTCTACTAGTTACAAAACTCATTTTAAAAGAAGAGAATTACAATATTTAAATGAAATAGCAGAAAGGAGTAGTGCTAGTATTAGAGTATTACACGTTGCAAATGAAGAGCAATTATCTGAAAATCAAATACGACATAAAAACATGCTGAATGAATGTTTTGAAGATGTTATACATACTTTTCATTCAATGAAAAATGTAGATAAGCTTAAAGCTATAGATCATTTTGTTGAAGATAGAGGAAGTGATTTGATTGCTTTTATTAACAAAAAACATAATTTTTTTGAAAATATGTTTAATAGACCATTAGTGAAAAGTATTACATATCAAACAAAAGTACCAGTTTTAGTAATGCACGATTTAAGAAATTAAAAATTAGAAATTATGAGAAATTTAGGAGTTTGGATTGACAAAGATAAAGCCCATGTTGTAACTATAAATGGCAAAAATGAAGAATTAGTAACAATAGATTCTAATGTAGAACATTTTCATGTTGGAGGAGGATCAGGGTCAAAGTTAAAAGGAGGACCTCAAAATGTTGTTCAAGACAGTAAATATTTAGAACGAGAAAAGCATCAATTAAAATCTTATTTTAAAGAAGTTGCATCGAAAATAGAAACGGCTGATTCTGTGGTCATTTTTGGACCAGCTGAAATGAATATGAATTTTAAAAAAGAGTTGGAAGTCAACTATAAAGGATTGAATTCTAAAGTAAAGGCTGTAGATAAAGCTGATAGTATGACAAATAATCAGGTAGTTGCTTGGGTTCGTGATTTTTATTCTTAATTTATTTTAAATAAAATTAAGGTTTTAAACACTTGTTTAACCAATCAATAAATTATGACACTTGATGATATATATGTAAAAAAGTATTCAGGTAAAAAAGTAAAATTTTCCGTTTCAAAATTAAGTTTATCATTAATTAGATCTGGTGCTGATAAGGCAATGGTAGATACTATTGTAAAAAAGGTGTCTAATGAGGTGTATGACGGAATTTCAACAAAAGAAATATACAACAGAGCATTTATATTATTAAAAGGTAAAAACCGACATCTAGCTTCCAAATATAAATTAAAGAGGGCTATCTATGAACTAGGACCAACTGGTTTCCCTTTTGAACGATTTGTGAGTAGAATATTGAAATATTCAGGATATACTACTGAAACTAATGTTGTTTTAAATGGTAAATGTGTAACACATGAAATAGATGTTATTGCTAAAAAAGAAAGTATAACAACGCTTGTAGAATGCAAATATCATAATGAACAAGGCTTGAAATGTAATATTAAAATACCCCTATATATTCAATCAAGATATTTAGATGTAATAGCAAATTATAAGGAAAAGAATAAATTTAGTGCAGGTTGGGTTGTTACTAATACTAAATTTACTAAAGATGCAATTCAATATGGAAATTGCTTAAATTTGTATTTATTGAGTTGGAATTATCCTATTGATAATGGTTTAAAAGATAGAATAGATAGGTTAGGATTATACCCAATAACGGTATCTACTTTGCTGACTAAAAGAGAAAAACAATTCCTAATAAACAGAGATGTTATTTTGTGTAGAGATTTAAAAGGAGATACTTTTTATCTTGATAAATTAGAAATATCAGATATTAGAAAAAAGAAAATATTATCTGAAATTAATAAACTTTGTAGTTGATGTAAAATATGATTCAATATGCCACAGTTCATTTTTTAGGAGGAGCAGAATCAGTAACTGGTTCTAAATTTTTAATAGAAGCTCTTGGTAAAGCTATTTTAATTGATTGCGGAATGTTTCAAGGACTTAAGGAACTACGAGAGTTAAATTGGGTTGATTTGCCTATAAATACCTCTAATATTGATATTGTATTACTAACACATGGTCATTTAGATCATACAGGGTATTTGCCAAGATTAGTTAAACAAGGTTTTTCTGGAAAAATTATTGGTAGCACTCCAACTTTAGCTATAGCAGATATTATTTTAAAAGATAGCGCTAAAATTCATGTGGAATCAGCTGAAAAAGCTAACAAAGATAAATTCACTAAGCACAAGCCTGCTTTACCATTTTATACTGTATCGGAAGCACTACAAACAATTGATTTATTTGAGTCGGTTAATGAAGGCGAGTGGTATAGTCTTTCAAAAAATATACATTATCGTTTTAATACAAATGGGCATATTTTAGGGGCAACATTTATAGAATTAAAAATAAATGATAAAGTATTGGTTTTTTCTGGAGATGTAGGTAGAATCAATGATGTTTTATTAGATAGTCCTAAAAAACCACAATGGGCAGATTATCTATTTGTAGAAAGCACTTATGGACATAAACTCCACGCAGAAGAAAATATAGAACATATTCTTTCTGATTTGATAAAAAAAACAATTTTAAATAAAGGTAATTTAATCATACCAAGTTTTGCTGTAGAACGACTTCAATCCTTAATGTATATTTTATGGGTTTTGTATAAAAAAAACAAGATACCTAACATTCCTATTTTCATAGACAGCCCTATGGGTAATAATGTACTAGAAGTTTTTAAACATTTTCATAGTTGGCATAAATTATCACTTCAAGAATGTGAAGCAATGTGTAATCATTTTGAAATTATAGAATCATACCGTGATACCTGGAACACTATAGATAATACAAGTTCTAAAGTAATAATTGCCGGTAGCGGTATGGTTACAGGAGGACGTGTATTAACATATTTGCAACAATTAATAGATGAAGAATCTACAACAGTGTTATTAGTAGGTTTTCAAGCGGAGGGAACTAGAGGAAGACAATTATATGAAGGAGCCTCTGAAATTAAATTCTTCGGTAAATCTTATCCTGTTAAAGCTCAAATACATAGTATTGAAAGTTTATCTGCACATGCTGATCAAAGAGAATTATTAGATTGGATGAATGAAATTAACAATATTCCTGAAAAGGTTTTTTTAATTCATGGTGAACCAACAGCATTAGATACTTTTAGAGTAAAAATAAAAGATGTTTATAATTGGGATGTTTGTATACCTAAATACAATGAGAAATTTCAAATAAATATTTAAAAAAGCTCTTTCAATATGCTATTTTTTTTCTTTCTTTTTAAAATATTTACTGAATAAGAAATGATGTTTAAGAGCCTCCATATTTTCATTAAACTTATAAGTTCCTTCATTAATATTTTTAATTGATTTTTTTAAATCATTAACCAATATAGAATCTTTAGTTATATAATTTACAGCTCCATTGCTTGAGTTTATTCCTTGAATTAATTGATTTAAGTTATTAACCGTACTATCTAATCTTTTACTTGCGATATTTACGGTAGTTAAGGTAGATTTTAATTGATTCCCAGAAATAGTATCATTTAATAAGATTCCTGCTATACTTTTTTTATTGTTTTTAAATGAATTTAAAATTGAATTAAATTCATTTACTGAGTTAGTAGCTCCATAACTTACCTTTCTAAGGTTATAAATTGATTGTTTTAAATCTTTAGCCATTAAGGAGTCATTTAGTAGCATTCCAAAGGTTCCTTTAGTTTCATTTAACCTATTTGTTATTTTAATTAAATTAGACATTAATATCGCCGCATTTTCATTTGTAGCACTTAATGTATTTAGCATATCATCTGCACTAACTTTGCTATAAGATTCTATAATATCGCCATTTTCAATAGGAATTGTAGTTCCATTCCTAGGGAAAATATTTATAAGGACATTACCTACAATCCCATCTGTACCTATAGATGCGATTGCATTTTTTTTAATGTGCTCTACTATTTTTTCATCAACATTCATCTCCACAATTATAGTAGAATCATTTAGCATATTTATTGAAGAAACTGTTCCAATTTCAATTCCAGAAAAACGAACATTATTTCCTTTTTGCAATCCATTAATATTATTGAATTGAGTTTTTAAAATAAATGAATTACTAAACATGTTTTGTTTTTGTCCAATAGTATAAATAGCTAACACAAATAACAATGTTCCAACTATTATAAAAACACCTAACCTTAACTTCTGTATGTTTGTTTTCTGCTTCATAATTAATGTTTAAAAAAGGCTTTAACCTTTGGGTCGCTTGATTGTATTAATTCCTCATAAGTTCCATTGGCATAATTAATTCCATCTATCAATAAAATCATTCTATCTGAAATAGCCCTTGCACAATCTACATCATGAGTAATAATTAAAGATGATGTTCTATATTTTTTTTGTATTTCTTTCATTAATACAATTATTTCCTTTGAGGTAATAGGATCTAATCCGCTTGTTGGTTCATCATATAAAATTATTTTCGGTTTTAAAATTAACGCTCTAGCCAATGCTACTCTTCTTTTCATACCACCAGATAGTTCCGATGGCATTAAATCTACTGCTTCAGCAAGTCCAACATCAGTTAAAGCTTCAATAACCAAAGTTTCAATATCAATATTTTTGCTTATTTTTTTAGTGTGACGTCTTAACGGAAATTCTAAATTTTCTCTTACAGTCATTGAATCATACAATGCACTACCTTGAAATAAAAAACCTATATCTGCTCGTAAGTCATCTAAAAAATCTTCTGTAAGGATAGATATGTCTTTTCCCATAACCAATATAACACCGTCATCAGGCTCTATAAGTCCTACAAGAGTCTTTATCATTACCGATTTACCAGAACCTGATTTACCCATTATCACAAGAATTTCTTCTTGCTCTAATGTTAAATCGAAACCATTGAGTACGACATTATCTCCAAAGCTTTTGTATAAGCCTTTAATTTCTATTGCTGCCGCGTATTTTTCTGGTTGATTTATCATAGCTCAAAAAATAGATCAGTAATGAATACAGCAATAAAGTCAATAATAAATAATAAAATAGAAGAAAGTACAACTGCCGAATTTGCAGCATAACCAACACCTTCTGTCCCTTTTTTAGAATAAAATCCTTTATAGCATCCCACTAGTCCAATAGTTAATCCAAAAAAGAACGTTTTAATAGTAGCAGGAAAAGTGTCTCCAAATTGTAGTGCTTCTACAACTTCATTAAAATAAAGTTGCAATGATACATTACCTTTAAAATGTTCTACTAAAAAAGAGCCATATAGAGCTAGAAAATCAGCTATTATCACTAATAAAGGTAACATTAGAGTAATTGCTAAAACACGGGTTACAACTAAATATTTAAATGGATTTGTACCTGAAACTTCCATTGCGTCAATTTGTTCTGTAACACGCATTGATCCCAGCTCTGCACCAATACTAGAACCAATTTTTCCTGCACAAACTAAGGCTGTTATCATAGGTCCTATTTCTCGTATAATAGAAACCCCCACCATTGCAGGCATCCATGAAACGGCTCCAAACTCTAATAGAGTAGGGCGGGTTTGTAAGGTTAATACCAAGCCAATTATAAACCCTGTTAAACTAACTAAAAATAAAGATTTATATCCAATTTGGTAGCATTGTCGTACTAACTCTTTAAATTCAAAAGGTGGTTTAAAGAGTGATTTAAAAAAGCGAATTCCAAAATAGGTAAGTGCTCCAATCTCTATTAATAAAGATCGTATTTGCTTAAATATATGGATAGATTTAACCGTTACGATAGCTGTAAATTTATTATTGATATACCTAAATTTAACACTTTTTTTGCTGATAAATACCATGTTAGTGTGTTTTATGCATGAATATTTACTGATATATATCAGCATTATCTTGAGTAAAAATGATTAACTTTATATATAATTTATAGTAAAATGAATATTACAAAACAAATACAAAATTTAAAATGTGGTGGTTGTGCTCATACAATTATTTCGAGTCTAGAAGAATTAAATAGTATAGATGAAGTGAGTTTAAATATAGATTCATCTGAGATAAATTTTATTTGTTTAACTGCTGATGACGAACAAATTGTTTATCAAAAATTAAAAAAATTAGGGTATCCAGTTATTGATGACGAAAATACATTAAGCTTGAAAGCCAAATCATTTATTAGTTGCGCAATTGGTAAAATTAAAAAATAAGAAATGAGACAAATTCTATTATTAACAGACTTTTCAGAAAATTCTTTTCAAGCAATTCTTTATGCCATGAATTTTTTCGAGAATGAGAACGTTAAATTTCACATATTGCATGTTAAAGATAGTAGAGGATTAATGTTGGATGATTTAATGACGAGTACAGCTGGAGAAAATATGCAAACAGCATTATTAGGAAATTCAAAAAAGAAGTTAGAGGATTTATTAGAGAAAGTTAATAGTTTAAATAAAAATTCAGCTCATCAGTTTATAACGGAGTATATATTTGATACTTTTTTTGATTCCATTACAAAATATTGCAAAAAAGAACATATTGAAATATTATTAATGGGTACTACAGGAGCCACAGGAGCTAAACAAGTTTTTCTTGGAAGTACAGCTGCTAAAATAATTAATAAAATAGACATCCCTATTTTGGCAATACCAGAAGGAAGTGTTTTTGTTCCAATAGAAAAGGTGCTAATTTCAGTAGATTACAAAGTAAACTACTTACCTGTAACATTGCACCCATTAATTAAAATGTTAAAAACTTTTATGCCTTCTGTATATACACTTTATGTAGATGAAAATTTAAAAGATTTATCTGAAAAGCAATTATTAAATAAAATTGAATTACATAAATTATTAGAAAAATTTAATGTTTCTACTCATAAAGTAACAAGTATGCCTTTAGATCAAACACTAAGTTGCTTACTAGAGTTTTTACAAATAGATTTATTAATAATGATAAAAAAAGAAAAAAACTTTTTACAGAAAATAATTAACAGCTCGCATATACGTAAGGTGAGTTATCATTTAAAAACACCATTATTTATATTACCGGAACAAGTAATTTTAATGGATTAAATTCCTTAATTAAACTGATTTTAATCATAGTAATATCTCATGGTTTTCATGAACTTTATGAGGAATTAAAAAGTTAGATTAACCAAATTACTAAAAATATTTTTTTAGTAAGATATAATTTACCCGTCATGAAAAAGATAGTCCAAGTTTCAAATATTAAGAAAAAAAGTATTCCAATATCAAAAGTTATGAAAAAAAACGTACCTATTTCAAGCATTATGACAAGTAATTTAGTATTATTAAATCTAAATGATACGTTAGAGAAAGCCGAAGGGCTTTTTAAAAAACATAATATCAGGCATATACCTGTTGTTAATAATAATGTTACGGAAGGGATTTTAAGCTATACTGATTTATTACGTATCAGTTTTGCAGATGCAGTTGACGAAGATGCAGATCATGTTGATTCTATTGTCTATGATATGTTTACTTTACAACAAGTAATGGTTAAAAATGTAGTTACCGTTAAATCAACTGATACAATTTATGATGTAGCTCAAATATTAGCAAAAGAAAATTTTCATGCACTACCTGTTGAAGAAGAGGGTAAGTTAGTTGGAATTGTTACTACTACAGATTTAATAAAATATTTATTGGAGAAATATTAATAAAGTCTTTAAATTAAGAAGCCCATTAATAATTTATTAATGGGCTTCTTAATTGTTTTAATGTTCTTCTTTTTATTAGAAGATTAGTCTTTACTATTAGGAATAGTTAATACAGGTATTGTACTATGATGTGCCAATCTTTTAGCTAAACTATAATGAAAAAGCCTTTCAATAAAGTTATTTTTATAAATAGCGGTAATTAATAAATCTATTTTATTAAGATCAATGTATTCTGTAATTTCTGCTAAGGTATTAGCGTCAATAATTGAAAAATTAATGTCTTTATACTTCGTAAATTGTAATTTTTCATTCCAATTAGCTATTAATTTTTCTTTATAATCAGAATAATCAACAGCTGTGTTAATACACTCAAAATGTGCATTTAAATTATCCGATAAATCTAACGCATATTTTAAAGCAGTAATTTCTTCTGGGAAAAAATCAGATGAAAACAAGATATTTTTAATACCATCTCCATAATCAGCATTTTCAGGTATAGCAAGTACTGGACAAGGGGATTGTTCCATTAAATGACTCGTTACTGAACCCATAAAAATTTCTTTTAAACCAGAAGCTCCTTTAGTACCCATAACCACAATATCTACATCCTCATTCTTTATAGTTTGTAACATTCCATCAATAGTATCTTCCTCAATCATCAAAAACGTGTTTTTAACATGATTTTTTTGATGCTTCTCTGCTATTATATATAATAATTTTGATGTGTCTTTAAACATATCAAATTCATCTGTTTCAAGATGAGCATAAATATTTTGGTAGGTGTTAGGTAAGTACATTGAACCTATTACCGGTCTTGTATAAGTGTGTAATGTGATAATTTCAGCATTAAATTGGTCTGCTAAGTGTAATGCATAAACAAATGCATTTATTGAACAGTCAGAAAAATCGGTGTTATAAAGTATCTTTTTCATTTTTTTGATCAATTAGTTAACTAAAGATAACCAAAATATTTCATATAACTCACGATATTTATCATGTCTAAAATGAAATAATTGTATTATTTTAGTATAAACTTATTCTATGAAATTTAAATTGATATTACCAATAGCTTTATTAATAACACTTGGATGTAAACAAAATGCTAATCAAGAAAATGACATTATTAATGAAGAGGTTTTAGTAAACGAAATAAGCCAGGATTCAATTAGCTACAATAATGACTTAAATGACAAATCTTCGAATAAAATCATGCAGTTGGATGTTCTTGTATCCGCTAAAAAACCAGAAAAGATCGTTTTAGAAAAGCATATACTTGAAGAAAATGAAAAAACAGTTTTGGATTTTCATTATCCAATTTTAAATGAAAAAGTAAGTGGTAATTATTCTAATTTTAATAAGTATATAAAAAAGGAATTAGTCGAAAAAACAATTTCTTTAATGAAGGAAAATGAAGAATTTATTCCACTATGCGATTCTATTGAAACTCGTAAGCAAAAAAGTAAAATAAATTATGCTATTAAAGAGAATAGAAAAGTATTAAGTACAGTTTTTGTAATAGAAAATTTTTATTCGGAATCTATGCACAGTAATGTTAGTTTTAAGACTGTTAACTATGATTTTGATAGAACCAAAATCATACATTTTAATGATTATTTTAAACCTAGTTCTGAACAAGCCGTTTTAAATCATTTAAATAAGATAATAGCATCTAATATTAATTCTGGAGAAATGTATTATGATTGTTGGGAAATTTCTGAAGGAGATTTTGAAACCTATAGAAACAACTTTAGTATTGATGGTAATCAAATTAGATTTTATTTTGACGATTGTATAGTTTGTCCATCTTATACAGGAACTTACTATATAGAAACTACAAAAGAGCAATTAAGGGAGTACATTATGGATTATTATTTATTAGAAAGAAACATCAATCAAATTTTATAAACACTAATGAATGAAGAATTCTGACAAGAAAAGTACTTTTTTATATTATTTTGAAACCTATCTTGGAGAATTTGTATATGGTGCTTTTGATGGTTGTATAACTACCTTTGCCGTTGTAGCTGGTTCTGTTGGAGCTAATTTAGATAGTTCTATAATAATTGTCCTTGGATTAGCTAATTTGTTAGCAGATGGCTTTGCAATGTCTGTTGGAGCGTATTTATCTACAAAAACAAATAACGCTACAAGTTTAAACAATGGTATTAATTATAATAATTACAAAAAGCCATTTTGGGTTGGAGCAATAACTTATATATCATTTATAGCAATTGGAATTATTCCTATACTTATCTATATAATAGATTATATGTATCCAATTGCGTATAATTTATTTTTCATTTCTTCATGTTTAACTGTATTAGGATTTTTAGTTATTGGGTTTTTGAAAACATATGTAAATAAAAGCAATCTTATAAAAGGAATAATTGAAACTTTATTGTTAGGAGGGATAGCTGCAATAGTTGCCTATAGTGTTGGTGATATTTTAAAAACAATTCTATAAGAATCAAAAATGATAACACAAAATCAAGTGCTATTATAAAAATATTTTAATCAGTTTTTATATGAGCTGATAAATATCATAGTTGTAATGTGAGCTTAAAACTACATTTGAGGTATAAATTATACCTATGAAAGTAGAACAATTATACACCAAATGTTTAGCAGAAGCAACTTATTTTATAGCTTCAAATGGTGAAGCTGCAATTATAGATCCGCTTAGAGAAATTGCACCATATATTGCAATGGCTAAAAAGGATGAAGTAACTATCAAATATATTTTCCTTACTCATTTTCATGCCGATTTTGTTTCTGGTCATGTAGATTTAGCTAAAGAAACAGGTGCTACAATTGTTTATGGACCTACTGCAACAGCTGATTTTGATTTTCATGAAGGAAAAGATAATGAAAATTTTAAATTAGGTGATGTAACCTTAAGATTATTACATACTCCTGGACATACACTAGAATCTTCTTCATTTTTATTATTTGATGAGTTAGGTAAGGAATACTGCCTATTTTCTGGTGATGCATTATTTATTGGTGATGTAGGAAGACCAGATTTAGCGGTTTCTTCTTCGGTAACAAAAGAGGATTTAGCTGCAAAATTATATCATTCGTTACGAGACGTTATTATGAAATTGCCTAACGATGTTATCATTTACCCAAATCACGGTAAAGGATCTGCTTGTGGTAAAAATATGAGTAGTGAAACCTTCGATACTTTAGGCAATCAAAAGAAAGTTAATTATGCTTTAAACCCTAATTTATCTAAAGAAGAATTTGTAAAACAAATTTTAGAAGGACTATCAGAGCCACCACAGTATTTCCCAAAGAATGCTTTGATGAATAAAAAGGTTAATACTCCAATAGGAAAACTTCTTACGAAAGGGTTGACTGCTATAACAGCTAATCAATATCAAGAATACTTGGCAATTGATGATGTATTGTTTTTAGATGTTAGAAGTCCTAAAGAATTCGCTGAAAAACATATTGTAAATTCTATATTTATTGGTTTAGACGGGACTTTTGCTCCGTGGGTAGGTGCTTTAATAGAAAATATTAATCAGCCTATTATTTTAATAACTCCAGAAGGTAGAGAAGAAGAAACTGTTACTCGTTTATCTAGAATTGGGTATGACAATGTATTAGGATATATTAAAGGAGGAGTACTGGCTTGGGAAAATGAAGGTTTAAAAGTAAATGAATTACTTACTTTAGAAGCTGATGATATTGAGTTATTAGATAAAGAGTGTTCCTTTTTAGATGTTAGAAGAATAGGGGAGTTCAATGACAACCGCATTAAAAACGCAGTACATTTACCATTAGATCATATTTATTTATTAGCTAATGAACAAGATAAAAACAAAGAACGATATGTCTATTGTGCAGGTGGTTACCGATCGGTAATTGCTATTTCAATTTTAAATAGACTAGGGTTTAAAAACCTAATAAATATTAATGATGGTTTTACTGAAATAATAAAAAGTAACATTCCATTAAAAGCATATAAAAGTGACTGCGCTGCAAGTGCCTGTAGTTAGTAGTTTAGTTGATGAAAAAAGTCCGATTTAAAGAATTTCTTTAATCGGACTTTTTATTTAATATAAGTATTGATTGTTAAATTGTCATTGAAAATAATTTTGTAGTCGGTTTATTACGTTGTAAATGTGCATCAAATGCCATACAAATGTTTCTAACATATGCTCTCGCGCTATCAGGAACTATAAGCGAATCTTTATTTATTATAACTAACCCATCAGATTCTAATTCATTTAAAAGCCCTAGGTAACGATCCATATTTTCAAACTGCATAGCGGTTTCCTTCCATGAAGTTTTAAAATGACACATAATATTTAATATATGTTTTCTTATAACTAAATCTTCTTCACTTAATAAATGTCCTCTAAATACTGGTAATTCTTTATTGTCAACTTGCTTCTGGTATTCTTTAACGGTTTTTGCATTTTGAGCAAATGCATACCATGAGTCACTAATTGCTGACATACCTAATCCAACCATTACTTGTGTTTTATTAGCTGTATAGCCCATAAAATTACGGTGTAATGTTTTGGTTTGGGTTGCTTTATATAAACTATCAGTAGCTAAAGCAAAATGATCCATTCCAATTTCAATATAACCAGCTTCTTCTAACCATAATTTACCTTTTTCATATAATTCTCTTTTTTCAGAATCTTTAGGTAAATCATTTTCATTAAATCCTCGTTGTCCTACACCTTTTATCCAAGGCACATGAGCATAACTGTAAAATGCAATTCTATCTGGTTTTAATTCCTTGGTTTTATCTATAGTACTTTTTACTTTATCTAGAGTTTGAAAAGGCAAACCGAAAATTAAATCATGACTTACTGAAGTATAGCCAATTTCACGAGCCCATTGTGTTACTTGTTGAACGTTTTCAAAAGGTTGTATTCTATGAATAGCTTTTTGTACAACTTCATCATAATCTTGCACACCAAAACTTACCCTTGTAAAACCTAAATTATATAAGGTTTCAAGTTGTTCTTTTGTTGTGTTATTAGGGTGTCCTTCAAAACTAAACTCATAATCTGGATGTCTATCTGCTTTTTTAAAAAGCCCTTCAATTAATCGGTTTAAGTTTTCACTTGAAAAGAATGTAGGCGTACCACCACCTAAATGTATTTCTTTTATTATAGGTCGTTCCAATAAAAGATTTAAGTATAATTGCCATTCTTTAATCAGAGTATCTATATAATCATCTTCAACTTCATGACGTTTAGTAATGTGTTTATGACATGCACAAAAAGTACACAAACTTTCACAAAAAGGAAGGTGTATGTACAAACTAATCCCTTCTTCTTGATTACTTTCAGAAAAAGAGCGTTGAAACGTTTCAATCCATGATTCCTTTGAAATTCCTTCTTTGTTCCAGTATGGTACAGTTGGGTAACTAGTATAACGTGGACCTGGAATATTATATTTTTGTATAAGTGATTTCATTCTTCAGTAATTTAAACAAGTAAAATTATGCATTATTTATAGTAAAAAATATGATATTCATCAGCTTACCAGAGTTTTTGTATAAAATTGCTGTGCTACTGACAATTATCAGTTGTTATCATTTTAATAGCCGTATTTTTGTCTAGTACCAATAAAAGTACTTTTTATGAAAAATGCGCATAAATTAGAGCTAAGTAAGGATGAAATGAAAAAAATAGGATATCAGATAATTGATACTATTGTAGAGCATTTCGCTACACAGAGTGAGAAAAAACCTGTTGCTATTGCTTCCAGAAAGGAAATGGACGATTTGTTTTTGGAAAGCGCTCCTGAACACCCTAGTGATGCAAAAGAGGTTTTGGATTTTGTTATAGATAAAGTACTACCAAATAGTAATATTGTATCCCATCCAAAGTCCTATTCATTTGTTCCAGGGCCTAGTAATTATGTAAGTGTTATGGCAGATACTTTAGCTACAGGTTTTAATATATTTTCAGGTGGATGGGCTGCGTCACCAGCAGCTGCCGAATTGGAAATTGTTACTATGAACTGGCTATTGAAGTTGTTTAAGTTTCCTGCTAAAAAAGGTGGAGGATTATTTACTAGTGGAGGTTCTATGGCTAATCTAACAGCATTAGTAACTGCTAGAAGACAGCGTTGTGGTGATGATTTTTCAAAAGCCATTATTTATATGTCGGATCAAGCACACTCATCCAATGTTAAAGCAATAAGAGTGTTAGGGTTTAGAAAAGAACAAGTACGTATAATACCTACAGATATAGAGTTTAAAATGGCTATTAACAAGCTAAAAAATGCTATTGCTAAAGATAGATTAGAAGGCTTACAACCTTTTTGTATAATAGGTTCTGCAGGTACAACTAATACTGGAACGGTAGATCCTTTAAACGAAATAGCAACTATCTGTAAAGCTGAAAAACTTTGGTTTCATATAGATGGAGCATATGGAGCAGCTGCAATTTTATCAAAAAAAGGAAGTAAGTTATTAAAAGGAATTGAAAAAGCCGATTCATTAACAATTGATCCTCATAAATGGATGTATCAACCTTATGAAATGGGATGTTTGTTAGTAAGAAATCACAATTGGTTGAGTGATACCTTTAGTGAAAAACCAGAATACTTAAGAGATATAGAGGGAAATGCTTCTGAAATTAATTTTTATGATCACGGTATACAATTAACCAGACGTTTTAGAGCATTAAAGTTTTATATGTCGGTTAAAACCTTTGGATTAAAAGCCTTTAAAAAAGCAGTGAGCTATAATATTGATTTAACAGATCAAGTGGAAGATATCCTACGTAAAAGTTCAAACTGGGAAGTTATTTCACCAGCAACCTTGGCAGTGATTAACTTTAGATATAACCCGATTGGAAATACATATACTGAAAAAGAATTAGATGCTTTAAATCAGTTTATATCAAAGAAAATAGTAGAATCAAGAGAAGCATTATTAGTAACTACAGTGTTACAAAATCAAGTGGTGTTACGTATGTGTTTAATCAATCCAAGAACAACTTTAAAAGACATAAACGAAACTTTAGCAATGGGAGAAAAAGTCGTTAAAGAATATAATTAATATGACTATACAAGACCTTGTTGGAACATATAATATAAGCGGCAAAAACCAAGAAGATACAGAGTTCAATTATACTGGTATGCTGACGCTAATACTTGATACAAACAATAGAATAAAAGCTAACTGGATAATTAATGACGAGCAAGGACAAACCGGGACAGGTTTTTTTAAAGATAATGTTTTAGTAATTAATTTTCAGTACCAAGGAGAAGATAATGCGGTGTATAAAGGCGTCGTAGTCTATCGTTGTATTTCTAAAGATATATTAGATGGATTTTGGTCAGAAAAACATGGCAACCCATTATTTTTAGGTGAAGAGCGTTGTTTTAGAATAAAAGATGAACTAGATAAATTTGATTAAAGCTTAGCTATATTTGTTATGTTGAAAAAAATAGGAGGATATTTTTTTTATTTAATAGGGGTTTTATTGACCTTAGGTGTCATTTTCATAAGTATTCCTATAGTGTTTTCTAGTTTTTTAACTAAAGAGTTTTCTTATATCTTAGGTCAATTACTTGGGCTATTTTTTACAGTTTTTATTATTTACACTTTATTTAAATACGGTAGGAAATGGACGAAAAAATAAATTCCAATATAGCATACTTATTATGAATGGAGAAAGTGAAGCAAAAAAAAATAAGAAGCCTTGGCCAACTAAAGATGCTATGGAGCAGGTTTATGAAATGAAGCTATGGGGTGGAAAGGAATTTAATTTTTATTCAGGTGAAGGATCACATTATCCTGAGATAGTGAATCCATATATAGCTGTTTTAATATCATTTTTAAAGTCTTTTAATGGTGATCTTACAGTATGTGATTTAGGTTGTGGAGATTTTAATGTAGGAAAAGAATTAGTAAAACATGCGAAAAAATATGTTGCGGTTGATATTGTAGAAAACCTTATTAATCATAATAGAGAAAAATTTAAGGAAGATAACTTAGAGTTTCATTGTTTGGATATCGCAGTAGACCAATTGCCTTCTGGTGATTGTGTTATATTAAGACAAGTTTTACAGCATTTATCGAATACTGAAGTACAGCATGTACTAAGAAAAATAGCGGATTTTAAATATGTTATTATTACAGAGCATTTACCAAAAGGTGATTTTGTTCCAAATAAAGATATTATATCTGGACAAGGAATTCGTTTAAAAAAACAAAGTGGTTTAAACGTAATTGCTCCTCCATTTAATTTTCAAGTAAAAGAAGAAAAACAATTAATATCGTTTACTTTAAATGATAATAAAGGTGTTATTGTAACTACTTTATATACGATTTTTTAAAAACTACTCTGTTAATAATTTATTCTCTAAGTGAAGGTAATAGGGTGTATAAAAAGGCTAATAATATATTATTGTATTTTTAAAGATAATCAAAAATGGTTTTGACATGAAAAATATGATGATCTAATTTATTTGCGGAAGAAATCAATTATTGTTAAATTCATTTTAATAAAATAAATATCTAAAATAAATATCTAAAATGAATATAAAAAATTCAAGAGTACTTATTACTGGAGGAAGTTCAGGAATAGGTAAAGCTACAGCAAAAGCATTTGTAGAAAAAGGGGCTAAAGTAGTAATAACAGGAAGAGATGCTCAAAAACTTGAGTTAGTAGCAAAAGAAATAGGGGTAATACCATTACTGTTTGATGTCAGTGATTTAAAATCAATCCCATCAAAAGCAAAAGAAGCAATTACACTATTAGATGGAAAACTAGATACATTAGTTAATAATGCTGGTATTGGTGTATTTCCTTTGTTGGGAGATATTACTGAAGAAGATTTAATGCAAGTGTATACCACTAATGTTTTCGGTTTGGCCTTATTAACTCAAGAAATAGTTCCATTATTTAAATTGAATAGCTACGGGAACATTATTAACATAGGCTCAACTGCTAGTCAAAAAGGCTTTGCTAGAGGTTCAGTATATGCGGCATCAAAGTTTGCAGTTAGAGGAATGACTCAATCATGGCAAGCAGAATTACGTAAAGATAATATTCGAGTATCTTTAGTTAATCCAAGTGAAGTAACAACTGCTTTTGCAGAAATGACAAGAGCTGAACGTGAAGAACAAACTAATAAACTAGGTTCAGATGATATTGCACAGACTATTGTTTCTGTAGTTGAAATGAGAGACAAAGGCTTTATTCCTGAAGTTACGGTTTGGGCAACAAATCCATTTTAACTAAATATAATAATAGAAGATTTTTTTAGAGCTAATAACCCTCATTTTTATGGGATATTAGCTTTTTTGAAATAATATTGAACATAATACAGAATCAACAAATGAAAGATTTTGTTATTAGTATTGATGTTCTTTATGTATAACTTTTCCAATTTCTTGAAAAGTAATAATGTAATTGGTACCTTTTATATCTTCGGCTTTTATAATATTCCCTTTTAGTTGTAATATTAATCTATCAATAAGTTTTAGTCCAAGTGAATTATTAGTTTTAAAGCTTAATTCATCTGAAAAACCAACTCCATTATCGCCAATTAACATCTTAAATTCATGACTTTTATTTTCTGTTATTTCTAGAGATATTATACCGCTAGAATCATTTAAAATACCATATTTTAAAGAATGTGTAATAATTTCATTTAATAAAAGACCTAAGGGGATTGCCGTATCTATATTAAGATTTTTTTTTGGTGTATTTATTTTAAAATCTACATTATTGTCTTCACCTTTCATTGATACAATGAGCTCCAAGGCAAGTGTTTTAATATATTCTCCAAAACTTATTTTTGAAAGATCGTCGGATTTATATAACATTTCATGAATTAATGCCATAGATTTAATTCTGTTTTGGCAGTTCGTAAAAAGTATTTTAGACTGTACATCATCAATATACCTTCCTTGTAAGCGCAATAAACTAGTAATTACCTGTAAATTATTTTTTACGCGATGATGAATTTCCTTTAATAACATTTCCTTGTTATTTACTAAAGTATTCAATTCTAAATTTTTACTAATAAGTTCTTTATTAATGCTTTCAATATGGTTTAAGTGTTGGTTGTTTAAATTATTAATTTTTGTTCCTACTATATAAGACATAACTCCTAAAACTAACGGAGCACTATCAATAATCCACATTAAAGGAAAATCATTATGAATAATCCAAAAAGAAATATTTTGATTTTCTGGATAAAGAAAATATATACAAATAACAATTGCTAGTATAGGAAATAGCAATCCCACAAGAATACCTTTAAGTACATAAGTACCTACAATTTTGCTTTGTTTCATTAATTAAGTTAGTTATAATATGTTAAGTTACGGAATTTAAAAAAAATATAGATGTTTTGATTCATTTTTTTGGTGCGATGAAAATGAATTCTATAAATTCTGGTTTTTGTAAATAGAGAAAAAACCATTGCTTTATTTTGGAGCAATTTCAAATAACAATTGGTATAAGTGGGTTCAGGTAAACTATCTTTAAACATACTATAGCATAAGTTTTAACTATGTATTAGGTGCGAAAAATTAATCACTTTGAAATATGATAATTTTGCGCACCAATTGTTATTAGATACCTAAATAGTATTTAATAGATGTTAAAATATTGTAAAGAAGTTCTCTATACTAATCAGTATAGATAGGGTAGAGTATGTTAAAAATTATTAAAGGTTATATACTCCATTTAAAATTCCAAATTTAAGATATCACCTGTTGACTGAAGCAAATCTAATTCTATAAGTTTTGCATCATATTGAGCATTATTAACGGCATTTTGGGTATTTAGTAAATTTATTTGTGCTTGACGAAACTCTATAGATGTAACTTGTCCTAATTTGTAACGCTCCTGAGTTCTATCAAAATTATTCTGACTTGTTATTTCATTTTGTTTTTGAGCCTCTAGTATAAACAATTTATTTTTATACAATTCAAAAGTATTTTTAATAGTATTTTCAATAAGATCAACCTGTTGTTGTTTTAATATTTTTTGATTGTCTAATGCAATTTTGGCATTAGCAACACGTACTTTAGTATTTCCACCATCAAATATGTTCCAACTTAAATTAACACCAGCATTTAATCCTGTAGAATTTGTACCAGCTGTAAAAGAGGTGGTTGGATTAACACTTTTATTCCAACCATATGAACTCGTTAAACCTACTTTAGGTAAAAAACCAGCTTTGTTCGCTTTTATATTAAACTCACTAATTGCTATATTAGTCTGGTTTTGTTTAAGAAGAACATTGTTTTCTTTAGCTTTAGCAAGAAGTTCATCAAAAGAGAATAATGTAATAAAATCAACTTCTGTTTCAACATTATAACTACTGTTTTTTTGAATCCCCATCACAATGTTAAGATTACGTTTTGAATTTGAAAATTGTTGGTTGGAATTAATCAAATTAATACTGTCATTATTCACATCTACTTGAGCATTTAACAGCTCTAACTTGGTTGTTTGCCCATATTCATATTGATATTCAGCTCTCTTTAAACGTTGCTTTGATATATCTAAAGTTTCTTGTAAGTTTTTTGTGCTTTCAAATAGTCGGGCTATTTGAAAATAACTATTAAAGAGTTGTAAATACATATTTTCAATAGTTTCCCTAGCTTGCAATTCCGATAAATTATAGGTTTCTTTTAATTGTTTGTAATTATACTTTCTACCTAAACCATCAAAAATAGTGTAGTTTACATTTACTGAGGCATTATAGGATCTTGTTTCGGCACTATTTACTTTTGAAATGTCACCACTTTGACTCTCAATTTCCAAATTATTATTGCTATAATTTGCACCAGCGTTTGTTGTTATTGTTGGTAAATATTTAGAATTATAAATACTAGAATTATTTTTAGCAACTTCTAAATTATTAGTAGCCACTTTAACACCATAATTATTTTCTAAAGCAATTTGCAACGCCTCTTTTTTGGTTAAAATTTCTTGTGCATTTACTAGTAATGATAGCATTACAAGTAAAAGGATTAATATATTTTTAATGTAAATCATCATCTTCATATTTTGATTCTATAATAGCTCTTTCTACTTCTTCATTAGTAACCTTATCACCTGTAATCATCCATTTAACAAATACTTTAATAGAATTAGAAACTGAAAGTAATAAAGGCAACATAACGAGTGTTAACACTGTTGCTATACCAATTCCGTAAGAAATTGAAACTGCCATTGGTTTTAAAAATTGTGCTTGTCTGCTGCTTTCTAATAATAATGGAGCTAGACCAGCAATAGTTGTTAAGGAAGTTAAAAAGATAGCTCTAAAACGTGATTTACCTGCTTGTACAAGTGCTTCGTTATATTTCATGCCCTCCTTGAGATAGGTGTTAAATTTCCCTATTAAAACGAGCCCATCGTTTACCATAATACCAATTAAAGCAATGATACCTAACCAAGATAAAATATTAATAGGAAATCCGTGAACATAATGTCCAAAAGCCACACCAATTAGACTAAAAGGAATCATGATCATTAATAAAAGAGGTTGGCTATATGTTCTAAATGTAAATGCAATTACTATATAAATAAGAATTAGAATAATAGGACCAACAAGCTTTACAGAATCAATTGTTTTTGATGCCTCTCTGTTTTGCCCTTCATATAATGCCGAAACCGTTGGGTATTTAGATGAAATTTCTGGTATAATTCTAGTTTTAATATCATCTAAAACATCTGTAGCACTATCGTCAATTGATTTTAAATCAGCAGTAACCTGGATTTCTCTTTTACCTTCTAAATGATTAATAGCTACATCACCACGTTCAATTTTATAAGTGGCAATTTCAGAAAAAGGAACTTTGCTACCAGTTGAGGTGTTGATCCACATATCATCAAGATTTTTTATTGATGATCTATCTTCTTTATTATAGCGTACCCAAACTCTAATTTCATCTTGCCCACGCTGAAAACGTTGTGCTTGAAAACCAAAGAATCCAGAACGCACTTGACTCATAACTGATTGAAGATTTAAACCTAAAATATAAGCTTTATCTTTTAGTTGAATTTGAACTTCTTTAATTCCAGCAGGATCATTATCTGAAATATCTTTTAAAATCGAATTAGCTGTTAACTCTGCTTTAAGTTCTTGTTTGGCAGCTTTTAATTCTTCTACATTATTTCCTAATAATGATACAGCAACAGGGCTACCTCCGAAGTTACTACCGGAACCAAATACCAAACTTTCAATACCATAGATTTTACCCGTTAAATCACGAATTTTATTTGTTATTTCTTGAGAAGTTAACTCTCCTCTTAATTCTCCTGGTAACAAATTAACCGTTAATGTTGCATTTGAAGTTCCTGGACCAATACGTTTAATTATATTTCGTACTACAGGTTCATTGTTATATAATTTTTTATCGTATTGGTTATTTACTACCCAAACTTTTTCTTCAATACTAGAAATGATTGAATCTGTAAGAATTTCATTAGTCCCTTGTGGCATTTTAAGGTTAATTGAAACCCTGTCACTCGCTATTCTTGGAAAGAATGACGTGCCAACAATACCACCACCTATTGCACCAATACTAAAGATTAATAATGCTATAGGAATTGCAAAACCAAAAAACTTGTGCTTTAGAAAGAATCTTAAATAAGGAACATAAAAAATATCTCTAAATTTTACTAATAATTTATCTGCTCCTTCATTTAATTTTTTAAAGAACGTATCAAATTTATTTAGTTTTTTACCGTTTCGTTGTAATGCTTTTGAATGTGCAATGTGTGCTGGTAATATTACTAAAGCTTCAATCATTGACACTAATAATGTCAAGGTAACAACCATAGAGACTTCTCCAAAAAATTCACCAATTCTCCCATCTAAAAAGAAGAAAGTTGCAAAGGCAATCATAGTAGTTAATAAAGCAGAAACAACAGGAGGGAGCACTTCAATAGTTCCATCTATAGCAGCTCTAATAGGTGACTTTCCTTTTTCATAATGATGATAAATATTTTCACCAATTACAATACCATCATCTACTAAAATACCAATAACGATTATCATTCCAAAAAGCGATAAAACATTAATGGTTACGCCCATTTGTGCAGCAAAAATAAACATTCCAAAGAATGAAATAGGAATACCCATTGCTACCCAAAATGCCACTCTTGCATTTAAAAAAATCGCCAAAAATAATAGCACTAATAGTACACCAACAATAGCATTTTCAACTAATAAATCTGTTCTTTGTGTTAGAGTAATAGAAGAATCACTAGATATATTTAGTTGTACATTATCATATTGCTGATTGAATTTATCAATATAAGTTTTAACATCTTCTGCAGTTGCTATTAAATCTTCACTGTTCGTATTGCGAACACTTATATTAATAGCCTTTCCACCATTAAAGTAAACCCTATCAGGAGTTTCAGACCATGTATCCTCTACATCTGCAACATCTTTTAATCTAATTATGTTACCGTTTGGTTCTGCTCTAACAATAATATTATGGAGTTCATCTCCATAGTAAGCTCTGTTTTTAGCTCTAATTAGGTAATCCTCTTCACTCGTTTTAATATTACCACCAGTAATTAAAATATTGTTTTTACTTACTGCATTAGCAACATCCTGAAAGGATAAATTAAAAGCTCTTAAATCGTTTTCACGAACTGAAATAGCAATTTCTTGATCTGGAAAACCAGAAATAGAAACCTGTGAAATCCCGGTTATACCACGAAGCTCATTTTCAACTTCTCGAGCATATTGCTTTAAAGTTGTTAAAGGAATATTATCACCACTAAGTGTAAAACTAATAGTTTGTCTGGTTGTTTCAACTTTTGCAATTACAGGAGGCTCCATTCCGCTAGGGAAGGAGGGAACACGATCTACAGCATTTTTAACATCGGCTAAAACAACATCTATATTTTTACCTTTTATTGTTTCAACACTAATAGTTGCTGAATTTTCCTGTGATACCGATGTAACGCGATCAACACCAACAATACCTTTTAAATTGTCTTCTATTTTTAATACAACACCTTCTTCCATTTCTGCTGGTGAAGCTCCTGGATATATTAGGTTAATTCTAATTAATTTAGATTCTGTTAAAGGAAAGAAAGACGATTTTATTGATTTTACACCAATTGTACCAAATATTATAAATGCAAAAATTAATACATTTACAGCTACTGGAAATTTTATAAAATAACTTATAATTTTTTTCATAGTCTATTTCTTGTCTTCAAATATTTTCACTAACATCCCTTGGTATGCACCTGGAGTTGGCTTAGAAAGTATAAGTGTTCCATTTTTAACACCTTTAACAACTGCTTTATCAGCTGAAAAATAGACAGGGTTTACATCAATCAAATCTAAAATGGAATCTCTTACTACAAATAACTGATTGTCATTAACTAATAATTTTCTAGAAATTGAAATTGCATTATTTTCGTTTCTTGCTGCTAAATTAGCTTCTAGATAAGTACCCTCTCTTAAATCCTTATGGGACACTTCTATAAAAGCTTTAATGGTTTGTGAAGTGGCATCAACTTTACCGTTTATTCTAATTACCTCACCTATATAAGATTTTGTTTTTTCAAGGTTATTAAGCTTAACTGTGTTTCCTTTATTCAATAAGCTTGCAAACTCAGCATTTACAGATACTTCCATTTCATAAACACTAGGATCAATAAACTCTCCTAATTTTTGTCCTACACGAACTAAAGAACCTGGAGTTACAAGAGCTTCTGTTAAGATTCCATTATAGGGTGCTTTTAATTTGTATTTACCCAATTTTACCTCAAGATTCTTAACATTATAATAGGCCGTATTTATACCTCTCCCAGAAATAAAATAGTTCCCTTTGTCGGTATTCATTACTGGTAATTTTGAAGTAGTTTTGTTTATATCATAGCTGGTAAGATAGTTTTGCCACTTTTGAAATTCATCAGGATAATCTAAACGAATATCTGGCATAATAGCCGTAATACTGTTATAAAAATTACTTTTTTGTGACTGTAAGTTGGCATAAAACTCTTCACTATTAATTCTTATAATATATTCTCCTTTATTATAAGATGTACCTGTTTTAAAGGCTTTATTTGATTGTTTTAAAATCCCTTGAACTTCAGCAAACAAATCAATTTTATGTTTCGCAGTTAAGTTACCGCTTGTGGTTATTACAATAGGAATTTCTTTATTTTCTACCTCATTTACAAAAACTGTTTTTACAATTTTATCAAATTTTGGTTTTGGTTTTTTCTTGTTATTTATTAAATATTGAGCAAGTAATACTGCTCCAACTAATAATATAACACCTAATACAATAGATAATGCTTTTCTCATTTTTAACCAGTTATATAGATTCTATTTTAGAATTGAAATTATGTTGAATTTTTTTTAAAATACTAATTATTTGTGCTTTCTCCTGTTCTGTAACGTCTTGTTCAAGAGTAGACATTACCTTTTTTAAAACAGGCTTGATTTTTATAAATGTTTCTTTTCCATATTTTGTTAAATACACGTGTTTTATACGTTTATCGATATCGCTCTTCTCACGTAATATATAGCCATTCCCCTCCATATTTGTAAGTAATCTAGTTAATGATGACTTATTTCTTAAGGTTATAAAAGCTAGCTCGTTTTGATTCATTCCATCTTGATCATGCAATCGTTTTAAAACAATCATTTGTTCTTTTGTTAGTCCTAAATTAAGTTCATTTAAAGACTCTTGTAAAAAATAATCTACCAATTTCACAGTCTTCCCAAGCCAAGGACCTATGGCATTTTCAAAATCAATGTTTATTTCTTCTTTAGACATAGTACAAAAGTACAGATTATTTTAATAGTTGCACATGCAACTATTAAAAATTAAAGAATATTTAACATAGTAAATATTAATTTATTGTTTCATTTTCGAGTTTCATGAAGGGTTACTTATAAAAACAGAGTATTACAATTACCAACTCTTTATAAGAACTGAGAAAAGGAGGGAGGTTTCTATATATGAAATGGTTTGGTCTGGATGTATTCCAGGAAATTCGATACAATCCGTTAAAGTTATAGAATTAGATGATGCATAAGAAACTCAATGTTAAACATGAACTCATAGAATTTTATTCATAATGTTCTATTATTTTTAGGAGCTCATGAATCTCCTAAAGTATATTTTAGAAAAAGCAGGTATCTCTTCAGATAGAATTTCTGGTAAAGGATTTGGTGAAACACAACTTGAAAACAAATGCTCAAATGGAGTAAAATGTTCGAAGGCAGATCATCAATTAAACCGTAGATCTGAATTTATAGTAGTTGGAAAATAATTGATATTTATATATTACCCTTTAATTAATTTAAATCCCAAAAGCCCTCTTTTTTAAAGAGGGCTTTTGGGATTTAAATGGTCTAATTAAATTTTTCACCTATTGAATCTTTATTAAATGAAATAATTCCAAGAGCTTGTTTGAAGCGTTTTGTTTTTTCTTGATTTTTAGGTAATTTTGTATTTGTTGATTCTACATTTTCATTTCCAATACTTAAATCCAACCTCAAATTATGAGATAATAGTTTCTCTGCTATAGTTTTTGATAGTGCCATAATCCTTGTTTTACTATTCAATTAACTCTAAGTTTAAAAATTCTAATAATGGTTTTCTATTCTTAATATGGATGGTTCTTTTATAAACTTCAATTAAGTCATTGTCTTTAAAAATCTTAAGGCTTCTTCCTAAACTTTCACGAGAAGTACCTATTAAGTTAGCTAAATCATCCCTTGATAAATCAATGCCATTATTTAAGGTGCTATTCTTGTTAAATTTGTGTTCTAATAATATTAAGAATATAGCCAATCTAGCATTTTGGTCTTTTTGAGCAAGTAAGGCTATAGTATTTGCTAGAACTCCAAATTCATGACCAATATTTTTTATTACAGCTTTGTTTAATGAAGGAAGTTTTTTTAAAAGATTTAAAAAATTTATTTTGGAAATAAAATTTACTTCTAAATCATCTAAGGCTTCACAGGAATCCTGATAACGTTCTTCACCTAATAAAGCATGATAACCTAATAGGTCACCAGCAGTGTATATATAAAAAATTTGTTCTTCACCACTAAATCCACGTTTAAATTTTTTAGCTTTTCCTTTTTTAATTTGAAAAATACCTGTTGGAACTCCATTCTCATAAAAAAGAGAACTTCCTTTTTTTATTGTCAAAGGTTCCATAACATTTAAAACTTTATCTAGTTCAACGGCATTTAGTTCACTTAATAAAAGGTTACTTTGGAAATCAAATTGATTAAAGAAATTTTTCATACTCAAAAAGGTTATATCACAAATATAATATAAATTATTTTTATATATAACATATGTTACATATGTTTGTATCATATTTTAACAAATGAAACTTAGATTTGTACTTTTAGTATTTGCTTTTATATTGATTCCACAGGAATCAATAAGCAATATGACGTGCAAATTTGATATGCCGTATGGTGATTCTCAAAAAGAAATTTTAAATAAATGGTTGGAAAATGATTCAGAAAGTGAAATTGATACTTTGTTTCCTGAATCAACCGAGAATGATTATTCCTCAGGAGGTGCCAGTTATCTGCCTGTCTTTATTGACAATAATTTTACAAATTATTTTTTCTCAAAAGCTCAGAATTGTAGATGTTTAATTTTTATTGAACGATACAATGAACGTCTTTATCTTCAGTACTGCACTCTAAAGCTAGACTTTTAGAGTTTCTTTTAGTCTATTTAAAAGAACAACAAAACACTTATTAGTTATAGGGCGTTTATAATTTCATTCTTCATTGAAGAAGCATTGTCATGTCGTTATAATTAAGCATAAATACCCTCCTCAATACATTTCCAAATACATTTTAAATAAAATGAAAAAGAATTCAACATTATTTGATGAAGCTTATACGCTTACTCATCTTAAACATTATTTGCCAGCACAGGCCCCATTAAAAGATTTTGTGCACCATAATACACTGCATAGTTTTCAAAAGCTACCTTTTTTTAAGGCCTTGCAAAAAGCATCAAATTCATTTGGGTATAAAACAACTCTTTCACTAAAGGAGTATCACTCACTTTATAACAACGGTACCATTAGTAAAGAAATACTTGATCAAGTAGTGTCAAATAATAAAGGAGCTAAAACCGGTGAGTATTTACAAAAACAACTATTTAATAAAAATTTAAAATGTAATCAGGTTCACAGGATAGGAAAATTAAGATCTCATTGGAAAACCATTTTTAAAATAGATTTAGATATGTTGGTGCATCCAAAACTTTTTAAATTAATTGGTGCGTATTTAGATCAAGGGGTTTCTGAAAAGAGATTTCCATTTCCAGATAAATCTTTAATAGAAGCAGTCCGTTCTATGCAAGAACAAAGTATTGTTCCTGTTTTTCAGTCAAAATTGGTTGTGAATTTGTTATTTGATAATGAAGTAACCATAACAAGTTTATTGTCGATGATAATTAATGACGAAAGGTATTTTGATCAATATCTTTTTGACCAACAATTTGAACATCCTGGTTGGTCTGGAATGGTGAGTACAATTGAGGATAACCCTGAAACTTTATTAGATGGTAGAAATGTAACTCTACATGATTTTATTCTTCTGGAGTTACTCTTAGAAATAGAAGCTATAGATAAAAGTATAGGTTTAGATAACTTACCTATTGATTTTCGAGTAAGTTTAAATGAACCACAGAGGATTGTTTCAAAAGTAGAAAAAACTGATTATTGGGAGGTGATTTCTGTTTGGCAAGAAGCTTTAGAATGGAGTTATCATAATCAGGTACTTGAGGGATTAACAAAAGTTAAACCTTCAGTCACTCCCAAAAAAATTAGTTTTCAAGCTTTCTTTTGTATAGATGATCGAGAGGAATCTATACGAAGACATATAGAAAAGATAGTTCCGGATTGTGAAACCTATGGTACACCTGGGCATTTTGGAATGGCTGCTGTGTATCAACCAGATGAAGGTAAATTTTATACGCAAATTTGTCCAGGTTCATTACAACCTAAACATTTAGTTAAGGAAAAGAATGGAAATATAAAAAGAGGAAAAGATGTACATTTTTATAAAGGCTCACATCGCCTTTTTACAGGTTGGCTATTAAGTCAAACAATTGGTTTTTGGTCAGCTGCAAAGCTATTTGCAAACCTATTTAGACCAAGTGCATCTCCGGCTCACTCTTCGTCATTCGAACATATGGAGTACTTTTCTAAGTTAACTGTTGAACAAAAAGGAGGTCACGAAGAAAATGGATACAAAGTTGGTTTTACTGTTCCAGAAATGACAAAAATTGTAGAGGAAGTACTTAAAAGTACTGGACTTACTAATAATTTTGCCTCTATAATTTATTTTATAGGACATGGGGGGAGCAGTACGAATAACCCCTATTATGCCGGATATAATTGTGGAGCTTGCTCTGGTAGAGCTGGCTCAGTAAATGCTCGTGCTGTAGCTGAAATGGCTAATAGAATTGATGTAAGGGTTTCATTAAAAAAATCAGGTATTAATATTCCTGATGCAACCCAATTCCTTGGGGGGCTTCATGATACTACTCGAGATGAAATAAAATTTTATGACAATCATAAAATGTCAAGTCAACATCAAGACCTACACTTTCAAAATGTGAAATATTTTGAAATAGCTCTAGCTAATAATGCTAAAGAAAGAGCACGACAATTTCTTCTTACTAATATAAAACGTAGTGCAAAAAAAGTTCACAAGGATGTTAAAAATCGTTCTACAGCGCTTTTTGAACCAAGGCCAGAATTGAATCACTCAAATAATACTTTATGTATTGTAGGAAAAAGATCTCTATCAAAAAATGTGTTCTTAGACCAACGTGCTTTTTTAAATTCATATGACTATGAACAGGACTTATATGGAGCTATGCTTGAAGGAATTCTGAAAGCTGCAACTCCTGTTTGCGGTGGGATAAATTTGGAATACTATTTTTCTAGAGTTGATAACGAAAAATTGGGGGCAGGTTCAAAATTACCTCATAATGTAATAGGTCTTTTTGGAGTTGCAAACGGTATAAAGGGTGATTTAAGACCTGGTTTACCTTTTCAAATGATAGATGTTCACTTACCATTAAGGTTAATGATGATTGTAGAACATTACCCCGGTATTGTGTTACAAGTTATTAAAAAAGATCCGTCTTTATTGGAATGGTATCAAAACGAATGGGTAAAACTTACAGTGATACACCCTTTAACCAAGGAAGTAAGTTATTTTAAAAACGGGAAATTCCACCCCTATAAATCTACAAACTCAAATATTGAAAAAGTAAATGATCTTGAATCAATATTCGAAAAAGAGTCATCAAACTTACCAGTATTTCAAATCAATTAGCTGTTATGGAAAAGTTATTACCATTATTTATATTAATACCTATAATAGGTCTCTTAATTAGTCTTTTTATTAAAGAAAATAAGGAAAAGAAGATAAGTAGCTCTATTCTTTATATCATGGGGTTTTACAATTTATTTACATTGTTATTTATTATAATTTGGATTTGGAAAGGAAGTGTGTCACTTAATATTAAAGAAATTACTCTTTATAATTCTGCAGGTTATAATTTTTTTATAGATTTCTATTTCGATAAAATATCCGCTGTTTATTTATTTTTCTCAGGAATCCTCTCTTATCTAATTGCCTTATATAGCAGAGTTTATTTACATAAAGAACAAGGATATAAACGATTTTTTACAACTTTTTTATTATTTTTTATTTCTATACAGGTTATCGTTTTATCAGGAAATTTCGAAACCTTATTTATAGGATGGGAGATTCTTGGGGTTTCCTCTTTTTTACTCATTGCTTTTTACAGACATAGATATTTACCTGTTAGAAATGGTTTAAAAGTGTTTTCAATTTATCGGATTGCTGATATGGGTATATTACTTACGATGTGGTTAAGCCATCATTTTTGGCATGAAAACATCACTTTTGATCAACTAAATAATTCAAAACTAGTATCAGAACATCTAATAGAAAACCCTCATATTGGAATAATTATTTCACTGGCTATTTTATTAGCAGCTTGTGTAAAGTCTGCTCAATTTCCATTTTCATCATGGTTACCTCGTGCTATGGAAGGGCCTACACCTTCTAGTGCAATTTTTTATGGCTCAATTGCTGTACATATAGGAGTTTTTTTATTACTAAGAACGATGGTTTTTTGGCAACAATTAATAATCATTAAAATTATAATTATTAGTATAGGAATTCTAACAGCTATTATGGCTACCGTATCCTCTAGAGTGCAATTTTCTGCGAAAGCTCAAATTGCATATTCATCTATTGCACAAATAGGATTAATTTTTGTTGAAGTTGGATTGGGGTTTGATAATTTAGCTTTAGTACACTTAGTAAGTAATGCTTTTTTAAGAAGTTATCAATTACTAATTAGCCCTTCAATGGTAACATATTATATTAGAGAACAATTCTTTCAATTTGTACCTTATCAAAAAGAAAACAAAAGTAAATGGCTTCAAAAGTGGGAAACTACTTTATTTGTTATTGGTTTAAATGAATGGAAACTTGACCAAATTTTGTACAAAATATTTTGGAATCCGGTTAAAATTTTAGGTAAACCTTTAAATTTATTTCAGCCAAAACCACTAGTTCATGTAGTATTTGCATTATTACCTTTTCCACTGTTTTTACTGATAGATATATTGGATAAATCAGAGCTCACAATTCAATTGCTGCCTATATTTTTTGCTCTTATAGGGTTATTAATGGTTGTTCATACTTTTACTGAGCGGAAAAAACCATTACTAGCATGGATAATGCTAGGTTTTAATCATATATGGATTCTTTTAGCAATATCCTTTAATGATGAATTTAATTTAACTCATAGTCTCTTTTATTTATTAGGAATTGTTGTTTCTGGTATTACTGGATACTGTATTCTTAATAACTTAAATAAAAAAGAACGATTTGATCTGAATAGTTTTTATGGATTATCATTTCGTTACAAAAATAGAGCTTTCATTTTTTTACTATGTTCTTTGGGATTAATGGGGTTTCCTATAACTACTACCTTTCTGGGGGAAGACCTTTTGTTTACGCATATTCATGAAGAACAAATAATATTGGCTGGTTTAATATCATTCAATTTTGTACTAAGTGGTATTAGTATAATGCGTTTATATTCTCGAATTTTTAAGGGGCCAATTAATGACTCTGATATATCAATGGCTAAAAGATCAGCATAAATAAATAATATAAAATAAAATAAAAATGAAAACTAATAAAATAGAAAATATTCCTGCAGACGGTTATGCAGGATTCAAAGAAAATTTCAAAGCAGATGCGATATCTGGATTTATTGTCTTTTTATTGGCATTACCTTTAAGTTTAGGTATTGCTAAGGCTGCAGATTTTCCACCAATCATGGGATTAATTTCTGCCATAATCGGTGGGGTCTTGGTGAGCTTCTTTATGGGGTCTAGATTATCTATTAAAGGCCCAGCGGCTGGACTTATTGTTATTATTGCGGGGTCTGTAGCTGACTTTGGACATGGTGATAATGTTTTAGGGTGGAAATTAGCATTAGGTGCTATGGTTATAGCCGGTTTAATACAAATACTATTTGGAGTGTTAAAATTAGGAAAGCTGGCAGACTTTTTCCCCCTTTCAGCTATACATGGTATGCTTGCTGCTATTGGAATTATCATTATTGCAAAACAAATGCCTGTATTATTAAATGATGCGCCAGATTTAGCAAGGGGAATGAATCCATTAGAATTATTATGGAATATTCCTTATTTTATTAAAAATTTGGATCCAAAAGCTGCATTGATTGGTATAATAAGTTTGTTAATAATGTTGTTATGGCCACTTATTAAAAACAAAACAATTAAAATGATTCCGGCAGCACTAGTTGTCCTTCTTTTTGCCATACCTGCAGAATTATTAATGGACTTTGCTAATACTGAACCTTCATATGCTTTGTTAGAGGTAGGTAGTTTAATTGATAACTTAAATATTAATGCAAGTTTTGACGGAGTATCACAAACAGGAACATTTGTTAAATATGTAATAATGTTTGCCTTGGTAGGTACATTAGAATCATTACTTACTGTAAAAGCAGTAGATATGTTAGATCCTCACAAGAGAAAATCTAATATGAATAAAGATTTAATAGCTGTAGGTATAGGAAATACCATAGCCGCTTTTTTAGGAGGTGTACCAATGATTTCAGAAGTAGCACGTAGTTCTGCAAACGTAGCCAATGGGGCACAAACACGATGGGCTAATTTCTTTCACGGATTCTTCATTTTGCTATTTTTATTATTGGCTGCACCAGTTTTGGAGATGATTCCAAACTCTGCATTAGCCGCAATGTTAGTAGCAGTAGGTATTAAATTAACACACCCAAGAGAGTTTAAACACATCTTTCATATTGGAAAAGAACAGCTAGCTATTTTTGTTGTTACCATTGTGGTGACGCTAGCGGAAGATTTATTAATAGGTATCGTTGCAGGAATGGTACTTAAAATGGTTATTCACCTAATTAATGGAACACCAATCTCATCATTTTTTAAAGCACCAACGGTAGTATCTAATATTGGAGATAAGTATTTAGTTGAGATAGATAAAGCTGCAATTTTCACAAACTATTTGGGAATAAAAAGAGATTTAGAAGCAATACCTCAGGGCTTAGAGATTACAATAGACTTATTGAAAACAAATCTTGTGGATCATTCGGTAATGGAAAACTTAGAACACTTTAAACACGATTATGAATTAGATGGAGGTTCAGTAAAATTCATAGGGTTAGAAAATCACAAATCAATGTCTAACCACCCTTTGGCAGCTAGAAAGAAAATAGGTTAAACATAAAATTATTAAACAGTTCCAAAAGTCTTTTTTTTGGAACTGTTCTATTCTTAAAAAAAATGAAAAATGGTCAAGCGGAACGTATTGGTGTAATGACAAATGCTTTAAAGCTTGAGATGCTAAAATAAATATTCTGAAAATTATAGTCATTTTGTGATTAGAAAAAATATGCTTTTGAGAATATTAGTTACATGCAATAAAACTAACTGTTTTAATAGATGTTAAGTAATATAACTTACAATAGGAGTGTAGTGGTAATGATATTTTATTAGCTTGTTTTTTTATAGCTCCAAACAGCTAATCCATTCATAATTAAGGCATAAATTATTGTTTTTAATAACTGCGGAAGAATGTCCATAAAACCAGATCCTTTAAGCATTACCATACGCATCACTTCTACAAAATATTTTATAGGATTAAACTCTGTAAGAATTTGAGCCCATTTTGGCATGCTTTCAATAGGTGTAAACAAACCACTCATCAAAATAAAAATCACAGTAAAAAACCAAGCGATAAACATAGCTTGTTGTTGTGTATCTGTAAAATTTGAAATGAATAACCCTATCCCTAAAACCACTAAAATATAAATGGAGGTATATAAATACATGAGTGGTAAACTACCTAACATTGGTACGTTAAAAATGAGTTTAGCTATTATTAACCCTATGGTTAATAAACCCATTCCTATAACCCAAAAAGGAAAGAGTTTACCAATAATAAACTGACTTTTCTTAATTGGCGTCACATTAATTTGCTCTAAGGTGCCAATTTCTTTTTCTCTAACGATATTCATTCCTGATAGAAATAAAGTAATCATGGTTACCAGTAAAACTAAAATCCCTGGAACCATAAAAGTCTTATAATTCAATGTCTCGTTATACCAAAATAAAGGAATAGTTTCGATAATTGTCGGCTGTATTTGTTTGTCTGAAACTTGTAATAAATCGGCTTTTAAATGTTTATTAAATCGCTGAATTATTTGAGTAACATATACATTTTCAACACCAGCTGCTGCACCATCAATAGCATTAATTGTAATGCCTAAAGAGTTGTGTTTCTCTGTTTGTAAATTACGCTCAAAATGTTGTGGAATTTCTAAAACAACGTCCACTTCGCCTTTTAACATTGCAGAACTTGCTAATGTTTCCGATTTAAAATCTGATAATACATTAAAATAGGTTGATGCATTAAATTGCTCTATTAAGGCTCTTGATGTTGATGTATGATCATTATCAATATAAGCGAATTTGATATTCTTTACTTCAAAAGTGGCTGCATTAGACAATATAATTAGTTGCAACAAAGGCAAAACAAAAATGATAGGAAGCATGCCTTTATTTCTAAAGATTTGCTTGAACTCTTTTTGTATGATGTACAGTATTGTTTTCATAATATTTCCCATAAAAAGGGGAATCTGATTTATAATTTTTAAAATGTTACAAGATTGTAAAACCTTGTTGTATACGTTACTTTTCTATTCTAATCTGATTTTATATTTCTTCACACTTAAAGCAATAAAAAGCACAGTCATTGCTAATAAAATCAAGGTTTCTTTCCATATAAATTGTACGCCAACACCTTTAAGCATTATTCCTTTAATAATTATGATAAACCACTTTGCAGGAATTATATTACTAATAATTTGTAATGGTAATGGCATGCTTGAAATAGGGAAAATGAAACCAGATAATAATATTACAGGAAGCATAAGTCCCATTAAAGAAATCATCATTGCAGTTTGTTGTGTTGCTGAAATAGTTGAGATTAATATACCCAAAGCTAACGCTGAAATAATGAATAAAATACTCTCCATTGCTAATAAAAACAAGCTTCCTTGTACTGGCATTTTAAAAATAAAAATACTTAATAACACAATAACTATAGCATTAATTATAGATAGAAAAATATACGGAAACACTTTACCAACAATTACTTGAATTGGTTTTAGTGGTGACACCAATAAAATCTCCATGGTTCCTAATTCCTTTTCTCGTGTGATAGAAATGGATGTCATCATAGCTGAAACCAACATCAAAATAATGGTCATCACACCAGGAACAAACATATAAACACTTTTTAATTCTGGATTATAAACCATTCGTGATTCTGGTACAATTTGATAAACTATAGTAATTTCCTTGTTTAAATCTTTTTGATACTTTTGAAGAATAGCATTCACAAAATTACTAATGGTATTTGCTGTATTTGGGTCTGTAGCATCTGTAATAATTTGTATTGTTGCTTTGTTTTCTTTTATTAAATTTTGACTAAAATCTTTTTCGAAATTTAAAACTGCTTTTACTTTTCCTTTTTTAAATATTGTTTCAATTTCTGATTCTTTTTCAATAATTTGTTTAATACTGAAATATTTTGAAGCAGCTATTTTGTTAATTATTTCTTCTGTAGTCGCATCTTTTGAATGATCCAGAATAGCAATATCTACATTATTAATTTCATTTGTAATAGCGAAACCAAACAGTAAAATTTGAGCAATTGGCATTCCAAAGAGAATAAACAACGAGCGTCTATCTCTAAAAATATGATAAAATTCTTTTTTTATGAAGCCTATAAATCTTTTCACAAGAATAAATTTTTAAAATAGAATTTGATTTTAAATTTTGTTAATTTTCGTTTCATCCTCGAGCTAGTTTTAAAAACACATCGTTCATATTTGCAACATTAAACTGTTCTTTAAGATTTTTTGGAGTATCTAAAGCTTCAATTTTACCGTCTACCATAATAGATACTCTATCACAATATTCAGCTTCATCCATATAATGTGTGGTTACAAAAACGGTAGTTCCATTATGAGAAGCTTTATAAATAAGTTCCCAAAACTGACGCCTGGTAATTGGATCTACTCCTCCTGTTGGTTCATCTAGAAAAACAATTTTGGGTTCGTGAATTAATGACACTGAAAAGGATAATTTCTGTTTCCATCCTAATGGCAATGCGCCAACTAATTTGTTTGCTACTTTTTCTAACCCTAATTCTTCAATTAAAGCTTTTGATTTTTCTTTGATTTGTTTTCTTGACAAACCGTAAATCCCTCCAAAAAAGGTAATATTTTCCTTAACTGTTAAATCGTCATACAGCGCAAATTTCTGACTCATGTAACCAATATTCTTCTTGATATCTTCTGCATGTGTAAACACATCAAATCCAGCAACATTTGCTTTACCAGATGTTGGGTTAGAAATACCTATCAGCATTTTCATTGCTGTGGTTTTCCCTGCGCCATTCGCACCTAAAAAACCAAATATTTCGCCTTTTTCAACTTCAAAAGTAATAGCATTTACAGCTGTAAAATCACCAAATATTTTGGTTAATCCTTCTACTTGTATGACTTTGTTATTGTTCATTATTTTGCTAATTCCATAAAGCTATCTTCAATAGTTGCTATTGTTTTTTCAATAACTATGTTTGATAGGTTTTTAGTTTCTAAATACACTTTTAAATCCTCAGGATTAAAATCTGCTCTACAGTCTGTATAATGCACAAACTCACCAAAAGGATACACGCTGTGGTTGTATTCGTATTCATTTAAGCTATTAATTAATTGATACATATTGTTTGCACCTACATTATAAATTTGTTTTGGATAATGTTTTACAATTGCTTCAGGTGTATCAATCTCTAAAATATTTCCATCTTGAATCAGTGCAATTCTGTCACACAAAGCAGCTTCATCCATATAAGGTGTTGATACCAAAATTGTAATGCCTTTTTGTTGCAAGCGTTTCAACATTTCCCAGAATTCTTTTCTAGAAACTGGATCCACACCAGTTGTTGGTTCGTCTAAAAATAGAACTTTAGGTTTATGGATTAACGCACAACACAATGCGAGTTTTTGCTTCATTCCCCCAGAAAGTTTTCCTGCTCTACGGTCTTTAAAAGGCTCTATTTGAATATAAATTTCTTTAATTAAATCATAATTTTCTTCTAAGATTGTTCCAAAAATTGTGGCGAAAAAGTTTAAATTTTCTTCTATCGTTAAATCTTGATATAAGGAAAATTTACCAGGCATGTATCCAACACTATTTCTGATACTTTTGTACTCTTTAATCACATCAAATCCAGCTACAATTGCAGTGCCTTCATCAGCATATAAGAGGGTGGTTAAAATTCTAAATAATGTTGTTTTACCTGCTCCATCAGGGCCAATAATTCCAAAGAGTTCACTTTCTTTTACATCAAAAGAAATGTTCTGTAAGGCATTTACATTTTTATAAGATTTTGATATGTTAGAAATTGAAATACTCATTTATTCAAAATATGTATGATATGCATTTACATTTTCTTCAATACTTTGTTTTAACTTAGATGCATCTTCTATTGTTTTTGCCTCAGAAAGGGCTTCAATTTTTTCCATTAAAGGCAAAATCCAAACGTGTAAGTTATCATGAGAAGCTCCTTTCATAGTGCAGTTTTTTACAATGAAATTTTTGTCATCATCTAGTTGTTCAGCCAATTTATGATAGGCATCTATTGTACTGGATGTTTGTGCTTTGATGCTGTTTTTCATTTTTGATATACCTTCATTAGTCTCCGTATTAGCTTTCCATTTATTACCATCATTTAATTTAATTTCGCTTGTCCAAGCATTTGCATATACGTTAGATGCTTCTTGGTCATGATAATCGTTATTAGTTCCAGTAGCTAATTCAACTGTACCCGTTTCTGTATCTTTATTTTTACTGTCTTTACAACTTACTAAAGCCAGTAGGCTTAATGTGAAAATTACATATTTCATAGTTTTGAATTTTAGTTATTATTATTAACAGAATTGTTTAACCATAGTTCTGCTGGCATTCCAATTTTAAGACTACCATCGTATTTAACATTAATTTTTATTGCATAAACTAGAGCAACACGTTCTTCTTTAGTTTGAATTATTTTGGGTGTAAATTCTGCTTCCGAAGCAATCCAACTAATAGTACCTTTATAGGATTTCATAGCCTCTGCATCATCTATTTTTACGGTAACTACTTGACCTATTATTATATTTGCTAATTGAGTTTCGCTTACATAAACGCGCAGTTGCATGGTATTTAAATCAGCAATTTTGTAAAGTGGTTTTCCAAAAGTTGTAATTTCATTTGGTTCAGCGTATTTGGTTAAAACTGTTCCATTTATAGGATTTATGATTTTGTTTTTCAGAATTTGGTCGTCAATTTGTTTTAATTGTACATCAATAGACCTTAATTCATTTACAACTGGTGCATTTTGAATTTCTACACTTTTAATTTGGTTTTTAATGACGTTAATTTCACCTGAAACATCGTCTAGTTGTTTTTGTGTACCCGCATTATCTTTTATTAAATTTTCAGCTCGTGTTTTGTTGGTATTTGCCGTTTCTAACTTGGCATTCAACACACTTATTTGAGACAATACACCTTTAGATTTTGAGCCAATCACAACTTTAGTTACCATTAATTGCTCTCGTTTTAATGCCAATGGAATGGTATCGATAAAACCTATGAATTGTTCTTTTTTTAGTTTATTACCTTCATTAACATCAAATTGCATTAATTTTCCATTACTTTCAGCTGAAATGGTAATTTCTGTAGCTTCAAAATTTCCGTAACCATCTGCTTTGTCGTTGTTGTTTACACAGGAAAATAAAGTTGCAGCTATAATGCTTAATCCTAATATATAGTTGTAGTTTTTCATTTCTAAATATTTATTGCCCATTAATGACGTTGTAATTTGCTTTTGCGAGTTGTAATTGAATTTTATGTGAAACCAAAGTGTTTTCATCTTCATATAAATTTGTCAGTTCAGTTATATATGCTGAAGAGGTTATCACGCCATTTTTAAATTGTGAATCGGCCGATTTAAGCACATCTTTTCTAAGGGTGATAATCTCTAAATCTGAAATAATAAAGTCTTCAATTTTATCAATTTCCTTTTGTTGCTGATTCAGTTCTATGTTAGTGTTTAATATGAAGGTTTCGCTCTCTGTATCAACTATATCTTTATTAAGAGCCAATGATTGATGAAGTTTTTTGTTGGACTTCCAATCGAATATATTCCAATTTAATTTGACACCAATAGTATAAAAGGTTTGAAATGAGTTATCTAGCATGTTTAATCCTGGATTACCATAACCACCAGTTGCAATACCGAATATATTTGGCAAATTTCGTTTAGCTATTAATGCTTCATTGCTTTCAATTTCTTCCTTTTTAAGTTGAAATAACTCCAATTCTGGTCGGTTTAGTTTGGTTTTTAATAGTGTTGTAACTAGAGGGTTTTGAAAGGTTGTAGACTTATTTAAAGATTGACCAATAATGCTTGAAAGTGTTTCTATTAAAGACAACTTATTACTTTTTACTTCTCTAAATTGTTGATTTAGTTTTAAAAGTTCCACCTCAAGAACCTTATCAGATGAAGGTAAAATCACACCATATTTAATGCCTGATTGAACTTCTCTTAATTTTGCTTGTAACTGCTCATATTTTGTAGTTAACAATACATTGGTTTCCTGCGATAATAAAATTGAAAAGTACAATTGGTTAATCTTTTGTTTTAATTGATATAAATTGACGTCAACCTGTTTTTGTTTGGTTCTAATTTGAGCGGTTTTTACGTTTATAGTAGCATCTGTTGTACCTCCATTATAAATAAGTTGATTAACAGTAATTGTTGCACGATATTGATCTTTATTTAATCCTTCAATATTAGAATTTGGGATAGGAATTTCAATTACATCAGATTGATAGGTCGCTTGAGCATACAAATTAAATTGCGGCAATTTAGTATTGGAAATAATATCTGTATCCAATTTATTTTGCTCTTCAAAGAGGTTTGTTTGTTTTGTTAATGGATAATTTTGAGCAACTAAACTGTAGCATTCATCCAAAGTAATGCTTTGTTGTGCTATACTTGGAAGTGTTATTAGGATTGTTAGAATAATTATGAAGCGTTTCATTTTATGATTGCCTTATAGAATTAATAATAAAGTTTGAAACTTCTGTTTTACGGTTTTCCATGAGTTGTTTGTAGGTTTTATTATCTGTATTTGTAAACGCCATGATTAAAGGTTTAGCTACAAACGGAAAAATATTTAGTGACAAAATATTGATGAACAATTGTTCTGCACTTATTGGTTTAATTAGACCATTTTCTACATCATTATCCACCTGTATTTTAAATTTTTCAAGATTTGGAAAACCACTATTTTCTTTAAGTTTTAGAATAAACTCTGGATTTCTATTTAATTCCTGAATGATAAAATTTGGTAAATAAGGATGGTTAATAATAAATGTAATATAGTTTGATGTAAAATTTTTTATTTTTTCCTCTATGGAAGAGTCATCGTTTAAAATAGCATTTAATTGAGGTGCTAATAATGAAAATGCATTTTTAAAAACAGCTTCAAATAATAATTGCTTACTTCTATAATAATAATGAAGCATTGCTTTGTTAATTCCTGCTTCGTCAGCAATTTCTTGCATACGTGCACCATCCATACCTTTAGATTGAAATACGTTTTTAGCTGCATCCAAAATTTGTCCTTCAGTGTTTTCGTCTTTTACTTTCGCCATTTTTAACTACCTAGTTTAACCAGTTGGTTAACAAAGATAATAAATATTTTATTTACACTAATAATTGATGTTGAGAGTTTTAAATAAGTGATAGGAGAGAGGGACGTAATATTTTGTCAAATATTGGTGATACATACCCTTAAATTTACAAAGATTTACAAAAAGGGTTTTATTTATTTGTAGTTGGAAACATTTGTAAATTTTGTGCAATACACATATCTAACTTTTATGTTTTAAAAATAAACGAGCTCATTGGTGAAATCAGGCATATAAACTCTCTAACATTTCCGAAGATTAAGAATTTTTTGGAAATGTTACTTACTTAATTACTAATTTGTAGATGCAAAATTACTAGTTAGTAGGTTTCTTTTAATTCACAATATTTTAAATAGTGTACAATTTTATGAGTATAAAATCAAAAATACACCTATCATAATACCCACTAATGGCACTAATTTCTTTCGCTTATTTTTCTCTTTAAAGATAATCCCTCCAACAATGACCGCAATGATGATTTGACTTCGTTTTATTGCAGATAGTAACATGATTAATGCGTCAGGATCTTGCAATGCTTTAAAATAAAAATAATCCGCAGCTTGTAATAAAACACCAACAGCAATAATAGACCATCGGAATTTAAACGCTTTTCGTTTTTCAGCATATGGAAACCAAGTAAATGTTAGGATAACCAGTAAAATAAGTATCGTATATAAACAAAACCAAAATTGTAGAGTTTGTGGGTTTAAACTTAAATTCTGAATTAAAAACTTATCATACAAACCACTACTAGCACCTAAAAATGTGGCGCCAATAATAGCAAATATCCATTTATTCCGTTTAAAATTTATACCTTCTTTTTTCCCAATTCTCGAATATAAAATAACTGAAAAAATAATTAAGAAAAAGCCAATCCATTGGTATAAATTAGGACTTTCTTTATAAATTATTATGGCACCAATAAAGGTGAAAAATGGTCCAGCGGAACGTATTGGTGTAACGATAGTAATGGGCAAGTGCTTTAAAGCTTGGTAAGCTAAAACCCAAGAACTAGCCATAATAGCAGACTTTATAAAAATAAAACCATGAGTTTTCCAAGAAACATTCTGAAAATTATAGCCATTTTCTAACGCATAGTCTGGATAAAAAATTGAAAGAAGATAAAATGCAGCAACAAATAAAAATCCGCTAGAAACTGTACCCAAAAGTACCGGAAAAACTTCATTTCCTTGTACTGCATGTTTTTTGCATAAATTATGTAACCCTAAAAAAAGTGCAGCCAATAGGCCTAAATACATCCACATGGCGCGAATATAGTTTTTTAAGTCATTTTGTGATTAGAATATTTTATGATTTTTTGGAAATTGTAATGATGTATGAGGCATTAAATGATTGTTCTCTAATTATTATGATTAGATAAAGGTTACTTCGTAAAATGCCCAGTTAAAATACTTAATTTCGTATTAAAATAATTTCATTTGGATTCATTAACACAAATTGTTTTAGGAGCAGCAGTTGGAGAGGCTATCTTAGGTAAAAAAATAGGAAACAAAGCATTACTCTATGGCGCTATAGCAGGTACTATTCCAGATTTAGATGTTATATTAGGTAATTTAACCGATACCATTACTGCTATAGAGTGGCATCGTGGTTTTAGTCATTCATTGCTTTTTTGTGTTTTATTAGCTCCAATTTTAGGTTGGTTAGTAAATAAATTAGAACGCAAATCTAATCTCGGTTGGGTGCCATGGACTAAACTATTTTTTTGGGGATTATTTACACATCCGCTTTTAGATGTTTTTACTTCCTGGGGAACACAGCTATTTTGGCCATTTAAAGCACGTTTAGCATTGAACTCAATCTTTGTGATTGATCCAATGTATACATTACCGTTTTTAGTGCTTACTATTATGGTATTATTTTATAAGCGACAATCTAAAACAAGACGTCGTTTAAATACTGTAGGATTGCTGATTTCTACACTATATTTATTGCTAACATTGGTTATCAAATATGTTGTGGAAAAACGGTTTGAAAGTGCATTACAAAACCAACATATAACTTACACTCAAATTAGTACACGTCCATCTCCATTAAACACAATATTATGGAATGCAAATATTGATACACCAGAACAGTATTTAATTGCTGAATATTCTTTTTTTGATTCACAACCAATACGTTTTAAGTCCTATCAAAAGCAACGAATCATATCAAGTGAGCTAATGGAATTTCCAAATGTAAAACGTTTGATAGCTATTAGTAAAGGTTGGTATATTATAGAACAAAGAAACGGATATTGGTATTTTAATGACTTACGATTTGGGCTAATTCCTAGAAAAGATGGAAGCTCCGTTTTTACATTTTCCTATAAGCTAGAATTATATAATGAACACATACAAGCAACAGAATTTTCAAAAACAGGACGTGATGCTCAGTTTCTGATGAAAACGCTTTGGCAACGTATAAAAGGTAATTAAAGTAATTTCATAATTATTATAAAAGTATTATTTCTGAAAAATAGTTAAAAGCCTTAATAAACTATTACAATACATTCGCACTATAATGTTATGTGATTATTCTTTGTAAATGCAAAGTTTACTTCTTTAAATTTCTTCAAAAAAAATCATTACTAAAAACTTCTTTTACGATTTTAATGAAATACTTTTTATACGACTCGAAAAAAGGAGATGAGTATAATGTGTATGGAATGGTTTGGGTAAAGCTAAGGGTATATGCAACATTTTTTATTTTTATACTAAATGAGCATATGTATGTTAGGATGTATTTACCCTACTGATTCATCGGGAATAGCAAATATTTCAAGAGTTTATATAATAGGGCATTTTACTTTAAAGTAAATTATTCTTATCTATTAACTTTACAAGTTCAGACTTTAAGTTTTTGCTTACGGGGATTTTAGTTCTGTTATTTAATAGCAATTGGTTCCCATCAATACATTCAATTTTTGTTAAATTTACAATAAATGATTTTTGACATCTAAAAAAGTTAGAAGAAGGAAGTATTTCTTCTAATGATGTTAAGCTCATTAATGACATGACCATTTTATCTTTTAAATAAAATTTTACATATTTCTGCATACTTTCAACATAAACAAGTTCATTGAAAGAAATTTTTATTGCTTTGTAGTCAGATTTCACAAAAATATAATCGTCATTTACTAAAGTCATATTTTCAATTGCTATTGTGTCATTAACTTCTTTTAAAATAGATAATACTTTCGCAATTGCTTTGAAAAATCTGTCAAAACTAATAGGCTTTAATAAATAATCAATAACGTTTAGCTCATATCCTTCTATAGCATATTCAGAATAAGCAGTAGTTAAAATAGTAAGTGGGGCAGTATCTAATGATTTTAAGAATTCAATACCTGTGATGTCAGGCATTTGAATATCTAAAAACATAATATCAACATGATAGTTGTTTATAACATCCATAGCTTCAATAGCAGTATGGCATTTAGCTAGAATATGAATGCTCGATATTTTTGATAAATGCACTTCTATTAATTCTTGCGCAAGTGTTTCATCGTCAACTATAATACAATTGTAAGTTTTCAATTATTATAAATTAATTGTTAGTGTTAGTTTAAAGATACCATTATTATCATCAATTTTAAATCGATGCTTATTTGGATAGTAATGTTGTAATTGTTTTTTAGTGTTTTCTAACCCAATACCAGTTTCATTACTTTTTTTTTGGTGAGAGTTTGTAGTTTTAAAATGTAAAACTTCCTCTTTAACTGAAACATCAATAGATAATTGTCCATTTGAATTGTAAACGACATCACTATGTTTAAAACAATTCTCTATGCAGTTTATTAAAATTAAAGGTGCTATTTTATGAGTTGATGACACCCCGTTTATAGAAACTAAAACATTTTTCTCTGCTTTGATTTTTTTCATTAATTGTAACTCAACATAATTATTTAAAAGTGTGATTTCCCTTTCTAAAGGGACAAATTTCTTTTTCCCATCGTAAATAATATATCGCAAAATATCTGATAATTTTTCAATCATTAGAGGTGCATTATCATGTTTTGCAATGCTTAATGAATAGATATTGTTTAGTGAATTGAATAAAAAATGAGGGCTCACTTGCGATTTTAATAATTGTAATTCAGCTGTAAGTTTTTCATTTTGTAAAGCTAATCTGTTTTTATGTTCTTGTTGGAATAAAGTGAAATACCAGTATAGATATGATATAACTATAAAAAGAATATAGTTTAGCGAAAAGGAAAGGAGGTTTCTAATATCACTTTCGCTAATTAAATAATAACCTAATCCCGAATAATAGATAAGGATTGAGATGAGAAGTAGAAGAGAAAAAAGTCCTACTCCGTACATTACTCTTCCTTTTTGCTCTAATAAATTAGGAATCAAAAAATATAAATTACTGTAAACAATAACACTATAAATAGTACATTCAATTAGTGTAAAAGCGATTGCTTGTATAATCTCATATTCAGTCTCCTGATAATCTAGTACAAAGAGGAATATAAATATCCAAAACAAGGCATGGTATATTGATTTTACTTTTAACATTTAAAATAATATTATATTCAAAAGTATCGTATTTAATCCTTTAAAGATAGATAATAAGCATCAAACCACCTTTTTTAGGATTGAAATATTGTTTTTTGTCTTTAGGTTCAAAATCTATCTTTTTATTCCTAAATAGTAAGCTTTGGTGGAAAATTGTTTCCAGATTTTCATGACACTTATACTTTAGCAGTATCTTAATTTAATAATCACATTATGAAAAACTCAGTAACACTTATATTGCTATTCATGTCTTTAATATCTACAAAAGCTCAAATTGCTGATAAAGTAATTAAAAACGCTAAAATTTATACTGCTGATGCGTCAGATACATTTGTTCAGGCTATTGCTATTAAAAACGGACTAATAATTTATACAGGCTCTAACACAGGTGTTGTTACTCATATAGGAACTAGTACTGAGGTTAAAGATGGTGGAGGTCGATTGGTATTACCAGGAATGCATGATGTACATATGCATCCTCTTGAGGCCAGCTCTGCTAATGGCGCTAGTTGTATTTTGAATAGCGAAGAAACGAATCCTGAAAATTTTATTTCTGTATTAAATGCTTGTAATAGTACTCCAAATAGTAATGGTTGGGTAATAGGTTGGGGGCATTCCATTTATACATTATTAGATGCAACAAGAGCTCCGCGATTAATTTTAGATGAAGTATATCCAATAACTCCTGCTATAATTATGGAAGAAACTTCCCATTCAGTTTGGATAAATACGGCTGGCCTAACTGCTTTAGGTATTACTGCTACAACACCAGACCCAATTGGCGGACACATTATAAAATCAACATGGGGGACTACTTCTGATGTAGATGGAATACTACTTGATAGTGCTGGAGATGATGCTTTAAGTGTAGCTTTGGCAACTAATGCAACAATGCAAAACAACAATTATGATGGATTAGTAAATTATGGGCTACCATTATTAGCAAAAAACGGTATTACCTCAATCTGCGAAGGTCGTACATATTGGAAGCAGAACTATATACAGACTTGGCAGCAAATTAAAGCAAATAATTTATTGACATGTAGAGTAGGTTTAGCTCCGTGGGTTTACCCAGAAGATAATGATGTAACTCAAATCCCTACCATTGAAGCAATGTATGATAGTGGGGACGATATGTTAAAAATACGTCAAATAAAATTATATGCTGATGGTATTTTAATAAATGCAACAGCTGCAATGCACGAAAATTACGAAACTGGAATATTGAGTTTTCTAGGTTTTCCATTTTCTAAAGGACTAAATTATATAGATGTTTCAAGAATGACATCACTAATAACTACTTTAGAGCAAAAAGGTTTTGATTTTCATATTCATGCAATTGGTGATAGAGGAATTACAGAAAGTCTAGATGCTATCGCTGCGGCAAGAGTAGCTAATGGAGATATTGGTGCAAGACATAGAATTACACACTTGGAGGTTGTAAAACCAACTGATTTTTCAAGATTCTCTAGTTTAAATGTTACTGCAGATATGCAAGTTACTGGAGATTTTACCAACCCGAATCATTGGCATGATAATGATGATTTTATTGGAGTTACTCGTTCTGATAATTTAGTTCCGGTAAAATCAATATTTGACGCAGGAGCAAGAGTAACTTTAAGCAGTGATTGGGATGTAAGTAGTATTAGTCCATTTGTAGGAATTCAGAATTCATTAACAAGAGTTCCTCAAAACCTACCAAATGTAGCTGCAGCGGTAAAAGCATTTACAATTAATGGCGCTTATGTAATGCGACAGGAAGATAAAACAGGTAGTTTAGAAGTGGGTAAATACGCCGATTTAATCATGGTTGATAGAGATATATTTACAATACCAAACACTCAAATTGGAGAAACTAAAGTTGTGTTTACTTGGTTAGCAGGAGATCAAGTATATGAAGATGCAGTGTTAAGTACGGTAGAAAATTCGCTTAATAACATTAAGTTTGATGTATATCCTACTGTTACTCACGATTCAATTCATGTTTATTATACTGGAAAAAATAAGAAACGTTCATTCATAAAAATATTCGACTATAGCGGTAAAAAAATTATTGACAAAAAATTAAACTTTGACTCATTTGTAAATAATGAAATTACAATTGATATCTCAGTACTATCAGAAGGTGTTTATATATTGCAATTTACTAATGATGATGGACTTGTGGAAAAATCCAAAAAATTTATTGCTAGTTATTAAAACTTAAGTCAAGAATAGACTTGTAATAAAAAAGGTGACAAATAGTTAAAAAACTATACTAAGATATATTCTATTATATATTAAAGTTTTACAACGTTCTATCTACTGAAATACTGAGTTCACCTTCATACTCTATAGAACAAAAGCAGCTCATATCGGGCTGCTTTCACTTATTATGACAACTATCGAGCGAGACTATTATACGGCCTTACAGATTCAGGAAATATTTGGTAAATTGATTATATAAATAGTAATGAGAACTTAGCAAGTGTATAGAAATTTTAAAGCAAGGATGATGTTGTAAGAAAATTTTATACTGTTGCGGGAATTACAAGAAAACACATTGAAAACTTTTTTAACGAGAATACTCAATTAATTACGTGGCTTATATACAAGCTAAAAGGTTTTGCTTTTTTTGGTGGCTGGAAGCGTTGGCTAATTATTCACGTCATTTTATTTTAAATTAAGGAGTTCATGAATGCTACGCATTTGTGTTATATAAAAAAATCGAGCGTCTTTGACGAGCCCAGCCACAACAACTCGCTAATATTTCCAAAGATTCTCAATCTTTAGAAATATCCCGTACATAATGACTAATTATAGCTTAAAATGGTTAAACAGCCATAATAAACCATTATAATACATTTGAACTATAATGTTCTGCGTTATTTAACTTTGCTTGGATTAAAAGCATAAGTTTTTACTATAGTTTCTTTAAAAAATTCATTCTCAAAAGTTTCTTTTACAATGATAATAAAACACTCTTTTTTCGAAACGACGATAGGAGAGAAGAGGAATGTGTGTGTAATGAATTGACTACACTAAAGTATTTAGTCTATTTAACTAACTTTTATATCTGTTTTAAAAAACGCTTTAGATTTACACCAGGTTCTAATACAACTTTTTTACGAATAGAAGCCCTATAATTATTTACAGATTGTACTGTGATTTCCATTTTTTGAGCAATCTGTTTAGAAGTTAAATTTATAAGTAATAATCTACATACAATAATTTCTTTGTCTGTTAATTTTGGAAAGCGTTGCTCCAGTTTAAAATTGAAATCTTCTTCAAACTTCCCTGTATTTTTATCTAAATCTACTTTTCCTTTTTTAACACTAATATTATCTCTAATAAAGAATTGCAAATCTATAATTAAGCTTTTTTGTGTACTGTCATTAGAGAGGTTCCTGATGTCTTTCATCTGTTTATTAAGTTTGTCTAAAAACTGATTTCGTTCATCAATTAGTATGGCATATTCTGTTATTTGAGTGCCTGAATGCTTTACCTTATCTTGTAATAACACTTCATTTAGTGATATAATTTCTTTTTCTTGTTGAAGGGTTTTTTGTTTTACTTGATTAATTTTTCGTTGTCTGTATAAAAAGACCACAAGACCTATAATAGTAACCGCCAATAATAGATTTCTATAATAGCTCGTTTTATTTTTTACCGAAAGTAAAACAACATCTTGTTTTAGTTTGTTTTCTAATTCGCTAGCTTCAAATTTTGCTTTTACAATTTCTATTTCTCTATTTTTTTTTATTGAAGCAACACTATCATTAATATTAGTGTATTTTTCATAAGCATCAAAACTTTTTACAGCATCACCTTTCTCTTTATAAGCTTTTGCTAAATCTAAATAATTCTTTGATGTAATACCAATAATTTCATTTTTTGACGAGATTTTAATCGCTTTTTCAAGAATTATAATGACATTATTAATATTTCCTTTCTTTAATTCAATAGCAGCTTTTACATTGAGTACATATGGAATTCTTCCAGTGCTTTTCATTTCGTTAAAAAGCAATTCTGATTTTTCTAGATTTCCTGAGGCCAATGAAATATTACCTAATTCTAATTGTGTTTCTGCATATTTAAAGTAGGTGGAAGCCTTTAAGTAGTTATTGTCGGTTTTATTAAATAAAGAGAATGCATTTTCAAAATATGATTTTGCATTTTCTATTTCTTTTAGTTTAAAAGCAAGGAACCCGAGATTGTAATTGCAAATAAGTTGACCAAGGTAGTTTTTTTGTTCTTTAGCTATTTTTAAAGCTTTTTGATACGACTCTTTTGTTTTATCAAAATCTTCATTTTTAGCATAAACACTAGCCATTCCATTATGAATATTGAATAAACTACTACTGTCTTTAAACTCTTCGGAAGCATTATAGGCTTCAATATAATAAGAAATTGATTTGTCAAGTTCATTCAGTTGTGAATAAACTGCTCCTAAACCTATTAACATTCTAATACGTTCTTTACCTTTTAGATGTGGTTCTGCTTCTTTAAAATAGATTATGGCCTCTTGGTTTTTAAATAGGGTTTGATAAATATTACCTATTTGTCTTTTAGTTAAGGCACTTTTAGAGTATTCTTCATATTTATCAAATAATACTGATGCTTTTTTTGCGTGTTCAAGCGCTAAATCATAAGCTGCAGTATTTGAATGCAATAAAGCGTGTCGATATAGTTTTTCTGCAACAAATAAACTATCTCCATTTATTAAAATATTCGTGTTTAGGTACTTAGAAACACTATCATTTTGTTTGTCAACATATAAATAATGGTCAATAATTTTTAATACAAGTTCTTTTTTTAATGTGTTGTTTTTAGTTAAACTAATATTCACACCCCATTGATTCACATTGTTTTGTGAATATGAAGTAAAGAGAATTAAAAAAAATAGCGCACTGGATACTAGCCTCATGTGTATTTAATATACTATAAATATAATAGTTATTTTGGGTTTCAAAAATACTGTTTTTATACTATAGGAGGTTTGTATTATGTATTTATTTTAATATGTAGTGCTATGAGTATAGTTTTGTGGCAAACAAATACCCAGAATAATCATGAAAAATATACTAACAACAATTATGTTAACAGTAAGTATTATAGTGTCAGCTCAAGTAGGTATCAGTACTACAACCCCACAAGCTACATTAGATATTACAGCATCCAACCAAGTAACACCGGCAAATACAGATGGAATTCTAATACCAAGAGTAGATGCTTTCCCTACAATAAACCCAACAGTAACTCAAGATGCAATGTTGGTTTATTTAACAACAACTTCAGGTTTAGATTTACCAGGTTTTTATTACTGGAATAATGCTACAACCACATGGTTAGGTTTTGGAGAAGGAACTTCAGGATGGGAATTAACAGGTAATGCAGGAACTGTAAACGGAACTAACTTTTTAGGAACAACTGATGCTCAATCTTTAGATATACGAACTAATAATATCATACATAACCGCTTTACAACAGGCGGGCAATTAGAATTTTTAAATACGGAAGGCTCTGTTTATATAGGTGAAAATGCTGGAGCAGCAGACGATTTAACGAATGGAGTAAAAGAGAATGTTTTTATAGGATCTTTTGCTGGTGAAAATATTACATCAGGTGCTTCTTTGTCTTTTCATGGTAGGTATAGCACAGGAGTTGGTTTTAATGCTATGAATGCTTTAACAACTGGCGCTGCTAATACGGCAATTGGTCATAATGCATCTGCTAGTATGACTACAGGAACTAATAATACAAGTGTAGGGTTAGACGCTTTAAAAAACGCAATAGATGCAGAATTTAATGTTGCTATTGGTGTTGACGCTATAGAAAATATAACAGCAGATCATAATACAGGTGTAGGATTTAGAGCTTTAAGAGGTAGTACGGGTGCTACTGGAGTAGGATTTAATAATACGGCTTTAGGAAGCGGAGCTGGTAAACGAACAACTGATGGAACGAATAATGTTTTTGTAGGTTATGATGCCGATGAATTTAACACATTAGGTATTCAAAATGTAATTTTAGGATCCGATGCTGGTGCTGCTACAGGAAGTGTAACAACGGCATCTGGTCGTGTGTTAATTGGTTATCGTGCAGGTCGTAGTGCTACCTCTGCAGATAATGTTTTAATGATAGAGAATTCTAATAGTGTAACACCATTACTATATGGAGAATTCGATAACGATATTTTACGTGTTGGTGGACAGTTACAAATAGGATCGAGTGATGATATTACTGCAGGAGCTATTTATAGTTTCCCATTAGTAGACGGAACATCAGGTCAAGTATTAACAACAAATGGTTTAGGAGATGTAAATTGGCAAAATGGAGGTTCAGATTCAGCATGGGACTTAGCAGGAAATGCAGGAACAGTAAACGGAACTAATTTTTTAGGAACAACTGATAATGTAGCTTTAGACATAAGAACAAACAATATAATTCATAGTCGTTTTAGTACAAGCGGACAACTAGAGTTTTTAAACACAGGAGGTTCTGTACGCATTGGAGAAAATGCAGGAACAGCAGATGATCTTAATGGGAAAGGAAATGTTTTAATAGGACAGAATGCAGGTTCTAATATTACAACTGGTGCCATTTATGGTTATCATGGAGCTAATAATGTAGGAATAGGGAATGGAGCCTTAAGAGATCTTACATTAGCGTATAATAATGTAGCAATTGGAAGAAATGCACTAGCTTCACATACAACAGGTGCAAGTAATACCGCAATAGGTGGTAGTGCAATGTCAAGTGCAGGTAGCGCAGCGCAAAGTGTTGCTGTAGGATCTAACTCTGCGAGTCAAATAACTGGAAATAGTAATGTTGCTATTGGCTTTGATGCTATGGGAGCACATCCAGGTGCAGGAGCTGCTAATGTGTCTATAGGAAGAGATGCATCTAAATATTTAGTAAATGGTAGTGCTAATGTAGTTATAGGTCAAAACACAGATCAATTAAATCAGGATGGTAGTAATAATGTTGTAATAGGTAGAAGTGCTGGAATGACTGGTGGAACAACCGCTATTGGATCTATGCCAGCATTATCAGGTAGAGTATTTATAGGTAATAGTGCAGGTGGGAGTTTTAATACACAAAGTAATCTTCTAGCAATAGATAATTCTAGTAGTGCAACCCCATTAATTGGAGGGGATTTTGCTACAGATCGTGTTGGTATAAATTTAAACCCTACAACCTCTTTAACAAGCACACTTACTGTAGGTGGAGATATTGAAGCAACAGGAAGTTTAATTTCTGGGACAACGACATATCCTGATTATGTTTTTGAAAATTATTTTTCTGGTGAATCAACGATAGATACAAACTATTCATTCACACCATTAAACGAAGCAATTTCTTTTGTTAAAGCAAACGGACATTTACCAAATGTAAAGTCTTATAAAGAAGTAAAAGCAGAAGGAATGGTTTTAGATGTGACCAAAACATCTATTAAAAACTTAGAGAAAATCGAAGAGAATTTCTTGTATATCGCTGAACTTAATGGGAAAAACAAAGAATTATCCCAAGAAAATGAGCTATTAAAAGCGCAGTTAAAATTAATTGTGAACCGCTTAAATGCTCTTGAAAACAAAAAACAATAAGTCTATTGCCCTAAATAGAAATACGCCTCTTAATATTATGAAAAAAATCACCCTTTTATTTTTGTTATGTGCTACTTATGTTGGTTTTTCACAAACTGACGAAGAACGTCAAACAATTAAAAATAGTTATGATGTTGAAAAAGCAGCAAAGGTAACGAAACAGGTTGCAGATTATTCTAAACAGCAAAAAGAAGACGTAAAACGCTTAATTTCTTTAGGCTATGAAGAAAAAGTATTTAATGCAGACGGATCATTCGATCAATTAATGGGTGCCTTACCAGATGGTTCACCTGACTATTACTGTATAGAAAACCAACCAGCAGGAATTGCAACTCGAGCAACAGATTTATATACAGGAGGAAGTTTAGGTTTGGATGTAAACGGTGAAAATATGGTTGCTTATGTTTGGGATGGAGGAAGAGTTCGTTCAACACATCAAGAATTTACAGGAGTTGGTAAAATAGAGCAAGTTGATGACCTTAATGAATCTGGTGCTCCAGGAGAATTGAATGGGAATAGTTTTCATTCAACACATGTGTCTGGAACTTTTGCTGCAAATGGCACAGCTCCTGCGGCTAGAGGTATGGCTTCTTCAGCAACCATTAAAGCTTATGTTTTTACAGACGATCTTAATGAAATAAATAATGCTGGATTTAATGGTGCGTTAGTCTCTAATCAATCTTATGGAACAGACCCTTCTACTTATCCAGATTGGGCTTTTGGAGCTTATGTTTCGCCATGTCTAAATTATGACCTTGTAATAGATACTTATGAGTATTTTTTACCAATAAATTCAGTGGGTAATACTGGAGGAAATACGACTAATAATACAGAACCACTTAATGGAAATGTTAATTACGATAAGTTAACCTATAGAAAATTAACTAAAAATGGAATATCTGTAGCAAACGGAATGAACCCTGTTTATGATGCTAATGGAGATGTGACCAGTTTTGGTATAAATGGAACAAGTACTCAAGGTCCAACAGATGATTTACGTATAAAGCCAGATATTACAGGTATAGGAACAAATGTTCAGTCTTGTGTTGATAATGCTGATGGTTTGTATAATACTTTTACAGGATCTTCTATGGCAGCGCCTACAGTTGCAGGAACATTATTGTTATTACAACAACATTACGCTAATGTTAATAGTGTTTATATGAAAGGAAATACATTAAAAGGATTAGCCTTACATACAGCATTAGATGGATTAACTACTGGTCCAGATGCTAAATCTGGTTGGGGATTAATAAATGCTAAAGCGGCTGCTCAAGTAATTACAAATAATGGGGTAACAACATTAGTAGATGAATTAAACTTAGCAAATACGGCGAGTTATTCTATTGATGTAACTACAGGTGGTACAGAGCCATTATTAGTTTCTATTAGCTGGTTTGATACTGCTGAAGCAAGTAATGTATATGATGGTGCTGCAGGTGCAAATGCAGGAGCAAAAGTATTGAATAATGATTTAGACATCCGTGTCACCAATAATGGAACAACATATTATCCATGGCGATTAACAGAAGTAGACACTAATGCAAATGATGGCGATAATGATAGAGACCCGTTTGAACGCGTAGATGTTAATAATCCTGTAGCAGGAACATATACGATTACAGTAACACATAAAGGAACATTACCTGCAGCAGGAGAAAATTATAGCCTAATAGTAAGTGGTGCTACTGCAACGGTATTAAGTGTCGAAGAAAATAATACGTTTGATGGTTTTAGTTTATATCCAAACCCAACAAATGATAATGTGTTAATTAGCTTTACAAATTCAGATTCAAATGACGTTACTGTTAATGTGATTGATGTATTAGGAAGAACGGTTATTACCGATAAATCGAAGTCTTTAAATTCAGTATTTTCTAAAAAAATTACATTAGAGAATTTAACTAATGGGATATATTTTATTCAAGTACTTCAAAACGATAAAACGTTTATAAAACAGGTGCTTAAGAACTAGTTTTTTTAGCATTAATAATAAATAATATTAAGATAAAAAACACCCCGAATTTTCTAAGCATTTAAAGTATGTTATTATGGTAAATGAATTAATAATAATTCTATTCATAGTTTTTACGGTTATTTTAATAATTATTGGTTTTAGGATAATTAAAGAAAGTATTAGAATTAATACAGAAATGAAGGAAATATCAAAAGCTAAAAAAAAGGCTGAAAGTGATAAAAATATATAATTGATATAACAAAAACTCCTGCTTATGATAACATTTTTATGTACACTAACAATACTATTTTTCATTACATTAAAAATCAAGAAAACCATTTACAAAATTAGACAGTTGCGCTATTGTGGTTACAAGTTGGCAAACCGAAATAAATATTACTACTTGATTGATAAATTATTTATCTAGTAATAAAATAGTACTCTAGTTAAAAATAATGACATAGTAATTCTTTGAATCGGGTAAGATTATTAGGTAAAATGCTTCTCGTCTTCGGGTATTCGAGAGGCATATTTTTGTGGCTTAAAACTGCCTCATAAAGTTTTGGTTAAAACAATAGGTGAGTGGAGCGTCCATATTTTAGAGAGCGAGAACCGAATATAATTGGGTTCTCGCTTTTTAAATTTAAGTTATAAATAAACTAAATAGCTCAAATGTTTTTCTAAAATATAGTGAAATGAGCCGTTAATTGTTTCCAAAAGCATATGTAGCCTTGAATTTTTGTTTCTTTTGTTTCAAGACAAAAGATAATGACAAACCTTTTAAAGGCTATTAAAGTAACTAAAACACAGCAAGTGTATAGAAATTTTAAGCTAGGATAATGCGGTAGGGAAATTTTATACTGTTGCGACAACTACACGATAACATTCTTATTTTTTTATAACGTAAATATTTAGTCAATTCTAAACACAAATATGAACTAAAAGGCTTTGCTTTTTTTGGTGGTTGGAAGCGTTGGCAAATTGTGTGTAAAATAAAATGTGAAAACATTTAGGTTTTATAAAGCAATAGAGCGCCTTTGGCAAGCGGCAATTTTACATAACGACTAATTATAGCGTCAAATGTCTAGTTAGCAACATTTTTATAATTACCGTATTATAAAAATACTGAACCATTATACAGAATATTGAAATTAAACGAAAACCCAAAACCATGAATGTGTAAACACCCAAGTACTACATATAGTAATGAAACTATAAATACTGTGGGATATTTTACATAATAAAGAATTATAGCTTAAAATGGATAAACAGCCTTAATAAACTACTACAATATATTTGAACTATAATGTTCCGCGTTATGTAACTTTGCTTGGGTAAAGCAAAGTTTACTTATCATAATTTTCTTAAAAAAATCTTATCAAAAAGTTTCTTCTACAAAGCTAATGGAACACTTTTTACACGACGACGTAGGAGGGAAGTGTAATGTGTGTGAAATGTAATCAAAAACTAAAACACTAATAAAAATTCATACCTTTATCATATCAAAATGTATATTATAAATGAACCACATACTCTACATAAAAAACATGGTTTATAATCGCTGTATAAAAGTTGTTATTGATGAGTTAACAAAGCACAACATAGATTTTGGAAATATTTATTTCAATAATAAAGTTGATAAAACAACAAAAGATAAGATTAACACAATTCTTAAAAAAGAAGGATTTGAAGTTTTGGAAGACAAAGAAAAACAACATGTCAATCAAATAAAAACACTGCTCATAGAGAATATTAATCACGACAAAGCTAAAACCAATATAAACACTTCTAAACTATTGACAGATGTTTTTAATATAGATTATATCACTATGAGTAAGCTTTTTTCTGAAGTAGAAGGAAAAACCATTGAGAAGTTTATTATTCAGCAAAAAATAGAGAAAGTAAAAGAGTTCTTAAAATACGGAGAGTTGAATCTTTCAGAAATATCATACGAATTAAATTATAGCAGTCCACAACATCTATCAAGACAATTTAAGCAAGTAACGGGTTTAACGTCCACACAATTTAAATCTTTCGGCACAAGAAAACGGATTGATAAAATATAACCAAAATTATGCACAATTAGGTTACTATGTTATCAGAAATTTGTTACATAAAACAAATCAATATGAAAAAAGTATTTTTATTTAGTATATTATTTTTATTCTCGTTAACAGGTTTTGGGCAAAAAAATCTAACTCCAGAAATTGAAGGCAATACTGTCATTTATAAATTTATCGTAGATGAAAAAATGGTAAATTTTACAGGAAAGGAAGTTGAAGCAATGGCTATAAATAATTCTATTCCTGCTCCAACATTAATCTTTACAGAAGGACAAAATGCAGTAGTCTATGTTACTAATCATATGGAGGTAGAAACTTCAGTACATTGGCATGGATTAATTTTGCCTAATTACCAAGATGGTGTTCCGTATTTAAATTCACCTCCAATACCTCCAGGAAAGACACACAAATTTGAATTTCCTTTAAAACAATCTGGAACCTATTGGTATCATTCACATACAGGATTGCAAGAACAGCGTGGAGTTTATGGTGCAATTATTATAAAACCTAAAGAGCAACAATTAGATTACGACCATGACCTTACTTTGGTATTATCTGACTGGATAGATGAAAAACCAAAAAGTGTTCTTAAAAATTTAAAGCGAGGTAATGAATGGTATGCTATAAAAAGAGGAACAGCACAACCTTTGAGTAGAACTATTGTAAATGGAGCACTAGGAGCACAATTAAAATTGTGGAGTAAACGGATGCCAGGAGTAGACATCTCGGATGTAGCTTTTGATGCATTTTTAACCAACGGAAAAACAACTCAAAACTATAAACAATTTAAGGAAGGCGATAAAGTCCGTGTACGAATGATTAATGCAGCCGCAGCCACATATTTCTGGATTACTATTGGAGGAAAACCAATGTTAATTTCAAGTGATGGTATTGACGTTGTTCCTGTTCACAGAAAAAAAGTATTACATGCTATTGCAGAAACCTATGATTATATAGTAACAATTCCTAAAAGTGGAGCAATTGAAATTAGAGCAGCTGCACAAGATGGTTCTGGATTTACGTCAGCTATTTTAGGAAATGGAACTATTGAAAAAGCTGAAATTTTACCAGCTCCAGATTATATAAAAATGCTAAAAGATATGGGAAGCATGAAAATGTCAAGCGAAATGAAAGACATGAAGATGGATACTATGATAATGCCTAAAAAAGATATGGATATGGGAAAAGATGATGATATGAATCATGCCCATAAGGCTATGAACATGAAGAAAGATATAAAAGATGATTCAATGAAAATGGATGGAATGCAAAAAGACATGAAAATGAATAGCGAGTTTTCTTATGATTATCTTAAATCACCAGTAAAAACAACAATTCACTCTGAATTACCAACACGAGAGATTGAATTAAACCTTACGGGAAACATGCTTCGTTATGTATGGAGTATGAACAATAAAGTATTGTCTGAAGTTGATAAAATAAAGATTAAAAGTGGTGAAAAAACAAGAATCACTCTAAATAATAAAACTATGATGCATCACCCAATGCATTTACATGGCCATTTTTTTAGAGTCGTAAATGCAAGTGGAGCGTATTCACCATTAAAACACACAGTGAATGTACCACCAATGGAGAAGGTCATTATTGAGTTTGATGCTAATGAAACTGGTGATTGGTTTTTCCATTGCCATATATTATATCATGCTAAAGCAGGAATGGCACGTATCTTTAGTTACGGAGACCCAAAAGACCCAAGATTAGCCAATTATCCTTTGAGAAATTTGACTAAAGCAGATAAAACAATCTATTCTTGGGGAGAAGCAACCGTAGCAAGCCACATGACTTCATTAGAATTAGTAGCTACAAATACGTACAATCAATTTAATGTAGATGCGCAATATGGTTGGAACAAGAATATGGAGATTGGTGCAGATTATGAACGCTATTTAGGTACATTTTTTAGAGCTTATATTGGTGTGGAACTCGAAAATGAACTTGAAGATTCTTTAGATGAGATAGAAACTGTAGGACGTTTAGGAATTCGCTGGTTATTACCTTTCTTTATAGATAGTGATGTAAGTATTGACACGCAATTGCGACCTCAAATAGGTTTTTCAACTGCAATACCAATACTTAATAGAGTAGAGTTACAAAGTTCTTGGCAAATGGCAACAGATTTTGGTTGGAAAAACGATTTACCTACAAATTCTAATTGGGAACGCGAATATACTTGGAATGTAGGTGCAGAATATGTCTTGGGACAATATTGGTCGTTAGCAGCAAGTTACGATAATCGCTTTGGTGCTGGTGGCGGAATTACAGTAAGGTTTTAATACTAAATAACATTAACTAAAACCAAATAAAATGAGTACAAAAGAACACAAAATAAGTAACCGTAACATTAAGTGATATCCATTCTTGTTACCGAATACTGGTTGCTGGGTTACTTATAATTTTTATCGCTTTTATCATTGCTTTTATTAATAATTATAGTGCCACTCCAAATATGTTTATTCAAAAAATGGGACAGCCACTTACCTTTGTTGGTTTAGGAACGGTTCTTTTTGGCGTGGGAAAACTAATGACAACAAGTAGATTAGAAACCTTTACGACGGAGTTTTGGTCATTGTAATTAATTTTATACAAACCTAACAGGTTTTAAAAGCCTGTTAGGACTAAACATAAAAATCATATTAAAAAAATAAAATGAAAAACTCAAATAACAACAATCAAAAACTCTCTTTACTAGGCTCTGTTTCTTTGGGTACAGGTGTAATGATAGGCGCAGGAATTTTTGTGTTAATGGGTCAAATAGCCGAATTAGTTGGCGATTTATTTCCCATTGCATTTATTGCAGGTGCTGTAGTAGTGGGTTTTAGTTCATACTCTTATGTTAAATTTTCAAATGCATATCCTTCTTCTGGAGGTGTTGCAAAATTTTTAACAAAAGCCTATGGTCCAGGTACTGCTGCTGGTTCTTTCTCTTTGCTTATGTATGTGTCAATGGTCGTTGCCGAAAGTTTAGTTGCTGGCACATTTGGTGCTTATGCCTTGCGATTATTTCCTCAAGAATATGCAGGCTATGCATCTATACTAGGTGTACTCCTTATCGTGACAGCCTATATTATTAATATCTCTGGAAATAAAATTATAGAAGTAACAGCAACTTTTACCGCAATTATAAAAGTAGTTGGTATCGCATTGTTAGCAATTTCGGGTTTAGTTATTTCGGGTTTGCCTACCATTACTGGTAATTATATAGCCGAAAATAATCAATCTTTACCCGAAGAATTTGGATTTATTGCCGCATTAGCGTTATCTATTCTTGCTTATAAAGGATTTACAACCATTACCAATCAAGGAGGAGACATTAAAAACCCACATAAAAATGTAGGACGTTCCATTATTATTTCAATTGTTATTTGTACAATTATTTATGCCATTTTGGCATTATCGGTCGCTGGTGGATTAAGTATTGAAGAAATTATCATAGCAAAAGATTATGCGTTGGCTGCTGCTGCAAAACCCGTATTTGGCGAATGGGGTTCTATATTAACAATTTTTCTTGCTATAATAGCAACAGTTTCTGGAGTAATTGCGAGTGTATATTCTGCTTCCAGAATGTTGGGTATGTTAAGTAAAATGAAACAAGTATCAGATTTAAATAGAGTCAAAAATATTAAAAATCCAGCCTTAATTTTTACAGTTTCTTTAGCCATATTATTAACTATTTTATTTGACTTAACTCGAATTGCTTCTATTGGTGCTATTTTCTATTTAATAATGGATATCGCCATTCATTGGGGACTTTTTAGATACCTTAAAAAAGAAGTAAAATTCAATCCAATAATTCCAATAATTGCCATGCTTATGGATGTCATTATTTTGGCGGCATTTGTTTATATGAAATATTTAAACGACCCTTTTGTACTTATAGTTGCTGGTATTGGAATTGTATTAATTTTTCTTTTCCAATTTCTTTTTATGAAATCGCATACAGATAAAGATGGCAATATGAACATGGAAATGGAGATGGAGATGGAAATGAATGAAGAGGAAATGAATCACGAAAAAATGAAAATGCAATGATCAAAAACGTTTATATACCAGAAAGTAAGTATCCTCGAATAGTTGTTGTTGGAGCAGGTTTTGCTGGAATTCATTTTATTAAAAAACTTAAAAATAAACCCTTTCAAATTGTATTAATTGATAGAAATAATTTTCATCAATTTCCACCATTATTTTATCAAGTTGCAACAAGTGGTTTAGAGCCAGATTCTATTATTTTTTCAATAAGAAAAATGTTTCAAGAGTATAACAACTTCATCTTCCGAATGGCAGAAGTAGAAACTATTGATACCAAAAATAATTCAATTCAAACCAATATTGGGAAAATTGATTATGACCATTTAATAATTGCTTCAGGTAGTACCAATAATTTTTATGGAATGGATGATGTACAAGCCAACAGCATTGGTTTGAAAACCATTCAAGAATCATTAGATATTAGAAGTCATATATTACAAAATCTAGAACAGGCTGTTAACACATCAGATTTAGAAGAAAAAAAACGTTTTTCTACCATCGTTATTGTTGGTGGTGGTCCTGCAGGAATAGAAATGGCTGGTGCTATAGCAGAGTTTCAAAAGTATATTTATAAAAAAGATTATCCAGATTTGGCTCTAAATTCGTTACAGATATTTCTAATTGAAGCAGGAAGTGAAATACTCTCTGCAATGTCTAATAAATCATCCAAAAATTCCTTAAAATATTTGAAGGATTTAGACATAAATCTTCGGTTAAATACAGCAGTAAAAAATTATAATGGTACACAAGTACTATTATCTAATAATGAAACCATAGAAGCCGAAACTTTAATCTGGACAGCAGGTGTAAAAGGGCAATTTCCTAATGGATTACTGCCAGATGTCATTCAAAGAGGAAATCGATTAAAAGTAGATAGTTTCAGCCGTTTAATAGGTTTTGAAAACTGTTATGTGGTTGGTGATGTTGCTTATATGGAAACAGAAATGTATCCTAATGGTCATCCAATGGTTGCACCAACTGCTATACAACAAGGAGAACATCTTGCTACTAATTTTTTAAGCACCAATTGGAAACCTTTTATATATTATGACAAAGGGAGTTTGGCAACTATTGGAAAGAAAAAGGCTGTAGCAGATATAAAAGGAAAACATTTTAAAGGATTTTTCGCTTGGTTTATTTGGTCAACGGTTCATTTAATATCGATAAGTGGTTTTAAAAATAAACTTCGTGTAGGATTGAATTGGTCGAGTAGTTATTTTTCTTATGACAAAAACAATCGATTTATTATCAGAAAATATAAAAAGAAAACACAATGAAACAATACCTAACAATTTTCAAACAACTGTTGATTAAAAAATAATATAAATATGAAACATACCTATAAAATAAAAGGTACAATTTACCTGCCCAATGCATCCAGAAGTTATTAAAGGTGAACCTGGAAGTTGTCCAATCTGCGGTATGGATTTAGTTCCATTAGTACACGATGATGAAGAGGAAGATGCCACGTATAGAAAATTACTAAAGAAGTTTAAAATAGCAGTATTGTTTACCATCCCTATTTTTATCATAGCAATGTCAGAAATGATTTCAAACAATCCTTTATATGCCATTTTTGAACAAAAAATGTGGAATTGGATTCAACTTGTTTTATCCATTCCAGTAGTATTTTATGCAACATGGATGTTCTTTGAACGCGCTTGGAAATCTATAAAAACTTGGAATCTTAATATGTTTACCCTTATAGGAATCGGTGCAGGAATAGCATGGGTTTTTAGTATTGCAGCTATGTTATTTCCAGAAGTGTTTCCACAGCAGTTTAAAACACATCAAGGCAATGTATTTGTTTATTTTGAAGCGGCGACCGTTATTTTAACTTTAGTATTGTTAGGACAATTACTAGAAGCTAGAGCACATAGTCAAACAAGTGGAGCAATTAAAGAGTTATTAAAATTAGTGCCTTCAACGGCAACTCTAATGGTTAATGGTGAGGAAAAAGTAATCGCTATTGATAAAATTCAACAAGGCGATTTATTACGAGTAAAAACCAGGTGATAAAATTCCTGTAGATGGTAAAATTACTGAAGGGCATAGTAGTCTAGATGAATCTATGATTACTGGAGAGCCTATTCCTGTAGATAAAACAGTGGATGACAAAGTAAGTTCAGGAACTATTAATGGTACAAAACCATTTTTAATGAAAGCTGAAAAAGTAGGTTCAGAAACATTCCTTTCTCAAATTATTACGATGGTAAATAATGTAAGCCGTTCACGAGCACCAATTCAAAAATTAGCAGATAGAATTTCTAAATACTTTGTACCTATTGTACTTATTGTATCTATGTTAACTTTCATAGTTTGGTCAATTTTTGGTCCTGAACCAGCATATGTATTTGCCTTCGTAAATGCTATTGCCGTATTAATCATTGCTTGTCCATGTGCTTTAGGCTTAGCAACGCCAATGTCTGTTATGGTAGGTGTTGGTAGAGGGGCACAATCTGGAGTTCTAATAAAAAATGATGAAGCATTAGAAAAAATGGATAAGGTAGATGTTCTTATTGTTGATAAAACAGGAACTATTACCGAAGGAAAACCATCTGTAGAGAAAGTAGTGTCATTGTTAGATGAGTATTCAGATACAGATTTAATACAAAAAATTGCATCCTTAAACCTATATAGTGAACATCCTTTGGCAGAAGCGGTTGTAAAATATGGGAAAGGTAAAGCTACTAAAATAGTTGATGTTCCAGATTTTGAAGCAGTCATAGGAAAAGGCGTGATAGGTACTATTGATGGTAAAAGAATAGCGGTAGGAAATGATAAATTATTACAACAATTTTCAGTTGAACTTCCTAATAATCTTTTAATGAAAGCCGCTGAAGAACAGCAACAAGGAAAAACAGTTTCGTATATTTCTATTGGAGATAAAGCAATAGGTTATGTCACTATTTTTGATGCCATTAAAAAGACAAGTACACAAACTATAAAAACATTACAAGATCAAGGTATTGAGTTGATTATGCTTACAGGAGACAATAAAAACACAGCAAAAGCAGTTGCTGAACAATTAAACTTAAAGCAATATAAAGCAGAGTGTTTACCAGAAGATAAACTTAAAGAAATAGAACAACTACAAGCCCAAGGAAAAATAGTAGCAATGGCAGGAGATGGTATTAATGATGCGCCAGCATTGGCACAATCTGATGTCGGAATTGCCATGGGAACAGGAACAGATGTTGCCATAGAAAGCGCTTCTATAACATTAGTAAAAGGTGACTTACAAGGCATTGTTAAGGCAAAAGCATGAAGGCAAAAAGTAATGCAAAATATCAAACAAAACTTATTCTTCGCATTTATTTATAATGTATTAGGAGTTCCTGTAGCAGCAGGATTATTATATCCAATTTTCGGTATATTACTATCGCCTATGATAGCTGCTTTAGCCATGAGTTTTAGCTCTGTTTCTGTTATTGTGAATGCTTTAAGGTTGAAGAAGGTTTCAATTTAGGTTTCCGGCCTCATAGAATTTTGGCAAAAACAATAGGTGAGTGGAGCGTCCATATTTTAGATATTTAGCTGAATGTTAATTAGAAACTATAATTTTAAACTATTCAGCTAACAAACTTAGTAGTAATACAGTTTTCTAAAATATAGTGAAACAAGCCGTTAATTGTTTCCAAAAGTATATGAAGCCTTTAACAGTTTTACCATTATCTTTTGTTTCAAGACAAAAGATAATGGTAAAACTGTTAAAGGCTATTAAAGTGGCTAAAACATAGCAAGTGTATAGAAATTTTAAAGCAAGGATAATGCTGTAGGAAAATTTTATACTGTTGCGGGAATTACACGAAAACATTCTTATTTTTTTATAACGTAAATATCCTGTCAATTTTAAACATAAATACAAACTAAAAAATTTTGCTTTTTTTGGTGGCTGTAAGCGTTGGCAAATTGTGTGTAAAATAAAATGTGATAACATTTAGGTTTTATAAAACAATCGAGCGCCTTTTGCGAGCGGAAATTTTACATAATGACTAATTATAGATGCAAATGGCTAGTTAGCAACATTCTTATAATAACCGTATTTTAAAAATACTGAACCATTGTACAGAATATTCAAATTTAACGAAAGCTAAAACCATGAATGTTTAAACGCCCAAGTACTATGGATAGTAATGAAACTATAAATACTGTGGGATATTTTACATAATAGACAATTATAGCTTTCGAATATTTAATAATGTGCAGGTCGTAAAATGGCTATTACATAATTACTGTCGATATAAGTCTAACGACATGATATCTGTAATTATGTAAAATACTATCGTATTGGCCATTTTACTCATAATAGCATTTGAACTATAATTTATATTATGTAAAATAGAATATTTAATTCTACTCTAGATGTATAGAATTTGAATTGAAATACAATTTTTAGCAATTGTAAAGTATTACTTGTTACTATACTTAGATCCAAGCATTTCAGATGCTTCCATAACAATCATCTTTGCATGTTTGTCGTGTCTTTTAACAACATCCTTTAAGGCATTTAATCTATTCATAGGAACAACTACAAAAATAATGTCCTTATTTTCTTTTAAACTTAAATCATTTCCTTTTACAATAGTTCCAGAAACTCCAATACTATCATTTATAATTTTACCAAGTCCTGTTAAACATTCTGATGATGATATATGCACAATCTTTTCTAAAGGACGACCAGTTAAAATCATGTCTATCATTTTAGAAGTTGCATAAATACTAATCATACTCCATAATGCAAGTTCAATACTATTAAAAACAAATCCAGCTGCTGAAACAACAATAGCATCTAAAATAAGTATTACTGTACCTGTTTTAAGGGATGTTTTAGAAGTTACTATTCTTGCTATAATTGTTCCACCACCTGCAGATCCTCCCCCTTTAAAAATAAAACCTAATCCTGCACCTACCGTAACACCACCATATAATGTTGCCAATAACGGATCATTACTTAAAACATCTAATTCAATTACCTTGGCTAACACATCAATAAACACACCCATTAATACAATAGCGATGGTTGTTTTTAACGCGAAATACTTTCCCAAATACTTAATACTTACCAATAATAAAGGAATGTTAATCAAGGCGAATAATACTCCTATAGAAATATTGAATATAGAATGAAATATGATTGCTAAACCAGCTGTACCTCCGGTTGCAATATCATTAGGGCTTAAAAAGCCTACTACCCCAAATGCTAAAAATGCACAACCAATAGTAATAAAAAAATAATTTAATGTTTCTTTTTTCATAATGAATTCGTGGTAATTTCGTTGCGAAATTACTTTATTTATTGCATTAAAGATATGATATATGTTATGTTAAAATACATCTAATAAATAACACAACTGCTTTTATTCTCTTTTTAAAGCATACTTTTGCGGCATGATTCAACACCGAAAATCTCAATTAGAATTTATTGCATTAATGGCCTCTTTAATGGCTATGGTTGCTCTATCTATTGATGCCTTATTACCTGCTTTACAGGAAATTGGATTGTCAGTTGGTTTTCAAAAAGAAACTGATGGGCAGTTATTAGTTACCATGATATTTTTGGGTTTGGGTATTGGTCAATTGTTTTTTGGGCCATTATCAGACACTTTTGGGAGAAAAAAAATCATATACACAGGTTTACTCTTTTTTATTCTCTCTAGTTTCATCTGTATTTTTGCGGAATCCTTAGAAGTAATGATTTTAGGACGTATCCTACAAGGGATTTCTTTATCTGCTCCAAGAACGGTTAGTATATCAATGATTCGTGATTCTTATGAAGGTGATTATATGGCTAAAATAATGTCGTTTGTTACCGTTATATTTATTATTGTTCCTACAGTAGCACCTGCTTTAGGTAAATTAATATTAGATCATTACTCCTGGCAAGCTATATTTTATTCACAATTAGTATTTGTTGTCATTGTTGCTATTTGGTTTGCACTCCGACAACCAGAAACCTTGGCATTATCGAATAGATTACCTTTTGCCTTTCATGTGTTTATAAATGGTGCAAAAGAAACATTTTCCCACAAACAAACTGTATTTTGTACCGCTATATCTGCTCTGATTACCGGATCGTTCATGGTGTATTTAAGTGGTTCGCAACAAGTTTTTCAGTTGCAATACGGATTAGTAGATGAATTTCCTTACATATTCGCTTCTTTAGCATTAACTGTTGGTGGTGCTACATTTATAAACGGACATTTAGTAATGAAAATGGGAATGAAGAAACTATTGCATTTGGCTTTAATAGGTTTTGCACTAATCTCGACACTCTATGTTGTTATATTTTACAATAGTGTTAATCCACCAATGTCAGTATTACTTACCTTTTTTGGAATTCAATTTTTCTTTTTAGGGTTTATTTTTGGAAACCTACGTGCTTTAATGATGCAACCAATTGGTCACATCGCTGGTATTGGCGCTGCTATTACAGGTTTTACTGCTACATTATTTTCTGTTCCTTTAGGTACATTTATAGGAAGTTTTATTAGTACCACTGCCCTTCCCTTATTTATTGGGTTTTCATTTTGTGGTTGTTTATCCTTAGTATTGTTTTACTTTATAAAACGTAACTGAAATTAAACAGGATTATTTGACAAATACTTTTGTTGATTGTTCATTATTTACTCTTATAATATATAAGCCAGAAGCTACTTTGTTTAGTTTTAAGTTTACCTCATTTACATCATTATAAGAGTTGTTCATTAATAATTTTCCTTGCATTGAAAATAGTTTTATATTATTGATGTGATCTCTTTTAATAATAACCTTCTTATTAAAGTCAATAGGATTTGGAACTACGTAAATTTTATTAGAAATCAAGCCAAATTCCGATACAGATAATATAGTTCCTAAATTTTCAGCTAACGCAAGTACAACAGTTGTTCCTTTATCAAACAAAACTATATTTCCATCAGCATCAATTTGATTTGCATTATTGGTATTAGTTGGATGCATAATAGACATAAATAAGTATTTAAAGTCAGGAGTAAATGTAATACCAGTTGGTTCCGAACCTAATGGAGCTCTTCCAAATATTTTTACTTTAGGTGAAGCCTGTGTATGACCGTTTTCTACCAGCCAAATATAATTAGTACCTCCATCTTGTAAAACCCACAAATTCCCTCCATTGTCAAATGCTAAATTATCATTACCATTACCCCAATCCACACTAGTTACTCCACCATTATGGGTAATGTCATAATTTGTATTACCAACAAAAGTTTCCACTGTAGCTGTTGTACCGGTAATAGCATCAGAATCCTGTAAACGATATACTTGACCTTCATTTTTAACAGCGAAATACACCATACCATCTGGTCCAATTTCTACATCTTCAACCCCATTAAAAACTGTTCCTCCCAAAGTGTTACTCTGTGCTAAAGTAGAATTTCGCTCAGCAGGAGTTGTATTAGCGAGTAAAATCCAATTTCCTGCACCACTCTTTAAACCTGAATATACATAAAGTGTACCTGAACTTAAATCTTGTGGAGTATCGGCTACAAATTTATATAAATATCCAGGGTTAGAATCTGCTCCTTGATAAACAGTTCGCTCATTTGTATGTATAGTAACATTTTCATGCGCAAAATTACCCATAGCCCAATGCTTAGTAATAACGGATTTAGTTACAGGATTAATTTCTACATTCCATCCATAATCAAGATAGTCATCAGGGAAATTATTAATAGGTAAGGTTAGCTCTTCACTCGAAATAATTGTATTCCATGGAGTTACTGTTCCTGAGCAATTTGCTGCTGTTCCTCCTACGGAAGAAAAATTAACTGCTTGAGAGGCCGTTTTTACCCATAAATTTTTAACCAAATCAAAATTGATATCCAAAATAGTAACACCACCAGGGAAAAATTCAGAATTGATACTTAAGTATCCGTTTAAACTACTATTTGAAATTGGAACATACCCAGAAAAATCAGGCTGTATTGGAAAAAGACCACCACCTGTTAATGATTCATCTACTGAGATTATCTTTTGAAAACTATGTGATTCTGGAAAAATAAATTGATCTGTTTGAGCTCCTGGAGTAATTGAAACAAAATCATAAATATTTTGTGAAAACATTATAGTATAACTCATTAGGAACAATAAAACTGCTGTTAAATATTGCTTTTTCATAATAATTTATTTAAAATATTAGTAGCACTTTAGTAACAAGTTGATTGTTTAAAATAATCAAACTTGATGTATGTACTTTAATATGAGTTTTTGGAGCCCTTCTTACAGGAAAACTATAAAGTTTTATGTACCAATTCAAAATATATTTATAAAGAAATTAAACTATTTTTACTTGATAAATGTATCTATTAAAGGTACGAAATAATTTTAAAACAATTAACAGTAACCATTTGATAATTAGTGTTTTGTATTGTTTCTGACGAATTAAAAACTAAGTTGTACTATTAAATATTTCAATTAAGTTATTGAATATAAATCACTAAAGCTGTATCATTGCTACATGGTTCTATTTGAAGATGATTATATACTCGCAGTGCATAAACCTAATAATGTTTTGGTGCATCATTCTAGTATGGCTAGAAATCAGTCTGATGAAAAGTCTTTAATTCAATTGCTATTTGACGAATATCAACTTCCCTTCTATCCTATTCATCGTTTGGATAGAAAAACTTCTGGTGTTTTATTATTTGCGAAACAGAAGGAATATGTCGCTCCTTTTCAAGAGTTGTTTGTTACCAATCAAATTCAGAAAATATATTACGGAGTAGTTCGCGGACATATAGCTGAATCAGGTAAAATAGATACTCCTGTTAAAGGAAGAGACGCTAACGTACATAAAGAGGCACTCACCCATTACAAGTGTTTAAAAACTGTTGAATTAGATATTCCTGTTCATCCGTATGATAACTCAAGGTATAGTTTGGTTGAATTAACACCAAAAACGGGACGTTTGCATCAATTACGAATACATTTAAATAAGATTTCACATCCGTTAATTGGTGATCCTAAATACGGTGATCGTTTCCATAACAGAATGTTTGAAACAGAATTTGGTTGTTCAAATATGTTTTTACACGCCAAAGAAATAGCTTTAATACATCCGTTTACTAAGGAAAAACTATTAATAATAGCTGATTACCCTACACATTGGAATGTTATATTTAAAGAGTTTAGCTGGAAATAAATAGTTGTTTCAAAACTCTAAAAATGATTTATTAAATAAGCGCATTTTAGAAAGTTTTGACAAGTACTTATAGTCATTTCAACCACCGAAAAAATCACATGATTATTTACACAGGTACCACAATACTATGAGATTTCTCCTGATGGTCGAAATGACAATTCTTTATATTTTTCATTATAGATGAATGTTCTCTATTTTAACAGTGCGACACAGGCTATGTATTTAAATTGTCTATTTTTACACGATGCAACAAAATGTAATCTTTTTATTACTTGATGTAATTGGCTTAATACTCATTTTTAAGTGGTTATTACAACAGTTCAATGACTTTACTAACAGTACTAATAAAATCGATTTTTTTAGCTTTAGACGTTTTAAATCATTGTTATTAGTAGTTGTATTAATAGGTACTCCGTTACTAATTATCAATACAACTGCTATTGAAGAAATATTTCATCTCTCAGAGAATCAATTAAATAAAAACAAATTATTCTTTTCTATTGGTGTTTCCTTCTGTATCAGCTTAATTTGGTTGCTCTATATCGTTAAATTAGATGTTTTTGAAAAGGAAAAAAAAAGAAACATCGCATTAATCTTATTACTTTCAGTTGTTATTACTTGTTTTTCTGAAATTCCATATGGTGTTATACATCAATTAGGATTTACCGATTCTGAATTACCTGCATATAGCTTTATTTACAGTGTGTTTGGTATCGGTTTAATTGAAGAAACTATTAAATTCATTCCATTCCTAATACTTTTAAAATTCACTAAAGCTATTAATGAACCTTACGATTATATATTTTATGCCTCTGCATCAGCTTTAGGATTCGCTTTTGTAGAAAACGCTATGTATTTGAATAATTATGGATTAGATATTATAAATGCGCGTGCTTTATACGCTACTGTAGCCCATATGACTTTTAGTTCCGTGATTGCTTATGGCTTGTTTTTAATTAAATTTAATAAAACAAAATTACCTCCTATGCTTGTGTTTATAGGGTTTTACCTTTTAGCAATGTTGTCACATGGTTTCTATGATTTCTGGTTAATTAACAAAGCTGTATCAAGCTTTGAAGGACTTACCACCTTATTTTTTCTAGCTACGGTTCATATTTGGTTTGTAATGAAAAACAATACTATTAATAGTTCTAATTATTATAACAAGAATATTAGTATTGATAATGATCAAATTAAACTATACTTAATCATTAGCTTACTATCTATATTTATGAGCAGTTACCTTTATGTTGCTTTAGCTTGGAATGCTGAAGAAGCTAATAGTTTCTTTCTTAAATCTATATTCGCATATGGATATATTATGCTATACTTAATAGCTACTTTATCGCGTTTTAACTTGATACATGGCATGTTAAAACCTATAAGTATAGGTGTAAATATATTATTTCCAAGATTAAAGTAATACTTTAAGTGATTAACTTATTCTTTTGATTGTCAATAAATCAATACTATTCAATAGTTTTTATCTATAGTAGTAAAAAAGGTATACTTTTAAACGACTTCATTCTTGTATCGTAATAAACGTAACGCATTTAAAACAACTACTAAAGTTGAGCCTTCATGAATAATAACTGCCGGACCAATGGCTGCATACCCTAATATTGTAGCAGGAATTAATAAAGCTACTATCCCTAAACTGATCCAAAGGTTTTGGGTAATTATCATCTTTGATTTTCTACTCAATCCGATTACAAAAGGCAAGTTTTCAATTTTATCAGACATTAATGCCACATCTGCAGTTTCTAAAGCTACATCACTACCTGCTGCTCCCATAGCAATACCTACAGTGCTATTTGCCATTGCTGGCGCATCATTTACACCATCGCCAACCATTGCTATTTTAGTATATTGCTTTTTTAATTCTAGAATTGCAGTTACTTTATCTTCCGGTAACAAATTACCTTTTGCTTCAGTTAAACCAATCTGCTTAGCTATTGAATCCCCCACATTTTGATGGTCTCCAGTAAGCATAATCATTTTTTTAATACCAATGCGCCTCAAGTTATCAAGAGTCCTTCTAGCGCTTTCTCTTGGCACATCCATTACACTAATTAAACCTGCTAATTCATTTTTATATGCCACTAACATAACTGTATGACCATTGATTAGTAACTCGTTCATTTGAGTTTTTATTTCAGCAGAAATAGTAACATGATTATCAATCATTAATTTTTCATTCCCAATAAACACTCCTACTCCATCATATTGTGCTGAAATTCCTTTTCCTTGAATTGCTTTAATTTCTGATGCTTCACTTTTTACGTTCAATGAAAACTGTGATTTAATATTATTCGAAATTGCTTTTGCTAAAGGATGATTACTCAGTGTTTCCACCTCTAATACTAAATTCAGAAATTTTGTTTTATCAAACCCGTTTACTGGTATGACATTGGTAAGTTTCGGTTTACCTTCGGTAAGTGTTCCTGTTTTATCAAATGCGATGGTGGTTAAACTCCCTAAATCTTCCAAGGCCCTTCCTCCTTTTATAAGCACACCACTTTTTGCGGCTCGAGCAATCCCGCTTAAAACTGCACTTGGAGTAGAAATCGCTAATGCACAAGGACTTGCAGCTACCAATACCGTTATAGCTCGATATAAACTTTCATCAAAAGTTTCATCTATTAGCAAAAAAGCAAAACATAAAGAGATTACTAGCGCAATTACTGTTGGTACAAACCATTTTTCAAACTTCTTGGTTTGCAACTGTGTAGGTGACTTTTGAGTTTCCGCTTCATTTACCATTTTTATCAAACGGGAAATGGCGCTGTCTTTACTCAGTTTTAATACTTTAACTTCCAGAGAATTATCTCCATTAATAGTTCCTGTGAAAACAACATTATTTTTATCTAAATCATTAAATGATGGAATTTTTGTTTGATTAGTAATTGCTACCTTATCTACTGGTATACTTTCTCCAGTTATAGGGGCTTGATTAATACTACTACTCCCTTTAATTACAACACCGTCAGCTGCAATTTTAGTGTTCGGTTTTATAACTATAATGTCGTTTAATTGTAGATCTTCAATTGAAATTTCAATAACAGATCCATTTCTTTTTACCAAAGCATTTTTTGGAGATAATTCTCCCAGAGCTTTAATAGATTTTTTAGCCTTATTCATGGCGTAGCTTTCTAGCGCATGACCTAAACTGAATAGAAATAACAATAACGCACCTTCTTCCCATCTGCCAATGTATGCCGCCCCTGCAGCTGCAGCAAGCATTAAAAAATCAATTTCAAACTCTCCCTTTTTAGTTTTATCAATAGCCTCAAATGTCGTAAACCAGCCTCCAAATATAAAAGCTGTAATAAAACTGATTAATGAGTAATAACTAGGAAGGTTTGTACCTTTTTCTATAATTAATCCTGTAAAAAAGAAAACCCCACTTAAAATAGCAAAATAGAGTTCTGTTTTTTCACCAAACACACCTCCATGGGCATGGTTATGAGCTTCGTTTTCTGAATGTTTTTCTGACATATTCTATCTATATTATCAAATTAGTTTAACAGATACTATTAAAAATAAGAAAGCTTCAAGTCTTTAAATAAAGAAATGAAGCTTTCCTTATTTAAAAACGTTAATGTGTATGTTCTGCTTCACTTTTTTTCAACTCTGCCATTAAATAATACGCACCACTTTGAGCTACTAAAGCACCTTTTTCTATTGGTGTTACAAAATCGAATGCTGTAAATCCACCACTCGTATTTTTAACCAATACTTCTTTTGGAGCAAAACCCCATGATCCATCATCTTCCTTTTCAGCAGTAAAAACAAAATGTTGTTCTCCTTCTTGAAAAATTGCATCTTCTGGTAACGCTTGTGTCAATGAATTTTTAGTAATTATACGTGCCTTGACATACATCCCTGGTATTAAGTTTTTATCCTTGTTTTCAATCTCTGCATGTACATGCAAAGCTTTTGGCCCCTCTTCAAAAGACTTACCAACAGAATAAATTTTAGCAGATAATTCTTTATTTCCTAATGATTCAATTGTAAACTGAACTGTTTGTCCATTTTTCACTTTACTAATATCCTTTTCAAACACCATTAAATCAGCATGAATATGCTCCGTGTTTACTACTTCAAACAAAGGAGTTTGAGGTTGTACATATTGTCCTGATTTAATTTCTACCTTTTCTATAAAACCATTAATCGGACTTCGTATAGGGGCTACTTGAGAAATGTTCCCGTTACGGACACTTTTCGCAGAAATACCTAATAAACTTAATTGACTAGCCAACCCTTTTGTCAATCCTTTCGCGTTAGAATAAGCTGATTGTGCTAATTGATAATCGCGGCCTGAACCAACATTAGCTTCATACAACTTCTTTTGACGGTTATAATCTTGCTCTAAAAAAGTAAGCTTATTATAGGTTTGCAAATAGTCTGTTTGCATAGTAATTATAGACGGATGACTGATGTAAGCTAAAGTTTGTCCTTTATTAACCTTATCACCTTCAATTGCTTTAATACTACTGATGTTTGCTCCTAAAATACTTGTAACAATAGCTTCATTTTGTGGAGGCACTCCTAATTTTCCATTAACATCTATATAACCTCCTAAATTTTGCTCAGAGATTTGGTCAATTTTTATACCTAAAATATCAATTTGCTTTTGAGTTAACTTAACTTCTTCATCATGACCATCACTTTCATTATGTTGATCATTTACGACTGGATGCTCAATATCATTACCTTCAGCATCATGTTTGTGTCCGTCTGAAGTATCGTGTTTACAGCTACTTAGTAGAAATAACACAATTAGTACGCTTGTTAAATATATAGTTCCTTTTTTCATCTTGAATATTATTTATTTGGTATTTAAGAAATACTCTAATTGTATTTTATGTGACATGTATTTTTCTAAAACCTGCCATGTTTTAACTTCTAACTCAATTGCTGATTTCATGTTTTGCAAAAACGAAAGATAATCTATTGCTCCTTCTTTGTACAACAAAACTGTCCCATTACGTTGCTCTACAGCTAATGGTAACGCTTGATTTTTATAATAATTCCAATTAGCTTTTGATTGAATAAAGGTGTTTAGCAAATTGTTATAATTACTAGATAACTGAATTGCTTTAGCTTTATTTTCTTGAGCAATTAACTGTTCATTAATTTTTGCTGCTTTTGCCTTTGCTTTCGTTTTCATAAATACCAAAGGAATTTGTATTCCTACTTGATAGCTACTAAAACCTGATTGATCTCCTATTTTTTGAAAACCGTATTGACCAGATAACTTTGGCAAAAATTGTGAATTTGATACTTTCTTTTGAGCTGAAGCTTCAGCCAATTGATTATCCCAATACGATTGTAACGGATGATTCCCTAACTCTGTTTTAGCAGAAATTGAAGTGTCATCTATACTATCCAAATCTAAATCATTTACATCAAGTAATTCATCAGCTAATAACCATTTGTTTAATTCCTGCAACGCAATTTGATAATTTGTGTATGCCTGAGTAGTTTTTAACTGAATTAAATTCCCTTCATTAGTTGTAAGACTATGTTCTAATTTAGAAATTAACTCCGTTTTATAACGCAAGTCAAGTGCTTTATCTAAGCCAGAATACACAGAGTCAATGCTTACATATGATTTGTATAAAATTTTTGACACATAAGCTTTTACCCATGATTTCTTAACCTGTTCCTTTAACTTTAAATTAGTTAATTCTGAATTTGACTCAGCTACCTTTATAGCAGCTTTATTCAATTTACTTTTCGAGGCTATTCCGAAAACATCAATATTTGATTGACCAATCCCAATAGTTGTATACGTAGGATTGTTATTATTACCAATTTCATCAGCTCCAGTAAATATTTGTGTATTTCCTAAATCCCACGCAGTTCCTTTTAATGCCTTTGCTTTTGCAATGCCTAATTCAGCAGCTTCAATGGTTGGATACTTTTCTATTGCCATTGCAACAGCTTCATCCATAGTTACAGATTGCTGTGCTTGAGCTAGTCCGAATCCAAATAATAACAAAACTGTTGCTATAGCTTGTTTTGGAACTCTAATACTTAGCTTTTTCTCTTCCATGTTTTCCATCCATTTGTATAAAATAGGTATTACAAACAAGGTCAATAGTGTAGAAGTCAATAACCCACCAATAACTACTGTTGCTAGTGGTTGCTGTACTTCTGCTCCAGAAGATGTAGATAATGCCATTGGTAAGAATCCTAACATATCAGTCAAAGCCGTTAATAGAATTGGTCTAATACGTCTTTTTGTTCCTAACTTAATACGTTCATTAATATCAGTGACACCTTCTTCTTTAAGCTCATTAAAACCACTTATTAATACTAATCCGTTTAATACTGCAACTCCAAAGAGCACAATAAAACCAACACCTGCTGAGATACTAAAAGGCATGTCACGCAATACTAACGAAAATACCCCTCCAATAGTTGCAAGCGGGATTGCCATGTAAATCATAATAGTTTGTTTGAATGATTTTAACGCCATAAATATTAACACAAAAATCAACCCTAAAGCTAATGGCACAACAGTTTTTAGCTTTCCTGTAGCGCGCTCTAAGTTTTCAAAAGCACCTCCGTAACGCACATAATACCCTGCTGGCAATACTACTTGAGCTTCTATTTTTTGCTGAATTTCTTCTACTAAAGATTTAATATCACGTCCACGAACATTAATACCAACATAGGTTCTTCTATTGGTATTGTCTCTACTGATTTGCATAGGTCCTGGTTTATAACTAATGCTAGCCACCTCTTTAAGCGGAATTTGTGTTCCACTAGGTAAAGACACAAATAAGTTTTTTACATCACTTAAATCCTGTCGTAACTCCTCTTTAAGTCGTACAACCAAATCGAAACGTTTTTCACCTTCAAAAATAGTTCCCGCAACACCTCCAGCAAAAGCAGTCTCTATCAGTTTATTCAGCTCATTAATTTGTAATCCATATTGCGCTAACTTATTTCTGTTGTAGTTGATAGTGATTTGTGGTTGACCAGAAATTGCTTCTACTTTCATATCTGCAACACCATCTACTGTAGCTACAATTTTTCCGATTTCTTCAGCCTTTTCAGCTAAAATAGACAAGTCATCACCATATAATTTTACCGCAATATCTTCACGAACACCAGTGATTAACTCATTAAAACGCATTTCAATAGGTTGTGTAAATTCAAAATTCACTCCAGGTACTTGTTCTACTGCATGCTTCATAGATGATATCAGCTCATCTTTAGAAATATCTCTAGTCCATTCATTTTCAGGTTTAAGAATTACAAATACATCAGCTATATCCATCGGCATTGGATCTGTAGGAACATCGGCAACACCAATTCTACTGATAATATCAATTACTTCAGGGAAATCATCTTTTACAATTTTCTCTATTTTAGTTGTTGTTGCAATAGATTCTGACAAAGAACTTCCAGGTTTTAATATAGCATGGAAAGCTAAATCACCTTCATCAAGCTGAGGGATAAACTCTCCTCCCATTTTTGTAAACACAAAACCTGATATCCCAAGTAATACTATTGATGAAATAACAATAATTCTACCCTTTGTTAGCGCTTTTACTAAAACATTTTCATATTTATCCTCTAACCAATTAACGACCTTATCTCCCCAATATTTTTTATCGCTTTTTGGTGCTTTTAAAAATAGTGAAGTAACCATAGGTACATATGTTAAACATAACACCATTGCACCAATCATAGCAAAACTAAACGTTAATGCCATAGGAATAAACATTTTCCCTTCAACTCCTTCTAACGCAAGGATTGGTAAGAAAACAATTAAGATAATAAACTGCCCAAAAAATGCAGTATTCATCATTTTAGATGAAGCTTTGTAAGTAATTTCATCTCTATTTTTAGCAGTAACAGTACCTGATTTCTTCATTCGCTGATAAATCATGAATACTGTACTCTCAACAATAATTACTGCCCCATCAACGATTATCCCGAAATCAATAGCTCCTAAACTCATTAAGTTAGCCCAAACACCAAAAGCATTCATTAATATAAATGCGAATAATAGAGATAGTGGTATTGTTGAAGCAACAATTAATCCACCTCGCCAGTTCCCTAAGAAAAAGACTAAAATGAAAATAACAATTAGCGCCCCTTCTACTAGGTTTGTTTTAACAGTTGATGTTGTGTTAGCAATTAACTTACTTCTATCAAGAAACGGCTTAATTGTAACTCCTTCAGGTAATGACTTTTGAATTTCCGTAACTCTATTGGTTACATTTTTAATTACTTCATCAGTACTGGCTCCTTTCAGCATTAAAATCATACCTCCAACAGCTTCACCCTCTCCGTTTTTAGTTAAAGCACCATAACGTGTAGCTGTACCAAACTGCACAGTACCAATGTCTTTAACCGTAATTGGAATTCCGCCTTTATTAGCTACTACAATATTTTTAATATCATCTATACTACGTGCTAATCCTTCACCACGAATAAAATTTGCTTGATGATTCTTTTCAATATATGCTCCACCAGTATTTTGGTTGTTATTTTCTAAAGCTTTATAGACATCGTTTATAGTTAACCCGATGGCTTTTAACTCATTCGGATCGATACTAACTTCATACTGTTTAGCATTACCTCCAAAAGCATTTACTTCCACTACCCCAGGAACCATTGCCATTTGTCGGCGAATAATCCAGTCTTGTATGGTACGTAATTCAGTTGCATCATATTTATTTTTAAATTCTGGCGCAACTTCTAACGTATATTGATAAATCTCCCCTAATCCTGTAGAAATTGGCCCCATAAAAGGAGTTCCAAAACCTTCTGGAATGTTTGCTTTTATCTCCGTTAGTTTTTCAGAAACCAACTGTCTTGGCAAATAAGTATCCAAATCGTCACTAAAAACGATGGTTACTACGGATAATCCGAAACGTGATATAGAACGTATTTCGGTTACTTCAGGTAAGTTAGCAACAGCTACCTCTACTGGATAAGTAACAAATTGCTCAATATCTTCTGTTCCCAAGTTTGGTGCTTGGGTAATTATTTGTACTTGATTGTTGGTAATGTCTGGTACAGCATCTACAGGTACTTGCTTAACGCTGTAAATTCCGCCAACAATAAGCGCTAGTGTAAACAATGCAATAACAAATTTGTTATTGATTGAAAACTCAATAAGTTTATTAATCATGTGTATTTTATTGAAAAATAGGGATAAGAGTCTCTTAATAGTTAAATCAAGGGCTTGTTATCATATCTATTTTTGATTGAAATTAATTGAAAATCATCTAGCTTCAGTAATTATAGAAGCATAAAAGTTAAATTTTCCGATATATAGGAAAATGATAACTATTCAATTAAGACAGTTGTGGAGGTTGAAATAGGTTATTTAGATAACTATTCTCATGAAGATTATCGTAACTTACTATTATTTGCTTTTGTTCCGTAGTAATAAACAAAGCATAACTATTAATAGAGTTTATGATAGCGTAAGTTATACCAAGCATGGTACAGTGATGATGATGCTCTGTTTCGTTTTCAGTATCATTTTCATGACCATGATGATCGGCTTGATGAGCTTCATTATAATAATCCTCATCCGCATGCAATTCAACAGCATCAAAAGCCATCACATCAACATGTGCTTGAGCCGGTGGTACAAGTATTATTAAAGCGAATATGGTTACTAAAAATTTCACGGATTAAATATACAAAAATTAAAAGCCGCAATACACTTGCGGCTTTTATTTTGTGAGTTCTTTAACTTAAGATTAGTACGCTAACAAGTTTCTTAATTCTTCTTCAAATCTATCCTTAGCTAAATATTGTTTTTCTAAAGTTGGTAAGAAAGGTATTGGTGTCTCTATACTTGATACTCGTTTTACAGGCCCATCAAGAGATTCAAAACAGTTTTCCATAATTAGTGCTGATAAATCAGAACCAAATGCACCAAACTCGTTATCTTCTTGTAATATGATTGCTTTTCCTGTCTTTTTAACTGAATTAAAAATTGCTTCTTTGTCTAAAGGAACCAAGGTTCTTAAATCGATTAAATCTGCAGAAATATCAGGATTATTTTCTAATGTTTCCAAAGCCCAATGTACACCAGCACCGAAAGTAATGATACTAATATCAGTACCTTCTTTTAATATGCTTGCTTTTCCTAACGGAATAGTATAATAATCAGTAGGTACATCTTGATACACACTTCTATACAATGCTTTGTGCTCAAAGAACATTACAGGATTAGGATCTTCAATTGACGTAGCTAATAAACCTTTTGCATCTGCAGGAAAAGCAGGGTAAACTACCTTTAATCCAGGTACAGTTGTAAACCAAGCTTCATTTGTTTGTGAGTGGAACGGTCCAGCTCCAACACCAGCACCACAAGGCATACGCACAACTACATCGGCATTTTGACCCCATCTATAATGAGATTTTGCTAATAAGTTTACAATCGGGTTAAATCCAGAAGATACAAAATCGGCAAATTGCATTTCCATAACCGATTTAATTCCGCTTACTGATAAACCATAAGCTGCAGCAACTATTGCAGATTCACAAATTGGTGTATTACGCACTCTATCTTTTCCAAAGGCTTCTACAAAACCATCGGTAATTTTAAAAACACCTCCATATTCAGCAACATCTTGCCCCATGATAACTAAGTCATCATGTTTCTCCATGGACTGACGTAATCCTTTAGAAACGGCATCTACTAAACGAATATTTTCTGTTTCGTTATTTTTTTCAACATGTTGATATTCGTGTGATTGAAACACATCATTTAACTCATTACTTAAATCAACTTCAATAGCTGGCTCATCAAAAGCTAGCTTTAAATTATCATTAATCTCTTGCTTGAATTGTTCTCTTAAAGCTTCTTCAATAGTATCATTTAAAACACCTTCAGTTTCTAAGTAAGTCTTGAAATTTTCAATAGGATCTTTAATTGCCCAGGCATCCATTAAGTCTTGAGGAACGTATTTTGTACCACTAGCCTCTTCATGTCCACGCATTCTGAAGGTCTTGAATTCTAGTAAAACAGGACGCGGATTAACACGCATATCCTCTACCAAAGCATTCACCTTAGTATATACCTCTAAAATATTGTTACCATCAATGATATGGCTTTCCATACCGTATCCCTTACCTCTATCAGCTAAATGTTCACAATTAAATTGCTCGCTAACTGGAGTAGATAATCCATACCCGTTATTTTCAATACAAAAAAGTACTGGTAAACTCCACACAGAAGCAACATTTAAGGCTTCATGGATATCTCCTTCACTTGTTCCTCCATCACCAGTAAAAACAGCACAAACTTGCTTATTGTCTTTTAAAAGATTTCCTAATGCAATTCCATCAGCTAAACCAAATTGTGGTCCTAAGTGAGAAATCATTCCAACAATATTAAATTCTTGCGTTCCGAAATGAAAACTACGATCTCTACCTTTTGTAAAACCATTTGCTTTCCCTTGCCATTGCGAGAATAATCTATCTAAAGGAATTTCACGAGTAGTAAATACACCTAAATTACGGTGCATAGGTAAAATATATTCCTCTTTACTAAGTACTGAAGTAACCCCAACTGAGATTGCTTCTTGACCTATTCCTGAGAACCATTTTGATATTCTTCCTTGACGCAATAAAATTAACATTTTCTCCTCTATCATTCGAGGTTTTAACATTGCGCTATATAAATTCAATAAGGTTTCGTTAGAAATATTTTTTCTATCAAACGTTATTGGAGTTTTTTCTGTAATTGTAGTCATCATGTATCAAACTTTATACATCAAAAATGACGAAAATTATACTAGTATCAAAACGTATGCAATTTTTTTGCGAATTGTTAATAACTCCCTTGCTTATAACTTTATGATAACTGCTTGTTTTTTCTTATTTTTGGGGCTTCAAGTGTTTTACTAAATTAAAGTTATTAACTATTTTAAGAAATTCGAAAAATGCAAAATATACCTAGTGTTAACCTAGCTGATTTTTTATCAGGAGACGAAACAAGAAAACAAAAGTTTATTAATGAAATCGGAAAAGCATATGAAGACATTGGTTTTGTAGCCTTAAAGGGACATTTTTTAAGTGAAACTTTAGTTGACAATTTATATGGTGAAATTAAAAACTTCTTTACTTTACCTGTAGAAACAAAGCGTTCTTATGAAATTGAAGGTATTGGAGGACAACGTGGTTATATCTCTTTTGGAAAAGAATCAGCTAAAGGAAAAAAAGAAGGTGATTTAAAAGAATTTTGGCATTTTGGACAATATGTAGAAGATAATCCAGCTTTAGCAGCTGAATATCCTGAAAATGTTAGCGTAAATGAATTACCTCAATTTAACGCTGTAGGTAAAGAAACTTATAAAATGCTAGAAAAAACAGGAGTTTATGTACTACGTGCATTAGCCTTGTTTTTAGACTTAGATGAGTTTTACTTTGATAATTACATTAAAAACGGAAATAGTATTTTACGTCCGATTCACTACCCACCTATTTCTGAAGAACCAAAAAATGCAGTTCGTGCTGCCGCACATGGTGATATTAACTTGATTACCTTATTAATGGGTGCTCATGGTAAAGGTTTACAAGTACAAGATCATAATGGTGATTGGCATGATGCTATTGCACAACCAGATGAGTTAGTAATAAATGTTGGTGACATGTTATCGCGTCATTCAAACAATCGTTTGAAATCAACTATACACCGTGTTGTAAATCCTCCGAAAGAATCTTGGGGAACTTCACGCTATTCTATACCGTTTTTCATGCATCCAGTAAGTGAGATGCCTTTGAATTGCCTAGATAACTGTATAACTGAAGACAATCCTAAAGGATTTGAAGATATTACCGCAGGAGATTTCTTAAATGAGAGATTAATAGAACTTGGGTTAATTAAAAAATAATTATATAATTTATAAATGCTAGTAGTTATCACTAAACTACTAGCATTTAGTTTTAGAACACATATAACATGGATTTTAAAGATCAGTTAAAAAACTTATTCCCGGAGCATAAAGAGACCGAAGCACCTTCTTCTACTTCTGAAAAGACAACGATTTGGATGCAGGAAGAGCCTTTATTATGTAAATATGAAAAGCGCAAAGGGAAACCAACTACTATAATTGATGGATACACTGGAGCAACAGCTGATTTTAAATTACTAGCTAAAGAACTGAAACAAAAACTTAGTGTTGGTGGTAGTTTTAAAGATGATACTATTATTATACAAGGTGATTACCGTGATACCATTATGGAATTATTAATTACTAAAGGCTTTAAAGTAAAAAGAGTTGGTGGTTAAAAAACAACCATGACTTTATCATCAATCAACACTACTAAAATGACTATAAAAGAATCTGAATTAATCATAAATCCTGATGGGAGTATTTACCATTTAAATATTCTTCCTGAAGATCTAGCTACCACTATTATTACTGTTGGTGACCCTGATCGAGTTTCAAGTGTCACAAAATATTTTGACACTATTGAAATATCTAAACAAAAAAGAGAGTTTAAAACCGAAACAGGTATTTATAAAGGAAAACGTATAACCGTTATTTCTACAGGTATTGGTACAGACAATATTGATATTGTGTTTAATGAATTAGACGCTTTAGTAAATATTGATTTTAAAACTCGTACAATAAAGCCCGAACATACATCATTGGATATTATAAGAATTGGTACTTCTGGATCGATTTTAGAATCTATTGCAATTGATTCATTTTTAATATCTGAGCTTGCCGTTGGATTTGATAGCTTACTACATTTTTATGACAGTAAACATGTGCAAGATATTGCATTATCCAAAGCATTAATGGATCAGACTAATTGGGCTAAAGAGAAATCTGACCCATATGTTGTTGCTTATGACGAGTCATTAGGAAGTAAATTTAAGTCAGATAAGGTTATTAACGGTTTTACAGCTACAAACGTTGGTTTTTATGGACCTCAATCACGTGTTTTACGTTTGAGTTTGCAGGATAACCAATTGAATGATAAATTAGCTGATTTTAATTTTGAAGGAAAACAAATTACTAATTTAGAAATGGAAACTGCCGGTATCTATGGTTTATCTAAATTATTAGGACACAAAGCAGTATCTATGAATGCTATATTAGCCAACAGAGCTACTGGTGAATTCTCTGAAAACTCTGACAAATTGGTTGATGATTTAATTGTATATTGTTTAGATAAAATAACAGCATAAAATATTATGACACAATTTACGTGGAAACATAAAATTATATTTGGAGTTGCAATGTCAATATTACACGCACTCTTACTTTTAGGGGTCGATAAAATGGCTGGAGATATTCCTGATTATAAAAGCATCATCATTCAAGGTGTTGTTATGGGAGTATTTTATGTGTTTTTCTTTCCATATATTATGAGAAGGACAGCTAGGAAATTATCTAAAAAAGTTGATTTAGCTGTGGAAAATATCATCGTCTCTCCTGAAGAGATTCTTTATGACGGAGGCGCTAATCAGGTGAAAGGAAAAGAAGGTGTTGGCGGAAAACTATTCATCACAAACAAACGCATATTATTTGTTTCTCATAAATTTAATATTCAAAGCGGAACAACAAGTATTGATCCAGCAGATGTAACTTCAGTTGATAAAACTAAACTTGCAAAAATATTTAATTCTGGAATTCTTCTTACGTTAAAAGATAATACAACATATAAGTTTTCAGTAAACAATCAAGAAGAATGGTTTACGAAACTAAACAACTATATTCAAGCAGCTTAATACTATGAAAAACATCAAAATAGGTGGAGTTCCTGAGCATTTCAATTTACCTTGGTATTTAACTTTACGTGATAAATCCTATCATGAAAAAGATATTAATTTACGTTGGCATGATTTCTTTGGTGGAACTGGTCAAATGTGTAAAGCTTTACGCGATAAAGAAATTGATATGGCTGTGATCCTTACTGAAGGAATTATTCGCGATATTATTGATGGTAATGAATGTAAAATTGTTCAAATCTATACTAAATCTCCTTTAATTTGGGGAGTTCATGTGGCTAATGATTCTTCTTATAAGACCATTGATGATCTTAAAGGAAAAAAAGCTGCTATTAGTCGTTACGGATCAGGATCACATTTAATGGCTTACGTAAATGCTGAAAAAAACGGATGGAATTCAAAAGAAGATTTAGATTTTGAAGTTATTAAAAATCTAGATGGCGCTGTACTTGGATTACCTAATGGTATTGGTGATTACTTTATGTGGGAAAAATTCACCACAAAACCTTATGTTGATAACGGTACTTTTAGAGTAGTTGACCACTGCCCTACTCCTTGGCCTTGTTTTGTAATAGCTGTACGAAATGATGTTTTAGAAGAAAATGAATCTATTATTAAAGATATTCTTGAAATTATAAACGATACTACTGAAGAGTTTAAAATGATCCCAAGTATTGATAGAATGATTTCTCACAGATATGATCAGAAATTAGAAGATGTTCAAGAATGGTTAGGAATTACAGAATGGTCACAAGAAAATTTGGATAGAAAAACCGTTACTAAAATTCAAGATAGATTATTAGATCTAGATATCATCCCAAGGAAAGTTGCTTATGAAGAATTGATATATAGTTTATAATAACCAATCGATTTCTGATATACCTTTAGATTTTAAATAAGTATTTGTTTTTAAAAAATGCTCATTTCCAAACCAATAGCCTCTATTAGCGCTTAGTGGTGACGGATGACCTGTTTCTAAAATACAATGTTTTGTTTCATCAATCAATTTCACTTTTTTACGTGCATAACCACCCCAGAGCAAAAAGACAACATTTTCTTTCTCATCTGATATTTGCTTAATTACAGCATCTGTAAATGTTTCCCAACCTTGTTTTTGATGACTTCCTGCTTTCGATTCCTCTACGGTTAGTGTCGCATTTAGCAATAATACTCCTTGTTGTGCCCAAGCTGTCAAATCACCAGTAGCTGGATATAAACTATTATAATTTACAGTTAATTCCTTAAATATATTAACTAATGATGGTGGATGTTTTATTCCATTATGCACCGAAAAACAAAGTCCGTTTGCTTGTCCTTTTCCATGATAAGGATCTTGACCAATGAGTACTACTTTTACAGTATCAAAATCACAATTATTGAATGCTGAAAATATTTGATCTTGCTCAGGAAAACAGATATTACTTTTATATGCGTTAGCAATAAAATTACTTAGTTTTTTAAAATATTCTTTCTCAAACTCAGGTAGTAACTGCGTTTCCCATGAAGAATTTAGTTTTAAATCCATTAATCCTCTTTTAACATTTTGTAAGTAAAATAACCTAAGAATATGATAATAACTAATAATACAGCCCAGAGTAATTTATTAGTAAAGAAGGATTCTTTTAACTGTTTCTTATCTTCATTATTAATTTTTATATACTGAACTTTCCCCACTTTCAATTCAGCTAATTCCTTTGGTATTTGTTTTGTGAAATTTACAATATCGTAGTTTGGTTTTTGACTTTTTTCATTTCCTGAAACTAGATAATATTTAGCATTAAAATTATCAAAACGAGCACTTATTTCAATAGGATTAGACTGTACTTCCACTCCTTTTATTAATAAAGGTGTATTGTCATGATTTGAAATTGTTATTTTTAATTGCTGTACAAAATCATTCTTATTCTGATTTCCAAAATCTTGATATGTATTTTTAAAAGAACTTATATTTTGATGATGCAAGTTTTTATAATTATACAACACCCCTTTCTCAGCTACAACACTATCTTGAAGTGCCTCAATACGCATAGTTCTGTAATAATCAAATTGACTTTCAATTACTAAAGCAACTTTTGTTACAGGAGTTTTATATGGCAGCTTAACATGAATAATAGTTTGTTTTAGCTTTTTATCTTCCTTAGTAGTGTATGATAATTTATGTTTTATATAATGCTCTTTTATCTCGGCAAACTCTGTAAAAGAAACATTCTGTAAGTTTACCTTTTTACTGTTTTTAAAAGTTAATTTGATAAACGGAAAATTGATTGGGTCGAAGTTTAAATGAGAATGGTTAAAATCAATATGTTTATTTTTAATACGTAATACTCGAATACTATCATTTACTGAAAGCCATTTCAATTGATCATTACTCCCTTCTATCTCAACTGTATAATCATAATTACTATCATTTATAGCTAGTTGAATTTTATTTAGACTCTTCCTATCACTGTTTTCAAGTGTAACACTATAACCATTCTCTCCAGTAACTTTATTTACAATGGAAAACGCCTTTTGATTCGCACTTAACGGGTTCACTGATCTTAATGTATTCAATACATACGGAGCTTCTATTGTATCAGTAGCTGTTATTCCGTATATTCTAATATCACTAAAATCTTTTTTACAGTTTTCGAAATAATCTTTCGGTAATTGTAAACTATGCCAATTTGCTTTTACTCCTTTCAACTCACTTTTATACGAATGACTATTCATTTGAGCATAACCCGTATTTAAACCGATTATTGAAACTAGCAGATACAAACTGAACTTAATCGTCTTCATCTTTTTATTTAACATCATCAACAGTATTATTTTCTACCTCTAACCTATCCTTAAATTTATTATATAGAAATGAAATTATTAATAGCAATACACCCAGTAAAATTAGTACAATTGTTTTTGATATAGTTGACAAATGTGCGATATCATAGAAAAATAGTTTTAATAATGTTACCGCAAATAATGCCATAGCACCAAAGCGAAGTAATTTCCTTTTCTTCCATAAACCAATACATATAAACACTAAAGCATATACTCCCCATAATATACTTATTCCAAGTTTATACTGACTTTTAGACCCTGATAAATCTAGCCAATGAATTAACTCACTAGTAACCACCCATAACAATGCAAGATGTAAAAAAAGATCAATAAATCGTTTTATCATATTAAATTCAGCTAATGGTTTTAAGTATTTTAAAAGCACATAAACCAAAGCACTAACAAATAAATAAGTTACGTATCTAATACTTATATAAAATTGAGAAACGGTAAAATATTCTGAATCATCTAATATATAAGTTTCACGCAATTCACTTAAAGTATACAATCCCACTGTTAGAAACATCAATATTCCGATTCCGATCAATACTAATGATATTAGGTTTGTAATTGCTTTTTTTAATTTAATAACACTAAATAATGAAACAAGGCTCACAAATATTAAAGTATAATTAAGCTCCCATATTGTTTCAAAATATCTTAAATTATAATTATTGACACTCCCTCCAGATTCACTTCCCAAACTAATTTTTGAATCACTTAATAAATTATTGAAATAGTTGTTTATTTCTAGTTTAAAAGCAAAATAGCTAGCTATGGTTAATATACTTGGCAATGCAATTGCAACTACATTAGTCATCCATGATTTTTTAGCGTGCTCTTTCGATGTTGTAAAAAACAACCAAGTCATATATGAAAATCCTCCAATAAATAAAATTGAGGTTAAAAATTGAGTATTTATTATTGTGGTGATTTTATCATCATAATAATATGATGAATACCCACTTGACCAATCTTCTAATAAAGAAAAGAAGGCAATAAAAAATAAAGGGTAAGCCATTTTCTCATACATGAAAATGTTTTTAGTTCGTCCAATCCAAAATAACAATACTGCTTCACCTGTCCATAATACTGTAACCCAACCACCATCAAGTTGAACTGGTATAGCTATTGTTAAAAACACCAATACCATTCCTAAAACTAAATAAAACAATCCTTTTTCTTGTGACTTTTGTTTGAAAATATAAGCCCCAATTACAAAATGAACTAATGCATTGAATACTGTAAACAGCCCTAAGTACGGTTCACTATTTTCTGCTCCATTTAATATTGCATAACCTACAAAGTAATATAGAAACGAATTTGCAATAACTAAAAATACATCTGTTGCAACAAAAAGTTCTTTTCGTTGAAGTTTATAAATCAAAAAAGTTGCATAAAATAACAAGAAAAATATTGTAGAGAAAAGTAAGCCTAAACTAAAATGAGAATCAGTTTTATAATCTAAATTAAACCATGATAAAAATATTAACCATGTAAATCCAAAAGCAATATAATACAATAGTTTCCAGTACTTTTTATAGGCCACAACTAAAATACCAATATTCACTAAGGTTACATAACTAAACAAAACAGCTACTTTTCCAGATTCGTTACTTAATAAAAAAGGTACAGCATATGCACCTACTAACCCTAAAATAGCAATTATTTTTTCATTGTATTTAATAGCAGAAAATACAGCAAACGCAGTGGTTAGTGTCATTAGTGCGAAAGCCAAAAATTGTGGCAGTAACTCATACTCGTTATAAGCAAAAAAAGTAATGAAATATAGTACTGCAATTGCACCACTTAACAAAACCGCACTAAATGTTTTGTACTTAGGCTTTAATTTAAAAGCAAAACCTAATAATGTACCCCCACAAAGATATCCTATTATAATTCGCATTAATGGTGTAACCCATCCTTTATCAATAGAATATTTTGCACCAATTGCTATACCGATAACAGTAATTAAAATCCCGATTTTGTTAATTATATTACCTCCAATAAAACTTTCCCAATCATCTTTGTTTTTTGGTAAGAAATCAAATATAGATGGTTTTATATTTTCTGCTGCGAATATCTTTTCTTTAGGTTCAATTGTTTTATAAACATTTCTTGATTGCTCAACTAAGGGTTTAATTACTTTTGATTCCAAAGGAACATCTTCTGTGACAGAGGCATTATTTAAATCAGAAATTTCTTTTTTAAGTTGTTGTATTTCTGTATTGAAAAATTGTTGATTCCGAATAAGCTTATTCAAACGTAGCGATAACTCAGTAAGTTTATTCTCGTATTTATCCATAAAACTAAAGTACAACTTATATCCATTATTTAACATTTTAATGGATAACAAACATAAAAAAAGCCTCACAATTTGTGAGGCTTTTTTAATTTGTAATATTGGTATTATCTTTTTAGAGAGAAATGTGCTTTAAACTCTTTTTGAGTACTATCATCTCCTTCTATGTACATAATTTTAAACCAGTAATCAGATGCCGGCATTTGAGTACCGTTATACATTCCATCCCATCCTTCACTATCTGGATCTAATTGCTTTAACAATTTACCAAATCTGTCGAAAATGTAAATCTGTGATATTGGAATTCCTTCTTGACCAATAATTGCCCATGTGTCATTTACTCCATCACCGTTTGGTGTAAAGAAATGTGGGTAATCTATAATGGTAACATTCACATCTTCTGTCCAACAGTTTTCACCATCAGATATTGTTACAATGTGAGTTCCTGGTAATACATTATCAAAGGTTCCGTCAGTTGTTGCTTCTGCTCCGTCTAAACTGTACCAGAATTCGATTCCCGGAATAGTTGATGTTGCTTCTGCTACTATTTGATGTGAATCTGCAAATGCAGTTGTAGTTACATTTCCGTTAAATCCATCAGGCACTCCTGATACTTCAATAGTAACGACAGCTGACACATTGATACAATCAAAATCTGTAGGTCCAGAAGCTGAAACTGTATAGTCTCCAGATTCTGTAACCGTTAAACTTTGGTTTGTTGCTCCTGGAATTGTTACTCCGTTTAACATCCATTGGTAATCATATGGCGCTGATGGTAAGGCATTAGCTGTTAATACAGGTAAATCGGTATTTGTTAATGGAACTCCATTAGCATCTACACAAATTACATCTTTACTAGCAGTTATAGTAACTTCCGGTACAGGCACATATAATTCAAATGATACAATTGTATAACAACCGGTACTTGATGCGTTAGCTATTCCTGAACCATCATTAATCACACTTACATAAATAGTTTGTGGATTAGCAATGTTATTATATGTTGCTGGATTTGTAATTGAACTTGTTCCAGCTTCTGCTTCATCTATATTAGTATAGTATGCCGCAGATACACCACTTTCATTATTTAAAATTTGAGTTTCCCATAATGTTAAATCAAATGTTGCAATTTGTTCTGAAATAGTTCCAGAACCATCAACGTTTCCGTCACATTCTTCCATCACTCCATTATTTCCTAATTGATCTTGGATATCTATCGTACTTAATGGTGTTGGATTTGGTGAAACTTCTAAATGCATTATTTCGATAGCATAACAACCTGTACTTGAATTATAAACCCTTGCAAATACTGATTGTGGGTTAAATTCATTTTCATAAGATGTTGGAGTATCAATATATTCTGCTGCAGAAGTTGACCCAAAATCAGCTGCTGCTAAAGTGGTGTAAAAATCTACAGATACATCTGTTGCTCCATCTATTAAATGAGAATAATAAGGCTCTAATGTCAAATCAAAATCAAGTTTACCATCTGCACTATCGTCATCACATAAAACATATGGAGTATATATTGTTGATGGTAATAAATCAACATGTAACGTTATTGCTTTTATTGTTGAACATCCAGTTGCAGGTATTGAAGGAACAACTGTAGCGTCTCCAACATGTTCTACACTTACATAAATAAGCTGATCTGGTGTGCTTGTATTCTCATAAGCATTTGGATTTGGTATTATAGATCCAGGTACTGGATTTCCAGAAGCATCTACTTGAGTATAATAAGTAGCTGAATACTGGTTTAACACACTCGTATCTCCACCTGCATTATTTAATATTACAGTATATAAATGTGATTGTTCAAATGATGTTAAATCAAAAGATACAAATCCATCAGTAATATTAGGCTCTTCTTCACATTGTTTATAAACAAGATCCGTACTTAGTAATTCCGGACTATCGATTACCAATAAAGTAATTGGTACCAATGTATAACAATCTAAAGGAGATGTAAATCCATCTAAAGTTAATTGAGCGTAGATCACTTGTGTGTATCCTGTCCCACTTCCATCTGTATCAATATTTTGATATAAAGTTGAAGTGTTAATAGCTCCTACACCTAAATCTGCTTCTCCTGTAGTTTCAAAGAATTCTACACTAACTCCACTGATTCCACTTGTTACAGCAGTTTCTAAAGTTGTTAAGTCGAAAAATCCGAATCCATCATTATCAGTATCACAATATGTTAATGCAGGTAATGGCGCTAATGGTCCTTGAGGAGCAGTAACTACTTCAAGCATTAATTCCATTGTATTTACACATCCTGTTATAGGATCTTCAATACGAACTCCTATTGGCTGATTTACAGGTATAGTATTCATGAAGCCATTCGTAACCACATCGGTATTTGCTTGAGCAAAAGCTTGAGTTAAGTGATACGTTACCGTATAATTATTAGTTCCAATAATTAACGCTGTTTGATCATCAAAGTTATCAAACACAGTCAACCCATCAATTAAATCAGTATCACATTCTTGATATAAATATGCTACAGTATTTGTAATCAAAGGCAATGTTGGTAGTGGATAAACCACTATTTCAAATAAATCAGAAGAAAAACAATCAACATTATCATTATTTGAAATAGTGTAATGAATTGTTTGTGTTCCTGATGTCAATGCGTTAGTACCTGTTAATGCATTGGCAGTATTATTTACATCAGCATCTGCTTGATTTTGATAAAAAGTAACTGTTGCGTCAGCGGTAGTAACAATACTCCCTAAAATGGTTGGGATTAGCGCATCTAAGTTAAAAACTTCCAGAAGGTCACCTGGGCTATTATCATCACAAGCTTCTAAATTTAAAAGATCTTGAGCGACAGCTGCGTTATAAATTGGATCTCTGAAAACATAAAAACTAGTAGTCCCATCACAAATTGAATTACCATTATTAGATACTGTTGCAAATATCTCTTGTGATAATAATGGAAGACTAACTACATATGCAGTAGGGTCAGTAATTGCAATTTGCGTATTTGTGACATCTACAGTATAGTAGCTTATCGTAAATAATGCAGGATCTAAACCTCCCAATATAACTGTGTTTTGAGCTGTTAAGTCAAATGTTTCTTCATTAAATGGAGCTACATCACACTGTCTCATTTCTACAGGCTGCTGTGCTACTGGAATTGCATCTAAGAAAATAGTAACAGTAGTTGTTGCTACAGCACAAACATTGGCTGCATCATTATAATCAACCTCTATTGTAATTATTTCTTGTGCTAATGTTCCAGCATATGCATTTGGAGTCGCGATAACAACATTGTTTCCGTCATAATAAGTAACGGTAGTGTTTGTTTGTGTTCCAACTACTTCAGCTTCAAAAGCTGCTACTAAATCATATACTTCTGTTCCATCTGCTCCTACATCACATAATCTCATTTCTGGATTTGCTACTGCGTTTGCGATTGGACTAGGATCAATATCTATTGTGAAAGAGGTTGTTGCAAAACATGTAGTGTTAACATCATTCTCAACTCTGATAAATATTGTTTCAGGATCTGTAGTATTTACATACGGACTAGTAATTAATCCAGTTGCTGTTCCAGCATCTGCATTTACTTGACTGTTATAATAAGAAACCGTCATTCCTGTTTGACCATTTAATACTGCTACTGTTTGAGCAGTAAAATCAAATGATTCACTTCCGTTATTATCAGTATCACATAAACGTAAGTCTACTACTGCGTTTGCTACTGGAATTGCATCTAAGAAAATAGTAACAGTAGTTGTTGCTACAGCACAAACATTGGCTGCATCATTATAATCAACCTCTATTGTAATTATTTCTTGTGCTAATGTTCCAGCATATGCATTTGGAGTTGCGATAACAACATTGTTTCCGTCATAATAAGTAACGGTAGTGTTTGTTTGTGTTCCAACTACTTCAGCTTCAAAAGCTGCTACTAAATCATATACTTCTGTTCCATCTGCTCCTACATCACATAATCTCATTTCTGGATTTGCTACTGCGTTTGCGATTGGACTAGGATCAATATCTATTGTGAAAGAGGTTGTTGCAAAACATGTAGTGTTAACATCATTCTCTACTCTGATAAATATTGTTTCAGGATCTGTAGTATTTACATACGGACTAGTAATTAATCCAGTTGCTGTTCCAGCATCTGCATTTACTTGACTGTTATAATAAGAAACCGTCATTCCTGTTTGACCATTTAATACTGCTACTGTTTGAGCAGTAAAATCAAATGATTCACTTCCGTTATTATCAGTATCACATAAACGTAAGTCTACTACTGCGTTTGCTACTGGAATTGCATCTAAGAAAATAGTAACAGTAGTTGTTGCTACAGCACAAACATTGGCTGCATCATTATAATCAACCTCTATTGTAATTATTTCTTGTGCTAATGTTCCAGCATATGCATTTGGAGTTGCGATAACAACATTGTTTCCGTCATAATAAGTAACGGTAGTGTTTGTTTGTGTTCCAACTACTTCAGCTTCAAAAGCTGCTACTAAGTCATATACTTCTGTTCCATCTGCTCCTACATCACATAATCTCATTTCTGGATTTGCTACTGCGTTTGCGATTGGACTAGGATCAATATCTATTGTGAAAGAGGTTGTTGCAAAACATGTAGTGTTAACATCATTCTCTACTCTGATAAATATTGTTTCAGGATCTGTAGTATTTACATACGGACTAGTAATTAATCCAGTTGCTGTTCCAGCATCTGCATTTACTTGACTGTTATAATAAGAAACCGTCATTCCTGTTTGACCATTTAATACTGCTACTGTTTGAGCAGTAAAATCAAATGATTCACTTCCGTTATTATCAGTATCACATAAACGTAAGTCTACTACTGCGTTTGCTACTGGAATTGCATCTAAGAAAATAGTAACAGTAGTTGTTGCTACAGCACAAACATTGGCTGCATCATTATAATCTACCTCTATTGTAATTATTTCTTGTGCTAATGTTCCAGCATATGCATTTGGAGTCGCGATAACAACATTGTTTCCGTCATAATAAGTAACGGTAGTGTTTGTTTGTGTTCCAACTACTTCAGCTTCAAAAGCTGCTACTAAATCATATACTTCTGTTCCATCTGCTCCTACATCACATAATCTCATTTCTGGATTTGCTACTGCGTTTGCGATTGGACTAGGATCAATATCTATTGTGAAAGAGGTTGTTGCAAAACATGTAGTGTTAACATCATTCTCTACTCTGATAAATATTGTTTCAGGATCTGTAGTATTTACATATGGACTAGTAATTAATCCAGTTGCTGTTCCAGCATCTGCGTTTACTTGACTGTTATAATAAGAAACTGTCATTCCTGTTTGACCATTTAATACTGCTACTGTTTGAGCAGTAAAATCAAATGATTCACTTCCGTTATTATCAGTATCACATAAACGTAAGTCTACTACTGCGTTTGCTACTGGAATTGCATCTAAGAAAATAGTAACAGTAGTTGTTGCTACAGCACAAACATTGGCTGCATCATTATAATCAACCTCTATTGTAATTATTTCTTGTGCTAATGTTCCAGCATATGCATTTGGAGTCGCGATAACAACATTGTTTCCGTCATAATAAGTAACGGTAGTGTTTGTTTGTGTTCCAACTACTTCAGCTTCAAAAGCTGCTACTAAATCATATACTTCTGTTCCATCTGCTCCTACATCACATAATCTCATTTCTGGATTTGCTACTGCGTTTGCGATTGGACTAGGATCAATATCTATTGTGAAAGAGGTTGTTGCAAAACATGTAGTGTTAACATCATTCTCTACTCTGATAAATATTGTTTCAGGATCTGTAGTATTTACATATGGACTAGTAATTAATCCAGTTGCTGTTCCAGCATCTGCATTTACTTGACTGTTATAATAAGAAACTGTCATTCCTGTTTGACCATTTAATACTGCTACTGTTTGAGCAGTAAAATCAAATGATTCACTTCCGTTATTATCAGTATCACATAAACGTAAGTCTACTACTGCATTTGCTACTGGAATATCCGTAACTGTAATAGTTCCTTGAACATCTACAACAACAGTATTTAAACAACCTACCGTAGAAACTGTATAATTAAATACTCCAGTAACCGTAGGAGTACCGACAATAGTAAAAGTACTTGCTATTGTATCATAACTACCAGTTACACCTACAGGCAATCCTACAACAGTGACATTCGTAACTTCATTACCTGCAAGATATGTTATAGGCGCAATCATTGCTCCATCACATATGTTTTGTGCATCTGTTCCTACAGCTGAAGATAAATCTAAGGTACATTGTGTACAGTTATCGGAAACATTAATAGTAATATCTTGTTCATATTGACATCCAAATTCGTCAATAACGGTGTATGTATAAACATAAGTTTCATTCCCTGTACTAAAAGGACCAACAGTTAAATTATTAGTTATTTCTGTACCTTCACAAGTAGCTCCTGCTGGACATCCATCAGGTCCAGGGTTTGTAACCACTGTACTTGTAGGAGTTTGAGCAGGAAGAGTTGGACCAGTTCCAGTGTGTGACCAAACTCCACTTACTGCTGAAACAATTAAATCAGGAGTAACTGTTTCAACATCTCCATAACAAGATCCAGGGAAATTGATTCCCCAAGAAGTTAAAACACCGTTATCAACACCTAAAGTATCCGTAATCTTAAATTTCCAAATACCATTCATTTGAGCTCCAATAAATGCAGTAAATGGGTTTGTAGAAGTATATGTTTGGGCTATATAATATTGACCTGTTTGACAAGTACCTGTATATTCAGCACATGTTCCATTAGCTGTTGGTGGAGCTCCAATAGTTGCTGCAGCAGCACCCCAAGCTACACCACCAGTTGCAACTACAACATAAGGTGCAGTACACCCAGGATCATGAGGGGTACCAACAGCAGGGTCGTTAGGATTTGCACATGCTCCAAAATTTGTTGTTCCACCGTGCTTGTTATATACAACTACTCCTTCTCCAGAAGGGGCTATTAATTCTATTATTAAATCACCCGAATATGTATGTTCTATATCAAAATTCAAAACAGGATAACAACCAGCTGTAACCAATGATCCAGCAGGAAACAATCCTGTAAAATCTAATTCAGACTCATAACTAACAGGGTTCGTACTACTAGATATATCTGGAAGTTGAGTAACTCCTGCATTTAAAGACGGAGGGTTTTGTGTTTCCGTTTGTGATGTTACCAATCCACTTAAATCAACTGTGTCTCCACAATCAATTGTTATTGTTGTTCCTGGAGCGTTAGCTCCTGTTTCCGTAGCGATAGTACCAGTAAAAATAGGCGCTGGTAATATTCGTATTAATTTTAATTTTGGAGTACTTACACAACCATCAGCACTATCGGAAGTATTGTCATTTCTAACAACAAAACTCATTTGATATATTCCAACTCCCGGATAAGTATGATTTATATTTGGCGTAGTTGTAGTTTCACTAGTTCCGTCTCCCCAAACCCAGTCATAAAATGTTATATTAGTACCAGCTTCAGTTGTTGATGGTGAAGCGTCAAAAGAAACATTTGTATTTCCAGCAGGATTAGCAGATGGTGCACAAACATCTAAAGTACTATCATCTACAAGGTTTGCAACAGGTTTTGTACAAGGTACAAAACAACTAATATTTCCAGTCCACCCAATTTTTTGAGAAGTATTATTTGATGTAAATTGAAATGTTATACAACCATCAGGACTAACTGATTGAATGATAAAAGGAACACCTGCTCCCATATTACCACAAAGCTCAGAAGTAACTATTCCGGTATTATTATTTGCATGCCAAACGCTTAATACATCAGTACATGCACCAGCGGCACCTTCTGTGTCAAATTGAGTAAATTCAATTTGAATTACAGCTCCTGGATTAGTTACCAAATCAGGACAAAATGTAATGGTATAATCTTCATCAGCACTATATAATGAAGATGCTCCACCAGAATCATAAAATGTTCCCGCACATGTTGTTTGTATTCCAACATCTGTCCCCATGATATAATCTTGCGAAAATGTAAAACTACTTACTAGTAGCGTTACAAAAAAGAGTAATTTTTTAATTTTCATAACGTTTAGAAATAAAGTAGTTTATTTTTTAATTCTTGATCATATATATAGATATACCAAAGTTCTTTTGTAGAAAACGCTTTGTTAACTTTATCTGATAATTTATCAAAATAAACTAAGGCTTCTTGGTAATAGGCATATTCTCCCTTATAGATTGTCTTGAAATTTTGTATATCTACTTTAGAGAAATCAGACATGAAATTTTTATCAAGTGATTGATTTGTTACAGTATTTAATTTCTCACTGTGATCTTGGAATTTAAAATAACTTGGTCTAAATACTGCATCAGGCGGTAAATTAATTTCTTTACCTTGATAGGTAAATTTTCCTGTTTGTTGTGCTGTAGCGGTTGCACAAACAAATAAAGTAAAAATTGCACAGCATAGTTGTACAATTCCTTTACTAGCTCTGTTTTTCATGGCTTCTAAAATTTAGAATTAGATATTTAATTATTAATCAGGGGATTTTTTTCACAAATATATATTAAGTTTTATAATTTTCATACAAAACTATACATCTGTTATAGTTATAACGCCTAAAACATTTCTGTCCCTACCCCCTATAAGAATATAATTTAATTTATTTTTGCGTAACAAATTTTACAAATGATTTCAATATACCCAAAAACCTTAGAAGATCTTGAACTTCAGCAAGTACTACAGCATGTACACAGACATGCTATAACAATTTTAGGAAAGCAGCAAGTATTAGAAATCATCCCTTTTTCTGATGAAACAGAATTATCTATAAGTTTAAATCATACTAATGAGTATTTATCTTCATTTGATAATGACAACACTATACCCAATCATTATTTTGATGATATATCTGAAGAACTCTCTTCTTTAACTATTGAAAACTATTTTTTAGAAATAGAAAGTTTTAGGAAAATCAAAACAATTTCAGAAGCTTCAAACTTATTATTGGTCTATTTCAAGAAATTTAAAGAATATTACCCTTGCCTACACGATACCTCTTCTGAAGTTGAGTATACCAAAGTAATTACACAAGCTATAAATGCTATAATTGATAAATTTGGAGATGTAAAAGATTCCGCTTCTGCTGAATTAGGGAACATCCGAAGGCAATTAAAAGGATTGCAAGGACGCATAAACCAAAGTTTCATGAGTTCATTAACTCATTTTAATGGTTTAGGCTATTTAGATGATATTAGAGAAACTGTAATTGACAATAAAAGAGTGCTTGCCGTTACAGCTATGCATCGTAAAAAAGTTAAAGGGTCTTTGTTAGGAAACTCCAGGACTGGAAGTATTGCATACATTGAGCCTCAAGCTACGCTACAACTTAGTAGAGAATTACAAGATTTAGAATATCGAGAGCGAAATGAAATTGTTAAAATATTAAAATCTTTAACAGCTTTTATAAGAGATTATCAACCATTATTAGCTCAATATCAAGAATACTTAACTTTGATTGATGTTGTTGCTGCAAAAGCAGCTTATGCTAAACAACTGAATGCAATTTTACCTGAAATAGTTTCGGAAAGAGAACTATATATTAGAGACGCTTTTCATCCACTATTATATATAGCAAATAAAGAAAAAGGATTTAAAACATTTTCTCAAACTATAGAATTAGATAATAGTAACCGAATAATTGTTATTTCTGGTCCAAATGCTGGTGGAAAAAGTATTACTCTAAAAACTATTGGATTATTACAAGTTATGTTACAATCAGGTTTATTAGTACCTGTTCATGAGCGCAGTAAAATGTGCCTGTTTGACAACATACTTACAGATATTGGTGACAATCAATCAATCGAAAATCAGCTATCTACTTATAGTTATCGATTAAAGAACATGAATAAATTTTTGAAGAAATGTAATTCAAAAACACTTTTTTTAATTGATGAATTTGGTACAGGGTCCGATCCCGAATTAGGTGGAGCTTTAGCAGAAGCTTTTTTAGAAGTTTTCTATGAGCGTAATGCTTTTGGAGTTATTACAACTCATTATGCAAATTTAAAAATTCTTGCTGATGAATTACCAGAAATGACCAATGCTAATATGATGTTTGATAATAAAACATTGGAACCAACTTATCAATTAGCCTTGGGACAACCCGGAAGTTCGTTTACTTTTGAAGTTGCACAAAAAAATGGAATTCCGTTTAGTTTAATTAACAAAGCTAAGAAAAAGGTTGAGCGTGGTAAAGTTAGGTTTGATAGAACCATCGCGAAATTGCAAAAAGAACGCTCAAAATTAGAAAAAACAACCAAAACTTTATCCACTGAGGAATCCAAAAAGCGTTTAGAAACTGAGAAACTTGAAAAAGTAAATCAGCGTATTCAAGATAAACTGGAAAGTTATCAGCAATTATACGATTCCAACCAAAAACTTATTGCACTTGGTGATCGCGTAGATAAAATGGCTGCTATCTATTTTAATAACAGACAAAAAAAACCATTAATTGGAGAGTTTTTAAAACTGATTGAAGTTGAAAATTCAAAACGTAAAAAGCTCACTAAAAAAGAGAACGTTGTTCAAAAGAAAAAAGTAGCAGTTATCAAAAAAGAAGTGGAAGAAAAAGTGGCTGTCATCCGTGAGAAAAAAGTGGAAGAAAAGAAAATTGCTGCTTTACAACCACCAAAAATTGAACATGTATTACGTGTTGGAGATCGAGTACGTTTAATTGATAGTAGATCTGTAGGAGATTTGGAAAAAATAGAAAAAAAGAAGGCGTTTGTGAATTATGGTTTCTTTACCTCAGAATGCAAACTAGAACAACTGGAATTGGTACAGCGAATGAAAAAATAGAGAGCTTTAACTCCTCAATTAACGAAAACAATAAAAAAGAGTACCTTTAACTATGCTTGACAAATTACCTAAGAATAAAAAAATAATCCTTTTTGACGGAGTTTGTAACTTGTGTAATTCATCCATCAATTATGTGATAGCTCATGATAAACAAGATGTATTCCGTTTTGTATCACTACAATCAAACCTAGGAGAAACTATTCAGGAATACTTAGGCATAGAAAACAAATCACTTGATACCATAATATTATATGTTCCAAACGAAGCGTATTACATTAAATCAACCGCTGCTATTAAAATAATGAATGAATTTACAGGACTCTGGAAGTTAACACGTGTGTTTTTAATACTTCCCTCGCCTATTCGAGATCTTGTATATAATTATATTGCTAAAAACAGGTATAAATGGTACGGAAAGCAAGAAAGTTGCAGAATCCCTACACCCGAACTAAATGCTAAGTTTTTATAATATTTTTATTAAAGTTTTGTTATAATTTAAAATAAGTTGGCATAATTAAAAAAAAATACAGTTATTCGTACTAGATTATATTTATTTATAATACATAAAGAGAATAAAATTTTGTTAAGTCTATAATATATAGTAACTTAATACTAAATTAACTTTGAATATTAAAAAAAAGTGTTAGCTTTACTTAGCTCTACATCTTTATTAATATTAAAAACTATAAAAATTAAGCATTAAAATGACAATAGAAAATTTAATAAAAGAAGCAGACGATTTAGTTGAAAACTATAAATCATTCAAAAGTAGAAATGAAAAAATTATAGCTTCAAAAAGAGCTAAAGAGTTAGTCTTAGGAATTAACGAAGTGTACAAGGAAACTAAAGATTCTGACTTGATGGATGTCATGAAGAAGATTACTGAAGTTAAAATTAAATTAGAGAAAAGATTAAAAGGAAGATTAACTTCTTAAGTTAAGTTCTTTAAAATAAAAAGGGGTAAACTATTAATAGTTTATCCCTTTTTCAGTTTATATAATTTATTTATTTAAAACAGCATTTTTAACAACTCCAACCTCTATAGCCGTAATTTTCGTAGCTAAACAAACAACTTTCATAGCTTGTTCTATTTCCTCAACAGTAGGACATGATGGCGCTAAACGTATATTAGAATCATTAGGGTCATTTTTATATGGATATGTTGCTCCTGCTCCAGTAAGCTTTACTCCAGCTTCTGCTGCTAAAGCTACAACTCTTTTCGCACAACCATTAGGAACATTAAAACTAATAAAATAACCACCTTTAGGCTGAGTCCAAGTAGCTAAACCTGTTCCTCCTAATTCACTTTCTAAAATAGATAATGTTTTATCAAAACGAGGTTTTAATAAAGTTGCATGCTTTTTCATATGGTTATGTAAACCTTCTATATTCTTGAAAAAACGATTATGCCTTACTTGGTTTAATTTATCTGGACCTATAGTAGAGAAGGACAAATGTCCTCTATACCAGTCCATATTTGCTACACTTCCTCCAACTGCAGATATTCCTGCCCCAGCAAAAGTTATCTTAGATGTAGAGCATAAAACAAATGGCCTATTAGCATTTCCAGCCGCCTTACAAGTTTCTAAAATATTTTTTAATACATCTTTATCTTCTGACAAATGATGAACTGCATAGGCATTATCCCAAAAAATTCTAAAATCATTCGCTGCTGTTTTCATTGCACTTAAACGATCTACAACTTCATCAGAACAACTTAAACCAGTTGGATTACTATATTTGGGAACTATCCAAATACCTTTTATACTAGCATCATTAGCTACCAATTGTTCAACTTGATCCATGTCTGGACCATCGTTATTACAACTAACAGGAATCATCTCTATACCGAAATGCTGGCAAATACTAAAATGCCTGTCATAACCCGGAACTGGGCAAATAAATTTAATAGTCTCTTTCCCCCAGGACTGTACACTATCGCACATACCGTGAGTAATTCCTCTAGATATGATATCGTGCATAATAGTTAATGAGGCATTCCCTCCTATTACGACTTCATCCACTGAAGAAACCTCCAAGAAATCTTTAAATAATTCTTTAGTCTCAGGAAGCCCATCTAAACCTCCATAATTTCTTGTTTCAGTTCCTTGAGAACTTAAATAATCTTTAGATGTAACAACATCTAAAAGCGCATTAGACAAGTCTAACTGAGCAGCACTAGGCTTTCCTCTAGACATATCTAATCCTAAATTTTTAGCTTTAAAAGCTTCAAATTGTGATTGTAATTGATCAAGTGTCATTGTGTTGTTGTTTTAATATGTCGCAAATATAGGCTGAACAGTTGATATTTCGGCCCTTTTATTTACAAACATCGCTACTCTACTCTGTCCTATTCCACCACCAATAGTGTATGGTAACTCTCCTTTTAATAAAGCTGAATGAAAAGGTAATTCCTTTCTATTTTCCTGACCAGTTAGTTTTAACTGAAGCTCTAATGCCTTTTCATCAACTCGAACACCCATTGAGCTAATTTCTAAACTTTTCTCTCTAATAGAATCCCACACTAATAAATCAGCATTAATACCTGGTCTACCTTGAGCGTCTTTAGTTGTCCAATCATCATAATCTGGCGCCCTCAAATCATGTACTTCTCCACTAGATAATTTATCACCAATACCAATTAACAAAACAGCTCCAAACTCTTTTGCAATAGCATGTTCACGCTCCTTAGGCGTTAAGTCAGGATGTTTTAAATATAACTCTTCAGAATGCAACACTTTTAAGGATTCTGGTAAACTAACTACTCTTCCTATTTTAGTTGCCATCTCTTTTTCTGTAATTTTTAACGCTTCAAAAACTCCAGTTCCGTTAGCTATTAAAGTATCAAGAGAGCGTTCTTCTTTAGCAATAACTTTTTCCCAATCCCATTGATCAACCAAATGTGAATGTATACTTGTCAATTCTTCATCAGCCCTAATAGCTTTCATATCGGTTACTATTCCTTTACCTATTTCGACTTCTAATTCTCCTAAATACCAACGTTTCCATTTCGCTAAAGAATGAACAATTTCATGGTCAATGCCATCTAATTGAAATGAAACAGGTTTTTCTACTCCATTTAAATTATCATTAAAACCAGATCCTTTAGAAACAAAAAGAGGCGCATTTACTTTAGTTAAGTTTAAGCGTTGTTTTAATTGAGTTTCAAATACTTCTTTTGACTTAGTGATTAATTGCTCACTAGCTAAACTTCTTTTAAATGTTTTCATGATAATCATTATTATTTATGAAGCAAATCTATATAGTTATTAAACCATAATCGTGATTTAAATATATTTTTTAAATGCTTTTATGTATTTTGCTACACATAATAACCATATATAAATATTTAAATATATTTTTGTTATCAATTCACATTAATACAGCTTATGAACTTTCATTTAGATAGTACAGATAAAAAAATACTAAAACATCTTATAAAAGACGCCCGAATAAAAGTAGTGGATATAGCTAGTTTTATTGGTGTCACTAGTGCTGCGATACATCAGCGAATAGGAAAAATTAAACGTGGTGGTGTAATAAAAGAGTTTACATTACGCTTGGACGAGAAGAAATTAGGCTTTACCACATGTGCCTTTGTAGGTGTTTTTTTAGATAAAAACAGTAATTACAATCAAATAATAGAACAATTAAAGCGAATCGAAGAAGTTGTGGAAGCACATTATACTACAGGTGAATATGGTTTATTTGTAAAACTTTACACTAAAGATAATGACCATTTAATGAAGGTTTTAAACGGGAAAATAAAAAAAATTAAAGAAGTTACTCGAACCGAAACCTTTATATCACTTGAAGAGCCAATAAATAGAAGTATCGGGTTTTAATAACTAAGTGCAAATTTCATATAAAACAAACTATTTTGGAAGCTCATTCTTTTATTTAATTAAGCATTATCAGTAACTTCGGTTTTTCAATTAAATAATAAGTTATTATGAGTGATTTCTCTATAGAAATGAGTGTTCGAGATTATGAATTAGACATGCAAGGAATTGTAAATAATTCGGTTTATCAAAATTATTTAGAACATGCTAGACATGAATTTTTACACCACCATGGTATTGATTTCGCTGATTTAACTGAACGAGGGGTAATTTTAGTTGTGAAAAGTATTGCTATGGATTTTAAAAATTCATTAAAAAGTAAAGACAAATTTAAGGTTCAAGTGGAGACGTTTAAAGATGGTCATTTAAAACTAGTTTTTAAGCAAACAATCGTACGCCTTTCTGACAACAAAGTAGCTTTAACAGCAAATGTTACAGGAGTATGTTTAGTGAATAATAGACTAGTAAAACCGGAAACTATTCCGGAAATCAACAACTTTCTTGACTTACAGTAAATAACATTACAACCCTACTAACAGCTAAACCATTAAAAAATGAGTTGGATAAAAGTTATTCCCTTTGAAGAAGCCACTGGTAAATTAAAAACTTTATATAATAGAATTAAAGGGCCTAATAACCAAATTGATAATGTGTTAAGCATTCATAGCTTAAGGCCACATACATTAACTGGTCACATGAGTTTATACAAAAATGTATTGCACCACACTGATAATACTTTTGATAATTGGTTTCTTGAATTATTAGGAACTTACACAAGCTATATTAATAAATGTGACTATTGTTTTCAGCATCATTTTGAAGGCATGAAAAAGTTTTTAAATGATGATAAAAAAGCTGAACAATTAAAAAAACAAATCATCAATGACAATTTTACTGAATTACTTAGTAATAAAGAATTAGCATTAGTCAGCTACACAAAAAAACTAACCCTTACTCCTTCTTTATTTAAAGAAGAGGATATAAATGAATTAAAATCTACTGGAATTAACGATGGTGAATTATTAGAAATCAATCAAGTTGTCTCCTATTTTAACTATGTCAATAGAACGGTTTTAGGTTTAGGTGTTAATACACAAAATGAAATAATTGGGCTATCTCCTAAAAATAAAGATTCAGATAGCTCCTGGTCACATAAATAATTCATTTTTAGTTTATATTAAATATTTAACAAACACTTGTAATTCTGTATAAAAACACGAAATTTGAATTATGTTAGCACACTATATCTATAGGCAATATTGTTTTTATTTATTTTTACTATTAGGGTTCGCAAATAATCTATATAGCCAAGATATTACTGGTAAAATAATAGACCAAGAAACCAAAGAACCAATACCTTACGTGAGTATTTTACTTAACGAAATTGAAGGAGGTATTAGTAATGAAGAAGGTGATTTTAGCATTACTACGTCAAGACATATATTAAAAAATGACTCCGTTTATTTTTCTTCTATTGGCTATAAAACTAAGGCAGTTTTAATACAAAAGCTAAAAAACATTACTATTTCCTTAGAACCGGAAATTCTTGAGTTATCAAGTGTCTATATTTCAGGACAAAAACTTACTGCAGATGAAATTATTGACAAGCTAAAAAAAAACATAGCTAAAAACTATAATTATAGCTCTACAAAACACCGGTTTTTCATGAGAGAATCGTTCAAACAATATTATAAAAAATTAAAATTCGATTATAAAAAATCTAGTATTCAAGAAATCTCAAAAGAACTTATTGATAGCATGGTAAGTTCGATCCCCAAGCGTACTTCCTACTACAATGAAACTTTAGGCGATTATTATAGCAATTTTGAACGAAACTATAAAAAACTTCATATTATAAAGACTTCCAAACTCTATAACGAGAACCAAGAAGTATCTTTTGAAGGATTGCAAAATAAGTTCATGCAGGTGCTGAATGATAATGTAAAGAAAAATTCTTACTTAAAAGTTAAATCTGGTTTTTTCGGAACAAAAATTGGAGTTGATTCCATCGTAAATAGCGCTAAAAATTTCGACAAGATTGAACAAGAATATGAACAAAAAAATTATTTCAATTCTCGTAAGAAAAGCATAGAAACTTTAACCAAAAACGTATTCTACGATGAAGATACAGAGATTAATGTAATTCGATCATCTGGAAGATATAATTTCACAAAAAAAGACTTTACTTATATTGATGGTGAATTAGTATATATAATTGAATTTTCTCCTAAACGCTATAAAGACCTTAAAGGGACCTTATATATAAATACAGATGACTTTGCAGTAATGCGCTTAGACTACAGCAATGCAAACCCGATTTATGATAAAATATTTAATATGTTTGGAGTTAATTTTAATCATGTTAAATATAGAGGGACAATGATTTTTAATAAGTTTGAAGACAGCAATCAATATAGCTTAAAATACTTAAGCCATGAAAACGGCAGGTCTTTATTATTAAATAGACCACTTACTATCATAGAAAAAAACAAACATGTTAAAGGAAGAAGAAAGCAAAACGAATTGCGACTTCAAATGAATTTTGACATTATTGATAGAGTAAAACGCGAACTAATTGTTTTTACTGAAACAAACACTACTCCAGAAGAATTTATTATCATTAAAGAGAAAAAATTTGTTGATGTAAAATACTTCTCTAGTTATAATGCTGATTTCTGGAAAGGTTATAATATTATTGAGCCTAATAAAGCAATCAAAGATTTTACTATTATTAAATAACAGGCTAAGAGTTTTCAGGGATCTTCCCTTCTATTCCATCAAAAAAAGAATGCATAAACTTAAAATCTTCATCAACATTTTCTGTTGGATAAAAAGGTTTTGATATAATGTGTCTTTTATTTCCATAGTCAAATGCCACCATAACAACAGGTACATTAGCTAACTTTGCTATATAGTAAAAACCAGTTTTCCATTTAGATACTTTTTTTCTTGTTCCTTCAGGCGCTATGTTTAAAATAAACTTAGAGTTTTCTTTAAACAATTGAGCATAGGCTTCAACTGATTTCTGTCCTGGGGTTCTATCTAAAGCAAAACCTCCTACTTTACGTAAATACCATCCTAAAGGCCAAAAAAACAGCTCTTTTTTGGCTACAAAATTAATTGTTGTATTGGTAACTTTTCTAAGTAGCAACCCCATGTGTAAATCATGCCAATGGGTGTGTGGTGCCGCAATAACTATATACTGATTTAAGCCTCTTGGGAATTCCCCAAAAACATTCCATTTTAATATTTTAGAATAAATAAATTTATACATCAGCATCGGATTTATCGCGCAAATTTACACCATTTTATTATATTATAATTACTTTTAAACTCTATTGATTTATCATGAATTTTATACAGAAAATTGTCAGCTACTTATACCCTATTAAAGTTAAGGAAATTTCTTCAGAAAGATCCGGTTCTTTGGAAGTAACTTTGGTAAATGGGAAGTTAGTTATCGATTCCGAAAACGCTAATTATAGTTATGGTAGTTTACAACAAGTGTTAAAAAAAGGATTGCTTTCTATTGGAACTGAAAAATTACAAAAACTCGAAAATATACTTGTTTTAGGTGTTGCTGGCGGAAGTGTCATTAAAACCCTAAAAAATGATTTTAATACTGATGCAAAAATTACTGGTGTAGAAATTGACCCTGATGTTATTGAATTAGCAAATAAGTACTTTAAATTGAATAGTATTTCAAATTTAGAGCTAGTTATTGCTGATGCATTTCAGTTTATAAAAAACACACAAGAAACTTATGATTTAATCATCATTGATATTTTTAATGACTCAAATATGCCAAATGAGTTATTTGAAAATCAGTTTTGGTCATCTATACACAAATCCCTAAACAATAACGGAAAGTGCTTATTTAACACAATTTATACTTCTAAAAAAGATTTACAAAGAAACCAACAGTTAACTTCTCTATTAAAAAGTCTGTTTAAATCGATTAAGCAATTAAAAACGCATCGAATTAACGAACTATTTATTATAGAAAAATAAGATTACAACTCTCTAAACTCTTTATTTGCCTGCACTAAATCCTCTGGAGTATCTATACCAATAGACACGTGAGTAGTTTCAACCATTTTAATGGTTTTATTAAACTCTAAATAACGTAATTGCTCTAATTTTTCAGTAGCCTCTAAATACTGCATAGGCATTTGTGTAAAGTCTAACAATGCTTGTTTCCTAAATGCATATATCCCTTGATGCTTAAAATATTTAGCTGTACTTTCTTCTCTAGCAAAAGGTATTGGAGATCGTGAAAAATACAATGCTTTATTACTATTATCTACAACAACTTTAACTGCATTAGGGTTATTAATTTCCTCTATATCATTAATTTGATGCATGATAGACGCTAAATCTATTTCTTTATTAGTGTCATTTTTATACACAGCTAATAAATCCGTTAAGGCTTGTATATGCACATTAGGTTCATCTCCTTGAACATTTACCACAATATCGCAATCTATATTAGTAACTGCTTCAGCTATACGATCACTTCCGCATTCATGTTCAGCAATACTCATTATTGCCTTACCTCCATTATTCACTACTTCTTCAAAAATAATATCCGAATCCGTAACTACATATACTTCCGAAAACAACTTTGTGTTTACAGCATTTTCATATGTTCTTAAAATAACCGATTTCCCAGCTAAATCTTTCATTAACTTCCCTGGAAAACGTGACGCTTCATAGCGAGCTGGTATCATTGCAATTACTTTCATAATAATCTTTTAACTTTTAATTATATTCTAACAAACAAAAACTGATTATACCACATTGCTAATATTGATATTAATATTAAGATGATGGTTGTATACATATACTCTTTAGAAAATAATAATTTTGCATTTTTTACAAGCACTACTAATGAACAAATAAAAGCTATTGTTGAAATAGCTATTACAGCATATTGTAACTCTGAAGTAAATTTCTCTAAATTTTTATAATAGACAAATATATAGGTTGTAAAAATTGTTAAGGCACTTAAACCACAACAAATGGCATATAATTTATTAAAATTCATAGGTTAACAATTTTTGTATTTATCATGAAGTCCTTTTCCAGCTTCAATTAATGGGATTATTTTTTCTAAACGAGTAATTTTAGTTGTTTCTCTTTTCGCTTCTGCTATATATTCCGAATATTCACGTTGTTTACTCAATGAAAGGGTCTTGAAACGGTTTTTAAACTCAGCATCAATATTCATTTTGTTTTCTATCAACTCCGGTATTTTAAAAGCCTTATTACGATCAGGTTTAATTTCTTTACCTAACTTCTGATTTTCAATAGCCTCTAATATATATGCTTTAATTAGCTCATTATCTGTCAACTGATTATTTTCAAAACGCCATTGACGCAATCCTTTGGTTTTCTCCTCTTGAGCATTAACTAACTTATTGTGTTCATCTTTTAAAAACACACCTTGAAAGAACCATATACCAGCATGATGTTTAAATGCACCGAAACCAAGTACGTTTTTACCGTTTAATGAATATACAGGACTATTCCATTTAACAGATTCTTCAAGTTCCGTAGTTAATACTATAGCTCTTAACTCTTCTAATAATTCAGAGAAATTAGCATGTAATTCAATATACTCTTCTACACTAGTTACTTTTTTCAAACTTGCTTCTTTTTAAATTTTGAGCGAATTTTTTTAAAAAAGAAAAACACACCTAATAGTATTCCTACAACCAACACAATTGCTAAAATTGGTAAAAATATAGCAACAACTGACAATGCTGTGGCTCCACCAGTTTCTACCGTAGCAACAATCGGGTTAGCTAAACCTGCTGTAGTAGTTGTTGAAGCAACTCTTGTAGTTGCGGCACTTCCTTTTATTGCCGCTGCTGTTCCTCCACCAGCTATAATAGCTAATGACCATGTTACAATAGGATCTAAATTAGCAGCAGTACTTACAACTACAGCTGTTCCTGCAATTGCAGCTAACGGAACTGCTATGGTATCTAATAAATTATCAAAAACGGGGATATAATACGCAAGAACTTCTAAAATAGTTGCAATACCTAAAGTACAAATTGCAGTGATACTACCAATCCATTCCCAACTTTCATTTAATGGTATTACTCCAAAATAAGATGCTAAACTTAATGCAAATAAAGGAACGAAAATTCGGAATCCTACAGATGCAGCTAATCCTATTCCTAGAAAGATACTTATTAATGTTTCTGTGGTTTCAAGCATATAATTGAATATTAATTATCCGTAAAGAAATCATCTCCAAAACCTATTAAATATAGTTTTTCTTCAGCTCTGGTAATTGCGGTATACAACCAACGCATATAATCTTTATTTACACCGTCTTTTAAATAAGGTTGCTCTACAAAAACTGTTTTCCATTGCCCACCTTGCGATTTATGGCAAGTCATGGCATATGAAAACTTTACTTGCAAAGCGTTAAAGTACTTATTCTGTTTAATTTTCATAAACTTTTTATACTTTGAAGTCTCACTTTCATAATCCTTTTGTACTTCTTGATATAACTTGTTCCCATCTTCATAAGATAGCGCTGGTGTTTCTGCAGTAATGGTATCTAGTAACAATACTGTTTCAAAAGGTGCCATATTAGGATAATCCACCATTCGTACTTTTACTTCTGCAAAACGAAAACCATATAATTCTTTAAAAGAAAATATCTCCAAAACTTCAATAATATCACCGTTTGCAATGAAACCGGCTTCACTATTTTCTTTTACCCAAAAATAATTATTCTTAACAACCATTAAATAATCACCAGCATTCAACTCATTTTCTTGAAATAAGATCCTATTACGAATTTGTTGGTTGTAAATATTTGCTCGCTTATTTGAACGAACTATAATAGCGGTATCTTCTTTACTTTCTAAAGAATATGATTCTTCAATAGCGTTTTGTATATCATAACCATCCTGTAAACGAACAATGTCTGGAAATGAACCTAAATCAAATTCGAAAGAATTGAAATAATTAGTAGCCAATTGCTCTCGCAACAACGTTGCATTTGTCAAAATACCAGATCCTTCCGCTTGACGCACTACTTCATCCAACTCGATAAAATCAACTTCCTTATTGTAATTTAATGCTAATTTTTGTTCATCTAATGCTGGACTAACATCCAGTTTAATTGGAGGCAACTGTGCTGTATCTCCTATAAAAACTAACTTACATTTACTTCCTGAATACACATATTGTAGTAAATCATCTAACAAAGAACCATTTTCAAAAAGCTTAGAATCTGTATTTATATCAGAGATCATTGATGCTTCATCAACAATAAATATCGTATTTTTATGTTTATTAGGTTGCAAAACAAAACTAACTCCTCCACCATTTTGTTTTTTCGGAAAATATATTTTTTTATGAATTGTAAGCGCTTCTCTCTTAGAATATTTTGAGATAACTTTTGCTGCACGACCCGTTGGCGCTAATAACACAGCACTTTTATGTGCATTCCACAAACAATTTACCAATGTACTAATTAAGGTAGTTTTACCTGTACCAGCATATCCTTTTAATACAAAAAGATTATCATCTTGATCATCTAGCACGAAATTTGCAAGTCGTTGTAACACAACGTCTTGTTTTAAAGTAAGGTCAAAAGGAAACTTCTCTTTTAATAAGGTATGAAATTGCGTACTATTCATGTAATAAATCTAATGTATAAAAGTGGATTTCAAAGATAGTTAGTATTTTTTCTTTTATTACTTTACTGATTGAAAAAAAAATGTAAATTTGTGCAAAGACTTTAATTAAATTTTATAGAAAAATGATAACAATACTTTTAATTGTTTTAACAATAGTAGCAATTTTTGCAATAGTAAAGTTGATTGATAAATTCGTGCCGCAAAATAAAAAATGGATATTCACGATATTATTTTGGATTGCTGCATTATTAATTGGTAATGCTTTATATAATTCTATTATGGAACCTATAGAATTCAAAAAAATTAAAAAAGCACGTTACGCAAAAGTAATTGACAACTTAAAGGATATTAGGGATGCTGAATTAGCTCATAAAACAATTACAGGAAAATATAATGGGGACTGGAATTCTTTAGTGAAATTTATCGACACTGCTAGTTATACTTTAACACAACGTAGAGATACGACTGTTATAGATGTAGAGTTATCAAAACAATTTGGTATTGACATGTTTAAAGAAAAAGTACTTATTGATACTTTGGGTACTGCTTCTGTTAAAGATTCAATCTTTAAAAATTCAGATCGCTACAGAACAATGATGAATATTCCTGGTGCTGATGCTAAATTTACATTAAAAGCTGGAGAAATTGAAAAAGGAAGTTCTAAGCTTGCAGTATTTGAAGCTAAAATGGAAAAGAAACTAGTTTTAGCAGATCAACCAGAATACTTAGTGTTTGAAGAATCAGAAACTGTAGCTGTTGATGGTGTAAATGGTCCTAGCATTAGTGTTGGATCTATGGAAGAAATTAGCACAAATGGTAACTGGCCAAGATACTATGACGAAAAGAAGTAATATAAACTTACTATCTAATACAATATTGTCCGTTCAAGCTAGCTTGAATGGACTTTCTTTTTGTATACTAGATACAATTGAAAACAACATCCTTTTTCTAAAAGAGCTTCATTTTGATGAACAAAAGAATCCTATAGAAATTGAAAAGCTATTAGTAACTGAGTTTGAAACCACTACTCTATTACAACAAGAATTCAAACAAGTTAATTTAATTCATCAAAACAACATCTGTACTTTTGTACCTAAAGGACTATATGATGAAAACAACTTGATTGATTATTTGAAATTCAATAATAAAATTTTTGAATCGGATTTTATAGCGGTTGACGAAATTACTACAAAAGAAATCATGTCCGTTTATGTTCCGTTTGTGAATATAAACAACTTCTTTTTCGACCGTTTTGGAAGTTTTGAGTACCATCATGCAAGTACAATTGTGGTTGAAAAACTGCTAAAAGTTGCTACTGTTGCAACAAGTAAATTATATTGTAATGTTTCTCTTACATCATTTGAATTAATTCATATTAAAAACGGAGAGTTAAACTTATTCAACTCTTTTGAGTTTAATACCAAAGAAGATTTTATTTATTACATACTGTTTACAATTGAGCAACTACAATTGGACTCAGAAATTATCGATTTAATTTTACTAGGTGAAATTGGATTAGATGATGAATTGTATAGTATCTTATACCAATACATCCGAAATATTTCTTTCGGTAGTAGAAACACTCAGTTTACTGCAAGAGACATTGAACAAAAACCAAAATATGGCTACAATCACTTTAGCCTATTAAATACATTTTAAATGCGAATAATTTCCGGAAAATATAAAGGTAGACGAATTACTGCTCCTAAAAAATTGCCTGTACGTCCAACAACAGACTTAGCAAAAGAATCTTTATTTAATATTTTAAACAATGATTTCTATTTTAATGAAATCACTTTGTTAGATTTATTTTCAGGAACTGGTAATATCAGTTATGAATTTGCTTCTAGAGGCTGTACACAAATAACTGCTGTAGATGCTGATCATGGTTGTGCTGCATTTATTAGAAAAACAGCCGAAGAGTTTGAGTTTGATATTAACGTTATTAAAAGCGATGTATTCAAGTTCTTAGAGCGTGTAAAGCTAAAAGCCAATGTAGTATTTGCTGATCCTCCTTATAATCTTAGTGATGAGAAATTTGCTGAAATTCGTCAATTAGTTTTTGATAATAATATTTTAACTGACAATGGTTATTTAATCATTGAACATTCTACATACACCAAATTAGATCACTTAGATAACTTTAGTTATTCTAAGAAATATGGTGGTTGTATGTTTAGTTTTTTCGAATACCCACAAGTGAAATCACAAGAAGGAGAATAGCAAGCAACTGTATATCAATAGTTAAAGAATAATTATTCAATATAGAATTCAATTTATTTCCGTAACTTTAAGAGACTAATTAATTCTCATGAGCTATGAAAAAAATTACCCTTTTTCTAATTGTATTGGCTACTTCATTTTCATTTTTTGCACAAGAGACGTCAGAAATCTTATGGAAAATTGGTGCGTCAGATATTGATTTAACAATCAATCAAGGTGACACTGTTACTTGGATTTGGGATGATCAAGAAACACATAATGTTGTTAGCTTACCTCAAAGTGAAGAAGTTTTTAAGAGTAACGACTATACTGGTTTAGGCCAATTATTTCCTCATGTATTTACAAAAATTGGCGACTTTTCTTTTATTTGTACATTTCACCCTAATACAATGTTTGGTACAATACACGTACGTGTTTTAGGAATTGAAGATGAAGAAAGCAATAAATTAAGCATCTTCCCCAACCCAGTTTTTAACCAATTAACAATATCATCTCCTATAATAATTGATAAAATAAATATTACCAACATTTCTGGAAAACAAATACTAAAAAGAAATATTCATTCTAATCAAATAAATATTGATATGTCAAACTACAGAAATGGAATGTATTTTATTCAAATTGAAAGTGATACTAACAAAAACACTTTTAGAATAATAAAAAAATAAGCAGACAATAAGCCGGATTCTGTCCTCTTAAAAAGAGTCCTTATCATTTATCTAGCACTACAATTACTTGTAGCATCGAACCGTTTACCCTCCAACTTCGGGCGTACAACCCTCAAACATTGGTTTACATAACGTTGCACCACATAGAGTTTACCTGGTTTCACTACAGCATTACCTGTACATACTTTCTGTTGCACTTGTCCGCGTCTCACGACGGACGGGCGTTACCCGCTATATTGTACTATGGTGTCCGGACTTTCCTCTCTTCTTTTCAGAACAGCGATAAGATAGTCTGCTTATAGCGCAAAAATAGTATTAAAATGTTAATAACTCCGCTTAAAATTCTGAATTCTGAATTCAATATTCACAATTGAATATCTATATTTGTGATGTTAATATTTTTCAATGGAACATTTTGTAGTATCGGCAAGAAAGTACAGACCTAAAACATTTACTGATGTTGTTGGGCAACAAGCAATAACCAATACTTTACTTAATGCTATTGAAAATAATCACTTGGCCCAAGCATTATTATTCTGTGGTCCGAGAGGTGTTGGTAAAACTTCTTGTGCTCGTATTTTAGCTAAGAAAATTAATCATCAAGAAGGTCATGACGACGAAAATGAAGATTTTGCCTTTAATGTTTTTGAATTAGATGCAGCATCAAACAATTCTGTTGATGATATTAGAAGTTTAATTGATCAAGTTCGTATACCACCACAAGTTGGAACTTACAAGGTTTATATTATTGATGAGGTACATATGTTATCTCAAGCAGCTTTTAATGCGTTTCTAAAAACTCTTGAAGAACCTCCTAAACATGCTATTTTCATTTTAGCTACTACGGAAAAACATAAAATCATACCTACAATACTTTCACGTTGTCAGATTTTTGATTTTAAGCGTATTACCGTAAAAGATGCGGCTAATTATTTAGCTTATATCGCAAAAGAACAAGGAATTACTGCTGAAGATGATGCTTTACACATTATCGCACAAAAAGCAGATGGTGCTATGCGTGATGCATTATCTATATTTGATCGTGTAGTAAGTTTTTCTGGTAAAAATTTAACCAGGCAAGCTGTTACCGAAAACTTAAATGTTTTAGATTACGACACCTATTTTAAGGCAACTGATTTAATATTAGAAAACAACATTCCACAATTACTACTGTTATTTAATGAGTGTTTATCAAAAGGATTTGATGGTCATCATTTTATATCAGGCTTAGCTTCTCATTTTAGAGATTTGCTTGTTTGTAAAAACCAAGCTACTATTCAATTATTAGAAGTTGGTAGTAAAGCTCAAGAACAATATTTAGTGCAATCGAAAAAAGCCTCACAAGCTTTTTTAATTCAAGGAATTGATACTGCTAACGATTGTGATCTGAAGTATAAAACAAGTAGGAATCAGCGTTTACTCGTTGAGTTATCACTAATGCAACTAGCTTCTATCACTTTCGGACTCAATGAGTCGGGAGAAAAAAAAAAGCCTAAAAACTTTATAATTCCTGCTACATTTTTTATTTCTACTAATACACCTAAGGCTCCCCTACCAAAAGCTACACCAAATGTAGTTGAAGAACCAAAAACCGAATTAGTAGAACCTGAAAAACCTGTTATTGAAAAAGCAGTTTTACCAAAATTAAAAACACCTGTTTCATCTAAAGGAAAGGTTTCCGGTTTATCATTATCAAGTATTCGTAAGAAAAAAGAGCATTTAGATGCTAAACTTGCGGAAGAAGTGCAACACGAAGTACTGCCTACTAATGATTTCAAAGAAGAAGATTTAATCAAGTATTGGATAGAATACACCCAAAAACTTGATGATGATGGAGCAAAAATTGTAGCCTCAATTTTTGATATTACAGATAAAGAAAAAAGAGAGAAATTAACTATAAAAGGAACCATGATTCATATTGAAGTACCAAATGCTTCTATGCAAATGGATATTCATGGCGCACAATATGGAATCCTCTCTTATGTCCGAAAAAAATTAAGCAACTACGATATTAGCATTCAAGTTGATGTTAATGAAGAAGTAGCTAAAAAATATGTATTCTCTGCAGCAGATAAATACGAAAAACTACTGGAGATGAATCCTGCAATTGGATTATTACGTCAAGAATTTGGTTTAGATATTAAAGATTAAATACCACACATTATATGTTAGGATTAAAATTACCTACAGACCCAAGATGGGTAAATATTGTTGAAAAAAATATTTCGGAAATACTTTGTGATCATGCTTTTTGTGAACAAAAAGCTGCAAGCACAGCTATTTCTCTTATTGTGAGCTTTCCTGAATATGACGATTTAGTTAAAGAAATGGTTGCCTTAGTAAAGGAAGAAATGAGTCATTTTAAAATGGTGCATGACTTAATTTTAGAGCGAGGTGAAACTTTAGGAAGAGACCGAAAAGATGAATATGTATTACAATTGCTAAAATTTTTCCCAAAGGGTGGTAGCAGAAATACACAGTTAGTACACCGTTTATTATACGCTGCATTAATTGAAGCGCGTAGTTGTGAACGATTCCGCTTATTATCAGAAGAACTTGAAGACAAAAAGCTAGCAGATTTTTACAGAAAGTTAATGGTAAGTGAGGCTAATCATTACACTATGTTTTTACAATTTGCCAGACAATATGGTGATGATTTAAAAGAAGTAAATAAAAAGTGGGATGACTTATTAGTTTTTGAAGCCAATATCATGAAAGATCTTGGTATTAATGAAACTGTACATGGATAGTTGTAAATAATTTCTTCGATACATTGTATTTCATGTAATAAAAGCAGTACATTTGCCGCTGATTAAAAAAACAGGTTACATATTGTTACCTAGCTCTTAATCAAGAATTTAAACCTGCTTATTATGAAACGTATTAATGAATACAAGAAATTATTTAATGTTGATAAAGATACTGATCTTAAGGTCTTGAAAAAATCTTACAGAAATTTAGTAAAAGAATGGCATCCTGATAAATTTCAAGCAGATGATGAAAAAGCAGCTTTAGCTGATGAAATGGGTAGAAAAGTTATTGATGGATACCACTTTTTAGTAAGTATCAACCCTGATACTATTAATGCTAACTTAGAAGAGTATACTAAAACTATCACAACTGCTGGTATCTCAGACTTTCATCATAAAGGACAAGTATTAGAACTTGTTTTTACTGATGGTGCTACTTACGAGTACTTTGGTGTTTCAAGACCTTTATTTCAAAAATTTGTAAACACTGATAAACAATTACGTTTTGCAAAACGTAACTTCTTTAGCGGTTTAACATACAGAAAATCAAAAAGAGATGCTGTTGTAGCATAAGCTCTCATTTTATTTATAAAAAAATCCCAGTTAATTATTTAACTGGGATTTTTTGATTTAAATAGATAATATTAATTATCATTATAATACAATGTTTTTACCATCCCATCAGACAATCCTATTTTTGGGACATACATCTTCTTAGCACCTGCCCATTTCATAGAGTTTAAGTATATTCTTAATGCAGGAATAATAACATCCGCTCTATCAGGATTTAATCCAATTTCTGTAACTCTATCAGAGTATGACATAGCGTTAAAAAAGTGATATTGAGCATTTAAAAAGATATACGAAAGAGGTTTCTCAGCTGTTTTCCCTGAAAGACGATGTATTTTATTAATATTCCCTCCGGAACCTATCATTATTACTTTATCAAGGCTTTTAGTATTACTTTTTATCCATCCTTTTATGTCATCCCAATTAATCAATTCATCAACTGATTTATTAATTAAACGAACTGTACCAACTTTAAAAGATTTTGAATTAATTATTCTTCCGTTTGAAAAAACAGTAAGCTCGGTACTTCCTCCACCTACATCAACGTATAAATAATTAGAATTTTGATCTATAAATGTTTTTAAATCTGTTGAAGCAATTATTGCAGCTTCTTTTTTACCGTCAATAATTTCAACATCAATGTCACTAGCTACTTTTATAACATCAACTAATTCTTGGCCATTTTTTGCGTCTCGCAATGCCGAAGTAGCACAAGCCATATATTTAATAACATTATTTGACTTCATTAATAACCTGAAAGCATTCATGGTGTCTTTCATTTTAATAATATTATCATCAGAAATTATTCCTGTTGTAAACGAATCTTGTCCTAAACGAATTGGAACACGTACTAAAGAACTCTTTTTAAACTTAGGCTCTTTACCTTTTTCTTCAATAACATTTGTTATTAATAAACGTACCGCATTTGATCCAATATCTATTGCTGCATATTTTTTTATTATCATTTTACTACTGTAATTTTATTTACGTAATATTCGTATGTTTTAACTTGAGATCGTACTGGGTTATCAGTAACTTCTCTATAAGAATTGTCTTGGTTTTTAGAAAAAACTCTTGCTTTAACCGTATCGTTCCAACAAATAGAAAAAGTATCAATCAACTCTTTTTTAATATCTTCATCATAAATTGGGCAGGTTACTTCTACCCTATTATCTAAATTTCTGGTCATCCAATCAGAAGAGGAAATATACACTTCTTCTTCTCCTTCAGATCCAAAAATCATCATTCTAGGATGTTCTAAGTATTTATCTACTATACTAATGGCTTCAATGTTTTCGCTCAGTCCTTTAACACCAGGAATTAAACAACATACACCTCTAACAATCATTTGTATTTGTACTCCTGCATTACTTGCTTCATACAGTTTATCAACCATTTTGTAACTGGTAATACTATTCAACTTTAATTTTATTTGAGCTGATTTTCCTTCAATTGCTTTATGAATTTCTTGATCTATTAATCTAACAAATCCGTTTTTAGCATAATGTGGTGATACTAATAAATGCTTGTATTTATTTACAATATAATTGGTTTTTAAAAAATTAAACACCTTTTTTAAATCCTTTAAAATATCTTGATTTGCTGTAAATAGCGTATAATCTGTATAGATTTTTGCAGTTGCGTTATTAAAGTTTCCAGTACTAATAAATCCGTATAACTTCAATTTCTTATTTTCTAAACGCTCAATCAAACACACTTTGCTATGTACTTTTAAACCTTTAACTCCAAAAATCAACTTTACACCCTCGTCTTGCATTTTCTGTGCATATTCCATATTTGAAGCTTCATCAAATCTAGCTTGTAACTCAATTTGAACAGTTACTTCTTTACCATTTTTAGCTGCATTTATCAATGAGCTAGTGATGTGAGAAATTTTTGCCAAACGATAAATCGTAATTTTAATTGTTTTTACTTTTGGATCTAAAGCTGCTTCACGTAAAAACTTAATGATGTATGAAAATGTATGATATGGTGTATATTGTAAAAAGTCCTTTTGTGCTACTTTTTCAAATAAATTATCGTTTAATGATACTCCGTTTATAGTAAGTGGTTTTTCTTTTGCATATAACAAGTCTTTTCTTCCCATATCTGGAAAATCCATATAATCTCTACGGAAATGATATCTCCCACCTGGAATTACACTGTCATTGGCTTCAACCCCCATTTTTCTCATTAAAAAATCTAGCGTATCTGAGGCTATAGTTTTATCATATATAAATCGAACAGGATCTCCGTCTACTCTATTCTTAACACTTTTTGAGAGTTTTTCTAAAAAACTTATACCTAAATCTGATTCTATATCCAATTCAGCATCACGAGTAATTTTTATCATATGTGCTTCAATACTTTCATAATTGAAAATATCAAAAATTGAATCTAAATTATAACGGATTAAGTTATCCAAAATAATAATACTATCCTTATCATCTACTTTTGGTAATACCACAAAACGATATACACTCCTTGGAATTTCTAATAATGCATATTGATTTTCAGTATCAGACAATTTCATTTTTATGGCTAAATATGCCGCAGAATCTTTCAGCCTAGGCATTGGTGTGTCATCATTTAACACAATAGCCATTAAAGCAGGACTTACCTTTTCTACATAAAAATCAGTGATAAATTCTTTATGTTCAGGATGAGTAATTTGGTTTTCTTTTAAAACATATATATTTTCATCTTCTAATTTAGCATATACTTCTTTTAAAATTGCTAAACTTTCTGACTGTTGAATGATTACTTCTTTTGTAATCATATCCAATAATTCATCAGCTCTATAAACTCCTAATGCTTTTCTACCACTTTTACCAGCTTCAGAAATACGTTTAACCGTTGCATATCTAACTTTAAAAAATTCATCTAAATTATTAGAGAAAATCCCAATAAAACGCAATCTTTCCAATAAAGGAACAGACGGATCTGCAGCTTCCTGTAATACTCTTGCATTAAATTGCAACCAACTTAACTCTCTATTTATATATCTATCTTTTTTATTTGTCATTGTTTATTTAAATTATAAACAATGCTATTTCAATTCCTTAGGAAAAATTTTATAAACTGTTTTTCCTTTAGCGAGGTTTTTCCATGCATCAATATCAAAATCAATTACTACAAAACCGCATGTGGGTACTGAATTAACATCTATTGTACCAAATGTATTGACAAACTCAGTAACTGCAAAATTATGAGCGAAAATCATTGCACTATTTGCATCATTATTACATTCTTTTATGGTTTTTATAAGATTCTCTCCTGAAAAATCATATATATCATTTATATAATTAATAGTAACCGATGATAATTCCCAACTTTTAATAAAAATTGATGCTGTTTGGGTAGTTCTTTTTGATGGTGAACAGAAGATAATATCTGGGGTATTAAATAACTTATTCGTGTGTTTTGAAATTACTTCCGCATCCGTTACCCCTCTCTTTTTAAGTGGTCGTTTTAAATCAGAAACCTGATGTTTCCAAGAAGATTTTGCATGACGAATTATGTATAATCTCTTCATTTTTAACTACATATAAATGATTAGTATTCTATCACCAAATATAGGTATTATTAGTTTTTAACATGAATAATTATCATATTCTTACTATTTTAACATTTATTTGTTGTATTTTTATAATCCCTCACGAATGTATTGTACACAAATACAGTTAAAACTTACACTGTTTTACCCAAAACAAAACTTCTTTTCATTAAAGTAATTTAAAAGCGTCCCAAGTTTAGCTTTGAATGTTTCCTCCGTATGTTATCATTAGTTATTAATGAAACCATTGGGAGTTATGAAAAATTTATATTCAACCACCAGTAAGTATTACAGTAGTTTTGTACTAATTGTAATATTATTTATCACAGCACATTCTAACTTATCTGCTCAAACTACATACACTGACTTCAATCAAGGAGCAGCAGTAATAGATATGGGTATTGCGAATCAAACCGATAATAATGGTTTGAAACCATATGGGTTGGTAATTACACTGGTCAATGCTGGAATACCTGTAAATTGGATTATTAATCCTGATAAGGATTTTGGTGCTGGAGGAATCGATGTAAACACTAAATTTGATGGTGTTGATTTAATTATCTCTGGTACGGTTTCTTCTGCTTTAAATAGTGCTCCAATAAATAATTATGATTGTAAAGCTGGTCCTTTTTTAATTGCAGCTGAATATATGATTGAAGCTGAACCAATTATTCAAAACTGGATTAATGATAATAATGGTTTGACCGTTTATTGGAACTTAGATGCTATTACACAAGCACCTGTTCATGGGCTTATAACTTCTTTCCCAAATATTATTGTATACGACAATGGAAATAATCCTCTTGATATTATTGAAGGATTTTATGATAGAGCTGGAATAACTTCTGGATATCGAACTGGTGTTCCAGGAGATTTAACTTCTTGTGACCAATTTTATGTATTATCTCACCATACAGATCCAGACACATCACCTTGGACACAATCAGATACTGATAATTTATACGATTTTGTAGTAAGCGGTGGAAATATATGGATGGGATGTCACGATGTTAGTTTAACAGAAGATGTATTAAGAAGATCTGGAAGTAACACTCAATTAAATTTTCTTTCAAATAATGGATTGCTTCCCTATAAAGATTTGTCAACTACAACTTACCCTTGGTTAAATGCTTTTGATGATGATGATGGAAATACTGATAATAATATTGATAGTCATAATAACACCTTTGTTAATAATGATATTATGTATAACGGGGCAACAGCTGGTCATCCATACATGCAGTTTATTGGTGATATAGAACCATCTTTAAATGGTAATTCTGAACATGTTTATATTCCTTTTGATGGTGACTGGAGAGGAACAACAACTGTTGGTATGTATGATAACGGTCCTACAGATTCTAGAGCTGGAGGACAAAGTGCACTAGTAGCATATGGCCCAGCATATGGTAACAATGCTTACGGAGATATATTGTACACTGCTTCACACATTAGTTCAAAAAATGGTGGTACTAATGCTCAGTGGGTTGGAGAAGCTAGATTATTTGGTAATTTCTTATTTGAATCTGCTTTAGGAACTGCACCACAAATTACGGTGGATGGTTTAGATATTGCTATGCAAACAGCATGTAGTGATTCCGATCTTTATGTTGAAGCACAAGTTACAGGTGCTACAGGAGTGATTATTTATAGTTGGACGTCAGAAGTAATTTCTGGAGCAAGCCCTAATCTATCCTTCAATCCTTCAAACGCTGCAAATATAACAATACACTTCCCTACTGTTGCGGAACCAACAGTTTATAAAATTATATTAACCATTTCTGACACTCGAGATGGCTGTTCAAATCCAATAACCGCGAAATTTATAACAACAGTTTCAGTTAACCCAAGACCAGAAGTTATGTATACACAAAACGATGTATTATGTAACGGGGCAAGCACAGGAGATATTAATGTTACTGTTAATAATGGGGTTTCTCCATATACATACAGTTGGACTGGACCGAATTCATTTACAGCAACTACCGAAGATATTTCTGGATTAGCTGCTGGAACATATAATTTAATTGTTACTGATGCGAATTCTTGTAATCCATCTACAACACCTGTCGTAATTGAAATTACAGAGCCAGCTTTAACTGCTTGTGCAATACAAGTAGCAAACTGCCCGCCTTTAATTGAAACTGCTTGTGCTGATTCAGACTTAGGAAGTACAGTTGATTGGATACCTCCTAGTTTCTCATATGAATGTTGTACTTCTGTTGCGGGAGATGATTATTCCTTTTTTATGGAATTTGATTTACCAGAAAGCGCAAATGATTGTTGGGAATACAACAGAGTTCAACGTATTGGTAGTAACAATTTGAGGTTGTTTCAATCATCCGGTACGGATGTCAACTTTACCGCCCCATTACAATATTTTGATAATACTAACGAAACTCCTATAAACTTAGAATTTCTTGTTCCTAGTGGAATTTTTGATTGGACCCTAGAGGTTCTAGATGGAGCTACTGTAGTATATACTGATACTATTGTTGGAATTAGTAATAGTAACAGTAGTTTACAAACAATTACAATCCCTAACACAGTACCAAATGGGGCGTATAAATTAAAGTTTAGTTTCGATGACAACGGCACCAATTTAGGAGCTAGTGATCATATAGAGATTGATAGAATGTATTACAATGCAACGCTTTTAGATGTTACTTGTGCAGGAGGAATCAACTTTGTTGTTACTTCAACTCATAATCCAGGTGATTTATTTGAGATTGGAACTACACAGGTAACATATACTGCAACCTATACACCTGTAAGTGGAGATCCTGTTATTTTAACTTGTTCTTTTGATGTAAATGTTACTGGAATAAACTTATCTGAAACTATTGCTGACCATGTAGATGCTACTTGTAGCGGTGGTGCTAACGGATCAATCACTGTTACTGCTAGTGGAGGAACTCCTCCATATTATTACAGTCTAGACAATATTGACTTTACAAATACATCAGGAATATTTAATGGCTTAACCGCAGGGACATATACTATATACGTTCAGGATAGTAACGGCTGTACAGATCCATCTCCTCTACAAATTACATTAGTAGTTATTGATGCAGGAAACCCTGAAATTACTGCACCTTCACCATTAAATATAGAAGGTTGTGATGAAAATGATATTACTGAATTAACAGCTCGTTACCCTTTTAGTGATATACAATCAATTGACATAAAAGATACATACGTTACAATTGGATACACTGCTTCTGATGACACTACAATACAAAGTATCACCTATGTTGACGTTATTACTCCAAATTCTAACTGTCCGTTTGTTGTTACTAGAACTTTTACAATCACTGATATATGTGATAAAGCAGCAACTGCTACACAGGTTATAAATGTAAATGATACTACTGCACCAGTAATCGTTGCCGCTCCTGCTGACATATCAGTACAATGTATTGATGATGTTCCAGCTATGATTAACCTAGCATATTCCGATAACTGTGATGCAGATGGAATTGTACTTGGCCTAGATGCAGCTCAAGTTGGAAACAATTGTGGTGGAACAATTACCAGAACTTGGAACATCTCTGATGTCTGTGGGAATCCTGCAACTCAAGTAAGTCAAGTAATAACTATTCAAGATACTACTGCTCCAGTAATCGTTGTAGCTCCTGCTGACATATCAGTACAATGTATTGATGATGTGCCAGCTATGATTAACCTAGCATATTCCGATAACTGTGATGCAGATGGAACTGTACTTGGCCTAGATGCAGCTCAAGTTGGAAACAACTGTGGTGGAACTATTACTAGAACTTGGAATATCTCTGATGCCTGTGGAAATCCTGCAGCTCAAGTAAGTCAAATTATTACGATTCAAGATACAACGCCACCAGTAATCGTTGCAGCTCCTGCTGACATATCAGTACAATGTATTGATGATGTTCCAGCTATGATTAACCTAGCATATTCCGATAACTGTGATGCAGATGGAACTGTACTTGGCCTAGATGCAGCTCAAGTTGGAAACAACTGTGGCGGAACAATTACCAGAACTTGGAACATCTCTGATGTCTGTGGGAATCCTGCAACTCAAGTAAATCAAATAATAACTATTCAAGATACTACTGCTCCAGTAATCGTTGCAGCTCCTGCTGACATATCAGTACAATGTATTGATGATGTGCCAGCTATGATTAACCTAGCATATTCCGATAACTGTGATGCAGATGGAACTGTACTTGGCCTAGATGCAGCTCAAGTTGGAAACAACTGTGGCGGAACAATTACCAGAACTTGGAACATCTCTGATGTCTGTGGGAATCCTGCAACTCAAGTAAATCAAATAATAACTATTCAAGATACTACTGCTCCAGTAATCGTTGCAGCTCCTGCTGACATATCAGTACAATGTATTGATGATGTGCCAGCTATGATTAGCTTAGCATATTCCGATAACTGTGATGCAGATGGAACTGTACTTGGCCTAGATGCAGCTCAAGTTGGAAACAACTGTGGCGGAACAATTACCAGAGCTTGGAACATCTCTGATGTCTGTGGGAATCCTGCAACTCAAGTAAGTCAAGTAATAACTATTCAAGATACTACTGCTCCAGATATTACCTCTTGTAGTCTAAATCTGAATACCCCATCAACTTGTGATGCTGCTACAAATGAATCAATTGCTGATCAATGGAACTTAGACAATATTGCAGCACTACAAGACTGTGTTACAGATAATTGTGACACTGATTTAATGATAAATTCTAATTATGATTTTACTAACCTAAATCAAGAATGTGGACCATGTGGTACATTAAGTGTAACTTATGATGTAATTGACGATTGTGGAAATAATTCTCCTATTACACTTAACCTTTCATTTAATGATAATACTCCTCCAGATTTAACGAATTGTTCTGTAGGAAATGAGACTTTAGAATGTGATGGAGCAAACAATGAAGCGATTGCTGATCAATGGAATTTAGACAATATTGCAGCACTGGAAGCATGTGCTGAAGATGATACTGATATTTCTGTAACTTCTAACTATGCATTTGTAAACTTAAATACAACTTGTGGACTTGGTGGAACTATTCCAGTGTTATATACTATCACCGATGAATGTGGTGGTGCTGCGACACTTAATGTAACATTAACTTTAGAAGACACTACTCCACCAGACTTATCTGGATGTGCAGTAACTAGTCAAGCTTTAGAATGTGATGGAACTAACAATGAAGCCATTGCTGATCAGTGGAACCTAGATAATATTACAGCTATTGAAGGGTGTGCAGCTGATAGTTGTGATCCTGATTTTTCAGGGCAAGTAACTTCTGATTATGCATATAGTAACCTTAGTTCAACTTGTGGACTTGGTGGAACAATAGCAGTTATATATACCATTACAGATGATTGTGGAAATGCAGAAATTTTAAACGCTACGTTAACTTTAGAAGATACTACTCCACCAGACTTATCTGGATGTGCAGTAACTAGTCAAGCTTTAGAATGTGACGGAACTAACAATGAAGCCATGGCTGATCAGTGGAATTTAGACAACATAACTGCTCTTGAAGGGTGTGTAGCTGATAGTTGTGATCCTGACTTTTCAGGGCAAGTAACCTCTGATTATGCATATAGTAATCTAAGTTCAACTTGTGGACTTGGTGGAACAATAGCAGTTATATATACCATTACAGATGATTGTGGAAATGCAGAAACTTTAAACGCTACGTTAACTTTAGAAGATACTACTCCACCAGACTTATCTGGATGTGCAGTAATTAGTCAAGCTTTAGAGTGTGATGGAACTAACAATGAAGCCATTGCTGATCAGTGGAACCTAGATAATATTACAGCTATTGAAGGGTGTGCAGCTGATAGTTGTGATCCTGACTTTTCAGGGCAAGTAACTTCTGATTATGCATATAGTAATCTAAGTTCAACTTGTGGACTTGGTGGAGACATAATAACAACGTATACTATTATAGATAAATGTAATAACAGTACTACCTTAAGTGTTACTTTAACTTTAGAAGATGCTACTCCACCAGACTTATCTGGATGTGCAGTAACCAATCAAGTACTAGAATGTACTGATGATAATGAGGCTGCTGCTGATGCGTGGAATGCAGACAATATTGCTGCATTAGAAGCATGTGCAAGTGATAGTTGTGACCCTGACTTCTCAGGACAAGTAACTTCTGATTATGACTTTGCTAATTTAAACACAACTTGTGGACCTTGTGGTACGCTAAATGTGAATTATACAATTACAGATGATTGTGGAAACAGCAGTACCTTAAATGCGATACTTTCTTTTGATGATATTACTATTCCGGATTTATCTGATTGTAATGTAAATGATTTAACCTTAGAATGTTCTGGGGAAAATAATGAAGCATTGGCAGATCAATGGAACTTAGACAACATTACAGCACTTGAAGCATGTGCTGATGATTTAAATGTTACCGTTTCTTCTAACTACGCTTTCACTAATCTTGTAACATCTTGTGGGCTTGGAGGTACAATCTCTGTTATTTATACCGTTACGGATGATTGTGATAACAGTGCTACATTAAATATAACATTAACTCTTGAAGATACTACTCCTCCTGATTTAGTAAATTGTACAGTGACTGATGTAACTTTAGAATGTGCAGGAACTGATAACGAATCTATTGCAGATGCATGGAATAGTGCTAACATTACCGATTTAGAAACCTGTGGTACTGACAGTTGTGTTCTAGACAATACCTTTGTAGTAACTTCGGATTATACATTCTCTAATTTAAGCTCAACTTGTGGTGCTGGTGGTACTATTACAATAACTTATACCGTTTCGGATGATTGTAATAATAGCCAACAACTTACAGCTATATTAACCCTTGAGGATACTACTCCACCAGATTTAGTAAACTGTACAGTAACTGATGAAACTTTAGAATGTGCAGGTGATGACAATGAATCTATTGCAGATGCATGGAATAGTGCTAACATTACCGCTTTAGAAACTTGTGGTACTGATAGTTGTGATGTAGATAATACTTTTGTAGTAACTTCGGATTATGCGTTCTCTAATTTAAGCTCATCTTGTGGGTTTGGTGGAACGATTGCAATAATCTATTCCATAACTGATGATTGTGGAAATACTGAAATTTTAAATGCTACCTTAACTTTAGAGGACACTACTCCACCGGATTTAGTAAATTGTAATGTTATTGATGCTACTGTGGAATGCACTGCTGATGGAAATGAAGCAATCGCTGACCAATGGAATGCTGATAATATTGCAGCACTTGAAAATTGTGGTACGGATGCTTGTGATATCGACAATACCTTTGTAGTTACTTCGGATTATGACTTTGCTAACTTAGAGCCTTCTTGTGGTGTCTGTGGAGCAATTACAGTAAACTACACTATCGCTGATGATTGTGGGAATGAAACTATATTAACAGCTACATTAACCTTATCTGACGGTACTAATCCTGATTTAGATAATTGCGAGGTAGTAGATACAACTATAGAGTGTTCAGGAATTGATAATCAAACCATAGCTGACCAATGGAATGCTGATAATATTACAACGCTTGAAAATTGTGCTGAAGATATTGCTGTTATCATAACTTCTGATTATGCATTCACCAATTTAAGTTCAACTTGTGGTGCTGGAGGAACGATTACAGTAACTTATACTGCTACTGATGATTGTGATAACATAACAACTCTAACAGCTACATTAACTTTAGAAGACACTACTCCACCGGATTTAGTAAACTGTAGTGTTGTAGATACTACTTTAGAATGTGTGGGAGAAGATAACCAATCTATTGCAGATGCTTGGAACAACGCCAATATTGAAGCGCTACAAACTTGTGGTACTGATGCCTGTGATATAGACAACACTTTTGTCGTTACTTCGGATTATGACTTCGACAATCTAAGCGTAACCTGTGGGCATGGAGGTACTATGATTGTAAATTATACCGTTACTGATGACTGTGGCAACAGTCAAAGATTAATAGCTACTTTAACTTTAACAGACACTACAGCTCCTGTGCTTACTTTAGGTGATGATGGAAGTGCTGAATGTACGGGAACTGACTCTTCAATGAACTTAGAGTATATTGACTGGGTAAGTAGTTATGCTGGAATAACAGCTACCGATAATTGTGGTTCTGTTATACTGACTTTTATTGAAGGGCAATGGATAAATGACGGATGTTCTGATAGCATCATAGTAACATTTATAGCTACAGATGAATGTGGCTTACAAGGAGAAGTAATTGAAAGGTCATTTACAATTTCTGATACTACTGCTCCAGAAATAATACCTGAAATTGATGATATAGTATTCTACTGTAACGAATTACCTCCGGCACCAATATTTGAAGTTATCGAAGGATGTTCTGAAGCTAATATTGAATACAATGTTACCATTACAGGTACCGAAGGAGCTCCAGATTATCAAATCGTAAGAACTTGGACTATCACGGACGATTGTGGTAACGTAACAATAAAAGAACAACTATTACTAGTTGAACCTGGTTGTAATTGTTTGGAAGACATGTTTATCTCGAAAGCTATTACCCCGAACGGTGATATATATAACGATTACTTCAAAGTTGAAGGTATTGACGACTGTGGTATTCCTACATTAAAAATGTTTAACAGATGGGGAGCTCTTGTATACCAAAGTGATAACTACGATGCTAAAAAAGGACGTTGGAGAGGTACGGCTGAAAATGGAGGTACTACACTTGGTGGTAATAACGAACTACCAACTGGTACTTATTATTACATTATAGAAATAAGAAATAGTAATGTAAAAGCAATAACAGGACATGTTTACCTGAGTACTAACTAATATAAAACACAATCATTATGAGAAAATTAATTTTAATCATGATTACCCTACTTAGTACCCCAAATCTAGTAAACGCCCAACAACAGCCTCAATTTACACACTACATGTTTAATACTGTAGCAGTAAATCCCGCATATGCAGGTAGTAGAGGTTCGTTATACGCCGTAGCAGTAAATAGAAACCAATGGGTTGGAGTTGACGACGCTCCAAGAACAACAACTATTTCTGCAAATACGCCTTTAAGAAATAATAAAATGGGATTAGGACTATCTATTGTTCGTGATCAAACTGGTTTTCAGAATTTCACTTCATTTTATGTGGATTATTCATACACTGTAAAGATGAAAGAAGAACATTTCTTTTCTTTTGGTGTAAAAGGAGGATTTAGTCAATACAATCTTGATCAAGAATTTTACGCTTTTGAATCCGTAATGGAAGACCCTAGTTTAAATGAAAAGTTGAATAGATGGACTCCTAATGTCGGAGCGGGTATGTATTACCATACCAATAAATGGTATTTAGGTCTATCGACTCCTAGGTTAATATCGACAGACTATAATAAAAATGGAGATTTTGTAGCCTTGGAGCGTAATCATTATTATGCAATTGGAGGATATGTATTTGACTTAACATCTAACACTAAATTCAAACCATCATTTTCTACAAAATATACCAAAGGAGCTCCTTTATCAGTAGAAGCTAGTGCATTATTTTTATTATACGAAAAATTTTGGATTGGAGGATCATACAGACATGATGATGCATTCGGCGGATTATTCGATATGAAAATAAACAAGCAATTAAGAGTAGGATATGCATATGAATACTCTTTCTCTGATATTAGAAAATATACTTCAGGATCTCATGAAATCATTCTAATTTATGAATTTAAATTCCCTACAACTAAATATAAATCACCTAGATACTTTTAAGCCCAGCAATGGATCTAATTTTCTATGGATAATAAATATAAACACATGAAAGCACTCATATTATACCTCTGTATTTTCCTATCTAGTATAACACTTTATGCTCAAAGTGGAAAAGTAAAACAAGCCGATAAGCTTTTTAATAAGTTCTCTTATATGAAAGCTATAAACCTCTATAAATCAGCCTTAGAAAAAAGGCCATATGATTTACATGCAAATAAAAAACTAGGAGATTGCTATATGCTGCTGAGACAACCACAAAAAGCAGTTCCCTATTATAAACTAGCAGTAAAAGGGCATGATATTGATGCTAATTACTACTATGCATATGCACAAGCATTGAGAGCATCAGGTGAATATAAAAAATCTAAAAAATGGATGAAAAAGTTTAAGGCTACTGGTGTTGTAGATTCACGAGTTGATCAATTTTTTAACAACCTTGATTTTATTGATATCATTCATAAACGAAAAAATAGATATGCAGTACAAAATAGTCCATTAAACACCATTAATAGTGATTATGGAGCTATAAAATACAAAGGGAACACCTATTTTGTTTCTTCGCGAGAAGATAAAGATGCTAGTGTAAAAAGAATTTACAATTGGAACAATCAACCTTTCTTAGATATATTTAAAAAAAGTGACTCGTCTGATGTTGTTATAAGAATGGTGGATGGAGTAAACACTAAATTCCACGAAGGATCTGCATGTTTTACTCCTAATGGAAAGCATATGTTTTTTACTCGTAACAATTATTATAATAATAAAGCGATTAAAGATAATAATGGAACTAATAATTTAAAAATATTCAAAGCAGAATGGATTGATGGTGAATGGAGAAACAGTAAGCCATTATTCTTTAGTAGTGACTCCTACTCTGTCGGACACCCAAGCATAAGTGCAGATGGTAAAAAACTATTCTTCACCTCAGATATGCCTGGAGGATATGGTGGAACAGATATATACGTTTCTGAGATGCATGATCGTGGTGGTGTGAAAAAACCTATTAACCTCGGTGAAAAAATAAATACAGAAGGAAATGAAATGTTTCCTTTTTACCATGCTTTAGATGATAAGCTATACTTTTCTTCTGAAGGGCATTTAGGACTTGGACAATTAGATGTGTTTTCTGCCGATAATGTAGATGGTGATTATAAAAACGTAACCAATTTAGGGGAACCTATTAATAGTGTTAGTGATGATTTTGCCTACAATTTAAATGATATTGGATCAGAAGGATTCGTTTCTTCTAACAGAGAAGGTGGAATTGGTGATGATGATATATATACATTCACAAGGGAAAGAGATTTTACTCTTAAAGGGATAATTACTGATAAAGTCACCAATGAACCATTAAAAAATGCTGTGGTTATTTTATCTGATAGTAAAGGAAAAATCATATTTGAATTAGAAACTGGTGAGGATGGATATTATGAGCGAAAAATAAAAAGAGACACTCATTTTCAACTAAATGGAGACAAACCAAAATTTGAGAATACACTAAAACCTTTTAATTCTTATAATCAAGAATCCTATACTGAAATGATTGTTAACTTGGAATTGGACCCGCTTAAAGACATGAATATATTAGCAGGTTTAAGTACTGATATTATATATTTTGATTTTGATAGTAGCGTAATTAGAGATGACGCTAAACCAGAATTAAATAAAATAATTGCCGTAATGAATAAATATGAAAATATGATTATTAATATAGAATCACATACTGATTCTAGAGGTTCTGCTGAGTATAATGAAAAACTTTCGTCCAGGAGAGCAAAATCAACTTATAATTACTTTATAGAACAAGGAATTAAAAAACCTCGCATTACCTCACACAAAGGGTTTGGCGAATATCAATTAACTAATGATTGTGGTGACGGTATAAAATGTAATGATGATCAACATCAAAAAAATAGAAGAACAGAATTTGTAATTGAAAAAATGAAATAATAAACAAAAACTACTTCGTATTAGGTATCGAAATTGTGTAATTATAGGGTTTAAGTTGATCCAGAAAATTCGAAGTAGTTTTTTATTTAAAAATAAAGGTTTAACTCTATTAAAAAAAAACATTATTCTATTGCTTACCAAGAATATAGGCAAAAGAGTAATCATTAATATATCGGAAACTAATTCGTGATCCTAATCAATAATTGTGTATTACTTGGGGTTAAGTTGATTATAGTCACGAATAGTTTCCTTTAATAAATAATTAAACTACTCTGTAATATAAATATCTAGATTGTGTAATTATTAGGGTTTAAGTGGATATAAACTATACAGAGTAGTTTTTTAATTAACTAATAATACAACTAACCAATTTGCAAACTACTTCAACTGTATCATTGAAATCGTGTTTTACTTAAGTGTTAATAATATGATATATTGAAGTAGTTTTTTTAAAAGAAATAACCATGTAAAACAAGCAATCCAATATATTGATAATCATTATGTTATTTAATTTTTTATTGCATATATTTACAAAACCAATAAAGTTTATATTCCCAAAATATAATTTTAAAAACTTGCTTCGTTCCCAAACGAAAAACTTCGCTTTATTACATTTCATTATATAAGCGTCCCAAGTTTAGTATTGAATTAAATCTCTGAATGTTATCATTTTTAACAATGAAAATATCAGGGCTATGAAAAAATTATTCTGTCTAATTACTTTTTTGACTATAAGTATTACTTTTAGTCAAAACAAGCAAGAAGTAAGTACATTACATATTTCTATTTTAGAAAAAAGTAATGCACCTTTATCTCATAAAGTGCATAGCTATACCTATGTGGTTACAAATAATTCAAATAAAAATATTCTATATACAATTAAGACAAAACAAATTAATTGTAAAGAGAAATCTTCAAATATGAGCGTAAAAATGCTCAGTAATTCATTTAATAAAATTGTAAATATTAATTCAAACGATTCTAAATCGTTTACAATTGAAATGCGAAGAAACCATTTAACAAAGTTAGATACATGGTCATGTGTTCAAGTTAATGCCATTGATAATAATGGAATTCCTATATCAAACACTATAACACTCTCGCAATTCACGCCAGATACAAGAAATTTTCAATAATATTTTAACTAACCCTTTATAAAAAAGATAGTTATGAAATCAGCTATATCAACTCTAACATATAAAATATATTTTTCAGCAATTTTATGTTGTTCAATATCATTAATGAGTGCTCAAGTAAAAAAAGCATTTGAACCTCGTTTTTCTGAAACTGTAAACGGAAACGTTACAATGATTGCTAATAATATGCTTTCAAGACATGCAACTAATCCTTATAATGGTAGCTCAGGTAATCATGATTTCAACGATAACGTTTTTGTTGATATTGATAGTGATAATAGTACATTTAACTCGAGTAATGCAACATTTAACAACCCAGAACCAACTGCTAGTTGTTTAGTAATTAAAAAAGCTTATTTATATTGGGCTGCAGCTGATAAAGAAGAAGATGATCCGAGTAATGAACCTAATTGGAATTATAATCAAGTAAAACTAATGCTTCCAGGAATTGGAACATATAGTACGTTAACTGCTGATAATGTTATTTATCGAGGAAGAGATGATAATGGTGACGGTAATACAAATGATCACTTTGTAAATGATCCATACATCTGCTATAAAGACATCACAAATCAAGTACAAGGCTTACTTTCCCCTTTTGGAATATACCAAATTGCGAATGTAAGAGCAAAAGAAGGTGCTTTAACAGGTCATGGTGGTGGTACAGTTGGTACATCTGGTGGTTGGGAGATTGTATTTATTTATGAAAACCCAACATTTCCTAAAAAAAACATTACCATTTTTGATGGATATGCACATGTTACTAGTTCAGTTAATAATTTTGAAATTGAGTTTAATGGCTTTTCAACTGTCCCTTCTGGTACTGTGAATACTAATATTGTATTAGGTGGATTAGAAGGAGATAGAGATTTAGATGATGATAAATTACAAATTAAAAATGTAGCTAATAACTGGGTAGATATTTCAACACCAAATAGACCAAATGATAATTTTTTCAATAGTAAAATAACAAAAGATGGAACAGATTTTATAGCAAGAAACCCTGCTAGTTTAAATACCTTAGGGTTTGATGCTGGAGTTTTTACTTTAGACAATACTGGTAACAGTATTATTGCTAACAACCAAACTTCTGCAACTATAAGGATGACTTCTGACCAAGAAACTTATGGGTTATTTCTATTAGGATTAGCTGTAGATGTCTGGGAACCAAACGTTTCTCCAATTGTATTACAAACTAATATTGGAGCAACAACAACAGTAAACGAGAATGAAAATATCACTTTTAGTTTTGACATTGAAAACACAGGTAATGATGATGCTGTAAATCTTGTTATTGAAACTCAAATTCCTGATGAAGTAGATTTTATAGCTGTAAACAACCTACCAACTGGAGTAAGTTATATATATAACGCACCTACACTTACCTTTACTATAACAGATGATAGTTTAACAGCAACTAATATGCCCTCTTTTACATTAGAATTTGATTTAAAAGTAAAAGATAAATGCTATTTTTTAGAAACAAAATGTAGTAATTCATTCCAAATGTATTTGCAAGCTACTTATAATGGGGTTATGAATCCTAAAGAAGTAACAGTAAATAGCTCATCAGGAACAGATAGTTGTGGATTAGGAAATAGCTCGCCTAACGTATTTACAATTAATCAACCAGCTTTAGTAAATTGGAGTACAGCTGCAAACGCATTAAATAGTACGATTGAATGTGATAATATTCAAGGGATATTGGATGCACAAGCATTGATTCCTGAATTAGAAGATTGTAATTTAGATATTATAAAAACATCTGGTGTTTTTGAAGAATCTTCAACTTGTCCGTCTAACGGAACATACACAAATACTTGGATATATACTGATATTTGCGGTAGAACTAGTAGTGTATTTACACAAATTATTACTGTTCAAGATAATTCAGTTCCTACTCTATCAACAATTGCAGGAAGTTTAGACGCTACTTTAGAATGTGATAATATTTCTGGAATTGCTGATGCTATTGCTTTAATTCCTTCAGCAACTGATACCTGTACTGCTGATCCAACATTAAACTTAATAAGTGATGTAACTACTGCTGATGCAAATTGTGATAATGCATACGTTAGAGTTCGTACATGGAACTTTACGGATGGTTGTGGAAGTACTAGTACTGATTTTGTTCAAACAATTACTGTTCAAGATAATTCAGTTCCTACTCTATCTACAATTGCAGGAAGTTTAGATGCTACTTTAGAATGTGATAATATTTCTGGAATTGCTGATGCTATTGCTTTAATTCCTTCTGCTACTGATACTTGTACTGCTGATCCAATATTAAACTTAATAAGTGATATAACTACTGCTGATGCTAATTGTGATAATGCATACGTTAGAGTTCGTACATGGAACTTTACGGATGGTTGTGGAAGTACAAGTACTGATTTTGTTCAAACAATTACTGTTCAAGATAATTCAGTTCCTACTCTATCAACAATTGCAGGAAGTTTAGACGCTACTTTAGAATGTGATAATATTTCTGGAATTACTGATGCTATTGCTTTAATTCCTTCTGCTACTGATACCTGTACTGCTGACCCAACATTAAACTTAATAAGTGATATAACTACTGCTGATGCTAATTGTGATAATGCATACGTTAGAGTTCGTACATGGAACTTTACGGATGGTTGTGGAAGTACAAGTACTGATTTTGTTCAAACAATTACTGTTCAAGATAATTCAGTTCCTACTCTATCAACAATTGCAGGAAGTTTAGACGCTACTTTAGAATGTGATAATATTTCTGGAATTGCTGATGCTATTGCTTTAATTCCTTCAGCAACTGATACCTGTACTGCTGATCCAACATTAAACTTAATAAGTGATGTAACTACTGCTGATGCAAATTGTGATAATGCATACGTTAGAGTTCGTACATGGAACTTTACGGATGGTTGTGGAAGTACTAGTACTGATTTTGTTCAAACAATTACTGTTCAAGATAATTCAGTTCCTACTCTATCTACAATTGCAGGAAGTTTAGATGCTACTTTAGAATGTGATAATATTTCTGGAATTGCTGATGCTATTGCTTTAATTCCTTCTGCTACTGATACTTGTACTGCTGATCCAATATTAAACTTAATAAGTGATATAACTACTGCTGATGCTAATTGTGATAATGCATACGTTAGAGTTCGTACATGGAACTTTACGGATGGTTGTGGAAGTACAAGTACTGATTTTGTTCAAACAATTACTGTTCAAGATAATTCAGTTCCTACTCTATCAACAATTGCAGGAAGTTTAGACGCTACTTTAGAATGTGATAATATTTCTGGAATTGCTGATGCTATTGCTTTAATTCCTTCAGCAACTGATACCTGTACTGCTGATCCAACATTAAACTTAATAAGTGATGTAACTACTGCTGATGCAAATTGTGATAATGCATACGTTAGAGTTCGTACATGGAACTTTACGGATGGTTGTGGAAGTACTAGTACTGATTTTGTTCAAACAATTACTGTTCAAGATAATTCAGTTCCTACTCTATCTACAATTGCAGGAAGTTTAGATGCTACTTTAGAATGTGATAATATTTCTGGAATTGCTGATGCTATTGCTTTAATTCCTTCTGCTACTGATACTTGTACTGCTGATCCAATATTAAACTTAATAAGTGATATAACTACTGCTGATGCTAATTGTGATAATGCATACGTTAGAGTTCGTACATGGAACTTTACGGATGGTTGTGGAAGTACAAGTACTGATTTTGTTCAAACAATTACTGTTCAAGATAATTCAGTTCCTACTCTATCAACAATTGCAGGAAGTTTAGACGCTACTTTAGAATGTGATAATATTTCTGGAATTACTGATGCTATTGCTTTAATTCCTTCTGCTACTGATACCTGTACTGCTGACCCAACATTAAACTTAATAAGTGATATAACTACTGCTGATGCTAATTGTGATAATGCATACGTTAGAGTTCGTACATGGAACTTTACGGATGGTTGTGGAAGTACAAGTACTGATTTTGTTCAAACAATTACTGTTCAAGATAATTCAGTTCCTACTCTATCAACAATTGCAGGAAGTTTAGACGCTACTTTAGAATGTGATAATATTTCTGGAATTGCTGATGCTATTGCTTTAATTCCTTCAGCAACTGATACCTGTACTGCTGATCCAACATTAAACTTAATAAGTGATGTAACTACTGCTGATGCAAATTGTGATAATGCATACGTTAGAGTTCGTACATGGAACTTTACGGATGGTTGTGGAAGTACTAGTACTGATTTTGTTCAAACAATTACTGTTCAAGATAATTCAGTTCCTACTCTATCTACAATTGCAGGAAGTTTAGATGCTACTTTAGAATGTGATAATATTTCTGGAATTGCTGATGCTATTGCTTTAATTCCTTCTGCTACTGATACTTGTACTGCTGATCCAATATTAAACTTAATAAGTGATATAACTACTGCTGATGCTAATTGTGATAATGCATACGTTAGAGTTCGTACATGGAACTTTACGGATGGTTGTGGAAGTACAAGTACTGATTTTGTTCAAACAATTACTGTTCAAGATAATTCAGTTCCTACTCTATCAACAATTGCAGGAAGTTTAGACGCTACTTTAGAATGTGATAATATTTCTGGAATTGCTGATGCTATTGCTTTAATTCCTTCAGCAACTGATACCTGTACTGCTGATCCAACATTAAACTTAATAAGTGATATAACTACTGCTGATGCTAATTGTGATAATGCATACGTTAGAGTTCGTACATGGAACTTTATGGATGGTTGTGGAAATACAAGTACTGATTTTGTTCAAACAATTACTGTTCAAGATAATTCAGTTCCTACTATATCAACAATTGCAGGAAGTTTAGATGCTACTTTAGAATGTGATAATATTTCTGGAATTACTGATGCTATTGCTTTAATTCCTTCTGCTACTGATACTTGTACTGCTAATCCAACATTAAACTTAATAAGTGATGTAACTACTACTGATGCTAATTGTGATATTGCATACGTTAGAGTTCGTACATGGAACTTTACGGATGGTTGTGGAAATACAAGTACTGATTTTGTTCAAACAATTACTGTTCAAGATACAACTGATCCAAGTTTTATAGAAAATTTACCATCTGATACAACCGTTGAGTGTGATAGTATTCCTGATCCATCTGTTTTAACAGCTAATGATAATTGTGACATTAATCTAAACGTTGATTATTCTCAAAGCCAAGTTGCAGACCCTAACGGATGTGCTACAGAATATGTTATTACTCGTATCTGGACAGTTTCAGATTGTGCAGGAAATACCATTTCACACACACAAACCATTAATGTAGAAGATAGTTCAGAACCAGTATTATCAGGAGATTTACCTCAAGATACTACTGTAAGTTGTGATAACATTCCAGATTCTGTATCTCTAACCGTAGAAGATAATTGTGGAAATGATATCCCTATTCAATATAATGAGGTTATTACTGGTCAAGACGATCAATGTGCAACCGAGTATGTTATTACCAGAACTTGGAATGTTACTGATTGTGCTGGGAATACGACTTCTCATGTACAAGTAATTAATGTAATTGATAGTGATGCGCCGGTTTTTGACATAAGCTCATTACCTGCTGATACAACTGTAGAATGTGATGATAGTATTCCTGCTTTAGAAGATGTAATTATTACAGCTACTGATAATTGTGCAGATATTAGTGATATTGTTATCACTCCATCAGAAGTAATTACAAATCAAAATGATGAGTGTAGCAATACTTATACCATCACTAGAACATGGATCGCTACAGATTGTGCTGAAAATACAACTGAACATGAACAAGTAATTAATGTTATTGATAGTGATGCGCCAGTTTTTGACATAAGCTCGTTACCTGCTGATACAACTGTAGAATGTGATGATGTTATTCCTGCTTTAGAAGATGTAATTATTACAGCTACTGATAATTGTGCAGATATTAGCGATATTGTTATCACTCCATCAGAAGTAATTACAAATCAAAATGATGAGTGTAGCAATACTTATACCATCACTAGAACATGGATCGCTACAGATTGTGCTGAAAATACAACTGAACATGAACAAGTAATTAATGTTATTGATAGTGACGCACCTGTTTTTGACATAAGCTCGTTACCTGCTGATGCAACTGTAGAATGTGATGATGTTATTCCTGCTTTAGAAGATGTAATTATTACAGCTACTGATAATTGTGCAGATATTAGCGATATTGTTATCACTCCATCAGAAGTAATTACAAATCAAAATGATGAGTGTAGCAATACTTATACAATCACTAGAACATGGATCGCTACAGATTGTGCTGGAAATGCAACTGAACATGTACAAGTCATTAATGTAATTGATAGCGATGCGCCAGTTTTTGACATAAGCTCGTTACCTGCTGATACAACTGTAGAATGTGATGATGTTATTCCTGCTTTAGAAGATGTAGTTATTACAGCTACTGATAATTGTGCGGATATTAGCGATATTGTTATCACTCCATCAGAAGTAATTACAAATCAAAATGATGATTGTAGCAATACTTATACAATCACTAGAACATGGATCGCTACAGATTGTGCTGGAAACACAACTGAACATGTACAAGTAATTAATGTAATTGATAGCGATGCGCCAGTTTTTGACATAAGCTCGTTACCTGCTGATGCAACCGTTGAATGTGATAGTATACCTGTTGCTGCAGTTTTAACTGCTATAGATAATTGTGAAAGTAATGTAATAGTAACTTTTTCTGAAAATCAAGTTGCAGACCCTAACGGATGTGCTACTGAATATGTTATTACTCGTATCTGGACAGTTTCAGATTGTGCAGGAAACACTAACTCACACACACAAACTATTAATGTAGAAGATAGTTCAGAACCAGTATTATCAGGAGATTTACCTCAAGATACTACTGTAAGTTGTGATAACATTCCAGATTCTGTATCTCTAACCGTAGAAGATAATTGTGGAAATGATATCCCTATTCAATATAATGAGGTTATTACTGGTCAAGACGATCAATGTGCAACCGAGTATGTTATTACCAGAACTTGGAATGTTACTGATTGTGCTGGGAATACGACTTCTCATGTACAAGTAATTAATGTAATTGATAGTGATGCGCCGGTTTTTGACATAAGCTCATTACCTGCTGATACAACTGTAGAATGTGATGATAGTATTCCTGCTTTAGAAGATGTAATTATTACAGCTACTGATAATTGTGCAGATATTAGTGATATTGTTATCACTCCATCAGAAGTAATTACAAATCAAAATGATGAGTGTAGCAATACTTATACCATCACTAGAACATGGATCGCTACAGATTGTGCTGAAAATACAACTGAACATGAACAAGTAATTAATGTTATTGATAGTGATGCGCCAGTTTTTGACATAAGCTCGTTACCTGCTGATACAACTGTAGAATGTGATGATGTTATTCCTGCTTTAGAAGATGTAATTATTACAGCTACTGATAATTGTGCAGATATTAGCGATATTGTTATCACTCCATCAGAAGTAATTACAAATCAAAATGATGAGTGTAGCAATACTTATACCATCACTAGAACATGGATCGCTACAGATTGTGCTGAAAATACAACTGAACATGAACAAGTAATTAATGTTATTGATAGTGATGCGCCAGTTTTTGACATAAGCTCGTTACCTGCTGATACAACTGTAGAATGTGATGATGTTATTCCTGCTTTAGAAGATGTAATTATTACAGCTACTGATAATTGTGCAGATATTAGCGATATTGTTATCACTCCATCAGAAGTAATTACAAATCAAAATGATGAGTGTAGTAACACTTATACCATCACTAGAACATGGATCGCTACAGATTGTGCTGGAAACACAACTGAACATGAACAAGTAATTAATGTTATTGATAGTGACGCACCTGTTTTTGACATAAGCTCGTTACCTGCTGATGCAACTGTAGAATGTGATGATGTTATTCCTGCTTTAGAAGATGTAATTATTACAGCTACTGATAATTGTGCAGATATTAGCGATATTGTTATCACTCCATCAGAAGTAATTACAAATCAAAATGATGAGTGTAGTAACACTTATACCATCACTAGAACATGGATCGCTACAGATTGTGCTGGAAACACAACTGAACATGTACAAGTAATTAATGTAATTGATAGCGATGCGCCAGTTTTTGACATAAGCTCGTTACCTGCTGATGCAACTGTAGAATGTGATGATGTTATTCCTGCTTTAGAAGATGTAGTTATTACAGCTACTGATAATTGTGCAAATATTAGCGATATTGTAATCACTCCATCAGAAGTAATTACAAATCAAAATGATGATTGTAGCAATACTTATACCATCACTAGAACATGGATCGCTACAGATTGTGCTGGAAATACAACTGAGCATGAACAAGTAATTAATGTAATTGATAGTGATGCGCCGGTTTTTGACATAAGCTCATTACCTGCTGATACAACCGTTGAGTGTGATGATAGCATTCCTGCTTTAGAAGATGTAGTTATTACAGCTACTGATAATTGTGCAAATATTAGCGATATTGTAATCACTCCATCAGAAGTAATTACAAATCAAAATGATGAGTGTAGCAATACTTATACCATCACTAGAACATGGATCGCTACAGATTGTGCTGGAAACACAACTGAACATGTACAAGTAATTAATGTAATTGATAGCGATGCGCCAGTTTTTGACATAAGCTCGTTACCTGCTGATGCAACTGTAGAATGTGACGATATTATTCCTGCTTTAGAAGATGTAGTTATTACAGCTACTGATAATTGTGCGGATATTAGCGATATTGTTATCACTCCATCAGAAGTAATTACTGGGCAAGACAGTGGTTGTAGTAACAATTATATCATTACAAGAACATGGACAGCTATTGATTGCGCTGGAAATGCAACTGAACATGTACAAGTAATTAATGTGGTAGATGATACTCCTCCTGTTCTTACACTAGGAGATGACGGAAGTACAGAATGTACAGGAACTGACTCTTCAATGAACTTAGAGTATATTGACTGGGTAAGTAGTTATGCTGGAATAACAGCTACCGATAATTGTGGTTCTGTTATACTGACTTTTATTGAAGGGCAATGGATAAATGACGGATGTTCTGATAGCATCATAGTAACATTTATAGCTACAGATGAATGTGGCTTACAAGGAGAAGTAATTGAAAGGTCATTTACAATTTCTGATACTACTGCTCCAGAAATAATACCTGAAATTGAAGACGTAGTTTTCTATTGTAATGACTTACCTCCTGTTCCAGTATTTGCTGTAATTGAGGGATGCTCTGAAGCTAACATAGAATACAATGTTACAATTTCAGGTACCGAAGGAGCTACGGATTATCAAATTATCAGAACTTGGATAATCACTGACGATTGTGGTAATGAAACAATAAAAGAACAATTATTATTAGTTGAACCTGGTTGTAACTGTTTAGAAGATATGTTTATCTCAAAAGCAATTACTCCTAACGGTGATATATATAACGATTACTTCAAAGTTGAAGGTATTGACGACTGTGGTATTCCTACATTAAAAATGTTTAACAGATGGGGAGCTCTAGTTTACCAAAGCGATGATTATGATGCAAAAAAAGGACGTTGGAGAGGTACTGCTGAAAATGGGGGAACTACACTAGGTGGTAACAACAAACTACCAACTGGTACCTATTACTATATCATCGAAATAAGAAATAGTAACGTAAAAGCTATAACAGGACATGTTTACCTGAGTACTAAATAACACTAATAAACTACTTCGTGCTAAAAATCAAAATTGTGTAATTATAGGGTTTAAGTTGATTTATTATTGCGGAGTAGTTTTATAAAAATATAAAAAAGAATATACTAACCAATATTAAAAAAAACTATTCCATGCTAACATTATTTATAGCAAAATACTTCAGGCTATATAAATAATCTACACGGAATAGTTTTTATTTTTTAAACAATATTTATTTACCTGAATATTTCAACTACTTGGTATTACTACCTACTTATGCTTTTAATATATTTGAAAGTGATATCAAGTAGTTATTTTTATAATGATCTAAAAAAAAACATCATAGACGATTAAAAAATTCAATCTACTAATAAAATTCGCTATAGAAATCAAGGTGATAGTCGAGTAGTTTTCCAAGAATAATCCTCTTGTAATTGGTAATGAATTCTATCATGTAATCTATTAGGACGTCCTTGCCAAAATTCAATTTCAACTGGTTTTACAATGTAGCCACCCCAATGTTTCGGACGAGGAATTGGTTTATTTTCATATTCCGTTTCTAAATTTTTTAATTTCTCTACTAAAACCTGACGAGAAACTTCTTCACTTTGACTCGAAACTAAAGCTCCTAACTGGCTCCCTTTGGGGCGAGATTCAAAATAACCATCAGATAAATTTTTTGCTATTTTTTCTACCTTTCCCTTAATAATAACCTGTCGTTCAGCAGCATGCCAAAAAAAAGAAATACATACATTGTTATTGTTTGCAATTGCTTTCCCTTTTTCACTATTGTAATTTGTATAAAAGATAAAGCCTTCATAAGTATATTTTTTTAATAATACCACTCTACTCTTAGGAAACCCATCCAACCCAATGGTTGAAATTGTCATAGCATTTGCTTCATCAGTTGAATTTGAATTATCCACCTCATAAAACCAAGTTTGAAACAACTGTAAAGGATTATCAGGAACAGTACTTAGTAATAGTTCTGATTTCTCGTATGATTTTCTATAATTACTCAAATCTTTATTCATAGTTGCAATTTACAAGATTTAATTATCTTTATAGAATACTTTATATATCTAACCAAAGAAAATATTATGAAATTTAATTGTACCGTAGATATTAACAGAAACATCCAGGATGTTAGTGAAGCCTTTCAAGACCCTGAAGTAATGAAAGCATGTCAAGAAGGTTTAATTGAGATTATCCATTTATCTGGTGAAAAAGGAAAAAAAGGATCTACTGCAAAAATAATTTATGAAAAAATGGAATTAATTGAAACCATAATAGAAAATAACTTACCAAATATCTTTTTTGCAGAATATGATCATAAACATACAAATAACACCATGAAAGTTTCTTTTAAAGAAATTTCTCCTACAAAAACAGAATATTATACAGAAATAGAATATTTAGAGTTTAAAGGATTTATTGTAAAACTAATGGCCAAAATAGCTCCTAGTTTTTTCAAAAAACAAGTTTTAAAATGGATGAAACGTTTTAAACAACACTTGGAAACAAAATAATTTATTAAATAATAATTAAAGTTAATTGAATGAATGTTTTAAAGCATAAACGATTTACCATCATCTGCTAAAAGCACATTATCGAAAACCTCTTTTGCTTCTTTTTTAAATAATTCAATTGTTCCATATCGAGTAGAAAAATGCCCTAATATCAACTTACTAGCATTAGCCTTTAATGCTATTGTAGCAGCTTCTTTAGCTGTAGAATGCTTAGTTTTTTTACATAAGTGTGCATGCTCTTCTAAAAAAGTACTTTCATGATATAAAGCTGTCACTTCGTTAATTATAGGGAGTATAGTTTCCGTATATTTTGTATCACTGCAAAACGCATAACTTTTTGGTGGTTCTGGATCTGAACTTACCAAGGCGTTTTCGATTAATTTTCCATGTCTATTTACAACATCCTTACCTAACTTGATATTTCTATAATCACATTGCTCAATATCATTATCCATTACAGCATTGATGTCTAGCTTACGCTCTCCAAGCTTTTCTTTGAATAAAAAACCATTAGTATACACTCTGTGCACTAAAGGAATAGTATACACCAATACCTTATCATCTTCAAAAATCAACTCAGATTCTTTAGATTCTAATTCATGGAATATTAATTCATACCCACCATAGGAATTCCCTAATTTTAATTGTAATAAAATGGCTTCTTTTAATCCTTTTGGACCATAAACATGCAATTCAGCTTCTCTTCCTAAAAGACGAAATGTAGATATTAATCCAATTAATCCAAAAAAATGATCTCCATGTAAATGTGAGATAAATACATGTTTTATTCTTGAAAACTTAACCTTAAACTTACGTAATTGTACTTGTGTTCCTTCTCCACAATCTATTAAAAATAAATTGCCTTTTACATCCAATACCTGAGCAGTAGGATTGGTAAAAGCCCTTGGTGTAGCACTATAACAACCTAAAATGGTCAATTTCATTTTTGTATGTTATTTGGGGTTATTATATATAAATGAATAAGAAATGTTTAGAAGTCCAAATCGCGTTCTATTTCTTCCATTTCAATAATATCATGTGCTTCTTGAATTGTAGGTGTTATTGACAATTCTTCTGGAGCAACATCATAAGAGATTTTATCGGTAACTATAACAAATGATTTTTTAGTCAGTTTATGTTTTTTAGACAATGATAAAAAATCATTAATTGCAGCTTCATTAATTTCTTTTACAGAAAAAAGATTTACAATAATATTATCACCTTTAATACCTTCATATTTTTTCTCAATATTAGCTACTAATTCAATGATAGTTGCTCTTTCTTGGGTAATAATGGTAATATTTCCTGTTTTACTAAAAATCATAATTATTTTATTTTAGAAGCTAATAAATAAATGATTGCCATCCTAATGGCAACACCATTTTCTACTTGATTTAATATAATTGCTTGATCAGAATCTGCTACTTCACTTGAAATTTCCACACCCCTATTTATAGGTCCAGGATGCATGATCACAACTTCATTATCCAAAGAGTTTAATAAATCCTTAGTAACTCCATATTGTTGCGTATACTCTCTTGTTGAAGGAAAATAACTAATATCCAAACGCTCATTTTGAATACGCAACATATTAGCAACATCAGCCCATTCCAGAGCTTTTCTTAAATTTGTTTCTACAGTAACTCCTAACTTTTCAATATGTTTAGGAATTAATGTTTTTGGTCCACAAATTTTAACATTAGCGCCTTGTTTTTGTAATGCAAAAATATTTGACAATGCTACTCTTGAATGTAAAATATCTCCAACTATCACTACGTTTTTTCCTGCTACTTCTCCTAAGCGTTCACGAATAGAATACGAATCTAATAGCGCTTGTGTTGGATGCTCATGAGCTCCATCACCTGCATTGATTATACTTGCTCCAATATGCTTTGATAAAAACACTCCAGCTCCAGGGTTAGGGTGACGCATAACAACCATATCAACTTTCATTGAGAGTATGTTGTTTACAGTATCAATTAAAGTTTCTCCTTTTTTTACTGAAGATTGTGCCGCTGAAAAATTTACTACATCAGCAGATAAACGTTTTTCAGCTAATTCAAAAGATAGTTTTGTGCGAGTTGAATTTTCAAAAAACAAATTTGCAATCGTAATATCACGTAATGAAGGAACTTTTTTAATTGGTCGATTTATCACTTCTTTAAAATGATCGGCCGTTTTAAAAATCAATTCAATATCTTCTGGTTGAATATATTTAATTCCTAATAAATGGTTTACACTTAATTCGCTCATCTTCTTATTTTGATATTAAATAAACAGTATCTTCTCCTTCGTTTTCAGCCCAATTTACGGCTACTTTCTCTTCATTTATCACATCTACTTGCCTACCTCTATAGTTTGGTTGTATCGGTAAGTGCCTGCTAAAACGCCTGTCAATCAATGTTAATAGTTCAATGTCTTTTGGTCTTCCAAAAGATTGTATTGCAGCAAGTGCAGCGCTTATACTTCTTCCTGTATATAATACATCATCAACAAAAATCACATTTTTATCTTCAACTATAAAATCTATTATGGTTGTATTTGCTTCTAAAGTTTTAGCTCCTCTTCTAAAATCATCTCTGAAAAAGGTAATGTCCAATAGACCTAGTTGTATATTAGGTATCTTATAAAAATCTTCTAATAAGGATTTGATTCTATTTGCTAAAAAAGCACCTCTTGGTTGAATACCAATTAATACGGTGTTAGAAAAATCTTCATGTTTTTCAATTAACTGAGAAGTTAATCGGTGAAGTATAATGTTGACTTCTTTTGAACTAAGTAACACTTTTTGCTTTGTCATGAATTCCAAACTGTTATTTAGAAAACAAATTTACGGAAAAACTTAAGGGAAACTTAATATATAACACAAAAAATGTATTGTAAAATTTAATGCTTTGAAATTTATAAAATTCTATTTTAAATAAATTATCTAACTTGGTGTGCACTATGAAAAAATTTATATATCGCTTTTTAATATATTTTATAACCAGTTCATTCCTTATGTGGATTAGTTTTAAAACAATATTTTATAATGAGTCCTTATTAAATTTCAGGTATTTATATTGGTTCTTACCTACAATTATTGCCTTTTTAATTTGCATCTTATTATTTAAATTTTACAAGAAAAATAAGGGGTTTATGACAAATCTTATGGTTGTATATTCACTCTGTTTAACCACATCTAACCTATTTAGTACTTTATTTATTTTATGTGACCCAAAAAAAAACTCTCCGTTTTTTATTACGATATTACTCTTTTTAATAAATAGCCTCCTAACTTATCTTGTCATTAAAAATTTAAAAAAACTTACCGTTGATTTAAATAAATGGATTATACTTTTAGTTACTTGTATAAGTTTATTTGGTAACTACTTTTATGTTTATAGTATCAATATTCTATATGATAATATATTTTACTTTATTAAATAATTCTAATCAAAAATATAACGCATAAAAAAAACCTCTCAATAAATTGAGAGGTTTTAAGTTTAAAATATCAGGTGAATATTATTTCCCTTCCATTTTATCTTTAAGTGCTTGTAACGCATTGTTAGCATCACCTAAAGTTGGTTTATCTGCAGTTGCAGCTTTCTTAGAAGCAGCTTTCACATTCTTTTCCTCTTCTTCTCTGAAAAGTGCAGTATGCGATGCAACAACTCTTTTGAAGTCTTTGTTAAATTCAATTATCTTGAATTCAGCAGAATCTCCTTTTTTCAATTTAGATCCATCTTCTTTCTCTAAGTGACGAGAAGGAATGAATGCTACGATGTCTTCGTTGATTGTTACTGTTGCTCCTTTATCAACCATTTCGTCAATAGTTGCAGTGTGAACAGTTCCTAAACCAAATTCAGCTTCATATTTATCCCAAGGATTATCTTGAGTTTGTTTATGACCTAAAGAGATTTTTCTTCCTTCAACATCTAATTCTAATACAACAACATCTAATTTGTCACCTACAGTAACAAAGTCAGATGGGTGCTTGATTTTCTTAGTCCAAGATAAGTCAGAGATGTAAATTAATCCATCAATTCCTTCTTCTAATTCTAAGAATACACCAAAGTTAGTAAAGTTACGTACAGTTCCTGTGTGTTTAGAACCTACAGGGAACTTAGTAGTAATATCTGTCCAAGGATCTTGCGTTAATTGCTTGATACCTAATGACATTTTACGATCTTCTCTATCTAAAGTTAATACAACTGCATCTACTTCATCTCCGATTTTAACGAAATCTTGAGCTGAACGTAAGTGAGTTGACCATGACATTTCAGAAACGTGAATTAATCCTTCTACTCCTTGAGATACTTCAATAAATGCACCGTAATCAGCGATTACAACTACTTTACCTTTAACCTGATCACCAACTTTTAATTCAGCATCTAAAGCTTCCCATGGGTGAGCACTTAATTGCTTTAATCCTAATTGGATTCTTGATTTTTTATCATCAAAGTCTAAGATTACAACATTTAATTTTTGATCTAATTCAACAATCTCATTTGGATGGTTGATTCTTGACCAAGATAAATCTGTAATATGAACTAATCCATCAACTCCACCAAGATCAATAAATACACCGTAAGAAGTAATGTTTTTAACAACACCTTCAAGTACTTGACCTTTTTCTAATTGACCGATAATTTCTTTCTTCTGGATTTCGATATCAGCCTCAATAAGAGCTTTATGCGAAACAACAACGTTTTTAAATTCATGGTTGATTTTCACAACTTTGAATTCCATTGTTTTGTTTACATACTGATCGTAATCTCTAATAGGCTTCACATCAATTTGAGAACCTGGTAAGAATGCTTCAATACCAAATACATCAACGATCATTCCTCCTTTAGTTCTACACTTTACAAAACCGTTAACGATTTCTCCAGTTTCGTGAGCAGTATTTACTCTTTCCCAAGCTTTGATTACTCTAGCTTTTCTGTGAGATAATACTAACTGACCTGTTTTGTCTTCTCTAATGTCAACAAGAACTTCTACTTTGTCACCAACTTTTAAATCTGGGTTGTAACGAAACTCATTTAATGAGATTACACCTTCAGACTTAGCATTGATATCAATGATAGCTTCTCTTTCAGTTAAATAAACAATTGTACCTTCAACTACTGTATCATCTTCCGTGTCAACAAAGTTTTCTGCTACTAATTTTTCGAACTCTTCTAATACTGCATCTTCTACAGGATCAATCCCTTCTTGGTAATTGTGCCAGTTAAAATCTGCTAAAAATTGTTCTTGATTTTGTGTTTCTTCAGCCATAGCTGTAGTAATAATTTGTATTCCGAGTTGTTTTGAGTATCTAAGCATACAACTTCAGAAGTTGTTATAGTTATATTTTTTCAGTTCCTCTCTTACTCAATTCTGCTAAAAGGACTGCAAAAGTACAACTATATTCATTGAATTACAATATTTTAGAATTATAAAATTATGGCACACTGTTTGAAATGTAGAAAGTGAGCCAAATTAGTAACTTTTATATTTGAAGTAAAAGTGCTATATTTGAGTAAATCAATATTAACAATACAAAATTAGAACAATTATGCCAGTAAAAGCAAAATACCAAGATTTATTAGATTTAGGAGAAAAATTAGGAATTGCTGACGGAGACGTGAGAATAGAAGATGGTGTCTTAAAAGTTAAAGGAACTGCAAACACACAATACGAAAAAAACTTAATGTGGGATTCAATTAAAGCAATTGGAGGAGATAGCCCAACTGATTTAATGGCTAACATATCAGTAGCAGATGATTCAGTATATCACAGACATACTGTAGTTAGTGGAGAAACTTTAGGTGGAATTGCAAAACATTACTTTAAAAATGCAATGAAGTACAAAGAGATTTTCGCTGCTAACACGAATGTATTAGATAATCCAGACTTAATTAAAGTTGGTCAGGTTTTAGATATTCCAAACTTGTAACAAGTAGTTACGTTATATCATAAAAAAAGAAGCTCAATGAGCTTCTTTTTTTATATAATATATCTTGAAAAAAATTAATTACTCACTTGAGTAACTAGTTTTAATATTTTTTCAAATTGCTCATCAATTGTTAAGTTAGAATTATCTACTTCAATTGCATCTGATGCTTTTAATAATGGGGAGTTTTCTCTATGCGTATCAATATAATCACGCTCCTTTACATTATGCAATACCTCTTCATAAGTTACCACGTCACCTTTATTTATTAATTCATCAAAACGACGTTGTGCTCTAACTTTATCAGAAGCTGTCATAAATAATTTTAATTCAGCGTTAGGAAACACTACTGTGCCAATATCCCTACCATCCATTACAACACCAGTTCCTTTGCCTATTTCTTGCTGTTGTTTTACTAATCTGTAGCGTACTTCAGGAATAGCTGCTATTTTACTTACAAAACTAGACACATGCATTGTGCGTATTTCTTTCTCTACATTTACTCCGTTTAAATATACTTCAGCAAATTGTAATTTTGAATTGTATTTAAAAGATATATCTATTTTATCTAATTCTAAAACAAAGTCATTTATATTAAAATGTTTCTCAGAGATAAAGCCATTATTTAATGCGTATAATGTTGTAACACGATACATAGCACCCGTATCAACATAAACATACCCTAATTTATTAGCCAATTGTTTCGCTAATGTACTTTTTCCTGTTGATGAATATCCATCAATAGCGATGGTGATTTTTTTTGAATTCAATTTATTTCAAATTAATATTTAAACCGAATGTGTGCACATTTGCAGCTGCACTATATTTTTGGAAAGCATAGTTTACTCGAAACCTATTAAGTTTCAACCCAAAACCAGCGGTAATACCTGCAAAAACACGATTACCTTCAATTTTTAATTCATGTCCTCTTCTAAAATTATATCCGAATCTTAAATTAATAGCTTTTCCGTGAAACAATTCCCCTCCAACAACTAAATGCTGAGTTAATTTATTAAAAAAAGAAATATCCTCAGAGGTTGAATTCCCATCCAAGTCTATTTGAGCACGAGCTGGATTACTAAATGACAAGTCCCATTGTTGTAAATTCTCAAAAACAACATGCCACTTTAGTGGTAATTTATCTAACTTCCTTCCAAAAGCTAAATCAACATGAAAAGGGATTTTTTCTTTGGTATTCTCATAAGTAGTAAACTGTGTTCCAATATTTGAAGCCACCAATGTTAATTGTGAGTTTGACTCTTTAAAATCATATAATAATGCCAAATCTAACGCTCCACCTACTGACGAATACGTTTCTAATTTAGATGATATAAATTTACCGTTTGCTCCAATTTTTAAATCTGACTCTGGAACAGCGTACATATACCCAACTGTTAAAGCAAACTCATTTCCTGAAAATTCCCCCGTACTTACACCGTTTTCATCAAAACCATTAAAGGTTCCATAATCTACATAAGTAATTCCTGCAGCAATAATATGCTTCTTTTCTCCAAAACTATGTGCATAAGCTAAACTACCATAGTTTATGTCTGCAAAATAATTTACAAAATTCAATGCTAATTGTCCATCCATGTCACTATTTATAGCTGATGGATTGTGAAGCGCTTGGGATGTATCCCAATCCATATTAGTAAGGACTTTACCTCCTAATGCAGCTTGACGTGGAGAAGAAATTAAATTTAAAAACTCATATGTATATTTACCACCAATCTGAGCAGTTGCATTAAATGCACTTAAAAAAACAATGAGTACTAAAACTTTTTTAATCATAAATACAAAATAAGTAAATCTTAAATTGAAAACACTATTATTTAAAAAATATTTTGCAAAAAAAAGAGTCTCATTGTGAGACTCTTTTTTTTATAATTTTTTAGCATTCTTTACCGATTGATTGGTAATCGCTAATTTAATAACATCAGTCATATCCGAAACATAATGAAATGTTAACCCTTTTAAATATTCAGGTTTAATTTCTAAAATATCTTTTTCATTATCAACACAAAGAATCAGTTCTTTAATTCTTGCGCGTTTTGCTGCAAGTATTTTCTCTTTAATTCCTCCTACAGGCAATACTTTACCTCGCAAAGTAATTTCACCAGTCATAGCTAAACTCTTTTTTACCTTCTTTTGGGTAAATAAAGAAACTAATGAAGTTAACATTGTTACCCCTGCACTTGGTCCATCTTTAGGAGTAGCTCCTTCAGGTACGTGAATATGAATATTATATTTACCAAATACATCAGGGTCAATATTAAACACTTCTGCATTAGATTTTATATATTCTAAAGCGATAGTTGCAGACTCTTTCATCACCTTCCCTAAATTACCGGTAATTGACATTACCCCCTTACCTTTTGATAAAATAGATTCAATAAATAAAATATCTCCACCAACACTTGTCCATGCTAAACCAGTTACAACTCCAGCAACATCATTATTTTCATACTTATCACGCTCTAATCTTGCTGGACCAAGAATATCAATAACATCATTTTTTGATATTTTTTTACTATATTCTTCTTCCATAGCTATAGATTTCGCTGCATAACGAACAACTTTAGCTATTTTTTTATCTAATCCTCTTACTCCAGATTCACGTGTATATCCTTCAACAATTAACTCTAACTCCTTTTTTCCGATTTTTAAATCTCCAGAAGTTAAACCATGTTCCTTTAATTGTTTTGTTAAAAGGTGCTTTTTAGCAATTTCTACCTTCTCTTCAATAGTATAACCACTAACATTGATGATTTCCATACGGTCACGTAATGCTGGCTGAATACTCCCTAAACTATTAGCAGTAGCAATAAACATTACTTTTGACAAGTCATATCCCATTTCAAGGAAATTATCATGGAATTCTGAATTTTGCTCAGGATCCAATACTTCTAACATAGCAGAAGAAGGATCTCCTTGATGAGAATTAGATAGTTTATCAATCTCATCTAACACAAAAACAGGATTTGATGTTCCGGCTTTCTTCATGCTTTGAATTAATCGCCCTGGCATTGCACCAATATATGTTTTCCTATGCCCTCTAATTTCTGCTTCATCGCGTAAACCACCCAATGAAACTCTAACATATTCTCTTCCTAATGCTTCGGCTATAGATTTTCCTAAAGACGTTTTACCAACACCAGGAGGTCCGTATAAACATAAAATTGGAGACTTCATATCATTACGAAGTTTTAGAACTGCTAAATATTCTATAATACGTTTTTTAACATCTTCTAAACCATGATGATCTCTATCTAAAATTTTCTGAGCTCGTTTTAAATCAAACTTATCTTTAGAAAATTCATTCCAAGGTAACTCTAAAAAAAGCTCTAAATAATTACGTTGTATTGAATACTCAGCTACCTGAGGATTCATTCTAGACATTTTTGCTAATTCTTTTTCAAAATGAGTACCAGTTTTCTCGTCCCATTTTTTAGATTTAGATTTTGCACGCATTTCTTCTATTTCAGCTTCATAAGAAACACCACCCAATTCCTCTTGGATCGTTTTCATTTGTTGTTGCAAGAAATATTCACGCTGTTGTTGATCTAAATCATTACGCACCTTAGATTGAATGTCGTTCTTTAAAGATAACTTCTGCATTTGCATATCCATATGCTTCAACGTAGCCATTGCTCTTTCTGAAAGGTTTTTAATATCTAACAAAGTTTGCTTATCCTTAACATTCAAATTCATATTTGAGGATATGAAATTGATTAAGAAAGCACTACTTTCAATGTTTTTAATTGCAAAACTAGCTTCAGAAGGAATATTCGGGCTTTCTTTAATAATACGCAATGAAAGCTCTTTAATAGAATCGATAATTGCTTTAAACTCGTCCGTTTCTACATCTGGCTTTTCCTCCGGAATTTCATTTACAGACGCTATTAAATAAGGATCATCATTTACAATTTCATTAATTGAAAATTTCTTTTTTCCTTGAATAATAACTGTTGTATTACCGTCAGGCATTTTTAATACCCTTAAAATTTTAGCAACCGTACCTGTAGTATTAATATCTTCAATACCTGGATCTTCAACGGAAGCATCTTTTTGTGCTACAACACCAATGACTTGTTTATTATTATAAGCATCATTTAGCAATTTAATAGACTTATCCCTACCTGCTGTAATTGGAATAACTACACCAGGAAACAAGACTGTGTTACGCAAAGGTAAAATTGGTAACTCCTGTGGAATATCCTCTTTGGCAATCTCTTCTTCATCTTCACTTGTCATCAACGGAATAAACTCCGTATCGTCTTCCATACCTTGTAATGACAAACTGTCAATATTTAAAAATTCTGAATTACTCATATATTATAGTTGTCATTCTGTCATTAATACAGAATGCTTTGTTTTTAGTTATCACTTATAAACGACTAAACATGTAACAATTACTTAATTAAACACAAGTATAGTCTTAATACCATATAATAGTCAATTAATATGCCATAGGAGAAATACATATATAAAAAAAGCAACCCTAGAGTTGCTTTTTTTATATATGTATTATTTCCTTTATTCAGGAACCGTATAAGTTACATCAAAAGTACCATCAGTTACTACATACCATCTTGTATCTTCTTCTCCTAAAGAAGCAGAAATAAAGCTAAATGTCCCAATAATTTTCTTAGTTGCAGTATCATGAGTAGAAATATTTAACCCTCTTTTTACAGCAGGCACTCCATAAGGAACTTTTGAAAAAGAACCAGTAGCAAACGTTTTTGTTAAAAAATCTGCGAAATAAGGATTGGTATTATCAGCGGTTAATAATGGATCCCCATCAGGACCTGCTAATTCAGCTCCATTTGTTATTGAATCTCCATCACAATCAGCAGCCATCCATGTAGCATTAACTGCATTATACTCAGTATAAAACTGGTTTTGAACTGGTAAACAAGGATCAGTTTTTGCAGTTCCAGTAATATCATCAATATCTTCTTGAGCATCACTTACACCATCACCATCAGTATCCGTATTTCCTTCATAAGGATCAGTATTATCATCAGTTAACAAAGGATCTCCGTCAGGACCATTTAACTCATCTTGATTAGTTATACTATCACCATCACAATCAGCAGCTAACCAATCTGCATTGGCTACATCATAACCAGTAAAACCTTCAGGTCTTATTGGACTACAAGGATCATTAGGATCATATCCTAGATTTAATTCAATACCATCTAACATACCATCACCATCTGTATCAACACCTGTTAACGGGCTTCCAGTTTGTGTATATGTTTCAATCCCAACAAAGTTGAAAGTTCCAGATGCTAATTTATTTACATCATCTATTACTAATGAAACAGCTCCGTTATCTACAGCAGTATCTGCTTCAAAAACATCACCACCAGCTCCACCAGTATTATAATTAGCTGTGTTATTTGTAGTTCCAAAAACATATGATCCTTCTACATCCGTTTGTAAAAGCATGTTTACAGACTGAGTAACAGATATGAATTGTGGCTCTCCACCAACTAGCAATCCACTATCAACAATGGCAGACTTCACTCCTTTAATTTGAGTTGTACCACCGCTAAAAATAACAGTTGGTGCGTCAGCTATCCAAGACACTCCAGATTCAGCTTCACCAATAGTCATGTGTAAATCACTTTTTATCGTTGCTTCTGAAGTGGTAGAAATATCTGTATTATAAAAAGCTGAAAATGCTTCATTTGCTCCTCCTAAAACATTAGGGCTAGTTACTGAGTTTGTTCCAACAGTTGATGGCATACGTAACGTAATTGCTTCAGCTCCTCTTTTACCAGAAATTGTAATTGTACCATCAGTTAAAGTTGCTGTTGCAATATCAATAGTATAATCCGTTCCATCAATTTTTGCTGTAAAAGTACCTGCTGATACTTCTGGCGTTTCTACTTCTGGTTCATGTAAAGAACTATCCAATTCAGCTGGATCCTCAGTACTACATGCCATTAACACTAACGATACTATAAATAATTTAAAAATTGTATTTGCTGTTTTCATCATTATTCTAGTTATATGTTAAATTGAATGTACCATCCGTGACAACAAAATCAGGTGATGGTGGCGCATTAGGTGTCGCAATAAAATTAAATGTTCCACTTATTTTTTTAGCAACTGTATCATGCGATAAAATAAGAATTGAACCTGTATAACCACTTGAATACACTAGTGGACTAGGGTTAATATATGCTCCTTTGTAGTCTATATCATCAACAACATAGCTACCTGGAACAACATCTTCAGGAACTGTAATAGATAAAGAATTATTACCTAAATCGATACCTTGTACTATTATCCCTCCAAAGTTATTGGTGCAAGTATTTAGAAAGCTTATAAACGGAACTCCATTAACCTTAACTCCAAATGAATTTTCTGGAATAACTAACCCTGTTCCCCCAGAACCAGATCCAGATCCCGTAGCCCCAGAACCCGTAGATCCAGTGGTATCAACTATCCCCCCAGACTCATCAGTAAAATCACCTGTTAAAGGTTCGTTATCACAAGAGGTAAAAATAAAAATAGCTAATAAAGCTAGTGTAAAAATAGATTTAATGGACTTCATATTAGTTTTTTTTCAATATCACACAAACATAGAGAAAATTATTTAATTTTTTGAGGAACTTTAAAAAGAAGTACAAGCCCTATTAAAAAGAACACTACTAAAAACAAAATTGCATTACGCATAGACCCCGTTATTACTTCTACTGAGGCAAATATCGCCATACCAATAACAATCCCTATTTTTTCAGAAACATCATAAAAACTAAAGTAAGAAGTAGTATCCTTCGTTTCCGGTAAAAACTTTGCATAGGTAGAACGAGATAAGGATTGTATTCCCCCCATTACTAATCCCACTACTCCTGCTGTAATAAAAAATTCATATGGTGATACTACTGAATAGGCAAATACACATATACCCACCCATATACAATTTATTATAATTAACGTATTTATATTCCCTATTTTATTAGAGACATAAGAGGTTAAATAAGCACCAGCTACAGCTATTAACTGAATAATCAAAATACTTATAATTAACCCAAGGGTTTTATCTATACCATGTTCAGACCATGCTATTTCATTTTCACCAAAAAATGATGCTACCAACATTACTGTTTGTACAGCCATACTATACACAAAAAATGCAATTAAGTATTTTTTCAATCTTACCTGTCCTTGTAATTCATGCCATACTAATTTCAGCTCCTTAAAACCGTTCCATAATACATCTTTTGACACTTTATTAGAATTCACAAAATCGGGAAGATACTTATAGGTATAATGACTAAATCCAAACCACCAAACACCAACTAAAACAAATGAATATCTCATCATTTGTAAAGCATGTTTTTCTGGAACAGAGAGTATCATTCCTAAGTTTATTAATAAAAGTATCACACTACCTATATAACCTAACGAATACCCTTTAGCACTAATAGCGTCCTGTTGCTCTTTATACGCAATATCTGGCAAGTAAGAATTGTAAAAGACTAAACTTCCCCAAAAACCAATTAAAGCGAATACATAAAACAATAAACTGATGTAAATATATTCTAGTGAAAAAAAGTATAAAGCTATACATGAAAATGATCCCATATAGCAAAAGAATCGTAAAAAAAACTTCTTGTTTCCTTTATAATCAGCAATACCCGATAGTAAAGGAGAGATAATGGCTACTATTAAAAAACCTATAGCTGTTACGTAAGTTATTAATGCCGTGTGAGAAATTTCAACTCCAAAAGCAGCAATTTTATCAATACCTTGATTTTTGATATATGCCCCAATAAACAAAGGAAAAATAGACGATACTATGGTTAAGCTATAAACTGAATTTGCCCAATCATAAAAAGCCCAAGCATTTAATATTTTTTTACTTCCTTTCTTAAATTCCATCATCAAAATAAGTATTTATGTAAACAAAAAAGCTACTCAATTAAAATTGAGCAGCTTCGAAAATACAATAATAATTTCCCACACAGTGGGTTTTATTTCAAAAGAATTTCTTCTATTAGCAATTGAATATCATTAATACTTGAATTGCTAATTAATTTTTTATTTTACGTTTAATTTCTCTCCTATAGGCCTGAAAGAATTGATACCGAATTTTTTTGCTTCAGACTTAGCAAAAGGCGCTAATTCTTTTAAATTAGAAATTCTAGAATCATTTGAAGGGTGAGTACTAAGTATTTCTGGAGGTGCTTTACCTCCACTATTTGCTTTCATACGTACCCATAACTTTGCAGCTTCATCTGGATTATAACCTGCAATTGCCATCATGATTAAACCAACCTTATCAGCTTCTGTTTCATGACTTCTACTAAAAGGTAGCATTCCTCCTACTTGACTACCAACTCCATAAGCTTGCAAAATTAACTGTTGCTTTTGAGGGTCTACTCCTCCAACTTGAGTTCCTACAGCTATTGCAGTACCTGCTGCTTGTTGTAAAGCTCCAGCAGTCATACGTTGCCCACCATGATCAGCTAAAGCATGTGCTACTTCGTGCCCCATAATTGCAGCAATGGCTGTTTCATTTTCTGCAATAGGTAAAATTCCTGTATAAAAAACAATTTTTCCTCCTGGCATACACCAAGCATTTACAGTTTTATCATCAACTAATTTATATTCCCATTTATAATCTTTTAAATATCCTTGGTAACCATTAGCATTCAACCAACGCTCAGCAGCAATTGAAATACGTTCCCCAACACGTGTAATCATTTCTGCATTTTTAGTTCCGGTTATTACTTTATTCTCTGTCAAAAACTGATCGTATTGTTGAAAGGCCATTGGGAACAATTGCGCATTCGAATACATATTCATTGTTTTTTTTCCTGTAAACGGGTTCGGTTTACAAGCTGATACTATAATTGCAAACAAAAGCAATCCTATTATTCTCTTAAAATTCATATCAAATTCAATTTTGGTGTTTATAAACTATATGTAGCAACAAATATACCACAATTATCCATCATTTTATTCTTCAAAATATCTGAAAAGTTAATTCATATAGTAAAAATGTAAGCTCTAAAAAGTGAATACGTCTGAAATAAAAAAGTTATGCTTAAAAAGATATTTACAATACTCCCCTTCATTTTATTATTAAGTTGCCAATCAAATGCTCAAAAAAATAATTCTGAAGCTAAAGTTCAAAAAACAGATGCTGAGTGGAAAAAAGAGTTATCTCCAACCGAATATTATGTATTAAGAGAATCCGGGACAGAGCGTGCTTTTAGCGGAGAATACAACAAACACTATAAAAACGGTGTATATCATTGTAAAGGATGTAATACTCCTCTGTTCAATTCAAAACACAAGTTTGACTCAGGAACTGGATGGCCATCATTTGATACACCTATTAAAGGAAATGTTGGTTATGATTCTGATAAAGATTTAGGTTATACTCGCTCCGAAATTCATTGTAATGTTTGTAACGGACATTTAGGTCATGTTTTTAATGACGGACCGAGGAAAACAACTGGTAAAAGATATTGTGTAAATTCTGTATCACTAAAATTTCATCCAAAGGATAAAAGTAATTAATGTCTTTATTAAACCTTTTATTTTTTTTAGTGTCTTAGAAGTATAACTTTTAAAGGCATCATATATGAAAACTTTTATTTACGCTATTGCATTATTTTTGTTTACAGTTATTTCTACGTCTTGTGTAACACGAGTACAAAGAAAACCCGTTCATAAAACTACTACTGTAATTAGAGTTGCTCCAAAAGGACATAAAGTAATTTATGTAAAAGGTAAAAAATATTATAAATGGAACAACAAACACTATAGAAATACAAAAAGAGGTTTTGTTGTAGTAAGATTATAATCCCAAAACAACTTAACATAAAGCGCTAACAGTTTAAAACTGTTAGCGCTTTCATTTTTCAAAGGCTTTCTTTAAAAATTCAATTTCATTTCGTAAATTCGTGCGATTAAAATTCTGACTAAAAAAATTCATTATAATGAGTAAATATGATATTATAGTTCTTGGTTCTGGACCAGGTGGTTACGTTGCAGCAATTAGAGCTTCTCAATTAGGTCTTAAAGCTGCTATTATTGAAAAAGAAAGTCTTGGTGGAATTTGCTTAAATTGGGGATGTATACCTACAAAAGCATTATTAAAATCTGCTCAAGTATTTGAATACCTTAAACATGCTGAAGACTACGGTTTATCAGTAGAAAATCCTGACAAAGATTTTACTAAAGTTGTAAAACGTAGTAGAAACGTTGCTGAAGGAATGAGTAACGGTATCAAATTTTTAATGAAGAAGAATAAAATTGATGTAATCAATGGATTCGGAAAAGTTAAAACTGGTAAAAAAATTGATGTTACTGCTGAAGATGGAACTGTAACTGAATATAGTGCTGATCACATCCTTATTGCAACAGGAGCTCGTTCAAGAGAATTACCTGCGTTAAAACAAGATGGTAAAAAAGTTATCGGATATAGAGAAGCGTTAACATTGCCAACACAACCAAAGAAAATTGTAATTGTAGGTTCTGGAGCAATTGGTGTTGAGTTTGCTTACTTCTATAATTCTATGGGAACAGATGTTACTGTAGTAGAATTCTTACCAAGAATTGTACCTGTAGAAGATGCTGCTGTTTCTAAACAATTAGAAAAATCATTTAAAAAATCAGGAATTAAAATAATGACTTCTTCTGAGGTTACTTCTGTAGATACTTCTGGAAACGGAATTAAAGCTACAGTTAAAACTAAAAAAGGAGAAGAAATTTTAGAAGCTGACATTTTATTATCTGCTGTTGGAATTAAAACAAACATTGAAAACATCGGTTTAGAAGATGTTGGAATTGTTACTGATAGAGATAAAGTATTGGTAAATGACTTCTACCAAACTAACATTCCTGGATACTACGCTATTGGAGATATTACTCCTGGTCCTGCTTTAGCACACGTTGCTTCTGCTGAAGGGATTTTATGTGTAGAGAAAATAGCTGGTCAACATGTTGAAGCTATAGATTACGGAAATATTCCTGGTTGTACATATTGTTCTCCAGAAATTGCTAGTGTTGGTATGACTGAAGCTCAGGCTAAAGATGCTGGATACGATATTAAAGTTGGTAATTTCCCTTTTTCTGCCTCTGGTAAAGCAAGTGCTGCTGGAACTAAAGAAGGATTTGTAAAAGTTATCTTTGATGCAAAATACGGAGAATGGTTAGGATGCCACATGATTGGTGCTGGTGTTACTGATATGATTGCAGAAGCAGTTTTAGGTAGAAAATTAGAAACTACAGGTCATGAAGTGTTAAAAACTATCCACCCTCACCCAACAATGAGTGAAGCGGTTATGGAAGCAGTAGCTGCTGCCTATGGTGAAGTGATACACTTATAGTATACCATATATAATAATAATTAAAAAAGCGTTTTGAGAAGTCCTCAAAACGCTTTTTTAATATAATAAACTTAACTTATTACTTTATAAAACTCAACAATGCCAATTCATAACTCTGTAAACCAAAACCTGCAATAATACCTTTTGCATTTGGAGCTAGATATGATTTATGCCTAAATGTTTCTCTTGAATACGTATTTGAGATATGAACCTCAACAACTGGCGTTGTAATCCCTGCTACCGCATCTGCAATTCCTATTGATGTATGCGTATATGCAGCTGCATTTAGTATGATTCCATCATAAGTAAAACCAACTTCTTGTATCTTATCAATTAGCTCCCCTTCTATATTAGATTGAAAATAGGATAATTCAATTGGTGTATTCTTTTCTTTTAGTTCATCAAAAAACTCCTGAAAAGATAAATCTCCATAAATATTAGTTTCTCTCTTCCCTAACAAATTTAAGTTTGGGCCATTAATAATGATGATTTTCATTTCTAAATATTAAAATTAATATAATATACAAAATTAGCATATTTTAACATAATAACATCAATTATAAAACTATAGACCAATAAATACACAATATATTAATTATCAATACATTAAAACACAACCTCTTATATTAACATGATATTAACACTGGATTACCATATGAGATACAAAATAAAAGTACTTTTATATAAACCAATTATTAAAAAAATAACATGAAAAAATTATTATTATCTGCTCTAGCAATTTGTGCTTTCTCATTTGCTAATGCACAAGAAGAAGAAGAAACTAGTACAGGTATCGATGTTACATTTGGTGCTAAAGCAGGTTTAAACTTAGCTAACTTAGCTGAAGATTTTAAAAGAGACGCTTATGCAATTACTTTTCACGCTGGTGGAATGGCTGAAATTTCTTTTTGTGAAAAATTTGCTATACAACCAGAATTATTATTTTCTATACAAGAAGTAATGTCTGATCAATATAACAGTATGTTAAGTTATATTAATTTGCCTGTTATGGCAAAGTACTTTGTTACTGAAGAAATTAGTATTGAAGCTGGACCTCAAATTGGATTATTAATTCCATTAGAATCAGGTGATAAAGATTATCTTTCTTCAACTGACTTTGGTTTAAATTTAGGTGCTGGATATAAAATGGAATCAGGATTAAACTTTGGTTTACGTTATAACTTCGGTTTATCAAATATAGTTGATGATGGACGTACTGATGCTAAAAATTCAATTATGCAATTTTCGGTTGGATATTTCTTCAACTAAGAAATCACAAATATTATATCAAAACCAGCGCAATGCGCTGGTTTTTTTATGCATTAATATTCTATTGTCAATTTCAACATAATAAAATATCACGTACAGCTTGTTAGCTTAGAACTAGCAGCAGTATTTTATGATGCAAATTAAATTTTCCCTGTATAGGTATCATCCCAATTTTTCACTTTTGGCTCATGTAACTTTCCTAAAGATTTTGCTACCAACATCGCAACAGTAGCGTCTCCTGTAACATTTACAGTCGTTCTACACATATCCAAAGGTCTATCTACTGCAAATATCAATGCTAAACCTATAGGCATTAGTTCTGCAGGAAACCCTATAGACTCTAATACAATTACCAACATAACCATACCAGCACTTGGTACCGCTGCTGATCCTATGGATGCTAATAAAGCTGTAAATACAATTACTAGTTGATTTGTAAATGTTAATCCTTCTGGCCAAATTACCTGCATAATAAATACTGCTGCAACCCCTTGATACAAACTTGTTCCATCCATATTTATGGTTGCTCCTACTGGTAATACAAATCCTGAAACTTCTTTATCTACCCCTAAATGCTCTTCTACACGCTCCATAGTAACTGGCAAAGTTGCCGCACTTGAACTAGTTGAAAAAGCTAATAATTGTGCTGGACTTATTTCTTTTAAAAACCACATTGGTGATTTTTTAGTATAAATACTTATCAAAACTGAATAAAAAACAATCATTAATAACAACCCAGAAACAACACATAAGGCGTACCATAGCAGTTTAATTAAAATATCAACATCATCAAAAGCTATTATTACATTAGTTAATAAAGCAAAAACAGCATATGGAGCGAATAACATAATTAAATCGACCATTTTCATGACTATTTCGTTGAGAGAATCGAAGAAATCTGACATAGGTTTTGCTTTTTCTTCTGGTATTAACAATAAACATATTCCTACAAATAAAGCAAAAAAGATAATTTGAAGCATTTTAGCTTCTCCTAATGAAACAAATATATTCTTTGGGAATATATCTACCAATGCTTGTAAAGGACCAGCTTCAGCTTGATTACTTGCTTTGTTAATCTTATCTACTACACCATCCGAAGAAACATATTTTTCTTTTATTTTTTCAATGGTTTCAGCTGACATTCCTTCTCCAGGTTTTACAGTGTTTACAATACCTAAACCAATCATAATAGCTACCAAAGTAGTAACTATATAAATTGAAATAGTACGTAATCCCATTGTTCTAATTTTAGAAATATCTTTTAAATCAGATACCCCTTTAATTAATGAAGCCAAAATTAACGGGACAGCTATTAATTTCAATAAGTTAATAAAAATTGTTCCAAAAGGTTTTATCCAATCAGCAACAAATCCTTTACCTCCATCAACAGAATTCATTATAAACCCAAAGATGATTCCTAATACCATTCCTATAAGAATCTTCCAGTGTAATTCGATTTTTTTCATATTTCAAAAAAGTTATATTGGGTATTTTTTTATACTATTATTTCGTTATTTATATTCTATTTGTTCTAGCTATCAAATAATTATCCGCCAAAACCATAGCTGCCATTGCTTCAACAATAGGGACAGCTCTTGGAACCACACAAGGATCATGACGACCTTTACCAATCATTTTTACAATATTCCCATGCTTATCAATAGTTTCTTGTTCTTGCATTATAGTAGCTACAGGTTTAAAAGCTACACGGAAGTAAATATCCATTCCGTTACTTATTCCACCTTGAATCCCTCCTGAGAGGTTCGTTTTTGTTGTTCCGTCAGCATTAAACAAATCGTTATGCTCACTACCTTTCATTTTAGCACCGCAAAACCCACTACCAATTTCAAAACCTTTTACTGCATTAATAGATAGCATTGCCTTTCCTAAATCGGCATGTAGTTTATCAAAAACAGGTTCACCTAACCCAACAGGAACATTTTGTAATACACAAGTAACCGTTCCACCAATTGTATCACCTTCTTTCCTTATTTCCTTTATACGTGCTTCCATTTTTTCTGCAAAAACAGGATCGGGACAACGCACAGGATTACTTTCTATTTTAGAGAAATCTAAATCTTGATATGGTTTATCAATAAATATATCTCCCACAGAAGATACAAAAGCATTTATTTCAATATCTGATAGTAATTGTTTAGCAATTGCCCCACCAACTACTCTGCATGCGGTTTCACGAGCAGAAGTTCTTCCTCCACCTCTATAATCACGATGTCCGTATTTTTTATCAAAAACATAATCGGCATGAGATGGCCTATAACTATCTTTTATATGAGAATAGTCGTGTGATTTCTGATTGGTATTATGAATAGCAAAGCCTATTGGAACTCCTGTAGTTTTACCTTCAAAAATCCCTGAATAAAACTCTACTGTATCAGGTTCTTTTCGTTGGGTTACAATTGCTGATTGCCCGGGTTTCCTCCTATCCATTTCAGTTTGAATAGCATCAAAATCTATAGTTATTCCAGCAGGACAACCATCAATAATTCCTCCTAATGCTTTCCCATGAGATTCTCCGAAAGTGGTCAACTTAAATAGTTTTCCAAAAGTGTTTCCTGACATTGATTTTAGTTTTGAACAAATGTAATGAAATAAACCATATTTAATATTTATTAAAAAGCTTATATTAGCGACTAAAAATAATACTAATTTATTATGATTTTAAACCTAAGAAAAGTAATATGTTTTTTTTCACTTATAGCTTTTACTACTATAATTTCATGCTCTAGTGATGATGATGCAATCGAACCGTGTGCAGAAACATTATGGTATGCAGATACAGACTCGGATGGTTTAGGAGATCCAAATACATCAATATCCTCATGTATACAACCGAATGGATATGTATCGAACGGTGATGATGATCTTGACGGAACATTATCTACAACTAATTATCACACATTAATGATGGGTAATAATTGGGTTTATGATGTTGCGACTAATGATGGTACTAACCCAGTAACTAATACTGTTGACGAAATAACAGTTGATGAAACGACTACACTTAATACATTTGAATATTTTGGAATGGCTTCTAGTATAGGAAGCTCTGGTACAATGTCACAATTATATGATCAAAACTATTTTCGAGTATATAATGGTATTACATATATGACAGGAGATTTCACATTGCCTTTAAGTACTTTTGGCGGTACAGATATAGTTATCAATTTAGATGACACAATGTTAATAGACGAAAGTAAATCTGCAGGAACAATACTAAGTTCTCAATCAGGTGGCACAGCTCAAAATATTGGCGGGTTTGACCTTGACATTACTTATACGTTTAAAACAGTACAACAAGAAACTATGACATCTCATATTGTAGGATCTGAAACTTTTAATGATATTATTAAATCAGATATTATTTTAAGTATTAAAGTCACTACAGAGATTAATATTGGTATTCCAATAACCATTACATTAATTGATACACAAGATGTACTAACAGTAAACAATTATTATGCTAATGATATTGGTTTAATTGAATCAAAGACTACAACTACTTATACATTAGAGGATTTATCGGCATTACCAGTAACAATACCTATTCCTACCACCGCTACAATAATTACAGATCAAAAAATTACATCTTACACTCTAAACTAAGCTTTTAAAGCTTTTAACAATACACTTATTGGATGGAGCGCAACTCGTTGTGTTCCATCTTTTATTTGATGCCTACAGCTTGTTCCATTAGCAACAATAATAGTATCCTCTGATGCTTTTCTTACAGAAGGAAACAAGGTCTGTTCTCCTACTTTCATACTCACTTCATAATGCTCTTGCTCATAACCAAAACTTCCTGCCATACCACAACAACCTGATATAATAATGGTTGGTTTGTAATTTTTAGGCAAGTTTAATATATCAAAAGTTACCTTTTGATTACTCAGCGCTTTTTGATGACAATGATTATGGATTTTCAGAGCCATAGGCTCTTTTGTAAACTGTTCCGAAGAGATATTACCTAAGACAATTTCATTCGCTAAAAACTCTTCTATTAAAAATGTGTTTTTTGCTATTTCTGCCACAGCCTCTTTATCATCTACCAAACGCTTGTACTCATCTCTAAAGGTTAAAATAGCCGATGGCTCAATACCAACTAAAGGTGTTTCATTTGAAATTTTCCCTTTAAAACTAGCTATGTTTTTAGTAGCTACTTCTTTTGCTTGCTCCAAAAACCCTTTAGAAATAAACGTACGACCACTTTCCTCATGATTTACAAACAAAACCTTATAGTTTAATGCTGTTAATAGATCATATGCGTCGAAAGCAATTTGAGCATCTAAATAATTTGTGAATTCATCTACAAATAAATAAATTGACTTTATAGGTTCATTTACAACATCTGCTCTTTTTTGTAAATTACTTAAAGAAGGCTTAGACACCAATGGTAAAGTCCTTTCTGGTGCAACACCATTCATTTTCTTTAACAACCCTGAGGTAATAGAATTTGAAAAAACAAAATTGCTAATAGCTGGTATTTTAGAAGCGAGTTTATTCATTTTCGTATTATAAGCAAATAACTTAGAACGCAAACTGAATCCGTTTTGCTTCTGGTATTGATATAAAAACTCCGATTTCAATACTGCTATATCCACATTACTAGGGCATTCACTAGCACAAGCTTTACAACTCAAACATAAATCCAATGACTCTTTAATTTCCTTTGAATCAAAACGATTGGCATTTTTAGGATTCGTTAAAAATTCACGTAACGTATTAGCTCTAGAACGCGTAACATCTTTTTCGTCTTTGGTTGCTCGGTAACTCGGGCACATAGTTCCGCCAGCAAAAACATCTTTCCTACAATCACCAGAACCATTACATTTTTCTGCTAAACGTAAATATCCTTCAGAATCAGAAAAATCCATCAACGTTTTTATTTCCGGCTCACTTCTATCAATTTCATAACGAAGTGACTCATCCATTTTTGGAGCATCTACAATTTTCCCTGGATTAAAGATATTATTAGGATCAAAAAGTCCTTTTATACGTCTGCATAACTGATAGTTTTTCTCCCCTATCATTATTGGTAAAAACTCAGCACGAACTATACCATCTCCGTGTTCTCCACTAAATGATCCGTCATACTTTTTAGTTAAATGTGCTACATCTGTTGTTATCTTTCTAAACAAACCAACATCTGCACTTTCTTTTAAATTTAAAATTGGTCGTAAATGAATTTCTCCAGCTCCAGCATGTGCATAGTATACAGCTTGTTGCTGATGTTTATCCATTAACACTGAAAAATCGGCTATAAAATTAGCTAAATCTGGTAAAGCAACTGCAGTATCTTCAATACAAGCAACGGCTTTTCTATCACCAACCATATTACCCAACAATCCTAAACCTGCTTTACGCAACTCCAAGGCTTGATTAATTTCTTTACCTACTAAAATAGGATTAGCATAACTCAATCCTGTCTTCTCTAAATCATCAATTAATAATTGAGCTATTGCTTTTGCTTCCTCTATAGTTGGTGCTTTTATTTCCAACATTAAAATAGCAGCTGGATCACCCTCTATGAAAAATCTATTTTTAATTTGAGTAGCGTTATTCTTAGTACAATCTAAAATGATTTTATCCATCATTTCACAGGTATACAAATTATGCTTCATGGTATTAGCAACATCACTTAAGCAATCATTTATACTTGTATAATGAGATGCAACCATTACTGCTTCCGTTGGTGGTAAATCATCTAATTGTAACGTAATTTCAGTAGTAAAGGCTAAAGTTCCTTCACTCCCTGATAGTAAATCACAGAAATTAAAATTACGTTCTCTTTTTCCAAAAGTATTAGACCATAATAATTCATCTACTGCATACCCTGTATTTCTACGGTGAATTTCCGGTTTAGGAAATTCATTTTCTATTTCGTTTTGAGCATCAACATCGGATAACTCCCTATAAATTTCCTGATATAATTTTCCTTCAAAAGTACCTAAGGTACATTTTTCTTGAAAAACTTCTTTAGTAATTCTTCCAAACTCAGCATCACTACCATCCGATAATATAGTTTTCATCGAAATAATCTTATCACGAGTAACACCATATTGTATAGAAGTAGTACCAGAAGAATTATTCCCAACCATACCACCAATCATACATCTATTAGACGTTGAAGTATTTGGGCCGAAAAATAAACCGAATGGTTTTAAGTACTCATTTAAAGCATCTCTAACGACACCTGGTTGTACTGTAATTTGTTTCTTTTCCTTGTTTAAGGATATAATTTCCGTAAAATGTTTTGATACATCTACCACCAAACCTTCTCCTACACATTGTCCGGCTAAAGATGTACCAGCAGTTCGTGGTATCAAAGACGTTTTATATGTGTTTGCAAAAGTTATTAGTTCTTTTAAATCTTGAGTAGACTTAGGATAAGCAACTCCCAAAGGTAATTTTCTGTATACAGACGCATCTGTTGCATACATACCTTTGTGCAAATCATCAAATTGTACTGTTCCTAACAGCTTACTATTTAATTGTTCTAAATTCTTTTTCATTAGTTCTCTCCTAAAGTTACGGGTACAGATCTATCAAAATTAGTACTAAAGCAAATAAAAGAATCAGTACCACCTACTCCTTCTATTTCATGTATCTGATCATACAAAACACTTCTCAAATGATCATTATCCTTTGCATAAACAAGCACAAAAATAGCATATTTACCCGACACAAAATTACATTCTGTCACTTCTACTATATCATGTAGATTTTCAACTACTTTATTTGCGAAACGGGCTTCTTTAAGTCTGATTCCTACATAGGCCTTGGTGCTATAACCTATCATTTTTTCATCTAAAATTAAATCAGCTTTTTTAATAACTCCATCTTCTTTCATTTTTTTAATTCGTTGATGAACTAAAGAGTTAGAAATTTTTAAATCATCAGCAATTTTAGAGAATGCCTTACGAGCATCAGCCTTTAAAGCTAAAAGAATTTGTTTATCGGTATAATCAAGTTGACTCATTTAAGTATATTTTTTACTTCAAAATAATCATATTGACACTTTTAAAACACATAACTAGTTGTATTTTAAAAATATCACTATTAATAACACAAAATTAACCATTACACATCAATAAAAAAACTAAAATGACTTAATTTTGCAATGTAAATAACAACAATCATGACAACAACAGAATTATTTAATCAATTATGGAATGAGTATACTGATCGTACTCCTTCTGCACAAAAGGTAAAGGATTTATTGGAAGCACAAGGGAACAGCACTATTGCTAACGACCACGTTGCTTTTAGAACTTTTGACGACCCAAGGGTAAATATTGATGTATTAGCTACTACATTCCTTAATAATGGTTATGAGTATGTTGCTGATTATCATTTTGAGAAAAAGAAGTTATACGCAAAGCATTTTGCTCATAAAACCGACAAAAATGCACCATTAGTATTTATTAGCCAGTTGTTAACTTCAGAATTATCTACAGAACTACAATCTATTGTAAATAACACTTTGAATACTGTTGATTTTGATACTGTTTCTGCTGAAGAATTAGTTTTTAAAGGTCGTTTATGGGATACTCCTAATTTCGAATTATACAACACTTTATTAAACGAGTCAGAATACGCGGCTTGGTTATATGTAAACGGATTCTGTTCTAATCACTTTACTGTAGACATTAATAAATTAGATACTTTTGATACTATTATTGAAGTAAATAATTTTTTAAAAGAAAATGGCTTTGAATTGAATGCTTCTGGAGGAGAAATTAAAGGAACACCTGAAGAATTTTTAGAGCAATCTAGTATTTTAGCTGATAAGTTTATTGTAGAATTTGAAGAAGGACCAAAAGAAATTACTTCTTGCTATTATGAGTTTGCATTCAGGCATCAAATGGCTAACGGTGAATTTTTTAAAGGTTTTATCGCTAACTCTGCAGATAAAATATTTGAAAGTACTGATATGTTGTTAAATTAAAATTATTATATTAGTTTTTTGAATTTAACTAAATATTTATTTTATGAAAAAATTATCTTTATTAATATTTATTTTATGCTTTAGTTTTTTTGCTAATGCTCAAGAAATTGCTGATCATGCAATTGGATTACGTTTAGGATCAAATGATGGATTTGGTACAGAAATTTCATACCAACATGGACTATCTGGTAATAATAGAGTTGAAATAGATTTAGGATGGAGAAGTTCCAAAAATGTTGATGCTTTTAAATTAACAGGACTATATCAATTTGTTTGGGAAATACAAAACAATTTTAACTGGTACGCAGGTGTTGGTGGTGGAATTGGTAGTTGGAAACACGAATTTAATAATGGTGGCTCAAAATTCAAGGATAATGGTACATTTATCTTTGCAGCAGGAGACATAGGAATTGAATATGTATTTGATTTTCCACTATTACTTTCTTTAGATGTTAGACCAGAATTGGGATTCAGTAAAGATTATAATGATGGATTAGATCTTGATATTGCATTAGGAGCTAGATATACATTTTAAATTATAAACACATATTTATAAAAGCAAGAGCTTATCATATTGATAGGCTCTTGCTTTTTTATTATTACTTTATGTGTTTGTTTTTTTCAACGTGCAATAAATAGCAGGGTACACTATTGGATTGCGACTTGATATTCAATAACAAATTTTTGTATGAAATAAAATGCTTACTTAACAAAAGTAAATTCTTTACCTACACTGTTTATTTTTACGAAACAAAATGGCTGGGTAATAACCATTGTAACCATGTCTGTTGGACTTGGTTTTGTTTCCTTAATTTGAACTGTTAGTTTTTCTTTATCTTCTTTTATACTTTCAATACTAACAGAAAAGCCACCAGTAGTTTTTTCTCCCATAAAAACTGCAACTATAGTTTCCTTAGAAAAGTCAATCTTTGGTATTGAGAAACCTGGTTTTCTAATTCTATTTACATAACCATAAACTTCTAATAAACCTTTACGATCACGAATAACACGTGTTTCTTCTTTTACAAAACCACCAACTTGATCTTCCACCAATACTTCAAATAATACTTGAGTCTTTTCATTACTATTTTTCATAGAGCTTTCCATCTTTTTAGAAGAAGTACAACCAAGTAATATTCCAAACAATAACACACCTAATTTCATCTTTTATTATTTTATTGCATTTACATATAACTGCTCATAATTACCAACGATAGCATCTAAATCAAATTTTTTCGCTACTATTTTAGCATTCTGTTTAAATTGAGATAATACCTCATCATTTTGAAGTATTTCTATTGCTTTTGCTCCCATAGTATCAACATCCCCTACATTAGCTAAATATCCTGAAACTCCATCAATATTTACCTCTGGTATTCCACCAGTATTACTTGAAATCACCGGTACTCCTGAAGCCATAGCTTCTAAAGCTGCCAATCCGAAGCTTTCTGTTTCAGAAGGCAATAAAAACAAATCAGAAAAACATAAAATTTTATCTACCTCATTACTCTTTCCAAGAAAAATTACTTTTTCTTCAATTCCAAGATCTCTAACCAATTGTTCAGCGGCTTCAAGCTCAGGACCGTCACCAACCATAACAAGTTTTGAAGGTATTTGTTTTTGAATTCTATAGAATACTTTTACTACATCATCAATACGCTTTACTTTCCTGAAATTACTCACATGAGTTACAATACGTTCAGATATATTAGCTAATAGATGACGTTGACATTCTGCTAATTTAGCTTCTTCATATTTTTGAACATCAATAAAGTTAGGTATTACATTTATTTCATTAGTTATATCAAACAAACGCAAAGTGTCATCTTTTAAACTTTGAGAAACAGATGTTACTACATCAGATGCATTAATACTAAAAGTAACTGCAGGTTTATAAAATGGATGACTACCAACTAATGTAATATCAGTACCGTGTAACGTTGTTACAATAGGAATATGAATCCCTTCTACTGCTAACATTTGCTTAGCCATATATGCTGCATAGGCATGAGGAATTGCATAATGTACATGCAACACTTCAATACCATATAATTTTACTGTATCTACCAACTTACTAGACAAAGCCAATTCATAAGGCTGGTAATGAAACAAAGGATACTCGGGAACAAATACTTCATGAAAATGAATAGTACCACCTAATAAATCTAACCGTACTGGTTGTTTATAGGTGATGAAATGTATTTCATGACCTCTTTTTGATAACGCTATTCCAAGCTCAGTAGCTACTACTCCACTTCCTCCAAATGTCGGGTAACAAACAATGGCTATTTTCATTAAATTATATGCTTTAAACTATTAGCCATTTGGCTATAGCTGATTTAGTTTTTTCTATTATTTTACAACAGTACTATCTGCAACTTTTGGCACATCAATTTCTAATGCACTATAAATTACACGCTGTATTTCTGATCTAATATCTTGACGTACTAACTTAAAATTTGTTGCGTCAGGAAAAGTTCTGTTTGACATAAATACATATACTAACTCATTTTCAGGATCAGCCCATGTAAAAGTTCCTGTAAAACCAGAGTGACCAAAACTACTCATTGGCACACAATCACAAGTTGGACCAACCTCTCCTAATTGGGGTTTGTCAAAACCTACTCCTCTTCTCACATCTATATTACAGTAGTAACAAGTATTAAACTTATTAACTGTCGAAGTTTTTAAGTATTCCTTACCGCCATAATTTCCACCTTGAATATACATTTGCATAATTTTAGCAACATCAGTAGCAGTTGCAAAAACTCCTGCATGACCTCCTACACCATTTTGCATAGCGGCTCCCATATCATGTACGTATCCTTGTACTTTTTGATACCTAAAATAAGAATCTTCTTCTGTTGGCGTAATTTGGCTTAATGGGTACTTCTTTAACGGATTATAAGTAGCACTTAATCCTAAAGGTTTATAAAATCTATTCTGAATTAATTCATCTAAACCTGTTTTATAATGAGTTTCAATGTATTTTTTTAAAATATAATAGGGCAAATCACTATACTTATACTTCCATTTCTTACGCAAGTCTGTATCCTTTATTCTATTAAAAATTGAATCCTGATATACTTTACTTATGTATAAATTTTCAGCAACTTGATACGGAAAAACTTCTGATTTTTTTTTACTATAAATTTCTTCTAAAGGTTTTTGAGTGACACTATCAAGCGTTCTTTTATAAAAAGGAATCCATGCTTTTAAACGTGCATAATGCGACAGCATTTGCTTCACTGTTATGTTTTTTTTATTTGACGATGCTAATTCAGGAATCATTGTTCCCAACCTTGAATTTAAACCAACTACACCATTCTCTTCTAACTCCATCATTAGAGGCAACGTGGATAATATTTTTGTAAGAGAAGCAACATCATATAAAGTACTATCACTTACTTTTAGTTTATTTGAATACGTATGATAACCATAGTTTTTATTATAAACTATTTTTCCTCCTTTAGCTACCAATAACTGTACACCTGGAGTCATTTTTTCTTGAATAGCATAATTTACAATTGAATCAATTTTTTTGAACTTGTCTAAATCTAACCCATGATTTTCTGGGTAATCATATCCTAGTCTATTTGTTTTAACTAAATTAATAGAAGTATTTACAGGAAACACTTCATTTGAACTTACAGGTAAAATTCCTTTTACATCAATAGCTCCAAACAATGCTTCTGCAGATTTTTCTTGAGCTATTTTACTATTTTGATATGATACTACAACTGATTCAAAATTTGTAGTTGTTTTTAAATCCAATAAAGCATAAGGCCTTGTGAAAACATTTAAAACAACCCTATTCGTTCTAGCAATTTCATACATCCAAGTCAACTCTTTATCTTTTAACTTATACGATTTCCATGGGTTCGCATTTGATTTATGAACACCAATTATAACCAAATTATATCCATTTAGTTTTGTAATTATTTCGTCTAAATGAGTTGCTTTTACTTCTGTAACTTTAGCAAATTGCTTTAATTTATTTAAATAAGGAGTATGATTATCTTCTCCAAATTTCACGTAAGCAATATTAGTAGTTGCTAAGTCGTTTATTGGTAAAATATCCGATTCATTTTTCACTACTGTTATTGCATTCTCTATTAATTTAGTATATAATAAATCATTAGATCGTGTATTTAAATCTGAATAAATATTTTCTAAAACAACAGGTTTATAGTTATTCAATCCTACTTTATATTTCGCCATTAAAATCTTCTTAACTGAATGTGCTAAACGTTCTTCAGTTATTTTATTTTTCTCGTAGGCTCTTTTAATTTTAGCTACAGCTTTGGGAATATTTTCAGAAATTAGTAAAATATCATTTCCTGCTAAAAAAGCAGCTACATCAACATCTCCAGGTTCTTTATAATTAGATGCACCTTTCATGTTTAAGGCATCTGTAAAAATCAACCCTTTATATCCTAATTTATCTTTTAATAAATCTGTAACAATTTTTTTTGACAAGGAAGATGGCCTACCCGTTTTAGTTCCTAAGCTAGGGATATCTAAATGTGCTACCATAATACTGGCCACACCAGCTTCTATAATTTTACGAAATGGATACAACTCCACATTTTCAATACGTTCTGCAGAAAAATCAATAGTTGGTAATGTTTTATGAGAATCCTGAGAAGTATCCCCATGTCCTGGAAAATGCTTCGCAGAACCTAATACATTAGCCGAAGCCATACCTTTCATAAATGCGACACCTTTATTAGCTACATTTATTTTATCTTCTCCAAAAGAACGGTTTCCAATTATTGGGTTATTCGGGTTAGTATTAATATCTATATCTGGAGCAAAATTCATATGTACTCCTACACGATTACAATGTTCTCCAATACGTTTACCAACTTCTTCTACTAGCTTATCATCTTTAATTGCTCCTAAGGTCATATTCCAAGGAAAAGCATAAGTTGAATCTAAGCGCATACTTAGTCCCCATTCAGCATCTTGAGTAATTAATAATTTTGTTTTTGAAAGTGCTTGGTATTCGTTTGTCAATTTTGCTTGACGATAAGGCCCACCTTTAGAAAACATTACTCCACCAATATGATTTTCTTGTATTAGCTTTTTAATTTTATCAGTATGTAGTTTTTCTTTACCTGACCAAACATCAGCAATAAACAACTGACCAATTTTTTCATCTAAGGTCATTTCATTATATGTAACTTCCACCCAATTTTCTTGTGCTTCAGCATGCATAGTATGTAATGGGTGTATCTCTTGCGAAAACCCTAATTTACTGATTATAAGCGCTAATAAAACTATTCTGTACTGCATAAAGTCCTTCCTTTTCTAACTACTATAAAAAACCATACCAAACTACCTCAAGGCAGCTTAAGATTTTTAGGAAAGATAGTATTTTTAGAATTGAGAAAAAAGAGTTTCAGAATTGAATATCAACAAGTTTATTAAGAAAAAATTCATAAAAAAAGTCCGCTTATAATATAAGCGGACTTTTTCATTATTATTGCTCTATATTAAATAGCAACATTAAACATCAAATCAATAATAATTTTTTATAATTTTTCTAAAATTTGAATTCTATCATCCACATTGCCTCCAAATTCTCCGCGTATTCCAGCATCTGTATCTACATCATTCTGCACTAAACCATGTAGTGTTACAATATAAGTAGTCCCATCAGCAACCAAAGGAATAAAGATATGATCAGACAAGTGAAAATAACCATTTAACCCTTCATTACTAATCATACGCTCCGTTATTGTAGTAAAATCTATTCCATTAACTCGTAATACAATACCATATATTTTACTATTATGTCTAGTATCACCGGAATCTGGTATACCTCCACCAAAAGCAGTAATTGAGGCGCCAACATGATAACTAATTTCTAACAAAACATCTTGTGTAGGCGTAGCTGAATACGAATAAAATGATGTTGAATAAACCATCTCATTAACAGTAATAGTTTCACACATTTCAAAACTAGAAAAGTTCTTTTCATTAACTTTTAAATCATCTAATCTACTATACGGAGTTTTTACTTGTACTGTTCCATCAGACTCTGCATATAAAGCTGCTGGATAAACAATACCTATATTCTGAGCAGTTTCCAAATTAGCTACTCTAAAATCCCCTCCTTGTTTCAGTTGAATTTCTTCTGAATTGTTTTCAAAAATATTTAATCCTTCTCCAACACTTGAACTAGCCGATAATACATAACTTGAACTTCCTAACCCACCAGGTATTAATTCAACTTCAACATCATCACTAGTATTTTCAACAATAAACTCAGGCGAAATATTTGGAATTACTTTTACTCTATCACTGGTAATATGCAACTCACTGTCTGGATTGTTTGTACCAAAACCTACAAAACCAGAATCTTCTATCACTATATCTGTAGTAGCGCAACTCAATGGATATATTAAAGGATCAGTAGCAGCATTTGTTCCTGCTCCCCAAACGGAAGCACCAATTTTAATCCATATTTTTGGTATTGCATCCCAATAATAGAATCCCTCCCCTAAAGGAGTAGCGATATTATCCATATAAATCAACATTGCATTTTGTGCTAAACCAGGATCAGTTGCAGGAAAAGAAGTTAAACGCGGAATCAACACACCCTCTTCTGAACTTGGACTTATCATGTTTGTTGCAGCCACATCTAGTACAGCTTGTGGGCTGGTATTAAAAATTCCAATTTGAGCAGAGGTGCACATCGTACTCAAAAAAACTATAGTGATAATTATGTTTTTCATTGTTTATTTTTTTTGGTTAAAAATAGACTACCTACTTTATTATTTATGTTCCATAATTTGTAAACGATCCCTAACATCACCTCCAAAAGTGGCTCTTATCCCTGCCGATGTATCGCCACTATCATTCTTAACAATCCCATGGATAGCAATATTATATGTACTACCGTCTGCTACTAAAGGAATATATAAATGATCCGAAGCAATAAAAGCACCATTCAAACCATCATTACCAATAAAACTTCCTGATTTAGTTACATAATCAACTCCATTAAGTTTAACTATTGCTCCATATAATTTAGTATTGTGGTTTTTATCTATAGGTAGTGTTGTGCTACCATATTTTGTAAAATTTACAGCAACATGATAACTAATTTCTAACAAAACATCTTGTGTAGGTGTTAATGTGTATGTATAAAGAGCATCAGAAGTATCAGTCCCATTTGCTAACTTTGACTCTGCATAATCTTTAATTGCAAAAACAAAATTTGTAGCATTTACCTTTAAATCATCCAATCTACTATAAGCTGTTTTCACTTTTAATGTCCCATCCGCCTCAACATACACAGAAGCTGGATATACAATACCTGCATTTTCAGAGCTTCTTAATTCATCTATTCGCAAATCACCACCTGACTTTATTTGAACACGTTCATTAGCACCTTCATAAATAGTTAAACCATCAGTAGCGTTGTCATTAGCTACAAAAGTATACTCTGAACTACCAACTCCACCAGGTATTAAACGTAGTTCTGCTTCAGATGTTGAATTTTCTATTGTCAACTCCACATCTGTTCCTACTGTACTTCTTATACCTACTACATGTAGTTCTGCTGAAGGATCATCAGTACCCATTCCTACAAAACCATCATCTTTAACAACTACCTTTGTTCCATTGGCATCTGCTGCAACTGCGTAAATTAAACCGTCACCACTTCCATTAACACCTTCTCTCCATTTGTTTTCTCCTAAAGGAAGCCATTTTACACTTGGCATATCCCAATAGTAAAATCCTTTTCCAGCATACGCAGCATCGTTATTCATAAAAACCAACATTCCTTGTTGCGATAAAGCTGGATCTACTACAGGAAAACTAGTAATTCTTGGAACCAATAGCCCCTCATTTGAATTTGGATTTGCAGGGTCTGATACAGAAATATCTAAACTTGCTTTTGGATCAGTATTTCCTATCCCTACTTGTGCGAAAGAAGTTAAACTTCCAATCACAAAAAGAATACTAAGTATGTTTAATTTTAAATAGCTCATATTAATGTTTTTTTTTAATGATATTTTTTTTTAATCTCTAAATGCAATCAGTATCCATCTATTTAATGCACCGTCATAAACAAGCTCTGCAGTACCCTGTCCAGAAGTTCCAACAAAACCTCCTTTCAGAGTAATGATCCTGTTTGTTGCTATTGATCGTATATCCTCGTCGTAAATTTTTAAATTACTTGTTGATACATTAAATAAAACGATGTCCCTTCCGTTTGTACCTCCAGCAATACCTGTTATTTCATATCCTGCTGTTCTATCTGTCAGCCTAAATAAAGTTCTATCAATATTCGTTACTAATAAATCTAAATCAAGATTATTATATTCCTCCCCTGAGCTTCCACCAGGTAATGATTTTGTAGCAGCAAAATAAAAACCCGAGCCACTAGCATTTAACACATTTCCAGATAATTGAAGGTTAGTACCAATAACAACATCTGTCATAGTCCCATTAGAATCCATCCCAGTTAATTTAGTAGGGATTTCTGTAGTTGTATTAGTTACCCGTAGTGTTCCTGCAACATGTAATGTTTCTTGTGGTATTGTAGTATTAATTCCTACTTGCGAAAAGAGAAAGAAAGGTGTTATTATGAATATATATAGTAAAGTTTTCATATTATATATTTTTTGAAATTGTAATAAATTTTCGATTAAAACATGACATAAGGAATTCCTTTCATAAATAAACATAATAATGTTTATATGATAATAAGCTGACAATACAAGGATTATCAAAATAATTTAACCTTAAATAATGAAAGTGTTTTAGCTAAAAGCTTTTGAAAGGTAATGACTGAACGTCCTGCGTTTTAACCGAATTAAAGTGCAACCTACAAACTGTCCTTTTAAAGTATAAGGAATGTATGCTGTTTTCTTTATTTTTTTCACACCATTAAGTAGTGTAACATTTTTTAAATTATTGACTTGGGAGTCAATATGTAATGAAGTTTTTTGGGGCAACAAATCGAAAGTAGAGTATTCTCTTTTCATAATTGTAAGTATTTAATGTTGCTTAGTATAAATATACTCAAAATCAACACTTTACAATTATTTATTCGTTACACAGTCTAAATACTCGTTAAAAGACGGGTAACTCATTAATAATAGTGATGTGAATCACTACTATTCTGTGGTAAAAAACTTAAAAGATGTAGTAAATAGATTATTTAAAAAAACGTGAGTGCCATGATTCATGTGCAGGAACTTCCCAATTTTCATTGTACTCTGCAATATTAGTAACTAGATTATTGAAGACAATAGTTTTTTTACCTATCGCACCGCTTTTAGCCATAGTTTTAAAGTCTAGTAAAGTTTTAAAGTTCACGAAATCACCTTGCTTAAAAGCTACATTCATTTTATCTAATAACTCTACACCTAACTCTTGCTCTAACTCTTGTATAAAACGTACAGAAGCGTCTATAGAGCAACCCGTAGCAGATTGTTCATCCTGATCAACAGCTATAACAATAAAACGCTCGTATTTCAACTCAAACCCAGCTTGCAATCCTGTTCCATGAGCAGCCCATTGTTCTAAGAATGCTTTAGTTTTATTAGATACAAGTACTGATTCCTCTTCTGTAAAACGACGATTACACTGGTAAATCCAGATTTTTGAATGTTCGGGTAATGTATTGAATTCTACTAGCATTGCTTATGGGTATTATTATTTTTGTTTGTTTAATTTACGATGATGTGTCCAAGCTTGAAATCCGCCAAAAACAATCACCATAGCAATAAATTTTATAATTGAGAATGGTTTTTCATCATATAAATCGAATAATGCCATTGCTCCTGCGAAGAACACTCCCATTATTACGCCAACTATTATTGATTTTTTAAGCATCCTATATAAATTCTAAAGTGATTTAGCTAATAATTCAGCAATATCAAGTACTTCTATTTTACCTTCTTGCTCTTTGGCTTTAACACCGTCGGTCATCATTGTATTACAAAAAGGACAACCTGTAGCTATAATTTCAGCACTGGTTTCCATTGCATCTTCTGTACGTAAAACATTAATATCTTTAGTTCCGTTTTCTGGTTCCTTAAACATTTGTGCTCCACCAGCTCCACAACATAATGAATTTAGCTTATTACGTTTCATTTCAACTAAATCAACTCCAAGTGAATTAATTAACTCTCTAGGTGCTTCATACACATCATTTGCTCTTCCTAAATAGCAAGGGTCATGAAATGTTACTTTTTTACCTTTAAAGGTATCACCAGAAATTTTTAATTTCCCATCTTTAAGTAATTGTTGTAAAAACTCTGTATGATGATATACTTCGTATTTACCACCTAACTCAGGGTATTCATTTTTTATAGTGTTATATGAATGTGGACAACAAGTAACTATTTTTTTAACCTCATACATATTCATCACCTCAATATTAGTGATTGCTTGCATTTGGAATAAAAATTCATTTCCAGCTCTCTTAGCAGCGTCACCACTTGAACTTTCTTCTGTACCTAAAACTGCAAAATTTACATTTGCATTGTTTAGCAACTTCACAAAAGCACGTGTTATTTTTTTTGCTCTATCATCAAAACTACCTGCAGAACCAACCCAAAATAAAATATCTGGTTTTGTCCCTGCTGTCATCATATCTGCCATTGTTGGCACTTTTAATGCTTCACTCATAATTATATGCTTTTTGCTTTTAGCACTAGGCTTCTAGCGTTTTACTATAGTTTTTTATTATCAGGATAAAATTGATTTGATTTTATTCATCAACCCATTTTAACCTATCCATTTGATTATATGGCCATGGCGCACCGTTATTCTCAACGTTTTGCATCATGTTATTCAACTCAGTTGGAGCTGCACTTTCTTCCATTACTAAATAACGACGCATATCCATAATAATACTTAATGGATCAATATTTACTGGACAAGTTTCCACACAAGCGTTACAACTTGTACAAGCCCAAATTTCTTCTTTTGAAATCCAATCGAATAGGTTTTTACCATCATCTTTGAATTCCCCATTATTAGCATCAATGTTTTTACCAACTTCCTCTAAACGATCACGAGTATCCATCATAATCTTTCTAGGAGATAATTTTTTACCTGTAAGATTTGCTGGACATTCACTTGTACAACGTCCACATTCAGTACATGTGTATGCATTTAATAAATTTACCCATGATAAATCCGTAACATCTTTAGCTCCAAAAGTTGATACTTCTTCCTCTGCTCCCTCTTCAGGCATAGCATACGGATCAGCATCAGGATCCATCATCATCATTACTTCCTTAGTTACATTTGCATCATTAGTAAACTGACCTTTAGGATTCAAGTTTGCAAAAAATGTATTTGGGAAGGCTAATAAAATGTGTAAATGCTTAGAATAATATAAGTAATTTAAAAAGATTAGTATACCGACAATATGCAACCACCAAGCTCCTCTTTCTACGAAATGAAGTGTTCCTTCTTCCATACCTGAAAATAAAGGTGCTATATATTGACTAATTACATTACCAGTATTCATTGCTTGAAAATGAACATCTGTAGCATTCATAACTAAAAATAAAGTCATCAAAACCATTTCGAAATATAAAATCATATTTCCATCAGACTTTGGCCAACCTTTCATTTCATCCTTCCAGAAACGAGCAATTTTAATCACATTCCTTCTAATCCAGAATACTATTACTGCTACAAGTACTAAAAATGCTAAAATTTCAAAGTTACCTATTAAAAATCCATAAACAGAATCTGGTAAAATTTCAGAGAAAATACGATGTGTACCAAAAACACCATCAATCATAATTTCTAATACTTCAATGTTTATTAAGATAAACCCTACATAAACAACTATATGCAAAATCCCAGAAACTGGACGACGAACCATTTTTCCTTGCCCTAAAGCAATTTTGGCCATGTTCTTCCAACGCGCAGATTTATTATCTGTTCTGTCAATATCCTTTCCTAATTTAATATTTCGGATAAGTGATTTAATGTTTTTTGCAAAAAACCATATTCCTGCAACTAATAGTGCTACGAATAAAATATTATCAATGTATTGCATAGTTAGTAATCTAAAATATTTATGAAATTATTGCTTTAACTCTCCAGTTGTTGATTTCTCGTAAGGAATTTCCTTTTTTGAAAGTACTCTAAAATAACGCTTAGGATGTAACTTAATGTCCTGTAATAACTCTTCTAATTCCTTAGCTGCTGCTTCAAAATTGTTATATAGTTTTTCATCCTTCATTAACTTACCTATAGTTCCTTTACCTTCCTCTACTCCAGAAAGCACCCCATTAAGCTTAGTTAATGTTTTGTCTAAACTAGCAACTGTTTGTCCTAAATTAGCTTGTTGTAATGAATCAGACAATCCTTTAAATGATTTTGCCGTTCCTTCAAATTCTGAAAGCATTTTATTCAGTTTGCTATTATCTTTTGCAATTAAGTTATTGATTGATTGAGATAATCCACGGAAAGATTTTAGTGTTTTATTCAATTCAGCAACAGCATTTTTCAATCCTTTTTCAGAATCGTCTTTTACTAATACATTTAAACCCGTTAAAAGTGTGTCGGCTTTTTTTAGTGTTGCATCTAATCCTGAACTTAATCCAGAGAAATTACTTGTTAAACTTTTTACCAGCCCTTCTTCGACTTCTGATTTTATGAAATCTTTATTTTCAGCATAGTATGAATCTTTAGCAGGGATGATTGTAATAGCATTCCCTCCCATTAAACCTAATTCATATAACCTGATAGTACTATTTTTAGAAAATTTGAAACGATTATCTACAGAAAAAGAAACTCTAGTTTTACCAGTTTCAAAATCATAAGTAATAGCCTCAACTTTCCCTACTTTATTCCCTTTTATAGTTACAGAAGCAGAAGTAGTTAATGCATTATAATCAAACTCGGTATAAAAAACATTATTGGAACTGAATAGATCTTGTCCTTTTAAGTAGCTAAAGCCAAAAAGAAATAGTGCTATAGCACCAATAACAAGAACTGCAGTTTTAATTTCTCTTGAAATTTTCAAAGTAATTTGTGTTTTGATTCGCAAACAAAATTAACACAATTTTAATTATAATCACTCTAAATATGAGTAGCTTTTTAAAGCTATATAATTGTGTTATTTTTTTAAAACAGCACTAAGGTTTACTCTAACACCATTTTTATAAGCTACAATGTAACATTTTGTATATCCTTTTGTTTTTGCTTCTCTTTGTAGGTCTTTTATTTTATCATAATCATTGGTACTTCCACTAAAATAACGGTAAAGCCCCTTTGTTTTTTCTCGTGACAGATTAGTTAAGCCTTTAAAATTATATGATTTTAAAGCTAAATTTCTTGAACTTGCTGCAATTTGCACCTTAAAAACAACACCTTTATACTCTTTACTAGCAGTACTTTCTTTAATAATTATATCTTCTTCTGAACCTTGATCAATGTTTTTTTTATACTCTAATAATGAAGTAACAATTGAATTTGAAATCTCTTCTTGACCTTTTTTTGAATTTAAATACGCACCTTCTTTTTTATTAGTAATAAAACCTGTTTCAATCAAAACACTAGGCATATAAGTGTTATGCATTACCCACAAACTAGCTTGTTTAACACCTCTACTTTTACGTTTCGTTTTTTTAGCAAAATTAGTTTCTATTAAATTTGCTAACATAATACTCTGATCTACATACTCTTCTTGCATCAATGTTAGGCCTATAATTGACTCTGGAGAATTTGGATCAAAACCTTCATAATTTTCAGCGTGATCATCTTCTAAAAAAATAACTTCATTTTCTTCTTTGGCAATATCTAAATTTCTTTGTGAATTAGACGCTCCAACAACAAAGGTTTCTGTACCATGAGCTTGAGTATTATGTGCATTACAATGTATTGATACAAATAAATCAGCATCAGCCTTATTTGCAATACGAGCTCTTTCATGTAATTCAATAAAGACATCCGTTTTTCTGGTATAAATTACTTTTATATTCGGGTTTCTTTCTAAAGCCTTTCCTATTTTAAGTACTAACTTTAAAGCAATAGACTTTTCTGTATATCCTAATTTTGTAGGTCTACCCGGATCCTTACCTCCATGCCCAGCATCTAATACAATTACAAATTTATCTTTAATTGACTTCGTTTTTTCTAATGAAGAAAAAGAAGAAAAAAAGAGTATCCCTATGAGTAGTAACAAACAATTAAACTTATACATGCTTTTATTTACTTTTTAAGTATTTCTATTAATAATTTTATGCACTAAATGTACCATTAAGAACACTAGTTTTATGTGCTATTTTGGGTTAAAAGTAAATCTTTTAAAATGAAACCTTTTTTAGGGGTTAAAATTTTCTAAAATTTAAAATATACACTAAAAATATATCGTATGTTTGACACTCCAAAAACTAAGCCATACTTTTACAAAAATAGAAATTACATTGGTGCAATTGAAAAGCTTACATATACTTTTAATAACATTTTTAGCGTTGTTTATTAACAATTATGCTAATGCTCAAGAATTCCCTTCAAAAGGGATTACTGTAAAGTCAGATTCTTTAGCAACACCTTCCTTAAAGACAGGTATGCCTTCATCTTCAAAGTTTGAAGAGTTAAATACTAAAGAGGTCGATACTGTGCGCTCCAAAGATTCTGTAAAACTAAAAGAAACCCTTACTGATATTGTTAAATACAAAGCTACAGACTATATAAAAGTAAACAGGCGCGAACAGTTAATGTATTTGTACAATGAAGCAGAAATTAATTATACTGATGTAAACATAAAGGCTGGTAAAATAATTATCAACTATGCAAAAAGCGAAATTTACGCTTATGGTATAAAAGATTCTACTGGTTATACTCAAGCTCCTATTTTCAAACAAGGAGATAATGTTGTAGAACCCGATTCTATTAGATATAATTTTGATACTGAAAAAGCACTAATTTTCAATTCTAGAACAGAACAAACTGGAATGAATGTAAAAGCAGCTATAACTAAAAAAGAAAATGATTCGGTATATTATGTAAAGGACATGATTCTTACTACATCAAAAAATTTAGAGGACCCAGAATACCACATTAAGGTAAGAAAAGCTAAACTAGTACCTAAAAAGAAAATAGTTAGTGGAGTTGCTAATATGTTTATATATGGTATTCCAACTCCATTAGGTATCCCTTTTGCATATTTTCCTTTAACAGAAGATCGCGCGTCAGGTTTTATTATTCCAACTTTTGGTGAAAATAATGATCGCGGGTATTTTATTCAAAATGGTGGGTATTACTTTGCTGTAAGTGAATTTTTTGATTTAACAGTTCTTGGTGATTTTTACACCAACGGAAGTTATGGTTATAACATAAGTTCAGATTACAAAGTTAATTATAAATATAGTGGTCAATTTACCTATCGTGCAGAAAATTTAATTACAAGTGAAAGAGGATTGCCTGACTATAGTAAAGCTAATATTTATAATTTGAGATGGTCACACAGTCAAGACACAAAATCAAATCCCAGCTCAAGATTTTCAGCTTCGGTAAACTTAGGAAGTAGTAAATATTACACACAATCAAACAATCAACGTAATACTGCAAATACACTTACGAATACATTGAGTTCATCTATATCATATAATAAAAGTTTTCCAGGTAAGTTAGGCGCAAATATTTCTGCTACAGCAACACATTCACAAAATACAAACACACAACAAATTAACATGACACTTCCGAACTTACAAGGAAGTATAAACAGAATATATCCTTTTGAACCAAAAGTTGGAAGCAAAAAAGGAATGTTTCAAAATATTAATTTTCAATATTCGTTTTCTGCTGAAAATAGAATTACAACAACTGATGAGTTTTTCTTTAAAAGCGAAATGTTTGATGATGCAAAAATGGGGGTTAGACACTCCATTCCTATTAGCACCAACTTTAAAGTATTAAAATACCTTAGTTTATCTACTGGTGCTTCTTATAATGAAGTATGGAACTTTGAAAAAGTTAACAAATATTACGATGAAATAGATTCCGAAGAAATAACAACCGTTAAAAAAGGTTTTGCTAGTTATAGAACTTATAATTTCTCCTCTAGCTTAGGAACTACATTATATGGTATGTACAATTTCGACAAAGAAGAAGAGAACAAAAAAATTAAAGCAATTCGTCACGTTATAAGGCCAAATGTTAGTTATAGTATTAACCCTGCATTTGATCAATACTATGAAAGTTACAAGAAAAATGTAATTACTGCAAACGGAACCACTGTTGAGGATGTAGAATACAGTCCTTTTGAAAACTCTATTTATGGATCTCCTGGTAAAACTTACTCAAGTGCAATAGGTTTTGGAATTGGAAATTCAATCGAAGCAAAAGTTAGAGATAAAGCAACTGACTCTACCGAAGTAAGCTACAGGAAGGTTAGCATCTTAAACAATTTAAATTTTTCATCTTCTTATAATGTTGCAGGAGATTCTTTAAAAATTAGCCCTGTAAGTGTTTCTGGAGGGACTCAATTAGCAAAGGACAAACTTAGTGTTAACTTCAACATGACATTAGACCCTTATGCCTTAGATAACAACAACACTAGAATAGATAAATTTAATATCGACAACAATGGTAGTTTATTTAGATTAACTAATGCCAACCTAACATTAAACTACTCTTTTTCAAGTAAAGATTTTGAAAAAGGAAATAACACTAACGCGCAAACCAATAGCACAACAACGTTTAATAGTACTGAGGATTTATTAGGAAACAATAATGATTTAAGTAAATCTAGTTTTGATGATAATGAAGACGAAGAACAAAAAGATGTTAAGCTTTATAATTACAAAATCCCTTGGAGCCTACGTTTAGCATATTCTGTAGCTTACAACAATTTTGCAAGACAAAGCGAAATCTCAAGTAATTCACTAATGTTTTCAGGTGATGTGGAATTATCCCCAAGATGGAAAGTTGGAGTTTCTTCAGGTTATGACATTAAACGAAAAGGAATTACTCATACCAATTTAAGATTTGAAAGAGATTTACTTAGTTGGAAAATGAACTTTAACTGGACTCCTTTTAGTGCTAACAAATCATGGTTTTTCTTTATTGGTATAAAATCATCAGTACTGAGTGACATTAAATGGGATAAGCAAAGAGTACCAGATAAGTTGATTAACTAAGTTTTTACAAATGACAAAAAGAATTATTACTACAAAGGACGCTCCTGCTCCTATTGGACCATACAATCAAGCGGTATTAGTAAACGAAAACACACTATACACTTCTGGCCAAATAGCATTAGACCCAATTACAATGGAATTGGTTTTAGATGACATTAAAGTTGAAACGAAGCAAGTAATGGAAAACATGAAGGCTGTTTTAAAAGCTGCTGAAATGACTTTTGAGAATGTAATTAAAACCTCTATTTTTATTTCTGACATGAATAATTTCTCTATGATAAATGATGTTTACGGAACTTATTTTAATGAAGCAACTGCTCCTGCTAGAGAAACTGTTGAGGTAGCTTGTTTACCTAAAAATGTGAATGTAGAAATATCAATGATAGCAATTAAATAGAAAATTAGAATTATATAAAAAAAGAGGCTCATTAGTTTGAGCCTCTTTTTTTATATAATTACTTGAGATGATAGCTAACTAAATCATCAATTGGTTTTTGGATAAAATTACCTGTATTTAATCGAAACGATTTTAGTACTTTTTTCAACTCATCTTGCAACAAATAAGAAATACTCCCAACAAAATGTATTGGCAAGTCATACACCCTATCATGTTGCGTTATTTGGTTTTCAATAAAATCCGAAAACCCTTTATTTATTATTTGTGAACAGTACTCTTCATTTTTATGTTTAATTAAAAAAGTAGCATGTTGAGCTAAATAAGCATTTGGATGGGATTTTTGATACAAATTAAGCTTAACATCATCAGGATATAAATTAAATTCTTCTTGAAACATATCATGTAACTTTTTAGGCATCTTATTATAGAAAAAATCTCTAAGAAGAATTCTTCCGAAATAATTCCCAGATGCATCATCCATTAACATATACCCTAAAGAAGGAATTTTACTTGTTACTTCAGATTTCCCATCAAAATGACAACAATTACTACCTGTCCCTAAAATTGAAACAATTCCTTCTTTTCCATTGGACACAGCAAAAGCTGCAGCATAAATATCTTCTTTTACTACAATGATAGCTTTTGGAAAAACTTCTTCTAATAGTATAATTAATTTTTTTCTTGGCCTTTCGGTACCACAACCAGCAGCATAAATATACACTTCAAAAATATCATCAACATACTCCATCACAGCCTTATTAGCAGTAACTGTTGTATATAAATCAGATTCTGAAAAAACCGTTGGATTCAATCCTTTTGTGGTAGCTTTAACTACTATCTTTTTTTGTGTGTTTACCAACACCCAATCGGTTTTTGTTGAACCACTATCTGCTATTAATATCATTTATACTATTGTAATGATTATTTGTCCATTATTATTCTACAAAACAACATTCCTGTCACTATAACCTTGCTGTTGGCAACACAGTATAGTATCTAGGAGTTAATTTTGTCTGATCACTTATTAATCCAAATTAGCAGAATACACCGCTAAATCAACTAATTTATTCGCATACCCAAACTCATTATCATACCAAGAAATAAGCTTGAAAAAATTGCTATTCAATTCTATAGAAGCTGCTGCATCAAAAATTGAAGTTCTTGTATCACTAACAAAATCTTGAGAAACTAAAGGGTCAGTTTCATAACCAAGAATTCCTTTTAACTCATTTTCTGAAGCTGCTTTAACAACAGCTTTAATCTCATCTAACGATGTTGGCTTTAATGTTTTTAAGGTCAAATCTACCACAGAAACATCTGCAGTAGGTACTCGGAATGCCATTCCTGTTAATTTACCTTCTAATTCAGGAATAACTTTACTAACAGCTATTGCAGCACCAGTTGTAGTTGGTATAATATTATTCATTGCCGCTCTACCTCTGCTCCATTTCCCAGATGGTCCATCAACAGTTTTTTGAGTAGAAGTAGCCGCATGAACAGTAGTCATTAATCCTTCTTCCAAACCAAAATTATCATTAATAACTTTTGCTAAAGGTGCTAAACAATTGGTTGTACATGATGCATTAGAAATTATTTTATCAGATGATTTTACATCTGTGTGATTAACCCCCATTACAAACATAGGCGCATCTTTAGATGGCGCAGAAAGTATTACTCGTTTTACCCCTTTATCTTCTAAATGAGAGCTTGCTTTATCAATAGTATTAAAAAAACCAGTACACTCTAATATATGCTCCGCTCCTACTTTATTCCATTCAATATTTACTGGGTTACGTTCTGCTGTAATTCTAATTTCATTTCCGTTTACAATAAGTTTTCCATCGCTAGTTTCAATAGTTCCATCAAAACGTCCGTGAACTGAATCATATTTTAATAAATATGCTAGATAATCAACATCCAATAAATCGTTTATTGCTACTACTTGTACATTTTCTTTTTTCATTGCCGCTCTAAAAGCTAAGCGTCCGATTCTTCCGAATCCGTTTATTCCTATTTTTATCATATTATTATTTTCACTGATTTTATTTACTACCTGAGTAGTTTAATTAATTAAAAATGAACCTAAAGTTACTAGTATTGAAGCTGACATTAATAATGACGCACATAATAACTGAGGATTAAGTAGTGCTTTGTTTTTAACTAATTTTTTTATTGCTAAAAACAATACCACAAACTGCAAAAAAAGCATTGGTAAGGTTAATAACTCTTGAAAAACACCAATTAAAACTACTTTAGACTTAAAAATGTAAGTATTTAAAAATAGAAACGTAAAGTATATTGTAATTATAATAGCCGCAATAAGCACCTTCTTATTTGTTATTAGTTTCATTTACTTATTTTTTTTAAACAGATAATATATTTGAAATTCTTAACAATTCTTTATTGATGCTATTTTTACATCGCATTATTTCAATAATAGGAGTTGCTACTATTTGATTATTTCTAATTCCTACCATTACATCTTTTTCTCCGTCTAATAATAACTCTACAGCTCTAACGCCTAATCTACTTGCTAAAACTCTATCAGAACATGTTGGGCTACCACCACGTTGTAAATGTCCTAACACAGTAACTCTTGGAGAATAATCTTCCATATTCTCTTTAACATATTCTGCTAATTCAAAAACGTTTTTACCAGTTTTATCTCCTTCAGCAACAACAACAATACTTGAAGTTTTTCCGTTTTGCCTACTTCTACTTAAACTTTCTATCAATTTCTCTAATGGCTGATCTTCTTCAGGGATTAAAATTTCTTCTGCTCCCGCACCAACACCAGAATTTAGCGCTATGAATCCTGCATCACGGCCCATAACTTCAATAAAAAACAACCTGTTATGTGAACTTGCCGTGTCACGTATTTTATCAACCGCCTCAACCACTGTGTTTAATGCTGTATCGTATCCTATTGTAAACTGAGTTCCATAAATATCATTATCAATAGTTCCAGGAATCCCAATTACAGGAATATCATGTTCTTTACTAAATAATGCGCCACCAGTAAAAGTACCATCACCTCCAATAAGTACAATAGCATCAACGTTTTCTTTCTTTAGATTTTCATATGCTTGCTTTCTACCTTGAATAGTTCTAAATTCTTTAGATCTCGCTGACTTCAAAATTGTCCCTCCTCTATTAATAATGTTTTTAACATTTCTTGAGGTAAGCTCGATAAAATCATTTTCAATCATCCCTTCATAGCCTCTATAATACCCAATACATTTGATATCATAATAGGCGCATGCTCTAACGACTGCTCTTATTGCGGCGTTCATTCCTGGAGCATCTCCACCGGAAGTCATCACGCCAATTTTTTTTATCTTTTTTGCCATTAATTAATTTCAAAAATGTTTGTTAACAAATATCAAATTAAAAATACAGAACATTTTTTAAATTTGATTATTTTTAGCCAAAATATTAACATTTTATCAGCACATTTATGCAATTAGCAACTTTAGATTACGCTATTATCATCGGTTTTTTCATTTTGTCACTAGTTATAGGGATTCTTGTCGCAAAACAATCAGGAAAAAGTAGTGAGTCATTTTTTCTATCTGGAAGGAATATGCCATGGTGGTTATTAGGATTTTCAATGGTTGCAACTACTTTTGCTGCTGACACTCCGGGTTTAGTTACCCAATTGGTACGTGAAAATGGTGTTTCAGGAAATTGGGTTTGGTGGGCTATGTTATTAACAGGTATGCTTACCGTATTTTTCTATGCTAAATTGTGGAGAAAATCAGGTATAAATACCGATTTGGAATTTTATGAATTAAGATATTCAGGGAAATCCGCTGGGTTTTTAAGAGGGTTTCGAGCTATTTATTTAGGTGTGATTTTTAACATTATTACAATGGCTGGTGTTTGTTTAGCTGGCGCAAAAATTGCTAATATTCTTTTAGGTATTGATCAAGATACGATGCTAATAATTTCAGGAGTGATAATTGTTTTTTATTCTGCTTTAGGAGGCTTAAAAGGAGTTTTAATTACAGACTTTATCCAGTTTATAATTGCTATGATTGGCTCTGTATGGGCTACTGTTTACATTATAGATTTACCAGAAATTGGTGGTTTGGACGCTTTATTAACTCATCCAAATGTAAGTAACAAATTAAATATATTACCAGATTTCTCAGATTCAAAAGCGGTTATTACTTTATTAATAATTCCGTTTGCTGTACAATGGTGGAGTACTTGGTATCCTGGAGCCGAACCTGGTGGTGGTGGTTACATTGCTCAACGAATGTTAGCTGCAAAAGACGAAAAACACGCTACTTGGGCAACCTTATTTTTTAATTTTGCACACTATGCTTTACGCCCATGGCCATGGATAATTGTTGGATTGGCTTCTCTTGTCATTTTCCCAAGCATTGAAAGCATTAATACTACATTTCCTAATTTATCAGAAAACATGCAAGGACATGATGTTGCTTATGCAGCTATGATGACTTATTTACCTGCAGGATTAATCGGGATTGTTTTAACATCGTTAATAGCAGCTTTTATGAGTACAGTTTCTACTCAATTAAATTGGGGAAGCTCTTATATAGTAAATGATTTTTACGTCCGTTTTTTAAAACCAAATAGTTCTGAGAAAGAAAAAGTTTTTGTTGGTAGAATATCTACAGTAGTATTAATGATTTTCGCCGGAATACTTTCAAAATACATGAGTGATGCCCAAGAAGTTTTTCAACTGTTATTACAAATTGGAGCCGGTACAGGGTTGTTGTTTATTTTAAGATGGTTTTGGGACCGTATCAATCCATATAGTGAAATAGCCGCTATGCTGATTTCATTTATCATAGCTCTAATATTTTTTGTTAACGGAAAGTTAGATACTCCATTATTTCAGTTAGAAGGACATTGGCAATTAATAACCGGAGTAGTAATAACAACCCTTGGATGGATTATTGTAACCTTACTTACTCAACCAACAAACGAAGAAACCTTAACTAAGTTTAATGCTTTGATATTCGATTCTGAAAGCAAATTTCATAACATTAACTATAAAATACTCGCCTTCACCTTAGGAGTTGTTGGAACTTATAGTTTTTTATTTTCTACAGGGTATTTTATCTATGGAAAAAATATACTTGCGTCAGCATTAGCAATACTTACTCTAGTATGTGGGCTACTATTAATTAAAAATTGGAAGAAAATTAGTTAAAAATACATCTATTCAACATAGTAATTGATTAAATAACCAATCAATTACTATGTTGTTTTTTAGGTTGGGTTTTTATAAAACTACTTGGACTCTCTTCTTCTTTAGCTTTTTTCTCGGCAACTTTCTTTTTACCTTTAAATATTTTCTGAATTAGTTCTTCAAAATCATCAAAATCAACTTTGTAAGATATTCCTACTCCTTGTGTATACCCTAACTCACTTGTAGCAGTTGTAGTTTGCGACAAATCATTTTCTCTATTGAATATTTTTGCCCTAAGTGTTCCATCACCATTTAACAAGAACTCTACCTGAACATCACCTGCAACAACCGTTTTACTAACACCTCCAACTGGAATACCAACTTTTCCGTTAATTAAGATCCTATCAGAAATTTTAGTAGAAATTGTAAATCCTAAACGATCCTCTATTCGCTGCTCTTCTAACGGATTATTTTCTCCTTGTTCATAATTCAACCCAATCTTGAACTTATCATCAGCTTTGTTTAGCATATTATTTACCAAACTTGTAGCACGTTCAACCAAATTCCCGGTTACTGCTCCTTGGCCATAAGCATACGTGCCAGTAAACTGACCAGCTGTTACTAATGATAATGCTTGTTTATCCCTAAACTCCTTATCATCTAACTTATACAATAACTCTGATTTTACAACTGAATTAGTTTTGGGAAATTGAATATCAAAATCAACGTCTGGCTGCATCAACCCTCCATTTAAACTAATAACAACATCAACTGGTATTTTACGGTTTATTGATGGATTATCAAGTAATAGCGCAGGATTTGCTGTAGTACTATATACTGCATCCATATTTAAACGCGCTTTATATGGGTTACCATCCCAATTTATTGTTCCTCCTGGTTTTACATTAAAGCGTTTCTCAATAAAGCCACCTTGTAAGAAATTGTTACCATATACAAAATTGTATGTTCCGTCGCTTACGATAAAATCGCCATACATATTAAACTTATCATTGGTATTGATTTCAATACGCATCAACCCCGAACCTCTTCCTTTTAACACACTCCCTGCCTCTTGATCAAGTACTATTTCAATTTCAGCATCTGGAGTTACATCTAAGTCAAATTCTAATTCCAAACCACTAATATCATCTGGTAAATTAGCCTCAAGTTGAGTTTGATTTAATCTGTCATATTTTGAAACTGTTTTAATAAAAGAATTATCACCTACAGATTCCGAATCACTTATTGGTATTTTAAATACCGTCCCTTTATTTGTACTTGCATTTACCCTAACCAATAGCTCACTTGTGGGACCAAGTAATTCTGCTGTTCCGGAAATAAACGCTTTACCATAGTATAATGATTCTTCTTCTTGCTCTTTATCTAATACCAATAAGTTATCTGTTGATATTTTTAATCCTAATTCCCAATCAGTAAAATAATTATGAGCCACAAAACCGTTTAAACGACCAGAAGTATAGTATTTGGTGTCAAGGATTGCAATATTATCGCAAATAAATCGCCTGTTTTTTAAACTAATTTTTGCGCCATTTTCAAAATCAAAGTCTACATTTAAATATGGAATTCTTAATCCAGCCTCATCTAAAGATAAAGTCCCAATAAAATCCGGGTTATCATAATCTCCAAAAAGTTTTGTTTTACCAGAAACTAACCCTCTAATATTTGTTATTACATCATCTCCTAAATCACTAAAAAATGATAGGTCTAATTGATTTAAGTCTACATCTAAATTTAAATACGGATTTTCTGTAGAAAAATCAACATAACCAATAGCATTTAATGATTTTAGTGTTTCATTTTCAATACTTGAATTTATATGGTATTTATTAAATTCATCATCGCCTTCTATATTCAATTTAAAAAAGCCTAACTTAAGATTATTGATATTGAAATCAGCTATTTCAACTCCAGCAATTGGCTTATACACTCCTTTTTCTTGTAATAATTTTAGTTTTCCATCTGCAATTCCCTTGAATTTAAAATGCTTAATTTCTGGCAATAGCTTAGACAATTTAACTTCATTGATATCTAAATTTACGCTCTTCTCTTTATCACCATGTAATTCACCATATAATTTTAAAAACTCTGAGTTATGACTGACAATAAACCGCTCTAAAGTTACATCCTTAAATTTTTTATCAAAAACAACTTTACTCTTTTTATCATTTAACTCATTGATAAACCATTCATAATCATTAATCTTTAATTTTGATTTTTTAAAACCAATTACAGATTTATTGTCTTTATTGATTGTATGATATAAGTTTAATTTATAGTCATCTTCTCTTTGCTTACCTCCTTTAAATTCCGTTCTAAAAAACAATGTATCACTTATTGTTTTGTTTACTAAGTTAAACTCTGAAACATCATAAAAATTAGTTTTAACATCTTTAATTCTAACATATGCATTATAAAAAGGATTGGCATTATCTAACTGAATATTTACGTTATCAAACACATTATCTTGATAAGATATTTTCGGAGATTTAAAATTCAACTTAAATTCTTTTTCATTACTTGACACTCGTCCTTTAAAGGTTGCTTGTTTATCTATAACGATATCAGAATAAAATATTTGAGTAAGTTTATTTTCTATTTTTATATTGAAATCAAAAAACTGACCATCAGCTACTTTAATAGGGTTGTAATTGGTATATATACTTCCTAAATCATTTTCTGCTAAAGAAAGTAGTTCTTCAAACTTAAATTTACCCACAATTTTACCTGTAATAACATCAGGAGAATTTACTGTAATCGTTCTTATATTTTGTTCATCGAATGAAGAACTCAACTTAAAATCTTTAAAATAGAATTTATCGTTCTGATTGTTATAATGCGTATTTTTAAATAGAATTTCCCCAAAAGCATCATTTATACTTGATCCTTTCATTTTCATTTCAACATCTCCTTTAAATATTGAAATTGCATCTCTTTTTACTAAATTGATTTTATTAAAATCTGCAAAAGCTATAGATGTTTTAAAATCGTATACATCAATTTTAGACGACATATCTATCAGTCCGTCAAAAGTTAACTGTAAGTTTTCATCTTTTGAAACTAGATTACCATTAAATATTTTTTGCTGAATTTCCCCTAAAATAGAAACATTGTGATATGTATAATTATTAATTTCAATAGCAGAGATATTTCCTTTTACCAAGGTGTTTAAATTTGCCAAGGTAAAACCTTGCCCATCTACATCAGCTTGAAATGAAGCAGAACCTAAACTATCCTCTTGTAATAATTTTCCAAAATCGAATTTTGTGAATTGAGTTTCTCCTTTATACTTGGCGTTGTCAATATCTTCAATATCCGACAATAGTATTTTTGCATTTATAGCTCCAATAGCACTTTCTACTACAACATCCGTATCAATGTATTGACTAGTTACCACAGCATTTCCTGTTGCAGAAAATACTCCAATGTTTCTAAAGGTTGACGGAAGAGATCTACCTAGCAAACCAGGTAACATGTTTTTTAAATCCGTATAGGTAGATTTTAAGTTATTAAAGCCTGCTATTAATTTAAAATCATCTGCATTTTTGGATAATAAATTTTTAAAAGTTAGATCACCATCAACTTCAGTATTATTTAATGTTTTTAATTTAAGATTAGGAAATCTTAAATCGTTCAAAGTTCCAGTAACATTTGTTGTAAACAGAGCTGCATCTTGGCCAAATTCATTATAAAATGCATTTAAATCGGTATAAGCAATACTTGAATTCTTAAAAAAGGCTTTTAATTTAACCTTGTTATTGAAATCAGAAAAGTCAGAGCGCTTATAGTCAAAAACTAATTCACCAAATATAGCTGATGAATTAGTTTTTAAATCAATATTATCAAAACGCATTTGAGTAAGTGAATATGTAAAGTCAGCAGCAAGTTGAGTTATTTGAACTCCACGGTGATCTAACATATTTGCATCTGTTATTGATACATTTACATTTGGCCCATTAATAGACAATGTATTACCGCTAATATTTAGATTTTTAAAGTCTAATATTTTAGGTGTATCTATATTATCGTCAATAAATCTAAATCTACTATTTTCTATTGCAACACTATTTGCTGTCATTAAAAATGACGATGGTGATGTTTTAGGCTTTGGTTTTTTTTCATCAAAACTTGCAATGAACACATCCAAACTTGTTTCTGTTTCTCCTTTATAGGTTTTAATAATAAAATCTAATTCATCAATTTCAATTGCATCAAATAGTAAATCACCTTCTCTTAACTCTTTAAAATCAAGTATAGATGTATTTAATGCGCCTATATAAGCTAATGTATCTTTATGATGATCTTCAATATAAATATTTTTTAAAGCAACATCTCCAGAAAAAATATTTATACCTACTCTACCAACATTGATATTTGTATTGTATTCTTTATTAAGAGATTTTGTTACTTTTTTACCTAATTGTGTTTGTACATAAGGTAGTGATACTAATATCCCCAACAATAAAAACAACAAAAGTAGAATTATAAGAATCCTAAATAGTATTTTTCTTAGTTTTTTGATAGTTTTTATTGTTTTAACTTTGCTTTTTATTTACAAATTCTGTGCCTAAATTTATGAAATCCGAAGATATCTATATTCTTGCTATTGAATCGTCGTGCGACGACACAAGTGCAGCCGTACTTTGTAACGATAAAGTATTGAGTAATGTTGTTGCAAATCAGGACATTCACACCAAATATGGTGGAGTTGTACCTGAATTAGCTTCAAGAGCACATCAGCAAAATATTGTCCCAGTAGTACATCAAGCATTACGTCAAGCAAATATCGACAAAAAACAGCTAAAAGCCATAGCTTTTACACAAGGACCTGGATTAATGGGTTCTTTGTTGGTAGGCACCTCATTTGCAAAGGGTTTGGCTCAAGGTTTACAAATACCTTTATTAGCTATCAACCACATGCAAGCGCATATTTTAGCTCATTTTATTGATGAAAATTCTCAAGAGAAACCAGAATTTCCCTTTTTAGCAATGACTATTTCTGGAGGACATACGCAAATTGTTAAAGTAAACAGTTATTTTGATATGACTGTAATTGGCGAAACTATTGATGATGCCATTGGAGAAGCTTTCGATAAAAGCGCCAAAATATTAGGTTTACCCTATCCTGGAGGTCCATTTATAGATAAAAATGCTGCTTTAGGAAACCCTAAAGCCTTTCAATTCCCCAGACCAAAAGTAGCAGATTTAAATTTTAGCTTTAGCGGTTTAAAAACTGCAGTATTGTATTTTATTCAGAGAAACGTAGCGGAAAACCCTAATTTCATTGAAGAAAACATGAATGACATTTGTGCATCATTACAATATACAATTATTGGTATTGTTATTGATAAACTTAAGAAAGCCACTAAAAGCACTGGAATTAACACAATTGCTATTGGTGGTGGAGTTTCTGCAAATTCAGGAATTAGAAAAGCATTGCAAGAAGGAGAACAAAAATTTGGATGGAAAACATATGTTCCAAAATTTGAATATACCACAGATAATGCCGCTATGATTGGAATTGTAGGATATTTAAAGTATCTTGAAAAAGATTTTTCTAACGTTCTAGATACAGCAAACGCTAGAATTAAAATCTAACAACAATTATGATTAAACAATATTTTTTTATCGCTTTTATTTTTTGCTTTTATTTTTCGTTTTCACAAACAGACATAAAACAATTAAAGGCTGACTTAGAATTAGTTATTGACGTAAAATCGGCCAAAAAATTCATTAAAAACACCCCCAATATAAAAGCAAAAATATACACCTATAACGAAGAAAAACACAACAATAGTTTGTCAAAAAAACTATTCAGCAAAACAATTGGGACTAGTTTTGAAACTGAAGAACAAAGCGCCAATACAATATATAAAATTATTAGTATTGCCCCAACATTACACTACCGAGCTAGCTACATTTTTTTAGACGGAAAGAAATTGAGTAAATTCAAAATAGACAGTTTACGCACAGTTATTACAGCTAAACTTGATTCAGGACAACAATTTAATCAATTAGCCGGTAAGTATTCTATGGACAGGAATTCCATTAGAGGTGGCGACTTAGGGTGGTTTACAAAAAACAAAGCATCGAAATATTTTATCAATTCATTAAAAGATAATAAAGTTAATACCATATATAACTTAGATTTACCGGAAGCAAAAAAACACTACATTATCAATAAAACTGAACAACAAAAGGACATACGCTTATTACAAGTGCTGAAAATTACTTTTGAAAAAGACAAAAAGAAACAATTGATTAATGTTTTAAATTAGTTCATAATAATGCAGTTATTTTATAGCCCCGATATTAATTCTGATAACAAACAATATACTTTCTCAAAAGAAGAAAGCAAGCATATTGTTAAAGTATTACGAAAAAAAGAAGGTGACATTCTTTCTATCACTAACGGAAAAGGAGAGTTATTCACAGTAGAAATATTTATTGCCGACACCAAAAAATGTCTTGTGCAAATAAACACAATTGAGCAGCATAAAAGTCATAATTACAAATTACACATTGCCATCGCTCCTACCAAAATGAACGATAGAATGGAATGGTTTTTAGAAAAAGCTACTGAAATTGGCATTGATGAAATCACCCCAGTATTTTGTGATAATTCTGAACGAAAAATAATTAAAAAGGATCGGTTTGAGAAAATCATTCAAAGCGCAATGAAGCAATCCTTACAAATGCACTTACCTAAACTAAATGATGCAATCAGTTTTAAGCAATTTGTTAATCAAGAGTTTGCAGGACAAACCTATATTGCACATTGTGAAGAACAAGAAAAAACACAATTACAATCACTAGTTTTACCAAATGTAAACTACACAATCCTGATTGGCCCTGAAGGAGATTTTTCTGTAAAAGAAATCGAATTAGCCTTAAGTAACAACTTTAAACCTGTAGCCTTAGGAAACACCCGTTTACGTACCGAAACTGCTGGAATAGCTGCCTGTCATACAATTGCCCTACTAAATACGACCAATTAACTTAAGTTATAAATTTATTAGCAACATAAAGACTAACCTAGTTTACTTAAATTCTTTAAATAAAGAGTAAATTTATAATCTAATAAATAATATGGATCATAACGAAATTAAAAAAACTGATTTATTAGCCTTAGTCAGAACTAACCTAGCAAACGAGCGTACAATATTAGCCTATTTTAGAACTTTTATTGTTATTTTAAGTTCTGGATTTGCGATTTTAAAAATTGACATATTGCATAATCTAATAACATTAGGATATTTTTTCATTATAATATCATTCATAGTAATCTTAATTGGTGTTTTACGTTTTATCTCTGTAAAAAGAAAGCTTAATAAATATTTCAAATAATTATTATAAAAGTTACTCTAAAAAAAAAGAATAAAGATATACCTTAACACCTAAAAGTAATATTTAGGATTGTATTTAATTTAATCAGCATATGAATATTATTTTTGATTTTAAAAACTATTTCAAGTGAATAAAATAACAATATTTATACTCTTAATCACTACAAGCTTTTGCTGCTCCCAAGAAATTGCGATTTTAAAATACAATGGCGGTGGTGATTGGTATGCCAATACAACCGCGCTACCAAATCTTATTACATTTTGCAACAACAATATCAATACCACCATCAACACTAAACCAAATACTGTTGAAACCGGCAGTGTTGAACTATTTCAATATCCTTTTATACATATGACTGGCCATGGGAATGTTCATTTTTCCACAGAAGAGGCCGAAAACTTAAGAAAATATCTTAATTCTGGGGGATTTTTACACATTGATGATAATTACGGAATGGACACTTATATAAGAAAAGAATTAAAAAAAGTTTTTCCAAACCAAGAACTAACAGAGCTACCTGCAAAACACGAAATTTTCAATATTGCATTTAATTTTCCAAAAGGACTCCCTAAAATCCATGAACATGATGGGAAAAGACCTCAAGCTTATGGTTATTTCTATAATGGAAGATTGATTTGTTTATATACTACTGAATCTGATTTGGGAGATGGATGGGAAAATCAAGAAATACATAATGATGCTCCAGAAATAAGACTTAAAGCACTGAAAATGGGTGCTAATATTATTAAATACGCTTTTGAAAACTAATTAACAATGCAACTTACACACTATACTTCTTCTTTTAATAAAAAAACATTCCCAATAACTGTCTTATGTGAAAATGTGAGCAATGCGCCCAATATTGGCTCTTTATTTAGGGTATGTGATGCTTTTGGTGTTGAAAAACTTGTTTTCAGCGGTGAAGCACTTCCTATACCATCAAGGAAAATGCAAAAAACTTCACGAGCAACTGAAAAATATGTTTCTTATGAAATTATCACTGATATACATCAATACATAGAAAGCATAAAAAAAACACATCATATTATAGCTATTGAAATAACCGAGAAGAGTAAACCATTACACTTGCAAAAATTTAACACCAACAAGCCTATCTTACTAATCATTGGAGATGAAAATTTTGGGGTATCTGAAGCCGTTTTGAATCAAACCAATGAAATAGTTCACATAAGTATGTTTGGTGAAAATTCAAGTATGAATGTGGTTCAAGCAACTAATATTGCTTTGTATGAAATCACAAAACAATTAATCTAAAACAAAAGGTGCTGTAGATTTATTTTTCTCAACAAAGAATAGTAATATTAACTAGTAATACCTAACAGCTCTAACTCCTAATTCAAGTAATTTATTCCCCCATCCTATACTAGAAGTAGGACTATGAAATGTCCAACATTTTGCAGAGTGCCAATCACCTCCCGTTGAACTCCAATATGAATACACCGTAGATAGGTTTGGAATTGAATCTTGCTTATAATGCATTTGAGCCATTTCATCCCTGCTTGGTAAATGCCAATCTGAATAACCATTAAGCGTTAAGTTATAGCATATATCTGACGCAGTTTCACAAACAGAAGACGTATGTGTCACTATAGCTTCTGTGTTTTGATATTCAGTACCTATAGGTATATTATTGGCATTAGGTATTAACTCATCAATAGCACAACTCCATTGTATCTTTCCATTATCAAATTCTGAAACAACCATTCCTGAACCAACACTTGTGTTAAAATAAAAAATAATACCGCCCTGATAATGCAAACCATATAAACTAGGCAGGTCATTCACATCATTTTGATATATTTGATTAGGAGAATATCCCGCATCTAGTATTTCTTGAATAGTTTTTCCTTTAGACTTTAAAACGGCAATTCCATTTATTTCTTCTTGAACCGGAACACCATTATCGTCATCAGAACAACAAGCGTTAAAAACAAACGCTAGTACAAGTAATATGATCCTATTTTTCATATATTATCTTTATATTAGCTAATATAAAAATAATATTGTGAATCATCAAAGTTCTAAAAACATAAGTAACGGTATATTAAGAGCCTTAACAATCATATTAGGTATCTGCATCTTATCTCTTTTTCTATACAAGATAAGTGACGTACTAATTTACATAACAATTGCAGGAGTAATTTCATTAATAGGTAGACCTATTGTTAGATTTTTAAAATCTCGTTTAAAGTTTAAAAACACTCTTGCCGTAATAACAACCATGCTTTTATTACTTGGTTTTATAGTAGGTTTAGGATCAATGTTTATCCCATTAGTGAAAAGTCAAGGAGAAAATCTAGCACTTTTAAACTATACTGAATTAGAAACCAATTTCAAACATCTTTCTGAAGAGATAAACAGCTACTTAATCGCTCACAATATTGATTTATTTCAAACACTACAGAATTCTGATATATTATCAAAACTAGATGTAAACGCGATCCCAGAGGTGTTAAATTCAGTTTTAGGAATGGTTGGCAGCTTAAGTATAGGCCTGTTTTCTGTTTTATTCATTTCATTCTTTTTCTTAAAAGACAGTAAATTACTAGAAGACGGAGCACTATTATTAGTCTCAGATAACAAAGAGGGTCGATTAAAAAAATCTTTTGAAAAAATAAAAGACTTGCTATCACGCTATTTTGTTGGTTTAGTTTTTCAAATTTTAATCATCTTTATAATCTACTCCATAGTTCTATTAATTTTCGGAATAAAAAACGCTGTTGTGATTGCTTTTTTATGTGCATTATTAAACCTTATTCCATATATTGGCCCACTAATTGGTGGAATATTGATGTTGATTTTATCAATGAGCAGTAACTTAGGTATGGATTTTCAAACAATTATTTTACCAAAAACAACCTATGTAATGATTGGTTATGCAATAGCTCAACTCGTAGATAATTTTGTAAGCCAGCCTTTAATTTTTTCTAATAGTGTAAAATCTCACCCGCTAGAAATCTTCCTTGTAATCATTATTGGGGGGCTACTTTTTGGAGTTGTTGGAATGATTATAGCAGTACCGACATACACTGCTTTAAAAGTAATTTCAAAAGAATTTTTATCTGATAATAAAATTGTCAAAAAAATCACTGAAGGCATCTAAAACACACTTGTAAAAACACAGAATTCCAATTAATACAAAAAACAAATACTTAATTTTTTACTTTGAATAAACACATACTAAGTACTGATATTCAGTTGTTTGTAAAAAACAATTCGGATGCTGACATTTCGTCACTCTTACTAAAGAAGCTTATTTTTAAAGATGTAAGTCAACAAGAATTGATTGAACAAATTGAAGCTAAAAAACGCTGTCAAAACAAACTAGAAACATGGCATAACACCCCAAACGTTTACTATCCAAACAAGTTAAACATAGAGCAAACTTCATCAGAAATTACTGCTAAATATAAAGCTAACTTAGTTTCTGGAAAATCGTTAATTGACCTAACTGGAGGCTTTGGCGTTGACTGTTTTTATTTTTCAAAAAGGGTTGCTAATATATCTCATTGCGAAATAAACCCATCGCTATCAGAAATAGTCAATCATAATTTCAAACAATTAAAATGTAAAAATATTAAAACCATTATTGGAGATGGGATTAAATATATAAAAAGCACCTCAGAAAATTTTGATTGGATTTATATTGACCCATCAAGAAGAAATGACTCCAAAGGAAAAGTGTTCTTATTGAGTGATTGCTTACCAAATGTTTCTGAAAATATAGAAGAGCTTTTTAATAAAGCTGACAATATTTTAATTAAGACCTCTCCTCTACTTGATATCACAAACGGAATAAATGAATTAATTTTTGTTAAAGAAATACATATTGTTGCTGTAAAAAATGAAGTCAAAGAGTTACTATTTCTATTAGAAAAAAATTACACAGGAGAAATTTCCGTTATTACCGCTAATATTCAAAAAACCAAACAAAATTTGTTTAGCTTTACTAAGGCTCAATCAGAACTTGCTCAATATGGGTTTCCAAAAAAATACTTATATGAACCTAATGCTGCGATATTAAAATCTGGTGGATTTAATGAAATTGCAATAAAATACAAGCTCAACAAGTTACACAAACACTCCCACTTATACTCAAATGACGTTTTAATTGATTTCCCTGGGAGATCATTTGAAATAATAGAGATAATACCATATAATAAAAAAGAGCTCAGAAAGCGATTTAAAAAACAGCAAGCAAATGTAACAACTAGGAATTTTCCTAAATCTGTTGATGAAATAAGAAAAGAATTACAACTGAAGGACGGAGGAAACGACTATTTATTTTTCACCACCAATATGAAAAACAAGAAAATTGCAATCCTATGCACTAAAAAATAGCTATTAATTAGTAAGTATTGTTAGTTTTATTTAAATTTAAATCTGCATATAAACTATTAAACACTTAACAGTTACATCGTAATTATACAAAACAATGCATAAAACAGTTTTTCAATTATTTCAAGAATTAAGGAACCTTCCAAAAAATTGGTCTAAGATAACAGATATTGCAATAAAGAAAAATTATAAAAAAAACGATGTTATTTGTCGCGCAGGACTCCACCCTGAATATTTATTTTATATAGAATCTGGAGTAGTAAGAAAATATGTTACTGATAAACTAGGTAAAGAATACAACAAGTTTTTGTTTTCTGATAACCATATTGTTGTTTCACTTACAGCAATTTCTACTAAAAAAACATCTAATTTTACTATTGAATGTTTAACAGACGTAACACTCTACGAAATTCCATATAGTAAACTTAGAAACATCTTAAAAAACGATTTAGAACTTTGCAACCTATACACTGATATGTTACATCATTTTTCTGTCATCATGGAAGAAAGTGAAGTAGAAAAAGTTCTTCTTGAGGCAAAAGATAGCTATTCAAACTTTCAAGAAAGATATCCTGACATTATTAATAAAATACCTTTATTCCATATTGCTTCTTACCTAGGAATAACCCCTATTCAATTAAGTAGAATTAGACGAAACATCAAAAAAGAGTCAAAATAAACCCGAAGTTACTTATCTATCACTGATTGTTTACTGTTTATCATATTGGATAATGACTAAATAACTAACTGTTTTTTATTATTCTACCCTCTAAGAAGATTATTATGGAATTTAACAAAAATTAAACGCCGGTATTAGCATATGTAAACTTAAATACCTTATTTTTATTTTCCCCAATATCATAAACAAATAACAACATGGAAGCACTTTTTAATTTCGCTAATAGACTAACCCCTATCTCTAGAGAAACTTTTGAATTACTTAAACCTCACTTTAAACATCTATCCGTAAAAGCAAATACAATACTTTGTGACGCAGGTGACGAAGCTGATAATATGTTTTTTATCATATCTGGTGTAGCTCGAACTTCTGCTGTAAGCGAAAACGGTAAAATTTTTACCAGAACACTACATACCGCTAATCAATTTTTAGGACCTTATTCTGACTTAATTAAAAATGAGAAATCAAGTTTGGTTTATGAAGCTTTAACTGATTGTGAAATTATCCAATCTGCACATAAAGATGTATTAAAAAACTTTGGTCACCTACCTGAAATGATGCAGTTTGAAATTAAAGTATTACAGCACCTATATAATGACATGCAAAAAACCATTATTAGCCTAGGTACTTTAAACGCAAAAGAACGCTACCTAAAACTCTTAAAGCGAATTGTTGGTATTGAAGAATTGATACCTCAATATCAAATAGCTTCCTATTTAGGAATTACTCCAATACAGTTAAGCAGAATTAGAAAGTCAATAGCCGATTCAAAAGTTTAATAAACAACAAAAAAAAGCTCTTCATTACTGAAGAGCTTTTTTATTTTACAAAAGTTACAAATTATCTTACTAACTTTTTATACTTAAGACGCTTAGGCATTAAATCACCCCCAAGACGTTTCTTTTTGTTTTCTTCATATTCTGAGAATGATCCTTCAAAGAAATATACTTCTGAATCTCCTTCAAAAGCTAAGATATGAGTACAAACTCTATCCAAGAACCATCTATCGTGAGAAATAATTACAGCACATCCAGCAAAGTTCTCTAACCCTTCTTCTAATGCTCTTAATGTATTTACATCTAAATCATTGGTAGGCTCATCTAATAACAACACGTTACCTTCTTCCTTTAAAGTCATTGCCAAGTGTAACCTGTTACGCTCACCTCCTGATAAAGTATCTACTTTTTTGTTTTGTTCACTTCCTGCAAAGTTAAATCGACTTAAGTAAGCACGAGAGTTAACTTGCTTTCCTCCCATCATGATTAAATCTTGTCCGTCAGAGAAGTTTTCCCAAATTGATTTGTTGTTATCAATATCTTTATGTGATTGATCAACATAAGCAATTTTAACAGTCTCTCCAACTTCAAAACTTCCTGAATCTGGAGTTTCTTCTCCCATGATCATTCTGAAGATAGTGGTTTTACCAGCACCGTTTGGCCCAATAATACCAACAATACCTGCTTGAGGCAAATCAAACTCTAAGTTGTCATATAATAATTTATCTCCAAAAGCTTTAGATACACCTTTAGCCTGGATTACTTTAGTACCTAAACGATCACCATTAGGAATGAAAATTTCTAATTTCTCATCCATTTTCTTTTGATCTTGACTCATCAATTTATCGTAGTTCTTCAAACGTGCTTTTTGCTTTGTTTGTCTTCCCTTCGCTCCTTGACGTACCCAATCTAATTCTCTCTCAAGAGTTTTTTGACGCTTTGATTCTGTTTTACTTTCTTGTGCTAATCGTTTAGATTTTTGATCTAACCAAGTAGAATAGTTACCTTTCCAAGGTATCCCTTCACCTCTATCTAATTCTAAAATCCAACCAGCAACATTATCTAAGAAATATCTATCATGCGTTACTGCAATTACAGTTCCTTTATATTGTGCTAAATGATGCTCTAACCAATGTACAGATTCAGCATCCAAGTGATTGGTAGGCTCATCTAATAATAATACATCTGGCTCTTGTAATAATAACCTACATAAAGCAACTCTACGACGCTCTCCTCCAGATAATACTGAAATTGGCGTATCTCCTGCTGGAGTACGTAAAGCATCCATTGCAATTTCTAACTTTGTTTCTAACTCCCAAGCATTACAAGCATCAATTTTATCTTGTAAAACAGCTTGTTGAGCCATTAACTTATCCATTTTGTCAGCGTCAGAATATATTTCTTCCAAACCAAACATATCGTTAATCTTATTGTATTCATCAAGAATTGCAACAGTTTCTGCAGCTCCTTCTTTTACAATGTCCATAACAGTTTTAGTCTCATCTAATTTTGGCTCTTGTTCTAAATATCCTACTGTATGTTCTTTAGAAAAAGTAACATCACCTTGATAATTTTTCTCTAAACCAGCAATAATTTTAAGTAAGGTAGATTTACCAGAACCGTTCAATCCTAAAACACCAATTTTAGCTCCATAAAAGAAACTTAAATAAATATCTTTTAATACTTGTTTTCCAGTGCTTTGATAGGTTTTAGAAACCTTATCCATGGAAAATATAATCTTCTTATCGTCTGACATATTGTAATGATTTTTAGAAGTGCAAATATCGTGAATATTTAACGATATAAAAGTGTAATTTGAATTTACTGTAAAACAAAAAAAACTCAGAGCATTAAATCGTTTTGGGGAAACAATCTAATATATAAGCTCTGAGTTAAACTAACTTATGTCAAAAATAACATTTTTTTGATATAAAAAAAACGTTACAAGACATTTGTAACAAAAAAAATGTTATTTATAGTCTAAAAAAAGTAAAATACATTAATACACCTAGAGCTATTATTCACTGAATAACAAAAAAAAGGCTTTCATTTCTGAAAGCCTTTTTTTGTTTGCAGTTTAAATTGAAAATCTTATTGATCTCCTAATATAATCGGCATTCCGTCTTTTCCTCCAATTAATACTAATTTACTATTTGGCGATTGCGCTAATTTTAATGTAGCTTCAATACCTTTGTCTTGTAATATTTTATCAGTTAAAGACGCACTTAAAATTTTATTCGCATCAGCTTTACCTTTTGCTTCAATGATTTGCTTTTCAGCTTCTTTTTGAGCAGTAACTAATCTGAACTCATATTCTAAAGATTCTTGCTCTTGTTTTAATTTACGCTCAATAGCTTGCTTAATTGTAGGCGGCAAGGTAACATCACGAACTAAAACATCGTTAATTTGCACATGCTGAGCACCAACTTTTTTTGATACCTCATCATATATTTCTTTTTGAATCACATCACGCTTACTAGAGTATAATTGCTCAGGAGTATAACGCCCCACTACACTACGTGCCGCAGATCGTACCTCAGGTATAATAACATTATCTAAGTAATTTTTCCCTTTTGTTTTATGCAACATCCCTAGTTGAGATATATTAGGTAGGTATAAAATAGAAACATCTAATTTTATTTCTAACCCATTAGAAGATAATACTTCCATGTCTTGGATAAACTTATTCTGCTGACGAACATTGTAAACAAATACATTATTCCATGGTGCGATAATATGAAAACCCTCCTCTAAAGCTGGTTGATCAGTAACAACACCTCCATCAAATCGTTTCCACAATACTCCAGATTCCCCTGCATCTATGGTTACTGCTGTTTTTAACAACAAGAATATTGATATTACTACTAAAAAGATTATTGGCAAGCCCAATTTTGGTAATTTTTCCATCTGTTTATCTATTTAAAATTTATATTAGTCCGTTATATTTTCTTAAAAACCATTCAACTCCAAGTAATAAAATCAATATCCCCAATAAATATTTCCAATTTACCAATGGCAATTGAGTTACTTCTTCTCTTTGTGTTGATTTATATTTTTCATTACTCCTTAATTCTTCAAACAATTGTTTATGTTTTGAAATATAATAGAGTTGTGTTTTACTATTAGTAGCCAACTGACCTAGTTTTGTTACATCAGGATTGATAAATTGTGATTCTATATTAAAATCTAATATTTCAAAACTCCCTTTTTTGGTTAACCTATTCTTTTTAGTCTTTATAACATAGCTATATGCACCAGATTTTAAATGCTTTAAATCAAGCTCATAACCATTATTTCTATATAAAAAATCAAGCTCAGTATTCTCTTTTGTTTCTTGATGAATTACTTTACAAGAAATAATTTCATTTGCATCAATAACGTAATTCTTATCAAAATACTGTGCTTTTAGCTTTGCTTCTCCTAACAAAAACTCATCTTCTATAGTTAAAACTAATCGTTCTCTTTTATTATTTGAGGCTAAATACTGAACCGTTTTACCTATTAAGGCATCAAATTTTTCGAAACTTTGAGTATTCATAAAACTCTGAGCTCTCCATTTCCAAATTCCTTCTCCAAACAATACTGCTTCTCTCCTATTATTATTTTCAAAAAAACAAAACAATGGACTCTCTGTTGATACAGAACTTATTTGTTGATGCAACAATACAGATACAGAGTTATTTAAAGTAACATCTCCATAAAAGCCAACTAAAGGAGGTAATGAAGTGTAATTTAATTCTTCATTCTGAAACAAATCAAAATTAGCATTATAGTTACCAGAAAAATCTTGAGGCTGATTTACAACTAAATTTTTATAACTTTCACTAACACTATTTAGAAAACTCCAATCAGTTTGTAATCCTGTGATTGTAAAATGATTCTTTTTAAAAACGTTTATTTTTTGAAAAACTTTATTAAACTTAGTTGTTGGTTGATATAGTATCACTAATTGATACTTATTATAATCAATTACATCACTCGTGTTTAATATCGTTACTTTACGCTGCTTGTTAGTCTCAATAGCTTTTTTAATAGCTCCAATATCAGGATGAATAATATCCGACACTAACAGTACATTTGTTCTTTCATCAATAACCTCAACAGAAAAATCACGTGAGTTATTAATTATATTTTCTTCATTAGCTATCGGGTTAATAACTGCGCGATACTTATGTTTTCCTATATATTTTGCTTTTAAATAAAAAGAGAGCACTTCAGTTGTATTCTCTTTAGATAACTCAATGTTTTTTGAAAACACTTTAGTATTACCTGAATAAACATTCAACTCTTCATTTACAGTTCGATTACCAATATAATTTACAGTAATCTCTACAGGGAATTCGTTATTTAAAAAAGCGTATTTATTGTGTTGAATACTCGCTATTTTAAGATCTGATTTCACTACAGAATCTCCTAAAACTACCGGGTAAATTGGTTGCTTATATGTTAATGAGGACAACACATAATCCTGACCATAAGTTTGATTCCCATCGGATATAAGTACCGTTGGTGAATTTGTACCAGAATACAATTCTTTAAAAGATGAAAAAACTTTTGATATGTTAGTCTGTGGCTCTGTAAACTGAATAGTATCTAACAGCTCATTTACAGTGTTTCCAAAAGAATAATAATCAATTTGAAATTTATCAGATAAGTCTGATTTTTTCAACTCTTTTAAGAACTCTGTAACCTTAGTATCTTGTTTAAGGTAATTAATGGATTCTGAATTATCAACCGCAACAACTAAGTTGGGTTTTATATTAGTAATTACTGTTTGTTTAAATGTTGGATTTAACAGTAAAACACCCAATAAAAAAAGACTAAAAAAACGAAAAAAAGCAAAAAGAAACCGTTTCTTATCGGTTCTTTTTGCTTTATAAAAATATTGAAAAGTTGCAATCCCCAGAGCGAAAATTGCAATTAATAATATGTATATAATATCGTTTTTTGTCATTTAATCATCAGCTTCACACATAAAGTACAAAGTATGAATTAACATTAATTATTTTCAAACGAGACAATTCTTGTTTAAATAAATTTATTGTGGGATTAGGTTAACATTCCACCATCAACGTTTAATACTTGCCCAGTTACATAAGCACTCATATCGCTTGCTAAAAAGACACATACATTTGCTACATCTTCTGGAGTACCTCCTCTTTTTAAAGGAATAGAATTTCTCCATCCTTGAACTGTATCAGCATCTAATTTTCCTGTCATTTCAGTTTCAATAAAACCAGGAGCGATTGCATTACAACGAATGTTTCTAGACCCTAATTCAAGAGCAACTGATTTTGTGAATCCAATAATACCTGCTTTAGAAGCTGCATAATTAGTTTGACCAGCATTACCTTTAACTCCAACTACGGAACTCATGTTTATAATAGAGCCTTTACGTTGTTTTAGCATAGTACGCTGTACAGCTTTAGTCATGTTAAAAACAGACTTCAGGTTTACCTCTATTACTTTATCAAAATCTTCTTCAGTAATACGCATTAACAAGTTATCCTTTGTAATTCCTGCGTTATTGATTAATACATCTATACTATCAAACTCTTTTGTGATAGTAGTTATTAAATCTTGTGACTCTTGAAAGTTCGCTGCGTTAGACTTGTATGCTTTAGCTTTTACTCCTAAACCATTTAACTCTTGCTCTAACGCTAACGCTGGAGCTTCTGACGAACTATATGTAAATGCAACATTTGCTCCGTTTTTCGCAAAAGTTCTTGCAATTTCGTTTCCTATACCTCTACTTGCACCAGTAATAATTACTGTTTTACCATCTAAAAGTTTCATATGCTGTATTAAATTATATTTTTTGAGTTAATTATAATCAAATATATATCATTTCAAGATAAAATAAACTAGTAATATAAGAGAATGTTATTTTAGATCTAATTTTAGGTTTGTTACACATCAAATAATTACTTTTTCACTACTTGGAGTCTCATTTTTTTGGTTAGCATCAAATCAATTTTTATATTCGCTATCCCCAATACTAAATTAATTATGAGGTCCCCAGCAAGAGTTCAGAAAAAATCGAAGGCTAAGTTACTACACCAGTATTACTCTTACACAGGGTTTTACTCATTTATTGGGAGTAGTTTAAAGAAAGCAATTGTACCTATATTAGTAGTTGTTACTGCATTGATTTTATTTAATAAATATGTTTATAACATTAATGATGCACTTCAAGGTATCACAGAAACTTTTTCAACTTTAGGTATTTTAATTTCATTTTTTGCTTCTGAATCATTTTTAGGACTTATTCCACCGGAAATTTTTATCGCTTGGTCTAAAAAGACTAGTGACCCTATATTAAACTTAACTATTTTAGCTACATTGTCATACTTAGGAGGAATTACATCTTTCTTTTTAGGTAAGGCTGCTTTACAAATAGACTCTATAAAGAACTATTTAGAAGTTAAAATGGCTAAGAGTTTAAAAAACACCAGTAAATGGGGTGGTTTTTTAATTATTGTAGGAGCATTACTACCTATACCATTTGCCATAACATGTATGGCTGCAGGAATGATTAAATATCCATTTAAAGGAGTTGTATTATATGGTTTATTACGCTTTGTTCGTTTTGCTATATATGCAATTGCAATTTTCCAAATGGTAAGTTAAAATATAAAATTATGATCAAACTTTTTAGAGGAATCAGTTTATTAGAAGGGCTATCACTTTTAGCTTTATTATTTGTTGCAATGCCGTTAAAATATGTTTGGGGAAATCCTGAATATGTTAGAATTGTTGGTATGGCTCACGGATTATTATTTGTTGCCTATATTTTATTTGCAATAATGACTAAATTTGAATTAAACTGGAAAGTAAAAACATTACTTATTGTGTTTGCTGCTTCTATTATTCCTTTTGGAACTTTTTATGTTGACAAAAAGTATTTATCAAAAAAATAAAGACTATTCATATTATAATTAAAAAGTCCTTAGAATAATTCTAAGGACTTTTTAATTTAAGTAAATACAGCACTCTAATTATTGTGTTACTTCTTCTTCTACTTTTGGCGCTTCTGGTTGCTTAAACATATCTAAATATGCTTTAGAAATATTATTAATAGCATCACTGGCAATAAATGATTGATACCCTTTTTCTTCAATAGCTACATCAGCAGTTCTACCATGTAAATAAACTCCAAATTTAGCAGCATTTAATGGTTCATATCCTTGAGCTATTAATCCAGTAATTATACCCGTTAATACATCGCCTGTTCCTGCTGTTGCTAAAGCAGGATTCCCAGAAGTATTCACAAACACCTCATCTTTATATATCGTTATTGAAATTGCATCTTTTACAACTACAATACAATTGTTTTCTGTTGAGAATACTTTTACCTTCGCTAACATATCAAAATCATTATCCCACTTTCCCAATAAACGTTCTAATTCCTTTTTATGTGGAGTTAGTATCGTTAATTCTGGTAACGTTTTTATTAGTTCTTTATTCTTTGATATAATATTCAATGCATCTGCATCAACAACTAATGGCAATTTATTTGTTTTCAAGAAATATTTCAGCGCAGCAGTAGTTTCAATACTTACACCCATTCCCATACCAATTCCAGCTACAGTAAAATTCCCTTCTGGAGAAATTTCTGACAACTGCTTAGTGTCGCTTGCAGTTTGTACCATTGCTTCCGGAAAAGAGCTTTGTAATACATTATAACCACATTCTGGCACATATGCCGTTACAAGCCCACAACCAGAAATTAAAGCTGCTTTACTAGCCAATTGCACAGATCCTATTTTTCCATAAGAACCTCCAATAATTAAACTATGACCATAAGTAAATTTATTCGCGAATTTCTCACGCATCTGATACATTGGTAACACTTCATTTTTACTTATTAATTGAGTAGCCTCTACAGTTTGCATATACTCTTGGTCCAATCCAATATCTAACACTTCCCATTGCTCAGTAAACACAGCTGTTTCTGGTAAAAAGAATGCCATTTTAGGGCTTTGAAACGATAACGTGAAATTTGCAGACAATACGTGTTCAATATTATCTGGAGCTTGATTAGAATATAATCCTGAAGGAATATCAATCGCTAATTTAAATGCTTTTGATTTGTTTAAATGTGCGAATAACGAATTTGCTAAATTTCCAGGGTCTCTATTTAAACCAATACCAAAAATGGCATCTACAATAATATCATCTGGAGAAATATCCGAAGGGAATTCTGACTCATCAGTTAATAATACCGGCCATTGCTTTAAAGATTTAACTCTGTCGTAATTCTTTAAAAAACCATCAGTACGTTTTTTACTATAATTAACAACATAGTTAGCCACATTATAACCGTGTTCTAACAAATGTCTAGCCAATACCAATCCAACACCACCATTGTTACCAATTCCATTAAAAATATGTATTTTAACTTGTGATCCTTGCATACGTGTATGCATCCAATTGAATACTTGCCCTCCTGCTCTTTCAAGCAAATCTAATTCTGAAATTTCCTGATTTTTAATTGTTAAATCATGAGCCTGGTACAATTGTTTTGCTGATAATATCTTCATGTAAAATATGTATGTTTAAAATAGTGCTTTAGTATACCTATATCCCAATTGATATAGTTTTATGTAAATAACTGCATTATTTTAATTGTATAAAAGAATAATTGCTACATTTGTTAATAAGTTTACACAAAACTATTGTAATTGAATACAAATAAACAAATAGCAATTTTAGCACCTAACACTACATCTGTAGTGGCTACTGCTTTGTTTACAATTACTACCACTACAACAACCCTTTAAGGGTTAATTATAGACATATTATCCGTCCCCTATATACTTTTTTCTTAAAAAAGAAAATCAAGTATACATTTAACTATTTTATAAATTAAAAGAAAAAGCCATGAAGGTTTTAAAATTTGGAGGTTCCTCTTTAGCATCTGCTGCATCAATTAAATTAATGATAGACATTATTAAAAATGAGCAGCAAAAACTCTGGGTAGTAGTTTCTGCTTCAGGAAAAACTACTGATCACTTAGTAAAACTTACTCAATTAGCATTAGCAAAAGATGAAATATATAAAGCTGAATTAAAAGTACTAGAGCAACATCACATTACTATTTGCAAAGAATCATTACCTATAGCCGCACAAACAAGTGTTATTGCTTTAATTAAAAGCTCTTGTAATGCTCTAGAACTGCTATTAGATGCTGTTTACTGGCTAGAAGACTTATCTCCTAAAACTCAAGATAAAATTATCAGTTTTGGGGAATTATTATCTGCACAACTATTAGAAAAAATAGCATCACAAGTAATTGAATCAGTACAATATAAAGACAGTAGAGAGTTGATTACAACTAATAGTCAGTTTACAAATGCTAAAGTAAATTTTAGTGAAACGAATAAAAATATTGCTTACTATAAAAAACAAAATAAAGCAAGAGTTACTATTTTAGGAGGTTTTATTAGTTCAAATGAAGTTAAAGAAACTACTACATTAGGACGAGGTGGTTCAGATTATTCTGCGGCAATTTATGCTGCGGCTTTAGATGCTGAAGTTTTAGAAATTTGGACCGATGTAAGCGGATTATATGCTGCAAATCCAAAGTTAGTAAAGCAAGCTAAACCAATAGTAAACATCTCGTATGAAGAGGCTATGGAATTGTCACACTTTGGAGCAAAAGTGATATATCCCCCTACTATAAAACCTGTTTTAGAAAAAGAAATACCAATTAAAATAAAAAATACTTTTGACGCTAAGGCTAGAGGAACAACTATAAGTAATTCTTCTAATGGTAAAAAGCAAACGATAAAAGGCATAAGTCATGTAGAGGACGTTGCTTTGCTAACTTTAGAAGGTTTAGGAATGATTGGTATCCATGGAATTTCTAAACGTTTATTTGAAGTTTTAGCAAATAACCATATCAATGTTGTGCTAATTACTCAAGCTTCTTCTGAGCACTCAATTTGTATTGCTATAGCAAAAGAAAATAGTCAAACAGCAGAAGAGCTGATTAATGAAACATTTAAAAATGAAATTTCAGAGCACTTAATTCATCCAGTTACAGTTGAGGACAATCTTGCTATTCTGGCTGTAGTAGGTGATCAGATGAAAAGTCATCAAGGAGTTAGTGGCACTTTGTTTAGTGCATTAGGACGTAATAACATTAATATTAGAGCAATTGCTCAAGGTGCTTCTGAACGAAATATTTCGTGCGTAATTAAAAATTCCAATGTTAAAAAAGCTTTAAACTGTATTCATGCAGCATTTTTTGAAGCACATATTAAAGAGCTAAATGTTTTTATTGCTGGTGTTGGTAATGTTGGTGGTAAATTAATAAGTCAGTTACAGCAGCAACAATCCTATTTAAAAGAAACTTTAAATATCAACGTTAAAATTGTTGGAGTAGCAAGTTCAAAACAATATTACATTGATGAAAACGGAGTAGATAATCAGGCTTGGAAATCAATTTTAAATAACCATAATAATAATAATAATAATAATAATAATAATGATGTTTCTTATTATGATGCTATTGCACACTTAAATAAACAAAACAGTGTTTTTGTTGATGTAACTGCAAATGAAACCGTTGCTAATTCATATGCTAGTTTATTGCGTAAAAGTATTTCGGTAGTTGCTTGTAATAAAATTGCTTGCTCATCTGATTATAACGACTATAAAGAACTAAAATATCTTGCGAAAAAATACAAAGCATCATTTTTATACGAAACTAATGTTGGTGCAGGATTACCAATAATTAAAACCGTTCAAAATTTAATCTCCTCAGGCGATCAAATTACTGAAATACAAGCTGTTTTATCCGGAAGTTTAAATTTCATTTTTAATGAATATACTAACGGAGAATTATTTAGTACTGTAGTAAAACAAGCACAAGATGAAGGATATACCGAACCAGATCCAAGAATAGACTTAAGTGGAAAGGATGTTGCTAGAAAGATATTAATATTAATTAGAGAAGCTGGTATACAATTAGAATTTGAAGCAATAGAAAATATTAGTATGCTACCAAAAGGAAGCTTAGAATCAGCTTCGGTAACTGATTTTTACAATTTAATCACATCTGAAGACGAGTATTTTAAACAATTGCTCGCTGAGGCTAAAAATCAAGATTCTAAGCTAAAATATGTAGCTAGTTATAAAAAGGGGAAAGCTAAAGTAGGACTACAATTCATTCCGAAAGAGCATCCGTTTTATAATTTAGAAGGGAAGGATAATATTGTTTCTTTTTACACTAATAGGTATCAAGAACAACCATTAATTATCAAAGGTGCTGGAGCTGGAGCCGACGTAACTGCTTCTGGTTTATTTGCTGATATCATTCAAATTGGATCCGCTAGTTAAAATAACAAGAATATGAAAACTAATAATACAGCAAAAGTATTTAGCAAGTATGCAAAAATTTATGAAGTTAAATTTATGGAATCAACTGTGTTTAATGATACTTATGATAGTTTTTTAAGTTATTTGTCTAGAAATTCATCAGTATTAGATATTGGCTGTGGCCCTGGAAATATTACGAAGTATTTATTAGATAAACTTACTGAGTTAAATGTATTAGGTATTGATATTGCTAATGAAATGTTACAACTAGCAAAAGAAAATAATCCTTCAGCAAATTTTAAATTAATGGATTGCAATAGTATTCATAATATCAAAACATCATTTGATGGGATTATGGTCGGGTTCTGTCTTCCATATTTATCAAAAGAAGAAGTAAGTGTTTTTATTAAAAATTCATATCAACTTCTAAATACAAATGGGATCCTATACATAAGTACAATGGAGGATTCTTATGAAAACTCAAAATACGTTGGACCAAGTTCAGGTGAAAATGAAGCCATATATACCTACTACTATCCTGAAGATTATTTAAAAAAAGTTTTGCTAGAAAATGGTTTTAAAATATTAGAAACCGTGCATAAAAAACAACTAAACAATAATATTGAAGCAACCGACATTGTTCTAATTGCTCAAAAAATAATAGTATGAATACACTAAAAGAAATAAAAATATTCGCCCCAGCAACAATTGCAAATCTAGCATGTGGTTTTGACGTATTAGGATTAGCACTTGACAGTGTTGGAGACGAAATGATTATTAGAAAATGTGATACAAAAGGTATTTTTATCACAAAAATAATAGGTCAGGAATTACCTTTAGAAACTGAGAATAATGTGGCTGGGGTTGCCGCATTAGCTTTGTATGAAAAATTAAATCTTGATTTCGGATTTGAAATAGAAATATATAAAAATATTAAACCCGGTAGTGGTATTGGTAGTTCTGCTGCTAGTTCCGCTGGAGCAGTTTGGGGAATTAACGAATTACTTGGCAAACCATTTTCAATATTAGAATTAACAAAATTCGCTATGGAAGGGGAACGATTAGCTAGTGGAAATGCACATGCTGATAATGTTGCTCCTGCCCTATTTGGAGGAATAACATTAGTACGAAGTTATACACCACTTGATATCATAAAGCTACCTTGTCCAAATGAACTTTATGCTACCGTAATTCATCCGCAGATAGAATTAAAAACAGCAGATTCGAGAAAAATACTAAAACCCCAAATTAATATTAAAGACGGTATTACACATTGGGGAAATGTAGGTGCTTTTGTAGCTGGATTATATACCGAAAATTATGACTTAATAGGAAAAAGTTTAGTTGATGTTGTTGCTGAGCCACAACGTGCGGATTTAATTCCTCTCTATTACGAACTTAAAGAAGCATTACTCAAAGAAGGAGTTTTAGGAGTTGGGATTTCTGGATCAGGGCCATCAATTTTTGCTTTGTCAAAAGGAAAAAACATAGCAGAAAAAACAGCTACCAAAATGCAGTCTGTTTATGAAAAATTAAATGTCGATTTTGACATACATATTTCAAAAGTGAATGAACAAGGAATAAAAATCATCAATAACTAAAGCTACAAGATGAATTACTACAGTTTAAATAATAAACTAAACAAAGCTTCTTTTAGTCAGGCAGTAATTAAAGGAATTGCTTCTGACAAAGGGTTGTATTTTCCAGAAGAAATAAATCAATTGTCAAAAGAATTCTTTGATAAAATTGAATATTTTTCTAACGAAGAAATTGCATACCAATCTATAAAACAATTTGTAGGAACTGAAATTCCTAAACAAGCTTTAAAAACGATTATCAAAGAAACATTATCATTTAATTTTCCATTAGTTAAGTTAACAGATAATAATTATATACTTGAATTATTTCACGGACCTACTCTAGCATTTAAAGATGTTGGCGCTCGTTTTATGTCGAATTGTTTGGGGTGCTTCTCAAAAGAGATTAACAAAAAAACTACTGTATTAGTAGCTACATCTGGCGATACTGGAAGTGCTGTTGCAAATGGTTTTTATAAAACTCCAAATGTAGATGTTGTTATTCTATATCCGAAAGGAAAAGTAAGTCATATTCAAGAACTTCAACTAACAACACTAGGTGAAAACATCACTGCTTTAGCCGTTAATGGAACTTTTGATGATTGTCAAGCTATGGTAAAATCTGCGTTTATTGATGAAGATTTATATTCCCTGCAATTAACTTCTGCTAATTCGATAAACATTGCTCGTTGGTTGCCTCAAATGTGGTATTTCTTTTTTGCCTATAAACAATTAAAGCAAAAAGATAAGGATATTGTCATTTCGGTTCCTTCAGGAAATTTCGGGAATATTTGCGCAGGATTATTAGCTCAAAAACTAGGATTACCCATTAAACACTTTATAGCAAGTAATAACGCAAATGATGTGGTTACAGAATATTTAAACAATGGAGTTTATAATCCGAAACCGGCACAGCAAACCATCTCCAATGCAATGGATGTTGGTGATCCAAGTAATTTTATAAGAATTAAAGAGTTATTTGAAAATAATATAGAAGATTTAAAAGAAAGTTTATCTGCTATAAGTTTTACTGATGAAGAAACAAGTAATGAAATTAAGCGTATAAAAAGAGAGCATCAATATATTATGGATCCCCATGGTGCTGTTGGACAATTAGGGATAAATGTTTATTTAAAAAACAACCCAAATTCTATCGGAATTAGTTTAGAAACGGCGCATCCTATTAAGTTTTTAGACGTGGTTGAGCCAATCATTAAAGAGAAAATAATAGTGCCTGAGCATATTTCGGAAATACTTAATAAAACTATAATCAATCATGAAATTAGTTCGTACAACCAGTTGAAGTCATATTTATTAACCGTTGATAATTTTGTACCTTTAAAGAACTAACACCAATTTTAAAACAGTATTGATATGGAAACGATTGACTGGACAACTTTTACCAAGAAAATAAAAATTAAATCTTCTTTAGAAAATGTATATAAGTATTGGACCACTCCAGAGTTATTGTGTATTTGGTTTTTAAAAGAAGCTATATATACTGATCAAAATGGATTAATTAAAGCTCAAAATGAACAATTAAAAACTAATGATTCCTATATATGGAAATGGCATAATTATGATGGTGAAGAAAAAGGAAATGTTGTATCAGCTAACGGAAAAGACACTATTATATTTTCATTTGCAGGTGATACACAAGTAAAAGTTAGCCTAACTGAAAAGGATAATCAAGTACACTTAGAACTAACTCAGTCTGATATTCCAACTGACGATGCTACAAAATTCAAAGTACATTGTGGTTGTAGCAATGGTTGGACTTTCTGGCTAGCAAACTTAAAAGCTTATTTAGAACATGGAATTTTATTACACGAAACGGAAACCAAAAACATTGATGATAAAATGAGTTGTGGTGAGTAAGCAAATGCCAGATTCAACCTCTTTCAAAATAAAATATTAATAATATTTAAGACGGTAAATTAACTTTATCCAAATACTAAATTACCATAAGTGTTTGCAATAATAATCTATTCATTTATATCCTATAAATTTGTTTGTGATTCGCTACTTTTTAAATAAATTAGCACTTATAAATTTTACACATTCAATTACAGATGAGAAATACAGCTTTATCACACATACACGAAGCCTTAGGTGCTAAAATGGTTCCTTTTGCAGGATATAATATGCCTGTTCAATACGAGGGAGTAACTGCAGAACATGAAACCGTACGTAAAGACGTTGGGGTATTTGATGTATCTCACATGGGAGAATTTCATTTAAAAGGAGAAAATGCATTGGCATTAATCCAGAAAGTATGTTCAAATGACGCTTCAAAATTAGTTGATGGTCAAGCACAATACTCTTGCCTTCCTAATTATGATGGAGGAGTTGTAGATGATTTAATTATTTACAGAATTTCTGAGCAAGAATATATGTTAGTTGTAAATGCATCAAACATTGAAAAAGACTGGAATTGGATTTCTAAGCATAATGACTTAGGAGTTATTATGGAAAATAATAGTGATGATTATTCATTACTTGCCATTCAAGGTCCTAAAGCTGCTGAAGCAATGCAAAGTTTAACAGATATTGATGTAACTAATATGAAATATTACACTTTTCAAATTGGTAAATTTGCTGGTGTAGATGATGTAATAGTTTCTGCTACTGGTTATACAGGTTCTGGAGGGTTTGAAATCTATTTCAAAAATGAAGTAGCTGAAACTATCTGGACTAATGTATTCAAAGCAGGAGCTGATTTTGGTATTAAGCCAATTGGTTTAGCCGCTAGAGATACTTTACGTTTAGAAATGGGATACTGTTTGTACGGAAATGATATTAGCGATACAACATCACCTCTAGAAGCTGGATTAGGATGGATTACTAAATTCTCAAAGGATTTTGTAAATTCTGATAACCTTAAAAAGCAAAAAGAAAAAGGTGTAGAACGTAAGTTAGTTGCTTTTGAATTAGATGAAAGAGGAATTCCACGTCATGATTATGATATTGTGGATGGTCAAGGAAATAAAATAGGTATTGTTACTTCAGGAACTCAATCACCTTCTCTAGGAAAAGGAATTGGCTTAGGGTATGTACCGGTTGTTTTTAAAGACGTTGGAAGTAAAATTTACATACAAGTACGTAAAAAACAAATTCCTGCTACTGTTGTTAAATTACCTTTTTATAAAAAATAACCCGTTAGTGGAATTATTACCATTTTGTATTTGAGTATATTCAAAATGATATTATACATAAGTATTAAAGCCTTTCAGTTAACTGAAAGGCTTTTTTATTGCTAATTAGCGAGCTTTTTAGTAGGTTTGTTACATAATGAATCATATTAAATAGACTATAAAAATGGGAAGAGCATTTGAACTAAGAAAAGGACGTAAAATGAAACGTTGGTCAGCAATGTCTAAAGCCTTTACTCGTATTGGTAAAGATATAGTAATGGCTATTAAAGATGGAGGTTCAGATCCTGATAGTAACTCACGTTTAAGAGCAGTTATACAGAATGCAAAAGCTGTTAACATGCCAAAGGACAATATTGAGCGTGCTATTAAAAAAGCTTCTGATAAAAATACTGAAAACTATAAAGAAGTATTATTTGAAGGATACGCTCCTCACGGAATTGCAATTTTAGTTGAGACTGCTACTGATAACAATAACAGAACCGTTGCAAACGTTAGAGCTTGTTTTAATAAATGTAATGGAAACATGGGAACTCAAGGTTCTGTTGACTTTATGTTTGACAGACAATGTAATTTCAAAATAAAAGATACAGGTTTTGATGTAGAAGAATTAGAACTTGAATTTATTGATTGTGGTGTTGAAGAAATATTTGGTGAGGAACCGGATGAAAATGATGCAAACCCAACTAAATCAATTTTAATGTATGCTCCTTTTGAGAGCTTTGGAACAATTCAAAAAGAAATTGAAGAAAGAGGAATGGAAATTATCTCTTCTGGTTTTGAACGATTACCTCAGGTAACTAAAGAATTAACTGAAGAGCAACAAGCTGACGTTGATAAACTTTTAGACCGTTTGGAGGAAGATGATGATGTACAAAACGTATTTCATACTATGGCTTAACACAAGCGATAAAACATATTACATACAATAAAAACCCTCTATTTTTAGAGGGTTTTTTAATTCCTAAAAAACCACTCAATATTTACTAAGTAATGATCAAGGTTTTATATGTTTCCTCTTGTTATGAAATCTCTTCTTTTTCTTAAAATATAATTGAAATTACAATATCGCATATACTAAAAAATAATTTAACTGGACTAAGCAAAATCCTTACAATTTTCAATGAAAATGCTTAGTCGTTATTTTATAATTAATATTTATGTTTGTAACATAAAAAATTATGCTATCATAATTTTTTGAAGTTTGAAAAATACCCATATTTATTTATTCATATCGCTAATATTGGGTATGTGGGATATCCCCTAAAATAGTGAAAAAAATATTTGTATTACCTTCGATCTTAAATTTTACAAAACTAACTTATTTAACCCTTTTGAGTTAAACTAACCCAAGTACCGAATAGTAACATTAACTGTTCGGTGCTTTACTTTTAAAAACATCAATATAGATTTGCTAAAAACAAAAGAATTTATATATGAAGAGACGTTCTACTAATCATAAAATATAAATTTAGGCTACGATAAAGTAAGCATCAATTCACATAACAATACTGAGTTTACAGTGATAAAACAAAAAAAACTTACTGCAGACAATAAAACCCTACAAATAAAAGGATTTACACAACTACGATGACATACAAAACGTATTTCATACTATCGTAAAAATTCAATCATTATAAAAAAGTTCCCTTCTGTAGATTGGGGATTTTTAATTGAATATAGTCCCGCTTATAACCTCCAAATAAAATTAGTCTTATCATCAAACATAGCGATATAGTATCATTATATTTAGTGATAAAAATATTTGTTTTAAATTGACGCATCGTAACTAACTAATTATGATGTGAATAAGTAATATTTAAGAAGTAATAATCCTAAACTATGACCTCTTTTAATAACATAATATCTGACTATATAAAGGCTGATGACACTGCTGTCAAAAACGCGATTATAGATTTATATGTTGATAGCGAATATGAATCATTACCCCTCTTTGTTAATGAAATACTTGAAAAGTGCGGTATTAACTCCATAAACATTATGCTTGTCGATGGTAAAAAATGGGATGCCTACATGAGCTTTACTCTAGAAAATATATTTTCAGAAAAGGAAGGGATTCTTGAGCTTGTTAAAAAACAAGGTTCTAAAGTACTTGCAGGAGAAAAACTTGCCAATAAACTAATTGAATTATTAGATACTGTAGATTTTTACACTTTTATAAAAAAAGTAAAATCGATATCTACTGAACAAGTTCAAAAATGTGAAATCACATAGTTCTCTATAAAAATCTGAATATTTTTATAGAGAACTATACTTTACGCAGGCAAAAAACCCATTTTCCCTTGCTGATAATCGCGCATTGCTTCTAACAATTCAGTTTCTGTATTCATTACATACGGACCATAATTAGCAACTTTTTCATTTAAAGGAACTCCAGACAAGAACAATAATTTACTTTTTGCTTTAGAAGCAATTACTATTTCATTTCCATCATTATTGAATTCAATTAATTGACTTTCACCTTTCATTAATTGAACCTCCTCATTCACCATCACATCACCATTTAATAAATATAGCATTGATTGATGTAAATTATTAATTGGCACATTTATAGTACCGCCTGCTTGCATATCAATCATATATGTATTTACAGGTGTTTGGGTTGTTATTTTTCCTTCAACAGCATTAAAATCCCCAGCAATTACTTGTATTGTTACTTTAGCATCTTCAGATTTAGTAACATTAAAATTTTCTGAAGCAACATGTTGATATTTAGGTTGCATCATTTTCTTTGCTGCAGGTAAATTCAACCACAATTGTATTCCTTCCAGCGTTCCTCCTTTTTCAACAAAATCTTTTGTTGGCCCTTCTGCGTGAATAATTCCTCTACCAGCAGTAGTCCATTGTACATCTCCAGCTTTAACAACACTTTCATTCCCTAATGAATCCCGATGTAATTGTTCGCCTTGAATCAAAAATGTAATCGGCTCAAACCCTCTATGCGGATGTGGACCTAGATCAAACGGATTATTTAACGGACTGATTTCATATGGCCCGTAATGATGTAATAATATAAACGGATCAATATTTTCAATTGCTTGAGTTGGTATTGGCTGGCGTAAACGTATTGGCCCCATATTTACCAAATCACTTCTTCCTACTTGTTTAATTGTATTTCGTTTCATTCTATTTATTTTTTTTTATAATACAGATAATAACAATTACCTGATTTTATCTAACAAATCACTTAACAGCTTAGCTTCATCTTCAGATAAGTTATGCAAAAAACTTAATTTCCCTGCTTTATCTATATCTGATAGAAGCACTAAACCTTCTTTAGTTATTTCAACATACACTACTCTTCTATCGTGCTCGCAACGGTATCTGCTAATTAGTTTCTTTTCTAATAACTTATCCATTAAACGCGTAGCATTTGGCGATCGTTCAATCATCCTTTCTTTCACCAATTGAACTTTAATAGCCTCTTTTGCTCCACGTAATATTCTTAAAATATTAAATTGTTGAGGCGAAATACCATAGGGTTTAAAGAATTCCACTTCTTTACTGCTTAACCAATTAGCAGTATATTTAATATTAATCAGCGCTTTTACTTTATTAGAAGGAAAAGTTGATTGTATGTCTTTTGAAAGATCTCCCATTACAATGCTTGTTGTAATTTATCTACTGCTGTTTGCAATTGGTTTTTTAAATCAGCATCAGCAATTGCTCCATCCTTAAAATTATCAAAGAATGACGGGAATGATAAATCTGCTACAATATTCCCACCCATATACGGTAATCTACCTTTAGCAATATCTAATACTGTTGCTCCACCTCTAGCTCCAGGGGAAGTTGCCATTAATAACATTGGCTTTTCTGACCATAATTTACCATCAATACGTGACATCCAGTCGAATGCATTTTTAAACGCAGTACTGTACGCTCCATTGTGTTCTGCTAAAGACAATACTATTCCATCGGCTTCTTTAATTTCTTTTAATAAGTTATGAGCGTCTTGTGGAATTCCGCTTGCCGTTTCTAAATCAATACCGTAAAGTGGTAATTCAAAATCATTTAAATCTAACTGTTTAACTTCAGTATCCTTAAGTTTATTTGCAGCATATGTTGCTAATACTTTATTAATTGAGTTTATACTATTACTTCCTCCTAATGCTATTACTTTTTTCATAATTTTATAGTATTACTGTTTTTATATTTGTTTCTTTTTTTAATAACTGAACAACCGGACATTTACCCGCTATTAGTAGTAATTCTTTATTTTGCTCTTCAGTTATTTCTTTTTCAAATGATATCTCTTCAATTAATGAAGTACTTAAACCACTTGAAGTCAGTTTGTTTTTTTGGATTACATTAACTGTAATTTCACCTAAATCCCATCCTTTTTTATTTGCAAATACCCGTAATGTCATACTCACACATCCACCAATTGCCGCTAATAAATATTCTATTGGTGTTGCTGAAGTATTATTACCGCCATCTTCAAATGGTCTGTTCATTGTTAATTCATGCTCTCTTGCGTAAGATATCGCATCATAACTATCACTGGATAATATTGTTTTTGATGTAGCTTTTTTCACTTTATTTTTTTATTCTTTTACTAAATACATATGATACTGTTAGAAGAACAAGTGCAATTATAGCTCCAGTTTCTTCTCCATCATTAATCATTTTATGTGCAAAAAAAGCTAGTACAAAGTCAAAGAAAAAACCTGCATAAGCCCACTCTTTCAAAGTATTAAACTTTGGATTCCAAATGGTAAAAACACCTAATAATTTTGCTATTGCTAATGGATATATAATATATGTTGGATACCCAAAATTTGTAAACATTCCCTGTACAGCTTCATTATTGAAAATATACATCCCTGCAGAAAACAACATTAATAATGTTAACAATCCTGTACTCACATAATAAATAATTTTATCTCTTTTCATCTCTATTAGGTTTTAAATTCTCTACAAATTTACAATAAATAAATTTATTTACCAAGGAAAATACTTCCATGTAAACATTATAGCGCTTTTACTATTGATTTTCGTTAATATAGTTCGTACTTTAGCCATCCAATTTAACAGCACAAATGGATATAAAATTCAACAAAAACGAAGACTACAATAAATTATTATTATCTGAGCTTAAACAGCGTTTTGCTAAAGTAAAATTAGGTGGAGGTCAGAGTAGAATAGATAAGCATCATTCAAAAGGAAAGATGACTGCTCGTGAGAGAATAGACTATTTATTAGATAATAAAAACCCATCTATAGAAATAGCTGCATTTGCTGGAGATGATATGTACAAAGAGCATGGAGGATGTCCTTCTGCTGGTGTTGTCGTAAAAATTGGTTATGTATCTGGTAAACAATGTATCGTTGTTGCCAATGACGCTACAGTTAAAGCTGGAGCTTGGTTTCCAATTACAGCAAAGAAAAATTTAAGAGCACAAGAAATTTCTATTGAAAATAAATTACCTATCATCTACTTAGTAGATAGTGCAGGTGTTTATTTACCAATGCAAGATGAAATTTTCCCAGATAAAGAACATTTTGGAAGAATATTCCGTAACAATGCCGTAATGAGTAGTATGGGAATCACCCAAATAGCTGCTGTTATGGGAAGTTGTGTTGCTGGTGGAGCCTACTTACCTATTATGGCTGATGAAGCTATGATAGTTGATAAAACTGGAAGTATTTTCTTAGCTGGTAGTTACTTAGTAAAAGCAGCTATTGGGGAAACTATTGACAATGAAACTCTTGGTGGTGCAACTACACATTGTGAAATATCTGGTGTTACTGACTATAAAGCTAAAGATGATAAAGATGCTTTAGATACCATTAAAAGAACAATGGGAAGGATTGGTGATTTTGATAAAGCTGGTTATAATAGAGCTGAACCAAAACACCCAAAACTTAACCCCGAAGATATATTTGGAATATTACCAGAATCTAGAGCTGAACAATATGATATGATGGAAATCATTAATCGTATGGTAGATGATTCTGAATTTGACGAATATAAAGCTGGTTACGGACAAAGTTTAATTACCGGATATGCAAGAGTTGACGGATGGGCTGTTGGTATTGTTGCCAATCAACGTAAACTAGTGAAAACCAAAAAAGGAGAAATGCAGTTTGGTGGAGTTATTTATTCTGACTCTGCTGATAAAGCTACTCGTTTTATAGCTAATTGTAATCAAAAGAAAATTCCTTTAGTATTTTTACAAGATGTTACAGGATTCATGGTTGGAAGTAAATCGGAACATGGAGGTATCATTAAAGATGGTGCTAAAATGGTAAATGCCGTTAGTAACTCTGTAGTTCCTAAATTTACTGTAATAATAGGTAACTCATATGGAGCAGGAAATTATGCAATGTGCGGTAAAGCATATGATCCGAGATTAATTTTCGCTTGGCCAAGTGCAAACTTAGCAGTAATGAGTGGAAATTCAGCTGCTAAAGTATTGTTACAAATTGAAAAAGCTTCATTAAAGAAACAAGGAGAAGAAATTACTCCTGAAAAAGAAGAAGAATTATTCAGTACTATAAAAGCACGTTACGATAATCAAATATCACCTTATTATGCTGCATCAAGAATTTGGACTGATGCCATAATTAATCCGTTAGATACAAGAAAATGGATTTCTATGGGTATAGAAGCTGCAGACCACGCTCCTATTGAAAAACCGTTTAATTTAGGTGTAATTCAAGTGTAACCCACCAGTGGGTTTTACTTCCATAGTTTACACCTTATAAAATAGTAGTCAGGTATGTTATTTTTTTAATAACACCCAATTCAAAGCCAACTTAATTAACTGTACATCAGTTTGATAAGTTGGTTTTTTGATTTTATTTTTGTAACTTAATAGTATCAAAATCATATATTATGGATACTATTAAACATTTAAATAAGTGGGCTAACGCTCATACGTATTATTCATTGGATATCATCAGAATTGGTTTGGGGGGCTTTATATTTTATAAAGGACTCTATTTTATGAGCAATACATTATTACTTGCTGCCTTAATTGAACCATTAAAAAACTATGTTGGTGAAATCATATTACTACATTACGTAGTACCAGCACATTTAATTGGCGGTTTATTGATTATGATTGGATTACTCACCCGTTGGGCTTTAGTTGCTCAAATACCTGTTTTAATAGGTGCTGTATTAGTAAATATTTTAGGCGAAATGAATGCATTAAATATAATTACCGCTAGTATTATACTATTGCTTTCTATTTTCTTTATAATATATGGTTCAGGAAAACATTCCGTAGACTATAATCTAAAAATGGAACAATGATATTTCAGCTGTTAACAAAGGACTTTGTTTCATATTAATAAAATTGATTTAGCTTAAGATTTTATTTTCTTTGTTAACAGCTTTAAAACATAAAAAAGCCTCATGTAAATACATGAGGCTTTACTGTTATAACAATAATACCCGAATTAATATTATAACACCCGAACTTTAATAAATTATTTCTTTTCAGAAATTAATTTATTTACCAATTCTTTTAATTCTGAAATTTCAGATTTTAACTCTTCTATTTGTTCTTGCTGTTCTTGAATTGCTTTTACTGTAACTGGTATAATATCACTATAGAATACTCCTAAATTTTTATTTTCAATCCTTTTAAAATTACCTTCTTCATCTGCTGCAACCCAACTATGTGTGTTTACTGTCTCTGGCAACACTCTTAATAATTGCTGAGCAGAAAACCCTATTTTTCTTTCTTGAAATTTTTTAGGAATAATAGTTTTCCCCTTTTTGTTTTCTTTCCAGTTATATGAAATTGTTTCTAGCTTTAAAATTTCATTCAATCCATAAGATAATGGCTCTATATTTTTCTTTAATCTTAAATCTGATGTCTGGATTGTACCATTTGTTGCAAATACTCGATCCCACCTATGAGCAGCTGTACCTGTTGAATTGGAATTATCAGTTAAAGGGCTAAAATCGTGAGTAACAAAAAGTTCTCCTAAACCATCTGTTAAATATTCAATTGACCCCATTTTAAATCCTGACCCACCTGAACTACCTGTATATACCCCTAAAGCAACATCTATTGTATATGGATCTCCTCCAGAATCTGTAAAACTAGTTCCGTCAATAGTAGTACTTAAAAAAGATGACGTTCCAAAAACTACATATTCATCATCAAAATTTGTGATCATCATGTCTCTATCGGTACCCTCAAGTGTTATTTCTCCAGGGAAAGCTACTGTTTTGCTACTAGAAAAAGTTAAATCGTTATCATCAAGATTAATAGTAGTGTTTTTGATTAAAGTTCCTCCCAGTTGCGCATTAGATCCTGTAAGTGTTAAACCATTATCAAAAGTGTAACTTCCACCAACTGGAAGTGTTACTGTATTTCCATTAGATATGGTTAAATCATTGCCAGAAACACTTAATGATTGACTATCTGTACCTCCACCAGAAGCAACTTGCCAAGTACCATTACCATTCGCATCTGATGTTAATACATAACCATCTTGTTGATTCCCGTCTTCTATTCGAATTGCTGGATTAGTAGTTGGTACATTAGTAATTGAAATATCATCTACATATACTTCATCAGCACCATTATCGAGTGAACCATCTTTTTCGTAAGACCATCTTAAAGTATGTGCTCCTGCAGTTAATGCATAATTAGTACTTGTAAAAGTTGCGTTTGTAAGACCAACTCCAGTTTGATCTACTCCATCTATATAAAAATGTAATTCATCACAACAAGATTCAGTATCTGTTTTATAATTAAAAGTTACAACTGATCCAGCAGTAACGGTAACAACGTATTCAAACGAACTACTAGCACTATCAGCTGTAACACCGGATTTTAACCCAACACTTCCGGAATTAATTTCTCCAGCTGTTGTTGTTATTACCCAATCTGTATCTATACCTCCAGTAAAAGGGGGAATTGTTGAATCTTCAAATCCATCTGTAAAAGTTGTTATTCCTCCAGTAGAAGAATCAACAATGTGCAATTTTGCTGTTGGTATATTTACACCAACACCTACATTCCCAGTATTTGCATTATACATATCATTTCCTGCTACAGTCCAATCGTTATCTGCACCACCAAAAGGAGTCCAAATTGTTCCGTTGTAATAATAAAACCCAGGCGTGTTGTTTGTTTGATAAATTAACAATCCTGTTGCTGGTGTTGTAATTAAATCTCTTTCTGATTCTGTCATTCTAGGAGTTAACATTCCTTGGGTGGTGGAATTTAATTCTAAAATTGAACTAGCATCTGGTGACGTAGTTCCTATTCCTACTTGTGCATAAGTAGCAATAGTGATAAATGTGAATAGGGTAAATAGTAAATTTTTCATTTTCGGGTATATTTAAATTCGATGACAATATTAGCCGAAACTCCTTTTTTAAATGTATCAATTCACTGTCTGGATGTACTAGTTTTATTTACACGTGTGCTAATTCCCTGAATTAGCACACGTGTAAACTATCGTCTACACTTTTAAATATCTATATACATGTACATTACACCCAGGCTGATATTCACTCAATAAATTATAGGTAATTATTTAAAATTTAATTATTTTTATATAGTATTAACATCACGATTCGTCAATAATATTGATGTGCTATTTCATAAATTGCTTTTAATACTATTAATAATTCATGTACCCTACTTCATATTTTTTATTACTCCCTCTTATAATCGCAATCTATTTTTGCTTAAAATTATTGGCGCCAAACAAAAACAAAAAACCTAATAAATATTTGGGTGGTTATTTTTTATTATTTGCTTTAATACTAAGCTCTATGCTTATAGTTTCATATTCAATTAAATTTAACATTGAAAATGCTCTAATAAATATATCTTCTTTACTTTTTTATGTGCTAATATTATCCGTTCCACAAACATTCTACTTGTATGTTTCATCATTATCTGATTTATCTGAATCAAAAACAAAAGCACCACACTACTACATTCCAATACTTTTATTAATAATAAATATATTTTCATTTAGTTACTTAAGTAATAGTAGCGATACTGCTTCTTTCATGTATACATTATCAGAAGAGATAATGAATTACGCAAATTTTATTGCGTTACTCTTTATTTTCCCCCTCATGAATGTGTTTTATATCTATAAATCTATTATCAAGTATATACACCATAGAATAGAATTAAAAAATGTTTTTTCTTTTGAAAAAGGGATCAACTTAAAATGGATGTTTCACTATATATTGGGATATATCATTTTTATGGTTAGTATTTACTTTATCCAATCTGTTAATCTAAATATTTACATAAGTACTCCAATTGGTGTATTTATGATTGGATATTTATCATACATTGGTCATAAAGGATTAAATCAAGTTAAAGTATGTTTTAATAATAATAATAATAAGCAAGAAAATACTGTTGAAGTTATAAATGAGGAAAGCTCTTTAAAAAATGAAGCTTTAATTATATCTATTAAGAAAATTATGATCGAAGATTCATTATATTTAAATAGCAACTTAACAATTCATGAATTATCAAAAAAGGTAAAGTCGAATAGTAAAACAGTATCTTCAATTTTAAATTCAGAATTCAAACAAAATTTTGTGACATTCGTTAATCAATATAGAATTGATAAAGCAAAAGAGATTTTAATTGAAACTACATTTAAAAACTATACCATCGAAGCGATTAGTGAAGAAGTTGGATTTAATTCAAAAACTGCGTTTAACAGAGCTTTTAAACATTTTACAGATAGCACTCCATCTGAATTTAGAAAAATACACGTTAAGTAATAAAACTTATGGAAAACACCAATTTCAGTATAATTAATTTATTGAACATAGTAACACTATGCGTTACTGTACTTTTTATTTTTCAAATTTATTTTTTAAAAAAAGGAAATAAATCAAATACTTTTTTTTCTGTTTATCTAATCAATATTGCTATTATTTTAAGCTTTTTTTTGGTGCTAGACTTAGATTATGAAATGGTTGCATATGCTTTAATTCCTTTTTTGCTATTAGCTGTTTTATCTATTGGTCCAATGCTATGGATATATGTAAAACTTGTTACTGGAGATGGATTAAAACAATTAAAAAAACACCTTTATTTACCAATTGGATTTGGTTTGATATCTTTTGTTTTAATAAGTATCGATTTTATTCTTTCAGATGAAATAACTTCACTTCATTTAAGGTTAACTGTTCTATATATAACAATAACAGGAATAACAGGAATTTTCATATTGCAAAATGGGTATTATAGTTACTTATCATTAAAACTATATAAAAAACATCTTAAAAAATTAGGAGATACATTTTCTTACACAGAAAAAGTAAATTTAAATTGGCTTAAACTACTTATTTATGGTTACTTTTTTTTAATAATAGGACTAGTTGTGTCAAACATAACAGACGATTCTATATCCTATTTTATGTTTTATATAATATTACTTACATATGTAATATTTTCTGGCAACAATGCTTTAAAACAAAACCCTGTTTTTGAAAATCTTAAAGTAGAAAACAACCCGATAGCCAGTATTTCTGAAGAAACTAATACAGAATTATTTAAAGAGCTTAAAAATAAACTTTTAACAACCATGGATGAAGAAAAAATTTTTTTAGACTCATCTCTAACAATTCATTCTCTGGCGAATAAATTAAACTCTAATAATAAATATGTATCACAATTAATCAATAATGATTTCAATAAAAATTTTGTAATGTTTATTAATGAATATCGAATTCAGGAAGCCAAAAAATTACTCCTTAATGAGGTTAATAAAAACATAACCATTGAAAGTATTGGCTATGAATCAGGGTTTAAATCAAAAACTGCTTTTAATAGAGTTTTTAAACAGCTTACTTCTCAAACTCCCACAGAGTTTATACAATTACATAAACAATAAACATACAGCATAAAAAAAACCGTTTTAGATAAACTAAAACGGTTTTAATGTATAAATATATTTTTACTTTTAAGCTTTCACTTTACTAGCACTACAAGCTTTCTTTGCTTTTGAACAAGATGCTTTAGACTTAGAACAAGATTTTGTTGCTTTTCCAGGATTTCCTTCACTTGATTTTTCTGATCCAGAAACTGCTTTTGCTTTTGAAGCAGTACATTCTTTTTTAGCTTTAGAACAAGATTCTTTTGACTTAGAACAAGCTTTAGCTGACTTCCCTGCATTACCTTCAACTGATTTTTCAGATCCAGCAACAGCCTTACTAGCACAACATGCTTTTTTAGCTGTACACGCCTTTTTAGCAACTTTAGTGGTTGCTTCTGTTTTAACAGCAACTGTTTTTGTGTTTTCTTGAGCATTTGAAAATGCAACAAAAAACAAACCAAAGGCTAGGGATAAAATTAATTTTTTCATGATGTAAAATTTTTAGTTTGAATGATTTTTAGTAAATATATTAATAATAAACAGTTATGCTATATAATGAAATGTTAATTTTCCTCTAATGGCTTTTGTTTATGTGTTTTTTTACTCCCTGAATACATTTCATATTTAACCAAACGAGACTCCAATTTTCCATTAAATAATTTAATTTTTCTAGACGGTCTTAACCCTACAGATTTTATTCCTTCCAAGTTTGAAGTAATAAACCAAGCGTTTGTATTTGTATATCCTTGTTTTAAGGTGTCCCCTATTTGCCCATAAAATTCTTTTACATCAACAGGCAAACGTTCTCCATATGGTGGGTTAAATAAAATATGTAGTTTTTTATCAGAGTTTTTGGACGATTTAAAAAAGTCCTCTTGTTCTACACTTATATATTCTGATAAGTTAGCATTCTCAATATTATCCTCTGCTTTTTGCATTGCTGAAGGTGCCTTGTCATAACAGATAATATTATGATGAAATTCTCGTATTTTATTTAAACAAGATTCTTCTATCTTATTATACAGTTCCTCATCAAAATCCAACCAAGATTCAAAACCAAATTGTTTTCTATTGATGTTTGCAGGAATATTACACGCAATCATAGCTGCCTCAATAGCTAAAGTTCCACTACCACACATAGGATCCAATAAATCACATTGTCCATCCCAACCAGATAGCATCACTAATCCTGCCGCTAATACTTCATTAATAGGAGCAATATTTGTAGCCGTTCTATATCCTCGCTTGTGCAAAGATTCTCCAGAACTATCTAACGAAATTGTACATTCATTACGCATAATATGTACATTGATACGCAAGTGTGGATTATCCAAATCAACATCCGGACGTGTTCCTTCCGTATTTCTAAATTTATCTACAATTGCATCTTTAGTCTTGTATGCAATGAATTGTGAATGTGTAAATTGTTCAGAAAATACAGTCGCATTAATAGCTAAGGTATCAGTTACATTTAAATACTTATTCCAAGGCATTTTATACACTTCATCGTATAAATCCTGTTCATTTCTAACTTTAAATGTTTTTATAGGCTTTAAAACTTTAATTGCCGTACGTAAGCATAAGTTAGCCTTATACATAAACCCTGTATCTCCTTCAAAGCTTACGTTACGAACACCTACTTGTACATTTGCTCCACCAAGATTACGTAACTCGGTTGCTAAAAGTTCTTCAAAACCAAATAAAGTCTTGGCAACCATTTTAAAATTATCTCCCATAGCTTGCAAAAATACAGTATTTTTGCAAGCTATTGTAATAAGAATATACTTAATGACTACAGATAATAAAACAGATAATTGGTTTGCCTCTTGGTTTGATTCTAAATATTACCATCTATTATATAAAGATAGGGATGATAAAGACGCACAGCTTTTTATGAAGCACTTAACCAATTATTTAAACCTACCTGAAAACGGTACAATATTAGATTTAGCTTGTGGTAAAGGAAGGCATGCAGTGTACTTAAATTCATTAGAGTACAACGTTACTGGTGTTGATTTATCAAAGAATAGTATTGATCATGCAACACAATTTGAAAACGAGACATTAAAGTTTGATGTTCATGATATGCGTACTACGTTTCCCGAGAAGTTTGACGCTGTATTCAATTTATTTACCAGTTTTGGTTATTTTGAGGACGAAAACGATAATATCAAAACTTTACAAGCTATTCAAGAGAGTTTAAACGAAACTGGATTCGGAGTTATTGACTTTATGAATGTAGACTTCATTATTGAAAACCTTGTTGCTGAAGAGACAAAAACCGTTGAGCATATCGAATTTCATATAAAACGATATATTAAAAATAATTTCATTCATAAAGAGATTCGTTTTACAGATAATAATGAAGACTTCTTCTTTACAGAAAAAGTTCAGGCTATTACTTTAAATAACTTTAAAGAATACCTTCTACAAGCTGATATTACTTTATTAGAAATTTTTGGTGACTATAAATTGAATAAATTTTATTCTAAAACCTCTGAACGCTTAATTTTACTATTTAAATGATAACTTATTTACTACCAATATTATCAGTTTTAGTAGGATTCTTATTTGTGGTTATATTTAAACCACAACAAAAAAAGAATTTAAAACTATTACTAGCCTTTAGTGGAGCTTTCTTATTAGGGATTACCATTTTTGAAATGCTTCCTGAAATTTTCCAACAACATAACAATACTAAAACCATTAGTCTGTTTATTGTTTTTGGTATTTTATTCCAAATATGCTTAGAATTCTTTTCTGAAGGAGCTGAACACGGGCATGTACATTTACATGAAAATGACACTAAATTCCCTTGGATGCTTTTTATTAGTTTGAGTTTACACTCATTAATTGAAGGAACACCATTAGGCCACCATGATAATATATTATATGGTATTGTTATCCATAAAATACCTGTGGTTATTATATTATCTACATTTTTTATGCAGTCTGCTTTAAAAAAGTCATCAATTGCATTCTTTTTAGTATTGTTTGCATTAATGACTCCTTTAGGAACTTATTTAATAAGTGAATTCCCTAGTTTATCAAATTATTCATCACACATAATGGCGATGGCTGTAGGTATATTTTTACATATTTCTACCACAATTTTGTTTGAAAGTAGTGAAGGACATAAGTTTAATTTGGTTAAGCTTATAATCATTAGCATAGGATTAATTTCAGCATATTTCATCTAAATCACCAATGGCGATTACATTAAGTTTTAATAAAATAGTATTTAGAAATGTTTAATAGAGAAGAATCAAGACTGTTACGCGAATTATTCTGGACTAGTTACGGAAAATCTTTCCCAAGGAAATGGTTGCTTTATAATACAAAAATAAAAGATGTATCGTTAAAATTTCAAGCAGATAGAAAAACAGCTTCAGTATGCATTGATATTGAATTAGAAGATGAATATGAACGTTTAGAACAATATGAGAAATTCGAATCTTTAAAAACTATTTTAGAAACTGAATATCTTCCAGAAGTTATTTTTGATGATGACTACTACCTAGAAAAGTCTAAGAAAACCATTTGTAGGATATATATCCCTCATGAGGCAAAGTTCAGCATTCATAATAAAGACACTTGGAGAGCAGCCTATGAGTTCTTTAATAAACATATGGACCTATTAGAATCTTTCTTTTTGGAGTATAAAGACTTTATAGAAATTAAAAAGTAAATTCTTAAAGAACACACATATAAAAAGCGATTATTTCTAAATGAAATAATCGCTTTTTACATTGATAATCATGCAAATTTGTAATTTTTTAAATACCACCAGTAAAAATTAATCTTCACAGTATTTTTTAAAAATTAATTTTATAATAACTCCTAATTGAATAACCAAATTTTGTTCCAAAAAACTAGACTAACAATATCCATTATTACTAAAATAAATATCTAAAAAACCCTGTGTATATCTAGACTCAATAGCAAACTCATAAGCTAAACCAAATTGAAATGAAACACCAAAAGAGGAGATATCACTATTCAGACTTTCACCAATATTATAAGGGTGACTAAAATATTGATAACTAAAAAGATCAAGACCACTAACTTTTTTTGAAGAAATTTTATACAAAGCAACATCGATACTAGGCCCCAAAAGGATATACATATTATTATTTTAAAAAATATAAAAGTTATTTAACACCCCAAACGAAAGGTAATCTAACGCTACATTTAGTAAACTTGATATGTAATGTACTTCTATTAAATTTTTATAAACAGCTCCCTGATGAGAGTAATTTATTACAGGCTGAAACGTATATCATTCAGAAAATTTCATTTTTACTAAAGCCCCTAGATAAAATCTATTTTAGCAATTGACTCAGAGTATTTTATTTGTGAATAATTAGCTCTAGCCCTTATTACATATTCTATTTGAAAATATTAAATAAACCCCAATAACGCACACATGAATCTATACTTTAACATTTAAGTTAGTTTGTTTGCTTTTTATAAATGATTTATAGGCATAAAAAAAAGCCTCACAATGTGAGGCTTTTTTTTATGTAATATATTAAAATTACTACTTATTTAATTTAGCAGATAACTCTAATGATAAAGAAGAACGTTCAAACTTAATTTTACCAGCTCCTGTTTCTACAACACATGTATTATCAGTATCATTAAGCTCAATGATTTTACCATGCATTCCGCTTTTGGTAATTACTTTGTCTCCTTTTTTTATTTCTTTAGCAAAATTTAACTCTTGCTTTTGTCTTTTCATTTGCGGTCTTAAAAAGAAAAAATAAATCACAACAAACATTAAAATGTAAGGTGAAAACTGACCGACTGAAGCTATAAAATCTTCCATTGTATTGTTTTGTATTGTATTATTTACTAGGCGCTACAACTGATTGCTTAATTGCTGCTGGTCTTGCTGCTCCTGGTGTAACAGCTCCTAAAGGAACTTCAACCATAGCTTTAATCTTTACTACTTCTTTACCTTTTTCAGTATTTGCAGTAACAGTAACAGTTTGTGTAGTTAAATTTTTCTTCCCTCTTGAATTAAACTTTACAGAAAATTTTCCTGATTCACCTGGAGCAATAGCTTCTTTTGGCCAATCGTTAGGTACTGTACACCCACAACTTCCTTTTATGTTTACAATTACTAATGGTTTTTCACCAGTATTCTTAAAACTAAATATAGTTTCAGCTACATCTCCTTGCTTTAAATCTCCAAAGTCATGTTCTGTTTTATCAAAAGTCATCACCGGGAATTTATTAGAATTCGCATCTCTTTCAGCAGCTACTGCTACATTTTCAGTATTAATTTTATCTGCTGCATTTTCTTTTTTACAAGAAACAAATGCTAATCCACACAATGCAGTAAATGCAATAACTCTTAACTTTTTCATAACTATATTTTTTATTAATTCGTTTATATTTTTTTTATGCTGTGCTAAAATAAATAAAAATCTGAAATTACATCAATCCTCTACCTATTTTTTGTAATTTCTCTTCCTTATTAAAGTCTTTAATTAAGCTATCTAAAATACCATTAATAAAAGTACTACTCTTATCGGTAGAGTACTCTTTAGCTATTTCTAAATACTCATTAATTGTAACTTTTACAGGTATCGATGAAAATTTTAAAAATTCACAAATAGCCATTTTCATTAAAATAGCATCCATAGAAGCGATCCTATCTGCATCCCATTTAGGTGTTTTTACATCTATATATTCGCTTAACTCCTCATTATTTAAAGTAACTTTTGTAAGCAAGTCTTTTCCGAACTTTTTATCATCCTCATCTTTGAATAATTTAGTCAACTTCATTTGTTGACTTACTTTGACTTTTTTCAACTCTTTAAGAATCATTGTATTCACCAATGGTAAATCATCTACCCAACTAATACAAGTATCTTCATAATAAGAATACAATTTATCATTAGGTGCTATGATTCTTTTGAATATTGTAAGTACTAACTCTTTATCCTTTTCAAAAGAACTATCCTCTTTTAAATATGCATTGTAAAAATCCGATGCTAATATTTCTTTTAAAAATAAATTAGCATACTCATCATCCAACTCCCAATTAGCAAGATCTCTTTCATCAATTAGCAATGCCAATTCCTGACTAGAGGCGATATGATTTAAACACACATTATTTACTAATCTATGAATATTTTCTAATTTATTTTCTTTTAAAAAACTACTTTGAGAGGCATTATTCAGTTTTCTAGCTTTTTGAAGAATTACAGTAAAAAGCTGGTATTGCAACAAATACAAGTCATACATGTTAGAAGCACTATCATTCAACTTTTTATAAGCAATATTTAAATCTTGGCTTTTAGTATGCTGCATTTCAAAAATACACTGCATTACTTTTGTACGAATATGTCTTCTGTTTAACATGAATAAGAACTTTTTATATAATAGAGAAGCGAAAGGAATCCCCTTTCGCTTCGCAAAAATAAACTATTATTTAATGATATACTATTTCTGATTTTCTTTTTTTCTTGCTTCAATTCTACTTTTAGCAATTGCTAAAGAAGCAGCATGAGTAGTAACGTTATTAGCTTCAGCGTTTTTGATAATTTCTAATGTAGTATTGTAGATATTTTCTGTTTTACGCATGATTTCAGTTTTTCCGTAACCTTCTAATTCTGCATAAACATTAATTATACCTCCTGCATTAATAACAAAATCAGGTGCATAAACAATACCTTTTTCTGATAAAATTTTACCATGAAATGCTTCGTTTTCTAACTGATTATTAGCTGCACCAGCAATAATATCAACATTTAATTGATTAATTGTTGCATCATTAATCGTTGCTCCTAATGCACATGGCGCATAGATATCAGCATCTAATGTATAAATATTTTCTCCTCTGTAAATTTCAGCACCATACTTAGCTTTAACTTCTTCTAAACGAGCCTCATTAATATCCGTAATGATTACTTTAGCTCCTTCGTTTGTTAAATGCTCAACTAATGACTCACCAACGTGACCAATTCCTTGAACTATAACTCTTTTGTCTTCTAAAACATCAGACCCGTACTTATATTTAGCCGCTGCTTTCATCCCTACAAAAACACCATAAGCAGTTATTGGAGAAGGATTACCAGCTCCACCTCTACTTTCAGATATCCCTGTAACATAAGGAGTCACGTCACGCACTAAATCCATATCAGATGTTTCCATACCAATATCCTCAGCAGTAATATACTTTCCACTTAAAGAATGTACAAACTCACCAAAACGTTTCATTAATTCAGGAGTTTTTTGAGTTTTAGCATCACCAATAATTACAGCTTTACCTCCACCTAAATTCAACCCAGCAACAGCAGACTTAAAAGTCATACCTCTAGACAAACGAAGTGCGTCATTTAAAGCTTCCCACTCGTTGTTATATTGCCACATTCTAGTACCACCTAATGCAGGTCCTAAAACAGTATTATGAATTCCTATTATTGCTTTTAAACCAGTATCTTTGTCATTGCAAAAAACAATTTGCTCATGATTATCAAATGATAATTGTCCGAAAACAGGATTTATTTTTGATAAGTCTTTAACGTCTATTACTTCTGATGTCATTGTGTATGTTTTTTTATTATAATTGAAAGACTTATAAATCTCACAATTTTGGATGACAAAAGTAGTTGATTATTCATTTTTACGCAAAAAAATAGCTTAAAAATGATTTTTATTTAATCCTAAGTAGGTTTCTTTTTTTTGAATCCTGCCTTAAACTAATAATAGTATTAGTAAATTTAAACCCTACTATTCGTAATAAGGGTCTTGATTTATTACACTCAATTTATACTTAAAATGAAAGAACTTAAATATTTAAACAAATATTTTTTAAAATATAAATACCGGTTAATTATCGGAATACTAATTACAATAGTAGCTAGAATATTTATTGTTTTTACCCCTAGGTTTACAGGAAATGCTATTCAATTAATTGAGGAATATATCATTGGAAAGAAACAAAATGAAGTTCAATTTAAAGAAGAACTACTTTACTACATACTACTCATAATTGGTGTAAGTGTGGTAGCAGCCTTTTTTACCTTTCTAATGAGACAAACCTTAATAGTGATGTCTCGGTTAATTGAATTTGATTTAAAAAACAATGTTTTTAAACAATATGAACAACTATCACAGAATTTCTATAAGCAAAACAGAACAGGTGATTTAATGAATAGAATTAGTGAAGATGTGAGTAAAGTGCGCATGTATTTTGGGCCAGCTTTAATGTATAGCATCAACACCATTACTCTTTTTGTAATTTTAATACCACTAATGGTTAATACCGCTCCAAAATTAGCAGCATACACATTACTACCATTACCAATCCTTTCGATTGCAATTTATAAATTAAGTAAAGAGATCCACAAAAGAAGTACTGTTGTACAAGAATACTTGTCAAAACTAACGATATTTACTCAAGAATCTTTCTCTGGAATATCAGTAATTAAGGCATACGGCATAACTAATGATATTACCAATAAGTTTGAAGTTTTATCCGAAGAAAGCAAAGGAAAAAATATGGAACTGGTAAAGGTACAAGCTTGGTTTTTTCCTTTTATGATTTTATTGATAGGCTTAAGTAATGTTTTAGTAATTTATATTGGAGGATTACAATACATCAACGGAAATATAGCTAGTATAGGTACATTAGTTGAGTTTCTATTATATGTAAACATGCTTACATGGCCAGTAGCAACTGTTGGATGGGTAACCTCTATGGTTCAACAAGCCGAGGCTTCACAAAAGAGAATTAACGAGTTCTTAAATGTCATTCCAGAAATTAAAAACGAAAACAATAATCAATATGATTTTGAAACTGACATTGAATTTAAAAATGTAAGTTTCACATATCCCGATACTAATATTACAGCATTAAACAACATCTCATTTAAAGTAAACAAGGGAGAAACTATAGCAATTATAGGTAAAACCGGATCAGGAAAATCAACAATACTAAATCTAATTTCCAGACTTCATGATGTTACAAAAGGTGAATTGTTTATTGGAGACAAGGAAATCAAAACACACAATCTATCTATATTAAGAGGAAACATTGGTGTTGTTCCACAAGACCCTTTTTTATTTTCTGACACTATTGAAAACAACATTAAATTCGGAAAGTCAAACGCAACTACCAACGAAGTCATTCAAGCTGCAAAAGATGCTGATGTACACAACAACATCATCCAATTTAAAAATAAATACAAAACAGTATTAGGAGAACGAGGAATAACACTTTCAGGAGGACAAAAACAACGTGTTTCGATAGCTAGAGCTATAATTAATTACCCTAAAATAGTTTTATTTGACGATTGTCTTTCTGCAGTTGATACAGAAACCGAGGAAACAATACTTAACAATTTAAAAAAGGTTACTAAAAACAGTACCACCATAATTGTAAGTCATAGAATTTCTTCGGCAAAAAATGCAGACACTATTTTTGTATTAGATAATGGTGCTATCATTCAAAAAGGCACTCATAATCAGCTTATAAATACTGATGGTTACTACAAAGAGCTTCATCAAAAGCAATTATCTGAAAAAGAACAGTAAAAAAAATTGGTTCTAAACTTTTTTTTTATGATTTTTGGAAAGCAATAAAACTAACATTATTACGAAAGAATTATGAGCGATAAAGAATATTTAGAAAAAGAGGAAATTTTTTCAAAAGTATTAAGAGCAGGAAGAAGAACTTATTTTTTTGATGTAAGATCTACCAAAGCAGGTGATTATTACCTTACTATCACTGAAAGCAAGAAGTTTACAAATGATGATGGATCTTTCCACTATAAAAAGCATAAAATTTATTTATACAAAGAAGATTTTGTTGCCTTTACTGAAATCATGAATGAAATGACTTCATATGTAATAAATGAAAAAGGTGAAGAGGTAATTTCTGAACGCCATCAAAAAGATTACAAAAAAGAATTCGAATCTGAAGAGTTAGTTACCGAAACTGTAACTGCAGAAAGTTTCACTGATATCAGTTTTGACGATATCTAACCAATATAAACCAACCACAAACCAAATCTAAGCTCAATTATTATAATTGAGCTTTTTTTTATGCCAAACGCATTCCGTTTTTAACTTTTCTATCTGGATTAATCAACACCACGTCCTCACCTCCTACTAAACCTAACACTAAGCACTCACTCATCATATTTGCAATTTGCTTTTTCGGAAAATTTACAACTGCCAGTATTTGTTTTCCCTTTAACTCATCTAATGTATACAAACCTGTTATCTGAGCTGAACTTTTTAACACGCCTAATTCACCAAAATCGATTTCTAATTTATAAGAAGGGTTTCTTACTTTATCAAAAGCCAAAGCAACAAGAATAGTTCCTACTCGTATATCTACTTTTTCAAAATCAGCCCAAGTAATTTCCATATTTAACTTATCTTTATTTAATAAAGATACTTAATCATGGCAAGAACTCCCTCAAATATGTTGGCTTTAAAAACAAAAGCCCCAGACTTTTCATTACTAGATACAAAAAGTAATGAAATACTTCATTTAAATCAACTTAAAGGAAAAAACGCAACGGTTATAATGTTTATTTGCAACCATTGCCCTTTTGTAATTCACGTAAACCCTGAATTAGTAAGGATAGCAAATGAATATAAAACAAATGGAATTAATTTCATTGCCATCAGCAGTAATGACGCTACCAACTACCCACAAGATGGACCAGATTTAATGCATCAGCATGCAATAGACAATAATTATCCTTTCCCATATTTATATGATGAAACACAAGAAATTGCAAAAGCATATAATGCAGCTTGCACTCCCGATTTTTATATTTTTGACAATAACCTTGAGCTTTCATATAGAGGGCAATTAGATGACTCTAGACCTGGTAATGAAATTACTTTATCAGGGAAAGACATAAGGAATGCAATTGAAAACATAATCAACAACATCCCACAAGCACTTACTCAAAAACCTAGTATTGGTTGTAATATTAAATGGAAAGACAACTAAAGCATGATTTAAATCATTCTTTTACAATCTTGTATGTTTTTTATTTGCATTCTAAAATATTTTTTCGATGAATGCAAACGATAGAATTGAGCTAATGGCTCCAGCTGGAAATTTTGAATCACTACAAGCAGCACTTGATAATGGAGCAGATTCAGTCTATTTTGGTGTTGAGCAATTAAACATGAGAGCTAGAGCAACCATGAATTTTGTTTTAGACGACTTACCTGAAATTTCTCGAAGATGTGTTGAAAAAAATGTACGTACATACCTTACATTAAACACTATTATTTACGATCATGATTTATCAATAGTAAAAACTCTGGTAAACAAAGCTAAAGAAGCTAACATTACAGCTATTATAGCAATGGACCAAGCTGTTATAGCATACGCGAGGAGTATTGATATGGAAATACATATTTCTACTCAAATAAACATTACAAACATTGAAACCGCTAAGTTTTACGCCATGTTTGCCGATACTCTTGTATTAAGTAGAGAACTAAGCCTTCGTCAAATAAAAAAAATAACAGAGCAAATAACAATTGAGAATATTAAAGGCCCTTCTGGAAAATTATTAGAAATTGAAATTTTCGGCCATGGAGCTTTATGTATGGCCGTATCTGGAAAATGTTATTTGAGCTTACATTCTCACAACTCTTCCGCAAACAGAGGAGCTTGCAAACAAAATTGTCGAAAAAAATATACTGTAACTGATCAAGAAACTGGTTTTGAAATGGAGATTGATAATGAATATATTATGTCTCCTAAGGATTTATGTACGCTAGAGTTTCTAGACCAAGTTGCTGATGCAGGAATTAAAGTTTTAAAAATTGAAGGGCGCGGTAGAGCACCAGAATACGTTGCTAAAGTTATAAAAACATATCGTGAGGCAATTGACTCAATACACAACAACACATTCAATCAGGAGAAAGTTAAAGATTGGATGGAAGAACTTAAAAAGGTATATAATAGAGGCTTCTGGGATGGCTATTACCTAGGTCAAAAACTAGGTGAATGGAGTGAAACATCAGGATCTCATGCTACGCAAAAGAAAGTATACTTAGGAAAAGGTGTTCATTACTTCCCAAAAGTAGAAATTGGCGAATTTAAAATTGAAGCATATGACATTAAAATTGGTGATACTATTTTAATTACCGGCCCTACAACTGGCGCACAAGAAACAGAAGTTACTGAAATGTTTGTTAATGATACAAAAGGAGAGCTAGCAACTAAAGGTGATTTATGCACTTTAAAATTACCATTTAGAATTCGTCCGTCAGATAAGCTATATAAAATTGTAAAAACTGAGTTTGCTTAATGGTTGTCATTACTCTACAAAGAGCCAAATGTATAGGCTGTAATTATTGTGTTGAAATGGCACCAGCTCAATATCAAATGTCTAAGAAAGACGGAAAAACAGTGTTGCTACATTCTATAGAAAAAAAAGGGTTTTACACCCTAAAATCTGCAGATGAAAATATCTATACAGAAAACCATAATGCTGCTAAAGCATGTCCTGTAAAAATCATCTCAGTAAAACAGATATAAAAAAAGAGAGTTATACAAAGTATAACTCTCTTACTATCAATATTCTTAAGTTACTTTATTTTTTAAACCTCAACACTTCAGAACGTCCCTTTTTAAAGATCTTATTGCTATTATGAGTTCCTTTACGCAGTTCTTTTTGCTCCTCAAAAGGCATTGCAGCAATAGTTTTACACTCTTCAGAACAACATGTTTCCATTTTTTCAGAACATGAAGGACATTGAATAAATAATAAATGACAAGCTTGATTTTCACAATTTACATGAACATCAGCTGGCTCACCACATTGATGACAATTTGAAACTACATCATCAGTAATACGTTCTGCCCGTCTATGGTCGAAAACAAAATTCTTACCAATAAACTTATTCTCTACCCCTTCAGCTTTTACTTGACGTGTATATTCTATAATACCACCTTCTAACTGATATACATTTTTAAATCCTTTATGTTTGTAATACGCACTAGCTTTTTCACATCGAATTCCACCAGTACAATACATCAATAGATTTTTATCTTCTTTGTTATCTTTTAAATCTTCTTCAATAATATCTAACGAATCTCTAAACGTATCTACATCTGGTGTAACCGCTCCTTGGAAATGACCTATTTCACTTTCATAATGGTTACGCATATCCACACATACCGTATTTGGATCAACTAGCATATCATTAAAGTCCTTTGCATTTAAATGCACTCCTTTGTTAGTTACATCAAATGTTTCGTCATTTAAACCATCAGCAACAATCTTCTCTCTAACTTTTACTTTAAGTTTTAAAAACGATTTATTATCTTGCTCTACAGCCACATTCAAACGAATATCTTTTAAAAAAGAAATAGCATCTAATTGTGCTTTCAACTTTAAAAAATTGTCAGCAGGAACAGACATTTGAGCATTTATTCCTTCATAAGAAACATAAGTTCTCCCCAACACCTCTAAGGCATCCCATTCAGCAAAAAGTTTATCTCTAAATAATTGTGGGTTTTCTATCTTGAAGTATTGATAGAATGATATTGTCAAGCGGTCTTTACCAGCTTCATCAATTAGTTGCGCGCGTTCAGCAGCGCTTAATTTATTGTACAGTTGCATGCTATACTAATTTTTAAGGTTACTATTATTATTTTGCAAATATACTATTTTTCTATAGAAACTATATATCCTTACAAATTCAATGCATAAAAAAAGCCTTAACTATAATTAGTTAAGGCTTTAGTACTGAAGGCGGGACTTGAACCCGCACGCTCCAAGGAGCATTGGATTTTAAGTCCAACGTGTCTACCAATTCCACCACTTCAGCGTGTGTCATAAATAATTTTCATTATATATGTTGGTATATTATATTTCAATAAAAGTAATTTTAAAAAAAGCCCTCTGGTTATTGCTAACCAGAGATCTTTAGTACTGAAGGCGGGACTTGAACCCGCACGCTCCAAGGAGCATTGGATTTTAAGTCCAACGTGTCTACCAATTCCACCACTTCAGCGTGTATCATAAATAATTTTCATTATCTATGTTGGTATATTATATATTCTGTAAAATAGTCATTTAAAAAAAGCCCTCTGGTTATTACTAACCAGAGATCTTTAGTACTGAAGGCGGGACTTGAACCCGCACGCTCCAAGGAGCATTGGATTTTAAGTCCAACGTGTCTACCAATTCCACCACTTCAGCATGGAATATTTTACAGAGCGAAAAACGAGGCTCGAACTCGCGACCTCCACCTTGGCAAGGTGGCGCTCTACCAGCTGAGCTATTTTCGCATTATTTTAAAGAACTCAAAATACTTTCGTATTGCGGGTGCAAATATAACACCTTTTTTAAAACACCAAAGGCTTTTTAAATAAAAAAAAAGTGTTTTTTTTAAGCCACTGAAAACCAACACTCACAAAAAAAGTACTTGCCTAAAACTGTACTTTTTTTCCACATATTCTGTAGAGCTTCCAAAAATACTTAGCCCCTACCGTTGCTAATTTTAGCAATAAGTGATTTACAGCATTTTTTTTTTACAAAAAAAAAGAGCTCCATTTACAGGAACTCTTTTTAATCTATTTATTTCTAATTAAAGATACCGAACACTAAACTCCTAACGTCGTTAAATTTCGGAATAAGTAATTCACAATATTTTTTTACAAAAAATGTGTTCTCTACTTACTTTACACCCATTAATTCAACATCAAAAATCAAGGTAGCTCCTGGAGGAATTACTCCACCTGCACCTTGTTCACCATATGCTAAGTTTGAAGGGATCACAAAACGAGCCTTATCACCTACATTTAATAACGTAATTCCTTCATCCCAACCAGAAATAACTTGACCAACTCCTAATTGAAAATCAATTGGTTCTTTTCTTTTGTATGAAGAATCAAATACAGTACCATCAGAAAGTTGACCTTTATAGTGTACTGATACATTTTTTCCTTTTGCAGCTTTAGCACCAGAACCTTTTTGTAAAATTTGGTAACGTAATCCGCTATCAGTTTTATCAAATCCAGAAGCTAACTTATCTAATTCAGCTTCACCTTCCGCTTTTGCTTCTGCTAATCTTCTTTCTCTTGATCCTTCAAAAGTTCTGAAAGATTCTATTGCTTTAAATGCTTCAGCATCTGCACCAACTGCAATAATTTCTAATTGAGTTAATTTATCTCCTTGAGCAACAGCATCAACAATATCTTGTCCTTCTACTACATTTCCGAAAACAGTATGCTTATTATCTAACCAAGACGTTTCAACATGAGTAATATAAAACTGACTACCGTTTGATCCTGGTCCTGAATTTGCCATTGCTAAAACTCCAGGTCCTGAATGTCTTAATTCTGGGTGAAATTCATCATCAAATTTGTATCCTGGATCTCCAGTTCCTGTACCTAATGGACAACCACCTTGAATCATGAAATCAGGTATTACTCTATGAAAGTTTAACCCATCATAATAAGGCGTTCCTTGTGGTTTAACATTATTTTCTAAATTCCCTTGTGCTAACGCTACAAAGTTACCTACTGTTCCTGGAGTTTTTTGAAACTCTAAGTTTACTAAAATTTCTCCTTTAGAGGTGTGAAATTTAGCATATAAACCATCTTGCATAATTCTATTTTTTAAATTTTGAAAGTGCAAAAATACGTATTTTCTTTTAAAAGCTATTGACTCTAAATCAGTTTATTAGCTTCAGTTTTAAAATATCAACTTTAGTAATCTGATTTTTAGTAACTTTGCAAAAAATTGAAACCATCACTACACCAAAAGAAAATAAAAGATTAGTCTATATTGATGCATTGCGATCATTTGCAATACTGATGATGCTACAGGGTCATTTCATTAGTGCCTTATTAGCTGAGAAATTCAAAGTACAATCAAATACCACTTATCAAATTTGGGAGTATTTTAGAGGAATTACCGCTCCTACTTTTTTTACTATTACTGGTTTTGTTTTTATGTTTTTATTATTAAAACAAAATAGTATTGGGTGGGACAACCCTAGGCTTAAAAAAGGAATTGAACGTGGGGTAAAACTAATTATTTGGGGTTACGTATTGCGTTTAAGCGTTGGGCTATTCATTGGTTATACTCATGAATCCTATTATTATACTGATGTCCTACATATTATAGGTTCATCCATCATAATCCTATGTTTCTTATATCTTGCACTCTATAAATTTGGCAAAAACATTTTTAACTACACGTTATTAGGTATTACCATTTGTAGCTTTTTATTTGAACGATATTATAACGAAATAACTATTCCGTTTTTACCAGAAATACTTTCTCACTATTTAACAAAAGCCAACGGTGCAGTGTTTTCACTATTTCCATGGTTTGGCTATGTAAGTATTGGAGCCTTTTTAGCTGCTCTTTTTCTTAAGTACAAAGAAGAAGAAAATTTTTACAATAAGTTACCAATTACACTAGCTACAACTGGTCTTTTTCTTTTGTTTTTATCAAGCCCTATTTTACTTACTTTAGGTAGTTTTACTGGAATAAAAATCTTCAGTATTTCTGGAGATTATAACTACCTGTTTACCAGATTAGGTGACGTGTTTTTACTCTTTTCTATTTTTGTATATGCTCGAAAATTCTTAAATCATCATGCATTTATTAAGATAGGAAAAGTAACACTTTCAATATATATAGTTCATCATATAATCCTTTACGGAAGTTGGTTTCATACCGGATTAACAAGATGGTTTTATCATTCGTTAAATTTCACAGAAGCAATACTTGGAGCACTTATTTTTATGGCAGTAGTTTGTTTTTTAGTACTTAAGTATAGAGATTCTGTAAACTTAAAATTAGACCAGGCACAACAAGCCTTATTCAATAGAATACCAAAACTCAAAAATGCTTTCACAAAGTTCACCTTTAATAAAAGGTAATTATTCAGGAAGCACATACGATTTTCACTTCATTTTCGTTAATAAAACAAAAACCTAATGCTTAAGAGAATATTTACATTCTTTTTACGATTATCAATACTCGTAACAATACTTATACTGTCATTTATTACAGCTGTTAATTTTGATGTTTTCGGACATATTAATACTAAAGAAGAACTAGAGAGTTTTAGTAACGAAACAGCCTCAATAGTCCTATCTGATAATAATACCGTAATTGGAAAGTATTTTAATCAAAACAGAACAAATGCCTTATATAATCAACTCCCAAAACACTTAGTTAATGCTTTAGTTGCTACAGAAGATTCCAGATATTTTGAACATAGTGGGGTTGACACAAGAAGTTTATTTAGAGTTTTATTTAAAACAATCTTATTAAGTAACAAACGCTCTGGAGGTGGTAGTACCATAACTCAACAATTAGCAAAAAACATGTACGGAAGGCCTAATTACGGTCCTTTAACTATGCTAATTAATAAAACAAAAGAAGGCATTCAAGCATATAGAATTGAGCAAACATTTAATAAAGAAGAAATACTTACTCTATACCTCAACACGGTTTCATTTGGTGAAAATGTATATGGAATTCAAGCTGCTTCATTACGTTATTTCAACAAAAAAACATCCGAGTTAACTATAGAAGAAAGTGCTGTACTAATTGGAGTTTTAAAGGCAAATACTTTCTACAACCCACGCTTACACCCTGATAATGCTTTTCGAAGAAGGAATACGGTTCTCTTTCAAATGAATAAAGAATCATATTTAACTAAAAAGGAATACGATTCCCTTTGTAAACTACCGTTAAAATTAAACTATACTAATTTAGCTTCTACTAATAAAGCAGGGTATTTTTTAGCTATAGTTAAGAAAGAAACCAATACTATTCTTGACAGTATCAATAAAAAAAGTACTAAGAAATGGGACCTTGAAAAAGATGGGCTTCGCATAGAAACTACTTTAGATATTACCTTACAAGAATATGCTCTTGATGCTTTTTCTAGTCACTTAGGGAAAATGCAAAAGCAACTCAGAAAGCACTATAAAAACAAGGTTCAGAAAAAGGGTTTAAAAAAACTAGTTAATAAACAATTAAGAAAGTTAAACCTTTATGAGAATAAATTAGAGCGCAGTAAACAATTGGTTTTTGACTGGGAAGGACATTATACCGACTCTATTAGTATCGCTGATAGCTTGGCTTTGGAAGCTACTCTATTACATGCGGGGATGCTAGCCATTAACCCTAATACTGGTGCTATAAAAAGTTGGGTTGGTGGTATAAATTACAACACACATCCTTATGACCAAATTTTTGCACAACGCCAGTTAGCATCAACCTTTAAACCATTTCTCTACGCAGCGTCTTTAGAGAAAGGGAGGACTCCTTGTGAGTATTTAGATAACGAACAATTAACTATTTCAGACTATAACAATTGGAGTCCTGAAAATGCGAATAAAAACACAGGAGGTAAATACTCCATGACCGGTGCTTTAATGAATTCGATGAATATCCCTACAGTTAATCTATTCATGGAAACCGGTTTTAACCCAATTGATTCACTTTGGCAAAAAATGCAATTCAATTCCAAACTAGAAAACAATCCATCATTAGCTTTAGGAACTGCAAATGCAAGCATATACGAAGTTACCAAAGCATATGCTGCTTTTGCAAATGGAGGAAACTTAATTAAACCTAAATGCATTACTAGGATTACTACAAATGATGGTAAAGTTATTTATCAAGATCAGAATCATGTAGCCAAACAAATACTTAATAAACGTACACCCCTATTAATTAATTCAATACTTCAAAAATCCGTTAACCAAGGTACAGGAACCCGTTTAAGAAATACCTATAATGTTACCTTACCACTAGCCGGAAAAACAGGTACATCCCAAAGTTATGCAGATGCGTGGTTTGTTGGCTATAATCCTAATTTAGTTATTGTAAGTCGTGTTGGGTGTGCATCACCTAAAATTCATTTTTATAACGGAACTGGTTCTGGCGGACGACTAGCATTGCCATTGGTGGCAAAAACTCTTTATAAAGTTCAACACAATTTGAAACTTAAAAAAAGATACAGCAAGGAATTCCCTTCTATACCTGAGGATTTATTAAATGAACTGGACTGTGAAGATTTTAAAGAAAAAACTGGATTAGAAAACTTCTTTGATATTTTTAAAAGCAAGGATAAAAGCTTTAACAAAGAACAAGAAAAAATTGAGCGAAAGAAAAACAAAAAATCATTGTTCAAAAAAATATTCAACCGTAAAAATAAAACAGAATAAAGTAAATACCACCTTATTAATCAACTATTTACAACATTTTAGCATTTAACAAGCACTATACTGTTAATTATTTTTATTAACTTAGTAAGTACCCTAGTAATTAAGTAAGCACAATTTTTTATTGAATACCATTTTAGGTGATTAATATTATTGTAAACTTTATTATGTTAGATTTAAACAGCATTAAAATACTTCTTGACGGCCTACCTAATGGCATAATTTATTGTGAATTGGAAGATGAAGAAACTTTAAAATTCAGAATATTATATGCCAACAATGCCATATGTGAGCTTACAAAATTTAATATTAAAGAACATGTTGGGTTAACATTAAGAGAAGCATTTCCTCCATTATATATAGACGAATCTAGACAGCCTAAAATTTATTTACAGGCCATTTTAACTCAAAAAACAATTGAAATTGGCGAGTTTGAATATGGTGATGATAACCTTGAAAAAAAATCTTATATAGTTAGCGCTATACCCTACGAAAAATCTCGAATTTTAATTTGGGTAAGTGATATTCAAGATTTAAAGAACACAAGATTAAAACTTAAAATTGCAAAATTAAAAACAAAGCAAACTGAGGAAAAAAATGTTTTATTAAAAGAGATTCACCATAGAGTAAAAAACAATTTACAGGTATTGGTTAGCTTACTGAGGATACAATCTAAATTTCATGAGGATAAAAATGTAAAAGAATGCCTAAATCAAACTCTTCATAGAATTAAATCTGCAGGTATAATGCAAAATATTATTTTTGAATCTAAAAAATTGTCTAAAATAAATTTAAAAAAACTAATTGAAAAACAAGCAAATGCACTTTTTCAACATAAAACTGGAGTTACCAAAGATTTAAAAATAAAAGCAGATGTACATAATATTAGAGTAAACATTGACACGATTGTCCCAATAGGATTACTCATTAATGAAATAATTTCTAGTATCAATACAGAAGTAGACCCTAATAAGGACAAAATTATTTCCGTTAGCATAAAGCACTTATCACAAAATAATTATCAATTATCTATTTTTGACCAATGCTTTAAGAGAAGTTTAATCAACCTAAGTGACAATACGTTAGAAATGAAAATAATAAATCTCTTAATGAGACAAATTGAGGGGCGTTTTTCTGAAGTGACATCAACCAAAGGAACAGAATATATAATTGCTTTTAAAGAAATAAAATCAACTTCACCAAATTCACTGAAAAATATTATTAGTGATACATAAAAAACCACTACTTATGTTAGGCTACGTTATTACCAACTAAACAAGTGTTTTTAATGAATGTTGAATTTTGATACGCAAAACATCTTCTGAACGAGCACCAATCATACAAATCCCTAAGATTTCATCCGTAGCTGCATCTGCCAATACTTTTACAAAACCATCTAAATCCATAGACGCTCGACTTCTTCCTAAAGCACAAATAAGAGAATCACCTTATCAACAAACAATTCCTGCTATTATTGATAATTCTAAAAAAAACAAATGTAAAAAGAAAAACTCCGAGTAAATACTCGGAGTTTTTCTTTTATAATTAATAGCATTGTATGACTACATATGTAATGCATTATCATCAACTGCTAAACAAGCCTCTTTAATAGCTTCAGTAAATGTTGGATGTGCATGTGACATACGTGATACATCTTCTGCAGAAGCTCTGTATTCCATAGCTACAACTGCCTCAGCAATCATATCAGCAGCACGAGCACCAACCATATGAACCCCTAAAATTTCATCCGTAGTTGCATCAGCTAATACCTTTACAAAACCGTCTAAATCCATAGACGCTCGACTTCTTCCTAAAGCACGCATAGGAAAAGAACCAGCTTTGAAAGCAACACCAGCTTCTTTTAACTGCTCTTCTGTTTTACCTACAGCTGCAACTTCTGGCCATGTGTAAACAACACCTGGAATTAAGTTATAATTAATATGAGGTTTTTGACCTGCTAAAGTTTCAGCTACAAATACTCCTTCTTCTTCAGCTTTGTGTGCTAACATTGCTCCTTTAACAACATCACCAATAGCATAAATGTTAGAAATATTAGTTTGTAAATGATCATTAGTTTCAACCATTCCTCTTTCTGTAACTTTTACACCAGCATTTTCTAACCCTAATCCGTTAGTAAACGGACTACGACCTACAGATACTAAACAGTAGTCAGTTCTAATTTCTTGAGGTTGCCCTTTTTTATCTTCGTAATTAATAACTACCTCATCACCTACAGTTTCAACATTTGTAACTTTATGAGAAGTTAAAATCTTCATTTTTTGCTTCTTTAAAACCTTCTGTAATTCTTTAGAAACAGCTTTGTCCATTGTTGGTACAATTCTGTCCATGTATTCAATTACGGTTACATCAGAACCAATTCTTTTGTAAACTTGTCCAAGCTCTAAACCAATAACTCCACCACCAATTACAACTAAATGCTTAGGGATTTCTTTTAATTTTAAAGCTTCCGTAGAAGTAATTACTCTTTTCTTATCTAACTTGATAAAAGGGAAAGACGAAGGCTTAGATCCTGTTGCTATAATTGTATTTTTAGCTTCAATTTCTACTGTTTCCTCTCCTTTTATAGTAATATGAGTAGCATCTTTAAACGAACCAACACCTTGATATACATCAATTTTGTTTTTGTCCATTAAAAAAGTAATTCCATCACAAGTCTGTTTTACAACAGAGTCCTTACGAGCTATCATTTTTTCAAGGTTCATTTTAATGTCTCCTGAAACTTCAATACCGTGTGCCTCAAAGTGCTTTACAGCATCGTCATAATGATGAGATGAATCTAACAATGCTTTAGAAGGAATACATCCTACATTTAAACAAGTTCCACCAAGAGTATTATATTTTTCAATTATTGCAGTTTTCATTCCTAACTGTGCGCAACGTATTGCTGCTACATATCCACCAGGACCAGAACCGATAACGGCTACATCATACTTACTCATAAATTGTGTTTTAATTTTTAAAGATGTACAAAAATACACTTTTTGATAAACCTACATTAACAATTTTCTTTTCTTTTTACTTTTCAATTTCATTTAAAATCCAATTCAATTCTGGATCCTTACCTGATAATCTATCTTCTAAGGTTGGAGATATTTTAACATCAGGAGTTACTCCATACCCATCAGGGGCAATTTTATGTGGCGTCTCAAGCTGCATTAAACCAATACGCACGTTTACTTTTGATGTTGGTAATTTGTAATTTTTGAATATTCCTGCAACAGTACCATTATAAGCTCCTCCTGTTTCTTCACCAACAAAAACCGCTCTACCTGTAGCTTTTAGCTTAGTTGAAATTATTGAAGATGCTGAAAATGAATTTCCATTAATCAAAACATAAATTTTCCCTTTATACCCTAAAGCATTATGTTCTTTCTTCTTTGATTGTTTGAATTTATAAAACAATTTTCCATCTTCTTTTTTAACTTTTAAAAAATTATGTACTAAAAGAAATGGAGAGAACACTCCAATAAACACCTTTGTGCCTATAGAAGAAGTATTGGACATAAACATTTTTAAAAATGGTATTCTACTATTCACTTCACAAGGATTAATCATTATATAATCCTCAGTTGCGAGATACGAATACAAATCATCAATTTCTGATAACCTCCCCCCTCCATTGTCTCTTAAGTCAATAATTAAATCTTTCGTTTTTAAAGAATCTATTTTTGCAAAACTCTCTTTATAAAAATCTTCATAACCACCTGTCGTGAAACCTCTAATTTTCATATAAGCTACAGTACTATCCTTTCCAATGTATTTCAAGTTTCGGGTAAACTCCTTTCTCGATTTTATATAGCCATACTTGTAATTAAACTTCTTCTTTTCTTTTTGTTTAAGTTTATTTTCTTTTCGCTCAGTTTTAGTTAATCTTTTATCCTTAATAGTTTTTTCAACTTGAGTAGAATCAATTTTAGTTGTTGATTTCGCTACTCTTTTAAAAACTCTAAGAAAAGTACTATCATTCTTTTTAAAAGTAACGTTTAAACTATCTATTATACCTTTGTTTACATTAAAAAAGCTTTTAAATCTATTTTTAACAAAACGTTTTTGTAAGGTTTTGTTATACCCATCAGAAGTAAAATACGTTTTAAATTTATTTACTAAATCATACACAGGCTCCTTATCAATTGTCACAACCTGAGCGCCTATCAACAATGAATCTTTTTTATCAATTACATTTGAGACATATACTTTATCATTAAATTCTTCTAAATCTAAATTAAAGAATTCAAATTTCTGCTTAACTCTCTTTTGGCGCTCTGCTTTTGAAAATCTTTTAAATGGAGGCCTCACTGATATATGTCCCTGACGCACATTTGCTATAATAGGAGCTATCTTTTCAAAAAACTGTTGACTATTAATTGGCTTAACAATCGTTTTGCTTAAGCTATCAAATTTATGATCTAATTTCTCTTTTGATATATATTGATATATTTTAGGATGATGTTTAACAAGTTGCTTATGAATTTTATTTACATCTTCTTTCAAGTCAGACACCTTATGCAATTCAACTATACTTTCGTTGTGCTTCTTTACAGAAACACATGACACTATACTTATTACTATCAGAGATAGAGTTATTTTTTTTATCATAATAATTAGTTTATGTAAGCAAATAAAAGAATGATATATAAATAATCAAACATCACAAGCACTAAAGTTTTCTTAATTTTTAAATTTCCGGAAACGCCAATTCTTTTCCTATCCCAACAGTGAACAACCAGAAACCATATAATGCATGCTCTATACAAACCAATAAAATTGACCTGGTTTTAAAATAAGTTAAAGCAAACAGAACACCTCCAACAAAGGTAAATATAAGTATCACCCAATTTTTCAAAAAACTATGTGCTAACGAGAATACTATAGCATTAACAATTATAAAATATGCTTTCTTATTAAATAATTTTTCAAAACGATGAAAATAAAATGCCCTATAAACATATTCTTGAAGTATTACCGAAAACAAACTATAAATTATTAGAATAAGCAACCATAGCTTAGGGTTATTCAAAGGCATTTCAAAAAAATTGATTCTTCTAAAATAATAAATATATAGCGTACTAAATATTGCAATAACAAAAAAACGTGGTGCTACTATTTTTAAAAACACCTTCCATATTATTCTAGTCTTAACAATATGAATTAGTTTATTTTTTATTAAATATATTATAATGTAAACACCTGCTAGAAAGACAAAGGACGTTTTAATAATAATATTAAATTCAAAGGCTAGGCTTATTGGAAGCAAAATGAATAGTAATAAGAACTCTATGTATAATCTTAATTTAAGATACATTTTTAAAGTGTTATTGAAGTTGTATTTTTAATACTAGTAATCACAAAAGTACTTCTAGTACTTCCAATATGCTCTAAAGTAGTTAACTTAGTAACCATAAACTCTCTATAGGCATCCATATCTTTTACCAATATTTTCAATAAATAGTCATAGTCTCCAGTAATATTGAAACACTCCAAAACCTCCTCAATTTTTCTAACTTCTGTTTCAAATTTTGTTAAATAAGCTTTAGAATGTTTCTCTAATTTTATCCTACACAAAACCATAAAGCTCTTTTCAACCTTATTTTTGTTAACCAATGCTACATACTTCGTAATTATCTCATCTCGCTCTAACTTTTTAATTCGTTCATATACCGCTGTTACAGACAAACCTGTTTTATTAGAAATCTCTTTTGTAGTCTGTTTTGCGTCCTCTTGAAGCAACTCTACTATCTGCTTATCTATTTTATCTAAATTCATTACTGTTTTTTTTTCAGTTTACATAAGTAAACTTAATAAATAACAGTGAATAAAACTAAAAAAACAACATATAGTAGTTTTGTTTTCTATTTAATCAAATATATCAAAACTATAACTCTTATATGGAGTAACTTTGTAGTTATAATAACTATATATGAAAGATTACATTATCATAGGATCAGGACAAGCAGGTTTAGCAATTGCTTATTATTTAAATAAACAAAACGCTAATTATTTAATTATTGACGCTAATACAGAAACTGGCGCTCCATGGTTGAAAAGATGGGATTCATTAAAACTTTTTACTCCTTCTGAGTTCAACAACCTTCCTGGGATGAAGTTTCCTCATAAAAAAGGACATTACGCCAACAAGTATGAAGTTGCAAATTATCTAAAGGATTATGTAACAAAATTTAAAATTCCAATTGAATTTAATCATAAAATAACTTCTTTAAAAAAAGAAGATGGTGTTTTTACACTAAAAAGTGATACTAAACAATTTGAAGCAAAAAATGTGATTGTAGCTACCGGCCCTTTTCATAAGCCCTTTACTCCACCTTGTCACACAAAAATTGCAAAAGATATTTTACAAATACATAGTGAACATTATAAAAGTCCTGACCAGTTACAAGAAGGGCCTACTTTAGTAGTTGGCGCTGGAGATTCTGGAGTTCAGATATTAAATGAAGTTTCTAACTCAAATAGAAAAGTTTATTTTTCTGGAAACACTAACATAACTTCTATTCCTCAAGAAATATTAGGGAAAACATTATGGTGGTGGTTTAGTAAAATAGGTTTTCTTACGGTAAGTAAATACTCTTGGATAGGAAAAAAACTAAGTACAAGCGGACAACCAGTAATAGGAACTGATGTAAAAACATTATTCAAGAAAAAAAATGTGACTTGTGTTGGCAGAACATTAGATGCAAATGAGCAAAATATCATTTTTGAAAAGGAAAATACAAGCGATATTAAAAACATCGTTTGGGCAACAGGTTTCAAGCCTAATTTTAATTGGATAGATAATATTGAATTAGATGAAAGTCATTATCCAAAAAACCACAGAGGAATTAGTGATATTGATGGCTTATACTTCCTTGGCTTACCATGGCTTTATACTAGAGGGTCAGCTACTTTAGGAGGTGTAAAAAAAGACGCGAAATATTTGAGTAAATATATTTCTAAAAAAACAAAACACATTACAGAAAAACATAAATCAAAATTAAAAAAGCAAGTTGCATAATTAACAGTTATGAAGAAGAGTTATCAAGACATAGAAGAAAAAAGAAAAGATGGTTCGGTATGGTTTAATGATTTAAAACGTACACGTCAAAATGGACCAAAACTTAAAGACAATCGCTATAATGATTATGGTGATAGTACAAAATCCGTCCATGCTGGTCAGTATGACGATCCACAAACTGGTGCACTTGGTACACCAATTTTTCAATGTTCAACCTTTTATCTAAATGAAGCTTCTTATGAAGCCATTGAGGAAGGACGTGGTAGAGATGAATTGATCTACTCTCGTTACGGTAACCCATCACAATGGAGTGTACAAGAAAAACTATCTGCATTAGAAAACGCCGAAAGCTCTATTGTTTTTTCTTCAGGTATGGCAGCAATTTCTTCTGCTTTATTAGCAATGCTTGATAAAGGAAGTCATGTAGTATCATCAAGAGATATTTATGGAGGAACTTATAATTTCTTATATGAAGATTTAGATAAGTTTGGAATGTCAGTAACCTTTACATCACCTACAGACATTAATGCTATTGAAGCTGCTATTCAAGAAAACACAAAAATATTATACTTTGAAGCATTAACAAACCCTCTTTTAAAAATCACCCCAATAAAAGAGTTAGTTGCTTTAGGTAAAAAATACAACCTAAGGGTTATTATTGATAATACTTTTTTAACCCCATATAACGTAAAAATGTTAGATTTTGGTGTTGATTTAGTAGTAAACTCTGCTACTAAGTACCTAAATGGACATTCCGATTTAATTGGTGGTACTGTATCTGGTTCACGTAAGCTAGTCGATCGTGTTTGGCCACAATTGCTGAAAAACGGAGGTTCTATGGATCCCCACGCATGCTTTTTATTAGAACGTAGCTTAAAGACTTTTGCTTTAAGAATGCGTACTCATAACAACAACGCACTAGCATTAGCTACCTATCTAGAAAATCATTCAAAAATAAAACGAGTTTACTACCCAGGTTTAGCTTCTCATAACCAATATGAATTAGCGAAAGAACAACTAAAAGGGATGAATTCTGGAATAATAAGTCTTGAAATTGAAGGCGGTGATGAAAAAGCACATGCCCTATTAAAATATTTAAAACTACCAAAAGAAGCTACAAGTTTAGGTGGGGTTGAAAGTTTAATTTCTCTTCCATACAATACTTCTCAAGCATCTTTAACTAAAGATCAACAAAAAGCCATTGGTATTAATGATGGGTTAATTCGCTTATCAGTAGGAGTAGAAGAAATAGAAGACTTAATATCAGACTTTAATCAAGCAATTACTAACATTTTTAAAAGCTAACAATCATGTTAAATAACATAAACATAGCAGGACTAAGCGAATACGCTAACGAAGTAAAAGAAAACAATATTCAAGGAAAAGCTTCATACGGAGTAGCATTAAATTGGGAAAGTGGAACAAAAACTACTGTTTCTACCAAAAACATGGTATTTGGCGAGCATAAACTAGTAAGAGATTTCAATTTCACTATAGACGAACCAACTCAATTATTAGGCGTAAACAGTGCACCCAACCCCGCTGAATATATGTTAGGGGGATTAGCAGGTTGTATGGCAGTTACTTTTATGGCTGGAGCAACAGCTATGAATATAAATATCCATCAACTGCAATTAGAGATCGATGGCGAACTAGACTTAAAAGGCTTCCTAGGTCTAAACAATGATTCTTGTGTAGGATTTCCTGAGCTAAAATTTATTTTTAACGTAAAAGGAAACGGAACACAAGAGCAATACAATACATTAATGGAACGTGTTACTAAACACTCTCCTAACTTCAATACAATTAAAAATGAGGTTAGAATGATTGGAAAGCTAGCAAGTTAATACTGGTACATTAAAATTACACACAACCGCATAACTTATAGCTATGCGGTTTTTTCTTGCACAAAAGCCATTAAAATCGTAACATTACCCCACTTAAAAAAGTAGCAAAAATGCAAGACGATAAAAATTTATCTGAAATAAAGATAGAAGACCAAAAAATTATATCAAATAAAGAGCTAAATATTTGGGAAGCATTAATTCCTGTAGTTATCTTAATGTTTATGCTTGCTTACAACATCTTTGTTAAAGATGGCGCGTGGTTAGGTGACTACTCTAATCAATTTATTCTGTTAATTGCTGGTGGAATTACTGCAATTATTGGTCTTAAAAATAAAGTTACTTTAAATACGATGGTTATGGAAATTTGGGAAAACCTTAAAAGCGTTTTCGTTCCAATTATGATTTTATTTTTAGTTGGTGCCTTAGCAGGGACATGGTTAATAAGCGGTATTATTCCAGCGATGGTTTATTACGGTTTACAAGTATTAAGTCCAGCTATATTTTTACCAGCATCGGTTATTATTGCTGCTATTATTTCTATCGCTACTGGTAGTTCTTGGACAACATCTGCTACAGTAGGTATTGCTTTAATTGGTATTGGATCAGCATTAGGAATTCCAACAGGTATGATTGCCGGAGCCGTTATTTCAGGCGCTTATTTTGGAGATAAAATGTCTCCGTTAAGTGATACAACAAACCTTGCTCCCGCAATGGCCGGAACTGACTTGTTTACCCATATAAAATACATGGCTTATACCACTGTGCCAACAATTGTTATTACTTTAATCGCTTTTAGCATTATGAGTATGACCATTACGACAACTGGTAGTGCTGATATTAGTAATTTATTAAATTCTATAGATAATACATTTAATATCACTCCATACTTATTTATTGTACCATTAGCTGTTATTACTTTAATCTTAGCTAAAACAAAACCGTTAATAGCATTAGGGACTGGAGTTTTTTTAGCCGCAATTTTTTCAATTATTTTTCAAGGAGAAGTTTTAGCACAGCTTTCAGACTCAAATTTTAACGCAATTATCAATTCTATTTTATCAGATACTGCTATTGTTACTGATAATGAGAAATTAAACGAATTGTTTAGCTCTGGAGGAATGAATGGGATGCTTTGGACTATTTATTTAATTGCTTGCGCAATGGTTTTCGGAGGTATTATGGATGGTATTGGTGCTTTAGCTAGAATCACCCGTTCATTATTGAAACTAGCCGATTCTGTTTTTGGATTATTTGCCACTACAGTAATCAGTTGTTTAGGATTAAATACGATTGCTTCTGACCAATATTTAGCTTTAGTAATACCTGGAAAAATGTTTAAGCAAGCTTATGAAGATAAAGGGTTAGCTCCTGAAAATTTAAGTAGAACATTAGAAGATTCTGGAACCGTTACCTCAGTATTAATACCTTGGAATACCTGTGGTGCATATCAATCTGGAGTATTAGGTGTTGGTGTTGGTGAATACTTCATTTACGCAATATTTAACTGGTTAAGTCCATTTATGACTTTATTTTTTGCTGCTTTAAACATCAAAATAAGGGAATTAAAAGCGAAATAAAGTTTCTTTATAGCTTCATCAAAAAATTAAATAAAACATCCTGTAGTAACGTAATATTGATACGTATATTTGCATGAGAAAAATTAACATTCAATTTAAAAAAATATAACATGGCTGTATTAGTAGGAAAAAAAGCACCACAATTCAATGCGCAAGCAGTAATCAACGGAAATCAGTTTGCTGAAAACTTTTCTTTAGAACAATACTTAGGAAAGAAAGATGTAATTTTATTTTTCTACCCAAAAGATTTCACTTTTGTTTGCCCAACTGAATTACACGCTTTTCAAGAAAAACTAGCTGATTTTGAATCAAGAAATGTAGCTGTTGTTGGTGTATCTACAGATACTGAGCAATCTCACTACGGATGGTTACAAATAGAAAAAGGACAAGGTGGTATTAAAGGTGTTACGTATCCTTTAGTTGCTGATACTAACAAAACTATCGCTGCAAATTACGATGTTTTAGCAGGTGATATGTATTACAACGAAGAAGGTTTAATGGTTGCTGAAGGTGAGTTAATTGCTTACAGAGGATTATTTTTAATTGACAAAGAAGGAATGGTACGTCATCAATTAGTAAACGATTTACCATTAGGTAGAAACGTTGATGAGGCTTTACGTATGGTTGATGCTTTACAATTTTTTGAAGCTAACGGAGAAGTTTGTCCTGCAAACTGGAGCAAAGGAAAAGATGGAATGCAAGCTAACCATGCTGCAACTGCTGAATACTTAGCACAACAAAAATAATTCTATCTCCATATAGAAATTTAAAGCGCTCTTAGGAGCGCTTTTTTTATGTTAATACCATACTTGATTTTTAACTTACTTGAGCAAACTAAAATCAAAATACTTTGGTAAATATCTTATCAATACATACTTATAATTTAATAGAATTTTATTAATAATTCTTTCGGTAATCAATAGATTTTAACGTACTTTGATATACTTATAAAACAAACTATTATGGCAACTGTAACTTTAAAAGGAAACAATATAAATACATCAGGGAATTTACCAAAAATCGGTAGTAAAGCACCTGATTTTACATTAGTGAAAACTGATTTATCAACAGCAAAATTAAGTGATTATAAAGGAAAAGCTGTTGTTTTAAATATCTTCCCAAGTATCGATACTGGAACATGTGCACAGTCAGTACGTCAATTCAATAAAGAATTAAATGAAATTGACGATATAACTGTATTGTGTATTTCAAGAGATTTACCTTTTGCACAAGCACGTTTTTGTGGAGCTGAAGGATTAGAAAACGTTATTAATCTATCTGATTTTAGAAACAATAGTTTCGGAAAAACATATGGCTTAGATTTTATTGATGGTCCGTTAGAAGGTTTACATTCTAGAGCTATTGTAGTAATTGACGAAAATGGTGTAATTACTCATACAGAACAGGTAGCAGAAATTGTTGACGAACCAAATTACAAAGCTGCTTTCGAAGCTCTTTAAGTTCTACAACATGACAAAACAAAAAGATAGTTTTATTCTTGGTAGAATGAAAGGTGCTAAATATGCCCTGAAAGGCGCATTTATTTTACTTCGTACAGAAGCTAGTGTTCAAGTTCAATTTACTATTGCTATATTATTAACTATTTTAGGCTTTTACTTTGAAATATCTTCAACAGAATGGATGTTTCAATTACTTTCTATTGGTTTAATTATAAGTATTGAAGGATTAAATACCGCTGTTGAGGAAATAGCAGATTTCATTCATCCAGAATTCCATAATAAAATAGGATTAATAAAAGATATAGCCGCAGGTGCTGTTTTTATTGCAGCAATTGCAGCTACAATAATTGGTCTAATTATATATATCCCGAAAATAATTGCCCTATAAAACGTTTATTATATAATGTCAAAAAAGAAAAAAGAAAAAGTCACTAAAAATAAGGTAAAGAAATTCACTTTACCATCAATTATACTAAACAAACAGCATAAAACTATTTTAGGTAGTTTCTTGTTTCTTTTAGGGATATTGATGTGTATCGCTTTTGTATCCTATCTTTTTTCTTGGAAAGCTGATCAAAGTGAAATAGGACACTTATCACGTACTACTAACACGGAAAATGCAACTAATATTTTCGGAGCAACAATATCTCATTTTTTTATTTATAAAGGATTTGGTATAGCTTCTATCATATTTGCAGCTCTTACAAGTTTATCTGGTATTACAGTACTTTTAGGTACTAGTATTGAAGCATTAAAAAAAAGATGGTTTTGGGGAACACTTGTAGCTATTTGGATTTCTATATTTTTAGGCTTTTTTAATACTTCAATTTTAAGTGGAACAATTGGTTTTGAAACAAATGATTTTTTACAAGATTATCTAGGAAAAATAGGAACTGCTATTTTATTATTATTTTTCTTTTTAACTTATCTAATTACTCGATTTAAAATAACAACAGATGTTATTAGTTCTTTTCTAAATAATTCAAAGAAAGAAGACACTACTACAATTCAACCTGAAGAAGAAGAAGAAGAAGAAGAAGAAGCAACCATACAAAACGACAAACCAATTATTGAAGATTCTGATGAAGCTATTATTTCAGAATTTGTAAATAAAAATACTGTTTCCAAAGAAATACCTCTATCAGAAGAACAACCTATTGAAATAGAGAAACCAATTATTGAACAAGGAACCTCAAAAGAAGAACTAATCATTAATAGTTCGGATGATGATGACCTATCAATGAAAGTTGAAGTGATGGAAGAAGAAAAAACTGTTGCTGATAATCTATCCGATAAATTAGTAGCAGATTTTGGAGAGTTTGACCCAACTTTGGAATTGAGCAACTTTAAATTCCCTACAATTGATTTGTTAAAAGATTACACTGGAGGAAAAGGAATCACTATAAATCAAGAAGAATTAGAAAACAACAAAAACCAAATAGTCACCACACTACGAAATTATAAAATTGAAATTTCTACAATAAAAGCTACTGTAGGTCCTACAGTAACCTTATATGAAATTGTTCCAGAAGCTGGTGTTCGTATATCGAAAATAAAAAACCTAGAGGATGATATAGCTCTATCATTAGCAGCGTTAGGAATTAGAATTATTGCACCAATGCCAGGTAAAGGTACGGTAGGTATTGAAGTTCCTAATAAAAAACCTCAAATGGTTTCTATGCGCTCAGCAGTTGCGTCTAAGAATTTTCAAGAAGCAGAAATGCAGTTACCTATTGCTTTTGGTAAAACTATTAGTAATGAAACCCTCGTTGTTGATTTAGCCAAAATGCCCCACTTATTGATGGCAGGTGCTACGGGACAAGGAAAATCTGTAGGATTAAATTGTATTTTAACCTCACTATTATACAAAAAACACCCTGCTGAAGTAAAATTTGTTTTAGTTGATCCTAAAAAGGTAGAACTAACTTTATTCAACAAAATTGAGCGTCACTATTTAGCAAAATTACCCGATAGTGAAGAAGCTATAATTACCGATAATTCAAAAGTAATCAATACATTAAACTCACTATGTATTGAAATGGATAATAGGTATGAAATGCTTAAAAATGCCTATTGCAGAAATATTGTTGAATACAATAAAAAGTTTAAGGAGCGTAAATTAAACCCAAATGACGGACATAAATTCCTACCTTATATCGTTTTAGTAGTAGATGAGTTTGCTGATTTAATTATGACTGCAGGTAAAGAGGTTGAAACACCTATTGCTCGTTTAGCACAATTAGCACGTGCAATTGGTATTCATTTAATTATAGCAACTCAACGTCCATCGGTAAATGTTATTACAGGTATGATAAAAGCCAATTTCCCTGCTCGAGTTGCTTTTAGAGTAATGACTGGAATTGACTCAAAAACCATCTTAGATACAGGAGGCGCTAACCAATTAATTGGTAGAGGTGATATGTTATACACACAAGGTAACGAGCTAATACGTATTCAATGTGCCTTTGTTGACACTCCTGAAGTTGAAAAAATAACAGAATTTATTGGTTCTCAAAAAGCATATCCTGATGCTTATTTACTACCTGAGTATATAGGTGAGGAAGGTGGCACGAATCTTGATAATAACATATCAGAGCGTGACAAACTATTTAGAGAAGCTGCAGAAGTACTAGTTACAGCACAACAAGGATCAGCTTCTTTATTACAACGTAAATTAAAATTAGGTTATAACAGGGCCGGTAGACTTATTGATCAATTAGAAGCTGCTGGTATAGTAGGTCCTTTTGAAGGTAGTAAAGCTAGACTAGTTCTTGTACCAGATTTAATAGCACTCGATCAATTATTAGCAAACGAATAATAAGACAATTATGAAAAAATATTTAGCAATATGTTTAATACTATCAATTAGTATTTCAGGGTTTTCACAAAGCTCAGAGAAGGCAAAAAAATATTTAGAAGAAGTATCTAATAACGTAAAAAACTACGAAAACATTAGTATTGATTTTAAATACAGCTTAACTAATGAAATTGAAAATATAGAACAAAGTTATAAAGGAACTGTTTATTTAAAAAAAGAACAATACCAATTAAATCTACTGGGAGTAACAAGTATTTTTGACGGTCAAAAATTATACACCATCAATAGTGAAGATGAAGAAATTACCGTAACAAATGCTTCCGATGAAGAAGACAACATGAATACACCTTCAAAAATGCTATCTTTTTTCAAAGAGGGGTATATCTATAAATGGGACAAGAAGTTGCCTATTAAAGGGCGCTCAATACAATACGTAAAATTGATCCCTATTGACACTAACTCTGAGAACAAGTACATCCTTTTAGGAATTGACTCCAATACAAAAAACATTTATAATACAATACATACTGGAAAAAATGGTTCAGTTACAACTTTAACTGTTAATAGTTTTAAAACTAATCAACCTATCTCGGAAAGTTTATTTATTTTTGACAGGAATAAATACAACGAGTACTATTTTAACGAGTAAGGCACATTTTGAAAATACTAGACCGATACATTTTAACTACGTTTTTAAAAACCTTTTTTAGTGTTTTTACTATACTTATTTTTATTTTTATTTTACAATCAGTCTGGCTTTTTGTAAAAGAATTAGCAGGTAAAGACTTAGACTTAATAATTGTTCTTAAGTTTTTAATTTACCTACTCCCTACCCTAGTACCACTTATACTCCCATTAACGATACTGTTAACTTCAATAATGATTTTCGGGAATTTTGCTGAAAACTATGAGTTTGCTGCAATGAAATCTGCTGGGATTTCATTACAACGTGCTATGAGAGGTGTTTCAGTTTTTATACTTCTCTTAAGTATTACAACATTTTTCTTTGCAAACAATGTTGTGCCTTGGGGTGAATATAAATCAAGGAACCTTAGAAGGCAAATCGCAGTTCAATCTCCTGAAATGGCTATTGCAGAAGGCCAATTCAACTCTATTGGTGATAAAATCACAATCAAAGTAGATAAAAAAACTGGTGACAAAGGTAATTTACTAGAAAATGTCATTGTATTCTTTACCGAAAACAACAAAAACACCACTGTAATAAAAGCCAAAACCGGCGAAATTGCATCTAATAAAAAAACAAACACATTACAGTTAATATTGCACGATGGTAATTATTACAATGATATCCATACCAAAGATCGATTAAAAAGAAAAAAGAGACCCCACGCAAAAAGCTACTTTAAAAAGTATACTAAAAATTTTGACTTATCAAAGTTAAATAAAACCGATACTGTTGAAAATGTAGTTACATACCGAATGTTAAAAATCAATGAATTAATACCAACTATCGATTCATTGGAACAAAAAATATCTTCTGAGAACAACAAAGATTTAAACAACATTTATAACGGATATCTGTTACACAAGACCAAAAAAACTAAAATAAAAAAGAAATTAAATTCTGATACTACATTAATCAGGAAAAAAACATCAAAAGAGGATACGTTTAACAAGGTTTCTATTAAAAGAGGGCAAAATATTGAAAAAGATACTTTACCCATTTTTAACAAAGATTTAATTAGTCTCTTTAATAAAAATGAAAGAAAAGCTATTTACCAACTAGCAAGCAGTAATAGTGGAGCTACTTATTTACAAATAGAGTTCCGAGAGAAATTATTGCTTTTTAAAACCTCTAATTTAAATTTACACAAAATTGCGTTTCATAAAAAATTCTCATTAGCATTTTCTTGTTTTATATTATTTTTCGTTGGAGCTCCATTAGGAGCCATTATTAGAAAAGGAGGAATGGGCCTACCTATGGTATTAGCTATTTTATTATTTTTAACATATTATTTTATTGGTATTTTTGCAGAAAACAGTGCAGAAAAAGGAGCGATACCAACATTATTGGGAGCTTGGTTATCAACCATTGTAATACTTCCATTAGGAATTATATTAACCCGAAATGCTACTTCTGATAAAGGAGTATTTAACACTGACGGGATAACAATGTTTTTTAGTTCTATTTGGAACAAATTATCAAAAAACAAAAAAGGAGATTCTAATCTTACTTAACAAGAACAAAATGACAGGAACGAATAACAACTCAACAATTCAACTTGACAGCATACATGATGCAATTGATGATATCAGACAAGGAAAAGTAATTATTGTTGTTGATGATGAAGACAGAGAAAATGAAGGTGATTTTTTAGCTGCTGCTGAAAAAATAACTCCTGAAATGGTCAACTTTATGGCTACTCATGGTAGAGGATTAATTTGCGCCCCTCTTACTGAAAAAAGATGTGATGAGTTGAAATTGAACATGATGACTAGTAATAGTTCTGATCCTATGGAAACCGCATTTACTATTTCTGTAGACTTAAACGGAAAAGGTGTTACAACTGGTATTTCCGCAAGCGATAGAGCGCTAACTATTCAAGCTTTAGTTAAAGAAGATACTAAACCACACGATTTAAACAGACCAGGGCATATTTTCCCTCTAAAAGCTAAAGAAGGTGGTGTTTTACGTAGAACTGGACATACTGAAGCAGCAATTGACTTTGCTCGTTTAGCAGGCTTAAAACCCGCAGGAGTAATTGTAGAAATCATGAATGATGATGGATCTATGGCTCGTTTACCTCAATTAATTAAAGTTGCGAAAAAGTTTGATTTAAAAATTGTTTCTATTGAAGACTTAGTTGCTTACAGAATGGAACACGACTCATTAATTGAGAAAAAAGAAGATTTTGAAATACAGACTCGTTTTGGAAGCTATAGATTACGAGCTTACAAACAAACAACAAACAATCAAGTGCATTTAGCCTTAACTAAAGGTACTTGGACACAGGATGAGGCAGTCACAGTTCGTGTAACCTCTACTCTAGTGAACAATGATATATTAGATACGCTTACTTTTAATACAGACAAAAAATTAGAAGGAATTTTTGAATTGATTAACAAATCAGAAAAAGGAGCTTATGTATTTATCAATCAGGAAAGCCCTTCTCTAAACTTATTAAGTAGATTAGAGAAATTAAAATCAAACCAATCTGAAGGTAACATTAGAGCACCAAGAATAAAGATGGATATAAAAGATTTTGGTATCGGAGCTCAAATTTTACACGATTTAGACATCCATAAACTAAATTTAATATCTAATACTAATCAACATGAAAAACGTGTAGGTATGATTGGATATGGGTTAGAAATCGTTGACTATACTAGTTACGAATAAAAAACAAACTTATTATATAAAAAAAGGAACGCAATATGCGTTCCTTTTTTTATATAATAAGATATCAACTATATTTTAAAGCTTGTCTATAAACTCAAAATGATAGCGAGTATCTCTACCTGAATTATAGCTTTTAATTTTATCAAGAACTTCTCCTTTATGATTCACAGCAATAACTGTTGGAAGAGATCTTACTCCATATTTTGAATTTAAAACTTTATTAGCAGCTTCTTGAGTTGGTGTAATTAACTCTTTATTTCTTGGGAAATCTACTAGTAATAATACAAACTTTTTAGATTTATCAACAAATGCATCCGAATGGAAAAAATCTTTTTTCAACATTTTACATGGTGGACACCAATCACTTCCTGTGAACAATATCAAAATAGGTTTATCACTAGTTTTTGCTTTGGCTTTTGCCACATCAAAATCAGTTTCCCATTTTAAACGTTGATCATGCTCTTGTGCATAAAACAACGTACTAATAAATAACAATACTATAACTAAGATATTCTTCATCTACTTCAATTTTTATTAACTCACTATAATATACATCACAATAACCTTACCAAAAATTATATTGTAATTACATTAGTTGTGACTGATTTTCTTACTTTTTTAAATTTAGAAAACACATCTTCATCTGCTCTATAACCAATCGGCAATGCTAATACCGAAGATAATCCAATAGTTTTCAAGTTCAATAATTCATTATACTTTTCTGGCAGAAACCCTTCCATTGGGCAAGAGTCAATTTTCTCTAATGCGCAAACAGTTAACAAATTACCTAAAGTAATATAGGCTTGCTTAGTAGCCCATTCTTTAATATCACTTTCTTTTTTACCTGAGAAATCATTAATTAAATAAGACCTAAAAGAATCTATTACTTCATCAGAAGTTCCTCTAATACTCTTTTCGTTTTCAAAATGTGCCCTAATGTAAGCCTCATCAATGGTATTCTCAATACAAATAACCAATACATGAGATGCTTGTGCAACTTGCTCTTGATTAAATGAATGTGGCACCAACTCTTTCTGTAACTCTTTATTACTAACTATTACCAACTTAACAGGCTGTAAACCATATGATGTTGGTGTAAGTGTAAATGCTTCTTTTAATATTGCCAACTTATCATTTGACACATATTTATCTGCATCAAATTTTTTAGTAGCATAACGCCAATTAAGGCTATCTATAATATTCATATTACTATCTTTACCGCAAAAATAAGTAAAGTAATAATTTTTTATACCTTTATTAGTATAACTTTAATTGATTGCTTTATAAACAAACTACTTAGTCATTATATAATAGTAGTAGACAATAATAAAACCATTTTTATGACACTTGATGAACGAATAAAACTTTCAGAAACTAGAATTTTTAAAGCTGTTTTTCCTAATACAACAAATCATTACGGAACATTATTTGGAGGAACTGCACTTCAGTTAATGGATGAAGCTTCATTTATATGCGCTACTAGATTTAGTAGAAAAAGAATGGTAACCATATCATCAGATAAAATAGATTTTGACAAATCAATTCCTGAAGGAAGTATTATTGAATTGGTAGCCAAGGTTGTAAAAGTAGGAACTACAAGTTGTAAAATTCAAGTAGACATTTTTACAGAAAGAATGTACTCAGATGAAAGAGAGCTTGCAGTTACAGGGCACTTTACTTTTGTTGCCATAAATGAATACAAAAACCCAATACCAGTAATTTAGTGAATCGTATACAAATTACAGTCATTGGAAAAGTTCAAGGAGTATGGTTTAGAAAATTTACTTTTGAGAAAGCCAATAAATTAGGACTTTACGGTTATGTAACTAATCAAAATGACGGATCGGTCTTTATTGAGGTTACGGGAGAAAAACAAGAGCTAGATATGTTTATACATTGGCTTCAATACGAAGGATCTCCCCTATCCAAGGTTACTGATGTTAAGATTCTCAAATTGAATACTAAAAAGCAATTCAACTCATTTGAAATTAAAAGATAAAAAAAAGAGCTACAATTATGTAGCTCTTTTTTTATATATTTTAATACTTATATTTTAACCAAACAACACTTCTTTATCCAATACAAAATTTTGAATAAAGGCGATTGATTTTTGAATATCATTATGTAATAATCTATCTACCTCCACAAAAGAAACTTCTTTACGGTAAGCTTCAACCAAACTCTCAATAAATGGAGATGATTTTAATGGCCTTTTAAATTCTAATGCCTGAGTAGCATTTAATAATTCAATTGCTAAAATACGCTCTACGTTGTCTATTACTGTCTTGCATTTTACAGCTCCGTTAGCTCCCATACTTACATGATCTTCTTGCCCGTTACTTGACACAATAGAATCAATACTAGATGGTGTACACAACTGTTTGTTCGCACTTGCAATACTAGCTGCTGTATATTGTGGAATCATAAATCCTGAATTTAATCCTGGTTCTTTTACCAAAAACGCTGGTAATCCTCTTAAACCAGAAATAAGCTGATAAGTTCTACGTTCAGAAATACTTCCTAGTTCTGCAACTGCAATAGCTAAATAATCAGCCCCTAAAGCCAATGGTTGACCATGGAAATTCCCTGCAGAAATAATCATATCTTCTTCAATAAAAATATTCGGATTATCAGTTACCGAATTAATCTCCGTTTCAAATGTTTTCTTTACAAATGCTAAAGTGTCTTTTGACGCTCCATGTACTTGTGGCATACATCTGAATGAATAAGGATCTTGAACTGCTTTTCCTTCTTGTTCAATTAACTCACTATCATCTAAGAAAGAAAGTATACGCTCAGCAGTTTGTAACTGACCGTTATGAGGGCGAATAATATGAGAATATGTTAAAAATGGTGATTTATTACCATTAAACCCTTCTAATGAAATAGTTCCAATTGCATCAGCAAAGTAAGATAATTTGTATGCTTTTAATAAGTTATGCACTCCATAAGCACTCATAAACTGAGTTCCGTTTAACAATGCTAAACCTTCTTTAGATTGTAATATAATTTTTGCCCAACCTAATTTGTTAAACAACTCCGAAGAAGAAATTTCTTCACCTTTGTATACAACTGTCCCCTCACCAATTAATGGTAATGCTAAGTGAGCCAATGGCGCTAAATCTCCAGACGCACCTAATGATCCTTGAGTATATATTACTGGGTATATTCCTTCATTAAACATGGTTATTAATCGTTCCGCAGTTACCAACTGAACTCCAGAATGTCCGTAACTTAAACTTTGAACTTTAAGTAACAACATTAACTTTACTATCTCATTCGGAACTCTATCACCTGTCCCACACGCATGAGACATTACAAGGTTTTCTTGCAATAATGTTAAGTTTTCTTTTTCAATTTTCACATCACACAAAGAACCAAATCCGGTATTGATACCATAAATCGGAGCAGATTCACGCTCCATTTTATCATCTAAATAAGCTCTACATTTCTGAATATTTTCAATAGCTTCTTCTGATAAAGCAATATTTTTTTCTTCTAAAAGTATCGTCTGTATATCAGATAAGCTTAAGTGACTTGTACCTATGTAATGTATCATATTTAAATTCTTTGATTTGGACATCAAAAATCGACTTTGCTCAATTGATTTCCAAACATTATTATACGTAATTATCAAAACTTAATAGATTTTCTCGTATTTTTAAACTTTCTAAATTTAAACTGCTAGAATTTTATAACTATAATATCAAGCAGATTACTATTAACCTAATAAAATTGAAATGAAAAAAATTGTTTTCGCTTTAGCAACTTTAGCTATTGTTTCTTGTAAAAAAGAAGAAGTAAAACCAGTAGATTATACATTATTCACTGGAAAAATAACTAATAAAGAAGGTGATAAGTTAATGATCTACAAAGGAAGAGATCTTAAAAAAGAAATCACCTTAGATGAAAATGGTGTTTTTACAGATACCTTACGATTAGACGCTGGTGATTATGTAGCTTTAGCTGGAAATCAATATGCACAAGTATATGTAAAAAACGGTCAGCATTTTAATATGACTGTTGATGCAACAGAATTTGACAAATCACTTGCTTTTACAGGTGATGGTGCAAAAGCAAATGAATTATTTGCTAAGCTTATTTTATTACAAGAGAACTTAGACTACGAAACACTTATTTCTGGAGATCAAGCAGGTTTTGATACCGGAATAGAAGCTTTCAAAAAAGAATACATGGAAACATTAAATTCTTCAAGTGATTTATTAGATAGCGCTACAGTAGCAAATCAATCTAAATCTCTAGAAGGTATGTCTGCTCAATTAGCACAAATGTTCACTGCTAAAAATAAAATGAAAGCTTTAATTGGCACTCCTTCTCCTTCATTTGAAAACTATGAAAATGTTAAAGGTGGAAAAACATCTTTAGCTGATTTAAAAGGGAAATATGTATATGTAGATCTTTGGGCTACTTGGTGTGGACCTTGTAAAAAAGAAATTCCTTCTTTAAAAGAAGTTGAAGCAAAATATCATGGTAAAAACATCGAGTTCGTAAGTATCTCTCTTGATGACGGTAGAGGTTATGAAGGTGAAACTAAAGAAGCTAAAGCACTTGCCGCTCATGAAGGTTGGCAAAAAATGGTAGCTGATAAAGAATTGACAGGTGTTCAACTATTTGCCGATAATGGATTCAGTTCTACTTTTGCTACTGAATATGGTGTAAACTCTATTCCAAGGTTTTTATTATTAGACCCTAAAGGAAATATTGTTGATGCTGATGCTCCTAGACCATCAAGCCCTAAATTAATTGAAGTACTTACTGCTCGAGGACTTTAATCACAAGAATTAACATATTATTTAAAAGCGGTTCCTTTCGGAATCGCTTTTTTTTGTTCACAACTTAGTTGATAACTAGCACTATACACTTCGTTTATCAATTATAATAATTTGTAATTTAGAGTAAACCAATACTTTATAAATTATGGATAACAGAACAAATGATTTATTAAAGATTAGATTAGGTGTGAAAACCACTACACTTAATAACAATATGTCGACAGGTGAGTATTTTCAAAACGCTACTTTACGACCGGCTATTAAATTTCAAAAAGAGTTGCTTCTTGAAGGATTTAAAAATTACGTTAAAAAACATAAAAACGTATTTTACAGCCTTTCTACTGACAAGAAATTGCATTACATAGAGAATGCAATTCAACGAGACGTTAAGTTCAGGAACTCATTAAAAGGGATGATTATTGGCGTGTTTTCATTAGAAGAATACAAACAATACATTCAAAATTCTTCTGCCTTAAACAAGCGTATGATGAATTTAGTTATTGAACGATTGAAAGACAATATTTTAGTATTAGAATACCCGGAAGATTTATCTAAAACTGCTTAATCTTCTAAAATTGATTCCCCATTTAAATTTGTAGTTAATACTTCGCTCATATAATCAAAAAAAGGGCGAAGTGTTAAAAACACCTTAACCACTTCATCTACAAATTTATCAGAAGTCATTTCAGAATCTGTAAACGATTTCATTACATAGAATTGCTTTTTTCTAATCAATTCAATAGCTTCATTACTTTTATCAAATCCTTTTGGAGCAGTCTTTACTCCTTCTCCTTGAATACCATTAGGAAATATTTTTTTAAAATTTTTGTCTGCTAAAATTTCATTTATTTCAGAAGCATCTAATTCAAACTCCTTACGTATACGCAATAAATCTGCTGGATTTGGTCCGTAAAACCCACCGCCTACAGCACAATTTCCAGGTTCTAAATTTAAAAAATACCCACCTCTTAATCGTTCAGATGTTCTTTTAAAACTTCCTGCGAAACGTGCTTTATATGGTGTTTTATCTTTTGAAAAACGAACATCTCTATAAATACGCATCATTTTATATGCCTCTATATCATCTGTTGTAGCTAGCTTTTCTAATACTACTTGAAAAAATAGTTTAACATCTTTTTCATGTTCCTTAAATTCTTGCTTATGATCAGCAAACCATTCTCTATTATTATTTTTAGCCAAGGCTTTTAGAAAAGTATTTGAAGATTTTGAAATTTGTGCCATAATACAAAATGAATTAAATGATCAACATCCTCAGTAAAACAGACGAGGTATGAGTTAATTAATGTTATTTTTAAAGTGAAGTCAAAAGTAAATTTAACCTTCTAGTGGGTTAAAAACAAGAAAAATTAAATTTGAAGAGTATAAAAAAGAATAGTCGAAAAGACAATAATTAATTGCTCAATAATTCTTTCGCGTGATTTAAAGCCGTTTCAGTAAGTTCTTTACCTCCTATCATTTCAGCAATTTCATTTACTCTTTCTTCATAAGATAAGTGTTTCAAGTTAGATTTTGTTTTTCCATCAACATCCTCTTTGTACACTTTAAAATGACTGGATCCTTTACTAGCAATTTGAGATAAATGCGTAATACTAAATACTTGCATATTTTCACTCATATACTGCATTAACATACCCATTTTATGAGCAACATCACCAGATACTCCTGTATCAATTTCATCAAACATTATAGTTGGTAAATGTTTGTATTTAGATAAAATAGCTTTTATTGCCAGCATAATCCTAGATAATTCTCCACCAGATGCTGCTTTTTTAAGTTCATTAAAGTTACCTCCCTTATTTGCTGAAAATAAAAATGACAATACATCATTACCATTCGTTAGAAAATTAGGCTCTTGAATCACAGAAATTTCAAACTTGGCATTTTCCATCCCTAAGTTATTCAATATTTTCTCTAACTGTTTAACTAATTTCGGTATGGCAATAGTACGTTTTTCATGCAATTGGTTTCCTAATAAAACTACAATCGATTCCTTTTCTGCAACTATAACTTTTTTAGTCGCTATTGTTTCATCTAAATTAGCAACAACACAAACTTTGTCATCTAATTCATTTTGGATTATCAACAATTCTTCTACCGAAGCTACATGATGCTTTTGCAATAAACTCTGAAGCTTATTTAAGACCTCTGTAACCGATAGCAATCGTTCAGGATTAGCCACAATATTCTGCTGAGAAGTTTCAATTTCTCCAAAAACATCTTCTAACTCAATTTGGACCGATTCTACTCGATCAAATATTGATTTATAATCTGTAGAAAAATCAGAAATACTACGCAATACAGATTTTAATTCTGTCAACGAATTCAAAACACCTACCTGATCATTTGAACACAGCTGATTTGCATGTGATAACTGCTGTTCAATAGTATCAACATTACTCAACTGCTCAAGCTCTTCTTCCAAAGCCTCTTGATCCAATTTATCTAGCTTTACATCTAACAACTCATTTAATAAAAACGAATTGTAATCATGAGATTCATTAGATGTTTTTTGCAATTCATATAAATCCTCTAACTCGCGTAATTCGTTTTTATATAAGCCTAAAGCTATTTTATACTTTGATAAATTAGTTTCATTTTTAGCTAAGGCATCAATCACTTCAAATTGAAATGAATTATCCGTTAATTGACCTGTTTGATGCTGTGAATGAATATCAATTAATTGCTCGCTAATATTTTTTAAAACTTGTAAGGACACTGGAGAATCGTTTATAAATGCTCTTGATTTACCAGAAGGAAGTATTTCTCTCCTAATAATTGTGTTAGCATCATAATCAAGTTCTGAATTTTTAAATAACCTTTCAAGTTTGTAATTAGCAATATCAAACTGAGCTTCAACAACACACTTTTTATCGGTGTCATTTATAACAGATAAATCTGCTCTTTTTCCTAAAATCAATCCTAATCCACCAAGTAATATAGATTTACCTGCACCAGTTTCACCAGTGATAATTGAAAATTTATCCGTAAAAGACACCTCTAAAGCATCAATTAGCGCAAAGTTTTTTATGGAAAGGTTAGTTAACAATGATTGATTTTTAAGTATGAAAAATAAAGCTAAACGACTTTTAAACTAGAACTTAATATTACTCCATTTAGAAGAGTTATTTGGTGAAACTCTATTGAGTAAATCAACCAAATCAGTGATTTTTACACTTTGTCCACCACTAAATATTTGTTCAATTTCATCAGCTTTAGCATCAAAAAAAGTACGTTGTAAGAATGAATTTGCACGACGTGCATTCATTTTTTTAAATTGATTTAATGCTAAAATAATACGTTCTTTTGCTTTTTTTTGATTGGCATTCATCTCATCCAAAGCAGTTCTATGATACGCATATAACACGTTTCTATATTCTACGTATGAGGGTGACAATAATTGATCCATCAATTGATATCTTGTTTGATCTCCATCTACCGGAGCCCATCCTTTATATCCACTTGACTGTGCAACACTTAATATGTTTTTTGCTTTAGCATAATACTCTGTCCCTCCTTTTTTAGAAAAAGTATCAGCATCCATACCTAATATTACGTAAGCATAATATGATATAACAGAAACCAAATTAGAATTAAACTGATTAGGATTTAATGTTAAATTCTGAAATTCAACATAATTGAAATTAAAATCCTTGTCATTAAAATTAAATATAGGCGTACTGTATGTGGAGTTATAGACTGGTCTAGAAGACTGCACTTGTATACTAGCCTTAAAAGCATCTACGCTAAATTCCGTTACGGTAATTACCATACCGCAATTTATACGTTCTTGTGGAGAGATGATTTTATTTGTCCATGCAGTTTTATTAATAAAATCGTTTAATGAACGCTCTAAAGTTTTAAATATTTGTTGGTTTTGTCTACCCGTTTGTTCTGCATTAATAACCAAAGTACAATTTAACTCCTGAGAATTTACAAAGGAACTACTTAACAATAAACAAAAAACGAATATTAACTTACGCATATGATTTTATATTTTATTTAAAAGATAACTAACTATATCATTAGCCACTTCCTTTTTTGATTTTAACTCAAAAGAAGTTAATGTATCATCTTTATCAATAATAGTAATCTTATTGGTTGGTTTCCCAAATCCAGCACCTTTATCTTGTAACGAATTTAATACAATAAAATCTAAATTTTTCCTTTTTAGCTTTCCTTTTGCATTTTCAATTTCATTATTTGTTTCTAATGCAAAACCAATTAAAAACTGTTCTTTTTTAATAGCTCCTAATGAAGCTAATATATCTTTAGTTTTCTCTAACTCAATTGTAAACGTAGTTTCCTTCTTCTTTATTTTCTGAGTAGCTACATTTTTTGGTTTATAATCCGCAACTGCTGCTGCACAAATAGCCACATCAACTGTTTTATAATAGTCATGAGCAGCTTTGTACATGTCTTCAGCAGAAGTAATAGCTATGACTTTAATTAGTGAATTTGAAATAGATTCTTTCGTTGGTCCAGTAATTAGAATTACCTCAGCCCCTAAATTTGCGGCAGCGTTAGCTATTTCAAACCCCATTTTACCAGAAGAATGATTTCCTATAAAACGTACAGGATCTATTGCTTCATAGGTAGGACCAGCGGTAATTAATACTTTTTTATTTCGTAATGGTAATTTACTTAAAATATCAGCTTCTATAAACTTTACAATATCTTCAGGTTCGGCCATACGGCCTTCACCTACTAAACCACTAGCTAATTCACCAGAACCAGCTGGAATTATGATATTCCCGAATGATTTTAGTGCTTTAAAAGATGCTTCTGTAGATGGATGTTTGTACATATCCAAATCCATTGCTGGAGCAAAATATACTGGACATTTTGCTGATAAGTAAGTTGCTAATAAAAAATTATCTGAATTACCAGTTGCCATTTTTGACATGGTGTTTGCCGTAGCGGGTGCTACAACAAATAAATCAGCCCATAATCCTAAATCTACGTGATTATTCCATAAATCATTGTCATTATCTTCATTAGTAAATGAAGATAATACAGGATTTTTTGATAGGGTTGATAAAGTAAGTGGGGTAACAAAATCAATAGAAGCAGGTGTCATGATAACTTTAACATGTGCACCTGCTTTTATAAAATGTCTAACTAAATATGTAGTTTTGTAAGCGGCAATACCTCCAGTAATACCGAGTAATATATTTTTACCGCTTAAAATTGACATATATTATCCTTCTGTTTTTGTAGTATCTCTATGATAAACTTTCTCTGCTAACCACTCTTCAACAGCAATAGCATGAGGTTTAGGCAATTTTTCGTAAAACTTAGAAACTTCAATTTGTTCTTTGTTTTCAAATACTTCTTCTAAACTATCATTAAATGTAGCAAACTCTTCAAGTTTTTCTACCAATTCATCTTTCATTTCAGTATTAATTTGTGTTGCTCTTTTTGCTATTGCAGAAATTGCTTCATAAATATTACCTGTTTGCTCATCTATTTTATTTTTATCGTAAGTAATAGTAGTTACGGGAGCATCTGTATTTTTAATATCCATAATGATTATTTATTGAATTGTTCTAATTGTTTGTTTATGTCTGCAAAACTTTCTTCAGCAGCTTCAGATAATTCTGATTCAGTAGCCGCTCTTTTCCATTTATTATAATAAGTAATCGCAGTTTCTAAACGTTCTTTCTTTTTTCTTTCAGTACTATTTCTTGCTAATAAGTAAGCTGCATCATATTTATAATATAATGCTTTTTCTTTATACTTAGTTCCTGGATAATCATTTAAAAAATTATCAAAAATAGTTATTGCAGCTTTATAATCATCTCTATATTGAGTACCACTACTTATTCTATGATGGTATCCTTTAGCTATATTATATGCTTTCTCTTCTAATTTGTCATTCATTTCTAAAGCTAAATCACTTGCCTCTTTTAAGTATTCTGACTTAGGGTAAGTGTTTATGAAATTTTGCAGTTTTAAAATCGCTTTATTAGTATCCTCTTGGTCTAAACTTGATCTTGGAGAAAGATAGTAGCTACTTTTCGCTGCTTTAAAAGCCATTTCCTCTAGTTTTTCACTACGTGGATATGCTTTAGTAAAACGTTCTAATTGATATACTGATGTCGCCCAATATTCTTGTAAATAGAATGTGTTACCATACATATACATTAACTTCTCAGCACCTGGTTTCCCTCTATAGTTTGGTACTATTTGAGCAAATAAGTTTTGAGCTTTTTTAATTTTACCTTCATTGTATAGTTTTTCACCCAAAGCAAATTTTGGTGCTATATCGTCTTTTCTAAATACTCGTTGGTATTCTGAACAAGAACTTAATCCTATTGCAATGGTAATAATGTATACTAAGTGCTTCATAAATAATCAAAAGATTTTGCAAAATTAATCAATTTTAATCGAACTAAAAACAATTTCTTTTACGAAGATAGCCTACATTTTTATATTGAGAAGTTTATTTGCTTAAATTTAACTTTTTTAGAAATTATTTTAATCCATAAATATCTATACTGCTTCAGTTTCACTTAGCTTTCCATGATCTAAAATTGCTTGCCCGTCTTCATCAAAATAATATGCAGGAACAAATTTACTACTCCCTTTTAAATCATCAAAACTATAAGAATGCATTTGATATACATTTTGCGCAAAAGCATCTTCATGATATTCAATCAAAATCAACAACTCTGCATTTAAATTCAGTATCTGTTTATCAGTGTAATCTTTTAACGGACTATCTTCATCTATTGTATGTACAATTGTCCAAGTAGTTGGTAAATACATTATCTTATCACGCTCCAAATCGAGCTTAAAAAACTTTCTTGATAAATCTCCTTTTTCATCCAACTCGTTAATTGCCAACGTAACGGTTATTTCAGGCTCTATCATAACATTTGTACGTTTATTCATCAACCTAAACATAATAGCGCGTTTCTCTTTAAAAGGCCTTAGTACCATAACCTCACTAAACCTTATAGCTGCTTTAGGTTTAGAGAATCTACCATATAATAATCCTGTCATAAAAGCAAAACCGATTAAACCTAAAAGAGCTTCTAGTGAAGATATAAGAGCAGCAGCATTTCCTTGAGGTGATATTAATCCATACCCCAAAGTTGTTAAAGTTTGTGCACTAAAGAAATATGCGTTTAAAAAATCTTGAAATGGGCTAACTTTAACGATAGTTAAATTCTCAATCCCTATTCCATAATAAATACTCGCAAAAAATAGATTTAGAATTACATACCATAAAAAAATTAGACTTATAAATTTAGTCCAAGACATATTTATGAGTCTTGAATAAATCTCTGATACTGAGAATTTTTTATTTAAATGAATCAAATTAAAACTACCATCAGCATTTACCATCCTTTTTGCTGAAGCGGCTGTTTTATATCCAAATCCAGGGTCTTTAATTTTCGACATATCGTAGTTTAGTTTTACTCAAAAATAATAAAAGCCATCTTTACAGACGGCTTTTATTATTTTTATTTAATTATACTCAGATTATAATTTATCCATAAAATTATTAATCTTATTTTGTAATCCTTCACTAGCCTCTATCAAAGGTAAACGAACATCTAGCTCACATAAACCTAATTTGTGAAATAGCGCTTTAATACCTACAGGATTTCCTTCTTCAAAAATATAATCAATAGAGTCAGCTACTTTATAATGTAAAGCATAAGCTTCCTTTACTTTTCCTTCTACCCCTAAACGAATCATTTCAGAAAATTCTTTTGGCAAACCTTCTCCTATTACTGAAATAACTCCTGAACCTCCAGCTAAAGTCATTGGTAAAGCAATCATGTCATCTCCAGAAATCACTAAGAAATCTTTCGGTGCCGTTTGAATAATTTTCATGGCTTGTACCAAATCTCCTGCTGCTTCTTTTACAGCTATAACATTTTCAAAATCATTTGCTAACCTTACAATAGTTTCTGGCAACATATTCGAAGCTGTTCTACCAGGGACATTATACAAAATCACCGGTTTAGGTGATGCTTCGGCTACTGCTTTAAAATGTTGATAGATTCCTTCTTGACTTGGTTTATTATAATAAGGTGAAACTGATAAAATTGCATCAAAATTTGATAAATCAGAAGTTTTTAACTGAGCAACAACATCAGCAGTATTATTTCCACCAACACCCAATACCATTGGTAAACGCTTATTGTTAACTTTCGTTATACAAGTAATTACTTGAGATTTTTCATCGCTAGTTAATACAACACTTTCCCCGGTAGTTCCTAAAACAACCAAATATTCCACTCCTCCTTCAATATTGTAATTTACAATACGTTCTAAAGCTTCAAAATCTACACTTTTATCTTTCCTAAATGGTGTCACTAAAGCAACTCCGGTTCCTACAAACTGGTTCATTATATTTTATTTAAAATGGATAAATACTTTTTTAATTCAAATGTAAATGTTTTAATATCATCTAACTCAGTAGTTATTGATAAATCATTTATAGCATCATTAGCTCCAGAAAAACCAATCTTAAATTTCGCTTTAGATTGTACCGCAACTAAGCTAAGTAATAATTTATCTTCCTTCCAAAAACTCAATAAACCATCATAAGACGTATTGATAAAATCAGAAGCTGATTTGTTTTTAATTGATCCTTTAAAACCTAAATCAGCATCAGTAAACATTGATTCTGGAAATTGCTTGGCAATTTTTTTATCCTGATGATAATATAAAACTGAAATAGATTCTGGTTTTATTCCAAAAACAGTGCTTATTTCATTCAAGAAAGGAAACTCATCATATTTTGATGCATCTACCAAAATAGCCAAACTAAAAATCTTTCCATTAGCAGGAGTCGCACTAGTTTTTAAGCTATTTGCAATGTACTTTTGGGCAGATTTTCTTTTGATTCCTTTAAAAAACATTAGCTTTACATTTGTAGTGCAAAAATACACTCCTAAAACCCATTATACAAGTTATATTCAAATATTAAAAGCATGAAAACACAACATTTTGTTATACTTATAACCTTGCTTTTCACAGTTGCATGCAAGAAAAGTAAAAAAACATTATATAAAGTTGAAGGAAAACAATTAATCACTGATAGTACAACTATCAACAATAAAAAGATATCTGATTTTATTGCTCCTTATAAAAAGCATCTAAACGAACAATTAGATGAAAGTTTATGCACTACTCCTATAGACTTAACTAGAATTGATGGAAAACTAGAGAGTAGTCTTGGTAATTTAATGGCTGATATTTGCTTTGAACAAGGAAATCCTGTTTTTGAAAAACAAACAAATAAATCAATTGACTTTGTATTATTTAATTACGGAGGCATTAGAGCCCCTATACCAAAAGGAAATATCACGGCAAGAAATGCTTTTGAAGTAATGCCTTTTGAAAATGAATTAGTAGTTGTAGAATTATCTGGTAAAAAAGTAACAGAACTACTTCAGTATTTATTTGTAAATAAAAAAGCTCATCCAATTTCAAAATTAAGATTGAAGTTGAATAAGGAAACTTTTCAAGATGTAACCATAAATAACATCGCTTTTGATAACACAAAAAACTACTTAGTATTAACTTCTGATTATTTACAAGAAGGTGGTGATAAAATGAATTTCTTTAAAAATCCTGTTTCATTACATAAAACAGATTATAAAATTAGAAATGCATTAATTGATTATTTTAAGAAAACAGACAGTATAATCCCTAACCTAGATAACCGCTTTACTTATGCAAACTAGACGATCATTTATACAAAAAACAGCTGCAGGAACTGCTTTTTTAGGATTAGGAGGACTTTCATTAAGTTCATTTAATAAACCAAAAGATACCCATATTACTATATTACATACTAATGATGTACATAGCCAGATAGAACCCTTACCAAATAATCACTACAAATATCCTGGACTTGGTGGATTTTCAAGGCGTGCAACTTTAGTAGATAACATCCGAAGTAACAATCCAAATACTTTATTACTTGATGCTGGAGATATTTTTCAAGGAACTCCATATTTCAATTACTTTGGTGGTGAGTTAGAATTCAAATTAATGTCCATGTTAAGATATGATGTTGCTACTTTGGGAAATCATGATTTCGATAATGGAATTAACGGCTTTCTTTCACAGTTACCAAACGCTAACTTTGACTTTGTTTCTGCTAATTATGATTTTAGTAATACAGTTTTGGATGGATTAGTAAAACCTTATAAAACTTTTATAAAAGACGGTATAAAAATAGGTGTGTTTGGTTTAGGAGTTGAACTTGACGGATTAGTAAGCAAACGTTTATATAAAGAAACGAAGTATTTAAACCCTATAGAAATAGCTCAAGATACTGTTCGTGATTTGAAAGAAAAAGAACAATGCGATTTAGTTATTTGCTTGTCACATATTGGTTATAATTACAAAAATAATCCTGAAAAAGTATGCGATTTACAACTAGCAAGAAACACGAAGGATATCGATTTAATAATTGGAGGACATACACATACCCTTTTACCAAAACCAACAATTGAAAAGAATAGTGCTGGAGAAAATGTTTTAATAAACCAATGCGGAAAAAGCGGTGTTTATATGGGACAAATAGACTTCTACTTTTCTTCTGATGGAAGCAAAACAGTAAATGGTAAATCAATATTGGTTTAATAACAAACTACTTATAGTTGCATACCCTATTAGCAAACATTTAACACCCCAAAATAAAAAAAAAGGTATCTTTACCTTCTAACTTAAAAATAAATAATGGAAAACATACAACACCCACAATTAGTACCGGTAGCATCATTATCAGATGAAGCAAAAGTTGCCTTTTATAAAAAAACCTACAGTCATGTTGCTGGAGGAGTGTTAGCATTTTTTATTGCTGAATATTTCTTATTACAATCAGAGGTTTTAGTAGATTTTATGCTATCAATGACCCAAGGATGGCGTTGGTTGATTATGTTAGGAGGCTTTATGTTTATGACTAACTATGCTGAAAGTACAGCTATGAAAACTTCCGACAAAAACAAACAGTATATGGCTTATGGGTTATATGTTATTGCAGAAGCAATCATTTTTATTCCTATCATTTATATTGCAATGATGTATTCGGGAGGAATGGAATTACTAAATCAAGCAGCCATTGTTACTTTATCTTTATTTAGCGGATTAACTGCCGTAGTATTTGTGACTAAAAAAGACTTCTCTTTTTTAAAATCTGCACTTACAGTTGGTTTCTTTATTGCACTTGGATTAATCATCGCAGGAGCATTATTCGGTTTTGATATGGGGTTATGGTTTTCTGTAGGAATGTGTGTTTTAGCAGCAGGATCTATTTTATACCAAACATCTAACTTAGTAAACAAATACACAAACGAGCAATACATACCAGCTGCAATTGGTTTATTTGCTTCTTTAATGTTATTGTTCTGGTATGTAATTCAAATATTTTTATCAAGAGATTAAATCCACGACTACTTATTATAGTTGAATACGTTAAGATTTCGTATCGTAATTATTATAAAATTTAAATAAAGCCTCCATTTCAATGGGGGCTTTATTTTTTTACCTCCCTCTTCTTCTCTTCTTTCCTGCTTTTATACAATTTCATGAATATTTATGAGACTTCACTATTGTATTCAACCTTGATATTTCTTCTTATGACCAATTTTTAGTGTTTCATGCTAAAAACCCCTCGTCTTATTCCATTTTTCTCTCGACTCCCACCGTTATATTGTCTATTTACATCGTATTACTACTAGTAACAAATGAGTTAAACTAACTACCAAACAACTGGCTTTAAACTAGTAATGTGATTTTACTACAACAAAAAAACGAAAAATTATGAAGAACAAAAAAACAAAGTATTATGTAGCGTTCCTGTGTAGCATAGGTATGCTCATAACAAACGCACAAGAAAACACTGTGAGTTCGGGAGGAAATGCAACAGGAACTGGAGGAAGTACTTCCTATACTGTTGGGCAAGCTTTTTACATAACGAGTTCCGATCCTTCAGGCTCAGTTTCTCAAGGAGTACAGCAACCAATTGAAATTCAAGTTGTACTTGGAATTGAAGAGCATGAAATTAACCTGTATGCTAAGGTATACCCAAATCCAACAACCGACTTGATAAACCTATCCGTTGGTAATACGGACACTTCAGGTTTGTCATATCAATTATTTGATTATTCAGGTAGAATACTTACTAATGGTAAAATAGAAAATAAAGATACTTCTATTCCAATGTCAAGATATCCTGGCGCTATGTATTTATTAAGCGTGACCAAAGGCAACAAAACAATAAAAACATTCAAAATCCTAAAAAAATAAAAGCATGAAAAAATTATACACTCTTATAGCAATACTACTAACTAACATAGCAGTATTTGCACAAGCACCACAAAAAATGAGTTACCAAGCGGTTGTTAGAGATGCTTCTAACGGCTTAATTCCAAACCAATCCGTTGGAATGCAAATTTCAGTATTACAAGGAAGTGATACTGGTACTCCAGTATATGTAGAAACACAAACACCAACAACAAACGCTAACGGTTTAGCTAGTTTAGAAATAGGTACAGGTACTATAGTTACAGGTACATTTGCAACCATTGATTGGTCAACGGGTACTTACTATATTAAAACAGAAACTGACCTTACGGGAGGTTCATCTTACACTATAACCGGTGCTAGTCAATTATTAAGTGTTCCTTATGCTTTATACTCAGGGAGCTCAAATGGAGGATTAGAAGCAGGTACAACGGCTGGAAACACACCATTTTGGAATGGAACTAGCTGGGTTACTAATAGTAGTAATATTTTTAATGATGGTGCTAAAGTAGGTATTAACACAAACACACCAGAAAGGCTTTTAAGCGTTCATAGTAACTCAACTTATTACGCAGGACAAACAGCATCATTAATGTTGAGTGATAATTTTCAGAAATGGAATTTAGGTTTAGGATATGACCCAGTGAACCGTTTTTCAATTGCTTCAGAAGATTACACGGAACGTTTTGTAATTCAACAAACGGGTAATGTTGGTATCGGAACAATCAATCCTTTAGCTAAATTAGATGTCGCGGGAAATATTAAAATTACAGATGGTACTCACGGTGCTGGAAAAGTATTAACTTCAGATGCAAATGGTTTAGCGACTTGGACAACTCCAGCAGGAGGTTCAAGTAATTTAGCTAATGGTTCTGCAGTTGGAAACACTACATATTGGAATGGAACTGATTGGGTAGAAACTAGTAACCTTTTTAGTAATGGTTCTAATGTAGGAATTGGAACAACAACCCCTACATCACAATTTGATATTATGGGTAGTACGGAATCAAGATCAAGATATAGATACGGTAGTGAAACTGCAGGATTAACTATCGGTAATTGGGCAAATGAGGCATATGTATACAATGAATTAAACACTGATTTAGTATTGGGTACAAATAGTATTACTAGAGTAAGAATAAAAAACGATGGTAATGTAGGTATTGGTACTGATACTCCTGGAGCAAAACTAGATGTTGCAGGTACTATTAAAATTACAGATGGTTCACAAGCAGCAGGAAAAATATTAACTTCAGATGCTAATGGGTTAGCAACTTGGGCTACTCCAACACCAGCGGCACCAAGTACACCATACCATCATTTTACAGGTACTACTTTCGGGCAAACAATTAGTATTCCAACTGGAACTTCTGGGGCTATAATGACAGTTGCATTTAAAAATAACTGTGGTACTAATAACACCGGAGGAGGAATGATTTATTATGATATGAATACTAATGTAGTTTCTATACTTAACTCTACTCCTACTGCAATAGCATACATAGATGCAACAAGTAATATACTAACTCTTTACAATGGATGCGAACCAACAACTTTTACTTTTAATAATACAGCTGGCGTGGTTAACATTACTTTAGGCGGACCTGTAGCTGGAATTATGGATTCTAAATGGACAGTATTAGGAATGTAACACCAATATTCAACTAAGAGAGATATGTATTAAATTCTCTCTTAGTTGTCTTTATTTTGCGAATGTATTTTTATACTTTGCAGTTAACTAATTTTAACCAAAAAATACATTTTATTATGAGTACACAAACTGAAACATGCAATAGTATTATATGCCCACCGGGAACTACTCAAGGGGTGAATATTCAGAACATAGAAAAGCAATCAGGAATTAATTTTACTCAACCACGTCCAACAACCCCCTTACCTCCCCTTGTTCAAGCATTTTTTAATGAAAGAACAAATATTCTTGAAGTTTGTGCTGTCGTTTTTATTGACGCCAATGCTAATCTATCTCCAGATAAAAATACTAATCAAATAATTGATGTTTATTATGAAGATATTTCCCCTACTCCTAATTTTTTTATAACTTATAATGCAGTAGAAGGAAACTCTACAAATTTTCAAGCGTATCAGGTTTCATTTACTATACAAATGAACAGTAAACCATCTAATATTAATACTACGGTTTGGGATGAAGACCCTAAAGCTTCGCGAGGTACAATAACTACTGTGCAGCCATAAAAAAATAAAATTTTTATATAAAAATAAAAAAAGTAGAGGCTAAATTCCCTCTACTTTTTTTATGCTTTTAAATTAACTAAATTAGCATTCAAAATTTGCTTATGAAAGTTAACTCTCTATCATTATTTTATTTTCTACTTTTAATTATACCAGATCTTCTTTTTTCTCAACAAGAAAAAAAGAATGAAATTATTTTTGAAAGAGAAGTTAAAGTTAAGAGTAATCAATTTATTCAGGAGGCTAATTTTCATAAAGCGCAATCCTTTTTCTTAGAAAAAAAATGGGATTCTACTCTAGTGTACGCTATGAAACAATTGAGTACCATTACAGGAAATAATGAACTCACTAATTACTGCTATTTTTTTAGAGGCTATAGTTTTAAACAAAAAAAACTTTTCAAAGAAGCTCAAAAAGAACTTTCTGAAATTTCTAAAGATTTTGAATTTTATAGCCGTGTAAAAATGCTTTTAGGCGAAATAGTCTTAGAACAATATGAATTTCAAAAAGCCATATCTTATTTTATAGATCTTGAACATCTTAAAACTCCCGAATTCTTTGGTATAAAAATAAGCAGTGTAGAGCATAACTTAGGAATTAGTTATTTGCATCTTAAAAAATTTAATAAAGCAGAAACTTATTTACTAAAAAGCACGAAAACACAAGAAGAAAATAAAGATACCCTAATGATGGTAGGATCTTACGGAGATATTGCCACTTTGTATTATGAACAATATAAAGATGATTTAGCTATACCCTATTTTCAAAAATCCTATGAACTATCAAAAAAAACTGCCGATTTTAGATTAAAAAAAAATACAGCAAAAAACATGTCTGTAGTAGAAGAAAATCGTAAGAATTATAAACTATCCATAGTCTACAGAAAAGAGTTTGAAAAATGGAATGATTCTTTAAACGACCAAAATAAAATATGGGAAGTTGCCGAATTGGAAAAGGAATTTGCTATTAAACAAAAACAAAAGGAAGTTACCGTATTGGAAACTGAGAACAAATTAAAAGTTGCTGAAAGGAATAAATTATTTTACTCCGCAGTAGGACTATTAGTATTATTAGCAGCAGGAGGATATTTTTATAGCCAAAAAGTAAAAACCAATAAAATTATAGTTGCTCAAAAAGGAGCTCTTGATGAATTGAATGCTACAAAAGACAAATTGTTTTCTATTGTTAGTCATGATTTACGCTCTTCTGTAAATGCCTTAAAAACAAGTAATTCCAAACTACAAGAAAGTTTAGAAACTAAAAATTTTACGGAATTAGATACGCAACTCAATACCAACAGTGCCATTACTAATGGCGCCTATAACTTGTTAGATAACTTACTAAATTGGGCACTACTACAAACCGAACAAGGGTATTTTGAAATTACTTCCATGCGCTTGTTTATTATTGTAGAGCATGTTGCCTATAATTACAAACCTTTATTACTTGATAAAAATATTAGCTTTGAAAACACCGTTACTAAAAAAGACCTTATTGATGCTGATCAGGAATCCTTAAAAATTATCCTTAGAAATTTATTAGACAACGCTATTAAGTTTTCTAACGAAAATGGGGTAATTAAAGTCTATTCCAGAAAAACTAATAATGCCTTCTGTGAGCTTATTATTGAAGACAATGGTTTAGGAATGGCTAAAAACACGCGTTTAGAATTATTAAAAGACACTGCATTACTTTCTAAAAAAGAAAATGAAGATATTATCGGTACCGGATTAGGAATGCAATTGGTAAAACAAATGATCAAGAAAAATAAAGGAGAATTTAACATTGAAAGCGAATTAGGAAAAGGCACAAAAATGATTGTATCTTTACCCAAAACCGCTAGTTAATGGATAATATAAACGTACTTATTATAGAAGATACCAAAACGCAAAGTGATGCTTTAGCTAAAGTACTTAATTCCAATAACTACAATATTGTAGGTATAGCTACCTCTTACAAAGATGCCTTAGATATGTTTTACAACAACAAGGTGGATATAGTTGTTATTGATATTTTCTTAAACGGTAACCCTGATGGCATTACATTTGCCGAAACCATTAATGTAGTTCCAGATGCCTCAAGACCTTTTGTGTTTTTGACTAGCTCTACAGATCGTAAAATATTTGAACGCGCAAAACTTACCCAACCCTTTAGTTTTTTAATGAAACCTTTTAATGAACTAGAAATTTTATACGCCATAGAAATGGCTGTAGAAAAATTTTATGCTCAAAACGATGTGTTTTTAAGCGATGAGGAAGATACGGTAATTAGTAAAGATTACTTGTTCATTAAAAAAGGAAAGTCTTTAAAAAAAGTACTCCTTAATGATATCATTTATATTGATGTTGAAGAAAAATACTGTAACATTATTACTGAAAAAGAAAAATTTGTTATTCTGATATCACTGACAAAAATTCTGGATTTACTTGACAATGCTATTTTTTGCAGAACCCATAGAAACTTTATTGTCAATACCGAAAAAATAGTAGAAATTATACCTGCAGACAACCTTATATTATTATCAGGAGGTCATAAAGCAACCTTAAGTGACACTTATAAAACCATTATTAAAAAAATACGTACATTAAGATAACACTACCTACTTAACAAATAATCTTGTACTCTATTTCAGTTCCTTTATAGATATAAAACACATACTCATTCCATTTTTAAACCTTCATTGCTATTTTGAAGTAATTTCATATCAAATATAACAACTTGAGATATGACACTTTACCTAAAACATCTACTAGCTATGATAAATCAAAAGAAAACAGCTCTCGCTAATAATAACAAAATACTCTGCGAAATAATAAATACTACAAAAGATAGCTTAACTATTCAAATACTCTCTTCAAAACACAATGGTTAAAAGTAATTACATCAAAAATACCCCTTAAAAACAAAACCTAAAAATGTTGTTTTTTATATTTCAAACCAGGACTAGTCCTCTTTTCAACCCTTGCATTTACTGATTTTTAATGAATCGTTCAGATATTTGTTTCAACATTAATCTAAACAATTTTATTATGAAAAAGTTATTATGCATTGCAAGTCTATTTATTTGTTCTATAGTATTCGCACAGGAATCAGTAAATACTAATTCAGGAGTATTCGATTTTAAAACGGAAACTATCGATTACGGAACAGTAAACAAAAACACTGATGGAAACAGATCGTTTACATTTAAAAACACAGGAAAACACCCTATAATAATCACAAGTGTAAAAGGAAGTTGTGGTTGTACTGTTGCAACAAAACCAAGTAAGCCAATTCTACCAAACGAAACTGCTGAAATTGGAGTAAAATATGATACTAAAAGAGTTGGTCCATTTTCAAAAACTATTACCGTAGTATCAAATGCTACTGAAAAAAATAAGGTGTTACGAATTAAAGGAAATATTACTGCAACTGAGACTTCTCAGCTTGTTTCAAACTAACATATAGTAAAACTAATACCATCTTGAGCAGTCGAAATTTTTACAATACGGAGGTTTAAAAAATAAGACTTCGACAAGCTCAGTTTCACAAAAACTCAAAGCACCTTTAATTCAAGTAATTTTCAATAGAAAATTGTATCGAGAAAAGCGCTTTGAGTTCTTTACTATTCAAAATGATTGTTATCACTATCTCTTAGAAAGTTTATATTTGTTATTCAACATAACTACCAATATGCAGAAATCAGTATTCTATTGCTTTTTTTTATTAAATATATTCACTGTCAGTGCGCAATTTCAATTTTCAGGAGAAGTAACTGATAATTTTAAGGATGCAACTGCATATTTAACTATTGTTGATGAATACCAAAAAAGTGATTTACTATTAACTGAAAATATCGTTCAAGAATATAAAATTGATTCCTTACAGCAATTTATTTTTAAAGGTGATTTTTTAGCCTCTAAGAACATGTTGTATAAAATACATGTTGATACATGTAATGATGCAATTTCTGACTCAAAACACCTTTTAAATCATTGTGAAACGAGTAATTCCATATTATTTATTGCTAATAACACCGATACCATATTTTTTCCTTTAAACGATTTATCTCAATTATTCTGTGAGATTAAACAAACAAGTAAACAAAATACAGCAATATTAGAAATAAATGCATTGCAAGAATCGTTGTTAACTGATTTGCAAAATTCAAAGAGTGATACACAACGAACTTTTATTTATAAAAATTGCTTTCAGAAACTACAAGAGTTTAGCAAAACCTTCGATGATCCTTTAGTTGAATTATATACGTATCACTTATATGCCAATGAGAAATCATTCAGTAGGCCTTTTTATCTTACAGATTTAAAAGAATCATCTTATTATGCTGATTTATCAGAACGCTTAACACTTAAATACCCAAAATCAAGCTATACAAAACAATTTAAAAATGATTTAAAAAAGGACAAGTACGCGCTACTAGAATCTAACAATTCTGGTAACAGTATTTTAATTTATATTATTGGAGCTTTACTTATCGTTTCAATTCTTCTAAATATCTTATTGCTTCAAAAAATTAAAACTAAAAAAGAACCAAAAATAGATTATAAAACTACACTTACTCCTCAAGAACAAAAAGTGTTTGAATTAATGCGTCAAAAAATTAGTAATAAAGAAATTGCTGACACACTATTTATAAGCGTTAGTACTGTAAAAACACATATCAATAATATTTACGCTAAGCTTGGTATTTCTTCTAGGAAAGAGATTGCTATTTTTTTTGAAGAGTAAACGATTTGGCTCTCACAAAATTCAACTAACTTCGTTTATCTTCAAGTAAAAAACATTGAACCTTAGTTTGTTTTAAATCACTAACCACAAGCTAAAACAAAATTCCGTAAAAAGTATTCAACTATCAGTAATTAGAATACATCTACATAGACATATTCCTATAATTTTGCTTCAGAATTAATTGTTAAACAACAAAAATTAAAAAAATGAAGAAAGTTATCTTAATTACAGGAGCGTCATCAGGAATGGGAAAAGATGCCGCTATTAAACTTATTAAAGAAGGACATACAGTATATACTTCTGCAAGGAGAATAGAAAAAATGAAAGATCTTGAACAACTTGGCGGATTTCCAATTCAGATGGATGTTACAAAAGACGAAGAGGTTCAAAACGTTGTTGACCAAGTCATTAAAAAAGAAGGTAAAATTGATGTGCTTTGGAATAATGCAGGTTATGGTTTATATGGTGCTGTAGAAAATGTATCTTTACAAGAGGCCAGAAAGCAATTTGATGTAAACCTATTTGGCTTAGCAAATTTGACTCAAAAAGTACTTCCGTATATGCGTAAAGCTAAAAATGGTACAATAATTAACACATCATCTATGGGAGGGAAAATGTATACTCCATTAGGAGCTTGGTATCATGCTACAAAGCATGCCATTGAAGGTTTTAGCGATTGCTTAAGATTAGAAACGAAACAATTCAACATTAATGTAGTGGTATTAGAACCTGGAGTTATTGCAACAGAGTTTGGAGATGTTCTTTATAAACCAATGATGGATAATTCAATTAATACTCCATATGAAAACATGGCAAAATCTGTGGCAAATGCTACTAAAGATAGTTATGATAAACCCAATGGCTCCTCGCCTTCTTCTGTGATTTCAAATACAATTTCAAAAATTGTAAATTCGAAAAATCCAAAAACAAGATATAGACTTGGAAAATGGGCTAAACCTATGGTATGGATGCGCACATATTTAGGAGATAAAATATTCGATAAAATAGTAATGAGTCAAGTAAAATAAATACGATATGGATTTTATTAATCACACTTCAAATTGGGTTAAAGGTGATATTTTCCAAGGAAGAGTTATGTTATCCATTGGTATTTTACTTTTAATTACAGCTTTTGCAATTTTAAAAAGTAATCATACTTTCCTTAAAGGTAGCTTAATTCCATTGGGATTAGCAATTACTATTTTAATTGGATATGGAAGTTTTTTAGCTTTTTCACGGTCAGAACATCTTGTAAATGTAAAAACTGAATATATAGAAAATAATGAAAAGGCTATCCAACAAGAATATGAAAAAGCGGCAAAGGACAATAAAGCATATTCTACTTTAAAACCAATTTGGGTTATTCTAATAACAATTTCATCCGTGCTATTTTATTTCTGTAAAACAGATTACTTAAAAGGACTTTCTGTAGGATTAATTGGATTGTTTTTAATTGCCTTAATAATAGACTCTTTATTACATCACAGACTTAAACCATATTTTGAAATACTCTCATCATTACAAATGCCTAATAAATAATGAAAGAAATTATAAAACTTAATACAATTTCAGAAACACATCGTTTTTTAGGTTTAAATAAACCAAAACACCCATTGATTTCGGTGTTGCGTATCGGAGATGTGATACAAAATTTAGAGGTAGACAATATTAAGTATTCTCTAGGATTATTTCAAATTAGTTTGAAAGACAATTGTCCTTTTACAATTGTAAACTACGGAAGAAACTCTTACGATTACCAAGAAGGAACAATGGTTTTTACAGCACCAAACCAAATTTTAGAATTTAAAAAAGAAGGCACAATTAAAGAAGACACTGGTTGGTCATTAGTGTTTCATCCAGATTTAATACGAAAATCAGAGCTTGGCAATAAAATTGATAGCTTTTCATTCTTTTCATATGCTTCAAACGAAGCATTGCATTTATCTGACGAAGAAAGAAAAACAATTACAGAAATAGTGGAGAAAATAGAAAAAGAATATAGTAACAATATTGATGCTCATAGTCAAACTTTAATGATCTCTAATTTAGAATTGTTGCTTAATTATTGTGTTCGCTTTTATGACCGTCAGTTTTACACTCGAACTAATCTAAATCAAGATTTTGTAAGTCAGTTTGAGCAATTATTAAAGAATTATTATAACTCTAACAAGCAATTGGAATATGGAATTCCAACGGTACAATATTGTGGAGAGGCACTGAATATGTCACCGAAATATTTAAGTGATTTACTTCGAAAAGAAACGGGACAGGGTACACAAGATCATATACATAAATACATTATTGATAAAGCTAAAACAAAACTTCTTAATTCAAATGAAAGCGCAAGTGAAATAGCTTATTCATTAGGTTTTGAATACCCACAATACTTCAGTAAAATTTTCAAAAAGAAAACGACAATGAGTCCAAATGAGTTTAGACGAAATTTGAATTAAAAATCACAACTAACAACAAATAATATGCATGTTTAAGTTCGGGTATTAATTCCTAAAGTAAATGTATATTTACCCTAGAATTTTCTGCCCCGCACTATTCATAGCTAAACGTTGTACACAATATGAAAAATCTTATTATTCTTATAATTATTTTCTTTAGCCTCAATTCTTTTGGGCAAAAAAATAATGCTAATGAATATCAAAAAAAATGGTTTTCAAAAGGAAATGTTGACCTTAAAAATTCGGAATTAGACTCTTCTTTAATTAACTTCTATCAAGCTTACCAATATAACCCTAATAGTAAATTAGGAACGAATTACTTAAAAAAAATTGATAGCATAAAACCAATCGTAAGAATAGATTTGATTGAAAAATGGAAAGGAACTTGGGAATTAATAAATGATGAATCTAATGACAAACATTATTTAGTCGTTTCTGAATCTGAAATTAAATTCTACGAAAAAAGAAAAGGTGACAAGAAAAAAATATTAACTCAGACTGAAAAAATTGTTTTTAATGAAATTAATTATGGGTTATACCCAGCATATTGGGAATTGGTGTTTTCGGATAATCAAGTTTGGAATTTTAACATCTTAGAGAATATTGACGAAAATATATTACACACCTCAAAAACAAACAAAGTTGGCGTTTATACAATTAAACATCGTAATATTTATCGAGATGGTCGAGAACAAAAAGACGAAAGAATAACCTATAAACGAATAAAAAAACTGTGTACAACAACACCTATAAAATAATACGGGTTTTGGTAATTAATCCTAAGGTTTGTGTATATTTAATCTTTCGCCAAATCTTTTAATTTGGCTTTTTTAAAACGACAAAATTAAAATCAAAACAAAAAGCTTATGGCTTGTGCCGACACGAAAATCCGCGGATTTTCTGCACCGCACTATTCATAGCTAAACGTTAGGTGCAATATGAAAATAATTATAATATTTACTCTCTCTTTATTTCTTAAGTTTTCTTATTCTCAAAATTCAAATAAAAAAAATTATCTGTATGATGAAAATTGGAAATCTATTGATAAGAACGTTTTTCAAAAGAAAACTTGGGATAGGAAATATGTTTATAAATTAGTCGAAACCGATACTGGCCTTATTGGCAAAATACATTTAAGAGAAAAAATCGGAAAATTAAATACAAAGGACAGGATTACATTAATAAATAACTTAAAAAAAATCACAAACACACAAATAGATTCAAGTAAAAACATCGTAATTAATTTTTATTATAAAAAACCGAAAAAAGCTTCAAAAGGATCATGTATTGACCATTACACCTCCGATTATAAATACCAACGATATTTTAAAAAAAGCAATACTGATTTGCAATTTTTCATAACTGAAAAAGGATATATATACAATAAAAAAAATGTGTTTGAAGATAAAGATAATTCAATAAGGATGCAGCTATTTAAGTACAACTTTGGATGTGGTAATTATATAATTATTAAAAAAAATGGAGGTTATTTAAGGAGGTTTGGTGAATATAACCAAGATAATATACTAAAGCAATTAAAATCTAATTGGAAAAAAAGCAGGTAACAACACCTATAAAATAATACGGGGTTTGGTGTATAATCACAGGTGTAAATGTATCTTTACTTTTTCGCCAAACCTTTTAATTTGGCTTTTTTAAAACGACGAACTAAAAACAAAACCGAAAAGCTTATGGCTTGTGTCGACACGAAAATCCGTGGATTTTCTGCCCCGCACTATTCATAGCTAAACGTTACAAAACATTTGATGAAACTACTTTTAATAACATTCCTTTTATTTTCAACATATTGTTTTTCACAAAAACAGTATGAGTTTGATTACCTAATTGAGTATGAATATACTGTATATAAAGATACTCTTAAAATCAAAAACCATCCCTTAAGAGAAAAAATCAAAACGACCAAAAAATATTATTTAACAAACTCAAAGAAAAATAATTATACTGCTAGAATGAGTGAAGTGGACAGCTTGAACTATAGAATTGTTTTTTTGGATCAGAACGAAATACACTCTAATGTAACAGTTTTAAAATCTGACTTCATTAAAGCTGAATTTATAAATATTGAATGTAAATATATAAGTGAATATGTGAACAGACATAGTATCAGCCCGTACAAATATCAAACAAAAAATTATGACTTTTTCAAACTAAACGATACGTTAATTAATGGGGAAACTTACAGTAAATATAAATTTGGATCAAATAAACCGAAAAGAGCTAAAAGGAAAGGACTTGCAACTTTATACTACATTATTAAAAACGGAACTGAATTCCATTCACCTATCCTAACCTTTCCAACAGCTTACGAAGAATGGAAGGTAAAAAGAAATATACCCAATGGAATTTATATTGAAAAGTATCTCCTTGACTCATATGGACAGCTGAATTCAAAAGAAACCTTGGTGAATTATTGGAAAATTGACAAGAAAATTGTGATTCAAAAAGGTTGCGACTAAACCAAACAAGAATAAAAACGTTTTGTAACAACACCTATAAATAATACGGGGTTTGGTATGTAATCCCAAGCGTAAGTGTATCTTTACTTTTTCGCCAAACCTTTCAATTTGGCATTTATAAAACAACAAACTAAAAACAAAACCGAGAAGCTTATGGCTTGTGTCGATACGAAAATCCGTGGATTTTTTGCCACTTAAAATTCATAGCTAAACGTTAACGGCAAGCTGTAAATAAAAACGCGAAATATGAAAATAATTACACCAATACTAATCTTAGCTTTACTCACTTTCAGTTGTTCGGACTTTAAACACAACAATGATAATAGTGAAAAATTAAGCGCACTGCGAACTGAACTTGATAGTTTAAAAAATGTAAAAACAATAACGCCAAGTGATACGAACGGACAAATCGCAACGTTCTTGACATTTCAAAAAGAAGATGCAGAACAGGCAATGAACTTTTATGTAGGGCTGTTTGACAATTCCAACATTGTTAATATAAAGCGTTGGGGAAAGGAAGCACCAGGAAAAGAAGGAACCATAATGCACGCCACATTTAATTTAAACGGAAAACTATTTATGTGCAGCGACAGCCCACCAATACATAATTGGGACTTTACACCAGCAGTCTCAATTTATGTGGAATGCGTAGACGCAATTGAGCTTGAGCAGTTATTCACAAAACTATCCGAAAACGGAAAAGTTATGATGCCATTGGGCAATTATGGTTTCAGTAAAAAATTTGGATTTACTGAAGACAAATTTGGAGTTTCTTGGCAACTCAATTTACAATAAAAAATCCAGCAGGTAATAACATATAAAATGCATGCTTAGGCTTAGTCATAAGCCCCTAAAGTAAGTGTATATTCACTCATTTATTCCCTGCCGAAAATCCTGTCGGTCGACTTACGTCGTACGACACTTTATATAAACGTTAGACACAATAGAGCAGAATGTCTCCTACTTAAGTCCTCCTAAAATGTACTCATAAATATCATTATTTTTACCAATTTTTGGGTTATCAAAACTATGCGTGGTATAAATAGGCTTCTGAACCATATCTCTTTGTATCATTTCATTAATGGTATGATAAAAACCTAGAGAAGTTTTACCAACTAATAAAGGTACTAAATCATTATCATTTTGCCAGAAGCGCAGTATTTTTACAAACCCACTTAGGTATAAATAATCCTTTGTAAATCCGCCACCTCTAAATATTCTGGTAACCACACTAAAGGCATCATCATTATCTAAGCCATGATCATGTACAAGAAAATTAAAGCATTCAATAAAGTCTGCTCCGTTACACATCATATCCACCACGATAACTCTGTACGCTAACTTCTTTAGTCGTTTCATTGAAATGTTACCACTAAGATATTCAGCTAATATTGCAAGACCTTCTTGGGTCATGGTATTAACAGGAAGTCCTAGATTAAATACATTCAGCTTTTGAGCATTGGAATTCATTGTTGTAACCATATGAACCCCTATTTCGTGCTCTACAAGTGCATCTATCTGACCTCTCGAAAATTTTGCGTCAGGTCTAAATAAAATAGTTTTTTTGGCATTTAAAACCATTACTTGTGAAATAACTCGATTACTTTTTTCTATTTTACTTTTAAACCCATACAATTCAAGGCCTTCTTTAAAGGAAACCATGGCTTCTTCAACCCCTAAACTCGGGGATCTTTTAGGTTCTCCAGCAACATCTGGTAAGTGTAAAAAGTAATGTGCGTTTTGAATGTCCTTTTTTGATGGGCGACCAAAATATCGCAATGAATTATACAAAAACTTAGGAGTATCTAGTGTGGACAACATATCTATTTTGTCAAAATAGCTATTAATAACTGTTTCATACAAATGACGAATCGTTACATCAGAAATATCTTGTACACGTAAATTGCTTAACTTTTGCTTTAATTCAAATGGATTTATTCGAATAGGGTTGTATTTAAACTTAGGTGTTTCAGTACATTTATTTTTAAAAAAACGTTTCTTTTCGGATATGTTATTTATTGGGTTAACAAAAGCTAATAATTCAAACTTTTTTAATAATCCATATAATTCCTTGTCAACCTTAAGTATTGAGGGATCCATGGTTTTATCTAATAGCTTAGACTTTCCTTGATGCTCCCAATTAGAATGCTTTTGATTGAATAAATTCGCGTTGTTTAATATTGCCTTTTTAAAATTTTTCTGAAGGGAGTTAATTATTTCTGGATAATCATCACCAGTCATTTCATTACAATACACCTTTTTGATTTCTGTAGCCAGTACCAAAGTGTTTTTAAAGTTTTGTGTTATGTATTCAAGGTTATATCCTCTACCATAAAATACATCATTGATAGCACTATTATTTTCAATGTCTTGTAATTTAATTTTCCCAAGTTCTTCTCTCCAATGCTCTACAACATTTCCAAATCGCTTCATATCAACTTGCTCAGCACCTATATTGAATAGAGGCACTTTACGTTCCCATCGCTGATAGTTGTAAGAGTGAATATCATAAACGACACATCCACCAAAAAGGGTTTCTAACTTATTAATTAGGGCGTGAGTTACTTTATAGTAGTTATTATGTTTTTCAATACTTTTTTGTCTTTCTTTGGGTGTTAATTTCTTTTTCCACACCTTTTTATCCCAAGCAATATCAAAAATACAATCCTCTGGCTTTCTATTTAAGTCATATTCAAAACGAGAATCATTACCAATTAAAGTAATTGGCATTGATGAAATAAAATCTCCAGTAAATGGATCTTCTTCATACCATCTGCTATATTCATCATGATTGATTTTATCTTTTAACTCTACACGTAGCTTACTTCCATCGTGAATTGCAGTACAACAATATGGCAAGTAACGGTTAATTTTAATTGTAAACGAACCATCAGCCGCAATAGCCTCAAAATGTTTTTCAGATTCGATTAACACTAAAATTTCCTTAATTTCCAACCGTTTCATCTGGCACTAACTTTAAAAGTTCTGATTTGTTTTTTCGATCACTAATTTCCTCAACAATTCGTTCTAGGTAATCAACAATTTTCTTTTGAATTTTTGTGTTGTTCAATTTATTGATGTCTGTAATTGTTCCTGGGCTCATTACATTAACTTCAATTAATTTCCCACCTATCAAATCAAGTCCAGCATAATAGATTCCGTCACGCACTAATTTTTCACCAACTTTCTTACATAAAATTTTGTCCTCCTTTGTTAATTTGTATTTTTCAACTGTACCACCAGCAGAAATATTTGAACGGGCATCTCCTTTAGCAGGTCTTCTGCGCAAAGCTCCAATAGGTTCTCCATTCAACATTAATACACGTACATCTCCATCTTCTGCACCTTCAACATATTCTTGAAGAATTACATAACTAGATTTACCTTCTTTACCATGAATATAAAAATCAAGTAATGATTTAATGTTGTGCATTGCAGATTTTTCTATTACAATAACACCACTTCCACCATAACCATCCAAAGGTTTTAATATCATTTTCTCGTTCTCAGATTCTTCGATGATTCTCAACAAATAATCAATGTTTTTTGATACATGAGTTGCAGGAATTAATTCACGTTTTGGATCATAATATGCAGCAGTATAAATTTTATTATTAGTTTCTCTTAAACCATCGACAGCATTTAATATAAATACATCATCCTTAATAGAATCTAAGAAATTCAATACCAATGGGTCCATAGGAGGGTTATCCCTCATAAATATGACGTCAAAATGTTTTAATGGCTTCATTTCTTCTTGAAATTCAACCGATTTATAAAACGAAGGTATATTAAAGGTGGTTTTTTCTTGTTTAATAATCGTTTTACATAAACTTAAAGTAACACTGTCTCTAATAGTTAAATTAGGTGGGTGAGTAACGGCAACTTCATGACCTCTTACAACCAGTTCATGAATCATTCTAAGAGTAGAATCTTGTTTTGGGTTTACTTTTTCCCAAGGGTACATTATAAAGCAAATTTTCATTAGATATTAGGTTTTAAAAATTAAATAATTATTTTTTTATTAAATCAACAAATTCATCTACACCAATACTCTCTTCATCTTCTAAATCATCTGCTGGCTCTACTTACCAACATCTACTTTTAAATTATAAACAAAAATTGAGCATTAGTAAAACAAGAATATGTTTGACATAGTACGCCTAAATAAAATTTTAAAGCACAGATTTTACATTAGGACTTTTCACAGCAAAATTCAATTAAAAAAGGGAATATAATTGCACATGTAATTTATTTAAGTAAATTACACTGAAAAATAATAGTAATGAAGTATAATTCACTAAGCCTAGATGATGTTGATAGACAAATCCTTGAAATTCTCCAAGAAAACGCGATGGCAACAGCCAAAGAAATGGCTTATAAACTCTCTCTGACTACAACTCCCATTTATGAACGCATAAAAAAACTACAGAAGACAGGAATAATTAAACAGTATGTTGCATTACTTGATGCCGATATTCTAGGTAAAACTATTTTAGTTTTTATGAATATTACCATAAAGGATCATCATTCAGAAAAACGAAATGAATTTGTTCGAGAAATGGAAAAGCTTGAGGCTGTTACTGAATTTTACCATACATCAGGAAGTTTCGATTTCTTAGTAAAAGTTCGTTTCTCGGATATTAAATCTTTCAGAAATTTCTTAGTTAACAAGATTGCATCTATCCATAATATCGGTGACATTGAAAGTCAAATAGTTCTTGAAGAAATAAAATTTTCAACTAAAATATTAATAGATTAAAACACATATATCAACAGCTATATTTTATACAGAAAGCATTAAATTCAAAAGTTGAATATAAAATATAGCACAAATATCTATGTATATTATAAAAACATTGCCTAGCAAAACCTATAAATAATATGGATTTAAATGTTTGAAATCTAAAGTTTGGGTATATTTACAATCAACGACAAATCTTTTAATTTGGCTTTTTTAAAACGACAAAATTAAAATCAAAATAAAAAGTTTATGACTTGTGACGACACGAAAATCCGCGGATTTTATGTTCCGTATTATTCATAGCGAAACGTTGTGGGCAACCATATAAAAAAGAAGGTGGACAATAAATAAAAATTAAAAGATGCATAAACATCAACATAAATTACGTCTATTATTATATTCAATATTTGCTTTGGTCGCGCTTATAGTCTTAGTTGATTTTGTTTCGCCAGGAAAAATAATAAATGATGAAATTATCAATGTGAAAAGGGAGCGACAGCAATATTACAATGCCGCAAGAAACCACCATTATTCATATAAAGTAATCACGAGTGAACACGAATTTTTAGTAGAAGAAGATTTTGCAAAATTAGAACTGGTAAATGAAAAAATAGAATACTCAATTTCTCGAATATTTAAAGAAGTAAACTGGTATAGATTTGTTTCATCTGAAAATAAATCTTTTTATTCTTTAAGAATTATATCAGGACTCGTTCTTCCATTGCTGACTATTATTTCGATTTTTGTTGCTTTTCGTTATAAAAAGGAAATAGGCATATTAGTTTTTATACTTCAGATATTATTGATCGCAGATCTGATATTTTTAATGACATAAATAAAAATAGTTGCCAACAACATATAAAATGCATGCTTTTATAAGGTTATAAACTCCAAAGTAAGTGTATATTTATTCGTGGATTTCCTTCCGGAAATCCAGCTATGCGTCTGCGACTCACAGCACTTTATATAAACGTTGGCACACATTCAAAAAAATAGTAAGTATTTTATTAAAACTTCCGCATCTTTGCCTCAAATTAAGCATTGTGAATTTTAAAGACAAAGAACTTATTATATTCGACTTTGATGGAACACTTATCAATAGCATCCCAGATCTAACGTTGGCTATAAATAAAATGTTATCATTTTATAATTTATCACCCTTAACAGTGATACAAGTCACCCCTTTTATTGGCAATGGCGCTAAACCTTTGGTTAAAAGAGCTCTGGAATATTCAATGCAGAATCAAGAAGTTTCAAAAGAACTTTTAGAAGAAGCTTTTGAAGTGTATTTTTCCGCTTATCGAGAGGTTACTTGTGATAAAACCTATATGTACCCCGGTGTATTAGAAACATTAAATTACCTGAGTAAATCAGGTTATAAAATGGTGATCTGTACCAATAAACCTTTTGGATTTATAGAACCTATTTTGGATAAATTATCGATTAAAAAATTCTTCGAATGTTGGATTGGTGAAGATTCATTATCTAAGAAAAAGCCAAATGCAGCTCCTCTTATTCACTTAACCAATGAGATCAACACGGCTGTAGAAAAAAGCATAATGATTGGTGACTCTAAAAATGATATTCTTGCTGCTCAAAATTCAGGCATGGAAAGTATCGGTGTGAGTTACGGATATAATTATAACGAAGATATTGCAGATTATAACCCTACAAAAATAGTGGATAATTTTGCCGACCTACAAAAACTATTTTAACATGGACAAAATTTACAATGTCGGTATTATAGGAGGTGGTGTTTCAGGTGTAGTTATAGCATTAGAATTGGCTAAATATGGAATAGAAACTATTCTGTTTGAACAAGAGAAAAGTGTTGTAAATGGTCCTCCATTCTGTCATTTACATGCAGGTGGAAATTTATATCCCGATATATCTGATGAACAATGCAAAGTACTCATGAAACAGTCGATAGATATGGCGCGATTATTCCCACAATCTATTGACGAAAGACCTACATTTATTAGCGTTCCTAAATCAGAAAAATACGAATTAGATAAAATTAAAAATCGTCTTGAAATGTTAGTCGAGTATTACAAGATGTTAATAGATGAAGACCCATTTAATGAAATTCTTGGCGCTCCAAAAGATTATTATAAAACATATACTAAAGAAGATTTAATTACCCTTACAGAACAGCCTACTTTTAAATATCCGAAATCATCTGATGAATGGATGTCTAATACTATTAAATTAATTAATCTCGAAAAATTAAAAACACCAGTAATCTTAGTTCAAGAATATGGTTGGAATCTTTTTAGATTAGGTGCTCAAGCTCAATTAGCGTTAAAGAAAACTGAGAAGTGTAATCTAAAAATAAATACCAATGTTACGAGTATTAAAGATGTTCGAAATAAAAATTTAGACTATAACTGGGAAATATACACTAACGACACAGTATATAAAGTGAACTATTTGGTGAATTCATCTGGGTTTAAGACTGGGAAACTTGATGAGTCTTTACACTTGAACTCGGAACGCTTGATCGAGTTTAAAGCTGCCTATCTCTCTAAATGGCAGCCTATCCCGGGTTTAATTCCTGAACTTATTTTTCATGGTGAACGTGGTACACCACATGGAATGGTGCAACTTACGCCTTATTGTGAGGACTATTATCAAATTCATGGTATGACGAAGGATATTACGTTATTCAAAAATGGAATGGTCCAATCTAAAAACAATGAAGCTCAACCTGAATTTAATGACGATATTAATCAAAAATTATATCGTGGTTGGGAAAAAGATGAAATAAAAACAAGAACTGAAAACGCTATTGAATTTGTTACTGAATTTGTACCTACATTTAAATCTGCAACTGTTGGAGGACCTCCATTGTTCGGAGCACAGCAAATTCATGGAGATGACCCAAGTTTAAGAGTTGGTGAAGTTAGTTTTCCTTGTAAATCTTATGCACGAAGTGAAATCATTAAGGCTTCATCTGCCCTAACTGTTGCTAATCAAATCATAAATAAAATTCAGGAAGAAGAAATTATACCTGTAATTAATAAAAAAATAAATCAAAATTTATTATTAGATAGTATTTCGAAAAATGAAATTGACAAATTGGCTTCTGAATTAGCTCTTCAACGTGGGTATCCCGAAGCAATATCACGATTGGTTATTGAGAGAAAATAATTGAAACACCTTTACTCTAATCATTTGGCTTTAAGAGCTACCCTAACAACAACTATACATAAAACGAACTATTATATATAATTAGTCATGTAAGTGCATATTTAAATAGTTGCCAAATTTTCAATATACAATTCGCATCTTTAGTGTACTGTTACTTTATCACCAAATCTTTTAATTTGGCTTCTATAATCGACCTCAAGCCTCTAAAAAGATTATATCTCCTTTTCTAAAACTTCTATATACATGCTATTAACTTGATTCTATAAAATTATTTAATCATATCTTTTTTTTATAAAAAAGACCAGCTCCCCAACCGGTCTTTTCACTCAAATTACATATTAAACCTTAAATATCAAATTCTTACGTTTATCTGTTATTCCATAATAACGAAGAATTCTCCTCTTTTCCTTTTTCCGTATGATTCTAATTACCAGTAGTAATGAAAACATACTTAAACCGATGCAGATATAACTCATTGTTAACATAGAAATCTATTTAATGATTAACTTCTTAGTTATCTGTTTTCCGTTATTGTAATCAAAAATTAATAAATATGTCCCGCTTGCTACTTGCACAGGAATATCTACCGATGTAATATTTGTATACTCTTTTTTTACCTGTAAAACTTGCTGTCCTAATACATTGTATAAATTCACATTTTTAACAGTAAACATTGATGATTTAGTAAGACTTATACTTCCAGAAGCTGTATTGTAAAACACCACTAAATCATCTTCTACAGTATCTATATCATCAATTGCTAATACTTCTGCAGCCTTAAATACTACATAAAAACGTTCATTATATGTTCCTGAAGCCAAATTAAACTCTACTGGTATATCAGTCTCCAATTTAGTAGTTGTGTTTAATTCTTTATCTAAGAAATATACTTCTATGGAAGGATCTAAATATGACAAATCCCCTACTTCAAACTTACAAATACCCTCTGCTCCTACTTTTATTTGTAAAGGCAACTCTAAATCTTCATATACAGCTCCAATCCCTTGAATAACTAGTTTTTCGTCATCCACATCAGTTGCTCCATCTAATGCCCATGCACAATCGGTAACCTGATCATCTAGCATTCTAGCGTCATAACCATAATTCATTCCGTCTTCTAATCCTTCTTTTACTGCCAATAACAACTCTCGTTGTGGTCCATCAGGAGTAGTAAATTTAAAATACACGCGCTGAAAATCAGCCGTACTATTAGATGCTGATGAAGCGGTTTTAGTAAATACTGAATCATCAGCAACTATCGCTTCACGTTTATAAGCACGTTGACCATTATTAAATTCTATAGTTCCACCCGTTGGGCTTCCTTGAACAAAGAATCCTTGTGCTACTGGAACATAACGACCTGGACGAATTGACCCTGTTCCGCTTGATGAAACATCTGGATCTGGAATTGCAATAACTCCTCCAGCTAAATTATAAGTAGCATAACCTCCTTCATACGCTGCAAAAATATGACTATTGTTTGTTGAAAAATGTTCCCAGAAATACAACGCTCCTGTTGATGACCCTGTTCCAATAACATCTCCAGCATTTTCTACACTGAATAAATTATCATTGATAAACTGATCAGCATCCAATGCACTTGCATATGGATTACCTACTAAATAAACATTATTTGCTCCAACAGTATGTTGAATTACCCCATTATTTGGCTTTCCTGAAAACACATAATTTTGTGTTGCAGACACAGCTCCTGACCCTTTTAGAGTATACCCCTCACCTACTTTTAAGCTTCCTGTAGAGCGAATTTGAACCCAATTAGCATATAAGTCAGGTTGGTTTACATATTTAAATATCCAATAATCTGCTAATGTAATTGGGGCTCCAGAAGCACCATCATATCCTGATGTATTAAAAGTAATTGTTTGAGGCGTAGCAGCCGTGGTTCCATCTTTTAAAATTCCTGCTATTGAATAATCCGTATTATTTGCAGTAGTATTAATTGGGTTTACCGGACTTGACCAAAAATTATAGTTATAAATACTAGTCTGCCCTTGCTGATCCCGTTCTAAATATCCCGAACTCGTAACATCTAAATCTGAGTTTATTGTTTGAATTAATTGTGACTCATCTACTAAATCTAACTGGCCATCTAACTTTAAATAACTCGTGTTTTCCAACAATTGATTATTTTGTATTTCTAACTCTGATCCTGAATCAACTAACAAACCTAAATGTGTATGACTCGCTGTTGTGGTAACTTTTGCATTGTTTGTAACCTGGACTATTGCCCAATCCTTATTAGGTAAATTTTCTATATCCCAAACATTACCATATTTCCATGTACCAGTTGTTGTCCAATCACCAGATGTATTTGCTATATAAGGTATTGGTGCCGTTTGCACTTGAACTGTGGTTATATTGTGAATTTTACCATTTTTCACACTTGGAGATCCATCTAATAGTGTTACATCAAACACAGAATTCATATTATAGTATAATATTAAATTACTCCATGATAAGGATCCTCCATCGATTTGTTTTGGAACTGTTGATCCTGATACTTTACCTCCTACGTTTTCAATTTCTTGGTATATTTGTTCTCTAATTTGAGTATCAGAAAGTTCTTGATTATATACTTTGACTTCGTCAATTGCTCCATCAAAATACTTATCCTCATCTTCAGAGTTTCTTCCTATAGCAAAATCAATTACATCATCTCGCTTCCCAAAATTAACTCCTAACCCTGTATCTTGCCACACATTATCACCATTTAAATAAAGAGATAAAGTTCCTGTACTACCATTATATGTAGTAGTTGCGTGATACCATTGATCATTCAATAACACTGGCGCATCAGTATTTGGTGTTTCTAACTCAACTATGGGTGCGCATTCAGCACATATTCCCGAGTAAGCATCACTTGTATTCCCTGTTAGAGAAAAAATCCATGCTTGATGTATTAAAGCATTGCTCTCTCCAAATAATTCGAATAGCGTATTATCCATCTCAGTTGTTGATGCTCCGTTTTGGAAATACTCAATTAAAATTGTATCACTTGGTGCTACTTCAAAAGAATGAGTTGTTGACCAACTAGGTCCAATAGGTCTAATTTCATTAGTCATTGTGCCACCAATATCAAACTGAAGTACAATTCCGTTTTGCGTTATTTGAACATACCCCGTCAACCCTGCATAAGTATAATCTTTAACAGAAACCACATAAGACGTAGTTAATTGACCAGTTTTTGCATAGGCTTTAAGTCGATTATTATCGTCTACAAATAATTTAAAATTTGATTGCCCACATACTACTCCTTCATTAGTAAAACTTGCATCAGTTTTTAACCATGACATCATTGTACTCTCGGTTTTTTCAGCTAAAAAACCTTTTGTATCAATATAATCGTTAGTACCATCAAAATCAATATCTGATGTTGGAGGTAAATCAAAAATTTGAATTGGTTTAATAAATACTGCCGAATCATAGCTTCTATCAACTACATCACCAATAGCTAACTTCATGTGATAGGTAATCCCTGGTCTTAAAATTGTATATGCACGTAATTCTTCCGTAAACCCATTATACACCATTTGATAAGTGGAAACTAATGCCGGTACTGCATTCCAAAAAACTGTATTAGAAACATATAAATCAGAGTTTCCTAATTCACAAGGATTCAATAAAGCACTACCAGCGCCTCCTACTGTACCAGAATTTATGTAATTTACTGCAACATTTGTTCCACCAACTGTTGCTAAATTAGATGTTCCTGTTAAATCACCACCAGAAATGAAAAACCCAAAAATGTCATTATATTGGGAACAAACCCAATAATCATATTCTTTTGATGCAAATTGATAATCCAAAGCAAACACCTTTGGTTCAACTCCTGATATTGTAAAATCAAATTCAAATATTGCGACATCTCTTGTTGCCTTTGATTCAATAGAAACAAGATCCGGATCAGCATATGTTGTTTCAACAGCAGGAGTCCCTTGTATTTTTAAATCACTTGCGGTACTTGCATAATTATCTAATGAATGACTTACTGATCCTGTTGTCAACAAAATACCTTCATCAACAGTTAAACCTACATTAGTTCCATTAGCAAAAGTACCTAACTGCTTCGGATCGGTTGAAGGGTTTGTTATTGTTGGATTTGTTATTGTAAATCCACCATTTGACGACAATTGTGTTGCTAATTGAGCTGCAGTGACGCTTTCCACATAAGTTGCTTGTGAGAATACTTCATTAGTATAAAAAACAAGCAATAACCAAATAAAAATATTAAGATATTTTTTCCCCATTTTGATTAAATTATTTTAAAAGATTAATTACTAACACTTTACATGTTAATTTATAGTTAACGAAAAAACAATAAATTATTAAGTAACTAATACTATAAGGTAAGATAGTATGCAAGCTAATTAGTTTTATATTATCACACATCTAGATCATTAATGTATAAGACATTTAAACAAAAAAAGACCAGCTCCCCAGCTGGTCTTTTCACTCAAATTAATATGTCAAATTTACCCAAATTACATATTAAACCTTAAATATCACTTTCTTACGTTTTATCTGTTATTCCATAATAACGAAGAATTCTCCTCTTTTCCTTTTTCTGTATGATTCTAATTACCAGTAGTAATGAAAACATACTTAAACCGATGCAGATATAACTCATTGTTAACATAGAAATCTATTTAATGATTAACTTCTTAGTTATCTGTTTTCCGTTATTGTAATCAAAAATCACTAAATATGTCCCGCTTGCTACTTGCACAGGAATATCTACCGATGTAATATTTGTATACTCTTTTTTTACCTGTAAAACTTGCTGTCCTAATACATTGTATAAACTCACATTTTTAGCAGTAAAAACTGATGAATTAGTAAGACTTATACTTCCAGAATTTGTATTATAAAACACCACTAAATCATCTTCTACAGTATCTATATCATCAATTGTTAATACTTCTGCAGTCTTAAATACTACATAAAAACGATCATTATATGTTCCTGAGTTTAAATTGAATTCCACTGGTATACTAGTCTCCAATTTAGTAGTTGTGTTTAACTCTTTATCTAAGAAATATACTTCTAGTAATGAATCAAAATTTAATAAATCCCCTACTTCAAATTTACAAATCCCTTCTGCTCCTACTTTTATTTGTAGAGGCAACTCTAAATCTTCATATACAGCTCCGATCCCTTGAATAACTAGTTTTTCATCATCCAAAACAGTTGCTCCATCTAATACCCATGCACAATCTGTAACCTGATCATCTAACATTCTAGCGTCATAACCGTAATTCATTCCGTCTTCTAATCCTTCTTTTACAGCCAATAACAACTCTCGTTGTGGGCCTTCTGGAGTTGTAAACTTAAAATACAATCGCCTAAGATCAACCGTACTATTAGATGCTGATGAAGTAGCTTCTGATGAAGCGGTTTTAGTAAATACCGAATCATCGGCAACTATCCCTTCACGTTTATAGGCACGTTGACCATTATTAAACTCTATTGGCCCTCCAGCTGGACTTCCTTGAACAAAGAATCCTTGTGCTACTGGAACATAACGACCTGGACGAATTGACCCTGTTCCGCTTGATGAAACATCTGGGTCTGGAATTGCGATAACTCCTCCAGCTAAATTATAAGTAGCATAACCTCCTTCATAAGCAGCAAAAACATGACTGCTATTTGTTGAAAAATGTTCCCAGAAGTACAACGCTCCAGTTGATGATCCTGTTCCAATAACATCTCCTACACTTTCTACACTGAATAAATTATCATTGATAAACTGATCAGCATCCAATGCACTTGCATAAGGATTTCCTACTAAATACAAGTTGTTAGCTCCAACAGTATGTTGAATTACCCCATTATTTGGCTTACCTGAAAACACATAGTTTTGTGTTGATGAAACAGCTCCTGTTCCCTTTTTAGTATACCCCTCACCTACTTTTAATGTTCCCGTTGAGCGAATTTGAACCCAATTAGCATATAAGTCAGGTTGATTCACGTATTTAAATATCCAATAATCGGCTAATGTAATTGGGGCTCCAGAAGCACCATCATATCCTGATGTATTAAAAGTAATTGTTTGAGGCGTAGCAGCCGTGGTTCCATCTTTTAAAATTCCTGCAATAGAATAATCTGTATTATTCGAAGTAGTATTAATTGGGTTTACCGGACTTGACCAAAAATTATAGTTATAAATACTAGTCTGCCCTTGCTGATCACGTTCAAGATATCCCGAACTCGTAACATCTAAATCTGAGTTTATTGTTTGAATTAATTGTGACTCATCTACTAAATCTAACTGGCCATCTAATTTTAAGTAACTCGTGTTTTCCAACAATTGATTATTTTGTATTTCTAACTCTGATCCTGAATCAACTAACAAACCTAAATGTGAATGACTCGCTGTTGTGGTAACTTTTGCATTGTTTGTAACCTGAACTATTGCCCAATCTTTATTTGGTAAATTGGTAATATCCCACTCTGTTCCATTTACCCATGTACCATTGTTTATCCAATCCCCAGATGCATTTGCTACATAAGGTATTGGAGCAGCTAATACTTGAGTAGTTGTCATATTATTTATAGTTAAGTCATTCCCTCCAGAAGAAGAATCAGTTGTTTGTCCAGCAGTAACAGCTGCTGGGTCTAATTTTAAATACACACTTAAATTCGACCAGTTTAACGAACTATTAGCAATATCCTTAGGAACTACACTTCCCCGTACTTTTCCTCCATTATTTTCTATTGACTGATAAACTTGCTCTTGTAATTGTGCTACTGATAAAGCAATATCATACACTCTTACTTCTTGCATATCTCCTTTAAAATAACGATCATCACCATTACTACGCCTACCAATTTCAAAATCATTTGCATCAACATCTAAAGTATTCCCTGTAGTAATTTCTTGTGCTACTTGCTCTCCATTTATATAAAGAGTTAAGGTATCACCAGCTCCGTCATAAATAGCAGCAATGTGAGACCATACATTTGGGGTTATTGCTGTAGTTGCACTTCCAACAGTAGTACTTGTTGTCCCTGTTCTTACTTGAGTTCGCAATTGGCCTGAACTATTTGTATAAATCCTAAAACTATTTTGCCCCATAATATCTGAGGCTCTATTTTCGTCCGTCTTTATCCATCCCATCATCGAACTTGAAGATAGCCCTCCTAAAAGAGAACTTCTATTAGCATAATCATCAGTACCATCAAAATCGATAGTGCTTACACAACCTAAATTTAAGTCTACCGTTTTATTAATAGTACATCCAAAGAAATCAATTTGCAATGTATAAGTACCTGCGTCTCCATTTACTATTGAAGCAATATTAAAATCTTTAACAGAAGAAACTACATTATTTAAAGGATCCAACCATTGGTACGAAATACGTGAATCCGTATCTAGAATATCAGGGAAATTATTAGCCACAGAAAAATTAGCAACATCTCCTGGACATAACGATAAATCAACAGTTTCAGTAAAAGTAATGTCCTTAAAATCATCAACTTTAAGCAATAGCATTTGAGTACCATCTAAACCATCGCCATACCCAATTGTTCTAAAATCTATTTTATGTTCAGTACAATCATCACTAATGTATATCGCATGTGTTTTCCCTGGCTCTGAATATTGTCTGTCTGCTCTACCTCCTTGTCTATCAACATTTATTTCTGGTACAGAAGTCCAAGTACGTAACGATTTAAAAGAGTTATTTGTAATAACTACATCTGCTTCTTCACCATGGTTTTCATGTTCAATAATTAATTTTCCTTCAATTAAATCTTTTGTATCACTATAAATCCCACCAAAAACACCTTTGACATCAATAAAATCATCTCCTAAAAGTCTAAAATAAGAATTACTAATAGTTGGTCCTTGCGAATCATTAAAATCTAATTCCCAACGATATAATCCTGATTGATTTAAATCAGTAATTTTCCTTGCACCTACAATTCCAGAAGGCCAAAAAATAGCATTACTAGCAGTAGAAGTATACATTTGTTGACTACCAATTGCTAATGCTCTTTTTCCTATTTCTGCACCTGAATAATTCTGATTTTGCATAAAATCACGAGTAAACCAAGCTGATGCGTCATAGATTAACCCTGTAAATGAATAATAAGGGTTTGCTCCTTGGTATGGACCAGAAAGAAATTGTCCTTCATAGCTTCCATGATTATCATTTATCATTGTTTTATTTGCACCATATTGAGTATTATCCCAATCTTGGATAGTTTTAAACAGCCCGGGAGTATTATTTAATTGATGTGTCCACGCCCATTTTTCAGTACTAGCAACCGATTCATCTATCTCTGTGGTGCCAGCCATATCAGATGAAGTCCATTTCCACTCTAAACCATTTTGATGCGTTTCTAAAAAGAAAATTCTATTATCTTGAGTAAAGGATTGCCATGATATATTCGTAAATGTTAACATAAACACTTTCTTTTCAATGTCAGTATTACAATCCAGTATTTTTTGATCATTAATCCAATCTACTACTGGTGTTCTTTCAACTTCAGTAGTCACAGTATTAAAAATATCTACCAATAAAGTTCTATTAGGTATTAAATTGTGATCCGCATTTAATCTATTATAATATTCTGCATTAAACTTTTTAAAAACATCAGAATCTTCAATAAACATTTTTCTAAAAGCAGTAGCTCCCATTCCATAGCGTAACCAGTGACTTCCGGTAGCTATATCAGTACTAAAATAATTTTTATTACGAATTTGTTCATGATTTTGAAAATCATAATCCCATTCAAAAGGCATTCCTCTTGCACTATTCCAATGAATTTTAAATTCATCTCCGCTAAAAAAGTTAGGATACAAGCCAATAAATTTGTCCATAACTATAAGTGCGACAGCTTCCGACATTCCTTCTTCAAAACCATTCAATTCAGGTTGGTAATGCCATTCGGAATTACTTGATAAACCAACATTATCACGATAGGCGTGAATTAATTCATGAATCATTAATCGAGGTTGATCTAAATCACCATCGGCATTTACATTATAAGTTGTACTTACTTGGTTTGGCCCATTGTAATAAATGTTCACTCCTTGCGCAAAAGAATCATTTACAATATTTACATCATGATTTCTTGATGGTGGACCAAAAACATCCTTTATAATTGGATTTACTAAATTGTAAAACGCCATCATTTTAGTTTCTTGCCATCCTGCGAAAGGTCCGTATCCGCCATCACCATAATTTGTTTCTACTTTAATAGTTACGTTATTTGATGGATCACCTAAGTTTTCCCATTGGAACTCTAATGATGGTGACACCCACTGTGTCCCTAAACCATTATCCATTGTAATATAAAATTTATCCCCTATATTAAATGTAGTTCCTAATGCCAGAGCAGTTAATCTAAGCTCTTCATAACTTTGCCCTCCGGTATGTTTTGCTGCTGCATTTAAACCTTGTCCCCATTTAATATCTTGTAAACCTGGTGCAGTTCCTATTCTGAAACTACTAAAACTACCAGTTTGCCATTTAACAATTACATTATGTATACTTTGAGTATAAGCAGTTGTTCCAGTAGCAAACATAGCTTTACTTTCTGAAACTTTATTAGTTACATCTTTCCTTATAGAACGATCTATAGTAGGTGGATAGCAAACATGTGGTTTTTTGTTTTCTTGTGCATTACCAACATAAAGCACGATTAAAAAAATGATTAGGCAACTTAATTTGGGATTCATAATAATTTAACATTGAAGGGTTAACGATTACTTAACATGTAATTCTTATACCCACAATTAAGGGATTAATATTTTGCATAACATCATCAGTGTTAACATAGTATTACTTATTGTTAAATTGTTATATAAAAAATTTACCATCAACTTTTATTCATAAAAAAAGACCAGTTAAACAACTGGTCTTTTTTTATGAATTGTTATCAAATCAAACAATAATTCTGTACTATCAAATCACTCTAATATAGTTAATTGGAGTATCATTTTTTAAGTTTAACTATTATAAAATCATGCGTTTTCTGTAATCTGTTGGGGTAACACTTTTAATACTCTTAAATTTTCTATTATAATTTGAAATGTTTTTAAACCCACATTGGTAGGCTATTTCAGCTATAGACAATTCGTTGTTTCTTGATAACAATTTACAGGAGTTCTCTATTCTTATCTCTGTTAAAAATTGAACAAAAGTCTTATTCGTGCGTTGCTTAAAGTATCTACAAAATGCATTAGGAGTCATCGTAGCAATATTAGACACTTCATCTAAAGAGATGTCTTTATGATAATTATTAAGTGCTAGTTCAAATACTGCGCTCATCCTTTTCCCTTCATTATCAGAATACAATTTCTTTTTCGAAAAAGAAGCCACCGTTTCATATTCTGAGCCAATGAGTATTTCAATTACTTCAAGAAAGGTTATAAATCGTTTTAGTTTATTTTTATTAGCAATTGAAACAAACTTATCTCTAAGCTCCTGCTGATTATTCTTAAGTTTAATACCTAGCTCTGCTTTTGATAAAAAAATTTTCGTTTTTTGAAATTCAGGTAATTCAAAAAAATCACTTCCAAAACTATCTAAAGTAAAAAATAACGAAATCATACTAGATGACGGACTTGCCTCTTCATCACTCTTAAGTACATGAGGTACATTACTTCCAAATATAAGGATATCATTTGGCTCATAATTCTTAATTGTATCACCAACAATAAATGTACCTTTTCCATTAACTATATATGATAATTGAATTTCTTGGTGTTGATGTAATTTATCATAAAAAACATCACCATTATCTTGCTCAATAATTAAGGTGTCTGATGACGATTTTGGAATTTTAAACGGTAATACCTTCATAATGAAATATAGTAGTTTGGGTTAACTTATGTATAAAATTAGTTAAAAAAAACACATAAACACATATTAAGGCTAATATAGTATCAATACAAGGTAATCTTCATGATAAATATTGAATTATAGCCTAGTATCTTTGTACTATCAAAAAAGGATGTGATATGACTATTAATTGGAGAGGTGTAATGCCTGCAGTAACAACTAAATTCACTAACGAGGATACGTTAGATTTAGAAATGTTCAAAGTAAATATTGATGCACAACTGGAAGCAGGAGTTCATGGTATTATATTAGGAGGGACTTTAGGAGAAGCAAGTACCTTAACTGATAATGAAAAAAGAGTATTAGTTCGTGAGACAGTTAAAATAGTTGAAGGAAAAGTTCCTGTAATTATAAATATAGCTGAACAAACTACAAAAGCTGCTATTGATGCAGCTCAGAAAGCAAAAGAAGATGGTGCTAGCGGATTAATGATGTTACCTCCTATGCGTTATAAAGCAGATGATAGAGAAACAGTAACATACTTTAAAGCAGTTGCCGATAGTACAGAGCTACCAATAATGATTTACAACAACCCCGTAGATTATGGTATTGAAGTTACTTTGGATATGTTTGATGAATTATTACGTGATTGTCCGAACATTCAAGCGGTAAAAGAATCTACTCGTGATATTTCTAACATTACTCGTATGAAAAATCGCTTTGGAAACAGGTTAGCAATTTTAAGTGGTGTTGATACTTTAGCTCTTGAAAGTTTACTTTTAGGTGCAGATGGTTGGGTAGCTGGATTAGTAGATGCATTCCCTGCTGAAACTGTAGCAATTTACACTTTAGCTAAAGCAGGGAGATTTGCTGAAGCTTTAGAAATTTACAGATGGTTCTTACCTGTGTTAGAATTAGACATTAATTCAAAACTAGTACAGAACATTAAACTTGCAGAAGTAGCTACAGGAATAGGTACAGAAAATGTAAGAGCTCCACGTTTACCTTTAATTGGAGAAGAACGACAACATGTTTTAGCAATTATAAATGCTGCTTTAGAAACACGTCCAGTACTTCCAGAGTATAAAACAATAAACTCGATGGTTTAAGTATCTTTGTAATATGCTGAAAATAAGACCTAATTGTGAACATTGTAATAAAGATTTGCCCTTCAATTCAGAAGAAGCAATGATTTGTTCTTTTGAATGCACCTTCTGTTCAGATTGTGTTACAAATGTGTTGCATCAGGTATGTCCAAATTGTGAAGGTGGATTTACCATACGACCAATTAGACCAGTACAGTTATTAGAGAAATATCCCATTTCAACAGAAAGAATTTTTAAACCTGTTGATCAAATTGAGCAAATAAAAACATTAAGAAACACCCCTTAACCAGTACCTTAAACCTTAGAAGCATAATACTTCTAAGGTTTGTTGGTTATAACATAAATTTATTAGTATGATAACAGGACAAAATTACATAGGAAATCAACTTTCAGAAAAAGGAAGTAAAACATATAAAACATTCAACCCCAAATTAAATATTGAGAATGAATACAGCTTTAATGAAGCTACTTTAGAAGAAGTGGATGAAGCAGTAATACTAGCTCATAATACATTTAAAACCTATAGAAGCATTTCAGGGACAAAACGAGCTGAATTCTTAAATACTATAGCTGATGAAATCATGAATTTAGGAGATGAACTAGTTAAGACATACATGTCCGAAACAGGTTTACCTGAAGGAAGAGTTGTAGGAGAAAGAGGTCGAACAATTTTTCAACTAAAATCTTTTGCTGAATTAGTAGCTAATGATGAATGGAGAAACAATATTATTGATGAAGCTATCCCAGACAGAGCACCAATGCCAAAATCTGATATTAGAAAAACAGACATTGCTTTAGGACCTGTTGTTGTTTTTGGTGCGAGTAATTTTCCGTTAGCGTATTCTACTGCTGGCGGAGATACAGCAAGCGCACTAGCGGCTGGTTGTCCGGTAATTGTAAAATCACACCCTATGCATGCAGGAACGGGGGAATTGGTAGCATCGGCAATTCTTAAAGCTGCTGAAAAAACAGGAATGCCAAATGGAGTGTTTTCAAATTTAAACAGTAGTGGTATCGAAGTAGGTGTACAATTAGTGTCACACCCTAAAGTAAAAGCTGTAGGCTTTACAGGAAGTATTAAAGGAGGAAGAGCTTTATATGATCTTGCCGCTAAACGTGAAGAACCAATTCCGGTTTTTGCAGAGATGGGAAGTATAAACCCTGTAATCATTACTCCAAATGCAATTTCTAAAAGAGGGGAAGCTTTAGCAACAACCTATGCGGGTTCTATAAACTTAGGAACTGGTCAGTTTTGCACCAATCCTGGTTTAATTTTAACTATTGCTGGTAATGAAACTGACGCTTTTATTAAAGATTTAGCAGTAAAAACAACAGCAATTGATCCACAATGTATGTTGCATCCTAATATTAAGAATAATTATATTAGAGTTGGTAATGATGTATCTTCTCAAAACGGACTAGAAGTTGTATCAAAATATGAAGCAGCTGTAGCAAATAATTATGCGTCTTCTCAAGTATCTACCGTTTCGGGAACAGACTTTTTAATTAATCCAAAAATGCACCAAGAAGTATTTGGTCCATTTTCATTAGTTGTCCGTTGTAAGGACGAAGGGCAATTAATAGAAATCATTGAAGGTTTAGAAGGACAATTAACAGGAACTATTTTAGCAGAACAAGAAGATTACGCTAATCTTTCTGAAATTGTTGATGCATTACAAAACCGAGTAGGTAGAATTATATTTAATGGAGTTCCAACTGGAGTTGAAGTATGTGAATCTATGACACATGGTGGGCCATATCCAGCATCGACAGATTCTCGTTTTACAGCAGTAGGAATTGGAGCAATCAAACGTTGGGTAAGGCCTTTTTCTTTCCAAGATTTTCCAAAAGAATTACTACCTCAATCATTAAAATAATATGGCTGTAGACAAAACATTTTTTTGTGTAGATGCTCATACTTGCGGAAACCCTGTTAGGGTTGTTGCAGGTGGCGGGCCAAACTTAGACGGAAATAATATGTCTGAAAAAAGACAGCATTTCTTAAAAGAGTACGATTGGATTCGTAAAGGGTTAATGTTTGAACCTAGAGGTCATGATATGATGTCTGGGAGTATTCTATTCCCACCAAGCAATCTTGAAAACGACTTTGGTATTTTATTTATTGAAACATCTGGTTGTTTACCTATGTGTGGTCATGGTACTATTGGTACTGTAACTATTGCTATTGAAGAAGGTTTAGTTACACCAAAAACACCTGGGATAATTAAAATGGAAGCACCAGCTGGTTTGGTACATATTGAATACCAACAAACAGGTAAAAAAGTAGATTGGGTAAGATTAACTAATGTAAAAAGTTATTTAGCTGCTGAAGGATTAACTATAGATTGTCCGGAATTAGGAGAAATCACTTTTGATGTTTCTTATGGAGGAAATTACTATGCTATTGTAGATCCACAGCAAAACTTTTCGGGTATTCAAGACTTTACTGCTAGTAAAATAATACAATACAGTCAGGAAGTACGTAAGCGTATCAATGAAAAATATCCTGATATGTTTATCCATCCTGAAAATGATACTATTCGTGATGTGAGTCATATGTTATGGACAGGAACACCACTAGACCCTACTTCCTCAGGAAGAAACGCAGTTTTTTATGGAGATAAAGCTATTGACAGAAGCCCTTGCGGTACAGGAACTTCAGCACGAATTGCACAATTACATGCTAAAGGAAAATTACAAAAGGGAGAAGAATTTATCCATGAAAGCTACATCGGAAGTAAATTTATTGGTCGTGTTGAAGAAGAAACTACACTAGACGGAAAAAAAGCTGTTATACCAAGTATTCAAGGATGGGCAAAAGTGTTCGGGTATAACACTATTAAAATAGATGAAGATGATGATCCGTATGCTTTCGGATTTCAAGTGATATAACCCATTTAAGGATTAGTTGATTATAACTTAAATAAACATGAAAAACATAAGTATCATCGGTGGCGGAATTATAGGTTTATGCTCTGCATATTATCTAGCAAAAGAAGGGTTTCAGGTTAACGTTTTCGATAAAAGCGATATGACGGATGGTTGCTCCTACGGTAACGCTGGAATGATTGTACCTTCTCATATTATTCCATTGGCACAACCTGGTATGATTGCACAAGGAATGAAATGGATGTTTGACAGTCAAAGTCCGTTTTATGTAAAACCTCGTTTAAGTACCGATTTGATAAAATGGGGAATGCAGTTTTACAAACATGCAAATAAAAAACATGTAGAAAATGCAATGCCCGCTTTACGCGATTTGTCAGTGTTGAGTAAAGAATTATATCAAGATTTCGCGAAAGAAAACGACTCCTTTTTTTATGATGAAAAAGGATTGTTAATGCTTTTTAAAACCGAAAAGACAGCTGAGGAAATGTATCATGAAGCGGAAACTGCACGACGACTAGGACTAGCCGTTAACTTTTTATCAAAAGAAGGTGTTACAGCATTAGAAACGGGAACAGAAACAGATGTTATTGGAGGTGTTCACTATACTTCGGATGCGCATTTATATCCACAGAAATTTATGCAGTTTATAAAAGTTCAGCTGAATAAATTAGGCGTTGAGATTCATAAAAACACAACTGTAACCGATTTTAAAATCAGTAATAATTCCGTTTCAGAAGTAATAACTTCTAAAGGAAATTTTACTACAGATGAAGTAGTTTTAGCAACAGGATCATGGAGTCCAGAAATAGCAAAAAAACTACAAACAAGTGTTTCTATATTACCAGGAAAAGGGTACAGTTTTACGCTAAAGGAGAAAACACAAAAACCGAGTATTCCAAGTATTTTATGTGAAGGTAAAGTAGCAGTAACACCTATGGCAAATGACATTCGTTTTGGTGGAACAATGGAAATAACTCATAACAACGATACAAAAATAAACCAAAATCGATTACAAGGAATTATAAATTCTGTAAACGATTTTTATCCTGATTTAAGTATTGAAATGCCTAAAGTTGAAGATACTTGGTATGGTTTCAGACCATGCACTCCTTCTGGAATGCCTATTATAACTAAATCAAAAAAAATAACTAATCTAACGCTAGCGACAGGTCATGCCATGATGGGCTTGAGTTTAGCACCAGCAACAGGAAAAGTGGTTACCGAATTAATTTTAGGTAAGCCAACTTCTGTAGCTACTAATATGTTTCAATTATAATATGAGATACGCACCCATACCATCGAGTTTATTTGTAAAAAATAGAGCTAGTTTTATAGCTCAAATGAAAGAGAATACCATTGCTATACTTACCTCAAATGATGTAAAGCATAACAATGCCGATGATGTAATGGGGTTTACTCAAAACAACGATTTATTTTATATCTCAGGAATTGATCAAGAAGAAACTATTTTGGTATTGTATCCAGATGCATATAAAAAGGAAAATAAATCCATTCTATTTGTAAAGGAAACCAATGAGCATATAAAAATTTGGGATGGTGACACCCTTACCAAAGAACAAGCTACTACTATTTCTGGAGTAACACGAGTAGAATGGCTTCATGATTTTGAAAAGGTATTGCAATTAATGGCTTTTGAAGCTGATGGTTTTTACCTTGGACATAACGAACACCTTAAACGGGTAACTTTTGATCAGGAAACTCAGCAAGACAGAATGATTGCTTGGTGTAAAAAGAAATATCCGTTACATGAATATTATCGTGCAGCTAAAATTACGCGTGTACTACGCCCTATAAAATCAAATGACGAAATAGTATTGATGCAAAAAGCGGCCGACATTAGTGTCGCTTCTTTTAAACGAGTTCTACTAGCTTGTAAACCCAATATAAACGAATATGAATTAGAGGCAGAATTAACTTACAATTTGGTGAAATCTGGTGCAACACGTCATGCTTTTCAACCTATAGTAGCTTCTGGTAAAAATGCTTGCGCACTACATTATAATACTAATGATGACATCTGTAATGATGGCGAAATGATTTTGTTAGATTTTGGTGTTTGTTACGCAAATTACAATAGTGACACTACACGTTGTTTTCCTGTAAACGGGAAATTTTCTCCAAGACAAAAAGAAGTATATAACGCAGTATTACATTGTTTAAAAGAAGGTAGTAAATTGCTAGAACCTGGGATTCTTCCTTCAGATTATGAGCAACAAATGGCGCTTTTAGTAGAAACTCAATTAATACAACTTGGTTTGCTAAATGCAAATGAAGTAGCACAACAATCCCCAGAAAAACCACTGTATAAAAAGTATTTTATGCATGGAACAGCACATCATATCGGTTTAGATGTTCATGACGTTGGTTTGTATACATGTTCATTAAAAGCCGGTATGGTACTTACTTGCGAACCCGGAATTTACATCCCTGAAGAAGGAATTGGATGCCGATTAGAAAACGATTACTTAATTACTGAAAATGGAAATATCAATTTAACAGCAGCAATGCCTATTGAAATTGAGGAAATAGAAGCTATTATGGCAAGTCATAAAAAATAAGTTTTTTCTTAAATAACATATCATATTATGAAAACATACGGTATAGGAGGCTCTACAATTGAAGCAGAATTAGCAGCAATTAAACCTTTAGCACATTTAGCACAACCCATCAAAAAAGAAGAGTTTCAAACACGTATTAACAAAGCGTGTACCCTAATGAAGCAACAAGATATTCAGGCAATATATTTACATGCAGGGACAAACTTATATTATTTTACTGGTACCAAATGGAATTCTAGCGAACGTATGGTTGGCGCATTATTATTTGCTACAGGAGAGTTGCAATATATAGCACCCGAATTTGAAAAAGGAACTATCCTTGATTTTATGGGTATTGAAGGTGAAGTGCGTTGTTGGGAAGAACATGAAAGTCCCTACCAATTGTTAGTAGATATACTAGCTGAAAAAGCAATTACTGATGGTATAATTGCTCTTGATGAGGCGACTCCTTTTTTTGTGAGTGATGGTATTGCTAAAGTAGCTCCTACATATTCCATAACAAATGCAAAACCGATTACCGCGGGTTGCAGAATGATAAAATCTGACGCTGAGATAGCAATTATTCAGGTGGCAATGGATATTACTATGGAAGTTCATAAAGCAGTAGCTAGAATTTTACACCCAGGAATTAGCGCACAAACGGTAACCAATTTTATTCATGAAGCGCATATCCGTTATGGTATTCCTACAGGGTCTTATTTCTGTATCGTATTGTTTGGTGTAAATTCTTCCTTTCCTCATGGAGTGAAAACGCCAAAGGATTTAGAAGAGAACGAAATAGTATTGGTAGATACTGGTTGTATGTTGCACGATTATATTTCAGACATTACGCGTACGTATGTATATGGCGAAATAAGCGATTTACAACGTAGTATTTGGATTTTAGAAAAGGAAACGCAACAAGCAGCTTTTAATGCCGCACAGTTAGGAAATACGTGTGCTATGGTAGATATTGCTGCAAGACAAACACTAGAAGCACATGGTTTAGGACCTGATTATAAACTACCAGGGCTCCCCCACCGTACAGGACATGGTTTAGGATTAGATATTCATGAATGGCCGTATATTATACGTAACGACCATACTGTTTTAGCCCCTGGAATGTGTTTTAGTAACGAACCCATGATTTGTGTACCTAATGAATTTGGAATACGCTTGGAGGATCATATTTACATGACCGAAAACGGAGCAAAATGGTTTACTAAACCAGCTCATTCATTAGAAGACCCTTTTGGAGTAACACTCAATTAAACCTTAACAAAACACTTATAGCAAAGCTCCTTATTGGAGCTTTTTTTATTTCCTTTCTTATACACTATCACTATAATTAGTGATATACAAAATACCTGATTATAGTCATTTTATACTTCAGCCCATTTACTTAATTTTGGGGTGCAAAAAATAAACGCAATTGTGTTTATATAATTGTTGCCATTCATTGCGGAACGAACTCTGAATTTAGAAAATTAAAATACTATGACAAAAAAAATCATCGGATTTGCCTTTTTAATAATCGCATCTTTTTTGACAATATATTTTATGTATGGAATTTACAAGAATCCGAATTCCCTGCTAATATTTAAAAAACTATTTATCGGAGAACTTGGATTACAATGGACTTTAGGAGTTGTTTTATTCCATTCTTTTTTCTTTTTAATAATATTTCTATTATCCAAATTTGGAATTAAATGGACAAAGCTATTACAACGAACTGAATTGAAAAACTAAAACCGAATTGTGTGTGGAATTTAGCAAGTTGCAGAATTACTCACTCAAACGGAATTGAAAAATATTGAGGAATAAAACGCTGACTGAATTTACTCAAACGCTGAAAATCGGAAAACGGAATTTGACTGAACAATTGAACTCTGAAAAAACAACGAAATGGCAACAACGTGTATAATTCATTGCTTAGGTTGGTCTGTGTTTAGAAAATCCTGCGGATTTTCAGCCAGCTACACGCAATTTTAGTAACTTAGTTGCTTAAACACGCAACGCACCATACACAAGACCGTTAGCCATTCATTAGAGAAAATATGGAAAAGAAAAATAAAGTCTTTATTGCAACTAGTTTAGACGGATTCATTGCAGATAAAAATGGAGGAATCGACTGGTTACACTCCATTCCTAATCCTGACAATATAGATATGGGTTATGGTGAATTTACTTCTCAAATAGACGCATTAGTTATGGGACGTAATACTTACGAAACGATATGTGGCTTTGATATAGATTGGCCTTATCAGAAACCTGTTTTTGTACTTAGTAATAGTTTGACTAATGTTCCAGAGAAACTCAAAGAAAAGGTAATACTCATAAAAGGATCTTTAAAGGAAGTTATCAAACAGATACATGAAAATGGATTCTATAGATTGTACATCGACGGTGGCAAAACAATTCAAAGCTTCTTGAAAGAAGATTTAATAGATGAAATGACCATAACAATAATTCCTTGGATATTAGGAAGTGGTATCCCTCTATTTAATGATCTTCCAAAGAGATTAGATTTTGAATGTGTTAATTCAAAAATTTATCTAGAAAAGATTGTTCAAAACTATTTTGTAAGAAAAAAGTAAAACGATTTAGTCCATAAATCCGAAAGAAAACATATCTTTATTCGTAGATTTCCTACCGGAAACCTTGTCGGTTGACATCTTACATAACCATTAATATCAAATGAAAGATATAATTTCTGAAATTAAACAAATCACTCCCTCAGAAACTTTAGTGATTCGACACAAGGTTATGTGGCCAAATAAGCCGATAGAATATGTTGAATTACCAGATGATATAAATGGTAGACATTTTGGCTTATTTGTAAATGGAGAGTTAACATCAATAATATCCTTATTTGTAGAGAATAATGAGGTGCAATTCAGGAAATTTGCAACATTAATTGAATTTCAGGGATTAGGGTATGGAACAATTCTATTAAAAAATATCATAGATTTATTGAAAAGAGAAGGTATTAAAAAATTATGGTGTAATGCTCGAGTAGAAAAATCAAAATTCTATGAGAAATTCAGCTTAAAACCTACAAATAAGAATTTTATGAAAGATGGAATTGAATTTGTCATTATGGAAAAAAACTTTTGCTAACATCACTTATTAGAAACACGGGATTAAGTACTTAAAACTAAAGCTTGTGTTAACACTTAAATTTGTAAATCTGCTACATCGATTGATACCTTAAATATAAAATGAAAATGAAATTTTTAAAAAGATGTTTATTACATTCTTCCTTTATCCTGCTTCTAACTAACTGTAATAATGATAAACATATGAAAGATATTAGTAGTAATTATTCTTCGGTTGAATCCTTATGGAGTGAATTCTTACACAAGAATCCTAATAATAAAATCAAAGTACTTCCAATTTCATTTTATTTTTGTGACAATAAAGAGGATGCAGATGAATGTGCCGATTTAGTAGTAAAAAAAATAAAACAAGCAACAGCTTCTTCTCGTTGGTGGTTTGAAAAGAATAATGAAATCTTACCTAAAATAGGTGATCAATATGTCGTTACTGATTGGGATGGAAACGCAAAGGCTGTTATAGAGGTGACTAAAATTAAACAAACCCCATATAATCAAATAACTGCTGAATTTGCTCAAACTGAAGGAGAAGGGGATAAATCTTTATCATATTGGAAAAAAGTACACAAAGCCTATTACTCCAGAGAAATGGAGCCTTTTGGCGAAAAATTCGACGAGAATATGATAATTGTTTGCGAGTATTTTAAAACCGTTTACATAAATTAAAAAGCAAGCGTATATTTACTTGTAGATTGCCTATTTAAAGTCCTATTCGTCGACACTTTGTGTACAATTAAAATCAAACGCCTTAATATGTTGTAACAAATGTTTTTTTCAACGACCTATAGAGTATGAACATAAACAAGACCATTGAATTATTAAACTCTTTACTATCTCAATCGGATAAAAAAACTGAAAAAAAAGTTTTTAACTGTTTTATCCGAACATTATCCTCTTTAAATAATAAAGATTTAACTGAGAATCAGTCGCAAATAATACAAGACAAACTTTCTTCCTTGAATTTAAAGACAACAACTGAAAATAGAAAAAAATTCTATAAACAGAAACTTTCTGAATTTAAAACATTTCTAAAAAGTGAATTTTCATTCACTACTGAAAAACATTATACAGAATTAGGAATGATTTATGGGATGAGTTTGGGAACAGGAATAGGCTTATCAATTGGAACTGCGATTAACCCAAGCATAGGTGCAAGCATTGGATTATCTATAGGAATTGGTGTTGGAATGGTAATTGGAATGATGTATGGTTCAAGAAAAGATGCTGAAGCTAAAAGACAAGGAAAAGTCATTTAAAAAAACATTAATTAAATAGGTGTAAACTTATAAAGAGTTTCAGTTAACACGAAGTATCTGCTATAATTTTCCATTTTCCGTCAATCAATTTAAAGATAATCATAAATACACCATCTGCATTACCCACTGTTCTTACTAAATGATATTCTCCCATAACAAAATAAGAGGATTGGTCTATCCTTGAAATATCATTAATTTTAAAATTTAAAATACCTGTATGTACTTTAGTAGGGTAGCCTTTTTTATAATTAGCTAAAGTTTTTTTCCATCCAAAAGTTAAGCCACTATTGCCATAAAACTTTAAAGAATCAGATTTCCAATAGCCTTTCATAAAACCTTCTAAGTCGTGGTTTAACCATGCTTTTTCTTGAGCTTTCATTACCTTAATAATGGCCCTTTTATTCTCTTGCTCTGTACTTGTATTACAAGAAAATAACGCGAGCACTACACAACAAATTAAAAGTGTTTTTTTCATAGCTTAATTACTTTCTGGTTTAATAGTAAATGAATATTCATACGTTTTATTTGCTGGAATAGTATATTCAGGATGTACTAAACGTCCCCAAGAAGTGTCTCCACCTACTCCCATTTGCATCATGTCAATATTCCATTGTATAGTTTCTCCTATTTTAATATCTGCTCCGTGCTTTTTGGTTACAGGAACTAACCCTGAAGCAGATTCTCCTGCATCTTCGGTATTAAAATCTAATTCTTTCATATTAAAAGGCCATACACTAGCGCTGAATTTTTTGCTCCCACTTGCAGTTAATTTAAGTTTATCTGAGTTTAAACTCATCCATCTAACTTCTGTTTTATTACCAGTTTCTTGAGGTCTGGAATAGCTATGAAATTGGTCATTTATTTTCCCTGTATAAATTCCTGTTTTAACTCCCGTTTTTCTATCCCAATAACTTTCTTGTGGTCCTTTTCCATACCAAGAAACATCAGTGAAATTTTTATCCAAACTCATATACATTCCCAACCTTGGAATATTTGGTAAGTCTTTTTTATTTGGCGTAAAACTATAAACTACATTTAAAACACCAGTAGCACTTAACGTGTACTGCACATTAACATTTGCTTCATTATTAGGTAATATGTACCCAACTTTATAACTCACCCCATTATTTACTTGTTTAGGTTGCTCAATTAATTCAGCTGTATAATTATAACTAGCATCTTGCCATACTTTCGCCCATTTGTTCATACCGTTCCCTAAATCGTTGTCTGTTGGTGGTCTCCAAAAATTTGGCTGTAAAGGTGCCTTCGTAATTTCTTTTCCTTGATGGACCCAAGAGCTAATTTCTCCCGTTATAGGATGAATATTTAGCTGAACATTATTGTTTTTGATTTCAATGATTCCTTCATCAGTAGATATCATCAAATTATTTTTAACTAATAAAGAATCATCAACAGCATTTCCTTTTTGCAATACAAACTCATCCCAAGCAATTTCATGTCCTTTTGGAAGCATTTCAGTAGTTTCTTTTTGTACTAAGCTAACTTCTAAAATAAATTCACTTTCTGGAATGAACATGTCAGGAATCTCTTTTATTTTAATTTTAGTTATTGCTTGTGCTGGAACTACAACATCAATATCAGTAACAAGCACCGTGGTTTTACCATCCACCAAAAGTTTTACTTTTAATGACTTATTAGATAGATCGGCAAAGAAATTCTTATTTTCAATTTCAATAATTCCATTTCCTAAATAGTTAAATTGTACAGGTTCATACACCTTTTTTACTTCAGACAAATGCGGGTGTGGATTCCTATATGGATCAACCAAACCATTATTTAAAAAATTTCCGTCGGTAGGTAAATTAGGGTGATAATCATGCCCGTAAGCTAAGTATGGTTTTCCGTTTTCATTGGTATACTCTAAACTTTGATCTACCCAATCCCATATAAAACCTCCTTGAAGATTAGGATAGGTTTCTATAATATCCCAATACTCTTGTAAATTCCCTACTGAATTCCCCATAGCATGAGCATATTCAATCATTATTGATGGTTTATCTGAATTAGATTTTCCGTGATTAACTAAGTATGCTGGTTTTGGATACATAGGACAATACAAATCCGTGTAGTCTTCTTTCCCTGCAGGTTCGTATTGCACAATTCTATTTTCGTCATTTTCTTTTAACCATTTATAAGTTGCTCTGAACACATCACCTTCACCAGCTTCGTTACCTAAAGACCAAGAATATATTGAAGGATGATTTCTATCTCTATAATACATACGTTTTGTACGCATCATATGGGCAGGTAACCAACTCATCTCATTTCCTATTTGGGTGTCTTTATCTATAGCTAATGGATGGCTTTCAATATTTGCTTCATCAATTACATACAAACCATATTTATCACATAAATCTAACCAATACGGATCGTTAGGATAATGTGAACTACGTACCGCATTTATATTATTTTGCTTCATTAGCCTGATATCCTTTTCCATAGATTCACGAGAAACAACATGACCTGTATGTGGATCTGTTTCATGCCTATCAACACCTCTAAAGTAAATAGCTTTACCGTTAACCAATACCTGACTATTCTTAATTTCAACCGATTTAAAACCTATAGTTTTTTGGATATATTGATTGTTGTTAGCATTGGTTTCATCTTCTAAAGAAATGTTTAATGTGTATAAATTAGGAAGTTCTGCCGACCATTGGTTTACCCGTTCAATAATTTTATCAGAAATTACTTCTGTAGTCGTATTTGCAGGGATAGTAATAATTTCTGAAGTTTTAAAAAGAGATGTTTCTTGATCAAGAACTTCTACTAAAACAGTTCTTTTAACCTTTTTTGAAGTGCTATTATTAATTGTAACAGTTCCTTTAAAGATTCCATTCAAATAGCTATCATCTAAATTTGTATTTGCATGATGATCTGAAACAAAAACTTTGGGTTGAGCATATACATATACTTCACGTTCTATACCGCTCATACGCAACATATCCTGACTTTCTAAATAACTAGCATCACTCCAACGGAACATTTGTAACGCAATAAGGTTTTCCCCCTCTTGAAGGTGCTTAGTTATATTAAATTCTGCAGGAGTTTTACTCCCTTGTGAATAACCAACATAATTACCATTTACGTACACATACATTGCAGATTTAGCTCCAGCAAAATGCAAGACAATATCTTGAGATAAAAATTCTCTATTGAGGACTATTTCTTTTCTATAGGTTCCTACCGGATTATAATCAGTTGGTGCGTCTGGCCATTTGGTAGTAAACGGATAACGTTCATCTAAATAAATAGGATATCCAAATCCTTCTACTTCCCAATTAGCAGGAACTGGAATCGTTGTCCAATCACTATCATTAAAAGCGATGTTTTGAAAACTAGTCGGACGTTTTTTGGGGTCTTTTACCCAATTGAATTTCCAATCTCCATTTAAGCTTAAAAAGCGTTTTGAATTTTCTTTTTCTGAAATCCCATTTTTTTCAAACCCAAAAAAAGTCGCTCTAGGAAGCAGTTTGTTCTCTTCAAAAACTTGATGATTAAAATGATTTATTTGTTTAGCAACAGGTTGTAATGGTTTTTTCGTACAACTATAAAAAATACAGAAAAGTCCTATAATTAAGTATTGTTTTTTCATGGTTTTAATAGCTTTTCATGAAATCTTCAGCAAAGATTTTTCGTAGATAAAAGAGTAGTTCCTCAGCATTTTCTTTAGTAAATACTATTGGCGGTTTAATTTTTAAGACATTATGATCAGGGCCATCCGTACTCATCAAAATACCATGATCCTTCATTCGGTTTGCTAAATAATCGGTTTGTTCAGCAAGTGGATTTAAATTAGCATCTACCAATTCAATCCCAAGGAATAAACCTTGTCCGCGAACATCCCCAATAATTTGAAACTCTTTAGACAGCTCTCTCAATTCGGTTTTTAAATACTCACCCACTTCTAAAGCATTTTGCTGAAGGTTTTCACGTTTTACCACTCTTAGTACTTCAGTTCCTATAGCACACGATACAGGGTTTCCGCCAAACGTGTTAAAATACTCCATACCATTAGCAAATTTATCGGCCACTTCTTGAGTACAAGCAACAACGGCAATTGGATGACCATTCCCTATAGGTTTTCCTATAGTAACAATATCTGGAACTACATCATGCAACTGAAATCCCCAGAAGGTTTTTCCCATACGCCCGCAACCTGTTTGTACCTCATCAGAAATACACAATCCTCCAACAGCTCGCACCGCTTTATATGATTGCGCCAAAAACCCTTTCGGCAATTCTATTTGTCCACCGCAACTTATAATTGGCTCTATAATAAAAGCCCCTACTCCACGACCTTTAGCATGGATATCATCAATTTGATTTTGGACTTCATTAGCATATTGCATTCCTGAATTTTCACCACTATGCTTTCCTCTAAAGGAATCTGGTAATGGAAATATGTGTGTGTGTTCTGGAGCGCCCTTACCTCCTTTTCCATCGAATTTATAGGAACTAATATCAATACACATATTTGCATTACCATGGTAACCAACTTCTGAAGCGATAATATCACGCTCCCCAGTATTTGCTTTCACCATACGTATTGCTAATTCATTAGCTTCACTACCAGAATTCACAAAATGCAACACATTTAATTCAGGAGGTAATGTTTCAATAAGTTCTTTAGCTAGTTCATTAATGTTTTCATGCAAATAGCGAGAGTTGGTGTTTAGTAACGCCATTTGTTCTTGACCAGCTTTTACTACTGCTGGATGCTCGTGACCTACATGGGCAACGTTATTTACAGTGTCTAAATATTTTCTTCCGTATTGATCAATTAAATATTGTCCAGCACCACGAACCATTTTAATTGGTACTTTATATTGCAGACTTAAACCCTTACCTAAATGTTGTTTTCGGTAACGTATTAAATCGTCATCAGATACTGTTTGAGCGCCATTAAGTGCTTCTGAATTAAATAATAAATTTGGATCAGGGCATATATTTTCCCAAATGTTGATTTGATTGTAATATGCCACCCCAGGAAAATCATTCTTAAAATTTAACATTGATAACAACACTTGGAAATGCAAGTGAGGTATCCAATTTCCGTTTTCGTTAGGGCTTCCTAAATAACCTATGCAATCACCTTTCTTGATTACATCCCCAGCTTTTTTATCCAACACACTGGCTACTGATAAATGACCATATAAAGTGAAGAATTCAAAATTTTCTGCTTGATGCTTTAATATAATTAATCCTCCATAGGCTTTATCATCTGAATCATTTACTGCAGTTACCACTTCTCCATCAAGCAATGCATGGACTGGTGTTTGTTCCGACAACCAAAAATCTATTCCTAAATGTATTGTTCTACTTTCACTCCCTTTGTTTCCTATTTTATCATAATTACTAGATGTATAAACTGATCTGGGTTCTAAATAACCTCCTGCAATTAGTTTAGAAGGATGCTTTTTTTGAAGTTGGTCAATTTTAAATTGAAAAAAATCACCATCATTAAAGTCAGAATTAAATGCCAAAAATTTACTTGATACGCTTAAATCTAAATTATAAATATCGTTTCTATTAACTGAAGGAAAAAGTTCAGTTAACTTAAAATTATTTTTATTTACCCAAGTATTGAATTTACTCTGGTTAGGATGAGCCGAATAACCACAAGATTCTCTGAAACTATATTCAGCAAAATCAGGACTAATTCCCTGCCATTTCTTCAAAATTTCCCAAGCAGGTTTCTCACTTATTAGCAGGTATTCATTATCGGGTTCTTCAATTTTATTTATCGCCGATTTAGTAACCGAAATCACCAATCGCATTGCTATTGCCGAGTATAAATGAGCAAGCTCTTCTTCTTGTAATTGAAAAGAGGAGTGATAACCGCTAACAATAGGCAAAGCAGCTTCTAACACATCATTATGATTCATAATAGCATAAGCCGCAGCTATAGCAACATCATTGATTACTTGAGTGTGTATCGCATCACCGTAATCGATTGCTGCTTTTACTTTTGGATTGATTAATACGGTGGAGACAATTACATTATTATCATTAGCATCATTATGCACCACTGATTTCCGAAGTTTAGAATATTCCTCAAAATTGCTTTCAAATAATTCTTGGAAGAATAGTATCGTTTTTTTATCTTCTGCAGTAAAAAGATTTATGTGCTCCTTGGTCCAAAGTGATTGTGCTACATCCCAAACAAATTCTCTACTTGCCTCCTGATGAGTGAATCCTTGTAGTGCTTGCGTTAATTTTCCACATTCTTCCCCTAAACTAAAACGAAGTTGTTCTAATTGTGGATTTACACTACTCCAAACTCTTCCTGAAATCCATGATAACAAACGAACATTACGTTTATTTCCTGAGCTGTCAGTAATTTCAGAAATACTGTTTCCCTCCTTATCTTTTATAACTTTTGGTGCTATTAAATGTTCCCCTTTATTTTCAACATATTGTAATAGGTTTTGCTGAAAATCTAAATAATTACTATCTTCATCTGGACGAGAGATTTTAAGAATATATCCTTCTTCATTTTCAATTTTAATTCTGAAATTAAAATCGACTTCCCCAGGAAGTTCAGAAGCAATTCCTTTTATATTGAACAGTTCAAAAAGAATTTCTTGAGCTTGTACAATTGATATTTTTAAGTTTGAATAATTCATTATTTATTCTTCAATTAATAACATTAAAATATGGGAAGCACTCCAACTGAAATTTTCAGCATTCAATCCTTTCCCCGTAATAGGATGATAATTCTCCCTAATAGATGGTCCTTTTTCTAACAGTCCTTCAGCTCCTTTTAAAATTTGCTGTGTAGCTTTATCTGCTTCTTTATCAAAACCATAATTACGCAATCCTTTCACCCCAAAATAAGCTTGATCCAACCAATTTGGTCCACGCCAATATCCTTTTAACGGGTTAAATTTTTCATGATCTGCACTCATAGTTTGAAAAGGAACTTTAGTAAAGAACTTTTCTGGATTCATCATCCTATTTTTTACAGCATCAGCTTGCTCTTGTGTAGCAGCGTTTGCCCAAAGAGCAGTCCATCCTTCACTACCTTCTCCTTTTATAAAAGTAGTTCCATTTAAATCCGTATCATAAAACCAACCGTCATGAGCATCATAAAACTGCGATTGAATTCTAATTTTCAACTCTTCAACTTCCAGTTTATATTTAGTAACATCTTCTAAGTTTTGTAAAGCTTCTGCTAAAGTTACTAAATACAATTTTTCTGCATAGAGATAGGCGTTTAAATCTACACTTTCTTGATCTAATGAATATGCTCCTTCACTATTCTTTAAAATTTTTGAATTATCAAACCGAATGGCATTATCCATTCCACTTTCCCATTTAGCAGCAATCAAACTACCATCAGTAGAACCGTATTCACATAGTCCATCTTGATCATGATCTCTTTTAGCATACCAGAAATTATGGTATTTCACTAGTTTTGGATATAGCTCCTTTACAAAGGATAAATCACTATCCTGTTCATATATTTTAGTTACAGCCCAAGCTGCTAAAGGAGGCTTCGTATCGCGTTCATTATGTTTTTCAATACTTGTATCTCTAAACACACAATCAGTTATGAATCCATCTTCTTTTTGAAAATCAAACATCAATCGCATTTGATCTTTTGCAATAGTAGTATCATAATAAGACAATCCAACTGCGTGTTTCCAACTATCCCAAGCCCAAAATCCGTTAAACCATTTGTAATGATAACTAGGAAAAAGTCCTTGTTTTTTTATTTCTCCAGCTGGAATTCGCCAATTGTTTTGTAATGTCAAAACACTTTTTACTGCGGCAATTTTTGAAGGAGAATCGGAAAATCTCGAATTAAGTTGATTAAAAACTTGGCCCAATTGGTTTTCCTTTTCTTTAATTCTATTCTGTAAAACTTGATCAAAATTAATGCTAGAAATTAACTCTTTTTCATCTTCCCAAGAATACTCCGGAAAAATAAAACTTTGAGAAATGATTATTTCTTTTGTCCCGTTTGGTTTTAAATCAAAACTCTTAAAATTTATACTGTAGAATTTATTGTTGTCAAGAATATCAATTTTTTCAATATTATCAGGGCTTTGGATATAACCAATAGCGTTACTCTTGGTTGAAGTTAATTTTACAATGTTCCCTTCATTGGACATTGTTACCCCAATATCATTAACAGCTCCTTGAATACTTGCATTAATTTGAATACTCTTATCGGAAGCATTGGTAATTATCATTTTTTGAAGCGCAGTATGCCCAGATAAAAACACCAATTGTTGCTTTAGTTCAATGTTTTTGTTTTTAAAGGATTGTTCCAAATGACTCGGAAAACTTACTTGTTGTATTAAATCATTCTTAGGATCAATTAAATTATTATCATTATTTCCTGAAGTTAACAACAGTCTAGATAAACTCATACTACTCCAAATTCCGTTTTGTTGAGTCATAAGAAAAGGGCCTGAAAAACCAGTAAGCGGTGTATCTGAATCTGTAAGTCCGTAAGCAAACCAAGCGCCTTGATCGGAAAACATCAAGCCAGATTTATCTAAAGAATCTTTTGGAGTAATGCGATAATCTAAAATGTTTTTATTGGACTCTAAAAAACTATTTTTAACAACTTCTTTTTGTTCTTCTTTACATCCAATTAAAAGGATTGCAAGGAATATGTATGTACTGATTTGTTTCATATATTATCTTAAAATAAATCCGTCTTTCATTGGATCCTTAGGGTCAATTACAAAAGTGTGCATTCCTGTTATATATGCTGTTCCTTCTACTTGAGGAATAACAGCTTTGAATGGACCATAATTTTCTTCAGAAATTACTGAGCCTTGAAATACTGAATCGGTAATACTTTCTATAGTCATGGTTTCTCCATAATCAATCTCATTCCGTGCTTTGTGAATTGCCATTCTTCCAGAAACACCAGATCCTGTTGGGCAACGATCTACCTCCCCTTCAGCGAAAATGCAGACATTTCTACTATCTATAGTTTCCTTATCCGAATCTCCAATAAATATTGTTCCATAAAGAAAACTTAAATCGGCTTCAAAAGGATGTAGTATTTCCTTATCGGCAGCCATTACCGCATGTTTAATCTCCATTCCTTTAGTTATCAAAGTTCTGTAAGAATCGGTGCTTAAATCGAAATTAAAATTGTTTTTATACATATCAACATAAGCATAAAAAGCACCACCATAGGCCAAGTCATAAGTAACTTCTCCAATCCCATCTACCTGAACAGTTCTATCCAAACCAACTACAAAACTCGGAACACAATGAAAACGAACCCCAGTTACTTTTCCATCTTTAACATGAGCAAAAGAAGTAATTCTTCCACATGGAGCATCAATTTTAATGATATTATCACCTTCTTGAACAGTTACCCAATCCATTTCTATAGCCAATGTAGAAATAGCAATAATGGCGTGACCACACATGGTAGAATACCCTTCATTATGTAGAAAGATAATTCCAAAATCACCTTTATCATCATTTGGAGGGAGTAAAATACAACCGTACATATCAGCATGACCACGAGGCTCAAACATTAAAACTGTACGCAATTCATCATAATTTTCTTTACAATAACGTCTATATTCTAAAACTGAGTTTCCTTTTAACTCCGGAAAACCATCAACAATCACACGAAGTGGTTCCCCACCAGTATGCATATCAATAGTTTTTATTTTCAACCAATTAGTGTTTGTTTGAAATGATGTTTTTGAGCGTATATTCTGAAAAGTAGTATTCATATCTTATTTATCTGAAATAATATATTTATTGTAGTAATAAGTAGCCGCTGCCAAATCTTCCAATGCATGACCAACCGATTTAAATAGAGTTATTTCATTATCATTTTGCCTTCCTTGTTTTAAATTTGCACATAATTCAAATAAATCGGCTTTAATATCGGCTTCTTTAAGAGTTCCATTATGGAGCGGTATTACAATGTCACCACTTTCCTTTAGTCCACCTTGAAAAGTATCTAAATAAACTGTAGCTTTTGTAATTGCCTCATCATCGGCTTCACGCATATCTTTTTTATATGCTCCAACTAAATCTAAATGTTGTCCCTCTCTTAATAACTTCCCCAATACTAATGGTATTTTAGATAAAGTTGCTGAACAAATAATATCTACTTGAGTGATTTTATCTTCAATGTTATGTATAGGTTGTACAGTATAATTTTCGTCCTTTAATTCTTTACAAATAGCTACTGCCTTTTCAAAAGAACGTCCCCAAACAAAAACTTCCTTTATAGGCCTAACACTTGCATGTGCCTTAATTAAATTAACAGACAAAGCTCCGGTCCCTATCATTAATAATGATGATGAATTTTCACTAGATAAAAAAGATGATGCTAATGCAGATGCTGCCGCAGTTCTTTTCGCTGTTAATTTTTTTGCATCTAAGATTGCTTTTACACCTCCATTTGTAGCATCTAAATAAATATAGGTTCCTTGAATAGAAGGTAGATCAAACTGTCCGTTTTTCGGGCTTACCGTAACTATTTTAACTCCAGCTTCTTTACTAGGATTCCATGCAGGCATCAATAATAAAGTAGAATCCTCTCCTATATCCGGATTGGGAAAATCATGATGGTGACGCATAGGAATCTGCATTGTATTTTCTTTAAAAGCAGTATGAATAGTTTTAATTAGCTCTTTAAAATCTGTGCTTTTCTCTATTGTTTCAGAATTGATATATGGGATTTCCATGAATGACATATTCAGATTAATAATTAAAAATAGACAATTTCATTTCTATTATATGATATTAACTCTATATTGATTCAATAATACAAGCTTGGGGTAAAATAATATCAACATCGTAAGGGCTTTTGATTGTAATTTTATAAAAAAATTAAAGTCCAATTATAATGAGAAATTTAATAGCATCTTTTGTTGTACTCCTTTTGATAACAACATCATGTAAAACTGCACCTACAGCAGCAGTAACAAGTCCAAAAACCTTTGTTGAAAAAATACAAGTGCTTTTTCCGAAAGCAGAAATTACTGAGGCAAAAAACTTTGAAGGCTTTAAAGCTACTTATCAATTAATTTTAGACGAACCTTTAGATCATTCTGATTTATCAAAAGGAACATTCAAGCATTATGTGTACTTATCACACAACGGTTTTGATTTACCGACCGTTATAGAAACAGAAGGATATCAAGCTTATTTAGGAACTAAAGAAATGAGCAAAATATTAAAGGGAAACCAAGTTCTCGTTGAATACCGCTTTTACGGAAAATCAAGACCAGAACCAACACCTTGGGAATACTTAAAAAATGACCAAGCTATAGAAGATTATCATAATATTGTAACACGACTAAAAACATTATATACTGGGAAATGGATTAGTTCAGGAATTAGTAAAGGAGGAGAAACAACGTTAATTTACAAATCGAAATATCCAAATGATGTAGATGTTGCAGTTCCTTATGTAGCTCCATTAATTAATACTCAGGAAGACCCAAGGACAACACAACATATAAATAATGTAGGGACACTAGAATGTAGAGCTAAAATAACCCATTTTCAACGATTACTTTTAGAAAATAAAACTGCCGTTCAAAAAGAGATACAAGCCTATGCCACTGCAAATAAAATGACTTTTACAAAAGTTTCCATTGAAGAGGCTTTAGAATATGCCGCTTTAGAATTTTCTTTTTCTTTTTGGCAATGGGGAGGAGATTGTAATTCCATTCCAAATGAGAACGCAAGCCCGAAAGAATTGTTCGATTATATGAATAATATTGTTGGTATTAGCTTTTATGATGATAATACATTTCACAGATTATTACCTTCATATTACCAACATATGGTTGAATTAGGATATTATGGATTTGATTTTACTCCAGTTGCTGATTTATTAAACATCGTAAAAAGCACTTCAAATAATCGCTTTGCTCCTAAAGACACTGATTTAACTTATAATCCTAATTACATAAAAAGGGTACGTGATTATGTAGAAAACAAAGGGGGTAATATATTATATATCTATGGTGGACATGATACCTGGGGAGCTTGTGCTCCAACTCCAAAAGCATCGGTTGATGCATTAAAAATGGTGCTAAAAGGAGGGTCTCACAGTACACGAATAAAGGACTTTTCACCTGAAGACCAAGAAAGAATATACTTAAAGCTTCAAGATTGGTTAGGAGAAAAAGTTAAAATAAATCAATTGCAATAAGTTTATAAATACAAATCCAATTATATTATTTACTGGAACAAAAAGCAAACTTGATAAAAGTTTTTAATTTTATATTTTCTAAATACTCATTCTTTTAATGACATTAATAAATTATGCTCGTAATACATTTTTAATGTTATACTAAATTCTATAATAGGTTTTTATATCTAATGTACGAATCATATATTGGTAATAAAAAAAAAGGTGTTTTGGTCTTTAATTTTGAAGTCTTCTGTATATTTACATAATCGAAAATGTATTAATTTACTCAATTCCAATATACTTTACTTACAGGTGTTTCTGATTTAAAAATCGGCTTGTATTAAATGGTGGAGGTAAAAAACTCAGAACAAAAAACTTATGGCTCCTGACGACACGAAAATCCGCGGATTTTCTGCCCCGCACTATTCATAGCTAAACGTTACAAAACATTAGAACTACACACATGGAAGGAGAATATTATAAAACAAAAGAATCTGTTGAAGAATACATCAAAATGGCAAAAGATGTTAACGGAAAGCTATTGATTGAAAAACTTAAACAAATTTTACCTTCTCATTCAAAAATTCTTGAAATTGGTTCTGGACCTGGAACTGATTGGAAAATTTTAAACGAGTTTTATGATGTTACTGGCTCTGATAATTCAAATGAATTTATGAATCATTTGGTTAGTAAAAATCCTAAAGGAAAGTTCATTGAGTTGGATGCAACTTCTTTAAAAACTGAATTTAAATTCGATGGGGTTTATTCAAACAAAGTGATGCACCATTTAAAAGACGATGAATTGATAAATTCTATTAAAAGACAAAATGAGATCCTAAATTTGAATGGAATAATTTGCCATTCTTTTTGGAAAGGAGAAGGTTCTGAAGTTTTCAAAGGCCTTTTTGTGAATTATCATAATGTGACAACACTTACAGAAGCATATCAGAATTATTTTGAAATAATATCAATTGAAGACTATAAAGAATTTGATGATAACGATTCCTTATTATTGTTTGCTCGAAAAAAATAACACATAACAACAACATATAAAATGCATGCTTTTATAAGGTCATAAATCCCAAAGTAAGTATGTATTTACTATGTGATTGTCCTGCGGACAATCAGCCGTGCTAAAAGCACGACACTTTATATAAACGTTGTAGTTAATTAACAAAAACTAATCGTGAACTGTTATACTGACTCGATTATTTTACTAAAAACAACAAATTATGTTTGGATTATTTAAAAAGAAATCAGAAATCGAGAAGCTTAGCGACAAATACAAAGTATTATTAAAAGAAGCCCATAAATTGTCTACCTCCAACAGAAAATTAAGTGATGCCAAAACAGCTGAGGCGGATAAAATGCTTAAACAAATTGAACAGCTGGAAAAAAATAATTAAAAAAATGTAATGGAGTAAACTTAATTATAAGTACACCCCTAACAGAGATTCGAAAAATTATATATAATAGGTTATTAAAGACTTAAACCTCTATTGTATTCTTAGAACATATCTAAATTAATAATTTCAATAAAGAATATAACTTGTCCATTTATTACCAAATTAAAAGTGACACATATATTAAAAAACTAACCACAACAACACCTATAAATAATACGTGTTTTGGTGTGTAAAATTGAAAGCTTGTGTATATTTACAATCATCGTCAAATCTTTTAATTTGGCTTTTTTAAAACGACAAAATTAAAATCAAAACAAAAAGCTCATGGCTTGTGCTGACACGAAAATTCATAGCTAAACGTTGGCATTAATTACAAAAAAAACCAATACTACTTTTCCACAGTAATATTGGTTTTATATTTTTAAACCCGGTTGTAAGCGCGACTTTTATTTTTAAATTGTTAAATAACTAAAAAGCTCGAACTGCACGCACATAATTGAATGTAGCATTCTTAGTGGTAGAGTATAGACTACCAGTTTGAAACCTTAATCTCCAGGCATAATCGTTAGTAATTTCCGTAGAGCTCCAGTAGTGGTTCTGAAAAACAACAAATCCAGGAACAGACTCTAAAATTGCTCTGTTTACATACATTTCATTTAATTCATGTATACTTGGCAAAAACCACTCATTACCTAACGAACGCGCAGCTAAGGCTGCTGGGGCTGTAGAGCAGTCATTTAATATATTGTTCGTATTACTTATTCCATCTCCTATTTCTGCCCCCAAACCAACTGGATTAGCTCCGTTATAAGCAACATTTGGTACATTTGGTAAATCCGTACCAAAACAGCCCCACTCTTCCAAACTACTACTATCTGATAAAGCACAAACCAATCCATGCGTATTATCTGCTGGGTCTACCCAAAATACAACACCCCCATTTCTAAGATCTCCTACCGTTGCTGGTGGTGGTGGTGTCCCACCTGTCCATGTTGGAACACCACCTATCATTTGTAAGGTTGCTCCTTCATTTGATGTTGCTACAATTACTACCCAAGCGCTCCCATTCCAATAACTCATATCTCCAGTATAAGCATTTGTAGGTAATTCTGTTGCTACATCTGCCCACGTTGCATTACCTGATGCATCTGAAGTTAATGCTTTCCCAGCTGCTTCACTTCCATCTGTTATAGTCACTTGACCATTTAAAAGTGTTGTTCCAACAACTTCTAAGCGATGAGTAGCACCAACTATTCCAATTCCTAGATTTCCCGTTGTACCACTTAAATGCATTTTGTTAGATGAATTATATCTCCATAAAAAATCACTAAGTCCAACAGCAAAGTAATTATTACCAGTATACATTGCAAGTCTAGATGATTGAATATTCAAACCGAAAGTACCATTTAAAATATGATATCCTTGGGAAGAACTCACTAATCCCTCAACCCTCAATTTCTCACTTGGCGTAGATGTTCCAATTCCAACATTACCTGCGTTATTGTTAAAAATATTTGAACCAGTTGCATTCCATAACGTGTTCGTTAAGTCATTATAATCACCACTAAAAGTATTGTCTGCGGTTTTTGCATGTAATGCATAAGGCACACTTAATAACTGGCTGGTGCCTGTAATGGTGTAACTACTACCTCCTGTTGGGTCAGTCTCTGTTTTTATAAAATAGCTATCTGCAGGCCAATCTATGGTAGCAAAATCACCACTTACCACAGCACCGGTTCCTATTTCTAAAGTTACTAAGCCATTTAAATTTGTTGTTGGTGTGTGGGTTTCTACATAAACCGCTGTTCCTGAAGCTGTAGTTTGTAGTATACTTATTTGCATCCCTACTACTTGGCTAGATACTAAAGCATCACTACCGTCTCTAACAACAGCTTGATAACTCATCTTTTCTGGTGTTTGCGCAAAAGTGGTTGCAGTCATTAATAAAACTGCTAGTATTGTGTATAGTTTTTTCATTTTCTTTATGGTTTATTTTTTAATAATTTTAAAGGTTTTTAACTCTTTATTATTTTGATTTACTTTTAGAATATACGTTCCTGACGCGAAATTTCGCATACTTATATAGGTGCTTTCTTGAGACACGAGTCCTTTTGAAACTACCCTTCCTTGAATATCGAATAAAGCAAAGCTTAAATTCGTAAGGCTAGAATCAGTTAATGTTAACACCACATAATCTGTTGTAGGGTTAGGATATGTAACTGCTTTTAAACTTACAGTTGTAAGTTCCGGATTACTCAACACAAATAATTCAATACTTTGTTGAACACCCTGAGAAACTGTACCTGTAGCATCTGTATTGGTTGTATAAACCAATTGACCTACAGTATAACTAGATGATCCGCCAGAGCCTATGGCATCGCCTCCTGAAGATGGTATAGTTTCTTGTGAATAAATAGAATGTGAAGCGCAAAGAAACACAGTTAATAGTATAGTTTTTATCATGATACCTTTATTAAAATAATTAAAGTCAACTCAAAATGTCAAAAAAATGAAGTTAAATTAACTTTTGTTAATTCATAACAAACTTAATCTAAATAAGTTAACTTTATAAATTATCTCACTATTAAATAAAAACTAATGGTAACAACACCTTGTATCAATAAACCCTTGTAAGTATTAATTTCATTGAGTTTTTAAAAGTGTTTTCTTAATGGGTACAACATAGGTACAACTTTTAACACCTTTTATTAAGTCTAAAGTAAATAACCTCAACGCATAAAAAAACCGCTACAATTACTGTAACGGTTTTCAATATGTATTTAAACTTAAAGTTATTAAGCTGCCGTACCAGAGCCTAAATACACACTATTTGATACTTGACCATCTAAAGCAACAAACGCCATAAACAACTCTACACTATCACCTGCATATGTACTTGGAATAGTTACAACTTGTGTCCCTACTGTTCTATCTGCTCCATCTAAAATGTAAATTGATTCTTTTTTAATTGGGTTGTAAACTAATACCATTGCTTTATCAGTAATGTTTGCATTCCCTTCTGCTGAATTATCTCCCCATCCGAAAGTTACTTGTCCAGGAGTCGCAAGATCTGATGTAGGATTTAATACACTTGATAAACTTCCTCTACTTAACAAAGCATTAGAATAATCTACCACAAAGTTTGGAGCAACTCCACCAATAGCGTTATTAAGAACATATGACATTGCTGCATTAAACTCTGTTTTTTTGATTGCATAACTCTTATACCCTATTTTTAAAAACTCTTTATTCGGTTGTAAATACTCAATCGTTGCTGAGAATTTATTCCTTTGATTTACTTGTCCTACTGTTCGAGGATTCGCCACACTTGACGGCTTAATTCTGATATAGTCGATACCTTTCCAGCTACCACCAATAACATTTCCTACTTTACCTGATAAACCCCCTAGGATTCCTTGAGCTATTTTACCCATCTTTTATAAATATTTAAAATTAATACACGTTCGGTTTTGGTACGGACTTGATATTGCTTTTAAACTAATTCTATTCCTTTAATATAACGAAAATTAAGCCAAAAACACTGAATATATTACTGTCATGGTGTCTTTGCATCGTACTGCATTTGATTACTTTAATCGTAGAAAGTTTTGAATATATGACACCTTTAAATCTGCCAGTTTTGATATAATACGCAGTAATTCCTTTTCTTTTTTATTTATAACTGACACCATTTTAATATGCTTTTGAAACTCAATACTTTCTTTTAAATGTAGTTCACAACCATTTTTAAGCGTGTTTCTGCAATCATCTATTGAAATGAACGGAATAACACTTCCTTTTAAAAAGTATGCGAAATTATCGCCTATTTGAAGCATCATAGTCAAGTGATACAATGTTTGCTTATCTTCTTCGGTTGTAGTTGTTACTACAAAACAATTCGGGCAAGGTTCTGAAAGTGGTTTTCCACTATTTAATCCTTTGTTTAAAATAAAGAAATGTGGTTTTAAATAAATTCTTCCTATTCGATGTGTTCTCAGTTCAAAAGTTTGCATAGCTATTCAATTAAAAAATTGCTTCGCATCATTATTTTTAAAAGAAAAAAAAAGAAAGCATTATAATTATGTGGCGTGGGGAATGCTATCAAGGTTTTTGGATAAAATACTACCTGAGTAAAAATGTTTAATAGAATTTATAATTATTGTGAGGTGGAGATTTTGTTCAAAACTCGTAGAGCTTGACATTTATTGCATTTAGCGATGGCTGTAGGAAGCCACTTATTTTTGCTATCCTTTTTTATTTTTTTAGTAGCAATAATTATTCAATTACACTTTATGGGGGTTAACTCTTAAAAAAATAAGTTTAGTTCCCATTTGAGCGTTGGCTGAAGCGGTTGTATGTGTAGGGTATTGAATTGTTATGTAATAGTATGTTAATTTAATTGCGCTACTCATGCTGGATTTTAGTGTAGCTTATTGCTTTTTTATTTTCGAAAAAGGAATGTGCAATAACTACCTCAACAACTTTAAACTTATTTTTTTATAACCGTTGAAATGGGTGGTGGGGAAAGTGGAATTATGATATTATTTAACGAAATGAAACAAACAAATACTTGAGATAAGGAACACTTGGACTTAACGAAAGTTTTGTGAAGCTTGAATGAGGTAAGAAATATTATAACTATTAATTAAAATTAACTTTTGACTCAGTAATTTCCTTAAATATACCACTTACTGAAGTATCATTATATTTTTTATCCTCAATAGAAGACATGATTAGTAAGTTAAAAAAAAAGTATAAATAACTAATATTCGAATCATACGAAAGCTCATCATTGTCAACTAAGTGCTTCTCTACATCACTTGGCTTTAAATAATCATTTTTTATATATTCTTTTGTGGCAATACCATTGTTCGTCATTAGAAGCTCTAGCTTTTCATAATCACCATCTGTTAAATAGGCTGCTGCTTCTTTTTTCATATAAAATTCCGAACGCCCATCTTTTCCTAATCCTTTCCAAGATTTTAGTATTAGGAATATTTGATGAAAAGTAAACACCCTTTTAACTGAAAGATTATGGGCTTCTAAAATATCATCAAAATACTTATTAAAAGTCCCTTTATCATCCAAGCCTATAAACTCTCTAATTACTGATTTTTTAATACCTGATTTATTTGCTAATAGCTCAAATACAATATCAAGTAAAAACTTTGGAGTTATAACATACTCATTTTGTTTAAGCGTATCATAATCTATAATATTTGCTACATAAAACAAGTTACTTATTTGACGTACTAAATCGTCTGTATCACTACAGTGTAGTACTGAAAGAATGTAACCAAGACCTATACCTTCTCTTTTATTATGTAAAGGTTTTAATGTGAAATTTTCTATTTTCATATTCAAATAAAAACACCGTACAGATTGCCTAAACCTATACGATGTTAAGATAAATAATTAATCCTAATTAACCGTTGTATTCGTCGTTGTTTGGGTTTAATTGATCTGAATGATTGTCTAAATCTGCTTGTGTGTACTCGTAGTCACTGTCTAATGCCATGATATTATTTTTTAATGATTAATAAATTATTTAAGACAAAATTAAGCAAGCTTTAAAAGTTCACAATGGAAATATTCTACGATAGGAAAATAATGTTATTTTTTTTTGGAATGTATGCGGTTAGTGTGTGGCTATTTTACATAGTGACAGTTATAGTGCCTGGAATTTATGGAAGAGCAGTATAACTACGCATTATGTAACTTAGCTTGGGGTTGTTTTTAAGGCGGTGTATTTGTTTGAGCGTTGCAATGGCTCTTTACTTTTTTTCTAAGTAATGTGCCATTATTGTTTGGCTACAAATACTGTGACTTAAAAACAACTATGTGGCTGGGTATTATAATGATGGATATTCAATTTCTAAGTGACGAAATAACGTACGTACCTTCATTCTCCAATTAGAACTAGAACGCCTCCAACTTTTACCACCATCTACTATTACAATATTATCATTTGAATGTATTGGCTTTATCCTGTTAACAGCCCTGTTACCATCAAACTTTAATAACAAATAAGGGTCAATTATAGGACAACTTGGACAATCAGCTTCGTCTAAATCAAAAATATTTTTATCAACCTTTTTATTAAAGATTTCTTTTTTCTGTTGTAAGCCTTGATGCAATTCAACAATTGGAATTGATTCAGTAATAAAATCTAAATCGTAAATATCTTTTTTAGCAGCTCTACTAGAACCACTAACTAATTTAAATAACCCAATGTCTTTTTTAGATACCAACCTTACCTTATCAACAACTTCTATATCATCCAACATTTTCATATTTTGAATGATTTCAACCTTGATTATAGTGCCACATACCTTGGTTACATAAAATCTTATAAAGGTATGTTGGTCACTTTCTTTACCTGTTGGATATTCTAACCCTTCTATATTATTTTTACCATAAAATGCTACAACTTCATCTTCTATGGCTTCAAAGTGATTTATACCAACTATATCATGACAAAATAAATCTATGTCTTGTGACTCCCTATGATTAAAACGAAATGCTAAGTTAGTACCACCAGCCAATGCAAAGTTAGATAAACTTGGTAGTGATTGTAATTCTTTTATTGTTTCTAAGAGTACTGGAGTTACTGCGCTCATTTATTAGAACTTGTAACGTAAAAAAGGTTGTTGGTCATAACGTGTTGCAACCATTTTACATAATTGGTTACTAATACGCTCCTTAGTGTTTTTAAGAACCTTGTATATTTCAATAGTAGAATAGATAGTTTCTAGTACTTCTATATCCTTCCTAAATGTTTCTTGAGTTGTTGCCATAAGCGCTCTTGGAATAATAATATTCTTATCTTTTTTAGTTGATAATTTATTACTATCCATATCCCAAAATAAATGCTTAGGAAATGTTTGCGCTATGTTTATAGTTCTTTTCAAAACGTACTGACACTTAACTTATTATAGAAAAGCACTCTACAAAAGTATATAAATAAATCTATAATAAAACTATGTATTTAAAAAAAGTCATATAATTCATCCTCTTTTTACATAAAAGCTTAAACTTATACATAAATAATGACAATTAAAATTTAAGGATGCGTGTAATTATAAATACGCAATGACTCTTTACTTTTTATTAAGTAATGTCCCATTATTATTTGGCTACAAATACTGTGACTTAAAAATATCTATGCGGTGGGTGCTTGGAAAAGTTATAAAACTAATGTGGTAAATGAAATTTAAAAAAACTGATAATCAATATCACCCCAATTAATAAAAACAAAATGTCCTTATAAATAAAGTTTTTAACAAGATTCAATCTACCAACAGTTGTATTTAAAGCAAAATACACCATCCCTTCAATCAAAATGAAAGTAGCAATTACTGATATAAGATTTAATATAATACTCATTATTTATTCACCTGTTTTTTTGTTTACTGAAAACTGTCTGTAGAGTTCTAAAGCATCATCTGGATTATCAATTTCTAAAGACCCCATAGAGTCTTTTATTTCTTTAACCATTTCACGGTCAAATTTATTATTTTGATAGTCTATTATATTCTTTATTAAACCATCCGTACTAATATCAAGTTCAAACCCATTGTATGATATTTTACTCCCACCACCATTTATAAAGATAGTGATTAATGCTAGAATAAATGCACCTTTACCATACTTTTTTATGAACTTTAGCTTCCCTTTAGAGTTAAGATTAACCTTAACATCAAAATCGTTTATATCAAAATCAAGATCATTGGCTTTATAAAATTCCTCTGTTAATTTTAGTAAATAAAAACCTAATTGAAATAAATCTATTGCACCAATATCTTCATTCCTTTTGATATTAAAAATTATATGTTCTTCATCATCCTTTATAAAATAATTATTTAATGTAGACTCTATAAGGTTCCCATAATTTGAAATATCATTAACAGTATTATGTGAAAAAAACATTTTAAAAAGAGTCGGCTCTAAATCGTACCTTTTAATTTGCTCTATCCAATTTATTTTTTTTCTTCTATAGAAATCACAACCATCATCACGATTAGGATTTATACTCATTAAAGGTGTTTCTTCTACGACACCAAACGAAACATAATGAGAACCTTTCGAAGGAACGACTACAATATCACCCTTCTTTATTTTATATGTGAACTGGAGAATTTGATTTGCTATTAAACCCGGTCTTTTCTCTTCTTTATAGGTTTCAGTTACAAGATTTTTGATATTCCTTAATACATCTGTCTCCTTCTCATTAGCCTTGTATATTGTATGAATTGCTTCAAGAGATATTTCATTATAACCAATACCTATGAAACCTTGTGAAACGAAAGTATCATATAATTTACCTGAAAGTGATCTAATTAACCAATACTTTTTATCTGATGATATTGAAGGAACTTCTTCGTAAAATTTGTCAATACTACTATTTATATTCATCTATAATTATTCTAATTTAAAGACATTTTTACACCCCACTTATAAAAGTCTTGGTAAAGTCTAATATTTTGGTTGATATTCTATTACTTATTGATAGTATTATAATTGGTCACTAACACCTTTGAACTTCTCTACAAAAGAAGCAATCTTTTCAAAAACACTTTGTTTTTTTGTCAAGTACTGAGGATTTAAAGGACTCATTTTAGGTAAAATAGAATTTAACTCTGTACCGTTTTCACTTGCATATTCACGTTTTAAAGAAGTTAAAATATAACGTTTTGCTGCTGCTTCATTTAAACTCTCTCCGGTAATTAAATCTGAGGCTTCTTTTTTCTGCTTTACCTTTGCATAAGCATAGAAATCATCTATAATAGTAGATTTTTCTTTTATATCATCTAAGTCTGTCTCATTGATAAAATCTACTACTAAACTTTCTTTTGCTCTATTGCCAATACTTGCACGAATTACACGCCTTATCTCTTCTATTAATTCTGATTTATCTTTAGTTTTCTTATTACTATCAAATAGTAACTCTAAAATATAGTCTAAGTTTATTTCTTGTGATTTTAATAAATCTACTTCAAATACTACATCATCCCAATCAATACCTGACTCTTCTGCTTCATTTCCTTTTTTCTCTCGTCTTAACCAATCACGAATATCATTATAGGTAGAACGATAGTCTTGAACCGTTCTCTCTGCAGGCAACTCTATATCTTTCATTTCTGCAATATCATCATCTGAAATGAAATGATCTTCTTTAAATCTATCAACAGCTACAGGATCGTTTGCATCGATAGCTTGAAAAGCTTTAAGATTAGCAAACTCATCATAATTTTGAAGTATATTCTCTACACGTAGGTATTCACCAAAGAGTTTCGAAAATTCTTTTTTATCCTTTTCTCTTACAATTTCATCGGGATTAGGAAACTTTTCTCTCAATTCTTGTACTACCTCAATGTACCCCCTACGCGCTTTACCTGTTGCTATATCACTAAATCCCTCTAAGTATTCTTTATAACTTTTCTCTAAAACAACCTCTCTTGTGCTACTATCTCCAAAAAGTGTAATTGCATCAATTGTTGATTTTTCTAAATCTCTAAAAGTTACAATATTACCAAAGGTTTTTGCGTCATTATAGATACGGTTGGTACGTGAAAATGCTTGCATTAAGCCATGATAACGAAGGTTCTTGTCAACAAACATGGTATTTAATGTAGGGGCATCAAAACCTGTTAAAAACATACCTACCACTATAAGTAAGTCAACTTTTTCCTCTGGAGGAAGTTTGTTACCCATGCCATCCTCTCCTTTTACTCGCTTAGCTAGGTTTCTATAGTAATTTTGAAACTCCTTACTATCAACACCATAACTTGTTTTAAACATAGCGTTATAATCATTAATAGCTTCGGTTAAAAATTCTTTTGCGCTCACATCCATTGCAGTCGGCTCAAAGGTTTCTTCTGCTATTTCACCAATGGCATTTTGAGCTTCATTTGCTGCAAACGAAAATATAGTTGCAATTTTTAGAGGCTTCTCAACTCCTTTTTGTAGTTTATTTATTTCTTCATAATAACATTTTGCTGCATCTACACTACTTACTGCAAACATGGCATTAAAACCATTCTTTCTACCGTTTGTTCTGTGCGTTTTCTGTCTAAAGGTTTTTAAAATATATTGTGATATTTCTTTAATTCTTGTAGGATGTAGCAACGCTTTTTTATTTTCTGCGGAACTTAATTTCTTTTCATCTACCTCTGTTTCAAAACCTTTAAATTGAGGTCTAACATCGTTATAGTCTACTTTAAATTTTAGTACTTTTTCATCTCTAATCGCATCGGTAATTACATAAGGATGTAGTTCTCTACCAAATACGCTTGCGGTAGTTTCTGCCCCTGAAGCATTTACTGTAAATATAGGTGTACCTGTAAAACCAAACTGGTAATATTTTTTAAATTTCTTTTTAAGGTTCTTTTGCGCTTCTCCAAATTGAGAACGGTGTGCTTCATCAAAAATGAAAACTACCTGTTTTTGAAAAATAGGCAGATTACTCTCCGTCTTCATCAAATTATTCAGTTTCTGAATGGTAGTTACAATAATTTTATTATCATCTTTATCTAAGTTTCTTTTTAAAGCCGCTGTACTGTCTGAACCATTAACGCTATCTGGAGAAAAACGCTGATACTCCTTCATGGTCTGAAAATCTAAATCTTTACGGTCTACCACAAAAAACACTTTATCTATAAAATCTAGTTTTGTTGCTAACCGTGCCGCTTTAAAACTTGTTAGTGTTTTTCCTGAACCTGTTGTATGCCATATATAACCACCACTTTCTGGAGTAGACCAGTTTTTAGCGTTAAAAGAACTCTCTATTTTCCATAAAATACGTTCTGTTGCTGCAATTTGATACGGTCTCATTACAAGAAGCGTATTACTTACATCAAAAACCGAATAGTTAAGCAATACATTTAGTAAGGTTTGCTTCTGAAAAAAGGTAACTGTAAAATCTTTAAGGTCTTTAATAAGTGAATTGTCTGCCTTTGCCCAATTCATAGTAAAGTCATAACTATTTTTATTACGCTGTATCGTATTAGAAAAATAGCGACTATCTGTACCGTTAGAAATAACAAAGAGCTGTAGGTATTTAAATAATGAATTTTCAGTATTAAAACTCTCTTTTGTGTATCTATGCACTTGATTAAATGCTTCACGAATAGCAACCCCACGCTTTTTTAATTCCACTTGTACTAAAGGTAAACCGTTGACTAAAATAGTTACATCATAACGGTTTGCTTGTGAGCCTTTTTGTGCGAACTGAGAAATTACTTGCACTTTATTACGTGCTATATTCTGTTTATCGACCAAGTAGATGTTTTGTATATGACCGTCATCAAACACAAAGTCATATTTATAATCGTCGTGTAGCTTTCTTGCCTTGTCTGTTTGGTTGTCGTTTGGTTTATCTAAGTATTCTTCTATAAAACGATGCCATTCGCTTTCAGTAAATTGCATAGCATTTAAGCTTTGCAATTGCACACGAATATTAGCCAACATACTTTTTTGACTGGTTAGCTGAGGAAGAAATTCATAGCCTTGATTTTTTAAATCTTGCACCAATTCTTTTTCTAAATCTGCTTCTGTTTGATAGCTTGCAGGTACTTCATTTAATTCTGAAAACTTTTTGTAGTTCTCTAAAACAATAAAGTTATTTGATTCTGCAATGGTTTTGTAAGTTGACATTCGGTATTAGTTTTTTGGAAACGTTAATAACATTTCTCTATAATATTCGTACTGCTGTTTTCTTTGTGCTATTTCTTTGGGTAATCCTTCACTTATGGAAGTAGTAAGCAAATCGAATTTATCGAGAATAGAAACGATACGTTCTTTTACCTCAAAAGAAGGATTAGGGATTTTAATACTATTTAAATTTCTTTTATTTAATTTTGGTTGAGCTGCACCTGAAATAAATGGAGTTAAATCTATACTATTCAAATAATATTCTACAAATCTTCGTTCAGCATATGTATTAAATTTTAGTACATGAGCATGATTATTAACCCAATTTTTTCCACTTATACTGAATGCTATTGGTGTTTTTCTTACTACTAAATTTGCACCATCTTCTGAAATTAGTAAAAAATCTCCTTCATAAATATACCCCTTTACATAATCTACAATACCCGAAGCTCCATAATATGGAATATTACCAGGTTCTCTTAATCCTTTTGCAATAGGCTTCCTCTTAGCGTCAAGATTTTCTGCTAAATTTCCCAAAGGTGTGCATTCATTTTCCTCAAAGCTCAACAATTGTTCTCTATAATAGTTATACTGTTTTTTACGTGTTGTAAGCTCTGTTGTAAGTTCTTTTGTAAGTTCTTTTGTAAGTTCTGTAAAGGTATCTAAAATACGAACTATTTCTTTTTGTCTTTCTAGTGATGGGATTGGGATTGGGAATTTATCAGTAATAGGAGTTGAAATCTGAGGCATTTGCATTCTACTACCTATATTTTGAAAATAAAGTTCATTTATCTTCAGAAAATAATAAACAAATTTGATATTGATATTTTCATTTTTTGAATGGTATGACCACATCTCATTTTTATGTGAAAAAGGTTTATCATAATATTCAAATTCAATAACACCACGAGATTTTACAATAATTGAAGGCTCTCTGTTTATATCTTTTTGAGGAATATCTTCAAAATTAACAAAAGCAATGGTTTTACCTCCTGCAAATATTTTCAAAGGAGCATCACTACCTTTGTGCAACACTCTCATTTGACCTGCAGTAATTTTTGTTCCTTTTGTACGTATAAGAGCTTCCTTCAAAGGCTTCCACTCCACTTCAGCACCTTTTAACAATTTTTCTAACTTGCTCATGCTTCAATCTCTTTTACAATGGCATCAATATCAGCACGTAATTTATCTATCTTTTCTACTGTTTTTGATACTTCCTTATTCAACACGGTAATATCAATTTTCTCTCGAGTATCTTTCGCTTCCACATAAGAACTTACAGAAAGGTTATAGTCGTTTTGTTCAATTTTGGTGTTGTCTATAGATTTGGATATATACTCCACATCTTCTTTACTATCGAACATATTCATAATTTGCTCAATATGTTCATCTAAAAGTACATTATTATTAGTCACTTTTTTAAAGAAATCTTCGCCACTTACATCTATAAACTGCGTTTTGGTATCGGTTTTACTTTTAGAAAGCACCAGAATATTTACAGCTATGGTTGTACCAAAAAACAAATTAGGCGCTAAAGAAATAACGGTTTCTACAAAGTTGTTGTCTATTAAGTATTTTCTTATTTTCTGTTCTGCACCAGCACGGTAAAAAATACCAGGAAAACAAACCAATGCAGCTCTACCTTTACTAGATAGGTAATTTAACGCATGCAACACAAAGGCAAAATCTGCTTTTGACTTAGGAGCAAGCACACCTGCAGGCGCAAAACGGTCGTCATTAATAAGTGTTGGGTCAGCATCACCAATCCAATTTATAGAATATGGAGGATTGGAAACAATGGCATCAAAAGGCTTGTCATCACCTAATTTAGGTTTTGTAAGCGTGTCGCCAAGCACAATATTAAACTTATCGTAATTAACGTTGTGCAAGAACATATTCATACGCGCTAAATTGTAGGTAGTATGGTTTATTTCTTGACCAAAAAAACCTTCTTCTATTACATGATTATCGAAGTGTTTTTTAGCCTGTAATAGCAAGGAACCAGAACCTGCTGCAGGGTCATAAATTTTATTTACCTTTTCTTGCTTATGCATTGCCAATTGCGCAATTAACTTAGAAACGCTTTGAGGTGTAAAGAACTCTCCACCAGACTTACCTGCATTGGCAGCATAATTAGAGATTAAAAACTCATAAGCATCACCAAATAGGTCTATCTCGTTGTCTTCGAAATTACCTAATTTTAAGCCTTCTACTCCTTTTAAAACTGCTGCTAAACGACTATTTTTATTATCAACGGTATTACCTAGACGACCACTGGTTGTATCAAAATCTGCGAATAATCCTTTTATATCTTCTTCTGATGGATAGCCTATTGCAGAGTTTTCTATCGCTGAGAAAATGGCAGCTAAGTCTGTATTTAGGTTTTCATTTGTATTCGCATCTTTTGAGATGTTTATAAAAAGCTGACTTGGATAGATAAAGTATCCTTTGGTTTTAATAGCGTCTTCTTTTATTTCAGGTGTGATTTCATCGTCTGGAAAGTTTGGATAATTTACACTCTCATCACCACCTTCTATATAATTGGTGAAATTCTCACTTATAAAGCGATAAAAGAGTGTACCTAATACAAAGTGTTTAAAATCCCATCCATCTACAGACCCACGTACATCGTTTGCTATTTTCCAAATTTGACTATGTAATTCGGCTCTTTGATTGTTACTTGTCATTTCTTATTTTATGATATTTTGTTCCAATGTATGGAACTTAATTTTATGTTTTATAGTAATTCTAATCGTTAAAAATATAATATTAATCTGAGTTAATAATAAGGTTTACCGTATTTACTTTTACCCCTGTTTTATGTTATATTACAAGTTACAAAACGTTAGTTATTTACTTATTTATTTAAAGGCTTAAAAATAGCACTCTTTTTATTCTTGTGTAAGTAATAGCAATAGACTTTTAAAGTTATTATTTGAATATCACTATTAATAGGGATACGTACTAATGGTATTTGGGTATTATGTGTTTATACCCCTGTTTTAGGGTATATTACAAGTTGTAAAACACTAGTTATTTATACAGTAATCAAACTGCACTTGAATAGCTTTCTGTACATCAGACAAATACTCATTATTCGCTTTCTTTTTTAACTGATTATAGTTAGGTTTTTTTTTCTTGTAACTGTCCTTATGGTCTATTTTGTATTGTGCTAATATTGTTTGGTTCTGAAATAATGCCAACACTTCTTTTTCTTTATTATTTAACTGCTGTAATGGTATTTCTTGCTTCTTCTCTATCTTTTGATACTTAGCCATTAACTCTGCACCTAATTGGCTGAATTTAGTTTTATCTACTAAATCTGCAACTGTATAAATGCCAATTGGATTTTTACGTTTATTTAGATTTCTTGTCTTTATTTCTAATTCTAAACGAAATAGATCTTCTGTTAATTTTATTCTGTTATGGTCGTACACTTCTACTGTTTTGTTGTACCCTTTTAAATTGTATTCTGTTAAATAAAACTTTTTACCATATTGCTTATTATTACTTATCATAGGGAATGCTATTTTACCGTTATAGCTTAACCAAGTGTCTAGAATTGGTTGTGCTTTCTCTGGTATTACAACACCTACTGCTATGTAAGATACCTTTGCCTTATATACATCAAACGGTAATTGTTTATCTAACTCTTTAATTGCTTCTACCACTTGAGCATAGCTAAACGATTTATAGTTATTACCCATATAGAACTTTTGCAATGAGTTTTTAACCTTTATTACACCGTTTTTAAGTCTTAAATCAAGGTTACCAATATTAGCTCTGTATCCATTTACATCTTGAAAGCTATTGTAAGTAGGCAACCATTTTAATCCTAAATATTGGATTGGTTTCTCTACTAATGCTTCAATATTTTTCGGTACGGTTTCTAATGTATGCGATATGTGAAACGTATCATACACCTATTAGCGTCTGTTACTATTAAACGCCTTGTTGTAGTTTTTACTTAGAAGGATGTCTACATCTTTCATCTTATAGTAAATTTTACTACCTATTTGAGAAAATGATACGATACCTTCATCACGCCATGTTTGTGCGGTACGTTTGCTAATATTCATTAGCTGAATAAACTCCTGATTATCAAGAAATGTTTCTTCTGGAGATTTCTTTTGCTCCTCTACTGCTGTTACTACTACTTCTAATTTAGTTAGTAGTTCATTGTACTGTTCTGTTGTTAAAATTACTGCTCCCATATTGTTATTATTTTATATTGATTATTAATACAATACAAACAACTAACAATTGATAGGTGCTTATCAGGTTGCCCTTATAAGACCTTATAATGGGTGTATTTTAATGCAGTGGATTATCTTTTATGTACTCTCTTGCTTCATTTTGGAACTTTTGAGAAATAGCAGTAAAATCAAGTTGTGAATTTAATTCTAATTTAATTTCATCTGCAATTGACTTACACAATACATTTAGACTTAAATTTGGTAATATGTGATCTTCGCGTAACGCTTCAACGATACCTCTAATTGCCCCTTTTTTACGAGAACTAAGAATTGACTTACCATTTACTGTAATTGATAAGTCTTCTAAAAGTTGGGTTATATATTCTTGTTTTTCTATTGTAATGATGTTATTTAATTGTTGGTTAGATTTATCAGAAGATAACAATACTGGTTTTGATTCTATAAACTGAACTTGATTTAACTGACTTGTTTCTTTTATAAATTCAGCTTCTATAGATAAGAACTCTTTGAATAGATTAGGGTATTTATCTTCCTTGTCTTTTAAATTCCCCCCACCATCAATTAACGCTCTATATTTCAATTCTCTGTGCCTTAATTCTTTTAACCTACTTTGTATATACAATACTTTTTTATTGAGTTCTGCATTATCTAAAATGTCTTGTAAACGTGACATACTTTTCTCAAATATTCTACTGTACTTTTCACGATGATTATAAAAATGAATATCTAATGGCAATGAAGTATTATACATTTCTTTAAAAAAAGAATCCATTGCTTCCTCAAGTTCAATTGATAATTCTTTATCTAATATCATTTGATTTGTTAATGAAAGAATCATAGTATGAGACCCCATATCACGTTTAAAATAGATAGTTCTTGTATTAAATAATTTATTGAAATTTACAGAAATATCCCAACTGATGTTTTGCAGAATATACGCTTCTTTAACACTCTTTAAATACTGCTCTTTATTATTATTAAATAATGCATCTATCTTAAAATCTGATAATAAAGGTTTTTTGTTTTTATCTCTTAGTAAATAAAAAAGCCTTTTATCTTCAATTTTATTGTACTTACTTATTTGCTTCTCAAATTCATTTCTTAAATACTTACGAACTACTTTTTTACTATTTGCTGGATTATATGCATAGTCACCTATTACTTCTATTATGGTTTGAAATTCTTGTTCGGCTTCATCAATTTTTTGATTTAACAAATCTTCCCAAACTGGATATTTAAATGGCTCTTGAATTGACTTACCCTTAATTATATCTTTTAACCAAGATAAAAAGACATCAAGCGTATAAAACACCATATACTCATTACTAAATAATGTTTTTGGCTTAATTGACAACTTATTTAACACACCGTTTACTACAGATGGATATAAGCGTCTGAATTCTATTCTATCGTTAAAAAATGAAGGATAATTAAACAATAATAATTCATCATTATAACTATCAACATCAAAACCTTTAAAAGCAAAAAGCTTAGACAATACACTTTTTAGCTGTTTAGCATTATTTATAGATTCGTTTAATTCTTCTTCAAGTATTTGGATTTGCTCGCTAATAAAATCTAAAGGTTTACTAATTGAAGAACAATATATTTGATGATTTTTGACTAATAACTCAACCTCATAAGAAACAACCTTGATTAAATTATCTGATTGCCAAGTAACCATTTTATAATAATCCTCTCTTTCAATATTGTAATGATTATCATATAAATTAAGATATTTACACTCCTTACCAGACAAGAAGTTATTAAATGTAAATTTTGGAATTTGCTCTCTTAAAACACTAAATTTTTTATGTATTAAATAACTAATTTCCCCTAAGTAAACAGCTTCTTTTAATTCATCTGACTCATCTACATTCAATAAAAAACACCTACTTGAAAACTGTGTAAGTAACCAATCTTGAGAACTATGATTCTTTATATAATATGGATGATTATTTTTATCTATTAAATCTTTAATTCTATTTTCTTCAGACACCAAAATCTTAAACTTATCAAAGTGTTCGAGATTCTTTACTTTATCTAAAATGTTAGTTTTAAAATCTTCTTCTGCTTTTTGTATTGCCCCAGAATGAATAGTTTCAAATTGAGTTTTTAAAATATTATTAATTGGTTTCCCCATAACTTAATTAATGTATTTATCTACTGCGTTATCTAATTCTGTACTTATAATTTTTGCATAAACTTGTGTTATACTAATATTTGTGTGATCCATTAATTTAGATACATGTTCTATTCGCATACCATTGTTTAATGCCCTTGTTGCAAATGTGTGTCTGCTTATATGAAACGTTAGCGAAAAAGGTAATTCTAAATCCTTTCCCATTTTTCTAAGATACTGCCCGCTTAATGCTACCGACCTATGAATTACTTTTGCTCTATGTTCTCTATCTGTAAAATATTCTTTTCCAATATTAGCAAACGGAAATATTATATCATCTTGACTACTAAATTGAGTTTTGTATTTATTTAATATGTCAATGGCTGTTTTACCAATTTTAAAACTATGTTGTCTACCTGTTTTACGTATTACTTTAGTTATTTTGTTTTCCTTTTCGTTATAGTCTTTCCATCGTAACTCTAACACATCACTAAATCTTAAACCACCTCCAAATACTGAAAAGATAAACATATCTTTTATAATTGGTGCTCTTGCTTTCTCTGATACCTTTAAATTAATAAATTGGTCTAATTGTTCAGCAGATAAATAACGTCTTGTACTCTTTGCTTTCTTAACCTTGAATTGTGCGAATGGAAATAAACTCAGTGGAATTAAATCTTCTCTTTGTGCTTCTTTAAACATCAACTTTAAAACCGTTAAAGAGAAATTTATAGTTGTGTTATTATTCCCTAATGTACTACTACAATAACCGGCATAATCTTTTAATGTAGTTACTGTAATATCCTCAAACATTAACTCTCTATGACCTACAAAGGTTTCAAACTTTTTGAGATAGTTTCTGTAATTATTATATGTTGATAATGCTAATGTGTGTTTTTGTTTTTCACATCTATTATAAGCGTACTCAAAAAAGTTAATTAAAGGTTTTCCTTTTATTACTTCTTTTAATTTACGTGCTGATACTGAAACATTTCTTCTTTCAACTTCTGCAATATCTCCTTGTGCATCTGCAATCTTTTGCGACAAAAAAGCGTTTAATCGTGTAGACCCCTTATAACTCTTTTTTACTATTTGTTTTTCTTCATCCCAATAGTCTGGGTGTAACTTAAAACCTAATGATATAAATTTAGTTTTACGGTCTTTCGTTACCCTTATATAAATAGGAGCTTCTCCAGATTTATCTATTTTATTTTTCTTTAAAACTAACTTAACTGTCGCCATTAATAATGTACTTTAGTGAATGCAATTGAAAGCAAAACAGTTTAAAGGTACAACAAACGGTACAACAAAACATTCATTTAGTAGTATTTTAATACATTAAATTGCATTGACTAAAACCATAAACCCTTATAAATAGGCTGATTGAGTGAAATAAAAAGAAAAGAAAGGTTGTATTTAGACAACAACACCTATAAATAATACGGGTTTTACTCTTTAAAATCTTTAGCTTGTGTATCTTTACATTCATCGCCAAATCTTTTAATTTGGCTTTTTTAAAGCGACAAGCTAAAAACAAAACAAAAAGCTTATGGCTTGTGACGACACGAAAATCCGCGGATTTTCTGCCCCGTACTATTCATAGCTAAACGTTGTAAAGCATTTGAGACCACATAATAATTCTAGTTTTGATGTTTAAATAACTATAGAAAAATTAATTTTCGAGTTATTGTAACATTTTTTAATTTGAAGCGTCTTACTAAAAGAATAACATAATAAGTTGTTTTCTACCACGAGGAAGAAATTGGGAAAATAACTATATATTTTGTGCAAAACTAATAAAAGCACATACCTCTCTTAAAAAAAGAGGTATGTGCTTTTTTGTTATTATAAAAATAAATTGAACAATAAATTAAATAAAAATGAAACTAAAAACAACTATCATATTTGTAATATCACTAATAGCTATAAGCTGTAAGTCATTACCACCAGAATTTCAAAAACTTGAAGGACTTAACGTTTTTAAAGTATCTAATGACAAACAATCCATTGTATTAGATGGTGTAATAAATTCTTCAGCATTTAAAGATTTTAAAAAATTAACAGATGAGCATCCAAATATAAAAGTCCTAGAAATTGTTAATTGTGATGGTTCTATTAATGATTATGTTAATTTAGAATTAGCAAACTATGTCTACCAACAAGGATTTAACACCCATCTAAACGTCAATGGATTAATAGCCTCTGGAGGTACCGATTTGTTTTTGGCAGGAAGAAAAAGATCGTTGGGAAAAAACATCAGAATTGGGGTGCATTCTTGGGGTGATGGTAAAGATATTCAAGCAACCGATTTTCCTAAAGAACATAAATATCACAAGCCCTATATAGAATATTATCAATCGGTTGGGTTTACACCAAAAGAAGCAGAAGATTTTTATTTTTTTACAATAAACTCAGCACCTGCGAATGATGTGCATTGGATGACAGTAAAGGAAATCAAAAAATATAAAATGATAAATACAAACAGTCCTGTTGTTGTTTATGAAAATACGCCTATCGAGTATTCAAATGATATTCCAAAGTCTCTTTCCAAAGATATTATAGGAAAGTGGAAGTTAGAAGCTCTTAGTATCGGCGAAGATACAGTATTACGAAAAGATGCTATGGGCACAGCTGAAGTGTTTCAAAACTATGAAATAAATAATAAGTTCACAAGTATAATAGGGAAGCAATCAGATAAAGGAACTTGGGAGGTTTCTAAAGAAGAAAAATCCATTTTAATACATAGCTCTGGAATAAAAACAGCATTTAGAATAGTATATTTTAAGAAAGACTTTATGGCATTGGTCGTTAACCAAGATGGTCAAGAAATTATTCTTAATTATAAAAAAGTAACATTAAAATAAAAACAATGAAAACAACAAGAACAAACTTATTACTATTGATAGTTTTTGCACTATCACTAAACTTATCTGCACAAGAGCTAAAAGTAGAGACTTCTTCTTCCACAAACATTGAACAACTTCCTGAATATGTAATAATAACTTCGGAAAACACAAAGTTACTAGGGGGAATTAATATTCATATAGATGCCAAGAAATCTAACTATAAAAAAGAGTTAAGAGGTTTAGAAGATTTATTACAATCTGGTGACAAATTAAAAGTACGTAACCAAACAGATTTACTAAACGCAATGTCAAAACTAGGTTTTGAGTACATAAATGCATACAATGCTAATGCTGGAACATTAGGTGTTGGCGGTGGAGATGATATAGAGGTATTTGGTAGCGATTCAAAATTTAGAATAAATATGGTATTTAGGAAAAAAGAAAAATATAGAGGCTAAAAAAAACGTTTTACAACAACCTATATAAAAAATAGCAGTTAAGAGCAAAGTTTAAAGTTTGTTCTTTTCTGCTATCTTTGCTTTAAATAGAAAAATAACAGTTATTTACCTGCTACTTTTCATACACAAATCGTTGTGAGCCATCCAGAAAACTTTACATTATATTAAGTATCTTAGATAATAATTTAAACCATGAATAACCTACTCAAATTTAGAGAGAGATTAAATCTAACTCAAGAGGAATTGGCTGAAAAATCAGGTGTTTCTACAAGAACTATACAACGTATTGAAGCAGGCACAAATCCAAAAGGACATACGTTAAAAGCTATTATTAAAGCTTTAAATATAAGTGAAGTACAATTGTTTAATAATACTAATGAGTGTCAACAAATAGATTATAATTTAATTAAAATCATCAACCTATCTTCATTACTCTTCTTCATTCCTTTGGGTAATATCCTTTTTCCTCTTCTTATTATACATCTAAAAAAAGAAGTTAGTACAATAGCAAAACAAATTGTTTCTGTTCAGATTATATGGACAATATCTTCTTTTGTTCTTACCATGCTTACTCCTTTTGTTAAAAGATGGCTTTCTTTAAGTAATCAATCAATTCTAGTAGTTATGATACTTTGTATTTTGGTTAACTTATATATTATTATTCGAAACACCAAAGAAATAGATAAACACAACAAACTATTTATTAAACTGGATTTCAACCTAATATAGACTTGTCGGCTCATTGTCGCTTCTTTGTCGGGTACTTTTCTAACCATTTTTAAATGAGCTTTAAGTTATTTGTGTTTATAATCAAATTAACTATTCAATATGAAAGCTTACAATGTGTTTTTTACAATTATTTTAGTCTTTATATCAATCAAAAGTAATGCTCAAATAAGCAATGAATCATCCATTTATACTCAACTCAAAAAGGTTGATAGCCTTTTATTTGAAAGAGGATTTAATAACTGTGATTTTCAAGCTTTAGAGTCGATAATTGCCGATGATTTTGAGTTTTACCATGATGAAAATGGAATCCAAAACAGGGAACAGTTTCTAAAAGGAATCAAAGAAAGTATATGTTCAAATCCTAACAAAAAACCAATAAGAAAAATTATTAGTGAGAGTTTAGAAGTTTTCAGATTAAAACACAATGGAGAAACCTATGGGGCAATTCAAAAAGGAATTCATTTATTTTATATCAAAGAACCAAACAAAGAATTGTACTTAACGAACATCGAAAAATTCACCTCCACTTGGGTTTTGGAAGAAGGAAATTGGAAACTTTCAAGAGTTTTAAGTTACGACCACAAAGAACCAAATAAGAATTATGGCCAAAAATTTGATGCCAACTTTCCTATGCCATTATTTGACAATGATTCTCAAATCTCAAAGTTACTCAGGCAACATAAAATTCCCTCTATATCTATTGGTTATATTGAGAACGGAACAATAAAACAACTAAGAGCGTTTGGTATTCAAAAAAATGCTATTTCTGTTTCTATAAATAGTATTTATAAGGTTGCATCTCTCACAAAACCAGTCGCTGCATTAGTAGCTTTAAAGTTAATTAACAATGGAGATTTAGATTTAGATGAACCCATTTCAAAATATTACACCGACCCAGATATTATAAAGCATAAGTATTTAAATAAATTATCTACAAGACATATCTTATCGCATCAATCAGGATTTCCAAATTGGAGATATTTAACAAAATCAAATAAATTGGTTTTTGAATTTGAACCAGGAACAAAGTTTCAATATTCAGGTGAAGGATTTGAATACTTAAGAAAGGCTATTGAAAACAAATTAGAAAAGCCTTTTGAACTAATTGCAAAAGAAATATTATTCACTCCGCTTAAGATGAATAATACCCATTTTTATTGGAATCCTGAAATTGACGAGAACAACTATGCTGTAGAACACGATGAAAATGGAAAACCAATAACATTACAAAAATATTATAACACCAATGCCGCAGCAAATTTATTAACAACAGCAAATGATTATTCTAAATTTCTCTTACATATTATAGATGGTGCAGGATTATCAAATAAACTATATGCTGAATTTTTAGCACCACAAGTGAATCAAAAAAATGGAATTGATCGAGGTCTTGGAATGCAATTATTAACAAATCTACCCAATAATGAAACTGCATTAATGCATACTGGTGGTGATTATGGAACCAAAACAATTGTGATAGTATTTCCTAATTCAAAAAAGGGATTGGTCCTATTTTCTAACTCTGAAAACGGAATGGTTTTATGGAAAAAGATTATTACTGAGTATTTTGGGGAGACTGGAAAGGAAATTATACGGAGAAATTTAGAATAGGTAAAAAAAAAAACATCACATAACAAAACCTATAAATAATACGAGTTTTGACTTTTAATACAAAGGTTTGTGTATATTTAAACTTTTGCCAAATCTTTAATTTACTCACCTCTTTTTTTATTTAATTAAAGGTGTTAGTGATTTAAAAATTGGCTCTTTTAAAAGAACAAACTAAAAACTAAATCTAAAAGTTCATGGCTTGTAACGACACGAAAATCCGTGGATTTTCTGCCCCGCACTATTGATAGCAAACCGTTACAAATTATATTAAAATCCATAAGTTAATATATCAAAAAATAAATATGAATTTTTTTTATGCTTTCCTTATTAGTATTTTTGTGAATTCTCAATTAATTGGTCAAATTAAAACTGGGTACTTAACAAATGATGGAGCTTGGTGTTGGTTTTCTGACCCTCGTGCAATAATGATTGAAGATAATTTTATTGCAGGTTGGGTTAAATCAAATGGAACTATTGAAGCTGCTAAATTTAATACAAATACAACAAACGTAGAGACTAATGAACTTTACTACCAACTTGAAAAAGATGATCACAATAATCCATCTTTTGCTAAGACTGTATCTGGAGAAGTTATAGCAATGTACACCCGACATTCAAAAAAAGATCTTTTTATAAATCGTCTTAAAGGTGACGAAAATAAATTTAACTTTTCGAAAGCACAAATGATTCACCCAATTAGTAAGAAAGGTTTGAAACATTTCCCCAGAGAAACAATTACTTATGCTAATCCATATAGACTAGAAAAAGAAAACAATAGAATATACTGTTTTGGTCGCTGGACAGGTTTCAAACCAAATATGATGTGGTCTGACGATAATGGTATTTCATGGTCAAAAAGTAAAGTAATTGTTACAAATTATCCTTTTAATACTGATAACAGACCATATGTAAAATATTATTCCGATGGTAATTCAAAAATCCATATTGTTTTTACAGACGGACATCCTAAAGTAGAATCGACTAATTCAGTTTATTATGCTTATTATGAGAAAGGTGCATTTTTCAAAGCATCTGGAAAAAAAATTTGTGACATAGACAACTTGCCTTTTGAACCAAAGGACGCTGATATTATATATACTTCAAAATTAAAAGAAGGACGAGCTTGGATTGCTGATATCGGTCAAGATAAAAATAATAAGCCTGTAATATTATATACAAAAAGTCCTACAACTAAAAACCATGAATATTGGTATTCAAACTATACAAATAATGAATGGAATAGTTATAAAATATGTGATTCAGGCCCATGGTTTCCACAAACTATAAAAGGAAAAAAAGAACTAGAGCCCTACTATTTTGGAGGAATGAGTATTCACCCAAGTAATACCAATGTAATTTATTTATCAAGACTAGTAAATGGAATATTTGAAATTGAAAGATGGGAAACAAGAGATAAGGGTGAAAATTGGAAATCAAAAGCAATAACAAAAAACTCAATTTATGATAATGTAAGACCATGCATACCACAAGGACTTAAAAATGAATCAAATGAAATCGTACTTTGGATGGAGGTTCAAAAATATCTTCATTATACTAAATATAAAACATCCATTAAATACTTTATTAGTGATGGAAAAAACTAAAAGTTAAAATAATAAAGGATAAATCAAAAACAATTTGTAACAACATATAAAATGTATGCTTAGGTTTCGTTAATCATTTCCAAAGTATAGGTTTACAAGCGGCTTTTAATGCTACAAAATTTCAAATAGAATTATCGCAATAAATACTACGCACAACAAAACCCATAAACAATACGAGTTTTGGCCTATAGTTTTGAAAGCTTGTATATATTTACAATCATCGCCAAAACTAAAAGTCAGCTCTGCGCTACTCCTTACTATTTATATACAAACCGTTAAACGAACTACAGTAAGAACATCAATTTTAAAATTAGTTTCCTATCAACTCTAAAAATTCTGTTTCAGTTAAAATAGTTACTGTTCCTAAGGCTTCTGCTTTTTTCAGTTTAGAACCTGCTTTTTCACCTACTACCAAATAATCGAGCTTTTTACTTACTCCACTAATTGTTTTTCCAGCGTTTTGTTCTACCATTTCTTTAGCATCCTCCCGGGTAAACTGTGTTAACTTTCCTGTAAATAAGAATGATTTCCCTTCTAAAACATTACTAGTCAATTGCTGATCATCTTCATTGATTGCCAACTGAATCTCAGCTAATTGCAAACGTTCTAAAACTTGTAGGTTTTTAACATCAATAAAGAAAGCAACAACACTTTCGGCAATACGTACACCAATTTCTTCTACTTCTTCTAACTCTTCTTGGGTTGCATTGGCTAAATCCCATATATTTTTATAATGCCTAGCTAATTTCTTAGCAACCGTAGCTCCAACAAATCGTATTCCTAATCCGAATAATACTTTTTCAAATGGTGCATTTTTAGAAGCCGCAACTCCATCTATTAAATTTTGAGCCGACTTCTCAGCCATACGTTCTAACGGAATAATTTGTTCCAATTTTAAATCGTATAAATCAGCATAAGTAGTCACTAATCCTTCTTTATATAATAATGCAACTGTTTCACCTCCTAATCCTTCTATATCTAAAGCCTTACGACTAATATAATGCTGTATTCTTCCTATAACTTGAGGAGCACATCCAAATTCATTAGGACAATAATGTTTTGCGTCACCTTCTGTTCTAACTAATTCAGTGTCGCATTCTGGACAATGAGTAGCGTAAGTTGTAACAACAGTGTTTTCATTACGTTTAGTAGTGTCAACTCCTACTATTTTAGGAATGATCTCCCCTCCTTTTTCTACATAAACAGCATCATTAATACGAATATCCAATTTCGCTATCTGATCGGCATTATGCAAGGATGCTCTTTTAACCGTAGTTCCCGCTAACAGTACTGGCGATAAATTCGCTACAGGAGTAATTGCTCCAGTACGACCAACCTGATAGGAAATACTCTCTAAAATTGTTGATACCTGCTCTGCTTTAAATTTATAGGCCATTGCCCAACGTGGCGCCTTTGCAGTATACCCTAACTCTTCTTGTTGAAACAAATCATTTACTTTAATAACAACTCCATCTATTTCAAATGGCAATTCATGTCGAGCGGTTTCCCAGTGGTTTACATACGCTAATATTTCATCAATACCACTAACTTCTTTTGCATGTTCTGGAACTTTAAACCCATAATCTCTTGCTTTTTGAAGGCTCGCATATTGTGTTTCAATATTTGTATTCCCACTATCTTTTATCTTAAAACTGTATAAGTAACACTCCAATGGTCTTGAAGCAGCTTCAGTACTATCTTGTAATTTTAAACTCCCTGAGGCAGTATTACGAGGGTTCATATACGGATCCTCACCATTTTCAATGCGTACTTCATTCATTTTATGAAAACCAGCAATTGGCAACATAATTTCTCCCCGGATATCAAAATCTTGTGGGTAATCACCTCTTAATTTTAAAGGAACAGAATTAATTGTTTTTATATTGGTAGTTACATCATCTCCTTCAAAACCATCTCCCCTAGTAACTGCTCGGATCAACTTCCCATTGGTATAGGTAATATTTATAGAAGCTCCATCATATTTTAATTCACAAGTGTAACTAATATCATCCGAATCTAATATTTTTTGAATACGTGTTTCCCAATCTAATAAATCCTCTTTTGAATACGAGTTATCCAAAGAATACATTCTATACCGATGTGCTACCGTATCGAATTTTTTAGTGATCCCTCCTCCTACACGTAATGTTGGCGAACTCTCATCATAAAACTCCGGATGTTTAGTTTCCAATTCCTGTAATTCTTTCAACTTCATATCAAAGTCATAATCAGATATTGTTGCGTTATCCAACACATAATAACTATGATTATGCTGGCGTAACTCATTACGGAGCTGTTCTATTTTTTCTTGTGAATTCATTAAAGGAAATCTAATTTTTATGTCGTAAATTTAACTTTTTAAACCCATCCTACAAAGATGAATTTCGGAAAAGTAGACAATCCTGAAAATATTGATTTTACCTTACCTAAGGATCATATAAGTACTCTTGATGTATTAGGTAAACAGCAAGCAACCAACTGCAATGTATATGTGGGTTGTGCTAAATGGAATAAACAAGATTTAAAAGGGTTTTACCCACGGGGAACAAAAGATGAGCTTACTTATTATGCTACCCAATTCAATAGTATAGAACTAAATGCTACTTTTTACAGAACATTTCCTATTAATACAGTAGAGAAATGGTACGAGAAAACTACTGATGATTTTAAGTTCTTTCCTAAAATAAACCAAAGTATTAGTCAGTTTAATCGTTTACAAAATTGTGAAGCTGAGCTTGATGGATATCTTGATAGTATATCTCATTTACAAGAAAAATTGGGAACCATTTTTTTACAAATGCACCCTACTTTTTCTCCTAAAAAATTTGATGCTTTAGCAAACTTCATTCAACAATGGCCAAAGGGCTTCCCTCTCGCTGTTGAATTGCGCCATACTGATTGGTATAATGATATTACTATTACCAACGAGCTATATCAGCTTTTTGAAGAAAATAATATTTCAAATATTGTAGTTGATACGGCTGGAAGGCGCGACTTATTGCATATGAAACTAACAACTAAAGATGCTTTTATCAGATATAATGGCGCTAATCATGAAAGTGATTATACGCGTTTAGATGATTGGTTTGACCGAATTAAAATTTGGATCGAAAACGGATTAGAAAACTTGTACTTTTTTGTACATCAAAACCTTGAAACGGAATCGCCTTTATTGTCAAAATACTTTATTGAAAAATTTAATAATGAGTTAGGGTATATTTTAAAACTCCCCAGTTTTCCTAGTGATAAGAACGAAAATGAGTTGACACTGTTTTAATCCCTTTTCCCTAACCCTCTCCCACAGGAGATGAGATAAATTTCTAAATCAATATTCGTTTATCAATAATCAACTACGTTTGGTTTTTATTCATCCATTTTGGAACTGGTAATGGTTTGAATTTATCCATTTTTTCTAGTAATTCTTCAGTAGTATTAGCAACTAATAGCAATTGTTTATAGGATGGTTTTAGGAGCTCTTTTTTAATCATTACTTCAATAAAACTGAGTAAATCATCATAAAACCCATTGATATTTAATATTCCTATAGGTTTTTTATGCAATCCTAATTGTGCCCAAGTGAGCATTTCAAACAATTCTTCTAATGTTCCAAATCCACCAGGTAGCGCAACAATACCATCAGACAATTCATGCATTTTTAACTTACGTTCATGCATGGTTTCTGTAATTATTAATTCACTTAAATCCGTATGAACAACTTCTTTTGATGTTAGAAAATCAGGAATCACACCAATTGCTTTTCCTCCATTTTCTAATACTCCAGAAGCAACATTACCCATTAAGCCAATTTTAGCGCCTCCATAAACTAATTGAATTTGTTTTGTGGCCATTATTTTTCCAAAATTATAGGCCTCTTCATTTAACACGGAGTCATTACTCATACTTGCTCCACAAAAAACTGCTATACTTTTCATTTATCAGATAGTTTAGTCTAAACAAAAAACGGGAATTGATTTCTAAAAAACCAATTCCCGTTATACTATAAAAAGAAAGAATTTATTATTCTTCCATGAATTTTTCCATTACTTCATTACTTACTCCTACGTTAGAGAATCCTCCATCATGAAATAAGTTTTGCATTGTTACTCTCTTCGTTAAATCAGAAAATAAACTTACAGTATAATCAGCACAATCTTGAGCTGTAGCATTTCCTAAAGGAGACATTTTTTCTGCATAAGCAATAAATCCGTCAAATCCTTTAACACCAGCTCCTGCAGTTGTAGGAGTAGGAGATTGAGAAATTGTATTTACACGTACATTTTTATCAGTTCCGAAGAAATAACCAAAACTACGAGCGATTGATTCCAAATACGCTTTATTGTCAGCCATATCATTATAATCAGGAAAAGAACGTTGTGCAGCCATATAGGTTAATGCAACAATACTTCCCCATTCATTCATAGCATCTTGCTTGTATAATGTTTGCATTACTTTATGAAAAGAAACAGCAGAAACATCCCAACCCTTGTGCGTGAAATCATAATTCTGATCAGTATAATGACGTTTTTTACGAACATTAATAGACATTCCTATTGAATGTAATACGAAATCTAATTTTCCTCCTAAAATTTCTTGTGCTTTAGTTACAAGATTCTCTAAATCTTCTAAGTTAGTAGCATCCGCAGGAATAATTTGAGAACCCGTTTTTTCTGCAAGTTCATTGATAGTTCCCATACGCATCGCGATAGGAGCATTAGTCAATACAAAAGTACCACCTTCAGCATGTACTCTTTCTGCAGTTTTCCAAGCAATAGAATTTTCATCTAAAGCTCCGAATATAATTCCTCTTTTTCCTTTTAGTAAATTATACATATTTGTCATTTTTATGAGTCCAAAAGTAATAAAAACTATTCTATTGATAACACAATATTATATTAAATAATGTTTAGTATGTTAAGATTTATGCAATAAATATTTATTAGCTTATTACTAACTCTATATATCCTTAAAATCAACGGATTGCAAAATTAATCCAGAGGCAGGCGCTATATAAGTTATTGGAAATAATTCATCAGGTTCGGTAAGTGACTTTCTTAAACTCTCCAAATCAACCTCTCCTTTTCCAAGTTGCATTATTCTAGCCATCATAATACGGATTTGATTTCGTTTAAATCCTTCTCCAACCACTCTTAACATGTAACTCTTTTCTGGAAAAAAATTAGCTGTATACATACTATTCTCAATCAACTCACACGTATTAATTGTACCAACAGTAATTGTAGTAGGTGTAGGTTTATAGGTATAATTTCGAAAATCATGTGTTCCTTCAAAAAGAGTAGCTGCCTCTTGCATTAATGAAATATCTAATTGATCAGGAAAGGCGACCATAAATGGTGCTGCAAAAGGATGAATTTTCTCTCCAAAAGTAAAAATATACAAATATTCTTTTTGTTTAGCATTTTGGATAATATTAAACTTCGCATCAGTCTCCTCCATACCTAGAACTTTAATATCCTGAGGTAAATTCAAATTAAACAAAGGCAGAAATTCTTCCAAATTAAGAGTTCCTTCATCTAAAAACAATTCAATATATGTTTCATTAACTGATACTTTCGCATCAGTACGTCCGGCAGCAAGAGTTTTAAACTTTTTATGTTCTAACACATAAGCCAACGTACGATCAACCATTCGTTGTACAGTGTTTACATCAGGCTGCTTTTGCCATCCGTGAAAACGAAATCCTAAATATTGAATTCTTATGATGTAAAACTTTCTTTGCATAGATGACAAAACTACTCAATTAAAATAAAAAACACTCATTTATACCATACGATATAAATGAGTGTTTTAATGCACTCGAATAAGCTTAGTTTACAAAATATTATTCTAATACAAAAGATGTATTTGCTATTAAACTACTTGATCTAAATACATTCACAAAATAGTTTCCTTTATCAAAGCCTTTTTTTGGAGCATCCAAAAATTCACAAATATCCAATGCCTTATTGCTATAATTAAAATCTGTTTTAAAACTATAGTTTAATGTTTTGTCATCAAAGGCAATAGTAGCATTTTCTCCCAGCACATTATTATTAGCATCCAACACTTGTACAAACAAAGATTTATCTCCTTTTTCAGCAATTCTATTTTCAGCAACTGAAAAGCATATTTTTACTTTATCAGTTCTTCTTGCTTTTGTAGTTGATATTTGTTTTCCTGAAGACTTCACTATTACGGCAGAACCCTTTAAAGCAGCTACAGATAATTCTGATGCTGATTGAATTATTTTTTGAGCATCAACAACTTGAATATTTAAAGAATCTGACAATTTTAATTGTGAATCTAATTGACCAACAATAGAGTCATTCTTTTTTGATAACCCAATATTTTCTGATTTCAGTACATCAATATCTGCGTAGAGCTTTTTAACTTCTCTTTTTAATCTGTAAAATTTGTATTTATAATCCGAAAGTTTAGCAACAGTTGCTTGAGAAGCCTTTAATTCATCTATAGTTAAGTTTAAACTATCTCTTTTTTGAATTAGTTTTAAATCCAAACCATTATTCTCATTAATCTTTAAATTTAAATCATCCCTCACACTAACCAGCTCTGTTTCTAAAGCCAATCTGTCTGCTTCTAAAGCTGTTTTAGTTTCATTTAATTCATTATTCTTTAAAAAGAATAATGCAGAGGCTCCTATTAACAATATTGCCAATATTCCTAAGGCAATTTTTAATCCCGTATTTTTATTTCCTTCTGACATTTTATGAGTTTAAATTTATATTCCTAAATCTACTAAAAAGATTAACAATCAAAAAAAAATAGCTGTACTTTCGTATTAGAAATTGATTTCTATCGGGAAATTTGGCACTTAAAACTTTTTCTAAGAAAATTTATTGAAGTAAAGCTGCCCAATTATAGGATTATCAAATAGAAAATAACGATTATGACTAGCTTAAACATTTATTCTGAAAAAGACATTCTTGAATTTGTAATCAAAAGAAAAGGAGAAAAGAAATTTGGTGAAAAAGTTACTTTTATTTCTGAGCCAGCAGACTTAGATGTTGAATTAGTAGACTCAAAATCGAAATATGTTTTATTTGGTATAAATGAATCTGTTGGTATCAAAGCAAACAATGGAAATCAAGGTGCAGAAACTGCTTGGAATAGCTCCTTAAAAAGTTTATTGAATACTCAAAACTCTCCTTTAAATAAAGGGAAAAAAGTATTAGTATTGGGGTGTTTGGAGTTTCCTAAATTAATGGAAGCTGCAAAACAATTAAACACCAATAATCCGGAGGAATTAAAAAAACTATATGAAATAGTTAACGACATTGATCAAGAAGTCACTAATCTTATTTATAAAATAGTATCCACGGGGAAAATACCAATTGTAATTGGTGGAGGTCACAATAATGCTTATGGGAATATTAAAGGGACTTCGTTGGCGTTAAACAAACCCGTTAATGTTATTAATTTTGATGCTCATACTGATTTTAGAGCTTTAGAAGGAAGACATTCTGGAAATGGATTCTCTTATGCCTTTCAAGAAGGATTTTTGAACAGGTATTTTATATTCGGAATTCATGAAAATTATTCCTCTAAGAAAGTTTTAGAAGAATTGAATGCTCACAACAAGCATATTAACTACAATACCTTTGAAGCAATTGCTATTAGAAGAGAAACTACTTTTGAAGATGAAATGAAATATGCATTAAACTTTATTAAAAAAGATACTTTTGGAATTGAGATTGACTTAGATGCTATACAAAATACTGCAAGTAGCGCTATGACACCTTCTGGTTTCAGCGTTAATAAAACAAGGCAATTTGTATCGTACATGGGGAGTTCTAAAAAAGCAACTTACTTGCATTTGTGTGAAGCAGCACCTTTATTAGAAAACAATTCTTCTAATCAAACTGGTAAATTATTATCTTACTTAATCACTGATTTTATAAGAACTAATTAGGCTATGGAAATATTAGTTTTCACATTCAGTTTTAAAATCTGAAACTTTATATTGATATGATTTTGCTAAATTATAATGCCACCACTCTGAAGTAATACTCCAAAACCCATTTGCTTCCATGATAGATTTTAGTAGCTTCCTATTTTCCAAAACCTCTTGAGGTAAATTTTGATAGGCATGATGCGCTTTTCTTCCAAAAAAATCAAACTCTGTTCCCATATTTAATTCCTTTCCAAAATTATCTACAAGTGTTATATCAACTGCGGAGCCACGATTGTGATTAGATCCTTTTTCTGGATTAGCAACATAGCGTTTATCAGGATAAATTTTCCACATTTTTTTCTGAATAGTTAAAGGACGATAACAATCAAAGAATTTAATTTTGTATCCCAACGTTTTGAACAAGTCATTTATTTTAATTAATTGTTTTGCTGTTTTATAACGGACTAAACAATCATCACAATCATAAACTTTTTCTTTCAAGAAGTTATCTGTTGTAGCATACTTCATATCATATTGAAAAGTTGTGTCAATCATTTTCAAAACAACAAAACTAGAATCTTTAAATTGAGCTAATTCAGATTTAGAGTATAACTTAACTTTATTCACTATTATTTTTGGGGAATCTATTTTTATAAAGGACTCTGTAATTATTGGTTTTTCAATTATTACATTTTCATTATGAATTTCTTTCTTACATTTAGTAAAAAGTGAAATTGATAATATTACTATTGCAAAAGTGTACTTCATAAAATAATCAACTTACAAAACATCTAAGCTTCCTTTTCCTTCTCTTATTACCTCAGCTTCACCATTTGAAAAATCAATAACTGTAGAAGCAACATTATCACCATAACCTCCATCAATAACCATATCTACTTTATGTTTCCATTTTTCGAAAATTAATTCAGGATCGGTAGTATATTCTATAATATCATCTTCATCATGGATAGATGTAGATACAATTGGATTTCCCAGAGCCTTAATAATTGCACGAGTAATATCATTATCGGGGACACGTATCCCGACAGTTTTTTTCTTTTTAAATACTTTAGGTAAATTATTGTTTCCAGGCAAGATAAATGTGTAAGGCCCAGGTAAAGCTCTTTTTAATATTTTAAATGTAGCAGTATCAATTTGCTGTACATAATCACTCAAGTGGCTTAAATCATTACAAACAAACGAAAAATTAGCTTTCTCAAGCTTTACTCCTTTTATTTTCGCAATACGTTCTAACCCTCTTACCTTAGTAATATCACAACCCAACCCATAAACCGTATCTGTTGGATAAATAACAACACCTCCTTTTTGTAGTACTCGTACTACTTTATCAATCTCCTTAGGACTTGGATTATTACTATATATCTTGATGAATTCACTCATATTATTTATTCAAAAATTAAAAGTATAGAATACTTAAAGGTTTAATAAGTTACGAAAAGTTTGTTGAATTTTGAAATTATCTAATAACATTCAATTTTGCAAAACGCAATAATAACTTCTTCAAACCACCGTTAGCAAAACGTATTTCAGCTTTTTTATCTGTCCCTACTCCTTCAATACGGACTACTTCCCCTTTACCGAAACGAATATGCTCCACTATATTTCCAACTACTAAATCACTTGCAGAGCTTGAACCCAAACTCTCCCCATCAGTATTAGGTTTTATCTTCCTTAATTTACGAGAAGCTGCTTCACTTGAAAAATTTGAAGGGGAACCAGAAACTGGTTTTTTTAAGCGCAACTTACTTTTATCAACATCTCCAAAAACATCTGCATCAATCATAGGCTTATATCTACGCTCATGCATCGGAGTTAAAAACTCTAAGTATTTTTCATCTATTTCTTCGATAAATCTACTTGGTTCAGCATCAACTAATTTCCCCCAACGATATCTACTCTGAGCATATGTTAAATAGGCTTGCTTTTCAGCACGCGTTAACGCAACGTAAAACAATCTACGCTCCTCTTCCAACTCACTACGAGTATTCATACTCATTCCTGAAGGGAATAAATCTTCTTCTAAACCAACTATGTATAAATATGGAAACTCTAATCCTTTTGATAAATGAATAGTCATTAGCGCTACCCTATCTTCATCACCGGTATCATTATCCATATCGGTCGCTAAAGCAACATCTTCCATAAATTCAGATAAAGCTCCAGTGGTCCCATCCAATTCTTTTTGTTGCTCAACAAAATCCTTGATACCGTTAAGTAGCTCTTCTATATTTTCAATTTTAGCTACACCTTCAGGAGTAGCATCTTTTTTTAGTTCTTGAAATAGTCCGGTTTTTTTAGCAACATGTTCTGAAATTTCAAATGCAGTAGATGTTTGATTCAGTACTTGGAAACTCTGAATCATTAATACAAACGCTTCTAACTTTTTACGGGTACCCGCATTAATTTTTAAATCAGGAAGTTTATGCAAGTTTTGCATTACTTCAAAAATAGAACGCTTATAATGATTGGCTGTAACTACTAGCTTTTCAATTGTAGTATAACCAATTCCTCTTGCTGGGTAATTAATAACTCGCTTTAAAGCTTCCTCATCTGCTGGATTAGTTAATAATCGTAAATACGCCAATACATCTTTAATCTCTTTACGTTGATAAAATGATAGTCCACCATAAATACGATAAGGAATATCACGTTTACGTAAAGCATCTTCCATAGCTCTTGATTGTGCATTGGTACGATATAAAATTGCAAAATCACCATTATTTAGTTGGTGTTCCATTCTATTTTCAAAAATAGAACTGGCTACAAATCGTCCTTCTTCCCCATCAGTAACTAAACGATTTACTTTTATTTTTGGCCCATCTTCATTATGTGTCCAAACATCTTTATCCAATTTCGTTTGGTTATGCTCAATAATTGAGTTTGCCGCCTCTACAATATTTTTTGTAGAACGATAATTTTGCTCCAATCGATACATCACTACACCTTCATAATCCTTTTGAAAGTTTAATATGTTATTAATGTTCGCTCCACGGAATGCATAAATACTTTGCGCATCATCTCCTACAACACATATATTTTGGAATTTATCTGATAATGCTTTTACAATTAAATACTGTGAGTGATTCGTATCTTGATACTCATCTACCAAAATGTATCTAAATCTATTTTGATACTTCGCTAATACTTCTGGAAAACGAGTAAGCAATTCATTGGTACGTAACAATAAATCATCAAAATCCATTGCCCCAGCTTTAAAGCATCGTTCAACATATTCTTGATAGATTTCTCCAATTCTTGGCTTTTTTGCCATGGCATCCGCTTCTTGCAATTCGCCATTTTGGTAATACGCTTTTACCGTAATTAAATTGTTTTTAAAAGAAGATATCCTGCTTTGTACCTGTTTGTACTTGTATATATCTTTATCTAAACCTTTTTCTTTAATTATGGCAGATATCAAACGCTGTGAATCTTGCGTATCATAAATTGTGAAATTGGTAGGATACCCTAATTTATCAGCTTCTATACGTAATATTTTGGCAAATATGGAGTGAAAAGTTCCCATCCAAAGGTTTTTAGCCTCTGTAGAACCTACAATAGATGAAATACGTGCTTTCATTTCTTTTGCGGCCTTATTGGTAAATGTTAAGGATAATATATTAAACGCATCAACCCCTTCACTCATTAAATAAGCAATACGATAAGTTAATACTCTCGTTTTTCCAGAGCCTGCACCAGCGATTACAATCATTGGACCTTCTTTGTGTAAAGTTGGCTCTTTTTGTGCTGAATTTAATTCATTTATGTATTCTTGTATATTCTTCTCCATAATCGCTTCAAAAATAAGACTATCAACCAGCTAAAGCAACAAGATACACATAAAGTTATGAACTAAACTTTACAGATTTTATTTGTAAAAAAATACTTACTTTTGAGAAAATGCTTTAACAATATTAAATGGATACAATTCTTTCTTTTTTAGGTTCAATTTCATGGTGGCTATGGATTATCATTGGATTAGTACTAATTACTATTCGAGATGTACTACAACGTAATCATACTATTAGTCATAACTTCCCAGTAATGGGACATATCAGATATTTATTTGAAAGTATTGGTCCAGAAATGCGTCAGTATTTTGTTGCAAATAACAGAGAGGAATTACCATTTAATAGAATTGAGCGCGGTTGGATATATGCTTCAGCAAAACAAGAAAACAATTACGAAGGCTTTGGAACTGACAGAGATATTTATGCACATCAGCATATATTTATTAATAATGCGATGATGCCTTATCAGATAGAAGAAAATCATCCTAATAAAACAGATCAATCATTTGTTCCATGCGCTAAAGTAATGGGTTTGCATAATAAGCGTAGGAAACCATTCCGTCCTGCTTCTGCCATTAATGTATCAGCTATGAGTTTTGGCTCTCTATCATCTAGAGCAGTTGAATCCTTAAACAAAGGGGTTCAAATGGCTGGAGCCTACCATAATACTGGTGAAGGTGGATTGTCGCCTTATCACAGTAATGGAGGTGACGTAATTTTTCATTTCGGGACAGGATACTTTGGTGTACGTGCTGATGACGGAGGATTCTCAATGGAGAAACTGATCAAGTTGGTAGAAGACAATCAGTTTGTAAAAGCTATTGAAGTAAAATTATCTCAAGGAGCTAAACCTGGAAAAGGTGGTGTATTACCAGGAAAGAAAATTACAGCTGAAATTGCAGGTATTAGAGGTGTGGAAATTGGTAAAGATGTATTATCTCCCCCTAACCATAAAGCGTTTTCTAATGTACCTGAAATGGTCGAGTTTATTGAAAAAATTGCCGAAGCTACCGGATTGCCTGTTGGTATAAAAGCTGCAATTGGTAAATTAGAACAATGGGAAGAATTGGCTGACATCATGGTGAAAACAGGAAAAGGACCAGATTTTATTACTGTTGATGGTGGTGAAGGTGGTACTGGAGCTGCTCCTCCAAGTTTTGCCGATCATGTTTCTTTACCTTGGGTTTACGGATTTAGTGATTTATATAAATTATTTCAATCAAAAGGATTAAGTGAACGTATTGTATTTATAGGTAGTGGTAAATTAGGTTTCCCTGCAAAAGCTGCCATGGCATTTGCTATGGGTGCTGATTGTATTAATGTAGCGCGTGAAGCCATGATGAGCATAGGTTGTATTCAAGCTCAAGTGTGTCATACCAATACTTGTCCTAGTGGTGTTGCTACACAAAATAAATGGTTACAACGTGGTATTGATGTTCCTATTAAATCCGAACGATTGGCTCAGTATTTTAAGACTTTCAGAAAAGAATTGATAGAAATCACTCATGCTGCAGGTTACGAACATCCATCGCAATTTAAAATGAGTGATGTTGATGTTAATGTTGACGATCATAACTTATCAAAAGAATTGAATAGGACATATAATTACGAAAAAACTCCAGTTCCATTTACTTCTATGGAATACTTAAAAAATTGCGAATATTTAGGAGGCTCAGATTACATGAAAAAATCGAGTAAAATTTATACATCTGTATTAAAAAAATAAGTTTATTTTTAGCAAAAATTATTTCAAATGATGGATTATCAAAAGTTAGTTGAGTTTATATTATTTCTTTTTCCTGCAATCATAACAGGAGGTGTAGCATATTTGTTTTTCAAAAGACATACTAAAAACGAGGAAGGAAGACGTAGATATTTGATACAGAAAGAAGCTCAAAAAACTGCTTTACCATTGCGTTTACAAGCGTATGAACGTATGGCATTGTTCTTAGAGCGTGTAAATCCTTCTAACCTTTTATTAAGAGTTAGTCCGTTAAGTAATGACAAGTTAAATTATCAACAATTACTTACAGCAAGTATTGAACAAGAGTTTGAACATAATTTAGCACAACAAATTTACATTAGTGATGAATGTTGGAATGTAATTAAAACTGCAAAAAGTACAACGATGCAAATTATCAGAACTACTGCTGCAAATCCAGAAATTAAAGACGCTGATAAATTACGTGAATTAATATTAACAAGTTTATTAGAAAAAGCTTCGCCTTCTGAAACTGGAATGGCTTTTATTAAAAATGAAGTAAGCGAATTATTTTAATCCGCTTGCAGTCATATATTGTCGATTTAAAAAAGCCTTTAAAAAATATGTGTCATATTTTTTAAAGGCTTTTTTAAGTACATTAATTAATCTTAAGAATTTAAAACGGCTTCATAATCTAGCTCACTATCACTTTCCAATTTATATTTGGCGTACTCATAGCCTTGACTCCACCATTGAGTCATTTGTTTTTTATTAAATATCAATGAATTATCAGTTAATTTTGTTGGTGTATGATATAGATTTAAGGTTACACCATTATGTTTTGCACTTAGTTTCCCTAAAGCAATATCCTTTTTTTCTACTTGATCCAATATCCCATCAAACAAATCGACCATTAGCGAAAATGGATTTCCACCTATTGATTTTCTGTAGGTAAATGCTTCCGTATCTAATATTATTGCATCAATTTCAGTTGCACCTCGTAAAATTGCTTCTCTAATAGGAACTACACAAGAAAACCCACCATCAGCATACTCAAATTCGTCTTTTTTCACCAAACTCATAAAAGGTACATAATTACAGGAAATCCAAATCCAATCACAGAATTCTACATAACTAAAATCTTTAATTGACTTGTATTCTACCTTATTCAAAGTTAAATTGGTGACAGTTACAATAACGTCTTTATCAGAGTTTTTTAATTCCTCAAACTCTGTAATAGAAAAACTGTTTTTAATTAAGCCTTTTAATCTTTTACTCTCCCCAAAGGTTCTTTTTCCTTTTATCAATTGTAACAATACATTTAAGTGATGAATTTGAATAAACTCCTCCCCTTTTTTATAACGCACTTTAAATGGTGATAAACTGAATATACTATGTTGATTAACATTCGTATAGATCCCATGCATTTTTTCAATATTAGATAATGCAAGATTAGGAATTAACAAACTCCCTGTTGAAGAGCCCAAATACAAATCGTATTCTCGTTTTTTTTCATTAATAAGATATTCGGCCACTCCTCCTGCAAATGCTCCTTTACTCCCACCACCTGATATTACTAATGCTTTCATGAATTGTGTTTAGTTACTTAAAGATAAAGTATATATTTTTAGAGAACAAATATATAGATAACTGAATTAACCCTGTTTATTTAATTCATTAAACAGTTTTTTACAATAGGACCTGAAACGCCAATTATGATGCTTTGTGGCTTGTTGCAAGTTCTGCAAAACAGTTGAGTTGATTAACCTCAAATTATTTAAATATTGAAATGCATTTCTACGTACTTCAAAATGGTGTACAGGTTTTGTATAGCTAACTAATTCATCATAAAATCCTTTATATTTAATTTTTTCAAATCCCTTTGTATTTAAAGCTAGTGTTAACCACAACGTCCTAATGTTTTTATCATTAAAACCAATAATAGCTTCAGTAGTATCTAAGTATTGCTTTCTATTCTCTGGGAAACTCAACCATAAACTTAATAATGAAGTTTCAATAGTTTGATAGGATTCGTCTTTTAATAAACTTTCATATTCTGATTTATATACTACAGGTATTCTTTGAAACTTCTCAGACAAAACTTGACGAATTTTCAAATCCTTATCTTTTATAGACCAATTATGCAGCGATAATGAGTCTGTTTCACTTTCTTTTATCAGTTGATAAAAAACAGATTTTTTATTTATTCTTTTTAATATTTCATCGGAATATTTTGTTGTGAATTTATTTGATAACAACCACGTATTTACAAACTCACTTAAATCTTGTTTACTTTCTGCTTCAACAATACTTATGAAATCATTTGTCTCTACGTTTTTAAATTGATGCTTTTGTAAATATTTTTTGATAGAAACTTTAAAAATACTATCTCCTACTTCTTCTCTCAAATTAAGTAATGCCCAAGCTCCTTTTTGATAAAAAGTTAAACTACTCGCTTTTGAATTCATTAAGGGTATAGTATCCGTTTCCTGAGCTTTTATTAACTGTTTTGAAGTTTCATATAATTTATGATAATAATAATCATCTCCAAAAATATCTTTTTCAGCTAACAGAGCATAGTAAGTCGCGAAACCTTCTTGCAACCAATGATGAGTTCCATGTGTTTCTGTAACCAAATCACCAAACCATTGATGAGCTAACTCATGAGCATTTACATTTACATAATTCTTATCTACAAAAGCAGTGCTATCCACCACAAAGGCATCTGAAAATATGGTAGCACTCGTGTTTTCCATTCCTGCATATAGAAAATCTTTTACGGGAACTTGTTTATAAATTTGCCAAGGATACGGAACCCCTATTTCTTCTTCTAAAAAATCAAATATTTGCTTAGAATACCTGTATGTAGGTTCAGATTTATAGGAATCCTTAGGGTAGTAATACATTTCTAAAGGAATTCCGCTTTTTGAAACTTCCTTCTTTTTATTATATTTTCCAATTACGACAGCTAATAAATAACTACTCATAGGTTGTAGCATATCATATTTCCAAGTATTAATGGAATTGGTTTTCTGCTGTTTAGAAATTAATTTTCCGTTAGTAATTACTTTATAATTTTCATCGAAAGAAATAGATAAATCAAACGCTACTTTTTCATTCATATCATCAAAACTCGGAATCCAATTGGAGTTATCCTTCCCTTGTCCTTGCGTCCAAATTTGCGGATTTGCTTCTGAGATTGATTGATATTCCCAATCAATAAAATACATTGCTTTTTTTGGTCGAGCTTCATAATTAAATGTAACCGTGTATTCTTTTCCCTCTTTAAAATTATTAAATAACCATAACTTATCATTAGTGACTTTATAGGATGCTTTTCTATTTTTCAGATACACCTTATTAAATGTCATTTTCTTAGCATCAATGTAGATAGAATCAATAGCCTTCTTTATTTTAAATGTATAGCTAACAATTCCTCTCACCTCCTTTTTAATTGGCAAAGGCATTATTTCAGCTTTACAGGTTAAAAAATCAACATATTGTGTTTGCTGTGCTATAGAATAGTTAACAAAAAAAAGTAAAAAAAGTAGTTGAATTATTCTCATAAGATAAATCTATCAAAATCTACTCCAAAAAAAAAGCGCAATACTAAAAAGTATTGCGCTTTACTATATTTATTATGCTATTAGTTAACTATTGGTTTTGTAATTGGGGTACTACTCTTAACAACTACATATGTAGAAGTTGCATAATACGCACTTCCATTACCCATATTATTAGTCCAATCTTCATAATCATATTCAAAAGTAAACATACTTCCAGCCATTGTAGATGAAAAAGCGTCTATTCTAGTTGGCACTTCCATTCCAGGACACCAACCAGCTCTATTTGGCTGCCAGTTACCTGGAGATTGATTACTTATTGGGTTTGATGCACAACCTAACGCCCCCATATAATGTTGGAATGTATTAGTACCGTTAATTTTTACATCATGTGTTTTAAAACACCATTCTGCACAATTAGTACCCGGATTTCCAGTTGCATGTCCCCAACCTGAAATAACAGAACGTAAGTGCGTACTCTCAGCGTTAGCAGGTATCGTTATTGACTTATCTAAATCAAAACTATGCGCTACTCCGTAAGGAACACCGTCAATTGAATTATTATTATATTGTAATACTCCTGCCACTGAATAGTAAGGATAATCAGGAATACCTTCAATAAAATCAAAATCTACGGTTATCAAATCGGCTTTAGTAGTCCAGTTTTCGATATAAATTTTCAATTCCACTGAACCTGTTAATAATGATTTAAAATCAGTAACATCAAATTCTAGCCCTCTATCTAATTGTTGAGTACCGGTCCAATAAGGTGTTACATAACGCCCTAATTCGTACCAATCTCCTGAACTAACATCATTTATTTTAACATTAGCAAATCTATCCCAATCATCACAACCAGAACTAGGACAATCAATTTGTACAAACATTTTTATTTGCGCAATATTAGTTAAATCTGAATGCAATGTAAATGTTTGAGTAGCTGACTGATCGTAACCTCCACCAAAAGCTAAGCCTTCTTGATTAAAAGTTCCATAATTATGTGTTATTGCAACTCCTGTTCCTGAAACATTAATAACTACATCATCAACTCCAACAGCAGACAACGTTAATGTCCCGGTTAAAACTCCCAAATCAGTAGCTCCCGGTTTAAAACGAATATATAAATTCTCTTCAGTTGTGTTAATAGCTCCATATGTATAATTAACTGAATTTGAATACGTAATATCGTCTTTAGATATCTCAAATAAACCAGCTATAGTAGCAGTTACATCATTTTCTAAATCTAATCCTTTTACCTGAATCACTTGTGCTGTACTTAATGTAGCTACTGTTACTGATCCAAAATCATTTACTGATCCTATTGTTTGAATCTCTCTCGGAATCTCCAAAGAGTTCCCTTTTAAGTTTACTGTTACATCAACGAAATCATCCGAAGTAAATAATAAATCTCCGGTAATTTCTCCCAGTGTTGCTATTGTAGGTGCAAACCTTATGTATAATAAAAAATTAGCTACATTTAAATCTTCCGCTGTTAAAGTAAGTGAATTACTAAAATCAGTATTATTCTTTGAAATTTCAAAATGCTCGGTAACAGTTGCTTCAACGGAGTTTAATAAGTTAGCTGTTTTCAATGTAATACTTTTACTTACAGAAACACTTCCATTAACTGTTGAACCAAAAAGTAGCTCATTAATTACTACGCCATTACTAGTAGACAGTAAGACTGGAATAGCTGGTGTTGTTGGCAATACAGCTGCTTCATCCTCTTTACAAGAATTTAAAACAATTAGGAATGCAAAAAAACAGAACGTAGCTACTTTTATAAAATTCTTTTTTTTCATCATATTATATAATTAAACTGGGTTAAAATCAATAAACAAGTATACAATAAATAAGCTTTATGATAAAAAACATGGGGTAAACGGCACGGAAACAGGGATAAGTAACATATGACCGAAAACCTTTTTATTTGTTATAATTCTGTATATATTTGATTTTATAAACCGTGTAGAATTTTGAATACACTACAAACTCCAATAGACTATTTAAAGGGCGTAGGACCTAATCGTGCCGATTTACTTAAAAAGGAATTGGGAATTTTCACGTACCAGGATTTAATTAACTTATTTCCAAATAGATACTTAGACAAAACTAAATATTATAAAATAAACCAACTACAACGTAATGCTGCGGAAGTACAACTAGTAGGGAAAATCATCAACTTAAAAATGGTTGAGCAAAAACGTGGGAAACGTTTAGTGGCAACATTTCAAGATGAAACAGGTACACTTGAATTAGTTTGGTTTAAAGGCCAAAAGTGGATTAAGAACAGTATTAAACTAAATGTACCATATGTAATATTTGGAAAATGCAATTGGTTTAATGGTTTTTCAATACCACACCCAGAACTAGAGCTTCTTACAGAACATAAGGCTAGTATTCGTTCTGCAATGCAAGCAATATATCCTTCAACTGAAAAACTTTCAAATAAAGGGATTAGTAACAAAGCTATGATAAAGTTATTGCAAACTTTATTTCAGGAAACTGGAGGGAGGTTTCAAGAAACTTTATCACCATTACTTTTAAATGAATTAAAGCTAATATCTAAAGCAGAAGCAGTATTCAATATTCATTTTCCAAAAAGTGCCGAACTCCTTGCAAAAGCACAATTCAGATTAAAGTTTGAAGAGTTGTTTTTTATTCAGCTACAATTAATTTTAAAAAACATAAGCAGAAAGCACAAGATTAAAGGTTTTCCATTTGATCAAGTAGGAGAATTATTTACTGAATTCTATAAAAACCATTTACCATTTGAACTTACTGGAGCTCAAAAACGTGTAATCAAAGAAATTAGAAATGATTTAGGGAGCAATGCTCAAATGAACCGATTATTACAGGGTGATGTTGGTTCAGGAAAAACAATTGTTGCTTTAATGACTATACTGCTAGCAATTGATAATGATTTTCAAGCTACTTTAATGGCTCCTACAGAAATTCTAGCAACACAACATTATCATGGAATAACTGAACTTGTAAAAGAACTAGATATCAACGTAAGATTATTAACAGGTTCAACTAAAACTTCCCAACGAAAAATAATTCATCAGGAATTAGAAGACGGTACTTTACATTTATTAATTGGTACCCATGCTATCTTAGAAGATAAGGTAAAATTCAAAAACCTTGGATTAGCAATTATTGATGAACAACATCGTTTTGGAGTAGCTCAACGCGCTAAACTTTGGAAGAAAAACTCCTTCCCTCCGCATATATTAGTAATGACTGCTACACCTATACCACGTACACTGGCCATGAGTTTATATGGCGATTTGGATATATCCATAATTGATGAATTACCTCCAGGAAGAAAAGCAATTAAAACTGTACATCGGTTCGACAGTAATCGTTTGAAAGTATTTGCTTTTATGCGTGATGAAATAAAGAAAGGAAGACAAGTTTATATTGTCTATCCACTCATACAAGAATCTGAACAGTTGGATTATAAAGATTTGATGGATGGTTTTGAAAGTATTTCTCGTGATTTCCCTAAACCAGATTACCAAATATCTATTCTGCATGGTAAAATGAAACCTGCGGATAAAGAATTTGAAATGCAACGCTTTATCAAAGGAGAAACACAAATAATGGTTGCCACAACCGTTATTGAAGTTGGAGTGAATGTTCCCAATGCAAGTATGATGATTATTGAAAGTAGTGAACGTTTTGGTTTATCACAACTACATCAATTAAGAGGTAGAGTTGGTAGAGGTGCAGAGCAAAGTTTCTGTATTTTAATGACTAGCTATAAACTAAGTACTGAAGCAAAAACTCGATTAGAAACCATGGTTCGTACAAATGACGGATTTGAATTAGCAGAAGTTGATTTAAAGTTACGTGGACCTGGTGATTTAATGGGTACGCAACAAAGTGGTATTTTAAACTTAAAAATAGCCGATATTATAAAAGATAACGATATCCTTCAACTAGCAAGAAACTATGCTATGACCATTTTAAAAGATGACCCATCTCTTTCTAAAGAAGAAAATGGGATTTTAAAATTCACATATCATCAAATTGGAAAGCATAAGAATATTTGGAATTATATTAGTTAAATTAATCCAAAATGAACTTTGCTCCCCCTGATATAATACTTGCTTTTAATCCGTCTGATCTATTATAACTACTGTATTTTAAGTTTATTGATTTCAGACCAAATTTGAATATTTTCAGCTTCGTGAATACATCTGTATATCGTAATCCTATACCATATTGATTGCTATTAAATTTTGATAAGTCATAATCAGATGTGTAAAACTTTTGAGTAGACAAATGGGTATTATAACCCGCAAAATAATCTGCTGCCGTTTGTGTGTAATATCTATACGTAGGGATTACTGCAAAAGACCTGGTAATTTTTACTGGCAATTCAATTTCAGCAGTATGCGCTGTTATCCCCCAATTATCTGTATATAATCTATAATATGATCTGAATGTTACATACTCATTTATAAAATAATTTAAACGCATACCAATAGGCAGTTTAAAACGAGTATCAGGTAAACGTTCTACATCATCAGCTAAATGAAAATCATCAATAAAAAAATCTGCTTTATCTGCAAAATAAACACGTTGATGAGGTGCTGAAAGTAATCCATTTTGCTGTACAACATCCAAAAATAATGAAGCTTGTAATTTCTTTGTTAATATTTGAGATACTGAAACAGATAAAGAATAGGTATTTCTTCCTAATTTATCAAATTCAGTATAATTTGTAATGTACCCTGCTGAAGATGTAAAACCTGCTCTAAATTCAGCAGGATATTGAGGATTCCAAGTATCAATATACACATTAGCTTTCAAAGAAACCTCTGTGTTTTTCTGATTAAATAACTTAGTCAAATGACCTCCAAAACCTATTGAGAAATAATCATACTCTGAGGCTACACTTAAGTTTGCTCCCAATACCGTATTTCTATCATCAGATGAATGGCTATAATCAAAATTACCATTTACCCATGTATCAGCAGCAGAAGCTCCAGATGATTCAACCCAAGGACTTGCAGGTTCATTACCGTCAAAAGGATCTATATTACTAGACGATGCAGATGTATATGCTGATATACCAACCTCAGCAGTTAATATATCATCATCGTTTAATGGCAAAGCGACAATAAATGTTGGGGTAATATCAGTTAGTTTTTCAGTACCAATTCCTCCAGTAACTGCTGCATGATCTCCGTCTTGAGTATAGTAACTCATTAGAAAATCTACTTCTGTTTTTTCTAAAACTCTTTTCTTAAAAACAGTATCAGTTTTCTTTTCTTGTGCAAATAATACCGATGTAAATAATAACAATATGACAATTAGTTTATTCATAGGTTTAGTATTTAATTGTAGTGAGCAAATTAACTTTTAAATGATATTGATTACAGATTAATTACATCCACAACCTCCACCAGCTTTCCCTCCGTTTGCACCAGAAGCAGCTTCACGGTATACTTGAAAACTTGTTTCGAATTTGTTAATTTTATTTGCAGTTAATTTCATGTCAGCATCATTCACATATACTTTTTCATATTCTTTTACTGTAACACATGAGCTTAAAGAAAAAGCAAAAAATAGTGCTAATAAAAATCCTGATTTCGTTTTATTTAACTTCATTTTCTATATTATTTGAGTAGTGTATTTTACCATTATCAGTAACAATAATACAATCTACAGTTGCTATTTGATTTACAAAATATAATCCTTTATCAACACCCATTACAAAAATTGAGGTTGCTAAAGCATCTGCTAATTCTGCCTTTAGGGCAAAAACAGAAACACTCATAATTCCTTGTGACGGGAAACCTGTTTTTGGATTAATTATATGACTATAACGTTTGTCATTAATCATAATATACTTTTCATAATTACCTGAAGTAACTACTGCTCTATTTTCAACTGGAAACCAAGAAAATATTTTATCCTTATTCAGTGGGTTTTTCAATCCTACTTGCCAAGGTTTACCACTAGGTTGTTTTCCCCAAGTGGTTAAATCTCCTGAAGCATTAATTATTCCTCCTGAAATTCCTTTACTTATTAATATATCTTTAGCCTTATCTGCAGCATATCCTTTCCCTATACCTCCAAAACCAATTTTCATTCCTTTATTTTTCAGAAAAACAGTACTATTTTGTTTATCAATAATAATATTTTCAAAACCTACATTTTCTACAGAAGCCATAATTTTTTCTTTAGAAGGCATTTCTGTTACACTTCCATCAAACTTCCATATTCTGTCCATTGATGCAAATGAAATATCAAATGCGCCATCTGTAAATTTAGAGATTGCAATGGATCGTTCTATCAGTTTTATTAACTCATTATCTACTTTGACTGGAGAAATACCTGCGTTATTATTTATTAAGGTTGTTTGTGAATTATTATCCCAAGAAGATATTAAGCTTTCTATTCGTTTTATTTCATATATAGCACTATCTATATACTTTTTACTTTCAACTTCACTAGAGGCTATAACCGTGATTTTAAAATCACAACCCATTAATAATACTTCTTTACTAAATTGTTGTTGAGAAAAGCAAGTACCCAATAATAAGAATAAACTATATGTTACTATTTTTTTCAATCTATTTTATTTTACTATTAATACTTTCAATATATGCTTTAGCTCCAATGTTTATGTACCCAAGGTTACCTAAAGACTTTCCTTCGCTATTTAAAACAACTACTAATGGGAAAAAACCATTTTTATTATACTTTTCAGCTAATTGGTTATTATGCTCTTGCTGCTCTTTTGATAGCTTGTTTTTTTTTCGCTGTGGAAAATCAGCTTTTAAAAGCACATAATTTTCTGAAGCATATTGCTTAAACTCATCCGTACTAAACACTTGTTTCTCTAGCTTCATACAAGGCGCACACCAATCTGACCCAGAAAACACTAACACTATTGACTTGTTAGTGTTTACAGCTATATTTTTGGCTTCATCTAAATCAGTTAACCAATTTTGAGCTACAGTAATCTGAGTAGTCATCAATAAAAAAGAAATAATCAATACTCTTTTCATCATAATTTATTTTAAGGTGCACATATATTAACTCAAGTATTGAGCAAAAATTATATTGCCTAATGCAATTTAATAAAACCTTAACAATTACTAATCACTGTGAGATTATACATAACTATTCCACATAAAAAAAAGCCTCACATTTCTGTAAGGCTTTTAAAAATATAAATTTTAAATATTAATACTCGAAAGTACCATATTCACTAGTAATTGTTAATTTCTTAGTTTCAGAAGCTTCTACTCTTCCTACTATTTTAGCATCAACATTAAACGATTTTGAAATTGCTATAATATCTTCAGCAACTTCTGGTTTAACGTATAACTCCATTCTGTGACCACAGTTAAATACTTGATACATTTCTTTCCAATCAGTTTTAGATTGTTCTTGTATCAATTTAAATAATGGTGGAATTGGAAACATATTATCTTTTACAATATGTACATTATCTACAAAGTGTAAAATTTTAGTTTGTGCACCACCTGAACAATGAATCATTCCGTGAACATCATCACCTTTATATTTCGATAAAATTGCTTTTATAATTGGTGCATAAGTACGTGTTGGTGATAACACCAATTTACCTGCATCAATTGGAGAATTCTCCACAGCATCTGTTAATTTTGTATTTCCTGAATACACTAAGTCTTCAGGTACAGCTGCATCAAAACTCTCTGGATATTTAGTTGCTAAATATTTATGAAATACATCATGACGAGCAGAAGTTAATCCGTTAGATCCCATTCCTCCATTATACCCTTTTTCATAAGTAGCTTGTCCGAATGATTCTAATCCTACAATTACATCACCAGGAGTAATATTAGCGTTATCAATAACATCAGAACGTTTCATACGTGCAGTAACAGTAGAATCTACAATTATAGTACGTACTAAATCACCAACATCAGCAGTTTCACCACCAGTTGAATGTATTGTTACACCAAATTCTTTTAATTCAGTAATTAATTCTTCAGTACCATTAATAATAGCAGAAAGTACTTCTCCAGTAATTAAACTTTTATTACGTCCAATAGTAGAAGAAAGCATGATATTATCAGTTGCACCAACACACAATAAATCATCAATATTCATGATTAATGCATCCTGAGCAATTCCTTTCCATACAGAAACATCACCAGTTTCTTTCCAATACATATAAGCCAAAGATGATTTTGTACCAGCACCATCAGCATGCATGATTAAACAATAGTCTTCATCACCAGTTAAGTGGTCCGGAACTATTTTACAAAACGCTTTAGGGAATACTCCTTTATCAACATTTTTTATTGCGTTGTGTACATCTTCTTTAGAGGCTGAAACACCACGCTGACTATATCTTTTTGAAATTTCTGAGCTCATATTATCTAGAGTAGTTAGGTGATTCTTTAGTAATAGTTACATCATGTGGATGACTCTCATTTATCCCAGAGGCTGTAATTTTCACAAAACGACCTGTCTCTTTTAATGTTTGAATATCCTTTGAACCACAATATCCCATACCTGCTCGTAAACCACCTACAAACTGATGTATACTTTCATGTAATTCTCCTTTATATGGTACACGACCTACAATTCCTTCAGGAACTAATTTTTTTAAATCATCTTCTACATCTTGGAAATACCTGTCTTTAGAACCTTGTTTCATAGCTTCTACAGATCCCATTCCTCTATAAGATTTGAATTTTCTTCCTTGTAATAAGATAGTTTCTCCTGGAGATTCTTTTGTACCTGCTAATAAAGAACCTAACATTACACAGTCAGCTCCAGCAGCAATTGCCTTAGGAATATCTCCTGTAAAACGAATACCTCCATCTGCAATAACTGGTACACCTGATCCTTTAATTGCTGCAGCAACTTCTAAAACAGCAGAAAATTGTGGATATCCTACACCAGCTACAACACGAGTGGTACAGATTGATCCTGGTCCAATCCCTACTTTTATTCCATCAGCTCCAGCTTCAACTAAATATTTAGCAGCTTCACCAGTTGCAATATTACCTACAATTACATCTAATTTAGGGAATTTAGCTTTAACACTATGTAATACACTTACTACACCTTTAGTGTGCCCGTGAGCTGTATCAATAATTACTGCATCAACACCTGCATTAACTAATGCCTCAGTACGTTCAACAACATCAGCAGTAACTCCTAAAGCAGCTGCTACACGTAAACGTCCGAATCCGTCTTTATTTGCGTTTGGTTTTAATGTTACCTTAGTAATATCTCTAAAAGTAATTAAACCAACTAATTTATTGTTAGCATCAACTACTGGAAGTTTTTCAATTTTATTTTCTTGTAATATTCCCTCTGCATCCTTTAAAGAAGTTCCTTGAGCAGTAGTAACTAAATTATCAGAAGTCATTACTTCTTCTATTTTTCTAGTATTATTTTTTTCGAAACGTAAATCTCTATTAGTAACAATACCTATTAATAGCCCATTATCATCAATAATTGGTATTCCTCCAATACTATGCTCTCTCATGTTGCTTTTAGCATCAGCAACGGTAGCATCTTTTGGAAGTGTTATTGGGTCAATAATCATTCCTGACTCAGAACGCTTTACTTTACGAACTTCGTTAGCTTGAGCCTCAATAGACATATTTTTATGCAATACTCCTATTCCACCTTCTCTAGCAATAGCTATAGCCATATCAGATTCTGTAACAGTATCCATTGCTGCAGATATAATTGGAATATTTATAGTAATATTTTTTGTGAATTTTGTTTTTATACTTACTTCTCTTGGTAGAATCTCAGAGTAAGCAGGAACTAATAGTACGTCATCATAGGTTAGTCCTTCTCCTACAATCTTTGTGTTGTGTGTTGTCATAGTGCAATTAGTAATAATTGCATGCAAATATAGTCATTTTTTATGTGACTTTTATAAATTAAAAAGCATTTATATCTTCGGACAACGTTTGCAATTACTCTTTCCTTTTTTCTTGTACTTTTTACAGCATTTACTTTTCTTATCCAAACAAGAATTACAATCAATTGCAATTATATTACATGGGCTAGAAATGATTATTGGGGTGTGTAACATATCTAATACTTATTTAAACTAAATATAAATAAAGTACAAATATAAAAAAAATGAGCTATCAATTTACATTAATAACTCATTTATATAAAAAAATCTAATTAGTTAAACCTGTTGCTCATTTGCTTGAGCAAAAGTCATTATATCTCTATCAAACATATAGTGTCCTGTTTTATCATCTCCAATAATGTTTAACTTATCAAGCATAGTTCTAGCTTGTGCTTCTTCTTCAAGTTGTTCAGAAACATACCATTGCATAAAGTTATGAGTATTATAATCTTTATGATTTAAACATTCAAAGATAACTTCATTAATTTTTTGTGTAACATAAACCTCGCTTGATAAAAATTCTTCAAACAATTCATTTAAGTTATTAAATTCTGATTTTGGAGCTGCTAATGCCGGAACTATTGCCTTACCTCCTCTTTCATTGATAAACTTTACCAATTTAGTCATATGCACACGCTCTTCTTCAGAGTTTGCATAAAAGAATTCAGAAACACCATTATAACCATTAACATCTGCCCAAGAAGCCATAGCTAAATAATGCATTGATGCATTTGCTTCATACCTAACCTGATCATTCAATAAGTTTTCAATTTCTTTTTTCATTCTCTAAAATTTTAAAAAGTAAAGTTACATAAAATTAAAGCTTACATAAAAAGTTTAAAACGCTTTTCTTTAGTGTATCGTGATATTAAGGTAACTTTTTGATAAAACAACATAAATTTTAGTAAATTCACGCTTTAAAATAATTACGACCTATGAAAAATTTAATATTAGCTATACCTACTTTTTGCATTATTGCATGTAGCTCACAGAAAGAAGCTGCTACAACTCCTGTTAAGGAAGAGACTACAAAAACTGTTGTAAATTCTATTGCAACTACATACGCCAATACCATTACGGCAGCAGAAATGAAAACAGATTTATATATTTATGCTTCTGATGAATTTGAAGGAAGAGATACTGGAGAACCAGGGCAAAAGAAAGCTGTTGAGTTTTTAAAGAAAGAATACCAAAAAATGGGAATCCCTTCTGCTTATGGTACCGATAATTATTTCCAGAATATTCCAGTAGCATACTTTGAAGGGAAAGCTAAAAATGATTCTGAAAATGTATTAGCTTTTATTAAAGGTTCTGAAAAGCCAGATGAAATATTAGTATTATCTGCTCATTTAGATCATATCGGTCATCATGACGGAGAAATATATAGTGGAGCAGATGACGATGGGTCAGGAACTGTAGCTTTATTAGAAATGGCTGAAGCTTTTCACTTAGCAAAGAAAGCTGGAAAAGGACCAAAACGTTCTGTATTAATTTTACATGTTACTGGAGAAGAAAAAGGATTATTTGGTTCACGGTTTTACTCAGAAAACCCTGTATTTCCTTTAGCAAATACTGTTGCTAATATTAATGTTGATATGATTGGTCGTGTTGATCCTGAGCATAAAGATGCTCCTAATTATGTATATGTTATTGGTGCGGATAGATTAAGTACTGGTTTAGATGCTGCTGTTACTAATGCAAATAAGAACTTAATCGATTTTAAATTAGATTACAAATACAACGACAGAAATGATAAAGAGCGTATTTATTACCGTTCTGACCATTATAACTTTGCTAAAAATGGAGTGCCTTCAGTATTTTTCTTTAGTGGTATTCATGAAGATTATCACAAACCATCTGATACTCCAGACAAAATTGATTATCCTTTAATGACTACACGTACGAAGCTTATATTCCACACCGCTTGGGAATTGGCTAATAGTGATGAACGTATTAAAGTAGATAGAGACGGAAATTAAACTTCTGTTTTCTTTATATAAAAAAAGCTATTCCATATGGAGTAGCTTTTTTTTTATATGTTCTATTTTAAATTTATTCCACAAAAAAAGCCTTTCATTTCTGAAAGGCTTTTGCTTCTGGGTGGAAGACGGGATTCGAACCCGCGACCCTCGGTACCACAAACCGAAAAAAACAATTTATATAAAATTGTACTCCCATATTTATAGGATTCCCAAAGTGTCTAAAACCACCAATATCATTAAATCGTATTATTTTAATTAGTTATTACAGAACTACAATAATTTATTTTTTTATTTCTTTGGATTATTTTTTTCATATAGTGAAAGTTTTCTTAAACCAACTAAAATCTTGTTTCTTTAGTGTATAATACGGTTACGAGAGAATAGTGAAAACAACGAGAAAAAGAAAGTATATTTATTTATATATTAGGTTAATAACTATTTATCACCTATTTAATAATTTTGTTCAAGCAAGCAAAAAAAGTATTAATTTAGAAGTAATTAATAGAAAAAACCGCTCGGTCCTGGTCGACTTATAAGCAGTTTTTTCACAAATATATATTATATGATAGAATTTTTAATTTACCTTTTTAAAGGTGTGGTAGTAAGTTTAATAGGTTCATACTTGTTTGAATGGTATAAATCAAAATCTTAACTACTATGTAAATTTAGGTAAAAAGGAAGGGAACACAAAGTTTCTTTCCTTTTTTTTGTTTTATGATTATTTCGTCAGCAACATCCCACCAACAAAACCGACGCCAATATTAAAAAGGTTCGTATCTTAAACCCGATTTGGAATTACTACTTGAATCGTTTGTACTTCTACTATATCAATATTTGAGTATTTATCGTAAAAAAAAGACACTAATCACTTAATGCCTTTTTTTTTTACGATAAATACTCTATTATTCTATGCAATTAAGCTTGTCTATAAAGAAGCTTCTCCAAACAATATCTTTATAATCATTATTATACTTTGTACCACTTAGTCTAATAACTTTAATTGGCGACTTTTTAAGCCTAGCCACTTCTGATTTAGAAAGTCTTCCAAACAAATTAAATTCCGAACAATTTAATTCTCCTCTATGATAAAACTTTAAAATATCCCCATTCTTTAACTTCACACTAGCGTATGATTTATTGTTTTCATATGAACTAGTACACCCTAAATCATAATTGGAAGTAATATTTACATATAATTCGTTATCAATATTTATTAAACTTATGCCTATTATTCCATAAGAACTATCCGAGTAGTATAAACTATAATTCTTGGTATACTTTTTATTCTTACTATTAAATTCGTCAACTTCGTTTATACTGTATTCACAAGTAGACTTCGTTTTACTCCATTCAATTTCTTTTTCCTCCACTATTATTTTAATTTCTTTTTCTTTTTTGAAAGACGAAATAACAGAATTCATTTCTTCTGTAAAATATAAGTTTTTAAAGTTGTAATCATCATCCCTCAAGTAGATTGTGTCTTTAGATCCTGTAAACTGCAATTCTATTATGTATTTATTGTAGTTGACGCTATCAAAGTAATTATCATAACAATCATCTGTTTTACATGGAAATTTATAAGCATCAATAACTTTAAACGTATTACTTCTATTTGTTGAATAAGCGTATTTTGTTTTTTCTTTTGAATCGTAAGCGTTGTACGCTCTAAAAGAGTTGTGTGAAGACAGTTTAAATTCTTTTCCTTTTATGGGGTTTATATTATTTAAGAATTCGTTTTTATTATTTGTTTTACTTGTTTGTCCCAATATCGTATTTAACGATAACAAAGCAAATATTAATAATTTATACATGATTAGTTTTATTTTTAAAGTTAGCTTTTTATTTGATTAAATGTGAGTAATCGGAAGGCAATTCCGCGTCTATTTCTCTTAAACACTTTTTAAGTGCACCTCTGTTTTTAGGTTATACAGAAAGTATTTTTGTGGAATAAATTATAAAATTTATTCCACAAAAAAAGCCTTTCATTTCTGAAAGGCTTTTGCTTTTGGGTGGAAGACGGGATTCGAACCCGCGACCCTCGGTACCACAAACCGATACTCTAACCAACTGAGCTACAACCACCATGTTGCGGGTGCAAAGCTACATATAATTTTAAATTCTAAAAAAGAAAAAAGCATTTTTTTTACATAAAATTTTCAAGATGCTCATTGTGTACTATTTACTATATCAAATCATGTAAACTATCAACACCTACATAACGTTCTACGGTAAAACCTTCTGCTGCGTCTACTCCTATTAGCCTACCTAAATCTTGCGCTCTATATACTATACTATCAATAAAATTCTTACTTGTTATTGGCGTTTCCACTTCATTACTCTTAGGGTCATAAAATTGTGAACTATATGCTTTAACCGCTTCTACTTTTACATCCATATAACCAGTTACATCAACAACAAAATCTGGTTCAATTATTTTCCACTGTATATAATGATATACTTGTTTTGGTCGCCATTTATCTTGTCCAACTCCATCAAGCTCCGTTTCAATTTTTAGTAACCCTGATAAGAAACTAGCATCAGACACTAACTTACTACCTTTGGGATGATCTATATGCCTATCATCAATCGCGTTACACAACACAATTTCTGGTTGGTATTTACGAAGCATTTTTATAATTTCTAATTGATGTTTTTTATCGTTTAAAAAGAAACCGTCAGCAAATCCTAAATTTTCCCTAACATGAACACCAAGTATTTCCTTGGCATTACTTGCTTCTTTATCTCGTAATTCTGCGCTACCTCTTGTTCCTAGTTCTCCTCTGGTTAAATCAATTATTCCAACTTTTTTACCTAATGCTATTTCTTTAGCTAAAGTACCGCCGCAACTTAATTCAACATCGTCTGGGTGTGCTCCAAATGCAAGTATATCTAACTTCATACAAATCTATTTATTTATAAAATTAATTTAAAAAGTGGAATAAAATATTATCGATCCAATAATTACTAATAAACTAATTATGAATAATACTGGGCTAATTAATAAATAAGGTTTCCTTAAGGTATATAATACCGATCTTTTAGTGGCCGTATTCATTTTTAATTTTACTTCATCCAAATTATTTGTCGCAATCATATCAAACAACAAACTTATATCAGTAACTATAGTTTCTTTATTTCGTTTAAAACGGATTTTATACGCTGAGTATTCAACTCTGTATGCATCTAAAAACAATCCTTTATCTGATGTTTCTGATAAACCATCTATTAAATTTAAAATCCTCCTCAACTGTTTATTTTTTGATACCAACATTGAAGCATCAGTAAATGTTAGTATGCTAAAAAGTAATAAGAAAATCCAAAACTTACCAATTCTATCAAAATATTTAGGTTTAATTTGATAATGATAAGTAACTACTTCTTCAATATTTTTAATCCTCGAAGAAACCGTAAAATGTTCAATTGGTTTACTAGTAAGAACTGAAAAGGTTATATTTTCTGATTCATTCAATAAATCAAAATCTACTTTTAATTTATTTTTAGTAAGCTTACTAAACCAAACCTTAATTGCCTGAGGGTTCTTTTCTATTAAATCAAAATCCACAATAGCATTCTCCTTTTGTAAATTTATAATTAGTGGCTGTATTAATTCATACTTAGAAATTGGACTTCCTTCATTATACACCTCAAATTTAGATTCGTATAACTTACCCTTCTCCTCTATATTATATAAATAAATAGTTAAATCATTGCCACCAATATTTTGAAACAACAAATTTAGCCCCACTAAAACAGGCAAAATGACAATAAAGTTCTCGTATAAAAATCGTATTATTTTATATATTATATTATTAGATTTTGAAGTATCTGACACCCTATGATAATTTAAAACGAAAGTAATCAAAAACTACGGCATACGAAAAGACCTTGCCTCTATCTGTTCAATAATTAAGTTTATAATTTGTGTTATCACATAAATTTCTTAATTTAATAGAATACATTATTTTTTAACTCTTTGATATGGAAAATCTAGAAAAAAAAACATCCGAGTCATTAAACCAAAACTTAATGATGGCAGTTGGCCATAGTGAACATATAGATCCAATAGAAGCCTGTAAAAATATATTTACACAAATCGATAACAAACTTAATGGTATGAGTCCTGATGCAGGAATCATATACATGAATATTGAGGAAGATCAAAAAACAGTTTTACATGAGGTTAAAAAAAAATGGCCGAATATGGAATTAATAGGCTGTTCTACTTGTGGAGAAATATCATCTGGATATGGTTATGCGGATGACTTAATTGCTTTAGTTGTTTTTAAATCAGATATATTAGATATTGTTGTCGGAATAGGAAAAGAAGCCTCTAAGAACATCAATGAAACATGTTCTCAGGCAGTTGAAGAAATTAAATCTAAAACAAATAAACCAATCAAACTCTGCTTTGTATTACCTGAAAGTTTAACTACAAGTGGTGAGGATATAATTGATATTCTAAATCAAAGTTTTGGAGGAGAAACACCAATATTCGGCGGAACTTCTAGTGATAACTTTACACTTACAGGAACACACCAATACTATAATAATGAAGTGTTAAGTGACTCCGTGCCAATAATTGCCTTTGCTGGTGAATTGGTTATGTCCTACGGAGTGGGTTGTGGCTGGAACCCAATAGGGATAATGGGAATTATCACAAAGTCTGATAAAAATATAGTTTACGAAATAAACAAGAAAAGTGCTTTAAGTTTCTACCAAGATTTATTGGGAAAAGAATTAGAGTTAACAGGAGAATATTTTCTTGCAATTTTTGATGAAAAAGATGAGGTATCCTACATGCGATTTCCAATGTATTACAATTATGAAGATGGCTCTATAGCATTTGCTGCAAATGTACCTGAAGGATCAAAAATAAAAATAACAATTACTAACCGAGAAAGTATTTTAAACGGTTGTGACCAATCTATTAATAATGCCTACAATAATTTTCCGAAGGATGCAGAATTGGCAGGATCACTAGTTGTCTCTTGTGCAGGTCGGAAATCAATGTTAGGGAGTAAGGTCAAAAATGAGTATGATATCATTAAATCAGTCATAAAAGAAGATATACCTATACTTGGATTCTATGGTTATGGTGAAATAGCAACTAAATATACATCTACTAACATCCCACAGTTTCATAATGGTAATTTTATCTCCCTTTTACTAGGTACTAAAATCTGAAATAACTAATATTTAATGAATGTCTGATTTTTTATTAAAAAAAATAAAAGAACTAAACCTAACTCTTAAGTTAGTGGAACGAAAATACAAGCGTTCTGAGGAAGGTCGTGTCATGTTTGAAGATTTAAAAGATAAATCGGATAAACTGTATGAAATAGTTTTGAATGATCTACAAAAAAAAGAGATTGAATTAGAAGAGACAATTGTTGAATTAAAGAAACAGAAGTCCGAGAAGGAAGTTTTAATAAAAGAGATACATCATACAATAAAAAACAACCTACAGGTAGTCAATACATTATTAAATTTTCAAGCTAGAGAGTTTAATGACCCCATAATAAAATCTAAATTTGACGCTACCAGAAACAGAATTATATCAATTGCTAAGTTGCATGAACAGATGTATAGTTCTACTGATTTAATTCACATCAATATCGAAAAACATTTTCAAGAATTAACTTTAGGTTTAGTAAAGACATATTCTGTTGGGAAAAATATCAAACTAATTATAGATATTGATTCTGAAATTAAATTTGGTATGAAAACAATTGTACCACTAGGATTATTAATTAATGAAGTGGTTACTAATTCATGTAAATATGGTTTTCCTAACTTAACAGATGGAGAATTCAAGTTATTCATACAGCAAGAAAAAGAAGGGCTCTATGTTTTAACTATAGGAGATAATGGTGTTGGATATGATGAACAAAATATAACTAAATCATTAGGATCACAGCTCATTGAAGTCTTTACACGACAACTTGAAGGAAGCATAAAAAAATTAAGTATTAAAGGTACCATATATCAACTAACTTTTAAATCTATTGATTAATAACCAATAATAGCATTACAGATGCTATAAAAAGCATGCATTCCTTAATTTACCAAACACATCACAACTCTTAACATTTGCCTAAACATGCTTGATATCAATAAAAAAAGACCAGCTCCCAAGCCAGTCTTTTTGAATGAATTTCACTTTTTATTATATGTTCTGAAACTAAAATTTAACTTTTAATAAAAATTCCGGACCTCCACTTGTTTGATCTTTAATATCAGACGTTGCAAAATCATATGCAAATCCTAAATCTAACATCTCAGCTAATTCAAATGAAGCCATTACTGACATGGAATCATTCAAACGGTAACTTCCTCCTAATTCAAATTTCTTGTAAAAACGTGCACTTGCACTGAAATCTAAACCAAATGGTGCGCCATCAATATATCTAGTCATTAATGCAGGGATTAATTGAATATTCTCATTTAAATCATAAAAGTATCCCCCTCCAAACATTACCAAAGTTGCATCGGTAGCTTCTTGAGCTGCTCCGCCTGAAATCTCCTCATAACGTTCGGCTTGTAATATCCTTGGTGCTGATAAACTAACAAAATACTTGTCTGCTTTATAATAAGCTCCTAATCCAAAATTTGGATTAAACTTACTCACTTGCCCTTGATTTATTGGGTCGTTTTTAGTTTGCAATTTATTAAAATCAACACTAAAGAAACTACCTCCAGCTTTTAATCCTAAAAACAAATCTTTTCCTTCTCCAAAAGATAACTTGTATGAGAAGTTTGCAAATACATTTGTTTCTTTTTGGATAAATACTCTATCTGAAACTATCTCTAACCCAATACCTACATTATCATTAAAGCTTCCTTGAGCGGCTAATGATTGTGTTTGTGGACCGTCATGAACTCCATTAAACTGATCTTTATAACTTATTACATTTATCTCAGTCTTTTCGGTACTACCAACATAAGCAGGGTTGATCAAACTCATGTTTTGACGCCAAAACGTATATTCTGGTGTTTGTTGTGCACTTACCCCTAAAGAGAACAATAATGCAACTGCACCTATAAATTTATATGTCTTTTTCATTTCAATTTTTGATTTTATGAAAGCTTACTAAGCAATTTATTACTCAGTAAGCTTATTCTTTTAATGATTTATTAGTAATTGATATACATCCAACCAGTAATAGTTTTTGCTATACCATCCTGAGTTACATATTCAACTACAAAATAATAAGAACCTGCAGGTAATAATCCGCTTCCTCCTTCAGTAGACTCTCCATTCCATGTTCCACTTTTGTAGTTTATTGCATCAAAAACTTTAACTCCCCAACGATTAAAAACTTTTATTGAATTACCAGCTTGATATTCTAAATTTTCAATATTCCAAAAATCATTTTCATTATCTCCATTTGGAGTTAATGTATCCGCTGGAAGTACCTCCCCAATATTATCTGAATTTGATTCAGGCTCAGATTCAGTAGAGCAATCTTCTACATTTAACTGAACAGTCTTATTAATTTGACATCCAAAGAAATCTATTAATAAAGTGTATACTCCAGCATCTGAATTCGAAATAGACATAATATTAAAATCTTTCGCTGATGAAACTACATTTCCTGATGGATCTGACCATTGATATGTAATACGTGAATCATCATTCAAAATATCTGGAAAATTATTTGCTACTGAAAAATTAGCTTCATCATTTGGACATAATAATAGATTTGCAGTTTCAGTAAATACTATATCATCAAAATTATCAATATTATACAATAACATTTGCACACCATCTAAACCGTCTCCATAACCAATAGTTCTAAAATCTATTTTATGCTCTGTACAGTCATCACTGATGTATATCACATGTGTTAATCCTGGCTCTGAATATTGTCTATCCGTTCTTCCTCCTTGCCTGTTTACATCTATTTCTGGAATAGATGCCCAAGCACGTAATGTTTTAAATGAATTATTAGTAATAATTACATCTGCTTCCTCACCGTGGTTTTCATGCTCAATAATTAATTTTCCTTCAATTAAATCTTTTGTATCACCATAGATTCCTCCAAAAACACCTTGGATACCTATAAAATCATCTCCTAAAAGTCTGAAATAAGAATTTTGAACAGTTGTCCCTGAAGTATCAAAGAAATCCAACTCCCAACGATATAATCCAGATTGGTTTAAATCGGTAACTTTTCTAGCTGGTATGATCCCTGATGGCCAGAAACTCGCATCATCTGAAGTTGAAGTATACATTTGTTGACTACCCATAGCCAAAGCTCTTTTTCCAATTTCCGAACCAACAGAATATGTTTGATTCTGCATTAAATCACGGGTAAAAGGACCTGAGGCATCATACGTTAAACCATCAAATGAATTATATGGATTTGCTCCTTGATAAGGTCCTGAAAGAAAGGTACCATCATATAAGCCATGATAATCATTAATGATTGTTTTACTAGCTCCATATTGAGTATTATCCCAATCTTGTATGGTCTTAAATTGTCCTGGTGTGTTATTTAGTTGATGTGTCCACGCCCATTTTTCAGTACTAGTAGCAGATTCGTCTATCTCTGTTGCACCAGCCTGATCTGATGAAGCCCATTTCCATTCTAATCCATTTTGGTGAGTTTCCAAGAAAAACATTCTATTATCTTGAGTAAATGAAGCCCAACTAAGACTAGTGAAAGTTAGCATAAAAACTTTCTTTTCTATATCAGTTTCACAATCTAATATTTTCTGATCATTAATCCAGTCAACCACTGGTGTTCTTTCAACTTCTGTAGTTACTGTTTCAAAAATATCTACTACTAAATCTCTATTAGGTATTAAAGCATGATCAGCATTTAATCTACTATAATATTCTGCATTAAATTTTTTAAAAATTTCTGGATCTTCAATATACATTTTTCTAAAAGCTGTAGCTCCTGTACCATAACGTAACCAATGACTCCCTGTGGCAATATCACTACTAAAATAATCTTTGTTACGAATTTGTTCATTATTCTGAAAATCATAGTCCCAAGAAAAAGGCATACCTCTAGAATGATTCCAATGAATTTTAAATTCATCTCCATTAAAAAAGCTAGGGTATAAACCTATAAATTTATCCATTACAATGATTGCAATTGCTTCAGACATTCCTTCTTCAAAACCATTTAAAACGGGTTCATAATGCCATTCGGAATTACTTGATAAACCAACATTATCACGATAGGCGTGAATTAATTCATGAATCATTAATCGAGGTTGATCTAAATCACCATCGGCATTTAAACTAAACGTTGAACTCACTTGGTTTGGCCCATTATAGTATATATTCACCCCTGATGCAAAAGCATCATTAACAATATTTATGTCATGATTTCTTGAAGGTGGTCCAAAAACATCTTTTATAATTGGATTTACCAAATCATAAAACGCCATCATTTTTGTCTCTTCAACAGCGGTATAAGGTCCAAATCCTCCTAGTCCATAATTTGTTTCTACAATAATATTTATATCATTACTTGAATTACCAAGATTTTCCCATTGAAATTGTAATGATGGTGAAATCCATTCTGTACCTAAACCACTATCCATGGTTATGTAAAAGGTATCCCCTATATTAAATGTGGTTCCTAATTCCAGGGCTGTTAATCTAAGCTCTTCATAACTTTGTCCTCCGGTATGTTTTGCTGCTGCATTTAAACCTTGTCCCCATTTAATATCCTGTAAACCTGGTGCTGTTCCTATTCTGAAACTACTAAAACTACCAGTTTGCCATTTAACAATTACATTATGTATACTTTGTGTATAAGCTACTGTTCCAGTAGCCATAATTAATGGAGTAAAATTTTTATCTCCATCAATATTTTTTTTAATTGAACGATCTAATGTTGGAGGATAACATACATGTGGTTTATTACTTTCTTGTGCCCTCGCAAAGCAACTAAGCAATAGAAAAGTAATAAAACAGAAGGTTTTTAATTTCATAATCAGCAAATAAAGGGTTGGTAAATAATTATATTTCGCCTAAATAAGTGATTAATAATGATAACTATAACATATAAGGTAATTTAGCATCAACTTTGGATAACTGATAGTTTACTATTGTTTTTAACAAAAAAAAAAGACCAGCTCCCCAGCCAGTCTTTTTAACCCAATAAATAACAGCATTTAATATAAAACCCGAATTTTACAGTACTGATAAAAATTTATTATTAATTTATTTTTCAAACATAAGGAATAGTAATCAGCACTATAGAACTTATGGTAATATCATATTAACCTTTGTTAGGATTTCTTTTTTTACTATATTAATAAGCTGAAAGTCTAAATTAAAAAAACGAAAAGATCAGCTCCGAAGCTGACCTTTTCTCCCAAATTAATACACTTTAAAACCTAAATTAAAGCATGAAAAAATCTTAGTGTTATAATAGCTTCTTCAATTATTTTTGAAGAATTATTTTTTTATGTTGTAAATTTTGTGAACTCCAAAAATACATTTGAAACAAGTGATAAAAACAAAAAAAACCTCATGAACACCTCACGAAAAACAAAGAGTACCTCATTCTATTCTAATATATTCGGATAGAACCTATATATTAATTTAAATAAAAATATATAAGTTTCTAAATGTTATTTCTTTTTTATAATTCCATAATAACGAAGAATTCTCCTCTTTTCCTTTTTCTGTATGATTCTAATTACCAGTAGTAATGAAAACATACTTAAACCGATGCAGATATAACTCATTGTTAACATAGAAATCTATTTAATGATTAACTTCTTAGTTATCTGTTTTCCGTTATTGTAATCAAAAATTAATAAATATGTCCCGCTTGCTACTTGCACAGGAATATCTACCGATGTAATATTTGTATACTCTTTTTTTACCTGTAAAACTTGCTGTCCTAATACATTGTATAAATTCACATTTTTAACAATAAACATTGATGAATTAGTAAGACTTATACTTCCAGAAGCTGTATTGTAAAACACCACTAAATCATCTTCTACAGTATCTATATCATCAATTGCTAATACTTCTGCAGCCTTAAATACTACATAAAAACGATCATTATATGTTCCTGAGGTTAAATTGAATTCCACTGGTATACTAGTCTCCAATTTAGTAGTTGTGTTTAACTCTTTATCCAAGAAATATACTTCTAGTGATGAATCAAAATTTGATAAATCTCCTACTTCAAATTTACAAACACCCTCTGCTCCTACTTTTATTTGTAGAGGTAATTCTAAATCTTCATATACAGCTCCAATCCCTTGAATAACTAGTTTTTCATCATCCAAAACAGTTGCTCCATCTAATACCCATGCACAATCTGTAACCTGATCATCTAACATTCTAGCGTCATAACCGTAATTCATTCCGTCTTCTAATCCTTCTTTTACAGCCAATAACAACTCTCGTTGTGGGCCTTCTGGAGTTGTAAACTTAAAATACAATCGCCTAAGATCAACCGTACTATTAGATGCTGATGAAGCGGTTTTAGTAAATACTGAATCATCAGCAACTATCGCTTCACGTTTATAAGCACGTTGACCATTATTAAACTCTATAGTTCCTCCAGCAGGACTTCCTTGAACAAAGAATCCTTGTGCTACTGGAACATAACGACCTGGACGAATTGACCCTGTTCCGCTTGATGACACGTCTGGATCTGGAATTGCGATAACTCCTCCAGCTAAATTATAGGTAGCATAACCTCCTTCATAAGCAGCAAAAATATGACTGCTATTTGTTGAAAAGTGCTCCCAGAAGTACAACGCTCCAGTTGATGATCCTGTTCCAATAACATCTCCTACACTTTCTACACTGAATAAATTATCATTGATAAACTGATCAGCATCCAATGCACTTGCATATGGATTACCTACTAAATAAACATTATTTGCTCCAACTGTATGTTGAATTACACCGTTATTAGGCTTTCCTGAAAACACATAATTTTGTGTTGTAGACACAGCTCCTGACCCTTTTAGAGTATACCCCTCACCTACTTTTAAGCTTCCTGTAGAGCGAATTTGAACCCAATTAGCATATAAGTCAGGTTGGTTTACATATTTAAATATCCAATAATCTGCTAATGTAATTGGGGCTCCAGAAGCACCATCATATCCTGATGTATTAAAAGTAATTGTTTGAGGCGTAGCAGCCGTGGTTCCATCTTTTAAAATTCCTGCTATTGAATAATCTGTATTATTCGAAGTAGTATTAATTGGGTTTACCGGACTTGACCAAAAATTATAGTTATAAATACTAGTCTGCCCTTGCTGATCCCGTTCAAGATATCCCGAACTCGTTACATCTAAATCTGAGTTTATTGTTTGAATTAATTGTGACTCATCTACTAAATCTAACTGGCCATCTAACTTTAAATAACTCGTGTTTTCCAACAATTGATTATTTTGTATTTCTAACTCTGATCCTGAATCAACTAACAAACCTAAATGTGTATGACTCGCTGTTGTGGTAACTTTTGCATTGTTTGTAACCTGGACTATTGCCCAATCTTTATTTGGTAAATTGGCAATATCCCACTCTGTTCCATTTTGCCATGTACCATTGTTTATCCAATCACCAGATGCATTTGCTACATAAGACATTGGAGCCGATTGAGTTTGTACCGTAAAAATATTATTTAGAAATCCATTCTTTAAATATGCCGAATTATCAATTACTGTTACATCAAAAATTAAATCTAAATTGAAATATAATTTTAAATCTGACCAATCTAAACTTCCATTATCAATAGCTTTTGGGATAATACTTCCATATACTTTCCCTCCAATATTTTCTATCTCTTGATAAATTTGCTCTCTAATTTGATTTATAACAAGTGCTTTATCATAAACTCTTACATCATCAATTGCTCCTTTAAAATACCTATTGGTATTCTTCTCATCTCTTCCTATAGCAAAATCTGTTAAATCATCTTTTATATTTAATTTACTACCTAAACCTGTAGCCGTAGTCCCTACTTCAATTCCGTTTACATATAATGATAAACTTCCCGTTACTCCATTAAATTTTGCTGCAGTATTGTACCATAAGTTTTTTTGTAAAACTGGTCCAGTAACAGTTTTTGTAACTACTGGAGTACAAGATGGACAGGCTACTGTAAATGGATAAGTGGTATTAGTATGATTTACATTAAATCCTTTCGTTAATAATACTGTTCCGTCTTCTCTAGTTAAAGAAAATTTTTCCTCATTCCTATTCGCTGCAGTTGATCCGTTTCTAACATACTTTATATCAATCACATCACCAATAGCTGCTTCTATCATTAAATCAATTGAAGCTGAACCAAATGCAGGTAATAACCAATCTGTTGTGAAACCATCAATCATAAAATTTAACCACGGGCCCGAATTAACTCTTGCTTGTATATACCCAAACCATCCGTCAGCAGGAGTATTATCTTCTAGCCTTAATGTATGAGTAACTGTTGAAGATCCTGTTTTAGCAAAAGCTCTAACTTTTCTGTCACCGCCTATATATATTTTAAAATTATCTTGTCCACAAACCTCTCCTCTACTTGTAAAACCAGCATCAAGCTTTAACCATGACATCATAGTAGCTCCTACAAAATCACCCATAAAAGGTTTGGTATTTACATAATCATCAGTTCCATCAAAATCTATATCAGATTTAGGAGGAATTGGCTCAATACGGATAGGCGCAACAAATACTGCAGAATCATACACATCATCACCAACATCTGCAATTGCCATTTTCATGTGATAAGTATTACCTGGTCTTAAAATTGTATACGCTCTAAGTGTTGTCGTAAAACCGTTATAAATATTTGTATGAGGTCCATTAACTGTAGCATCGAGTACTCCTCCACCATCTAAAACATAGTTTTGCACAAAAGAACCAGATTGAGTTAAATCACATGGAGTTCCAACCTCTGCACTTGTTCCTGCCAAGCCACTGTTAACATAATTAACAGCAGAGTTCTCTCCACCAACTGATGCTAGATTAGCTATTCCTGGTAAATCTCCTCCAGAAATAAAGAAACCAAATACATCATTTTTACTAGAACATACAAAATCAGGATACTCCTCTGAGGCAAATTGATAATCTAATCCAAAAATTTTAGGTTCAGTACCATTAATTGTAAAATCAAACTCATAAACTACTACATCATTAATTGCTTTCGTATCTAGTGCTACTAAGTCTGAATCATTATAAGTAATACCGCTTTGAGCAGAAACATCACTTTGTGTTTTACTTACTTGAGTAGTTTTAGAAACTTTACCAGATGTTAAAACCACACCTGAATTTAATGAAAGTCCCCCTCCAGACCCGTTTGAAAATATTCCTGCTTGGTTTTTGTTATTTCCTTTTGAAACTACTTGGTTAGTAATTGTAAAACCTCCATTTTCAGAAAGCTTCGTTTTTAATGCATTAGCATTTGCGTTTGCGTTATTTACTGTTATTTGAGAATAAGATATTGCACTATAAAACAATGCAACTAAAAACACAATCACCCCAATAATATTTGTCTTCATAAATTAATAAGTTTATTTTAAAGGACTCAGCAGTATGCTGAATATTTGTCAAACTTACCCTAGATTAACATTGGTTTACCTTTAAAAACCTCATGTAAATCTCATTTTGTTTTGAAAACAACTCATTTATTTCTAATATTACATCTGTATTTCAGATACTTACAAAAACCCCAACTAAAACCCTCAATGAAAACATCAATAACCTACCTCTTTTTAATATTATTTTTTTTCACTAATGCACAATTAAAAAAAGATAATATTAAAACCAGTATTGATAGTATTAATCATATACTTAAAAACAACACATTAACTTCTTCAGAAAGGTTTGAAAACTTAGGGAACTTAATGAATCTACATCTTTCTAATAACGATATAGTAAAGCTTGAAAAAACTAATAATGACATCTATAAATTAGCGTTGACTGATAAAAATGATTTTCAATTAGCTATATCCTATAAAGCCAATGCAATTATACACTCCCTAAAAGGAGAATTAAATAATGGAATTTTAGATTTTGAGAAATCCATAAAAGCTTTGGAAAATATTAAATTTCACAAAAATAAAAGAGCTCAATTACAAAGTACTTATTATTTGTTAGCACAAAATTATTCAGAGATTAATAATTATGGTGATGCAAGTAATAGTGTATTGAAAAGTTTAAACTACCTCCCAAAAGACAATGATAGTATAACAATATATAATAAAATTGATGCTTATAATTTAATCGGTTTTATAAATACCGAGGTTGAAAATAATTCAGCTGCTCTAGAAAATTTAAAAAAAGCATTGGTTTTAGAAAATGAGGTAAATGATGAATATGGAAAATCAAACACATATAATTTAATTGGTATAATTTATAGTAAACAAAAAAATGAAGTAAAAGCTTTAGAATATTATGGATTAGCATTAAATATTTCAAAAAAAATAGAACAAGCGTATAATATTGGTGCCGTATATAACAATATTGGTATTTCTTATTATGAGCTAAAAGATTATATAAAAGCTCGAGAAATGTTACTCAAATCAATTGAGATAGGTACAAAAAATCATAATGATGCTTTACTTGCAGATAGCCATTTATATTTAGGAAAGACTTTTATCGATGAGAATAAAATTGATCTTGGTTTAATAAATATTGAAAAATCAATCAGTTATGCTAAAAACAATTCTCAATCGATTATGATTGAAAACTTATTAGTTAAATCAGAAGTTTCACAAAACCACAACGACATTTCAAAAGCCATTTCATATTTAAACGAGGCATTACTTTTACTTGATAAAACTGAAACTATTGAAATTAAGGAACGTGTATACAAAAAACTATCCGGGGTATACAGTACTCTTGATTCAGAAAAGTCGGCATTTTACTTAAACAAACACCTGAAAATTAAAGATCGTATTACAAAAACTCAACAAAACAACAGGACTGAAGTATTAAAAGCGGAATTTAATTATATAAAAATTCAGGCTGATTTAAAAAATAAAGAGGCTGATTTATTACTAGCACAAGAAAAAGAAAAAACTACAAAAAATAAAAACGTATTTATATTTACGCTAGCTACTTTATTAATTACGTTTCTAATTGTAACTATTTTAAGGCAAAATAAATTAAGTAATACACGAAAAAAAATGTGGCTAGCTAAAAAGGATTTAATGGCAGCCAAACAAGAAAACTTAGACAAAGAAATTGATTACAAAAACCAACAAATAACTGATTTTGCTATTCATATTTCTGAGAAAAATGAATTATTAGAACATATTAAACAAAAAGTAAAAAAGCTACCTATTGTGAACAAAACTACAGCATCACAAATAAATGATGTAATAGTTTTTATTAACGATGATATTAGTCAAAATAAAGAAAAGGTACAGCTATACTCAGAAATTGATGAGACTACGAATTCTTTCAACCACAACTTAACAAACCTATATCCACAGTTAACAGAAAAAGAAAGAAGAATAGCTACATTGGTTAGACTAAGTCATACTTCAAAACAAATATCGTTACAACTAAATATTACACCTGCTAGTGTTGATAATTACAGATCTATACTAAGGAAAAAAATGAATATTACTAAAGGACTTTCGTTGTCAAAATTTATAAAAAATATCTAACCAGAAAATTAAAATTTATGTGTTTTGATTTTTTAAAAACGAGTATAGCTTTCAAGTATTTAATCAGAAAAACCAGTAAATCAATAAGGAACTTAGTTAAAAACATGGTTTTATTAACAAAAAAAGCCAGCTCAAATGAGCTGGCTTTTTTTTGATTACACTTATATTAAATTTTATTAGTCTTTCTTAAACGTTTCATCTAAGTTGACAATAATAAACTCTGAACGTCTGTTAGCTTGGTGCTCTTCTTTAGAACATTTTACTCCATTTGAACATTGGTTTAATAATTCAGACTCTCCTTTTCCTTCTCCTGAAATACGATCAGATCCTATTCCTTTTGAAATTACATATTGAGCTGTTGATTTTGCTCTTCGATCAGATAAAGCCATGTTATATGAGTCCTTTCCTCTACTATCTGTATGAGATGCGGCCTTAATAATCATTTTTGGGTACTTATTCATTACCGCTACTAACTTATCTAATTCAGTTGCTCCTTGAGCAGTAATGTTATGCTTATCTAACTCAAAGTATATAGGATTTAACACTACTCTATCTTCAACGATTATTGGAGATAATGCTAATGTTTCTAATACATCCGGCTCATCAGTTTTTGCTATTACTACACTATTAATTGAGTACATTTCTCTATTCGCCTCAACTTTAAAGGATTGATTACATTCGTATTTGAAACGTACATATCCATTTTCATCCGTAGTCTTATCAGCTACTTTATTATTACTCTCATCATAAATAGCAACTGCTGTCATTGCTAAAACATTACCCGTTTTTGCATCGACTACTTGTACTGCTAATGCAACATCACAAACTGGTACGATTTGATCAAAAGCATAAATATCATCACTTCCTGAACCTCCAGCTCTATTAGATGCAAAAAATCCTTTTTGTGAATCCTCATCTATTGTAAAACTAAAATCATCATTTCCAGAGTTTAATGGAGCTCCTACATTACGTACTGATCCAAAATCATTCCCTTCCATTTGAGATGCAAATACATCCATCATTCCTAAACCAGGATGACCATTTGAAGAAAAATACATGATGTTTTTACTACTGATATATGGAAACATTTCCGTTCCTTCAGTGTTAATATCGGTTCCTAAGTTTACAGGTTCTCCATATGTTCCATCTTCATTGATACTTACATACCAAAGATCGGCTCCTCCTAAAGTTCCTTCCATATCAGAATTGAAATACAAACGTTTTCCATCTGTACTAACTGCAGGACCACTCGCATTTGAGTTTTCATTATTAAATGGCAATGTCATAACATTTGTCCATTCACCACCAGTTAAGCTTGCTGAGTATATTTTAATAGTACTTTTTCCTGAGTCATCCTTCTTGAATTTTTTTCCAAAAACTCCAGCATCACGATCAAGACTTTCTCCTGAGAAATACATCGTTTTTCCGTCAGGACTAAAACTTACAGTCCCTTCATTAAACTTTGTATTTACTTTTCCTGAAAGTTCAGACTCATTTGTTAATGATCCAGAAGCAGCATCATAATCTGATACATAAATATCTAAATATGGCTCTTCATTCCATCCGTATTTTTTTGACTTTCCACTACGTGCTGAAGCATAATATACTTGACCTTCATGCATGATTGGTCCAAATTCTGAAAACTTTGTGTTAAACCCTTCTACTGGTTTAACAGTAAACTTTGGAGTATCTCCTAATAATTCACCTACAGTATTTGGATTGTTTTTATGAGCAACTGCTCTAACATCGCTTGGCGCCATGTTCGCAAACTTATCCATCCATAAATTAGCCTTATCATAATTTCCATTTGCCTTTAACATTTGAGCATATTTGAAAAAGTGCTCTTTGTTTTCACTTGTAGAAACTACTTTTCCATACCACTCTTCTGCAGCAGCTGTATTAAAAACGTTATAATACGTATCGGCCAAACGGCTTTGTACATATTCGCTTTCTCCTTCTTTTTCAATAACTTTTAAGTAATCTGATATAGCATCAACATACTCTAAATTATCAAAGTGTTTATCTGCTTTTACTGTTGACTTACTCTGAGCGTTTACATTAAACATTCCCAATAAGAACAACCCTGTATATATGTGTTTTTTCATTGTTTCGTTTGTTTATATTAGAAAAATCTTGGTGAACGTGATACTTTCTTTGGAAAGTTTAAGTCAAATTGCAAAAACACTTCATGTGATGAAGACGCTACATTTTGAAGATCACTAATAATATGGTCATAAGCATATCCTAAACGAATACTATCATTAAAAGCAAATCCTACTAATCCACTAAATGAATCCGTATTTCTGTATGATGCTCCTACTTCAAATTTATCATAGAACAAGAAGTTTGCATTTACATCAAATGAAACAGGTGCATCAAATGAAGACTTTACTAAAAATGATGGCTTTAACTTTGTATTCTCAGTTAACTGAAATACATAACCTGCACTAAGAAAATAATGCTGAACCTCACTACCATAATTTTTACCATCCTCATCTAAATGAACACTGTTTAAAATGTTTGGCATTGATAATCCTACAAAATACTTATCGGTATAATAAAATGCTCCTAATCCAGCATTTGGATTAGTTTTACTTACATTTTTTGCAAATAATGGATCTCCAGCAAATGCTGTTGTAACTCCACTGTTTAAAGCTATGTCATGTAAAGTAACCCCAGCTTTAACACCTAATGCTAATTTAGATACTTCTCCTACATTAATAGTATAAGAAAAATCTGCATAAATATTATTCTCTTTAACAGGTCCATGTTGATCTGATATAAAAGACAACCCTAATCCTACCTTTTCTCCTACTGGACCATGTCCAGATAAAGTTAGTGTTTTTGGTGCTCCATCAAATCCTGTCCATTGATTACGGTAAAGTGAAACAATTGATAAGGCATCTTTTGATCCAGCATATGCAGGGTTAATTACTGCTTGATTATACATGTACTGTGTGTACTGTGGATCTTGTTGGGCAAACGTTGTACTACTATACCCAAGTAGTACAACTAATGCTATAATTATTTTTTTCATTTGTAAATTTTAAATCTTGAATTATTTTAGTTTTCTCTATTGATGTATACCCAACCAGTTATTGGCGATCTTTGAGCAACTTCTATTACATAATAATAAGTACCTACTGGCAACTCACCATCCCTATCAGAGTTCCCATACCATTCATTTCTATAATTATTTTTAGCATATACTTCATTACCATGCCTATTATAAACAGTTAATTTATTTGCTTGTAAAAATGATATATCAAAGAAATCGTTTATCCCATCTGTATTTGGTGATATTCCTGAAGGTATAATGCAACCAAAGTCTAAAGGGATTGATAAAGCAGTTGTTGAAATACATCCTGAAATCGTTGTGTATTCAATATTATACAACATACCTGCAGACATAAATTGTAATTCACCTGTTATAGAATCAATAACTACACCATCGGTTGGCATAGGATTAAAGCTAAAAACCCCTCCAGTTACTGAGTTACCTAAACTATCTTTTACAGTGGTTGTAGCTGTACAATCATCATTTAATACAATATCAATAATAGCTTCACTTGAAATAACATTTACATCAAACGTTTCTACACAATTACCAAGAGTAACAACTAAAGTATAAAGACCTGCTGCAGTTATACCTGAATATCCATTGTTAGTTTGCCCTAATACATCTACACCATCAAATTGCCATTGATAAGTTTCTGAACTAGGAATAAACCCTCCTGATAAAGACAAGTCTACAGTTTCTCCATTACATAAATTTATTTGATTAGCATTAATTGGTTTAGTAGCATCTAAAATAATTCCTGAAAAAACACTTGCTTCACAAATAGTACTATCAGTAACAGGTCCTACCTGATAACTTACGCTTACACCTGGATTACATATTGCTGTTACATAAAAATCATAAATTGTATCTGGCAATAAACCTGTTACAGTAAATGGATTTGATGTTGTAGACACACCAACTCCAGTTGGTACATCCCCTGTTTGTACTATTTCAACTTCCCATTCTGTAGCTGTCCCTACTTCAACCCATTCTATGTCAATTGTAGATTCAGTTGCGTTAAAGGTTGCTAAACTTGTAGGATCTGCACATGGGTTTATACAATTAACCGTAGCTTCCCAACCTGAAAAAGGAGTATTACTTCCTGATGTGAATACAATTGTTAGCGCTCCTGATGGATCTGTTGATGTTATTACTGAAGGTGCTGTTGCATCTCCTAAAACCCCAGTCCAAGCACCATCGGGTAATAAAGAAAAACCAGTTCCACCAGAACTTATAACTGGAAATGATGCATTTGGACCATCGTAAATCATCATACCATCCCAACTAAATTCAGTATTAAATTCCGTGAAATTTAATTCTACATATTCACCAGGTAAATTTGGTAAAATCACCCAAGTTTCGTTTTCGCTGTTACCATAATCATTCGTAACATCTCCTGTATCAACAAAAGTATCTGCGCAACCAAGTATCGTTGCACATTCTATTATTGCCAACCACCCTTCTCTAGTTACAGAACTATCAGAAGTAAAATGTATAAACAACATTCCCGATGGATGTGTTGAAGTAAGCGTTATTGGATTTAATATATTACCCGCTAACAAAGGTGCCGTCATGTCAGGACCATCATAAACATCTAATTGATCCCATCCACTTTCAATATCAACAAAAGCAAATTCTAAAGTAACAGGTGTTCCAGGTGCACTTGGTGAAAGTACCCATGTAAGATCTTCTCCATTTTCATAATTTGATGATGATCCACCTGAATCTGTAAATAAACCTCCACAAGCAAATGGTACAAATACATTTGCTACACATGTACTAACATTACCCGAAACATCTGTAACAGTTAAAGTCACTGCGTTATCTCCAATATTTGCCGTTGTAAAAGTATTTGGAAAAACGGTAATCGTATCTATAGCACAATTATCTGTACTACCTCCATCAACATCAGCTCCTGTAATTATTACACTACCACTATTATCTAATACGGCAGTATAATCCTGACAAACAGCTACTGGATTAATTATATCTCCAAATGAAACAATAATATCATCTGTTGCCAAACAATCAGAAGCACCATAAGTTACATTAACTACATAGTCACCTAATACTGGAGTTACAAGTGTACTGTTTGTTTCACCAGACACTACTACTCCATTTAATAACCATTCATAGGTAACTGGACTTGCAAATGCACCTGAAGCCGTTAATGTAAAGTCTGCACCATTACACATGACAAAATCTGCTCCTAAATTTACAGATCCCCCTCCACTTGCTCCTATAATAATATTTACATCCGCTGTATTAGTTACGATACTTCCATCACAATAGGTATAAGACACTTCTGCAGTATACGTAATATCAGTTGTTGGACATACATTAGTTGTAGAGTTAGTAGACAATTGTGAGCCATCTGGATTTTGCCATTCAAATGTTGTTGGTACATCTGCTCCATCTGGAGAAAACCTCCATGCTTCATTAGTTGCTGTCCATGGAGAATCTCCTGTATTCCTTCCCGGAGCTGCATAACCAATAGACCCTCCAACATTTTGAATTCCTATTACTGCATTACCGCTATTCCATCCTGAACAAGTTGGTTTATCAGTAATATACACATCTATAAAATTAGATGTTTCATGCAATACAATTTGTTGCCTTGAAACTAATTCATTACAACTAAATTGATTCACTTCATAGTTAATTACAAAAGCTCTAAAAGGGGCTATTCCAGTAACTCCATAAGATATGGTTCCTCCGTTACCGATGTCCATGTCGTGGTAAGCTCCAAAAATACCTCCTGAAGGCAAGTTAATATCTGGTACATTCACTGAAAAAGCCCATTCATCAACTTGTCCAGCTAATGCCGTATCAAAAGAGATATCACCATTACCACCTATTACTATTTGACTCGAAACATTACCAAAATAACAAAACGTAAACCCCAAATCAATCACATCTGAGAATCTATCATCTTCTGTTAAACCTCCATCAACACTTACAATAACTGGGTCAAAAGGAATTGAATTTACTACATAAGTAGTACTTGCATCTTTAGGTATAAAATATGAGGCTGATATGTCATAGCAGTCTCCTGAATCACAGACATTAATATTCTCGTTAACTGATAATCCATCTGTTATTAAATTTTGTGCGTTCCCACACAAAACTCCTAAGAGAAATAATATTGGTATTATTTTTTTCATTGTTAATTAAGTTAGGTTAATAGTCAACGAATTTAATAAAAAAATAAAAGAAAAAATCAACATATCTCTGTGTTTTTTTATCAATGAAATTAAAACTAAAAGATGTTTCGACATAACACTGTAATTAGCGATAAACAACACTGATTCAAAAAACTAAAAAATTTCTTAAAAATAATGGTGCACAAAAAAAGCCAGCTCAAATGAGCTGGCTTTTTTTTGATTACACTTATATTAAATTTTATTAGTCTTTCTTAAACGTTTCATCTAAGTTGACAATAATAAACTCTGAACGTCTGTTAGCTTGGTGCTCTTCTTTAGAACATTTTACTCCATTTGAACATTGGTTTAATAATTCAGACTCTCCTTTTCCTTCTCCTGAAATACGATCAGATCCTATTCCTTTTGAAATTACATATTGAGCTGTTGATTTTGCTCTTCGATCAGATAAAGCCATGTTATATGAGTCCTTTCCTCTACTATCTGTATGAGATGCGGCCTTAATAATCATTTTTGGGTACTTATTCATTACCGCTACTAACTTATCTAATTCAGTTGCTCCTTGAGCAGTAATGTTATGCTTATCTAACTCAAAGTATATAGGATTTAACACTACTCTATCTTCAACGATTATTGGAGATAATGCTAATGTTTCTAATACATCCGGCTCATCAGTTTTTGCTATTACTACACTATTAATTGAGTACATTTCTCTATTCGCCTCAACTTTAAAGGATTGATTACATTCGTATTTGAAACGTACATATCCATTTTCATCCGTAGTCTTATCAGCTACTTTATTATTACTCTCATCATAAATAGCAACTGCTGTCATTGCTAAAACATTACCCGTTTTTGCATCGACTACTTGTACTGCTAATGCAACATCACAAACTGGTACGATTTGATCAAAAGCATAAATATCATCACTTCCTGAACCTCCAGCTCTATTAGATGCAAAAAATCCTTTTTGTGAATCCTCATCTATTGTAAAACTAAAATCATCATTTCCAGAGTTTAATGGAGCTCCTACATTACGTACTGATCCAAAATCATTCCCTTCCATTTGAGATGCAAATACATCCATCATTCCTAAACCAGGATGACCATTTGAAGAAAAATACATGATGTTTTTACTACTGATATATGGAAACATTTCCGTTCCTTCAGTGTTAATATCGGTTCCTAAGTTTACAGGTTCTCCATATGTTCCATCTTCATTGATACTTACATACCAAAGATCGGCTCCTCCTAAAGTTCCTTCCATATCAGAATTGAAATACAAACGTTTTCCATCTGTACTAACTGCAGGACCACTCGCATTTGAGTTTTCATTATTAAATGGCAATGTCATAACATTTGTCCATTCACCACCAGTTAAGCTTGCTGAGTATATTTTAATAGTACTTTTTCCTGAGTCATCCTTCTTGAATTTTTTTCCAAAAACTCCAGCATCACGATCAAGACTTTCTCCTGAGAAATACATCGTTTTTCCGTCAGGACTAAAACTTACAGTCCCTTCATTAAACTTTGTATTTACTTTTCCTGAAAGTTCAGACTCATTTGTTAATGATCCAGAAGCAGCATCATAATCTGATACATAAATATCTAAATATGGCTCTTCATTCCATCCGTATTTTTTTGACTTTCCACTACGTGCTGAAGCATAATATACTTGACCTTCATGCATGATTGGTCCAAATTCTGAAAACTTTGTGTTAAACCCTTCTACTGGTTTAACAGTAAACTTTGGAGTATCTCCTAATAATTCACCTACAGTATTTGGATTGTTTTTATGAGCAACTGCTCTAACATCGCTTGGCGCCATGTTCGCAAACTTATCCATCCATAAATTAGCCTTATCATAATTTCCATTTGCCTTTAACATTTGAGCATATTTGAAAAAGTGCTCTTTGTTTTCACTTGTAGAAACTACTTTTCCATACCACTCTTCTGCAGCAGCTGTATTAAAAACGTTATAATACGTATCGGCCAAACGGCTTTGTACATATTCGCTTTCTCCTTCTTTTTCAATAACTTTTAAGTAATCTGATATAGCATCAACATACTCTAAATTATCAAAGTGTTTATCTGCTTTTACTGTTGACTTACTCTGAGCGTTTACATTAAACATTCCCAATAAGAACAACCCTGTATATATGTGTTTTTTCATTGTTTCGTTTGTTTATATTAGAAAAATCTTGGTGAACGTGATACTTTCTTTGGAAAGTTTAAGTCAAATTGCAAAAACACTTCATGTGATGAAGACGCTACATTTTGAAGATCACTAATAATATGGTCATAAGCATATCCTAAACGAATACTATCATTAAAAGCAAATCCTACTAATCCACTAAATGAATCCGTATTTCTGTATGATGCTCCTACTTCAAATTTATCATAGAACAAGAAGTTTGCATTTACATCAAATGAAACAGGTGCATCAAATGAAGACTTTACTAAAAATGATGGCTTTAACTTTGTATTCTCAGTTAACTGAAATACATAACCTGCACTAAGAAAATAATGCTGAACCTCACTACCATAATTTTTACCATCCTCATCTAAATGAACACTGTTTAAAATGTTTGGCATTGATAATCCTACAAAATACTTATCGGTATAATAAAATGCTCCTAATCCAGCATTTGGATTAGTTTTACTTACATTTTTTGCAAATAATGGATCTCCAGCAAATGCTGTTGTAACTCCACTGTTTAAAGCTATGTCATGTAAAGTAACCCCAGCTTTAACACCTAATGCTAATTTAGATACTTCTCCTACATTAATAGTATAAGAAAAATCTGCATAAATATTATTCTCTTTAACAGGTCCATGTTGATCTGATATAAAAGACAACCCTAATCCTACCTTTTCTCCTACTGGACCATGTCCAGATAAAGTTAGTGTTTTTGGTGCTCCATCAAATCCTGTCCATTGATTACGGTAAAGTGAAACAATTGATAAGGCATCTTTTGATCCAGCATATGCAGGGTTAATTACTGCTTGATTATACATGTACTGTGTGTACTGTGGATCTTGTTGGGCAAACGTTGTACTACTATACCCAAGTAGTACAACTAATGCTATAATTATTTTTTTCATTGTATATTTTTAAATGTTGATTCCGCAAATGCGAACAGCTAATTTATTATGCTTTGATACTACTATTAATCTTCTACATTAATATATATCCATCCTTTTAATGGAGTTCCTCTATAATAATCTAACACATAGTAGTAAGTACCAGTTACTAAAACATCACCTTCTTGACTAGTTCCACACCATTCTTTTACGTGATTTGCTTTGTCATAAACTCTAGTACCAAATCTATTGAACACTTGCAATCTAGCCACTTCACTATTTGGTGATAAGTGATCTAATATTAAGCAGTCGTTTACACCATCTCCGTTTGGAGAGATTCCTGAAGGAATAGAAACACAGTTAGCATTTTCATAGTAACTCACATTCATAGTACTTGTTCCAGAACAAAGTGTAACCGTATCAGTTGCTGTAACAGTAAATTCACCTAAATGGTAAACTCCTGAATTAACAACACCATCAACAACATAAATAACATTTCCGAAATCCGTTGAACCATCAACAGGGTTTACGTATTGAACACTTCCACTAGCTAAATTTGTACTAGAAACTACTGTTGTAGCATCAATCACAAAAGTACTATCTGGTCCATTTTGTACTTCTACTCCGTTATATTCCCAAACGTAGTTTAATGGCCCCATGTTAGGATCAGTTATGTTTTCCACATTTGCATTTAATGTCATTGATTGATTTGCACAAACAATAACATCATCACCTAAGTTAGGTGCTGGGTTTGGATAAAATTCAATATGTACAGAATTCTCTCTAGCACAATCAGGCGCAGAAATAAAGTAAATACTCATTGAATAATCACCTGTAACATCTATTATTAAAATTTGTTCTGTATCTCCTGATACTGGATTAACCATAGTTTCCCCTGGAATTTCAATACCGTCTTTATACCATAAAATAGCAGTTCCGTTAGGTAATACTCCTGCATTTAATACTTTAGTATCTCCTTCACATAAAGCTCCAGGATCACCTAAGAATACATCATCTCCTAAATCAACACTTCCTAAAGAAAAACTTCCTCCTTCTAGGAAAATTGCAGTATCAAAAGCTGAATCACCTTGATCTGCCATTACTAACTTAATATGATAAACATCTCCCGCAATAACATTTGCAAATGCAGTTAACGGCACAGTTCTACCTCCATAAGCTATTTCGCCTGAATTTGGTGTATAACCTGCAAAATAATGTTCATTTTGAGCAGTACATGACGCACTAATTTCTGGACGTATATTAGTAACAACTACATTATCATTTCCGTTTGTTGGAGCTGGTAACTTTGCTAAGTTTATAGCAGGAGTACCTGCGGTTACATTTGTCAATATAAAAGCAAACGAATCAGCATAAGTACATTCAAAACTTCCATTATATTCAGAAGAAGCCATTAAGTAGTTAAACGAAATTTGTGGTGCTAGTGGTACAAAATCAAATTCTATAAACACTCTATCTTGAGTGTTTGTTACCCCTGTTACGTTTTCTAAATCAGTATCAGAAAGTCCATTACCTGAAGTACTAGGTCCTCCTCCGTCAAAAGGTCCAGATGCTTCTTTAGCTGCACCTGAAGATAAGATTATTCCTTCAGCGAATGGAAAGTTTGAACCTCCATCAGTAAAGTAACTAAATCCTATGTCGTCACCTAATGAATGTGTTTCATATTGAATGTTAGTAACTGTAGCACAGTCAGCATCAACTAAAACATCTTCTATTAATTGTTCTGGTGTGTATGTTACAATATCAGTAATAATTGGTGGTGGTGGTGTTCCAACACAAATATCAAATGTTGTATCTTGTAATGGATTTGCAGTATTAGAGTAAACTCTAACATAGTATACATTTCCTACTGTTAAACCTGCAACAGTAGCTGAGTCAGCATTACTACAAGAAAATTCTGTTAAAGTTCCACAAGCACCTTCAAATACACTAAAATCTACATTGGTAGTAGAACCAGCTAAATTTAATAATGAAATATTATGTAAATCAGATGTTGCAGTAAATGTATACCAAACATCATCATCAGCACTTCCAAAACATGTAGGTGCTGTTTCTGCAGAAGTTGTAGCTCCAGCAATTGTCCCTGCAGTAACTACTCCATCAGGAACTCCATCTCCATCAGCATCAGCATCACAATCTAAGTGATTATTCACTGTTAAATCAATTGCAGTTGCACACTCATCATTTACAGGTGGTGGTGGTGGTGTTACACAAGTAATATCTAATTGGTAAGCTCCTGTACTAGATCCAAAACCAAATACATAAATATAATATTCTGTACCAACAGTAGAAATAAATACAGTTTCAGATTGTAATCCACAAGCATCATCATTTCCTGACACACAAGTTAGCGCTCCACAAACTCCTTCATACACTTGAATTTTAGTATCAAAACCAGAGTTACATAACGATGCAGTAACGATATCTCCGTTTCCAGTAAAGTTATACCACACTCCTGGCGCTCCTGATCCTGTACCACATGTTCCAGCTGGCGCTCCATTTGAAGTTGCCCCTACTGTTGTTCCTGTTTCACTTGCTCCACATGCAATTGGCAATGCAATACCACAAGTATCTCCAGGTACTGGAGTATATGTTGTAAAATTTTGTTCGATACAACCTACTGCTGTACCATTAACATTAAATGCCTCAATAGTAACAAAGTAAGCAGTTGAAGCCGCTAAAGTTCCTAAATTATATGTAGTAACATTTCCTAGTGGTGTTGTAGCAAGAATATCACTACCTCCAGAAGTTGTTCCTACAGTTAAGTTATATCCTGTTGCACCACCTGAAGCAGCTGACCATACTAACACACCATCAATTGGTGCAGCAAGATCTCCATTTACAGGACTCGTTAATGTAGAGTCACATAATGGTGGCGTTGTAGGTGTAAAAGTTACTTCAACATCTATTGTGATATCTATCCCATCAGACCAAGCATCATTATCTTGTGAAGTAATAGTTAAAGTTGTAAAACCAGTAATATCTGTTCCATTTATTTCTCCGTCACAAACAGGAATAGAAACTCCTCCGTCAACAGATAAATTGAAACCATACCAACTACCTCCAGTAGTAGTACAAAAACCAGAATTTAAACTACCAGCAGAATTTATTAATTGTAATGCTGTTATTGCACCAGCTCCTTGGCAAGTAAGATCCGTAGCATTAATTGTTAATACAGTTGGACCATCATCTTGACCAGAAACTGTAAAAGTCTGATTACACGTTGCTTGAGCATTAGCCAGTAGACTAATACATAAGAACGCTAAGAATAGTGTTATTTTTTTCATGTTGTTTTAATTAATTACTTATAGGTTAATAATTTAGCTAAAATACTGAAAAAGATAAAAAGAACTAACATATGTTAGTAATTTATACAACAAAAAAGACGAAAAAAGTTAAAATTCGATTAAACGTATTTTTGTTAGACAAAATACATGGTTATTGACCAGACAAGTTGTTGCCTTTTGTTAATAACAGTTTAAAAACAGAAAAACCTACTTAAATTTAAGTAGGTTTTTCTGTTTTTAATGACAATAAAATAATCCTTGTTTTGAAAAATTATTTTTTATAGAATTTTTTATATTTTACATATGACCATGCTCCAATAATCAAGACTCCTATAAAATTATAATATATATAATTAGGAGTTACAGTTACATCTCCACTAGCATAAGAATGTAATCCTGCTAAGTAAAAATTCACTCCGAAATAAGTCATTAATATAGATGCAAAACATATTACTGCTAAAAAATTGAATGTCCACCTTCCGCGTAAACCAGGTACCAAACGCACATGTATTACAAATGCATAAATCATAATACTAACTAAAGCCCATGTTTCTTTTGGATCCCAACCCCAATACCTACCCCATGATTCATTTGCCCAAATTCCTCCAAGGAAATTTCCAATTGTAAGCATTATTAAACCTATTGTAATAGATTGTTCAATAATTATGGTTAACTCTTGAATGTTTAAATCCATTCGTTCTTTATTCTTCTCAGTAGTTAATATCATTAATAATAATGAAACTAACCCAAGTACAAATGCCAAAGTAAACGGACCATAACTTCCTACAATTATTGATACATGTATCATTAACCAATAACTATCTAAAACTGGTTGTAAATTTGAGATTGCTGGATCAATTGAATTCCAATGTGCTATCATTAAAATCATAGCTGTAACAAAGGCTGTAGCTGCAATAGTTAAATTAGATTTTCTTCCGAATAATAATCCAAATAACATCGTTGCAAAACCAATATATATCATTGATTCATATGCATCACTCCATGGTGCATGACCTGATATGTACCAACGCATTACTAAACCAATTAAATGAATCACAAAAAGCAACACTATTGTGTATTTTAAAACCGCGATTGCTTTAGAGAAAAAACTGCTTTTATAATAAAATATTTGAAATATTAACAGTGCTAACATTAATACACCAGCATACATATACCAACTAAATAGTTTTTTAAATACATCATATTTGTTGTAAAACACTTCAGCTGAAATTTTATCGTCAGAAGGGATTACAGATACACTATATCCTTTCTGTAATTTTCTCACACCATCTAAAATACTTGCAGCGGTTTTATAATCTTTCTTTACAGCAAATTCGAAATATCCTTGAGGGAATAAATTTTTAATCACCTTTGAATCTGGGCCATAATCAATCTCACTAATCTCTAATGGAGAAACCCATTTGTTGTTTGGATCACCTGGAATAGGATATATTCTAACCAAACTACCACTAAGTGCTTGACCTAACAAACGCTGATCTTCATAAGCACGTTTAATGTCCTTTTGAAATATATTTAATTTACCAGCACTTGTTGCATTCGCTTCCTTTACCCATTCTATTTTAATTTTAGGAACACCATCGTGTGTATAAAAATCAGATAAAGCAGCATATTTAGCATTTAACGGCAATTCTAACACCTTACGGATACTATCGTTTCCTCTTTTTAAAGAGATTAAAGGAGCATCAAACCACAACTTATAGTTCTGTATCATAGACAACAATACTTGATTTGCATCCAAACCAGCATACGTATCTTTTTTACTTACTTTACGTAGCAATTCAATAGCATAGGTATTTACTGGCTTAACCCTTCCTCCTAAATCCTGTGTTAATAATGAACCAAATTTAGCTGCTTCGTGAGCAGGAATAGCTCTTTCTTGAATTATTGAATCTACTTTCTCTTTAGAAAGCTTTACATGTTTACCTTGAGAGAAACCATTAATAGATAATAGTAATAGTACAACCCCTAAACCTGCTTTTTTTAATTTTATAGTTTCTAGTTTCTTTTTCAAATCTCCAAAGCGTGTGTTTTTATCAAATAAAATTATTATCATTCCTAAAAACAATAAAAAGTATCCGATATAACTAATCCATGTGCCCCAGAAATCATGATTTACAGAAAGTACTGTAACATCTGGATTACTATTTTGTTTTTTAGTCATTGTAGAAAAATCTATACCAGATTGGAAAAAACGATACCCTCTATAATCCAATACATTATTCATGTAGATTCTAGCATCAAAAGGTTTGTCATCTTCCACAGTTACTTTACTCTCGTAGGATTTAAATCCAATTCCATAAACACTCGGATCAGTACCTGGATAACGCTCAGCAACAATATCGTTTAACTTAATACTAAAAGGCAATTCAATTTCTTTAGAGCCATAACTCATATTAAAATCTAAGCCACCAACTTTTACAGCTTTCATTGGATTAACAGATCCCTTAGAACCTTGTAATGTTATTTCTTTTGACTCTCCCTTTGAACTAATTTTTAATACCAATGCATCTTGTTGAGCGTCATTAGAATTTTCAGCTTTTACAATTTTATAAGTCCCTTTAATTGGTTTTTCTGGCAATACAAACTTCATTTCACCTAACTCGTATAATGATAATAATCGTAAATTCTGAATACTATCTTGACGAACCGGACTTTTTTTCTGGTCAGCCATACGCATTACCGTTCCCTCAAAAGGAGATGATAAAGTTGCTTGTTCTCCATCTATATCTGATATATTTATTGCACCAGCTGTTGGCTTGTTAAAGGCAAATAATATATTATGAATATTTTCAATACTTCCTTCTTTTAAATAATGATCATGTCTACCACCATCACCAGCTTCTACAATTTTATAATACCTATCCCCTGATTCATCTGCTACTAAAGTTTCATGTGCATTTTCAATAAAATTCACAGATTCAATAGTAAATGCTTGGTCTTTATAATCTGATTGTATTTTAAAAGAATTATCTAATTTTTCTGATAATAATAATTCTTTCTCAGGAAGTACTCTACGTTGTAATTCGCCATTAACTTTAAACTCACCATCAACATATGTTTTTAAAAATACTTTTTCTGATAATATTTTATTATTTGATTGCCCTTCATTAATTGGAAGCATTCCTTCAAACCCTGTATAACGAGAAACTCCCGCTCCAATTAATATTAAAACAAAAGACAAATGCAATAATAGTGTTGACCATTTTTTATTTTGAATTAAACGATACCTAAAAATGTTACCAGAAAAGTTAATAACAAACAAAACCATAATTCCTTCAAACCACCATGTATTGTAAACTAAAGTTCTTGAATAGGCCGTTGGAGATGTTCCAGCGTCTGCATCTAAAAAAGTACCAGTTGCCATTGCTACTGCAAAAGCAATAAACAAAAGAGCCATTAAACGTGTGGAAAATAAAATTTGGGATAACTTAGATTTCATATGTTTATAGTTAAATTTTTCTTCAAAAAATAGAATAAAATAATCCCCGCGAAAATACGGATTTTTATTGGATGATACTTACTGAGGTTTAGTTAAAAAAATCATAATAAACTACCCTCTAGCTTTAAAAATTTCCATAAATAAAAACCCTGCTATATTTCGAGCTCTATTTTTAGCTAAATCTACTTTATCCCCTTCAAAAAGCTCATCTAAGGTTTGAATCCAAAACTGTAACCACAAGCCAAATAAATCGTTAGTTATTTCGTTATTATTAGCTTGATCAACCTCTACATGCTTCTTCAATGGGTTACCCACAAAAATATTTTTTCGAAACAGTTGACTCTCCCAAAAATCAGTTAAATGCTCTAAATGATGTTCCCAATCCGTAATTGCCTTATTAAAAATTGGTCCCAACTCATCATTAGCTCTTATTTTTGAATAAAAAACACGCACTAATTGTGATACGTCTTCTCTATTTTGAATATCTTTTTTCATAATAACAAAGATATATCATTTTACTTTCATAAAAGCTTCCTTTCACCTACTTTAGCTTTATGATAAACGTAGTTATTTTAGGCGCTGGGAATGTTGCTACACACTTGTTTAATGCTTTTCATAAAACTGAAAACATTAAAGTTGTTCAAGTATACAATAGAAGCAAGAAAAAGTTAGCTTATTTTGAGCCTAAAACAAATACCACTACTTCTATTTCAAAAATTATGGATGCTGATGTGTACTTAATTTCAGTTTCTGACGATAGCATTAATTCTTTATCCAAAAAGCTTCAATTTAACAATAAATTAGTGGCACATACTTCTGGATCTGTAGCAATGGATCAAATTTCAACTCATAATACATCAAGTGTTTTTTATCCATTACAAACATTTACTACTGGTAAAAATGTTGATTTTAAAACAATTCCATTATGTATTGAAGCTACGGAAAAAAACGATCTACTTCTTTTGGAAAACTTAGCAAAAAGTATTTCTGACAATGTATATCACATCAATTCAAAGCAAAGAAAAGCATTACATATAGCCGCAGTTTTTGTAAATAATTTCGTGAATCATTTATACCAAAAAGGAGAAGAAATTTGCAAAGAAAACAATGTGTCTTTTGATATTTTAAAACCCTTGATTTTAGAAACAGCTAGAAAGGTTTCTGAATTATCACCTAAAAACAGTCAAACAGGGCCTGCTAAAAGGGATGACAATAAAGTAATTGAGCAGCACCTATCCGACTTAAATACTACTACTCAACAAGAAATTTATACATTACTCACCAAATCTATACAAGAAACACATGGCAACAAGTTATAAGCAATTAATGAATAACATCACTACATTTATTTTTGATGTAGATGGCGTATTAACCGATGGTACTATTATGGTTACTACTCAAGGAGAGATGTATAGAAACATGAGTATTAAAGATGGCTACGCCTTAAAAGCTGCTGTTGTTGCAGGATACAATGTGTGTATTATTTCAGGAGGTAGTAATGAAGGTGTACGTAAAAGGTTACAAGGTTTAGGTATTACTGATATTTACCTTGGTACTCATCAAAAGATGTTACAATATGAAGAGTACTGTTCTAAAAAGAATATTACTTCTGATCAAGTTTTATATATGGGAGATGACATCCCAGATATTCCAGTTATGCAACAAGTAGCGTTAGCAACTTGTCCTCAAGATGCTGCCCCAGAAGTAAAAGATATATCTGAGTATATTTCACCTATTAGTGGAGGAAAAGGTTGTGGTAGAGATGTTATCGAACAAGTAATGCGAGTGCAAGGAAAATGGATGACACAATTTGAAGCCAAATACGATTAAGAATAACTAAATTATAAGCTTACAATATTAAAAAATGAATTTACTTAACCTTATCCGTTACAAAAACTTATTTATGATTGCATTTATACAATGCATCATTAAATACGTATTTTTTGAATTACCACAATTTAAAAACGCAAATTTAGTAACTGCCCTTGATACAACATCATTCACTTGTTTGGTATTAGCTACTGTTTGTATTGCCGCAGCTGGCTACATTATTAACGACATATATGATGTAGATGCAGATGCAATTAACAAACCCCAAAAAGCTATTGTAGGGAAAGGTGTTTCTGAAAACTTCGCAAATAACCTATTTATAGGATTTACAGTTATTGGAATTATTTTAGGAATATATGTTACTTGGCAAATTGACAAAAATAGCTTTGCAACTATATTCTTACTCGTTTCCGCACTACTCTACTGGTATGCTACTTCTTTAAAACAAACAATACTAATTGGAAATATTGTAATTTCATTTCTAGTTGCACTTAGTATTTTAATTGTTGGTATTTTTGAAATAACTCCAATGATTACTCCAGACAGTAGAGATGCTTATTTATTTATGTTCAAATTCTTAGTTGACTATGCAATATTTGCATTTTTAATAAATCTTGTCAGAGAGTTAGTAAAAGATTTAGAAGATGTAGATGGCGATCATAAAGCTGGTTATAATACACTTCCAATTGCTATTGGTAGAGATCGAGCAAGTAAAGTTGCTTTTGGTTTTTGTGTTTTAACCATAATGGCCGTAGTATACTATGTAATTACCTATTTATTTGAAAATCAAATTTTATTACTGTATTTCATCTTTTTAATTGTTGGCCCTTTATCATACTGCGCCATTAAATTATTATCTGCTAAATCAAAATCAGATTTTACGCAATTGAGTCTGATTTTAAAAATTACTATGTTTTTAGGTATTTGTTCTATGATAATTTTAAAGTTCGCATAATTATGTTAAATGAAATTTTAAAAAACAAACATATCATTCTTGCTTCCGGATCACCTAGGAGGCAGCAATTTTTTAAAGAACTTGGAATAGACTTTGAAATTCGATTAAAAGAAGTTGATGAAGTATATCCTCCAAAATTAAAACACTTTGAAATCAGTGATTATTTAGCTCAACTAAAATCACTACCCTTTGAAGAAGAGTTAAAAGAAAACGATATTCTTATTACAAGTGACACAATAGTTTGGCATAACGAAAAAGCTCTAGGAAAGCCAAGGAATGAAACAGAAGCCTTTGAAATGCTAACATCCATGAGCAACACAACTCACGAAGTAATAACATCGGTATGCTTTAAAACTACAACATTTCAGAAAACAGTTGCCTCAGTAACTAAAGTCACTTTTAAAGAACTTTCAGAAGAAGAAATAAACTACTACATAAAAAACTACCAACCTTTTGATAAAGCTGGTGCTTACGGCATACAAGAATGGATTGGAGCAATAGGCATTACCAAAATTGAAGGGAATTATAATACCGTTGTTGGTTTACCTGTAAATGTCGTTTATAGAGAGTTGTTAAACCTCGTATAAAACAAAAGTCCTTACTTGGGGAAATAAGGACTTTGTAAACTAACCAATATTAAATTTTTCTTTACGAATAATTATACTTCAAATATACTCCTAAACTACACTGTTTTATATATTATGTTGCAAGTGATACTATTATTGTGGTTAAACTACATTTAAACAATGTAAACACCATATAAAAACAAAGCCCTTCTCTTTGGGGAAAAGAAGGACTCTGTAAACTAACCAATATTAAATTTTTCTTTACGAATAATTTACATTTCAAATATACTTCTAAATAACTGTTAATATTATTTGATGTTGTAAATCACCATATATTTGTGGTTAAGCTACACTTAAAATTGTAAACATTATATAAAAAATAAAGCCCTTCTCTTTTAGAGAAGGAAGTACTCAGTAAACTAACCAATAGTAAAGATTTTATTTACGAATAATTTAAATTTCAAGAATACTCACAAATAACAATTATTTTTATTTGAGACTATAAATCATTAAACATTTGTAGTCTACTAAATAGATCTTACATTTTATATATAGTTTAAATAAAGAAAGACTGAATATAAGTTAACACAGATACTCAATTAAAGGAATGATGTTTAGAACTATATGATTCGTTTATAGTAAATAAAAAAACCTCCTCTTGGGAAAGAGAAGGTTTTTACTAACTAACCAATATTAAATTTTTCTTGAAAAACATTACATTCTTCTTTATGAACAATTATAGTACAAATATATAAGAGATTTGAATCACTCATACAACATAGTCGTAACTTACTTAAAATCTGTTGTTTACGTGTTGTTTTTTGTAGTGAAGCAATTCGAAAGTTTGTAAAAAAACAAAACCCTACTCTTTGGGGAGAAATAGGGTTTTGTAAACTAACCAATATTGATAATTAATTTAATAAAAAACCAATTATACTCCAAATGTAAGCACAACAATTTCCTAAAAAAATTATATGTTGCAAAAGGCACATTATATGTTGTGAACTAACTTTAGATATAAAAAAGTATACAATAAACATAAATTATGTATAAAAATTTACACTGTATTAATAAAATATTAACACCTCAAGATTCTTAGTTTTAATATATTTGATCAAACAATAAAAAAATGCACAAATTAAATCTTCTTTTAATCTTTTCTATTGCTATCAATTTTAGTTTAAAAGCACAAAGTCCTGAAAAATTATCCTCTTCCGAAATACATGATAAAATTAAAAAATTAAACTTCTTAGGATCTGTTTTATATGTTGCTGCACATCCTGATGATGAAAACACACGCCTAATTTCATATCTTTCAAATAACACACATGCAAGAACTGCATATCTATCACTTACCCGGGGAGATGGCGGTCAAAACTTAATAGGACCTGAATTAAGAGAATCACTTGGGGTTTTACGTACTCAAGAGTTACTTTCAGCTAGACGAATAGATGGTGGTGAACAATTTTTTACTAGAGCTAATGATTTTGGATATTCAAAACACCCTGATGAAACCTTAGCAATTTGGAATAAAAAAGAAGTTTTAAATGATGTGATTTGGGCCATCAGAAAATTCAGACCAGATGTAATCGTCAATAGATTTGACCATCGAAGCCCAGGTACAACTCACGGTCATCATACCTCATCTGCTATGCTTAGCGTTGAGGCATTTGATAAAGCTAACGACTCCAATGAATACCCTAATCAACTAGAACATTATGATACTTGGCAACCTAAGCGACTTTTATTCAATACTTCTTGGTGGTTTTATGGCAGCAGAGAGAAGTTCAATAAAGCAGATAAATCTAAACTTATTAATGTAGACATTGGCGTATACTACCCTTCTAAAGGATTGTCTAATACAGAAATTGCAGCTTTAAGTAGAAGTCAACATAAATGTCAAGGTTTTGGAAGTTCAGGTACTAGAGGAGAAAGACAAGAATATTTAGAACATATAAAAGGTGATTTTCCAAACAACAATAATCTATTTGAAGGAATTGATACCTCATGGAATAGAATTAAAGGAGGAACTGAAATAGGCCGTATTTTAAAAAATATTGAGGCTAATTTTAATTTCCAGGCCCCTTCTATTCACGTAAAAGAGTTAATGAAGGCATATGTACTTATTCAAAAAATAGAAGATAAACACTGGAAGAATCAAAAAACAAAAGAGATCTCTCTAATTATTGAAGCCTGCAGTGGATTATTTCTTGAAGGTGTTTCTAAAAGCCCTTCAGCAAATTTAGATGTCACAAATAAAATTGCTGTTGAAGTAATACAAAGAGGAAATAGCAATATTAAGCTAAGTAATATTGGATTATCAAATAAGGACTATATTCAAAATAAAACTTTGCTATCCAACAAGCCCTTTAATTTAGATTTAGAAGCATACATCTCCGAAAAAGAAGACTTAACAACCCCCTATTGGTTAAAAAGAAAAGGAACTACTGGAATGTATAATGTGGAGAATAAATTAAACATTGGCTTACCTGAAACCCCTAAATCTTCCGTAATTAAATTTGATTTAATTATAGAAAATACACCCATTACTTTTATTAAGAACATCATTTATAAATATACAGATCCTGCAAAAGGTGAAATATATGAATCATTTCAAATCATACCAGAAGTAAGCTCCTCGTTTGAACAAGATGTATATATTTTTAACAACCAAAAGCCAAAGAAAATAAATATTATCGTTAAAGCAGGAAAGGATAGTATCTCTGGAGATTTAAAGTTAAACATCCCTAAAGGATGGAAAGTTTCTCCTGAAAAAATTGCTTTTTCTTTAGTAAATAAAAACGAAACAAAAACACTAAGTTTTGATGTTTTAGCAACAAAAGAACAATCTGAAGGTATTATTAGTTCTCAAATAAATATGGACAATAAAATTTATGATAAAAAATTAATCGAAATTAATTATGATCATATTCCTAAACAGATGATTCTTTTACCCTCCCAAGCAAAAGCGGTAAAACTAAACATAGAGAAAAGAGGACAATTAATTGGCTATATAAAAGGTTCTGGTGACGTAACTGTAGAAAGCTTAAAACATATAGGGTATAATGTCCAAACCATAAAGACACGAGATATTACTACCGAAAATATAGAAAAATATTATGCTATTATTTTAGGCATTAGAGCGTACAACGTTTTAAATGATATTACATTCAAACAGGAAATCCTTTTTAATTACGTTAAAAATGGCGGAAATATGATTGTACAATACAATACTAGTCATCGCTTAAAAACGAATAAAATTGCGCCATACCCTTTAAAGTTATCTCGTGATAGGGTTACCGATGAATTTGCTGAAGTTACTTTCATCAACCCAAATCATGAAGTTTTAAATTTCCCAAATAAGATAACTCAAAAAGACTTTGATGGATGGGTACAAGAACGAGGCCTGTATTTCCCTAATGAATGGGATAAAGCCTTCACTCCTATTCTTTCAATGCATGACAAAGGAGAATCAAAAAAAGAAGGAAGTCTACTAGTTGCAAAATATGGCTCTGGAAATTATATATATACAGGGTTAAGTTTTTTTAGGGAATTCCCTGCAGGGGTAACTGGTGCTTATCGACTATTTGCTAATTTAGTTTCATTAGGAAAAGAAAAAGATGAAAAATAAAAAATACCATTGGAAGAAAATATACACCGTTGTACTGGTTGTAAATGCTATATATATAGCGTTGTTTTATTTAATAACCTCAATATATAATTAATATGCAAACACTTGATTGGGTTATTTTAATAGGAACATTATTATTTATTGTTATTTATGGTGTCTGGAAAACCAGAGGACAAGTAACTATAAAAGAATACATAAAAGGAGGTGATGGAAAATGGTGGACCATAGGTTTATCTGTTATGGCAACTCAAGCAAGTGCTATTACATTTTTATCCACCCCAGGACAGGCGTTTCATAGCGGAATGGGATTCGTACAGTTTTACTTTGGTTTACCTATAGCCATGATAATAATTTGTTTAGTATTCATACCTATCTACCATAAGTTAAAAGTCTATACTGCATATGAATACCTAGAACAACGTTTTGATTTAAAAACAAGGACTTTAGCCGCTATTTTATTCCTAATACAAAGAGGGTTAGCAGCAGGTATAACAATATTTGCACCAGCTATAATTTTATCTAGTATTTTAGGTTGGGATTTAAAAACCCTAAACTTAATAATAGGTATTCTTGTAATAATATACACCGTTTCTGGCGGGACAAAGGCCGTAAGTGTTACGCAAAAACAACAAATGTTTATAATCATGACAGGGATGTTTATTGCATTTTACTTAATCCTTAGCTATTTACCCGAATCTGTTAGTTTTGGAAAAGCAATAGATATCGCAGGGGTTTCTGGAAAAATGAAAGTATTAGATTTCTCTTTTAATTTAGAAAATAGATATACATTTTGGAGTGGAATAATTGGAGGAACATTTTTAGCATTATCATATTTTGGAACCGACCAAAGTCAAGTACAAAGATACTTGTCCGGAAAATCGGTTAAAGAAAGTCAGTTAGGATTATTATTTAACGCTGCACTTAAAATACCAATGCAATTTTTTATTTTACTTGTTGGTGTAATGGTCTTTATTTTTTACCAATTCAACGCCTCTCCTATTCATTTTAATCCTAAAGTAAAAAGTCAAATACTGGAAACAGAATACGCAAATGAATATACAGCCCTAGAACAAGAGCATTCTGAAAATCAACAGTTAATTTTCAATTTAGATGTTAACGATGATGAAACTAGAAGAATATTAAACCAAAAAGATTCCGAGTATAGAACTCAGGCAAAAGAACTTATTTCAAAAGCCAATATTGTCGCTGAGAAAAATGATAAAGATTACGTATTTCTAAATTTCATATTAAACAATATACCCAAAGGATTAGTTGGACTTCTATTAGCTGTAATTCTTAGTGCAGCTATGTCTAGTACCGCAAGCGAATTAAATGCTTTAGCAACAACTACAACAATAGATTTATATAAAAGAAATCATAAAATAAAAAGAGAAGATTTACATTATGTAAAAGCAACAAAATGGTTTACTTTCGGTTGGGGTGCTCTTGCTATATTTTTTGCCTGTTATGGAACTTTATTTGAAAACTTAATTCAGTTGGTTAATATAATAGGTTCTATTTTCTATGGTAATATTTTAGGTATTTTCTTACTAGCCTTTTTCTTTAAAATTGTTAAATCACAAGCTGTATTTGTCGCAGCTATAATCACACAAATAATTGTTATAATAGGGTGGTCTTTTGATTGGATGCCTTATTTATGGCTTAATCTATTTGGATGTTTCCTTACTATAAGTATCGCAATTACTTTACAGTTATTGAGAAGAAATAAGTAAACACGATATCACAAAACATAAAAAGAGCCAATATCATTGATATTGGCTCTTTTTGTTTCTTAAAAAAGTAGTTAATTATTTACTCCATTTTTTAATAGAATCTTTATTCATTTTAACATAATCAGCATTTCCTGCTTTTTCTGCCAACTTCATAGAAACTTTCGCTATAGAAATAGCTTCTTTCTTTGATCCTGACTTAGCATAAATTAAAGACTGTTGTCTTAAATACCAAAATCTAGGCTCATCTTTAGTCATATCAATAGCCTTATCAATCCAAGTTTTTGCTTCTGTAATAGATTTTCCTTCATCTAAATAATATTTAGCTGCTGAAAAATAATCTCCTGCACTAGGTCCTTTCATAGCCTTTGTTATACTTGCAATCGTTTTCTTACCAGTTGGAACCGAAAAAGGGACAGATACTGAAGTATTCTCCCATGCAATAGTAACAACCGCAGAATCATTTTTAAGATTATCAATTGAGATTGTAAAAGATTCTACATTAGAAGATAAGCTTGCAACTTTTGCAGTAACCTTTGCTGTAACTTTAGTTTCGTCCCATTTTTGTGGTGTTCCCCAGTTTGTAGTATCATTATAAAAATACACATCCCAAGTAGTAGCTGTTGGCCTAGTGTAGATAGCATAACTTCCAGCTTTTAATTCTTGTCCATCAATTTTTACATCGTCAGAAAAAGTGATTTTTGTATTAGCATTTGCTCCAGTTCTCCATAATTTTCCAAAAGGAACTAAATTACCAAAAACAGTTCTTCCTTTAACTCCAGGTCTTGAATATTCTAAAGTTACATCTGTTAATCCTACTTTTTGTTCAACCTTTGTAGCTGGACTAGCTTGAGGGGTTTTAATTTGTGCATTACTTACACCTATGATTCCAAGGCAAAAAATTGATAATAATAATTTTTTCATGATAGTTTTAAATTTTGTTATTTAATTAAGACGAATTTAATCTTAAAACTTACTTATTATAGTTAAATAATTCTTAAATATTAGCGATTGCTTTTATCTCATTAATAATTTTTTGAGCCAAATCATCCGCTAATTCTTGTGACTTAGCTTCTGTATATATTCTAATAATTGGTTCTGTATTACTCTTTCTTAAATGCACCCAGTTTTCAGCGAAATCAATTTTTACTCCATCAACAGTAGTTATGTTTTCATGAGTATATTTTTCTTCCATCGCTTTTAAAATTCCATCAACATCTAACTGAGGTGTTAATTGAATTTTATTTTTACTCATAAAATAACTAGGGTAAGAATCTCTTAATTCACGTACAGTTACTTGTTGTTCCGCTAAATGTGTTAAAAATAGAGCTACACCAACTAAAGAATCTCTACCATAATGAGATGCTGGATAAATAATACCTCCATTACCTTCTCCTCCTATAATAGCATTGTTTTTTTTCATTAACTCAACTACATTCACCTCTCCTACCGCAGAAGCTTCATAAGTTCCACCATGTTTTTCTGTAACATCACGCAATGCTCTTGATGAAGACATATTAGAAACGGTATTTCCTTTTGTTTTACTTAACACAAAATCTGCACAAGCCACCAAGGTATACTCCTCACCAAACATTTCACCATCATTACAAATCAATGCTAAACGATCAACATCAGGGTCTACTACAATACCTAAATCAGCATTTTCTTTAACAACTAATTTTGATATATCTGTTAAGTTTTCTTTTAAAGGTTCAGGATTATGCGGAAACTCTCCGTTAGGTTCGCAATAAAGCTTTACTGTATTCACTCCTAAACGATCTAATAATAAAGGTATAGCAATTCCTCCTGTAGAATTTACTCCATCAACTACTACCTTAAAATTGGCTTTTTTAATTAATTCAGCATCAACTAAATCTAAATCTAATACCTCATCAATATGAATATCAATATAAGCATCATTTTTAGTGATTTTTCCTAAATCATCAACCTCAGCAAAATCAAAGCCATCCTTTTCAGCAATGTCTAAAATTTTAGCCCCTTCTACTCCATTTAAAAACTCTCCTTTACTGTTTAATAATTTTAAAGCATTCCATTGTTTTGGATTATGCGATGCTGTTAAAATAATACCTCCGTCAGCATGTTCTAAAGGTACAGCTATTTCCACTGTAGGTGTAGTTGACAAACCTAAATCTATCACATGAATTCCTAATCCTATTAAGGTATTCATTACTAAATCCTGGATCATATTACCAGAAATTCGAGCATCTCTACCAACAACTACTCTATATGTTTCTTTATTTCTATCATTTTTCAACCAAGTTCCATAAGCCGCTGCAAATTTTACTGCATCAACAGGAGTTAAATTTTCTCCTACTGCACCACCTATTGTTCCTCTAATTCCTGATATCGATTTTATTAAGGTCATCTTTTAATTTTTTATTATCACAAATATACAATTAGATACCCTATTTATTAATTCTCTTTTTATAAATTTAGACCATGAACTTTTTAGCACACATATACCTCTCGGGAAATAACGATAATTTGAAAATCGGTAACTTTATTTCCGATAGCATAAGAGGGAAACAATACTTGGAATATCCTTTAGAAATTCAAAAAGGAATTATACTACATCGGCATATTGACACGTTTACAGATAGTCATTTAACCGTTAAATTGAGTAAAAAAAGACTCTATGAAAACTACGGCCATTATGCTAGTGTTATTGTAGACATATTATATGATCACTTTTTAGCCAAAAATTGGTTAACATATTCCGATATTCCTTTAGAAGAATATGTGGAAGGTTTTTATGATTTATTAGAAGATAATTTTGAAGTACTCCCCTTACAGGTACAAAAAATATTTCCATTTATGACCCAGGATAACTGGTTATTAAGTTATGCCAGTATTGAAGGTATTACCAAAGTATTGGAGGGTATGAACCGTAGAACAAAAAATAGGTCAAAGATGAATCTTGCTGTGGTTGAACTACAAGAGTTCTATTTAGATTTTGAAAAAGAGTTTACTTCATTTTTTAATGAGCTTATTTTATTTACTCAAGAAGAACTTCATAAACCATACATGCACGAATAAAATTGTACATTTGAACCTAAATTTATATATAATTATGATACGTAAGATTTTCGCTATTTCAGCTATTTTTTTAATTACTAGTTGTGCAGAACTACAACAAGTTGTAGATAACTTACCAGAGCAAACTAATGGAATACTCTCAAATGCTGACATAGGAGCAGGATTAAGAGAAGCACTTGACCTAGGAATCGACAAACAAGTTTCTAAACTAACTCAAAAAGATGGTTTTTTAAATAATCAATTGGTAAAAATATTGTTACCAGAAGAATTAAAGAAAGTCGATAAAGCATTACGTGATATTGGATTAAGTAGTTTAGCTGATGAAGGTATAAAAGTATTAAATAGAGCTGCAGAAGATGCTGTTGGAGAAGCTACACCTATTTTTATAGATGCTGTTAAAGGAATTACTTTTAATGATGCTAAAAACATTTTATTAGGAAATGACAATGCTGCAACTACATACCTACAAACAGGTACCAAAAATGCTTTATACGCTAAATTTAACCCGGTGATTAAAAATTCATTTGCTAAAGTTGGTGCCGACAAAGTATGGAGTAATATCATTACTAAATATAACAGTATACCATTTGTTAAAAAAGTAAACCCAGACTTAACAGACTATACTACAAACGAAGCTTTAAAAGGAGTTTATACTATGATAGCTGTTGAGGAAAAAGAAATAAGAAACAAAGTTGGTTCTAGAACCACTTCTTTATTACAAAAAGTATTTGCTTTACAAGATTAAGCCTTCCTTTTTAACAACACAAAAACCTTCAAAATAAATTTTTGAAGGTTTTTTTATGCAATACAATTATGTAAACCACACATTCACAAAAGTTTAACTAATAATACCTTGTTGCTTCATATATTTTTCACTACCTTTAAATCACTCATAACCAATTAATTACACTAAAATGTTAGCCGAATTAGATACATACAGAGGTACTTCACGATTAGAAGCTCGTTACAAAAAACTTGTTGAAAAAGCATATAATTTTAAATACACAAACAGTACAATAAGTGACTTAGCAGCATACAAAGCTATGCGTTTATTAGAAAAGATTAATCGAATTAAGTTTGGATATTAAACCATGCTGTCAAGTAACTTGTGCAAAGTTTTATAATACTTAAATGCACTAAGTAGCCTTGTTCCATACCACGAAAAATATTCACCGTCCACTAGTTGAATATTTACCTTTGGTAATATTTCTTTTAGCTCTTTAATGTGTTTTTCTTTAAAAGGATAAGGTTCGCTAGATAAGAACACAAAATCTGGTTTATTTGTTTCAATCAATGAGCTAATATCCACTTCAGGATATCTAGGTATATTCGCAAATACATTTTCAAACTTATTTATAGATAATAAGTGATCTATTATGGTATTGTTTCCTGCAACCATCCAAGGTTTTCTCCAAATAAAATAAGCAACTTTTTTTACTGATTTTTTTGCTATGTAGGATTTAAAATCAATTACTAAATCCGTAAGATCATTTGTGATTACCGAAGCTTTTTCTTGAACAGAAAACAACTCTCCATACTGTTTCATTAAAACAATAGTATCCTCTATTGTATAAATATCCGAAACATGAACAGGAGCAATTTTCTCCAACTCTTCAACCATTTCTTTAGTATTTTCTTCTTTATTACAAAGAATAATATCTGGTTGTAATGCTTTTATTCTATCGTAATGAACTTGTTTTGTTCCACCAACGATAGTTTTTGATTTTCGTAAATGAACTGGATGAACACAAAATTTAGTTAGTCCAACAATACTATTTTCTAACCCTAAATCAACTAATAACTCAGTTTGAGAAGGCACCAAAGACACAATTCGTTTTGGAGTTTCTTTAAAAGTCAAGCTTCTATTAAGTTGATCAGTAATTTTCATTTAACTGGATTATAAAATATTCTTAAACACCTCTAAGTTGATTACTTCTCTCTGTCCTAAGAATTTGTAAGACTCTAACTAGCTATTTAATATTTCCTCCATCTGCTCTTGTAACTCTTTAGCTTTACTAGCTGCAGCTTTAGCAAAATGCTCATCATTTCCAGCGTAAATAATTCCTCTAGAAGAATTAATCAATAAACCTACATTATCAGACATCCCATATTTACAAACATCTTGTAAGTTACCTCCTTGTGCACCTACACCTGGGACCAACAAGAAACTATTAGGAACTATCTTACGAATTTCTTTAAAATATTCTGCTTTTGTAGCTCCAACAACATACATTAGATTTTCTGAATTCTCCCATGTTTTAGAAGTTTCCAAAACTTGTTTGTATAATTCTTGTCCGTTTGTTTCCAATGTTTGAAAATCGAATGCTCCTTTATTTGACGTCAAAGCCAACATAATAGTATGCTTGTCTTTAAAAGCTAAAAAAGGTTCTACAGAATCTTTACCCATATAAGGCGCCACAGTTACTGAATCAAAGGCTAAGTCCTCTAAAAAAGCTTTTGCATACATAGTAGAAGTGTTTCCTATATCTCCACGTTTAGCATCAGCAATAGTATATATTTCAGGGTAATTCGTATTTAAATATTGAATAGTCTTTTCTAACGACTTCCAACCTTTTAAACCATACGCTTCATAAAAAGCTGTATTAGGTTTATAAGAAACACATAAATGATGTGTAGCATCTATAATAGCTTTATTGAATTCGAAAATAGGATCTTCAGTTGCTAATAAATGTTGAGGGATTTTATTTAAATCGACATCTAAACCAATACATAAAAATGATTTTTTTGCCTTTATCTGTTCTACTAGTTGTTCTGTTGTCATTATATAATCTCTAAACTATAACATATAAAAATTCCCGCATGAAAGCGGGAATTAAATTCTTTTTAAATTTCGTCAGAAGCTGCTTTTAACTTTTCTGTGTTAACAACAATTTTTAACTCGTCAATTATTTTCTGAATATCTCCATTTACAATATTTGGCAAATCATATAGTGTTAATCCTATTCTATGATCAGTAACCCTTCCTTGTGGATAATTGTAAGTTCTAATTTTTGAAGACCTATCACCAGAAGCTACTAAACTTTTACGAGTAGCAGAATCTGCTGCCTGTTTTTTAGCAAGTTCTAATTCGTATAAACGAGAACGTAATACTTTTAAGGCTTTCTCTAAATTTTTATGTGATGATTTTTGATCCTGACAACTTACAATCATACCTGTTGGCTCATGATGTAACTTAATTGCAGAATACGTTGTGTTTACTGATTGACCACCAGGCCCTGTAGATGTTGTACGTTCAATACGTACATCCTGCATATCCAACTGAACATCAAACTCTTCTGCTTCTGGTAATACTATTACTGTTGCTGCTGAAGTATGAACTCTACCTTGTGTTTCTGTTTGTGGTACACGTTGTACACGGTGTACACCAGATTCATATTTCAAAGTTCCGTAGACATCTTCTCCTGAAACTTCAAAAATAATTTCTTTAAATCCTCCTGAAGTACCTTCACTTACATTTACAACATCAACTTTCCATCCTTTATCACTCGCGTATTTAGAATACATACGATATAAATCTCCAGCAAAAATACTAGCTTCATCTCCTCCAGTACCAGCACGAAGTTCAACTACAACGTTTTTCGCATCCTCGGGATCTTTAGGAATCATTAATAAGTTAATTTCTTCCTCTAAAGCTGGCAATTGATCTTTAGCTTCGTCTAATTGCATTTTGGCCATTTCAACCATTTCTGCATCAGAACCATCTTTTATAATTTCGTTAGATTCTACAATATTATTTGTAAGCTCAACATATTGATCACGCTTTTCCATCATGATACGCAAATCCTTATACTCTCTGTTCAAGGCTATATATCGTTTTTGATCCATGATAATATCTGGTTGGATAATCAAATCCGATACTTCATCAAAACGTTGTTTTACAAATTGTAATCTTTCTAACATGCTACTTCTTTCAATAATTGGAACGCAAATTTAAGCAAATGATTTCGTTTTTCAAGTATTAAAACCCACCAGTGGGATTAATTTTCCACGACATATCATATAAACCAGAAATGGCGTCAGTAAACTAAAAGCATATACCCACCTTAAAAGCGGTTTGTACATGTGCTTTCTCCGTAAAGAACACTCCTGATAGTTTGTGAAAAATTGTATTAATACACAAATACTGCTTCTAAAATTATGGCAAAACTAAATTATAGGCTTACCCCCTCTAAAACATACAGTATAAATTAGCTTAAATCCGATGTAATTAATTTTAAAAATTCGTTTCTTGTCTCTTGATTTTTAAAAGCTCCTGTAAACCCAGATGTCGTAGTCGTTGAGTTTTGTTTTTGCACCCCACGCATCATCATACACATATGTGAAGCTTCAATAACAACTGCAACCCCTTGTGGTTTTAATGTATCTTCAATACATTTAAGAATTTGATCAGTTAACCTTTCTTGTACTTGTAAACGTCTAGAAAACACATCTACAATCCTAGGCAACTTACTCAAACCAACTATATGTCCGTTAGGGATGTAAGCAATATGAGCTTTTCCGAAAAAAGGTAGCATATGATGTTCACAAAGCGAGTATAATTCAATATCCTTTACGATAACCATGTTATTATAATCTTCTTTAAACATAGCACTTTTTAAAATTTCTGCTGCGTCCAAATCGTATCCTTGGGTTAAAAACTGCATTGCTTTAGAAGCTCGTTCAGGGGTTTTCAATAATCCTTCACGGTTTATATCTTCTCCTATTCCTTCTATTATTTGAGTGTATCTAGCTTTAATTTCAGCTGTGGTTTCCTCTGTATACTCTTCATAATGCTTGTATCCCATGATAAAATTTATTCTTATAAATTCAGAGTACTAAATTAACTTAATTTCTATAATTAGGTCATTTATTCGAATATAAAACCATCTTTTATTACCATAGTTTTAACTTTTATTTATGAATTATCTTATTTGCTTAATTGTAATTTTGTTCCATCAATCAATTCAATTTATGAAATCATTACTTTTCATCTTATTATTTTCATATTCTTTTAGTTTTGCACAATTAGATATAGTAAAAAAGGAATATTCAATTGTTAAAACTTCAAATGCGCCAAAAATAGATGGCGTTTTAGACGATGAAGCTTGGAAAAATGCAGATGAAGCCAAAGAATTTGTTCAGTTTAGACCAACAATGGGTGTAACCGAAACGGATACAAACAAAACTATTGTAAAAATAACATATGATGATACTGCAATATATATAGGCGCATATTTATATGACACTCCCGATGAAATAATGCGTCAATTTAATACTAGAGATAATTTTGGGCAATCAGATTTCTTTGGAGTAATTTTTAACCCTAATAATGATGCACAAAACGATACTGAATTTTTTGTTTTTAGTTCAGGAAATCAAGCAGATGCTGTTTCCAATCCTAGTAACGGAGAAGACTTTAGTTGGAATGCAGTTTGGGAAAGTCAAGTTAAAATAGTAGATGATGGTTGGATTGTTGAGATGAAAATTCCATACTCAGCACTACGTTTTTCTAATAAAGGCCCACAAACATGGGGATTAAACTTCCATAGACATTTTAGACGAAGCTTAGAGCAATTTACATGGAATCCTATTGATACTACAAAAGGTAACATTGGTTTATATCATGGTGAATTAAAAGGACTAAAAAACATTTCTCCACCTACTCGATTAAGTTTTTACCCCTTTATTTCTGGTACGGAAACACGTTTTGACGGTACATCTGAAAGTAACTTTAGTGCCGGATTGGATATTAAGTATGGTATTAGTGAAAATTTCACTTTAGACGCTACTTTAATACCTGATTTCAGTCAAACAAGTGTTGATAATGCCTCATTAAACTTAGGTCCCTTTGAGCAAACTTTTTCTGAACAACGTCAATTTTTTACTGAAGGAGTAGATTTATTCAATAAAGGAGGATTATTTTATTCACGTAGGATAGGAAACGCCCCTTCAGAATATTTTGATGAATCAAATTTAAATACAAATGAATCAGTAATTGATAATCCAAGTGAAGTAAAAATGCTAAATGCTATTAAAATATCTGGAAGGACAAAAAAAGGTTTAGGTATTGGTGTTTTTAATGCAATCACAGAAAAAACAGAAGCAAAAATTAGTAATAACGTAACAGGAGAAACTAGAAGAGTAACTACAGAGCCTTTTACCAATTATAATGTTTTAGTTTTAGATCAACAGTTTAATAAAAACTCTTCCGTTAGTTTAATAAATACAAATGTTACTAGAAACGGTCATTATAGAGATGCAAATGTGACTGGAGCTTTAGTTAGTTTATCTAATAAAGCTAATAAATATAATGTACGTGGTCATGTGAAAATGAGTAATCTAAACCTAGACGATGATACTCAAACAGGTTTTAATACCAATTTATCAATTGGGAAAATTAGTGGAAACTATCAATATAGAGTTTCCCATAACTTGTCTGATAAAAAATATGACATCAATGATTTCGGTATTTCAAGGCAAAATAATTATAATAATTTTTCTATAGATGCCTCATATAGAACCTTTAAACCTACCAAAAAATTTAATAGCTTAAGTATTAATACATGGTTTAACTACAACCAGTTATACAATCCGAACACATATACAGGGAAAAATTTAGGTGTAAATTTCTATGCGAAAAATAAAAAATTACATGACATGGGTGGAAATATTAATTTCCAAGTTGGTAAGCAATATGATTATTTTGAACCAAGAACAGAAGGGAGATATTTTATTTATGAAAATGTTTTAAACTCTAACGTTTGGATCTCCTCAAATTACAATAACATCCTTGCGATAGACGCTAATATTGGATTTAATACTTTATTTGAAAACGGTAGAGATTCATTTGATTATTGGTATAGAATTAGCCCTATTATTAGATTAAGTGATAAATTTAAAATTAACTATTCATTTGAATTTAGTGAAGACGCTAGAGATAGAGGTTATGTTACTACTTATTCAAACGATAATATACTTTTTGGTCAGCGAGATCAAAAAACAACCATAAATAGTTTATCAGGGAGTTACAATTTCAATACCCTTCACGGCCTTACCCTTACATTAAGAAATTACTGGACTTCTGTTGATTATGAAGACCAATTATTTACTCTTGAAGAAAATGGACGATTATCTTCTAATAACAACTATAAGGTACAACAGACATTAATAAATGATTCAAATTATAGCAATCCAAACATCAACTACAATGTATGGAACTTTGACTTGAAGTATTCTTGGCAGTTTGCACCAGGAAGTCAATTAATTGCGTTATACAGAAATCAATTATTTAATCAAACCGAAGAGTCTAAAATTGGATATACTAATAGTATTGACACTCTATTTAAAGAACCTTTAAAACAAACTTTTTCTTTAAAGCTTGTATATTACTTAGATTATAATAGCCTCAAGAAATCATTAAAAAAATCAAACTCATAATTGGGTGGATACCTAGTTTTTAACTAATTTCACTTTCTTATTTACAAGAAATGATATTAGCAAAAAACATACATAAATATTACAACAACTTACATGTTTTAAAAGGTGTTGATTTACACATTAAAAAAGGTGAAATTGTTTCCATTGTTGGATGTTCGGGTGCAGGAAAAACTACATTATTGCAAATACTAGGAACTTTAGATTTTATAGATAAAAATAATACTGACAGCTCTCTTGCAATCAATGGTGAGGTAATCAATACTTTAAAAGAGAAAAAACTAGCTAAATTCAGAAATGAAAATATCGGCTTCATTTTTCAATTTCATCAATTATTACCTGAGTTTACAGCTCTAGAAAATGTATGCATCCCTGCTTATATTGGAGGAAAGAGCAAAACTGAAACCGAAGAAAAAGCAAAAGAGTTATTAGATTTTTTAGGTTTATCTCATCGGTATGAACACAAGCCAACAGAGCTTTCTGGAGGAGAACAACAACGTGTTGCAGTTGCAAGAGCTTTAATTAACAATCCGAAAGTTATTTTTGCAGATGAACCATCTGGTAATTTAGATTCTGAAAGTGCAGAAAACCTTCATAATTTATTTTTTGAATTACGAGATAAATTTGGACAAACTTTTGTAATCGTTACCCATAACGAAACACTTGCAGATATGGCCGATAGAAAATTAGTAATGAAAGATGGTAACATCGTTGCTTAATGAATACTAAAGAACTAAAAGCTTTTCTTGACGAAAAAGTAATTGAATACAATACTCCTGAGTTTATTGATAGTGACCCAGTACAAATTCCTCATTTATTTACTCAAAAAGAGGATATTGAAATCTCTGGTTTTTTAGCCGCTACTATTGCTTGGGGAAACAGAAAGATGATTATCAAAAATAGTCATCGAATGATACAATTAATGGGAGAGTCTCCTTATGATTTTATCCTGAATCATCAAGAACATCACCTGGAACAATTAGAAGGTTTTGTACACAGAACTTTTAACGCAATAGATTTTACATATTTTATAAAAGCGTTACAACACATTTACACGAATCATAATGGACTAGAAAGTGTATTTCAAAAACACCAAACTACTACTTCTCTTCAGCCAGCAATTCATGAGCTTAAAAAACTATTTTTTGAAATTCCACACCCACAAAGAACAACTAAACACATTTCTGATCCTTTAAAAGGATCTGCCGCAAAAAGATTAAACATGTTATTAGTTTATAAAAGGTAGTACAGAAAAATAATATGTGTAAAGCAGTTGTAATTATATATGCATACAAAATTTCTTTGAAAGAGTGTCTTGTATCGATTGGATTATAGGTGAAATCTGTTTTCTAATATTGATGTTATATCTAATTTTTGATGGATAGATACCCGTTGGAATTGATTTAATTATTCTTATTCTATCATCAACAATAATTTTAAACACTATATAAACACTATGTTTAATAGGTTTTGTTTTGCTGGGGTGAATAATTTTGTTTTGCTTATATTGATATTTTTCACTTTGAATCTTTAAATCATTTTTGATTAGATTGGTACACAAATCAATCAATTCTTTAATGATAAAAATATTAACGAAAATATCTTCTTTATATCCATTAATTTGAAAATAACGTTGACAAATAATATCATTTTTTGCATTTACTAAAACAAATTGAAATTTAGAAAAATACTTCATAACATAAAGTTAACAAGGTTCTTCAATATTGTTTAAGTTTGTTTCATATAATAAATGATTAGTATTGAACATCGATAATTTAAAAGACTTTCTAGACTCAAAGGTTCATCAATACAATAGATTCGACTTTATTGAACCTGACCCGATTAGTATTCCACACAAATACAACTTAAAAGAAGATATTGAAATATCTGGTTTTTTAGCTGCTACTATTGCATGGGGGAACCGAAAGATGATTGTTAAGAATGGAAATAGAATGATGGAACTCTTAGGTAATTCACCTTATGATTTCGTTATGAATCATGAAGAACATCATTTAGAACAATTAGACGGTTTTGTTCATCGAACGTTTAATTCAATAGATTTTATCCACTTTATAAAAGCGCTTAAACACATATATAGCAATCATAATGGTTTAGAAAACATATTTAATACTTATGCTACTAATGACTCATTACAACCAGCGATACATGAATTGAAAAAGATATTTTTTGAAATACCACATCCATTGAGAACTACTAAACATGTATCTGACCCTATTAAGAAATCTGCTTGTAAAAAAATTAATATGTGGCTTAGGTGGCTCGTGAGAAATGACTCTTCGGGAGTAGATTTTGGGCTTTGGAAAAACATATCACCAAGTATACTTTCATGTCCATTAGACGTTCATTCAGGTAACGTAGCTCGTAAATTAGGTTTACTGACCAGAAAGCAAAATGATGCTAAAGCAGTAGTGGAATTAGATACGAGCTTACGAATGCTAAATGCAAATGACCCTGTAAAATATGATTTTGCTCTTTTTGGGTTGGGTGTTTTTGAAGGTTTTTAATAATTAATCAAACAAAACTAAGTTGTCTTTATCAATCTTAATATTGAATAAAGAATGACCAGCTGAAATAAAAGTATCAGATTCTGTACCAGCATATCTTTCTAACATTTCAGCCCCCATTGGTGATTGAGATAGTAGCTCTTGTAGTTTTGGACTTACAACAACCCTAGTTAATTGTTCTTTTTTGATACCAATACATTCAAAATTTATTGCTGTTCTATTAGTTCTAAACATGGTAGTTGTTTTAGTCCCCACATAATTGATATATATATTATGATAGCGTTTATCACCAATATCTACATATTGTAACTTTATACTTTCAATGAGTTTTCTGACACCTCTACGTAACGTTTCAAAAGAATAGTCGTTTGCAATACCTTCAATTGTATTTTTAACTTCCACTCTACGCTTTGTTTGATTTAAAGTATCCAATCGATTATTTAAAACCTGAATCTTTTCAAGAGCACTTGATATTATTCTATTCACTTTGTTTAAAGAGTCTATCATTTCATTGGGATTATCTAATTCAACTTCGCTATCAAGTAATTTTAGTAGATTCGATTTATTTCGTCTTAATTTAACTAGTTTAGAATTTGCATCACCTATTTTATCTTCTGTTACTTTGATAAGATTATTGTCTTGCGGCTGTGCCATTAGCATATCTTTGAGAGCGGAGTTTTCAAAAAGATGCTTTATTATGAAAGTTTCTAACTTAGGAATAGATAACCCTCTAGAATGTTTACATATTGATATATCTCGTTGTTTAGTTGAACATTTATAAGCACTTTCCTTACTAGTTAAACGTTTTTTCCCAATAAGTATATTTTTGCAGTGACTACAAAAAATAAAATCTTCTAATAGATAATGATATGTTGCTCTTTTTCCTACTCTACGGTTAGAGTGAAGTAACTCATTTACTTTTTCCCAAATTTTAGGCTCAATTATTACTGGCGTTTCAACTTTAATATCACTATGGTATTTGTACCCTTTGTAAATAGTGTTTTTTACTATACCGCTAATAGTTGAACCTGACCAAGTAGTATCTTCTTTTTTTCGTTCTATTTGATGTATATTTCTTTTCTGTTTAAAAAAACCTGTTTTAGTTGCATAAGACGTTTTAACTCCTCTTTTATTAAGTGTCTTTGCTATTTTGTAAGTCCCAAGATTATCTAACAAGTACATATTAAAAATCTCCTTTATTATTTTTTCTTGAGCTTTATCAATTGTGTATTTTCCAGTTGTTGGGTGACGTTTATAACCATAAGCTATCATCCCATGAGTTTTACCCCTTTTTGCATTTGTTCTATGTGCTGGTCTAACTCTTAAAGAAGTAGTCATAGCATAATATTCATTGAATACTGAAAAAATAGTGCTCATCATTTTGGTCATTGGGTCATTAAGGTCTACAGTTTGTCCATTAACTATGAAATCTATTTTATTATCTAATACTAACGTAGCGAACATCAGCCAAATATTCGTGTTTCGTTCTATTCTATCTTGATTATAAACCCAAATGGCATTTATTTTATCTTTTTTTATATCAAGAATCATTTGGGCGAATTGTGGTCTGTCAAAATATTCTACTTTACTGAAATTAGAGTCTAATACATCAAAAGTATCTAGCCCTTTAGTACCCGAAATATTTTCATCAACATATTCAATATAATCTAAATCATTAGAATTTGCATATTTAATACCTCCATTTATTTGATGGTCGATACTTGTATCATTTTTATTACTTCCAGATTTACGAGCATAAATTGCTAATATTGGTTTACTCATGATTTTTTGTTTTTTAATGGTCATCATTAGTTAATGAACGATGTGATAAAGCTCTTTGATATATTTCTAATGGAGTTATATTAGTTCCATATTTTTGATTATGATATTCACACCATTCCTTATTCAATCGTACTTGTTGGCATAACAATGTATTTATACCCGTTTCAGAAAGACCATATCTTTGGGAACTTAATCTGAAACAATATTCTTTAATTTCATGGACGTTCCATAGTTCGTCCTTAATATGGAATACATCTTCTGGGACTATTATATCCTGCTGAATATAGAATTGAGTTTCTGAACCTGATTCAGCAACGTTATCGGATAATATTTCGGATGTTATTCCTCTTCTACCTATCTGAAAAATAGAATATTCATTGGTGCCAATTTGGTTAACAGCAATCATTGGTAATTGCTTTAAGCTTGTGCACATGAAAATATGACCTTCATTAGCTCTAATTCCATTTCTAATTATGGAGTCTTTATTCTCTATTCTGCTGATGTGATAATACTTTACATCCATTTCTAAATCACCACAAGTTATTTTTGATTGTTTTTCATTTACTGCTTTTTTCATCCTTTTAAAATTTTAATTAATATTTAATTTTGGACATAGAAATCCCCGAACCAAATACCAAAAGGGCTAGCACCAAATGGATTTGATTAATATTAATACCAGTTAAAGAATTTTAACTAAGTATTAAATCGATAAGCTTGTGGTTGAAATTATTTGACTGAAGAATAGAATACTACTCCAGTGACTTGTGTAAGTATAGGAATCCTAAAACAAAGTTTCCACTTTTTAGGTACATTTTTTTTTAATTCTGAAGTTTTACTATATTTGTTCATACATTAAATGATTTTAGAGAGTTATTTAATTTTACAATATTTAAGTTCAGTTTGCCGACTGGACTTTTTGTTTTTTAGGAACTTACCCACTTCTAATTTTAGTTGCTTGTTTTATCATATTTATAGTTGATTTATGTCGTTCTCTTATTCAAGATAGAACTTATTTTTTGTTCTCACAAATCAGTGATAGTACGGGTTTAGCTAAAACTAAATATACTGTTTTATATAACCTTATATTATTTAATATATTCATAACTCACTGAAATTCAATGATTAACAAAACCACATTTTAACCCTAAAAAAAGTTCTAAAAAAATGAAAGTTTTTTTCATCAAAACCACAAAATGGTCGAAATAGACCAAAATATGATGCTTTTGTGTTTGATGTTACTATGATAATTTATAAGATTATGCAGCCATATTTAATTCGGGTAAAATCATCTTTCTAACTTTTGCAACAGTGCCCAAACTAACATCAAATAACTTTACACATTCACGAATACTAAACCCTTTTTTCAATCCTTCAATCACTTTTGAATATTTAGATAAAAAGATTTCTTTGTTTTCAGTTGTACCTTTATAACGTCCACAATGCACACCATTAGCTTTAGCTTGTGCCATTCCAGATTTAATACGTGTAATAGTAGTTCTACGTTCATTTTTAGCAAATAATGAAAGCATATGTAACATCATTTCCGTTTGCATATTCATTTCACCATCTTCTCCGAGGGTTTCAGTTCCTAAGTCGTGCAAGTATATACTGATTCCTAACTGGTGAAGCTCTTCAACTAATTTTAGTGTTTCTAAAGTAGAGCGACCAATTCGCGATACCTCTGTAACTAATACCTTTTGGAATTTACCTGCACGAGCTTCATTTAATAATTGTTGGATTCCTAAACGTTCTTCATTCTTCTTTGCTCCAGATATTTTTTCGGTTATTATAGACACAACTTCATAATCGAATTTATCAGCTACTTTTTGCATATCTACAACTTGGCGTTGGTAATCTTGCTCTTGTGTACTTGTTCTCCCGAAAATTGCTGCTTGTATCATAATTATAAATTTTTAGTGTTATTCCTGTTTTACCGTTATAAAAAAAGGTTAAGCTGATTTTAAGGTCATTTTACTAGTGTTAGCCCCTGTTTTCAATACTTCTACCGTTATGGAGAATGCTAAACCTTTTTTTATATCACTTTTCAAGGATACAAGGAAAAATAGTCCTGTACCAGTGTTTTACCATATTCCCGATGAAATACGGATAATTTATTTTTCACGTAAACACCCGTCATTACTGGGGTGAATCTAAATTTGGGCACAGCCCAAATTTAGATCAAGGACTTTCGTCCTTGACCCGCATATTTATTGTTAAAGCAAACAATGAATACTAACAAAATCAATGTGCTATCATTATTCGATGGCATCTCTGTGGCTCAATTAGCTCTAACACAATTAAACATCCCAATCAATAACTACTTCGCGTCTGAAATTTTGGCAAGTGCAATTAAGGTAACTCAAACACATTTCCCAGGGACAATCCAACTTGGTAATGTTTGTGAAGTAGATGGAACAGAACTACCACCAATAGACCTTATGATTTTTGGAAGTCCATGTCAGGATTTATCTTCAATGCGTAAAGACCGAACTGGATTAGCTGGTGAAAAATCAGGTTTATTCTTTGAAGCATTACGAATCCTTAAAGAAGTGAATCCAAGATATTTCCTGATGGAAAACGTTGGGTCAATGTCAAAATTCGATAGAAAAGTAATCAGTGACTTATTAGGGATTAAACCAATTCAGATAAACTCTAACTTGCTAACTGGTCAGAACCGTAATCGTATCTACTGGACCAACATCCCAAATATTACTATTCCTGAATCTAACAATATATTATTAAAAGAGATTATTAATGATGGATATGCGGACCGTGACAAAGCGAACGCTATTCTAACCAAGAATGTTCCTTATACTAAAAATGGGTTAACACGTTATCTTAAAAAGAGTCTCGGCGGCGTTGTCTTTACCAACCCTATTTTTAACGCATTAACTAAGAAAGGAAAACTAACATACATAGAATCGTTGAATGATGAACAAGTACGAGAATTATTCAGACCATTCACATCGGTTGAATTAGAACGATTGCAATCGTTACCCGACGGTTATGTGTGTGAGATACTGAAGAAAACACCAACGCATCACGCCATCGGTAATAGCTTCAGTAATAATGTGATTAAGCATCTATTAAGTTTCGCTGATTTCTAAGAAACTGTATGAACGATTTATTTATCTTCTTTCTTATGGTAGCGTGATTGACCTATTGTTTATATAATAAAAGGAGGTTCATCACGTGGGCATAGAATCCGTTCAAAACAACTTTAAACACAGGGGTTCCTACAAAACAAGCCAAGATTTAAGTACGCGAAAAATGATAAATAAACGTAGTGAAATAATATTAAAAAAATATTGCTTAATCAGTCAAAACTACTTGACCTTGTCAAATTATTTTATTATATTCTTATTAGTAATAAAGAATATAACTTTGCTACCACGCGAGCGGTAGCACCATCTTCAAATAAAAATATAAATTGTGTAATGCTCCTTGAAGAGCTAAAAAGGTTTGTGTACAAATGTAGGAGATGGCATTTAGTTCGCGGACCTTTTTTGTTTGGCTAACTTAAGGTTATTACCCTATTAGGGAAGCCCAGACTGCTCTTTAATGCAGCATACACAATTAACATTCGATAGCAAATACATATCGGGTGACGCATTAGATATTCTTACTAATGTAACAGAAAATAAGTCTTTCACTAAAGGAAGCACTGGAATTGGTGGAACAACCGCTATTCTAAATTACCTTTTAGGTAATTATACCATTATCAGTCCAAATACAGGAATGATAAAAGGTAAAGAAGAAAAATCTAAGGAAGTTAACTATAATAGTGATAAACAGTTATTCATTTATTATAAATCAAAAGATACTTGGGCTGATGCTTTAGATTACTTTGAAAACTCTGAAACCCAAAATTTAATCATCAATACAACACCAAATCAGATTTTAAAAATGTATGGTACTGCTGTTTATCTGAAGTTATTAGATACACCTATATTCATTGATGAAGTTCACGCATATTCACAAGACGCAAACTTTCGAGATAGTATGGGTGCATTCATGGAGTTGATATATAATGAATGGAAAGCTAAATTCACATTATCAACAGCAACACCTATATATAAGGCTTGGGACATTCCAGTTAATAAACTGATTCAACATTATAAGGTATCGCGAGCAAACCAACAGCCAAAACATTTAGATATTAGCTATGATAAAAAAGCCATTAATCAGTTTGTGTATGACCAATATGAAAAGGATAAGTTAGTTGTTGTGTTCACCAATAATAAGAATCTACACACGTCATTTAAAGACCTCAGAGTTGCTAATTTAGTTGGAGAAACTCTTAGGTTAAAATTAGCACCAAACGGTCGTGGAATGGAGTTAAAGCAACTTGATATAGAAAACACTGATGTATTAATGTTATCCAGTTCATACTTTGCTGGATTTGATATTGACAAAGAGTGTAGCATATTAATTGTAAGCGACCAGAACAATGATGCTCATAAAATTAATGTGAATAACGTGGTGCAATGTTATGGTAGATGCAGAACAACCGTACATCAAGCTTTGTTTGTAAACATCTGTAATAATAATGTAGAGTACCCAACATTTCCAAGTCAACTGGATGCATCATATCAGGATTATCAAAGAAAAATTACTGAATACGAATCTTTAAAACAAAATTCAGCATTCAAGCAACTAGCTAAAGATACTGGTTATATTGTAGTAGATGATTATGTTAATCGTATGAAATTGATGGAAGAGCTATTAGTTAAAATAGATGATTATCATTTGTATAACAAAGAAGTGTTAAAAGAAACCTTAGAAGCATATGGATTCATTGTTGGTGAATACATTAATGAGACTGATAAAATATATAAACGTATCGGGACCACATTTTCTGAACAACTTCAGAACTTAATCAATCGCGGCGCGGACAGTTTATTAAAAGACTACTATAACATCAAGTACAAGTTACGCAATAAAGATGATGGTACCTTCAGCCCAAAGCTTGGGTTAATATATCTAACTGCACATTTATTAGCTGGAACAGATTCAACTATACTAACTAACAAGCTGAATAATAAACGTGTGTATCTTGGTGAGTTTTATAAATCCGTTAATGCCTTTTTGTGCATAAATGGTAGTACTAAATATCACGTTAACCAATTATCAATGCACCAAAAAAATGCGTCAAAGAACTATTTTAATGAAATCACCAGTGAGCTACTTAAAACTAAATCATCACTAACCGATGATTGGCAAATGTTATACACAATACATAAAATCAGTAATAATCAGTTTACTGATAAGGTAGCGCGCGGATTGTTAATACAAGAGGTATTTCACAACGAAGAAATATATTTAAGGTTTAAAGATACTGGAAGTAATAGAGTAAAGAATGTTCGTAGTACAATCATTCAACAACTTCAAGCTAATGATATTGTACTGACACAAAATGAAAAAGACAGATTAAAGGTTGCGATAACCAGTAATTTTAAGAGACTTCAATTCGATAAATCAATTGGTAAATACAATAGTTCTAAACAGTTGAAGCAGCAGATGAGACAAGCTATAATCTATTGTTTAACCAAAGGTAGATGCGGTAAAGCTAAAAGAGTTGGATTCAGAGAGTATAGTCCATTAACGGCGTTACCAAATGCTCTTAGACCAGTCGTACCCATAAAGTATGTTGAGGTTGATTTAACTGGTGCTAACCCACAGTTCATTGATACAATATTAGAAACGAACATAGCTAAAAAGGTTTATAAGAACATAATGAAGAAGAGAAATGTTACACGATATATCGCAAAACAGATATTCAATTCTACAATCAATAACCATCGTTTAGGTAATGAAGCGGCGGCAGAAATTTATCGTGATGCTGGTTATACCAAAGCAAAGGCAACTGAATTAGCTACATTAACTGCTGGTGTTGAAAAAGGTAGTTTCTTCAAGTTGATGACTGAAGCTGAAGCGGAGTTGATATCTGCATATGATTCTATTATTGACGGAAAAGGAATGCGTTTCCATGATGCATTAGTATTCAAAGCTTCAGATATTATTGATAATGGTATTGTATTACCAACAACTATATTACTAGCTAATACTGATGAAGATGGTATTTCTGACATTATTGAGAATGAATCTCAGCTGAAGAAAGTGCATTTTCATATTGGATATTACAATGTCCCTGGAAATGATTATGAAGGATGTTTTACTACAAAACCAACACTTGTAGCATAATAATTAGTTATGACTTTGTTTAAATATGGGTTCAGTATCGACGCAGTCGATCTGGAACCCTTTATTTAAACACATCATAACCCATAACTATTGATATAGCTCCAAAATAGCCGTTTTACTGCTACTGTCCATTGATAACAACATCAATTCAGGTACGGTACTATATAGCTATGGTACGGTAAAGCGCATTACTTTAATCCTTCGCTTTCAAGAAAAGTAACGAATGATTTAAAATCTGACGGAGATTTAAACTCAACAGGATAATGAACAGTATTGGATTTTTTAATTGCAGTTAGTAATTGGTCCAGTGTAATAATTAGTTTTTTCTTTTTCATAGTATCTTTTACTATAAATATCTAAGTATTTTATCAAGGACATATTCTAGTAATCAATCTCAAAAATTGCTGGAATTTTAAAGACCAAATAACCTGATATTTTTTTAAGGTATTGAAATTTTGTATATAAGAAGGGATTCTTGTAAAGTCAAGTTTGAAACTTATTCGCTATATGGGGAGGGCATCAAACAGTCCTACCTCCGTTAAGCAAAGAACCCAACCTTGAACTGGTACATCAACCAAAATATATTTATGGTTGTTAAAACAGCTCCTATGATTCTGAATCCAGCACCACCAAGTGACTTATCTTGCTTCATTTTAAAGTAAGATACAATACCAGCTATATATGCTATTGGAACGAATACAATAGGTAGAATCAAGAACCCACCCAACCCAGCTGCGAAAGCTATTATAGCAAATACGTCGGTGCTGGTTTTTTCTGTTTTAACTTCTCTGTAATATAACACATTTCCTTTGCTATCGGTCTTAGCTTCGCGTTCTGGTTTTTGCTGAGGTTTATTTATTACTGGAGGTAGTTGTGATATTAATGGTGCTACTTCTGGACACTCTGAAGCTTTTATCCAGTCTTCAAATCCTTCAGCCCAAATCATTGTGTCGGCAGTTATGTATTCATTCTTTAACTGCTCAATTGTAAATGGCTCAGATTGATTGCCGTTTTTATTTAAGAAATATTTTGTCTCCATTAGTTAGTTAAGTTTTAATTACAATATTCACACGACCAATGCATCGGCGTTCTGGTGGGTTTATGACCTAACCTTAATTGATTAATGTAAAGCGTAACGCATCCACAATCAGCTCCTAGGTTATTCCTACCCGTTCCACCGCACATAGTGCATGTTACAATACCATCGCCATCACAATAACTACAAGAGCTATTATTATTATTATATGTAGATACTTGTTTGTGTTCTTTTTTAACTTGATGATGTTTACAATTTAACATGTATTGTTTTTCAACATCATATTGAATTAAATACTGATTACCTTTCAATTTCCCTTCGTTCCAAGACCAATCCTCATATTCCCAAACTGAAGTTGATGCACCCCAAATTTCTATTTCTTTACCATTTGATTCAAATAATAATGCTATCTCTTCTCCTGTTTCAGGTATAAGGCCCTTAAATGTTGCCGATATCCATTTTGTTTTTTTTTTCTCTTTTGGAGTAACTTTATTTTCATATTCGGGTCTTAGGTTATTAGCTCCCTTGCTATCAAATATGGATGTACTTTTTAGATACATACCCACGCCAAAAACTAGTATTATTACTACTACCCAAAATGTTGTGTTTTTCATGTTATCTATAAATAAGTTTAGCAATTCCAGCTATGATTAAACCAACAAGAAATGCAATTGGATATGTTATCAATTTAAAGACACAACTAATAGCCAACCAAAATATATTTTCTGAACTGTATGACGATACCCCACCGAACGTATGCTGGTGAATCTGATAGCCTCGATGGTATGATTCTATACGTTGTTGAGCTTGTTGTGGGGTTAGATTTCTCATTGTTCAATTGTATTGATTATGGCCAAATATAATAAAAATAGGTTAGATACACCCCATTGATTTCAATTCGTTGACTTAACCCAATTGTTAAGACTTTTGGTATATGTCAAATAGAAATAGAAAAAAGGAAGCTAGTATGTTCTGTTCAGAACTTGGAAAGCATATTAGGAAGACTAGAAAAGAAAAGGGATTAAGTGTTGCTGAAATAGCCTTTAAGGCTGATATTGATTCGCAAAACTTACGTAAATATGAATTAGGTAAACAAGAAATGAAAGTGTCAATGCTTAAACGTATAGCAGAGGCTTTTGGAATTTCTATTTCAGAGTTACTTGATTTTGATATAAATAACTAAAATATATAATATGTATTATCATATAAGCAGTATAAAAAATAAAGAAAGTATATTAACTAATGGTATTAAGTCAAAGAGTAATGAAATATTCATTTGCAATGATATTGAACAGTTGTCAAGCATTGCTATTGACCAATTAGGAATAAATGAATATTCAATTTTTGAAATTAAAGAGGAAGGAATAACAGGAGAGTTTATTGTAGATAAAGTAGCTGATTTTGGTTCAGATAAGCAATTTTTAGTGAGTCAAGATAAAATAGAACCTGCGTTTATTTCTTTTTTAAAAGATGAAATATACCATTACTGGGATTTAGCAGAGATTACAGAAATTAAAAAGCTAAAGGCTATGGGAAGATACTCTATAGAACAACTACATAAATATGTTGGGTTAAATGAAAAATGGAGAGTATATTATAATGATAAATATAATACCAATGTACCTCCCACACCCACTGTCAGATTTGACCCTTAAGGGATTATTAGAGTAAAAAATGACCCTATACGAGTTCAATTTAATTGATAAAGAAGACCAATGTCATACTGTTTGGAATAATGGGACGTTTATAGATTCCGTCACCTCAGGTGACTTTAAAATGGTTTTATATGCAATAGACAAGTTTTTTATTGAGGTTCAATATGACTCAGAAAGAAATAGAATTATTGGCATGAAGTCTTTCAAACATGGTCTTTTAATAGACAAATATTCTGGCGATATTACTTTTTAGAATTATTGTTCTTGAAGTAAGTTCTTGAGAATTCGTCCTGTTCAATCCCAATTGGAAATAATACATAATACCACAAACATTTAATTAGGTAATGTATATATCGTATTATGTATGGTAACTTCTTTTTATTCATAGCTTAAAGTTAGTGAATAAATTTATAGGGTAATACTACAACCTCATGCCTTCCTAAATGTCGATTCTTTTTGCTTAAACTAAGGGTTTCACTTACTTATTTCAATATAAACCCTTAATTCATTCTTAATTGCTTTTTATACGTTTGAGAGCATGTTTTAAATCATTCAGTAACTGAAACTATTATGATATCTATACGCATTCCAGTAATGGAATTAAATAGTATATAAATAAGTTTGTTGAGGTTATTGAAGATGAATGTCACTAATAATGATGAGGTGAAAATACCTGATAATAGTCATTTTGTAAAATTTTATTATTAACTAGATTTGATGAAACTAATGATATATGTTGGATACGTACTATTGATGTTACGTATTCAATTGTTTTAAAAAAAACTAAATAACCCCATTAATTGAAATTATGAAAAAAATTAACTCATATATTAAGAATGTTGATAAAGCAATTTGTGATAACATTGATAAATTCGATGTTTTAGATAGAGGTTTATTGTCGCAAAATATTTTATCTCAACTCAGAAATTTTATAGAATTCATATCATTGAAAATATTTAGTGATGCACAAAATGTAGAATTAGAAGTTACTTACGAAAATATCAAAAATGCTAATTCATACGTAAAAGCAAGAGGGGATTTAAAGTTTTTAAAAAACTTTCATAAATTATTACAAATCACGGTATCTCACTATACTCTTGATGAAGAAAACTCAGAAAGGTTAATGCTTAAGTACTGTGAATACCTAATCAGGACTAAATCATTTTTAAAATCTACTTATAATCAAGATGTTCTTCATAATTTAAATGATTTCCCAATTCAGACAGATTCTAACCTAAAAGCATACTATGAAAAAATTACCGAAAAAATAAATCAGTCAGAAGCACATAGAATAAAAAGTACATATGATGATAGATATTATATTCAGAAAATAAAACCATTTTTTGTAAGATTTGAAATTTATTATGAAGTAACGTTTACTAGAGCCAATGATTATGTGAGTAAGTTTGATAGAATTATAGCCTTTACCAAACTAGATATTTCCAAAAATTATGCAGTAAAACTTTCTGTAAGTAATGATAATATAAACATTTTAGGAAAGAGTATGCCAATAAAAATAATTGACAGTTGGGAAGTCTCTATAAGACCATGTGAGTTAAACAATTTTGCGAAAATATTTGGAAATCATCCAAAAGTTGGTGGTAGTACAGAGGCATATGAATTAATGAAACATCTCACAATATCTGGTTCAAACTTAGTAGAACTTATTGACTTATCAGACTGGTATTATAATCATATAAAAAAGGAGATTACAAAAAAAGCTAAAGTATCTCATATTTTTAAAATATTAGATAAATGCCGCGAAATGAGTGAAAATCATTCTCGCGGATACAATGTCATTAGATACTTACTTCATAGTTTAAATAACAAAATAATTAAAAAACAATATAATAACGAATCTTGTGGTCTATTGTCAAACCTTAAATTTGAATATGGTTGCATTCCTTTCGACCAAATGCCATTTAATTCTTCACTGATAAATCATAATCCCAAATTAACAGATTTATTTAATTCAATAGATGATAATAATAGAGAACATGAAATATTTGCAAGACATATTAAAAATAATACAGTGCAAAAGGGGCGGTTGTATACTCCTATAAAAGATATATCAAACTTTGAAAACATCGATAGCCTTATAAATGTATGGAATAACTCTCTCTATTGGAAACATAAGAACCGTAGAATAGAAAGCTATAAGCAACATCTTTATGTAAGAGACTATGAAGAAGATACTTTTCGTATTATTGAAAAACTAAAAAATATATCCTCAAGCGGAATTAAAAACTATACAAATTCCGTTAATTCATGGCTACAGTCATCTGCTTATAATATAGATTCTAATGAAAAGGAGAAGGCTCTGAAACAAATGTTTGAGGTTTCCAAGGTTGCTTTGATTTATGGAGCGGCTGGAACTGGAAAATCAACCATGATAAATCATGTTTCAAATTTTTTTAATGATGAAAAAAAGCTCTATTTAGCTAATACTAACCCAGCAGTTGACAATTTAAAAAGAAGGGTTAAAACAGCTAATTGTACATTTAAAACAATAGCCAGTTTTTTGTGGAGTGACAATACAGAATATGATATATTAATCATCGATGAATGTAGTACAGTTAGCAACTCTGATATGCTTAAAGTATTAAATAAAGCTTCGTTTAAGTTATTGGTCTTGGTCGGAGATGTTTTTCAGATTGAATCTATACTTTTTGGAAACTGGTTTAGTCTTGCAAAATCTTTTGTACCTAGTTCATCTGTTTTTGAATTACTTAAACCTTATCGTAGTAATAATGCATCTTTACTTGATTTATGGGGTAGAGTTAGAAATATAGATGTAAGTATTCTAGAACATTTAGCAAAAAACCAATATTCAATCACATTGGATGAATCAATTTTTGAACATACTCAAGAAGATGAAATAATTCTTTGTTTAAATTACGATGGACTTTACGGAATAAATAACATCAACGCCTTCTTACAAGGTAGTAATGGGAATAATCCCTTTATTTGGGGTACGCATACCTATAAAGTTAATGACCCAATTATATTTAATGAATCTGGAAGATTCACACCTCTAATTTTCAATAATCTTAAAGGAAAAATAATTAAAATTAAAATACTCAAAGATAGAATACGATTTGATATTGAAATTGATATGGTAATTAATGAATTTGATGCAATGCCTTATGACTTTGAATTAAGGGATAATGCTGATAGCGGTAATTCAGTTATTCGTTTTTTTGTTAATAAATATAAAAGCACAGATGAAGATGATGATACTTCATCAAATAATATTGTTCCATTTCAAGTTGCTTATGCAGTTTCCATACATAAAGCTCAAGGTCTAGAGTATAATTCTGTAAAAATTGTTATTACAGATGAAGTAGAAGAAATGATTTCTCATAATATTTTTTATACAGCAATAACTAGAGCAAGAGAAAAATTAAAAATATATTGGACTCCTGAAACAGAGAATAAAATATTGGGAGGATTAGAAAAAAAGTCTAATAGTAGAGATTTATCATTATTGAAAGCGAAAAATAATTTATAAATAATTGATATTAATTATATTAATAATAAAATAAGACTTCTAACTTGCTTACGAAAAACCTAATGAATTTTCTATTCGTGGTTTGTACAAAACAATTCTAATAAATGATTCGAGACAGATTGAATAAATCAAAAACCCCAAAACTATTAACCTTTACACAGGATATTACAGTTTATGACATTGAAAATTTCATATTAGAATCTGCCGTAAATAAATATAATGGATTTCCGCATTGGTTGGCTCATTTGGATTATGTTAGAATTATTCTTTCAGGTTACAAAGACGTTTATTTAGCAAAAGAAAATTTCCAGAAGATAAAAGAGATTGTTATTAATGGATTGGTAAAAGAAGGCTTTACTCAACAAGCAAAACAGCTCGAGTCAGCTGACTCGGAAACCGAATTCAACAATGCAATAATTAATCAATATACTGATGAAACCAAGTTATACTTTAATGCAAATGAATTATTAAGAAATGGTCATACAGGTAAAGATATTGGAGACGAAAATTTGACACCTTGGATATTACAACTTAATTCTGCTATAAGAAACTGTGAAGAAAAATCAGGAACATTTTATAGAGGAACAATTATGGAAAAGGAAGACATTGATAAATACAAAATAAACGAATTATTTGTTTGGTCTTCCTTTTCTTCCTTTTCTAAATCAGAAAAAAAATGCTTGGGCGGAAATGTGATTTTCGAAATGACACCTGTTAGTGGAATCGCAGAACGTGATAAAAGAGCACCTAGAGACATTTCGAGATTCTCTTGTTTCCCAGATGAAGAAGAAGTAATAATGCCCATTTGTAGTGTTTATAAAATAAGAGAAGTTGAATCAAGTCTTGGGCTAACAAAAATTAAGTGCGATATTTTAGACCATAATTAATAAAATAATGAATACTAAAAGAAAAGCCCAGTTAGAAAGGGAGATACAGATTATAACAAATATTACTTTAGAAGCTCAAGAGTCAATATTCATCGTGGAATATTTGTTGAAAGAAGAAGATGAAGACTTTGTTTATGAAAAAAAAACGGGGTCTTTCTTTTACTTCTGTAAATTTACATTTTGGCAAAAAACTGTTTTGGAATTATCTAAAATTTATCAAGACCGAGAAAAGTTTAACTTGATAAAGTTAATAAGTAAACTACAAAATGACGGAGAATACAGTCAAACAAAAATTACTGAATCTATACTTGCTGATTGGATAAATAAAATTGAATTGAGCAAAAGTGAAATAGATAATCTAAAATTACAGCGAGATAAAGCTTATGCGCACGAAGATGGTCAGAGTGATAAAATTGGAAATACTGTATCGATTGAAGAAATTAAAAAACTAACCGACTTAGCTTTTAATATAATAAATAGCGTAAGGAAGTCATTAGAGACTCCTTATTTACAAACAGAACTTCTCAATTCACCTGCAAATAATTTAAAATATATTTTTGAAAGACTTGTAAATGAAAAAAGAACAAAATTAAATGCATATAGGGGTTTAGCAAAACAATACGGATTAGAAAATGAATTACCACCTGAATAAAAACACCTACATTAAAACCTATAAATAATACGGGGTTTAGTGTATAAAATTGAAAGCTTGTGTATATTTACACAGACGCCAAATCTTTTAATTTGGCTTTTTTAAAACGATAAAATTAAAATCAAAAAAAGCGTTTGGCTTGTGTCGACACGAAAATCTACGGATTTTATGCCCAGCACAATTCATAACTAAACGTTCTCAATAATTACACGACATTAAAAATGAACTTACCAATTGAATTGAAAGAATATCTGAAGATTAATATTAAACAAGAAGGGAGTATTAATGACATATTTGAACAATTATTAAAATATCTAGATGAATTCAAACTTTCGAGATACCTCTATGAATTTTCAATACCACTTCAGGGTATAGTTAATAAGTTTGAAAACTGCGCTGAATACCTAGGGGCAGACCCTTCGAAATTAAAAGAGATAACACAAGAACTTGTGTTAACAACTAATGAATTCTCTGATTATTTACCATCAAAGAATCGTTCGGTAATTTATCGTCTATTTTTCCGAAAACTAGAAAATAAAAGAAGAATACTAAGAGGAAATGACGGTTTAAAAAAAGCTGATTTATTGTTTCAAGAAATATACAGCCAAATCATTTCAATATACAATGAAGTGCAAGATGCTGAACCTATTGGAAATCCAATCGAATTAAATGGTTTTTACAAGCCAGAAAATTCTAATAAACAAAAAGCCAGACACTTAATAGTTGATGCAATAAATATTATTGAAAATGACAGCTCACTATCTGAAAAGTCAAAAAAATCAATAATTGATTATCTCAATAAAGCATTAGCAGAGTTTGATAAACAAAATTCAAATTGGACTTCCATTTTTGGGGGACTGAAAGAGACAATATTTGTCCTCGGTGCTTTAGGCTCTTTGGCTGGAGGAATAGTGGGTACTGTAGCGCTTACGCAAGCAAAAGAAAAATTAGAGGAAGCTACAGAAATCATACAAACGTCATCCATAAATATTAATTACCAAAATGTCAATCAAATTTTCAATATCGGTAACGATAACGATATTGCTTTGATTCATAATCAGCCTAAAATACTTTTAGAAGATAAAGTAAATAAAACTGTCGAGGCCAAAGAATTAAATTAATAGTCTCCTAACTCCACCTAAAACTAAAAATGTTAGTTTTCATATTAAAAAACATTATGTATGAATCTAAGTAAACTAGATACAACTGAATTAATTCAAACATATTCTGAAATTGTAAAACAACTAAAAAAGCGTGGTATAATTAGAACAAAAAATTTAGTTGGTGATTTAGGAGAATATTTAGCAATTGAACATTTCAATAATACAGCTGGAATGTCAAACCTAAAAGCTGCACCTGCTGGAACTCAGAATATTGATGCTATTAGTAGAGATGGAGATAGATTCAGTATTAAATCAACTACTAGAAATTTAACAGGCGTTTTCTATGGTCTTGAACCTCCTGAATCTAATATTCCTGATATACAGAAATTTGAATACGTACTTATTGTAAAATTTGATAATGATTATCAATTGGAAAGAATTATTCAACTTGACTGGGAGCTATTTATAAAACATAAACGCTGGCATAAGACAATGACTGCTTGGAATATTTCTACTACTAAAGCTTTAATAAAGGATGCTGAAGTGTTATTTGAGAAAAAATATCGTTAAATTAATAGCATCTCTAAATAATACGGTGTTAATGTACTCACACATAATATAAGCTCCTCTGATAGCTTTTATTTTATCTGTAATTATATTTTAAATTATCTTAAACAAAGTCGTGTATAAGTGCTATTTTTGAGTGAATATAAGTTGGAGTATTTTACTAGTCCAACACATTCGTTTGTTAGTATTTATTAAAAATAGAATTCAGAATAAAAGAATGAGAAAAGATTTTTCGTCATCAGACAAAATAAAGTTGGCACAAAGGTCGGGATACATTTGTAGTTATCCATCCTGTGAAGCATTAACTATTGCTGCAAGCGAAGAAAGTGACCGTAAAACATCGTCAATAGGGATGGCTTGTCATATCTATGCCGCATCAGAGGGATTGAATGCTAAAAGAACTAATCTTAACCTTACTGATGATGAAGTATCAGGTATTTCTAATGGAATTTGGATGTGCTATACTCACGGAAAATTAATAGATACAGATGATGTAAGGTTTACACCCAAAATCCTTTTTGAATGGAAAAGAATAAGTGAAAAAATTGCAAGTTTTAGACAAGAAACAGGAAGTGATTACAAAACAGCATATAAAAGCATAAAATTATCTTCATTAATAGAAAACAAGATTAATCTGCCAAAGGAATTTAACGTAAATAAACTTATAGGTAATGCTATTCATGATAGTTGTTTAATTAACCTCTGGGGAAAAGAATTTACAGATTGCATTCGTGATTTTACAATAGAGTATGTCAGGAATGCTGTAACTCACGGAAATGCTACAGGTGCAATTTTAGAAATATGTAATAATGAAATTGTAATTACTGATGATGGTCTTGATTTTGACCCAAGAATTTTACTTACTAAGCACTCTAATCAAGGTGGTTCAAAATCAATTCAAATATTATTTGAAAATTATAGTTCAGAGCTATTTTTAACTTCTCAGAGGATTGACAACAAAAATATATTAACAATATCAATTCCAAATACACGAGAGCAAGTAGTAAATTTAACAGAATGTAAAGTTGAAATCGGATTTTCAGAACTACATACAGGTAATTTAGAGTATGAATTATTAGAAACCTGTAAAGAAGTTTTTGTTTTATTGCCAGAATATTTTGCTTTAAGTGATATTGCGTTTATTAGTCGAAAACATCCAATACTAAGTACAGAAAGGAGACATGTTGTTTTTGTAGTTAACAATGTTTCAAATACTGTTCAAAATTTATTAATTGAACAATATCCTAAATCTCAAATATTAGAAATAAAATAACAACTGCTAACAAAGAACTGTGGTAAAAACCATTTCATAGATATCTAAACACATAATTATGAAATTATAGTCATATTATTAAACTATAAAACTTAATTTTGATTTTTTTGAAATAAGATATGAGTAATAAGAAAATTAGAACTGTAGAGTTGTTTGCTGGTGTTGGAGGGTTTCGTCTTGGGTTAGAAAAAAACGGATATGAAATAGTTTGGAGTAATCAGTGGGAACCATCTACAAAGATGCAACATGCTTCAATGGTTTATGAAGAACGTTTTGGAAAAGAAAAACATTCAAATCAAGATATATCAACTGTAGATGTTGCTGATATCCCAGACCATGATTTATTAGTTGGTGGTTTTCCATGTCAAGATTATTCTGTTGCTACGACATTACATAATTCAAAAGGATTGATTGGAAAAAAAGGAGTTCTTTGGTGGTCAATACATCGTATTTTAAAGGATAAAAAGAATAAACCTAAGTATTTGTTCTTAGAAAATGTAGATAGGCTACTTAAGTCTCCAGCTACACAAAGAGGGCGTGATTTTTCTATTATGCTTAAGAGTTTGGATGAGTTAGGTTATGCAGTAGAATGGCGTGTTATTAATGCTGCCGAATATGGAATGCCTCAAAGAAGAAGAAGAGTTTTCTTTATTGGATATCATAAATCTACCGATATATATAAAAGGTTAGCTAAGTCTAAAAAATCTGACTGGCTATCTAATCAAGGAGTTATAGCCAAAGCTTTCCCCGTAGAAAAGTATGAAAAAGAATTATGTAATGAGATTGAATTAAAACAAAGCTTAGTAGAATTATCTGAAGAATTTAATAAAGGAGGGAAATTATCTCCATTCCTTAATACGGGGCTATTAGTTAAAGGTAAAGTACATACTATAAAAACTTTACCGACTTACAATGGTAAGAAAGTGTTGTTAAAAGATATTTTGCAAAAAGATGAAGTGCCTAAAGAATTTTTTATTGATAAAAATGATTTAGATAAATGGAAATATCTAAAAGGGGGTAAAAAAGAAGTTAGGAAAACTAAAGAGGGGTTTGAATATAACTATAGCGAAGGAGGAATGATATTTCCTGACGCCCTAGATAATTCCTCTAGAACAATAATAACTGGTGAAGGAGGAAAATCTGCATCAAGATTTAAACACGTTGTCGACACAAAAAATGGGTTGAGACGTTTAACACCTATTGAGTTAGAAAGATTAAATATGTTTCCCGATAATCATACTCAATTAGAAGGAGCTTCAGATACTAAGCGAGCTTTTTTTATGGGTAATGCTTTGGTCGTTGGTGTTATTGATAAAATTAGCAAAGAACTTTATAATCAAATAAACGAATAAATATGTTTGACGTTAACTCTGCGGATTCAATAATAAATTACGCGAAAAAGTTAAAAGGAAAAACATTAAGAGAAGCTTGTACAAAAGAAATTGAAGTTCACGGTTATAAAGGGAAAGGAAATTTTGGTCAGATTTTAGAGAAATTCTATTTCGGATATGAGCCAAATTCAGATTCAGAACCAGATTTTAAGGAAGTTGGATTAGAATTGAAATCAAGTTCATTAAAGACACTTAAAAATGGTTCTATACGCTCTAAAGAGAGATTAGTACTAAATATTATTAATTATTTAGAAGTTCACAAACAAACATTCGATAATAGCTCATTTTGGAAAAAAAATGGACACCTACTTCTAGTATTTCATTTATATAATCAAGATGCTGATTTATTAGATTACTTAATAATGTTGGTTGATGGTTGGCAATTCCCTAGTCAAGATTTAGAAGTAATAAAGAATGATTGGGAAACTATCAATCAAAAAATAAAAGACGGTAAAGCTCATGAATTGTCTGAAGGTGACACGTTTTATCTAGGAGCTTGTACTAAAGGTGGAAAAGGTGGAAATGCAAGACAACAACCTTTTAACGACATTCCCGCTAAACAAAGGGCTTATTCTTTAAAACAAGGATATGTTAATCATATTATAGCTAATATATCTAAACATGAGACTGAGGCATTTGGTAAACTTATACCGTCATTAGAAGTTGCATCAACAAAAACAATTGAAGAAATAGTTCAAGAGAAATTTGCTGCATTAATTGGTAAGTCAGATAAAGAATTAGTAGCTACTTTTGGACTTCAAGGTATTTCTACAAACCCAAAACATTATCATTCTCTAGTTTCAAAGGCTATTATAGATAGTGTTTTTGATGTTCCAAGACATCTGTCAGTAGAAGATTATATAGAAGAGTTTTCAAAGGCTGATATATCGATTAAAACAGTAAGACTTAACGAAGAAAATACTCCTTACCAAGATACGTCTTTACCAGCATTTAATTACGTTGATATATATAATGGAAGTTGGAGAAATTCAGAATTAAAAAAATACGTGGAAAGAAAATATTTATTTGTTTTTTTTAAACATAAAGACGGTATCCTATTTTTAGATAAAGTGAAGTTTTGGAATATGTCAGTAAATGATATAAAAAGTGCAAATTTAATTTGGCTAAACCTTAAGAAATTAATTATCAACGGGACAATTGTCAAAGGTATTGTGAAAAACAAAAATGGTGTTGAAAGTAGAAGAACATTTTTTCCGAAAATCAAAACCAACAACATTCATATACGTCCTCACGGTAGTACAACTGAGGATACATATCCATTACCTGTAGAAGAAAAATTTTTAAAATCCATGGAATATACCAAGCATTCTTTTTGGTTTAATAAACCATATGTAAGAGATGAGATATATTTAAAATAATTATTCAGTTTCAATTATATTCTTCTACCTTTTATGAAGGAATAACATGTGGTTGCGATGGATGTGTAGGCAAGATAATGCAGGTGTTGATTTTGGTATTTGGAAAAATATATCTCCAGCATTACTATCTTGTCCTTTAGATGTACATTCTGGTAACGTAGCTAGAAAGCTTGGTATACTAACTAGAAAACAAAATGATGCGAAAGCTTTAGCTGAATTAGATGCTAACTTAAGAATGATGGACCCAAAAGATCCTGTTAAATATGATTTTGCTTTATTTGGATTAGGTGTTTTTGAGAAATTTTAAAACACTTCAAAACCACACGTTAAACACTAATTTTCAGTAAGTTAAAAAGCATCACTAATTATAGTGAATTGAAAAATACCTAATAATGGTATGTGTTTGTATGTAATAATTTAGTATATTTGTATAGTCTGCAAGTTATTTGTAGATTAAGTAAGTTTTTTTGGGGTAAAAATCTCTGTTAGCTATTCTAACAGAGATTTTTTTTTACACCATATCCAACTCTCAAGTAGATTATAAATGATATATTTGAGTACTGACAATGTACTTTAATAATCCGAACATATTATATGCGCTATTTGCCCTAATCATACCGATTTTAGTGCACTTATTTCAATTACGAAAATTTCAAAAAACCGCATTTACCAATGTTAAGTTTTTAAAAGAACTCATTACTCAAACTAGAAAAAGTTCTCAATTAAAAAAATGGATAGTTTTATCTACTCGTTTATTAATACTAACTAGTATCATACTAGCTTTTGCAGAACCTAGCTTTAACACCAACAAAACTGTTGCTCAAGAAACCGAAACTGTTTTTTACATTGATAATTCTTTTAGTACACAAGAAAAAGGCCCTAAGGGAGAATTACTAAAAGTATCTGTCCAGGAACTAATTAATAACTATCCAAATAATAAAAAAATAAGTATTATAACGAATACTAAAACCTTTAAAAACAAATCATTAAACACTATTAAAAATGATTTAATTAGTTTGGAATACTCCCCTAATCAATTAGATTACAAAACAGTATCACTTAAAGCAAATCAGTTATTCAGTAAAAATAAAAACACTCTAAAACGATTAATTTGTATTTCTGATTTTCAAAAAAACAATACAATAGATTCTACCTATTTCAACTCTAAATATCAAACTTCACTAATACAAACCTTGCCTGTTTCAAAAAGCAATATTAGTATTGACTCTGCTTATTTTACAAAACTAAATGCTACAGAAACTCAATTAAAAGTTCTTATTAATAAGCAATATAGTACGTTGAAAGACATTCCTATTGCACTTTATAACAATGATAGTTTAATTAGTAAATCTACCGTTGATTTAACAAATAGCAAAAGCAGTGTACTATTTCATCTCCCCTCAAATAGCAACTTAAATTTAAAAGTTTCCCTCTTTGATGCCTCAAGCGCAAGCGATAATGTATTGTACTTAACTCGTAAAAAGCTAAGTAAACAAAAGATACTAGCGATTGGTAGCACGGAAAATAATTCGTTTTTATCAAAAATATTTACAGAAAATGAATTTCATTTTAGCCAACAGGAATTTAATAGTATTGACTACAGTAACTTTGAACAACAACATTTAATAATACTCAATGAGCTAGATAATCTATCGGTTGCTCTAATTAAAAATATCCATAATTATACTGAAAATGGTGGCACAATTTTATACATACCATCAGAAAAAGCAGAAATCAAAAACTATAATAATTTAATAAATACTTATCGTTTAATTAATGAAAACGAAACTCGTTTAACCAAAATTAACTTTGACCACCCAATATTTTCTAGCGTGTTTGAAAAGAAAATTAAAAACTTCCAGTTTCCTTTTTTCAAAAAACATTATTCTCTAAAAAACTACGAATCTGCAATTTTAAGCTTCGAAAACGGAAAACCCTTATTAGTCAACACTGCTAATTATTATGTATTTTCAGCTCCATTAAATAGTAAAAACACCAACTTCAAACAAGCACCGTTAATTGTACCTACGTTATACAATATTGCTAGAAGCTCACTAAAAAACTATACCGCATATTATCATATAAACACTGAAAACAATATTGATTTTGAATTAAACCTTGGAAAAGATGATGTGCTGAGTTTATCAAAAAACAATGTAGATTTTATACCCATACAACAAATAAAATCCAATAAAGTTAGCATTCAAACAACTAATAATCCTACCCTAGCTGGAATATATACTCTAAAAAACAAACAAAACTCAACTGGACATAATATTGCATATAATTATTCTATTTCTGAAAGCAGTAGAGAATATCATCAAATAGCTACATTAGAAAACAAACATATTAAAACCGCTACTTCAGTTACGGATACTTTAACTGAAGTAAATTCCGCTTCACAAATAGGGACGCTTTGGAAATGGTTTGTTATTTTTGCTATATTATTTTTAATAGTAGAATTACTCATTTTAAAATATTTTAAATGAATTTCCTGATTAAATCAGCAACGATACTAGATCAATCTAGTCCTTACCACAACAGTACCAAAGATATTCTTATTGAAAATGGCGTTATTAGTAAAATTGACAATGCTATTGAAAATACCAATAATTACAAAGAAGTAAAATCAGACAACCTTCACATATCACAAGGATGGTTTGATAGCTCTGTTTCTTTTGGTGAACCTGGTTTTGAAGAACGTGAAACTATTGCTAACGGACTAAAAACTGCTGCATTAAGTGGTTTTACCAATCTCGCAATAAACCCTAATACAAATCCAATAATTGATAACAGCACTACAGTATCGTTTATTAAAAATAATGCTTTTCAAAATGCTGTAAATATTCATCCAATTGGTGCTTTAACAAAAGGTAGCAAAGGAATTGATTTAGCGGAATTGTATGATATGCAACAAGCTGGAGCTGTAGCTTTTGGTGATTACCAACATGCAATTGAAGACCCTAATATGCTTAAAATTGCATTGCAATACACGCATAGTTTTAACGGCCTAGTACTGTCTTACCCTCAAGAAAACAAAATTGCTGGGAAAGGGATTGTAAATGAGGAAGAAAATTCAACAAGAGTTGGTTTAAAAGGAATTCCAAATTTAGCAGAAGAATTACAAATTTCAAGAGATTTATTTTTACTTGAATATACTGAAGGAAAATTACATATTCCTACAATATCTACCGCAAAGTCTGTTGTTTTAATTAAAGAAGCAAAAGCAAAAGGATTAGATATAACTTGCTCTGTTTCTATTTTAAATTTGATTTTAACAGATGATTCTATAACTGATTTTGACACTAATTTTAAAGTGTTACCACCACTACGAACTTCACTAGATCAAAAAGCTTTGATAGAAGGCGTAAAAGATGGTACCATTGATTTTGTAACAAGCAACCACTTACCTATTGATATTGAGAATAAAAAAATAGAGTTTGATCATGCTATGTTTGGTAGTATAGGATTGGAATCGTTATTCGGTGCTTTAAATAGTATTTTCGATACTGAAAAAGTTATTGAAATCCTTACACAAAATAAATCAAGATTTGGAATTGAATCTTCTAAAATTAAAGAAGGAGAAAAAGCTTGTTTAAGTTTATTCAGTCCTAACAAAGAATATACATTTACAGCTAAAAACATTCTATCAACTTCTAAAAACTCAGCTTTATTAAATTCTACCTTAAAAGGAAAAGCTATCGGAATTGTAAACAATAATCAATTGATAATCAAGCAATGAACACAGAAAACAATAAAGGAAAAAAAGCTGCAACTGTAGCTTACTTAACAATTTTCGGAACAATTATCGCCTTTTTCATAAATTTTGATGATCGAGATAAGTTTGCATACTTTCATATACGTCAGGCATTAGGACTATTTGCCACCTTCTTTTTAATTTCATTTTTTATCGGTTATTTTGATAGTATAATGATTTCAGGTGCTTTCTACGTATTCTTTATCATATTATGGTTCTATGGTTTTATGTCTGCATTAAATAATAGCACAACACCTGTGCCTCTTTTAGGAGAGTATTATCAAAAATTATTTAAAATGGTTGGTGAAGAACAGTAACAAATATTATGAAACTACGTAACCACTCTTTATTATACCTAGCTATTTCAATATACATCCTAAGTTTATTATTTAAACTTATGCACTGGCCATACGCAAACATATTACAAATAATCAGTTTGGTAATGGGAGTTAGCTGGATTTACAATTATTTCAAGAACAAAAACAATGACTAAACAATTATCACTACATCATATAATAAGAGAAGCTAAAACAACCAATAAAAAAGCTCCTTTATTAATACTTTTACATGGTTACGGAAGTAATGAAGAAGATTTATTCTCTTTTGCTAGCGAACTACCCGAAGAATTCTTTATTGTATCCGTAAGAGCTCCTTATGACTTAGAGCCATACGGACACAGTTGGTATGACATTCATTTTACTTCAGATAACGAAAAATTTTCTGATGATGAACAAGCAAAAATATCTCGTGATTTAATTGCAACATTCATTGATGAACTAGTAAGCACTTATCCAATTGATTCAGATAACATCTCTTTAATAGGATTTAGCCAAGGAACTATATTGAGTTACGCTGTAGCACTATCCTACCCTGAAAAAATAAAGAATGTAGTTGCTTTAAGTGGTTATTTAAACGAAAAAATATTAGCAGAAAATTATACCGAAAAAGATCATTCAAACTTAGAATTTTATATTTCTCACGGTAATGTTGATCAGGTTATACCTAATTTTTGGGCTAACAAAGCTCCAGACTTTTTAAATAAGTTAAACATTAAAAATTCATATAGAGAGTTCCCTGTAGGTCATGGTGTTGCTCCACAAAATTTTCATGAGTTTAAAAATTGGTTGATAGAAAAGTTATAATAAACAATTACCAACCACGAGTTTTAATATTCAACTCACATAACCTTATGATTTCAGCTATACGTTTTTCACGTGTAGCTTTTCTTTTACCAGAATATAACCAATACAAATATCCTTTTTTATAAGATTTACTGAAGGCCTTGTAATTAATATAAGCTAATTCATTAATACTAAAAGCTAGTATTAAATCCTCAGGTATTACCAAGTTTTCAACACTATCTAAAGCAATCCAAGTGCCATCAATCTTTGCTTTTTTAATCTTTTCCAAACCACTTGAATGCATTAAATCAGTAGCAACAAGTTCTTTAATATGAGTTTTATTTAACTTACTCCAAACACTTTTAGCTTTTCTAGGTGTAAATAATTGTCTTCTTTTTTCATCATCTAATCTCTTCACTGTAGAATCTATCCAACCATAACACAAAGCTACCCTAACAGCTTCCTCCCAACGCATAGATGTTTTCTCAGAACTTACTTTATACAAAATAAGATATATTCCATTTGAAGAATCATAGTTTTTGGATAACCAATTTCTCCATTTAACATCATTTTCAAAATAAATCTCTTCTCTTTCTACCATAAAATTAAAAGTATAAACACAGCTTATCGTATTATTCTTAACCATTTAAAATTTGGGTAAAGACAATTACTATTACCTCTATTTGTTTTTATAGCAAATACAATTGCAAGAACTATATTAAGCAACGGAAGTCCAAATATTATATATAAAGAATAACCAAACCCTTTATGAGATAGCGCACATAATATCGTTATTGTAGACAGCCCATAAAGTAAAACGGTCCATAAAATTTGAAAATTAAGTAGGTTTGCTCCAACTTCTTTTAAGCCAATAATTTTATCCTTTTTTGTAAGCCAAAGTATCAAAGGAATAATGATATTACCAAGTGGCAACATCATAAATGACAATACAGATAAATGGAATAATATTAAAAAGGTTTTATCCTCAGTTTTCCCATAATCAACAATATCATCAATACTAATATTTAACGCATCGCATAATAAATTAAGTGTTTTTCCACTAGGATCATTTACACTAGTCTCAATACGTTGAATAGTCCTTAAGTTAACCTTAGCTGCTTCTGCAAGTTCTTCCTGAGATAAGCCTTTACGTTTTCTTATCTCTCTAATTTTACTTCCTACTTCTTTCATTTAAATATTTGTTAAGTTTAAAACAAATTTAAATCTGAACTGAACAAATTGATAACGGTTTTTACCCGACATTTTAACGATATTAGTGCTAACCCCTTAATTTAAAGGGTTATTCAATTACATCAATAGGATATAAAAATGACTCTTTAGTACTGAAGCTAATTGTTTTATCGTCATTATATTCACAAGCGATAAGTACTTGACCCCAATATTTACCATCAGTAAAATCAGCAATAACCCATCTATGATTCAACATTTTCATGCTATTAATCATTATTCTATCACCGTGCATTGCTGCATATGGAACTAAAGGATTACCTTCTTTCTCAAAATTTAAATCAATTATTTGATCTTCTATATGAGGTATTAATTCTTTAAAATCTATGCCTTCATTATACAAATGTTCGATTGCATAAGCATCTTCTACTAATGAAAAATCCCCCAATTCAATTGCTTCAATTCTTAAATTAGCAATAGTATCCTGATAAGCATTTTCTTTTTCCTCATGGCTATTTTCAATTTTATTAATTTTAGCCTCATAAGCTTTTATGTCTTTTTTGGTGTTTACAAAAACAAACAATAATAGCAATGCAGTTAACAGAAATAAGTAAAGGAATAGTTGCTTTTTCATAGGTATGATTTAAGGTAATTCAATAGTTAAATTATCGTGGGCCAAAAATACATTTTTTGGCAATGTTTTTTGCACTTCTTCGTAAAAACCTAACTGATGACTAATATGCGTTAAGTACGCTTTTTCTGGTTGCACTAATGCAATAAAAGATAATGCTTCATCCAAAGTAAAATGTGAATAATGCTCTTCTTTTCGCAATGCGTTAATTACAAGTACTTTTGTGTTTTTTAACTTTACAATTTCCTCATTCGAAATAGTTTTGACATCGGTTAAATACACAAAATTTTTAATTCTGAATCCAAATACTTGTAAACTAGCATGAAGCGCATTTATTGGTATAACTTGAGTGTTATTAATTACAAAAGGGATATTGTTCTTAATAATATTTAACGCGACGGATGGCGCTCCTGGATACTTATTCTCTGTTTCAAAAATATAAGAGTAACGCTGCTTTAATGATTCGAACACACGTTCATGTCCATATAACTGAAAATCACCATCTTGTTTAAAGTAAAAAGGCCTAATATCATCTAAACCAGCTGTATGATCAGAATGTTCATGTGTAAATAAAATCGCATCAATATGACTAGGATTTGTACGTAACATCTGAGCTCTGAAATCAGGCCCACAATCTACTACTAAAATTGTATCATCAATTTCAATCATAACAGATGTTCGTAGTCTTTTATCCCTAATATCTGAACTTAAACATACTGGATGCGTACTTCCTATAACCGGAACCCCTTGTGATGTCCCTGTACCTAAAAACGTGATTTTCATTTACTAATTTATTAACCTAACCTATAATTTTATTACTTAATACAACCTACAATAAAAGTTTCATAAAAAAAAATAATGCTTCAAAGTTATAAAACTATAAATATGTGCTCAAATTTTTTACGGAACACCTCATATTCACTATTTTTGTTTATATAGAGATAAACCTCAAAAGAAACTATGATAATTAAACTAAAAGGCGATAAGGCTTTTGAAGCGGCACCTTCTCTTAAGAACAAGGCGCTACGCATTAATTTAAATGAAAACATTTACGGAACTTTTGCTGAAATTGGAGCTGGACAAGAAACTGTTCGTAACTTTTTTAGAGCCGGAGGTGGATCTGGAACAATAGCTAAAGCTATGTCAGCTTATGACAAGGACTTTAGTGATGCTATATATGGTATCGAAAATGATAAGCGTTATGTAACTGAACCAAGGTTAAAGAAAATGTTGGATCATGAAATGAACTTATTAGAAGAGCGTATCTCAAGAGACAAGCATCCAAATAAATTATTTTTCACATACGCCAACACTGTAGCTACTATTGATTTTGCTAAAAAATTTAAAGGACATGGTTGGATCGGACTACGTTACCAAGTAAATGCTACTGATGAATTTAGTGACATAATTTTACACGTACGTTTTAAAGAAAATGATGCTCGTTTGCAACAAAACACACTTGGAGTACTAGGTACAAACCTTATATATGGTGCTTTTTACAAACATAATAATCCGAAAAAATTATTAGAATATTTATATGATCATTTAGATAAAGATCAGATAGAAATTGATACAATTAATTTCTCTGGGCCTTTATTTAAAAATGTAGATAATCGTTTAATGAGTTTACAATTAGTTAAACACGGTATGACAGATGCCGTAATGTTTAGCTCTGAAGGAAAAAATTTGTTAGCTGCAAAAATTTTATACAAGAAAAACATTCTTGCTTTAAGAGGGAGTTTTAGACCTGTAACAAAAGTAAACATGGACATGTTTAAGAAAACATATGAAATGTTTATTAGTGATAATAAAGTAGACGAAAAGAAAACAGAGGTTATATTTGAAATAACGCTATCAAACCTTAAAGATGGGCAAAGTGAAATTGACGAAAGAGATTTCTTAGATAGAGCAGAATTATTATGTTCATTAGGACATACAGTAATGATTTCAAATTTCCAAGAATACTATAAAGTTGCTCAATACTTTAACTCGTATACCAAAAGACGTATAGGACTTGCAATGGGTGCCTTAAATTTAATTGAATTATTTGACGAAAAGTATTACAGAGATTTACCCGGAGGTATATTAGAGGCCTTTGGAAGACTTGGAAGTAGTGATTTACGTGTATTCGTTTACCCATTCAGAAATGAAGATGGAAGCTTTATGACTATTGACAATATCAAAGTACATCCAAGAATGAAGGATCTTTACAAATTCTTTAAGTACAATGGGAAAATGGTTGATATTGAAAATGCTGACAAAGACATTCTAGACATCTACTCACGTAAAGTGTTAAAAATGATAGAAAATAATGAAGAGGGATGGGAGAAAATGCTACCAAATGGAATTTCAGGATTAATTAAAGAACATAATCTTTTCGGTTATGAATCTGAAGATTGGCTTTCAAAAGCTTTAAATTAATAACTACTTCAATAAACTAAAAAAGCTCGAGCAATGCTCGAGCTTTTTTAGTTTATTGAAGTATTACCTAAAACACTATTTAGCTATATTAACAGCTCTTGTTTCTCTAATAACAGTTACTTTAACCTGACCTGGATAAGTCATGTCAGTTTGTATTTTCTGAGAAATCTCAAACGATAATGCTGCTGCTTTATCATCAGAAACTTTTTCACTTTCAACAATTACACGTAATTCTCTACCAGCTTGAATAGCGTAGGCTTTTTTAACACCTGTGAACGCAAAAGCAATTTCTTCTAAATCTTTTAAACGCTGTATATAAGAATCTAACACTTGACGTCTTGCTCCAGGGCGTGCTCCAGATATAGCATCACAAACCTGAATAATAGGCGCTAATAATGATTTCATTTCTACTTCATCGTGATGCGCACCAATAGCATTACAAACATCTGGTTTCTCACCATGTTTCTCAGCTAATTGCATCCCTAAAATTGCGTGAGGAAGCTCTGTTTCTTCTTCTGGAACTTTTCCAATATCATGTAACAATCCTGCTCTTTTCGCTAATTTAGGATTGATTCCTAATTCAGACGCCATTACTCCACATAATTTTGCAACTTCTCTAGAGTGTTGTAATAAGTTTTGTCCGTAAGAAGAACGATATTTCATTCTACCTACCATTTTAATCAATTCAGGATGTAATCCGTGAATTCCTAAATCAATAACAGCTCTTTTACCAACTTCAGCAATTTCTGATTCTATTTGTTTTTTTGTTTTCTTAACAACCTCTTCAATTCTTGCAGGGTGAATTCTACCGTCAGTTACTAATTTGTGTAATGACAAACGAGCAATCTCTCTACGAACAGAATCAAAACAAGACAAGATAATAGCATCAGGAGTATCATCAACTATAATTTCCACACCTGTTGCTGCTTCAATCGCTCTAATGTTACGTCCTTCTCTACCAATAATCCTACCTTTAACATCATCAGACTCTAAATTAAAAACAGATACACAGTTTTCAACTGCTTCTTCTGTCCCAATACGCTGTATGGTATTAATGATGATTTTTTTAGCTTCTTGTTGTGCCGTTAATTTTGCTTCTTCAACACTATTTTGAACAAATGACATTGCATCTGTTTTCGCTTCTTCTTTTAATGAACGAACCAATTCCTCTTTAGCATCTTCAGCAGATAAACCAGAAATAACTTCTAACTGATCTATTTGAGTTTTATGTAAACGCTCTACCTCGTCATTCTTTTTTTCTAAAAAATCAATTCTATAGTCGTAATCTTTCTTTTTAGCCTCAACCTCTTGATTGCTTTTTTTCGCTTTAGCAAGTTCATTAGAAATTTGAGATTCTTTATCGCGAACTCTTTTTTCTACTTCACCAAGCTTTTTATCTTTCGATAAAATAACTTTTTCATGTTCCGATTTTAATTCAATAAAACGTTCTTTTGCTTGAAGTAATTTGTCCTTTTTAAGCGACTCCCCTTCTTTTTTAGCTTCTTTTAAAACTAATTTCGCTTCTTTTTCTGCAGAAGCTATTACGCTAGAGGCATTATTTTTAGCCAGTATTTTTGAAATTACAAAACCTACTACTACTCCAACTACGATACCAATTAATATTGGTATAATCATTTCATTCATATCTATCATTGTTTATATAAAAAAAACCTACACTAGTATGAGTTTTGTATAAACTCCAAAATAACAGGTTTAAAGCTAACTTGCTGGTCAAGGATCTGCTCGGAGGCAGCTTGCTTTCAAAACAAAGACTCACTTTTTTTAATAGAAACTTGTTGAGTTTATCAAAAAATAATAACTAATGTAGGCAGTAATTTTTATGTTAATAAAAAAACTATATATATTTATCAAGAAGCTGCTGCATTGCAACCAGTTTCTCAGTAACTAAAATATCATCCTCTTTGGTATCCAAACTTTCTTGCTCTACCTTAGATGCAAATTGCAAAGCACACATGGCTAATACATCTTGTTTATCTCTAACGGCATAGCTTTCTTCAAATTGCTTTAACAATTTTTCAATACTTTTTGCAGCTTTTCGCAAACCTTCTTCTTGTCTGGGGTCTATTGTTAATGGATAAACCCTATCGGCTATAGAAATTTTTATCTTTAGCTTTTCAGACATTTGTTTTTATTTTGAAAGCTGTGTAATGCAATGATCAATTTCTCTAATTAAAGCATTTATTTTAAGCTTGGTTTCCCTTTTATAATCTTCACTACCTAACATCGAACTTGTTAATTTAAGTGCTTCATACTTTTCTACCCAATCAACTATAACTGCGTCTTGTTGTTTATTTTTTTCCTCTTTTAAGGCTAGTTCTTGCATTAGTTGTTTGTTTATTTGGTCTTTTTCTACCAAACGTTCAACAACACTATGCAATCTAACTTCTAAAGAATCAACAAGTTTTAGTAATTCACTCATTCAACAACATGTTCTGATGTGTTTGTCACAAAGTTAACATTTCAAAACTAATATCAATAGTTATTGTTATTTTTTTTTAACACAATTAAATCACTTTTTTTTGGCTTGAAATTTGTTCTTATTAAAAAAATAATTTTAACTTTATAAACTACTATTTTAGCCACCCCTCTCAAAAGTTTATAGCACTAAAAATCATATATATAGATGAAAAACATTCTTTATTGTATTCTATTCTGTAGCTATTTGCTATCGTATTCACAACAAAAATACCCTACCAATTATTTCGGGAATCCACTTGAAATCAAAACTGTTTTAGCTGGTACTTTTGCTGAGCTACGGTCCAATCATTTTCATTCTGGCCTAGATATTAAAACGCAACAACGTGAAGGTTTAAAAGTTTTTGCTACTGCTGAAGGACATGTTAGTAGAATTAAAATTTCACCGTGGGGTTATGGAAAAGCTATATATATTGAACATCCTAATGGATATACTACTGTTTATGGGCATTTAAAAGAATTTGCTCCAGAAATTGAAAGTTACATAAAGAAGCAACAATACAAGCAAGAAAAATTTGCAGTAGAATTATTCCCTTCAAAAGATATTTTAAATGTCACCAATAATCAATTAATTGCTTATTCTGGTAATACTGGTGGTTCTGGTGGCCCGCATTTACATTATGAAATTAGAGACTCTAGTCAACATCCAATGAATCCAATGCTATTTGGATATCATGTGGAAGATACTTCCAAACCTAATGTTAATTCAATTTATGCCTATAGTTTAACAGATTCGTCACAAGTAAATCATCATAATGATAAGATAAAAATAAAGCTCCTTAAAGGTAAGGACGGGAATTATTTAGCAGAAACAATTTATGCTTCTGGTATTATTGGCTTAGGAGTAAATACCTACGACAAACAAGATTTAGCACATAATAAAAATGGTGTATATAATATTAAAACTTATATAAACGGGAAACTGAATTACGAATTAGATTTTAAAAAATTCTCTTTTAGAGAAAGTAGACACTTAAATCAATTAATTGATTATAGCTATTTCAAGAAGAAAAAATCTCGAATTCAAAAGCTTTTTAAAAACGAAAACAATCCACTTAGTATTATTAAAAATGTAGAGGATTATGGAAAAGTAACCATTCTTGAAGGGGAACAAATCAATTACAAAATTGTTATTTCAGATTTCAACAACAATACAAGGACTATAACTATTCCTATTGTAGGAAAAAAAGAAAAAATCACCCATTTTAAAGAGAAGATTGATTCGCAACATTATGTATATGCTAATAAAGAATTGAGCTTGAATAATGATAACAAGCAAGTTTACATTCCTAAAAACGCAATGTATGACGACACCCCTATTTTATTTAAAACTTTAGGAGATACAATTCACGTTGGTGAGGATACTTTTCCATTACATAAAAATATTACACTAACATTTAATACTGATAAGTATAGCTCAGACGACATTAGTAAACTATATGTAAGCAGCTTAGGATATAATAACAAACCTTATTATGTTAAAACGTATAAGAAAGAAAAAAGTATTATTGGTAAAACAAAATATTTCGGAAAATTCACATTAAGTTCTGACACAGTTAAACCAACAGTTAAACCCATAAATACTCAAGAAGGTAAATGGATGACTAAATCTAATTTTCTACACATGAAAATTAGTGACAAAGGTTCAGGTATTAAAAAATATAGAGGTACCATAAATGGAAAATGGGTGCTAATGGAATATAATTCAAAGAAGAATTTATTGAGTTATAACTTTGCGGATAAAATACATGAATCGGGCGAAAACAAATTCAAGCTTATAGTTATCGATAATGTTGGAAATAATAGTATTTTTGAAATGACTTTTTTCAGAAAAAACTAGTATGACATTTAATAATAAAATTCTTTTAAGCGTATTTCTATTTATAGTTAGTAATATAGTGTTCTCTCAAACTGCAACAGTTAGCGGGGTAATTTTAGACGACACCAATACACCTATTGAAAACGTTACTATTACTTATGGTACTGAAGGAACAAAGACATCTAAAGATGGAGACTTTACACTTCAAATACCAGCTAATAAAAAAATTACACTTACATTTTCTCATATAAGTTTCAAACAAGTTGTACAAACATTTAATTTAAAAGAGAATGAATCTTATGAGTTTAACCCTGTTTTAAACTATAATGAAGAGCAATTAGGTACTGTTATTATTACTGGAGGAAAGCGTGAACGTATTGAAGGTATTATTACTATTGCTCCTAAAATGTTGCGTAAAATACCAGGAGGAAATGCTGGGGTTGAAAATATTCTAAAAACATTAGCTGGAGTTAGTGGGAATAATGAATTGAGCTCACAATATAACGTTAGAGGTGGTAATTTTGATGAAAACTTAGTTTATGTAAACGAAATTGAAGTCTACAGACCTTTTCTAGTTCGTTCTGGACAACAAGAAGGTTTAAGTTTTATCAATAGTGATTTAGTAAGTAATATTGATTTTTCTGCTGGTGGATTTCAAGCTAAATATGGTGACAAACTTTCTTCGGTTTTAGATATTACCTATAAAAAGCCAAAATCATTTGGTGGTAGTGTAGACGCAAGTTTACTAGGCGGAAGTATTAGTGTAGAAGGAGCTTCAAAAAACAATAAACTCTCAGGTATATTAGGTGTTCGCTATAGGGACAATAGCCTGTTTGTAAAAGCAAAAGAAACAGAAACCAATTACGACCCTAAGTTTACTGATGTACAAACTTTTTTAACTTATAAAGTTTCCGATAAATTAGACTTTAATTTTCTTGGTAATTTAGCCATTAACAAATACAATTATCAACCTGAATCAAGGCAAACTAATTTTGGAACTCTACAGAATCCTATTGCTTTATTAGTGAATTATGATGGTCAGGAAAAAGATCAATACAACTCCTATTTTGGTGCAGTAAAAGCAAATTACAAACTAAATGATAAAGTAAACTTAAAACTAATTGGTAGTGCTTACCACACTATTGAGGAAGAGTACTTTGATATTTTTGCTCAATATAGATTAGGAGAGGTAAACAGTAATATTGGTGATGAAAATTTTGGTGAAGTAGAGTTTTCTGAAGGAATTGGTTCTCAATTAAACCATGCGAGAAACGATTTAGATGCGCTTATATATAGTTTTGAACATAAAGGTGATTATACAAATGATAAAAACAAATATGCATGGGGAGTAAAATACAATTATGAAAACATTCGTGATCAGATTATTGAATGGGAAGTAATTGATTCTGCTGGGTTTTCTATTCGCCCACCAGGTTCAACACCAAACAACCAACCTTATACAGTATATTCGGGACCTTTAGAACCTTTCCAAAATATACGAGCTAAAAATGATGTAACTATTAATCGTGTTTCTGCATTCGCTCAGTACAATAGGGATTTTACTATAGGAGAACATGAATTATTTTTTAACGCAGGGGTAAGAACTCAAAATTGGACAGTATCTGGAGATAATATTAAATCAACATCACAAATAGTCTTTAGCCCTAGAATGCAACTTTCATTAAAACCAAATTGGAAAAGAGACGTGATATTCAGATCCGCAGCTGGAGTGTATCATCAACCTCCTTTCTATCGAGAATTAAGAAGAGCTGATGGAACAGTAAATCCAGATGTAAAAGCACAACAATCTATACATTTTATAGTTGGAGCTGATTATAATTTCAAATTATGGTCGAGGCCTTTTAAATTTACTTCCGACGCATATTACAAGAGTTTAAGCAATGTAAATCCATATACAGTAGACAATGTAAGAATTCGTTACGCAGCTAACAACAATGCAAAAGCATATGCAACAGGTTTAGATTTAAGGTTAAATGGTGAATTTGTTCCCGGAACAGAATCATGGATAAGCTTAGGATATTTAAAAACCGAAGAAAATATTGATAATAGAGGCTATATTTCAAGACCTACTGATCAACGTTTGAAACTAGGAATACTATTTCAAGATTATATGCCAAAATTACCTCGTGTAAAAGTATATATTAATTTAGTGTACAATACCGGAGTCCCTGGAGGTTCTCCTAGCTATACTGATGTTTATGAATATCAAAACAGATTACCTGCCTACAAACGAGCAGATGCAGGGTTTTCATATGTAATAGTAGATAAAAACAAGCAATTTCAAAAAGGACACTTATTTCATCATTTAGATGAATTTCAAATAGGTTTTGAGATTTTTAATATGTTTGATGTTCAGAATTCTATTACCAATACTTGGGTACGTGATGTATATACAAAACAACAATATGCAGTACCAAATTATTTAACTCCAAGAATTTTCAACCTGAAAATGGGACTTAAGTTTTAAGCATCTAAAACAAATTAACACATATTTGATATTGAAAACAGGAAAGCATCTCACTATCCTTTTCATCCTAAAACACGCTCACTTAATCGATTAATTCATTAGTAATCACTACTATACAAATCTTAATTAGTAACTTTAAGTACAACTAATTAATTTTTAAACATGAAAAATTTTATTATCTCACTGCTCATATTCCTTTTATGGGCCTTTTTAGGTATGTGGTGGTACTACTCCTGCCCTATTTGTGAAACCGGTCACAGCAACATACATCAACAAATTGAAAAAGATGTTATTAAAGTTAATAAGGTTACTAAAACACCTATTACTAAAGTCAAAAACTCGTTGTTCAATATCACTAATGAAAACGGAAAGACTATTTTCTCATTTCAAGATCAGTTAAAAATAATTAAAGATTCAACAAGTGTCGACATTCCAAAATCACTAGCTAGATTTAAAGATTCTGTTTTTAATTACCTCAACAACAACCAAAACAAAGAATTATATATTTCTGGTTGGTACAATACCGAGGAAATAAGAACTAATAATGATAGCCTGAATTTTGGTATTCAACGTGCAAATTATTTAAAAACCATACTTGTTAACTTCGGATTAAATACTGACAAAATAAATACTACTGGAATAAAACAAAACTATAAGTACACTAATGGTACTTACAGTGGAGGTATTGATTTATCATTTAAAGAAATTTCTGAAACTAAATTCGGAACAATTGATAAAGGAATAACAACCAAATTTTTATATACGAAATTTAATTCAAGAGAATTCATTCCAGACAATACACTAATAACATATACTGCTGATTTAAAAAATTACCTGATTAATAATCCGAATAAAACAATAAAAATCACTGGGCATACGGATAGCCTTGGAGAAGAATCAGATAACGAAATTATTGGAATTGATAGAGCAACAAATGTCATGAATCATTTCATAGCGCAAGGTATTGACAAAACAAAACTACAAGTCATTTCAAAAGGAGAGCTTATTCCGATTGCTGACAATACTACCAACGAAGGAAGAGCAAAAAACAGACGAATAGAAATCAACATAAACTAATTACTAAATCAACAAACATGTCACATATATTTAATTCAGAAAATTGTATCAACTGGTGGTGTTTACTACTATTAATGTTATTATCATTTTTATTAGGATATTTTTTATCCTCATGGCTGAACGGAAAATCTTCAAAAGAAGCTTTGATACGTTGTCATGATGAAAACAAAAGATTAAAATTACTTGGAAACAAAAAGCCAAAAGAAAAACACGCAAATACTACTTTCACTTCTAAAAAAATAAAAGCTAAAAAAACAATGGAACGCTCAGGGAAAGCCGTAGAAAAAACTGCATTAGATTTTTCTAGTTTTGGAGTAGCAACTGAGGCAGATAAAGATGACTTAAAAAAAATTAGCGGTGTTGGTCCATTTATAGAGAAAAAACTTAATGCACTTGGGATCTATACGTTTGACCAAGTAAGTAAATTTTCTGATGAGGACATTAAAAAAATAACCAACTTAATTGAATTTTTCCCTGGTAGAATTTTACGAGACGATTGGCGAGGGCAATCAAACGTTTTAAAAGACGGTGGAGAAACCGATTTCAGTAAACGTGTAGACAGTAAAGACGTTAATTACAGCAAAGAAGATACAGACAAGAGAAATGACAAAAAATAATCTTATCAAATATTCTTACAAAAACCTCAAGTACTTCTTGAGGTTTTGTATTTTTAAACCATATGAAATGGAATAGCGCTTTAACGGATTATAAACACTATCTAAAACTAGAAAGAAGCCTTTCTGACAACTCAATAGAAAGCTACTCCTTAGATGTTGTAAAGCTGATTCGTTTTTTAGACGACAATAATATCAATACTACGCCACTTACTATAGATTCAAATACTTTAAAAGAGTTTATTTACCAAGTTGCTAAAATCGTTAACGAGCGTTCACAAGCGCGTTTAATTTCCGGGTTAAAAAGTTTTTTTAATTACTTACTTTTTGAAGATTATAGAGAGGATAATCCGCTAGAATTAATTGAATCTCCAAGAATAGGAAGAAAATTACCTGATACATTATCAATTGATGATATTGACAAACTTTCCGCTGCTGTAGACTTAAGTAAACCTGAAGGGGAACGCAATAGAGCTATCATTGAAACCTTATATGGTTGTGGCTTACGTGTTTCCGAATTAACTAGTTTGAAACTTTCCGATTTATTTTTTGAAGAAGGTTTTATTAAAGTTACTGGTAAAGGGAATAAAGAGCGTTTTGTTCCTATAGGTCCATTAACTCAAAAATACATTACTATTTACAGAAAAGAAGTTCGAATTCACATGAACATACAACCATCTTTTGAAGATACGTTGTTTTTAAACAGAAGAGGGAAACAATTAACAAGAGCTATGATTTTTACTATTGTAAAACGTTTGGCTGAAAAAATAAGTTTGAATAAAAATATCAGCCCTCATACTTTTAGGCATTCTTTTGCCACCCATTTACTAGAAAACGGCGCCGATTTAAGCGCCATTCAATTAATGTTAGGTCATGAAAGTATTACAACTACAGAAATTTATATGCATGTTGACCGTAGTCATCTAGCAAAAGTAATTGAGCAATTTCACCCGAGGAAATGACAATTATTACTCTCCTAATATTTGAGCTGTATGTGCTTTTGTTTTTACTTTATCTATTACCTCTTCTATCACTCCTTTTTCATCAATTACGAAAGTAATTCTATGAATTCCATCATATACTTTACCCATAAATTTTTTAGTCCCCCAAACTCCGAAAGCATTTATTACTTCTTTACTTTCATCCGCTAATAAAGGAAACGGTAATTCTTTCTTGTCTATAAAATTTTGCTGACGTTTTGCAGAATCTGCACTAACACCAAGTACATCATAACCTTTTGCTAAAAAAGACTGGTAATTATCTCTTAAATTACACGCTTGCATCGTACAACCAGGTGTGCTTGCTTTTGGGTAAAAAAATACTACTAGTTTTTTTCCAGCATAGTCAGTTAATTTCACAGTATTTCCTGCATTATCTAATGCTTCAAAATTTGGTGCCTTATCTCCTACTTTAAGTGTATTCATTTCTTTAATTTTTCTATTTTTACATTCGTAAAGATACAACTATGAATAAGCAAGAAAAAGTAAATTTTGTTATAAATACACTCGCTGAAAAGTACCCTGAAATACCTATCCCGTTAGATCATAAAGATCCTTATACATTACTTATAGCTGTTTTACTTTCCGCACAAAGTACGGACGTACGTGTAAATAAAATTACGCCATTGTTATTTGCTGAAGCTGATAACCCTTATGACATGATTAAACTATCTGTTGAGGAAATTAGAGAAATTATAAAGCCTGTAGGCTTATCTCCTATGAAATCAAAAGGGATTTATGGTTTATCCCATATTTTAATAGACAAACACAACGGTGAAGTTCCTAAAACCTATGAAGACTTGGAAGAGCTTCCAGCGGTAGGTCATAAAACAGCCGCTGTAGTTTTATCTCAAGCTTTCGGAATACCTGCTTTCCCTGTTGACACGCATATTCACAGATTGATGTATCGTTGGAATTTAACTAATGGGAAAAATGTTGTTCAAACAGAAAAAGATGCAAAACGTTTATTTCCAGAAGAAATATGGAATGATTTACATTTACAAATTATTTGGTATGGTAGAGAATACTCTCCTGCCAGAGGATGGAATCTAGAAGAAGATGTTATTACTAAGACTATTGGAAGAAAAAGTGTATTAGACGAATATTATAAAAAACATTCTAAAAGTAAGTAAACAACCAATGCACTTAGTAACACTTAAATGTGCGATGGTTGTTTACTATCAAAAAATATATCTTTAAGCTTGCTAATTCTTGTGCATTTCTATCAACATATTTCTTGTTTTCACAACGTGAATTGCTTTTGAAAAATTTAAAATAAAATCAATTGTTTCTTGTTTCGGTTGTAAATTATTCATTTTTTTAGAACCTTGAGAGTAAATTTTTGGCATATAAATAGTTTAATGGTTATAAACTGATAACGCAAAAAAAATGCCTTTATTGTTATTCCGTTAAAACAATATTATGTTCCACTACTAAACGCCTTAAGTTAATAATCGCATATCGCATTCTACCCAAGGCTGTATTGATACTAACATCAGTGTTTTCTGCAATTTCTTTAAAACTCATATCCTTAAACAAACGCATATACACTACTTGTTTTTGATCCTCAGGAAGTTCATCTACCAACTTCCTAACATCAGCAGAAATTTGATCAACAATTAATTGTTTTTCAGCATTTCTTCCTGAATCTTTTAGCATAGAAAATATATCAAACTCTTTGTCTTTTGACTCAAATTTGGGCATTCTATTACTTTTCCTAAAATGATCAATAATTAAATTATGAGCAATACGCATTAACCACGGCAAGAATTTTCCTTCCTCATTATAAGTACCTTTCCTTAATGTTCTAATTACTTTAATAAAAGTATCTTGAAAAATATCCTCGCTTAAATCCCCATCTAAAACTTTTGAATAAATAAAATTATACACCCTACTTTTATGTCTTAACACTAAAACTTCAAGCGCTCTTTCATTTCCATCAATATAATTTTTAACTAATACGGCATCAGAAGTGTTTGTATTCATAACATTACTTTTTTAGGTTAAACAAATCAAGATAGGAGCTATCTTTAATACTAAATTTGTTGAAAGTAATGCTATTGTATAGGCAGAATTTTTATAATTATAATCTCAAATATAACTATAATAATGTATTATCCTATTAAGTTAGTGGATAATCTCTATTAATATTGAAATAAATAGCTGATCAATTTTGACATAATTTTCCGTAATTTCGCTAATTAGTCTTAACCCAATTTCGACCTAATTATGCTAAAAGCTGATTTATCTAAAATTAACCCAAAAGAAAACATCATCATTAAAGGTGCAAAATTGCATAACCTTAAAAATATTGATGTTGTTATCCCTAGGAACAAACTAGTTGTTATTACCGGTTTATCTGGATCTGGTAAATCTAGCTTAGCTTTTGACACTTTATATGCAGAAGGACAACGACGTTATGTAGAAAGTTTATCATCATATGCAAGGCAATTTTTAGGACGATTAAATAAACCAAAAGTAGATTATATTAAAGGGATTGCTCCAGCAATTGCTATAGAACAAAAGGTAAATTCAACTAACCCAAGAAGTACCGTTGGTACTACAACAGAAATTTACGATTACTTAAAATTGTTATTTGCTCGTATTGGTCGTACCTATTCCCCTACTTCTGGAAATAGAGTTAAAAAGCATACCGTTAGCGATATTGTCAATTATTTAAAAACACTTGATGATAATAATAAATTATTACTATTAGCCCCTGTTGAAGCAGAAGAAACAAGGACGCTTGCTCAAAAAGTAAAAATATTACAACAACAAGGTTTCGCTAGAATAAAAGTAAATAATGAGGTTATCAGAATAGATGATTTTAAAGATTCAGATGAAATTACCAACATACATTTAGTTGTTGATAGAGTTATATTAAAACAAGATGATGAAGATTTCTATAACCGTTTAGCCGATGCTATACAAGTGGCTTTTTACGAAGGAAAAGGCGATTGTAGTATTGAAAACATAACAACAAATACTACTACTCCATTTAGTAATAAATTTGAATTAGATGGTCTTACTTTTTTAGAACCTAACACACATTTGTTTAGTTTTAACAATCCGTATGGTGCCTGTCCAACTTGTGAAGGTTATGGGGATGTTGTAGGTTTGGATGAAATGTTAGTTGTTCCAGATACCTCTCTTTCTATATTTGAAAATGCCATTTTTGCTTGGAGAGGAGAAACTTTAAGTTGGTATCGTGATCAATTGGTAAATAGTGCTTATAAATTTGACTTCCCTATTCATAAACCATATTTTGAGTTATCAGAAGAGCAAAAAGAGTTATTGTGGACTGGTAACAAACACTTTACTGGATTAACGGAGTTCTTTAAGGAATTGGAAGAAAAGAGTTATAAAATCCAAAATAGAGTATTATTATCTCGTTATCGAGGAAAAACAAAATGTCATACTTGTTCAGGTAAACGATTACGACCTGAAACTAATTACATAAAAGTTAATGATGTTTCAATATCTGATTTAGTTGAAAAATCAATAAAAGATTTAATTCCATTTTTCAATACTTTAGAATTAGACAAATATGATACTCAAATAGCAAAACGTTTATTAACTGAAATTAATAACCGATTAGGATTCCTTGCGAATGTTGGGTTGGATTATTTAACATTAAATAGAAAATCAAACTCACTCTCAGGAGGAGAAAGTCAGCGTATTAATTTGGCAACTTCTTTAGGTAGTAGTTTAGTAGGATCCATGTATATTTTAGACGAACCTAGTATTGGATTGCACCCAAAAGATTCTGAGAAATTAATTACCGTTTTAAAATCGCTACGTGATTTAGGAAACACCGTTATTGTAGTTGAACATGATGAAGATATCATGAAAGCTGCCGATCAAATTATTGATATAGGTCCTGAAGCAGGAACTTTTGGTGGTGAAGTAGTTGCTTCGGGAACATACAAGGAATTGCTTGAATCTGATTCACTTACAGCAAAATACTTAAATGAAAAATTAAAAATTGAAGTTCCAAAAAAGCGAAGAGTTTCAAAAAACAACATCTATATAAAAGGAGCTAGAGAAAATAACTTAAAAAATATTGATGTTACTTTTCCATTAGACTCATTAACTGTTGTTACAGGAGTTTCAGGTAGTGGAAAAAGTACTTTAATTAAAAGTATTCTTTATCCTGCTTTGCACAAAGAATTAGGTGGTTATGGTATAAAGCCAGGAGAATTTACAAGTATTACTGGTAACTATAGTCATATTAAAAACATTGAATTTGTTGATCAAAATCCTATAGGACGTTCTTCCAGATCAAATCCGGTTACTTATATTAAAGCTTATGATGATATCAGAGCTTTATATGCTAGTCAAAGTGTTTCTCAAATAAGAAACTATCAACCTAAACATTTTTCATTTAATGTTGATGGTGGACGATGCGAAGTTTGTAAAGGTGAAGGTGAAGTAACAATCGAAATGCAATTCATGGCAGATGTTCATTTAGAATGTGATGTCTGTAAAGGAAAACGTTTTAAGAAAGAAGTATTAGAGGCAACATTTGATGGAAAATCAATTCATGATATACTAACCATGACTATTGATGATGCTTTAGACTTTTTTATACACAACGAACAATCTAAAATAGCCAATAAATTACAGCCGTTACAAGATGTTGGTTTAGGATACGTACAATTAGGACAATCCTCTTCTACTCTATCTGGTGGTGAAGCACAACGTATTAAACTAGCTTCATTTTTAGTAAAAGGAAGAACAAAAGATAAAGTATTATTCATTTTTGATGAACCAACAACTGGTTTACATTTTCACGATATTCAGAAACTATTAACTTCATTTAATGCTTTATTAGATAAAGGTCATTCCATTATTGTAATTGAACACAATTTAGAATTGATAAAATGTGCTGATTATATAATTGACCTTGGTCCAGAAGGTGGTGATTTTGGTGGGGAACTTTTATTTTCTGGTACTCCAGAAGACATGGTAAAAAGCAAAAATTCTGTTACAGGGATTTATTTAAAAGATAAAATATAGTATTTAAAACACATACCCTATAAGTTTACAAACCCTCTAATACAAAGAGATTTACAATAAAACACCGTGTCTTAATTTCACCTCGTTATACTATGCTAATACTTTTTTGGCACGCTCTTTGAAAATCATAACACATATAGCGTAAACCGAAAAGCTAAAAACGAGTAGGTAAATTCTAAATCTTAATGTTATGAAAAACAATATCTTATTAATAGCCTTTATTTTAGGAGTATTTACATTTGTAAATGCAAACGAAGTAAACAACAACAGAACAAATAATACAAACACATCTCGATATGCTTACACGCAACCTTTAAAGTTTGTTGAACGTGGAGTTGAGTTTTATGTTTTTCCAAATGGTGAGTTTGACTTTAATACACATCCACGACGTCACAGATCAAGAGGTCATGGAGTAAGTATAAATATTTCTCATGGTATTCCCAGAGCTTCTCATAACACATATTACGGCAATAACCACAGTAATAGAGGTGTTAGGGTAGAACATGATCATTTAGGACGTGTAAGACGCATAGGAAGTGTATTTATCAATTATGATAGTCACAGTAGAATAAAACGTATTGGATCAGTATATATGAACTACCATCACCATTTATTAGCTAACATTGGTGGCTTGCATATTTATTATTCAAGAAATGGTAGAATACATAGAACCACAGGTGTTATAAAGCACAATATGGGATGTCATTTCTGCGGAGTGAGTAACTGCTCAACAAATCATTATGGAAACAATCACGGTCATAATGATTATGATGATCACAATGACTATGGGGATTATGATGATTATGATGATTATGGAAATAATGGTGATAATTCATATTACTACAGGAAAGGAAATAAAAAATCTAAAAAGAATAAAAGATAATATCGATTTGATTGGTTAGTTAGTTTGAAAAAGCTCTTGATGTACTCTTGTACAAAAAGAGCTTTTTTTTAGTATAAAAAAGGAAATCGTATTGCTTCTATTGTACTACTATTCTTTTTACTACAGTTTTATTACCTTGAGTCAATCTGAACATATATACTCCGTTTAATTTAGACACGTCTATTTTTTCTTGATAGATATCCAACTCCTTAAACATTATTTTTCGTCCAACAACGTCATAAACTTCTAATAATGTATCATCATTTAATCCGTTTATATTTATAAACCTCGAAGCTGGGTTTGGATATATTTGAATTGAATCATCATTAAACTCAACTACATCAAGTGTCATTTCTGGCCAGTTAACACCTAACTTAGCTCCCCACAAGTGTTCCGCTATTTCTGGATGGTCTATAAAAGGGTTTCTGTTATCTTGATAAGTATAATAAATTATATCATTTCTATTTTCTTCCCATGAATCTACAGGATCATTCCGATGCCATTCTAAAAGCACAGATAATATTCCATGAAAAGGTGTGTTATCTGTTGAAGGCATTATGGTTTCTGATAGTTCCAAATCAGGATATCCATCATAACCTTCATAACGTACCGCCATATAAAATAGCATTCTTGCGACATCACCTTTAACCTCTGGTCTTGGCTCAAATGACCAATCTGTAGTATCTTTAAAAGAGTTGGTGTTATTTGACCATTTATCATAAACAATGGCACAATCTGTACAATCATCAAACCCTCTATTACTTCTTGTAGAGTTTGTATTAGTATCTAATGGTCTTAAAGCATGAACATCAGTTCCAGGACCAGTCGTTGTACCAAAATCCCCTCTAGACTTAGCCCATACATGTTCCCTTGTCCACCCATTACCGCTATTATATTCTTGATTTGCACCTACGGATACACCTGAATAAATAAGAATAACATTGTTAGGATTATTTGGATCTTTATCTGTTTCTTTTAAAATATCCCAAACATCTGTGCTTGAACTTGTGTATGAAAATTCAATATGATTATCTATTATTTGATTCAGTTCATATTTCAAGGCTCCATCAGCATAATTTTCAGCTGTGAGGTAATAATCTACTGGTATTTGAGAAAAACCTAGCAACGGGAATACTAATAAAAGTAATAATTTGGGCATCTTAAGTATTTTGGGGGAAGTAAATAAACACTTTTTTTATTAACCCTACTAGTATAATAGACAAACGGTTCAAATTTTCTTTAAAACCCTAAACATATGTTTAAATAACTACTAAATAGAAGAATAACTTATATTTACTTAAAGTAAAACACAGATATTATTAGTTTATCAATTACAAATATGAAGTTATGAACTCGAAAAAAAGATTATTTATTTCTACTTTTATTTTAACTCTTTTCTGTTTTATTACATTTTCTCAACCATTAAAAAAAATTAAAAAATTTGGTAAAAACCCAGGTGCATTAAAAATGTATATCCATACTCCAAAAACAATTAGCATTAGTAAAAAGATGCCACTAGTAATCGTACTGCATGGATGTACACAGACAGCAAATGGAATTGCAACAGCCACTGGATGGAATACATTAGCAGACAATTTTGGCTTTGTAGTACTATATCCGGAACAAAGACTAATGAATAATGTTAGCAAATGCTTTAATTTTTTTATTGGTATGAAAGCTAAGAAAGATAAAGGGGAAGTATCCTCAATAAAAAACATGATTAATTATTCAATTAATGAATACAATATTGATTCCACTAAAATTTTCATTACCGGTGTATCTGCAGGGGGTGGAATGAGTAATGCCTTATTGAACGCATATCCTGAATTATTTAATGCTGCAGCTTTAATAGGTTCACCATCCACTTTAGTTAATGACAACAATATTACAGCCAAACACATTCCTAGAATAGCGATAATACAGGGTGAAAATGATAAAATTATCCCTCTTAAAACGAGCGAAAAATTATTAAATCAGTGGATTATTAAAAATAACTTTGACAACAATAATTTTACTACAACAGATAATTTCATGGACAATGAATTGATTAATGCAAAATCATTTTATACGGATGAAAATATTTTAAAAATTATAATGCTAACCATAAAAGATACTGGGCATAAAATTTTAGTTGATCCAGGTAAAAACATTAATCAAGGAGGAAAACTTGGAATATACACGAAAGACATCAACTTCCATTCTACCTATTGGATAGCCAATTTTTGGGGTATAACTAATTGATTAAAAACCTATAAATATGACGCTAATGTTTCAGTCAAATTTTTTCTATGATACTTTTGTATTCCAATACCATTTGCTTTTAAATCACCGTTTTGATACGCTTGAAAACAACTAAGTAATTTAGACTTTATTTCTTCTTTTTCTGTGACTGCGTAACCAAAAGAAGTTCCGGTATTAGTTTGAGTAATAATGCTTTTAAAATCTGCATCCTCTGGACCAAATCCTAAAATTGGTCTATGCGATTGCATATATTCAAACAACTTACCCGGAATAATACATTTTGTCGCTGGCGAATCTATTTCAATCAACAATAATACTTGAGATTCTCGTTGATAAACTTGTGCCTCTTCATGCGAAACATACCCCAATAGATTTACATGACTTTCTAGTCCAGATGCTGTAATTGAAGCTAATACATCATTACTTACAGCTCCAATTAGTTTTAATTCAAAACTAGCCTTAAAATCAGTGTTTTCTTGCAATAACTCTGCGATAGAATCCCATAATACTTTTGGATCTCTACCAGTTAACAATGAACCAATATGAGACAATGTAAACTTAGTGTCCAATGATAATGATTTCATTTTTACATCATCAAAACCATTTGTGATAACATTTATTGGTTTATGTGTGATTGCTTCAAATTCTGTTTTAGTAGAAGGGCTTGTTACTAAAATAGTATCTGCTGTTTGCAATACTTCCTTTTCAAACAACTTATGTTTTTGCTGAGAAGCTTTAGATAATTTCATTTTATCATGATAACCAATGGTTGTCCAAGGATCACGAAAATCTGCTATCCAATTTATATTTAGTTGCTTTTTTAATTGTAATCCTATTAAATTCAAACTATGTGGCGGACCAGTCGTTATTATGGTTTCAATAGCGTTTTCTTGTAAATATTTAGATAAGTAATTTACGGAAGGTTTTACCCAAAACTTACGTGCATCCGGAATAAAATAGTTCCCTCTAACATATAATAAGATCTTTTCTACGAGTGATTGCTTTTTTGTGTTTATCAACCCTGAAGCAATTGTTTTTGTTTTCTTTTTAGAGAACAATGATGCCAATTGATATGGTTCAAAAATTGGCTGCTTTATTATGGTAACCTTCTCTGAAACCTCTTTAACCAAATTATCATCTAATAATGGATAACTAGGATTCTCTGGACAATATACAATAGGCTCTACTCCAAAATCGGGCAAGTACTTTACAAACTTCAACCAACGTTGAACCCCAGGTCCTCCTGCTGGTGGCCAGTAATATGTTATAATAAGTACTTTTTTAGACATCTATTAATAGATATTATATATCTTTTTTCTTCTTAAATTCGTAAAACATCCCTCCTAAAACAAGTAAGAGCAAGCCAACTGATGAAGCTAAAGCAATACTACTTCCTGTTTTTATTACTTGAGGCTCAAATTTAAAATCAATTGTATGCTTTCCTTTCGGAATTTCTAATCCTCTTAATAAATAATTAGTTCGGAAATGAGCTGTTAATTCTCCATCAATATAGGCGTTCCATCCATTTTTATAATACACTTCAGAAAACACTGCCAATCCATCATTTACATTTGAAGTTTCATATACCAAATGATTTGGTTTATATGATTTCAAATTAATTGAAGATAATGAATCTAATGAATAAGCTGACTTCAATTCAGTTTGTCCTAACTGAACAACCGCTTGCTTTTTTAAATTAAGTGTATCAAGCAATTTAATTTCTTCATCAGCTGTTTCAACAGATTTTAATTCTTCTACAAACCAAGCATTTCCATTCGTATACGGATTATTCAGAGCTACTTTTCTTCCTTTTTTATCCTGAATAACATACTTCACATTAAGCATATTCACAACACCAATGTTATTTTTACTCACGTAAAAATCAAATATATCTTCTGCCCTTTTTGGCTTAGCAGCATGATATCCTCCAAATGATTTATGAAAATAAGAAGTTCTTGCATCATTAAACGGACTCGTACTAAAATCTAATACTCTGTAATGAGAAGTGTCTTCCTGTATTCTTTTATCTGCTTCGGTAATTTGAAATGGTACATTAACATTTCTTGCAGAAACAAAATTATCAGAATTCACATAGCGTTTATCAACACCTACTAAATCAAATATAACCAAGCATCCTATTACCAATAAAACAACATTTTCTTTTACTTTATCTTTTAAATACATCCATAATATAGTAGCACTTAATAACACAAAAACTAAAGTTCTCAATACATCTATTGTAAATATTGATGCTCGTTGATCTTTAATCATATTTAAGAAATCAGGTCCATAGTTTTCTAATAACTCACCATCTCTGTTCCCTACAAAATCAAATAAAGTTCCCTTAAGTAAGTAAAATCCAATTGCTAATCCAGCAGTAATACCTACCGTGTATTTTAGCGCTTTAAGTTTTTCCTCTTTTTGCTCATAATTATTTAAAAACTTATGTAATCCGAATATTGCTAAAATTGGCATTACCAACTCTACTATTACTTGCATTGACGAAACCGCTCTGAATTTGTCATAAAACGGCACATAATCGATAAAGAAATTAGTTAATACACTAAAGTTTTTTCCCCATGACAATACTAATAATAAGCCTCCTCCGAATAAAATCCATTTCTTCAAACGGCCTTTTACTAAAAACAAACCAAGTACAAACAAAAAGATCACTACTGCTCCAATATATGCAGGCCCAGAAACTCCAGGTTGATCTGCCCAATACATTAACTGACCAGCAAATCCTTGTGCTTCTTTTGCTGAAATACCAAACATGCGTTGCATTTTCTTAACTACTAACGCATCTTTCTTTATTGGTTCACTATTAGACCCACCATACAATCCAGGTACAAATAAGTTTAAACTTTCCCCTATACCGTAACTCCAATGGGTTATATAGTCCTTACTTAATCCTCCTGTAACTTCTTTTGGAGAACCATCAGGATTTATTGTCAATACACTTTTACTTCTGGTACTTTCTTTAGCATACTCCGAAGTAGCCAATAAATTAGTTGCATTTAATCCTAATGAAAGAACCACAGCAACCGTCATTACAGCTATAGATGTGAAAAAATGTTTTAATTCCTTCTTTTTCACAGCGTCAATTAAATACACCAATCCTATCACCAAAACCAATAATAATAGATAGTAGGTCATTTGAGGGTGATTTGCATTTAACTCTAACCCCATTGCAACTGCCGTAAGAATGAATCCGAGCAAATACTTTTTTCGAAACATTAAAAATATACCCGATAATACTAATGGAAAATACGCTATCGCATGTGCCTTAGCATTATGCCCAGCGCCAAGAATAACTAAATAATACGTTGAAAAACCAAAAGCAAAACTACCTATTAGCGCATAACGCCAATCAACTTTTAATACTAATAGCAGTACATAAAAACATATGAAATATAAAAACACATAATCCGCAGGACGTGGTAAAAAACGCAATAATAAATCAAGTTTTTTTATATAATTATGCGGATATTTTGCACCTAGTTGATAGGTTGGCATACCACCAAACGCTGCATCAGTCCAATACGTTTCTTCCTCAGCTACCTTATTAAAATCTTTATGTGCCTTAGACATTCCAATATATTGTGAAATATCATGCTGCTTGATTTGTTTTCCTTGTAACACAGGAGAAAAATATAATAATGAAGCAACTACAAATAATAGCATAGCTACAATATGCGGAAGAAATTGTTTTAAATTAAAGTTCATTTGGTTAGTTAGGTTTGGTTTTATTCTATTTCTTCAAAATCAATATAGTCACCTACTTTTTTAGAAGACTTCGTTTTATGGATTGATTCCTTTGGAGTTTCTTTTTCTTGTTGTGCTTTATTCTGGTTAAATTGTTCTTTCACCTTTTGCTCCATTTTATTGGCCGCATATTTCATTAAAAAAGGGGCGAAAATTCGCATTAAAAATTTACCTGCGTAATAAACAGCTATGATAATAAATATTGTTCTTAATAATTGCATCTATTCTTTAATCTAAACATTAACCCATTAACGGGCTTATTCTCTCCTGGCATTTATCTACAAAAAATGTAAAAATTATAATTTCTACATTCATTGAAGAATATAATTTTGCCTACTTACAAAACTACATAAAAATAGCTATGCACAAAGTTGATAACACTTTTTTAACTACTGTTACGTTATATTTTAAAAGAAAATGTATTTTTATATCCTTATTACACCAAAATCATACACTATGACTTTATTCAGAGTTCTAATTATCTCCCTATTTGTTTCCAGTTTTACTGCTCAAGCACAATATACCGAGACAATAAATTCTAACAGACCTGGGGCTTCTTCAGGTGCTTATGCTGTTGGAATAAACGTTATACAAGCTGAGGGCGGTATAACTTACATGAAAAACAAACATGAGTTACGAAAACAAGATTTTGGAGGTACAGGCTTAGAATATGAATTCCGATATGGAATATGGAAAGAAGCCTTAGAAATTAACTTAAGTGGTGCTTTTCAATTTGGAAATATTACTGATAATAATGCTGGGACTAAAACGTCACTTGGTAATTTTAAAATAAATACTTTAGGAGCAAAATACCTTTTCTATGATCCGTACAAAAAGAAAGAAGGTGATGCAGAAGAAAAGCCTAATTTATACAGCTGGCATGCAAATCATAAATTTGCATGGAAAACATTACTTCCTTCTATTGCTGTTTATGCTGGAATGAACTTTAACTTAACGAATACTCCTTTTGTTTACGGAAGTAATTTCAATTTTAGTAATTTAAAAGAGCCTACAATGTCTCCGAAAATTATGATCATTACTCAAAATAACTGGTCTGGAGGTTGGGTATTTACCATGAACTTTATCGGTGACAGAGTTTTTATGACAGATTTCCCTATATACTCTTATATCTTAACCCTTACACATGCTTTAAACGGAAAATCTGCTGTTTTTGCTGAACATCAGGGAATTATAAATGATGTTTATGCTGATTCTCTTTTTAGGTTTGGTGGTGCTTATTTATTATCGAAAGATATACAGTTAGATGCAGGTCTTACTTTGAATACTAAAAATACACCTTCCGTTTTTGGCGTTAATGTTGGTTTTTCATACCGTATGGACTTCCATAAAGATCCTGAAAATAATAACAGTGCTGAAGATGAAAAAGAACGTAAAGACAATGCTGCAGGAAAAAACAGAAAAAAGAAAGGAAAGAAAGATGGCGGAGGAGAAAAAGAAAAGAAAAACAATAAAGATCAAATAGATTTTGATAATTAAAACTATTTTAAAATTTACACGAAAAACTGCTAGTTTTATTAAATACTAGCAGTTTTTTTTAATTAAAAAATTAAAACAAAAAAACCTTAACTAACTACTAAATAACTAGATAACTTTTAATATTCATAAAAAGTCACTATCTTTAGTAAACAATATACTCTATTGAGTTTCTCTAATTTAATAGAATTAACACAAAAACCATCCTTTTCTTCCTCAGAAAAAATTGACTTAATGTAATACATTACATTATCTATTTATTGATTTTTTAAATCTAGGACGAAATGAAAAAAACAGCAATTCTATTATCCATATTCTTTATTTGTTTCGCTCAAGCACAAACACAAACTGATCAAGATACTCAAGCAGAGAATAAAAAAAAAGAGCGTGAAAAAAAAATAAAACCTGACCCTGATGCACGAGTTTTTGTTATTAAGAAACAAAAGAAAACTTTGTTAAACAGCAAATCGGTTATGACAAAAGAGAAAATTCTTAAAAACAAAAAAGGGTACAGAAGAGTTAATATTGCTCTCAATAAAAAAAGAAAATTTGAGAAGAGAAAAGAAAGAAAATCTTTAAGAACTCAAAACAGAATGTTTAATAAATATATTAAACAAAGTAAAAAAAGACACAAGAAAATAAAAAGGAAGCAAAAAAAGATCCTAAAAGAGAGTTAATAGCAGCGTATTTTAAAATATAAAAAGACATAAACCTTCTTGATATAATGCCAGAAGAAATACCTGCTAATTCATCAACCCCCTACGAACACTGTAATAAGCTGATTATGAGTTTTTTATATTGTTTTCCGTAAATATTAGCTATCTTTGACATACTACTATTATATTAGTTACCTACGCAAAATTCTAACCCAATTTACTAATATAAGATCAAGTTTTTTTCTCCCCAGAAAGATTCACAAATCACTATTTATTGATCTTAAAAATTGGGGACACATGAACAAAATAATCATTTTAACTTCCGTATTATTTACAAACTTTACGATTGCACAATCAACTAACAACAGGTTAAACAATACTGAGATTGAACAATTAAAAACTGCGTATTATAAAAATCTTAGAATCAATCATGATGCTAGAGTATTTTCTATTAATAAACAGCGTAAAACTTATGTCTATAAAAAATTTACTGATCATAAAACTGACACTGAAACAAATTTTATAAAGGATAGTATAAAAAGAGATATCTTCAGAAAAAACATTTTATACGACCTTAAAGTTAAAAGAATAAGCCATTCCGAATCGATATCAAACACTATTGGCTACAGAAGAGTGAATAGTATATTTGATAAATTAGAGAAAGAAGAAAAGAAGAAACGTTTAGAAAATGAAAATACTCAAGAAATCATCATTAGAAATGATAATAAGAAAACTAAAATTAAGGTTAAAAAAGAACAACTAAAATCTAGAATAGAATCACGATATGAATTACTTATAAAAAAATACACTGAAACTACTAAAGATTAAATTTGAACAAAAAAAAGAGCAACCAAATGGTTACTCTTTTTTTACTTCTTAATAAGCAATAATAATTACTCACCCATTGCAGCTGAAAGTGCTGCAGACATTTTTTTATAAGTACCGTTTTCTAAACGCTCTCTAATACTAGAAAAGGCGTTTAGGGTAATTTCAATATCTTCCATTGTATGAGAAGATGTTGGAATTAAACGTAATAATATCATTCCTTTAGGTATAACAGGATAAACAACTATTGAACAAAATACTCCAAAGTTCTCTCTTAAATCTTTTACTAAAGCCATAGCTTCAGGAATACTTCCTTTTAAATATACCGGAGTAATACATGTTTCTGTAGTTCCTAAATCAAAACCTCTTTCACGTAAACCTCCTTGTAGAGCACGTACGTTATCCCATAGCCTTTCTTTAAGCTCAGGCATAGTCTTTAACATTTCTAAACGTTTTAACGCTCCTACGACCAACTGCATCTGTAATGATTTTGCAAACATTTGAGAACGCATGTTGTATTTCATAAAATCGATAATTTCCTTATCAGCTGCAAAAAATGCTCCTGTACTTGCCATAGATTTTGCAAAAGTTGCAAAATACACATCAATACCATCTTGACATCCTTGTTCCTCACCAGTTCCAGCTCCTCTTTTACCAAGTGTACCAAAACCATGTGCATCATCAACTAACAAACGGAAGTTGTATTTTTCTTTAAGCGCTATAATTTCCCTTAGTTTCCCTTGTTCTCCTCGCATTCCAAAAACACCTTCAGAAATCAAAAGAATTCCTCCACCTGTTTTTTCAGCAAGCTTTACAGCTCTACCTAAGTTTTTCTCTATACTTTCAACATCGTTATGACGGTAAGTAAAACGTTTTCCCATGTGTAAACGTACTCCATCAATAATACATGCATGTGCATCTACATCATAAACAATAATATCATCTTTAGTTACTAAAGAGTCAATTGCAGAAACCATACCTTGGTAACCAAAGTTCACTAAATAAGCTGCTTCCTTTTCTACAAATTCAGCTAACTCATCCTGTAATTTCTCATGTAATTCTGTATGACCAGACATCATTCTAGCTCCCATTGGGTAAGCCGAACCGTACTTCACACCAGCTTCTCCATCAACTTTTCTTACTTCTGGGTGATTTGCAAGACCTAAATAATCATTGATACTCCATGTAACAACTTCTTTTCCTTGAAAATTCATTCTATTAGAAATCTCTCCTTCAAGTTTTGGAAATACGAAATATCCTTCTGCTTGCTCTGCCCATTTCCCTAAAGGACCTTTGTCCTTATAGATTTTATCAAATAAATCCTTCATTAATATCAGTTTTAGATTTTACAAATGCGAAAATAATTAAAATACAACTCTTTTCATAATATTTTCACTAACAAAAAAGCACCAACTGTTGAGTTAGTGCTTTATATCTCTATAATTTACATGAATTTTTACTTCACATATTCTATTTTCTTTGGATTTTCTTCCTGAACTGAATCGAAAAAACCTTGGTCTTCCATCCATTTGTCGTTATAAATTTTACTCATATAACGAGATCCATGGTCAGGAAATATCACTACAACATTACTATCTTCACCAAACATTCCGTTTGCTTCATATTGCCTTACAGCCTGCATTGCTGCACCACTTGTGTACCCAACAAACAAACCTTCTGTTTTTGCTAATTCTCTAGCTGTATGTGCACTTTCTTGATCCGTTACTTTTATAAACTCATCAATAGTATCAAAATCAGTAGCTGATGGTATTAAATTTTTACCTAAACCTTCAATTCGGTAAGGGTAAATCTCATTTTTATCAAACTCACGAGTTTCGTGAAAACTTTTTAATACTGAACCAAAAGCATCAACTCCTAATACTTTAATAGCTGGGTTTTGTTCTTTTAAATATTTTGCAGTACCAGAAATTGTTCCTCCAGTTCCACTACACGCAACTAAATGCGTAATTTTTCCATTTGTTTGATTCCAAATTTCTGGACCAGTAGAATGATAATGTGCATCAATATTCAATTCATTAAAATACTGGTTGATATACACAGATCCTTTAACTTCTTTATGTAATCTTTTTGCTACTTCATAATACGATCTTGGATCATCAGCACTTACGTTTGCAGGACAAACGTATACTTTTGCACCCATAGTACGAAGCATATCTATTTTATCAGGAGAAGATTTAGAGCTTACTGCTAAAATACATTCGTATCCTTTAATAATACTAACCATAGCAATACTAAATCCTGTGTTTCCAGAAGTAGTTTCAATAATAGTATCTCCAGGTTTAATTAAACCTTTCTTTTCTGCTTGTTCTAATATATACAAAGCAATTCTATCTTTTGAAGAATGCCCTGGATTAAAAGCTTCAACTTTTGCAAAGAAGTTTCCTTTTAAACCTTTAGTAATTTTTTGTAATTTTATTAATGGAGTGTTTCCTATTAAATCTAAAACACTATTATATGCTTGAATTCCTTCTTCCATAAATGATTTTAATATTGTACAGCTTTATAATTTGCTTATAAAACAACCGGACAAAGATACTATTTTTTTTCTACTTAGTTATTCCTTCCAAATCAAGCATAAATGTATATTCTTCTGCTACTTCTTTTAAAGCCTCAAATCTACCTGATGCTCCTCCATGTCCAGAATCCATATCGCACTTAAATAATAACAAGTTATCATCCGTTTTTAATTCTCTTAACTTAGCAGTCCATTTAGCAGGCTCAAAATATTGCACCTGAGAATCATGAAAACCTGTTAGTATTAATGTATTTGGATATGCTTGTTTTACAACATTATCATATGGCGAATATGATTTCATATATTCATAATATCCTTTTTCATTAGGGTTCCCCCATTCGTCATATTCTCCAGTAGTTAATGGTATTGAATCGTCCAACATAGTTGTTACTACATCAACAAAAGGAACAGATGCTACTACTCCATTATAAATTTCTGGGTTCATATTCATAATTGCTCCCATCAATAAACCACCTGCACTACCACCCATTGCATATAAATGCTTTTCAGAAGTGTATTTTTTCTCTATTAAATATTTAGAACAATCAATAAAATCAGTAAACGTATTTATTTTATTGTATAGTTTTCCATCTTCATACCAATTTCTGCCTAAATATTCACTCCCTCTAATATGAGCAATTGCAAAAACAAATCCACGATCTAACAAGGTTAAACGTGTTGTACTAAATCCGTCAGAAATAGTATGTCCATATGAACCATATGCATATTGTAATAACGGCGTATTTTCTGTTAACTTAGTGTCTTTTCTATACACTAAGGAAATTGCAACTTTTTTACCATCACGAGCAGTAGCCCACACTCTTTCAGAAGTATAATTATTTTTATCAAACTTTCCTCCTAAAACTTCTTGTTCTTTTTTAACTTCCTTTTCCTTAGTCTCCATATTGAAATCTATAGTTGAAGCAGGAGTGGTTAATGAATTATAACCATAACGTAAAATATCCGTGTCAAAGTCAACATTTACTGATGTATAAGCTGTATATGTTTCATTATCAAATGGCAAATAATAAGAACTCATACCATCCCAACGAGATATTTTAATTTTTGACAAACCATTCTCTCTTTCACTAACCACCAAATAATCTTTAAAAATCTCGATATCTTCTAATAAAACGTCATCTCTGTGAGGAATAAACTCTTCCCAATTTTCTTGAGTTGTTTTATTTTCAGATGTTACCATTAACTTAAAGTTAGTAGCTTTATCTTTATTAGTTATTATATAAAACTTATCGTCAAAATGAGCAATATCATACTCTAATCCTCTTTCTCTTTTTTGAAATATTTTAAATTCTCCTTCAGGATCATTTGCTCTTAGTACTCTAAATTCATTAGTTAACGTACTACTACAACCAATAATAATATATTTCTTAGATTTTGATTTATACACAAAGGTGTTAAATGTTTCATCTTTTTCATGAAATATTTCTTTATCATTTTTAGGATTGTCATTTAAAAAGTGCTTAAATACTTTATCCGATCGTAAGGTTTCATCATCCTTTCTAGTATAAAACAAAGTCATATTATCATTTGCCCAAGTAGAACCTCCTGTAGTATTTTCAATTTTATACGGAAGTACTTCACCAGTTTCAATATTTTTTATTTGAATGGTATACTGCCTTCTACTTACATTATCTACTCCAAACGCAACAAATTTATTGTCTGGGCTAATACTCATTCCCCCCAAATTAAAATACGTTTCACCTTCAGCCATTATATTACAATCAAATAACACTTCCTCTTTTGCTGATAAGGAATCTTTTTTTCTTGTATATATTGGGTAATCCTTTCCAGTTTCAAACTTAGTAATATACCAATACCCATTTGACTTATATGGTACAGATGAATCATCTTCTTTTATTCTAGACTTCATCTCATCAAACAATTCTGTTTGAAAATCTTTAGTGTGAGAAGTCATTTTATCATAATAATCATTCTCTCTTTCTAAATAATCAATTACCTCCTCATTCTCTTTTTCATTAAGCCAATAATAATTATCAACTCTAACATCGTCATGTTTTTCAAATGTTTTCGCTTTTTTATCAGCAGTTGGTGGTGTAATATTAATTACTGTTTTCATAGGGCTATCTTTTTTACAAGCAGTTGCAAAAATAATCGTTACTATAAGTATTGAAAGCTTTTTTATCATTTTATTTCCTATTTTTGGCTCATAAATTTAAGAAAACTATTTGCTAATTATAAAAAATAATAAAAATGTTTGGAGATTTAATGGGAATGATGGGTAAAATAAAAGAAACCCAAGCTAAAGTTGAAGAAACTAAAAAAAGATTAGACACTGTTTTAATTGACGAAAACAGCTCTGATGGTTTACTTAAAATAACATTAACAGCTAATAGAATTATTAAGAATATTGAAATTGATAATTCTTTATTAGAAGATAAAGAGCAACTAGAAGATTACTTAATTTTAACTTTAAACAAAGCTATCAAAAAAGCAACCGACATAAATGAAGCTGAACTTGGTGCAGCTGCAAAAGACGGAATGCCAGATATACCTGGAATGGACATGTTTAAATAAGATTAAAATTATAAAACTAAAAAGCCGCTAGTAGCGGCTTTTTAGTTTTATAATTTTAATTACTACTTATTATTTATCAACCTAAATTGAGTTCTTCTGTTTGCTCTATGCTCTTTTTCAGTACATGAAACCCCATCAGCACATCTGTTTAACGGTTGTTTTTCACCATAACCATTAGACACTAATCTACTTGGATTAATTCCTTTCGAAATTAAATAATTAGACACCGCTTGTGCTCTTCTTTCTGATAACACTTGATTACTATCGGCTGATCCTCTAGCATCCGTATGAGAAGCTACTTCTATTTTAGACCCAGAATTATTACTTAAAACTGGTAATAATATAGCATCAATTTCTGACCTTGAACTAGTAGTTAAAGTTGCACTCCCTAAATTCCAAGTGATATTTAAATCAGTATACTCTAATAAAGCACATTCAACTTCTTTCCATTCAGTTAAGCCTCCTTTAGTTTTTAATACTTCTTTTGATACTGTTTTATAAACTGCTTCAACAGGTACTTCTGTAGTACTTGCTGGAGTATCAACAACTGTTTTTGTTATCGTTGCATACTTCGCAGGAATTTCTACTTCCTCAACTCTTGCTGGCTCAGTAATTACTCTTTTAGTATAAGATCCTGCTCTTTCAGCTATTGAGTTACTTGATGCAGATGCATCATTTGACAATACACTTGTCTTGATTGTTTTAAATTCTGCTGGATATCCTTTATAACACCAATATCTACAGTCATTAGGATCTGCTGAAGCACAATCTGGCGCCTTAGCTCCTAATTCCCATCTAGAGTATGCAGGTTTAACCTCAATAGTTTCTGAACTTGCAGCTAATCTAGCAGGTGAAATACTTAATGTATTTGCCCCTTCTTTTTTAATATAAGAAATAGTTTCTGTTCCCCAAACAGCCGGTATAACTCTTAAAACCTTACTTGAAGCTTTAACCATTACCTCTTCAGTTACATTCTTATAAGTTGCAGGTATAACTCTCATTTTTTTATACGCTGGACTCATTAATATTTGCACTTCTTGATTTTCGTAAACATCAGGAGTTGTACAACGTACATAACACTTACCCGGCTCAGGGTTAGTTGGTAAATCTTGTGCAAAAATGGCACTAGAAGCGAAAGCTAAACCTAAGAATAATATTTTTTTCATAATAATGGTATTAGTTATATGTTAATTTATTTTAACACAAAACTCCAATTATTTTATAAAAAAAACTTTATCAAAAATTCACAAGCTATAAAAAAACACGATTAAATGCATTTATTTACCGATTAAGAGTGTTTATTTTGTTTAAACATTTAAAATGCATCTCTTGTGTATAGTCCATATGAGTTACAAATCTTAATTTTCCTTCTCCCATACCTATTAAAAGAATATTACTATTTTTCATTTCTTGAATAAATTTTGACTCATCCTCCCCATCATTTAAATAAAATATAACAATATTTGTTTCAACTGGCTCTACATCCTTTATAATACTACAAGCAGTTAATACTTCGGCAAGCTCTTTAGCTTTTTTATGATCCTCTACTAATCGCTCTACATTATTATCTAATGCATAAATTCCAGCAGCAGCTAAATATCCTGCTTGACGCATTCCTCCACCAAATAGTTTTCTAATACGTAATGCTTTTGCCATAGCACTTTTAGTTCCTATTAACAGTGAACCAACTGGCGCTCCTAAACCTTTAGACAGACAAATAGATATGGTATCGAATAACTCACCATATTGCTGTGGTGTTTCATTATTAGCAACTAAAGCATTAAACAATCTCGCACCATCTAAATGATATGCTAATTCATTTTCATCACATATACTCTTTATTTTTTTCAATTCTTCAAAATCCCAACAAGCTCCACCTCCTTTATTAGTAGTGTTTTCAATACAAACCAAACTAGAATGCGCTAAATGAATATTATCTTTTGGAGTAATAGCACCTTCTAATTGAGATGCAGTAAACATTCCTCTATCGCCATCTATCAAAGAACATGTAACTCCAGAATTAAACGCTGCACCTCCACCTTCAAAATTATACACATGTGCATATTTATCACAATACAATTTATCTCCAGGTTGCGTATGTAATTTAATTGCTACTTGATTTGCCATAGTACCAGATGGAAAAAACAAGGCATCTTCCATACCAAATAATTTTGCTATTTTATCTTGTAATTCATTTACAGTAGGGTCATCACCAAACACATCATCTCCAACTTGTGCCTGCATCATAACAGCTAACATTTCTTTACTAGGACGAGTAACAGTGTCACTTATTAAATTTATTTCCATAATCAATCTTGATGTTCTATTTTTGTGAATAAATGTAATCAATATTTATGATATCCTCAGAACAAACCAAAGACATTATTGAACGTTTAAGTGCTTTAAAAAAGTACTTAGCAATAGATGCAAAAAAGGTAGAGATTGCTAATGAGGAAGAAAAAACCTTTGACCCTGATTTTTGGAATAAGCCTAAAGAAGCTGAGTTGATTATGAAATCACTTAGAGTTATTAAAAAATGGGTTTCTGATTATGAACTTGCCAAACAATTAATTGATGATTTACAAATTTTAATAGAATTTCATAATGAAGGTGAAGTTGAAGAATCAGAAGTTATTTCACAATACAATAAAGCAAGTACATTAATTGAAGATTTAGAGTTTAAAAACATGCTTTCGGAAGAAGGTGACTCCATGAGTGCAGTATTACAAATCACTGCAGGTGCTGGAGGTACAGAAAGTTGTGATTGGGCAGAAATGCTACTCCGCATGTATTTAATGTATTGCGAAAACCAAGGTTTTAAAGTTAAAGAGTTGAACCACCAATCTGGTGATGTTGCAGGTATAAAAACTGTAACTATTGAAATTGAAGGAGATTTTGCTTTTGGATGGCTAAAAGGTGAAAATGGAGTACACAGACTGGTACGTATCTCTCCATTTGATAGCAATGCAAAAAGACATACTTCTTTTGCTTCTGTTTATGTATATCCTTTGGCCGATGATACTATTGAAATTAACATTAATCCTGCAGATATAGAAATTGTTACCTCACGATCTAGTGGTGCAGGTGGACAAAATGTAAATAAAGTAGAAACAAAGGTTCAGTTAAAACATAAACCATCTGGAATTCAAATTTCATGTTCTGAAACAAGGTCACAACAAGACAACAGAACTAGGGCAATGCAAATGTTAAAATCACAATTGTATGAAATTGAATTAAAAAAACAACAAGCGGCCAGATCTACAATTGAAGATGGGAAAATGAAAATTGAATGGGGAAGTCAAATACGAAATTATGTATTGCACCCATATAAATTAATAAAAGATGTTCGTTCTGGTCATGAAACAGGAAATACTGATGCGGTACTAAACGGAAAAATTGATCCTTTTCTTAAAGCATATTTAATGTTTATGGGGCAGAAAGAAATAGATCCTAACACAATTTAAGATGATAAAAATATACCATAATAATCGCTGTAGTAAATCTAGATGCGGAATTGAGTTACTTGAAAACTCAGGGAAAGAATATGAAGTTGTTAAATATTTGGAAAACACCCCTTCAGCAGAAGAACTTAAAAATATTATAACTCTTTTAGGAATTTCTCCAATTGAATTAGTTCGTAAAAACGAAGCTATTTGGAAAGAAAATTATAAAGGGAAAGATATGAGCGATGCTGAAATTATTTTGGCAATGACTGAAAACCCAAAATTAATTGAGCGACCAATAGTTATCAATGGCAACAAAGCTGTTATTGGCAGGCCAACAGAATCCATTTTAGATATCATCTAAATAATTATTAAAAAAGGAAACCTCATAGTTTCCTTTTTTAATGTACTATAATTCTCATAATAATATTCCTTTAACAGACAATTAACAGAATACAAACGTCATATATGTAATTTTGTTTTTTAAATTTTCAATTATGAAATTCGTATTTAACCTTGGTGTTCTCTTTTTAATATTCACAACTACTCTAAGTTTTTCTCAGAAAAAATCAAATAACAATACATTTCAAATTTCTGGAAAAGTAATTGATAAAGAAACCAACCAACCTTTAGAATACGCTACAATAATTTTGAAAGACCTTTCTACTGAAAAAATAACTGGTGGGATTTCTAATATTAAAGGAGTTTTTACAGTTAGTTCTGTAAAAGGAAACTATAACATCACTATTGAGTTTTTAGGTTTTGAACCAATATCTTTTAATAATAAAGAAATTTCAGAAAACACTAATTTAGGTACTATCGCCTTAGTTACTGATGCCAATAATTTAGATGAAGTTGAAATTATTGCCGAAAAAAGTACTGTTGAAATTAGGCTTGATAAAAAAATCTATAATGTAGGAAAGGACATGACTGTAAAGGGTGGTACTGCTGCAGATGTATTGGCTAATGTTCCATCCGTAACTGTAGATATAGAAGGTGCTGTTTCCCTAAGAGGTAATGAAAATGTTCGAATTTTAATCAACGGAAAACCTTCTACTTTTGCAAGTGGTGCCGATGCTTTAAAACAATTACCCGCTGATGCTATTCAAAAAGTAGAAGTTATCACCTCACCATCTGCTCGTTATGATGCCGAGGGTACAGCAGGTATTTTAAACATTGTACTTCGCAAAGGAAAAGCCTTAGGTTTTAATGGTTCTTTTAGCGTGAGCACAGGAATACCCACAAATTTTGGCGCATCAACAAACTTAAACCATAGAACCAAAAAAGTGAATTATTTTACGACCATTGGTTATAATTATAATGATGCTCCAGGAAATGCTTACTTTGAAACTAAATCTAATCTGAATAATACTATTGAAAATAGAGAATATGATCGTGAGCGTAAAAATTTTAATTCTCGTTTCGGATTAGAGTATTTTCTTACCGATAACGCATCTGTTACAGGAAGTATCTTATTTAGTGACTCAAATAGACAAACAAAAACGGGAATAAAAACTACAAAACAAGACACATTACCAGCTAATAATTCTTTCAAAACTAGAAATGAATTGGAAGATGATTTAGACAAACAAATTGAGTTTAATTTAAATTTTACTCAAAAATTTAAAACAAGTGGTCATAAATTAACTTTTGATTTCAAACATGAAATTAATAATGAAGAAGAGCTAGCTACACAAATGGGGACACAATTCACACCTGTTTTTAGTAATGACTCTATTCAAAAAACAGATGCTATTGAACACAAAAAAAGAATATTAGTTCAAGGGGATTATGTGCTACCCATAGGAGAAAACGCACAATTTGAAGCTGGATTCAGAAGTAACAATAGTTACCAAAATACTGATTTCACAGTTAGAGATGATCAACAAAATGGTATTTTTATAATTGACACTACCGCTTCCAACGTCTTTATTTATAACGAAAAAGTTCACGCTTTATACACTCAATACGGAAACAAATACGGGAAGTTTTCTGCTTTATTAGGATTAAGAATGGAAATCTCTGATATTGATATAAAATCTACCAGAACAGCTTTAAGTTCTGATAAAAAATACACTGAACTATTCCCTACATTAAATTTAGCCTATGAACTAAAAGAAAACGAAACCATAACTTTAGGATACAACAGAAGAATTAGAAGGCCAAGATCATGGTTTATTAATCCCTTTGGCACTAGAGCTAGTGAAAACAATGTTTTTCAAGGAAATCCTGACTTAAATCCAGCCTATGCAAATGCGGTAGACATAGGATATTTAAAAAAGTGGGATAAGATTACATTTAATACTTCCATTTATTATAACTACTCTACTGATGTTATTCAATTTATAGGTGCTGAAGATCCTACAAACTCAGCTATAACAATTACTAGTCCGATAAATATCGCCTCAGAAGACAGATATGGTATGGAATTTTCTTTCAATTATGATTTATTCAAATGGTGGAAATTAAACAACAGTTTTAACTTTTATCAAAACTCGTTAAACGGGAATGGAGTTGGTGAAGATTCAAAAAATTCTAGTTGGACTACTCGTTTAAACTCTAGAATTAAATTACCCGGAAAAATAGATTGGCAGACAACTGCTAACTATAGAGGTCCACGAGAAAACCTTCAAAGCAAAAACAAAGGCGTTATAAGCATTAATTTAGCTTTTAGTAAAGATATTTTAAAAGATAAAGGAACACTCTCCTTAAATGTTAGTGATTTATTAAATTCTAGAAAAAGAATTTCTAATTCACGTATATCAGCCAGCACCACTAGGTATAGTGAGTTTCAATGGAGAGAGCGTCAAATACGCTTAAACTTTACCTATCGCTTAAATCAAAAGAAAAAAAGAAGTCCACAACGAAATAACAACGGAGGAAACGACGGTGGGTTTTAATCAATTTATCGATATGTTTTATGTATAAAAAAAGGAAACCAATATGGTTTCCTTTTTTATTGTCGTAATATTTTAATTACTGTTTTTTAGCAGCTCTTTCTTCTTTAAGCTCCTTTAATCTTTCCATTAAAGAACCTCCAATCCAATAAGGAACTACAAAAGTTGCGATAAAAATCAACAACCAAAACCCTATTGTAAGAATAGTTAAAAATGCTAAAAAACCTAAGTATTGATCAAAATCAAACATAATTTCCGGAAATTTGAATTCGGGTTCAAATATAGTAGATATTATTTATTTTATCCGCATCAAATTTCAATTTTATTAACAAATAATAACAATTCTACATTGAACAAAAATAAATACTTAAATTTGCAAATATTGAAAAACTACAACAAACTAGAACTATGGAATATAGAATTGAAAAAGATACAATCGGAGAAGTAAAAGTACCTGCTGATAAACTTTGGGGCGCACAAACTGAACGTTCAAGAAACAACTTTAAAATTGGAGCTTCTGCTTCAATGCCAATTGAAATAGTTCATGGTTTTGCATACTTAAAAAAGGCTGCAGCTTACACAAATTGTGACTTAGGAGTTTTACCGCAAGAAAAAAGAGATTTAATAGCTACAGCTTGTGACGAAATTTTAACGGGGCAACATGACGATCAATTTCCATTAGTTATTTGGCAAACTGGATCTGGTACACAGTCTAACATGAACTGTAATGAGGTTATTTCTCATAGAGCACAACAGTTAGCAGGAAAAGTTATTGGTGAAGGAGAAAAAGTAATATCTCCAAATGACGATGTAAACAAGTCACAATCTTCAAATGATACCTTCCCTACTGGAATGCATATTGCAGCTTACAAGAAAATTGCAGAAGTAACTATTCCAGGTGTTGAACAATTAAGAGATACTTTACAAGCTAAATCAGAAGCTTTTAAAGATGTTGTTAAAATAGGACGTACGCATTTAATGGATGCTACACCATTAACCTTAGGACAAGAATTCTCTGGTTATGTATCTCAATTAAACCACGGGTTAAAAGCCTTAAGAAATACACTTGATCACTTAAGTGAATTAGCTTTAGGTGGTACAGCTGTAGGTACTGGATTAAATACACCAAAAGGATATGATGTATTAGTAGCAAAATATATTGCTGAATTTACTGGATTACCATTTATAACTGCTGAAAATAAATTTGAAGCTTTAGCAGCACACGATGCTATTGTTGAAACTCATGGAGCTTTAAAACAATTAGCTGTTTCTTTAAATAAAATAGCAAATGACATCAGAATGATGGCTTCTGGTCCTCGTTCAGGTATTGGTGAAATCGTTATTCCAGCAAACGAACCAGGAAGTTCTATTATGCCAGGAAAAGTAAACCCTACTCAAGCAGAAGCTATCACAATGGTTTGTGCACAAGTTATGGGTAATGATGTTGCTGTAACTATTGGGGGAACTCAAGGTCACTATGAATTAAATGTATTCAAGCCAATGATGGCATCTAACTTATTACAATCAGCACAATTAATTGGAGATGCATGTCTTTCTTTTGATGTAAATTGTGCTCAAGGAATTGAACCAAATTACAACAGAATTAAAGAATTACTAAACAACTCTTTAATGCTAGTTACCGCTTTAAATACTAAAATAGGGTATTATAAAGCTGCAGAAATAGCAAATACAGCACATGAAAACGGAACAACATTACGTCATGAAGCTGTTCGTTTAGGTTATGTTACTGAAGAAGAATATGACGAATGGGTTATACCAGCAAAAATGACTGGGTCATTATAATATCAAAATTAACACTTTAAAAAAACCGAGTTTAACCACTCGGTTTTTTTATTTTATATACTTTTAACCTCTACCAATTATTGATTCTTCTTAATGAGTAAAATAAAATATTCAAAACATACTTCTGATATAAACTTTTTAGTTCTTGATTATGCTGTTATCAACCCAGGAATTGGACAGGATATTATTTAGTAGGTAGAACAATGTTACCTGAAATACTTTGCGCAGTTACCATCTTAAAATATAAAGTTTGGAAAATATTTAAAGAAATGAGTGCTTCTTAAAAACTAAAAAAGCCTCGTTTAAACGAAGCTTTTTTAGTTTTATATAATTGTGAAAGATTTACTTATACATCTTGTCACGTAATTCTTTAATTTTAGGATCATTCATATAATCATCAAAAGTTGAATACTTATCAATAACTCCTTTTGGAGTAATTTCAATAATTCTATTCGCTACAGTTTGACAAAATTCATGATCATGTGTTGTAAACACTATAGTTCCTTTAAAGTTTTTTAATGAGTTATTAAATGCTGTAATACTTTCTAAATCCAAGTGATTTGTTGGTTCGTCAATTAACAACACATTTGCTCTGGTCATCATCATTCTACTCAACATACATCTTACCTTCTCTCCTCCTGAAAGAACTTTAGATGTTTTTAAAGCTTCTTCTCCACTAAAAATCATTTTACCTAAGAAACCACGTAAATTAACCTCTTCTTTTTCTTCTTCAGTTTGTGCCCATTGACGCATCCAATCAACTAAAGTTAATTCATTACTAAAGAATTTAGAGTTATCTGAAGGTAAATAAGATTGTGTTGTTGTCACTCCCCATTTAAAGTCTCCACCGTCTGCTTTAATATTCTCAGTTATTATTTGATAAAATGCAGTTGTTGCTTTAGAGTTTTTAGAAATAATAGCAACCTTATCACCTTTATTTAAATTTAAAGCTACTTTATTAAACAACTCTCCTTCTTCATTAGAAGCACTTAAGTTTTCAATATTTAAAATCTGATCCCCAGCTTCTCTATCTCTATCAAAAATAATTGCAGGATAACGTCTACTTGATGGTCTTATATCTTCAACTTTAAGTTTTTCTAACATCTTTTTACGAGATGTGGTCTGCTTTGCTTTAGATGCATTTGCACTAAAACGAGCAATAAAGTCTTGTAATTCTTTTGCTTTTTCTTCAGATTTCTTATTCTGTTGTGAACGCTGTCTTGCCGCTAATTGACTAGACTCATACCAAAACGTATAGTTTCCTGAGAAGTGGGTTATTTTATTAAAATCAATATCAGAAATATGTGTACATACCGAATCTAAAAAGTGACGGTCATGTGATACAACTATTACAGTATTTTCAAAGTTTGCTAAAAATGTTTCTAACCAAGATATAGTTTCAAAATCTAAATCATTGGTAGGCTCATCCATAATAAGCACATCAGGATTTCCGAATAATGCCTTTGCTAATAAAACACGTACTTTTTGTTTACCATCTAAATCAGACATTAAGGTATAATGCATCCCTTCCTTAATCCCTAAGTTAGATAACATTGCTGCTGCGTTAGCATCAGCATTCCATCCGTCCATCTCTTCAAAAGTAACTTGAAGTTCTCCTATTTTCTCAGCATTTTCATCAGTATAATCTTCGTATAGCTTATCCAATTCTTTTTTAATAGCATACAATTCTGTATTTCCCATTAAAGCAGTTTCTAAAACCGTAAACTCATCATAAGCATAATGATCCTGAGACAAAACAGACATCCTTTTACCTGGCTCAAGATGTACATGACCTGAAGTTGGCTCCTGAATACCAGCCATAATTTTTAAAAATGTAGACTTTCCGGCTCCATTGGCACCAATAATCCCATAGCAATTCCCTTGAGTAAACGACGTGTTTACATCATCAAATAATACTCTTTTACCAAATTGTACAGATAAGTTTGAAACTGATAACATGTAATGTGTTTTTATTTTCGGCAAAAATAGTAAAATGAATTGTATTTAACAGCTGTTTAGAATCATAATAAAAATGTTATTTAACAGTGCATTAACAGCTATATATCAACTTAAAAATTAAATTTGTTATTATAAAATAGATTACCCAAACTATATGATTAAACTTTTACCTTTATCTTACCTCTTATTTTTTATGGCTTTTATAAGCTGCATCGAAAATACAGAAACAGAAGATGCCACATATTTTGGAGGGGAAATTATAAATCCCAAAAATAATTTTGTGCTTTTATATAAAGATGAAGTGCTTATTGACTCTATCGCTTTAGACGATAAAAATAGGTTTCTGTATCAGTTTAAGGATTTCACTCCTGGATTATATCACTTTAACCATGAAGAGTATCAGTATGTATATATCGAACCTAAAGACAGTATTCTTTTTAGATTAAATACTATTGATTTTGATGAATCATTGACTTTTTCTGGCAAAGGATCACATAAAAATAATTTTATTATCAATACTTTTCTAGCAAATGAAAATCATAGTGCAAAATCTGACGAATTATATAAGCTTCCTCCAAAAAAATTCTCTACTTTAATGTCAAGTGAATTAAGCCAACGAATTGATATGTTAGAACAATATAAGGATCGTTATGAATTTTCTGATGGTTTTATGGATGTTGCAAATGCACATATTGCATATCATTTTTATGCCGCAAAAGAACGCTACCCTATATACAACAAACAACAAGCCGATTCTATTGATGTAAGTTCGTTTTATGAATTTAGAAAAAATATTGATTTTAATACGGGGAACTTAGGCTCATTTTATCCTTATTACGAATACCTATATACACTTATTGATAATTTAAGTGTAGAACGATTAAAAAATTCCGACACTAAAGACAATCATATTGCAAATTATAACTCTAAAACAGAAGTTATTGACTCATTAGTTCAGAATAAGAGCTTAAAAAATCAATTATTAAAGAACACTACATTACATTATTTAAAGAATGTAAAATGCGGCAACCAAGCCACTTCAATTTTAACTGGTTTTGAAAAATATAATAGTGATACCAAAAATAAAGAGAAAATCACAGGACTTGTAAATGCAATTAAGCGTTTGAGCTATGGTAATACGCTACCTGAATTTAACGTTATTAGCACCAATAATCAATCTATTGCTTTTAAAAATACACTAAATAACAAACCAACGGTAATTTATTTCTGGTCAAGTAATAATCCAAGACATATTAAGAGTGTACACAGTAGGGTTAACAAATACGCAACTAATAGCAACTATAATTTTGTTGGTATCTCTTTAGATAACAATAAAAACGATTGGAAATTATACGCGCAAAAATTCAACTTGAAAGATGGATTTTCATTAGAAACTCCAAAAGAAACTAGAGAGAAATTATTAATTCAGAACATCAACAAGGTTTATGTATTGGATAAAAACGCAAAAATTTTAAGTGCTGATTTAAATATTTTTGATCCTCATTTTAGTAAAAAACTGAAATCTCTTCATTAAACATTTCATTTATAACTTATTTATTTTTTATTGAGGACAAACTCTATGAAAACTCACAAATAAAATTTTTCTAACTCCGTATTTAGCACGATAGTTTAGAAAATTTAAAGATATTTGCATTCTTTAAATTCAATACACCAAATTATGGGTCGCAAAGCGTTTATCAATATCAAGCAACTACTTCAAGTAGAAACTAATACATTAAAATTAAAAGTTTCTGGAGATGAAATGAAAACGCTTCCAATGATTAATAATGCGTTTTTGATTATCGAAAACGATGGGATAGTTGATTTTGGTGAAATGTCAAATTTTCAAAACAATGATTCTTTAGAAACCATTGACTGTACTGGACAAATCATCTTACCTACGTGGTATGATAGCCATACACATATTGTTTATGCTGGAAATCGTGAGCAAGAGTTTGTTGATCGAATAAACGGACTTACTTACGAGGAAATAGCCAATAATGGTGGTGGAATTTTAAATTCTGCTAAAAAATTACAAGAAATTTTTGAGGACGAATTGTACAAGCAATCCGCAGAACGGTTAGACGAAGTAATTAAATTAGGAACTGGAGGTATCGAAATTAAATCGGGATACGGATTAACTGTAAACGCAGAACTAAAAATGTTGCGTACCATAAAGAAACTAAAAGAAAATTACAACATTCCAATCAAAGCTACATTCCTTGGCGCACATGCTGTTCCAGCAGAATACAAAGGGAACAAACAAGGTTATTTAGACTTAATTATCAATGAAATGTTACCGCTAATTTCTAAAGAAAATTTAGCAGAGTATATTGACATTTTCTGTGAAACTGGATATTTTTCAGTTGAAGATACGGAGCAAATATTAGCCGCTGGTAAGCAATACGGATTAACACCAAAAACACATGTAAATCAATTTACATCTATTGGTGGAATACAAAAAAGTATTGAGTACAATGCACTTACTGTAGATCATTTAGAATTAGTAAGTGATGCCGATTTAGAAGCCTTGAAGAATTCTGATACAATGCCAGTTGCATTACCATCATGCTCATACTTTTTATCAATTCCATACACTCCAGCAAGAAAATTAATAGATAATGGATTAGCTTTAGCTTTAGCTACTGATTACAATCCAGGTTCGACACCTTCAGGAAACATGAATTTTGTGGTAAGTACTGCATGTATTAAAATGAAAATGACTCCTGAAGAAGCTATAAATGCTGCCACATTAAATGGGGCTTATGCAATGGGTATTTCTGATACACATGGAAGTATTGCTAAAGGTAAAAAAGCAAATATAATTATTACAAAACCAATAAATTCATATAACGTATTACCATATTCTTTTGGCTCTAATAACATTGACAAAGTAGTTATCAACGGAATATTTATTAATTAATAAAACAATTCAAATGCATCCAAAAAATATACATAACGCTCCCTATAATTTTAAAGAATTAGCAGCTTCAAACCCTAAATTAATTCCTTTTGTAATTATAAGTCCTCAGAAAGTAATGACTATAGATTTTGCAGACAATGAAGCTGTTTTGCAATTAAACAGAGCAATATTAATAACCCAATATGGATTGTCTGATTGGAGTATCCCTAACGGATATTTATGTCCTCCTATACCTGGAAGAGCTGATTATATACATCATATTGCTGATTTTTTAAAAGATAATAGTGTCAAAACTAAAGTAAAAGGACTTGACATTGGTGTTGGTGCAAATTGTATATACCCTATCCTTGGAAGCAGAATTTACAATTGGAAAATGGTTGGTGCTGATATAAATGAAGTCGCCATTACCTCAGCTAATAAAAACATTGAACTAACTCCAGATTTAAAAGAACATATTGAAGTTAGACACCAGACGGATAATGGAAACATATTTAAAGGGATAATTAAAAAAGGGGAACAATATCAGTTTAGCATGTGTAACCCTCCTTTTCACACTTCAGAAAAAGAAGCTAATAAAGGAACTAAACGAAAATTACAAAATTTAGGGCTAGAAGCTAATTTTAAATTAAATTTTGGAGGACAAGCCAATGAGTTATGGTGTAACGGTGGAGAAGCGCTGTTTATTAAAAGAATGATAAAACAAAGTGAAGAATTCAAAACTCAAGTAACTTGGTTTACATGTTTAGTTTCTAAAAAAGAGAACCTACGTAAAATATACAAGCAATTGGACAAACTAAAAGTTACTCATAAAACTATTATGATGGATCAAGGGAATAAACAAAGTAGGTTTATAGCTTGGAAGTTTGATAAATAAAAAATGAGCTTAAAAACTATCAATATTGGGGTTTTAGCACATGTTGATGCTGGTAAAACAACCCTTACAGAGCACTTTCTTTACAATTCTGGCGCTATTAGAACCATCGGAAGTGTAGATAAAGGCTCAACAAGTACGGATAGTTTAGCTCTTGAAAAAGAACGAGGAATTTCTATCAAAGCAGCTACAACTTCTTTTGAATGGAAGGATACCAAAATCAATTTAATTGATACTCCTGGTCACGTTGATTTCTCTAGTGAAGTAGAACGCGCTTTATGTGTAGTCGATGCTGTTATATTAGTAGTCTCAGCAGTTGAACGGGTTCAAGCTCACACCTTAAATATTTGGGATTCTTTACAAGAACTAGAGATTCCAACCATCATTTTTATCAATAAGATTGACCGACAAGGTGCTGATTCAGAAATTACAATAGCACAATTAGAACAAGATTTAAAGTCTAAACCTGTTGTTATTTACGCTTCCGAAAATGATGGATTAACAAATGCTACAATCACACCTATTTTTAATACATCAACTGATTCTATTGTTAAAGAGAAAACAATTGAGCATATTTTAGATTGTGAAGAACATTTATTGGAGCGCTATTTAAACTCTGATTCCATAACTGATGATGAGTATTTAAAAAGTATTCGCAAACTAACTATTGACAATAAGGTCACTCCTATATATACCGGAATCGCTAAAAATAATATTGGAGTAACTGAACTTTTGGACGGAATAATTGACTACCTCCCAACTTCTAAAACAACATCTACTAAAGAACTTTCGGCATATGTTTTTAAACTAGAACATCATAAAGTATTTGGTACGATGGCTCATGTAAAAGTTTTTTCAGGGGAATTATCTTCTAAATCTACTATTTACAATCATACACAACAGTTAGAGACTAAAATAAACCAAACTAAACAATTACATCATACAAAATACGTTGACAATGTTGTTTTAACTGCTGGTGACATAGGTGTTATTACTGGCGTTTTAGGAACAAAATCTGGTGATATTTTAGGTAAACCTGAGGGAGTTCCAAAATTACCTCAACTACATATTCCCGTTCTTACTGTTCAGGTAATCCCAGATAATAATGCTGATTATAATGCTTTAGCAGAGGCGCTTCAACAACTAGATAAAGAAGACCCTTCTTTAAACTTCAAATGGTTTAAAACAGAAAAAGAGTTACAACTATTGCTAATGGGTCAAATGCAAATTGAAATATTAGAACATGTTTTACAAGAACGTTTTTCAATAAAAGCAAGTTTTACAGATCCTCAAGTGGTATATAAAGAAACTATCACTACAAAAGCAGAAGGATACATCAGGTATTGGATGCCAAAACCATGTTGGGCTATCATGACTTTTTTAATAGAACCAGCCCCCTTAAATTCAGGAATTAGCTATAGTTCCATCGTTTCACAAAACGATGTTCATATTAAATACCAAAATGAAATTGAACGTACCATTCCAAAAGCTTTAGCACAAGGAATTTTAGGTTGGGAAGTTACTGATGTGAAAATCACTCTAATAAAAGGTGAAGACCACAATGTACATTCCAGACCTGGTGATTTTAACTTGGCAACTCCAATGGGGATTATGCAAGGGTTAAAGACTGGTGGAACACATTTATTAGAGCCTATATTAAGTTTTGAGATAAAAGCTAACGAAAGTTTGTTAGGAAAAATAGCTTCTGAGCTAAGTACTCGAAGAGCTACTTTTGACACTCCAAAATTTATAGACGATACTTTTAGTTTAAAAGGAACCATTCCTGTTGCAACATCATTAGATTTCAGCATCAAATTAAACGCAATAACTAGCGGAAAGTTACGTCTTAGACTACAGTTTCATGGATATGATACTTGTCCTAAAGACGAAGGTACTATTCGAGAATATAAGGGTGTAAATCCGTTAGACGAAGCCCAATGGATATTACACAGACGTGGTGCATACAAAGCTGATGAGCGCATAATTTAGATTCGACTACCAAAATATAAAAATCAAATCTTATCAAACTTATTTATCCATAAAAAAAGCCTCACAAAGTGAAGCTTTTTTTATGGATATTTTTATCTGAGTAATTTTACTCAGCTGGTCTTCCATGTATTTCTTCAAACATTTTGTCAAAGTTATCTCTTAAGAAAGCACGCAATTTTTTACGATAATCGTCTTTTAACCAATCAACAAAATTATAAGTACTTCTACTAATACATTTTGTATAACGGTCAATTCTATAATCAATATCTTCTCCCAATAACTTCATTAAAGCTAATGCATCATAAACATCCTCACTGTTTTCAATACAAATTTTAGCATGCTGCTCAATAGAACGTTCTAAAACAACTTTTGAAGACTCTCCTTTCTTTACAGAAATAGTATATGTTTTTTTAACATCAAAAGCTACCTTTTTAGAGTTCGCAAATTCTTTACGAATATCTTCTGGCATTTCATATTTGAAATTGTTTTCTAAATCCTCGTCATTTAATAAGTTCTCTAAAAAGAAATTAGGCGACTTAAATATTTTTTGCCAATCTAAATCTGCTCCCCAAGGTCCAAAACGATGTAAGTTATTTCCTAAATCAATAATAGAAAACTTCGATTTACCTTTAATAATACGTGACCCTCTACCAATCATTTGGTAGTATAGTGTCAAAGATTTTGTCGCTCTATTTAAAACAATAGTATCTACCGTAGGCTCATCAAAACCTGTAGTTAAAATACTTACTGATGTTAATATGGCGTTTGGAGTTTCCTTAAACCATTTTAATATGGCTGCACGTTCTTTTTTAGAGTTTGTATTATCTAAATGCGCAACAGGGTATCCTGCTGCTTTAAATGTATCATATACATGTAATGATGTATTAATACCGTTATTGAATATTAGTGTTTTCTTTCCTTTAGAATGTGTTTCATAAGCGTATAATAGCTTACTTAACATATCCTGATTGGTATATAAATCTTCAGAAGATTTTACCGTATAATCACCATTTGCACCAACAATTAATGAGGTTAATCCTACATTATAACTAAATGTTTCTGCTCGAGATAAAAACTCATTTTCAATTAATGATTCAATTGTTTCTCCAACGATCAGCTCTTTGTAATTATCGCTCATTGGTAATTTAACATTAGAACTCAACGGTGTTGCCGTTACTCCTAATATAAATGACTTGTCAAAAAACTTGAATAATTTGGTAAATGAATTGTAATGTGCCTCATCTATAATAACTAAACCGATATCAGAAATATCTAATTTCCCATCATTCAATCGGTTGTTTAGTGTTTCCACCATTGCAACAAAACACGAATAATCCTTTTGATCAGACAAGTCAGCTTTACTATCAATAACTTTATTATTAACAGCAAATCCGGTAAGCATTTTAGAGGTTTGTCTACACAATTCAATACGGTGTGTCATAACCAATACTTTCCTATTGTGATGCTTTAAGAATTGACGAACAATTTCTGAGAAAATAACAGTTTTCCCTCCACCTGTTGGTAGCTGATATAACAAATGGTAATCTTCTGGAGATTCTTCAAAACTTTTGAAAATTTTGTTAATCGCTCCTTTCTGATAACTATATAGTTCTTTCCCTGCTTTACTTTCCTCTAACTCTGAAGTTGTCCCTGACATATATCTGTAAAATTGTAGGATACAAAAATACGTCGATTTTAGAGTGATTCACAAATAATTCTAAGATTTTATTAGCTTTTTCATCGTATTCATTTTGTTACAGGTTTCAATATATTCTTTTTCTGCATCGGAACTTGCTGTAACTCCACCTCCTACATAAATACTTGCGTTACCCTCATGTAATTCCATACAACGTAAGTTTACATACAAATTTGATGAATTTGTAATAAACCTGTAAGCGTTATTTTCGGTATTACGCCTGTTATTTTTTCTTTTAGATGAAATATTCAATTCACCTAAAAAACCTGTATAAAAGCTTCTGTCATAACTTTCGTTATTTACAATAAATTTTTTTGCTATTTCTGTAGGGTAACCGCAAACTGCAGGAGTTGGATGTAATAAATGAATTAATTTTTGCAAATCCTCTGTAGCAGATGTGCTTGGGATTTTACCACTAAAATCAGAACGAATATGAGCTAGACTACCAGCCTTTATAGTATATGGGTCACTTATTGTAAAACTAAAACCTTTAGTTGATAATTTTTTAGCGATATAATCTGTTACTATCTGTTGCTCTTCTTCTTCTTTATGTTCCCACGTTATATTTTCATTATACAACTGTGTACCAGCCAAAGCCATTGTTTTAAACTGATTATTCCTTGTTTGTAATAATACTTCTGGAGTAGCACCTAACCAACAACCAACCTCAGGATGATACCATAAGTACACAAATGCATTTGCGTATTCCTTTAGCGCATTTTTAAACAATTCAATTGGAGTATTCTTTTCTATCGAACACTTAACCTTTCGCGACAAAACCACTTTATTCAAATCGGTTTTTTCAATTTCAGCTACACCTTTTTTAACCAATTGAATATGTTGTGCCTTATCTTCTGAATTATTTATTGAAGTTACTGAGTTATCAGCTATTTTTTTTTCATCAAAAAGTGTTTCAATACAGTTTTCAAAAGGAATTAACACTATTTTTTTATTGCTCTCAAAAGGGGCAAAAACAAAACCTCTTTCTGAATAATCAGTAACTGTATGAATAGTAGCATCTGACTGTAAAACTCCTTTCACCAATGCTTCATTGGGTTTTCTGTACGCTACAAAAGGTAGTTTATTGTCGAATTGATTTGAAAGTGCTTTAAAAAAACTATCCATATTTTTACTTAGGTAATACGATATTTGTCATTTTACATAACGAAATTAAATTGTCGTTTTCATCAACTATTCTAATTTCCCATAAATGTGTTGTACGTCCTTTATGTATTATTTTTGCTGTTGCAAAAACCTCCCCTTCTCGCTTGCTTTTTAAATGATTAGCAGATATTTCCAATCCTTTAACTACAAACTTTTCTGTATCAATAAAAATATGAGAAGCTGCACTACCAACACTTTCAGCAAGTGCTACTGATGCACCACCATGTAAAATACCCATTGGCTGATGAACACTAGGGTTTACAGGCATTTTTGCTGTAAGAAAATCCTCTCCCGCATCAACGTATTCTATCTGTAAGGTTTCCATTAAGGTGCTTTTAGAAAATTTATTACATATTTCTAAAATGGCTTCTTTATCAAATTGCATTGTTCTATTTTTATAGCGTAAAAATACAAATTTAGACTTTATTTAAATGACGATAACCTCATCAATTCTCGAAAACAATATTGTTAAACTCATTCCATTACAAGAAAAGCATACGGATGTATTAAAGGATATTGCTTTTGAAAAAGATTTGATTAGCTATTCCCCTTCTGACATCTCATCTACCGAAAAATTACAGAAGTATATAAATCAAGCTATTCATGATAAAGAAATTGGTACAACAATACCTTATTTGATATTTGACAAACGAACTCAACAATATATTGGAAGTACTCGTTTCGGCTTAATAAATAGCAAAAACAAAACCTTACATATTGGTTGGACTTGGATAAGTAAAAAAGCTCAAGGTACTGGTATCAATAAACAAATAAAGTTTTTGATGTTACAATATGCTTTTGAAATCCTTAAATTTGAAAAAGTAGATTTTAGAATTGACGAACGTAATATTCGCTCTAGAAAAGCTGTTGAAAATATTGGAGGAACTTTAGAAGGTCTTTTACGTAAAGATACTTTAATGCTTGATGGTTTTAGAAGAAGTACTTGTTGTTATGGTATTTTAAAAGAAGAATGGCCATTAATTAAAAAAACTAATTTTAATAATTTATAATAACTATGAGTATTGAAAAAGAAGTTTCCTACACAATCACTAATTCTTATTCTACACTAAACACATTAACCTCAAAAACGAAAAATGTTTGGTTTGTTTGTCATGGTTTAGGTTTTTTAAGCAGGTATTTTATTCAGTATTTTAACGAATTAAACCCTGATGAAAATTATATTATTGCTCCTCAAGCTCAGTCAAAACATTATTTAAAAAATCAATATAAGCATGTTGGCGCTTCTTGGTTAACCAAAGAGAAAACCCAAAAAGAAATTCCTAATGTATTGAATTACTTGAATAGTGTTTATAATGCAGAACAAATACCAAATAACCTTAACGTAATAATTTTAGGTTTTTCTCAAGGAGTTTCCATTGCTACTCGATGGATTGCACAACATACTATTAAATGCAATACACTTGTTCTATATGCTGGAAAAATGCCAAGAGAATTTTCGTCAGATGACTTTAAACACATCCCTTCTATAAAGCTTATAGTTGGTGACAAAGATGAATATGTAACTCCTGGAGTTTTGGAAAGCGAAAAAGAATATTCCGATGCCCTATTTGAAAAACGCATTGAATACATCACTTTTGATGGAAAACATGAAATGAAACGAAATTTAATTAATCAGTTAGTTTAATTCAGCTTACATCTATTTTTTCAAAAGCAAGTTTGAAAAAAGCCCCAGGCATATCTAATTCCACTAAGGTTCCGTTTAATTGTTTGGTGAATATTTGAATTAACTTAACTCCAATACCAGTTGACTCATCATCGTTTTTTAGACCTTCTCCATTATCTCCAATAATCATTTCATAACGCACTCCTTCAATATGCTTTATACTAACAGAAATTTCTCCTTCACTTTTATTTTTAAACCCGTGCTTCAAAGAGTTCGTAATCATCTCATTAATAATCAAACCTAAAGGAACTAAGGTTCTCATCATTAAATCAACTGGTTCAATTTTTATGTTCAATGTTATTTTTTTATCAACGGCATAACTCCTTACTAAATCTTCAACTAATAGAGAAATGTATTCCTGTACATTTATATGATGAATATCATCCGAGCGATACATTTTTTCATGCAATAATGCCATTGAAACTACTCTATTGCGAGTTTCTTTAAACATATTGACAGCTTCTTCACTTTCTAATTTTCTAGATTGAAATTTTAGTAAACTATTTACTACTTGCAAATTATTTTTTACTCGATGATGAATTTCTTTAAGCATAGCCCTTTTTTCATCATTCTTTTTTTCTAACTCCAAAAGTGAACTTTCTAGTTTTTCTTCTATGATGCTTCTTTTTACAATTTCTCTTTGAAGACTTCTATTCCAAAGCAAAATAATCATAATTAAAAACAACACTACTAATAACAAAACTCCAGTTATATTAACTATTTTCCTGACGTTTATTCCGTACTCATATCGTACTTGTATCCATTCAATCTTTATTGCATTGTGTTTTTCTGGAGGAATCGATTCAAAAACTTTATCAACAATACTCACTAACTCAGGCCAATCCTTTCGTACACCAAAAGACAAATCAGAATTTTTATATCTTGTGGGAGCGGCAATTTTTATGTTTGTAAAACCTTCTTTATTTATATAATAACTTACAACAGCTAAATTACCCACAAATGCATCTGTATCACCAAAACTAACACTCTCAAGAGCTTCTTTAACACCATTTTTATGTTTGATCTTAATATTAGGGAAATCTCTAGATATCATTTCGGAAGTATAAAAACCTACTGGAAGCGCAACTTCTTTCCCTACTAAATCATCTAGACCACCAATAAAATCATAATCTTTCCTAGTTACTATAACTAACGGGAAAGACATATAAGGTTTTGTGAAATTTAAAAAACCTTTCCTCCTTTCATTAGGGGTTATCCCTGTTGCTAAATCTACTTCACCTGTTTCCAGTTTATTAATAGTTTCTTCCCAAGTAATATTGGGTATAGGTCTAAAATCAATCCCTGTTTTATCTTCTACTATTTCAATATAATCTGCAATAATCCCAGTGTATTTTGCATCTTTTTTTTCATAAAACTCAAAAGGATGCCAAGTAGCATCATATCCGTGATAAATTACAGGGTGTTCTCTTATCCATGCTTTTTCTACTTCAGAAAATTCAATTTCCTGAGCATTAACACTCCCCATTAGCGTAAATATTACTAGAGGTATTATTAAAAGGTTTTTAATCATTTTAAAAGATCTTACAACCTAAATAAATATCTATCAAATTTATAGAAAAAAATATTTGTTGAATATTTAATAAAGTTAATGAAATATATGCTAATAACGAAATACTTAATTCCAACTAAAACAGATAACCAGAAGAATATCAGAAGAGTACACTGTTTATTTCAGATAAGATTAGTTTAATTTTTATCTTCTAACATAGGGACAAACCTAAACTCTCCAAAAGTTTCTTTTTTAAATTCAGTAGCGGAAGTACGCACATACAAATGCATTATTTGAGGGTCATCACCTATTGGAATAACTAACCTTCCTCCTATTTTTAATTGTGCTAATAGAGGGTTTGGAACATAAGGTGCTCCAGCAGTAACTACTATACTATCATAAGGAGCATATTCTGGTAATCCTTTATATCCATCTCCAAAAATAAGTTGTTTAGCTCTATATCCTAGTTTTGGCAAAAAAAGCTTCGTTTTTTTAAACAACTCTTGCTGGCGCTCAATAGAAAATACTTTTACGCCCATTTCTAACAAAACAGCTGTTTGATAACCACATCCTGTACCTATTTCAAGAACTACATGATTTTCTTTTAATTGTAATAATTCAGTTTGAAAAGCTACGGTAAATGGGTGCGAAATAGTTTGATCAGCACCTATTGGAAAGGCTTTATTTTGATACGAATGCGCTTCAAAGCTTGAATCTAAAAATAAATGACGAGGTACTCTATTCATTGCCTCCAAAACCCTAAGATCAAGAATCCCTTTATCTTTCAGTAATGAAATTAATTGCTTTCGTAAGCCTTGATGTTTAAACGTATCTTTCAATGAAAATTTTTATTAAATTGAATTGCAAAAATAAATTAATCTTTTAATATAATTGACTTGCTGTTTGTAAAATTCTTAACAATATTTATTCTCATAAATAGCGTTAATCAATCCCTCAATTTCAACAACAATAATAGTACTATCAATTAATAAGCACAGTTCATCGAATTTCTCACAAATAAATCTTAAAAATGGGTAACAAAAAGACAAAAAAGGTAACTTTGCAAGGAAATTATTAACCCATGAAATTAATATTGAAACTATTACTTATAAGCTTCACTTATAGTACTTTTTCACAAGTAGGGATTGGAACTACATCACCTGACACATCATCTGCTTTAGAGGTATCATCTACTACAAGTGGATTTTTACCCCCAAGAATGACCGAGATACAACGAAATAATATTACTTCTCCAGCAGAAGGACTATTTATCTATAATTTAGATAGCAATTGTTTTCAATATTTTAACGGAGCAACGTGGTCAGAATGCTTAGGACAAGTACAAAAAAACAAATTAGATTGTACTTCTATGTCAATTAGTGGTCCAAATATTATTAATATAGCTTTAAACAATACTAATACAATAAATATTGATGTAATAGTTAATACATTAGATACTTACGTAATAAATACAAATACTGTAAACGGATATAGTTATACTGCAGCTGGAGCCTTTCCATCATTAGGCATCAATACCATAACACTTATTGGTGTAGGGACACCTGTGCTACAACAAGCGGACACTTTTACAATAGATTTTGTGGGCACTGGTTTTACTTGTACTACAACTGTTAATGCAACTAGTCAACCATACGCTAATTGCTTAGAGCTTAAAAATAGTGGATCTAATATTGACGGAATTTATACCATAGACCCTGATGGAGTTGGTGGTAACCTTCCTTTTGATTGTTATTGTGATATGACAAATAATGGAGGTGGTTGGACACTTGTATTCAACCATGATGTTACAGGTGGCTTTTGGGCAAATGATACAGAGGCAGATTCGTTCGATATTACTAACCCAGGAATTACAACCGAAAAATATTCCATTCTGAATAAAATTGATGATCTTAAGTCAGCTTCAGATTATGAATTTCGATTACACTACCCTGCTACAAATCGGACCAATCATTGGATACAAACATTTGACCCAAGAAGCGGTGGATCTCCTTCTAGCCCTGTACCTGGATACCAAGCCATATCTACTGATATGGTTGGAAGTTTTTGGGGTGGCTTAGAGAGTAATAGTTCTTCAACATTTTTAGATGGCTCGGTCAACCATGGCAATTGGTGGTACTCCTTAGGAAGCTATAATACATATAGTGGAGGTATGCCAGCTGGAGATAATACTATTGAAAATAAAGTTCAGTTGTTCATAAGATAATATACCAAAAGCTTTTTCTTCTTTTCGCAGAATACTTTATAAAAATTCTTATTTTTGTTTGCATTACAAAAACAAAAATTAAATATGTTAAAAGCAGGAGTATTAGGAGCAGGTCATTTAGGGAAAATTCATTTGCGCTTACTTAATGAATCTAATAAATATGAACTGGTAGGATTTTATGATCCTAACAAAGATAATGCTGCAAAGATAGCTGCAGAATATGGATATAAGGCTTTTGACACTATACAAGAATTAATTGATGCTGTTGATGTAGTAGATATTGTTACTCCTACGCTTTCTCACCATGATTGTGCGATACAAGTAATTAAATCAAAAAAGCATGTCTTTATTGAAAAACCTATTTCTAATACAGTTCAAGAAGCTGAAGAAATAGTGAGTTTAGCAAATAAGAATAATATAAAAGGGCAAGTAGGACATGTTGAACGTTTTAACCCTGCTTTTATAGCGGTAAAAAATAAGATCAATAGTCCGATGTTTATCGAAACACATCGATTGGCTGAATTTAATCCACGTGGTACGGATGTTCCTGTAGTGTTAGATTTAATGATTCATGATATTGATGCGATATTGAGTGTCGTACAATCTAAAGTAACTAACGTTTCAGCAAGTGGTGTTTCTGTAATTAGTGAAACTCCAGATATTGCCAACGCACGTTTAGAATTTGAAAACGGTTGTGTTGCAAATTTAACTTCTAGTAGAATTTCTTTAAAGAATATGCGTAAATCACGTTTCTTCCAAAAGGACGCTTATATTTCTGTTGATTTTTTAGAGAAAAAATGTGAAGTAGTAAAAATGAAAGATGCCCCAGAGACTCCAGGTGACTTTGATATGATTTTACAAAATGCAGAAGGTATTAAGAAACAAATCTATTTTGACAATCCTGAAATTGACACTAATAATGCAATATTGGATGAGTTAGAAACATTTGCTGATGCCATAAATAACAATACTACACCTATAGTTACTTTGGAAGATGGTACTGAGGCTTTACGTATCGCACACCAAATAATCAATTGCTTTAAACCCACCAGTGGGAATAACAAAAAATAATTAAGTATTCACTTTAGTCAATTGATTAAAGATATAACTAAAATAAAAACAGATTCCCTTTTTCAAGGGAATATTTAAAATTACTTTTAATATGAAAAACGTAGCAGTAATTGGAGCTGGAACAATGGGTAATGGTATTGCACATACATTTGCTCAATGCGGATATAAAGTTCAATTAATAGATATCTCTCAAGATTCTTTAGATAAAGGAATGGCAACTATTGCCAAAAACCTAGACCGTATGGTCACTAAGGAAAAAATTACTGAAGCAGATAAAACCGAGACTTTAGCAAACATTACTACTTACACTTCTATGAAGGAAGGTGTAATGAATACTGGGTTAGTTGTTGAAGCCGCTACAGAAAACTTAAATCTTAAGTTAAAAATATTTAAAGATTTAGATGAATTATGTCCAAAGGATACTATCCTTGCTACAAACACTTCTTCTATTTCTATTACACAAATAGCAGCAGTTACATCAAGACCAGAAATGGTTATTGGTATGCACTTTATGAACCCTGTACCAATTATGAAATTGGTGGAGATTATTAGAGGATATAATACTTCTGATGAAGTTACCAATACTATAATGGAACTATCCAAGAACTTAAAAAAGATTCCTACTGAAGTAAATGATTATCCAGGTTTTGTTGCAAACAGAATATTAATGCCAATGATTAATGAAGCTATTGAAACATTATACAATGGTGTTGCAGGAGTTGAAGAAATCGATACAGTTATGAAATTAGGTATGGCACACCCAATGGGACCATTACAATTAGCTGACTTTATTGGTTTAGATGTTTGTTTATCTATCCTAAATGTTATGCATGATGGATTTAAAAATCCTAAATACGCACCATGTCCGTTATTAGTAAACATGGTAATGGCAGGTAAATTAGGAGTAAAATCAAAAGAAGGATTCTACGACTATTCTGAAAGTAGAAAAGCAGAAAAAGTAGCTAAAATGTTTGCTTAAACATATTGAATACACAAACTGACCTCACTTATTTCAAAAAATTTGTGAGGTCTTTTTATGGATTGTCTTTTCTATAAAATAAAAACCATACATTTAAGTATTAATTTTTAATTTAACATCACAATCGAAATTGCTTATTAAGTGGGTGAGTAATTACTTAAATAGTAAACCTTTTTAGGGTTTTATAAATAAATTCAATGAGTAAAAAAGTCAACCTAAATTATCAAATCCAAAACCTTTTAAAAACTCATTTAAGTTTCGATTATTTATCGTTAAAAAACAATGAGGTACTTCTACAACAAACACATAAAATATTAGAAGATAGGTTTTTTAAAATGATAATATATATTAAAGAAAAAGTTGAAAAAGATAATATTGAATACCCCGTAAATTACTTTATTGGTGCTTGTAAAAAATCTTTAGAAAACCACAAAAATAATAAGTAACTAACATATTTATAGAATATAACAAAATTAAAATGGCATCAGTACAACCCTTTAAAGCAGTTAGACCCACACGAGATAAAGCCAATTTAGTGGTTTCTCGTTCCTATCATATTTATGACAAGGAAGGTTTAGAATTCCGTTTAAAGAACAATCCATATTCTTTTTTACAAATTTTAAATCCAGGATATAAATTTGCTCAGGAAATATCTACCAAGAAAGAGTTTAATTTGGTGCGTAACCGCTATCATGAATTTAAAGACGAAAATTTCTTTGTTCAAGATGACACTCCTAAGTTTTATTTATACAAAATGGTTACGCGTACCGATACTTTTATTGGTATTGTTGGTGCTACATCAGTTGAGGATTATAATACTAATGTTATTAAAATTCATGAGAACACATTAGAGAAAAGAGAACAACTTTTTAAAGAATATATTGATACGGTTGGTTTTAATGCAGAACCAGTTTTATTAACCTATCCTAAAAATAATATACTTGAAGATTTATTTAGTGTTATAATGAGGGATCGTCCTGAATACGAATTTTCAACAACGGATAGAATATCGCATTTTTTATGGCTAATTGATGATGCTACACAAATAGCTACAATTCAAAATGAATTTAAAAACATTGATAGCTTATACATTGCTGACGGACATCACAGAAGTGCTTCTTCTGCCCTACTTGCAAATGATTACAATACACCAGATGCTTCACAGAAACATTTTATGAGCTGTTTGATTCCTGAATCTGATTTGAAAATATATGAATTTTACAGATTAATTAAGGACTTAAATGGATTGTTGAAAAAAGATTTTTTAATTCAGTTAGATGCTATTTTTACTATAGAAAATTGCGGTTTAAAACCCCGTAAACTTTCTACACAACATCATTTTAGCATGTATCTTGATGGTGAATTTTATATTTTACACTTGCGCTCAAGTTTTTTAAAATTTGAAAATGCACTTGAATCTTTGGATGCTCAAATACTTTACAAATTAGTTTTAAATCCTATTTTAGGAATAACTGATTTACGTAACGAAAAACGCCTGGATTATCTTCCAGGAACTAAAGACATGATAGAACTGAAACAACAAGTAGATACCGAAGGATTTCAAGTTGCTTTTGGGATGTTGCCAATAAGCGTTACGCAAATGAAACAGATAGCCGACGAAGGTTTAACAATGCCACCCAAGAGTACCTATATAGAGCCTAAATTACGAAGTGGACTAACTATATATGAATTTTAATATTTCATAATACTATTATATACAAAATGAGTATTACCCAAAACCTCAATCAAATAAAAAGTACCATACCAAAACATGTTACACTAGTTGCTGTTTCAAAAACTAAACCACTAGAGGCTTTACAAGAAGCCTATGATTCTGGTCAACGTATTTTTGGTGAAAATAAAATTCAAGAAATGACTCAGAAATGGGAAGTTTTACCGAAAGATATTGAATGGCATATGATTGGTAACTTACAACGCAACAAAGTAAAATACATGGCGGAGTATGTTAGTTTAATTCATGGCGTAGATAGTTTTAAATTATTACAAGAAATTAATAAACAAGCAATAAAACATAGTAGAATAATTGATTGTTTGTTACAAATCAAGATAGCTCAAGAGGACTCTAAAGCAGGAATGACTTTTGAAGAAGCAAAAGTTATTCTTCATTCAGATGAATTTTCAAGCTTAAAAAACATTAAAATAACTGGATTAATGGGGATGGCTTCATTTACCGATAACCAAGAGCAAGTAACTAGTGAATTTAACTACTTAAGCAACTCTTTTAATGACCTAAAAGAAATTAAAACTTATAATTGTGAGTTAAAAACAATTTCGATGGGTATGAGTGGTGATTATGAATTGGCAATTAATTGCGGGAGTACCATGGTTAGAGTAGGAAGTAGTATATTTGGAGTTAGAAATTATAATATATAAGTTATTTACGCAATAGTAGACATAGAGACAACTGGAGGGAAATTCAATGAAGAAGGAATTACCGAAATTGCTATATACAAATATGACGGTCATGAAATAGTTGATCAGTTTATATCTTTAGTAAATCCAGAAAAAGAAATTCAACCATTTGTTGTTAACCTTACCGGTATTAACAATAAAATGTTACGCAATGCACCTAAATTTCATGAGGTTGCCAAACGTATTGTAGAAATTACTCAAGATTGTATTCTTGTGGCCCACAATACTTCTTTTGACTACAGAATTTTGCGTACTGAATACAGACGCTTAGGATATGATTTTGTTAAAAAAACATTGTGTACTGTTGAGTTAAGTAAAAAATTAATTCCTGGTCAGGAAAAATACAAATTAGGAACTCTAGTTAAGGCCTTAGGAATTCCTATGACTGACCGACATAGAGCTTCTGGTGATGCTTTAGCTACAGTGCATTTGTTTAAACTATTGTTAGATAAAGACACTGAAAAGACTATCGTTAACGAAAGTATTAAAGAACTTATCGAAAAGAAAACCCCAGCTAAATTAGCGCATATTATTGAGGATTTACCCTCAAAAACTGGCGTGTATTATATACATAAAGCTGACGGTACAATTATATATATTGGAAAAAGTAAAAACATTAAAAAAAGAGTTAATCAGCATTTCTTAGGAACTAATAGAAAAGCGAGAAATATTCAACGTTTAGTGAGTACTGTTACTTATGAAGAAACAGGAAATGAATTAATTGCGCTATTAAAAGAGTGTCAAGAAATAAAAACGAATCAACCTTTATATAATCGTTCTAAACGAAAAACTAATTTTCAGTTTGGAATGTATCAAAAAAAGGATGATAATGGATATATCAGTTTAACTTTTGATAAAATTGACCATAGAAAAAAAGCAATCACCTCTTTTTCATCTGTTAGTGAAGCTAAAAAATTCTTACTTAAAATAACTGACAAATATGAATTATGTCAGACTATTAATAACATATCTATAACAGAAGGAACATGTTTTCCTTATAAAACAAAGGAGTGTAAAGGTGCTTGTTGCAATGAAGAGTCAAAAGTTACCTATAACAAACGTGTCGCTTTGTTTATAGAAGAATATTCTTATAAAAGTGCCAATAAAATTATTATTGACAACGGTAGAACTCATAATGAATCTAGCGCTATTTTAATTGAAAATGGAGAATATAAAGGCTATGGATTTTATCAATTAAACCATCAAATTAATAATATAGAAATCCTGAGAGACATCATCACTCCAATGGAGGACAATAGAGATACACAACATTTGATTCAAAGTTTTTTAAGAACTAAAAAAGTGAAGAAAATAATCCCGCTACCAATAAAAAAATAAACAACAAAGCATTGCAAAAAAATAAAGAACAATACACCTGGAAAAAGAAACTTCATGAAATAATCTATGAAGCCGATACACCTGCAGGTAAATGGTTTGATATTATACTACTCTTTTTAATTTTAGCTAGTATAGCTGTAGTTATGCTAGAAAGTGTATCTGATATTGGTAATAATTATGCGCATGAATTAAATCTAGCAGAATGGATTATTACTATCCTTTTCACTTTAGAATATTTTGCCAGAATAGTAGTTATTAAAAAACCAAAGGAATATATTTTTAGCTTTTATGGAGTGATAGATTTCCTTTCAACTATACCAAAATACTTATCATTGTTTTTCATTGGTTCACATGCATTAGTTGCTTTAAGAGCATTACGCTTATTACGTGTATTCAGAATTTTAAAATTGGCTAGATTTATAGGAGAGGGAAACCAATTAGCGAATGCACTAAAAGCAAGTAGAGCAAAAATATCTGTTTTTTTATTAGCTATTTTTATGCTTTGTATTGTACTTGGTACTTTAATGTATATGATAGAAGGAGGTTCTGGAGGAGGTTTTACCAGTATCCCTAGAAGCGTATATTGGGCTATTGTAACTCTAACAACAGTTGGCTATGGTGATATTGCTCCAGTAACTCCTTTTGGACAGTTTATAGCTTCTATAATCATGATTTTAGGTTATGCCGTAATTGCTGTTCCTACTGGAATTGTTTCTTCTGAAATGACAAAAGATCATAGAAAAGTACACCTAAACACCCAAAGTTGCACTCAATGTTCGGCTAGTAATCATCGTGATGATGCTGATTTTTGCTATGAATGTGGACATAAAATAAATTAATAAACATCTCATTATTTTTTAAGCTAAATAGATTGAAACAAAAATATCTCATCAGTATAGTAGGCCCAACAGCTATTGGAAAAACCGCATTAAGCATAAAACTTGCTCAGTATTTTAATACTGAAATTATTTCATGTGACTCTCGTCAATTTTTCAAAGAAATGACAATTGGTACTGCTGTTCCTGAACCTGATGAACTTGCTGCTGCAACACATCATTTTATTCAAAATAAATCTATTTTAGAAGAATACAATGTAGGAACTTTTGAACTTGAAGCTATTTCAAAATTAAATGAACTTTATAAAACTCATGATGTTGCTATCATGGTTGGTGGTTCCGGTTTATACGTAAATGCCGTTATTAATGGCTTAGATGATTTTCCTAAAGTAGATTCATCTATTAGAGAAGAACTCACAAAACGCTTAGAATTAGAAGGAATTGAATCTTTACAAAATCAATTAAAAGAATTAGACCCTATTACTTATGAAAAAATTGCGATTGATAATCCGCAACGCCTATCAAGAGCTCTAGAGATTTGTATCGGATCTGGTAAACCATACTCTTCCTTTTTAAACATAAAGAAAAATAGCAGAGTTTTTAAAACTATTTCTATTGGCTTAACTGCTGAAAGAGAATTAATGTATGATAGAATCAACAAAAGAGTTGATATTATGATGGAGAATGGTTTATTGGAAGAAGTAAAAACATTGTTGCCACATAAAAATTTAAATGCATTAAACACGGTTGGTTACAAGGAATTATTCAATTATTTGGATGATGAATGGGATCTAGATTTTGCCGTTTCAGAAATCAAAAAGAATACCCGTCGATTTTCAAAAAGACAAGTTACCTGGTTTAAGCGAAACCAAGAAACCAAATGGTTTGATTATGAATATGATTTAGATGAAATTACAAAATATTTAAATATTCAAGGAATTATAATGTAGGTCTTATTATTAAGATTAAACTAATCCCCCTTATTTTCATCATTAAAATAGAAAGCCTAATTTAGGTTAAGAAAAACTACCCCATATTGGTTGAAAATCCAAAATTAATGTGGTAACTTTATTATCAACCAATACATGCTTTTCTATGAATATTTTAATCCCAACAGATTTTTCTACGTTGTCTAAAATAGCCATTGATTATATATTGGGCTTAAGTAGAGACATTGAACTTAATATTACCTTAATTCATGTTTTAAACACAAGTGTACCACAAGCTCGTGTAACTACAAAGAAACTTGAGGAAGCCATTAAGATGAGTTCAGAAGTCGAGATGAAGAAACTTATAAGAACCCTTGAAAAAGAAAATAGTTCGAACCAAGATATCAAATACAAAATAGTTGTTGCCCCTTATATAGAAGAAGCTGTTGAAAAATTTGCTTTGAATAATGACATTAAATTAATATGTATAGGCACAAAAGGCGCTAGTGGACTAAAAAAAATATTTATTGGAAGTAATGCGGTTGCAATAATTAAAAATAGCAGTATACCTGTACTTACTATTCCAGAATATGCTAGATACAGAGGTATTGATCGTGTTTTATATTGTAGTGACCTATACAATCTTAATGAGGAACTTGGTAAGATAATTTCGTTCATAAAATTATTAGACTCTTCAATACAAATTGTTCATGTTGAAGAAGAAAGTGAAGACTCAAATTTGAATATACTCAGCGAAGAAAAAAAACTACGTGAATTGTTTTCTTATAAAAATATAAGCATTAAAAAACTTCAAAATGTTTCTGTTATGGAAGGAATAAACCAACAAGTAGCAAACATTGATGCTGAGTTATTAGTTTTGTTTACCCATACTACAAATTTATTTGAAGAGATATTTCAAAAAAGTGTAACACAAAATATAGCATTTCAAAGCAGGGTACCTCTTCTATCATTTCAAAAAAAAGAATAGTTATTGAAGAGTTTATTATGATTGCTAATCTTTTATAAATAATCTAATAAAACACTTAGGATTAAACCTAAAAAGAACCTTCAATGAAATTGAAGGTTCTTTTTAGTACTTTATTCTTTTAAATAGTATTACTTATTAACTACCAATCTAAAACCTTCCCCGTGAATGTTTAAAATTTCAACATTCTCATCTTTCTTTAAATATTTACGCAATTTAGCAATGTAAACGTCCATAGATCGAGATGTAAAATAATTATCATCTCTCCATATTTTAGTCAATGCCAACTCTCTTGACATCAAGTCGTTTTCATGTAATGCTAACAAACGTAATAATTCATTTTCTTTTGGAGATAACTTTACAGGTTCTTCTTCACCAATAGTTAAAAAACGAAGCTTTGAATTTAAATCAAACGCACCAATTTTAAATTCAAAAGTAGCACTATCAGCTATAGAATCTTTAACCTTCCTAAGCATAATCGCGTTAATTTTCATTAACAATACTTCAGAATCAAAAGGCTTATTTAAATAGTCGTCAGCACCAACTTTATACCCTTTTAACACATCTTCTTTCATTGCTTTTGCAGTTAAAAAGATAATTGGCACTTCTTTATTACGCTCTCTAATTTCTTTTGCTAAAGTAAATCCATCCTTATAAGGCATCATTACATCTAAAATACACAAATGGTAATTGTCTTTTTTGAATTTCTCAAAGCCTTCCATTCCGTTTTTAGCCAACGTGACGTCATAATCATTAAGAGATAAATAATCTTTCAATACTGAACCAAAATTTGGATCATCCTCTACTAATAATATTTTCTTTTGTGCTTTCTCCATAAGTTATGATATTAATGGTAATTTAATAATAAAAGTTGTTCCCTTACCTTTCTCACTTTCAACAAATATTTCTCCTTGATGATCATCAATAATTTGTTTTACGTAAGCTAATCCAAGACCGTGCCCTTTTACATTATGTACGTTACCGGTGTGTTCTCTATAAAATTTTTCAAATATTTTCTTCTGTACAGACTTAGACATTCCATTTCCTTTATCGGAAATTTTCAATACAATTGAATTCCTCACTGTTTCTGTAGATACATTGATTACTGGAGCATCTGGTGAATACTTAATTGCATTATCTAATATATTCACTATAACATTTGTAAAGTGAGATTCATTCACCAATACAGTTGATGTTTTAGCTTCGAAATTTGTATCAATTACTCCTCCTCTATCTTCAATCATCAATTCAATATGCGGAATTGCATCTTCAATTAAGTCGTGTAATTCAAATTTTTCTTTCTTTATGTCTAATTGTTTCTTTTCTAGTCTTGAAATACGCAATACGTTTTCTACCTGTGCATGCATACGTTTGTTCTCCTCACCAATCATCCTTAAGTAACGTTTCACCTTACTATCGTCACCCATAATTTTAGGATTTCTAATTGCATCTAAAGCTAAGTTTATTGTTGCTATTGGTGTTTTAAACTCATGCGTCATGTTGTTAATAAAATCAGTTTTTATTTGTGAAATCTGACGCTGTCTTAATAACTGATATAAAGCAAAAACAAAAAGTAAAAGAATAATTCCTGTAAAGGTTATTGACAAAATAACCATCGATAATATTGACGATAATAAAAACTTTTTCTTGTTTGGAAAAGTCAATCTTAAATTAAAATTCCCGGTAGTATTATCTTCAAAAAGTGATGTTGAGTATTCAATATTTTTTAACAACTCATAATCTTCTGAATGTACTGAGGTTGCCAAGTCATTACTATAAACAGCATATTCATAGTCTAAATTTAACCCTTTATCAAATAACTCTTGAGCAACAATCAAATTTACTTGATTGTTAGTTAACCTTTTATGTATTGGCCTTTTATTCGCTAAGGTTTTATAAATTTCTTCTAACTGCAAAACACTATATTCAGGCAATTGATTTACACGATCAATACGTTCTTGCACAGTAACTTTTGACTGATCAATACCTAATTCATCAAAAAAAGAGGTTTCACTTTTTCCGTAAATTTTCTTTAAGGTTATTGAATCATTATCGGCTCCTTCAAAGTATTCACTTGTAGAAACCTTATAATTTTCCTCAATAATACCACTTCTATGCAAGAATGTTTCATTAGTTCTACTATCCTTTTGGATAACATTCAATTCTGAAATAACTGTCTGACTTGGTAACTGACCTAAACTATCAATTAGCTTTTCTAATCTATTAAAATAATTATTACGCTCTTGTTTTTCTATTTTCTTAGAGGTTGATTCTAAAATTTGAATCACTGTTGTAGCAAATTGGTCCTCTCTATTATCTATAGAAGTATTTATCCAATAACTTTGAACAAATATTATTCCTATAAGAGACAAGCTCATTAAAGCTACTAATGAAACAAATAGTTTTTTACCCATTGTTCAAAAATAGTTTTTTAACATGAGTATTAAATAATTTTAACCAAAACTTAACAAAAATGTTAAAACGAGCTGTTATTTCGTATTATATTAATAATTTGAGTGTTAATTTTTTCAACCTGACCTTCTGTTCCTTCAAGAGTTTTATTGATAATTATAAAATTAGATCTGTCAATTTTATCTTCATCACTTAATTGATTCATTACTCTATGAAGCACTTGCTTCTTAGTAACTTTATCACGCAAAACCACTCTATTTATTCGTTCCTCTAAAGGCGCGGTTACTGTAATTACCGAATCACAATTTTTAAAACTTCCAGATTCAAATAAAATTGCTGATTCTTTAATTACATATTCTGCTTTTTGATCTTTATACCAGTTCAAAAAATCTTCAGCAACTGCTGGATGTACAATTGAATTTAAATCATTTAACAATGACTTATTCTTAAATACTTGTTCAGAGATATAGCTTCTGTTTAACTCATTAACATCAGTATAAGCTTCATTACCTAATAAGCTTTTAATTGCAGTTATTACTTTTTCATTAGTAACCATTATCCTTTTTGCTTCAACATCTGAAACATAAATTGGCACACCTAATTTATTAAATAAATTTGCAACTGTTGTTTTTCCACTTCCTATTCCTCCTGTTAATCCTACAATCATTATTCTATAAGTAAATACGTTACTGATTTTTTTAACACTTTTGCATTCCTCACTCCTTCTGGCGTGTATTCCATATGGATTGGCAAGGTATTCGAATTATTTATGTCATTATAATCTACAAACACACCAAACCCTTCTTCTCTATAAGAACTAAATAACGATAACGGTGCTTGAAACTGCACACTAACTTGCTTTGGGAATATAGATACTTTTTTTTCTTTTGGCACGTTAATAACCTGAATAGCTAATTGAAAAGTTCCTTGCGTAAATCGTTCAATATCATAAGTATATTGTACACTAGGCTGCTCTAACTCCACATCGTAGTTTTTCTTATTTAATAATACTTCGCCAGATACACTTTCAAAAACATTATCAAAATTTAAGCTATCGGTTTCAATTTCAGATACCTTATTTATTATTGATGACTCCCCATAAATTAAAATAGAATCTCTACTTAAACCAGAATTAGTAATACCATAACCCAACTTTGTATGAACCTTTATCTGAGAGCTTACTAGAACTTTCTTTTTAGCTAAAGTTATGATTTCAAAATTCAGTTGTTTTGGAACAACATCAAGCACTTTTATACTCTTGGGAAGTAGTGTTTTAAACTGATAGTCGTTTACGTCCCAATTCCATTGACTTTTATATTTTTGTGTATCTATTGAGTAGTGTAATTGTTCTAATTCATTATTTAATAATGAAAAACCAGGTCCTTGAATTTTTATATATATTACAGAATCTGTGCTTTTTACTAAATTACCTTCACCAATATTTTCATACAATACCTTAACACCTACAGATTTTTCATAAGTTTTAGATAAGTTAATTAACACCCATATAAAAAATGAGACTAACAGAGCAATAACAAAAGCTCTGGAACTCTTCTTCTGAATATATGAAAATCCTGTTTTATATTTCATCAAAGTAACATTATGCAATCTACTTTCTTGGAGAAAACCCATGAAGTATTAATTAATATTATAATCACCTGAACACTCCTATTAATACAGCTATCAGATCTCCAGAAATTAAACCCACTGGTAGGTAAAAATAGTCATTTCTATTTAAAAAATAAAAATGGAAATGCTTCTTGTGGTTTTTGTTTTAAAATACCAACTTTAATTGTAGACTCTAAAAAACCTAATCCGTATCCGAAAAATTGAATAAACAATGCAAATGTTGACAGCAAACCAATTTTAACACTATTATTTTTTATAGTTGAATCAATAAAAATTAAAGTGACATAAACTCCCATAAGCAAAACAAAAATGTAGTACGATAATAACATTGCTATTATGGAAACTAAAAATCCAGCAACAAATAGCGTAGGAAACCAATATGTTATTTTTTTTGTTTCTGGATGCCAGTGATTTAATATCGGACGGCATTTTCCAAATTTTTGTACTTGTGTATGAAACTTACTCCATGAAATTCTACGTTTATGATATACAAAAGCTTCCGTAATCAGTTTAGTTTTATAGCCATTTTTCCAAAGTCGTATTGTTAAATCAGGGTCTTCACCTGGATGAATTTTCCCAAAACCACCTGTTACAACAAATGCTGTACGAGATAATCCCATATTAAAACTCCTAGGCTGAAATGCATCTACACTTTTTTTACCTCCCCGTATACCTCCAGTTGTAAAAAAAGACGTCATTACGTAGTTGATTGCTTTTTGAATATCAGAAAACGATTCATGAGCAGCATCTGGGCCTCCAAAACAATCTACATAATTTTCACTTAATGAGTTATCTACTTCTATTAAATAGTTTTCCGGAAGAATACAATCAGAGTCTAAAATTAAAAAGTAATTCCCTTTTGCTTTTTGCATTCCGTAATTCCTAGAATCACCAGGGCCTGAATTTTCTTTTTGATAATAACTAATATCTAGAGTTTCTGAAAACTTAGCTATTATTTGCTCAGAAGACAATGTTGATCCGTCTTCTATGATAACAATCTCATAAGGTTTATTGAATTGAAGTTTTGCCATACTAATTAACAACTCCTCAATTTCTTCTGGCCTATTATAAACAGGTATGATAAACGAATACTTGATTTCCATAACTACAAAAATAAAAAAGCTCGTGTTATAAAACACGAGCTTTTAAAAAATATGTGATAAACTTATTTCTTAACAATTCTAAAAGTACCTTCAGTATTATTAACTGAAGCTTTTACAAAGTATATACCTGAAGTTAAATCAGAAAAATCTAATTTATAATCTCTACTATTAGGAGTCACTGTTCTTACAGTTTGACCTAACATGTTAACTATTGATAAAGATTTAATTTCACTTTTAGCAGAAACTGTCAATTCATTTTCTACTGGATTTGGATACATTACAAACCCTTCAAATTGTTTTAATTCATCTACACCTAAAACAGTATATAAATCAACTTTGAAGTTATCAATATAAATATTATAATCTTCAATGTCATTTACTACGCCATCATTTGCCCAAAAAGCAAATTTTGTAGTTGCAGAAGTATATGCTGTTAAATCGTATACTTTTGTTTCTCCAGAATTAGATGGAGTATTTCCAGTATTAAAAGTATCTAAGTTGATCCAAGTTGCTCCATCATCATTTGAAACAAGTACTTGTACTTCATCATCAGATCCCATTGCAGAATTACCGGTTCCTGAAAAAGTAGTAATTCCAATATCAAATGCAAGCCCTAAACTACCTGAAGATAAGTCAAATGTTGGAGTAACTAACCAATCCTTAGTTGTAGTTGCAAAAAGATTCACTCTAGCAGCTCCTGTTGTTCCATTATTTAAAAATCCATCAGAAAACCAAACACCGTTTAAACCATTAGGTCCTGTAATAACATCCGTATTATCTCCTTCTGTCCAACATGCACCTAGAGAGCTTGTAAAATCTTGAGAATAACTAGGTGTTACAGCGCCACAAAGTGTTGTAAATGAAAAAGGACCAACCCATCCACTTGAATCTCCACCACATTCAGCTTGTACATAAAAATCATAAGCAGTAGCTGGTGATAAACTGTTAAGTGAATGAGGGTTATTAATTGTACCTGAAACCATTGCACCTGTTCCTTGAACAAAACTAGTTGTTCCCCATTCAATATTCCATGCTGAAGCAGCACTAGTCCAACCTACATTAGCAGAAGTTGTTGTAATACCAGTTGCAGTTAAAACTGTTGGGTTAGGACAAGCTTGTATAATACCATTCATTGTAACATTACCTCTTATAGAAGCAAGTGTTCCAGTTGGAGTTCCTGTAACTGGATCTGCATTTATAGAGTCAGCTCTATGATACAAACTAGTATTGGCCGGACCAGTAGTTTGTAAAAAATAATCAGTAATTGCTCCATATCCTGCTTCATTAGCATCTATTGCAATAATTAAATTATCTGTTCCATTATATGCAAATGGTGCGCTAAAAGTTATTGTTGCAACATCACCAGCAGCTGTAATGGTACCACTAGTTAAAACTTGAGTTAATGTGTTTACTGCAACCCAATCAGAATCACTTAAAAAATTTGTTTTAGTTGTATGCCCAACCCAAACATCTACAGTTTCATCACATGATGCTATACTTGTCCCAGGGTTTAATTGGTAATTTAATGATGTAATGTTTCCATTTGCATTAATTTCTGAAGCCAAATAAATAGTTTGCGAGTAACTATAACCGTAATAAGGAGTTATGGGGGAAGAATTAAATGCATCTCCGTTATTGGACGCACCTATGATTACTTGACCAAAAGAGGTAAAAGAAATTAAAAATAAGAATAAAAAAGTAATTTTCTTCATGAGATTTGTGTTTAAGTTAAGGGGTTAAGAATTAACTCGATATATCATTAATCGAGCGCGCGCAAATGTATACATATTTACGTTAAGTATATATATTATCGGATAAGATAAAGTGCAAATAAAAAAGCCCACGAAGTAAACTTCGTGGGCTTTTTAAAAAACTAAAATAATTCTTTAATGTGTATTACACATTAAATGTAAACTTATTTTTTCACTATTCTAAAAGTACCTTCAGTATTATTTACTGTTGCCTTAACAAAGTAAATACCAGAAGTTAAATCAGATAGATTCAATTGATAATTTCTACTATTAGGAGTTACTGTTCTTACAGTTTGACCTAACATGTTAACTATTGATAAAGATTTAATTTCACTTTTAGCAGAAACTGTTAATTCATTTTCTACTGGATTTGGATATGCCGTAAATCCTTCTGATAATTTTAAATCTGCTACGCCTAAAACAGCATATGCATCAACTCTAAAATTATCTATGAAAAAATCATAATCTTCAGCATCATCTGTAACACCTTCTGTTGCCCAAAATGCAAATTTTGTAGTTGCTGATGTGTAAGCTGCTAAATCATATAATTTTGCGTCACCTGTGTTTGAAGGAGTGTTTCCTGCATTAAAAGTTTCTAAACTAATCCAAGTTGCTCCATCATCATTTGATATTAGCACTTGAACCTCATCATCACTTCCCATAGCTGAAGCTCCTGTTCCAGCAAATGTAGTAACACCTACATCAAAAGCTAAACCTAAACTTCCTGCAGAAAAATCAAATGTTGGAGACACAATCCAATCTTGGTCACCTGTATTATATAAATTAATTCTAGCAGAACCAGTAGCTCCCACATTAAGGAAACCATCGTCTCCCCAACCTCCGTTTGTATTATTAGGTCCAGTTACAATGTCTGTATCATTACCTTCTTCCCAACAATTTCCTAAGAAAGCTGTAAAGTCATTTGTGTAAGCTGGAGTAATTGTAGCACATAAAGTTGTAAACGTAAACGGTCCAACCCAAGTACTATCTCCTCCTCCACAATTAGCTCTTACATAAAAGTCATAAGTAGTTGCTGCAGTTAATCCTGTTTTATTAAAAGGATTTGCTACTCCAACATCTGTAGGAGTTCCTGTTGCCGGAACAGTAGTAGCAAGTACTTCAACATCCCAAGTAGCCTCTCCACTACCACCTGTAGTCCAACCTAGGTCTGCTGTAGTAGCTGTGATAGCTGTTGCTGTTAAAGCTGTTGGTTCCACACAAGATGGAGGTGTTCTTACCATAAAATTATCAATAAAGAAGTCATAATCTTCAGCATCATCTGTAATTCCTTCAGTTGCCCAAAAAGCAAATTTTGTAGTTGCAGATATATATCCTGTTAAATCATATGTTTTAGCATCACCAGTATTTGATGGTGTATTTCCAGCATTAAAAGTTTCTAAACCAATCCAAGTTGCTCCATTATCGTTAGATATTAGCACTTGAACTTCGTCATCACTTCCCATGGCTGAAGCTCCTGTACCAGCAAATGCAGTAACACCTACATCAAATTTTAATTCATATCCATCGGCAGATAAATCAAATGCAGGAGACACAATCCAATCTTGGTCACCTGTATTATATAAATTAATTCTAGCAGAACCAGTAGCTCCTACATTAAGGAAACCATCATTAGCCCAACCTCCGTTTGTATTATTAGGTCCAGTTACAATGTCTGTATCATTACCTTCTTCCCAACAGGCACCAAGAAAAACTGTAAAGTCATTTGTATAATCTGGAGTAAATGTTGCACATGCTGTTGTAAAAGCAAAAGGGCCAGCCCATCCACTAAAACTTGAGCCACCACAATCTGCTCTTACATAAAATTCATAATCATATGCTGGTGTTAATGAACCTGCTATATATGGATTTGCTCCTGCAGTTGACACTCCACTTCCAGCTGGAACTCCTGTACCAGCATCTTGAATTACTATTTCCCAATCTGCTTCTCCACTACCACCTGTAGTCCAACCTAAATCAGCAGATGTTGACATAATATTTCCAGCTGTTAAAACTGTTGGAGGTAAACAAGCTGGTGGTGAAGGAACTGTAATCATGAAAGAAGCTTCAAGTTCTTCAGCTGTACCTTCACAACCAGTAGTTAAATCTGTATCAACACCATCATCTGGTGTTACTCCTCCATTATCACCAATACTACTCCCGTAAGCAGTCACGTTTATTAAAGTTCCGTCCCAAGAATCATCATATTGATCATAACAATTTACATAGTAATTCCCTGGTGGCAACATAATATCCTGGTTGATTAAACCAGCTCCATCACATTGTGTTCCATTTCCTTGTCCCCATATTTGGGTTCCACCTCCATCGATAGCAGTAGTAATACTGACCCATTTTTCACCAGCAAAACTCCCTCCTGATGTTGTAATATTTATTGTACTTTGTGCATAAATGTTACAACAAAAAAAAGTTGTAAACATTAACGTCATCATAATTGTAATTTTTTTCATGTAATAATAATTTAAGGTTAAAATAATTAATTTGAAGTAAGGGTTAATTTTGGGTAGAACAAAAATAAGCTAAGTCTTTTATAATTCAGAATGTTTTCGACAAAATACCAATATATTCGTTTAAAACACCGAGCCTTACACAATAAACCCATACGACAGGAGTTACATAGATTACGACCCTAAATTCAACTAGAATACCGTTAATATATTTTAATTAGCACCCTAATTTTTAATTGGAACACGAAAGCCCTATTTTTGTTTTCTATTTTATAAAAAGATGAAGAAAATATTATTTTTAATAGCATTCCTTTTTTGCATTTGTACAAATGCACAAATAACCAGAAAGTATTCCAATGAATTTTTAAATATTGGTGTTGATGCCGCTGCCTTTGGTATGTCAAACGCTGTAGTAGCTAGTACTACTGATGTAAATTCTGGATATTGGAACCCCGCAGGTTTATTGAAGTTAAAAGGAAAACAAGCCTCCTTAATGCATGCAAACTACTTTGCAAATATTGCGAGTTATGATTATGGTGCATTTGCAATGCCAATAGACGATAAAAGTGCATTTGCACTATCATTGATTCGTTTTGGTGTAGATGATATACTTGATACTACTAAATTAATTGACGATCAGGGAATTGATTACAGTAGAATAAACTTGTTTTCAGCAGCAGATTATGCTGTTACCTTTTCTTATGCAAGAAATTTAGGAATTGAAAACTTACGATTTGGTGCTAACATAAAAATTTTAAGAAGAATTATAGGAGTTTTTGCAAACTCATGGGGCTTTGGTTTTGATGCTGGTTTACAATATGACTATAAAAAATGGACGGTTGGTTTAATGGCTCGTGATGTTACCACAACATTTAACACTTGGGATATTGATGCAGATAAATTAAAAGACATCCAAGCTACTTCAGCATTTACAAATACTGGACAAAGTCAAGAAGTACCAGAAGATACCGAAATCACTTTACCTAAATTACAATTAGGTGTAGCAAGAAATTTTGAATTTAAACACAAACTTTCTTTATTAACTGAATTAGATTTTGACATTCGTTTTGCAGAAACAAATGATATTATATCTTCTTCTTTCGCTAGTATCTCGCCAAATTTAGGCTTACAACTAGACTATAATAATTTAGTTTTTTTAAGAAGTGGTGTTGGGAAATTTCAAAATATAGCACAACTTGAAGGTGGTGAAAAGCTAAATTTACAACCAAACTTAGGTCTAGGTTTTCATTACAAAGGTATTTATATTGATTACTCGTTAACAAATATTGGTAAAACAGATGAAACATTTTATTCCAATATTTTTTCTTTGAAATTGGATTGGAGTCTCTTCAGTAAAAAGTAATTTTATTTTTAAAAGATCTTATACCTAATGAAATTCAAAATGTCTGATGTTAATATTTTTTTCGCTTTCTCTTCGTTTAAAAAAAATAGTTGCTATTTATTCCTATTTCTAAGTTGGGTAACTTTTTCGCAAAGCATACCCTATTCTGACAATACGGTTATTTCGGTTCTTACTTGTGGACCTGGTGATGAACTATATAGCCAGTTTGGGCATAGTGCATTTAGAATTCAAGATTTTAACAAACATTACGATGTAGTTTATAACTATGGAGTATTTGATTTTAATAAACCTAATTTCATTCTTAATTTCGCAAAAGGAAAATTATATTACAGGCTTGACAAAGCTCCTTACGACTACTTTCATCAACAATACCTATATGAAAATAGAGAGGTTAAAAAACAAGTTTTAAATCTATCCCTTGCACAAAGAAAAAAGCTAATCTTATTTTTAGAAAATAACGCAAAGCCAGAAAACGCAACTTATCAATATGATTTTTTCTACAACAATTGCGCAACAAAAATAAGAGCTGTTTTAGACGAAGTATTTCCTAACAAAATTGTAATTAAAGACAATCACATAACCACATCATTCACTATGCGTGATTTGATTAATAATAATGTACCACACAATACTTGGGCAAATGTGGGAATAAATATTGCGCTGGGTTCAGTGATTGATGTTAAAGCTACAACCGATGAGTATCAATTTTTACCAAAATATATTTTTGAAGCTTTTAATAATGCTACAATAAACAACACCTCTTTAATAAAAGAAACTTCCACAATATTAGCTATAAATACCTCTAGAATTAAGAAACAAGGGTTTTCAATTTTAAGCCCCTATTGTATACTCTCTTTAATATCATTATTAATAATCTGGATAACTTTTTCTGATTTTAAAAAGAACAAAAGAAATAAAATTTTAGATTTCATTCTTTTGTTTACAACTGGAGTAACTGGAGTGTTCTCATTATTACTATGGTTTGCAACTGATCATACAACAACCATTAATAATTTAAATATTTTATGGGCCTTTGCTCCAAATTTAATTATAGCATTTGCAATTTTAAAGGGCAATACGCCTAAATGGATTCCAAATTATTTTAAACTTCTAACGGCATTACTTATCAGCTTGGGATTAGCTTGGATATTTAAAATTGAAGCTTTTGCATATGGCATGACACCAATATTCATAGCATTAGGAGTGAGATATATGTATTTAAATAAATACTTTAAATAATATAAATTAAATTTTAATTGGTATAATTTATTGCCCTCGAAAAAACAATACTGTACTCAACGTTTTTATTATAATATTTAAGTCTAGAAATATATTTCTGTGCTTTATGTAATATAGATCATATTGTAATTTCAATAAACTTTCGTCTACTGATGCTCCATAACTTGTATTCACTTGAGCCCATCCTGTTAAACCAGGCTTTAAAATATGTCTTGTTGGGTAAAAAGGGATTTCTTTTGCCAATTGATCAACAAAAACTGGACGTTCAGGTCTTGGACCAATAACACTCATTTCCCCTTTTAATATATTAATAAATTGTGGAAATTCATCTAAACGTGTTTTTCTTAAAAACTTACCAAATGCTGTAACTCGTGAATCGTTTTTATCAGCCCAAACTGCGCCATCTTTTTCAGCATTTACAACCATACTACGAAGTTTAAATATTTTAAACAACTTCCCTTTTTTACCTACTCGTTCCTGGGTATAAAACAAAGGGCCTTTATTAGCTATCATGTTTATTATAGTCAAAAACGGGATCATCAATAATAAACTTAACAAACCGACGATACTAATTAACACATCAAAAAACCGATGTACAAGCCTATATAATGGCTTTATTTTATGTTGACTAAACGGAAACTGTTTATAGAAATCTTTGTCTTTAAAACTAATATAAACTCTTCCTGAAAGCTCTTCATAAACTTCAGAATATTCTTTTACAACTTTACCTTGATTAAATAAATCTAATAAATCACTATATAATTCTGATGAAGAAAATTTTGAACTACGTGTAACTACAATTTCATGAACTCCTTTTTGTGCGAATTCTTTTAATTTCGAAGCTAATATTTGCTTATCTGTGTGAGCTTCTTTAGAATCATTATTCGTGTTAATAAAATACTTTATTTTATAATTTTCATCAGCAATAGCTAAATCATTTTCAATTCCATCAAACAACTCTCCATCAGCAATTAGTAATACACTTTTTTTAAATATTGGTGAATTAATTAAAATGATATACGCCAATCGTCCAATTGACATTGATATAATTATAGAGATATAAAAATATATGATTTGAATTCTACTTTCTGGAAGTTCTGGAGAAAAAAACGGGGTTAAAATATATACCAATAATGTAATAGAGCTAGTAGCTACAATCCCTTTTAATATTTTAAAAAAATCACTTGATTTTTTTAAGTGATAAATCTCAAATATTGACCCAAAGAAAAGAATATAAAACCCAAGTAACAATGACCAAATCCATTTATCTTCCCTAATAGTAAAATAATCGAATTCAAAAACACTTCCTACAAAATGCAAACCTAACAAAACCAAACTCACATCAAGGAAACGCAATAACAATTTACGTTCAGATAGCTCAAAATGAAAGTTAGTTTTTTCAGACATTAATCTATGTTTTAGGGACTGCAAATATAGTTTATAATAAACACCTCAGCCCTCTTCTTATCGGATTTCTAGGTAGTTTACCCGACAATCTATAATATATCAATCCAACTTTGTTTTACATTGCTCCAATCAAAGGATTCAACCTTTTTTCTAGCGTTTAAAATCAACTGTTGAGTAGATTTTGTATTTATAATTATGTTGTCTATTGCAAATGTCATTCTTTCAATATTATTTGAAGTTACTAATACTCCATCATATCCATTACTAATTAAATAAGGCATACCTCCTACATTTGTAGAAACTACAACTAAACCTAAAGCCATAGCTTCCATAACGCTAACTGGTGTGTTATCAAAATTTGATGTATTTATAAAGATATCAAATTCTTCTGATTTTTTATGCCATTCTGATTTTGATAACATTCCAGTGAATTCAACAGATGTATCTATTCCTAATACTTTTACTAAAGCAATACAGTCTTGTAAAGAACCATCTTTATCAGGACCAATCATACATAATTTAGCAGATGGATAGTTTTTTAATAATTCTGATAAAACATATATTGCCATTTGTGGGTTGTATATTTTATCAAACGCACGAACATATAATAACTTGGGTGTAAACTTCTCTCTTTTTTTAAACTTATAGCTGTTTATCGCTAACACATTAGGAATAAACATCGTTTCATATCCCTTATTTTCAAAAGCATCTTTTAAATAATTTGACGGGGCTACATTTTTATAAGAATACTTAAAAATCAAATCACATAATTTAGAAGAATCTTTCAATCTACTTGGCAGGTTTCCTCCATGTAAAATTGGAATATATTTTAAATGTAAAAATCTTGCTAATTGACTACATGCCAACGCGTAATAAAAATTACGTGTACTATAGGTATCAATAAGAATATAGCTAATATTTTTCCTATGCTTCATTATACTCAACAGCATATCAATTATTCTTAATAACTGATTGTTTTTTGAAGATGTCATTAATAACTCAAAACCTTCTTTTTTTAATAGGGTATTTAGAGTCACCATATAAGTAACATTATTCGTTTTTGAGCGTATATTATTGCCTATGTATAGAATCACTTTAGGGCTGGTTTTATCTTCTTTTTATCAAGGGTTATATCTAACAAACTTAAACCATAAATAAATGAAGGAAAAGCTATTCTCATGGCTGAGTGATTAATTGTTAGCAACCAAAATAAAAAGAAAGAATAAAAATAAATATTATTTCGCAATTGTAGACGTAAAAATAGAGGCGTAAAAAACAAAATTATAAAAGAAAGAATTCCTAAAGCACCATGTTCTGAAACCAATCTACTCATTTCATTATGAGATGCTGCAAGAGTACCTGTTCTGTCTAATCGATATTGTTTACTTTTTCCAACACCTATACCTAAAAAAGGGTTTTCAAAAAAGGCCTGTAATTCAATTTCTATCAAATCTCCACGTCCTGTTGTTATGTCTTCTTTTTCTACACCAGCCGCATTTTTATTCAAGTACCTATTTTCAATCATCCCTGAAGTTTGGCTAACCGTATAAAACCATACTCCAACACCAGCAATAGCAAAAAATAATAGCATTTTATAAATTTTTCTAACTACTGGTTTATTTCCTCTAAAATAAATTAATATTATAAAGAACAATACTGCTATAAAGGCTGCGAGAATTCCTCCTCGTGAAAAAGTTGCCAATCCTCTAAAAGTTATCAATGCAAGTAAAACAAACTCAATAATTAACTGTATTCTTTTATATTTATTTAATAACAATCTTGTCATTAATATAAAAATACCGAAACCTAAAATGGTAGCTACTTGGTTTGGACCAAATCCACCAGAAGCTTCATGACTTGAAGCAGTATCAACAATGACCCCTTTTAAATCAGGCGTATAAAAAACCATATACACCAACATTGATACAATAGGTAAAACTGCATAGAACATTACTTTATTCAATTGTTGTAAGGTCAGTTTTTTTTTGTAGCAAAAAAAAGCAAAAAAACCTAGTGATATACCTCCACTTAAATTAAACATAATCATTTTACGTGCATTCTCAGTAATATTAAACTCTGTGAATGCAACCCCTACTAACAATAACCCTGTGCTTACAAGATAAATGTAGCCTTTTGTTCCTTTTAAATCATAAAATGCCCCTATAAGTGCAAAAACAATAAGTAAATATTTATGTAGTTCATAAAATATTAAACCACCTGTCATTCTTAAAAATACATCACTAACTGCCATGTAAGCTGCTGAAATTAGTATTGCATAGGTTTTGTCACTTGCAGATAATATATACATCAAAGCTCCAACAGTTATTATAATACTATATAACATTGAACTAAATGGTATACTATAAATCAGCATACCTAAAATTGCATGCAATAAAATTAATGATACTTCACTCTTATTTTTATAAATGATGCTCATAAAACGTTTTTATAACTTGCAATTAAATTATTAAGGTAACTATTTACCCCATAATTCACTAATACAAAATGGTTTAGATTATTTCCTAGTTTTACTGCAAATTTATTTTGATTTAGGAGTTGCATAATTCCTTCTGCAAGGTCCTTACTATTTTCTTTTTCAACTACTAAGCCAGTAACTTCATTCCTCACAACTTTTGTACAATCTCCTACACTAGTAACAATAACTGGCAAACTGGCTAAACCGTATTCTAACAATGCAATTGGTAACCCCTCAGATTTTGATGCTAATACACCAATAGATGCTTGAGTTAAAATATGTTTTACATCAATACAATTCCCATATAAGAATACTTTATTATCTAATTTACTTTCGATAATTATTTGTTCTAAAGATTTAGCATAATTATTTTTATAATTAGTTCCAACTAAGTGTAAACTAACATTACTATTATTTTTAAGCACTAATTTAAATGCTGACAATAGGTTTGTATGATCCTTTTCTGAACGTAATGCAGCGAGACAAACAATCTTCTTACTTTCATTCCCTTTTAAAAAGGTATAAGGTACAACATCAGCTAGATTAGCAAAATTATTTAATACTGTGTTTTTTGATGTAAAAAGTTTCTTTTTAGCCCAATAATTTAAACCTTCATTCACATGTACAATTGCAGAAAAAAATAATGAGCAACACTGTATTAAAATTAACCGTAAACCTTTTAATTCAATATTAGCACCTGTATGATTGTGCCAAATAATTTTAATTTTAGGAAAACGAAATTTTATTAAAACAGCTATAAAAAATGATGTCGTATGTGCATGCAAAATAGATATTTTATTTAATTTTATAAAGCTAGCTAGTAATTTTAATGCTCTAAAATCAATTGGTTTTTTCTTATTTATAAATAAATATCGCTCATTATTAGATATAAATTGCTTTAATGGGCCTTCAGTACGGGTGCAGCATAAATATGCATTTACCTCATTTGTATTATTAAGTTCATTTACTGTATTCACTGCTATAGTTTCAGCTCCGCCTGTTAACAATGAGTCAATGATATGTAGTACATTAGTCTTCAACAAGCAGTTTTTTTAATTCGTTTTCAAATTTCTCAAAAGTATAAGTACGTGACCAATTAAATGCCGCTAATGTTTTTTTAACATACACTTTATTATTACTTAGATAATTATCTATTTCATTAGTAATTGTTGTTACATCTGGCAACACTAAACTTCCTCTGTTTCCATAATCAAGCATTGTTGGTACACAAGAAACAGCAGTACAAATTGGCAAACATTTCCAAAACATAGCCTCTGCTACAACTTTTGGCCAACCTTCTGATTTTGAAATAAAAACTAAAAAATGTGCTCTTTTATAGGCTTCTTTTATAATTTCTTTAGCTTTATTCCCATGCAAAATTACAATATCATGTAACTTATGTTCAGATATGTATTGCTCTAAAAGTTCTCTTTCACTTCCTTCCCCATACATATCTAGCCTTACATCAACTCCTTTTTTAAATAATTCATGCACAACTTTCACACTAATTAATGGTTGTTTCCCTGGACTTAGAGTACCTACGAATACAAAATTAATACAGGATTCAAAATGCTTATCTTTTATAACCTCTTTTTCTTTTTCTGAATATGAAGCTGTAAAAAATGGCTTGATGTTTTTTGATTTTTCCTGCCAATCTCCATAAACTAATACCTTTACCTTTTTTGTAAGCCAGGTATTACGTAAAAGAGATTGTTGAACTTTATAGGAAAATGGTTGTTTTGATTTCGGATCCCAATTCCCTGCATATTTAACTGTCTTTGGAGTATTTGGAAACAATATCTGCACTAAACAACCTAATAAACCAATATTACCAGGGCAACGCAAATGAATATGATCAGCCCATTTCATTGCTTTATAGATTGCATATAAAATTCCAGGTAAACGATATAAACTTCTAAAAAACTCCTTTAAAGAAATAAATGAAAATGAATTGATTGGAAAAACTTGTGGTTGCTTATCAAACTTTGATAACAATAGCTCTTTATCGTAGGAAACAGGAGATACTATCCCTAATTCTGTAACATTTTTAGCCCATAAATTCATTTCATATACATATGGTGCATATGAATAATACATGTTGTTTTTTTGAAGCGTAGGTGCTAAAGTTACAATTAAAAACTTCATTAAATATAGGCTTCAGAATTATTATTACTTACTTGAATAGCAGGTACTCCTACAACAGTTATATCATTATCAACATTAGATACAACCAAAGAATTTGCACCTATGACACTATTGTCCCCAATAGTAATTTTCCCTGCAATTACTGCATTAGCAGCAATAAATACATTGTTTCCAATTACTGGCACACCTCTACGCTTTCCTCTTCCACTAATACCTATAGTTACCCCTTGAGCAATATTACAATTATCCCCAATACAAACATTGGGATGTATAATAATATGCCCGTGATGCGCTATATAAAAACGCTCCCCAATTGTTGCAGCATAAGGTATCGAGATACCAGTTGTTATTTCTATTATCTTTTGATGAATCACTGCTCCCAACAATAATATTTTTTTAAATATTGTTGGGATAGAACTTAAATAAATAGCATTTGCTAGACGATATACAAACAAAGCCCATAAACCTTGGGTAGTTAAAAATAATACAATAGCAGATTTCCCTTTACTATATTGTTTATACTTTTCAATATCTCGAATAAATTTTTTCATTTTTTAGCAAGTTCAATGTTCTTATAGTACGCAATATTTTGCTGTACAATAATATCTTTCTCAAACAATTTCGCTATACGTTTAGCTGCAAGTTTTGCACGAATAGCTGCTTTTTTTTCATCTTCAAATAGTAAGCAAATATTATCAGAAATTTCTTTTTCAGAATGTGGATTGCATAATACTACATTTTCTTGATTTACTCCTGCTATTTCCTTAAAAGGTGGTATGTAACTAGCTAAAATTGGCTTTTCCATAGCCATAGCCTCTATTAGTGTTAATCCGAATGACTCCATATGTGAAGGAAAAACTGCAACATGAGCTGTGGCTAGATGTTCTGGTATTTGATCAAAAGGTATCGCTCCTCTAAAAGTTACTGAATCAAATATATGTCTATCAATAGTTTTTTTTAAGTAACCTATATATGAATCTCCGTTTGGATATAACCAATCTCGACCAATAACTTCTAAATGAACTTTGGGGAATTTTTCTTTTATTTTTGGCAATGCCAATAACAATTGTCGAATCCCTTTTTTTTCACATACAGTACCAACAAAAACCAATTTAAATTTTTCAGTATTAATTGCTGGTTTTGGGGAAAACAATTGTGTATCAACAAAATTATAGATACACTTAAAAGGTATTTCCATTTTTAATAATTCAGCAGTTTTATTTCCAACAAAATTAGTAACTGCTATAAAGCTATCTGCTCTTTTAAAGGATAATATTTCTTTAAATCCGCGCCATTTATTAATTGTTTTTCCTAAAGTTTTTGAAAAAAAGTGATGCCCACCATGCATCCTAATAGTATAATGTACGTTTTTAATTTTTGTTATAAATGCAAAATCTAACTCAGCACCTTCGATAATGTTTAGGGGATATTCTTTATCTATTTTTCTTATAATTGCATTTAACTTTAATGAATTAAAAATAAAACCTCCATACTTTACATTAGATCGCCCTACTCTGTATACAGAAACTCCATGGTCAGATTCTATTTCTGTTATATCAGTATAGCCCATACCAACTACTGAAACTTTAATGTTATTTTTAACACAAGCTCTTGCTAAAGTTTGCACAAAAGACCCTATACCTCCATGTGCATATCCTTTTTTGGGGTATTCGTGAGTAATAAAACAAAGGTGCATACTATAAATTTTTTGTTAACTGGATTTGTATCTGTTCTGATGCATTTTGATAATTCCCTAACACAACCTCTTTCCATTGATTCATTGCAGATGTGTCTGATACTAAATTAATTAATTTTGTAATAATTTCATCTCTATCATTTAACCATATAACCGACTCTTTATTTGGCATTGATTTAAAATGTTGGTACTTATAAATAGTGTCTACAGACCAATTGGGATCGTTTTTAGTTGTTTGATCATAATTAATAAACACACAAGGCTTATCAAACATAGCAAAATCAAATGCCATTGTTGAGCCAACATTAACAACTATGTCTGAATAAAAAGCAGTGGACACTAATAATTTAACATCATCTTTTGATGGATAAATAGTGGTCCAATGTTCTGATTTATTAAAAAACCATAAGGGAGGCGCCACTTTAATTAAATCAGAGTATTTATTTAACACTTTATCAAACCTATTAGATACGTCAACAGGACATCTTCTAAAAAGAATTTGATATTGGTCTTGCAAATTTGCATCAATCAATGCTGAAACAATATCATTTAAATACTTAGGGTCATCGGGAGAAGTTTTTACATCGTCGCCTGAAAAGCAAATTATTTTTTTATCAATTGATAAATTATATGTTTGATAAAAAATGTTTTTATCAATAATGTTATTATCATCACTATAACATTCAAACTGAGGGGTTCCTGTAACAACAATAGATGATTGAGGTATTTCAGGGTAATACAATTTCATTTCTCCTTTCATATAGTTTGACCATACAAAATAGTTATCTGCTCTCAAGGCTAACCTTGCTTTTGGTAAATTATCCCAAGAATATATTACCGTAGTAGTTTTTATACCAAGGTCTGTAGCTGCAGCAAATACTGTAGCTGCTTTTATTCCTCTTTGATGAGAACAAAATAATGTATTGGGCCCAATCTTTTTTAACAAATCTACTGATTGCTTATAAAATATATTTTTACGAATACGTTGTTGGTACCATTTTTCTAAAAACAAAATGTAACTATATCTTCCTGAAATTAAAGGAGCGATTATTCCAATAATAGTGTAAAAAAGTTGCTGAAATATACCGTTATGTGTAGTTTTCCAGTTTGTAAGTATACTTGAATTTACTACTTTTTTAGCATTATATTTTAACCGAGCAAGACAGATTAATTCCCTTAAAAACTTTTCACTTAGAGACTCTTTGTAACTAGGGATTTCAAAATCATTAGCAAGTTGAGTTTCTTTTTGTATTTCAGCTACTGTTTCTGGATCAAAATTATGAAGTAATACAAGGTCTGCACTATCTTGTTTAAATACATTAGTATATAAGTAATTTTTAATTCCAACTCCGTCTGGAAATAAAAGTGCTATTTTAAATTTTTGGTTTGACATTAATTAAAATAATATTTATTAATACTATCAGCAACTTTACTTGAAAAAATAGATGCCCCAGTACCGTTTAAATGATAGGAATTATAAAAATATTTTTTATCTAAACATAAACTATCCTTTGTGAAATCTAAAAAAAATATTTTAGGATTCTTCTTTGCGGCTTGAACATAATGTTTCTTTACCTCTAATAATACACTTCCTTCTAATTCTTGTCTTTCATAATACTCAGGAGCCCATATCAAAAACACTACATCACTATGTAAATTCAAATCGTCTAACATAGTATCAAAAACCTTAAATCTTTCTTTAAAGTTTACGTGTGAAAAATCAATATTTTCACCTTTAAGTGTTTTTTTTAGTTTATCAAATTTATTACTCCAACTTGAATTATTTACACTGAACCCCTTATAATTGTTGTTTTTTTCTTCTTTAAAAAAATATCCTTTCAAAGATACATCTATCGTTTTTAAAAACCCTCTATACTTATACATAGGCACTAAATACTCTAAATAAACATTTGAATCTAAACTATTTAGTACATTATAATTTTGTAGCGTATAAAATGGAAAGTATTGCTCTTTATTTACAATTTCAGTAGTTTTAAAAAGGCTAGAAATATCTACATTTTGGATTATAATCTTGGTGCTTCTATATTTTTCAAAATATAATTTATTCCTAATTTCCTGAACATCAATTGCCGTAGCATCATTACCTAAATTATATGTTTTTAAATTCAATTTACTTTCAAAAATTGATGGCTCATAATGTTTTAAGGTCCGAGAAGAGCCGAAAAAAACAATGTCTGAATCAATTTCTTTATTATTAATTTTATTCCATGTTTCATATAAACTATCATTACTCTGCTTTAAACCATAATCAATGACAAATTGTATTCCTAAAAGAATCAAATAAGTGAATAGTCCAATTTTAAATATTTTTTTTAAAAACTGCTTCATACTTAAAATTGAAAATATATAAAACCTGAGGCTTCATTTTTAATATTTAAAATAATTACCAAAGTAATCATTACATATACTATATATCGTAAACTACCGTGTTTCATTAAATAAGGGTTTACAAACTGTTCGCTGTTTCTACCCCACCATTCCATTAACACAAAAAATAAAAGATATAAAATTAACGGTCTTACATTATGATTATATGTATATGACGATGAAATTTTTAAATAGGATTTATTTATAATTATATGATGAATGAAATCTAATGCTTCTGCAAGTGAATTACTTCTAAAAAAAATCCATGCAAAAGTTGTTAATGTAAAAGTCAACCCCATTTGCAGTACCATTTTTAAAGATGGAATATTTGTGTATTTGTTAAATTCATTTACATACTTACGATTTTTATTTAATAGTAATAAGGGTAAAAAATAGATAGCATTTAGTGCCCCCCAAATTATAAAAGTCCAATTGGCTCCATGCCAAAATCCACTCACAATAAATATGATAAACACATTACGTATTTGACTATTGATATTCCCCTTACTACCACCTAAAGGAATATACAAATAATCTCTAAACCATGTGGATAATGATATATGCCAGCGCCTCCAAAACTCTGCTATATCCCTTGAAAAATAAGGGTATTTAAAGTTTCGCATTAAATCGAAACCAAACAATCTACTTACTCCTATAGCTATATTAGAATACCCCGCAAAATCACCATAAATTTGAAATGAAAACAATATGCTTCCAAATACTAAAGTAGCACTAGAATAATTTTCGAAATTTTCAAAAATATCATTTACATAAGGTGCACAACCATCAGCAATCACAATTTTTTGAAAAAAACCCCATAATATTAAACGTATTCCTGTTACCGAATTTTCATAATTGAATATTCGCTTTTTATAAAACTGAGGCAAAAGATGTGTTGCTCTTTCAATTGGTCCTGCAACTAATTGAGGGAAAAAAGTTACGAAAGCTGCAAAAGCAATAAAATCACGAGTAGGTTCTATTTTTTTTCTATATACATCTATAGTGTAACTTAAAGTTTGAAAAGTATAAAAACTAATACCTACGGGCAGGATAATATGTAGTGTATTAACACTTAATGTGATTTCAAAAAATGAAAATGCATCTATAAAACTATCAATAAAAAAGTTGTAATATTTTAAAACTCCTAGAAAACCTAAATTAACAAATAGACTTACATATAAAAGCAGCTTTCTTTTAGATATATTTAATTGTTTATCTAGAAATAATCCCAAAAAATAATCAACAATAGTGCTGAAAATTATAAGAAACAAAAAACGCCAGTCCCACCAAGCATAGAAAAAATAACTTGCAGCTAAAATAAATAGGTTCTGAATTTTAAGATTTTTAAAGACAAACCAATATAATGCAAAGACAATTGGCAAGAAGAGTAAAAATTCAAAAGAATTGAATAACATATATTAAATATCTATAAATTGTTTTTGTTTGTTTAACTGCCAAAAAGATTCTGTCTTTAAGGAGTCTAAAAACAAACTTGCGCTATTTCCTTTTCCAAAGGCACTACTATCTTTTTCTATCTGTTTAAAACTAGTATTTAACCCATCCTTTATACTATTCTCTTCATAACTTGCATTAATAATATGTGAATGAAGTGCTCTATTTTCCTGACGAGTTCCAATGTTTATAGTTGCTATACCGTAATATGGAGCTTCTCGAATTCCTGCACTAGAATTACCTATTATGAACATGCTATTTTTAAGTAAGGTTAAAAAATATTCAAATCTGATTGATGGGAATATTCTAAAACGAGGATTGTCATCCAAACGTTTATATTGCTTTAATATAACTTCAGACCCTAAATCATTATTAGGATAAATAACCACATAATTTTTATCATCTTCCAATAAGGCGTTTACAAAATTTGTTGCATATTTTTCCATATGCTCAAACTCAGTAGTAACAGGATGAAACATTGCGACTGCATACTTATTAAAACATATTTCATAGTAATTTTTCACATCCTCAATGGTTGGCAAATTTTCTGAAAACATAATATCCACATCTGGAGACCCAATAACCTTAATTGCATCAGGAAATTCTCCCATCTGTAATAAACGTTTTTGAGCATTATCATTAGATACATAATGAATATGACTCATTTTACTTACGGAATGCCTAATGAGTTCATCAATAGTTCCAGAAACTTCCCCTCCTTCAATATGTGCAACTAAAACATTATTTAATGAACCTACAATTGCTCCTGCTAGGGCTTCAACCCTATCACCATGTACAACTATTAAATCAGGTTTGACATCTTTAATATAGGCTGAAAAACCTTCTATAGTTTTTGCAAGCGTTAAGTCCATAGTTGTTTCACAAGTATGATTTGAAAAAGTATGAATATTAGAGAAATTACATTTTTCAATTTCTAGCACTGTGAACCCGTAAGTATGCATTAAATGCATACCAGTAACAAAAACAAATGGATCAAAAGCTTCATCCTTTTCAACTATTTGAATAAGCGATTTTATTTTACCAAAGTCAGCTCGGGTCCCAGTAAGGAATACTATTTTCCTTTTAGTTGCTAACATCTTCCCAAGTTAATTGTTGGTCATTATCTATAGTATTTACAGCGGTTTTCCCTAATAAATCATTAAATTTATCTGCTAATATTTCGCCAGTACCCGGGCGTTTTACCCAAATATTATCTTTAGTAAAAACTTCACCAACCTTAATAGATTTAATTGTACAAACGGTTGCAAAAGCAAAATCAATGGTAACTTGTTCTTCTTTTGCGGCTTCTTTAGTTCCGCCGCGCATTAGAGCAATTTCTGCAGATGAAGTTATTAATTCTTTACATGCTTTTTCATCCATACTACAAACAATATCTGGACCTGTACGTTCCATGTGATCTGTAAAATGACGTTCTAATATTGAAGCCCCTAAAGCGGTAGCTGCCAAACATGCATTATTATTTAAAGTATGATCACTAAGTCCAAAAACTGAATTTGGAAATGCTTCGTTTAGTTGTGTCATTGCTCCTAAACGCACCAAATGAGTTGGTGTAGGGTATAAATTAGTTGTATGTAATAAAGCAAGTGGTACTTGATGTTTTTCAAATATAGCAACAGCTTTCGCAACACTAGCAATAGTATTCATCCCTGTGCTTAAAATTACAGGTTTACCAAACTGAGCTATATGTTCTAATAACGGGTAATTATTACATTCCCCTGAACCAATTTTATATCCAGCTACATTCATACGTTCTAGACGTTCCGCAGCAGCACGAGAAAAAGGGGTGGAAATAAATATCATTCCTTTACTTTCAACATATTCTTTTAAGGCAATTTCATCTTCTTCATTTAAAGAACAACGGTCCATTATTTCATAAATAGACACATCAGCATTTCCAGGAATTACTTTTTTTGCCTCACCACACATTTCATCAGCAACAATATGAGTTTGATGCTTTACAACCTCAACTCCTGCTCTATGTGCTGCATCAACCATTTCTTTTGCTACTTGCAAAGAACCTTCATGATTTATTCCTATTTCTGCTATCACTAAAGGAGGATAATCAGCTCCAATTTTTCTACCTGCTATTTCTATATACATGTTCTTATTCATTTAAATACGTGTTTAGTACAAAAGTTGCATATTTTAAATCTTCTAAAACATCAATATCTACTTTTGCAAAAGGATGATTTACAATAAAAGGAAAATTTTCGTTTCCTAATATTTTTTCCTCTTTAATTATTGCTGCTTTAGAAATATACAACAATCCGTTTTCGGCGTATAATGGGTTTAAATCTTGACTTCTTTGACCTTGAGTATAATTAAAAGGCACAAACTTTTTATTTACAATCTCACCTAACTTCTCATAATTTCTACTTACAGTCATTAAACTATCATAATTCCCAGAAGTGTATTGTTCAAAAGCTTGTGCTAACATTTTTTTAGGCCTTAATGGATTAGTTGCTTGCAAGAGAATTACATTTTCTACTGGAGTATTATAATTTTCTAAAACATGTTTTAAAACAGCTACAGTAGATGTATGATCACCAGATAAGTTTGAAGGCCTATCAATAACCGTTACACCATATTGCAATGCTATTTTTTTAATTTCAATATCATCTGTAGATACAATAATTTCATTAATAACACTTAGGTTTTCTTGTGCATATAAAATACTATGCACCAATAATGGAATCCCATTTAAAGGAAGTATATTTTTTTTTGGCAAACGTTTTGATCCTCCTCTAACTGGAATTACAGCTATGGTATGACTATTTTTCATGCTTCTATTTTGAATATTCATGAATTAATTTTGCAGTTATATGCTTAATATTATAATTTTCAACAATGTTTTCTCTGTTTTTTAGCCCTTTTTCACTCCAAGAGTTTCTTTCATTTATTAACTGTTTTAAACCATTTTTTAAGGCCTCTATATTATTAGGCTCAACTATTATTGCATTACTTGTCATATCCTTAACAGAACCTACATTAGTTGCTAAAATAGGCATTGCACAAGATTGAGCTTCGAGTAAAACCGTTGGTAAGGCTTCTGCTAAACTAGGCAATACATATACATCAGCTTGTATTAAATGTGCTTTTACATCATGTGTTTGTTTTTTCCCTAACAAGAAAACATAGTTCTGCATATCTTGTTCTAAAATGTATTGTTCTATAGAATTACGTAAAGGACCTTCTCCTATTATTGAATAAATTATTTCTATAGATTTATTGTCATTAATGAATGCTTTTAGAGCTTTTAAAAACAATAAAATCCCTTTTTCTTCGGCCAATCGTGCAACACTAATTAATTTTATTGGTCCGTTAAGAGCAACTAAGTCATTTCTATTAAAAAAAACAGTATCTATTCCGTTAGGCAAATCTATTATTTTAGAGCTTTGCATTCCAAAATCGATTAATTTTTGTTTATTATAAGGGCTTATTGAAAATACTCCATCTGCGAATTTAAAGAGTGAATTATATATTTCCCCACCTTTTTTATCTCCCAGTCTAATATCATATCCATGAAAAGTAGTGAATAGTTTCACTGGTAACCCAATTTGTTTTATAAATGAAGCTTTAGATCCATTAGGCCCAAAATGTGCGTGTATAGTTGTTATTTTGTTATCGATTATAAAATTTGCTATAAAGAACAGAATTAATTTATATGCATCTTTACCAAATTTGGCTCCATTTAAAGTTCTAAGTAATACCCATAAATTTTTAGTAAATAATTTATTAAGTAATATTTTTAACACTAAATAAATTCGCTTAAATTTATTTTTAGGGATTATGTCTTCCAAACAATACCTATCATCCAGTAAATTATATTCCGTATAATTATCTAAAGCACTAAGTTCATTATCATTTTTATAATTACAAAAAGTAACAACTTCAATTGCTTCTTTTTTTAAATTAATAATTTGATCCCGAATAAATGTTTCAGAAAAAGTAGGGAATTGATTTAACCAGATTAATACTTTCATTTAACAATCACCTTTTTACATATACAAAAGTCATATTATCCCCTATAACACTAGTGTTTTTATATAATTTATATATCCTTAAAATTGAATTAAGTTTGTAAATAACTCTTCGGATTCGTTTAACCGTACTAGTTTTTAATAGTAACGTATTTTTAGGGTAAAGTGCTTTTATAAATGAGTTAGTTAGCATTTCCCCAACATACTCTTTCTTAGAAGTTAATTCATTAGCACTACTAATATTTTGTGCTACTAAATCTATCTTAAAAATTTCTTCTAGTTTTTTCATCGTTTTAATATTCCAACGACCTACGTGATGAGGAGGTAGATTTAAAACATGATTAACATTACTTGTATAAATAGAATCATTACACGGTACTGCTATTACTAATTTACCACCAACTTTTAAAACTTTTAATGATGCTTTAATGAAGTTATGAGTATCAACCACATGTTCCAATACATGAAAAGAACAAACTACATCAAATTTATGTGTTGAAGTATCAGCAAATTCTTCTATACTTTTCTTTAATAACGTAATATTATTATTTTTTGCCCTTTCTATTGCTTTATCGTTAAACTCAAGACCAATGTAATTTTCTTTTACTAAACGTTGCGCAAATAAACCACTTCCGGAGCCAACTTCTAAAACTTTACATTTATTAGAGATATGTTTTTCTGCAAAAGTAAATTCTTTTCTATCAGGACTGTAATACGTTTTTCTTCTTTGTTGAAGCTGCTCATAAAAGTGACCATTACCTGCAGTATCTCCATCGAAATATTCCAAATTACAATTGTTGCAATGATAATATTTAATTACATCTACTTTTTCTAACTGATTACTAATATCCAGTTGATGTGTATCTTGATATAAATTAATTAAATCTTTCTTTTTAATAGATTCTTTTTCAATTAACTTAATTTCATTACAAAGTGCGCATTTTAACATTATAAATGAGGTTTAGTAAATTTATTTTTTAATAAAAAAATATCCTTTTCCAATTAATTTATAGCTAAATAAAGCTAAATAAAATTTCAACATGGTTTTAATACTATAAATATTAAAAACAAATAGTTGGTTTAGATATTTTTTTAATTCTGAATTAATCTTTTTATTATAGGTATGCGGTAAGTAGTAAACTGCGGCAGATTGAAAACTAATTTTCATCTGTTTATTTAATACATTTTTTACTTTTAAAAAATCTACTAGTTTTATTACTGACTTAAAATGAGAAATAGTTTTATTCGTATGGTTTTCATTAAAATATGTAGCAGAAATAGAAGCATCATGCTTTCTATAGAAAGTAAGGTATTCATCAACCAAAACTAAATTAGGTGAAAAAGATAATAGCTTTATATGAAAAAACCTATCCTGCCCCATTAGCAGTTCTTCATCAAACAAAGGTTTGTCTATTAAAAAAGATTTTCTCCACATGACATCTGGCAAATACCAGCTTACTTTTAAGGCAATAAAATCCTCTAATATTTTTTTTGATAAATAAGTGCGCTTTTCATACCCTGTTATTATATTAACAGATGATGTAAAGAAAGCAGTTTTGGTTATTACTGCATCAATAATTAGGTTTGAATTTAATTTTTCAACTTTAAGTTTCAAAAAATCAATATGCATTATATCATCACTATCAAACCAATTAATATAATCTCCTTTTGCTAAAGTAAATCCATAATTCCTGCAAGAACATGCCCCTTTAACATAACTATCAGGAAGAGTATTAACCGAAATGTTTTTTTTGTTTACACAATAATTTTTAATAACCTCTAATGTATTATCTGTTGAGTTATCATCTATTATAATACATTCCCAATTTTTATATGCTTGTGAATTAATTGATTCAAGTGTTTCTATAATTAGAGTTGATCTATTAAAAACAGGAATAATTATGGTTACTAAAGGGTTTACCATAATTATATATTAAGGTACATTTTTACTTGTTCTTTTGTCAACCCTTTTTTACTCATATACCATGAAAAAACAGTGTTACTAAAGAAGTATCTATTAAATATTTTATTTTTCAACCAATATAAAAATTTAGATTCTGCCTTTACAGCTTTTAAAGTACTTAAGTCTTTAAAAGAATCGTTTGTATTGGAATTCACAATTTCAGTATACATTGGTATTAATGTATTACCCATATGGTATACAAAATTATAGTCAGTCGATAATCGCCACAAACCTGCTTTAATAGGCGGAGTATCTATATACAATCCCTCTCCACTTGCTAGACGCTGTAAATTTGCTTTAAACTTATAATGTGAAAAAACATCACGTTTAAAACTAGCAACAAAATGTCCAGCTCCAATTAATGCTCTTGACTTTCCCTCCTCTTGATAAGTTAAGCCATATTTTAAATGAATATCCTTATAAAATTTATCATTACCAATACTAGCTGCAAAATGCTCTAAAGCATCTGGGTTTTTTATTTCTTTTATTTTGATGTTTTTATTAAATAAATTATCAAAATAAACATTGGCAGTTAGTTCTCTAAATCCTTTAGAATAAGAAAATGGGCAAACCATACCTGTTTTAGGATAATCTAAAAACAATTGTTCTACTGAATTTTGCCACCCAGAAGAAAACAATACATCTGCATCAGAAATAGTAATTATTGGTTCTTTTACAGAATTTATAACTTTATACAATGAATTTATTTTCCCAATCCCAGCTTTAATTTGATATAATTCGTCAATTCTTTTTGCCTCAAATTCTTCAGACAAAAAATCATTTACTTCTTTACAACAACCATTACTCGCTATACTAATTTTGGTTTTGGAGTGTACTGTAGTATACAAGGATGCTAGACATAATTTTAACACCTGTAATGATTCTTTAAAAAAACCTTCTAAATTTGGTATATAAACTGGTAATACAATTCGATGATACACATCATCTAACTGCACTTTATCTTTTTTGGCTGGATTACTTCCTATTCTCATTTTTTAGTAGCTAGGTAGTTTATATAGTTTTCAATACCCTGTTCTGCACTTACTAAATCACGATTTAAAATAGATTTCATTTTAGTGATATCTGGGCATCTACGCATCATATCACCTTCTTTTAAGGCTGGAAGATGTATGATTTTAGATTGACTATTCGTTAATTTAATAATTAATTTCACCAATTCAATGATAGTAAATTCTACATCAGAACCAATATTAATTACATCATTAGTTACCAAATTATTTTCATGAATTTTTAAAATCGTATCGATATTATCATCAATATAACAAAAAGTACGTGTTTGTAAACCATCACCATAAATAGTAATGTCTTTATTTTGCATTGCTAAATTCACAAATTTTGGAATCACAAAATCTTCGCTTTGATTTGGCCCATAGGTATTAAAAAACCTAAATATAGTATATGTTAATCCATATTCTTGTTCGTAAGATTTTAAATAAGCCTCCCCTACATTTTTAACTATTGCATACGGTAACTTTGAGTTTAATGGTGTGGTATGTTCGTTTTGAGGAATTTCAAAAGGCTCTCCATAAACCTCTGAAGAAGAAGAGAAAAACACTTTTTTAACATTTGTGTTTTTTGATAGATTCAATATATTTTCAAACCCTTTAATATCTTCTAAAACCCACAATGGGTTTTCTAATGTACGCTGAACACCTACTACGGCTGCCAAATGAAACACCGTATCAAATTTAAACGTATGAAATACCGCAGATATATCATTGTAATTATTGACATTACATTTAATAAATATTATGTTTTCTTTTACAGGTATTTTATATTTAAAACCTGTCAATAAATTATCAACAACCACTATATGATTCTCACTATTTTCTGCAAGTTTCTTAATTAATGAACTCCCTATGTTTCCTGCTCCTCCTGTAACTAATATATTCATTTAAACATGTTTAAAATTGGGGGCAAAACGCTTTAATAGCGAATGCTTTATATTTTTTATTTTAGAATATTCTCTATCTTCAAAAATATGTAAAATTATTGAATAACTGTAGTATTTTTTTATTCCAAGAAATAGCAATCAAGATAACGTTATTTCTACAAGATTCCTGTACTTATTTTGGATAGTTTCAATGGAATATTCTTCAAGATAGCGTTGCCTAACTAACTTAGAAATTGAGTTTATTTCAGAAATGGATGACTCTTTAATTTTTTTCATTCTCAACTCTAACTGTTCCTGACTACCATCATACCAAAAATCATAGTCTAATAAACGTTCTGGCATAGCCCCAACTTTAGTACTAATTAATGGCATACCTGCTGCCATTGCTTCAATACCCGTTAATGGCCCCGCTTCTTCTGAAGAGGAAATTATTAAGCAATCATATTTATAAAACAATTCATGAGTATGTGAATGTGAAACATGGCCGTAAAAAATTATATTGTCATTATTGTTTGCTAGCGTTTTTAAATAAACTAATTCTGGTCCAGTACCGTATATATGTAAATAATCTGTAGACTCCTTTATATTATTAAAGGCTTTAATTACTCTATCCACTTGTTTTTCTTTTGATAAGCGTGAGAGAACAAAAAAGTTTGACACTTTACTTTCTTTATTTGAACTAGCAATTAGATCTTTTTCATTATAAGCACACTGATCTATCAGCTCATATTTATAGTTTTGAAGACTACTTAACTTCATCGCATTTGTATTAGAATGATGTACAAAAGCAGTTACTTTTTTTAACCAATAAAGTTTAGTTTCGAAATGATTAGAACAGTCAGCATCTATTGTACCTGTTGTTCTAAATAATACAGGGATGCTTTTTTGGTACGCAATATCAATTATATTTTTTAAATAATTAGAGCTTAACTGAGCACATATAATTATTACTTCATTTTCCGTAATGAGCTCTTCTAAAACCTGAGTAGTTTTAGATGCAACGGCACCATATTTTTTATTGATTTTATTATTGAAAAAATAAGGGGTTGAATATTTGAATCCAAAACGAAAATAGGCTACTAATGCTATTAGCTTGATGAATAAATGTTTATCAACAACAACTTTTGCTAACGAAAACATTTGTTTTTTAGTTATAAAATCAAAAACTTGTGATTTTTGAGTAAAATATGCTGTAGAACATATGCTTACATTATACTCCTTACTTAATGCTTTAGCTATAAAACCTACTTCTAACTCCCTGCCTCCAAAGTTACCTATTGGACCAATTAGCAATATTTCCTTTTTTTCCAATATATAATGTTAATAATTTATAAGAATCGTTTCAGGCTATTTACTCATGTTTTATTTTTATTTTAAACGTGAATGAATTATTTCATATCATTTTCTAAACATATATTATCTATTCAAATACCAATGATATAATTTATTTACCCCTTCGCTTAATGATATTTTATGCTTCCAACCTAATGCATTTAATTTAGAAACATCTGTTAACTTTCTCATAGTACCATCAGGCTTAGATTTATCAAACACTAAATTTCCAGTAAACCCAACTTTAGTTTTTATTAACTCAGCTAGCTCTTTTATGGTACAATCTTCACCAGTACCTATATTAATATGCGTGTTTCTTATTTCAATGCTTCCTGGTTTAAAACAATCTACAAAATTTACTTGCTCCATTACATATATACTTGCGTCAGCCATATCTTCAGACCACATAAACTCACGTGATGGCTTTCCAGACCCCCAAACTTCTACTTGTACCTTTTTATTATTAATAACTATCCCTAGGCTTTTCAGAACATCAATGATATTTTCTTTGGAAGCTGTACCCGAAATCCCTTTTATAGGCAAGATGTTTAAATCATTTTTTATTGCTTCCCAATCATTTTCAATTAATAATTTTCCTAAATATATTTTTCTAATCAATGCTGGTAACACATGTGATTTTTCCAAATCAAAATTATCATTTGGTCCAAATAAATTGGTTGGCATTACTGCTATAAAGTTAGTATTGTACTGTAAGTTATAACTTTCACACAGTTTAATACCAGCAATTTTAGCTATCGCATATGGCTCATTTGTATATTCTAAGGTATCCCTTAATAATTCTGTTTCTTTTATTGGCTGATTGGCTTTTTTAGGATAAATACAAGTGCTCCCTAAAAACAATAATTTTTTTACTTGATGTAAATAACTCTGATGAATTACATTATTTTGAATAGTTAAGTTTTCATAAATAAAATCAGCTCTATAAGTTGTATTAGCCATAATTCCACCAACTTTCGCGGCTGCTAGTATTACATAATCCGGGTTTTCTTCTTTAAAAAAAGAAGCGACAGCTATAGCATCTAACAGATCTAATTCTTTATGAGTACGAGTAATAATATTATTGTACCCTTTTTTTTCTAGTGCCTTAACAATAGCACTCCCTACTAGACCTTTGTGTCCAGCAACATAAATTTTATCGCTTTTTTGCATCATTAATTTATTCAAAATAATTTAATGTTTTGTAATTATGTTTCTGCAATAATTGATCTTTTTTCATTAAATGCAAGTCATGAACCATCATATCTTTAACCAAGCTTTGTAAATCATACTCAGGAATCCATCCTAATTTTTTATTTGCTTTAGAAGGGTCACCAATTAACAAATCTACCTCAGTTGGCCTAAAATATTTAGGGTCTACAGCCAATACTTCTGTACCTATTTTCAGAGTATATTCTGGATTATTACAAGATACAACAACTGCAGTTTCAGTTTCTCCAGTCCCTTTAAACTCTAAAGTAATTCCGACATGTTGAAAAGCCATTTTCACAAAATCCCTTACAGTAGTAGTCACTCCAGTAGCAATTACCCAATCTTCAGGTTCATCTGCTTGTAAAATCATCCACATCATACGTACATAATCTTTTGCATGTCCCCAATCACGTTTAGCGTCAAGGTTTCCTAAAAACAATTTATCCTGTATACCTATAGCTATTTTAGATACAGCTCTAGTAATTTTTCTAGTAACAAACGTTTCTCCACGAATAGGAGACTCATGATTAAACAAAATACCATTACATGAAAACATTCCATAAGCCTCTCTATAATTTACAGTTATCCAATAGGCATACATTTTTGCTACAGCATATGGACTACGAGGGTAAAAAGGTGTAGTTTCAGATTGTGGCACTTCTTGAACTTTACCATATAATTCTGAAGTTGAAGCTTGGTATACTTTTGTCTTTTTTTCAAGGCCTAAAAATCGTACCGCTTCTAATATGCGTAATGCGCCGACAGCATCAGTATCAGCTGTATACTCAGGCATTTCAAACGAAACTTGTACATGACTCATTGCAGCCAAATTATAAATTTCGTCAGGCTTTATTTCACTTATTAAACGAATTAGGTTAGAACTATCAGTCATATCACCATAATGCAACATAAAATTCCTATTTTCTATATGTGGGTCTTGGTATAAATGATCAATCCTATCAGTATTAAACATCGAAGAACGACGTTTTAAACCATGTACTTGATAGCCTTTTTTTAATAAAAACTCACTTAAATATGCCCCGTCTTGTCCAGTTACTCCTGTTATAAATGCTACTTTCATTATTCCTTATTTTTTAACCTTAATAGATTTCTCTTCTTATCCCTGTACTAATAATATTATTATAAAAATTCAAAGCTATTAATTCCAGTTAATTTCTTTTTTTATCACCTTAGCTGGATTACCTCCAATTATTACATTCTCTTCTGTAAATACTCCTCTAACTATTGAGTTAGATGCAATAACACATCCATTAGGAATTATTGTTCCCTGATAAACTTTAACTCCAGCCCCTATCCACACTTTATTCCCTATATGAATTCCCTTTTCTCTTTCTTTTTTTCCTTCATAAGTGATTTCATGAAAATCTTCGTCCAAAAACTCACAATCCCAAGCAATAGCACAATTATCACCAACCACCATTTTATGCATAATGATTAACCTTGTATTAGCGTTAATATAACCTCCTTCACCAAAGCTAACTTCTGCTTTATCACCAATATCAAATCTACAACCTCTTCCTATACTATAGCCTTTTTTAAAATTTAGTTGTCCATTTATATTTAATAGGGTTTTATCTGCTGGGTGAATAAAACCAACATATTGTACACCAATATTTAAAGTACCCTGAGTGGTAATATTATTTACTCCATTAATTTTTACATGCTCATGAGCTAAAATTAATTTCTTATATACTAATTTAAAATAAAAATACCTAATACAGACTACCATAAAACTACTTTTAGAAGTTTTACATTTTACGTATATAGACCTACATTTTTTTAGAGCACTTATCATTAACTAACAAATTTTACTTAATATAGCTAAAAAGCCTGTAGTAATTTTCCTTAACAAAGAGTTCTTTTCTATCTTCATTAAATACTTAATTCTTTTCGTTGGCGATTTATAGTGATTAAAAATAAACTGATCTAATTCACTAGTATAAATAGCCCCTAAATATTTTCCAAAAACCGCTTCTCGCTCACTGGCCACTAGTTCTGTATTAATTGGGTTAGATGAAATTCCATGCATATCAAAAACTGTTAAAGTTTCGTTTATTTTTTGAAACGACTCCCCATTTAAACCCAATGTTTTAAAGAAAAATTCCCAATCAGAAATTACTTTGTTTTTTTCATTATACATCCCATATTTAACAAACATCTCGCTCTTTATAAATGTAGAAGGATGTGAAATTGTATTAGATACTATATAACTAAATGAAATCCGCTCAGGGTGTTCTTTTACTCTTTTCTCATCTCCATCTAATAGTAAATTGCATGTATTAAACGAACAACTGTCATCCAGTTTTGGCATAACAGTTTCTAGAACAGTATTAGAAATTAAAAAATCTCCTGAATTTAAAAATAATAAATACTCACCTGTAGCTCTAACAATCCCTTTATTCATTGCATTGTATATACCCGAATCAGGCTCACTTAGCCATTGCAACCTATCATTTTTGTATGATTTAATTGTAGCAACACTTGCATCGGTTGAATTTCCGTCAATAACAATATATTCAAACTCAGAAAATGTTTGACTCATGACACTATTCATAGTTTTTTTTAAACCTGATGCGTCATTATAATTGATAGTAATAATTGATAGTTTCAACTTAAGTTATGAGTTAATTATATTAATAAAATTATTAGCAAAATCATACCTCTTACTTCCGTATGGAATATTAGTTTTAATTGGAGTGGTTTTATTTGCCTCAATTAAAACACTAGCTAATTCTGTTGGACTATTTGGATTAAAAAACAATACATTTTCTAAAGCTTGTTCCTTATGTACAGCTATAGATGATAGAATTAAGTATTGACTCATTGCCTTTACATCTTCTACAACTGTACTCCAACCTTCAAACAAAGAGGGTTGAATTACTGCTATAGCATTCTTCATTAAAAGTAATTGATCTGCTCTATCTATAAATCCTAAAAACTTCACAAATTCTTCTAAGTTATTATCTTTAACAAAAACCTTTATTTCCTTAAAGAAATTTGGGTTTCGATAATCATTTTCTTTACCAGAAAATACAACTTGAACTTTACTTCCTTGGGCCTTAATTTTTATTAAAGCATCAAAAATTACTTTATGGTTTTTATGTGCCCAAAATTGATTAGAGCAAAAAAAGTATGAGCCATTAATTTTATATTTATTTAATACAACTGTGCTCTTTTGCACCTGATAATCAGGATGTGTTACCGCAAATTGCAAAACGCTAGTTTTATTAGTTGCTTCTGGATATATCTTAAAAAAATGCTGTTGTGCTGTACAGCTAGAAAAAACAATGTGGCTATTATTTTCTACCAATTTTTTTTGTTGAAATTTTCTATGTTCTACTTCTGTTTTTTTAAAAAAATGCGGTAAAAAATGCTCTTGAAAATCTGGAATCCAAAATATTTTATTTTTTACGGGTTTGAAAAAATAATCATCTACAGCTGGAAACAATACATCTAAACCTAAATCGTTAATATCAAAAGAAGGTTTTTTATATAAAAGTTTTTTATAAGCTATTACTTTAAACAGTTTATTAATAACCCTATAAAAGAAAGGGTAAGATATACTTGTTTTATCTTTTTCTAAAAGAAAGAATTCTATATAAGGATAGTCAATTTGCTTAACTTTTTCAAAATCATTATTTGATGATGAAAAGATAATTAAGCTTGGCATTAAGTTATCATCAAGTAATTTTAAAGATTCTATTAAATTTAAAATATAATATGAACCTCCTATCCAATTTTCATTGTAACTAAATATAAGACCTACTTTAACTCTTTTGCCCATTCTATAAAATTATTTAAACCTTTTTCAATTGAAGTTTTTTGAACATACCCATACTTTTTCAAAATTGATATATCAGCTTTCCAATTTATCGGATCTCCCGTTCTTACTTCTTCGCTAAAATTAAAAACTAGCGAGGTATCATATATATTATAAAAAATAGCTGCAATATCTTTAATAAAATGCTCTTCACCATTGGCTACATTAATAATTTCATTTTTAAAGTTTGAATTAATCATTGATAAATTTATGGCTTGCAACAAATCATCTATAAAAATAAAATCTCTTGATTCGTTACCAGTTCCAAATAAAGTAATTGAATTGTTGTTTAAACTTTTCTTATGCAAATCCCAAAATAATTGCTTTTGTAAACCTGGGCCATAAACAGAAAACAATCGCAATGAACATGTAGCAATTCCATGTGCCTCATAAAACTCCTTACAGATATCCTCTGCTGATTTTTTATGATACCCATAAGGTGATATAGGTTTTTTGGGATGCTTCTCATCAATTGGCAAATAAACTGGGTCTCCATAAACCGCAGCGCTAGATAAATTTATGTATTTGCAATTATTATTATACTTTCGAATTGCATCTAATTGCTTAAATACATTTACAGTGTTAAGCATAAAATCACGTTGAGGATTTTTTATAGAATCAGGTACACTTGCAGCACCAGAGCAATTAATACAAATATCAAATTGATTATTTTGAAATACCTCTGAATAGTCTGCATTTGTAGCATCAACAATACTATAATGTTCCGTAACATAATCTGCTACAACATCACATTGCCATACATTATGCTGTTTAGAGAAATAAGTCACACAATGTGACCCTATAAACCCTTTTGATCCTATAATTAATATCTTCATTGATTATTCTTTTTTACAACGACAGCAGGATTTCCAGCAACAACGGAAAATGGGGGGACATCTTTAGTTACGACACTTTTAGCACCAACAACTGCCCCTTCACCTATAGTAACACCTTTTAAGATAGTAACATCAAAACCAATCCAAACCTTATCTTCTATCTTTATTTGTTTCTTTTTTACTGCTCCCCAATCTTTATTCACTATATTATTTCCATTATATGTAACATAATCGTTATAACATTGGGTATTATCATTTTTCCTGTCAGACCAATATATACTATGGGAATCATGATCATACAATGTAATACCCCAAGCCATAGTAACATCATTTCCAATCTCAATTGATTCTCTTGAAATAAATACAGCCCCACCTATATGTACATTATCTCCAATTTGAACGCTACCTGTTTCAGTTTCAAATATAAATTTAGAATTAATAATACATCTTTTACCTACATTTAAATATATTTTTTTATCTTCTCTTTTTGAGTGAAACTTGACATCTATCCCATTAGGGAATATTGAAGATTTATCAATCAAATAATTATCTGTAAAACTCTCTTTTTGAGTGGATTTAAAGAAATTTTTAAATCGTTTTAACATTTATATATTTTTTATAATTTCAGCTGGGTTCCCAGCAACTATTACATCATTAGGAACATCACTTATCACATTTGAATTAGCAGCTATAATAGCTCTATCCCCAATATAAACTCCTTTTAAAACTGTACAATTAAACCCAATCCACACATCATTTCCAATCACGATATCCTTTACAGCTGTATTATCATTAGTTTTTGGAAATCCTTTTGTTATTATTTCCTTATAATCTTTTCTTCTATCTATATAATCTATCGGGTGAGAATTGGTGTCATGTATATTTACACCATGAGATATCAGGACATTATCCCCAATTTCAACTGAACTTTGAGACCATATTTTACTATTATTCCCAATGAAACAATCATTTCCTAACTTGATTTTCCCGCCCGAAGGAAAAATAACTAACTCCCCTCTTAAATGGCAATTTTCACCAATTTCAATCTTTCCCGGATCATTTTGTAAATTTATCACAGTAGATTCCGGATAAAATTTTGTGCCACCTTTTGTTATTACACTTTTAAAACAGCCTGATATTTTTGATGTATTAATTTTATTATTTAATAAATCTATATTTATTAAATCAATAATTTCTTTTTCACCAAGAATTTTTAAAATACATTTAACAATAAAATTACGAATACTCTTCATAAGGAAATACATCAAATTGAGAATTTATATTGGCATTAACTATAGTTATATTGTTTTGTTTAGCTTCATTATTCAATTCCTCATAACTTTCGTAAACTTTATTTACATAATATAAAGTTTTTTTTGAATAATCTTTTTTTTCTTCATAAGGTATTAATATATTTTCTTCTTTTAAATAATACTCTAAAGAAGGTGATTCATGTGAATAAAAATGCAGATACGGTTCTAACAAACGCCAATGGAGATCAATTCCAAAGAAGTACATCTTTTTATAATTTAAATACATACCTAACTGCATTGCTACTTGAGAAACACTATATGGCGATTTCACTTGTTTAGTAAAATCAACCGGAAAACTACCTCCATAAGAATACACAAAAACTTCTCTATCCTTAAAAATACGCTCCGCAATAATTTGATCTCTTTTTTCAACCATTATTGGAGTCGAAAGAGGAAGTACTTCATGGCACCTGGACCACCAATTAATCAATACTACTTCGGTTATTGGTGAATGTGAAGCAGCAAAAATATGTATTGATGGGTTAATCTCATTTATTTCTGGATGTTCGTAAAAATTACCCATCGATATTACCATTGTGTCATCAGAAAAATTGGTTAAATCAAATTTATTTATAGATGGTCCAGAACCTAACATTACCGCTTTTCTATATTTTGAAAACCTTGTTAACAGATTTTTATTAGCCATAAACCTTGGTTTTTTGACTACATAATATCTAACTTTCGCTATTATTTTTTTTAACACTTTCATTCTAAGAAGCTATATATTTTGCATCAATTAAGGCAACATTTGTTGCTCTATTAACTTTTCCTATATTCCAAAAATCTCCAGGAAAAACCGTAAAATTCAATACATTATGTACTAAATCTAGCTGCTTTACTGCTAATTTTACCGTTTGAACAACAACTACAACTGAATAACTCCCTCCTCGAAGCATTAACTGTGGCAATTCCAAATCAATAAAACCATTTATAGTATTAAAAACAATTCCCATTTCATCAGAATAGAAATCAGCAATTTTAGTTTCATTAGTATCATAAATAACCAATCCAAAAATAAGTTCTTCAGGCGGTATTGGTGTATTAAATACTAAATGCAATCTAAACTTAGCATATGCTCCTGAAATTAGTTCGTTTACCGAGTTACCTTTGCTATTCAACAATTCTACTTGAGTAAAACGAACTTCACCAGAACCACCTCTATCTGTTCTATTTAACAATAGTTCATTAGCTTTTTCGCGTTGTGCATTTAAATAAAAATCTACCGCATTATCCGCCGTTCCTTTATAAGTTATCGTTCCTTTATCTAATACAATTGCTCTAGTACATAAGTTTTTAACCGCAGTCATGTTATGACTTACAAATAAAACTGTTCGCCCACCTTCTTTGGATATATCTTGCATTTTCCCGATTGCTTTTTTCTGAAACTCGGCATCTCCTACAGCCAACACTTCATCAATTACCAAAATATCTGGTTCCAAATGCGCCGCAACAGCAAAGGCTAAACGCACTTTCATTCCTGAAGAATAACGTTTCACGGGAGTATCGATAAATTTTTCACAACCAGAAAAGACAATGATTTCATTTATTTTTTCGCTAATCTCTTTCTTAGTCATCCCTAAGATAGCACCGTTTAAGAATATATTTTCACGGCCAGTCATTTCTGGGTGAAACCCTGTACCAACTTCTAACAACGAAGCTATTCTTCCATTAACCTTAATAGTTCCAGTAGATGGGCCAGTAACTTTAGATAAAATTTTTAGTAGTGTTGATTTCCCTGCACCATTTTTACCTATAATACCTAAAACTTCACCTTTTTCAACTTCAAAATTAATATCTTTTAACGCCCAAACATAATTTGAACTTCCTTTTGAAGCTCTATCATTTACATCACCAATTTTTAAATACGGATCTTCTTTACCTCTAACTTTATGCCACCACCTATTTAAATCGTGACTTATTGTACCCGTTCCTACAAGTCCTAACCTATATTGCTTAGAGAGATTTTCTGTTTTTAATATGCAATTATCCATAAGTATCATTTTGAGTAAACTTGTAATCTCAAGTGTGCTATTAATTATATTGTATCAATAAACGTTTTCTCAGTTTTGTTAAATATTACTATACCAAATAACAATACTAAAACTGAAAAAGAGAAAACAAACAACACTTGCGACAATACAATTGTTCCTTGGTTTAACAGCATATGTCTTGCCATTTCAATCACATGTGCCATAGGGTTATATTCTACTATCCATGCATATTCTGCTAATTTTTCTTTTATCAAAGATAAAGGATACATTACTGCGGACATATACATTAGTAATTGTACTCCAAAGCTTACCAAAAAAGTTAAGTCTCTATATTTTGTAACCATTGAAGAGATAATCATTCCCAACCCCAATCCTAACATTCCCATACAAAATACCAATAAAGGAAATAACGCTAATGTTATATTTGGTTGAATGTCATATCCATTAAAAACATAATATAGATAAAACACTATAAAAACCAATAATTGAATTCCAAACTTAAGTAAATTAGATACAATTACTGAAAGAGGCATTATGATACGCGGAAAGTAGACTTTACCGAATATGCTTTCATTTTTTTTAAAAGTATCAGAAGTAGCAGTTAAGCATTCCTTAAAATAATTCCAAGTAGTAATCCCAGCTAAATTAAATAAAAACGGAGGTATACTCCCCGTATCAATACCTGCAATATCATTAAATATTAATGTAAATATTACAGATGTAAACAACGGCTGTATTAAATACCATAATGGGCCTAACACCGTTTGTTTATATACAGTAATTACATCTCTTTTCACAAAAAGAAACATTAAATCCTTGTACTTCCAAATTTCTTTAAAATTAAACTGTACTAATTTTTGATTAGCAGATATCTCATCTAACCATTTTTTTTCTGTACTCAAAATAGTTCTTTTTTAACTATTAATAAATATTAACTGCGCTTAAAAAATCGTTTAATTTTAGCTAACATTCCTGTTTCAGCATCAACTTCATGATATCCATTTCCATATACTCCATAACCGTAACCGTAACCATAACCATAGCCATAGCCATAACCAGTTTTAGCTTTATAATAATTTAACACAAAACTTAAGTTTTTAATTTCTTCATTTTTATGTTTTTCATTTATCATACCTAGCATTGACTTTTTAGTATAATCTTGACGAACCATATAAATATTTGCGTCCGTATAACGTGTTAAGTCTAAAGCATCAGTAACTAAACCTAGCGGAGGAGTATCAAAAATAATGTATTCATATTTCTCTTTTAAAATCCTTACAAATTCATCCATCTGATCACTAATTAACAGCTCCGAAGGGTTGGGTGGTATTGGCCCAGAAGTAATTAAATCTAGGTTAGGAATGTGAGTTGTCTGTACTATTTCGTCAAAAGATTTATTATTAATTAAATAATTAACAGCTCCGTAGTCATTATGCAATTCAAAATCGTCAAATATTTTAGGCTTTCTCAAATCTAACCCAACTAAAACAGTTTTCTTGTTACTCATTGCGTACATACTAGCAATGTTAATCGCGGTAAATGACTTCCCTTCTCCACTGACGGATGATGTTACTAAAAGTGTTCTTGAATCACCAGGTGAAGTTGATTTTTTATAAATAAATTCTAGATTAGACCTCATAGACCTAAAGGACTCACTTACAGGAGATTTTGATTTTTTAAACACAGTTAAAACTTCACTACTTTTACCTACAACACCAAGTAGTGGTATTTTGGATAAAAAAGTAAGATCTTTTGGATCTGTAATATTAGTATTTAATAAAAACAATAGTGTAATTAATAATGTAGGAATTAGTAAGCCTACTACCAAAGCAATTACATAGTTCATATTACTATTGGGACCAACTAAATTTGTGCTAATTACTTTAGCTTCATCAATCACCAATAAGTCAGATACACTAGCAGCTTTAATCATTTTTGCCTCACTTCGTTTTTCTAAAAACAATTCATATAAATTATTGCTTAAACTGTATTGTCGTTCAATATTTAATAATTTTTGTTGATTTTCAGGCAGCGTAGAAAACTTTTCTTCTACTTTTCTCAAACGATTATTAATCGATTTATTCTCCAGGTTTAGTGCAGATCTATAGGATTTAATATTTTCAAATAATACTGTTTTAAGAGATTGGATATTTCTATCTAAATCTGCAAAAATTGGTGAATCCTCACGTACTGCATACCCATATTTTGATCGCTGTACAGACAATTCTATTATCCTACCAACATTTTCTACAATATTTTGTTCATCAACTCCTACTATAGAAGGTGCAGGAACATCAGTGTATACATTTTTACTAATTAAATAATTTTCCAAATTAGCCAAATACTCTAATTTTGAATTTAACGTACTTTTTTCCAAATCTAAAGAAGTTAATTCCCCAGCTAACTTTTCTCCTTCCCCCTCAAGGTTAATTGCTTTAGTTTTTTTATAAAAGGAATTCAATTCCTTTTCATTTATACCAACTCTGTTTTTTAAACTATCTAACATTTTATCTACAAACCCAATAGTTTTAGTTGCAAATAAATTTTTTCGTGCTAACTGATCTATTCCTAAAACCTCTACTGATGCATTAATATAATCTACTATTCTATTTTTATTAGCCCCATTCATTGATAAATTTACAATTGGAGATCCAGAAATAATTGAGCGCACCATTACTCCTCTATTCACAGCTACTGCGTTATCAAAATCTGAAAAACTAATATCAAACGGATCTAAGTTAGAAAGCAATTCATCAGTAGTTTTTACAAGTGTGAACTGAAAAAAAGGCAATTTTACTAACTCATTATATGCGTATTTTCCTGAAACTTTACCAGCATCAACTTTAACTACTTTTTTATTTTTAGTACCATAGTGTTGTACTTGAACACTTTTGGTAAGATTAACATACGACAGTTGATAATTAAAATCATCCAGTGGAGTGATCGTTATTTTCTTGTTTAATTGTTGGTAAACCGTCGTATCAATTTTAACAATAAATGGCATTGTCTTATATGCATCATAAGGCCAATATTTTGCTTGTTTTGTATAGTTAACATAATATTGAAGGTAACTCACTACTTTTTCGTTATGTGACCTTGATTTAAAAAGCGTAATTGTAGTCTGTATTTTATCCGATGCACCACCCCAGTTAAAAGTTAAATTAGTTGTTGATGTAAAAAAAGGATTTTTGTCATTAGAGATAACCACTTGACTACTCACAGAATATCTTGATTTTTTACGTAAATTTACTTGATAAGCAATCGTAAAACAAACAGCTAAAAAAAGAACAAATAGCCACCAGTTTTTCACAACTTTAAAAAACAAATCTTTAAAGTTTATCATTGGCTTAAAATCTGAAAAACTAAATTCTTCTTCCATAACTTATAGATTTATAAACTTTTAAATAAAAAATAGGTTGTAACTAAGGTTGTAAATACTGTTAGAACAGTTGTAAACGATTGAAGCCCTTTTTCTCCAAACCCCCATGATTTTTGTGGCAAAGGCTTTACATATATCATATCATTAGGTTGTATATAAAAATAAGGTGATTCAAATACATTTATGTCCGTTAAATCTATATGATGTATTTTATTCCCACCTGGGAATGGCCTGATTATTAATACATCCTTTTTATTACCGTATAATGGAATATCTCCAGCGTTTGCTATAGCTTCAAAAATTGTAACTCGTTCTTGAAAAATAGTATTTATCCCTGTAGACCCTATTTCTCCAATAGTTATATACTTAACACCACCCAACTTTACTGTTACAAACAAATTTGCTTCTTCTTTGAAATATTGATCTATTAATTGTTGTCTTATTTTTGCTTTTATCTCTTCAATCGTTAAGTTTAACACTCCTACTTTACCAAGTGTAGGCATATTTATTTCCCCATGATCATCAATTAAAAACCCATCAAAATACAATCCTTGTCCTGAAGTAGCAGCAACATTATCTTCTGAAGCTAAAGGATTAAACATTCCTACTAATGCTTGGTCTAATGCTTTTACACGTATACTCAACACATCATTAATCTGAACTCTATATGGCGGTAATTGTTTACTTAACAACACTTCCTCTAATGCTTTATCTTGATTTTGTAAATACACCGTTTGCTTATTAGAAATACACGATGTAAAAACTAAATTTATTAATAGTAAAAAAATAAGTAAGGACTTAATTTTCATTTATTTTCATTTTTTAGTAAGTCACAAATATAACTTTTCGATAGTAATAATGAAACTTTATACCTTATATCTAAAGAAATTCGACTTAATTTGTAAAAAAATAAAAAAGTGAACTACTTATCTGTAGAAAATATATCGAAATCATACGGTGAACGTGTATTGTTTGACAATATCTCATTCGGAATTAACAAGGATCAAAAAATTGCTTTTATAGCAAAAAATGGTACTGGAAAATCAACTATTCTAAACATCATTACTGGTCGTGACCAAGCTGATTCTGGACAAATTGTAAAACGAAAAGAATTATCAATTTCTTTTCTATCTCAAGAAGATATTTTTGATGAAACGCTTACTATTGAGCAAACAATTTTCGCATCTGATAATAAGATCCTAAAAATTATTCAACAATATGAAAAAGCTTTAGAAAACCCTGAGGATTCAGATGCATACCAAAAAGCGTTTGATTTAATGGACCAGCATAATGCTTGGGATTTTGAAACTCAATACAAGCAAATATTATTCAAATTAAAACTTGATCAACTTGATCAAAAAGTAAGCCTGCTTTCTGGAGGTCAAAAAAAACGTTTAGGTCTTGCTACTATTCTTATCAGTAAACCTGACTTATTAATTTTAGATGAACCTACCAATCATTTAGATTTAGAAATGATTGAATGGCTAGAAGCGTATTTCAAAAAGGAAAGCATTACATTATTTATGGTTACTCACGATAGGTTTTTCTTAGAACGTGTATGTAATGAAATTATTGAATTAGAAAACGGCCAATTATATAGTTACAAAGGGAATTACTCTTATTACCTTGAAAAGAAAGAAGCGCGTGTAAACGCAGCTAATACAGAAATAGGGAAAGCAAAAAATTTATTTAAAAAAGAATTAGATTGGATGCGTCGCCAACCAAAAGCACGTACCACAAAATCTAAATCTAGAATAGATGATTTTTACGAAATAAAAGAAAAGGCACATTCTAGACGTAAAGAACATTCCATGGAATTAGAAATTAACATGGAGCGTTTGGGTAATAAAATTGTTGAATTCCATAATGCATACAAAGCATACGGTGAAAAAATAATTTTAGACAAATTTAATTATTCATTTATAAGAGGTGAACGTATCGGAATTATTGGTAAAAACGGTACTGGGAAATCTACTTTCCTAAACATGTTAACTAATACCGATAAACCAGACGCAGGAAAGGTTATCACTGGAGAAACTGTTAAATTCGGGTATTATACTCAAAAAGGTATAAAGATAAAAGAAGGGCAAAAAGTAATTGAAGTAATTAGAGAATTTGGAGATTATATTCCACTTTCAAAAGGCCGAAAAATATCCGCTTCTCAATTATTAGAGCGTTTTTTATTCGACAAGAAAAAACAATACGATCAAGTAGAAAAATTATCAGGAGGGGAACGTAAAAGACTGTATTTATGTACAGTTTTAATTCAAAACCCTAACTTTTTAATTTTAGATGAACCAACAAACGATTTAGATATTGTTACATTAAGTGTTCTTGAAAACTTCCTACTGGACTACCCTGGATGCCTATTAGTTGTTTCTCACGATAGGTACTTTATGGATAAAGTAGTTGATCATTTATTTGTGTTTAGAGGAGAAGGTATTATTGAAGATTTCCCAGGGAATTATTCTGACTTCAGATCATATGAAGATAGTGGTGCTCCAACTCAACAATTAAAATCCGTAGACAAAACAGTAAAAACGTCTTGGAAAAAAGAAACCAAAGTTCAACTCTCTTTTAACGAACAAAAAGAATACAATCGACTTGAAAAAGACATTCAAAAAATCGAAAAAGAGAAAAAAGAACTAGAAAACAGTTTTGCAACTAAAGAATATACACCAGAAGAAATTTCGGATGTCTCTAAAAAAATAAAACAACTTGGTGATGCTATAGACGATAAAGAAATGCGTTGGCTTGAATTATCAGCTAAACTTGAAGGAGAATAATTAAAATGTTTCAAGTAATAGCATATATAAAATTTCTATTAAGCTCAACAAATGAACATGGGGTACACTCTCCATTTGTTTATGACTTAATAACGAAGTGTTTTTATGACAAAAAAAAGTATTCAACTTACGATAAACTTAACGTTTATCGTAAGGAACTACTTAGCAATAATAATTGTATTAAAGTAACTGATTTTGGAGCCGGAAGTAGAGTTTTCAAAAGCAATACTAGAGCTGTTTCTGCAATTACAAAAACAGCCGGTATAACACAAAAAAGAGGGCAATTACTTACTCGATTGTCTCAATATTTTGATCTCAACACTGTACTTGAACTTGGAACTTCATTAGGACTAGCTTCGGCTGCAATTGCTTTTGGCAATCCTAAAACTAAAATAACAACTTTAGAAGGCTGCCCCGAAACTTCCAAAATAGCACAACAACAATTCAAAAAACACCAGCTAGATAAGATTACTCCTATAGTTACCGATTTCTCTTCTTTCCTAAAAGAAGACTCCTTAAGCTATGATTTAATTTATTTTGACGGAAATCATCAGAAAAAAGCTACACTAGAATATTTCAATTCCCTAATAGAAAACACCAGTACCGATTCCGTATTTATATTCGATGATATTCATTGGTCAAAGGAAATGGAAGAAGCCTGGGAAATAATTAAAAAACATCCTAAAGTTACCATCACAATTGACACTTTTTTTTGGGGATATGTTTTTTTTAGAACAGAAACAAAACACAAAGAGCACTTTATTATAAGAGCTTAAATATTTTATGCTCCCTATTATCAGTTCTCAACTGAAATTTTAGCACATTATTTCAACATAAATTTCAGTATTGTTCACTAATTTAGTTTCTATTCGTTAAATTGCATTTGCTGAAAAATAAATTATCTTGAGTACATTTCTCTAATAAGAAAGAAAGTTCCTTTTAATTTTCAAGCATTGATTTTTTTAATCTTTTTAACTTACAAAAGATTCCCTCTTTCTAGGGAATGACAAAAATAAATTTTTGACATGAAAGTATATACAAAAACTGGCGATAAAGGAACCACTGCCCTATTTGGCGGAACAAGAGTCCCAAAACACCATATAAGAATAGATAGCTATGGTACAGTAGATGAATTGAATTCACATATCGGACTTATTAGGGATCAAAAAATTGACACGCATAGTAAAGAAATTTTAATTAAAATACAAGATAACCTCTTTACTTTGGGAGCGATTCTAGCAACTGATCCTGAGAAAACAATACTAAAAAACGGGAAAGACCGATTAAATATTCCAAAAGTTACTGAAGAAGAAATCACTCTTTTAGAGACTGAAATAGACAAAATGGAGGAAAGCTTGTCGCCCATGACTCATTTTGTATTACCTGGTGGTCACACCACAGTGTCATATTGTCACATTGCACGTTGTGTATGCAGGCGAGCAGAACGTTTAGCTAGTGCTTTACATGAAATTTCTCCATTTGACGAACGCGCTTTAATGTACCTTAATAGACTTTCTGACTATCTTTTTGTATTGGCACGAAAGTTGTCCTATGATTTAAGTGCTGATGAAGTAAAATGGATTCCTAAAAAGTATTAAATACACTTTTATAACCATAGCTTAATCACCATTTTTAGTGATAAAAAAAACGTTCTTATAAATAATACTGAAATAATTAACTTTTTACTTGATTTATTCATTTAAAAAATTATTTTTGCTTAAAATTAAAAATTAGTTACAATTATGTATTGGACTCTAGAATTAGCGTCACATTTAAGTGATGCACCATGGCCGGCAACAAAGGATGAGTTAATCGATTATGCAATTAGAACTGGTTCTCCTTTAGAAGTTGTTGAAAACCTTCAAGCAATTGAAGACGAAGGAGATCAATATGATTCTATTGAAGAAATTTGGCCCGACTACCCTACCGAAGAAGATTATCTTTGGAATGAGGAAGAATATTAACAAACAAGCAAAAAGTCTCTTTATAAGGAGGCTTTTTTTATATAACATTTAGAAAAACTAACATCATGAATTTCATTAATAAAATACTTAAAGTATTTGTTGGAGATAAGTCTCAAAAAGACATCAAAGAAATACAACCCTTAGTAGATAAAATCAGAAAGATAGAACCTACCTTAGTTAATCTTTCACATGATGAATTAAGAGCTAAAACAATTGCTTTTAAAGCTAAAATAGCAGATTCTATTTCAACTATTAACGACTCTATCAAATCGTTAAAAGAGGAAATTGAAGCAACTGCTGATATTGACAAGAAAGAAACGTTATATGCTCAAATAGATGCGTTGAACCAAGAAGCATATGAAATTACTGAAAAAGTATTGTTAGAAATTTTACCAGAAGCTTATGCTGTCGTAAAAGAAACTGCAAAACGTTTCACTAATGAAGACACCATTTCTGTTACTGCCTCTACTTACGATAGAGAATTATCAGCTACAAAAGAACACATCTCTCTAATTGGTGACAATGCTGTATGGCAAACCTCATGGGATGCTGCTGGAACACCAGTAGTTTGGAATATGATTCATTATGATGTGCAACTTGTTGGTGGTATTGCAATGCATCAAGGAAAAATTGCTGAAATGCATACTGGGGAAGGAAAAACATTAGTGGCAACACTTCCTGTTTACTTAAACGCACTTACAGGAAACGGAGTTCACTTGGTTACAGTAAACGACTACCTTGCAAAACGTGATAGCGCATGGATGGCACCTATATTTCAATTTCATGGATTAACTGTTGATTGTATTGATTACTATCAACCAAACTCTCCAGAAAGAAGAGCTGCCTATAATGCCGATATTACTTACGGTACAAATAATGAATTTGGATTTGATTATTTACGTGATAACATGTCACACGCTCCAGAGGATTTAGTACAACGTAAGCACAACTATGCAATTATTGATGAAGTTGATTCTGTTTTAGTTGATGATGCACGTACGCCATTAATTATCTCAGGACCAGTCCCTGAAGGTGATAGACATGAATTTACCGAATTAAAACCTAAAGTTGCTGATATTGTTGAAATACAACGCAAGCATTTAGTAGGTGTTTTATCAGATGCAAAAAAACTAATAAAATCAGGCGATACTAAAGAAGGTGGTATTCAATTACTACGTGTTTTTAGAGGTTTACCAAAAAACAAAGCATTAATAAAATTTTTAAGTGAAGAAGGTATACGTCAGTTACTTCAAAAAACTGAAAACTTTTACATGGCAGACAATAATAAGGAAATGCCTAAAGTTGATGCTGAATTATACTTCGTAATTGAAGAAAAAAACAACCAAATAGAACTTACCGATAAAGGTATTGACTATTTATCTGGAGGTGATAATAGAGATTTCTTTGTAATGCCAGATATTGGTACTGAAATTGCAAAAATTGAAATTAAAAACTTAGAGGTTGAAAAAGAGGCTGAAGAGAAAGAAGAATTATACAGAGACTTTAGCATAAAAAGTGAACGTATCCATACCTTAAACCAGTTACTAAAAGCATATACTTTATTTGAAAAAGATACCGAATATGTCGTAATGGAAAACAAGGTTATGATTGTAGATGAATCTACAGGTCGTATCATGGATGGTCGTCGTTATTCTGACGGATTACATCAAGCCATTGAAGCTAAAGAAGATGTGAAAATTGAAGCTGCTACGCAAACTTTTGCTACAGTTACACTTCAGAATTTCTTTAGAATGTACAATAAACTTTCAGGAATGACAGGTACTGCTGTTACTGAAGCAGGTGAATTATGGGAGATTTATAAATTAGACGTTATAGAAATACCTACTAACCGTCCAATTGCAAGAGATGATAGAGAAGATTTAGTTTACAAAACTAAACGTGAAAAATACAATGCAGTTATTGATCAAGTAACGGAATTATCTAAACAAGGTAGACCAATACTTATTGGAACAACATCTGTAGAAATTTCAGAACTATTAAGTAGAATGCTTAAAATAAGAAGTATTCCTCATAACGTACTGAATGCAAAAATGCATAAAAGAGAAGCTGATATTGTCGCAGAAGCCGGTCAAGCAGGATTTGTAACAATTGCAACAAATATGGCTGGTCGTGGTACCGATATAAAATTAACGGATGCTGTTAAAAAAGTTGGTGGTTTAGCTATTATAGGTACAGAACGTCATGATTCTAGACGTGTAGATAGACAGTTAAGAGGTCGTTCTGGTCGTCAAGGAGATCCAGGAAGCTCACAATTTTATGTGTCATTAGAGGATAATTTAATGCGCCTATTTGGTAGTGAGAGAATTGCCAAAATGATGGATAGAATGGGATTAGAAGAAGGTGAAGTAATTCAGCATTCTATGATTTCAAAATCTATTGAACGTGCTCAGAAAAAAGTAGAAGAAAACAACTTTGGTACTCGTAAGCGTTTATTAGAGTATGATGATGTAATGAACAAACAACGTAATGTAGTTTACAAACGTCGTAAAAATGCATTATACGGTGAGCGTTTAAATATTGATATTGCTGACATGATTTATGATACTGCAGATGTAATTACTGCAGGTAACAAAACAGGTGATAACTTTAAAAACTTTGAATTTGAATTAATCAGATACTTCTCTACAAGTTCACCTATTACAGAGGAAGAATTTAAGAATGATAGTATTCAAGATATTTCTGGTAAAGTTTATAAAGCTGTTTTAGAACATTATCAAAATAAAACAAGTCGTTCTGCAGAAACTGCTTTCCCAGTAATCAAAAACGTATACGAAACTCCAGGGAATAAATTTGAACGTATTTTAGTTCCTTTTACTGATGGTGTAAAAACATTAAATGTTGCTACGGATCTTGAAACAGCATACAATACTCAAGGTAAATCATTAGTAACTGATTTTGAAAAGAACATCACTTTAGCTATTATTGATGAAGCGTGGAAAACACATTTACGTAAAATGGATGAGTTAAAGCAGTCAGTTCAATTAGCAGTTCATGAGCAAAAAGATCCTTTATTAATTTATAAAGAAGAAAGTTTTAGCTTATTCAGAAACATGGTAGCTGATATGAACAAGGATATTATTTCTTTCTTATTTAAAGGAGAACTTCCTACGCAAGAAGAGACTAATATTAGTGAAGCAAAACAAATAGCTGAAAAAGAAGACTACACTACTAGTAAAGAAGAAGTTTTAAATAGCGATGAACGTGCAGCACAGAACAGAGCTGCTGGTGCAAACGCTGGTCAACCACAAGAAAGACAAATTACTGAGACAATAGTTCGTGACGCTCCAAAAATTGGAAGAAACGACACTGTAACTGTAAAACACGTTATGAGTGGTAAAACTGAAACCATGAAGTTTAAAAAAGCGGAACCTTTACTACAAAGAGGTGAATATGTTTTAGTAGACTAATTCATAATATTAACAAAAGAAAAAATCCCTGTTCAATTACTGATCAGGGATTTTTTCTTTTGTCTTTTTCACAAAAGAACTGATTTAATAGTTTTACGCTTCTACTAATTAATATGTTTCATTAAAGCAGTAGTAGCTATCTCTCTTCCTTTATTATTTACATGAATAATGTCGTAAAAATTATCGGCTGTTTTTATCAAGTTCACGTGATTAATAACTTTTATATCAAATAATGTATTAACATTTAATTCAGTATTAAATATTGGTGCTATATAAATAACTAACTCTGTATTATTACTTGAACATAAGCTTTTCAATTCAAGTAACATGGGGTTATTTATAGCCACTTTATTAACACTAACAGTTTTACTCGAGCTTAGAGTTTGGTTTGGATATTGGTAATTTCCATTATCATCAAACCTGTTGTGTTTTTGAGGATTAAAAACTGTCATCAACGAAGGAAAAAACAACTCTAAGTTATAATAGGACATTCCTAAAAAAGGGAAATATTTAGAATAGCTTAATTTCTTGATTTGTTTATTTTCATATTTTGAATAATAATCACTTACATAATTATTAGTCATAAATGGTAAAAATCTATAATCATTATCGCTTACACCAACATTACTCTCTGAAAAGAAAGCGCTATCCAATGTTAATATCACTTTTTGAGCTTTGAAACCACTTTCGAAAAAATGAGTCAACATTAAGGAGTGAGTTGGTAAACCAGTATCATCTATTGATAAATTAACTCCTTTAGTCTTTAATTTATCATCCATTAAATTTGTATTAATTGTTGTCAACCCTCTACTTGAACCTAGTATTACATAGTCAAACTTTGTATTATTTTCAAAATGATTTACTAAATATGATGGTTTATAAAATTCTGATTTTGATAACAGATATAAACTTATATATGAAATCACATTTATCAATATAAATGCTACAAATGCTAGTTTTATTATTTTTAAAAGAAATTTTCTCATTAAAATTGAAAATAAATGAATTCAGAATGATTTTTAAAAGCGCCAAAAAACGCTATCATTAGTATTAAAAACAACAACCATTTACTATTTAAAACTACCTCTGTTTTATTTTTTATGTAAAATGAGGCCTCTATAAATAGCAATACCAAAATACTGAAAACTGAGATTAATAGTATTAACAGATACTTATTAGATGAAAATAATACACTCCCATTAAAATCGTTTATAAATATTCGCTTTACAAATAAAACAGCTTGAGTTACATTTTCTGCTCTAAAAAACACCCAGGCTAATGTAACCATACTAAAGGTTAAAACTGTTGAAAATATCGGTCTGATATTAATTTTAGTAATGTTTTTGGTGTGTTTATTTTTTAAATACTTACCAGTAATAAATAAGGGAATAAAAAGTAATGCATGTATCAACCCCCAAAAAACAAATGTCAAATTCGCTCCATGCCAAAACCCACTAAGTAAAAAAACGATAAAAACATTCCTGATTTTAAAAGCCTTACTTCCTCCTAAAGGTATGTATACATAGTCTCTAAACCAAGTTGATAGTGATATATGCCAACGTCTCCAAAACTCTGCTATGTCTCTAGAAAAATACGGGAAACTAAAATTGGTCATTAAATTAAATCCAAACAACCTTGCTACTCCGATAGCAATATCCGAATAACCTGAAAAGTCACAATAAATTTGAAACGAAAATAATATTGCAGCTATCAATAAGTTAAATTGATTTTGTGTTTCAAAACTATCATATACCAAATCAACTAACAGCCCCGTATTATCTGCAATAACTACTTTTTTAAACAATCCCCAAATAATAAGTTTAACCCCAGATACAGCAAGTGTTTCATTAAACTTACGCTCTTTCAAAAATTGTGGTAATAAATTTGATGCTCGCTCAATTGGTCCAGCTACTAATTGTGGGAAAAAACTAACAAATGCAAAAAAGGAAACCGCATCTTTAGTAGCGGACAACTTACCTTTATAAACATCAATGGTGTAACTTAGGGTTTGAAAGGTGTAAAAACTAATTCCTACTGGTAGTATAACATCTATATAGCTACTTGTTATTGGGTATCCAAAAAAAGTAAAGGCGTCAGTAAAACTGTCGATGAAAAAATTACAATATTTAAAATAAAATAGCAAACCTAAATTAAAACAAAGACTACCAAACAATAACATCTTAGAAATGTTTTTATTAGTATTAGTATCATTCCTATTCGACTCTATTTTCTTGGCAATAATAAAATCTAAGATAGAGCTAAAAAAAATCAATACTAAAAAACGCCAATCCCACCAGCCGTAAAAAAAATAACTTGCCACCAACAATAATATATTCTGCTGTGATCTATTTTTAAAAACAAACCAATACAACAAAAAAACTAATGGCAGGAATAATGCAAATTCTATGGAATTAAAAATCATTCTTAAACTTTAAGTCTCAAAAATAAAATTAAATATCTATCTACCCGATTTAAATCAAAATATTTAAAATATTCATTAAATTTACTCTAAAATAACACTCTTGAAAAAACCTAAATCTGCATTAAAAGAAAATAAAGGCGTTGAGCAACCCAAAATGATCAATGCAGATGGTTATGTACGTAAGAAAGAAATTTCTATTGAAAAATATGTTTCTGAAATTCAAAAAGGAAATCGTGTTTATTTAAGTAAAGCCATTACATTAATAGAAAGTACAACCGAGAAACATAAACTTAAGGCTAATGCAATTCTCAAAAAATGTTTAACAACTAAAAACACTTCAACTAGAATTGGGATTACTGGAGTTCCTGGTGTTGGGAAAAGTACCTTCATTGAAGCATTTGGATTATACTTAACCTCGCTAGGCAAAAAAGTTGCTGTACTAGCTGTTGACCCAAGTAGCTCAATTACCAAAGGAAGTATTTTAGGTGATAAAACCCGAATGGAAGAATTAGTGCGTGACGATAATGCATTTATCCGCCCTAGTCCTTCAGGAAATTCACTAGGAGGAGTTGCAAGAAAAACTAGGGAAACAATAATGTTATGTGAGGCAGCTGGGTTTGATACCATAATTATAGAAACTGTTGGTGTAGGGCAAAGTGAAACTGTCGTTCACTCCATGGTTGATTTTTTTTTACTTTTAAAACTAGCTGGTGCTGGAGATCAGCTGCAAGGAATTAAACGTGGTATTATTGAAATGGCTGATTCAATAATAATCAACAAAGCAGATGGTGACAACTTAAGACGTGCTCAATTAGCAAAAACAGAATTTAAACGTGCCTTACAAATGTATCCGCATAAAGAAAACGGGTGGATTCCAAAGGTTACTACTTGCAGTGCTATAAAAAAAGGTAATATTAATGGAGTTTGGAAAATAATTTCTGAATACTTAGAGCTCGTTAAAAGCAACGATTCTTTTAAAAGCAGAAGACAAGAACAAAATACATTTTGGTTATTACAAACTATAGAAGAACAACTGAAAGATAACTTCTATAAACATCCAGGAATAGCTGTTCAATTAATAGAATTAACTCAAAAAGTAAAAGAAGGAACTCTGTCCCCATTTGATGCTGCTGAGCAATTATTAGCTATTCAAAATAAAAAATAACCTATTTACTTGTAATCATTTTAGTTAAATAGTTGTGCAATAATACGGCTTGTTTATTGGGCAAATAATTCGTCACTACTTGTTCTCCATTTATTAGTTGTACCAGTAAAGTTGTGCTGGTAACTCTTTTAATTATATTACACTTCCCTATGTATTTCCATAGATATTCGTATGAGTTTACTCTATTTCCGAAAATTTCTTGAATACAAAATATCAACCGTTTGTTTGTTGCAACTAAATATTCAGGCCATAATATAAGTGAGCTTTTTTTTTGCTTGACTACATACATAATTATTTCGTCAGCGTCTAAAGTATACTCTAAGTGAAATGCTATTTTGGGAGGACAATATGTTTCGGCAGTTTGTTTCATATCTCTTTGCGATGAAACAAAATTACAGCACTTTATTACAGCTATATTACGGAAATCCGTAAACGTATTATATTAACCCTATATCCTTGGTTAAGGCGATTAAATGAATGGTGTTATTTGCTTTAAAATAAACTTTTAATTTATTCTGTACTTAAACTAAACGGCTTAATATCTTTGCTTTTAAACAGTGCTGCAATTTGATCTTGACTAAATCCTTTAGATAAATGTGTTAATACATTAATGTCATAGTCATTAATCTCTAGTACCTCATTGTTTCTTAAAGCATGAGCAATTTCTGGTGAAATGTAGGATTCATTGTTGTAAACTATACCAACTGCTTTTTTTAATTCTGTCAAGCCATTACGCCCTTTACATACAAAAGCATTTACCCCTACTTTATTTACTAAATTTTGTATGCGTTGTTTTCTATTTTCTATAGAGTAAACAATTGTTTTTATTTCTGGCAGTTCATTTTTAACAGCAACAACTAGCTCATCACCACAAGTTAGTTGTTGTTCTCTATGGTCTTTTATAAATGATAAATCGCTTATTAATAAATCGTAAGGTTCGTTATCTAATTTTGCTTTCTTGACTTTTAACAGCGCATCATCACAGTACTTAGCATGATGGATATTTGTAACACCCATACTTCGTAAGGTTTTACTAAGTCCTTCATTAATACTATCCATATCTTCTGCAACTAATACTTTCTTAAACATGATGTTTCTTTTTATTAAACTCCAAAACTCATTTTTACCTTTACCCCTTTATCGAGTTCTGTTTCAAAAGTAAACAGTCCATTAATACTTTCTATACGGTTTTCCGCATTCTTAAGACCATTTTTTAAATTTTGCTTATTAGAGTTCATACCAACACCATTATCTGAATAGTTAATTTCTATTTCTGAATTGGATCTTGTAAAATTCAATACAACAAAAGTCGCTTCACTATGTTTTTTCATATTAGTCAAGAGTTCTTGCAAAACTCTAAAGACAATTATTCTCTTAGGCTTATCTACACTACTCCAAAAATCTTCTTTTAGTCCCTTACTAATAACATTTGTATTTAAATCACTATAGCTAGATAACATACTCTTAAGTGTTTCCGTAAAAGCGTCCGTATTTACACTATTTGTTTCTCTAGAAATATCCCTTGACTTATTATAAATAATTTCCAAACTATCCATGATATCATCTTTACTACTTACGTTGTTTAGTTCATCATCGGTTTGCAATCTTGTCATTACACTATATACATCATTTGCTAATTCATCATGAACTCTTTTTGATATCCTAGTTTCGGTAGTATAAGCAGTTACTAATTGTTCTTTTTTATTTTTTTCTTTCTTAATCTTATCAGAATAATATTTATATAATAGCAAGAGCAACACCAAGGTAAAGCCAATTACTAAATAGATGTTTTGTATAAATTTAGCTTTATCTGCAACTTTATTACTTTGAAGCAGCTTCACTTTATTTTCATGCCCTTCATATTTTTCCTCTGCATATATACTCCGTGTATGGTTTGTAAGTGATGTTAAACTATCAGTCACTTTTTTATAGGCATCTATATATTTTTTTTGGGGTACATTTTGCAGTTGCGTTATATAATGTAATGCCTCTTTTTGCGCTATTAAACTTTTTATTTCTTTTGCATTAGTAAAAGCACGTTCAGCCCAAGCCAATGCTTTTCCGAGTTTTTTATTATCAATGTAAAACTCACACAAATGAATATAACTCGCATTTAATCCTGTTTTATTATTTATAGAATCTCTAATTTGATAAGCCTCTAACAAAACACTTTCAGCTTCTTTATTATTCAATTTTCCATTTACAACACCCAAATTATCCAATACTAATGCCTTAACATCCAGATTGTTTTTTAGATTAATTACAGGAAAGGTATATATTTGATCCAACAATCCTAATGCAGTAACATAGTCTCCTTTTTTAATGTTTATAACTGCTTTACTATTTAATAATTTTATTAATGAAATTGAATCTTTTGACTTTAAAGTATCTACACTATTTCTTAAAAGTTGAATTGCTTTATCTTTATACTCCAGAGATTTAGTATATTCTTTTTCTTCTTTTTTAACTATCGATAATATATTATATAATTTTGAAATATACTTCTTAGTTGTATTATTCCTTTGAAATTTTAGCCCCTCAATTACAGTTTCTTTTGCTCCTCCATAATCTCCAACATCCTTTTGAATAGTTGCCATACTCAATGCTTTACCAGCAACTTGATTACTATCTTTTAGCGCTAAGTAATGTTTCTTAGATAGTGCATAGTTATTGAAAGCCTTAATTGTTTTATATAGTTTTAAATTATATAAGCCTTTTTTGTAATACGCTTTGGCTATATAAGATGTATCTTTTAATAATTCTGCGTTTTGCAATAAACTATCTGAATAAATCAGTGCTTTATTATAGTTTTCAATTCTTGACAGTAAGTATGATTTATATGCTAAACTCTTTAAATATAATGTGTCATTATTAATAATTTTAGAGAGAACTAATGCCGAGTCTATATATGTAATTGCTTTTAAGGTATTTGTTCTATTTTCTATTGCTCTTTTATAATACGTGTTAACCTTGATAACATTCTCATTACTCAAAGGTGTATCCCCTTGAAATAGAGGTGTTTTTTCACAAGAAAATAAAAAAAATAATAGTATAACTATAAAGGGGGATTTCATCTGAAATTTCATCCTCCTAAATTACTAAATACTATGAAAAATCCTAGTTTTATTTGCCCGTTCCATCCTCTTCCTCTCCTGAAGTTCCGTCTTCTCCAACCGCATCTCCTTCACAATTTCCAGTTAAATCTTCTTCCTCTCCTGAAGTTTCTTCTTCTCCAACCACATCTCCTTCACGATTAACACTAATATCCTCATCCACAGTTGCATTTATTGGGATTACTACTTCTAACTCCGAAGGACTACATGAAAATAATGTCGCACTTAATACTCCTACTACTAAAATAAATATTACTATTTTCAACTTTTTTTCGCCAGTTCGATAACATGTTCCTATCCGGAAAAGATTCCGGATACTTATTTTACAGCATTATTGCTGTGAAATACATTTGGTATTTCTTTGTTTTGAGAAGTATGAAGTGTGCTGATTACAGTTTATAACTGCTTCTCTAACCAGTTACTTATACAATCGTTACACTTCACTATAGAATCAGTTATGTACACTTCGTTGAGCTTGCAAACCCAAACGGAACTAATTCTGAGGCAAAGAAACAGGAGGAGTCAAACTTCTGACAATACTACCTGTCTTATGTCAGACAATTTTGTCTACGAATAATTGATAATTACGAAGAGTATAATAATGATCTTGAAACACTAAATTTTAGTTCTATAAAACTAGTTACATATAATAAAAAGCTGTACAAAATCATAGGAAGATTGAACTAAACTGTGAAGGTTCTATCAAAAAAGTGTGGTATTATAAAGTAAATAGTCATGAATTAGACCTTTTTAGCTTCCCAGGATTACATCCAACTAATGAAAAAACACTTAAAGCTATGACTCATGATATGAGAAAGAAATATGTTTGTGATAAAGAGATTAAAAAGAATGAATAGTTTTTTATATACTGATTAACTATTTCTCATTCAATTCAAAGGGATTCGTTTATCTTAATAAATTGATGAGTGTGTATTTTTCTAAAAACTTGTACTATCTACGCGTTTAGTGTTCACAACTATCAGGGACTTGTTGAATTTATTTTGGCTAAATACAGTCTTTTTTTCAACCATAATTATTACAAAAAAAAACTGTTATTGACGCCATTTATGTATTACTCGGTTAATATCTGACTTTACATCTGAACGGATTTCTTTTTTTCGCTTTCCTTTTCCGAATTGATCATCGTAATTTGTTTCAATATGTCTGATATGTGCTTCTACAGCTAAATCAATCATTTTACCATCAAATTCTTTGGCATTTGCTGTACGTCCTACCCTTCCACTGTATTTTTCACAGGCATGTGCTGCAATTTCATGTTCTCTGTTAATAGGACAATTAGGATATCGCTGACGAATAGCTTCCCCAAAAACAATTATATAGGCCTTGTCCTGAACCACTCGTATAGCCGCAGCTTTTTTATTTTTTAACGCGCGAGATTTCTTATCCGACTCACATTCCAAACGTGCCTTTTCAATAGCTATTTCTTCAACCAACTGACCTTTACGCTCGTACCGTTTCCTACGTTGATTCCAAAACAATACAACTCCACATAAAGTAGAATGTTTTTTTGATCGCCTAGTCATGGCAGCATCTCCAGGAGGCAACATGATATATCCTACAAATGGAGAACAACCAAAGCAAGTACCTTTGTGTTTTTCGCTTTCTGCAACATAGGCCTTTCCTAAAGGAATAGAATTACCGCATAATTTACATTTTAATTTCTCTTTTTTAGTGAGAAAAACATTTTGAGAAACTGTAGCCACTATACTATTATTTTTAAAGATGCGAAGGTACTTATTTTGACAAAAAAAACAGTTACTCTCATACAATCTGTTTCAATATTTATCTTGTTTTCTATGTTTAATTTTAATGAAATTATCAAAAGCCTAGTAATGACATTTAGTCTCACTTGCAGCTATGTTTTAATATATTACTTTATTTTATTCTAAAAGATTAGACTTCCTATTTCCATGTCATCTTGTTCTTTATCTAATCTTACGGTTATGGTTTTCTTTTCTTCATTCGCTTTCCCGTAATTGGTATACATAGATACTTTTAAAATTGTTGGTCCAGATATTTTTTGAACACTATCAGCATAATAATCAACTAAGACTTTGTATTCACCTTTTATAGCGTTTTTAAGCATGAACTCTTCTGGTCCATACCCATCTGTAAAGTCTTCAGAGATTCTACCACCAATTTTAGTTTCTGAATTTGAGTATAAACATTTTTCTCCACTAGGATCAATAACCCATAAATCGATATCTGTTTCTTTATGATTCCAATCTATAACTACTCTTACATCTACTAGCAAAGGTTTTAAAAGACTCTTTTGCTTTTTATTTAGTTTGAGTTTTTTGCTGTGAATTTTTACCAGCCTTGATAACTCTACAAATGCAATCGCTTCAATACCATGAAAAATCCCAGCACTATCTTTTTCTAACAAATCCCCATTATATATTTTAAATAATAAATCAAAACTTTTTTGGTACTCACCTACTGCTTCATAAGCTAATGCTAAATCTCTATAAGACTGAGGTTCTTCTGGACGTAATTCTAATACTTTTTCATAGACTATAACAGCAAGTTCATACTGTTTGAAATATTCCAATTTATACCCTAGTGCCTTGGTTAACTCATGATTATTTAAATCTACTTCAATAAGGTTAGTTAATACTTTAATTGCTGTTTTACTTGACTTTCTTTTATCAAAAAAATCAGCTACATCCAAATAGAACGCTGGTACATTTGCATACTCACTTCTAATTTCTAAATACTTATTATAAGCTGTTTCAACTGATGATTCTTTTTCTAAAATCTTCAAATAAGGTGTATCAGGGTTCCATACCTTTAATTCAATTTTATCAGCAATTTGTTGATTCAATTCTTCAATTGCTTCCTCGTTTTTTACTTTTCCTTCTTTGGTTACGACTATTATCACACCACTACTTGCCTTATTTCCATACAATGCCGTTCCATTTACTGGATTAAGTACATGCATCGAATCAATAGCATCTGCTGATAATATATCAGAAGGGTTACTTTCAGAAATAACACCATCAATGATATATAGTGGTTTATTGTTTGAAATAGATGCAGCACCACGAAGTGTAACGGTCGATGATGATGATATAGCTATATCGGAAACACTGAGCCCTGAAACTTTCCCTGACAAGGCGTTTACAGGTGCGTTAGATTTCACAATACTATAACCTACTACTACCACCTCATCAAGATTACTATCAAGATCTAAGGCTACATCAATTGTATTTCCTACTCCAACAGTAATTTCTTGTTCAACGTATCCCACATAAGAAAACGTTAACACATCTCCTGAATCTGCATTGATCGTATATTTCCCATCAAAATCGGTACCAGCGCCAGATGTAGTTCCTTTAATTACGACTGTTCCTCCAGGCAATGGCATTTTCGTTTCATCTACAAGTGTCCCAGATATTGTTCTACTGTTAGGATCTATATCTCTTATAATAGTTTCTTCTATAGGTATGGTTACTTGATTATTTGTTATTACTGGTGTTGCTATTGAAGTTGTATCTATAACAGGAGTGTTTATGACTGGCTCTACAATCTGAGACGTCTTATTTTTTACAATTTTATTTATTTTTTTAGGAAATTTTTTATTGTACCATTCATTAATTTCTAAATAATTACTAAATATTTTATCTTTTTTTCTTTCGACTACAGCTTGCCTGTAAACCTCTTCTTCTTTTATATTCTTAATACGTTCTTTATACTCTTTTTTTAATTCTTTTGGAGGTTCAATTCTGTAACGCACATAATCTTCTAACCTATCTAAAATTAGCATAGAGGTATAGTCGGTTATTAAGTGATTTTGAGTTGCGAGGGCTATAATCTCTTTTTTATTTTCTTCTTTATTGAAATTTAAAGCACTTAGTTTTTGCTTTGCCCACAAACGTTTGACTAAACTATTTTGCGCTCCGCTTAGAATAGGAACGTTTAATTTTTGAGTGACTTTACCACTATACCCAAAAAGTAATTCAATAGTTGTGTTTTCAGAAAACCTCCCTGCAATTGAAAAATCAGTAGTTACATTAGTATTTATTTGAGGGTATACATTAGTAATTTTTTTGTTTTTTGATATCCCTAAAAACTGAAAGGGTTCATTTTTTAATTGCTTTAGTGCTTCTTTACTTTTTAGTCTAACCAAATTGATATAAGCACCACCAGATATTGTGGCTATATTATTCAGTTCTTCATGATTAGCAGAAACCAATGAGTTAATTGAATACACTGGTTTTTTATTATTGGGAAAAAACTCACCCAAGTTATCTAAACCATCAGTAAACAAAAGTGTTTCATCTGTTTTTAATTTTAATTTAGAAAGTACATTGAAGTTCGTCCCCCCATCATACACGGTATTTTTAATCAGTTGTTTTAACTCATTCCAATTTCCGTTTTTAATCTCTATTTTTTTTTGAGCTATAATAGTATTGCTAAAAGAAATAAATTCAACTTCAACATTCTGTAAATACTTAAAATAGGCTTCTAATAAATTTACTTCTTCTGATATATTTCTATTTTTCAAAGAATAAGATACATCCCAAAATAATGCTATTTTATTCGGCTTTGACTTTAACCTAGTATTAGGTTTTAGTGCTTTATACGCATAGAAATAATCATTATAGCTTAGTACTTTTTCTTTTAAGGAATTGTTAGGTATTTTTAAAACAATGGCTTTTTTAGGTTTATGGTTGCTTTTTGTTATTTCAGCATGAAACCCATCTTTGTTCGTATTAAAATTAAGCTCTTTATACGGATTGTTTTTAAATGTAGGGATGGCGTCACCTACCATAATATCTAAGTTAATTGAGAATTTAGCTAGTTTTTCAGAGATATTTAAGGGTAATTCATACACCATAAAATCATTTACTGTTCGTAATTCTTGTTCATAGGTAATAACAATTTGTTTCTGCTTTTCAGGAAGGATAGGATATACTCTAGCCTTATAGTTATTCCCCTCTGTTTTTTCTAATAGACCTGGATCAATCTTTTGACGAATTGTATTTTCAAAAGCTACCCGTGCTAATTCCTTTTCTACAATTACTGCTTGGCGTAGTTTTCCATTTACATCCATTGCAAAATTTGAAACTGACTGTCCTTCACCTAAAGGAAAAGTCAACTCCCCTTCTAGAGTTCTATCTAGTTCATTGTAAAACTTCATGTCATACGTTGTAGTTGCAAAATTTCCAATAATTTTGACATCTACTTTTAAACTTGATAGTTTTAATTGACTGGAATCTTTCAGTATTACTTTAGGAGCTTTTTGAGCTATAGCACAAAAACTTAGAGTAAATAAAAAGAGTTTTACAATATTTTTCATTTAAGTTAGTTTGTTTATTAAGGTAAAGCAATACTATTAATTACTGCTTGTAACACATAATTCATTAGTCTATAAACAAGAAAAAAACCTATTATATAAAACAAATACTCCACAATTTTTTTCATAAAATTTATATTTTTTTACTAATATTACGTTATAAGGAAGTGAATTTTATATTTAACCCCATTAAGTTCAATATCTTTTATAGCTTCTAATATGTCATTATAATTGAAATCAACTCTTTTAAATACTTACTTGCAGTATATATATATATATATATATCCTCATCTGGATAAGCTGAATTTATTTACTCTTTAATATTTTCGCTTGACATAAATTTATTTTATTAAGCAATTAAAAATAGTTTCCCACAAGCACGTGCATCAGATAATGCTTGATGGTGTTCCAACTGGATATTATTCTTTTGACAACACGCATTTAAATTTGCTGGTTTATACCCTTTAGCCTTATATATTTTCATTGTGCATACCCATTTTTCTGAAATATTCAACTCTGAATACTCTATGTTGTAATCTCGCATTGTTTTCGTCAACACATTTCTGTCAAAACTTTCATTGTGAGCGACTAGTGTTTTACCGTGAATACGCTTCTTTATTTCAGGATATATTTCATTAAAACTCGGGACATTTTGAGTATGCCTTTGTGTAATTCCGTGCACTTGGATATTGTGCCAATTATACTCATTATTTGGTGGTTTAATTAAAGCATGGTATTCGTCAATAATTTCTCCGTTTTCAAAAGTTACTATTCCCACAGAACAAATATGATGTTTCGTGGCTGTTTCAAAATCTATTGCTGTAAAAGATGTCTTCATTGTTTATTAATTTGTTTTGTAAAACGTCCAAAATTTAACCTTTAAAATACCACTAATATTTATAGAGCGCCCTTTAAAAATTTTGCGCCATAATTTAACTTTTAGTTTAAACCGAAGATACTTCTTTCTTTTAAACACCTTTCTATTTTTCTAGTTGAATGATGTTAAAAATACTGCAGACAAAAAAAATAGCCTTACGGATTTCCGTAAGGCTGCAAAAAAACAAAAAAGACATTGTACGAATTTTTAAAAACCAACATTTATTTAGATTGAAAAGCAAACGTATCCTTGAACGTACTCTATTCCCATATTGTCCTTTTAATTATTGATATGAAACAAACAGGACAAAATCATGTTGCTACAAACCGAAAATGCAATGGGGTTTTAAAATGACTAAGATAGGATGCTGAGCAAATAAATTATAAAAAAACTAAGCATACACGTGTTTTTAACAAACTTCAAACAATTTTCACGTATATCATTATGATGATTTTGTGATAGAGTAAATCAAGTTTACATACAACAACATCAATGCAAAAAAAAGGTTGAAATCAAGAAAGAATGATTGATTGATTGATTGATTACTAATAACAAACAGCTTTAAAATAAAACGAATTGTCACCAAAAAAATAAACCCTTACAAATCATACGATTGTAAGGGTTTTAGCGGAGAAAGAGGATCCCCAACCACATTAATTATTCCGGTGTATCCAAGGGATTCAAAAAATAATATAAAAAAGGTAACCGAATAGGACACCTTAAATTAGATCCATTTTCATTGATTTTAGTGTATATATAACCAAATAACAATTAACTAAGTTCGTAGGTTTTTAAACAAAATATGTGGTTACACAAACCTACAAACGAAAATATCATCCTATAATGATTTTATTACATGCTAATGGTTGATAACTTTGTTTATTACTATTTTTATAGCTGACGACAGCAACCAATCTCATCGGCTTTATAGGGCTTTCTATATTATCTTTATAATTTGTTTATTGGCATCCTTTTTCATGTCACGTAAAATACTCGATAATTTAAAACCTTCTTTTGTTCTTGCTATTAAATCTATATGATTACTCATAATACACAAAACTTTCTACTACAATATCTCTGTACTTCTTATTCGTAAATATATCTATCCACTTAACTGTACTAAAAGTTAAAAAATAAAACTCATTTCATCAATAATATGATAACTAATCGTGCCTTTACTCATATATTTAAAACACAAAAAAGCTACATATTTCTAAGTAGCTTTCGTGTGGCCATTACAAATGGCAATAATATCTCTAACTTCCATTTAACATCACATTACTTCCTTGCTATTACCGCTAACGCTCAAATGTCAAGGAGCGGATGTATCTTCAAAATATCCTGATGTAATTCTAATTAAATTTTTTTAAATGTCCATTATTAGTTAGGTTTATAGTTTTTACCTGGCTAACTGTTTAATCATCTTACAGTATCACATATAGTAAATAATTTCATTTTTAATAAAATGAAGAAGCTATTTTTATATGGAGAGCACATTCGATGAATGGTCTTCTTCTTTCTTAGTTGCTGGTTCTTTTCCAGAAGCAGCTTTTTTAGAAACTTTTGATTTAACTTTAGTTTTCACGGTATCAATATCTTGAGCAACATTGGTTTTTACTTGATCTATTTTATCTGATACTTCGCCTTTTATTTTAGACACCTCATCAGTAATGTGTGATTTTACGTTGCCCACTACTTCACTCTTTATTTTGGAAACTTCATCAGTTATATGTGATTTTATATTGCCTAATACTTCACCCCTTATTTTGGATACTTCATCAGTAATATGCGATTTCAAGTGATCCATTTCTCCGTTTGCAACACTCTTTACTTTTGAAACAACTTTACCTTCAACTGTTTCTGCTTCAGATTTTACTTTTTGAAAAACATCTGAGTTTTGAACCTTATCCGTAACCGAATGAAATTCTTTTTTATAATTTTTAAAAATGTTAGCTAGTTTACTTTTGAAACTTGACTTAGTTGCATTTTTCACATCGGTAGCTAAGCTAGCTTCAGCTCCCCCTGCCAATTGCAAAGCATTATTTTTAAATAGCGTATTGAATAAAATATAAATCAATAATGCATACCCTAGAGGGAGTAAAATCATGGTAAAAAGAATCATGGAGCAAAAACCAAATATTTTACTCATCATCTCATGACCTCCTTCGTGAATTAAAAGACGAATATTAGTGTATTCCCCTTTTATATCAAGTTTTGCTTTTTTGAAATCATACGCAACATTTTCTCTAAACCTTTTTAAAATATGAATCCCTTTCTGTCCGTTATTAATTTTGGTGATATCACTAGCGTGTTGCATCATTAACGCCGCTTTTTCCGTTTTAACAGCATTCACCGAAGTCTTCAGTTTTTGAAGATATTTGTCTCCAAAATCTATAGAGGCTTCTTGAGAAATTTGTTGAACCGCTACTGAATACAAGGTTAAACCAGGGTTTAATGCCAATGTCATCAATAAAAGTTTTGTACAAAGTACTTTAGTATTTTTAACGAAACTTAATGCAAATAGAACAACTGTCCCCACTTTAAGTATCCAACTTTTACTAATTGAAATAAGTATTACTTGTAAGAAAGAAATTACATTGGTTAACAAAAGGTAATGTTGAATCTTTCCAATAGTTCCGTTTATATCCGATGTCATACCGTCTACAAAAGGAATTTTTATGGAACTAATTCCAGCAACCATTACTTTAAGCTCAGTGGTTAAGGCTAAAAAACTTAAGTTTTTTTTATATACCTCACTTACAAATTGGAATGCTTTTTCTTCAAACACGCCGAAAAGAGATAGCCCTATTAATACTATAGTTATTACTAGAGGTAATTTTTTAGATAAATTCATTAGAAATAAAGATTATATTATTTTACAATTTCGCTTAGTAATCCTGAATATTCATCATGATCCACATGTTGAGAATCTAGGTGATATGATGCACTTTTTTGCCATATTTTATAGCCTTTGGCTGCCCAAGTGTCTGGCACTTTTGGCTTAGCAGAACCTGAATATTCGGCCAACCAAAGATCGTATTCCGCCAAATCAGAAGAATGTTTAGAGTTTTTAAAATACTCCTGAGCAAAAGCGTAATCAGTATACAATATTGGTTTTCTTCCTATTTTTTTCTCTACTTCTTTAAGGAAAACTAAAATATCTTTTACCATCTGTTTACCGGAAACATCTTTTGTCATACTACCTTGCTCTATATCTAATATTGGAGCGATGTCAGTGGCACCTATATCAGATATTGTATTGCAGAAATGCTCCGCTTGTTTTTTCGGGTTATTGGCACAAAGGTAAAAATGGTAAGCTCCTCGAATAAAACCTTTGGCTTTTATCGCACGCCAATTTGTTCTAAATTTAGGGTCAATATAATATTCTCCTCCTGTTGCTTTACAAATAATAAAACTAAGCTTATCCTTCTCTTTATCCATTGTAGACATTATATCACCTTGCCAATGTGAAAGATCAACTCCGTAATGGGTACTTGATGCACTTTTAAAAATATCAGAAGTGGCAGGTGAATTACCAGCTTTGGCTTTTTCCGAACCTTTAGTTGATTCTTCTAAAAATCCAAAATCCAATAGAGAATCAACCTCACTAGTTTTATTATGTTTTGATCCACATGATGTGAACAAAAACGTGATTATAATAAGAAATGTAACGTTTTTCATATGTACAATGTATTTTCGGTTAGTTGTATTAGTTCTATTATGTATTATATTTTTACTTTTTACTTTTTGCCTACCTGATTCCTCATACTTCTTCTATTCAGGTAGTTAGTTTTTGCCAACACGATATAAATATATGCTACTAGTTTAAAACATTCCTACTTAAATTGTTGTAAAATGAAAGCTGTCTACGAAATGTATATTCATGCACTAACAATTTCGCTAGTAAACACTTTTTTAAAGTTCGGATCTCAAAAAAAACACAAACTACTCGGATTTCCAGAGAATCAAACAAAGATCAATTCACTTTAGTCGAGGGTGTCTTTTCGGTTATTTTATTAGCTAGCTTCTTTTCACAAAGGCAATTTTTTGGTTTGTCTTGCCCACTAACAATAAAGTTCTCGCAAGACATTATTAAGTAGTTGTGTTTTCCTAAGGTGTGGCCCACTCCTCCTATTAATAGAACAAAGCCAACCAAGCCTGCTATCAGTTTACCTTTAAGCTTTAAAATATTGGGGTTGGTAAAGTAAAAAAAAAGATAGACTAAATACGGTAAGGATATTACAAGAGATAAAATACTTGCTATGTGCAGCAAATAATCTGTTAGCTGCCCGAATACTAAGGGATCATCGATAATTCTAAATAGTAGCCAAATGCTAGGCAAAGGGAGCATTAAATACTCTAGCCATTTGTTGCCCGGTATAGCCATATTTTGTACCACTTTTGTTACCAAAAGGATACTTAAGGAAAATAGCCATATGGCTATAATGTGTCCCATAAAAATAACCCCAAATGCGCCTAAGTTAAAACTCAAATCCCAAACATAAGCAGATAGTCCAATAGCCCCTCCTACTAATGCAAGGACTGCATTGTCTGCTTTATCATTTACTCTTTTTTCTTTCTCTTCTTTCATATTAATTTCTTTATTTCTTCATACACCTTAAATTGTTTATAAGAGTTGAGATTTGAATTCTTTAGAAGGTTCTTATTCAACGGGGTGATGTAAAGCACCAGTCCATCCTTCACGCCTAGAAGAGTTTAACTTATTATATTCTTCCCTTTTGTCGTTTCGTTCCAAGATGTCATGCCTTGCATCGTAATTGCTTAATGCCAATACTTGTCTTCTAAAGATATCTGCGTGTTTGATTTGCATTTCGTGCACAATATCACGATTTGCCTCAGGGGATAATCGAGAAGTTGAAGGATTCCCTTTTTCCCCAACTCCTACAAGCTGACTGACATTACGATTAATAGTTACCTCCTTTAGTTTTCTTTGCACAGACGTCTCCGGTCGATTATCCAATAACCCAGAAGCTTGCTCGCCACTACTTCTCTTCTGAACAACAGTATTGACTACTACTCTACTTTTACTCTCTTTTGGTTTCTCCTTATGTTCAAACATATTTTATTTTTTTATAGTCTTTTATTACTTAAGCTCTCTTACACTTGCTATAACAATTGGGCTAAAAAGCGTTTTAATGATTTTTAGGTTTTGTTATGGGCTTTATGCCGCAAGGATTTTTAAGTCCACTTTGTTTCGCTATCATTAGAGTCACTTTTCTTCTGTAAATCTACTATGGGTATCCATAGTAGTTAGTTTCTATCTGAAGTATGAAAACTAAACACCCATGGTCTTATTAAGTACTTTATAACCATCTTCTACAGCAGCCACGTCCCTGTTAATACTTAAAGCATCAAATATTTTTAAAGCAGCTTCATCACCAGCATGTGCTTTAGTAAAAATGATATTAGCAGCCTCTTTTAATGTAGTTTTATTCTGCAAAAGTTCATCCGCCCCCTTTTGAATGCCCTGAGCAGCAAGAAACCCTACAATTCCGCCAATTACGGCACCTAATACCGGAACCGGTATGGCTATTTGACCAATGGCAGCTCCAGCCCCTACTCCTCCGGCAGTAGCTACAGCTTGGCTGCCTCCCTTTTTCTTTTTCGATGAAGCCAGTGTCATAGCTGCAGCTACAAGTTCAGCATCCCCACTACCACTTACTGCTTCTGCAGTTTCAAATCCCTGATGAGCGGTATGTACAGCATTGACTAAACCACCTGCACCAGGCGCTATTGCACTTGATACTTTCTTCCCGGCTGCTGCTTTGACCTGATCTTTTCGTCCTTGAAGTCGATGAGCAGCAACGGCTTCGCTGTCTGGTAAAAGTCTGTCTCCAAAACTCCCTGCAGCCATTTCAGAAGGTACTGAACCACCAACTCTGTGGCGAATGGCCGCTTGCATCCTATCTTCAGCATCCAAAGTTGCCATTGCGGCAGTATCGATTTTTCCAGAAGCACTTGCCACTGCGGCTGAAGCCAATTCTCCCGTGCTTACAGCAGGAGGAGTATATAATCCCCCTTGACCACCACTTGTTCTTTCGGCTAATTTAGCATCGGAAATTACAGGTGCCATATCAGGAAGAGTTGGAGGTTGGTAGGCACTTGGTAACCCAGCAGTTGCGGCTGCCGCCGCAGCGTCAGCAGCTGCAACCGCTTTTTCCGCAGGAGTGAGAAGAGGGGTAGTGTCAATAACAAATTGCATGGTATTCGCTTCGCCAATTTCAGATATTCCAGTTTCTTTTTTAGGCTGAAATTGTGAAGTGTGGCTAAAATCCATAGTCTCTAATTGGTGGTTTAGTTTCACTTTTTGGTTTTTATTCACTGTCTCATGTAGCCTTCTTTGCATAATAGCTTCTGGTCGGTTATCCACAAACCCAAAACCTTGCTTCTCATTATTTTTCTTCTGCGCAACTGAATTAGCAACCGTCTTATTCTTAGTCTCTTTTGGTTTCTCTACTTGTTCATACATATCTCAAACCTTCTAAAATTTTTATTTGCTAGTTGTTATAGGCTATCTTCATTGCCTATAACAATGGGGCTAAAAGACGTTTTCAATGGCTTTTAGGTTTTGTTATGGGCTTCAATCGATACAGTCCATCGATTTATTCAACTTTCCCACTTATGAGTGCCTCTTTTTTTTTACATACAAAGGCCTAATTAAAGTCTTTATGAGTAAGCACTTGACTGAGTTGATCGTATTCACCTTTCATTTGCATCCTAGAGACATCATCGCCAGACTGCTCGTATTGGTGAACCATCACCTCTAATTCGGCTAAGCGATCAGATGCGACCCGCTTAAAGATAGCGACAGCCTTTGCTTTTGCTTTGTCTGCTAACTCTTTCTCTTGGTAGCCTGGTGTTTCTGTTTGAATAGCATCCACGATTTCTTGTTGATCCGAACTTCTCTCACTCTCTGATTTTGAGGCCGCCTCTTGCCACATGGAGCGGACATGATGTCCTGGTGCACCTTTTCCTACGAGCCCTTTAGGAACGTGTTCGTTAATTTCTTTACGCCAACTACTCAAGCTACGTCTAAAGCCTTCATAATCACTTTTGGCGAGTAGCATCTTCGCTAGCTCTTCACGCCCCTTCAAGTGTGAATGGTGCATAGGATTACCCACAATACGGGTATCTAGTAAAGCAACGTGATCGTAGTGTGGCTTTGCGACCTTGGGAGCCCCCCCTAGCCAATCTCTAAAACGCCTGAGAGCGTGGATGGTGATTTCATGATGCGCGACACGGAGCCGTTCAGCACTGTCAATAACCTTTATGATATTCAGATTGACTCGAGCGGTATCATCGTCTGGAAGTGTCGTTTCACCCTGTCCGCTTCCAGTTAATGTGTCGAAAACTTTCAAGGTGAATTTTGGGTCATTGGCCATTTCTGACAACTCAGATTGGGATCGAACCATATTATCAATATCTGTGCGTAGTATAGGAGTGGACACTCCACTCGTGTCCAGAATACGCTGAACTGGAATTTTGGTAGAATTATTTTTTTGCACGATACTATCAGGTCGATTATCAATAAACCTAAAACTTTGCTTCACATTACTCGTCTTCTGAGTAATCGAGTTAGCAACAGCTTTACTTTTTTTATCTTTAGGCTTCTCTACTTGTTCATACATATCTCAAACCTTTTAATTTTTCTTCAATAGTTCATGTGCGAAATCGTACCAGTCCTTAAGAGATTTCTCATAAGGCATTTTAGCTTTAGCCACAGGCAAGTCTAGGTCAGCCCCGTTAGTTCCATCTTTCGCATGACATGGCCCTAAATCCCCAGACTTGAAAGGTAAATTAGGGTGGACATGAACTTCAAAAATAAAAGTATCTGACATTCCGGATCTTGATGCTAAAAATTTAAAAATCACATTAGCCATAGTCTTTGTACGAGTACCATTATACTGAATAGATATATCCGAATCCTTCAAATTATAGAAGTTTGGTTTTGTCTTTGGTGCGCTTCCAAACACCTCCTCTTTCTTCTTTCCTGACGCAACAACCACCTGCGTCTTAGACTCCTTCACTTCTCCTTGCAGTGTACTTTCTTCAGTTACAAATTTCTCTCCCCAAGCTAATGTGTAATCATCTTCAACATCCTTAGTTTCTTGTGTTCTCGAATTTATAACTTTTTTCGCCAACTGGAGTATTCGACTTTCATCTCTCTCTAGCCTGATTTTTCTTTGGCTCACAGAATTATAGCGATTATCCACAAACCCCAAACCTTGCTTCCCACCACTTTTTTTCTGAGTAACAAAATTAGCAACCGCTTTACTTTTATTCTCTTTCGGCTTCTCTACTTGCTCATACATATCTCAAACCTTTTTAATTTGGACTTTAACGGCTGTTATAGGCTTTTTCAGTTGCCTATAACATGCCACTGTGGAACACGGTGGCTTTTATTTATACTATATCTTTATTACTTAATGGCTCTTTAACACCTAAATAAGGTGTTAAAGAGCCACTATTTCATATTTCCATCTCATCTAAAGGAGATGGAATATTATCGAAGCCTTTAGTTGTTATATGGGTATAAATCTCCGTAGTTTTTGAACTACTGTGTCCAAGTAACGATTGAATATACCTTAAATCCGTACCCCGTTCTAAAAGATGCGTAGCAAAGCTATGTCGTAACGTATGTAAATGAGCATCTTTTCTAATCCCAGATTTAGTCAATGCACGTCCAAAAATTTTACGAACACTTGTTATTGAATATTTTCCTCCATTGGCGCCCTCAAATAAGTAGTCCTTAGGTTTGTATTGTTTGTAATATGTCCTCAAGAGTTCAAGTAATTTCTTTGATAACAAAGTGTTTCTATCCTTATTTCCCTTTGCATCCCTAATAATGATACAATTTCGTTCAGAATCTATATCAGTAGGTTTTAAGTTTAATACTTCGGATCTTCGTAAACCTCCAGAATAAATAGTAAACAGAATACACTTGTGCTTTAAATTAGTTACTTGTAATAAAAGAAGCGCTACTTCACTTTCGCTTAAAACTATTGGAAGTTTTTTCGGTTTTTTAGGCCTTTGCACGTTCATAGGATGCAAAGTTTCACCCAATACTTTTTCGTAATAAAATTTTATCGCATTAACCGTTTGCCTTTGATATACTGCTGTTACATCTCTATTTTCAACTAAATGAAGCATGTATTTTCTTATCTGTTCTTGAGTTATGTTTTCAGGTTTATAGTCCTTGTAAAATTTAAAAAAAGTATTTAATACTGAACTATAGGTACTTATCGTATTTTTGCTATATCTTTTTATTTTCATTTGTTCCAAACACAAATCAGGTATTCGTGTTTGGGACTTACTCTTCTGTTTTTGTGGCTTTGGAGCAGATATTTCTACTGGCTGCACCGACTTAACTATTTGAAGTTGGCTGCTAAACAATTTCTTTAGTAAATCCAAGCTTTTGGAATCATCAGGAATGTGCCAGCAACGCATAGTCGCACTCCATCTGCAATCGGTAATGGTTCTGACTTTACGTATCAATTCATCATTCCTTTTAAACACCAATTTTACCCTACGCTTATTTCTATGGATAACATACTCTATTTGTATATTTTCAATTGTTGCCATAGTTTAATTATTAAGTGCCTTTGCTCCCATTACATCAGCCTCTTTTTCTAAACCAGCATTATCATTTACCGCCATACCGTTTACACTTGTTGTAGCTTTTACACGTCCTTGTGCTTGCTGTACTACATGGCTTAATTCATGTGGTAGGTGTTTTTCTTGTCCGCTCCCTAAATGAATGTTACTTCCTTGGGCATAGGCATGTGCTTGTACCGCAGCCGGTTTAGAGGAATTGTAGTGCACCTTAACATGGTCCAAACTCATACCCGACAAATTTTCCATACCCGTTTTTAAGTTATCAGGTAAACCTGTATTGTTAGCCATTTTCTGTACAGGTTGGGAACTTGGGCGCATATCCTCCAAGCTCACTCCTCTTGTATTCCCACTCCTAGCATTAGCAGCAGAAACTGATCTGCTTTGTTCAAACTTATTTTCACGTTTATAGCTCATACCACTTGGTTTTATTTGTTGTATTCTTTTTAAGCCAACTAGTTGTCACCAGAACTGGCCCTTTCGCGCCTGAATAATCTAAGGCAGAGCAAAAATCATAGCTAGCAACTTGGTCTTTCAATTGTACTACTTCAGCATTATAATAGGGCAAGTCAATTTTTTGCCCCGTAAGTAACAGTGTCAGGTACTGATTGGTAAAAGGGTACGGCTCATACAATCCGTTTAATTGCTCACTTGAATTTTCATTTTCCCAACTACTTAAGTTATCACTCTTGTTTTGCTTCAAAAATTCTGTTACCCTTCTAGCCGTTTGCTCGTAAAAAACAGTACTAACTTTATCCCATTGTTCTTTTGTACCCGCTACTATTAAGCTCACTTGTTCTCCAATAATTAAATACCCAATTATTTTCAACGTTGCGTTTTGTGTACAGTAATTCAGTGCAACTGCAATGATGATTTTAATTTCTTGCTCGCTAAAAAATTCTCCCCATTTACCCACATACAACTCCAATTTATGGTGCTCTGGCCATGTATTGGAAAATACCAATGCTTCATTTTCTATGGGAAAGTTTTTTGTCATGCCAATTAGTTTTTAATTTGAAGCAGTCTGCCTCTATTATTGAGATTGCTTCTTTATTCCACTCCTTTCCATTCATCGCAATGACGTAATTAGTTTTTAAGGTTAAACACATCATAAATTAGCAACTGTTTTATTTTCTTTTCCAAACTCCTTTCTCAGAGCTGTAATCAATTCATGTTGGGTTACCACATTGTCGTTTCGTTCTATGGCAGATAAGGCGCAATACCTCAGCACGTTTATTATGGAACCACCTGTTATTTCATAGTTTTCGGATATTTCCCATAGGTCAATATCGGAACTCAAGGTACATTTTCCTGAAAAGGCATTTTGCCACAGTTTAAAACGCTCCTCTACCGCAGGTATCTTAAAACGAATCATGCTCTGAAATCTTCTACTAAATGCTTCATCCATATTGCCTTTTAGGTTGGAAGCCAATATTACAACTCCCGGAAAATCCTCTATACGCTGTAATAAATAAGCAGTTTGCTGATTGGCATGCCTGTCGTTAGAACTATTGGCTGCTGTTCTTTTCCCGTACAAAGCATCGGCCTCATCAAAAAACAAAATCCAGTTTTTATGTTCGGCAGTATCAAATATTCTAGAGAGGTTTTTTTCGGTTTCTCCTATGTATTTGGATACAATCATGGACAAATCTATTTTATAGACATCCCTACCAGATGTCTTCCCCAACAAAGTAGCTGTTAATGTTTTTCCGGTACCTGAAGGACCATAAAACAAAGTACGATAACCACGTTTTAGCTGTTTAGAAAGTCCCCAATCATTCATTAAGGTTTCTCCATGTTTTAACCAGGAATTCAGTTCTAATACTTGATTCATAACAGTTTCATCCAACACCACATCATCCCACTCTAAATTGGTGGTAATTTTTTGTGCTGGAAACGAAGCCGTATGTTCTAATAACAACTCTTCACCCGTTAAAAAATAATGTACCCACTTATTACTTATACTCAACACCCCATTTAAGTTGGGTATAAAATCATCGGTAGTTCCTAAATCGATAACATCTTCTTTTATTAAAACGCCTTCCTTACTAAACACTTTTTGAACTGCTGCCCTCAGTTGTGGATCGTTTCCACTCACTAAAAAGTTAAATGTTTGTCCCGTTGGTAAAAAGCCATTGTGACTATCGTTAACCACACCACCAAACTCAGTAAACCCCCTATCATACATTTGGTTCTTACCAAAAAAGATGTCCAAAGCATCAGGTCTAATATGTGGAGTAATCGCTAATACTAAAGCCAGTCGCTCATATACATTTAGGTTCCACTCGTTTACTTTACCGGAATAAAAAGAGTCAAGCTCCGATAAATTGGGAGGAGCTATGCCCTGCCAATCATTCTCATGCCCTTCTTGCTTTAAATAAGAAGTAATCACTTGATTAATAACCGCCGTTAACCAGTCTATTTCGTTTTGAAGAGTTGTTATCGCCATTGTAGTTGTTGTAAACTATTTTATTTTTATGTTAAAACCTGAACATCAATTCGTCATTGCGAAAATTATAAGCGATAGTGCGTAATTTGAAGCAATCTCATGTTTATATTGAGATTACTTCTTCACTAAATTCCGTTGCATTCATCGCAATGACGCAATTCTTGACCTGAACAAATTAAGCCAATGCTGCTGCTTTTGCTGCAGCCAATCCTGCTTCATAAGAAGTTAATTGGACCTGCTTTTTATCAAGTTTGAATTTTGCAGAGTTCAGTTGTTTGGTTGTATCCATACTCGCCTGATGTAATATATCATATTCCACCTGAGCGTTATCATACGCTTCATACAACAATTCCTTAATACATTTATTTAGTTTTTTACCGGTACCACTATTATTTGCCTTTATAGTTTTGGTAGCATTTATCATTGAGTCTCCTTCAAGCCTATCATCTGATTCCGTTACTAAAATTCCAGAAAGTGCTGTATATAAATCTTTCACTTGATTGTACTGCAATGCAGTAGACGCTCTAGATTCAATACTTGTACTTAAAGCAGTGTACACCGATTTTAATGCCACTAAGGTTAAAGCCACAGCGTTATTAGCATCTGCTCCTGCTTTACCCACCATGGTAACCAATTCGTTAGAAATTAGAGGGTTTTGTGCCTTTTTTCGAATGACCAAATTGGATAACTTGTTAATCAACTCAGCAGAAAATATTAATTTATCAATCAATGCCTTTATCTCTATAGAAACCACTTGAGTTTTCGCTTTTGCTTGTACCATTTCCGTAAAAGCAATTTTAGAATTGCTTTGCAAATTCTCAGTAAGTGTTACTATTTCATCTACCAAATTTCTATTGGATAATGCTTGTGTACTATTTGTTTCAGAAACCTCCAAAAAGCCTTTTAGCTTTTCTGATTTTTCGCTTAGTGCGGTAACAATGGCTGTTTCCTGATCAACGTTTCGCTGCGTTTGTAGTATGTTTATTTGAAGTTCATCTAATTCTTCTTTCTTTTTTTCTGTAATACCGTATTTCGCAGAAGACAATGAAAATGGTGTTTTTGATTTACTTGTTGTCATAATTTTAAATCTTTTAGTTCCTACTACTTTTAGCTTTGCGCTTTAAATTTAAACATTGGAGTTGCATTAAAATCTGATAAGGAATTGCTGTATTTCACCGCATTCTTCTCATCTTCTGTACTTATAGTAAGTACAACAGGTGTATAGTAATTGCCGTCTACCAACATATTCCCAAAATTATCCGTTACTCCAGGTTCTAAAACACATATACAATCAACCGATTCAGAAGTACCCTTCTTTGCTTTTTTTACCACTGCAGTAGCTGTAAAATAACTACCAAATGGTACATGAGTAGCCAATGTATCATTAAAGAAAAAGTTAAGTGTTTTTATATTCGCTTTCAGTTTGGCCAATTTCACTTTAGGATTATTTTCTTCTGAATTTTCTTTAATGCTAGCTAAAATAATTGCCGTTTCATCTTCTACTGTATCCAATAAAGCTGCCTCCTTTTGCAATTCCTGTTCTAAGGTTTGTAAACCTATAGCAAGCTCACGTAAGCGGTTTAATGACGTTTCTGCAGCAGCAACATGTTCATCGGTATATTTATAGCGTAACCTTCCTACCATTTTTTGATAGATTTCTTGCTTTTCGCGCAATTTCTTCAACTCATCTTGGTTAGTGGCTTTATACTCCGTTAGGTTTTCATTTATAGCCTCTATTTCTACTTTATATTCAGTAGCTTTTAATTCCAATCCAACTAGTTTTTTCTCAATTGCCTCTTTGGATAAAATGGCCTTGATCATGTCCTTTTCTTGCGGTAAAAACATGCATCTGTATTCCACATTTTTATCATTATTCCCAGCAACGTTGAATGTTAACACATTATCAATTACACACATATTATTGACGTTATCCTTTACACCAACTATAGCCAAATCAAAATTTGGACTTAACAACTGATCCGTTAGCATAAATGTTGATGATGGTGCTGATAAATAATCTTCAAAATTATTAAGGTTCTTTTTGTACGTAGTTTCATAAACCGCTAATACAAAAACAGCATAGTTTTGTCCTAATGCAATGGCATCACCATCCGTATCAAAAGCTTCACTACGGTTAACTATTATAGAACAAGAGTCCGTTCCTTCAGAAACTGTTTCTCCTGTAACCGGATATTTGATAAATAAAGGCTTTTCTACCGAACTATTTAGCAATACGTTTTCGGCATTAGACATAGAAAAAATCGATGTTTTCTTCTCCTTAACCAGCATTACATAATAGTCTTGCACAGGATAAAGTGGAGAATTAGCTCCCACAGTTGTAGCAAATGGCATTTGAATAAAATCAAAATTCACTGTAAAACCATCACTACTTTGGCTTTCTGTAGGAACACTAATATTCATGTTTAAATCCCTATTACTTTTTTTGTAAGCAGACTCAGCTGATAAATTATAAACACGTGATTTTTCTAAAATACCTTCTGCAGCAGTAGCAGTTTTACTCGCTAGTGCCATGTTTGCATTATCGGCATCAACAATAGCAGAAGCTGCGCTGTATTCACCTTCAGCTATTTTTAGTAATTTTGTTACTGATTCGTTAGTAACCGTTGCTCGTTGTACTACAGTACCCGCAGTAACCTGTGCTGTTAAGGTAGAGGCCTCCATTGCATGTTGCGAAGTTACCTCTGCGCAATAAGCTGTTTCACTAATTTTTTGGTATGCTTCTCTACATTGTTGGTAGATGTCTGAATTTAAATCAGCAGCCCCTAAAATTGTAAATATACTTCCCATGTCACTGGCTAATTTTACAATGGCAGTTGCAGCAATTTGCACATTTGTGGCACTCACAGCAGCATTACTTACGGCTCTATCAACATATTCTTTTTCGTGCTTTGTAGCTGTTAAAACATTGGTTGAAGTATTACTGTTTTCCACTGCTAGTTTTTTTACCCCTGCTTTATCAAGTAAGGCACTTTTGGCCTTAGTATGCTTTTCAACAGCATTCACTTTTGCATCATCAGCATAATAAAGTGAAAATACAGCAGCATTTACTTTAGAGTCCGTACTCTTTGTTTCCAATTCCTGACTACGCAATGAATCCATTACACTTGCATGTAAATTATTGTTATAAGTATTCATTTGAATTTGTTTTAATTAGTATATATTTTATTGCTATTTTTTTAAATCATATCCTATTGAACTAAGGCTAATTCTATTCATGTAAATAAATTTATTCCTTTCCAATAGCTTAATATGGCCATGTTACATGAATTGGTTTTTCCATCCATGGGTATTTAATGATAGAAAAAGCGAAAGGTGACTTACTAATTAGCAAGTCGTAAGCTCTTTTTTCTACTACTAATTCCCATTTATCTTCATGTTCCGTAAGCATTCCATCTCTCACTAACCAGTTACCACGAAATCCATCAATGGAAGTTTCTCCTATAGCCGGCCAATACCCTATTACGGCTTTTATTAATCCGTTTATTAATTCCGATTGGTCTGCTGTAATTTCAATTCCAGCTGGTATTGGAGCATTTAATTCTATTCCACAAATAACTTTGTTTAAAGGTAACATGCTTTCTAGGGTAGACGAATGTCCAGTAACTATATATTGTAAATAGTGAATTGATTTTAGCTGCGCTTCATCGCTTAAAAAAACATTTTCCTTTAGTAGACCTAATCTATCAAAAAGCATTTTAAAGTAATCAGCCATCAATACCATTCCTGCATTCTTTACTACTATCCCTTCTTTTTGAATTTCTTGTTTGGTTGTCAAAATTGGTTTTTCCATAATTTCGTCTTGGTTATTATTAATTATTTTTAAAGGTTTTTTATTTTTCTTTAGTACATAATTCAGTGAAATTTGCAATGCCGATGGCAACTGATTTTCAAGTGTTTGCATTGCTGATAAAAATTGCTCAGAGGAAACACCTCTTTTCGTGCACATTTCCCACATCAACTCATTCCAAACATTTTCTGTAGACAGTAATTTCCAGTAATTGGTAGACCATGCCAATAGAATTTTATCCAACAATATTGCTTGCAATTGATTTCCTGATACGGTCCCAATAGAGAGTTGGAAAAATGCCTTATACAATTTCAATAGCATATCCATCCTTGATGATAGATTAGGATGTAAGGCTTTAATTGTTTTAAGCAATACTTCCGCATCTGCCCTATTACTTATCCATGCCTTGTGGTCCTTCGCTGATATATCGTATCGGAAGGTTTTTAAGAATACTATTGGGTGGTGCTCAATTATTTCATTAAGCGTGGTTTCAAAAGGAACTACATCCATTCCTGAATACCAAGAAGGAACTTGTTTATTGATAAGTAATGAAGAGGTTAATTCTTCTAGTAGCCCATTAGATTCACATTTTTCTAAATTGCTTTCGGCAATAGTTGCTTTTTCCTGATCAGGTATAAGCTCAAAAACCTCGTGTACTTTAAGCAACGAATTCTTTAGTACTACGTTTATAACAATATTATTTGATCTAATTTCTTCTAATATATGAGAAGCTTTTACATTCTTTTCCTTTGCTATTTCAAATATGACTTTTTGTACAAACTTAGAAAAACTATTCGCATTCATTCTTGTTGCTTGAATGGCACGCCATGTAAGTTTCCAAAAATCAAAAAGTAGCTTTTCTATTAATTCATTAGAACCAAGATTCCTTACAATTTTATGCAATGAACCAGTTGCCACAAAGAACGACTTCATTCCAATTTTAGAAGAAATCAACATACAAAAATCAGTGAAAGAAATAGCCTCAGCCAAGTTTTTAATTCTCTTATCGGCAATCGAAATTTTAGATAATGTACTTTGTATTGCCTCAGCATCCAATTCTAATCCTAATTGTAAACATTCCGATAAATCAAAAGCTAACTTTTTATCTTTAATAGTTAAAGTAGCTACTTCTATACCCTTTGCAACAATATTTTGAAGTTTTGACTGGGTAATTTGAATGCCAGATTTTAATTGAACACCGGTATTTACTTTAGGTCTATCCGCTTTTATAATACCCGTATTCCTATTAAAATGAAAAGCAATTGCTTTATTAAATAGTATCTTGAATTTTTTAGTATCTCCTTTATGCTCCTGGTAGAGTAAAACACATTTCCAAAAAAGCTCTAGGAGTTCAGTACTAATTTTTGACTTTTGTGAACTACTATGAACATGAGTTAATTTTCGCATTGCATCAGCTATCAAAGAAGACTTTAATAAACTACCATTCTGTACCAAATAATTCAATATCAATTGCAAATCATCATCATCAGACTTTCTTGCAGCAACGAAAACTTCATCTTTAAAATTATTCAGTAAAAAGTTTCCTATTTCTATCCGGTCACTTCCCGAATTCGAAATTAATTCATGAGTCCTGATTAGAATTTCTTGATCTTTAATGACCTGAAAATTCTTTTTTAAATCTATTATTCCTGCCTTTGAAATTTGTGTAGCGAGTATTTTTTTATGCCCCAATAAATGATCTATTAGTTCATTGAATAATTCCAATTGCTTCTTAGACATAACCCGAGACGATTGTGCTAAAAGCTCTTTAATAAAGTCGACATTGGAAAGATTCGGCCTAATCAACATTATTTGAAGCCCTATCAACATTAATTTGTCCTCAATTAATTGCACCACTGGAGCAAGTGCATTATTACTACATAATTCTTTTAATACTTCTTGAACTGAACATACTATTTTAGCCGATTTATTGTTTAACTTTTCTATTATTAAATGAGCATGTCGATTTTTCAAATAGGTATTCAGAAATTCTTGTAAACGGTCTTTTTGCTCGTATTGGAGCATTGCTACAAAAGTTTCTTTAGGATTGGTTTGAGCCCACCTAACCAGTAATTCATAATTCAAGTTAGTTAGCTTTTTATCATTTAAAGCATGATGTTCTAACTTATGTAACAATTCATTTATTCGTTGATTAAGGACATCTGTACTCCCCACTCCAATTTCTTCTTTAAATAATGAGTTCATCCCTACGTATAACTCAATACTTGTTTTGGACTTATCATTCGGCCAATTTTTCAATTGTGTACATTTAGCCAATAAATTTAGTTTTGATATTTTTTCTTTCTCTGCCAATACATCAACTAAATGTTTAGTATAGGAATTAGTATCAATTCTCCTGTTTTTATTTTCGGTTAGATAGTTCAAACTTAGACTCCATAAATCATTTTTCGTAGTTGAAAATTGATTGCTTATTAACAATTTAGATAGTACCCTAATGGTAGCTATTAAGTTATCGAAATGTACCGGAGCCAAGGCATGAATTAGTATCCCATACGTTTTTTCATTGCTAGTTAAAAGCAATGCTGACCACTTTACTGAATCTTTTTTAAGTGTTAATAACCATGTAACAAATTCCGGTTTATTTTCTCGAGAAAGACTACTAATTAAATCGTTTACATCAGCCGAAGTTAATTTGTTAGTCTTGTCATTTTTACCCAACAAATATTTTTCTAACAAACTCCAATAGTCCAACTGAGTTGCTCTGCTCGCTTCAATTTTCTTTCTTTCTAACTTATTTTCTTCTGAAATAATTGTTAAGGTAATTATAAAATCAGATTGAATAGGAGAATTTATTGCAAGTATTTTAATCGTTCTTTCTATCAGCTCAATTAAACTTCCGTACTTAAAATTATACCGAAATGCCATCTGAGCTAGCATACTTTTCATAAATGTTACTTTATTAAAAAGTGACCCTCTTTCTACCAATATATGGCTTAATACCCAAAACCAAGCTTCTCTAGAAAAATCAGAAGAATTAGTTTGAACAATTTTATCACTGTTCTGTATGTCTACAAATTTATCCTTAAATTCAATTATTTGTTGGTGGTTATTTGGTTCTAGACCCACTACAATTTTAATTAATGCATCATGGTTGAATTGCCAAGACATTCTCCTTCGTACATCATCAGATTTACCAGCATATCTTAACAAATTAATTGTTTCAGTCCTATCCGTTTTTAAAAGGTCTTGTAATACTTCATGAATATTACCTCTCTCCGATTTATACCACCAAGGCATATAACCTTTTGACAAATAACTTTTAAGTAAGGATAATTTGGATGTGGTATTGTCAACAATATCAATCTTACTATTTTTACTACTAGCATAAAATAGTAACTCTTTGAGTTGCTTGGAAAGTTCTTTGGAAAAATTTCTTGACAAACTACCATGCAAATCTGCATAGTCAATTTGACCTAAATCTAATTCCAATGAGTCAATTTTCCATACTTGTTCTGATGGACAAAGTTCATCAAAAACCCGAGAAATTTCATCGGCTAACTTTAACTTGCCCCAACGACTTATTTCAGATTGAAGTCCAAAGGCCAAATCTTTTTTGTTAAATGAAGTTTCCCAAGTTACCCTAGAGACGATATGTTTGTTATTTTCAATCATTCACCTCATCTTCAATTTCAATAAGTAAAGCGATTAATTCTAAAGCAGTTTGTTCCAATTCCAGTTCATTTACCAATTCCTCCTCTTTAGTAGTCCCTACTTTTCGTAAACAATTTCTCCAGTCACAAAATTTTGGAATTAATTTGTTGAGTTGAGTACTACTAATAGTATTTACCGCTGTTGTTAGATGAACAGGAAGGATACTCTCCATAAAAATATCCATTCTAGATATAAAATCTACTTGTGTGAATTGCGGGACAAAGTCAGGAAAAAATAACATTGCCGAATTTTGAAAAATAGCATGATCTAAACCAACTGGTTGATCACCACCTAAGTTTGCTCCAATAGCAATTTTATTATTTGTACCAGGAATTGTTTTCCATAATCCGGCGGCCCAATTACACTCCTCAGTTTGTATTACAGAAAATGTATTTTCACACACACGAATTGTTATAGCTTCTGACAGGTTAACCTTGGATTTTTGCAAATCCTCTCTGAACAATTGTTCAATACCCAAAGCCGAGTGGTAATTTACTTTTTCTTTTATAACATGGTATTCTGCTTGTTCTCCTCCTTGTAAGTAAGCAATTTGAAAATCGAGAGATTTAACCAATAGATTAGGTTCTATACAAATCACCCCTTTTCTATTTTCAATCATCCAATAGGATAATTTTATTTTCTCCTTAATTTTAGGAGTTATTTTTTCTTGATGAGTTTCAATAATTTCGGCAATGAAATTCTTATACACTTCATTTAAACCAAAAAGTAAGTTCATTCTCAATTCTAATCCCGAATAATTATTAAAATCTATTTGAGAAATATGACCCAACTGGTCTACTTTTTGAGAATCAAAAATAAAATCAATGTTATTGGATTGTAACCATTTTGAGTTTAATTGTTTAGGCAATTTCTTAAATGTAGCAATCAACTTATCCGCACCAATATAATTTATCGATTTATTACGGTAGTAAGAAAGAAGTGCTAAATTTTGAAGCAATAAGCTCTTAAAAATAACTTGCCCTTTTGTAGTCTCTCCAGTATAAATTGAGGCATCAATAATTGAATTAATCAATATTGGCGATTCTCCATGGCGAGCTAGTAAATGATCTAAGATTTCGTTTCTTCGATCCAAGCTCACTTGCTCCTCTTCCATAATTTGCATTAGCCCCCACATATAAGAGTTGTAAGGATCGTTTTTATACTTTTTCCAACTTTCTGTATCCAAGTTTTGTTGACTTACAAAACCAAGACTAAATTCGAACACATTATTATTTTTTAATAATGGTTTAATACTCGGAATCTCGTATAGTGATTGATAAAAATACGTTGGAGAAAATTTCTGGTAAGGTACCGGATACGCTTTCTTATCTTTATTTAACTTATCCTGCTGGTCGTAGAAATGTTTTCTATCAGAGGGTGCTCCTGAAGTTGAATTAATAAATGAAAACAATTGAGGAATATTCGCTAACTGCGAAAACTGATTCGCCAATTGCTGATCAAATAAGGTTAAATAACCTCTAAGTTGTCTCGATTGTGAAATTTGTATTGCTGAAGCATTTGAATCAACCGAAGCCGCCCCAACTGCAAAAACTTCAGGGAATGTATTTTGAATTGAATAATAACTGTTAATGTCGCGGAAATTTCCCGTTGGTAAATCGGGCTGTAATTGAATAGCCGATCCAATATCCTCTAGGTGCAATTTTCTTGCAGCAATACGAATGGAATCACTTGAAGTTTTACCCGCGTAAGCATTTTTACCTTTACATGTAATTAGCAATTCTTGCTCTTTAATTGAATTAACAAGGTCAATCACCAACAACTCATTTGTCTTCGCATTCAATTCGTATTCCTCCGAATCCTGAGTAAAATTGATACCAGAAACAGAAACAACCTCATCAATTAGAGAAATTAACCCAATAATTTCTTCGGCACGAATGGTTGAAGGTTTATTTTTTAAATCAGAGGTATCTATCCAACCATTTTTTAGTATCGGACCATTGAATATCTCATTGGTTTCAACACCTTTTTCTTTCAACAATTCATACCCACTCTGTTTTACTCTAGGAAATATAAGTTCTTCTATCCCTTCTCTAATTTTTCCTATTATTTTTTCAGCACTGCTTAACTTTTCTATTTCTATTGTTCCAAACAGTTTACTAGCTTTCTTTTTAAGTGGCTTAGGAATTAAAAAAAGCTCTCCTAAATTTCGACTTTCATTCAGTAAATAAAAAGCTTGTTTGCAAATTTGATCTATTTCATCTCTGCTTGTTTTATCACTAACATCCTTAATAACGGGGTCTATATATAGATGTACCCTATACACATTACTCACTTCAGATATGTGACTTTTGATAGGCTCAATAACAACATTCTCAATACTATCTATACCATCTATCAGATATTTCCGATAGTCTTCTATTGTTACAGGAGATGTTGTCAATATTTGCTGAGGAGTGAAAAATTGATTTTCAAACTCTAGCATCCCCTCTTTATTTGTTAGGATGTCTTGGATTGGGAAATTATTACAATAACCCAATTCTGTAAGGGCAAAACAAACCTGATCCAAAATGGTAATACCCGGATCACTAGGATTAAAGTTTGTCCATTCCGTCCCACTAAACTCTTGGATATAGGATAACCCTTTTTCCTTAATTGCCTTAAAATTTTGACTTAAAGGAAGCGGTTCATCTAATATGTAGCTTTTATCTGTCATAGTAGATGTTTACAATTTAGTTGGTGATTTTGCGATGTTACTATAAGCGTTTGATTAGGTTCTTCTACTGCAACCGCTGAATTAGTATTGTTATTCGATTTTGAAGCCTCACCGTTTTTATTAATCTCAATTGATAAAACACTTATTACCCCTTCAATACTTTTAATCAGGCTAGAAATTTGAGAATTTGTTAATCCTTGATCGATTTCCATTTGCACAGCATCTGATTCAATCCAAGGAGATAAATATAAATTCAGCTTTGTGTTTATTTCCTTTTGCATTTGTCCTAAACCATAATTTTTATCGACTAAGACATTGGCTATTACCCCCACATATTCAGGCACAAAATTTAGAATTTCAATATTAGCAAATGCTGAAGATCTCTTGCCTAAGTATTCTCCAACCATTTCTTCCGTAGAAACACTTACTAATGGTACAAAAGCACCTACATCATTTATATTTTCGAATTTCTTAACCAAATAAATTTTAGTCTTTCTATTTATCTTATCATACACAGATTTCGAATAAAATATATCAGGAAACTCTTGCTTAATTATTCCAAAATAATCCACCGAATTAATTGCCCTATCTTTCGTTCTTAAACGTGTACTTATCCTCTTATTCATCATGAAACCATCTTCCGCTCCACGTCCGGAAAAAGATGGAAATATTTGAACCACTTTACTTATTTCTGGTATAGTATTCAATGATTTGCTAATAACTCCAGCTGGTAATTTGGGCGTATTCATATCTGATAAAAAAGATGTACCCGTTCGTTCTACTTCAAATCCATTACTTTGTAAATAGATGGTATCAGCATAAGAATTCGGGTTGTTTGGTACTCCTATAGCTAGCCAAAATTGATCATTTGGCATACTAACATGGGTACTGGCAATATCATCTGATATACTTACTTTAATTATTCCTGAACAGGTAAAATTGTTAGTTCCATCACTTAAAACTGGCATGTCCTTCCAACCAAATTCTGTTAAATATCTAAAATTAACAGCAACTTTCTCAGGGACATTTCCCGTTTTTCTTGCAATCTCGAAATATAAATTAAGCTCGCAAGGAGCAACAACTTTATCCATTGATATATACAGAATCCCTTCATTTTCTACAGCTGGAAACAAGGGTAACACATTCTTTTCAGCTTGAATACCATCAAGTGTGGTTTGGTTAATTTTAGGATAAAAATCACCATCAACAGAACTATCATAAACCTGGTAGCTTGTATTTGGTGTGTAAGCAAAACATTGAAAAGGAGTATCAGATTTACTAAAATCTAATTGAATTGATTGACTTGCTGCATAATTAGCTGATAATAACTTTACTTTAGGAACAAAAGGTAAATTAGCAGGTGAATTGGTAGATGCTTTTTTATCCATCAATTCCTTCGCATTTTTATGTGCTATGTTGGAAACTACTTTAGGATAGACATCAGTTCCAAAACCCATTTCAGGACCAATTAAACTCAACTTTAAGAAACCATTTGTACTTTTTTCTGTGAATTTCAAAGGATTAAGCTGCAGCGAAGGATCTGGCTTTATCGTTGGCCCTATCTGAAAAGAAAACACACTATTGGATTGTAAAGTATTATCTTCAGTCGTACTGAACAACAATTCATTTGAATTAATTTCAGATTTTTGTAATTGTTGGTCAATGTAATTTTCACAAACAAATCTACCCAGATCATTATCGTACGAGCAACCGCTCTGTTTATTCGTAGTTAGCGCTTCCCATTCTTTATCCTTCAATATATCAAAATTAGTTGTAAAGCATCTGTTATTAAATGGCCCTGTTTTAACTTCTTCAATTGTTTGTACATTAGTACTAGCTTGAGGAGCAACCTCTAAATCCATATTGTTATTATACTCCTTATAATACTTCTGGAAATTTTTAGGTAAACCATCCCATTCAATTTGAATATTTAAAAATGATAATGGCTTGCTAAATATCTCTTCACTTCCTATAAAAAAGTTATTATTCAAGCCAGGAGTTGGCCCGAACAATTGATACGGTTTTTTGAGGCTTAAAAGTCCATAATCACTATTCAATATAAACGATTTCACATTAGACACATCTACACTTATATCGATCGCTGAAAATATTGGAGATTCAGCTAAATCTTCAAATTGATTGAACATCATTTTGAACATTGGCCAAGAAACATCTTTGCCATCAGGGTTTTTGGTGAATTTTTCAATAGAATTTTCTGTAGAATTTAAGATTATTTCTAAGTTTACTTCTTGCTTATTGTTTCCTACAGGTAGTATTTCATAACTGTTATTTTTAACTGTAGTTGTTCCCTTTACTTTTAATTCAAGCCATCCTGTCTTAGTACTTAAGTAATATTTTGCTTGTGTAAATAATTCTTGATTTATTGCTGCCTCAAAACTTAATTTAAGTGTGATTTTTCGTGTACCCTCTTTTAAATATAATAAAGGAGAAGCAAAAGCGAAGCCTAAAAATTCTGGAGAAGCTGTATTTTCAGGTTGCCCACCAAATGTTTTCCATCCTATTGTATTTCCTACTTTGTTCTTTTTTAAAATATTAGGTTTTACCACTGGAGCTTTATACAATGAAATCAACCCCGTATCTGAATCCTTATTTTGCGCAAGAGTAAACCCACCTGTAAGTACACCTGGATTAAGATTCGTGCTATTTAAAGACTTAAATAAAACAGGCTGTTTATTCGCATCTACACCTGCTTTAAACAAGGTACCTTCCGCTAATTGAAAGCTATTATCCTTTTTTGCTAATTCAGCACTGATGAAGGCTTTATCAGCATCTGCATTTCTTTTCTTTTGTTTAAGAATGTCTTTAAAATAGAATTCAAGGTGTTTTTTTGAGATACCGTTAAGCTGTTCTTGTTGAACCCCTTGTAATTTCACAAACGCTCTTAATAACGACGTGTCGGGAAAAACACCTTTCCGAACACTTAAGCTATCATATTCTGTTGAAGCATGATTAATAATGTCACCTAAAAAGCTAAACAGTTGATCACCAACAAAAACTAGTGCATTTAGCACCTTATTCAAGAACTCTTGCTCACTTATTTTATCCGATTTTTCAACCGGATTTAATGGCGTCTGAATATTTAGAATATTCCAAAAAGGCTCATTACTTAGTGCCCAAATCACTTTAGAATACTCCTGAAACAATGAAGTATCAATAGTTTGGATGCCTTTTATGGTTTGCTTAGAACTTACATCCTTCCAAAGTGAAATTAGTGCCCAAAAGTAAGCACTAAATTTTAGCTTCAATTTGTGAATCACAAAATTTTTAAGGCTATAATCATGATGGTATTTGTCCATGAAATGACTCCATCTTTCAATCTTCATAAATACCTCAAGTAATTGATTGAAGAGTTGATTGAAATATATTGAAATATTCTCCTGTGTAGGAGTGTTGCTAATAACTTGTTTTAAATTTGTACAAGTGGAATTATAAAGGTCGTGAATTTTTGTGTAATTCACCTTAGCTATATTAGCCAATAAAAACACTGGATCTTTCATTAAAAAAGGGTTCCAGCTTCCATTTATAGTATTCTCCTGATCATAAAAATTGATCAATGTAGCGTATTCCGTTAGGAATTTAAGACGATCAATTTCCTCCCTACTATCAATAAGGTTTAAACTAGGGATTAATGCCGATTGTAACGAAAATATCGTTTTATTTTGATCAATCTGGCTCATTTCATAGTATGATTTAAATTGGTTCCTTCATTTAAATAAAATGGAAATATGTAGTTGTGTCTGGTGTTGGTTTTACTGTACACATAAGCAATATCTATTATCACAGTTCCTCTATGCTCTTCACTATATGTTACTTCTACATTCTTCACATTTATTCTAGGTTCATTATGCAGTAGAGATGTATTTACAGCATCGATTATTTCTCCTTTTAGCGTTTCATCCATTTTCTTAAATAAGAACTGACTTAACCCCGTCCCAAAGGATGGTTCTAAACATCGCTCTCCTTTATTTGTTTGAAGAATAATATCAATGGAGTCATTTACGTTTTTCTCATATTGAGTCAAATTCAATTCTAAATTTCCAATAGAAAATGTAATCGGAAATGCCCATCCCGATCCTAAATATCCTTTTTCTTTTGTACCTATACTATCCACCTATCATAACTGTTGGTGCCCCTAAAACTATTTGTCCGCCATGCGCTGTTGAATCTCCCATTCTTGCTGCAGGAACTCCACCAATCATTACTGTTGCAGAGCCTTTAACTATTGAATCTGGAGGACCTACACACACACACATATCTCCTACTTTTGCTGCAGGCATGCTACATATCAATACCGTTGGTTCTCCAGGACCTGTAATCGGACCTCCTACATGAGGAATTTGAACTGGACCTACTGGCGTTGTCATAGGACATTGATGAAAATCTGTTAATCTTGCTGCTGGGGGCATATTTGTTTTATTTTAATTAATCATTACCATTGCTCCTTTGAGCGTTAATTGTGTTCCTCCTTGAACTTGGGCCGTCATACTCCCTTCAGCAGAATATTGCTGATTGGCTGTTTCTTTTATATTCATTCCAGTGGTTTCTACATCACCACCGGACGACTCAACTTTTACTCCTTGTGTTCCTTTTATTTCTATATTTTGATCTGCCGTAAACGTTATATTCTTTGCACTTTTAAATGCTATACCATCACTTGACATAATGATGCTATTATTATTTTGATCCTCTATTGTAATATTCTTGTCTTTGTCACTTAAAATAAGTGTATTACTTGAAGGTGTTTTAATAGTAAAAACTTTATTCTCGTCATCAAATTCTACTGTAATTCCTGACATCGAAACTATTGCTTTTTTTGGATTTTTTTCAGAAGCAGTATAATCACTTGCTGGTTGCAAACTCGAGCTACTGTATACACTTCCAAGAATTATTGGATATCTAGGATCTTCATTTAAGAATCCGAGAATTACCTCATCCCCAACTTCTGGCATAAAAAACACTCCCGCTCCACTAGTGGAATAAAAATTAGTAAGCCTAGCCCATATACCTTCGCCTGAGGCATCAAACAAAGGCACGTTTACTAATATTCTGTATTGACTATCAGGATCATCATATATTTTTTTTACGGTTCCATTAAACAAACCGCTAGCTCCAGGAAGTAAACCTGCAGCTGGTGGCGACATTACATCGGGCTCTTCAGTAAACCAATCACTTGAAAGCCCAATTGTTACTTCTGAAATCCAGTTTCCATCCGATATATCATGTTTTATTCCTCCTACAATATGATCTCCATTTATTCGTTCTCCTAAACCTCCTAATGTGATATAGGTTCCTGGAAGTGGCAAGTTTGTTCCTTGGATTTTTAACTCGCCTTGTATTTTAGCGTATTCACTTTTAACAAGTTGCGCATTGGCCCAATCGGTTAAACTACCCGATTCTAATGGTGCAGTTGTCATTAAATCATAGTCCGATAAACCAACAACATCAGATAGTTTTTTTGATGTTATATTCCCAGGACCTGCATGGCTATTCGTTGATTCCTCTGAAACAATGGCTTGGTTTTTAAAATCCCAAGAACTAGCTTTTGTAGAACCTAATTGACTTACAGAATTTACTTCTGCATTAAATTCCAACAAGTTGTCACCATATTTCACAGTAAGCACTGAGGTAGTTGTAGCATCAGGTTTTACAGCAGATACTTTTCCATTGATATTGGTAATAATTAATCCATTTGCTTCTGCTCTGGATAAGATAAAATCCCAATCGCTAACATAATACTGAACCTGCTCTGGCCATTCCATAGTGGTTACCGTCACATCATTAGTTAAACCAGAATAATTACCAATTATTGAAGTAATAATATCACTATCTTTTTTCTTAGAATAAGTTAAGCTTTTACGACCTACTGTCATTTTTATAGCAGCATCTCTACATTCTATTTCTAAAGAAGAACCAATATGCTCGTCTACCCTAATAGTTTGCTTGGTTATTATTCCTTTAAATATTTGAGCATTTTTATTATCATAACCCGCTTCAATAGTAATGTCATTTCCTGGCACAAAAGTATCACCAGAACTAGCCTCAAATTTCCCAGTAGCATCATTACCATCTAAAACGACAATGCGAGCAGTTGATATTCTATTCACCGACATATCTACCTCAATAGATAATACCTGTATGCTATCAGGAATAGCATTTCCGGCCACCTTTACTACGAAACTTGTAAGCCCTCCGCTTATTATTTTATCTGTTTTCGCCATTAGTTAGGTTGAATTATTGGTGGAAAAACAAGCGACTGCCCTCCCCTTAATTGTCTGAATTTATTTAGCTTATTAAATTCCGCTACCTTTATATAATAAGAGCTATCTTCCCAAGTTTTTTGACATAACTGAGGAAGAGTATCCCCCTCAACAACGTCCACCAAATGAGTTACATCGGGAGATTTCTTATTGGCGTCCTGATTTGCTGTTGTTATGGACATATAATTATCAAAATCCATGATTACTTTAGCTCGTAAGGGGCTACCATCCGGTTTGAAGAGATTATAAGTAACATCCATTGATTTTAATACACCTTTGAAAACAAAATCCTTCCCCCATTGAATCTTTACAAAGTTTGAACGATGAATATCTCCATTATAATTATAAACTATGGTGCTGAGGGCATGAATTTCCTTTGACATATTAACTCTCTTGGAGTCAACTATTCCTGTACAATCAATATCAATTGAAATATTCAACTTTTTATTAGAAGAAAACTTATATTTTTGAGAAGGAGTACTAGAGTCCGGTACTGATTGATCAGTATACTCTATTTTTCCGTTCCACTTTAATTCAGTGGGGTTCATCATTAAAGTATAAGGATCTCCTGATATTTTTGAAGAAAACTCCTTGTCTTTATACCCGGTAATTTTCATCATTTCTAAGCTTCCAGCCATCCAATCAATTAGTTTTATCGTTTATCTTTTTTTTCTTTTAGAATAATCTAGAATCATTTTTTTGCACTCCAACTTCAACTGATTTTTTAGTTGTTGAAAGTCCTCTTTCTTAAGTACTGCATTTTGATTTGACAAATCATTTCGAACTTCTGTTTTTATAACTATTTCGCGTATTTCAATTGGCATACTCTATTATATTTCTAGATAAATTATATTAAACCTTTTCAAAATAAGTATAAGCCAGTTCAATGGACTCGATTACTATTTCGTTCCCATCTGATTTCAGGTCGGAAACGGAATATTTAATTGGGTAGGCATTATAGAAAGTCCACGACATTTGAGATTTTCCTTTTTTATTTAATAAACTAACTAAAATAGGAGCGGGTACAATAGGCTTTGACACCCCTTGATTCAAGGTTCTGGATACCCATGTATTTAATTTTGATCCTCCTGGAATAATGGCTCTTTTTAAGGTTAAATTCTGGCTAGTCGACATAGAGGGAAGTCGATATTTAAACCGGTTTTCCCCTCCACTTCCAAATTCTTCTACTTTTATCTCTTTAGAAATGCCAGATATTTCTTGAAATGCAATTTTCTCCCCATTATAATTAAGCTCGAAATAGAAATTAACTGGATAATCACTAGCCATTCTTAATAATAAGTTGTTCGTGAGCAATTTCAATTGTATCCACAGCCACTTCATTACCATCCGATTTTAAATCAGTACTTGTAATTTTTGTTGGCCATGCATTGTTTAATGTCCATTGCATGGTTACCTTTCCTTTTTCATCCAAGAGTTTAATTATAACAGTTCTTCTCTTGATCGTATTCATAGCAATTTCTGAATGCCACTTCCAAAAAGAATTGTCATTCACAAATATCCCACGTTTCATTGTGACATTACCGTATTTGGTTATGCCAGGCATTTTTTCTGTAGAAAAAAGCGGACTATTACTTTTTCTGTATTCTATTATTTGGTTTTCAACATCCATTCCAGACACCTCTTGAAAAGCTACATTTGGTAATTCAGTACCTAAGTCTACCTCAAATCGAAACTTTGGCATGGGCCATGTTGCACCTTCTTTACTTCCATCATCAGCCATAATCTTATTTTTTTACGTTTAATTAATACTATTTTAACTCTTAGCCATTTGTTGTTCAAATGTCAATACAATGAATTCTGCCGGATGCACAATTGCTACTTTAACCGTAACTCTCATAAATCCTTCCAAAAGATCTTCTGGTGTCATGGTTGATCCCAATCCACATTGAACTACAAATGCATCAGCTGCACTAGCTCCTTGCAATCCACCTTCTTTCCAAATTCCATTCAAGAAACTGGATATCATAGCGATAACCCCTTCCCATGTATTTTTATCATTTGGTTGAAATACATACGCATGTGCCGCCAACTTACAGGATTGTTCTAAAAAGGTCATGGTACGTCTGACTGGAAGATATCTCCAATCCAAACTATTACCATCTAACGTTCGCGCGCCCCAGATTAATATTCCTAATCCATTAAAGAATCGAATTGCATTGATCGATTTCCCAGAAACAGCATCTACATTTAATCCTTCCTGTTGTCTACTAGATAATTTAATTGGCAATCTTGCAGCTCCTACAATAGACGTATTTGCCGGTGCTTGCCATGGCCCTACTTCATTATCTGTTTTGGTAATTACACCTGCTAATGCACCACTTGGAGGCAACATATTGGCATCCGAAAGAATATGCTTAATCATTAACCCATAGATTTTACTCGAGTTAATTAAAGCGGCTTGATTTTGACTTACAGTAAGAGCGTCTAGATTCCCCAGAATTGTAGCAACATTCGCATTTGGAGCATCGGCTGGGTTTAACAATGCTTCCAACTGTTTTGTATCGCCACCAAATAAATTCGTGTAATCAATATCCGAATTCTGCATTATTGTAGTTCCAATAAAAGGATAATATGCAGTTCCAAATTTTAACCCATTCGAGCCTGTATTATTTCTAAATGTCTCAATATCATTTATATACATTATAGGATCAGGATTTCTCCCTCCAATAACGTCAAATATGCTAATTGCTGTTCCCATTTCAGCATTTTGTAAAAGCATATCTTGCATAAGAGTACCATTAGCTGCAACTGGAAGCAAAGTAGCTTCAGGACAAATATACATGGTAGGCTCTTCCTCATTTTTCAATAATGCCAAACCAGCCATTAAATCATTTAATTGCACGTTTGGATTAATTATTTGATCTCCCGGAGTCATTGGCTTTCCCGATGGTGCACCATATGATCCAACAGATACGATATACGCATCTCCTCCACCATTCTCGTAAAACAACTTAATACTATTGTATAGGAAATAAATGGTATTAGGATCAGGAACAATTGAATAGTAATCCGCTCCTATTTGCATATAATCTCCCTTTTCTGGAAGGCTTTTCTGTTTAACTAAATAGTATTCCGGATTGTACTGTTTATCCTTATCAGAGTAGCAATAAATTGCCTTAAACTGAGATAGAGACGTTATCTTCTGAGGAATATTTGCATAAGATTTTCCTTCATAAGAGGCCTGAGGTGTATAACCTACAAACGCAGGAACAGCTGTTGCAACGGGCACTACAGCATTACCAAAAGCACTTACCTCATTGATATAGACTCCAGGTGATTTAATGTTTGCTAAATTCATAATATGTTCATTATTTCTTTATTACTCTAATCTTTATTTTATATATATATACATTGGTGATGAAACTAATTTAGTTTCAGGATCCACCTCAAATCCAATTCTTTCGGGAGTTGGATTGGGTAAACCGTTTAAAATAACTTTAGGTGATGTTCTATTCTTTTGTGAATTTTCATCCTTTATTATCTCATTAATCAAATTAAATTTATATTTCGGAAATTCCGTCAATGGAATAAGATGATTCCCTGACGTAAATAGAAGCGCTTCCTCACCCGTTGCAATTGTAGTTACAGCAGGACCTTCAAAACTCAAATCAGTTTTACTAGAAATTTTCGGGTTGTCCAATTTAACCGAATTTCTATTTATAATATAATATTTCCATTGCGTAGCTCTTGCTTTAAACTTAATTTCAAACTCCGCAAACGAATTCTGTTGTGAGTACTTTACAATTTCTTTAAAATTGATTCTAAGTTGAACTAGAGTATCTGTATTTTCATTGTCTGATAAATCCTCTTTAAGTTCTAAAACACCTTTACTTAAGGTGTTTGTTTTATTCTCAGAATTATAACTTATCGTCCCAATCCAATTAGTAGGAAGGTCCGTAATTATGTTAAAATAGCTTTCATTTGAATATACATTAAAATTGAATGAATTTTCATTAGACACCTTTTCTATATAGTTTAAATAGTTATTCAATGAGTCCTTTGTACAGCAATAAAGGCCAAACCCACCGATTTGATTCCTTAAAATAAATCCAAAACGCTGCATCATTTTCGTAGTTGAATCAGATGGCACAAATTCCAAACATCTACATACATTATCTTTAAAATAACTATGTAAAGCGCTCACCTCAAATATTTGTTTATAGCCTGATCCCATCATGGTGTAACCTCAATTGATGTTTCAGTTACAGCACTAGTAACTCTTGATATTTCGCTTGCTTTAATGTCTATTAACTTCATTTTATACACTACAGAAGGTATGTATTTTGCCCCCATAGCGCTCCATAGGTTATGCATCTGCGTATAGTCCAGTTGCTCTAGAACAAAACTTAATTTATTTATTCCGTTTGGAAGGTTTGAATATGAACTTGATTCTATACTTTGATTCCCTTGAAAAAACAAAATCGAAGCATTAAGAAATTTTAATGTTTCCTTGTAGTCATCAAACTGAGAGGTGATTAGTAAATCTAAATTAAATCGATCACTTGGAGAAGTGTTTACAAAACTCCCATTAGGAAGTTTTGTAACCTTATTATAAAAAGGTTGATTAGTTTCCTGTTCAATGTTAATTAATGAAATTACAACCTTATTTTGATTGATTTGTGGAATAGATCCATCTGCTTCAGTAATGTTATTTATTAAAACAATATCGTCTGTAAGATCAAACCTGTTTTTTAAAAACTGATCTAGTGTATTCTTTACAAATAATAAGGATTGCTCTATCATTTCATTACTTCAATTAGAGAAATCAGAAAATAAACTACTAAAGAAGATTCCCAAATATTCTACAACAACAAAACTAAAGAGATTAATAACTTTAATAAGAAAGCTAACGTGCACCATTTGTGCACAAAACCAAAATTACTCAAAAAACCGTAGACAATTCGTAGACAACCAATACTCTTAATAAATAAAATACCACTTTTATAAATGTATTATATCCTTCCAATCGCTATTAAAAAAAGAGCCTAACAGATTTTCTTGAATAAATAAAATGGAATTTAGACTTGGAAAGGTACTTATATCACGGACATTACATAATTATGTAAATCTCTCTCTTTTGGCAATACCAATTTCTTTTTCAATCGATACTTATGAGTACGCACACTATCTTGATTGATCCCGAGCAATTTACAAATATCATTATTAGACATATTCATCTTTAAATAGCAGCAGTATTTTAGGTCTATAGGTGTTAAATCTGGATGCTGTTGTGATATATTTGCCAGAAATTCGGGATTTATTTCTTCAAAATACAATTTGAAATCTGCCCATATATTCTTATCCATTATGGACGAGTCAATTAATTTTACTATGGAATTGAGTTCAGATTTGACTGTGTCATTAACATTAGAATTGAGCATCTTTATTCTGCTTTTTACTTTAAATAGCATTTCAACCTTCTGCTCCAATTCTAAAACATAGCGGCTTGCAGTTCTAGTTCTTAATTGATTTGAATTATTAACTTCAATATCAACCGTTGGTGTATGATTTATATTCTTCGAATTAGATTTTAACATTCGAAGAATCGATTTTATCCCTGACCTAAGATACCCAGGTTTTGAGATATGATGAAATTCATAAGGAAAAATAATTCCATTTGAAAACTCGGTTAGTGCTTTACTATCAATATACCTATTATAGCATAAAATTGGCACATTCTTTTCCTGAGACAATGATGCCAACTCGCGTAACAACTTATAGTTATTTCTGAAACATAAAATGACAAGAGCAGGTTCGATACTTCTTGCTACACCAAAAAAATTATGTTCATTGGTAATTGAGATCGTATTTAAATTATATCCTCTGATTTGATCAACGGTTAATTGTATTTGAGACAATACTTTAGTGTCATCACAGCCTATTATTATCGATTTATCTACTGCCATCTAAATCCAATTTATGTTAACCCCATTTGTATTTCTCTTTTTAAGAAGAGCCAATAATTCTTTAATCAATATTCGAATAGTATTTTTATTGGCTAAAACCCCTCTATTTTTCTGTTGGCCAAAATTAGCTACTGTAAGTGAAGCAATAGCTTGATCAATAACTGTATCAAGGGGATATACCCATTTAGTTATAGTGATTATTTCCATTAATTCATAAGTATTATTGCTTTTTTCCTTTACTCCACATTATCCTTTTCAGATCCCTCCCTTGTGACTAAATTAAGGACAGTAATTACTCAATTATTTTGTATTTACTTAACCCTCAAAAATATGACATCGCCATAATTTTTAATAGAGTAGAAACACCTGGTTTATATAAAAAAACTACACAGTCTTACTTATTCTTAGATAATTCGAAATTGAGAAATTAACAGATAGAATTTTTATTAAATGCCTTGAGTACTTAATATTTGAGTACAAGTGCAAGAGTTTTAGGTACGAGACTAAAAAAGTGGATAACAGCACCTATAAATAATACGGATTTTGGCGTGTAATCCGAGAAGTAATTTTATATTTACATAGGCACTAGGTCTTTTAAATTACTCGATTTTATTTAATTCAGAAGTGTTCGTGATTTGAAAATTGACTTTTGAAATGGCAAAATAAAAACTAAAAGCTAGTGCTTGTACCGTTACGAAAATATGTGGGGGCTCTACCCTGTACTATTTATAGCGAAACGTTGTACAAAATAGAAAAACTCATTAAAACTTAAATTTTAAGTTACTTTTCGTTAATACATTAGCAGATAACAAGTCAAAAACACATAATTATCAATGGAGAAGGTTCAGACCTTAGCAAAACAGACGCTTTAAAATGAAGAGCTAAACGAAAGACCATTACACATTATGGCTGTTATAACTTTTATTTACTATTTCACAAGAGATTCTTATTCATTCCTTGTAGAAGAAAAAAAAGCTATTAACAAAGTTTATTCTAAGGAGGAGTTAGGAAAAGAAAAAAGTAGTACCAAGTTTATTAAACGTAATTAAAAATATGAGCTATAATAATAATTTAACTGGTAATGCTGGTGAATATTTTGTTTGTTCTGAATTAAGCAAACATAATTTACTCCCCTTTTAACGCCAAAGAACAACCCTTTATTTGATGTTATTGTAACTAATGAAATGGATCAAAACATGTAGTTATACAAGTTAAAACAATGGGGTTGCAAAATGAACAAGGTTGGAAACTAAGCAGGCAAATTAAATAAAAACAATCCAAACTTGTTCATGGTTTTAGTAGATTTAAAACCAAATACTTTAAACAATTTATATGTATATCGTTATGATGATTTTGTGATAGAGTAAATCAAGTTTACACACAACACATCAATGCAAAAAAAAGATTGAAATCAAGAAAGAATGATTGATTGATCACTAATAACAAACAGCTTTAAAACAAAACGAATTGTCACCAAAAAAATAAACCCTTACAAATCATACGATTGTAAGGGTTTTTGCGGAGAAAGAGGGATTCGAACCCCCGGACCTGTAACAGTCAACAGTTTTCAAGACTGCCGCATTCGACCACTCTGCCATTTCTCCGAGTGTCTCATCAACTATTCGTTGATTGCGATGGCAAATATACTATGCTTTTTTTAATAAGCAAATACAAAAAACAATTTATTCGTAAAATAATATCTATAATAACTGGCTACAACAACGTACAGAGATAATAAAAACTTCAGTGCACAACTTAAAGTTAATTACGTTTTACAAAGTGAGTAAAATTAACAAATGAAATTTCTCTTTTAGTGGTGGCAATAACTGTTACTTATATTGTTGTTAAAAATAAAAACCCTTACAAATCATACGATTGTAAGGGTTTTAGCGGAGAAAGAGGGACTGCTAACATACAATTCCATATTTAAACTCACGCCCTAACACACTTCAAAAATACGAGAAAACTCAATAAAAGCCTATGTTTAATTAGTGTTTTAAACATTTGATTAGATTTGCATTAATTTGATTAGCTTGGTTTTTATCGTACAATTTAATTTATATTTGTACGATATACAAGTATATTATTATGGCAACTGTAAATTTTTTATATCGCTCAAACAAGGAAAGCTCAAATTTAGTTTTAAGACTTCTTTATAGAGATAACAACAGCGACTATGTACTCGGAGCTAAAACCAAAATCGAGGTTTCTAAAAATTTTTGGAAGAATGATCATAGATCTAATTCAAGAGATATTTCTATAAAAAATAAACAAGTTGAAATAAATAGTGAGATTAATGAATTAGACAGATATGTTATTAAAAACTTCAATACTACTTCTATAGATAAAATAAACAAGGAATGGTTAAATTCAATTGTATCAGAATACTACAACCCTTTTCAAGAAATTAAAAAAGAACTCCCTACAGACCTAATTGGAATTGCTTCTTTATATATAAACAAGATAGAAGAGATAGAAGGTGAAGTTTCTAATGCAACTCTTACAAAATACAATACTATAAAAAGTAAAATGGAAGAGTTTCAAAACTACAGAAAGAAAATAATTTACATTAAAGATATTAACGAAGATTTTAAAAATGAACTATTTAATTACTATAAAACTGGAAAATACGGTCAAAATACCGCAAGTAGAGAATTAGATACCATTAAAACATTTTGCTATTATGCCAAAACTTTAGGTATAGAAACACACCCCCAATTAACTAAAATTAAAATTAAAAAAAAGAAAGTTGAAAAGATATATCTAACTTTTGAAGAACTTGAACAAATTGAAAACCTGAAAAATTTACCTGAAAGGTTAGAAAACGCAAGAGATTGGTTAATTATTAGTTGTTATTTAGGTCAACGGGTTTCTGATTTTTTAAAGTTTAAAAAAGAAATGATTAGATATGAAAAAGATAAAAACGGTATTGAAAAACCATTAATAGAATTCATTCAACAAAAAACTAAAAAAAAGATGACAATTCCTGTTTCTCCAAAAGTAGTCGCATATTTAAATAAAAGAAATGGGGGATTTCCTAATGAATTATCTCACCAAAGATACAATGACTACATAAAAGAAGTTTGTGAGATTGCAGAGCTTAAAAATATTATATACGGTAGTGTTCAAAAAAACATTTCTAAAATACAAGGTGAAACCAAAATGCGAGGAGTGTATGATAAATATCCTAAATATGAACTTATAACTTCTCACATAGGTAGGAGGTCTTTTGCAACAAATTTTTATGGGGAAATACCTACAAATTACCTTTGCTATATGACAGGACATAGCACCGAAAAAGCATTTTTGGAATACATAGGAAAAAGCAATAAGGATATAGCTATGGAATTAACTCATTACTTTTAAGCTATGGAATTCAATATACAATTTGTAAAAAAGGTATTAATACCACATAAGATTGACGAAATTTTAATTCCTGAAAAATTAAGTAATGGGGAAATAAAAAATGCAATAATTTCTCAGTTAAGAAAGAGGTTAGACTTATGTTTTGAAGAAATTCAAAGCCCTATTTTAAAAGAATACTTCATGGACTATATTGAAGATTTTTCTTCTGAATTATGGTTAAATATTTCACATCAAAATAAACAGGTTAAACTTCTAAAAAAACAAATAAAAAAAATAAAGCAATGTGACTCAGAAGTAGACAAATTAAACAATCTAATATGGAGTTTAGATCAAGATGAACTTATTTTATATTACTTACTTGAACAACAATTTTTTATTCGAAGTTGGGTTTCAGAAAAAAGAAAAGAATATAAAGAGCAACCTATGAAGGAATGGGCTAAAGAAGAACGTAGTAAAACAGAAATAAAAAGGTTGCTTAATAAATATAATAAAACTATTAATGTTCCTATAAACTTACATTCTAACATATTCATTAATGCAAAAGCTTTTTTGGTTTTTGATGACTTTCAAAAAACAATCAGTGAAAACCATCTTACCGAATATAGTTTTATTTACCGAGTAATGATGAAAGATGGATTAATCTATAACACAGTGAGGGTAAACACTTATAAAAAATGGGTAAATGATGAATTTGATCAAAGTTTTATAAAAATAAAAACACTTGATTCAATGGGTATAAAAAATAAAATTGAAAAATATAATACTCTAATCGAGAAACATAAACCTCTATCCTCGTTATAAAAAAACAGTTCCAAAAAAGAACAATTTCGTCCTTTAGATTCTTTTAAAAGACTCCCATTTTTGTCATCTAATTAATACTGAAATATTAACAAGATGGAAAACACAATCACTCAACTACATTCTTTATCACCTCAGCAATTAGAGGATATAGTTAAAAGAACTATTAAAGATGAAGTAGAACAACTGAAAGAAAACTTTCAACCCAAGACACCTGTTGAATTGCTTACAAGACAACAAACTGCTGACCTTTTACACATAGACTTGTCCACACTATGGTCATGGACAAATAAAGGAAAGTTATTAGCTTATTCTATCTCATCAAGAGTTTATTACAAACGTTTGGAAATAGAGCAAGCAATCGTAGAAATCAAGAAATAAGTTATTTTGATTGACTATGTAAAAATATTACTCAAAGAAATTGACTTAAATCGTTTGTTAAACCTATCATCACTTGACTTTAAGACTAATCTATCTGAAAAAACAGGTGAATTATCTGATAAACGAGTTGCAAACTATCATTTCTGTAAAATTACAGTTTATGATAGTGGTATAATACTATTCACAGGGAGTATTCACAAAATGTGGAACTCCTTAAACAATGTAAAATCACCAAATTTTAAAACTGAAAAAGAATACAAAGGTTTTAATGGCAATCAATTTACAATCAATAATATTTTTGAGGTTAGAAAACATTTACAAGAGTTATTTAGTTGTGATTTTGAACAAATGATTTTTCAAAATATTGAATTCGGAATTAATACAACACCACTATTTAATCCTCAAATATTCATACTGGGCTTACTATACCATTATGGGAAATCTTTTGAATATCGCTTTGACAGACATTTTGCACAAGTATTACACAAAAGGTACATATTAAAGATTTATAATAAATCTAATCAATATGGAATGAAAAAACACACTCTTCGTATCGAATTGAAAGTTATTAAAACAGAAGATATAAAATGTACAAGTATAAAGACCTTTGCAGACATAAACGAATGCTCGCTTAACAAAGCAAAAGAACTACTTTTAAAGCGATTTAATGATGTTGTGTACTATGATAGTACTATTTTAAAGAAACAGCTAACAAAACGCCAAAGATACACTCTAAATAAATATTCTAATTCTCGATATTGGATCGATCAACTAAAACCCAAAAACAGAGACTACAATAAATCACAATTAAAAAAATATATTATTAAATATTCTAACAATTTACATCTGAAAATAGTTCAAGATATTATTGTGAAATTTGGAATAATTAACCGCCTTTCTGTGAACCACAAATTTGGAACAATTAACAGTTCAAATATAGAGTTAATTATTACCAATAAACAGGATAGAATATGTAGTGTTACTGGATTAGATATATCAATGCAAAAAGAAGGAAGTTATTCATTGTCTCATACAGGATTAAGATATTTATATAGAACTGATATGAAAAAGTATAATGACATTAAACAACAGCACCTTACTAAAAAATGGGGTAATTCAAATTTTAATACCGAAATAGAAATGATTGCACATAATATTAGAGATGTAATTAGAAATAAAAAAGTAAAACAAAAAAGACTTTATCCAGTATGTCAACAACTGTTATTTAATATTGAGCATTTAAAAATCAATCAAAAATAGTTTTTATAATCCTACAAAGACATCATACTTATTAGTCTCTCCACTAACTTAAAAAAAAGGTCAAAATAAATTATTCAATCAAACAATATAATCACTAATGATTATTCTATTTTAAGCAAACTCAATAACAAGAATATTACAACTAACCCTTTGTTTCACTACGTTTTAATCCCTAAAATAATTCTATACCTATAACAGTATAAAAATACAACAAAATGCCTACACTATTACGACAAATTATTTCTTCGTTAGAGTTTACAGTTGGCACAGGTCTAACCCTCGTAAGACATAAAAACTCAAAAAAAAATATAAAATTCTATAAAAATGATTGGGGTGTGGGGTAAATTAATTGATGTTCCCTAAATAGAATAAACATTGAATTAATACTACTAAATTGTGATACAGAAATGAATAGATTTTTTAATTTTCTTTTTAAAATCGATATTATCAGTATTTTTTTATTTCTTACAACCACCATTGCTATTTGTTTTAATTTGAGTGTAAGTTGGATTGTATCCGTTGTTTCTTATAACATATTTACTCTCTGCTACTTCTTCATTGCTTATTAACTGTCCAATTGCACAGAAAGAAATTAAACCCTGATTATAACCAATATTTATATCATCGTCCACAGAGGCAATATTGTCTAATCCATTCAAAGAAGCAAGAATGTCATTCCTCCGAATAAACAAACTACCAACAGAAGTAATGTTCTTTAAAGCATCTAAAGAAGCAAGAGCATCATTACTCATAATATTTAAGCTTCCACTCACAGAGGTAAGATTATCTAAGCCTTTTAGAGTGATTAGAGTTTCATTACCCGAAATAGTTAAATTACCACCTACAAAAACTAAGCTATTTAACCCAATAAGGCTCTTAATATCACCTTTTTTAAACGTTTCATTAATCCTTAAATCTCCTGTAACTTCTGTATAAGTAAAAGTGTTGATTTGTGATTGTGTGCTAATAATCAAATTCCCATTGTAAACACTACTTTCATTTTTTTGCTCATATTTCTTTATTAATCCTTTTAAATTTTTTAAGTCAATTTTCGCACTTTTATTACCATGCTTTATAGAAAGTTTTAGCAATTTTTTCACCTTAGACTTATATTTTGAATTCTTTGTCTGTTTCCATAATTCAAAATATGAAACTGCTGTTGCATGCTCAAAACTTGAATCATACCAACCCAAATTTTTTGATGATTCATAATAATCAATACATTTCTCATATTGCTTAAAATCATATGCAATAACAGCTTTATCAACATATTCATCAAAAGCACTTCGTGTATGTAAACGCTTTTCAGTCTCTAACCGCCTACTTCTTCTCGCATAATCTAACATTACTTCTCCATAGTCGTTATTCTGCAAAGGTTTTAATTGACTATTCGCATCTCCACTTCCTGTTGTGTTACCACTATTATCTGACTGTCCTTTTAAAAAACCTTTATTATATCCGCCTTTATAAGTGTTCTCTCCAACTTTAGGGACAGGGTAAACTGGAACATAAGGAGTAACACACCCTGTTTTTTGATAGCAATACCCCTCTTTATATCCGTTTTCCCAACCGTTCTTGTATGAAGTTGTTTGTGAGTATGATATTAAAGAAGCCATGAATGATAGAAGTAAAAAAGAAATAAAGTTTCTCATATAATTTGTATTAGAATTAATGCAATAAATGTACGAAAATTTACAGACCGATAGGTCTTTGTTAGTGTTTGTTATTTAAAAGACATTTCGGTCATTATGGATGATGACAATAATAAAGCAATTCTTTTAGAATTAGCCAATAGAATAAAAACACTAAGACACGAGAGAAACCTTACACAAGCTGTATGTTTTGAAGACACAGGAATAAACTTTGGTAGAATAGAAAGAGGAGTAAGAGATATAAGTTTTACAACACTTTTAAAAATATGTAAGTATTTTCAAATTACCATAAAAGAGTTTTTTGACAGAGGTTTTAATTGATTTTTAAATTTGTCGCTATATCTCGCTTAAATTTTGAAAATGGTTCATTACTCTCTTCTGCTTCAAAAATATTTTTACCAAAAAGATCCATTTTAATTGACAACTCATTTTGACCTGTTAATTTAGAGATCTCTTGAATTTTTGAATCTGGATATTTTGATTTCAATTCGATTAACTCCAAGACTTTGTCCTTATGAAATACATATCGACCATTTATTTTAAACATCCTTAAATAGTCTTTAATATGAGCTTCATTTTTATAAATCTTTTGTTGAATATTAAAATCTGAAACTGATTTTACATTATTTAAATTTTTTGAATAAAAAATCTGAAACTTAAAATCATCAGCCAATGAAAAATCTTTTGAAGAAGGAATAATGTATTTTAAATCATTATTTATATTAAAGTTTATTGCTTTTTTAAACTTGGAATTACAAGAATAACAGGAGGGTACTAAATTGTATAAACAAAGAGATAAATACTTATATTTAGATTGTGGTAATACATGATCTAAAGTAAAATGATTATGAGTGTTTTTGAAATCAAATTTCATAATCCTCTTTTTTATTTTTGTGGATATTTTTAAATTTAAAACATCTTGTATCCTACCTTTTTTTCTTTCATCTATTATTTTCTTAGCAACTTCATCACCTATACCCTTAACAATTTTAAGTTCGTCAATACTTGCTAAATTGACAAATTCTTTATGATCAAAGTAGTCCGACATATCTTTGAAAGAATTAATAAAATCAATATTGCAATAAAAACAAGTTGAAATTTCAACATCAGTTTGGTGCATATAAAAAGTTGAGATAAGTGGCTGGTTTTCTTTATAATTGAACTTGTTTTTAAATCTCATTCTCCTAAGAACGCTCAAACTCGAAAGATAAACATCAATGATTTCGATCAAATCAATAATCTCTGAAAATGAAGCTGTTAACAACCTATTGAAGCTCAGTGGCACGCCAAGATATTGTATCTTGCTGAGGTGATTATTTATATAACCTACATCTATATCATTCTTTAAAGAATTTAAATAACTCTTCTCAAAATTTTCTATTTCTTTTTGATTATTTGGATAAGGAATCTTTATCATTAGTTTTTCTTAATTTTTTTAGTTCTTTTTCCAATTTAGCTATTCTATTTTTCTCATAACTCTCTCCCAATAAGTTGTTCTCTATAAATTCAATATGATTTTCTAAAATTCCTTTTATAACATCATCTCCAATACTATCTACAACAAAATGAAACTTTTCTCTTTTAAATATATATTCTTCATGTAAATTTTTTATTATCTTATCAGATTTACCACCTATTACTTTATAATAAAAATTTACTATTTCCTTAATTCTATCTGATGCAAATTCTCCCATGGTAGATTCCATAAAAAAACTACTTGATAATAAATCATGAATATTAGCTCCAAAAGTATTTTCTTTTATTAATGTTGATATTACAGCATTTCCCTTAACATCCTTTTCTAAAAAAATAACATTTTGCTTAGGTAAATCTGACAAGACAAAAGGACTATGTGTTGATATTAACAATTGTACTTTCCTATTGGTAAATATCTTTTTTAGAAATGAAATTACTTCTTTAAAATATCTTCTTTGCCATTCAGGATGAAAGGTTAACTCTCCTTCATCAATAAATAAAATTATTCTCTCACTTTTAGTAGCTCCAATTGTGTTTTCTCTTGATTCAATATTTTGCTTAGCCCACAAAAGACGAGAAAAGAAGCTTATTAAATTGTTTTGACCTGAACTCATTTCATGGTAAAAACTATAATGAAAATGAAGCCTATTCTTTGTTATTTTATTGGTTATTGATATAATCTCATTAAGAATACTTTTCTTCTTTTCTGTGTCAAGTGAAATTTTTAGGTTTTTAAATAAGTTGTGTATATTTATCTCACTTGCATCAATCTCTCCATAATAATATTCCTGCCTTAATTTATCTTTCTTTATTCCCCATCTTCCAAATTCTATCAATTCATCTAAAAACTCACTTAATTTATTGATTGATATACTTAATGATTCATCTATACTATTAATTGTATTTGAAAAAATGAATTTTTCAAATACTTTGCTTGGAAAATCAATATCAATTAATAATATATTAAAAAGTTGTATAAAAAATATTTTTTTAAATTGAGTTTTTTGATAGTCAATTGGGATTTCATATACATCATAGCCTGTTATTTCGGGTTTATCAACTTTATATTGTGCTAAATTTAATAAAGATAATATTTCCCTTTCTAATTGATTAAGATCGATTTGATTTTGATGTTTTAATTTTTTTTTGGGATATTTTTTTATTTCCTCAGGACTTTCATGGGATGTATTTAATAATCTATTGTTTTTATAATGATCAATAGATATTGTTATATTTATTGGTGTTTGACCAACTAATCTCTCTATTTCATCTGGGTAACTTAATATGAAATTGGATTCCCTAATTTTTTCATTTATATAATGAGCATCCAATGAGTCAGTTTTATTTCTTGATTGGCCATCTTCTGTAAAATGTCTTGTAGATTTGTATAAATCATTGTACAATAGATACCCCGTAGATATATTAGATAAATTACCACCATTAGGTATCGGTCGAAAGTCAAAAGAAGGATTGTAGTAGATATACCTATTTTTCTCCATGCTATCCCAAATCGCATCACCTCTACCTAAATCAAAAGGAGCTTTTTCATAATAATTTATTTTAAACCCCTTATCTAATAGCTCTTGTTTGTTTTTAATTTCAAAAGACTTATGTATGAACATCCACTTACCAAGAACTATGATACCTTTATTATTTGCTTCACTAAAAGACAAAGCAGTATCGGTTACGTGTGCTAAATTGTAATTAATAAATTCTGCAAGATTTGTTTTTCCAGACCCATTTTTACCTACTATACCAGTCACACCGAGAATACTATCACTAAAAAAATCTTTTGGGGTTTTAATATTGGTTTCAAATATTTTTAGTTCACCATTTTTAAATTCGAAATTATCATTTCCACTATGATTAAAATTTAAACCTATTTTTTTCAAATTTTTATAATCCTCTATCCATATATATTTCAATTCCATATTTAACTAATTTTGTTTTTCATACGAATCTCTCAGAAAATATTGTCCTTTTTCTGCAAATAGATTGCATATTTTATTTGAGTATTCTTTTAATGTCGATGACTCTTGTTTATATAAGAACTCAATAAATTCGATTATTTCAATTTGCATGATAGAAGCATAATAATGATTATCAAAAACACAGTCTATAAATATTTCACAAGCGTATACGCAACTTTGATGAACATCTCCTTTTACTTTCAACCTATTTAAATTTTTTATTAATTCATCCAAGTACCTTCCATGTCTTCTAAAATTTGATGTTCTTTTTATTAAATCATAATTTTCTTCATTAAGCTCATCGATAAACTTTAATAAATAAAATAAGGAAGGCATATCATTAGCATCAACATCCTTAACGTTATTAACTATTAATATTGTTTGTTCCCATACTTTGTATATTTTCCTTTTGAATAAAACTTTATCTTTTGGAGTGAGCTCTTCAAAATATTGATCGAATTTGAATGACAAAGAATGAATTAAACTACTGATTTTTTTTATGTCTTTCTGTTTAAATAACAACGTTATAATTTCATTATCATTTAAATCTTCATAATTAAAAATATAAAAAATTGCTACATGTAACTCTATTGAATTATCACCCATTGTACTATCTACAACTTGCCAATTTTCATTTATAGCTCGCTTGTATACATCTTTAAATCTATTATAATCCAATGTAGAGTTATTGTATTCTAAAAGATGACATCCAAAATATGATTTTATTGTTTGAATATCTTTTTTTGGAATTAACTTTAATAGATTATTTGTCCATTCGTAATCCAAGAATAAAAAATTTCTTCTACGCCAACCGAAATACATATAGAATTCTTGCACCTCATTTTCGATTAAACTTTCATAAATTTCTTTTTCTCTAATAGACCACTTTGGAGCTTTAGTATTAATATCTATATTGTTTAATCTTGCCTTTCTAAGAGAATAATCAAGTAAACAACCAATAATAATTCCTGTTGTAGAGTTAATTGCATGCATAGCAGAACCTAACTTACCTTTGTCTTTATCATTAAGTTCTAATTTTATGTGTTTTTCTAAAAAAGAAAATATAATACTTTCTGAATAAGGCATTAAATCAAACGAAAAAGCTCTTTCATCTTTTCTTAAACCCGCTGATAGTAATCTGCAAAAACTCTCAATTACATATAGATGATTATGATTAAAAGAAGAGTTTTTAAATTGTAAATTATCCGTTCCAAATTCTTTTTTGGTTGAGTAATTTTCAATAAAAGATAAAATATTCTTCCAATTTATTTCTTTTCCTTCTTTCCATGCATCATCAAGGCCATAAAAAACACTCGAAATATGTTTATATGGGACATTAAAAAAAAGTTCGTAATTATCATGAAATAAATTAGGGTTTTCTTTAACAACGATTCTAACACTATCTGTAAGTCCTTCAACACTTGGGCTTGAAAAGCTTCTTTCAGGGTCAAATGTTTTTAATATTTCCACTAATTCATTAATAGGCATAGAATTTATTTCCTCTATACTAATTGGAGAGACACTACCAGAAGTAATTCTTACAGATGGTTGTGGTTTTATCTGATCTTTATCCTTGTTTAATTCTTTTGATAACACTTCATATTTTCCTTTGAAAAACGGGCTAATATTCAAGGCTGAATACCACCTCAATTTGTATTCTTTTAAGTATTCACTTTTGTTATAATAATTATCATTTTGAGACCCATTTTCAATTATTATCTCTATAGCTATTGCTTCTTGACTCTCTAATTCAGGAGCAATTTCTTCTAAAAAAAAATAAAGATCATCTCCTAAAAAAGAATTAGAAAAAAGCATTTTCTCATCTTGGTTTTTTATTAATTCAAAAAAAACATCTTTTGTTTGTTTCCATTTTTTTGATATTAAAAACAATGCAATTTTTGTGAAGTGTCTATGCTCATAATTGTCACTTAAAAAATTTCGTATAATTTCAATAATTCTAATAGATGAAATATGTTGGCAACAGTTTTTTAGAAACGTTGTATAAATAGTTTGGACAGAACACGAATTTCGACTTACTTCATCGAGGTGATATATACTTTTAATTTCAAAACTACTTATGTAATCCGAATTCAATTGTTTTAATAAATTTTCTGCTATGCAATAAATAACTTTATTAGAACAGTACTTTGCTATTGGTTTGTAAAAAGAGACGTTTTTAGTTGCTTGTTCTAACCAATATGCTTTTATTATAGGATAATATTTACCAGATTCGTAGGTAGATTGATCCTTGAATATTTCATTGTCCGATATTTCAAAAACTAATTTTATAATTTTCTCAATTTTTGATTTATGTTTTAATGAATCTATATCATTTTCAAAGTAGGAATAAATAAGTTTAAAAATAGCATCACTTTGAATGGTATTGTCAAATTTTGTTTTAAAATAGATATGAAGATTATTGATAATTTCGTCTGTTACATAATCTTTAGGTAGGTTTGTCAAAATTATTATAAAGCTGTACCAAATTCTATAATTTTTAATTTCTTTAATATTAATTGAGTAATTACAGAACTCATCGATTAAACTTACTAAATCTTCTGAATATGCTTTATCAATTTCACCTTCCTTAATTTGTTTGGATAAGTATTCTAAATACTCTGATTGATTCCAATATGACTTGTCAAGTAAATGTTCAGGAGAAAAAAAACCATTTTCATATAGAGGCTTAAACCAATTAATTTTTTTTAAATTATTGAAAAAATAGTGTTCTTTTTGCTTATTTCTAAAAATATTTTTCAAAGTATAAAGAACTTCAACAGTTGGTTTGTTAAACTTCAATATTCTCTCAATTTGTTTTAATTGGTTAATAAAATTACCTAATAATTTTATTAGAATTACCTCGTATCGTTCCCATAACTGAATGATATCTCTTGATTCTCTTGAAGGCTTAAAAGCTCCACTTCTATGGGTATGATTTACAAATTTTGTAGCAACATCTATGTATTCTAAAGCAAATTGATCACCTATCGGTAAATCTAATGCTACTAAAATAGAAGCAACATGTCCCTTTATTTTTTTTAAATCCTCTTTTCCTGATAATTCTTTTTGTTTTTTTTCTTTCTCTCCTTTTGGTGCTAAAATATCTCTTATTCCTCCATCGATTTCTCTGGCAGAATGAGCAATGAAGTACGTTTTTGAAGGTAAATCATCATCATTTATAATCTTTAAACCACTTAAATAGAATCCTGATATCTCTTCGCCAATACTTTTTAAACCTTTATATATACTCTCTTGATTTTTATTCATATTCATAGATGTAATTTATAATTTTTAAAATTTAAAACCTTTATTTTATTAAGAAAAAATTAGTCCTTTTATGTACCTTTTCAGTTTTAAACTTATAATGAATGAATGATGTTTTAAAATGGTTAAGTATTGCTAAAAACGATGTGATATCTTCAAAAATTTTACATGATAATAAATGTTATAGTCAATCTTACTTTTTTTTTCAGCAGGCAACTGAAAAAGGGTATAAAGCATTATTAATGCTAAGTGGTAATTTTGGAGAAAAAGAATTAAAAAAGTTTAGTCACAATCAATTTAGACCATTAAGGAAGGCTGCATATAAGAGAAAAGAAAATTTTGATCTTATAATGTCAATTGATGAAAATATTTCATTTTTATCTGAAAACCCCCTTTTAAAAAATGCTGATTTAAACGAAGAGAGTTCTAAATTAGATACTTTTATAAAATTTATTGACGAATCATATAGTTTAGATTTAGTAAATATTGATGAGGAAGAGTTGTGTGAAATGTTGGAATTTCTCAAAGACTCAAAAAATTCTAAAATAACTTTACATGATGATTATAAAGTTAGATTTAAGAATGCAATAAAAGAGTATATAGGATGGTTGAAAAACTTTGAATCCTTAGAGTTAATTGACGAGAGAAATGAATTAGAACGGATAATTAGTAATCATGATGATTTCGAGAAATACATTCAGTATTCAATGGAACTTACTAAAGATTTATATACTATTTTATATAGTGAATTTGTTCTTCTTTTTTGTACTACATTAACAATTCAACATAGTAGCTCTACACGTTATCCTGATGACGACAAAAAAACTAATCCCATAGATTTATATAATTTAGAATTGCCGATAGTAAAAAGACAGGTAGATTTTTTAATTTACTTAGAAGATGCCATAAATAAATTGATTCCTTTTTCTGAAAATTACACTTCAAAAATTGATGAAGCTATAGAGGTAAATAAAAAAGTTAAAAAAAAGAATAACAACTTTCTTCCTGATACATCATGGAACTCATTTGGGATTAAAAACTTAAATGATTTTATGATCAAACAATTTGTTCCAAAAAATTGTCATAAAGAAGTACCAGAACAAATCATTAAAGAATTAGAATTTTCTGAAAAACTACAGGAGCATAGTTATTTTTATTACCCGATGTATTGTGATGCTTTTTCAAGACAAACGAGAATTTTTGAAATGGCTATCAAATCAAGAAGTAAAACATTAAATATTGACACACGTAATAAATCTTTAAAAAACTTAATTGATACAATATCTGTTAATTATAATGAAGACTATAAAACTAAACTTGATTGGGGTAGGAAAATGAGAAATTATAATGCTCATCCTGAAAAAACATCATTATATGGTATTGTTTTAAAAATGCCATTAATAAGGATGACTAATATTATAAATGATGTTTTTAGAGATCCTGATTTTTTTGAATATGAAAATACTCAATTAAAAAAAGTTACAGAAGATTTTAAAGAATATAAAAATGGTTTATGGAAATTTGGGAAACACTTAGTTCATTCAATTCAGCCTTTAGCGGTTAGGAATAATATAGTTTTATGGGAGTTTCATTTAGTTTATAATAAATTCCCTCAGTACAGAGATGATGTGACATGTGAAGAGCCTTGTTATGTATATACAAAAAATCAAGAAGCTAAAGATGGTGACTTTTTTGGTATTAATACAGATAATGTATCAATGAAAATAGAAAGGGCTACGGAAGATGAAAATATAAATATCTTAGATATTTATAAAAAGCAATTTAACAGCTCTCCAACAGAGGTTAAAGAATTAATGAATATGCATCTAAACCAAAATGTATATTATAGATTAGAGCATTTTAAACATTTTACAAACCCTTTATAATAGAGGGCAGTATAATTACAATACAGAAATCGTACATTTTATATAAAGCAAAAACCTCAACTCTTTGTAAATCAAAGTATTGAGGTTTTGTTTTGCGGAGAAAGAGGGATTCGAACCCCCGGACCTGTAACAGTCAACAGTTTTCAAGACTGCCGCATTCGACCACTCTGCCATTTCTCCGAGTGTCTCATCAACTATTCGTTGATTGCGATGGCAAATATAAGAGCTTTTTTCGATTAAAAAATAATTTTAAAACACTTTTTTTATTTTATTTTTAAGTGTCTAAAAATAAAGGTCTAACAACTCAAAAATTATCGTTCAAATAGCGCTATTGTTTCAATATGTGCTGTATGTGGAAATTGATCTACCATACTTATCTTCTTTAGTTGGTATCCTGCTTCTATTAATTGCTCCGTATCTCTTGCTTGAGTTGCAGGATTACATGAAACATAAATCATACGCTTAGCTCCAAGCCTAATTACTTTACGTAATGTTTTAGGTGCAATACCAGCTCTTGATGGATCTAAAATTATAGTTTCTATCTTTCTGTTGTATTCAGGGTGTTCTAATAAGAATTTACCTACATCGGCCGTAAAAAACTCAACCCCTTCAATATTATTTCGTTTTGCGTTTTCTTTTGCATCTGCTATAGAGGAGGCAATAATGTCAACACCTACAATTTTAGTATTATTACTTCTTGAAGCCACAATTTGTCCGATAGTTCCAGTTCCACAGAATAAATCCATAACAACTTTACCATCTACAGTTTCTTGCTTCTCTAATACATAATCAACTACTTTACTATATAGTTTTTCTGCAGATTTAGGGTTTGTTTGAAAAAAGCTTTTCATACTAATCTCAAAATCCAGTCCCAGTAAATTTTCTACAATTTTCTCTTTACCATACACCAAACTTGATTTACCAGCTGAAGACAAAGTCCTATCCCCAACCTCATCGTTTATGGAATGTAATATTCCAGCTAACCTATCTCCAAATAACTCTTTAAATAAGGCTACAAATCCATCCATATCAAATTTTGGAAGATCATATGATGTTGTTACTAAATTAAACAACAATTCATTACTCTGAACTGATTTACGAACGACTAAAAACCTAAAAAAACCTTCTCTTTTTGGCGCATGCCAAGGTGCCAAACCTGATTTCTCACAAAACTCACGAATAATTTTTAAATTATCCTCTACATGCTTATCAAATAATCCAGAATCTTTATCTAAGTTTTCTGCACACCACCATGTTCCACGTTTCTTAAAACCTAAAGCAAATTCATCTACGTCGGTTTTTAATTCATGGTTATATCGAATAGCGGAAAAACCATACTCCATTTTATTACGGTAATGATACACCTCAGGAGAAGTAATAAATTCATCAAATTTATCTTCAATATCTTCTACTTTACCTATTCGTTTGAATAATTGTAATGTACTTTCTTTTTTATAATTATGTTGTAAGTCAATCGGCAACTTAATATAAGGTGCCCCTGGAATTACTTGGTACGGCACTTCAATTTCATCATCAGAAGTTTGTAACACTTCTTCTAACTTACATTCTGCGTATCGTTTACTTGTTTTATTTACCTGAGCTTTTACCAACTGTCCCGGCAAAGTGTTAGGTACAAAAACAACAAATTCTCCTTCTTCATTTCTAATACGTCCTATTCCTTTTCCTCCAAAGGCATAGTCTTCTATTAAAATTTCAATAAACTGTCCTTTTTTAACAAACTTATTACGTTCTCTTCTTGGCATTTTAATCTATATTTTATGATTGCAAAGCTAAATAATTTATTTAAGGTCTTTGGTTCCAATTAATAATAATCCTTTATTGTTTTTTAGCTTCTTCCCAAAAAACATCCATTTCCTTTAAAGTCATGTCTGAAAGTTCTTTCCCTAACTCTTTTGCTTTTCCTTCTAAGTACTGAAATCTGTTTATAAATTTTTTATTCGTCCGTTCTAAAGCGTTCTCTGCATTAATATTTAAATGTTTCGCATAGTTGATTAAAGAAAATAACACATCACCAAATTCTGCTTCCATTTCATCTTGGTTGCCTTCCTTAACTTCTTCTTTAAATTCCTGCAATTCCTCCTCTACTTTTTCCCAAACTTGGCTAGGTTTTTCCCAATCAAATCCTACTCCTGCAACTTTTTCTTGAATCCTACTAGCTTTTACTAAAGCAGGCAAACTTTTAGGAACGCCTTCTAAAACACTCTTGTTTCCTTCTTTTAACTTAAGTTTCTCCCAATTTCTTTTTACTTCCTCCTCATCTTTAACCTTAACATCACCATAAATATGCGGATGACGATAAATTAACTTTTCACAAACTGTATTCAATACATCAGCAATGTCAAAATCATTTGTTTCACTACCAATTTTCGCATAGAAAACAATGTGCAACAATAAATCACCTAGTTCCTTTTTAACCTCTTGTAAATCATTATCTAAAATAGCATCTCCAAGTTCATAGGTTTCTTCTATTGTTAAATGACGTAAGGTTTGAAGGGTTTGCTTTTTATCCCAAGGACATTGCTCTCGCAACTCATCCATTATAGTCAATAATCTATCAAATGCATTTAATTGTTCTCCTCTGGTATTCATATAAAAAACTGTAAAAATTAATCTTAAAGTAAATTCTTAAAACAAAAAAACCTACAAAAGTATTGTAGGTTTTTTGTTCTTGTAATTTCAAATATTACTATTCTTCTTCAGAAGATACTACTGTATCAAAATCAACAATTCCTTTTTTGTGCAATAAATTATACCATTGAATTACTTTTTTCATATCACTAGCATAAACTCTATCCTCGTCATACTCCGGTAAAATTTCAGAAAAATATTTTTCTAATTCTGCCTTAGGTACTTTATGACTTATAGACTCTCCTCCGTTTTCTTTTTCTTTAATATTTTTAAAGATTTGTTTTAAAGGAACCTCTTCTGAGTACGTGTATATTGCTATTTCATTCAAAACACTAACATTATGACGTATCCCTACTGAAAGTTTTTTTCCATCAACTAATGATTCTGCTAAAAAACCAGCTTTAGTTTGTGCTTTCAATTCATATAATCCAGGTTTACCTGAAATTGATAAAATCTTCTCTAAACTCATAATCTATTTTTTATATCCAAATGGACTTAATTTTCTATCTAATTTGATAAAACAAATATAAATTCTTTATAGTATTATACCCTATTTATCGCTTCTTTTTTGCTTGAGGAAAACGCATTCTATAATCTGCGTTTACTTTTCCCTTAGTGATATTTGCTAGTTTACCCTTTATCAATCTCTTTTTTAAAGTCGATAATTTATCTGTAAACAACACACCTTCAATATGATCGTATTCATGCTGAACAACTCTTGCAGCTAAACCATTTAAGGTTTCTTTTTGCTTTTTCCAGTTTTCATCAACATACTCAACAACAATTTGTTCTTGTCTAAAAACATCTTCACGAACATCAGGTATACTTAAACAGCCTTCATTAAAAGCCCACTCATCACCAGATTCTTCAACAATAGTTGGATTAATAAAAACGCGTTTAAAGTTTTTTAAGAATTCTTGCTCTTCTTCAGATAAATCATCATCATCGGAAAAAGGACTTGCATCAATCACGAATAAACGAATTGATAAACCAACCTGAGGAGCTGCAATACCAACACCAGAAGCATTGTATTGAGTTTCCCACATATTAGCTATTATTTCGTCTAATTTTATATGATCCTTAGCTATCTCTTTTGCTACTTTTCTTAGTACCGGATCTCCGTAAGCTATTACTGGTAATATCATTATCTTTTATTATATAAGTATGATTGTAAAATTATGGTCGCACTAATTTCATCAACTAGGGCTTTGTTTTGTCGTTTCTTTTTACTTAAACCACTATCTATCATCGTTTGGAATGCCATTTTTGAAGTAAATCGTTCATCTACCCTGATTAAAGGCATATTTGGATATTTTTTTTCAAATAACTTTACAAATTTCTGAATATGAACTTCGCTTTCTGATGCTTCGAAATTCATTTGCTTTGGTTCCCCCAAAACTACAGACTCTACATCTTCATTAGCAAAATATGTTGCTAAAAACTCGAACAATAATTTTGTCTCTACAGTTTTTAAACCAGATGCAATAATTTGCATGTCATCTGTAACTGCAACACCCGTTCTTTTTTGTCCGTAATCTAAAGCTAAAACCTTTGCCATATGATAGTCACTATATTGTAACCTTCTATTTTTTGACAAAAATACCATTAAAAATGTTACAATTATATAAATGCTATTTTTTTTAACTCGAAACAACTTATATTTACCAAAAATTAGCATATAACAATGACCGATATACAACAAATTATAGAAAGCGCTTGGGACAATAGAGATTTACTAACTCAGCAAAACACTCAAGATACTATTAGAGAAGTGATTGACTTATTAGACGAAGGTAAACTTCGTGTTGCTGAACCAACTAATGATGGGTGGCAAGTAAACGAATGGGTAAAGAAAGCTGTTGTATTGTATTTTCCAATTCAAAAAATGGAAACCTTGGAAGCAGGTATTTTCGAGTACCACGATAAAATACCTTTGAAAAGAGGTTATGCAGAAAAAGGAATTCGTGTAGTACCTAACGCAATTGCTCGTCATGGAGCTTATGTTTCTAAAGGGGTTATTATGATGCCTAGTTACATAAACATTGGAGCATATGTTGATGAAGGAACAATGGTTGACACATGGGCTACTGTTGGTAGTTGCGCACAAATTGGAAAGAATGTACATTTATCTGGAGGTGTTGGTATTGGTGGGGTTTTAGAACCTTTACAAGCTGCCCCAGTAATTATTGAAGATGGTGCATTTATTGGTTCTAGATGTATTGTTGTTGAAGGTGTTAAAATTGAAAAAGAAGCAGTTTTAGGCGCTAACGTTGTATTAACAATGAGTACAAAAATAATTGATGTAACTGGTGATACGCCAATAGAAACTAAAGGAGTTGTTCCTGCGAGATCTGTTGTAATCCCAGGAAGTTACACAAAGAAATTCCCTGCAGGTGAGTTTCAAGTACCTTGTGCATTAATTATTGGAAAACGAAAAGAAAGCACCAATAAAAAGACATCATTAAATGATGCTTTAAGAGAGTATAATGTTGCTGTATAAATTGATACTTATAAAATAAACTCAACTTTTAAAGCTTAAACTTTAAGCTATTAATAAATACATTGTGAAGACTTAATGAAGGTATTAATAATACAACAGAAAATGATTGGCGACGTACTTACTTGCTCAATTCTTTGCGAATTGATTAAGAAAAAACACCCTAACTACACTGTACATTACCTTATAAATTCAAACACATTACCGGTTGTTGAAAACAACCCTTTTATTGATAAAATCGTGCTTTTTAAGCCAGAATTAAGAAAAAGCAAAAAAGTTTTATTTCAGTTTTTATATTCCGTTAGACGCGAAAAATACGATATAGTTATTGATGCGTATTGCAAACTAGAGAGTAACTTAATTTCATTATTTAGTGGTGCTAAAAAGAAAGTGTCTTTTGAAAAATACTATTCAAAGTTTATTTATTCAAATCCCATTAAACCAATTGAAAATGCAGTTTCAAATCTAGGATTAGCTATCGAACATAGACAGCAATTACTAGAAGAAATTGGAATTGAAACAAACTTGGATATTTTCCCTAAACTATATGTTACAGAAGAAGAAAATAATAATGCCATAAAACTTCTTTTAGAACATAAGGTTGATATTTCAAAAAAGAACATAATGGTTAGTATTATTGGTAGTTCAGAGAACAAGACCTACCCACTAACCTACATGTCTATAATTGTGGACTATATTGCCGAATCAACTGATTGTAATATCTTTTTCAATTACATTCCTAACCAAATTGAAGACGCTAAAATTATATTTAACGGATGTAAAGAAATTACCAAGGAAAAAATATTTTTTGATGTTTTAGGCCAAAGCCTTCGATCATTTATTGCTCTGGTTAATCAATGCGACTACATAATTGGTAATGATGGCGGTGCTATTAATATGGCTAAAGCTTTGAATAAACCTTCGTACATTATATTCTCTCCATGGATTGAGAAAAAAGTATGGGCAACTTTTGAAGATGATGTTTTCCACAAATCAACACACTTAAAAGATCATCTTCCAAAATTATTCAGTAATCAAAATGAATCCACGTTAAAAAAGAACTCAATACCTCTTTATCAGCATTTTAAACCTGAATTTATAAAAGATGATTTAATTTCATTTATTCAAAATCTTAGCGGTAAAGATTTAACAAATTACTCATTAGATCAATCTGTAACTATAAACAATACTACAAAGCTCTCTGCTTTAGTTATAACCCACAATGAGGAAAATAATATTGATGAATTAGTTGAAAATTTAAGTTTTGCTAATGAAATTATTATAGTTGATTCCTTCAGTTCTGACAATACGGTTACAAAAATAAAGAGTCATAAAAATGTGACTCTAATTCAAAATAAATTTATAAATTTTTCTAAACAGCGCAACTTTGCGCTGCAACATGCCAATAATGAATGGGTGTTATTTATTGATGCAGATGAAAGAGTTCCTCTTAAATTAAAACGTGAAATAAATAAAGCTATTAACAGCACTAATAAAAAAATTGTTGCTTATGAAATGTATAGAAAATTCTATTACCAGAAAAAATTAGTACGCTTTAGTGGGTGGCAGACAGATAAAGTTTTTAGACTCTACAATAAAAATAATGTTTCTTTTAAAAGTGATTTATTTGTTCATGAATTATTAGATATTAATGGAAAAACTAGCGTTTTAAACGAAAAACTACAACACTTTTCCTTTAACTCCTATGACGAATACAAACAGAAGATGGTTCATTACGCTTCGTTAAGAGCTGAAGAGTTATATCTTAAGAAATTAAAACCAAATTTGTTTCATTATTATATAAAACCACTATACAGGTTCTTGAATCACTATATTATCCGATTAGGTTTCCTTGATGGAAAAAAAGGGTATATAATATCTAGCCTAAGTGCATTTTATGTACACCATAGATATGTGATTTTAGCAGAATTATACAAGAAGAGAAAAAACAACTAACAATTTTCTATTACTTCCAAAACTTCAACTTTTTCTTTAATCGTTGTTTTCTATAAAAGGCTTCCTGAAAATGTTCTGTTTTACTCCACATTGAATCAAACACTTTGGAGTATTCAATTCCGCTAATTTTAGCGTATTCATCACTCATAACCTCTACCATTGATTTAAAAGGGGTTAATCTAGCGAAATTTTGCATTCTTTCGTTAAATTCCATTTTCTGAAATTTCATCCTATTCAAATCAACCAAAAAGAAGCTATAGTTATTCCCGTTATTTTTTATCAATGTATTACCAGGAGAGTGATCTAAAAAGTAAACTCCTTTTTCATGTAATTCATAAGTGAATCTTGTAAAAGATCTTAATATTTCCTCATGATTTTCATAATCAAGATTAGTAAGCAACTCTCTATATGTAAGTTCACACTCTAAATGTTCGCTCACATAATAACTATCTAACAACCCCAATAGGTTTTCGTTTTCAAAGTAACAAATAGGCCTTGGTGTTCCTATATTTTTATCAATAAGAATGGTTGCATACTCATACGAACGTCGAGCCTTTGACTTCCTGAAGTAACCATATATTATTTGATTTATAAAATGTGGCTTTTTAAAAGACTTAACATTCAAAGTCAAATCATTTAACTCAAATAACTTTATTGTATTTCTACTTGGCTCTCCTAAAACAATACCAGAACTAGAAAAACCATTAATAATATCTATTAACTGTTCTTTTACTTCTTTAAACTTATTATGTATAGTTTGCTTCATTATTAATCCAATATCATTTCGAAGTTCAAATATCATTAATAAAAATCTTTTTTATTGGTATATGTCTTTTTTTTTTAGCTTTATATTTAAATTCAAAAAAATCTTGGACAAGAAAATCATTCCACTCATCATCAATAAAAGAATATCATCTACATTAAGATAAATTAGTTTAAATTTGCATTTCATTTTTTTACAAATTAATAAAACATGGTATTTAGTAGTTCTTATTTCCTTTTTTTGTTTTTACCTCTATTTTTACTATTATATTTTATAGTACCTAATAAGTTCCGAAACTTAATGCTATTAATAGCAAGTTTATTTTTCTATACTTATGGCGAAAAAGCTTTAGTATTAATAATGATAGTTTCTACATTAGTAGATTATAAGTGTGGGTTATTGATTGAAGAAGGCAAACGAAAATTAGGGCTGCGATTATCAATCATTTTTAATCTATTAACACTTGGGTTTTTCAAATACTTTAACTTCGGAATTGAAAACTTACAAGAAATATTAATTAGCCTTGGTGTAGAAAATGAATTAGCAACGACATTACCACAAATAGCCCTACCACTAGGAATAAGTTTTTATGTTTTCCAAACCATGTCTTACACAATAGATGTATACAGAGGTGATGTGAAAGCGAGTAGAAATATATTAGAATTTGCCACTTATGTAACTATGTTTCCTCAATTAGTTGCCGGACCAATTATTAGGTATATTGATGTTCAAAAAGAATTAGTACAACGATCTATTTCAATTTATAGTTTCTCAAAAGGGCTTGAGCGGTTTACAATTGGACTAGCAAAAAAAATGCTTATCGCTAATACTTTTGCTAGTGTTACCGATAATATTTTTCTTGAAAGCGGAGGAGATATCTCTACTTTTAATGCCTGGTTTGGACTAATAGCTTATAGTATTCAAATATACTTTGATTTTTCAGGTTATTCCGATATGGCAATTGGATTAGGAAAAATGCTAGGTTTCAATTTTCCTGAAAACTTTGATTACCCTTATATTTCTAAAAGTATTCAAGAATTCTGGAGAAGATGGCACATATCACTATCTACATGGTTTAGGGATTATTTATATATCCCATTAGGAGGGAATAGAAATAGTGGTTTTAGAACATACGTTAATTTAAGTTTAGTCTTTTTAATTACTGGTTTATGGCACGGTGCATCATGGAATTTTATTATATGGGGATTATTTCACGGTGTTTTCTTAATTATAGAACGATTAGGTTTTGGTAAAGTCTTAAAAAAAGCATGGAGACCATTACAGCATATATACACCCTTCTTGTTATAAATTTAGGTTGGGTTTTATTTAAAACAGAAAGTTTATCTCAAGCATATGATTACAGCACAAAATTATTTACTTACCACCCAGGGGATCCTTCGGTAAATGATTTTCTTTCATATTTTAATTACAATATTGAAACATATGTTGTGTTTGTTTTAGCAATACTATTTTCGATGCCTTTATATATGTACTTTGAAAAAAAGTTTACTCAAAAATATTTTCTTTTCTTTAGATATTCATTTGTGATTGCCTTATTACTGTCTTCAATAGTTTATGTAGCTGCAAGTTCATACAATCCATTTATATATTTTAGATTTTAATTGCTCATGAAAAAAACTGGAGTCTATATATTTATCATCCTATTTTCAATTATAATTTCAATTCCATTAGTGTTTTTTGCACTAAGATTGAAAGTAGACGCTCCTGTAGGAGAGAAAAAAATGAGCTTAAATTTTGAAAGGAATTTTCCTTTAAAATCAGAATTGATAAACACCTTTTCATATATTAAAGAATCCTTTTTTCAAAAGAACCCATTACCACGAAAAGTTATCTCTGTCAAAAATGATTGGCGATTTTTAAGTAATGTTTATAGTGACGCCTTATCTGAATCTAAAGGAATTATACGTTTTAATAACTCCGAACTTAAGTTATTAGAAGAAAGACTACTTTTCCGTAAAAAATGGCTGAGCGAAAAAGGTATTAAATTATATATAGCGATAGCTCCTAATAAGCATACTGTTTATGGTGATCTTATACCAATAAGACAAAGTACTAAAAAAACAAAAATGCAACAGCTTGACTCTTTATGTAAAGTAAATAATATTGATTATATTAATTTAGGGAAACAATTTCCTGAGAAGAGTGAAAAACTTTTGTATTTTAAAACTGATACTCACTGGAATGAATATGGTGCTTTTCATGGTTTTAAAGAAACTATTGAACAAATATCTAAGGACTTTCCTAATAGCAAATTTAACCAATTCAAAATAAATGAATTAACTGAAATCAAAGGGGACACTTATTTTGCAGGAGACTTAAACAAAATATTAAAAAAAGAAAACAACGAAATATATACTGCTTTTTTAATAAACAAAAATCAGCAAAAAGCATTTCAACAAAACAAACAAATAAATATCCCAAAGTATTTTAAAAAGGACCCTACTAAATATGAAAAAAGATGGGCTTCAGACATGAACAACCTTAGTGTATTAATATTTCATGATTCATTTTATCACGGGCTTGAAAAATTTATTGTTGAAAACTTTAAAAACACAGTCTCTGTATGGGATCATAAATTTAACGAACAAATAATTTTAAGCACTAAGCCTGATATATTATTTCACGAAATATTAGAGCGAGATATTGATGAATTATTAAAGTACTAGACTTAACACAATATTAAAATGGAAAAAACAATTAATAAAATATTTATTTTTACTTTCCTAGCTATTATAGCTGTACCATTTATTTTCTTTTGTTTGAGAATAAAAACAGATGTTAAAGAAGGAGAAAAGAAAATGAGTTTAAATTTTAAGAGAAACTTCCCTCTAAAATCAGAACTCGTAAATACATATACCTCATTCAAAGAAAACGTATTAAAAACTGACCCAATACCAAACAAAGTAATTACCGTAGATGATGGTTGGAGATTTTTAGGAGATTTTTTTAGTAATGCACTATCAGAATCTATAGGTAAAATAAACTTTACTTCTGAAGAGCTAAAGCAAATAGAAGAGCGGTTATTATTTAGAAAGAGTTGGCTTGAAAAAAGGGATATAAAAATGTATATCGCTGTTGCTCCAAATAAGCACACTTATTATAGAGAACTAATTCCTTACAGACAAAGTTACAAGAAAACTAAAATGCAACAATTAGATTCTTTATGTAGTAAAAACAACATTAACTACATCAACTTAGGAAGTGATTTCCCGAAAAAAAGTGAGCAAATACTCTATTATAAAACAGATACACATTGGAATGATTACGCAGGACTTTATGCGTATAACACAACAGCTAAAAGACTTAATAAAGATTTTTCAAAATTAAATTGCCAGAATTACTCTCTAACAGACTTTGATATTTCATATAGTGATGTCATCAAAATTGGAGATTTAAATGATATGCTTAAAATACCACATGAAGAAAAGTTTATTGTTTTAGATAATAAAAATGAAGCTAAGGCGAAAAAGGAATCTGATAAACTATATTCAATCCCAGTTGATTACACAAAAGACCCCGATCTTTATGAGACAAAATTTACTAACCAAATAAACGATTACAAAATCCTTGTTTTTCATGATTCATATATGGGCTATTATCAAAAACACTTAAGGGAAAATTTTGGAAAATCTACCTTCATATGGGATCATGCTTTTAACGAAGAGATTATTGAAGCTGAACAGCCTGATATTTTTTATCATGAAATACTAGAACGCCAGATAGATCATCTTCTTGATTACTAAATCGATACTTCATTTTTTTAAAACTTGAATAAAAAACAACTGCATTTTTAAAATTTAATTTATATGATCGCAAATAAAAATCAACCTTTAGTTTCAATTTGTATCCCAACTTATAACGGAGCGTTATACCTTAAGGAAACTTTGCTATCAGCAATAAATCAAACATATAAGAATATAGAAATCATTATTACTGACGATCATTCTACTGATAACACATTAGAGATTTGCGAAGATTTTGCTAAAAAAGATTCTAGAATAAAGGTTTATAAAAATAGTCAAAACCTTGGTCTTGTAGGTAATTGGTGTGAAAGTGTAAATAAAGCAACTTCAAACTGGATTAAGTACTTATTTCAAGATGATTTATTTGAGTTAGACTGTGTTGAAAGAATGATTAATGCAGCTTTAAAATTTAATGTTGATTTTGTTATTTGTGATAGAGAATACTTTTTTGAAGATAATTTTAACCCAAGAGTTAAAAGATTTTATGAAGAAAAGCTTCCAAAAACTGCCGAAATATTTCCTATAGAAAAAGCATACACACCAGAAGAAACTGCTAAAGCTATTGCTCCACATATTTTTCACAATTGTATTGGTGAGCCACCAACATATTTATTCAACAGAAATAACTACAGTCATTCCGATTATCCTGATAATTATTTTCAATTAGTAGATTATATTTTTATACTAAATAAAATTTTGAAAAATAATTTTTGTTATATCCCTGAAAAACTGGTTAAATTTAGAATACATACTTCTTCGGAATCATCTAAGAACAATACTGTTAATCAGGATAATAAAAAGGAATTTCATAAATTTCTATACATAAAATATTACGAGAATTTTCAATTTTACTATGATGTCATAAATAAACCATTATTCAAAAATGTAAAAGCTGAATTACCTTTAAAAGACATCATTACAATAAAAAATTGGTTAGTAATAGAGGCCTATAAAGTATATGGTTATAAAAACGTATATGAATACTTCAAATCAACCGAATTAAATCATTTTATATTAGATAAGTTTACCTCAACTTATTCTTACTTAAAATACCGTATTTTTAAAATAGTGAATAAAAAATGCAGAAAAAAATATCGCCAATAAAATGGGAGTATTTAAAAACAAAAGCATTTTATTAACCATTACTTCTGATTGTGGTTTCTATACATGTTTTGAAGACAACTTAAATTATTTAAAATTTAAGAACATTACAATTATCAGAAAACTACCTTTTAAATACAAATCAAAAAAAGATAAAGTTCTTAATTTTATCCATAAATCGATATTAAAAAATAAAGATTACAAAAAAAAACTAATGCTAAAAGGGGATGCTCGAACTACTGAGCATCTTGATTTTTTAGACACGATAAACGATCAATTTGATTATAATTTATCCATAAGAGCCGATTTATTTGAAAGCCAACTGATTAAAAAAATAGTTGAAAAGTCAAAAAAATCATATTCCTATCAATGGGATGGATTAAAAAGATACCCTAAAATTGTACCATTAATTAATCTATTTGATAAATTTTATGTGTTTGACAGTAATGATCTCACTAAAAAAACTCATCCTTCAACAAACTTTTATTTTGACTGTTATGATGATATCATAACAAATACTTCGCCAGAATATGACGTATACTACCTAGGGAGCTATGATGATAGAATTAATGAAACTATAGAAGTTTGTGAGAAATTACATAAATTAGGCTTAAAATTAAATATCATTATCCCTTCTTGCTCAAATAAACAACAAGAAAAATTAAAGAAATATACTTACATAAGTTTTCCTAAAAAAGGACTCACTTATAAAGAAAACATTATTCAAGTAGCAAATTCAAAAATAATTTTAGATTTTGTAAATCATAAAATTCATAATGGACTATCCTTTAGAGCATTTGAGGCTCTAGGTTATGATAAAAAAATTATAACTACTAACGGTTTGATTAAAAACTATGATTTCTACACTTCTGAAAACATTTGTATTTATTCTCCTTTAGAGGATTTGAATAGCTTTATTACAAAACCATTAAAAGAAATTGATACTGAAATTAAACAAAAATACTCTTTCACCAATTGGTTAAAAAATATTTTAGAGCATCCGGATGCAATTAATATTTCATTTCCAAATAAATAATAAATTGAACAAAGACATTCTTATATCAGTTGCTTTATGCTCCTAATTAGCTTTACCGCATATGAAAGTCACAAAAATATTGGCCTGAATAATTCTGAGTTTTTTAAAGAAATTGGAAATCATTAGTTAATGTTTATATTCATGTCGGTAAAAAAATAAAAAAACCTATTAAATATTACTTTAGGAAAAGACACGAAAAACGTAAAGAAACAAGACAATTATAATCTAAATGGAACCACTTATATCAATAATCATCGGAACTTACAACGGTGAGAAACACATAGGGACACAATTAGAAAGCATCATAAATCAGACATATAATAATCTTGAAATTATTATTGTAGATGATGCCTCTAAAGATAATACTGTTTCAGTTATTGATTTAATATCGAAAAACCATGATAACATATGCATCCATAGTTTTACAGAAAACTTAGGATATATAAAAAACTTTGAAAGAGGTATTGCATTAGCAAAAGGAGAGCTTATTGCTTTATCTGACCAAGATGATTGGTGGGAACCTTCAAAAATTGAACTACTTGAAAAAGGACTTAAAAACAATGATATTGTTTATTGTGACTCAGCTTTTGTTGATGAAAATTTAAGTCCCTTAAATAATAGTTTTTCAAGAACAAAGAATATGATTAGCTCAAACAATCCTATTCATTTCCTAATAGATAATTGTGTTTCGGGTCATGCTATGTTATTTAAAAAAGAACTATTCAAAAAAGCAATACCGTTTCCTGAATTAATACCACACGACTGGTGGTTAGCATATATTGCTACAATTAATAACGGAATTAAATATGTCGATAAACCATTAGTAAAATATAGGCACCATCAAAATAATGTGATAGCTTCAACAAAAAAGAAAGCGAAAAACACAAATAGACATACTGAAAGGAGACATCGTATTGAACAATTTTATAATGCATGCCCAGAATTATTAACTTCTGAAAAAAGCTTTATAAAATCGCTTAATAACTCCTATAAATCCTTTAGTATTGGCAACAACTTTAAGAGAAGTATTCTCTTTTTGAAAAATCAAAAGGACTTACTAAGTATCATTAAAAAGAGTACCTTTAAAAAATTCATATTTTCAATTAATATGTTTTTCAAAATAAAATAAACATTGCAAACATTAATACTTTGAATATTACAATTATAAGCCTCGATAAGTGGGGTTACAACGATTTTATAGCTAAAGAAATTTCTAAAAGAGGTATTTCAGTAAAGCACATTGATTTTTATAAATTAAAATATCAATACCCTACTTTTTTACACAAAGCTTTAAATTTTTTCACAAAAACTTTGTTCAACTACAATTTCAAAAGAGAACATTTAAATAAGGTTTTACTGCAACAAATTGAAGAACAAGGAAAACAAGATGTCACCTTAATTATTAAAGGCGACAACCTATCTATTGCTACTATAAAGAAGATTAAAAAAAACACCAATCATTTAGTCACCTTTTTAAATGATAGTATGGCTCGTTACCCGAGAATGAAAAAAGTGTACCCGTTTTTTGACAAGGTATACTCATTTGACCCTGACGATGTTGCTAAAAATGGATTTAACTTTATTTCTAATTATATTTATTTTGATATTGAAAAAAATCCTACTTATAACACTGAACATACAGTTTTTAATATAAGTTCATTAGACAAGAGATCTAAAACAATGCCCAATTTTGCGTCCTATTTTAAGCAAAAGAATATAGATTATAAACTAATTGCTTTTTCAAAAGAGAGAAACAAAGAATTAGAGGATTTAAATATTGAATTAACGACCAATACCTATTCTCTAGATAATGTTCTTGAACTTGTTAAAAAAAGTGACATCCTTCTAGATTTACAAAGGCCAAACCAAAAGGGATTGTCGTTCAGAATATTAGAAGGGATTGGTTTAAATAAAAAAATAATCACTACGAATACCGATGTTAAAAACTATGATTTTTACAATCAAAACAATATCGCAGTTGTTGATAGTAAAAACATACAAATACCTGATAGTTTTTTTGAAACACCATATAAAAAACTTGACCCAGAAACCGTACTTAAGTATCATATTTCCTCATGGGTAAACGAGGTTTTTAATCTTCCTAAATAAACCACAAATGAAAAGGACACTTTCAACAACATTACTTATATCAACTTACAATTGGAAAGAAGCACTTGAATTAGTATTATTAAGTGTCCAAAAACAAAGTGTTTTACCTAACGAAATTATTATTGCTGATGATGGTTCAATAAATGACACAAAATTATTAATTGATAAGCTGAAAAAACAATTCACCATACCAGTTATTCATGTATGGCATGAAGATACAGGGTTTACAAAAACTGTAATATTAAACAAGGCCCTAAAAAAAGTTACTTCAGACTATATTATCCAAATAGATGGGGATATTATATTACACAAGCATTTCATAAGGGATCATATTGATCAAGCTCAAGAAAACGTGTATTTATTCGGAAGCAGGATTTCTTTAAAAGAAGATTATTCAAAAAAAGTTTTAGCCGCTAAAAAAATAAAATTTCATTGGCTAAATAATGGATTATTAAGAAAAACCAGAGCAATCTATTTCCCTTTATTTAACAAACAGAATAAACTAAGCACTAATATTTCTAGCAAATTAAGAGGATGTAACATTTCATATTGGAGAAAAGATGCACTCCAAATAAATGGATACAATGAAGATTTAATTGGCTGGGGATATGAAGACTCGGAATTTGCACAACGATTACTTAACCTAGGTGTTTCAGCATTAAGAATTAAACATGCTGCAATTCAATTTCATATTTATCACAAAGAAGCTCCTAAAGGAAATACAATAATTGGGGATAATATTATAATTAAAACTCATGATGAAAGAATCATCAAATGTAAGAATGGAATTCTTAAAATTTAAGAAAACTTACCTGTTTTAAAAAAACGCTTAATTTTATATTTCAACCTTTTTTGTTTTTCGATCATTTGCAACTCCTTTTCTCTTTTCGTTACTAAATGCAGTTCTAATTCATCTTTCTGGGCATTTAATATAGAAACTACTTGTTTTGAAAAACGTACATTATTGAGTAAATAATCAATTACACTTATTGTTCCATTTACTCTTTTATCTTCACTTTTTGTTGACCAAACTCCATTCTCATGTACTCTATAAACAGCCATTGTACCATCAATCTTCTTGATTTTTCGAGCACCTATTTGACATAAGTATAATGGCCAATCACCTAATGGTGACTCTGAAAAATTTGAAGGTAATGTAAAGTCGTTTTTAATCATCACTGATGGAGTATGCATGAAATTACCTTCAGCTAAATCATTTATATCAAAAATATCCTTTGTATTTACAGTTATATTGTCCTCTCGATACTCTTTTGTAGTTTCATCATATATCATAACATCGTGAAAACAGATTGCGTATGATGAATTTTGCTCTAGAAAATCAACTTGCTTTTGTAGTTTTAAAGAATCTACCCAAAAATCATCTCCTTCACAAAAAGCAATATACTTACCATTACAGGAGTTTAAAACATCAATAAAATTAGGTAACATGCCAATATTCTTTTCTCTACAAAAAACATTAAATTTACCAGGATATTGATCTTGATATTTTTTTAATATCTTTTGTGTATCATCAGTTGATGCGTCATCTCCTATTACTACTTCTATATTAAAGTCTGTCTTTTGAGCTAAAATCCCATCTAAAGTCTTTTCAACAAAGTTACTATGGTTATATGTTAAAATTGCGATTGAAACTGTTATCATATATCTAATTATTTAGCAGGTACCCCGACAACCTTTTGATTTGCATTTACATTTTTAACAACTACAGCACCAGCACCAATAATTGCATTATCACCAATATTTACATTTGGTAGTATCGTAGCATTTGCTCCTATAAAAACATTATTACCTATTGTACAATTACCTAACACAGTACTTTTGGGAGCTAATTCACAATACTCACCAATAACAGAATCATGGTGAATAGAAGTTCCATAATTTACTAAAGAACCTTCGCCAATACTTACAGAATTACTAATAAAAACATGTTTCATTATATTAACACCATTAGCTATTAACACATCAAAATTTCCAATTACAGCATCTTTATCGATTACAGAAACATAGTTCCCTCCTAAAGCTCTTATCTTCTCTACAACGCCTCTTTTAGAGTGACTCCCTCCAATTGCAGTTGCAAAATCACATGAGTTTTTTAAAAAAAACTCTTCAATTTCAAGAATAGTATTAATTACCTTAAACTGTTTTAAAAAAACAACTGGCAAAGGACTTGATACATTATCAAAAAACATTAGCTCATTATGTTTTTTAATATCTATTACCTCAATTAGTTCTTTAGCATGCCCACTTGCTCCTATTATTAACATTCTATTTTTTGCTTAATTAATTCACTTATCATTGTAACACTTTCCTCTGTTAATTCGAAATATAGCGGCAAACATAATATTCTTGACGATATAGACTCTGATATTGGCATATTATCACCTTTAACATACTCTATAGTATTCAACGATGGGTAAAAATATCTTCTTGGAAAAACACCATTTTCATTAAGTGTTTTCTGAACAATTAATAGTTCTTCTTCATTTTTAAAAACAACTGGGATGTATGAATAATTATATGAAGCATTTTTATCAATTTTTTGAAATACAACTATATTTTTCAACAACTCAGTATACAACATGTATAAAGACTTCCTTTTTAGTAAAATTTTATCAAAATAAGGAAATACCGCTAACCCCATAGCTGCTTGTAATTCACTCATTTTTGCATTAATTCCTTTCCCATGGAAACTTTCTGGTCCATTATGTCCAAAATTGTGGTGATAAAATAATTTATCATATAACTCTTTATTTGGAGTAAATAAAGCTCCTCCTTCTCCTGTATGAAAAATTTTAGTGGCGTGAAAACTACAAGTACTCACATCACCATATTCAAAAATTGATTTCCCTTTATAATTAACTCCAAAACCATGGGCAGCATCATAAATAACTTTCAGATTATGCTTTTTAGCAATCTTTTCGATAGCATCTATCTCACAAGGATTACCGAATACATGTGTTGCGATAATTGCTGTAGTTTTATCTGTTATTTTTGCCTCAATTTTTGAGGAGTCAATATTTAATGTCTCCTCCTTAATATCAACAAAAACAGGAGTACATCCCTCCCATATTATACTAGAGGTAGTTGCAATATAACTAAATGGCGTTGTAATTATTTCACCATCTAATTCAAGAGCTTTAATAGCTATTTGGATCGGCAACGTCCCATTTGTAGTTGCTATCATTGAAGTGATAGCAAATTTGGTTTTAATATTCTCCTCTAACTTTAATACAAGTTTACCTCTATTTGTTATCCATTTATTATCCCATGCATCCTTCAGAATTGTAGAATATTCCTCTTGATTAGGTAAAAAAGTTTGGGTTACGTTAATTCTATTTGAGTCTACCAATTCATTATTGTATTAAGTCCACACAAATTTACATTAAATTTCTTGAAAATATTAATTATTCTGTAATCTAAAAAACAATTGTAAGTACATAATTATTAACATCTATCATTTAAAAATTGTAAGTTTGCTAATCGTAAATTCATGCGTTTTTAATAAATTAAATTGCTCTATAATTATTTTAAATAAGAAAATTTTTATTTTTTTTATTTAAAATTTATGATCAGGAAACAAAAATTACTTGCTTTAAAATCTAACTTCCATGAAGTCTTTTGTAACTAAAACACTCCTTTTTTTTTCACCTTTTATCTTTGGGCTATTATTCTATGTTTCTTTAGACCCTTTTAAAGTAGTTAGAAATTATGATGAATTTTATAACGATAAAGATATCGGAAGAGTTGTTTTAGACAAGGATTATGTTAGTACGACTAATTTTGTGAACAATTACTCAAAAGAAAAATACGATTCGTTTATTTTTGGTAATTCACGTTCTATGTTTTATCAAATTTCAGATTGGAAAAAACATCTAGAATCAAATAGTATTCCTTATCATTTTGATGCTTCTGGCGAAACATTATTTAGCTTACATAAAAAAATCACATACCTTGATAATAATAATATTCCAATAAAAAATTCACTACTCATTTTAGATCATGAAACACTAAACAAGGTTATTTCAAACTCTGGGCATTTGGGAATTATTACTCCTCGATTAGTAAATTACAATAACTTTACAGATTTTCACTATACTTTTCTAGAGGCCTTTTTTAATATTAAATTCATGTATGCATACTTGGATTTTAAAACTTCTAATGAAATTAAACCATATATGAAGGAAGGGTATTTAATTGATGACAATAAAGTATCATATAACCATCTCTCTAATGAATTTAGGTTTACAAATTTTGAGAAATTGATTTCTAAGAATGAATATTACAATGAGAAAAGATTAGCAGTATTTTACAAAAGAGACACTATCACTACATATACAGAGCCTGCTATATTTCACATTCAAAAAGAAATGTTAGAAGATATCTATAAGGTATTCTCAAAAAACAAGACTAAATTCAAAATAATTATCAACCCGCTATATAATCAAGAAAAATTAGCGAAAGAAGACTTATTATACTTAAAATCAACTTTTGGAGCCTCATCAGTATTTGATTATTCAGGTATAAATGAAATTACAAGAGACTTCAATAACTATTACGAAGCATCACATTATAGGCCACATATAGCGAATAAAATAATGAATGAAATTTATAAGTAAATGCACCAAGAACTAAAAAATTGCATCGAACATCTAAAAAACGGTGGACTTATCCTCTACCCAACTGATACTTTATGGGGTATTGGGTGTGATGCTAATAATGTTGAAGCAGTAAAAAAAATATACAGCTTAAAAAAACGTATTGACAGTAAAGCATTGATATGTATGGTTGCTGATGAAAGGATGCTTTCTAAGTATATAAAAGATATTCCGGAAGTCGCAATGGATATCATTGAAGTCGCCGAAAACCCAACAACTATTATTTATGACAACCCACAAAATGTTGCCGTAAATTTAATCGCAAGTGACAATTCTTTAGGTATTAGAATTCCTGATGATGAATTTTGTTTTCAACTACTTAGAAGATTCAACGGAGCAATTGTTTCCACCTCTGCTAATATATCAGGACAGCCAAGTCCAAAAACATTTTCAGAAATTAGCAATGATATTTTAAAAGGTGTTGACTATGTTGTAAATTTGCATCGCGAAAAAACAGCGCCAAAGCCCTCATCAATTATTAAATTAAGTAGTGCAGGTTTGGTAACAATCATCAGAAAATAATGTCACAACATAAAAATTTTAAGGAAGCACTTACGCACCCTGTCTTCAATACCATACAAAAAGCTGCGGCTATTTTAAATATTGATTCTTACGTAATTGGAGGTTTTGTAAGAGATTTTATTTTAAAAAGAGGAGACGCCAAAGATATTGATGTTGTTGCAATTGGTAGTGGTATTGAGCTGGCTCAAAAAGTAGCTTCTCTATTACCTAATTCCCCTAAAGTTCAAGTATTCAAAACCTACGGTACGGCAATGTTACGTACTGATGATATCGAAATAGAATTTGTTGGTGCTCGTAAAGAATCGTATGCTAAAGACAGTAGAAACCCAATTGTTGAAAACGGAACTTTAGAGGACGACCAAAACAGAAGAGATTTCACTATCAATGCACTAGCATTAAATATTTCAGAAAATAATTTTGGTGATTTATTAGATCCCTTTAATGGTATTTTACACCTAAACGAACAGTTATTAAAAACACCCTTAAATCCAGATATCACCTATTCTGATGATCCATTACGAATGATGCGTGCTATCCGTTTTGCTACGCAATTAAAATTCAGGATTGAATTGGAATCGTTACAGGCTATATCAAGAAATAATGAACGCATCAATATCATTACTAAAGAGCGTATTGTTGATGAGTTGAATAAAATAATGAATAGCCCAAAACCCTCAATTGGTTTTTTACTATTAGAGGAAACTGGGTTATTACCTCATATATTACCTGAATTAATCGCTTTAAAAGGTGTTGATGAAGTAGAAGGTCAATTACATAAAGATAATTTTTACCACACTTTAGAAGTCGTTGATAATATTGCAACAACTACCGACAACCTATGGTTACGTTGGGCTGCATTATTACATGACATTGGAAAAGCCCCAACTAAAAAGTTTAGCAAAAAAGTTGGATGGACTTTTCATGGGCATGAATATGTAGGCTCTAAAATGGTATACAAATTATTTAAAAGATTAAAAATGCCATTGAACGAAAAAATGAAATTCGTACAAAAAATGGTGTTAATGAGTTCAAGACCTATTGTTATTGCAGATAATAACACTACAGATTCAGCTGTTAGAAGATTAGTTTTTGATGCAGGGGAAAATATTGAGGATTTAATGACGCTTTGTGAAGCAGATATCACTACGAAAAACCCTAAGAAATTTAAACGCTATCACAATAATTTCAAAGTTGTTCGTGATAAAATTGTTGAAGTAGAAGAACGTGATCAAGTAAGGAATTTCCAACCTCCTGTAACAGGAGAAGAAATAATGGAAGTATTTAATTTAAAACCATGTAGAGAAATTGGTCAAATTAAAGAAGCCATAAAAGAAGCTATTCTTGAAGGTGAAATCGCAAATGATTATGAAGAAGCAAAAGCACTTATGCTAAAAAAAGGAATAGAGCTTGGCTTACATCCCGTTAAAAATTAAATAATTATCTAGCTATAATATTCTTTGTAGTATGAAATGAAATATCAATAGCATTTATAATTTGAGCTACTCTTAAGAGAATTAAATTTTATATGAAAAAGGACAACAAAAAAGTAATTTACTGGCTACTTACAGGATGTGTTTTAATTTTTATTATGGTTGTTGTAGGTGGAATTACAAGGCTAACTCACTCAGGACTTTCTATTTCTAGTTACAAACTTATTAGCGGTACCATACCCCCTATTGGAGAAACTCAATGGCAAGAAGCTTTTGATCTATACAAGCAATACCCTGAATATCAAAAAATAAACGATCACTTTTCATTACAGGATTTTAAGGATATTTATTTTTGGGAATGGTTACACAGAGTTATTGGTCGTTTTATCGGGTTAGTATTCTTTTTACCTTTCGTATATTTTATAATTACAAAGCAACTCTCTAAAGCAACTATTAAAAAAGCCATCTTATTACTAATTTTAGGCGGGTTTCAAGGATTTCTAGGATGGTATATGGTAAAAAGTGGATTAGTAGACAAACCCGATGTAAGTCATTACCGTCTTGCAGCACATTTAACAACTGCATTTATCACTTTTGCATACACTTTTTGGGTAGCTTTAGATTTATGGTTCCCTGAGAGAAAAACTAGTTCTAAAAAACTAAGTAATTTCATTAGAATTGCCTTAGTTATATTAATTATTCAAATTATATATGGTGCTTTTGTAGCAGGCTTAGATGCAGGTTTTATACACAATCATTGGCCATTAATGAATGAAGGAAAACTGATACACGAAACCGTTTATATAGAACAAAATCCGCTGTACAAAAATTTCATAGAAGGTAAAAGTGGTGTGCAATTCATTCATCGTACACTTGCCTATATTGTTGTTCTTTTTATATTTTTAATCTGGAAAAAAACACGAAAACTTCAAATGACTATTTGGCAAAAAAGAAGTGTAAATAGCCTACTTATATTTGTAGGAATACAATTTGTATTAGGTATATTAACCTTACTATTACGAGTACCTGTCTGGCTAGGAGTCTCCCACCAAGTAGGAGCCTTTTTCCTACTATCAGCAATGACTTTTACACTGCATCGCTTCAGTAAATAGCAACTTAAAAAGAATATTTACTAACATAAATAAAAAGGCAAACTCACTTGTGGGATAAAATAATTGTCGATTTTTGCATTCTAATAAATTACTACTACAATGATATACCGCTTTAGAGTTATACTTGATGATAAAGATGATGTGTTTAGAGACATCGAAGTAAAAGCAGACGCTACTGCAGAAGATTTTCATAACTCAATTGTTCAAGCTTTTGGGTTTGATGGTGGCGAAATGGCCTCTTTTTATGTAAGTGATGAAGAATGGAGTCAAGGAGATGAAATTGCTTTATTCGACATGAGTGAAGGAGGTGATTCAGTTCGTATCATGAACGAAACCTCTTTAGATGATATTATTACTGAACACAAAAGAAGATTAATCTATGTATACGATTTCTTTTCAATGTGGACATTCCTTGTTGAGCTTGCAGAAATAGCTGAGCCAGTAGAAACTACTAGCTACCCTAATTTAATGTATAGTCATGGTGAATTACCAGACAGTCCTCCAGAAAAAGTTTTTGAAGCTGATAAAGGAGAACAAGATGAAGATGATGAATTTAATGATTATCAAGATTTAGAAGATAACTCTTTTGATAATTATGATGATTTATGGAACTAATCATCATATATTTATAAAATAACAAAACCCACTTGGGTCTGTTTTACTAACAAAACCATTAGCGATGATTAACTTATACCAAACCAATATAGAAAGCTTATCAATTCATAGAGTTGGTAACAAAAGTAAAACTGAAGGCGCATTTTTATCAAAAACTCCTTATCAATTAGATGATGAATTAATGCCCTTATTAAAAGACTTTTTCTTTAAACCATTTAGAGAAAAAGAAGAGAATTATTTTCAGTTTGCAAACGAAGTAGATTTAGAGTTTAACGAACTGCACAAAATTGCAACAGAAATTTTTCTAAACCCGAGTTCAATACACGAAGCTTCACAGAAAATAACTACACACTTATACGATCAATCAATGCATCCGCATATTAAAAGCGGTGAGGTATACGTGGCGTACTTAAACAACTTGGTAATTGACAACCAAAAAGTTGATGGTATTGGGATATTTAAAAGTGAATTACAACACGATTTTTTACAATTTAAAGAACAGGACGAAAGTTTAAACGCCATCTTACAACAAGGTGTAAACCTTAAAAAATTAGATAAAGGTTGTATTATTTTCAATACTGAGCAAGAAAACGGGTACAAGATACTTTCTGCTGATTCTAACAAGTATGATACAAAATATTGGTTAGAACAATTTTTAGGAGTTGATGCTTTAGCTGATGATAATTTCATGACAAAAAAGTACTTACAATTATGTCAGAACTTTGCTAAAGATGTTGTTTTTCCTGCTGAAGACAAAAAAGAGGAAGTTATGTTTATGAACCGTTCAATGGATTATTTTGCCAAGAACGATAATTTTGAAGAAACAAGCTTCTTGAATAGTGTAGTTGACAATCCAGAATTAATTCCGGAATTCAAGCATTATAAAGAGGAAAAAGGTCAAAAATTTAGTGTAGAAGATTTAACTGAATTCCCTATTTCCAATACAGCAGTTACAGCATCGAGAAAAAAGATAAAAAACATAATTGAATTAGATACCAATATTCAAATTAAAATGGACTTTATAAATCCCGATTCAGCAGAGAAATTTGTTGAAAAAGGTTGGGATGAAGAAAAGCAAATGTACTACTACTTAGTTTACTTCAACAAAGAACAAAAAAGCTAATCCAAGGTAAACAATCTATTATTTTAGTATTCAATAAAATAACTCAATTAGCATAAAACTTTATAATCAAAAAAGGCATCCTAAATATTCAGGATGCCTTTTTTATAGGTTACATTATACAACTACTCCCTTTAGTAATTCAATGGGGCTTAAGCTAATATCCTCATAGCAGTATGATGTGTAATTATTATAATAAAGGTAATCACAAACTAACTGGATTCAAGACACTTACAGTAGTTATAATTAGTTATTTCGTTTAAATTCAAAATAATCAGATGAATTGCGATGCTAAATTTCCTTAAACTGAAAAAGCACCCTAAATGCTTAAGATGCTTTTTTTATAAGTTACATATTTATACTACTCTCTTTAGATAAGCTTATGGGGCTATAGCCAATGTCCTCACAGTAATTTGTTGCAATTATATTTCAAATATACCAATTTTTTCAACTCCTCCTAATATTTTTTTAAATAAATCAAAATTCATTTTAAAACAGTTCACGTTGTAACAATATACTGCTTAAAGCGTCTTGTATTTATAATCAATCAATAATATGTCAGAAATAATATTATCAATCAAAAACCTGAACAAGAACTATGGTTCACTTCAGGCAGTAAACAATTTATCTTTCACGATAGAAAAAGGAAATGTTTACGGAATACTAGGTCCTAATGGTAGTGGGAAATCGACTACTTTAGGTATCGTTTTAAATGTGGTAAACAAAAGCTCTGGTGAGTTTTCATGGTTCAACAACACGGTAAACACGCACGATGCATTAAAAAAAGTTGGGGCTATTATTGAACACCCTAATTTTTATCCATATATGACGGCTTATGATAACTTAAAGCTCGTTTGTAAAATAAAAGGGATTCATACAAAAGCAATAATTGAAAAACTAGAATTAGTAGGGTTAATCGACCGAAAAGACAGTAAATTCAGAGCTTTCTCATTAGGTATGAAACAACGCTTAGCAATAGCTTCTGCCCTATTGAACGACCCCGAAATATTAATTTTAGATGAACCTACAAACGGATTAGATCCACAAGGTATTCATCAAATAAGAGAACTAATAACCAAAATAGCTTCTCAAGGAACTACTATTTTATTGGCTTCTCACCTATTAGATGAAGTTGAAAAAGTATGCTCTCATGCAGTTATACTACGTCACGGAGTAAAAATTTATGAAGGAAGAGTTGATGAATTAATAGCTTCAAAAGGCTATTTTGAACTAAACTCAACTAAAAAAAGTGAACTACTGGCTTTTTTAAACTCACATCAAGCATTTGGAACTATTAAGGAAGAGGAAGGTAAAATAATAGCCATTTTAAATGAAGAATTAAATGCCGAAGAGTTAAACAAAACACTGTTAGACAAAGACATTTATCTATCTCATTTAGTAAAAAGAAAAGAAAGCCTAGAAAATCAATTTTTACAACTAACCAACAATAAATAAGCCTCCATGAAACGTTTACTACAAATAGAATTTCAAAAATTATGGTTAAACAAATTGAGTAGGTTTCTTATTCTTGCTTACTTTTTTCTATTAACCTCCATTGCATTAGTAGCAGCTATAAAATTTGATATTGGCCCAATAAAATTTCATTTAGCAGAACAAGGTATTTTCAATTTCCCATACATATGGCATTTCAATACTTTTATGGCTTCATGGTTTAAATTATTTTTAGCCATCATTATTATTTCCATGGTAGCCAATGAATTTAGCAACCGTACCCTGAAGCAAAACTTAATAGATGGATTAAGTAAAAAAGAGTTTGTATACTCCAAGTTTTTAATGGTAATAGTTTTTTCAGCAATATCAACTTTATTTGTTTTTATAATTTCATTAATATTAGGGCTTGTATATTCAAACTATACAGAATTTGGAATTATTTTTTCCGATTTAGAATTCATCCTAGCTTACTTTATAAAGCACATAGGTTTCTTTTCATTTTGCCTATTTATAGGTATGCTTATTAAACGTTCTGCTTTTGCTTTAGGTTTTTTAGTAATCTGGAATTTTATAGAATGGATAATATATGGCTTACTTTTTTGGAAAACAGGTAAGGAAAGCACCATACCAGATACTATCCTAAGTTTTTTCCCTTTCCGATCAATGAGTAATTTAATTAACGAACCTATTTCTCGTTTATCAGCAGTAAAAGCTGTAGCAAATCAAGTAGGAGAAAACTTAAACTACGACTATGCTGTACATTGGTATGAAATAGCAATAGTATTAGCATGGACATTCCTATTTATTTTCGGTTCTTATAAATTATTATTAAAGAGAGATTTGTAACAACACCCCCTTTTTATATCAAGCTCCAATTACATAAATGAGTACAAAACTCATAATTGTAATTGGAGCTTTTTTAATAAAATAACATATGCAGCTTAATATGTGTTATTTAACGTTTTTTTTTGCGTTTAAAGGGTAGGGTATTTACCTTGCCATCTGTTATAAATGATAGTAAGCTTAATACAAGTTAATTTTCAGTGTCATTTTAAATATATAAATAACCCCTAGTTCATATGAAACAGCAATACCATTTATTAATTATAGCCTTGTTATTTACTGCTTTTGTTAGCGCACAAACACAAGGGCCAATAACGGTTAATAATACCACTTATACTGATGAACAATTGGTTGATGATATTCTAGTTACTGGAGATTGCGCCCAAACTTCAAATTATAGTTCTTCATTAACAACTTCTCCATTAGGAGTAGCATATTTTGAAAGAGATGGTGATGCTGGAACTTATACTCCTCCCCTTCCAAACAATTTTCCTTTTGAAAACGGTATTGTACTAAGTACCGGTAATGTTATGGAAGCTTCTGGTCCTTCGAACCCACAAAGAAGTACTGCTCATGGTGTAAATAATAATGACTCAGACTTAAATACTGCAGGAGGAGTAACTAACACTTTTGATGCAGCATTTATTGAATTTGATTTCGTACCTCCTACAAATGAACTTAAATTTAATTATTTATTTGTTTCTGAAGAATACAATCAAAACTTTGAATGTACATACTCTGATGCATTTGCATTTGTATTAACTGAAGTAGCTACAGGAACAGTGACTAACTTAGCAGTGCTTCCATCAACTGACACTGGTAATTTAGCAGTTACTTGCACCAATGTACGTCCTGGTGTACCTGGCTCTTGTGCAACCCCAGCAAATGAACAATATTTTGAACGTTACAATTTTGACAACACTGATCCTACAGTTGCAACTAACTCATCAATTGCTTATGATGGGCAAACTAAAGTACTTACTGCTTTTGGTGCAGTGAATGCAGGAAGCTTATATCATATTAAATTAGTTATAGCAGATCAAGGTGACGCTACTCTAGATTCAGCTGTATTCATTGAAGGAGGTAGTTTTGATTTAGGTTTAGAAATAAATGTTAACGGAGAATCTGGAGGAATTATAATAGAAGATGGAGAAGCTAATGCTTGTGAAGGAGAAATTGTAACTCTAAATGGAGAAGTAGATAGTCCTTTTACAGTTACGTATCAATGGTATGATGCAATTGGAGTTATAGCTGGTGAAATCAGTGCTCAATTCCAAACTACTAATGCTGGAGTCTACCATTTAATAGCTTCTGTTACACTTAGTAATGGAGCAATTTGTTCTGACACATCAGATGATATAACCATCATAAGGCACGCTATACCAACAGCCAATGAACCACTAAATTTAAGCTTGTGCTCTACAAACGGTACAGGTTTCGAACCTTTTACACTTACTGAAAATGACGATGATGTTTTAGGAACTCAAACAGATCCTAATTTTGTAATCACCTATCATCTTAACCAAGCTGATGCTGATGCCAATGTTTCCCCTTTACCCATCCCGTACACAAACATTAGTAACCCACAAACTATTATTGTACGTATAGGTAATATTGGAAATCAAACTTGTCATTCTACAGAGTCGTTTACAATTTCAATAGGTAACACTACAACTGCTACACAACCCGTAAACCCTATTATTCGAAAGTGTGACAATTTAGCTGATGGAACTGAAAACTTTGATTTAACACAATTCAATACAGAAATTTTAGGAACACAATCAAATACGGATTATACCATTAGTTACCACTTGTTAGAAGTAGACGCAATTAACGGAACTAACGCTATAACAAATACAAACCCATACCCTTCTTCTGTACCAGAACAAATTATATGGGTTCGTGTGGAAGACAATAATAATAGCGATTGTAATGCTATTACCTCTTTTACTATTTTCTTAGATGCAATTCCAGTAGCAAACGCAGTAGTAGACTTACGTTTATGTGATACTGATAATAACGGAAGTGAATCATTTGATTTTACTGCTCAAACAGTAGCAGTATTAAATGGTCAAACAGGAATGACGGTTTCTTATTATAACAGTCAAGTAAATGCAGATGCTGGAACAGCAACTGGATTAATTACTAGTCCATATGTAAATACTACAGATCCTGAAACAATATTTATCAGAGTAGAGAATGATGTTAACACTACGTGTTTTGCAACAACTTCTTTCACAATAGATATTGACCCTAGTCCAATCGCAAACGCAGTAGCAAATCCAGAAATGAGATTATGTGATGTAGGAGCAGATGGAACAGAAGTATATGACTTAGTAGCAGCTTTTGAAGCTGAAGTAGTTGGAACACAAACAAACACTACCGTTACTTATTATGACGGAAACAATGTTGTTATCGCAACTCCAAATGCATATGCTGGAACATTAGCACAAGAAATAATTACAATAGAGGTTGATTATAATGATGCAGCCAATGTTTGTGCTGTAGCAACAACTACTGTTACTATTTTCTTAGATGCAATTCCAGTAGCAAACGCAGTAGTAGACTTACGTTTATGTGATACTGATAATAACGGAAGTGAATCATTTGATTTTACTGCTCAAACAGTAGCAGTATTAAATGGTCAAACAGGAATGACGGTTTCTTATTATAACAGTCAAGTAAATGCAGATGCTGGAACAGCAACTGGATTAATTACTAGTCCGTATGTAAATACTACAGATCCTGAAACAATATTTATCAGAGTTGAGAATGATGTTAACACTACATGTTTTGCAACAACCTCTTTCACAATAGATATTGATCCTAGTCCAATCGCAAACGCAGTAGCAAATCCAGAAATGAGATTATGTGATGTAGGAGCAGATGGAACAGAAGTATATGATTTAGTAGCAGCTTTTGAAGCTGAAGTAGTTGGAACACAAACAAACACTACCGTTACTTATTATGACGGAAACAATGTTGTTATCGCGACTCCAAATGCATATGCTGGAACATTAGCACAAGAAATAATTACAATAGAGGTTGATTATAATGATGCAGCCAATGTTTGTGCTGTAGCAACAACTACTGTTACTATTTTCTTAGATGCAATTCCAGTAGCACAGCAGCCTGTAGAAATGAGACAGTGTGATGTAGCTCCATTTAATGAAGAAACATTTGACTTAACAGCTCAAAACACAGTTATATTGGGAGGTTTAGATCCTGCATTATTTACGATAAGCTACTATACTGTAGATGTCACAAATACGCAAATTGCAATTACTGACCCTACTGCATATGTAGTTAGTCTTCCATTATTATCACAAGAGATATTTGCAACAGTATCTAATAATGGTAATTCAATTTGTGATGGGACTACTAGTTTTTATGTTTTCAGAGATCCAATTTATAACGCAGCTGTCGCTCAAGATCTTTTAAATTTAGAAGCTTGTGATGATAATAGCCCAGGTGACCTTCTGGAAGTTTTTAACTTAGATGCGCTAATCCCAACCATTTTAGGGAGTATTGTTACTACCGCTGACGCAACAGTTACTTTTTATCAAAATCAAGCAGATGCTGATGTAAATAATACTGCCAATGCATTAACAGGTACTAACGCATTGACATCAGGAACACAAACAATTCATTACACTATTTCAAATAATGATAATGTTGATTGTTTTTCTTCTGATTTATTTGAAATAGTGGTTTATCCACTACCAACATTGCCTTTGATTACAAATACTGTAGCATATTTATATCAAGAATGTGATACTGATTTAATTGATGGGTTGACTGTGTTTGATAACTTTGATGATCAAACAGCGTTAATTATTGGAACTAATAATTATACGGTAACGTATCACTTAACTCAAGCTTTTGCTCAAGCAAATACCGATGTGGTTACGAATGGCTTCATGAATACTATACCTGTAAATCAGCCAATAGGAGTTCGTATTGAAGATCCTATAACAGGATGTGTAAATACAATGGAATTAATGCTTGAAGTAGTTACTGCTCCTCAAGGACCATTAGCGCCATTACCTGCATTAACATATTGTGATACTGATAATGATGGATTCGGATTTTTCGACTTAACAACTTTAGAAACTGCTGTAACAAGTGGAATCAGTGGAGTTAGTGTAGAATTCTTTGAAACTACAGGAGAAGCAGATTTAGGTGTAGGAGCTATTAACACTTCAACTTTATATCAAAATATTGATACAGATGGAAGTGGGACAGGATACACACAAGTGATCTACGCTCAATTAACTTTAGATGGATTTACATCTCCTTTAGATTGTTATACATTGGTACCAATTACTTTATTGGTAATCGATAGTCCGGAATTACTAAGTACGGATCTTGTTTATAAACAATGTGAAGAAGAGCCTAATATTACTGATGGATTTGTATCTTTTGATTTAACATCATTTGAACAATCACATTTATATACTGTAATATTAAATAATGCAGGTGGAGATACGAGTGTGTTAAACCAGTATTCAGCTACTTATTATACTCAAGTAGATGCTTCTGGAAATCCAGTACCTGGATCTATAATACCAAATCCAAATGCTTATGAGAATACAAGCACACCAGATCAGCTTATTTATGTAAGTGTAGAACATGTTGGAGACGCTACAGTTGTTCCTTCAATACCTGCAACTGGATGTTCAACAATAAAAGCAATAACGTTACATGTTGATTTATTACCATCAACAATATATACTCCATATGTTTTATGTGATGACGATAGTGCAGATGGTAAACTTGATTTTGATTTGACATTAGAGCCTTATTATTCTCATTTAATAGATGGAGCAACAGATGTATCTGTAGATTTTTACACCACTTTAGCAGCAGCTGATTTTGGGTCAACTTCTGCAGCAGAATATATTGATACTCCAACATCTTATGAAAATGAATTTAACCCACAATCAGTATTTGCAAGGGTTTATAATTCAAGTACAGGTTGTTATGCTATCGAAATAATGCATTTAGAAGTTTCACCAAATCCAACACCATTAAGTACGATAGATATCCAAGATCAATTAGGAAATAATGGAGTGATGGAAGAATGTGACGGAAACGTTGATGGTTCTGGAACTATTTCAGAACAAATTGCAACATTTGATTTAACATTATGGGAAACTCAAATTTTAAATAATGAAAGTGGTGTATCTGCGGCATACTATACTAATATAGATGAAGCAGAAGCTGGAACAAGTTCAATTACAAATCCAGCAACATATAATAACATTGCTAATCCACAAACTATTTATGTAAGTGTGATTAATGATGGTTCAGGAATAGCTAACGCATCAAGTACCGGTTGTTATACAATTGTATCATTTGAATTATATGTGCCTGTACCGGAAGTTACTATAACTGCTAGTAAAGATGTAATTTGTGTAGATGCTAATGGAGTTCCATTAACAAATACCGATTTACCTGTATTAACAGCTAATGCCTTACCATCAGCGCCATATGATTACCAATGGATGTTAAACGGAGTAACAATTCCAGGAGCAACAAACCAAAGTTTAACGGTTACAGAATCTGGAGACTATACAGTTTCAGCTTCTGGACCTACAGATTTTGATTGTATCAATGTGTCAGCTGTCGTTACTATTGAAGTATCAGGAGTGCCTGATGGATTTAACGGAAATGTAACTACAACTGCATTTGCAGATTCACATCAAATAGTAGCAGAAGCAACATCAACTATTCCGGGAATCGAATTCTGGTACAGTTTAGACGGAGCAGAAGCAACAACTGACGGAACCTTTGATAATGTATTACCAGGAACTCACATTGTAACAATATCTGATGGTGAAAACTGTTGGACAGAAGATGTGAATGTTACCATTATAGATTACCCACATTTCTTTACACCAAACGGTGATGGAGTAAATGACACATGGGCAATTATTGGTCAAGAAGGAATTCCAATATCACAGATTTACATTTTCGACAGATTTGGTAAATTGTTAAAGCAATTAGATCCAGATAGTGAAGGATGGGATGGAATGTATAATGGTACTCAAATGCCGGCATCTGATTACTGGTTTAAAATTATGTACATAGAAGGAGATGATAGTACTCAAAAAGAGTTCAAAGCGCATTTCTCTCTAAAAAGATAATACCAATATTACAAATAAAAAAAGCCTCACAAATTGTGAGGCTTTTTTTATTTCTAATATTATTCATTTGTTTTCGTTATATTTAAAAAACTAACCTACTTTATTTATGAAAAACCTACTTATTGCATCATGCCTAACCGTGGCATTAATTTCTTGTAAGGAAGAAACATGGGAAAATCTAATTGCAAAAAACAATTCAGTATCGATTACGTATAACAAAATTAAACCACTAGATTCTCTGAGATTATTAAAACCCATAAATGGTAAATACGATTATTTATTTGAAGAAAAAACGAATATTATTCCTAAAATCACCATAGATAAACCTCAATTGATAATGTTAGACCGTACTACTCTTTTTGTAGCACCTAATGATAGTTATATAGTAAATGAAATAAACCCTTATGAAAACATAAATGAATATACTGGAGAGAATAGTGCTGGACAGGAGTTTTTGAACTCATTAAAAACTTATAATAATGATGGACTAGCTGTACAATCAATAAAAAACAGCACTATAAAGCAAGCGTATAAAAAAGTAGATTCTATTTTTAAAATAGATTATAATAGGCTCGATTCTTTATTTTCAAAAAAGTTAGTCACTACAGCATTTCAAAAAACTGTTAAACAAAAATTAGACTTCGATAACGCGTTTACAAAATCAAGAGTTATTTTTAGGAGTTTTATACGTACTGTAAGGGATACAACAAATATAAAAAATGAATTGAACCAAAACGATATTGCTCTTTTTAATAAACTATATAAGGAATATCCTGTAAACAGTAGCATTAACCAAAGTAACCTACGTTGGTATGATTATACTAGATCATATATCTGTACTAGTAACATTATTAAAACTAAGCAAAGTTTTAAATACAATCGAGATGATCAATTTAGTAGCCATGAAAATTTTCTATCTGTAGCAAAACAACTACTAAACAAAGAAGGCTTAGAATACTTTACTGCTCGTTATTTATTTGATAATTTTTTAAATTCCCATTACAGTAAAAGTCTAGTTTCTGAATATGAAAAGTTTAAAAAGGAATACCCTAACAGTGTATATTTACCATATTTAGTAAAAAACATAGCAGTCATAAATGAATACCCTAAAAGAGTAAAGCAGCCAATATCATCAAAGATTGAATTTGTAGAAAATTGTAACCCTATAAACACTTTAGAAAAATTAATAAATCTTACAAAAGGAAGAAATACCTATTTAGTTTTTTGGAAAGATGACTTCTCTGTGTCAAAAATAGACTTTAATGCTTTACTTAAATCTAGACCATTCTTTAAAAAGCACAATATTAATATCGTGTACCTTTCCCTAAATGATTTAACTAATAACGAAAATGCAAAGGACATTATTCATTATTATAATTTAGAAGGGAAACACATCTCTGCAAATTCCGAACTACTGAATGATATTAATTCAAAAACAAAATCGAAAGTACCCTACCCTGGTTATATGATTATTAATAGAGATGGTAAGATCGTTGATAGCGAAGCGGTTTGGCCTAGAAGAGAAAACTATTTTGAAAAAGAATTAATTGAAAAACTAATGCTTAAAATTACTAACTAACTACTTATGAAAAACCTACTTATTATCAGTTTTCTGTTCTTATTTATAACTTCTTGTAAAAAAGATGAAAAATTAAAAGTTATTGAAAAAAACACAGTTAATATTACGGTTAACCTTAGTGAAGCTAGCCCTAAGTATAAAATATTTAAGCCTCAGTTTGATAAATCAAATTGGATGTTTGGGGAAATAATTGATAACAACAGTTTTAAATCTTCTTTTAAAATCACTACCCCTAATATTTATTCTATTCAAAATATAACGAATCTATATGTTGAACCAGGAAACGAATACCGTATTAAAGAAGTGGATTCTTCAATAATAATTGCTGGAAAAGATAGTATTGGTCAGCACTTCTTAAATACTACTAAAATATTTAATGTTTATTGGGAGCATTCTGAATATTTTTTTTATGAATTCCCTAATTTCAAAGAGCGTTTTGATGCATTAGACAAACATTTATCTGCTGACTTTAAAACTCTAGACTCCTTATACAAAAACAAACATGTTTCTAAACCTTTTTACGAGAATGTAAAAAATATATTTGAAACATATAAAATAATCACTAAACAGAGTATTATTGCGAATGATTACTACAGGACTACCTATCCTAAAACAGATCCAGAATATCTTGAAAAAACTCCTGATACTACAATTGAATTATGGGCAAATCTTTTTAAAGAACACCCCGTAACAGATCCTTATTTATTAAAAAATGAATACTGGTATTACTATGCTGAAAGTTTCGTTTTAAACTATTCTGGCGCAATTCTTCAAAACACCTATATTCATTTTGATGACGAAAAATATTTTACAAAATGTATTGAACTTTCAAAAACAGTCCTTAAAGACGATGTTTTGGAATATTTTATTGCCTGTTTTATTTTTGAAAAAACTCAATATAAAGAATTTCAAGCTAATTTGGTTACCGCATATGAAAATTTCACTAAAGATTACCCTAATAGTAAGTATACCCAATATTTAACCTCTGAAATTGATCTTATAAAAGAATATCAGCATAAAATAAAAGGTGATTTTAATAAAAACATAACCTTTGTAAATAATGGAGAAAATATTAATACATTAAAAGATTTGATAACTCTGTATAAAGGAAAAAACTTGTATATAGATGTATGGGCTACTTGGTGTGGACCATGTAAAGATGAATTTAAACATTCAAAAAAACTCAAAAAATTTCTTAAAAAACATGACATTCAATTATTATATTTATCAAATGATCAAGAACGTTCTAAGAAAAAATGGCCGGAGATGATAAAGTACTATAATTTAGAAGGTGAGCATATCAGAAATAACGATAAGCTATACGAGGATTTGGGTAAAGAATACCATGAAGAATATATGGCTATTCCTTGGTATATTATTGTTAACAAGAAAGGTGAAATAGTAGTACGACACGCTAAACGACCAAGTGATAAAGAAGAACTGTATAAACAGCTTCAGGAAACTTTAAAACTAGTAAACTAATAAATAATAATTTCTATAAAATTTAAAGAGCCACTTCAATGAAGTGGCTCTTTAAATTTTATTTGTTTGGGGTATTGATACTATCTTTAGAATTGCATTTACTTCTAATGTCCGCGTATTCAATGTATAATATATATTACAAAAAATATGCCAAAACAGTAAATTTAAAAATCTCTGTATTTTTCGTATCTTTATAATATGTCGGCACTCACACACAAATTACAACTTAAAAAATTTGAGGAAGTTTATATATTAAATAAACCCTCAGTATTTAGTGATGAATTTACTGCTGAAAAATATTCTGAGTCTTTATTGCATACTTCTTGTGTCGACTGTGCTTTAGTTTTTGTTCGTACAAAGGATAGTTTTATCAATCAGATGCTTACTTTATTTCCTAGATTACAGGACACTTCTACCCTATGGATTGTATATCCAATTGGTACCACAAAAAAAGAATTAGCCAATTTACATATTGAATTTGACTGGGACTTTCTTGGGGATTATAGATTACAACCTACACGACAAATAAATGTTAATAATAATTGGAACGCTATAAAGCTAAAGAAAGCTTTATCATAAGCGCAATAATAATAATAATAATAGACAAAAAAAAAGCGAGGTCAACTTTAAAGTTGACCTCGCTTTTTTTATTATTTCGTAAGTTATTCTATTTAAAAAAAGAATCAACAAATTCGTATTTATTAAATACTTGCAAATCTTCAATACCTTCTCCTACTCCAATATATTTTACAGGAATTTGAAACTGATCAGAAATACCAATTACAACTCCACCTTTTGCTGTACCATCTAATTTAGTAACCGCCAATGAATTTACATCAGTTGCTGCAGTAAACTGTTTAGCTTGCTCGAAAGCATTTTGACCCGTAGAACCATCTAAAACCAATAAAACATCATGAGGAGCGTCACCTACAACTTTCTGCATTACTCTTTTAATTTTAGTCAACTCATTCATTAAATTAACTTTGTTATGTAATCTACCAGCGGTATCAATTATAATTACATCAGCATTTTGAGCTACACCAGATTCTAGGGTGTCAAAAGCAACTGAGGCAGGATCACTCCCCATAGATTGTTTCACTAAAGGAACATCTACTCTATCAGCCCAAACTTGTAACTGATCAATTGCCGCTGCTCTAAAAGTATCCGCTGCACCAAGCACAACATTTAATCCTTGTTTCTTAAATTGATATGCCAACTTACCAATAGTAGTCGTTTTACCAACTCCATTTACACCAACAACCATTAATACATATGGTTTTTTATTAGCAGGAATACTAAATTCAGTTTCTTCTCCAGAGTTTGTTTTAGATAATAACGAAGCAATTTCCTCTCTTAAAATTCCGTTTAATTCATCAGTACCTAAATATTTATCTTTTGCAACACGTTCTTCAATGCGCTCAATAACCTTTAAAGTAGTATTAACACCAACATCACTAGACACAAGAATTTCTTCTAAATTATCTAAAACATCATCATCTACTTTAGATTTTCCAGCAACTGCCTTACTTAATTTTGAAAGAAATGAAGTTTTAGTTTTCTCTAAACCTTTGTCTAAAGTCTCTTTCTTTTCTTTGGAGAATATTTTTTTAAAAAAGCTCATACTTATTATTTATCGCTTAATTCCTCAAAATTTAACATTGAGGAGATTAACTTATGGATAGCAAAATGATATCCAAAAAATGACAACATGTAATATTGTCAGTAAATACGAAAAGCTACTCTCTAATTTAATTAGAAAGTAGCTCGTAATACTTTAATGTATAACTAAAAAATTACTTTTTAGCTAACCAGTCTTTTACTAATTCTGGTTGCATAACAGCTTCAACAAATGTATAAGCTCCTGTTTTTGGAGATTTAACCATTTTAACTGCTTTAGTTAATCTTTTAGATCCTGTTTGTAACGTTGCTACTGATTTCTTTGCCATAACTAAACTTATTTAATTTCTTTATGAACAGTCATTTTCTTCAAGATTGAGTTAAATTTCTTTATCTCTAATCTATCAGGAGTGTTCTTTTTATTTTTTGTTGTAATGTATCTTGAAGTTCCAGCTTGTCCTGAAGCTTTATGTTCTGTACATTCTAAAATTACTTGTACTCTGTTACCTTTCTTTGCCATTTCTATTGTCTTTTAAACGTTCTATTATTTGTTTAAAAATCCTTTTGCTCTAGCATCTTTGATTACTGCAGCAATTCCTTTTTTATTAACAGTTTTCAATGCCGCAGCAGAAACTTTTAATGTAACCCACTTATCTTCCTCAGGAATGTAAAAACGTTTTTTCATTAAATTCGCATGGAATTTACGTTTTGTTCTATTCATTGCATGAGAAACGTTGTTTCCAACCATTGCTTTTTTCCCAGTAAGTTCACAAATTCTTGACATCTCTACTTTCTTTAGTTATTTCTAAACGAGGTGCAAATTTAGAGCTTTTCATCTATTACACCAAAGATTTACTTAAATTATTTCAAGTATTTTTTATTTATATTCTTTTCACTCTTCTTCAAAAGTGGTAACAGTAACAAATACTGCTATTTAGCATCTGATATTTCTTTACGAAGTAATTGCAATGCTTTATTTTTTGCGCGCTGAATTACTTTAAATCTGTTTTTTCCGAAATTAAATTCTTCAACTATAATTTTATTTGGAGTTGCAATAGCGATAAAAACGGTTCCTATTTCTGCATCTGCATCTCCTTTTGTAGGTCCTGCATTTCCCGTTGTTGCAATTGCATAATCAACATCAAACTTCTTTTTAACTGATAAAACCATCGCCTTTGCAACAGCCTCACTAACTACCGAATGTTCGTCAATAATTTTTTTATCTACTCCTAACAAGTCTGTTTTAGATTTTGTATGATACGTCACAACGGCTCCTTTAAAAAAAGCTGACACTCCTTCATTCTGAGTTATACTTGACGCAATTAAACCTCCTGTACAGCTTTCTGCAACTGCTAAAGTCTGTTTTTTATCGATAAGTAAATTGGCTATCGCGATTTCTGGAGAGTCTTCATCAAAACCAATGACAACATCATTTATCTGACCTAATAAAGTTTCTATTTCTTTTGCTACAGCTGCTTCAATTTTTTCTTTGTTTATTCCAACAGCAGACAATCGTAACTTTACAACCCCTAAACTAGGCAAATAAGCGAGTTTTATGAAGTCCGGTAAACTATCTTCCCAATCAGAAATTTCTTCTGCTAAAATACTCTCAGCTACACCTTGAGTGATAACTGTTTTATGATAAATATGCGGCGTATTATATTCTGATGTCAACTTAGGAATTACCTTATCCTTAATTAAAGCTTCCATTTCATAAGGCACACCTGGTAGCGACACAAAAACTTTGTTTCCCTTATTAAAATACATTCCTGGAGCTGTACCGTTTTCATTATGCAACACAATAGCTTTTGAAGGGACTAACGCTTGTTGCACATTAGTTTTGGTTAAAATTTTATGCTCACTATTTTTAAACAATTCCTTAACATGTTCTAAAACCAAATCGTTTTGAACTAAGGTGTCATTAAAGTATTCGCAAATTGTGTGTTTAGTGATATCATCCTTTGTCGGCCCAAGACCACCTGTAATTATGATAATATCTACTCTTGACTCTGCTTCTTTTAAAGCCGTAAGAATATGTTCTTTTTCATCTTGAATAGAAGTCATTTGGAAAACTGAAACTCCTATTTTATTTAATTCAGCAGCTATAAATGCTGAATTAGTATCTATAACCTGACCTATTAGAATTTCATCTCCAATAGTTATAATTTCTGCTTTCATTAAATATTTATACTGATAATTATTATTTATATATCAAAATCAGATTTAAGTTCTGAAACCACTGCTTTAATTACAGCATTAACACGTTCCTGCTCTACAAAGACATCATCGTTTATCTTTTCATGCTTTCCCCAATCTTGAAGTACTATCACATCGTCTAATATGGCAATATCAAACATTTGAATTGTAGGTTTAATTTTATGTGCATTTTGATACACTTGAGTAAAATCTTTATTACCAATTCCTTCGTTGATTTGAGCTATAGCTTCCGGAACTTCTTCCAAGAAAGCTGCAGCAATGGCTGCAACAAAATCCTCATCACCAGATGCTAATTCCCTAACTTTATCTAACTTATAATTAACCTCCATACCTCTTACATTAAATAGTTCATTTAGCAGAAAATAATTTCACTACTTAAAACCTTACTCTAAATATTGTTTATTTTACTCGTATTGAAAACAACTTTTCTTCTTCTAAAAAACCGTCTAAATTATCATTTGCAGCCACTCTACCAACACCCGAAGGCGTTCCTGTAAAGATAATATCTCCAATTTTTAATGTAAAATATTGAGATACATATGCTATAATTTCATCAATTTCCCACAACATATTAGCAGTGTTACCTACTTGTACTTTCTCTCCGTTTTTTTCCAAATAAAAATTAAGCGCATCCATAGATTCAAACTTAGTTTTATCAACCCAATTTCCTACTACTGCTGCTCCGTCAAAACTTTTAGCCTTTTCCCAAGGCAATCCTTTTGCTTTTAATTTAGCTTGTAAGTCTCTGGCAGTAAAATCTATTCCTAAACCAATTTGACTATAATATTTATGTGAAAACTTAGAATCAATATATTTCCCTATCCTATCAATTTTTACTAAAACCTCAACTTCATGATGCACATCATCGCTAAAATCAGGTATAAAAAAAGGTTGTTTTTTTAATAATATAGCAGTGTCAGGTTTTAAAAAAACCACCGGTTCTGTGGGCTTTTCATTAGCCAATTCCTCTATGTGTTCAGTATAATTTCTACCTATACAAATTATTTTCATTACTAAAACTTATTTGTCAATTGACGTAATTTAATTGCTGTCAATACTTTTTTAGTATATAATGGGAAATCCGCATTTTGCATCCAATTGTAATACCCTGGTTCAGTTTGCAACACTTCTTCTACTAACCTTCCTTTGTTTTTACCAAAACTAAATGCCTCTTGATTATCTTTGTTAAACACAATAAACCCAGCAAAATCGACACTCTTTTTACGAGTACTAAATTCACTTAATTCTTTTATAGTGTTATCTAAATCAGGATAACGTTCCAGCTGCGCTAATAAGATCTCATACGTAGCATTGGTATCAATTGCTGCGGAATGCGCTCCATCGAGCTCTTTACCACAATAGAACTTATATCCTGCACTTAAAGTACGTTGCTCTTTCTTATGAAAAATAGTTTGTACATCGACAGTTACCGTATTTTTCATATCAAAATCGATTTCTGCTCGTAACATTTCTTCGGCTAATAATGGAATATCAAAACGATCAGAATTAAATCCTGCTAAATCAGAATCTTTTATCATTTGATATACAATCGGAGCTAATTCTTTAAAAGTTGGTTCATTAGCAACTTTCTCATCAGAAATCCCGTGAATAGCAGTCGTTTCCGCAGGGATTTTCATTTCTGGATTCACCAACCATGTTTTACTTTCTTTATTCCCGTTTGGAAATACTTTTAATATAGATATTTCTACAATTCTATCTTTAGACACTTGAATACCCGTTGTTTCTAAATCGAAAAAACAAATAGGCTTATGCAATTTTAACTCCATTAATACACTTATTTACTCACAAATATACGATGAACTCATTTAAACTTATTCCTATTGACTGCAAAATGTTTTTTTACTCCTATCTATTTTCTTTTTTAATCCATATAGAACAACCATATATCTCAAAAAAGAAAATAGATAAAACTAAAACTCCTATTTTTCGTTTCAACATGAAAAGCAAAAATGAGCTCATGTTTTTTAGTAGATAATACTTAAAAAATCATTACCTTTAGTAAACTCTCACTACCAAATCATATTTGATTATATTCTACTTCTGTTAAATGTTTGTATAACTTTAACACCATCAACTATCTCTTATATCAATAGTAACAACCTAAATAATCATATTATGAAGAAACTATTATTCTTGTTGTTTTTTGCGATATGTAGTCAATTATGCTTCAGTCAGAGAATGGATTCAATCACTATTATCCAAAAAAAAACAAAACATCAGATTAAATTATTTGCAGTAAACCACACTCAAAACGCAAAAAAAATATTAGTCCAATTAGAAGGTACTGGATTTAGAAGAAAAACATTTGCGCCAATCTATAGAACGATTAGTCCAAACGATACTTTATTACTCACAACACTTGTTAAACGAAGTAATATAGGCTTAAAGTTAAATTATGAGTTGTATTTTGATACTCGGCTAGAGTTGTATCGTCTCCAACAATCAAAAATTACTAAGGCAGAAAAAAAGCGCACTTAATAAGTGCGCCTTTTTTTATTATATAGAAAGTCTTTTCGACTTAAAAATCTCTATTTACATCCCATGCTTCAAGGTAATCAGCAACAGCTTTAGCAAACATACCTCCTAAGGCACCATCAATTACTCTGTGATCATATGAATGAGATAAGTACATTTTCATTCTAATCCCAATAAAATCACCATCAGGCGTTTCTATAACTGCTGGAGTTTTTCTAATTGCCCCTAATGCTAAAATTCCTACTTGAGGTAATGGTATAATTGGAGTTCCCATAATACTTCCGAAATTACCTACATTAGTTACCGTATAAGTACCACCTTGGATATCATCAGGACTTAATTTTCCTGTTCTAGCTTTATTTGCTAAACCATTTACAGCTTTTGCCATTCCTACTAGATTTAATTGATCGGCATTTTTAATAACCGGTACAATTAAGTTTCCATCAGGTAGCGCAGCTGCCATTCCTAAATTAATGTTCTTACGTTGTATGATGTTATCACCATCAACAGAAACATTCATTCCTGGATATTTCTTTAAAGCATGTGCTACAGCCTCCATAAATATTGGTGTAAACGTAAGTTTTTCACCTTCTCTTTTCAAGAATGCATCCTTTACTTTTAATCTCCAATTCCAAATATTAGTAACATCACATTCAACAAATGACTGTACATGTGCAGCCGTTTGCAAAGAATTTGTCATGTGACCAGAAATCAGCTTACGCATTCTAGACATTGCAACAACCTCATCTCCTTCTTGCAAAGTAATTGTTGTTTTAACAGGTGATTTCGGTGCTGCAGCTTTTACTGGAGCTACTGCTTTAGGAGCACTTGTAGTTGCGACTGGTTGATTACCTCTATTTTCAATGTATAATAACATATCATTTTTAGTAACCCTACCTTCTTTTCCTGAACCAGAAATTGCTTCTAATTCTGCCAATGAAATACCTTCTTCCTTAGCTATATTCTTCACTAACGGAGAATAAAACTTTTCTGAGTCAGAATAGTCAGCTACTGCTGCAACTGAATCTTTAGCCTCTACAATTGTTTTTTCTATTTCTGCAACTGCAGCTGGTGCTGCATTTTGCTTAGGAGCTTCAGTAGTTACACTTCCTTCTCCTTTAGTTTCTATAATTGCTATTGTTTGCCCTACAGCAACAACATCATCAACATTAAAAAGAATTTCTGTAACAACACCATCTACTTCAGACGGAACTTCAGAATCTACTTTATCAGTTGCTATTTCCAAAACTGGCTCATCCATATCAATGGTATCCCCAACTTCTTTTAACCAAGATGTAATGGTTGCTTCTGCAACACTTTCTCCCATTTTTGGAAGTTTTAATTCAAACTTTGCCATATTCTTAAAATATAAGTGAAATATTAATTTCAGTCTGCGAATTTAATAAATAAAAACAGAAAAAGTTAGGATTTAAGCAACAAAATTAAGCCCTAAAAAGAATTTCTCCTCTACTCTTTGAACTCTTGCTCTTGATAGTAAAATCAGTGTTTTTAAGATGTATGCCATAATAACACTCTTGTTGCTCAAATAACTGAATCATTTCTTTGAAAGATAACTCTGCCGTTTCAAGCGTCAATTCAGGTCGCTCTTCTAATTTATCTTCTTTTAAAACTGATTTAACAATGGGGATGATTCTCACCCCTAAAGTAACAGCTATATCAAACAGAAAATTAGACTTAAAATACTTCTTGTAAAACAATTGCATTGCTCCATAAAAACGCTTCGCATACACTTCATCCTTTAGCGTGCTTTCTCCTTTATAATGTATCACAGTAGTTTTACCATAATAATAATTGTTATATCCAGCATTTAAAATACTATAGGACAAATCGATATCTTCACCATACATAAAATAACGCTCATCAAAACCACCTACATGTTCGTACAAGTTTTTTTTAAGCAACATAAGAGCTCCTACAAAAATCGGAGACTCCCCTACTTCATTCATTTTAACATTTGAAACATAATAGCTCTTTGATAATCCTATCAATTTTTTGATTGCTACTAGTCGTGTTGGTATGTTACGTTTGCTTTCTGGAAGAAATCTTCCTGCTCCATCAATTAATTTACAACTAACAATTCCAATATTTTTAATTGATTCGGAAAAATCAAGTAATTGAGAAAAAGAATCTTCCGCAACTACTGTATCCGGATTAAGTACACACACATAATCTCCTTTTGCTACAGCAACTCCTTGATTATTCGCTTTTGAAAAGCCTACATTATCTTTATTCTCTAACAAATGAACATTAGGAAACAGTTGCTTTATCATTTCACAACTTTCATCCGAAGAATTATTATCAACAACAATAATTTCTGCGTCAATTGAAGTAATTGCAGCTGCAACACTTTTCAGACATAACTCCAAAAAATATCGCACATTATAATTTACAATTACTACAGATAACTTCATAAAAACAATTCAATTTTGGGATAAATATACTTTAAAAAAACAGAATTCTAAGTTTGAGAAAAACTCGCCTTAGTAAAACTTCTTTATAGGTTTTTGTTAAATTTTCATTAAAAGATGTAACATCTTTGCCAGATAATAGTCCTATAGTTCAAAATAAAAACATACAAAATGAGAAAGATCAGTCTTGCTGTGTTGTCGCTAACTTTTTTAGTGGCTTGTAAAACACAGAAAACTACTACTGCAGCTGCAAGTAAAACAACTACAATCACAACTGTTAACATTGATTTAAACAATGTAATCGATGATAAAGTTAAAGTTGAAATGACTCCAATTCGTTTCACTACAGCAACCGCTACATTTCACATTCCTAAAACAGTTCCTGGAACATACTCAACAGATAATTACGGTAAATACATTGAAAATTTAAAAGCATTAGATGCTAACGGTAATGAATTAACAGTTACACATACTGATGATAATTCATGGGAAATAGACAACGCTAAATCTATTAACAAAATTACTTATTTAGTAAATGACACTTATGATACAGAAGGAACTCATGATGTATTTTCTCCAGCTGGAACTAACATTTTAGAAGGAAAAAACTTCATGCTTAACTTACATGGTTTTGTTGGTTATTTCAAAGAACACCAAGAATTACCTTATACATTAAACATTGCCCACCCAAGCGACCTTGTTGGAAATACTGCATTATCAGATTCTAACATAGCTGCAGACAATGACACATTTATTACTAGAAGATATTTTGAAGTTACCGATAACCCAATTATGTATGCAGCTGAAAACAATGCTACATTTAAAATTGGTAATATGGAAATTCTTTTAAGCGTATACTCTCCAAGCAATACTTTAAAAGCTTCAGATTTAAAGGATGAAATGGAAAAGATGATGTTAGCTCAAAAAGCATTCTTAGGTGATGTTAATGTCACTAAAAAATACTGTATTTTATTATACATGTCAACCATGCAGAATGATGCAAATGGATTTGGAGCTTTGGAACACCACACTTCTACTACAGTAGTTTTCCCTGAAATGATGCCAGCACAGGCATTAGCTAAATCAATGAAAGATGTTGTTTCTCATGAATTTTTTCATATTTTAACTCCACTAAGTGTACACTCGGAAGAAGTTCATAATTTCGATTACAACGACCCCAAAATGTCTGAGCACTTATGGATGTACGAAGGTGTAACTGAATATTTCGCTAATTTATTTCAAATAAACCAAGGATTAGTTGACGAATATGAATTTTACACTCGAATATTAGGTAAAGTAAACGGATCGAAAGGGTTTAATGATAACATGTCGTTCACTAAAATGAGTAAAAACATTTTAGACGAACCATACAAAGCAAACTATGTTAATGTATATGAAAAAGGTGCATTAATAGGAATGTGTATTGATTTAATTATTAGAGAAAAAAGTAATGGTGAACATGGTATTTTAGACATGATGAAGGAATTATCTATTAAATACGGTGTAGATAAACCATTTATTGATACTCTATTATTTGACGATATTACTACATTAACTTACCCTGAAGTTAGAACATTTATAAATACACATGTTGTTGGAAACACTCCAATTGATTATACTAAATTCTTTAAGAAATTAGGATTAAGCATGCAGAGTAAAGAAGCTAAAACAGGTTATTTACTTAAAGATATGCAAACTCCATATATTTCTGCAGATCAAAAAACGAAAGAAGTGTTTTTCTTAGAAGACACTAATTCATTCTTAACTACATTAGGTGTAAAGCCAAATGATAGATTAGTTTCTATTGATGGTACTGACTACAACCTTACTAATATTCAAGCTTTAGTTGGCGCATCATTTGCTTGGACTCCAGGAAATGATATTAAAATGGTTGTTAAAAGAGAAGGGAAAGAAATTACATTAGAAGGTAAAATTATAGAACCGATGGGAAAAACTTATACTTTATCTCCAGATGATTTACCTGCAACTGACAAGCGTGTTATATTAAGAAACGCTTGGATGAAAGGATAATTAACAAAATAATTAATCATAAAATAGCGTCTGAAAACATTGCTTTTCAGACGCTATTTTGTTTTACTTCTGATCCATTTCCTAAAATCATCTTAAAAACAACTACATCCTAAGTTTTTTAGTTATTTTTGAAACATAAAATAATTGGATTTGAAATTACATTTTTCTACATATATACTTCTCTTTTTTTGCATCAACTGCATGTTATCTTTCTCTCAAGAGAAAAAGAAAATTAGAGTTACAGCACCTTATTACGACGTTAACGAAGCTGAATTCCCTGGAGCAACTATTTTAACAAGAAATAGTAGAAAGCAAATTTACATTGAACATGATGGTATAGAAATGTGGTGTGACAAAGCATATCATTACAAAAAAGAAGATTCTATTGCTGCTTTTGGAAAAGTTATTATCAAACAAGGTGATACTATTCAACTAACAAGCAAAGTTGCCAACTATAGTGGTAAAACACAATTAGCGTTTACTGCTGGTGATGTTGTACTTACAGAACCAAAGTCTACACTACGAACAGATACCTTATATTTTGACAAAATAAAACAACAAGCATATTATAAAACTGGTGGTGTTGTCAATCATGAGGACAATGTCATTAATAGTTCCATAGGAAAATATTTTATGGAAAGTCAGAAATACCAATTCATAGGTGATGTTGATATTAAAAACCCTGAGTACACATTAAATTCTAGTCAATTAGATTTCTACTCTAACTCTGGTATTGCTTACATGTATGGAAAATCGGTCATCAAGCACCAAGGATCAACCATTCATTGCGAACGCGGATATTACGACACTAATGCCGATTTAGGATACTTTGTAAAAAACTCAAAAATATATTACAATAATAGAATTTTTGAAGGAGACAGCATGTACTTCAATCAAAAGAAGCATTTTGCATCCGCAACAAACAACATTAAAGTTACCGACACAACCAATCACAGTATTATTACAGGTCATTACGCTGAAATTTTCAAGGAGAAAGATTCTGTATTTATTACCAAAAGAGCCTTAGTAAAATCATTACAACAAAATGATTCAATTTATATCCATGCAGATACTTTAATGGTTACAGGTAAACCAGAAAACAGAATTATTAGAGGTTATAAAAATGCTAAGCTGTATAAATTGGATATGAATGGAAGATGTGATTCTATTTATATTAACCAAAAAAGAGGGATCACAAAAATGATCAGAAAACCTGTATTATGGTCTGGAGATAACCAAATGACAGGTGACACAATACAATTGTTAAACAATCTAGAGACTAACAAGCTTGACTCCCTTAAAGTATTTTACAACACCTTTCTAGTAAACAAAGATTCTATTAGCGGGTATAATCAATGTAAAGGGAAAGAATTAATTGGTTTGTTTAATGAAGATAATAAACTATACAACATAGATATCAATAAAAATGCCGAGTACATTTTTTATGCAAGACAGGAAAATGGAGATTTAATTGGTATCGATAAAAGAATTAGTGGAAGTATTAATTTGAAACTAATCGACAATCAAATTGAAGAAGTTACAAATATTGGAGCTCCTGAGGGAGAATTAACTCCAGACTCTAAGTTTCCAGAAAACGCAAGAAAACTTCGAGGTTTTAATTGGCGAGGTGACGAACGTATACTTTCAGTTGATGATTTATTTAAAGATGATCCTCCATTAATTCTACCCAAAATTAAAGGGCTAGAAGAACGTATTCTTGAAGATAGCGACGAAGAAGAATTACGTAGTATTTCTACTAAAAAATACACCCCAAAGACAAAACCAAAGCTTGATCCTAAAAAGAACCGAACTATTTCTCCTAGTACTTCAAAAAAGAAAAATAAATTACGTTCAAAAAGAAAAGCACTCAAATAATTTCTTTCTATGAAAAAAGAGTTCTTTACATATCAAGCACAAACATCTCCTCACCCATTAGCACTTGAAATATCTCATGCTAAAGGAAGTTATATACATGACACTGCAGGAAAAAGATATTTAGATTTCGTTGCTGGCGTATCAGCTTGTACACTTGGGCACCAACACCCAAGAGTAGTTGACGCTATTAAAAATCAAGTAGACAAGTATTTACACGTAATGGTTTATGGTGAATACGTACAAGAACCTGCTGTAAAACTAGCTAAATTACTAGCTGACAACTTACCAAAATCATTAGAGAAAGTATATTTAGTAAACTCCGGAACAGAAGCAATTGAAGGCGCTATGAAGCTTTCTAAACGTGCAACTGGCCGTAGTGAGATTATATCTGCTAAAAATGCATATCATGGAAACACACAAGGCTCAATGAGTTTAATGGGATTTGAAGAACGCAAACAAGCATTCAGACCATTATTACCCAATGTAAACTTTATTGAATTTAACAATTTTGAAGACCTCTCAAAAATAACCTCTAAAACTGCCGCTGTTGTTTTAGAAACCATTCAAGGTGGCGCAGGTTTTATTGTGCCAAAACACGACTACTTACAACGTGTAAAACAACGTTGTCAAGAAGTTGGCGCATTACTCATTTTAGATGAAATTCAATCAGGTTTTGGACGTACAGGGAAATTATTTGGTTTTGAAAACTATAATTGCCCCCCTGATATTCTTGTTATGGGAAAAGGAATGGGAGGTGGAATGCCTGTTGGAGCATTTTCTGCTTCAACGGAATTAATGACATTATTACAAGATAAACCTAAACTAGGTCATATAACCACATTTGGCGGACATCCTGTCATAGCCGCTGCTGCATTAGCTACACTGCAAGAAATTACAGAAACTAACCTAATGCAAGAAGCATTAGAAAAAGAAGTTTTAATACGCAAACATTTAGCTCATCCGCTTATAAAAGAAATTCGTGGAAAAGGACTAATGCTAGCGTTAATGGTTGATTCTCCTGATATCTGCAATGAATTAATATTAAATTGCCAAGACAATGGATTGATACTTTTTTGGCTTTTATTTGAACCAAAAGCAATAAGGATAACCCCTCCATTAACTATTTCTAATGCTGAAATAATGGAAGGATGCAACATTATTATTGATACTCTCAACAAAATCAAGCACTAAATGGCTTAATTATTGTAACTTAATATTATACAACACTGTTAATTAAGTTGTGAATAAGTACTACTACCAATAAGTTATAGCTACAATAGTTTATGCTAAATTTATAATATAAATAGATTAGTAGTAACCAAAATGAAGATGATATGCAATTAAGCCATGATGACGAATACAACTTCTCGATTACTAAGTTTGAAAAAATGTTGAAGACCAATAATGTTTTCTTTTTTGATTCAGTAGAATTTGAAAACATCATTCAACACTATTTAGAAATTGGTAAAGTTGCTCTTGCTAAAAAAGCGATAAAAATTGGTTTGGAACAACATCCATCATCAATTATATTGACGCTTTTTAAAGTAGAACTATATATTTTTGAAGACAAGCTAGATTTAGCTGAAAAGCATCTAGACAAATTGTTTTTAATAGACCCTAACAATGAAGAAATATTTATTCAGAAAGCTACAATCTATTCCAAAAGAGATGAGCATGAAAAAGCTATTGAAGTATTAAATATAGCATTAAGCTTTTCTGATGAAAGAGCAGATATTTACTCCTTACTTGGAATAGAATATTTATACACCGAAAACTTCGAAGCTGCAAAAGATGCTTATAAAAAATGTTTACAAGAAGATGATCAGGACTATGCTGCTTTGTATAATATTATTTATTGTTTCGATTTTTTAGAACAGCCAGATGAAGCAATTGGTTTTATAAATGATTTTTTAGAGAATAACCCCTATTCAGAAGTTGGATGGCATCAGTTAGGGAAACAATATTTACACAAAGATGATTACAAAAAAGCATTAGCAGCATTTGATTTTGCAATCATTTCTGACGATACTTTTATAGGCGCTTATTTTGAAAAAGGAAAAATTTTAGAGCAGTTAAAAAGATATAGTGAAGCCATTGAAAACTATTTAATTACCCTAGAGTTTGACGATCCTACTTCTTTTGCCTATTTACGTATTGGTAATTGCTACGAGAAATTAAACAATACTGAATTAGCAATTCAATATTATTACAAAACAGTACATGAAGACCCTTTACTAGACAAAGGTTGGGAAGCCATAACTGATTTTTACTATAAATTAAAAAACTATCACAAAGCGCTATACTACATTAATAAAGCAATTGAAATTGATGATCAGAATATCTCTTATTGGAAACGATATGCACAAATAAACTTCCGAATGAATTTTTATGAAGAAGCTGAGCGTGGATATCAAAAAATAATAGAACTAGGTAATTACGAAGTAGAAATCTGGAATAGAAGAGCTGATATTTTATTAAAACTTGGTGAAAACAATACTGCTATACAATGCTTATTACAAGGATTAGAATTTCACCCCGAAGACGCCGAAATTGAGTTTCGACTAGCAGGATTATATTACTCTTTACAAGAAATTGAAAAAGGACAATACCACTTAGTAAACGGATTAAAGAGCGATAAAGAATATGTAATTATACTTGAGGAATTATTTCCTGATATTGTGCAAAGACAATCTGTACAAGAAATTTTAAAAAATTACTAACACAACACTATTATAATTGATTGTTAAAAGCGAACTGTTTTATATAAAACAGTTCGCTTTTAGTTTTATTCAAGATTTAAAAAACGTATAAAAAACACCTAAATCATTACATAAAAAAAGGCTGTTTTTTTAAGCTGAAAATAATCAGAAATAAACTAACTTTGTTAGAACTCAGAAATTAAAACATGCAGAGAAACTTATTAGATTACTTCATTATAACATTAAAAGGAATGGCTATGGGCGCTGCAGATGCGGTTCCTGGTGTTTCTGGAGGAACAATAGCTTTTATTTCTGGTATTTATGAAGAATTAATCTCTTCAATAAGTCAAGTAAATTTTTCCTTACTTAAAACCCTTAAAGAAGATGGAATTAAGGCCGTTTGGAAACAAGTAAATGGTAATTTCTTACTATCCTTACTTATAGGTATTTTCATCAGTTTCGTGTCTTTTATGCGTTTAGCAAAATACTTACTAGAACATCACCCAATACTTATTTGGTCTTTCTTTTTCGGACTAGTTCTAGCTAGCATACTCTACGTTGCCAAACAAATCAAGCAATGGAACTTCATTACTATCATAGCAGCTTTAGCAGCAGCATTTTTAGCCTATTACATTACAACATTGCCATCGTTAGCAAATAATGACAATCCGATTTTTCTGTTTTTAGCAGCAGCTATTGCAATTTGCGCAATGATATTACCAGGTATTTCTGGAGCGTTTATATTAGTACTACTTGGAGCTTACAAAACTTTGAGTACAGCTTTTCATGATTTCAATATTAAAAAAATTCTAATATTTGTTGCTGGGGCTGTAGTTGGACTATTAAGTTTTAGTAAGTTATTAAAATGGTTATTCAACAATCATAAAAACATAACTTTAGCTATACTAACTGGTTTCATTATTGGCTCCTTAAATAAAATATGGCCTTGGAAAGAAACATTATCAACTAGAATAGACTCAAAAGGAATAGAAACACCTGTTTTACAACAGAGTGTTTTTCCTGAAAAGTTTACCGAATTATATCAATTAGATGCTCAAATTGGTGTTGCAATACTCTTAATGTCTGTTGGTTTTTTTAGTATTATTATTTTAGAAAAAATAGGATCGAATACAAGCACATGAATGCAAGAAGAAACTCTTTAGATTATTTTCTACTGGTACTGAAAGGAACAGCAATGGGTGCTGCCAATAAAGTACCTGGTGTATCTGGTGGTATTGTTGCTTTTGTTGCAGGTTTTTATGAAGAATTTATTTATTCCCTTCAACGAGTAAACAAAACAGCTTTTAAATTATTATTTAATGGCAGGTTAAGAATATTCTCTGGATATATTAACGGACAGTTTTTAGCCGCAATTGTTTTTGGAATGCTTATTAGTTTTTTCACCGTTTCAAAACTACTTGACTTCTTACTCATTCACTACGAACTTAATGTTTGGAGCACTTTTTTCGGAATGATTATCGGCTCAATCTACTCCATAAGTAAGCGGTTTGGAAAATGGAACTTGCGATCTGTCTCATTTCTAATTATCGGAGCTATTATAGGTTTAGCTATTAGCTTTTTAGACCCCGCTATGGAAAATGACACTTTATGGTTTGTTTTTATTTGTGGTATCATTAGTGTTTCAGGTATGACTTTACCTGGCTTATCAGGCTCTTTCATTCTAATAATATTAGGTAATTATGTTTTACTTCTAATAGACTCTGTAAATGCATTGTACGATACTTTCGCAAATATGATTTCTGGTGATTTTAGCTTTATCGATGACCCTATCAGAATGAGAATGCTTTTAGTTTTAGCTGTATTTACAATTGGATCGGTAACTGGAATGGTTACTTTTTCCCATGCAATGAATCACTTATTAAACAAATACAAAATTCAAACCATTGCAGTTATCAAGGGATTTATTATCGGATCATTAGGTGTTGTTTGGCCGTGGAAAAACACCATTTTTAAAACAGATTCAACAGGCTCATTTATATTGAATTCAAGTAACAACAAAATAATAGAAACGTACAAACGGTTTATTCCTGACTTCAACCAAGAAACCTTAATTGCCATTGGTTATATATGTTTAGGAATAGGTGCAATTGTATTATTAGAATGGTATGGACAAAAAAATAGAAAGACAGAACACAAATAATCAGTTCGGATTAATAGGGAAAAACATTTCTTATTCTTTTTCACAAAAATATTTTTCTAACAAATTTATCAAGGAAGAGTTAAGCAATTTCTCGTACAAAAATTTTGATCTTAGATCAATTGAAGAATTCCCTAACATCCTCAAAAAAAACCACAATATAAAAGGACTAAACGTTACTATTCCATACAAGGAGGTCATATTCCCATACTTAGATAAACTTAGTAGTAAGGCAAAACGTATTGGTGCTGTAAATACTATTAGAGTTACTAAAAAAGGAAAACTAAAAGGGTATAATACGGACGAATACGGTTTTAGAAAATCATTAATTCCTCACTTAAAAAAGCATCATCAAAAAGCATTGATTTTAGGAACAGGAGGCGCTTCGAAAGCTATTGCTTTTGCTTTAAAAAAGCTACATATTCAATATCAATTTGTATCCAGAAGTGCAAATGGCAGTTATAATTATGACTCTTTAACCCCAGAAGTTATAGCAGAACATCATTTAATCATTAACTGTACCCCTTTGGGTACATTTCCTAACATTGATGATTGTCCGAATATTCCATACGAAGCAATTACTAACAAACACTTACTGTATGATTTAATATATAATCCTGAAGAAACTACTTTTTTAAGTAAAGGGAAAATTAAAGGGGCGACTACTGTTAACGGATTAAAAATGTTAGAACTACAGGCCGAAAAAGCTTGGAGTATATGGAACAAGTAAGCTATTGTAAAGATGTTTTTGCAATTACCCCTTGATTTAGTATCTTTCGCCTTGAAATTGTTTTAGTTACCATTAAAAATTGGAAACTAATTAAGAACCACAACACATAAACATTGTTTATTATGTCAGAAACGGATAACCTGCAAGAAGCAGAAGGAACACAAGAAACTACAAATCCTACAGTTGAAACACAACCTCAGCAGGATGAAGCTTTACAAGCAATTGAAAATGAAAATGCAGAAGACGCAGAAGATCAGGACAATTCAAAAAGACATGAAATAGAATCTAAAGATTACCATGCAATGGATATGGATACTTTAGTTGAAGAGTTTGATTCTTTAGTAAAAAACCATCCGGTTCAAGCAATAAGCAAACAGTTTAATCAGTTAAAAGAGGAGTTTAACGCTAAATATTCTGAGTTAGTAGATACTAAAAAAGAAGAGTTTTTAGCAGAAGGAGGTAACATTATCGACTTCAGTTACTCTTCAAATACCAAAAATAAATTCAATAAAGTTTACGGTGAATACAAAACTTTACGTAATGCATATTATAACAACTTAGAGCAAGGTTTTAAAGACAACCTTACTAAGAGAAATGAAATTATTGAAAAAATTAAAGGGTTACTGAGTATTGAAGAAGACATCAATACAACATATAAACACTTTAAAGAACTTCAACAATCATGGAATAACGCTGGTTCTATACCGCGTGATAAATACAATACTGTTTGGAACACCTATCACCATCACGTAGAACGTTTTTATGATTTCTTACATTTAAATAGAGATTTACGCGACTTAGATTTCAAACACAATTTAGAAGAGAAACAAAAAATTGCAGCTAGAGCTGAAGAGTTATCACAACATAATGATGTGATGCATGCTTTTAGAGAATTGCAAATTTTACATAAAGTTTGGAAAGAAGACATCGGTCCTGTAGGAAAAGAGCATAGAGAAGATATTTGGAATAAATTTAGTGCAGCTACTAAAATAATTCACAACAAACGTCAAGCTTACTATGCGGATGTTGACAAAGTTTACGAGCAAAACTTAATCGTTAAAAATGAAATTATCGCTAAGATAATTGCTATTGAAACTTCTAATGTTTCAAATAATAAAGAGTGGCAAAATAAAATAAAAGAAGTTGAATCTTTAAGAGAACTATTTTTCAAAGCAGGAAAAGTACCTAGTAAACTTACCGACAAAACATGGGGTAGTTTTAAACAAGCAGTTAGAGACTTCAATAAAAATAAAAACTCTTTCTACAAAAACATTAAGAAAGATCAAATAGAGAACTTGAATAAAAAATTAAAGTTGGTTGCTTTAGCGGAATCAAATAGTAAAAGTGATGATTTCTCAGCAACTACACCATTAATGAAAAAAATTCAAGCAGACTGGAGAAATATTGGCCATGTACCAAGAAAAGACAGTGATAAAGTTTGGAAGCAATTTAAAGATGCCTGTAATCATTATTTTGATAGATTACACGCTAAAAGAGACGAAGCTAATACTGTAGAACTGGAAGCATATACTGCTAAAGAAGCCTACCTTACTACATTAACCGATCTTACTTTAGAGGGAGATCACTCTGAAAAAATAAATGCAATTAAAGGACATATTGCTCATTGGAAAACTTTAGGTTTTGTCCCTCGTAATAAAAAGAAGATTAACGATACTTTCAATAAAATTATTGACGGTTTATTCAATCAATTAGATCTTGACAAAAACGAAGCAGACTTAATTAAGTATGCAAATAAGATTTCTGTTTTGGAAGGCGATCAAAGAGCTTTAGAGAACGAATTATTATTTGTAAAACGTAAGGTTGATGAAATTAAATCAGAAATTATTCAGCTAGAAAACAACTTAGGGTTCTTTGCTAATGCAAAACCAGACAACCCTATGGTTAAGGAAGTATATAAAAACATTGATCAACAAAAACAGAATATGGAAACGTGGAAACAAAAGCTACAACAAGTAAAGGCTTTGTTTGTATAAACTATTCTTATTAAAATACTTCAAAAACATTTCAAATTAACTTTAATTTGAAATGTTTTTTTAGCTTATATAATATTTACCACATAACACTTCAAAATGAAAAAAGTAAACATCGTATTTATGGGTACACCAGATTTTGCTGTAGCCACATTAAAAACTTTAGTTGACAACAATTATAATATAGTTGGAGTTATTACCGCTCCAGATAGACCAGCAGGAAGAGGACAAAAACTAAATCAGTCAGCTGTAAAAAAATATGCTGTTGAACAAAACTTAAAAATTCTTCAACCCACTAACTTAAAAGATGAAGCTTTTTTAAATGAATTAAAGTCACTCGAAGCTAACCTTCAAATAATAGTGGCATTTAGAATGTTACCAAAACAAGTATGGCAAATGCCAGAATATGGTACTTTTAACTTACACGCCTCACTTCTTCCTCATTACCGTGGGGCAGCCCCGATAAACTGGGCTTTAATAAATGGTGAAACAAAAACAGGTATCACTACATTTTTTATTGATGAAAAAATTGATACCGGTGAAATCATCATGCAAGAAGAGCTTGACATTGCTCCAAACGAAAATGCTGGAAGTCTACATGATCGCTTAATGATTGAAGGTAGTAAACTTGTTTTAAAAACAGTTAAAGCTATAGAAGAAGACTCTATTAACACATACATTCAACCAGAAGTTGAAAATATAAGAACAGCATACAAAATACATAAACATACATGTAAGATTGACTGGGACCAACCAATTGATGTTATACATAATAAAATTAGAGGTTTAAGTCCGTATCCCGCAGCTTGGTCAGAACTATGTATTGACGAAGCAGTTTTAGCAGTGAAAATTTATGAAGTCACTAAAATTATTGAAACCCACAACCTTGGAACAGGATTTATAATTTCTGATAAAAACTCCGTAAAGGTTGCTGTTAAAGGAGGTTACATAGAAATACATGTTTTACAACTGCCAGGAAAGAAAAAAATGGACGTTAAATCTCTTTTAAATGGATTTTCATTTACAGAAAACTCAAAAATGCGCTAAACCCTTATTCTCATTGGGATTGTTTAAAACCAATGTTTTTTACTCACTTTTGTTAACAAACTGTTAAAGTTATTAACAAAATGACTATTTTCCCTTGTATTTACTTGCGTGAGAGCAAAATGATTTTAATATTGTAGAGGAATTCAGGTAAGAACTGAGTTTGCCAACATTAATAATTTAAAATATTTAAAATCAATTCTTATGAACAAAACACAATTAATCGACGCAATGGCAGCTGATTCAGGAATCACTAAAGCATCTGCAAAAAAAGCATTAGAATCTTTCTTAGGAAATGTTGAAGGAACATTAAAGTCTGGAGACAGAGTTTCTTTAGTAGGATTTGGATCTTGGTCAGTTTCTAACAGAGCTGCAAGAGACGGTAGAAACCCACAAACTGGAAAAACTATCAAAATTGCTGCTAAAAACGTAGTGAAATTTAAAGCTGGTTCTGATTTAGGAAACGCTGTAAACTAATTAATAATTAGTTATACTTTATAAAAAAACCCTTCTTTTATGAAGGGTTTTTTTTATTATCAATAAGCATTTGTTAACAACAAATTATGCAGTTTGCTTTTTTTTTCATAGCTTTAAGTAACAAACATAGGGAATATGACTAGTTTAGAATTAAGAAAAGGACATCTTTTAATTGCAGAGCCTTCTATAACAGGAGACATCTCTTTTAATAGATCGGTCATTTTATTGGCTGAGCATACAAATTCAGGATCTATTGGTTTTATACTTAATAAACCACTTGATTTTTCATTGAAAGATTTATTACCAGAGTTAACTCAAGATTTTGTTGTTTACAATGGCGGACCTGTTGAGCAAGATAATTTATACTTCATCCATAAAGTACCTCATTTAATACCCAATAGTGTTGAAATTTCTGAAGGGATATATTGGGCTGGTAATTTTGATACTGTATGTGAATTAATCAATCTAGGTAAAATATCAGAAAAAGATATTCGATTCTTTTTAGGGTATTCCGGATGGGACTCTAATCAGTTATTTGATGAACTAAACCACAATTCATGGGTTGTTGTAAAAAATAAATACCAAAGTACCATTATTGAGAAAAAATACAACTCAAGCCTTTGGAAAGAGAAAATGGTGGAACTAGGTGGGAACTATGTAATTTGGTCTAATGCACCAGAAAACCCTGCGCTTAACTAAAAGCTAGCTTTCTGGTTTTTAATATTCTTAACAGAAGACATCCTACTTATTCAAAAGTTGCATTCCTGCACTAATCTTATTAATTTCAGCCACTAACACTGAGGCCACAGTAGTCTCAAAACTTTTCTTACGGTATTTAGTAATTGATGTTACTCCTTGAATTACATTAGTTACAAATAACTCGTCTGCTTTTTGCAATTCAAAAGGTGATATTGAAGTTTCCTCTATTGAAAAACCTTCTAACTTACCTATAACCTCAATTAACTGCTTACGCATAATACCTTTTATACAACCATCTTCTAAAGGAGGTGTCTTTATTACATTTCCTTTTACCAAGAATATGTTTCCGTTAATAGCTTCAACAACTTGTTTATTGCTATTTAACAACAAACAGTTATCCAACTCATTTTCTTTAGCAAAAACACCAGCAATAACATTTAAAACTCTATTTGTAGTTTTTAAAGTTGACAACAACTGAGGTGTGATGTAATGATCTTTAAACAAATCAACCACACACAATTCATTACTTAATTTATATGTAGTTTCTTGTAATGGTTTTACCTCAATAAAATAACCAACATCATTTTTCTCTGGAGCATACAGCCCTGGAGAATCTCTAAAAACTGTCATCCTGACTCTTGCAGGAGAATTTAATAAATTATTAACCTCAATAAGATTAACTATTTGTGCTTCCAAAAATTCCATGGTAAACTCCATAGGTATTTCCATTCTCACAATTCGCATTGAAGCCATCAACCTAAAATAATGATCTTCCCAAAATAAAATAGTACCATTAACTACCTTAATTGTTTCAAACACGGCATCGCCATATTTAAATGCTCTATTGCTAGAAAATATATGTTCTTGAGATTCTATATTACCGTTAAAATTAATCATAAAAAAAGCCCTAATTTACATTAGGGCAAATATACAGTAATAATAAAACTTCTTATACAGAACCAAGCACCTTTTTAAGCTCAGATATTTGGTTATCCCAAAGCATTTTATTTTCGTCCATATCATCTTCATCAGAAAAATCAGTAACCATTAAAGAAACATCTTTTGTAATTTCATCTACTTGAATTCTAATTTCAAAATAATAATCTTCACCTTCATCTTCTAACCACTGAAAACGCACCTTATCTACAGCTTTTTTTGATAGTAACTTCGCTTGCTCCTCACTATCATCCCAAATAAAGGTATATAATTCTCCTCTAGAATTTACATTATCAGCATACCACTCTGACAAGCCAGATGGCGTTGACAAGTATTGGTGCAACAATTTAGGCGATGCGTGAATTGGGAATTCTAATTCAAATTTCTCTCTCATAATTAATTATCAATATTTTTCACAATATAAATATTTATTGCAGATTTAAAAAAAGAATCAACAAGTATTTTTTTTACATATATTTTGCACTTATTTCTTGTGGTATCTAATATTGTTTATATATTTGCACACCGTTAGCAAAACGGCGTGGTAGCTCAGTTGGTTAGAGCGCCTGATTCATACTCAGGAGGTCTGCAGTTCGAATCTGCATCACGCTACTGAAAAGCACTCAACTATTTTATATTCAAATAGTTAGGTGCTTTTTTAAGTTTTAGCTGGGTTAATGTTGGGTTAACCATTTATTCACAACCTTTTACCGTTAATTATCATTAACGAGTAAAAAAAAAATGTCATTATCACAAAATCGAAGTTTTAGTATTCCTATAATAGATTACGTTCCAGCCGAACTGCGCATTAACAAAGACTGGAGAATTGTTTTTTACGTAAAAAACCCATTCACAAACAAATTAGTTATTAAGCGATTGCGAGTAAAACCGTTAAAAAGCATAACCGAAAGAAAAAAATATGCTAAACGTACTGTTGCAGAAATTAATTCAAAACTAGAGCGTGGATGGAATCCTTATATAGAGGATAATGCAACTCGAAGTTTTGCCATTATTTCTGACATAATCGAACAATACCTGAAACAACTACAAAAACAGGTAAAGGATAAAGCTTTGCGACCTGATACGGAACGCTCCTACAAATCCTATTTAAAAAATCTTTTATCATACATGGAAATGAAAGAAGAAAGTAATATGTACTGTATCAATTTTACTAGCGCATTTGTGCTTGGTTTTTTAGACTATATATATTATGATAGAAACAACTCTGCCGGAACACATAACAACTATTTAATGGGAATAAGGATTTTTAGTAAATATCTATTAGAACGTGATTTTATTAGTATTGATCCTACCTCAAAAATTGAAACAAAAAGGAAACAGAAGAAAAAAAGAGAAATGATACCTTATAAGGTAAGAAATGAAATTGGCGAATATTTAAAAGAGTACAATAAAAATTACTTAACACTTTGCCTAGCTACTTACTTTTGTTTTATCCGTAGAACCGAACTAACTAAAATTAAAGTGAGCGATATAAATTTAAGAGAGGGTTATATTTTAATTGATGGAGAAGATTCAAAAAACCACAAAACTGAACCAGTTACAATACCAATGGAATATATGCCGATGCTAATTAATCACATTAGCAAATCTAATAATTCAGATTATGTATTTTCAGCAAACAATTACGAAGCTGGAGCAGAACAATTAAACCCTAAAAAAATTAGTGACGAATGGAGCAGAATGAGAAAAAATATGGGATTTAGTAATATTTATCAATTCTATTCATTAAAAGATAGTGGAATTACTGAATTATTAAATTCAGGTATTCCTGCAATAAAAGTTAGAGATCAAGCCCGACATCATGACTTAAAAATTACTGAAGGATATACCGCTAGAAATAAAGGAGCAGATGAAACAATACGTAACATTTCTTTTAATTTCTAAAAAAAATAAAAAAAGGAAGGATTTTAGCACTATTTGTGTAATAGTGTAATTTTTAGACGTAAACAACATGATTACCAGTCAATTATAGAGTTACACTTTGCATTACACTTGCGTTACACTTTTATATTCTGTCTAAAAAGGTAATTACTATGAAAACAAATAAAAAAACGAAGGATTTTAGCCAATTTTGTGTAATAGTGTAATTTACCTCTTTATGTTATTTATTATCAACCAGTTACACAATTACACTTTGCGTTACACTTTTAAATAAAATGTAATTTCAACTTTAAAAGTGTAATAATATAATTCTGTCTACCAACAGTGTTTTAAAACAACTGTTGGCGCTGTTGGTTACTGTTGCCAACATTGTTGGTAAAACTGTTGGTAATCATTAATCAAAAACAGTGAAGACCCTATAAACAAAGGGATTTACCATATATCATGCACTGTTGGTTACTATTGGTCGCTGTTGGCAATTCTAAAAATCTTTTTCGGCATATCCTTTTGGCACACCCCAAATACTCCTAAGAGCATTGAATTGTTGTTTTGTAAGCCTTTTTTCTTCGTCAGGTAAATTACAAGCTACTTCAAACATGTGTTTCCGTAGTTTTTTGGTATTCCTCCTAAAATAAAGAGTGTTTAAGTCTTTTAAAGTTGGAGTACACAGAAGAAGTTTTTTTTCTTTAGACTGTTGACTGAGCGTATTATTAATAGCTTTCTCAATCATTATATACTCACTATCATAATGCCAATTATTTACATCATAATCACTGTGAGTTTCCTTTAATACTCCAATTATTATTTCATTTATATGTTTCATTATTGTTGGCGCTTTGTTGGTTACTGTTGGTCACTGTTGGCCAACATTGTTGGTAATCGTTGGCAGCATACCAAAACCCTTGTAAATAAAGGGATTACATCTACTACATATTGTTTATTGTTGGCAACTGTTGGTCATTGTTGGTCAACATTGTTGGTGATTTTGTTGGTAACTGTTGGTGTTTGTTGGCAACTGTTGGTTGTTGTTGGCCAACATTGTTGGTAACAATATGACCTACTGTTGGTTGATTGTTTAAATCATAAAAATACTGTTGCATTTCCTTAATTTTATCATACACCCCTATTGTTGTTTTGTTGGTGTCTAATCGGTAAATATGGTCTCCTATTTCTTCAGATAATGTGTTTGTTGTTATCCCTATTTTGTAGCTCTCTGAAGCTGTTAATAATCTTATAGGATATATTTTAATATCATTACGAATACACCATGTTCTATGTAGTTCCTCAGTACTCATATTTAAAAACCTAAACCAACAGTACTGGTGTTAATATTGTTATTTTTAAAATGAAGCTCGCGAGCTTTTATTTGTTCTTCAGTAAAATTAACTTCTATATAAAAAACCTCTTGAGTTTTATTGTCAATAGTCATGTTCTTACGCTGTTTTCCCTCACTATTAATGGCTATTTTCTCAATAGGGTTAAACTTATGTTCCTTGAGATCACACCATGCTTTTAAGCTCTTTCTGAATTTATTTGCATTTATAGGGTACTTTCCTATAAACTCTTTATAGTCATTGTACATATAAGGGCGTGAAGTATATGTATTTAATTTATCCGACAACACATTGAAATAATTGTCTGCCCAGTCTGAGAAATTTTCGCCAGCAACACGTAATAAATTACGTTTTACAACATTTTCCATAGGTGGTTCTATTTTTTCTTTTTGACCTAAATAAAATTGAATACATTGAGCTACAAAATTGTAAAAATCGTTCCAATCCTCTTTCGTAAAATCATCAAATAGTAAACCATCAAAATCATCAGATACCTTTCTATGCTCTAAGTATTCGCCATTAGTATTGTAATGATAATAATCAGAAAATACCGTAAATAACAACCTACGCATTGTACTACCACTTAAGTCTTTCAACTGAAAATTTGAAGTAGCTGCAATCTTTGGACTATCAATAAAAGGAAGCTCGAAGCTTGATTTAAAAAGTGGCCGAATAGTCATTGAACCAGTTACCCCTGAATAAAACATATCAAGCTTAAAAAAGAAACCCGCATCGTCAATAATTATGGCATCCGTTTTTTTACTTACATCAGCTAAATTGTGCTTGTCTTCCAAAACCTCCTTTTTTCGCCCCTCTAAATACTTAACTGTTTTATATACTTTTTGTACTGCATCATTCCACATTATGGACTTACCACTACCTCCGTTACTGTCTTCTACTTCACTAATTCTATTATCCATACCAAAACAGAAATAGGAATTATCTTTTGATTTATGACGATGTAAGAAATACCCAAAAGCATATATTTTATTAACTAAATGTTGTTGTTGCTCCTGTTGTTGCTCTGTTGGTAAATTAGCTCCTTTTATGTTGAATTGATTAGCCTTGAAGTATTTGTTTTTAGCTTCTAAATCATCTTGAAATGGTTTTTCTAAATCGTCCCTCCAATGTACTCGAGAGGTATTTATCATGTAATTAAAAAACTTATTATCAGTTTTCAGCACATCAATTGTACATTTTACGGGGTCTTTAGTGTTTTCTTTTGGTAAAACATTTATCTTAAAATGAGGTTCTTGAATTTTTACACTATGCTCCAAAATTTTGTCCTCCCAAACCATTTTTTTGGTATCTGAAGTATCAATTTTTATAATTTCATTAGGAGTTATTTTCCAAGAGCAATTTTCAAAAAACATATATTGACTGTCCTTTGTTGCATCCTTAAAATCAAGCTCAATAGGTTCTAATTGACTTAACTGTTTTTCTGATAATTTAGTAGTATCAAAAATTAAATTTCGTAAATCTGTTGGCTTGTTAGTTTGTAATAAAAACTTATTTATATAGTCTTTCATTTCTACATGAGTAACTTTTTTGACTATGTTATCAGTGATTTTCACGAAAGAAAAACCATCCTTTGCAATTAAATCGTCAATCTTGTAAAAACCTTGATGTTTCAAGTAATGAAAGGCGTGAGCGCTATTAAACTTATATTTCCAAGTGTCCTTTACCTTGTATGAATCCCAAAATTGAAACGGTAAAGCAGATTTAACCAGGTTATTAAATTGTGTGTTGATTTGTTCCGGTTCATTTTTACGATAATACTTAGTTATGTAGTCTTTTGCATCTTTGCAAAAATTACCTCTATCGTCTTTTAATAGCCTTAGTTTTTCGGGCAACCATATGTGTTTTATATCTAAAAATTTGTTACCTAATTTAACCGCTTGTTTTATTCCAGCTTCATCAATATCGGGCAAATAACATATGTTTTTTGCATCCTTTTTTAACTCTTGATACTCTTTCCAAGTTAATTGCTCACTTTCACTATTGAACCAAATTACAGTATTATCAGAGTTTAAACTAGCAACATTTAAGCCATCAGAACCACCCGAAACAACTATAATATTATCAAGCTTGATATCTTCATCTTTCTTTTTTTCATCGTCGTTATTGTTGCGCTTATCAAGTACACGTTGTTCCACTAAATCCAATCCAAAAATAAATCGTGTTGGTTTTTTACCAAAGAACCTAAAACGTGGAGCTTTATCTTCTTTTGATGCAAATGGCTCATAAGTTTTATGCCATGACCCATTGTCAAAACCATAAATAGGATAGTTTTCTGTTGGTTTTTTGGTTAATTGCGTGAGTACTCCAGTTGATTTATGCACAAAATACGTTACTACCTCTTCAATGTACTTGAAATTGTATTTATCACAATCAGATTGAGTAACCTTTACACCAACGGTTTTTAATGCTTTCTCGGGGATTTCATCAGCATATATAATTTTATAGTCGGTTACTGTTGCTGTTGTTGGTGCTGTTGAAAATTCTACTGTTGGTTTGTGATTAGGTGGTGTATAGTCTGCAATATTATAATGTAACGCCAATTTTTGACAAGCTTCAGAAAAATCAATTCCATCTAATTTCATTGTTAAATCAATAGGGTTTAGCGTTCCACTATCGCCCCAGTCCTTAATACACCAAACGTCTTGCTTTTTAGAATACCAAAGGTTTGCAGAAGCTGTTTTGTCGCCGTCCCTAACCTTAAAATGACGATTAGTACCTACCACCTCAGAAGCCTTTGGAAAATAACTTAAAATGATATCTAGTCCTTTATCAGAAACATCAAATATTTTTGATTTATCGTAAGCGTATGACATTTTTTTGGTGTTATAGTAACTAACAGTTTATTTACTGTTGGTTGTTGTTGGTTCGTGTTGGTCCTTGTTGGTCCTTGTTGGTTCGTGTTGGTTCGTGTTGGCGTCAAGTAATCAAAAAAAAACCTTAATCCTTGTAAACAAAGGACTTAACAATGCGTCTAATGCTGTTGGTTGTTGTTGGTTGTTGTTGGTCTTTGTTGGTTATTGAATATTTAAACCATGCTCTTTTAACAACATATTTAATTTTAGTTTGCTTTTTTCAAACATTTTTTCAGCTTTTTCAAGGACTAAGTCTATCTCTGGTTTAGATGCTCTTTTTTTTATTTCATCTAATTCCGTTTTTAATAAATAGGTTTCTTCATCAACAGCTAAACGCTTTCTTTCAAACCTTTGCATTATTTTATTTTGTACGCTTTTTTCAAAACCCTCTAAATATGGAGATGTATCTTTTTTAACTTTCTTCCTGATAGCCAATGAACCAACTTGGAAAAAGTTGTTGTTTGCAGTTCTATTTATTTCGAATCCTAACATAGCCTTAATTGTTTTGATGATGATTTAATAAGTGTTTTTCAGCAAAAGCATAATTATTTATGAGCCTATATTTTAAAACTTTTCTTGTTTGTTTTTTTATTGCGAATATTTCTTGTTTTTGCTTTGTTTCAATAGTTAATAGCAATTGAGCCCTCTTTTTATTTTGTGCATCAATACGCTCTTGAAACTGGTTATAAATAACAAACCTTTCTTCCCTTGTGTATTGTTCTTTAGATTCTTTAAAAACCAAGAAATCAGATAAAATACTACTCATAGCTTTAGTTTTTTAAGTGGTTATTTGAAAAATAACTTTCTATTGATGTGTGTTTATTTATTACCCGAAAAGACCTGTGTTTTACGATAGGTTTTTTAGTGATATTCCTTTTTTTGATAGGTGTATTTACTACTAAAGAAAAAGACTTGTTTAATTGCTTGTTTTTAGCTTCAATTTCGCTTCTAAAAGAATCAATTATGCTTCTTTGCTCTACAGAATTGTAGCTATCAAAGTTTTCTTCAAACTCCAGTACTTTAAAAAAAATGCTCATACCCTTAGTTTTTAAATAATTCTTTACGTTCCTCTTGCTCTTTTTCTTGCTTATCCTTTAATAACTTATATAATTTTTCAATTTCTTTCACATGTAACTTATTAGAAGTGTGCTTAGTAAACATTGCTCTTATAGAATTTTCAGAATATGGCACACTATCTGCATTAAGAAAACCACGTTTATTAAAATACGTTAAGATTGTTTTTGCATACCCCCAGCCAAAAACTTTTTTCATTACGTTTTGCTCTGATTTTGAGAAATTATTTTTCATTATATTGCAATTCTTTTTAATCACGTTTCGTTTACAAATTGTTCACGATTCTGTCACAAATTAACGACGATTGTCGCTACAAAACAAATAAATGACGAATAATATCGCTACTTCTAAGAATAGAATAATACAATACCTTGATATAAAAGGGATTAGTAAGAAAGAATTTTATGAAAAAACTGAAATAAAAAGAGGTTTTCTAGACACCGATAAGCTGAAAAGCAATATTTCTGATGTATTTTTAGCGAATATTATCGCTGTTTATGACGATATGAATCTATATTGGTTAATTACTGGTAAAGGCGAAATGTTACTGGAAAACCAACAATCACCAACAGATACCAACAGCACCATCAGTACGGATGCAAAATTTGAAGATTTACTAGTAGATTTATTGAGTAGCCCTAAAGCTAAAAAAGTAATTAATCACTTAATTACTGAACGCTTAAACCCACTAATAGAGAATCTTGAAGCTATAGATGCGTATTTAGCACAACAGGTACTAGATAGATTAAAAGGAGAGGAATAACGAGTGACCATATACTTTTGATATTTTACAAAAGCTAAAATTAAAGATTTGGCGAAAGATTAAATATACACAAACCTTAGGATTAAACACTGAAACCCGTATTATTTATAGGTGTTGTTGTAAAACGTTTTTTATTTATTCATTTGTTTCGTTACTTCCCAAACATACTCTTTTCCAAATTCACCAAAGCGACTAAAATATTTACCGTCTTTTGAAATCACAACAAAACTGCTACAAGGGTAATGATGTTTAAAAAATAATTTTTCAATAATACCCTTAGGATCTTTTTTCCAATTTAATATTCCTTCGTACTTTTTAAGTCCGTCATAGTCTTTGTATATATAAAGAGGTTTAACTTGGGCTATTTTACTAAGACCAATTTCTAGGTGTCCGTACCAACTTTTAATCCATTCTCTACTTTTTGTACCGCTACTATTACAAGGGTCTTTTCCAGGATAATAAATAATTACAATCGGCTTGTTCGAGTCCAATTCTTGGTTTAGTTCCTTTTCAAGTAATAATTCCAATGCTTTTCTATCGTTTACATTTCCTTGATCTTCTCTTAAGGTCAGTTTTTTGTGATTAACAGAATCTCCTTGGATATCTAATAATTTATTTGTCGAACGAATTTGGTTAAACTTTGATTCATTTATTTCTATATTGTTTTCATCAAAGTATTTAGTCTTATCATTCCCAACCTTAGTAGAAGAACAAGAACAAATTAAAAAGCCAAAAATTAATGTTAGAAGGAGTTTTTTCATATGTTTTACAACGTGTTTGTGTATGAGTTGTTGCGTTGATTAAGCGACTAATTTAGTAAATACAAACCGAATAGAAAATCTATGAGAATTTTCGTAAGTAGGCTTGTACTAGCAATTAATTTTATACGGTGTTATGTGCTTTATTTTTGTTTTAAAAGTTTTTTAAATTCAATTCTTCATCAATATTTGAATGGTTATTAGTCCAGTCCTCACAGGCTTTAAATAAGGCGTCAAATTTCTTTAAGAATTCATTTAAAGTACAATTGTTCTTATTTGATAAAGTCCAATATTTTGTGTCTTTTTCAACCAATTTCTTTTTTCCATCAGATGTAAAATATAAGTAAAGTAATTCTTCAGGATCATCATCCTTTGATCGACTACCTCCTCCCATACCAAGAAATTGTGCTTTATCCAGTATTGATTTGGGCATTATTGGATTATTTAACACTCTTCTTACTCCTTTAAACCCATTATCAAAATCAGTTAATTCGATAAGGATTTTTGTATTCAATAAATTGTCTAGGAACTCATCTTTAGAATATCTTTGACTCTGTACCAATGCCATATTTTTTTCATAATAAAATGATGGATTAGACCTGATTTTTTCATTTACTTTATAGTGACTTCCAAATCCTTCTTGTTTTTTTAATTCTGTCAATAATTCAATTATTAATCCAACTCTTTTTTCAGTAAGTTTTTTGTTTAATCCAAATTGGTCGAAAATACTTACAGCAATTATTAATGAAATTGTTGAAAATTCAAATATTGCCAATTCTTTCGAATATTTAATAATTTTGTCAAAACAGAAGTCGTTATGAATTACTATCCAAGGAATAAGAATTAGGTTTAATAAAATAAATGCTATTATATAATTCCTTTTTTTCTTTTTCATCTAAGATTCTTTTTTGAGATATTGCACACAGCTTTTCACTAAGAATAGTGCGGGGCAGAAAATCCACGGATTTTCGTGTCGTCACAAGCCATAAGCTTTTAGATTTTGTTTTTAGTTTGTCGTTTTAAAAAAGCCAAATTAAAAGATTTGGCGATTATGTAAATATACACAAACCTTCAATGTCACACACTAAAGCCCGTATTATTTATAGGTTTTGTTAGGCAAAGTTTTTTATTTAGCAATTAATCCACGTGATGAAAAATCATCATCTAAAATCCTATCCATATAACCATAAGCCTCCAAAGTTAGTAATGCTTGGTCTGTTGCTTCATAATCATCTTCCAATAATTCTTTTAAAGCTATCCATTCAGGAGTTGTATTTACATATTGTAAGAAGAAAAATGGGTCTAAAACTCCAAATTCAGGTCTTGTTATAAAAATAATATCAAGCAATTGTTCTGTGTCAGTGTTCGAAATTAAACATTCATAACCATGGAAGTTAAATCTCCACTGTTCATCAATATCTGAAATTTTGTTCTCATGATTATTTAGAATTCGCAAGTCATTTATTCCGTCTCCAGATTCGAAGTCAACATTATATTTGGCTTTTAATTTTTGCATCAAGAAATTTGCAGTTTCCTTAAATTTCATTGCAGCTTTTATAAACAGGTCTTTGTTTTCAAGAACAGTTTTTGTTTTTATTCCATTTTTAATCCAAATCTCAGAATACCAGTCCTTATATGAAAAATAATGATTATCTAAATTTCTATAAAGCTTTAAAAATAACTCTCTGTTTGGTTTATGAGATGATGTATCAATTATTGCTGGTACTTGTGAATTAGCTGATGTAATGACTTCATTAAGCCAATCTTCGTCATGCGTAGAAATGAGTTGGTGTTTATTCAAAATTTTATTTTCTATTTTGCCTAACGTTTAGCTATGAATAGTGCGGGGCAGAAAATCCGCGGATTTTCGTATCGGCACAAGACAATAGCTTTTTGTTTTGATTTTAGTTTGTCGATTTATAAAAGCCAAACTAAAAGATTTGGCGACTATGTAAATATACACAAACCCTCGGTTTAATTACCAAAACCCGTATTATTTATTAGGTGTTGTTAGGCATCTGGATTTTTACAAATCATTACTCTCTAAATCAGAAATTAATTTTAATGTTTCCTTTTTGCTATTATCTAGTTTTCTCTTATTAAAAAGATATGCAAAAATAAAAAGTACAATTGTAGCTAAATGAAAGAAGATTCTATTTTCATTGTTAATCTCTAAATTTAAAACAGTTCCCTTTTCATATAATCCAAGTAAAGTAATATTTAATGAAAGTATTAGAATAGATAGAAATAACAATAAATGTTTAGTTTTGAAAGCTACCTTCTTTGTTAAAAGTTTAATGAAATCATGATTATTTAAATCTGACTCCTTGGTTATAGTGCCGTATCTAGATTTGTAAAGAGGAATTAGTCTAATAAAAATTGCAATTAGTATAAGTATGTAAGATATTAAGAAAAATGTATTTGTTAATAATCCTGACGACCTTATAAAACAAGCCACAACAAGAAATAGTAATACAATAGAAAGTTTAATTCTTTCTAATTTTTCTTTTTTCCCAATTTGATTTAACCGTTGAATTAATTCTTTTATGTCGAGTGAATTAGATTTTTGTTTTTGCCACATATTCTTCCATTTATCAATTTGTTCTTCCATAAGTATTATATTTTTTTAACTAATATTTTTTTTATTCTGTTTATTCTTACTCCAACATTAGAGATGTTAATTCCTGTTATGTCAGCTATTTCTTTGTAACTATTGTCTTCTAACAATAGGCTGATAATTATCCTGTCAATTTCTTTTAAAGAGGAAATAGCTTGATATAATTTATTAACCTTGTCTTGTTCAAAAAGCAGGTGTCCTTGATTGTTTTCGGTTATTAAATTCTCAGGTATTAAATTCGTATGATTTCTTCTCGATTTATTTATTTTTTTTAGAGAAAATAAAGCCGTGTTTGTAGTAATTCTATATACCCAAGTATTGATTGAGCTTTCTTCTCTAAAATTATCTAGATTGTTCCAAATCTTAATTAATACTTCTTGAAATAAATCATCTGCATCAGTAACATTTCCCATAAAGCCTAAGCAAAGGCGATAGATTCTATCTTTTAGTTCGTTATGTAGTTGTTCGAAATATTGTTCTTTATTATTCATGATTTTCTGCAATGATTTCATTACAAATCGAACTCGTTTTATCGTAAGTAGAATGTTTACTTTGTGTAATTACTGCTGTTTTTTTCATCTAAATTATTATGTTGATTTATTCTTTAGATTAGAAATAGGTTTATTTATTACACTTTTCTTGAAGTTTTTTATTCTGGCTAGCTATTTAGCTTGTGCCTAACGTTTAGCTATGAATAGTACGGGGCAGAAAATCCGCGGATTTTCGTGTCGACACAAGCCATAAGCTTTTTGTTTTGTTTTAATTTTGTCGATTTATAAAAGCCAAATTAAAAGGTTTGGCGACTATGTAAAGATACACAAGCCTTCAAGTTTATACAACAAACCCGTATTATTTTATAGGTGTTGTTGTGTGTAGTTTTATTCTTTTATTTTACAAGCTTTTATAAACATTTCACCAAGTTCGGTTAGGACATACTCTTCGTCCGAATCAATTTCAATTTCCACATCAACGTTGGTATATAAAGTTGAACCTGTGGGATAAGCTTCATTTTCATAAGGGATCTCTAGTGTTTGAGGATTTGCATAAGGGATTTGGACAAACTTTATTAATCCAAGTCTAATAAGGTTTGAAATCTCAAACTCTTTTAGTTCATCTTCAGGAATGGATTGAGAGTCATTTATTAGAAGATTTAATGAAAACTCTTTTCGTTCAAGAATCTTTAAATCATTTTTAAGCTTATCTTTTTTTGTTTCTATTTCCCAAGTTTCTGGATTCCAGCCTTTGTTTTCGGTTTTGTCCTTAATTTCTTTAATTTTTTCGTCTAAATCAAATATTTCGTTCTGTATGTTTTCTGTTATTTTTGGCTTAGCCTGTAAGAAGTGGTTAAGTTCTTCTTTTAATTTAGACTGTTTTGCAACTTTGTAATCAAAAACGTCTTCTAAAAAAGAGAATTCATTTGAGGAAATTTGACTTAAGATATAAGGCAGTACATGGTTTTCAATATTTTGTTCAGAGTCCACCATGTTGGTCAATAATATTGCCCACTTGTCTTGTAATTCTTCATCTTCTTCTAATGATGAATAATCAAGTAAAGGGCATAGTAATTTTAAGGAGATTGTTTTTGGGCTTAGATTATACTTTTCACAATAAAATTTAGCCTTGTGAAGCATTTTAACTTGATTTTTGAATTTCCATAAAGTTACCTTATCTTTTAGCAATAAGCCTGTTTCTTCAACAGCTGGAATAATTAATTTATCTAAAAAGTCTTTTGCTAAATCGATTCCTTTTTCAACAGCTGTAGATGATATATCAATTTTATTACTCATTAGATGTTTTTTATGGTTAGTGCAAATTACACACAACGGTTTGTATAAGATTAGTTGCGTGTTTCAAACATTAAAGTTTGTAAATAAAAAACAGATTTAAAGTCTGTAAGAACTTTCGTAAATAATGTAAAACCAGCAATTAATTTTATATGGTGTTGGGCAATGTTAACTTTTAAATTTAGTTAAATATTCTTGCATGGATTTACAAGGTAATTTACTTCCTTTACTAAGTACTTTTGAAATAAAATCATCACATTCTACTGTGCTCATTTTTTCATTTAAAAAGGCAATATAAATGAAATCCATTGTTGTTAAATATTCTATTTTATGTTCTGTGCAATAAGCTTTAATATCTTTTAAATTACTGCTAGCAAGTACATCATTATTAAATCTACAATATGCCATACAAGCACTTTCTCCTGGTCCGTATGTTTTTTTTAGTTTAGCAAATTCTCTAAATACATTCATATTTGATTTAATTGATAATTCTTGTAGTTGTTTGAATCTAATCATATTTTCAATTTGTGTTCGATTATGACCTCTGAACACTTCGTCAAATACTTCCTTAAAAATGTATAGTTTGTTTTCTAAAACACTACATAAAAGACCTAATTGATCTCCTTTGATAAAGTGAATTATAATATCAGCATCAATGATTATTTTCTTTTTTTTATCAATAGTCATAAGTTAGTCATTAAATAAATCTATACCAATAGAATTTAAAAGGGTTAAATAATGACTTTCTGATATTTTTTCATTTTCAAAAAGATATCTACTTTTTGAACCAAAATCTCCAATTACTTGGTTTTCATTTCCTTTTTCATAAAGTTTAGTAGAGTAACCGTTTTGTTTTGCTTTTAATTTAATATCCTGTTTAAATTCCTCAAATTTAGAATCGGAAATAACATTTAATTCTTTTAAGCGAAATAATAAAGCTGTTCTTGAACATTTGAAATAATGTTCCGTTTTTAAAATAGTTTTTAAGTTTATCTTATTCTTTTTTAATTCTGCATCAGGAATGAAATCTAATATAGCGTCATCTGGCATTAATAAGTATGAAGCAAAAACATCAGCTAAATACTCATTAGTTCTTTTATCAAATTTACCTGAAATCGAATTATGTGGGGTGAAATTAGGATCAAAGTACAAGTGGTATAATTCATGGCAAATAGAAAAATTTTGTCTTCCTATTGAATGATTAGAATTTATGAGCATAAAATTTTTGTCATTGGACTTAATAGCCATCCCAGAAAAATCTGGAGACAAAGGTTTGAAAATAGTAATTACATTTAGTTTAATAAGAAAACTTTCTAAATCAATTGGTTCAAGGCTAGTATAACCATGTTGATTTCTAAACTCGGTAGCTTTTTTTCGTGTTTTATAAATCATTAATTAACGTATCGATTTTAATATAATTTAAAACTATTTTTTTAAAATCTGCAATTGCTTTTATGTCAGAATCTATTCCATTACTTCTGAAAGCAAATGAAAGATTAGCTTTTTTAATATCAATATTTTCTTCTAAAAGCTCTTCAAGTTCTATCCCAAAAAGACTACATAGTTTTTCCATGTTTTCATATGGAATATCCCTTTTCCCAAGTTCATAATTAGAAATTTGTTCTCTTGTAATGGAAAGGTAATTCGCTAAATGGTCTTGATTATATCCTAAAGCTTTTCTATACTCTTTGATATTAGTTCCGATTATTTCAGTAGTGTCCATTTTGATATTTGTTTTATGTTACAAAATAACGATAAATATAATTATCAGCAAAATTAGTAACAACAATTTAACTCTTGAAAACAAAATTTAGTGGTTTCCTATTAATATTGCCCAACGTTTAGCTATGAATAGTACGGTGCAGAAAATCCGCGGATTTTCGTGTCGACACAAGCCATGAGCTTTTTGTTTTGTTTTTAGTTTGTCGTTTTAAAAAAGCCAAATTAAAAGATTTGGCGAAAGATTAAATATACACAAACCTTAGGATTAAACACCAAAACCCGTATTATTTTATAGGTGTTGTTACCACACGTTTTTATTTATATAACTCGGTATAAGTTCCAATTCCTTTTAGTTTTATAAATGGAGTGATTTCAGATTTAAATACTTCATTAAGTATCTTAAATGAATCATCCAGATGCCCATCAATCATCCACATTCCTATACCTTCTGAATCATACTGTTTAGGTAATAATATAATACTTGTTTGTTCAGTATTATATGATAATGAATTAAAAATATAATTTACAAAATTCAAAAAAGAATCTACAGCTATTTTGGCTTCAACTAATCCCCACGAACTAAATGATTTTACAATCTGTGTGTTATTGTATTTGTCTTTAGGAGCTTGAAAAAACTGTGCTACATTTTCTTCACCTTCTTTAGTTGTCATTGTTCCATTGATCTTTTTTACTTTTGAGTGGACTAGATCATTTCGCATACTTATTAGTTCTTTTATTTTCTGAACTTTATCTAAACCATAGTCTAAGTTTAATTGTCCCTTACTTTGAAGGTAGAACTCAAACTTGCTTAGTATTTTAAACTTATCTACTTCTTCTTTAAGTCTTTTAGGTAATGTTAAGTCGTCAATTAAACAATTCCCTATAGCTTCAATGGTTATAACCGTATTTAATATTGTTTGAATCGAATACATGTTTTCGTCAATTTCATTATCATTTTCAGAACTAAGGGCAGTTTTTTGTAAAAGATTTATAGAGTTATTGAAATGCAGGTTAAAAGGACTTTCTATCCAATAGGGTGTGTTTGTATTCATGTTTATTGTTTAATGTGTGGTAACGTTTAGCTATGAATAGTACGGTGCAGAAAATCCGCGGATTTTCGTATCGTCACAAGCCATGAGCTTTTAAGTTTTGATTTTATTTTGTCGTTTTAAAAAAGCCAAATTAAAAGATTTGGCGACTAAGTAAAGATAAAACTACTTCTCGAATTACACACCAAAACCCGTGTTATTTATAGGTGTTGTTGTAATGCGTTTTTATTTTTTAAATATTTCCATTCTTTTAATCCAAAAGATTTTCGATTCAAAAAACTGAAGTCTTGTTTTGATTATTCTGTCTGTCTTGTCACGAGAAGGTTTTGTTATAAATCTAGCTCTTGAATCACTAAAGTCTAAAGTGTATTTTTCATCAACGTCTTTTTTATTGTCGGTATAAAAAGAAATAACTTTGCCGTCCGTAATCCATGTCCCTTTTCCATATTTATGCACTATTTGAGGAATTCCGGCTTTGACATTTGAATAGTTATGGAATGTAAATGTACCGTCGGTATTCAAATTTAATTTTCGCTCGACAAGGTGTTCCTCATCCCCAAAATTAAGAAAGTATTCGCCAGATATTTTATCCGACTGAGAGAATGATATAAGAGTACTGATTAGAAATATGATTGTAAACTTTTTTTTCATTGGTCTGTTTTTAAATGCTTTACAACGTTTAGCTATGAATTTTACGGGGCAGAAAATCCACGGATTTTCGTGTCGACATAAGCCATGAGCTTTTAGATTTTGTTTTTATTTTGTCGTTTTAAAAAAGCCAAATTAAAAGATTTGGCGACAATGTAAATATACCCAAACTTTCAATTTCACACACCAAAACCCGTATTATTTATAGGTGTTGTTGTTAACCGTTTTTAGTCTTATTTGAAATATTCATCAATTTCGGGTCTATTGTAATCAAGAATCCATTCATTGAGGCTTTTATAAATTGGTCTTAATTTTTCTTTATCATTACTCCAAATATCACACCCTCTATCATCATATATTCGGAATCCAATTTCATTGGTGATAGAATAATAGTAAATGTCTTGTGGGATTGCTGGTTCAAAACCCATTTCTAAATTCGCTCTTCCACGTATTAATTTACTAATCGTTTCCAAGTCAAGAGTTATATTTCCAAGGAATAAATCACAATACAGTTTATCCTCAAAGATATGCTCAGTTTTATTACCTAATTCGTCTATATCGTAATAAGTTTGTTCGAATGGACCTTTAATTTTAGTTATATTTTCTAATGGTATTAATTCTGATAGAAATGGTTTGTTTTTCTTTTCTGCGTCAAAGAAATCATTTTCATATTCTTCTATGGCGATAATTATCTCTTTATGTCCTATAGCCTGCTTGTATATTTCAGTTGCTCTATTTACAGCTTGATTTACACGTTCAATAGTTCCATTTTCTAATTTCCCACCACCTAATTCAAATCTAATATTATATTTCCCGTTTATTGAACTTAAGTTTAATTCAGGCAAATTTTTATTTAGATATTTTTTTATGGTTTCGTTCATTCTAATGGTTTACAACGTTTAGCTATGAATAGTACGGTGCAGAAAATCCGCGGATTTTCGTTTCGGCACAAGCCATGAGCTTTTTGTTTTGATTTTAATTTTGTCGTTTTAAAAAGCCAAATTAAAAGATTTGGCGTTGATTGTAAATATACCCAGACTTTAGGTTTCACACACCGAAATCCGTATTATTTATAGGTGTTGTTAGGCACAGTTTTTATTTTTTAAATGACAATATTGATTTTTCGAAACTAGATTTTTTTGACTTTGATACATTTGTGTAACCAATAAATTTATGCCCTTTTTTAATTTCTTTCCAACTAAGCCCACTGGGAAGAGTTCCTCCAATAATTGTGTCGTTAGGCTGGTTTGTCATTCTGTGTGTATCCCAATTAATTGTCTTGTAATTTACATAATTTGGAGTCGTAGTATACTTGTCGTTAGAATAGTAGATAGCCGATGAGTCTGAATAAATGATCTGAAAACCATGTCCATGTCCGCCCGTAATGAGTATGGTTTCAGATTCTATATTGTCAAATTTTGGAATGTCAATATGGTAAATGGCTTTATTTCCAATATATTCCTTTTTGAATACTATTTTTTGAGTAATCAAATCGCTTTTAGACACTGAGCATCCAATTGTAATTAACAGAAAAATAGTAAAGAGAGAATACTTCATGTTTGAATTGTGCCTAACGTTTCGTATAAGAAACGTAGGGCAGGTGATAAGCACTATCGTTTCGATTTATTACTTCGCTAAATATAAATATTTTGCTTTTATCTTTCATCTATAAACGTCAAATTTTATATTTAGCGGACTTTGTTAATATTCACAGAGCTTAAGGTTTAGAACAAATGCCCTATGTTTTTTATACCGTGTTGTGCGTAGTTATTTTTCCGTTTGTTTTTGAACCCAATCCATAAGCTCATCTTTATTTAGTGCATCCCAAGTTGATTGAGTATTCTTTTTTGATGAAGTATTATCTTCAGGCTGTAAAACAATCAATTCAGTATTTTTATTTCCTACTAGTTCCAACTCAGCTAAAAAACTAACTATATCTGTAGAATTATTCTCATACAAGGTTCTGAGTTGCTTATTTAGCTTATATTTTATTGCAGGCTCTATATATGCTCTAACAGCGTAGTTCTTGTAAATTTTAATATTTTCATTTTTTTCATCAAAGTAGCTATATGATGAGAAGTTGTGATAATTTTCTGGATTAGTTTTAGGTGTTCCTCCCAAGTGCGTTTCCAATAGATAGTTTATAAATTTTGGTTCCCAAAGATCAATTCGGTTAAGTCTTATATCACGTTTATGTTGATACCATTTTCTTGTAAAATCCATAGTGAAATTGCAAACGACAATACCTTTAATTTTAAGTTGAAACTTGAAGTCACTCTCTTTCACGAATTTAATATAACGCATCGCTCTATGTCCAACTAAACTTGCTCCTAAAAAGAAAATGTTGTCATTCGGTAAATTATATTTATCAAATACTTCTCTAATTAGCTTATGAGTAGAAATCATAGATGATTTAGAAAAGTAAAAGTCAAGAGGGATTTCGGTTGAAACTGACAATACCGCAAAGTCTTTTTCCGATGCTTGAGCATACATCTGCTTTGAGCTCCTGTTCTTTTTGTCATACTTTGAATCTTCGAGGAAAATGAGTACACCTTTTATTTCCTTATTTTCAGGAAGCATTAGAGTATAACCTTTTTGAATAAACGAGAAAAAGTCATTTTCTCCTATTCCAACTCTTAGGCTATCATTTTTTGCTGGTTCGTAATATTCAACCATTTTCTGTGAAAAAGATTTCGTGCTAAAAACCGTTAGGAAGAGTAAAAATAATACCTTAAAAGGTGTTTTCATTATCGTTAGTTTTAATTACGTACAACGTTTAGCTATGAATTTTACGGTGCAGAAAATCCGCGGATTTTCGTGTCGACACAAGCCATGAGCTTTTAGATTTTGTTTTTAGTTTGTCGTTTTAAAAAAGCCAAATTAAAAGATTTGGCGTTGATTGTAAATATACCCAAACTTCCGATTTTACACACCAAAACCCGTATTATTTATAGGTGTTGTTAGACATAGTTTTTATTAAGTTTTGCCTTATTCTTTTATTATCTTCTTAATTATTCTTTTTTGCCCCATACTTATTTCAATGAAATAAACACCGGACTCTAAGTTATTTAAAATTTTAATTTTATCTGTATTAAAAAATGCCTTTTCATAAATACTTTTACTCAATACATCTAGTATTTTTATCTTAACATTTTTTTTAACCTTTTTAAAATCAATAGAAAAAGAATCTTGCATAGGGTTTGGATACAATTTAAATGCATTGTACTTTTCTACATCATCAATTCCTAACGATGGGAAAGTCATTTTCATTATTGCAATATCTTTTGAGCCTATACTTGAAATATTGGTTGTACCCGTATCAAAATCTGCATCAATTGTATTATCATACATCAATACTAAAAATAAATCATCATTATTATTAATAGTTAAACAATTACTAGCTGTGTAATTGTCACTAATAGTTTTTGTCCATCCATAAGTGCCATCCGCATTCATTTTATTAAAAAACATTGTGAATGTTGATGATAGTGTATGGATATCTGTATTGGCCGATGCATCAAAGTCTATTGAAGTTGACCTATAAAACCCCGTGCTATACACATTGTTTTGAGAGTCTAAAGCCAATGAACGAATTACATCCCTTCCAGTTCCAGCAAAAGCAGTAGCCCAAACAAAATCACCTGAATTAGTTAATTTTATAATAAAACCATCATCATCACCTAAAGCAGAAAGCGTGTGTAACCCTATCCCAGGATCAGCATCAAAATCTCCACCTTGAAACATACCTCCAATTATTATGTTTCCGTCTCCATCTAAAACGGTACTTGACACTTCTTCAAAAATTCCATCCGATCCAATTTTTTTTGCGTATATAAAATTAAAATTTGAATCAGTTTTTAACATAAATAAATCGCTATTTCCTCCTGTTTCTGTTAGTTCATAAACAGTTGGACTTAGATCAAGATCTATGGACTCATTAAATCGACCAAATACAAATAATTCATCAATACTGTTAATCAGCAAACTACTTATAAAATTATCTGTTGGAGCACTGAAATGATTTGCTTGTATGAAATTTCCATTAGTATCTAGCTTCAAGATAAAGGAGTTAGTATAATAAATATCATTAATCGCATCATAATAGGAGGTTAATTCATAGGAACTAGCTCCAGGGTCAAAATCAACGGTTTTTTTAAAATACCCAGTTAGATAAATATTGTTATTACTATCTATAGTAAATGTTTCTTCATTATTAGCTGCTACTGAATTTAATTGCGCTGAATTATCAGTACTAGATATGGCTTTTGCAAACATAAAACCCCCATTGGCATCTAGTTTAATAATACCCAATTGCTGTCCCTGTCCGCTACCAATAGTATATACATTCGCGCTTGGATCAGCATCCAAGTATTGTGGGAAATGTATTATAATTATTAGATCACCATTACTATCAATTATAAAATTACCAGCAGCAGCAAATTCATTATCTATTTCTATATGTTTTACCCAAACAAAATCTCCGTTACTATCTAATTTTTGTAGATAATATTCTCTATCATATTGTCCGGTGGTTGACAAATAGGCTGTACCAACTCCTGGGTTGAAATCTATTGTATTGTTAAATGCTCCAAGTGTATAAACATTACCGAGATTATCTACCCTAACGGACAAAGCAGATTCTATTGGTGTAAGGGTATGATTAGAACCATAGGTTTTCACCCATTCCAAATTGGTGTCTTGAGCCCATGAGGATGGATTAGTTATACAGATACAGATTATTAGTATCACATATGAGTTTAAACTATTCATTTGTTTTTTATTCATTTTATCAGTAGAATTATGCCTAACGTATATATATAGTGCGTTATTTCAATAATGCACTATATATGGTGTTGTGTTTAGTTTTTTTCTTCTTCAAAAGTAATTAAATTATTACATCCTGATAACGAAGTTAAAAGAAAAAGACGTAGTTCAAAAAAACAGCAAAATAATAAATACAAAAGGACTTCAATTGCTAGGGATAATTATTGAATATATACTTGTATATGGTCAGTCATTAGAACTAGTTTTAGAATGATAAAAGGAAAAAAACTCTTAACTTAAGGTCTTGGTATCCAGTTATTTGAACAATATTTTAAGTTGATTTTGTCATTTTTTTTTCATAACTTTGGTCAAATCATTTACTCGATTCTACTTATACAAATTGTCATTTGCAACGCAGAAGTCTCCCAAACGATTTGAGTTATCCAACTCCATTGGCTAACCACCTAGACCTTAAGTTAATCCTTTTAAAGCCTTTATTTTATCGTTCCAATTGAAGGAGTTTTTCGATTGTTTTTTTTAATTAAATACAACAAGTAAATAAACGTAATTACGTTTATTTCTATTATAGAGTGAATGTAGTTAAAATATTCAAAATCTCAACTTAATTATACGGTGTTATCGATTATATGGAGGGAAAAACAACATAATTAGCGGTTTTTTATGCCTAAAACCAAAAGTGTAAAGAGAGTGTAACGGAAGTGTAATTAAAAGTGTAATTCTTGAAACCCTTACAAACACTGGCTTTACTCTACTTCATTACACTATTACACTTTTTTCTTAATTATAGTAATAAAAAAAAATAAAAAGTAATATATAATAAAGGGAAATAGCAATTTTTGTACTATTGTTTAGCTGTTGGTTAAAATCAACAATTAGCCTAAATCATTACATAGTTATTTTTCTTATGATTCTGTTTTAGGGGGTGTGGGGGCAAACATATAGAAGGAAAATTGGCTTATAAAAAGAGCTCCCTATAAAGTGGCCGAAACGAACAGAATATAAGATGTAAAATCTAATGATTTTACATCTTATATTTTACAAATGTAGTGTTACATACATTTGCATAAAACAATGCTTAAAACAGGTTGATTTCATTTTTATAAGCATCGTTTTTCAGAAGCATATTTATAAAACTAAGATTACCGTACGATAGCGGAGTTTTAAACGGGTTAAAATTGGGTTAAATGACTATGAAATCAGCTGTTTAACAATTTATATAATACTGATAACCAACGTGTTTTAAGATAGGATAAAGCAGAACGTATCTGCATCACGCTACAAAAAAAGCCTTTCAATTAATTGAAAGGCTTTTTTATTTTACTATATAAAACTCGGTCATTAGAAATATTCTACTAAGTATTAACTACTCACTTCTTTCTAAGTACTTAATCAATCCAACTTCACTTTTTTCTTCTTTATATTCAACATTATGCTTTTTTACATAGGCTTTAAATATTGCTTTTTTATTTGGGCATAACTTAAGCAACTGCCTCAATTTAATGAATTTCGAAACATCCCCATCTTTCTTCAACCAATAATACACATAAGACTTTGTCTCTACCTCACTAGGTAACGCAAGTTTACGATAAGCAGCCAACCCCCTTATAATTTGATGTCGAATGAACAGTGGTATTTACTTACCTCTGACCATAACCTCCTTCAACTCCTAACTGTATAACTTTACATTTTCTTTCAACATATAAATCGGCAGTTGAAGTATATATTAATTCGAGAAACTTATTATCTAATCTAAAAAACTTTTTACCACCTACATAAACCGTATCAACCATGTCTTGGTTTGAAATTGCTAATTTGTTTAAATTATTTTCAAATAACATTTCTTCTGTTAATGAATTATAATTCAACACCCTCTCATAACTTGTCCCATCTTTCATTAACACCTCTCCCTTAATAAATTCTGGAAAAACATAATAATTACGAACTCTTTCCTGTGAATAGGCCTTTAAAAGCAGCAAATTACATGCTGAAAAATATAAAATAACTTATTATAAAATTCACAAGAAGTCACTTAATTGAACACAAACATCCCTTAAAAAAAATCCCCGATCAATACACAACTCATCTAACAAATTAACAACCATCCATCTTACCAACCTTGAAATCAAATTGCTGGGACACACTTTCACCTTTTAAGTTTTTTGCTGCATTCCATTTTGGCATATTTTCAATCAACTCAATCAATAAATTATCAATTTCTATATTCTCCGATTTTTTTATTATTTTAATATTATCAGCTTTCCCAGTTTTATCAATTGAAAACCTTAACACCGATGGCTTAACTCCTTTATCACCTATCATAGCAATTTTATCGCTACTATTCTCCTTTAAATAGGTTATCATATTTTCGTATCCTCCAGCATATACTGCCTCAACTTCAGGAATTACAGTCAAAGAAACATTCATTTCACTTTCTTCAAGCGAATCGGTTATTACGTTTTTAGTATTGTATTTAACCTTTACGACAACCTCAGCATCTATCTCTAAATCATAAAGCATCTTTTTTTGTTCATCACTTAATACATCATTCTTACTCCATAAACTTGTTTTAACCCCATTATTATTACAAATAACCTCAACTGAAATATAAGCCGATATCCAATTAACAGGGTATCCCTCAATAAAATCACTAAGCATTTTAGAATTTTGTAGTTCTGATTTTCTAATAGATCTTGAATACGTTCCTCCTACAGCATAGAACAAATCAGTTTTTTGAGCTTCTTTATTAACCTTAGACGAATCTATTTTAGTTAGTAGTTCATCAACTTTAGCAACATTTTTTTTATGTGAAAATCCAAAAGAAACGACTCCAATAGCAACTATTAAAACACTGAAAATAACTATTTTACTTCTCATAATTCACTTGTTTATAATGTTATACTCACAAAATTAGGATTAATATCAATGGTTCTTGAAAATGAAATGTAAAAAATTGTTAATGAAATGTAAATTCCTCAAAACCGAATAGTATTTAACCTAACTTTGTTTGCATGTCTCCAAAAACCATTCGATTTATATTAATACTCATGCTAATAACTATTAGCGGACTATTCATAACCCAAGTATATTGGTTTAAAAAATCTTTCACATTACACCAAAGACAATTTGACGAGAAAATAAACATTGCACTCAGAAGTGTAGCGCACCAATTGTTAATCTCAAACAAAGATACAAGCTCTAGAATACCTCCTATTTCTAAAATTTCTTCAAATGAGTTTTATGTAAATACTAATTGCTACTTTAAACTCAAAAATTTAGATAGCATAATTAAGCAAGAGTTTTTTAAAAGAAACATTAACATCAACTACGATTATACTATTTTAAAAAGTGATGATTTTGATATTCTATTAGGAAATACGGTATCAGACTCACATACGCCCAATCAATCAACTACATTAGAGATTGCGTGTAAAACCAGAATTGATGATAACGAAAATTTAGATTTTAAAATTCGTATCAACAACAAGACAATTCACCTTATAAACTCAATGGGGATATGGATGTACTCTTCATTAAGTTTATTGTTCATACTTGCTGTATTTACTTTTATAATGATTTCTATTATTAAAGGAAAAAGATTATCTGAGTTAAAAAAAGACTTCGTAAACAACATGACTCATGAATTAAAAACTCCTATTACCAACATCTCTGTTGCCTCGGATGCTATTAGAAATAAAAGTATTCAGATGGATAAAGAAAAACTTAAAAAATATGCTGACATCATCTATAATGAAAATGTAAGACTCCATAACTTAGTAGACAAAGTTTTACAAGTTTCTGCAATTGAAAAAGATGACGAATCACTTACTTATGAAGAAATAGATATTCATAAAATCATTAAAAACGTATTAGTTAGCTTTGAACCATTATTACAACAAAAAGGAGGGCACATAAACTCCAATTTAAAAGCTGATAATTTTATTCTTTATGCTGATAAAACTCATCTATCAAATGTTATATACAACTTAGTAGAAAATGCTATAAAATATTCTAACACGAATCCTGAAATAACCATTAACACCAACAATACCTCTAACGGTATTAACATTACTATTAGTGATAAAGGTATTGGAATAAAAAAAGAAGACCAACAACATATATTTGAAAAGTTTTTCCGAGCAGAAACTGGTAACTTACACAATACTAAGGGACATGGAATTGGGCTCAGTTATGTAAAACTTATTATAGAAAAACACAACGGAAAACTTACCTTTAAAAGTAAATTAAAAAAAGGTAGTACTTTTAACATATACTTACCACTTAAATAATGAAAGCTAAAAAACACATATTACTTGTTGAGGACGATGAGAGCATGGGCTTTTTACTAAAGGACAGTTTAGAAAACTACAACTATAGAGTAACTCATTATTCTGATGGAAAATCCGCTTTAAGTGAATTTCACAATCGTACTTTCGATCTATGTTTACTTGATGTCATGATGCCTAATATGGATGGTTTCACCCTAGCTTCTGAAATTAGAAAAAACGACCTGGATACTCCAATTATATTTCTAACCGCAAAGGCCATGAAAGAAGACCGTATAAAAGGTTTTAAAATTGGGGCAGATGATTATGTAACAAAACCATTTAGTATTGAAGAATTAACACTCCGAATTAACGCCGTATTAAAAAGAGGGAAGATTTCTCAAGCAACTAACCAAATAATTTCATTTTCGAAATACACTTTAGATCTTGAAAATATAATTTTAAACATAGGAAAGAAACAAATTCAATTGACACGAAAAGAAGCTGATATTTTAGCATTATTTGCGTCTAATAAAAATACGTTACTGAAAAGAGAATTTATACTAAAATCAGTTTGGGAAGATGATAGCTATTTTATTGGCAGAAGCTTAGATGTTTTTATCTCTAAGCTACGTAAACACTTCAAAACCGATTCAAATATTAGTATTACAAACATTCACGGAGCTGGTTATAAATTTGAGGTTCTTGAAAAGTAGATTGTCAAAAAAAAAAAATCAATAAAAAAGCCTTTCAGAAACACTGAAAGGCTTTTTTATTATATTCAATGAATCCTAAAACAACCCACTCAACTCTTCTAAATTCATTTTTTGCTGTGTACCGTCAGTCATGTTTTTAACCGTAAACTCATTATTGTCCATTTCATCAGAACCAACCAAAACTACAAATGGGAATTTACGTTTATTAGCGTAGTTCATTTGCTTCTTCATTTGCTTATTATTATTTACAGATGAAGGATACATTTCCGAAGCTATTCCTTTTGCACGCAATTGTTTTATCGCATTCATACAATACAATGCTTCTTTATCTCCAAAATTGATAAACAAAATGTTCTCTGTTGACTGAACAGTTTCCGGAAATAAATTTAATTCTTCTAAAACCAAGTAAATTCTATCTAGTCCAAATGATATTCCTACCCCACTTACATTCTTTAATCCGAATATACCTGTTAAGTCATCATATCTTCCACCACCACCGATAGAACCCATTTTTACACCTTCCGGTGCAGACACCTCAAATATTGCTCCAGTATAATAATTTAATCCACGAGCAAGTGTTACATCTAAATCCAATACAGCAGTAGACAAACCTAATGACTCAATTGCATTACCAACAAACAACAACTCCTCTACTCCTTTCATTCCTGTTTCAGAAGTAGCTAATAATGATTTTAATTGCTCAATTTTAGCCACAAAATTCCCTGTAAAACCAAAAAGTGGTTGCACTTTTTCAATAGCAGATTCAGAAATCCCTTTTTCAAGCATTTCTTTCTTTACACCATCTTCTCCAATTTTATCTAACTTATCTAAAGCTACGGTAAAATCAATTAATTTATCAGATGCACCAATTACCTCAGCTATTCCACTTAAAATTTTACGGTTATTAATCTTAATGGTAACACCTTTTAAACCTAAAGCCGTAAATACATTATCGTACAACTGAACAAATTCTACTTCTTGCCAAAGAGAATCAGAACCTACCACATCAGCATCACATTGGAAAAATTCTCTAAATCTACCTTTTTGAGGTCTATCCGCTCTCCAAACCGGCTGTATTTGATAACGCTTAAACGGGAATTCAATATCATTTTGATGTTGCACCACGTATCTTGCAAAAGGCACCGTTAAATCATAACGCAACGCTTTTTCAGAGATACTAGAAGTAACTTTCTGACTGTTTTTATCAGCAAGTAAATTCTCATCAACCTTTTTCAAATAGTCTCCAGAGTTTAATATTTTAAAGATCAAACGATCTCCCTCTTCACCATATTTCCCCATTAAAGTATCAGAATTCTCAAAACTTGGTGTTTCAATAGGTTGAAACCCAAATTTCTTAAACTGACTTTTAATTGTATCAAAAATATAATTACGTTTTACAACTTGCTCAGGGTTAAAATCACGTGTTCCTTTTGGTAAGCTTGGTTTTTGTGCCATGGTATATACCTGTATTATTTACTTACTAATTTATTAAAATACTTGAATAAATCACCTTTTGAAATCACAGCACCTTGCTGTATCAAGGTAAATTTATCTGCATTTCTGTCGCCAGTATATTCTTTTTTTGCTTGTAAAAACTCTACCTCATCATTCATTAAGTTTTCACGCAACCAAGCAAATCCTTCTTTAGTAGTTAAATCTACTTCATTTTTTAACTGTATAGCAATTACTTGCATGTTATTATCAGCTAAATGAAACAAGTGTATTTGCTGTGGAGATATATGCTCTACATAATCCACTTGAGTTAACACTCCTTCCCATACTAAATCAGAAAACACATCCAATTCTTGCTCAGCAACATCAGGAGTTTCTTTTTTAATATCTTCCCATTCTGCAGCAGTAATAGTTTGCGATGCTAAAAAGTTAATAAACTCTTTATGCATTTCATTTAACTGCTCCTTACTTAATCTTTGGTATTTCATGTCATTAATTTTAAAAACAATAAAAGCCACGATTAAAATCGTGGCTTTTATTTATAATGATAAAAATCATTCTTATTTTTCTCCTACAACTTCAAAAGGTAAATCAATTACAACAGAACGATGTAATCTTACTTTTGCTGTGTATTTTCCAGCTCTTTTTACGTTACCACCGGCAACAGTAATGAACTTTTTCTCTAATGATTGACCACCTTTAGCAATTGCTTCGGCAACATCAGCATTGTTTACAGAACCAAATAATTTCCCTCCGTCACCAGACTTTGAAGAAATTTTGATTTCTAACGCTTTAAGTGCTTCAGCTATTACATTAGCATCATCAACAGATTTTTGTTCTCTATGAGCTCTTTGCTTTAAGTTCTCAGCTAATACTTTCTTTGCAGAAGGTGTTGCTAAAATTGCAAGCCCTTGAGGGATTAAACAGTTTCTTCCGTAACCGTTTTTTACAGTAACAACGTCATCTGCAAACCCTACATATTCTACATCTTTTTTTAATATAATTTCCATGGTTGCTACGTTATTATTTTAATAAATCAGCTACATAAGGCATTAATGCCAAGTGACGAGCTCTTTTTACTGCTACAGCTACTTTTCTTTGGTATTTCAAAGAAGTTCCTGTTAAACGTCTCGGTAACAATTTACCTTGTTCGTTTACTAACATTAATAAGAAACCAGCGTCTTTATAATCGATATACTTGATACCTAATTTCTTGAAACGACAGTATTTAGCTTTCTTATTTGTATCTATATTAAGTGGAGTTAAATATCTAATTTCCCCCTCTTTTTTTCCTGATGATTGTTGTTCTATAGTTGACATAATTAAGCTTTTGCGTTATCTCTAATTCTTCTTTTTTCAGCCCAAGCAATTGCATGCTTATCTAACCTTACAGTTAAATAACGCATTATGCGCTCATCTCTTCTGAACTCTAATTCGTATCCGTCAATAGCTTCACCAGCTACTTGGAATTCGAATAAGTGGTAAAAACCACTTTTTTTGTGCTGGATAGGGTAAGCTAACTTCTTAAGCCCCCAGTTTTCCTTTGATACCATCTTAGCTCCTTTAGAAACAAGAAAATCTTCGTATTTCTTTACTGTCTCCTTTATCTGAGTTTCAGATAAAACGGGATTCAAGATGAAAACAGTTTCGTATTGATTCATAATTTAAATATTTAATTTGTAATAAATTGGCTGCAAAAATACTTCTTTTAAATGAACCTTCAAAACAAAAAGAGTTAATTTTCAATACATTTTTAGCTCATAACATTTGGTGTCCTTATATATTTTAAGTAAAATTGTATAGCCAAACTAAACCAATTTTAATAATTAATTTTTATCTTTAACAATAATTAATAAAACTAAAGCCAATAAATGAACTTACGCTGTGTAGTTGTAGACGATTCATCAATACAAAGGATGTCGATCGTTAAACTTGTCAAAGAACATCCTGCACTTACCTTAATTGCAGAATATAGTAGCGCCGTAGATACAAAAAAAGGATTAAATGATACTGAAGTTGATTTGATTTTCCTTGATATTGAAATGCCTATTATAAACGGATTTGAATTACTGGATGTGTTAAAAAACAAGCCACAAATCATTTTTGTTACTGGTAAGACAGAATACGCATTTAAAGCATTTGATTATGATGCTACTGACTATTTACAAAAACCAATAACTCAAGAACGCTTTAATTTAGGGGTAGAAAAAGCACTAGAATACCATAGATTAAAATTTGAAAATAACACTAGTGAAGAAGAATATATTTTCATTAAGAGTAACTTAAAGAAAAGAAAAATATTCATCAACAATATACTGTGGATAGAAGCTTTAGGTGATTATATAAAATTAGTAACTAACGAAGAAAGCTATGTGATTCTTTCTACTATGAAAGCTTTTGAAAAAGAAGTTGAAGAGTATTCTTTCTTAAGAATTCACAAATCATATATTGTCAACTTAAAGAAAATTAAACGATTCAATAGTAAATTTGTTGAAATCAACACAGAAAACATTCCTTTAAGTAGAAATAAAAAGAAATTACTTATTGAAGCACTAGACAATCTTTAATCCACCAATAGGACTAATTATAACTCTATATCCCTTAATAAGTATCTACATTTAAGATAACCTTAATTGGTCTAAAATCTTTTACAGACATAAAGCTGTTCTTAACCTTAAGAATAGCTTTTTTTGTTTGTAAAGCAGATTGACCATTGGGCACTTTTAACAACACATGTTTTATATATTCGTTTCTAACACGTGAGACCGAAGGAAACTCAGGACCTAACACATTATTTTTAAAAGATAGCCTCAGTGATTTTGCAAACCAATCCGACCCATACTCTACTTTATTATAATCTCTATGCTTAAAGGTTATTTTAATCAACTTATTGGTTGGCGGATACTTATATGCATGACGCTGCTCCAACTGCTCCTTGTACATACTAACATAATCATGCGTAGATACTTGTTGCAATATATTATGAAACGGATTATACGTTTGAATAATTACTTTTCCTTTTTTCTCAAATCTCCCAGCCCTACCTGCCACTTGCGACATTAGCTGAAAGCTACGTTCATGAGCTCTAAAATCGGGGAAATTCAACATAGAATCAGCACTCATCACCCCAACCAAGCTTACGTTTTTAAAATCCAATCCTTTAGTAAGCATTTGTGTTCCTACTAAAATATCAATTTCATGTTGTTCAAAAGCAGTAATGATTTTCTGATAACCATACTTTCCTCGAGTAGTATCTAAATCCATCCTACCTATTTTCAAATCAGGATATAATGCGTTTAATTCTTTCTCTAACTGCTCTGTCCCGAATCCTTTGGTATCTAAGTCATTACTTCCACAAGACAAACATGCATATTGCATAGCCATTTGATATCCGCAATAATGACAACGTAATTGTTTTTTATGCTGATGATAGGTCAAACTTACATCACAACTAGGACATTGAGTCGACTCACCACAGGTTCCACATTCTACAATTGGAGAAAATCCTCTTCTATTTTGAAAAAGAATTACTTGCTCCTCATTTTCAATAGCCAAATCAATTTCTTCTAATAGTCTATCAGAAAAATGACCTTTCATTTTTTTTCGCTTATACTTATCTTTTAAATCAACCAATTCAATTGCTGGCATCTGAACATTATTATGTCGATGCAATATTTCTACCAAACCATATTTATTAGTCTTCGCGTTATAAAAACTTTCCAAACTAGGCGTAGCACTCCCTAACACAACATTAGCTTTATGTAAACTTGACAAAACAATAGCCGCATCACGTGCGTGATAACGTGGAGCAGGATCAAATTGTTTAAACGATTGCTCATGCTCCTCATCAACAACTATTAATCCTAAATTAGAAAACGGCAACAACACAGATGAACGAGCTCCAATAACCAACTGAGCAGCATTATCATTCAACAACACTTTATTCCAAGATTCAACACGTTCGTTTACCGAATACTTAGAATGATAGACTACTATTTTATCTCCAAAATAGACCCTCAATCGTGCTATCAATTGTGTTGTTAGAGCAATTTCAGGCAAGAGATACAATACTTGCTTATTCTCCTGAAAAGCTTTCTCTATTAATTTTACATAAATTTCTGTTTTTCCAGAAGCCGTAACTCCTCGCAACATGCAAATTTTATTTTGATCAAAAACCGCCTCTACTTCAACCAACGCTTTTAACTGATGCTCATTCAGCTTTTTAGATGCAGATATATCATTTACATACAGATTTCTATCCGTTTGCACATAATAATACTCTAATATATCTTTATCAACCAGTCCTTTCAAAACAGCAGCTGAAACAGATGCTTTCTCTTCTAATAATTTCGCTTTAATTGGTTTTTCTGACCCCGACCTCAATACAAAATACGCCATTATAGCATCCTTTTGTTTTTTAGCACGAGACAAACTATCTAATAATTCATGTAATCCATCATCAGAATCATATTCTGGCAACAACCGTACATATTTTACTAGCTTTGGCTTATACTGCTCATAAATTTCTTCCTGCAGCTTAATATAACCTCTACCTAATAGATTTTTAATTGGCTTGAGTACATTTTTTTTATTCAATAAATTACTTACTTCAGACACCTTTAAAGAAGATTGATTTTCTAGAGCCTCCAGTATTATAAACTCATCATCAGACAAATCGTTTTCATCAGTAATTTCTACTACTGTTTTTGAAATCAAAGTTTCACTTTCTAACAAAAAAGAACTTGGCAAAGAAGCGCGCATCACATCTCCTAAACTACAGAGATAGTATTCTGAAATCCATTTCCAAAATTTCAACTGATGTGCATTCACTACCGAATGCTCATCTAGTATTTGATGAATATCCTTTGCTTCATATCCCTCTGGAGAATTTTGATGAATTGAAAAAACAATTGCCGTATACAATTTACTTTTCCCAAAAGGAACAGCTACTCGCATACCAGGTTGTAAAAACTTAGCCTCCTCAGTATTTATACTATAAGTAAATAGTTTTACTAAGGGAATTGGTAATATGACATCTATAAAATATTGCACTACACAAATGTAGAAATTCAATTGTGAATTGCAGATTTATCATCATAAATTTTACAATGAATTTCAAACAAAAAAAACCACGTTAAACGTGGTTTCTTTTTATACTTCAGAATAATTAGCAAATTACTTACCTAACATTCCTTTTTTCAAGTTTTTATCAGCTGGTTTCTTACCTAACCAAATCCCAAATAATGCTTTTTTAAATTCAAGCCCTTCAACTGAACCTTTTACTTTTCCGTTTTTATACACGGTTGTTTTCCCTGCTGCATACGCAATATCAAAAACATCTTCTTTAGTGATTTCATCATTAAAACAAGCTACAAAACTTGCTCTCTCAACTGTAGTTGCCTTTCCAGAAGTTGAATTTTCAAATCCATCTGTTACAGCTCCAATCATTTTACTTTGAGAAACCATCCCACTAACAATATGCAATTTCATTGCCATTGGCGCATCAGCATTAATCACAGTATTTGCATCACTAGATTTTGTTTGCACATATAAACCTCCTGCATATAAATCAATCCACATTTTTTCACGCATTCCTGCTCCATTCAAGTTCATTTCTTCACCAGAAAGTGTCACTGTATTTGGTAAAGTAACATCACCTACTTTCGTTTGAGCAAAAGAAACATTTGCACAAATTACAAAAGCCACTAAAAATATTATCTTTTTCATCTTTATATTTATTTAATTAATTAATCATTTTTTAATTTACTTGTTGCTTGTTTTTTTAATGTCAACAATGAGGCATTCAACTCATATCCTAGTAAAAGAATATTCGAATTCAACCAAATATACAACATCAAAATTAATATTGCTCCAATAGACCCATACAGCTCATTATACTGAGCGAAATTCTCTACATAAATACCAAACAAATAGGTCGTTAGCAAAAACAAAACTGTCGACAACGTTGCCCCAGGTGTAAAATATTTTCTGGAATTTTTTTCCGCTGAACCAAAATAATAAAACATGGCTATCACCGTATAAAACATAAATGTAAATATTACATATTTCGCAATTGTTATTCCAATTAAATCATTAGCTATAATACCCTCGTCTGTTAATCGTTGTACAATATACACTTCTACAATAGGAATAGTTATTACTGCTAAAAACAAAAATAATGCCAGAAGCAAAGCTACACCAAATGATGTAAGGTATTGTTTTATGAAACTTGTATTGATTTTTGTGTGATAGGACTCTTGAAACCCACTAAATAATGCATTAACACCATTTGCCATTAAAAACATTGAGAAGAAAAATGAGGTAGACAATAAACCTACTCTCTTCTTTTCAAAAATATTTGCAATCGTATCCTGAAACACATTTAGAGTATTGGGAGGAAACACACTCTCCAATAATGGTAAAATATCATCACTATAATCTATAAAAGACACTACAGCCATTAAATTAAGTACAAATAAAAGAAACGGGAACAGAGACATGAAAAAACTATAGGATATTGCCCCAGCCCTTGTTGTTAAAGCTCCTTTAACTATACCAATAACATACATCTCTAACACATCATACAAAGACAACCCCTGTAATCCAGGTATTTTTATACTACGTCCGATATTAAATATAATATTCAGAATACGCATTCCGAACACCACTAATTTCGATGGTTTATTTTCTTTTTGCTCCAAAAAATTATACTGCTTTTAAACTTAAATCTAAGTTATATACTGAATGTGTTAACGCACCTGATGAAATATAATCTACTCCACAATTTGCATATTCACGAGCTGTTTTTTCATTTATTCCTCCAGAAGACTCTGTTAAACACTGATTACCTATCAAAGCAACTGCTTTTTTAGTATCCTCATAATTGAAGTTGTCAATTAAAATTCTATAAACACCTTTGGTTTTCAAAATTTCAGCTATCTCTTCTAAGTTTCTTGCTTCTACGATAATCTTTAAATCTTTATTCTTAGCTTTTAAATAGGCTTGTGTTTTTTCAATAGCCTTTGTTATTCCTCCTGCAAAATCAATATGATTATCTTTAATCATTACCATATCATATAACGCAAATCGATGATTTACTCCTCCACCAATTTTCACTGCCCATTTCTCCAAAGCTCTAATTCCGGGAGTAGTTTTGCGAGTATCTAAAATTTGAGTTTTTGTACCATCTAGTAAGTCAACAAACAATTTGGTTTTTGTAGCTATAGCACTCATACGTTGCATTGCATTCAATACTAAACGCTCTGCCATCAAAATACTTTGCGATCTCCCTTGCACGTAAAACACAATGTCACCATAATTTACAGCACTACCATCCTCTATTAAAGTTTCCACTTGCAAATCCGCATCAACATACTTAAATACTTCTTTTGCAAACTCAACCCCAGCAATAATACCATCATCCTTAACTAACAATTTAGCCTTACCAATTGCCGTATCAGGAATACATGATAATGAAGTATGGTCACCATCACCAACATCTTCACGTATGGCATTAGCTATAATTAATTCTATTTCCGTTTTAAACTGTGCTTCTGAAATCATTTATATTGGATTAATTCACTAACAAAAATAGAAAAAAGGTTTATTTTTGTCCCTATAATTTACCGATATCATCAATGCAAATTAAACTTATTGCCATAGGAAAAACTGACGACAAGCAATTACTACAGCTAATTGAACAGTATCAAAAAAGACTAAAACATTATATTAAGTTTGATATAGACATCATTCCTGATATTAAAAATGTAAAAAATCTTTCGGAAGCACAGCAAAAAGAAAAAGAAGGTGAGCTAATTTTAAAAAAAATAACCTCTACAGATGTCTTGGTTTTATTAGACGAAAACGGAAAACAATTTTCCTCTGTAGAATACGCTAACTATCTACAGAAGAAAATGAATTCCGGAATAAAACAACTGGTATTTGTTATTGGTGGCCCTTATGGATTTTCTAATAATGTATATCAAAAAGCACAAGGGAAAATATCTTTATCAAAAATGACTTTTTCGCACCAAATGATACGCCTATTTATTGTAGAGCAAATCTATAGAGGGTTTACAATTTTAAAAAACGAACCATATCATCATCAATAAAGTTAATGAGCATTCATAACCTCTTTACGTTTTTTCAATTGCGTTTCTAAATCCTTAAGTGTTTCTTTTACAGAAAGCTCATAATTTTTTTCATCAGACTCAGCAAATATTCTAGGACCAGGAATACTTAATTCTATTTTACACACCTTCCCTTCCCCTTTTGGGTCATTACGTTTCTCAATACTCACATTAGCATTAATAACCCAATCATATTTATTTCCTAGCTTACCTAGTTTACCCGTAATGTACTCTGCCAAAGCCTCACTAGTTGGCATATCTAAAAATTGAATATTTATTGTCATAATAACTAGGTTTAAGTTTGTTTCATAAAGTTAATAATATTTCCACTAGTTATAGCTGATAATTATCATTTAGATCTGTAAATTTAATTAAGATGTGTTATTTTTGGCTAAAAATTCAACTTTATGGAACTCGTATTCGCAACAAACAATAGCAACAAACTACATGAAGTTCAAGCAATGCTTGACACAATAAAACTGACAACTTTAAAAGAAATTAATTGCACTGAAGATATCCCAGAAAGCTCCCTTACCATTAAAGGTAATGCAATACAAAAAGTAAACTACCTAACTCAATATTATAGCGCAGATGGTTTTGCAGATGATACGGGCTTAGAAATTGAAGCATTAAATGGTGAACCTGGTGTTTATTCTGCACGTTATGCTGGAGAAGATAAATCTGCCGAAGCAAACATGAATTTGGTTTTAGAAAAACTTAAGGGTAAATCTAATAAGAAAGCTCGTTTTGTAACTGTAATTGCGTTAAATCTAAATAGAGAACAATATTTATTTGAAGGAATTTGTACTGGTAAAATCACTCTTGAGAAACGTGGCGAAAAAGGATTTGGCTACGATCCTATCTTTATACCTGACGGATTCAACAAAACATTTGCTGAAATGACAATAGAAGAAAAAGCAAGTGTAAGTCATCGTGGAAAAGCAGTTAGATTACTTATTGATTTTTTAAACAACATATAAAAAAAGAGCTGCTTATAATCAAAAAAACTAAGATCATAAGCAGCTCTTATTTATTCTCAATCTTCTTCGCTTAATTCAAAAACACGCTCTACTGCTACTTCAAAAAACCGAGCTAGCTTTAAAGCCAACACTGTTGAAGGCACATATTTATTTTTCTCTATAGCATTAATAGTTTGCCTACTCACTCCTATTATTTCAGCCAACTGTGCTTGAGTGACATCTTTTATAGCACGCTGTATTTTTATAGTGTTTTTCATGATTACAAACGATTAGCTTTGTGCAATTGAACATGAAACCGAATTATAAAAAACAATAGTACTGTAAACATATTCAACACCATTACATCAAAAAAAGGCATATCAAACACAAATAACACCGCTAAAAACAAAATCCCGTAATTTACATATACTGACCATACTAAAGAACTCAAACGCATTTGCAATATAAATTCATCTTCAATTTTTGTTTTACAAAACCCTACTAAAATCCCACCTAAAATAATTAACACAGCAACAAGCTCATCTAAAAAACCATTTTCAGCAACTTTAAAGAAATGCTTATTAGATGTTAAAAAGCTCTCTGTTACAATTCCTAAAAAAGGAATTCTTCCAAAATAATCTGAATCTATCCCGAAGAATCGCATTGCAACCCCCAAAGCTATGCCTAAAACTAATAAAACCCACCCCATCTTCTTAAAACGATGTGGCAACAAATATGATTTCTCCATAATTAATGTATTATATTTTTTACCAAAAGTAAAACAAACATTACATTTAGACAAGTTTTTTAGTCTTTTAAGTAACAAAAGTCATATTTATTAGTAGCTTAAGAATAAAGACGTATATTTGCACCGAATTTAAAAAAACCATCAGAATGGTGGTTGGTGTTACCAAAGAGCTTTATTTTACACGAATGGGGTGCTCTAAGTAACACATTTGCGAACAGTAAAATAAAAAATAAATGGCAACATTTGAAGAATTAGGCCTAGGCGAATTTAGCTTAAAGGCAATTAAAGACATGGGTTTTGAAACTCCGTCTGAAGTACAAGAAAAAACAATCCCTTTATTATTAGAAAACGATACTGACATCGTTTCACTTGCTCAAACAGGAACAGGTAAAACAGCAGCATTCGGTTTTCCTTTAGTTGAAAAAGTAGATGCAACAAGCAGAACTACTCAAGGATTAATCTTATCTCCAACTCGTGAATTGTGTTTACAAATCACAAATGAGTTAAAAAACTACTCAAAACACGTTAAAGGATTAAATGTTGTTGCCGTTTATGGTGGAGCAAGTATCCAAGACCAATCAAGAGAAATAAAAAGAGGTGCACAAATTATTGTTGCAACTCCAGGAAGAATGGGTGATATGATTCGTCGTGGAATGGTGGACATCAGAAAAATTGATGTTTGCGTTTTAGATGAAGCTGATGAAATGTTAAACATGGGATTCTATGAAGACATTACTGAAATATTATCTGACACTCCAGACGAAAAGAATATATGGTTATTTTCTGCAACGATGCCAAAAGAGGTAGCGACTATTGCGAAAAAATTCATGAATAACCCAATGGAAATTACTGTTGGTACTAAAAATGCAGGAAACAAAAACGTATCTCATGAATACTACCAAGTATCAGGAAGAGATCGTTACTCAGCATTAAAACGTTTAGCTGATGCTAACCCAGGAATATTCTCAGTAGTATTCTGTAGAACAAAAAGAGACACACAAGCAGTTGCTGAAAAGTTAATTGAAGACGGATACAACGCTGCTGCAATTCACGGTGATTTAAGTCAGAGCCAACGTGATACAGTAATGAAATCATTCCGTAACAAGCAAATTCAAATGCTAGTTGCTACTGATGTTGCTGCACGTGGTATTGATGTAAATGATATTACTCACGTAGTAAATTACCAATTACCTGATGAAATCGAAACCTATACTCACCGTAGTGGTAGAACTGGTAGAGCAGGTAAATCTGGTATCTCTATAGTTATTGTTACTAAAAGTGAGATGCGTAAAATCAAATCTTTAGAACGTATTTTAAAGACTGATTTTATCAAGAAAGATATTCCTAGTGGAAAAGAAATTTGTGAAGTACAATTATTCCACTTAGTAAATAGCGTAAAGAACACTGAGATTAACGAGGATATTGAAGAATATTTACCTCAATTAAATGAATCTTTAGAAGAATTATCTAAAGAAGAGTTAATTAAGAAATTCTTCTCAGTAGAATTTACACGTTTTTCTAACTACTATAAGAAATCTAGAGACCCTAAACCTTCAAGTGACGAACGCTCTTCAAGAGAATCGGCACCAGATGGTTCAACTCGTTATTTCATCAATGTTGGTGAAAAAGACGGATATGACTGGATGCGTTTAAAGGATTTCTTAAAAGACACTTTAGAACTTGGACGTGATGATGTTTTCAAAGTAGATTGTAAAGAGAGCTTCTCTTTCTTTAATACTGATGAAGCACACAAAGAAAAAATCATGGAATTCTTCAAAGACTACAAAGTTGATGGACGTTTTGTGAATGTTGAAGTTTCTAACAACACCGGAGGCGGTGGTGGAAGAGATCGTGGAGGACGCGGTGGAAGAGATCGTGGAGGACGCGGAAGAAGTGATGGTGATTCTGGTGGATTCAGAGGTCGAAGCGGTGGTGGAGACAGAAGAAGAAGCAGTGGCGGTCGTAGAGACGGTGATTCTGGTGGATTCAGAGAGAGAAGAGAATCTTCAGGAGGAGACAGAAGAAGAAGCAGCGGAAGTAGAGACGGTGATTCTGGCGGATTCAGAGAAAGAAGAGAGTCTTCATCTGACAGAGGTGACAGAAGAGATTCTTCATCTGATAGAGGAGACAGAAGAAGCTCATCATCTGATAGAGGTTCAAGAGACGATAGACCAAGAGCTTCATTCGAAGGAAGACGCTCAAGAAGAGACTAACATACATGTTGTTAATATTTAACTAAAAAAAGTGCCTAGGCACTTTTTTTAGTTTAAATTAGTCCCAACAATAAAAAACTAACACTTGAAGAATTTACTACTAACACTAATTTTATGCGTTTTATGCACACTGTCATTTGCACAAAATGTACAATCAATTTCAGGAAAAGTAGTTAACACATCAGGTAAAGGTCTTGAAAATGTTCATGTAATTAATCTAAATATAGTTACAGGATCAATTACCGACAAAAAAGGAGATTTCAATATTAAAGCTGCTGTAAATGACACTTTACATTTGTCTTTCCTAGGTTACAAATCAATAAAAGTAAAAGTTACCAACGACTGGATTAAATTCGGAAATTCAAATATTGAATTAACTGAAAGCGCTTATGCTTTAGAAGAAATTTTAATTAAACCACATACATTAACTGGCTACTTAGACATTGACACGAAGTACATACCAATTAACAATTCACAACAATACAGTATTTCAGGTTTACAAAAAGGTTATGAAGCCGGAAAAAAAGGCCCCGGAGCAATCAGTAAAGTATTAGGTGCTATTTTTAATCCTGCCGACTTACTCTACAATACCTTTAGCAAGAAAAGTAAACAAATGCGAAAATTGCGTCAGATGAAAAAGGATGACGAAATACGTAAGCTCTTATCTCAAAAGTTTGACAGAGAATTATTAACTTCTTTCTTACAGATTGATAAATCTGAGCTAGAAGACGTACTTAGTCACTGTAGCTACTCCAAGAACTTTATTCAAACTGCAAACGACCTTCAAATACTAGATGCTATTAGTGGGTGTTTTGAAGAGTATAAGATTTTAAAAAGAAAGTAAATTAATTAAAATAGTATTTTTACAGTTTATCTCCCCAAAAACATTCGCAACAATTAATCATGGAAAAAACAATTATAATAGTTTTATTTCTAATTAGCGCTTTATCATTTGGTCAAAAATCCCCAGACACTACAATTGATGACACACCACATTATTCTGAAAATTCTGAAATAGAAATCAACTACAGCAATTCAACAAACCCTAAAAATAGGCAGGTTGCAGTTTTCATAAATGGAGTATTTCAAGGTGCTGACACATTTATAAAAACACTAAATCCTGACAAAATTAAACACGTTAATATTGAAAAAGGGGAATTTAAAATTGACGGAAAAGACTATTCTGGCAAATTACTAATTGACCTAAAACCTGATTACACACCAAGTTTAATAACATTAAATGATCTTATTTCAAAGCATTTGACTCTTGATGAAAATCCAATTACACTTCAAATAGATGGTAGTTATGTAAATCAAGGTTTTAGTGATTATATAGTTGACGAAAAGTTTATCTTGAATATTAACGTATCATCCGTTAATACAGCTAAAATTGGTCACAAAGTTAATGTTATCAATATTTACACAAAATCAATTGAAAACATAAAAAACGCAAATAAGCCAAAAAAAATTATAATTAGAGGAACTAAATAATATAAATTGATTTATCAAATCAAATACCTAATTCAACCAAACCAATCACACCAAAAGGAAATTTATTATTAAACTATTTAGGATTTTCTTCGTAGTAACGTTCTAGAATTTTATCGATACTTTTTATTGATTTTTGCATCCAAATTAATCTCTGAAACTCTTTCTCCTCTTCTGTTAATTGCCAATCAATAGTTGAATTTCTTAATTTTGAAGTAACAGATTGCAATATAATTGCTGCAGAAACAGAAATATTCAAGCTCTCCGTAAAACCAACCATTGGTATTTTTATAAAACCATCAGCTTGTTTCATTACATTTTCACTTACTCCATCGCGTTCTGACCCAAAAAATAACGCACTCTTTTTAGTCACATCAAAATCTTCTACCAAACAAGAATCGTTATGAGGTGTAGTTGCAATAATCTGGTATCCTTGTTCTTTTAAAGCTCCAATACATGTTTCTGTATTAGAGTGATACTTCAAATCAACCCATTTCTGAGCTCCCATAGCAATTTCTTTATCTAAGGTGTTTTTATGCTGCACCTCAATTGCATGTGCTTGCTGTACTCCAAACACATCACAACTCCTTATTACAGCACTTGTATTGTGCATTTGATACACATCCTCCAATACAACTGTAAAGTGTTTGGTACGTTGATTGAGAATATCATTAAATTTTTGACGACGAACTGGAGTTACAAATTCTTCTAAATAAGAGAACAGTGCTTTATCTACCATAAAATAAGTATATTTAACGCTACAATGTAATCATAAATGAATTGTTTAGACTAAAATACCGATCTGAATAATTGATAAATTACTTTCACCTCATCAGCAGAATTTACTCACCGAGGCTAACTTCGAATGAAAAATAATATTGATTAATTCAAAAACCAAAATAGTAATAAGCCAAACACATGAAAAAACTATTTTATATCAGCTTCTTTTTTTTAAGCACCTTGCTTTGCATAGGCCAAAATGGCTATTCAAAAATTGAAAACACTAAAGAAAATGATTTAAAAGTAAAGAATTTAGGCACTCTATTATCAAACAGTTACTCCAAAGAGAACAACCAAGTTTTTTTAAATAGCATCCTACCTAACAGATTCTTTCAGAAAGTTGTTTTACAAGATTTAGAAAATAAAAAACTCACTAAATTTAACAAGAGATATAAACCTGCATACACTACGAAAATAACCTCATTCCCTAACGAACTGATCAGTTCTTTGAAAAATGGGGACTTTTATAATTTTGTGAGCTATCATTTTGATCCTGTTGACAAAACTTATCACTTAATTTTTAGGTATTATTCCGAAAAATACGGACTAGATTATCACGATTATCGTGTACTTAGTAATGGAGAAAATTTAATAGTTGATGACGTTTTTATATATTCGTCTAGTCAAAAACTTTCTGAAACACTAAAGTTATATTACTTAAGCGAAGTCCCAAAAAACTATATTTCTAGCATTACAACTAAAGATGAATACAAATACATCTTGATGTTAAAGAATTTTGTTGATGCTAAAAACAATAACGAAGCAGAAAAAGCATACAAGCATATTTCTTTACTTAATAAATCTCTTGACAATAAAGACCGTTTTACCGCAATGCTTAAGCTTGAGTTATCTAGAAGTATTAGTGACGAAGCTTATTTTGAATCTATGGAAGATATACTAAGCAGCTTTACCATTGATCCAAGTACAAACTTATCTGCCATAAGATACCATTATCTAAATAAAGATTATGAAGCAGTTTTTAAAAGCATCAATAGCATACAAAATCAGACCAATGACACCTTTTTAGATTTTGAAAAAGGAAACTTATCATTCGCTGCTAAAAATTACGAAAGTGCCGCAGTATTTTACAAAAACATGATTGAAAATTACCCTAATTTTCATTTACCAAAATTTAGTTTACTCGTTATCTATGAACAAGACAAAGCCTTTAAAAAAGCAATACACTTACTTGATATCATACTAAACACTTCTACCTACAAAAAGCATACACTTATTAAAAAAGTAAAAGAACAACTACCTCAGTTAGCAAAAAGTAAAGAGTTTAAAAGCTGGGTTAAAAATTAGCTTTCTAACCTTTTTAATTTATGTTACTTACCTTTATTTAAACGCAAGTCTAACAACAAAAAAGCCCAAACATCTGTTTGGGCTTTTTTAATTATTATTATTATTATTTATAGTTTCTTAATCCTTTCTTGTTCAGAAATTTTGAGTTAAGATTATGGTAAGTTTACTCACTCAACAGCACTAAAATACTCTGCTTAAATTAAAACCAAAAAAGAAATCACCTTTTTCCCAATCACCTGCAGCTTTAGACAAATAACCACTTTCGAATGAAGGTTGTGCATTACTAAAATGCAATTGAAAAACATGACCTCCTGTTTCAATATCTACACCAACCGCTAAAGGGTTTCTATACACGAGAGTATTTTCTCTATTTAAATGATAACCCCAATCAAAATTAAAACTCAAACGTTTTGTGATTTTATGTCTCCCTCCAAAACCAATTACGTATTGTGTGTTGTCTTGTTTATTATTCTCTACATAATTTTGGTGTAATAACGTAGGAATCAATTCTAACGAAAAGTTATTGTTAACTTTCCTGGAAATCAATATTTGTGATACATATGCCAATCGATCACTAAACTCTAATTTTGGCAAAAAATCTTCATCTAATAACGTATTTACAGAAACACTATTAAAACCAACAATAGTTACTGGACTTCCTCCTTTTGCTCCTTGTCGTATCAGCCTATATTTTAATGACATTTCATACGTTTTTTGATAAGCACTTCTAGAAACACCTACATTAATTCCGTTAGAAATACCATAAATAAAATTTAACCTAGTAGCTGCTTGATCTAATCCAAAAAGCTCTTTAAAACCTCCTTTTACAGAACCAAAACGATGGGAGACTACAAAATAAAATTCCTTTTTAGCAGCCATTTTTGTTGACTCAAAATTTATAATTTTCAAGCCTTTAAATACTGATGATACATATTCGTTTTGAACAGAGTCAGTATCTATTTCATTAAACAAATCTTCTTGAGCATAAACAATTGAAGAAAAAACAAATACAATAAATAAGCAAACAGTTTTCAATTTTACCATAACACAATTTATATTTAAAGTTAACTCCTTCTATACAAGCATAAAAGAGATTATTAATAATTTAATTTTTACAGAATCTAAAGTGTGAAAAACTCACATATGTGATTAATTTTCTAACACAACCGATTGGTCTATTTTAACTACTTCTAATAATTCATCATATCCCAAACATCTTCCTTTTACTTTTATTTGTTTCTCAATAAGCAATTCATTTATATCTCTATCAAAAACACAATACACATTATCATTAATCATTATTGCTTTAGTTTCTATTTCAGAAATCACACCATAAACAACTACTGTTTTATTTAAATATTTACCATTACTTACATCCAGATTTTCGTGAAAATTTTGCTTTAAAACTAAAGCTGTATCATTAAACACTTCTGTTTCATTACTAATTTCTCGATGCTCATGATAGATATACTTATACCCAATAAACAGTAATATAAAAATAACTATCGCTAAAAAAACTTTCTTTTTCACAATTATATTTTTTTATAGTATTAACAAATCCTCGAACTAAACCTAATTTACTGATAATTTAATTGTTTTTTAGCGTATTTTTTGATAAATTTATATAAATCATGCGCTAAGCAAGAAAAATTTAAAATTGATGTTTATGAAAAAAATAGCGATACTATCTTTCTCTTTACTCACTATTATATTTTTTATCAATTGTGAAAACCACAGTGAAGATGATTTAATAACCCCTCAAGAATCAATAGTTATAGCAAAAACTTTCAATGCAGATGTAAAACCAATTTTTGAAAGTTCATGTATATCCTGTCATGGAAATCCAACTGCAAATGGAGCTCCTTCTTCTTTCGATACATATGCTTTATTTAGAGACGGTGTAGAAAATGGAGCTATACTAGCCAGAATGAATAATAATGTAAATCCAATGCCTCCAGGAGGTAATTTACCAGCTTCCACAATAGCTATTATTGAACAATGGGCAACCGACGGCTATTTAGAAAATTGACTTTTGGTACAACAATGCTCCTTAATTTATAAAGTTAAGAAATCATGAAATATCTACTTTTTATATCACTCTTTTTAATATGTACTTCTACGAAAGCACAGCATAAATACTTGACAAAAAACGGAAGTATTCAATTTGAAGCGTCCGTACCATCTTTTGAAGAAGTTAAAGCTAAAAACAATAGTGTAACTGCAATATTTAATTCTACTAATGGTGAGTTTGCAAGTTTAGCATTAATTAAAGGTTTTCGTTTTAAAGTAGCTTTGATGGAAGAGCATTTTAACGAAAACTATATGGACTCCGACAAATATCCTAAAGCTATTTTAAAAGGTAAAATAAAAGGATTCTCTCCCCAAAAACTAAGTAACGAAGCAACAAAATACATCCTTACAAGTACATTAACTATTCACGGAGAAACTAAAAACATTGACATTCCTATACTAATTAAAAAGGTTGATGACATCATATACATTAACTCAATATTTAGTGTTACTCCAGAAGATTTTAATATTTCTATTCCAAAAATCATTCGAAAAAAAGTAGCGCAGAAAATTGACATTTCAGTTGACTTTAAACTTCTTCAAAAAAAATAGTTTTTATCATTTGAAATGATTTTTTAAGTTTGAATTCTTAAAATTAATAAAATGAATCACAAACATGTTGAAGACACTCAGATAACAATTTCTGAATTAATGCTTCCCTCCCATTCAAATTTTAGCGGAAAAATTCATGGTGGCTATATCCTTTCACTACTTGATCAAATTGCATTTGCTTGCGCCTCAAAGTTTTCAGGATGTTACTGTGTTACAGCCTCCGTTGATACAGTTGATTTTTTAAATCCAATTGAAGTTGGTGAATTAGTCACCATGAAAGCTTCTGTAAATTATGTAGGAAGAACCTCTATGGTTGTTGGGATAAGAGTTGAAGCAGAAAACATTAGAACTGGAGTTAGTAAACATTGTAACTCTTCATATTTTACAATGGTTGCAAAAGACGAAAACAATAATAGTGTGAAAATCCCAGGATTAATACTGGACGATACAATAGAAATTCAACGTTTTTTAAAAGCTATTAAAAGACTTGAAATGAAAAAAAATCGTCAGAGTGAATTTGATAGAGATGATTTTATTCCACATGATTATTTAAAAGAACTGGAACGTTATAATGTTAAAGTAGAACTAAAGTAAATAAACATACTTATTTACATTTCAATAACATCTTTTTACAATTCGTTAAGAATGTAACTAGCACTTCCACCGTACCTTTGAGAGAAATACTAAAATCATGAAAAAGAACGTTTTTATTTTTTCCGTAGTACTTATATCCTTAAGCCTAACCACCTTTGGATTTATAAATTGGAGCAACACTGAAACAGATCAAGAAGTTTTACCAAAAATAAAAACAGTTCCCCTCACCAATGACGCTACAAACACTATCAACAAGAAGGCAGATCTTGACCTAGTATATGATGTAGACTCTAGATTTATAGCAACCATTACCAAAGAAAATTTAAACAAGGCAACATCAGTACTAGATATCGTACCTAAAAAAGCAAAAGGTTGGTGGAAAACATCCTTCAATACTGTTACAATTTCTATACTTCAGGAAGAAAGTGAGATATACGAAACAGGAGGGAGTAAAACACTTAACGCTTCTCAAATTAAACTTTTAAAAACTACTGATTACTCAACTAACTTTTACATAAAAGCACGTGGTTACGACATACATCCTGAAACTGGAAGAATAGAAGATTATGCATACTACTTTACCATTATTCCGGAAAAAGAGGCTGTATACATAAGTGGTCACAACGCTCTAATAAATTATCTGAAAGAAAACAGTAGAGACAAAACAGTTATTATAAAAAAAGATAAACTTAAATCTGGTAAAGTAAGTTTTACGGTTACAAAAAAAGGACTTATCTCAAATATTAAACTAATTTCCACATCAGGATACCCTACAATAGACGAAGTATTACTTGAGTTAATCACCAAAATACCTGGGAAATGGGAACCAGCAGAAAATCATAAAGGAGAAAAAATTGATCAAGAACTTGTTTTTTCCTTTGGACGAATGGGCTGCTAAACAAACATTAAATATTTAAAAACTAATCGAAATGAAAAAGAACATTTTATTTATTTGCATTACATTAACCACTCTAAGTCTAATTACCTACAGTTGTAGTAGCCAGAACGATTCTAAAACTGATCAAGCAGAAATATCCGTTAATGAAAACATTGCCACTGAAGCAAATGCTCCAGGTAAGGTTAAAAATAAAATTTTTGCTGATTTTATTTATGATGTAGGGCCAAGGTTTGGAGCTATCAAAAAAACAGACATCGATAAAGCAACATCAATAACTCCTTTTTTTGACGAAAAACAGCTTCAATCCATTGTATCTCTTAAGTCCGTAAGTATTATAATTGTTAAAGGTGATAAAAGAACGAACATAAGAGCAAAAGGACAAAGTTTCAACCTTACAGCTACTCAATTAAAACTTCTGAAATCATTCGATTATTCAACTAATTTTTTAATCAAGACTGAGTATCTACAAAAAAACAAAGAAACAGGTCAATTAGAAAACTACTCCTCTACTCCTCACCTAACAATTGTTCCTGAAAAACAAGCTGAATATTCTCTAGGAAAAAATGCACTAAAGAAATCCCTAAAAGAAAACAGTGAAATTGCTAGAGCAAATGTAGACCCCGAAAAACTTAAACCTGCTAAATTATATTTTACAGTAACTAAAAAAGGAACTATTAAAAACGTAAAGCTTGATAGATCTTCGAACTATCCATTGGTAGATGAAAAAATGATAGAATTAATTAATAACACTCAAAGAAAATGGCTTCCTGCAGAAAACTATAAAGGAGAAAAAGTAGACCAGGAACTTGTTGTTTCTTTTGGATTAATGGGATGTTAAACTAACTCTTACAATTAATACATATGAAAACAGTTACAGAAAGAAATACTTGCCAAATTTACATCTCTTATATAATAGCTCTAATCTTTTTGCAACTCGGTATTTCGTGTAATGGGCAAGACAAAACAAAATCAGATCAAAACAATACGATTGAATCAAAAAAAATAACATCACCACTTTATCTTGTTGAGCAAAACGCTATTCCAAATGACACATTCGCTCCGTTATACTACAATGGTCAATTGTGCCATTGGGTACGAAATATTATTCAAGATAATAAAGGAAATATTTGGCTTGGAACTAATCACTATGGCGTTATGCGCTACAATGGAAAATATATAGAATATTTCACACCTGAAAAAGGCTTTGGAGGAACCCGTACAACCGACATACTAACTGACAAAAAAGGTAATGTTTGGTTTGGAAATAGCGGAGGAATCACAAAATATAATAATGAATCATTCACTACCTACACAGAAAAGGATGGCTTGATTAGTAATGAAGTTTGGAGCATAGCAATTGACAAGAAGGGAACTATTTGGACTGGTACTTCCAAAGGAATAAGCAGCTTTGATGGCAATAAATTTACTTCCTTTCCTCTCCCAAAAACCAATGTAAATAATCCAACTCCTAATATATCCCACAATCGAGTTTCAAAAATTATAGTTGACAGAAATGAAAACATCTGGTTTGGCACTGATGGTTATGGAATTTGTAAATATGACGGAATAAATTTTACTCATTTCACAACAACAGAAGGCCTTCCTGACAATAACATTAGTGATATAATGGAAGATTCTAAAGGAAATATCTGGATCGGCACAATGTATGGCGGGATTAGCCGATATAACGGAAATCATTTCACTAATTTCACTAAAAATGGAATTGTAAATGGTGTTGAAACCGGGGCGATTTATGAAGATAAAAAAGGAAATATTTGGTTTGCTGCTGAAAACCATGGCGTATATCGTTATAACGGAAAATCATTTACCCATTTTCACAAAAAAGAGGGACTAGCTACCAATGGAATTCTAGCAATTCATGAAGACAACCAAGAACGGTTTTGGTTTGGCGGCTGGAAAGGGCTCTTTCGATTTGATGGAAAATCATTTACCGTCGTAACAAAAGATGGACCTTGGAAGAAATAAAACAATCACATTTTACTTTCTCATCAATAAATAAATTATCAGAATAACAAAGCACTAACATCTACTTATTAACTGAAATCTACTACAAATGACAAATAGATATCTAAAAAATTATTCTAAAAAAAAGAGTAGCAATTCAAGAATTGAATTATACTGGATAAGAGATGTTAAATACTATTTTATATTGTCATTGACTTTATTAACTTTTTTATGTAACAGTCAAACTAAGCAATCCCACAACAAGGAATCAGACAAAATAACTTATGAGCAAGAAAGAATACTAATAAAATATGATTCAGGCGATGTAGTTAACAACGGTTATTTAGATAAATCAGGAAATATGTGGTTTACAACTTTAAAGGAAGGTATATTTAAATACGATGGCGAGTCTTTTACTAATTATACAGAAAAAGATGGGCTATGTAATAATTCTGTTTCATCCGTCATAGAAGACAAAGATGGTGTAATGTGGTTTGGAACAGCGAGTGGACTTTGTAGCTATGATGGTGATAATTTTGTCAACATTCCTATTCCAAAAGATGATGCTACAAGTAATTGGCTTGAACGTGGATACCCTATAATAAATCCAAATAATGTTTTGAGTATGATACAAGATAAAAACGGCATATTTTGGATAGGCTCTAATGGGGCTGGTGTTTATCGTTATGATGGCAAAAGTTTCACTTCCTTTTTGAAAAACAAAGGAAAACTAATGCCTGATGGTCTTCATCATAATGTTATTACAAGTATCATAGAAGATAAAATTGGTAACATTTGGTTTTCTTCATTTTCTCATGGTGGAGTCACTAAATATAACGGAATATCTTTTACCCATTATGGCACTGAAGACGGCCTAGGTGACGACATGATTTCTACCAGTTATATTGATAGATCAGGAAACCTATGGTTCGGAACAAGAGCAGGAGGCATGTGTCGTTTTGATGGTGAAACATTTTCAACCATTCATGAAACAGAAGAACCTTGTCAAAATCATATGGCGTCGCTACTTGAAGATACAACAGGGAAGTTTTGGGTTGCTAGTTTTGCAAGAAGCGGAATATGCTGGTTCAACGGAGAGTTCTTTACTCCAACTGGAATAAAAAATAGTGAAAAACTTAATGATATTAAATTCATCTCAGAGGATAAAGATCGTAATATTTGGTTTGGTGGCAGATATGGCATTTTATGGCGATATGACGGAAAAGAATTAACTGATTTTACACAACAAAAAAGACTGTAATTACAATTAACAGTAAGATTACTAGCTCAAGCTTAGCTAGACAACATATATTAATTCTAACCAAAAATTAATAAGTGACTAATCAAAAAATATAAATTATGAAAAACAAAATGTTTAAAGTACTAGCCGTATTATGTCTAATTTCATTTGCATCCTGTTCACAAATCAACAAACCTGTTAATGACAAAGATCTTGAAGTAGTAAATCAAACAAAAGAACCTATAAAATCCGAGCCACACAGATATGGTGGATGGTATTGTCCTGACAATTTAAATGGGTTCCCTCCAATAAATATAAATAATTGGAAAAATGTACCTGTTGTAAATGGAAGAATGGCTACAAAAGAAGAAACACAGAATGGGACAGCATTAATTTTTCCAGATACTTTAAAATACCCAAATGCGAAAGTATTAGATATCACCATGCCAAAATTAGCTAGCTTTTATAATGAATCTTCAAGAAGAAAAGAGCTTATAATTGTTATACAAGCCATCAATGTAGATAATGATTCTATCGTTGGCTTTAGATATTTAAATGGCGGTAATGGAAGCGCAAGACTAAAAGAAGTTAAATTCCTATCTGATAATGAAATTGAAATGATTCCTGCATCACAATTTGTCTCAGTTAATATAACTATAAAAGCAAATCAAGATGAGGTTTGGGGAATACTTACAAAAACTAAAAATGCAGCAACTCTTCAACCTATTTTCGATAAAGACAATAAACTAAAAACTGATTGGAGAAAAACATCAAATGTAAACTACCATTATTCAAATACTGGGTTTTTAACCTCCTCGTATGCAAATAAATTATTTGGGAATTTTTATATTCAAAATGATTATAGCCATTTGCATTATAATGAAAAATTCCTTCTTTTAGAAAATGAACAAACAAAAACCACAGAATTAAAAATCGTTAGTGGACCATACGGTGACGATTTTGAAACTCAAAAAAGCATCTTAAATAACTGGATTCAAAAAGTGAAAGAGTTGAGCGAAAAAAAATAGTCGGTCAACTAACATCACACGACATTTTACATAAACGTTAAAAACACAAAAAAGCCTCTTAAGAATTTCCTTAAGAGGCTTTTTTATTTATAAAATTTAATTCTTACTTAGTCAAGTACATTTTACGTCTTGAGTATAAGTCATAGAATTGGTCATCTTTTAAATCATCAATAAACAAGATGCTTTCTCCAGTACTTTTCATTTCAGGTCCTAACTGTTTATTTACATTAGGGAACTTATTGAAAGAGAAAACTGGTTGCTTGATTGCATATCCTTCTAACTGCGGGTTAAAAGTAAAGTCAGTTACTTTTAACCCCAACATCACTTTAGTCGCATAGTTAACATAAGGCTGTCCGTATGCTTTTGCGATAAAAGGAACTGTTCTAGAAGCTCTTGGGTTTGCTTCAATGATATATACTTTATCATCTTTTACTGCAAATTGAACATTTATCAATCCTTTTGTTTCTAATGCTAACGCAATAGTTTTAGTATGATCCTTAATTTGCTGCATTACAAACTCTCCTAAATTAAACGGAGGTAGTGTTGCGTTAGAATCCCCAGAGTGCACTCCACAAGGTTCTATATGCTCCATTATTCCGATAATCTGTACATTTTCACCATCGCAAATTGCATCTGCTTCAGCTTCAATTGCACCATCTAAATAATGATCTAACAACAATTTATTCCCAGGAATAGTACGTAACAAGTCAAAAACATGCTCTTCTAATTCCTGTTTATTAATAACAATTTTCATTCCTTGACCTCCTAATACATACGATGGACGTACTAATATTGGGAAATCTAATTCGTCAGCAATCACTAAAGCTTCAGCTACAGTTTCCGCAATACCAAACTCAGGGTAAGGAATATTATTATCTTTTAATATTTTAGAGAAATGCCCTCTATCTTCAGCTAAATCTAACGCTTTATAAGATGTTCCGATGATTTTAATACCGTAACGCTCTAATTTTTCAGCCAATTTTAAAGCAGTTTGCCCACCTAATTGAACGATAACTCCTTCTGGATTTTCATGACGAATAATGTCATAAATATGTTCCCAAAAGACAGGTTCGAAGTATAATTTATCTGCCGTATCAAAATCAGTAGAAACAGTTTCAGGATTACAGTTAATCATTATTGTTTCATATCCTTCTTCTGCAGCAGCTAATACCCCGTGCACACAACAGTAATCAAATTCAATTCCTTGTCCGATTCTGTTTGGACCAGAACCTAAAACAATAACTTTCTTCTTATCAGAACGCTCACTTTCGTTATGTACATAACGAGTTCCGTCAGCTAATTCAACTTCATTTTCAAAAGTAGAATAGTAATATGGAGTTTTTGCAGTGAATTCTGCAGCACAAGTATCAACTAATTTAAAAACACGATTGATATTTAACTCATCACGCTTTTTAGATACTTGGCTTTCCAAACATTTAAGCATATGAGCAATTTGTCTATCACCATATCCTTTTTGCTTCGCTTCTAACAACAAATCTCTTTCAATAGTATCTATTGTGTATGTAGAAATTTCTTGCTGTAAGTGGAATAACTCTTCATATTGACGTAAGAACCACATGTCAATCTTAGTGATTTCATGTATTCTACTTAAAGGTATTCCTGTTGCAATAGCATCATAAATTACAAATACTCTATCCCAGCTTGCAAATTCTAATTTACTTAAAATGGTATTATAATCAGTCTCCCCTTTACCATCAGCTCCTAAACCATTACGTTTAATTTCTAATGATTGCGTTGCTTTATGCAAAGCTTCTTGGAAAGAACGGCCAATTCCCATTACTTCACCTACAGATTTCATCTGTAAACCTAAAGTTCTGTCAGATCCTTCAAACTTATCAAAGTTCCAACGTGGTATTTTTACAATTACATAATCCAATGTTGGCTCAAATAAAGCTGATGTAGATTTTGTAATTTGATTATCTAATTCATCTAAATGATAACCCATTGCTAACTTAGCAGCTATCTTTGCAATTGGATACCCAGTTGCTTTAGATGCTAATGCTGATGAACGAGATACACGCGGATTAATTTCAATTGCTATAATATCTTCTTTTTCGTCTGGAGAAACTGCAAACTGAACATTACATCCACCTGCAAAATCACCAATACTACGCATCATATGGATTGCCATATTACGCATTTTTTGATAAGTAGTATCAGAAAGCGTCATTGCCGGAGCAACTGTAATTGAATCTCCAGTATGAATTCCCATAGGATCCATATTTTCGATAGAACAGATAATCACAACATTATCATTTGCATCACGCAACAACTCTAATTCGTACTCTTTCCAACCTAACAAAGCTTTGTCAATCATAACTTCATGAATTGGAGATATCTCTAATCCATTAGTTAATAACTCATCAAAATCTTCTTCATTATGGACAATAGCAGCTCCTGCTCCTCCCAAAGTAAAAGAAGCTCTAATACATAAAGGGAAACCAAATTCCTGAGCGATTTCTTTTCCTTTTAAGAAAGATGTTGCAGTTGCCTGAGGCGCCATTGGAACCCCAATTTTTGCCATTAAGTTTTTAAACTGCTCTCTATCTTCTGTAATATTGATAGCATCAATATCAACACCGATAATCTCTACTCCAAAATCTTCCCAAATTCCTTTTTCATCAGCCTCAATACATAAATTCAATGCCGTTTGTCCACCCATAGTAGGTAAGACAGCATCAATTTGCGGATGATCCTTAAGAATTTGAATAATCGACTTGGTATTTAAAGGTTTTAAATACACATGATCTGCCATAGACGGATCAGTCATTATTGTTGCGGGGTTAGAATTGATAAGAATAGTTTCTATTCCATCCTCACGTAGTGAGCGTAATGCTTGAGTTCCTGAATAATCAAACTCACAAGCCTGACCAATAACAATTGGCCCAGAACCTATTAATAAAATCGATTTTAAATCTTCTCTTTTCGGCATGTTGTGTTGTGTAATTTAGTTGTTGTGCAAAAATAAGTGACTATGATATCAAAAAAAAGGTGTTACCAAATAGGAACACCTTTAAAATATTAACAATACTGTTAACTATTATTTTTTATGTCTTGGCTCACAAGACACAGTTAATTTCTTTCTTCCTTTAGCTCTTCTTCTAGCAAGAACTTTTCTTCCACTAACTGAAGCCATTCTATCTCTAAAACCGTGTTTGTTTCTTCTTTTTCTTTTTGATGGTTGAAACGTTCTTTTCATTTTATTGTATCTTTAAAAACTTTCTTACTTAATTTAAAACTTTAGCAGTAATATCTTGCTAAAACGTGAGGGCAAATATACAAAGAGTTTTCACACTGACAAGTGTAAAATAAAAAAAAATAAATCTTTATTCTTTGTCTATTGTTAATACAAATATACAGCTTAAATATTCTGTTTGAAACTATATATATTAACAATGTAGTTTCTAATAAAATATGTAGCTTTGCAAACTTACAAATAGACAGATAAACACACATAAAATGCTTAATAAAAACATCAAATTAGCAATTGCAGCAGGTCTTTTAACTATTGCTGTATGGCAATTCACTGAAGGAAACATTGGAAATGGTATCATGTTAATTCTTATCATATCACTCGTTATCCTTCTATATTTTAAAAATGAGATTATTCTTGCAACTATGTTTAAGTTAAAGAAGCAAGACATGGAAGGTGCCAAGATAATGCTTGAAAAAATAAAAAATCCTGAGGGAGCACTTACAAGCAAGCAATTAGGGTACTGGAACTTTTTAAAAGGGCAGTTCGGATATCAAGATGCTCCATTAAAATCAGAAAAATATTTACGTAAAGCGATTGAATTAGGCCTAAACTTTGATCATGATATGGCTGCAGCAAAAATGTTTTTAGCAGGAATTGCAGCAAGTAAAAATCGAAAAATAGAAGCTAATAGCTTATTAAAAGAAGCAAAAAGTTTAGACAAACACGGTATGCTTAACGATCAAATAAAAATGATGCAGCAACAGATGAAACGCGCTCAAGGACCTAAACAACATTTCACTGGCAACCAACGAAGACGTTAATAAAACATCTTAAATCTATTTATAAAAACCTGCTTATTGCAGGTTTTTTACTTTTAATCTTAAATATTGACTGTTAGTCGTTTATGTTTTAATTTAGTATGAAAATTCACTAACTTTAAGTAACCTAAAAAAACCGGCTTAGACGTTTAATATAAATCTATAGTCTATGGTGGTCAAAATTATTACCCTAACACTCCTATTAGCAAACTTATTGAGCTATTCACAAACGTCTATAAAAGACAGTTTATTCTCAAAAGCAATACATGCTCATATTAATACATATAAGCTCGCAGCTGACAACGCTTATTTAAATAATAACGACAATATTGGAGAAACACTTTTCAATCAGTTTGTAGATCAAAATTTAGTAAATACTTATTTAGATAACTTTAAAGCCAAGAATACAAACGGGGCTTTAATTTCAATCAATAACTATTTTAAAAAACCTGTTATCCTAATTACCTATGCATCATGGTGTATTAGAAATGATTTTGAAATTACTTCTTTAAATAAACTTGCAAAAGCACATAAAAGTGATATTGATTTTGTCGTGGTTTTTTGGGATAACAAGAATACTACTCGAAAAAAATCTAAAGCTTTCAATAAATATGTCAATGTTCTTTATATTGACGAACGGGAAAATCAATTTTCAAGTGAAATCAAAAACATGAAACATGCTTTAGGTCTTTCATTAATCTATTATATTGATAGAAATGATAAAATCATAAGCATAAAGAAAAATAATAGCTCGGTTTTTAAAACTAACAACTCATTAAACTCTGGCTATGTAAAAAATAACAATGAATTCGTTAATGGATTAAATACACTACTAATCAACGATAATAACCGTGAACAAATTGTTTTTGACTAAAACATATTAAACCTATTAAACAAATCTAAGAGCAATTATATATTTGCGCATATGATTTAAAATCAGTATATTGTGAAATATCTTTTTGAATTTAGTTCAAATTTATAGTTTATTTAATAGTAAAGCAAGGTGTTTTTCATCTTGCTTTTTTTAGTTTCATTAAGCATGAACACTATAAATAGTATATTATATTATTATGTGATTTTTAGAATTATCTACTAATTTACACCTAACTAATGAGAATGTCTTTACAAAAATGGGTAACGAATATATGATTATAGGAACTTAATAGTGAGTAGCACATTTAACAATGATACTCATTACTTATAGGTTTAAAGGCTGTGTCTAAATAGACACAGCCTTTATTATTAAATTAAATATATTTTTATGCTGCTTTAAAATCATTAACCAATAATTCATTTACAATTGCATAGGTATTAGTTAAGGTTTCTCTAGAAGAGTAATTATCATGAACTATGAAATTATCTATTACCTCCTGTAATGCTAACGTCATATTTAATCTGACAACAACAGGGGTAGATTTAACTAACATAGCCTCTTTAAATAGCTTAATAACTTGATTTCTTTTTGCTATTTTTTCATCAATTGTATTAGATAAAAGTATTTCCTGGATAAGACAATGTATTTTAACTTGGTTATTCATATGTCAGGATTAAATGATTTACTCCTTCAATATATGTATTTCGTCGTCATAAAACAACATTTAACCTATGTAATTTTACTATGCTGAGGAAGTAACAGCTATCAAACAGCTAAATTAATAAGCGTACTTAAATTCTTGAAACAGCTTATTTTACTTCCCGAAAATCATTTTAATAGCAATAAAAAGCATTAAAATTCCGAATATTTTTTTTAACATCTGCTCATTAATCGCAACTGCTAATTTAGATCCAAATAGGCCACCTATAATAAATGTTGCAGAAATAATTAATGCCATTTTCCAATCTACATGGCCTCCCTTTGAATATTGCAATACTGCTAACAACGTTACAGGTGGCAACATTGCCGCCAAACTAGTCCCTTGAGCTTGGTGCTGAGTAAACCCAACCAATAATAGTAGCGGAACCATTACCACTCCACCTCCAATACCAAGGATACCACTTAAAAAACCAGCCAATAAACCTACAAAAACAAGAAATAATATTGTACTCATTTTAATTGGTATAATATCCTTTTTGTGGGATTTCAATTTCATAAGCTCTCTTTGTTTTATTGTTTAAGTGCCCTTCTCGAAGCCAAGGGTTATGAATTTTTAAAATTTTATAATTAATTCCGAAATGTTTGGAAAAACCTGCCATATCAGTAATAACAGAGTCAACAACTACTTTAGTAGTAGGTATGTTATTGTATAAATCTTTCTTTTCAAAATTAAATCCAAAACTATGCGGTTGCATAAATATATATTTCAAGGCTACAATTCTTGGTACATATCTAGATGTTTCACTCCCTAACAATAAATCAAAATATCCAGTAACTTGCTGTTTTTTTAATCTACGAGACATACCTGACATCCCACCATTATATGCTGCTGCCGCGAGAGTCCAACTACCCAACTTATTTTTAGCGTCCTTTAAATATTTACAAGCAACACGAGTTGCCTTTTCCAAATGATAACGTTCATCGACATTTCCATTTACCTCCAAGCCATACTCTCTTCCTGTTACCTTCATTATTTGCCAAAATCCACTCGCTCCAGCTGGAGAAACTACATTTGTAAGCCCGCTTTCTATCAACGCTAGGTATTTAAAATCGTCTGGAACTCCCTCTTCCGCAAGTATTTTCTCAATAATAGGAAAGTATTTGTTTGCTCGTTTGAACATTAAAAATCCGTTTGACTGCCAATACGTATTTACCAAAAACTCTCTATCAATACGCTCTTTTACATCTGGTAAATTCATTGGTATTTTTTCTTTTGCAAAAGCTAAATTCTTTGGCAATGTAAGCGCGTAGACATTATAACTTTTCACAAAACTAGTATCCACCAGTTTTTCTACTTCTTCAGTAATTGTGTTGTTCTTACTATTTTTAGATATTGAATTGATAAACAATCCGGCTAAAAAAATTAGTCCAACCCCAAATATTATATTTTTTATTATTTTCATCTGTTTATATTTTATGTTACTTGAACAATTAGCGTGCCTAAATAATTATATTCTAAACACTTAACAACTCTGGCAAGTTCTCATTAAACCATTTATATTTATTTATAATCATAATATGTGTCCCATTTTTTACATGAATCACATTACCTTTAATATTCTTAATTGGAAAAATTTTATCCTTATCACCATGGATCTGTACAATATTAGTTAGTTTTTGAGTTTGTTTCCAATTAACAATTTGCTCAATTGCCCAAGTTAAATATTTTTCATCACTTACTGACAAGTATTTTTTATAGAGTTCTGCACGCCCCTTGACCGTTTCTCCTAAAGCATATTTCACAAGCTTCTCTACATCCGAAAACAAATGTGTAGGTACTAATTTATAAGCTTTAGTCCTTTTAGCAAATTTCATACGATACGGAAACTCCTTTTCATGTAATACACTTGAAACTACCACAACCTTTTTCGTTGAGATAAACCTACTCATTTCCTGTACTAAAATACCTCCAAAAGATACACCTAACAATATTGGATTTTCGTGAGTTACTTTCTTTGTTATTCGCAAAGCATAGGCTTCCAAGCTTTCTTTTTCTAGCGGAATCTCCCATTCTAGATAATGAACTTCAAAATCAGCCTCAGGCAATTTTATATATTCAAATATTTTAGCGTTTGCAGCCATTCCAGGGACAAAGTATACATGAGTTTTATGATTTTGCATGTGCTTAGTTTTAACGCTATAAATTTAATCAATTAAGCTTAACGATTCGTGAAAAATATTTAAATTAATGAATTTCACACAGTTAAACCAATTAACCTTTGTTAAATCCAGCTGATTTTCGTATATTTAGAGTCTGTTTCGAAAAAAAACAGCAGCACCCAACCTATCAACCTTAAAAAACCTATACCTATGATTATGGAATTGACATTGAAGGACAACGATTTTTTAAGACAATTTGAAATGATTGTTGACGACCATTTAGCTACAATTGAATACTCTTTACAAGAAAGAAAAATATTCTTAACAAAAATACATGTTCCAGAGGAAATTAAAGACAATGATTTTCAAAATACTTTCATAAAACATGTCTTTGAAAATATTGAGGAACGAAATTTAAGTGTTGTACCTACTTGTACACCCATAGTTAGTTTTATCAGAAAAAATAAACAATACAGAGGATTACTACCTGTAGGGATAAAAATATAATTCAATACTATTTTTTACATTAAAAGCCGAGATAAGTCCTTCGGCTTTTTTAATGCAATATATTTTACAAAAAACTCATTCTACTACCTTTATGTTCTTTAAGATTATTAAGCCACTAATTCAATAGCTTATACCTTCTATTTTTAAAGTATCTTTGCACTATAAAAGCACAAATTATCTATGCAGTTTAAAGATTTAAAATTAAATAAACCAATATTAAAGGCTATCTCAGAAAAAAATTATGAGATCCCTACTCCTATTCAGGCATATACCATCCCTTTAATTTTAGACAAAAAGGATGTTATTGCTTCTGCGCAAACAGGAACTGGGAAAACCGCAGCTTTTGCTTTGCCTATTTTGCAATTATTGTATGACAAACAGAATGAAGGTAAATCTGGAAAAAAAATAAGAGCACTGATAGTTAGCCCTACGCGTGAACTTGCTATTCAGATTAATGATGATTTTAATAAATATAGCAAATACACAAACCTTAAATCAGCTGTCATATTTGGTGGGGCTTCTATTGATCCTCAAAAAGAAATACTTAAAAAAGGTATTGATATTTTAATCGCTACTCCAGGTAGACTATTAGATTTACATAAGCAAGATGTAATCAACTTGAGTTTTATAGAAACATTGGTTTTAGATGAAGCTGATTTAATGCTAGACATGGGATTCATTGACGATGTTAGAAAAATTGAACGTCTTTGCCCTAACCAAAAACAAATATTATTGTTTTCTGCAACAATGCCACATAAGGTAGTTGAATTAGCGAACACACTACTAACTGATCCTGAAAAAGTAGAGATATCACCAAACTCATCTACTACAAAATCAGTAAATCAGATATTGTATTACACTCCAAAACCTCAGAAAATAGAATTGTGTTTACACTTACTGAGAAACACAATCAAAGGGAACATTATTATTTTCAGACGTACTAAGCACGGAGTTGATAAATTAGAGCAGTCCTTATTAAACAACGATTATAAAGTTTCCTCTATCCACGGAGATAAATCTCAAAGTGAGCGTCAAGACGCACTTAATGATTTTAAAAAAGGGAGAACTACTATTTTAATAGCTACTGATGTTGCCTCAAGAGGTCTTGACATCAAAGAACTTGATGCCGTTATCAATTTTGACATACCAAACATATCCGAAACTTATGTACACCGTATTGGTAGAACAGGTAGGGCTGGAAATAAAGGAACAGCATATTCATTATGTTCAGCTGACGAAAAGGATTATGTGATTAGCATCCAAAAGTTAATTAGTCAGTTTATTCCTGTTGAAGAAGAACATCCTTATCCATTAGACCCAAAAGCAACACCTCAAGTACACAAAAAAGCGGGTAGTAAACATAAAAAAGGTAGAAAATCAGAAGGCTCTAAAAAGAAAAAGAAACGTTGGTATTAGTTTTCCAACAATGGGTTTAACTATTAATAATTTTACCTCCTATTGATTTATATCCTTGTGAATTTATATATAAAATATTGATATAGTATATAATTTTATGCCACAAAAAAACAACTTGTTAGAAATCGCCAAACTATTCTTTAAGCTAGGCTGTATTTCTTTTGGTGGCCCAGCCGCTCATATTGCCATGATGGAAGATGAAGTGGTTAAAAAAAGGCAATGGTTTACACAAGAGCACTTTCTAGACCTTATAGGAGCTACAAATTTAATACCTGGACCAAACTCAACAGAAATGACCATGCATTGTGGTTATGAACGTGGCGGATGGAAAGGCTTATTTATAGCTGGAGCATGCTTTATTACTCCAGCAATATTGATTACTATGGTATTTGCATGGCTGTACCAAACCTACGGACAACTACCAACTGTTGAACCTTTTATTTATGGCATCAAGCCAGCCGTAATTGCATTAATAGTTATGGCTGCTTTTCGACTTGGTAAAAAAGCAATTAAAAACACTGAACTAGCCATATTAGGCATCTTGACTATTATCGCTTGTTTAATAGGCGTTAATGAAATAAGCGCACTATTTGGTTGTGGAATACTTGGAGTTTTAATCTATTATTCTAAAAAAAAGAAAACTACAATCAATTCGTTAGTACCATTACTAATTTTACAAACAACCAATCTTGTAAAAATTGGCTCTTTTAAAATTTTACTGACATTTTTTAAAGTTGGTGCCATTTTATACGGAAGTGGATATGTATTATTTGCTTTTTTAGACACAGAACTTGTATCGAACGGCTTATTAACCAGACAAGAATTGATTGACGCTATTGCCGTAGGACAGTTTACTCCTGGCCCAGTATTATCAACTGCAACATTTATTGGTTGGCAAATGAACGGAGTTTCAGGAGCTCTTGCTGCAACATTAGGTATATTCCTTCCTTCGTTTTTATTTGTTTTACTACTAAATCCGTTAATCCCAAAAATGCGTAAATCAAAAGTTGTTTGTGCATTTTTAGATGCTGTAAACGTTGCTGCGGTAGCATTAATTATTGCTGTTTGTATTGATATGAGTAAAGATACTTTAACCGATTGGAGAACAATACTTATTGCTACCGTCAGTTTAATAGGAGTATTTGTTTTAAAAAAAATAAACAGTGCTTTTATAGTTTTTGGTGGAGCTATAATTGGATACCTATTAACCTATATATAATTACAATGAATTCAAAAGTTTGGATGCTACTTAGTGTATTTTCTTTTTGTTTTGTTGCCATTGGTGTAAAACAGGTAGACACAAATATTAGTCCTTTTCAAATTATCTTTTTCAGAGCATTTATAGGGTTAATTTCACTAATTATAATACTACCTAAAACAATTATCATAGGAAGTTTTTCAAATATCAAGCAACATTTATTTAGAAATTTTTTTCATCTTATCGCTCAGTATGGTTGGGTTGTTGGAATTGTTTATTTATCACTTGCCGAAGTAACCGCAATAGAATTCACCACACCTATTTGGATTTTAGTTCTCGCATCCATCTTTTTAAAAGAAAAAATAACTGCAAAAAAATCAATAAGTATCATCCTTGGATTCATAGGTGTTTTAATAATCATAAAACCTGGTATTGAAATTATTAGCTATAATTCAATAATAGTATTGCTTTCAGCAATTTGTTTCGCTATAGCACATACTGCTACAAAAAAAATAGTTGAAACAAATTCAGCTTCTAACGTAGTATTTATAATGTGCTTAACACAACTACCTATTTCATTTGTATGCGCATATCCCAGTTGGAACTGGCCAAATTTAACAGATTATTTTTGGCTTACATTAATTGGCCTTTCAGGCATAACAGCTCATTTTAGTATGGCAAAGGCATTAATAAAAGAAAATATTAGCAACCTCATTCCTTTAGACTATTTGCGACTCCCTATATTAATACTTGCTGGAATCCTTCTTTACAACGAAGCGTTTGATATGACATTTATTATTGGCGGTACATTAATTTTTCTTGGAAATTATATCAATCAGAAAAAAAGTAATATTTTTAAGATAAATCCTAAACACTCTGCATGAAAGCTGTAACCGTTAAAGAAATTAAAACAGAACTTTCCCATCGTTCACATGATGAAATCCTTAAGTTATGCTTACAGTTATCAAAGTTCAAAAAGGAAAACAAAGAGTTATTGACATACCTTTTATTTGAATCAGAAAATGAAGGTGCATTTATAGTGAGTGTGAAGTTAGAAATTGACGAACAGTTTGAACTCATTAACACTAAAACCTTCTACTTTATTAAAAAGAGTGTTCGTAAAATATTGAGGATTATAAAAAAATACATCCGTTATTCAAAGCTAACAGAAACCGAAGTTACCTTATTATTATATTTCTGTGAGAAGCTTCAAAATTTCAAACCAAGTATTCATAAAAACACTGTATTACTTAATATTTACAAACGTGAATTAGCAAATGCAAAAAAGAAAACACTTCTACTTCATGAGGACTTACAATATGATTATGGATTGGAAATAGAAAAGTTGGCATCATCTTTGTAGTCTATCTAGTAATTAATAATTTAATACAATACAATGAATAAAGGAACAGTAAAATTTTTCAACGAGTCAAAAGGATTCGGATTTATAACAGAAGAAGGTTCAAACAAAGAATATTTCGTACACGTTACAGGATTAGTAGATGAAATTCGCGAAGGTGATGAAGTAGAGTACGATCTAGAAGACGGAAAAAAAGGTCTTAACGCTGTAAACGTAAAAGTAATATAATTATATTTATTTTTTCAAAAACACAAAACCCTATCAATTATGATAGGGTTTTTTTATGCTTAATAATTACTTTTTATTCCTTCCGCTTTTACGAAGCATGTATAAATATAAGTGTTCTACTTTATCTCTAGCCCAAGGTGTTTTTCTTAAAAACTTTAAGCTAGATTTCACCGATGGATTGTCATTAAAACAACGAATACTAACTTGAGTACCTAAATGTTCCCATCCATAATACTCAACTAGTTCTTCTACTATTGTAGCTAGTTTCACTCCATGAAGCGGGTTGTTTTTTTGTTCTTCCATTACGTGTTAATCTCTACTACGGGGTCTTCTACTTCTACTCTTATCTCCACCCCCTGAGTTATTGTTATTACTTCCGCGGTGTCCTCCAGTTTTCTTCCTTCCACTACCACCACTACTTTTCTTTTTACCATCTCCAGATCGACCTCCACCAGAATTTCTTTGAGCTTTACCTTTTATTGGCTGACTCTCTAAATCTTCTTTACTAGGCTCATATCCTTCTATAGAGCTTGTTGACATTTTTTCGCCTAATAACTTCTCTATACTCTTAAGGTATTCTCTTTCTTCACCACAAACTAATGAAATTGCTTCACCACTTGCCCCTGCTCTACCTGTTCTACCAATACGGTGTACATAATCTTCAGGTATATTAGGTAATTCAAAGTTAATTACATGAGGTAATAACGGAATATCTAATCCCCTAGCAGCAATATCAGTCGCTACTAAAACACGTACTTTATTCTTTTTAAAACCATCTAAAGCTTTAGTTCTTGCATTCTGACTTTTATTTCCATGAATAGCAGCAGCAGAAATACCAGCTTTCCCCATTTTTTCTGTCAGCTTATTTGCCCCATGCTTAGTACGCGTAAAAACCAATACTTGTCTCCAATTACCATCATTAATCAACTTAGTAACTAATTCTGTTTTCTTCCCTTTATCTACTCTATAAACCTTCTGCTCAACTTTTTCTGCAGTTGTATTTTCCGGAGCTGCTTCTACAGCTATTGGATTTCTTAATATACTACTTGCAAATGATTTTATTTCTCTTGAAAATGTTGCAGAGAATAATAAGGTTTGTCTTTCTTTAGGCACAAGTTCCAGAACTTTTTTAATATCTCTTAAGAATCCCATATCTAACATACGGTCTGCCTCATCCAATACTAAAAACTCTACCTTCCCTAATGACAATGCGCCTTGACTATGTAGGTCTAATAATCTACCTGGAGTGGCAACCAATACATCTACTCCACTACGCAAAGTACGTATTTGCGGCTTTTGGTTTACACCACCAAAAATAACCATCGATTCAATATCTAAATACTCACTATATGCTCTTACATTATCATAAACCTGAGCAGCCAATTCACGTGTTGGCGTTAACACCAACGCACGTATAGGTCTTCTTTTCCATTTGTTTTCAGCCGCTAATCTATGTAGCATTGGTAAGGTAAAACCTGCAGTTTTCCCTGTTCCTGTTTGCGCTGAAGCCAACACATCTTTTCCTGCTAAAATTAATGGTATTGCTTTTTCCTGAATTGGAGAAGGCTCAGTATATCCTTTTTTCTCTACTGCTTTTACTAAAGCATTTGATAATCCTAATGATTCAAATGTCATATCTATTTTTTAATTGATTTTCTGACATCCTAATCCGTCAGTGATTTATATAATGATAATTTACCTAATAACTATCTAGCACTAGTATTACCACCATTTCTACGGCAAATATACATTGAATTTTCATCATAGCGTATTCATTCTATAGTTCTCTAAAAAAACATTGCAAAACTCCAGTACTTATTATATCTTAGATTTATGACAGAAGTAGAAATCGAAAAGGAAAATGCAGCTATTGCCGCTGAATATAGAAACTTACTAAAAATAAGTTATCAGTCATTAACTGATGATGATAAAAAGTTAATTCGTTTAGCTTTTAATACTGCTGTGGATGCACATAAGGATCAGCGTAGAAAAAGTGGTGAAGCCTATATTTTTCATCCAATTGCAGTGGCTAAAATTGTAGCTGCAGAAATTGGACTGGACGCTACTTCTATTGCTGCCGCTTTATTACATGATGTTGTAGAGGATACCGATTTTACGTTAAACGACATGGAACGCTTGTTTGGAGAAACAGTTGCAAGAATTGTTGATGGATTAACTAAAATATCTCAATTACAAAGTGATGCAGATGTATCATTACAAGCAGAGAATTTCAGAAAAATGCTATTGACTTTACATGATGATGTCCGCGTTATCATTATTAAAATTGCTGACAGATTGCACAACATGCAAACTATGGGCTCAATGCCTCCGCATAAACAAGTCAAAATAGCGTCTGAAACCTTATACATTTATGCTCCTCTTGCACATAGAATGGGGCTATACAATGTAAAAACTGAATTAGAAGATTTAAGCTTAAAATACACTGAACCAGAGGTTTTTAATAGTATTCTTGAAAAAACTATTGAATCTAAAGAGGAACAAAAAGAATACATTAAAGTTTTTAATGATTCACTACAGAGCAGTTTAACTAATGAACATATTGATTTTGAAATTAAAGGAAGACCAAAATCAATTTTTTCTATCCGTAAAAAAATGCTCAATCAGAATGTCACATTTGAAGAAGTGTATGATAAGTTTGCTGTAAGAATCATTTACAAGTGTGACCAAGACCAAGAGAAATTTATTGCTTGGAAAATATACTCTATAGTTACAGATCATTATCGTCCAAACCCTGTTCGGTTAAGAGATTGGATTTCTTCTCCAAAATCAACAGGATATGAAGCGTTACACATTACAGTAATGGGTCCAGAAGGAAAATGGGTAGAAGTGCAAATTCGCTCAGAACGGATGAACGAAATTGCTGAAAAAGGATATGCAGCTCATTATAAATACAAGCAAGGCGCTCAAAATGAAGGCGGGCTTGACGAGTGGCTATTGAAACTACAAGAGGCTTTAGAAAATCAAGAAGTTAATGCTGTCGATTTTATTGAACAGTTTAAGTTAAACTTATACGCAAAAGAAATTTTTGTGTTTACCCCTAAAGGAGATTTAAAGTCATTACCTAAAGGAGCTACTTCATTAGATTTTGCATTTAGCGTACATACACAAATAGGTTTCAAAACCAGAGGAACAAAGGTTAATGGAAAATTAGTTCCACTAAGTCATGTATTAAAAAGTGGTGATCAAGTAGAGATAATTACTTCTGAGAATACGAGGCCTAGTGCAAACTGGCTGGACTACGTAACCACTTCAAGAGCAAAATCTAAAATAAAATCTTCTTTAAATGATGAAAGGAAATTAATAGCTGCTGAGGGAAAAGAAATACTAAAGCGTAAACTAAAGCAATTAAAAATCACACTAAATGACAAAAGTGTCAATGAATTAGTTTCTTTTTTAGATTTAAAAACAAGTTTGGATTTATACTATCGTGCGGGGCTAGGAAATATAGATAATCAAAAATTAAAAAGTTATGCCGCAGAACGTAGTAATGCTTTCATCAGTTTCTTTAAAAAGAAAACTCGAAAACATAGCTCACAAGAAGAAATTAATAAAGAAGAAATTACTGAAAAACATGACTTATTAGTTTTCGGGAAAGAAGAAGAAAAGCTAAGTTACAAACTTACAAGCTGTTGTAACCCAATTCCTGGAGATAAAGTTTTTGGTTTTGTAACAGTCAGTGAGGGTATCAAAGTACATAAAAACAATTGCCCAAATGCAGTTAGTATGCAAGCAAACTATGCTTACAGAATTATTAAAGCAAAATGGATTGACTCTTCACAACAAGAATATTTTACTGATTTAACTATTTCAGGTATCGATCAATTAGGATTGGTAAACAACTTAACCAAGGTTATTTCAAATAATATGAATGTGAATATGAGAAAAATTAGCTTTGAAACTGATGATGGGCTTTTTACAGGGAAAATTACTGTTTCAGTAAAAAATAAAAAAACTATTGATAAGCTTATTGAAAACATCAAAAAAATTAATGGAATTGACCGAGTAAAAAGATCATAACTTCATGATTACAAGTTACAATATAGCAGTTAAAATCTTTTACACAAACTGTTAATAAACTTCATGAATTTTATCAAAAATAATTGTAAATTTGCACGTCCCAATTTATAAATAATGGAGGAAAAAGACAGTAATCAAGAAATCGTCAAAACGGTATTTACGAGCTATTTAGAAGAAAATGGACATCGTAAAACACCTGAACGATATGCGATATTAAATGAGATTTACAGTAGTAATGAACATTTTGATATTGAGTCATTGTACATCATGATGAAGATGAAGAAATATCGTGTGAGTCGTGCTACGTTGTACAACACCATTGAATTACTTCTGAATTGCGCATTAGTTAGAAAGCATCAGTTTGGTGACAATCAAGCGCATTACGAGAAATCTTATTTCGACAAAAATCACGATCATATAATACTTACCGATACCGGTGAAGTATTAGAGTTTTGTGACCCAAGAATTCAGTCTATCAAAAAAACTATTGAAGAGGTTTTTGATATTGACATTCACAACCATTCTTTATATTTTTACGGAACAAAAAAAACAAAATAACAACACACAAATACAACACACAATGGCAGTAGATTTACTACTAGGTTTACAATGGGGAGACGAAGGTAAAGGAAAGATTGTTGACGTCCTTACCGCTGATTATGATATCATCGCTCGTTTTCAAGGAGGTCCAAACGCAGGACACACTTTAGAATTTGACGGAATCAAACACGTACTTAGAACTATTCCTTCTGGAATATTTCACAAGAAATCAATTAATGTAATTGGTAACGGAGTAGTTATTGATCCTGTTGTCTTTGTTCAAGAACTACAAGGATTAGACAAGTTTGATATTGATTATAAAGCAAAATTAATCATCTCTCGTAAAGCACATGTTATTTTACCAACACACCGTTTATTAGATGCTGCTTCTGAAGCTTCTAAAGGTAAAGCCAAAATTGGTTCTACATTAAAAGGTATTGGTCCAACATATATGGATAAGACCGGTAGGAATGGTATTCGTATTGGTGATTTAGAATTATCTGATTGGAAAGAAAAATACAGAAGTCTTGCTAACAAGCATGAAGCTATGATTAGCTTTTATAATGTAGATATACAGTATGACTTAGCAGAAATGGAAGCAGAATTTTTTGCAGCCGTTGAAAAATTAAAAGAATTACAATTTATTGATAGTGAAGAATATTTAAACCAAGCTTTAAAAGCTGGTAAAACTATTTTAGCTGAAGGTGCTCAAGGATCTTTATTAGATATTGACTTTGGAACGTATCCGTTTGTAACTTCCTCAAACACTACCGCTTCTGGTGCATGTACTGGTTTAGGTATTGCTCCAAATAAAATTAAAGAAGTATACGGAATATTTAAAGCATACACTACTCGTGTAGGTTCTGGACCATTCCCAACTGAACTTTTTGATGAAACTGGTGCTGAAATGGCTAAAGTTGGTCGTGAATTTGGTGCGGTAACTGGTCGTCCAAGACGTTGTGGTTGGTTGGATTTAGTTGCACTAAAATATGCTTGTCAAGTAAATGGTGTTACACAATTAATGATGATGAAAGGTGATGTCCTTTCAGGTTTTGAAAGTTTAGAAGTATGTACTGCATACAACTACAAAGGAGAAACAATCACTCATTTCCCATATAATATTGAACCAGAAAACATCAAACCTATTTATACAAAGTTTGCTTGTTGGAAGGAAGATTTAACAAAAATGTCGAGTCCTAGTGAATTCCCAAAAGAATTAAACGAGTACATCGCATTTTTGGAAGCTGAATTAGAAATTCCTATTAAAATTGTTTCTGTAGGTCCGGATAGAACTCAGACAATACACAGATAATCTTATAAAATATTATTGCATAAAAAAAGCTTCTCAGTTGAGAAGCTTTTTTTATGCAATAATATTTCCTTTTATTTTCTTACTATTCTAAAGATACTTTTATCTACATCAGTGCTTGTTGAAATAAAGTATATACCCGATTTTAATTCTGCTACATCTAGTTCGCAATCTTTTACATTTGGAATCATCGTATAAACTACTTTTCCTAACATATTAATTACCATTACTTCTTTAATTATTAACTCCGAAGAAATAAAAACCTTATCATCAGTATAATTAGGATAAAGACTAACTTTTTTATTAGTTGTTGGTTGCTCTGGAACTGTTGGCGCTACTGGAGTCGGACAGGAATTAAAACTACCTCCTTCAATAAAAACAACAGAATCTAAATTTGATGAAATCATATCAGCTATTACAAGTTTTAAATGATACGTTTCACCCGGATTAACAAGAGCAAAAGCAGTAATTGGAACTGTTTGGCCTCCATATTGGATAGCCGAGTTTTGTGCTACTGAAGGATCAGTAGTATCAAAATTATAGTTTGAAAAATAGTGTTCATTAACCTCAAAACACAATGTTGGTAAAGTAGTATGTATATTTTCCGTATGGACTAAATCACTACCATTCGTGGGCAGAGGTAATTTTGCCATGTTTACAATAAAATCTGAAGAATCTGTTAATATAAAAGCTAATTCCTCTTTATTCAAACATTCATTAATCTTATTATAATTCTCAGAGGCAAACATAAACCTAAAACTTATTTCGCTTTCCGTTGGAACAAAATCAAATTCTATATAACTCGCATTTACTGTAGGGTAAGCACCTATTACATTCTCTAAATCAGCATCTCCATTCCACCCGGCTTCCTGTCCATTTAACACCTGATCATTTGGCCCTGGTGCATCCATGGCGTTCCCAGTACTCAATATGATTCCGTTTTCAAAAGGAAAATTTGTTCCGTTTTTTTCAAAATATGCAATCCCGTTTACATTAGTTCCTGTATAGGATTGTACATTTGTAATTGTTACACAAGTAGCACCACCATTCAATACTTCTCCTATCAACTGCTCTGAAGTATAAGTAGTATTATTTGTTGTAATTTGTGCGTTTATTGAGCTTATAAAAAGAAACGCAATTAAGTGAAGAAAGTATTTTTTATTCATATACTAGTATCGTTATAATTAAAGGGTACTCAAATATAAGATATTCCCACACAAAAGAAATGATAATTTTAGAAAAACACATTGTTCCTGAAGGAGAGTATCATATTCGTTTACAAGAATATGCAGGGTCTGTATTTGAAAAATTACAAAGCAGAAGTGCTGTGAAAAAATGTATCACAAAGAATTGCATTCTAATAGATGGAGTAATTGCAGCAACAGGTAACTGGATAAAAGCTGGACAATTAATAGAACTTATTGCCCCTGACACTAATCCTGAAAAAATATTTCAGTTACAACTAGAAGTACTTTATGAAGATGATTATTTTGCTGCTGTTAATAAACCTGCTGGATATCCTACAAACGGAAACTATTACAAAACAATAGAGAATGCTCTACCATACAATCTTAAAAGCTCCTCTAAAAATGATGCTTTAAATTTTCCAAAACCAGTACATAGATTGGACAATCCTACAAGTGGAATATTATTGGTAGCCAAAACAAAATCTGCGCAAATAAACTTACACAATCAGTTTGAAGCAAAAAGCATACAAAAGGAATATCATGCTGTGGTTGTTGGAAAATTGCCAGAGTCAGGAATCATAAATACCGATATCAACACCCAAAAAGCACTCACAGAGTTTAGAACAATTACTCAAGTACAAGCGTTACAAAACGAATACTTAACTTTAGTAAAACTATTTCTAAAAACTGGTAGAACTCATCAATTACGTATTCATTTATCTGAATTTGGTTTCCCCATTGTTGGTGACAAATTATACGCTCCTAATAATGTAATGATACACAAAGGCTTATTTTTAGCCGCAACAAACATTGTATTATTTCACCCAAACACTAAAGAGCCTTTAACTATTTCTACAGCTATTCCTTATAAATTCAATAGTTATTTAACTCGTGAATACAAACGTTTCACCAAACACACTCTTCAATAAATCACTTCTATTAATAAACTTTATTTATTTTTTAATAAATATAATTTAGTTTTTTATTGTTTTAGTTTAACTTAAGTATATCTTTGTTGTATCAAATCACTAATTTATTACATCAAATGAAAAAATTACCTGTAAACTGTCCCAGTTGTGAAAGTCCGTTAGTGGTTAGTCAATTATCTTGTTCCGAATGTGAAACAGTAATTTCTGGAAGTTATTCTTTACCTGTATTGTTACAACTATCAAAAGAAGATCAAGATTTCATTTTTGAATTCATCTTAACTAGTGGTAGTTTGAAAAAAATGGCTGCTAAAATGGGAAAAAGCTACCCAACAGTTAGGAATAAGCTAGACGATATTCTTGAAAAAATTAATAACTTAAAAAACTAGCAACATGAAAACATTACTATTCAAACCATTCGAAAAATATTCTGAACAAAAACTATTAATAACAGGGATTCTAGGTGCAATCATTGGTACGTTGCTTACTTATTTTTTAAAGTGCAAGTTTATTGGAGTCTTAAAAATGACGTTTGTTAACGAAATATCAATTAGTAAATCATCTCTCGACAGTGTCATTATAGTAAGCTGTTTGACATTATTTTTATTTCTTGCTGCAAAATACATTTATAAAAAAACGCGCTTAATTGATATTATTGTAACTACATTAGTAGCATATATACCTTTATACATATTACCTATATTCAATATAAACGATACTATTAAAATTGCTACAGAAAACATTTTAAAATATTCATCACCTGAATTAGCAAGCCAAATTCCATTAGAAAGTATAACACCGCTAGCACTATTTGGTTTATTTACACTTCTTATTCTAATATGGTTTATTGTGTTATTATATAACGGATTTAAAACCGCATCCAATGCAAAGGGAACAAAAGCAATGGTTATTTTTGGTATCGCACTACTGTTAGCAGATGTTTTATCAAGAATTATAATCCAAAATATTAATTAAAAGAAACTGCAACAAAACACAAGTATAAAAGTCTTTATAAAAAATAACATATGATTTTCACAGCATTAATATTTATTATCATTGGAGTTTTAGTTAAATACGGCAAAATGTACTCCCTTATTGCTGGTTACAATACCATGTCAGCTGAAAAAAAAGCAGGCTATGATATTGAGGGAATAGCTACCTTATTAAAAAATGTATTCTTCGGAATGGCATTACTAATTATTCTTGGGTATATTATTTCTAAATCATTAGAAAACCCAATGGTAGAGAACATTTCATTCTTTGGAGCTTTACTTATTGGAATACCATATTTACTAGTAAAATCTAACTCAGATAAGTATAACCTTAAAGATTAATAATTAAACTTTTAAACAAAACATTTATTGTTTGGCATCTAATTTGAATATCATTAAAAAACAACACATGAAAAACCTAATATTAATTTTCGGAATATTACTTAGTTCAGCATCATTTGCACAAGATGTCATTGCACAAGACTTAATCATTAGTGACTATGTTGAAGGAACATTATTAAGTCCAAATAGTAAAACAAGTACACTTGCTATTATCATCCCAGGTTCTGGGCCAACTGATCGTGATGGAAATCAGAATTTCATGAAAAACAATTCTTTAAAGTTCTTAGCTCAAGATATAACTAGTAACGGAATTGCTACATTCAGGTATGATAAACGTGCTTTAACAATGTTGAAAAAAGGATCTAATGCAAAGAACATCAAGAAAGTCCGTTTTGATGATTTTGTAACAGATGCTCAAAAAGTAGTAAGCTACTTTACTAATAGGAAACGTTATGACAAAATTTATGTTATCGGTCATAGCCAAGGTTCATTAGTAGGAATGTTAGCTGCTACTGAAAACGTAGATGGGTTTATTTCTATAGCAGGACCAGGTAAGCCAATTGATGAGGTTATCTTAGAACAAATCGGTATGATGGGAGCAAATGACTTAGTTGAAAGCGCCAAAAAAACTTTTGACATTATGAAAACAGGAAATATTGATAAAAACTTCAATCCTGGGCTGGCTAATATTTTTAATTTAGATGTACAACCATTTATTATGAATTGGATTTCTTATTCGCCTACAAAAGAGCTAGCAAAATTAAACATCCCTACATTAATTATAAATGGCACAAATGATATTCAAGTTTCTATAGCTGAAGCAGAATTACTTAAAAAAGCTAAAGATGATGCTAAACTAGTAATTATTGAAAACATGAACCATGTATTAAAAACTGTAGCTAGCAAAGATCCTCAAGAAAATACCAAAAGTTATAATATGCCTCTTTTGAAAAACTCTCCGGAATTGGTAGAAAAAATTATTTCTTTTATAAAATAATACATACCTAATCATATGTTCATCAAGCAGCTCTTTGAGCTGCTTTTTAGTTTCTCAAATCGACCAATTTTATACTAGTATTTCTATACATTAAATACTATAGTTTAATTCATAACCTTATGCTTGCATTAAGGCTATTGATTTTTGTACTTTGCGGAAAAACTAAACAATTTAAAAATGGACAACCCACCAATTTTTACAAATGATACAATAGTATTTGGAGTATTAATGCTCTCACTAGGATTCATATTCTATACAGAATCTAAGGAATCTGGTTTTTGGAAAAAGTTTTACAAAATAGTTCCCGGACTATTTATGGCATACATGATTCCTGCCCTATTTACTACTTTAGGAGTAATTGCTCCAGAATGGGAAACTACTGATACCACAGGAAAAATAATTGAACACCATTCTAACTTATACTATGTATCCAGTAGATTTTTACTACCTGCAGCATTAGTATTAATGACGCTAAGTATTGATTTAAAAGCTGTATTTAACTTAGGTTGGCGAGCTTTGGTTATGTTCTTCACCGGAACAATTGGTATTGTTATTGGTGGACCTATTGCCGTTTTAATTGTGTCCATTGTTTCACCAGAAACTGTTGGAGGAGCTGGTCCTGATGCTGTATGGAGAGGTTTATCTACTCTTGCAGGAAGTTGGATTGGTGGTGGAGCAAACCAAACTGCTATGCTGGAAATATATGGTTACAACCAATCAAAATACGGTACAATGGTTTTTGTTGATATTGTTGTTGCTAATATATGGATGGCAATTTTATTAATAGGAATTGGAAAGTCTAAGAAAATAGACAAATGGCTAAATGCAGATACCTCTTCTATAGAAGCTTTAAAAGATAAAATGTCGACCTTTACTGAAAGTGTAAAGCGAAACCCTTCATTAACAGATATAATGATTATGCTTGCTATTGCGTTTGGAACAGTAAGTTTTGCTCATTTCGGATCAGGTTATTTAGCTCCATTATGTAAGAATTTTGTAGCTGGTATTGAATCTCCGTTTACACGAAATATGTTTACTTTCCTTGGGTCTAGTTTTTTTTGGATGATATCCCTTGCAACTATTGTTGCTATACTTTTATCCTTTACTAAAGCAAAAAATTACGAAGGTGCAGGTGCAAGTAAATTTGGAAGTGTATTCATTTATGTATTAGTTGCATCCATTGGGATGAAAATGGATTTGACAATGATTTTAGATAATACAGGCTTAATAGCTGTAGGTGTTATTTGGATGACAATTCATGCGCTATTATTAATATTAATCGCAAAGCTTATCAAAGCACCATATTTCTTTTTAGCGGTTGGAAGTCAAGCTAACGTCGGTGGAGCAGCCTCTGCCCCTATTGTTGCATCTGCATTTCACCCTTCATTAGCAACTGTAGGTGTGCTACTTGCAGTTATGGGATATGCCATAGGTACCATTGCAGCAATTATCTGTACGATATTAATGGAAATCGTTGCTGTTTCGGCATAATATAATTGCCACAGTTAGCAAAGAATTGCATATTTGCACTATTAAATAAGTATAACATATAACAAGTAATAGAATGAAAAAGACAATATTCCTTTTAGCATTAATCATAAGCATAGTTTCTTGTAAAAGAGAAAATGAAATGAATATTGAAGCTACGATAACAGGATTAAAAAAAGGGACTGTTTATTTACAAAAAATACAAGATAGTTCTTTAATTAATCTTGACTCTATTATAGTTGACGGACAAGATACATTCTCATTAAGTACTGTTGTAGAATCCCCTGAACTATTTTACGTTTATGTTGATAAAGTAGATGGTACGGAATATAATGACCGAATAACTTTCTTTGGAGAAAAAGGAGAATTGAAATTAAATACTCACTTAGATAAAATAAACTCTAAAGTAAACATTACAGGTAGTAAAAATCATAGGATTTACATCGAATATCAAAACTCATTAAAAAATATAAATGCTGAATTGGGTAAAGCAAACTTAGAATTTATTCAAGCTCAATTGAAAAATGACCAAGAAGGTATCGTTGCTTTAGATAAAAAAATAAGCTCATTAATGCGATCAAAATACCTAAGAGCAATTCAGTTTGCATTGAATCACAAAAGAACGTCTGTTGCTGCTTTTATTGGTGCTAGAGAGATTTCTGAAGCTAATGTAAAGTACTTAGATTCTATCTACAATGGACTTTCTAAGAAAGCTAAAAACACTATATATGGTAAGGAATTAGCTCTTCTTATTCAAGATCGTAAAAAATAATTTTACTTAAAAAAGTAACAAATAACTTGGTCAACTAAAAAAACTATTTAGCTTTGCCATCATAATTACAATTATTATCATGAATTTTAATCAATTACATCATCATCATTTTCATACTTGCATTCAGGCGAGCAGGATTTGATATATGTAATTTAAAAAATATTTTTCAAAACCCGTCTGAGTAAATCAGACGGGTTTTTTGTTTTTATTCACCTCCAGGTTTGCTCAGTCATAATTAATTAAAAGATGAGCACACTAAAAATCGCAATTCAAAAAAGCGGACGATTAAATCAAGATTCCCTTAAATTATTAAAAGATTGTGGCATTGAAATCAACAATGGCAAAGATCAATTAAAAGTTAATGTTTCTAACTTTCCATTAGAAATTTTATACTTAAGAAACTCTGATATACCACAATATCTTGAAGATGGGGTTGTTGACATTGCCATTATCGGTGAGAACTTATTAATTGAAAAAGACAAGAAAGTTGAAATTATCGAAAAATTAGGATTTTCAAAATGCAACGTTTCTTTAGCGGTTCCCAAAGAGGTTATTTCTGATGATTTAACATATTTCAATGGAAAAAAAATTGCTACTTCCTACCCAAATACTTTACAGAACTGTTTAACAAAAAATAATATTGATGCTGAAATACATGTTATTTCTGGCTCAGTAGAAATAGCACCAAATATCGGATTAGCTGATGGTATTTGTGATATTGTAAGTTCTGGAAGCACCTTATTTAAAAACGGTTTAAGAGAAACACAAGTGATTTTAAAATCTGAAGCTGTATTAGCAAAGTCTAACATATTATCTCCAGAAAAGGAGACTATATTAAGCCAATTAGTGTTTAGAATTCAATCGGTTTTAAGAGCAAAAAATACTAAGTACATTTTAATGAATGTGCCTAATGATAAAATTGAAGAAGTTAGTAACCTCCTCCCAGTTTTAAAAAGCCCTACGCTATTACCTCTTGCAGAGGAAGGATGGAGTTCGTTACATTCAGTAATTGAAGAAAGTAAATTCTGGGATGTAATTGACGAGTTAAAAAATGCTGGAGCTGAAGGTATTTTAATTGTTCCTATTGATAAAATTGTATTATAATGAAAGTATTTAAATATCCTAGCTGCCAAGATTGGAAAACGCTAACTAAACGACCAGAGATTGCTCGTGTAGAATTAAACTCAGTAGTATCTGAAGTTTTAGAAAATGTGAAGAGCAATAAAGACCAGGCTTTACTAGCCTATGCACAAAAGTTTGACCATGTTAAACTGACAAGTCTTTCAATTAGTAAAAATGAAATTTCTGAAGCTAAAACATTGGTGTCAGATGAATTAAAATCTGCTATTAATTTAGCAAAAAACAATATCGAAAAATTTCACGCTTCTCAAAAGAGTATCGTTGAAATTATCGAAACAACTCCAGGTGTACAGTGTTGGAGAAAGAGTTTACCTATTGACAAAGTTGGACTATACATTCCAGGAGGAACGGCACCTTTATTTTCTACTATTTTAATGTTAGGAATTCCTGCAAAACTTGCAGGTTGTAAAGAAATTATATTATGCAGCCCACCAAACAAAGATGGCAAAATTCACCCAGCAATTTTATATACTGCTAACCTTATTGGGATTACTAACATATATAAATCAGGTGGTGCACAAGCTATTGCTGCTATGGCATTTGGAACCGAATCTGTACCAAAAGCATATAAAATATTTGGGCCAGGAAATCAGTATGTCACTAAAGCTAAAGAATTAGTTCAATTAAGTGGAGTTGCAATTGATATGCCAGCAGGACCAAGTGAAGTATTAATAATTGCAGATGAAACAAGCAATCCTGCATTTGTAGCAGCAGATCTTCTTTCACAAGCAGAACATGGAATAGATAGTCAGGTAATGTTACTGTCAGATAATGAAAAAGTAATAGAGGAAACCAATATTGAAATAACAAAACAATTAGCTGAATTACCACGCGTTGATATCGCTACACAAGCGCTTAAGCAGAGTAGCTCTATCGTTCTTGAATCGATTAGTGATTGTATCAAATTCAGTAACGAATACGCACCTGAACATTTAATTTTAGCTTCTGAGAAAGCTGATGATTGGCTAGATGATATTACGAATGCTGGTTCTGTATTTATTGGTAATTATAGCTGTGAAAGTGCTGGAGATTATGCCAGTGGTACAAATCACACATTACCAACAAATGGATACGCTAAAAACTATAGTGGAGTTTCTTTAGACAGTTTTGTAAAGAAAGTAACATTTCAAAAAATAACAAAACAAGGGATTCTGAATATTGGACCCGCTATAGAATTAATGGCAGAAGCTGAAGAATTATTTGCACACAAAAATGCAGTAACACTAAGATTGAAAGAAAATGTTTAGTTTAAAAAATATCGTCCGAAAAAACATCTTAAACTTGAAAGCCTACTCAAGTGCAAGGGATGAGTATACAGGTGAAGCTAGTGTCTTTTTAGATGCTAACGAAAATCCCTATGGGAAATTAAATCGCTATCCTGATCCGAAACAAAAAGAATTGAAAAATTCATTGAGCTCTTTAAAAAATATCGCTACAGAAAATATTTTTATCGGCAATGGAAGTGATGAAGTGATTGATTTAGCATTCAGAATATTTTGCAATCCAGGAAAAGACAAGGCGCTTACTTTCACTCCTACTTACGGCATGTATGATGTTTCGGCAAACATCAATAATATTGATCTGATTAAGATTCCTTTAACATCTAACTTTCAAATCAATATAAATGAAGTAAAACCATATTTAAAAGATGAATGTTTAAAAATTATTTTTATTTGTTCGCCTAATAATCCTACAGGGAACACAATTAACAAGGCAGATATAGAATATGTTTTGGATAATTTTAATGGAATAGTAATTCTGGACGAAGCATATATTGATTTCAGCTTGGGAGACTCTTGGAGCACAAAGTTAGACGAGTATTCAAATTTAATTGTATCCCAGACCTTCAGTAAGGCATGGGGATTAGCCGCCGCTCGAGTTGGTGTTGCATATACAAATATCAACATAATAAACTTATTCAATAAAGTAAAACCTCCCTATAATGTAAGTGAGTTAAACCAAAAAGCTGCCATTATCGCAATAAGAAATACTACTGCATTTGAAAAGAACAAACAGCTGATATTAGTTGAAAAAGAGAGAGTATCAAAAGCTTTAAAAACACTAATTCAAGTACAAAAAGTATATCCTTCAGATGCTAATTTTCTATTAATAGAAGTTAATAATGCTAAGGAAACATACAACAATTTAGTAGCTCAGAAAATAATTATTAGAAACAGAAATAGTGTCATTAAAAACTGTATCCGCATAACAATTGGAAGTCCTAATGAAAACACCAAATTAATAAACGCACTTAAGAATAGTTAACATGAAGAAAGTACTTTTTATAGATAGAGACGGAACATTAGCAATAGAACCTCCTATTGATTATCAATTAGATAGTTTAGAAAAATTAGAGTTTTATCCAGGTGTTTTCCAAGGATTAGGTAAAATTGTTCGTGAGCTAGATTATGAGTTAGTCATGGTAACTAACCAAGATGGTTTAGGTACAGATTCTTTTCCTGAAAACACTTTTTGGCCAGCGCAAAACAAAGTTATTCAAGCTTTTGAAAACGAAGGGATTATATTCTCCGAAGTCCTGATTGATAAAAGTTTTCCTGAAGACAATGCTCCTACAAGAAAACCAAGAACAGGTTTATTGCCAAAGTATATTTATGGTAACTACGATTTAGAAAACTCCTTCGTAATAGGTGATAGAGCTACAGATATTGAATTAGCAGAAAACCTAAAGTGCCAAGGGATTTTCATTAGTAAAGACGCTAATAAATACGCTTCATTAATTACCGAAAGTTGGGAAGATATTTACCAATACCTTAAATCTAAACCTAGAAAAGGAAGTGTAAATCGCATTACCAAAGAAACTAATATTGCTATTGAAGTAAATTTAGATGGTTCTGGAAAAAGTAATATCTCTACTGGTTTAGGTTTTTATGATCACATGTTAGAACAGATTTCGAAACACGGAAACTTAGATTTAAATATTCAGGTTAAAGGTGATTTAGAAATTGATGAACACCACACAATTGAAGATGTAGCAATTGCGTTAGGTGAGGCTTTTGTAAAAGCTTTAGGCAGTAAAAAAGCAATAGAGCGTTATGGGTTTTTATTACCAATGGATGATTGTTTAACTCAAGTTGCAATAGATTTTGGTGGTAGACCATGGTTAGTTTGGGAAACATCGTTTAAAAGAGAAATGATTGGAGAAATGCCTTCAGAAATGTTTATGCACTTTTTTAAATCTTTCTGTGATGCAGCAAAATGTAATTTGAATATTAAATCAGAAGGTGATAATGAACACCACAAAATAGAATCTATTTTTAAAGCATTTGCCAAAGCTATAAAAATGGCTGTAGCAAAAACTAATAATTACTCTATCCCGAGTACAAAAGGAATTATATAAATGATCGCAATAGTAAAATATAATGCAGGTAATATCCGTTCGGTACAAAATGCGCTAACTAGATTAGGGTATGAAAGTATTATAACTGATGATGCTGCTGAATTATTAAATGCAGACAAAGTCATCTTTCCTGGTGTAGGAGAAGCAAGCTCTGCTATGAAATATCTAATTGAAAAAGGATTAGATAAGGTATTAATAACTATTGAGAAACCAATGTTAGGTATTTGTCTTGGGTTGCAATTAATGTGCAAATTCAGTGAAGAAGCTAATACTGTTTGTTTAGGTATTTTTGATGCTAATGTTAAAAAATTTCCCGATACAGCTAAAGTTCCACATATGGGATGGAATAGCTTTACAACTACTAAAAGCCCCTTATTTAAAAATATTGAGCTTAACAATGATGTTTATTATGTGCATAGTTATTACGCCGAAATTAACGAACAAACTATAGCTATCTGTGATTATATTTTACCTTTTGGTACAGCTATGCAAAAAAATAATTTTCACGCAACTCAGTTTCACCCTGAAAAATCAGCAGATATCGGTGAGCAAATACTTAAAAACTTCTTAGAATTATGAGAATTATCCCTGCAATAGATATTATAGATGGTAAATGTGTTCGCCTAACGAAAGGTGATTACAGTACCAAAAAAATATACAACGAAAATCCTTTAGAGGTAGCAAAAGAATTTGAAGACAATGGAATTCAATATTTACACGTAGTAGACTTGGATGGTGCAAAATCAAAACATATAGTTAACTATAAAATATTAGAAAAAATTGCTTCTAATACAAATTTAAAAATTGATTTTGGTGGAGGTTTAAAATCTAATGAAGATTTAAAAATCGCTTTTGAATCTGGTGCTAATCAAATTACAGGAGGTAGTATTTCAGTTTCAAATCCTGATGTTTTTCTTAATTGGCTTAGTCAATATGGAAGTAACAAAATTATTTTAGGAGCAGATTGTTTAAACCGAAAAATTGCAACTAATGGATGGTTAGAAACATCTGAATTAGATATAATTGATTTTATTAAAGCCTATGAACAAAACGGTATTACTAATGTGATTTGCACTGATATTTCAAAAGACGGAATGCTTCAAGGAACTTCAAATGATTTGTATAAAGAAATTTTATCTGAAACAAATATTAAATTAATCGCCAGTGGTGGTGTATCAAATATAGAGGACTTGATTACTTTAAAAGAAATGGGCTGTGAAGGCACTATTTTAGGTAAAGCTATTTATGAAGGAAATATAAGCCTAAAGGAGCTTTCTTCAATCTTATAATTTAATTACTATGTTAAAAAAAAGAATCATTCCTTGTTTGGACATCAAAGATGGTAGAACAGTAAAAGGAATCAATTTTATCGACATTCAAGATGCAGGAGATCCTATTGAACTTGCTAAAAGGTATGTAAAAGAAGGTGCTGACGAATTAGTGTTTTTAGATATTACTGCTACTGTAGAAAACAGAAAAACATTAGTTGATTTAGTTCAAGAAATTGCTAAAGAAATTAATATCCCGTTTACCGTAGGTGGTGGAATAAACTCTATTAGTGATGTTGAAAACATTATTAAAGCCGGTGCGGATAAAGTAAGTATCAACTCTTCGGCAGTAAAAAACCCTGAGTTAATTTCAGAAATAGCAAATCAGTACGGAAGCCAGTGTGTTGTTGTTGCTATTGACACAAAATATGTAGATAATGAATGGAAAGTTTTTATACGCGGAGGAAGAACCAGTACTCCTTTAAAAACTATTGAGTGGGCAAAGAAAGCTACAGAACTAGGAGCAGGAGAAATCTTATTAACCTCTATGAATAATGACGGCACTAAAGCTGGGTTTGCTATGGACATTACCAATCAGGTTAGTAAAACTATCAACATACCTGTTATTGCTTCTGGTGGAGCTGGAACAAAAGTTCACTTTTCTGATTTATTTACAAATACAGAAGCAAGTGCAGGTTTAGCAGCAAGTATATTTCATTATAGTGAAATACCAATTCCTGAACTTAAAGATTATTTGCAAAATAAAAATATTCCAGTAAGAATTACTGAAAACAAAACAATATAATATCATGATTATAGATTTCAAAAAAGGGGACGGTTTAGTACCGATAATTGTTCAAGACAATAATACACTACAAGTATTAATGTTAGGATATATGAACGAAGAAGCCCTTCAGAAAACAAGAAAAGAACAAAAAGTTACTTTTTATAGTAGAAGTAAAAACAGGTTATGGACTAAAGGAGAGGAGTCAGGAAACTTTTTATTTGTCCAATCTATTGAAGTAGATTGCGATAATGACACAATATTAATTAAGGCTAATCCCATTGGACCTACTTGTCACAAAGGGACAACTACCTGTTTTGGAACTGATCCTGCAAAAGGGTTTTTATATGAATTAGAGCAGACAATTTCCCAACGAATAGATGATAATGACGAAAGTTCATACACCAACCAATTATTTCGAAGAGGGATAAATAAAGTTGCTCAAAAAGTAGGTGAAGAAGCTGTAGAACTAGTTATTGAAGCAAAGGATAATGATGCTAATCTATTTAAAAATGAAGCCGCCGATTTGATGTATCATTACCTCATTCTTTTAAAAGCAAAAGGCTATACTCTACAAGATATTGAAACTGTTTTAAAAGGTAGAGGGAAAAAATAATATAAATAAAAAGAGGAACGATCGTTCCTCTTTTTATTTATACTATTTCCCAAAATGCGGTGAATTTTCCTTTTCTACTTTAGTTATAAAATAGTTAGTATCTCCTAACCAGGATATGTGTTTGTAACGTTCTTTATAATATACTTTCACATAATTACCTTGATATTTTTGCAAATCAAATATCACTTTCTTTTCTTTATCTTCAATAGAAAATTTAAAAATTTGAGCTCCAGAAATCCCTTGACTTATTTCCCCTTCCCAAGTTTTCATTAGTACTCCTTTCCTACTTATTTTAATCAATTCACCTGAACGTACTCCTTCACTATATGGTACATAATAAATAAACGAAAAGTAAGCTCCTATACCTAAAGTGACAAACAATACTATTAAAACAATTATTTTCTTCATGATATTTATTTATTAAATTCCTTCTGATTCAATTGCCTTATTTACTATAGCTTCTGGCAAGGATTTTTTGGCTTTTGCTCCTAGTTTTTTGATTTTCTCTACAGAAGTAATTAAATTACCTTTTCCTTCAAACAATTTATTCATGGCAGCAGAGTAATTAGATTTTGCTCTATCCATGTCCTTCCCTACACCTGTTAAATCAGCCATTAGATTATGAAATTTATCATACAATGCTCCAGCTTGCCTAGCTATTTCTATAGCATTTTTTTGTTGCTTTTCATTATTCCACATCGTATCAATTGTACGTAATGTAGCTAACAATGTAGTTGGAGTAACAATAACAATATTCTTTTCAAATGCTTTGTTATATAACGAATTATCTTCATTTAAAGCTACTGCAAATGCAGGTTCAATTGGGATAAATAATAATACAAAATCAGGGCTTTCAATTTTATATAAGTCATGGTAATTTTTATCACCTAATTGCTCAACATGTCTTTTAATAGAGTTTACATGTTCTTTTAAATATTGTTGTTGTAAAGTAGTATCTTCTTCGTTTACGAAACGTTCGTAATGTGTTAAAGATACTTTTGAATCCACTATCATTTTCTTGTTATCTGGAAGATTTATTACCACATCTGGCAATACTCTACTTCCGTCCTCAGTTACAAAACTTTGCTGAACAAAATATTCTCTATCCTTTTCTAATCCTGATTTTTCTAAAACGCGTTCTAAAACTAACTCTCCCCAATTCCCTTGTAACTTACTGTCTCCCTTTAGGGCTTTTGTTAAGTTTAGAGTTTCTTTACTCATTTGTTGGTTCAAATCTTTTAATCCTAAAATTTGCTCTTTTAAACTAGCATGATGCCCAATACTCTCTTTATGAGTATCCTCAACTTTCTTTTCAAAATGCTGAATTTTCTCTTGTAACGGGTTTAAAATACTTTTAATGTTTTCTCTATTCAGTTCCGTAAATTTATTTGCTTTTTCATCAAGAATTTTATTCGCCAAATTTTCAAACTCTTTGGTGAATTTTTCTTGAAGATTCTCTACTTCTGCTTTCTGTTCGTTATTCTTCTGTTGCAAGTTTTTAAAATCTGCATCAAGCTTTGTTAACTCAATAGTAACTTCCTCTTTTTGCTTTCTGATAAATTCTTTATCCTGATCAGATTTACTCAACTGTTCTTTTAATGAATTCAATTGTACAGTAAAATTATCTTCTGCTTTTTTGTTTTCTGAAATTGCAGACTGCTTTGCATCTACCAATTGTTTTTCTAAAATGGAGTTCCGTTCAGTCACACCACTCAACTCAGATTTACTTTGAAGTTTTACTATATGCTTCCCTATTAAAAAACCTATAATACCAAATAGGATACTGGCAATGATAATGATGATTGTTTCTGACATTGAGTATAAAAAATTAAAAAGTAAAGGTATAAAAAAAGCGCTCTTATTAAGAGCACTTTTTCAATAATAATCGAAGTATGAATTAATACCAGCCTCTTACATTATAATTTACTGTTTTAGGTTGATTTCTTCCGTAAGCAACACCTACATCTCTTACAGCTTTTATAGCTTGTTTTTTCAAATCAGTATTATCTTGTTGCTCCTTTAATTTAAAGCTCCACTCTTTATCTTCATCTTTCTTTAGTTTAGCTTTTATACTATTACCTAGTACTAATGCATCCTTATAACATTTAGAGTCCGCACTTACCTGACTAAGCCAATACCCCGCGTCAGCAGAATTCATAGATGACCAAGCTCCATTAGCTTTTCCTAAAGCTACAGAACACCTATGATCTTCTACTTCTTTTAAAATAACTTGCGCATCATTATAGCATGATACGTCTGGTAATATTCCGCTTAATAGAAGTGCAGCTTCATCCCAGTTATTGTTCGATTTTGCTGTTCTTGCCTGTTGAATTTTCTCCATACATTCATTCTCCATTTTCTTTTTATAAATAACCACAGCATGATCTTGACATTTGTCATAACATTCTTTACAAACTTCAGGAACTGCTAACAGACTAGAAATTGCATCTTCAAATTCTTTTCTATCTGCTTTAGTTAACGCTTCTTTTATAATAAAATCACATTTACTATTGTAATATTCTATAATTTTAGTTTTCCCTGTATTAATCAACTCTTTTATTGCTGGATAAGAAGGTTTAATTTGCTTTATTGCAGAAATGTACGCCTTGGTTTCGCTTCTTCCAACACCCTTTACTTCTATAGACTCACTTGAGAATAAAGTACCTGTAATACCATCCCCAATGTAAAAAGTAACCTCTAAAGTTAAAGCTGTCATTGGTGGAGCAGTAGGAGTAATATCTTTAGTTAATACAGTTATATTTGGTGTTATAATAAACCTTGGGTTATATGCACTACCGCCCATTCCGTTTTTTGTAGCCATCTGATTTAATTTATTAGTCAAATGTCTTTTTGCTATACTAGGTATTCCTTCTACCTGTGTAGGTATATAAGAATTTAAAACAATTCTTGCTGAATCATCTGACTTCCCTAAGCTATTTTGCGCATTAGTATTTATACTAAATAGTACAACTAAAATTGCAACTAGTAATGTTTTTCCTGTGTTTTTCATAGTCCTATTATTTATGTCCTAAAAACAATGTTACTTCACCTAATCCATTATTTTCGCTCTTACTTTCAATTTGATAAGTAGCTTTTAAATGTTTCATCAATAGTTTACCAAATGCACCTGCATCCATAGCTCTTTGCCTACCTTTTCGTTCATAATATAATGGTATCCTAACTTGTTCAACTGTCATTACATTTTCTGAAGATTCAGGAGCACCAAATCTATGCTCAACAGTATTGTCATATACCCAATCCTCTATCAACATACCTAACTCATCATCGCCAAATTCAGTTTCAAGAGTTTCGCCCCAGTCATCCCAAACATTGATATTTAACACTATTTCTCTTCCATTAGAAAATAAATCATCAAAATGAGATTGTAATTGAGAGTTAAAACCATCTATATGTGCTAAAACAGCTTCTTCTAATAATACAACAGTAGAAGCACTATATGATGAATTACTAACACCATTCCCAACTGCAATGGACTTACCTGTATAAGCATCTAAACCTTCGATTATAAAACTGATTTCTTTTTTAGGAAGAGCCGATTCATTTTTCCAAAAAACCTCCATAATTATATCAGCTTTAGCAACCATCTTTAATTCCTCAACCGGGTTTTTATTAATAGAAGCTCCTGTTGAGCTAGAAGATCTCATACTATTTTCTGCAGATTTATTTTTTATCTTGTCTATCGTTTTTTCTAAAGATTTTAAAGGAAAACCTCTTTCAATCATTAACTTATTAATATTAACAATTACATTTTTCAGATCTGAGTTATCCAACAAAGCTCTTTCATAATCTGGTATATAATCAATTGAACCTTGGTTATCATGTTCTGTCATAAATCCATTTTGTTTACACCAAGTTTTACTTGGAACAACCATAATAGATGGCTTTTTTACTTGAGAGAAAAGTGCATTTACTCCCAATACAGTTACAACTATGAATAATATTATTTTCTTCATTATTTAATTATATTATCTTTAATTAATTGTTCTTTTAATTTACTACGTAATACCCTAACGGTCGTCTCAATAATAAACTCATTGTTTGATTTAAATTTATTTTTTACTGAACCATCTTTATTAGAAGTATATTTTGAATACTTACCTCCATCTTTAAAAAAGGAAAAGAAATAATCCTGATGCATTTCCTTTGCATTTACCTCAATTAATACAGGTTTAAGATCACATTCTTTACTTCCCTTAGATATTCCTTTAAATAAAACATCTCTAACTGCATTTTTTTTAGCTTGTACAATAGCATCTCTTTTATTTTTACCTTTACCCCATGACCTTAGCGTTTGTGAACCGTCTAACTCAACACCCAAACATTCTGTTTCAAAAGAATAATATCCTGAAATATTTTTTTGAGTATTACATGAGTTTAAAGAAAGTACAAAAATGAAAATTACGAGTGATTTGACTTTATTAAAACCCATGAGAGAGTGATTTAATAATACCCGATGCTTCTAAATCTTTTCTAAGCAATTCTTTTTTAACAGAAATAAGCACCCCTATTTTATATTCTTTTTTTCCGATTTTGAATCGATCACCTGCAGCAACAGCCCCATCATTAGTTAGGCTTACAAATTTTAAATATTTGCCTCCAGTGGCAAAAAAATCTTTGAAAAATTCAGCTTTTTCATTTTCTAAATTAGGGTTTCTTGCTATTGGTTTTTGACCTGGTATACCACTTTTCCCTGCAAAACCTCGGAAAATAATACCATGTACTGCATTCTTTTTAGCTTGCTCAATAGCAACATTGGGCTTTTTAGAGTACGACCATACTTTAACCAAATACGTTCCTTGAACACCGGTTTGTACCGCTTCTACTTCATATCTCCATGCTTGCGTATCTTTATCTGCTAACTTCTTAGCTCTTCGTTGGGCATTAACATTTGAAAAAGTTACTAACATTAGTATCAATGTTAGTATAAAGTTATGTTTATAAATAAATTTCTTCATTTGTATGTTTTTTACCCTGCCTTAAAGTAAGGCAGGGTATTAATAAATTATTTCAATTGTCTGATTAGCATACCAGAATAGTAGTTCTTACCTCCTTTGAACGTAGTAGCTTTTACCTCTTCATCTATAACTTCACTACCATTATATCTGTTGTCCCAAATAAGTTTTTTATTTACCGTTATAGTTCCTTTTCTTTTATATTCAATAATTCCTGTCTCAGGATCCATTAATTGCTCTAGAACCTCAAACTTTTCACCTCCTTCAAGTCCTTCTTTCACACCAATTTTTGCTGTGATAGGCTGTCCGGTATATAAAGGTGTTTTAGTTTTAAATACATCATACTTTTTCTGAAGTTTCGCATATACTTTATCAATATTTCTTGTTACAGATAAATCAATAATTTGCTCTTCTGTTCTTTTTTCTTTTAAAGAAAAAGTAACCAAACTAGTTGCTTTTTCTTTCCCTACAAATTCCATTTGAAAGAAACCTGAAGTATCAAAAGATCCTTTTTTACTTGAATCGATATTAGTATTATCAAAATAATATTTAGTCATAAACTCTCCAAAAGCAACTTCATCCCATTTTAATTGGTATAAATAAGCCGTAGTCCAAACAGAATATCCTTCTTTAGTTTTATCATAAACTTTTTCTGCACCTTTTATTGCCATTTTTTGTAGTAATGGAGACTGGCCCTTTACTGATTCTATAAGAGCATCCCTTACTCCCGCAGCAATAGGCTCGTTACTTACAAAATTTAATTTAGTAACCACAACAAAAGTGTTTTTTATCAATTCAAATCCTGCATCTTTTAGTATTGAATTACCTCTTGCAGAAGAAGCTGCAACTTTGGATTCTAAAAAATCGGCATTAAAAACTCCTCTTTCAAAAATTAAATCCATATTAAACGAACCATCTTCTTGCCTGTTAAACCATTTAGATACTAATTGCCTACCAATTTTTTTATCATTTAAGTATTTTTCAATAATTAGAGGCATGTAAGCAGAATTGTCGCTATCGTTTGTTTCTTTACTTTCATCTGCCATTGCTCCTTTTAAAAATTTACCTGCTTTGCTTTTTTTGGCATCAATTACGGCTTTTTCTTCATCAGATACGACATAAAGATTTGGATTAAATGACTTTTCTCCAATATTGTGGTTGTTATATTTATCAGGAAAAGGAGCTTCATTATAAGCCTTTAAAACTACAATTTTATTTGGAAAATCTTCAGATTCAATCAGAATTGTATGTAAAGAGCTTCTACGATACTTCATTTCTGATTTTTCTTGATTTTCTTGAGCAATTGAGATAGCTGTAAAAAAAGCACACACTACGATTGATAATAATAGTTTTGTTTTCATTTTTAAATTTTAGTTAATTTTTAAATTGAGCTCAAAAATATTTTTGAACCGGACGCATCTTGCCCAATTCAAAAAAACTTAGCTCATTTTTTCAGTTAACAAATCTAAAATCAATCAACATGATTTCCTTACGGTAAACCGTAAAGAGATTTTAATAAAAAAAAACTATTATTAAGGGAATATTTATTTAATCTTAAAAGAACCACTAACACTATCGAAAACAACGAGATCTTCTGGAAATAAATCATCAAAAGCTTGCTCTTCTATTAGATGTTGGGGAGATCCGAAATGAGTAGCATCTTCTTTCATTACTATTACTTTGTCACAAAGTGATAAAGTAACATTAATTTCATGTGTTGAAAACAAAATAGTTTTATTCGTTTCTTTCGCTAATTTTTGAAGTAATTTCAAAACAGATACTTTATGATACAAATCCAAATGTGTAGTAGGCTCATCTAAAATAATAATATCCGTATCCTGTGCGAGCGCTCGTGCCAACATTACTTTTTGCAATTGTCCGTCACTTAATTCAAAACACTTTTTATGAATTAAATCAGTTATTTGAATAGCTTCAATAGCTGATTTTGTTTTTATTTCATCTTCTTCTGATAACGTCCCAATCCAATTTGTATAAGGTTGCCTTCCTAAAGCTATTAACTCTTGAACTGATAAATTAGTTTGCGATACATTTTCTGTTAATACAACACTCATCTCTTTTGCCAAAGTCATGTTGGGAATATCATCTAGTGATTTTCCATTTACATAAATAAACCCATCTAAAGCTTTTTGAGATTTAGTTATCGTTTTTAATAAGGTAGATTTCCCTATTCCATTTGCACCTATTAAACCAATAAGCTCTCCTTTAACTAGCTCAAAATTAATGTTTTTTGCTACAGTAGTTTGCTCTTTTTTAGTTTGATAACCAATAGAAAGATTTGCTACCTTTAGGACGATATGTTGTTTTAATTCATTCATTTTTAAACAAACAATTTCTTTTTTCTGACTAATAACCAAATTACTACAGGAGCACCAAATAAAGATGTTACTGCATTAATTGGTAATGTAAATTCACTCATAGGTAATTGTGAAATACTATCACATAACAACAATAATATACTACCTGACAATAGTACTGCTGGAACTAATATTCTATGATTAGAAGTATCAAAAAACAATTTTGTTAAATGTGGTACTGCTAAACCTACAAATGCAATTGGACCTACAAAAGCAGTTATACTTCCAGCTAAAACACTCGTTGCTAAAATTAATATAAACCGATGTTTTTTAATATTCAATCCCAAACTCTGGGCATAATTATCACCTAACAACAATATATTTAATGATTTAATAGAATATATAGTTAATCCTATTCCTATAACAAAAGCCGCAAATAAAATAGTTAATTCATTCCATGTTAAGTTTCCTAAACTACCAAAACTCCAGAATATATAGCGTTGTAATTCCTCAGCAGTTGAGAAATAAGACAAGACACTAACTAAAGCTGCAGTTACACTTGCAAACATTAACCCTATAATTAAAATAGCCATTGTATCTTTTACACGAGAACTTACAATAACTACAGCTAAAAGCACAAGGAAACTCCCACCGCTAGATGCTATTATCAAACTCCATTTATTCACTAAAAACTGTCCAAAAACACCACCAAATAATGAAGCTCCTAAAATAACTATTGCAACTCCTAAACTAGCTCCTGAACTTAACCCTAAAACATAAGGTCCTGCTAAAGGGTTTCTGAATAATGTTTGCATTAACAAGCCAGAAACGCCTAATCCTGCACCTACTAAAACTGCTACTATTGCCTTTGGAATTCTATAATTGATTATAATATATTGCCATGATTCTTTAATGCTTTCATCGCCTAGTAAAACCTGAACTACATCTTTTAAAGAAATCATTACTGATCCTAAACTTATATTTATCATAAAAAATAGCACTAACAATAGTGTTAGTATGATAAATAGGCTTGAGTATGTTCTGTTAGCTTTCAATTTATTTTAATTGTGTATAAAAATGTAATTCGTAATTAGGTAGTAATTCAGGGTGAAAAATTTTAATTAAATCTTTTAAAATTAAATCAGGACGTGTTGGTGCTACTTCATAAAACAATAATCCTCCAGTTTCCCCTTTTTTATTAGACATGTAAATGTTATTCTTTTGAAACATATCAAATTGTTGGTAATGCAAATTACTTTCTAATAATTGTTCTTTAGTATCATAACTTCCAATAGCAATCCAATAATCTGCATCTTTTGCCTTCTCTAAAACCGACTCGAAATTTAATGCAATACTTCCTTTTCCTTTTTTATCAGCCCATAAATATTTAGAATTTGCATCATCAATAAACTGTGCTGCCCATGAATTTCCATATGGAATATGCCACGTATCTTTGAAAGGCATACCGCTTAAAACTGTTGGTTTATTTTTCACCGTTTTTGCAAGTGCTTTGGCTTCAAAATAATCCTCTGTAATTTGATTAAAGATCTCATTTGCTAAATCTTCTTTTTTAAACAAGAATCCGAAAAATTTAATCCATTCAGCTCTACCTAAAGCATGTTGTTCTAGCCATTCACTATTGTATAAAACAGGAATTCCTGATTTTTTAATATTATTTAATGTCTTATTACTTCCATTTACACCAAAACTGACTACAGCATCAGGTTCTAACTCAATTAAAACTTCTAAATTTATACTTTCATTTTTACCCAATTCCTTTATTTTCCCTTCATCTACCAATTTCCTAGCAGCTACAGATGATATATAATTGGTATTAGGAAACCCTACTAGTTTATCTAAAACGCCTAAAGCCTCTAATGCAGGAATGTGTGTGGTTGATGTTACTACTAATTCTTCCACGGGAACACGAATTAATTCATTATAAGTTACTGCCTCTGGCACTTGAACTCCTTTATCTAACAACAAATATTTAAAAGGTTTTGTTGCGTTTGGCCATGGCATGTTTAAAGTAATCACACTATAGCCTTCTTCTTTAACCACATCAAATCCTGTAGCAAACTCTGTTTCAATTTTATTTTCTGTAATTAAAAAAGGCTGTTTCTTTTCAGCTACTTTCTTACAATTTATAAAAAACAGCAAACTGAAAACAAGTAATATATTTTTAATCATAATGCAAAAGTAAAATTTATTTAATATAATTTATTCTAAAAAAACAACCTAAATACCCCTTTAACAACAATCTATAATTAACCAGTCAATTAGTTTTAATTGGTTACTGAACTGGTATTAAATCACAAAAATGAAATCCCATTTCTTTAGTACTTGGTGTACTGGAAAAACAAGCGTCTTCTTTTTTCTTAGGCGCTTCGTAAGTTTTATATACTTTCTCCCCGATAGTAAAGTCTATTGGCTTTTTAAAAATTGGTCCATCGTAAACAAAGGTATGAAACTCTCCATTTTCACCACACGGATCTACGTTTTTAGGTAGTTCTTTCAAAAAATCTTTCGTAATTACTTCTCCAACAAACTCTTCACCTAACAATTCCGATTTCGTACAAACTACAATAGTTTTAAAACCTAAATCAATAAACTCATGTACTAACTCTTTTGTGTTACGTTTCCATAATGGGAAATGAGCCTTAATTCCAACAGTTGCTAATTGTTCTTCTCGATACTTTTTTAAGTCTTCTAAAAAAATATCTCCAAAAATACTATATGCAATTCCTTGTGCTTTTAAAGTGTTGTTTGTTTTCGTCAATATTGAGTTATACACATCCATTGTTGGACTTTCTGGCAAGCGTAATTCAAGTACAGGAATGTCCAATGAATTAGCTTGTTGATGCAATAATTCTGTACGAACCCCGTGCATAGACACTCGATTAAAAGTATCATTTACAGAGGTCAACAAGGTTTCAATATGATACTCTTTTTGTTGCAATATATAATGCAATGCTAACGCACTATCCTTGCCTCCACTCCAATTAAAAACCGCTTTCTTCATTTAATATTAATTATTTCTATACTGCAAAAATGGATAAAAAAGATTACTTTTGCGCCGAATTTGGTTTTAAAATTGAATAATCAGTTTTAAATTAAAAGGGAATTAAGTGAAAAACTTAAACTGTCCCAGCAACTGTAAGCTTAGCCGAAAGGCACTTATTGTACACTTTACACCACTGTCATTTTGATGGGAAGGTAGCAATAAGATGTAAGTCAGGAGACCTGCCAATTCATAAACTAAATATTTTACTGTTTTCTGGCGAAGGACAGCTTATATTATGATTAGAAAATTTATATCTTTCGTTTTAGCTGTATTTGCCTTTACAACCTTGTATGCGCAACAGGATTCTATTGTTACATTAGAAACGGTAACCCTATCAGATGTGCGTTTAAAAAAAGCCGTTGATAAAACTATCCTTATAAAACTATCTGATTCCTTATTACAAAATTACAATGGCTCATTTACTGATTTGCTTCGCCAACACAGTTCTCTTTATTTAAAAGAAAATGGTTTAGGAATGGTTAGTTCTCCTTCATTCAGAGGAACAAATGCTTCACAAACTGCAGTAATTTGGAATGGAATAAACATTAACTCACAAACAACTGGACAAACTGATTTCAATAATGTTGGTTTAGGCGGGTTTAATGAAATTACCGTTAAAAGTGGCGGTGGTAGTAGCTTTTATGGAAGTGGTGCTATTGGTGGTAGTATACACTTACAACATCAAATAGACTTTAAAAAGAAACAAACTTTTAGTTTAGGTTCTGCTATTGGTAGTTATGATAACTACACCCAATCTGGTAATGTAACCATCGCAAATGAAGAAAGTTATTTTAACGGATTCATAAAACATCAAGCAGCTGAAAATGATTATCCCTTTTTAGATACCGATTTAGTTAATGATAACGGACAAGTAGAAAACTTTTCTGTTGGATTTAATACAGCTCATAAAATTGGAAAGCGTGATATACTAAAAGCATATTATAGTTACTTCACTAACAATAGAAATTCTGCTAGAACCATATCTGTCCCAACAAAAAGTAGGTTAGAAGATAAAAACCGACGTTTTATGTTGGCTTGGAACAGAAAAGCTACAAAAACAACATATAATATTAGAATTGCTAACTTAGAAGAAGAATTTAAATATTTTGAGAATAAGCGCAAAAAACATTTATTTTCTGGTAGTGAGGTAAGTAGTGTTATAGCAAATGCTGATGTAGATTATCAGTTTTCCAATAAATTAAGTATTAAAGGAGCTATAGATGCTAATTTAATTGAAGGAGAAGGCGATAATATTGGTAAGAATACACGTAGAAGTATTGCAGGAATACTATCCTTAACTCATAAACCATTTAAGAAATTTAGTTATACAATTACAGGTCGTAAAGAAGCTACAAACACATTTAAGGTTCCTTTAATAGGCTCTTTAGATGTAAATTATAAGTTGTTTAAATGGTATACAATTGGAGCAAACGGATCTAAAAATTTTCGAACACCTACCTATAACGATTTATACTGGGATGGTTTAGGAAACCCTGATTTACTACCCGAAACATCTTATCAGGCTAATTTTAACCAGTTTTTTAAATATCAGAAAAGTAGCCTACAATTAGCAGCTTTTTATATTGATACCAAGGACATGATTAAATGGGCTCCAAATAACAGCGGTATCTGGCGTCCTGGTAATATTTCTAATGTAAAAAATTATGGTATTGAGGCTACTGTGAAAACTGAATTTCAATATAAAAAACATCACATAAATATTTCTGGAACCTATGCTTATGTAAAAGCTATTGATCAAAAAACTGACAAGCAACTTATTTATGTACCACTACATAAAGCTAATGGAACTATAAGCTATCATTTCAAAAAGTACACTGCTTTTTATGAAAACGTGTTTACTGATGCTATTTTTACTAATGGTAATAATACTACCAGTTTATTAGGATACTCAATAGCAAATGTTGGTGTATTGTATAATTTCAGTATCAATAAAAATAACTTTATACTCTCTGGTAGAGTTAATAATATATTAAATAAAAAATACGAGGTAGTTCCATCTCGTCCAATGCCAAATAGAAACTTTTTAATATCAATAAATTACAAATACAATTAAGTTATGAACACAAAAAAAATAATTTTAGGCCTTTTTGCCGCAGTACTTACATTCACCTCATGTTCTGATGATGAAGGAGTAAATTTTCAACCAGTTGCTTTAGGAGCTTATGAAAATGGAATCTTAGTAAACAATGAAGGTAACTTCCTACAAGGTAATGCCTCTATTTCATTTGTATCAAATGATTTTTCTACAATTGAGAATGGAATTTTTTCTCTTCAAAATAACAATGCTCCTTTAGGAGATACAGCACAAAGCATTGCATTTTATAACAACTTAGCATACATCGTAGTAAATGGTTCTCATAAAATTGAAGTTGTAGATCGTTACACTTTCATTAAAGTTGCAACAATTGACACTGGTTTAAATAATCCACGTAATATGGTTTTTACGAACGGAAAGGGTTATGTTACCAATTGGGGAGATAGTTCAGATGCAACCGATGATTTTATTGCGGTAATTGATGTAGCTACTAATACCGTAAACTCTACGATCGCTATAGAGAAAGGACCAGAGAAAATATTAGCTATTAATAATAAGTTATATATTTCACATAAATGGGGGGCTAACAGCGTTATTAATATGATAGACTTAACTACCAATGCTATTTCATCGATAACAGTTGGAGCTACACCAGATGAAATGGTATTTGATACATCGAATAATATTTGGGCAATATCAGAAGGTACTACTACCTATGATTCTAATTGGAACCCAACAGGGAATACAGGAGCTTTTTTACAAAAAATAAACACAAGTACAGATATCGTAGAACTATCTTTAGCATTTCCTACGGATGAGTTTCCAAGTACTATTGCATATGATAATGGAATGGTTTATTATTACGCAAATTCTAGAGTATTTAAAATGAATGAAACTGATACTACATTGCCAATCACTCAAGTTATTGATGATACCTTATACGAAGGACTAGCAGTTAAAAACGGTTATATTTATGGTACTACTGCTGATTTTGGTGCAGGAACTGGTGAATTAGTTATATATGATGATTCAACTTATACTTTAGTTGATACTAAGGCTTTAAAGGTTGGTTCTTCTAAAATATATTTCAACTAATATTATTACCCCTTATTACCAAAAAATGCCTTTCAGTTTGAAAGGCATTTTTTATTGCTATAATATAAAGTATAATTATTTTCCAATATGCATTGTACTTTCTAAAGGATGGTTGGAAAAATCGATAGTTTTTATCTTATTCAATTTTTCTTTATTTGTCAAAAGTGCTGCTTTTCCAGAACCAGTAATATCTGCTATTGCTAATGCCAATAAAGGTTCTGTTTCATTACCCAAAACATCCATATTACTAAAATCTTCTGATAATTCCATTGTTGGATCTGGGCTAAACCCATTAAAATAATCCGTAAATCCTATGCTATTTAATGATTTTAACACCAATGGTTGCATTGCATATTTATGTCCAGGATTCGCCCCAGATTTTCCGAAATTAAGTGAATCATATAAAGTTACCGAAGCCTGAAACTTACCTGTAGTTGCTGTACCTATTTGTACTACATCAATATACGGATTCAAACCATTTATTACCAATTCACTTGCTGACGCAGAACGACCTGTAGTTATTACATAAACCTTAGTTAGATTTAAACTATTTAAAGATTGTCCGCTTCTTGTTTCAGTAACAAACGTATTAATTAATTTAGCTGGATCATTCTGTAAATAATAACTTTGCCATTTAGCATTCCATTGTTCTGTACTAAATATCTGATTTGCAAATTGTCCTGTAACCAAACTCGATAATGTTATAGCACTATGAACAGACCCTCCAGGATTGTATCTAAAATCTAACACCAATTGAGTTACTCCATTTGCTTGAAAATTTGCAAATACAGCATTTAATTGATCATCATAGTTAGCAATAAAAGAATTGTACATCAAATACCCTATTTTAATAGTATTCACTTCTAATACTGATGATTGTAAAATTGGGTTTTCTGTTAATATAGATTTCGTTAATGTAACAGAACTACCAGTTGGTGTAACTAACAATCCATTATAAGTAGCCAACTCAATTGAATAAGAATCTTCATTTAAAGAAGATATTGTTTCACTATCAATCTGATTTGTTACATTATCATAAGTTATTTGAACTCCATTAACTCGGTTAAATATAACTCCTCTAATGATTCCGTTATTAGCGGCATTTGAGTTTGGTAATACAAATCGAACATAACCATAGGCCTTATTACTATTAGAATCTGGGTCAACAAAAAAACCAAATGACATTCCATTCTTTTTTGAAACTCCAGCAAAAGAAGCTTCTAAAGCAACATAATCACTAACAATCCAACTAAACTTATCAGTTGTTGGTCTATCATACACTAAATTTTCAAAGAGTGTTTTAGGAGACGAAAAACCGTTAATATAATTATTCAAATCTCCTTGAGTAGCAAACCTATTATCCGCTAAATCAGGGACATTGTCTTTATATAAATAATAACTATTCATTCCTTTCCAAACAAAGTCTCCAATTTCTGTAGTTGATGTAGGATTAATTACATCATCATTATCATCAAAACAAGCTGTTAAGGTAAATGCAATTAAAATTATAACTATTTGAATGTACTTAAATCGTTTCATTTTTGAGGTTTTAGTATATATAGTAACTTATCAGTCGTACAATTTAAATTGAACTTAAAAATTGTGAAGTCTAATTTAATAGTAATTTCAATAAAATACGCCATTTATTGTTACAAAATAGAAATTGAATCGTCTTACATATAAGAACAACTATAAAACTAAATGAATCAAACTGCTTTTTTAAACTTGGTATTACCTTTTAAGGACAAAATGTACCGTTTGGCAAAGCGTTTGCTAGTATCTAATGAAGAAGCCGAAGATGCAACACAGGAAATACTGTTAAAATTATGGGCAAATAAAACGAAAATAGCTGGTTATAAAAACACTGAGGCATTTGCCATGACCATGACAAAAAATTATTGTTTTGATAGATTAAAATCTAAACAAGCTCAAAATTTAAGGATTGTTCATAATAATTATAAAGATGAATCTATTGCTTTACAAAAACAGATTGAACAGCAAGATAGTTTAGCTTGGGTTAGCAAATTAATGAGGAAATTACCACAACAACAGCAAATGGTAATGCAGTTAAGGGATATAGAACAGTATGAATTTTCTGATATAGCAAAAGTGCTAGATATGAAAGAAACAGCAATTAGAGTAAGTCTTTCAAGAGCACGTAAAACAATTAGGGAACAGCTGATAAAAAAACACAACTATGGAATTAAATAACATAGATAAATTAATAGAAAAGTATTTAGAAGCCGAAACTTCTATTGTTGAAGAAAAAGAATTGCGCAGTTATTTTTCTTCAAAAAATGTGGCGCCACATTTAGAGCAATACAAGTATTTATTTGAATATTTTACTGCTGCTAAAAATGAAATATCGCATAAAACAATACCATTAAAACCTAGAAAAAGTTATTATAAATGGTTTACAGTTGCAGCGAGTTTTGTATTAGCATTTGGATTTTACACCTATAACAATGTGAAATCTAATACACAAGAGGAAGAAGCTTTACTAGCCTATTATCAAACTAAAAAAGCATTACAGTTAGTTTCAAGTAATTTTAATATCGGAGCTGAAAAAGTAGGATATTTAAATGAATTTGAAAACACTAAAAATCAAATTTTTAAATCAAATAAATAATCAATTAAAAAATAAAAAATGAAAAAAGTTATATTAATATTAGGAATAGCATTGTTACCAATTCTTACAAATGCACAAAATTATTTTGACAAATTAGAAGATCAAGATGGTATTACTTCAGTAATAGTTGATGCGAACATGTTCAACTTAATGAGTAAAATCGATGTAAGTACTGATGATCCTGAAGCAAATGAATACATCAACTTAATTAAAAACATTACAAGTTTAAAAGTTTTTGTAAGCAAGAATTCAGCAAATACATCAAAAATGCAAAACATGATGAGTAGCTACCTTAAAAAAACAAGTTTACAAGAGCTAATGCGTGTAAAGGACGGTGATACAAATGTAAAGTTTTACATGAAAGAAGGAAGTAACTCTAATAGAGTTAGCGAACTATTAATGTTTGTAAAAGGTACTGACCTTAAGGTTGATGGGAAAGAAATTGAAACAGTATTACTTTCATTAACTGGTGATTTTGACCTTAAACAGGTTTCTAAGTTAACCAAAGAAATGAACATCCCTGGAGGAGAACACTTAAAGAAAGCTAAAAGAAAATAATTCACAAATCCATCTCAATTTTATTAAATATAATTGAGATGGATTAAAACATCAATCAAATGAAATCAATCAAATTAATATTTACAACACTTATTATTGGAATCATATTTATAAGCTGTGACTCTGAACCTTCATTACAGAAGTATTATGTTGACAATCAAGAAAATCAAAACTTTATAGCTATAGATATACCATCAAGCGCTTTAAAAATTGACGAAAATACACTTACAGAAAAACAAAAGAAAGCTTATAATTCAATTGGAAAACTTAACGTATTAGGGTTTAACAAAACTGATGATAACAGTTCTATATATGAGACTGAAAGGCTTAAAATAAAAACTATTTTAGCCAATGATTCCTATAAAACACTTATCAAATATGGAGCCGATAAACAAGGAGCAATTATAAAGTACCTTGGCTCTGATAAATCTATAGATGAAGTTGTCGTTTTTGGAAGCGATAATTCTAAAGGATTTGTAATTGTTCGTTTATTAGGTAGAGGTATAAACCCTTCACAATTACTAAGTTTAGTTGAAGTATTTAAAAACTCTGATTTTGATACAGAACAATTGAATGGAATATCAGAAATCTTTAAAAACAACACACTTAATAAATAATATTAAAATACATTAAGTTAGTATTCATATTAAGAGTTAGTAAACAATAAGCCATATAAACAACAAAAAAACAGTTGTTTATATGGCTTAAATATATGTTTCACAACTAACTTCAAAGGAATTAAATAAAATTTATATATTTAAAGGGTAACGTTTTATTTTTTTTGGGAACATATTAGTAAAGGAATACTAATACACAAAACCAATATTTCGTATGTTTCAAAAAAACACAATATTTTCAGTTTTAATTGTAAGTATGCTTTACTTACCAACATATGCTCAAGTTGGAATAGGAACAACTTCTCCCAATCAATCTTCAATATTAGATGTGACGTCTACTACACAAGGCCTTTTAGCCCCTAGAATGACGACTATACAAAGAAACGCTATCAGTACGCCTGCCGAAGGTTTATTAGTTTTTGATGTTGATTTAGATTCCTTTTATTACTATGATTTTGATAGCTCTTCATGGAAGGAAATACTTGCTGATACAATTCGTCGAGATAACTATGTATTAGTTAAAAGCGAGGCAGATTTCCCTACAGCAGTTAGTAGTACAATCACTTTAAATGAGAATGTATTATATGAAATTAATGGTAATATTATTATGGCCAATTCTTTAAACCTTAATAACGCCACTATTATCGGTAACGATATTGGTGAGGATATTATCAGTAAAGCTACGGGATCGTTATTTGTTGGAAATAAAGGAGGGGAATTAAAAAATATAACTTTAAATGCTTCTGGCGGTATGCTCTTTAATTTAGATGATTCTGCTAAAACTGAAGAATTACTTGTTATTGCAGTAGACGTCATTAACTCAACTAGTCTAGGAACTATTAAGGGGTATGAGTTGGTTTCATTTACAAATTGTGAGTACAAAGGAAATACAACAGGAGTTACATTTGATGGCATCAAAAATTTGATACTAAATAATCAAGAATGGCTCGACAGTAATAATGGAACTTATGAAACATTTACTGGAGCATTTGATATTATCGAAAAAGAAAGTGGTTTCTCTAATGTTTATTCAGGAAAAACAGCTATTGATGTTAGTGCAAACCCTACTCTAAATAGAGGCATCATGACTGGTGTTGTATTTGATGGTACTGGAACATATGTTAATAAATATACAACAGCTTCTAATCAGTTTAATTTCAATAATGATTGGACTATTGATTCTACATCAATAACTTCGGAATCAGACAACGATGCCTGCGGGTATTATTACATGGTTAATAATACAATAGTTACCCCATTAGTAACTAGTAATGTTGCTGTAGGAATTTCAGGAACAACTACAGCTAGTAATTTATTTAGAACCACCGCAGCAAACAATAAGTTAACTTATGTAGGAGCAAAATGTAAAGAATTTGAACTTATCTGTACTGGAACTTTAAACCACACTGTAAATAATGCAAGAATATATGAGTTTCATATATTTAAAAACGGAGCATTAGTTCCTGCTATTTCAGCAGAGCGTAGGTTTTCAAAAAATGATGTCGGTAATTTTGCTATAGCTGGAATTGTAACGTTAGACCCTAACGACTATATTGAAGTTTGCATTTCAATTAATAATGTATCAGGTGTATCTGATTGTACTGTAGAACGTTTAAGTGTAGTTATAAAGTAACTTATTAAACTCTAACACTAAAAAGAAATGGAGGTAGTTTTATACTATCTCCATTTCTTTTTTTTTTTTTAATTCTATTTTAACGCTGATAAAGCAAGATAGTATTTTACTATCTATAAAGTTTAATAGAAATAGCTACATATCCTTTCTTTTAAATTAGCTCATGAAACTAATATATTCGATGTTAATAGAACTTATAGTAATCTTTAAACAATTTGCTCTTAATTCATTTTTGACAAGTAGGGATAGAATGGGC